>NZ_CP197237.1:8932500-9236448 GCF_052076025.1 Bradyrhizobium sp. 956_D2_N1_4 | reverse complement strand
TGGCGAGATGCACCCTGTTGGCGAAGGTCGCGTCCGTGCCTTTGGCAACCAGTGCCGCGTGCTCGGCCACCGCCTCGCACAGCGTCGCCACCCAGTCGTTGTCGGCCTTGGCGAAGTCCGACAGCACGTGGCCGTGCACCAGTTCCTTGACGCCGGGATGACCGATGCCGAGCCGGACCCGGCGATACTCGTTGCCGATGTGCGCGGAGATCGAGCGCAGGCCGTTATGGCCGGCGATGCCGCCGCCGATCTTCACCCGCACCTTGCCCGGCGGCAGTTCGAGCTCGTCATGGAACACGGTGACGTCGCCGGGCGCGATCTTGAAGAAGCTTGCCGCCTCCTGAACGCTGCGGCCGGAGTCATTCATGTAGGTTGTCGGCTTGAGCAGGATGATGCGCTCAGTACCGAGCGCACCTTCCGAGGTCTCGCCCTGAAACCTGCGGCGCCATGGTGCAAAGCCATGCCGCCGCGCGATCTCGTCGACGGCCATGAAGCCGATATTGTGCCGGTTACGTGCGTATTTCGCGCCGGGATTGCCGAGCCCAACAAAGAGTCGCATGACGCGGCGCGCCCCTCGCTCGGCGCGCGATCAAGGACCGCGCGCCCAGCTCTTTGAGAGATTACTTCTTCTTGTCGCCGCCGGCGGGAGCCTTGGCAGCCGCAGCCGGAGCAGCAGCACCCGCAGCCGGAGCCGCAGCGCCAGCCGCCGGAGCAGCCGCAGCAGCGCCCGGAGCTGCAGCCGCAGCCGCGGCCTTCTGCTCTTCGGCGTAGCCGGACGGCGGCACGATGGTGACGAGGGTCGCGTCCTCGCGGGTCAGCGCCTTCACGCCGGCCGGCAGCTTGATGTCCGACAGATGCAGCGAGTGACCGATTTCGAGTGAGCCGACATCAGCCTCGATGAATTGCGGGATGCTCTCGACGCCGCATTCGAGCTCGATCGAATGCGCGACGATGTTGACGGCGCCGCCGCGCTTCACGCCGGGCGAACCTTCCGCTTTCACCACATGCAAGGGAACGCTGATGCGGATGGTGGCACCTTCGCCGAGACGCATGAAGTCGACATGGATCGGGAAATCCTTGACCGGATCAAGGTGATAGTCACGCGGGATCACGCGGTGCTTCTTGCCCTCGAGGTCGATGTCGACCAGCGTGGTGAGGAACCGGCCGGCGAGGATGCGCTGGCGCAGTTCACGATCGTCAACCGAGATCGGGAGCGGGGGTTGCTTGTTGCCATAGATCACTCCGGGCACTTTCCCGGCGCGACGCTCAGCCCGGGCGGCCCCCTTGCCGCTCTTCGGACGTGCGGTCGCCTTCAATTCCTTGACGGTCGTCGCCATAGTCTAAGTCCTTGTTTTTGCAAAAGTTAATGGGCCGCAGCGCGGCCCATGGTGCAGTTCGCAGCAAGCCTCCAGGGGTGCGGGGGCCGCGAACTTGGCGGGCTTTTACCCGGAAGATGCGGAAATGACAAGGAGAATGGCCCGCCCGGCGGGGTCCCCACCCTCCCCTGGAGGGGAGGGTAAGCGAGAACGGCGGCCTTATGTCGGCGTTCCGCCGAACTTGGCCTCCAGCGCCACGATGCGCGCCTTCAGGGCCTCGTTCTCCTCGCGGGCGAGGCGGGCCATGTCCTTGACCGCCTCGAACTCCTCGCGCTTGACGAGGTCCATGTCGCGCAGGAATTTCTCGGCCTGGGTGCGCATCACGGTGTCGAACTCGCGCTTGACGCCCTGGGCGGCACCGGCGGCGTCGTTCATCAGGCGGCCGATCTCGTCGAAAAACCGGTTGTTGGTCTGGGTCATGTCGGTCTCCTGGCGGCCTCAGATAAACTTTGCGCGAACGCGCGAAAAGACAATGGCAATCCGGGCGAAACGGTTCAAGGGCCGATCGGCGGTATCCTTGTCATGCCCCGGTTTCCTTGCAATCGTATTCAACGTCCCTGCATAACAAGAATCAGAAGGCGCACGAGATGATCGATCAGCAGATCGCGATTCCCACCAAGGACGGCCACACCGCAACCTTCATCACCCATCCCGAACGCGGCGGGCCGTTTCCGATCATCCTGTTCTACATGGATGCGCCGGCGATCCGCGAGGAGCTGCGCGACATGGCGCGCCGGCTCGCCACCTCGGGCTATTACGTGATGCTGCCGAACCTCTACTACCGCTCCGGCGTGATGGAGCTCGGCGCGCTGCCGGCCGATCCGAATGCACCCGAGCGCAAGCGCATGTTCCAGCTCATGGCCTCGCTCAACATTCCCATGATCATGGAGGACACCAGGGCCCTGCTCACCTATGCCGAGGGCCAGGCGGCTGCCAATACGAAAATCGTCGGCACCGTCGGCTATTGCATGAGCGGCCGTTACGCCGTCAACGCGGCCACGCACTTTGCCGACCGCGTCAAGGCCGCCGCCTCGATCTACGGAACGCATCTGGCGACCGACGAAGACAACAGCCCGCATCTCGCCTCAGGCAAGACCAAGGCCGAGCTCTATTTCGCCTGCGCCGAGACCGACATCTACGCGCCCGCCGAGGTCATCGAGAAGGTCAAGCAGGGCATGAGCGGTGCCAAGGCCGAGGTCGAGATCTATCCCGGCACGCATCACGGCTTCGCCTTCCCCAAGCGTCCGGTCTACGACCGCGACGCTGCCGAGCGGCATTGGGAGCGTCTGCTGGCGCTCTATCGCCGCAATCTCGTTTAAGTCTAGAAGGCCTGATGCCCTTTCTGCTCATCGACTTTCCCGCCTTCAAGCCGATCGCCATCGAGATCGGTCCGTTCGCGATCCGCTGGTATGCGCTGGCCTATATCAGCGGCATCGTGTTCGGCTGGCTCTATGCGCGCTCGCTGCTGAAGAAAGAGCGCCTGTGGAGCGGCCCCGCGCCGATGTCGCTGGTGCAGATCGACGACTTCATCCTGTGGGTCACGCTCGGCATCATCCTCGGCGGCCGCACCGGCTACGTGCTGTTCTACAATCTGCCCTTCTTCATCGATCACCCCGCCGCGATCTTCAAATTGTGGGAGGGCGGCATGTCCTTCCATGGCGGCTTCCTCGGCTGCGTCGTCGCGGTGATGTGGTTTGCCTATCGCAACCGCATCTCGATCCTGTCGCTGGGCGACATCACCACGGCAGTCGCCCCGGTCGGGCTGCTGCTCGGGCGCATCGCCAATTTCATCAATGGCGAATTGTGGGGCCGCGCCGCCGACCCCAGCCTGCCCTGGGCGATGATCTTCCCCAACGATCCGACGCAGCTGCCGCGCCATCCGAGCCAGCTCTATGAGGCCGGCATGGAGGGCATCCTGCTGTTCACCGTGCTCGCGATCATGATCCGTTTCGGCGCCCTGAAGCGGCCCGGCATGATCCTCGGCGCCTTCATCCTGATCTATGGCCTGACCCGCATCGCCGGCGAGCATTTCCGCGAGCCGGACGTCCAGCTCGGCTTCCTCTGGGGCGGATTAACCATGGGCATGCTGTTGTCGATCCCGATGCTTATTGTAGGCCTCATACTTATTGTATTGGCTATCAGGCGCGGCGCGCCGAAGCCCGCCGGGGCTATCAGTTAATTCCTTTCGAGAAGACAGACCGTGACCGAACAGCCGCTACTCAACGAGATCAGGGCGCTGATCAAATCCTCAGGGCCCATGCCGGTCTGGCGGTACATGGAACTGTGCCTGATGCATCCGCGCTATGGCTATTACGTCTCGCGCGATCCGCTCGGGCGCGAAGGCGACTTCACCACCGCGCCCGAGGTCAGCCAGATGTTCGGCGAGCTCCTGGGGCTGTGGACCGCCTCGGTGTGGAAGCAGATGGGCTCGCCGCAATTCCTGCGGCTGATCGAGCTCGGCCCCGGCCGCGGCACCATGATGGCGGATGCGCTGCGCGCACTGCGCGTGCTGCCGCCGCTCTACCAGGCGCTTCACGTCCACATGGTCGAGGTCAATCCGGTGCTGCGCGAGCGGCAGAGTGCGACGCTGGCGGGCGTGCGCAACATCGCCTGGCACGACAGCATCGACGACGTGCCCGAAGGGCCGAGCATCATCCTCGCCAACGAATATTTCGACGTGCTGCCGATCCGCCAGATGGTGAAGCGCGAGAACGGCTGGCACGAGCGCGTGATCGAGATCGATCCCAACGGCAAGCTTCAATTCGGCGCGGCCGCCGACCCGACGCCGCGCTTCGACGTGCTGCTGCCGCCTCTGGTGCGCGCCGCTCCCGTTGGCGCCGTGTTCGAATGGCGCCCCGACGGCGAGATCATGAAGCTCGCCACGCGCGTGCGCGACCAGGACGGCGCGGCGCTGATCATCGATTACGGCCATCTGCGCAGCGATGCCGGCGACACGTTCCAGGCGATCGCGCGCCACACCTTCACCGATCCCCTGAAGGCGCCGGGCCAGGCCGACGTCACAGCCCATGTCGACTTCCAGGCCCTGGCGCGCGCGGCCGAGGATGTCGGCGCCCGTGTGCACGGCCCGGTGACGCAGGGCGATTTCCTCAAGCGCGTCGGCATCGATACCCGCGCAGCTGCCCTGATGCAGAAGGCGACGCCTGAAGTCGCCACCGACATTTCGGTGGCGCTCAAGCGCCTGACCGATACCGGGCGCAGCGGCATGGGCTCGATGTTCAAGGTGCTCGGCATCTCCGAGCCGCGGCTGACCGGCATCGCCGGCCTCAGCGATCTCGAACGGGCCGGAGGCGCTTCATGACGCTTGCTTCGTCGCTGCTGTCGGCCGTGCCCGGCCTGCGCCATGCCTTCTTCACCCGCGAGGGCGGTGTCTCAGGCGGGATTTATTCGGCGCTCAATGGCGGGCTCGGCTCCAACGACGATCCGGCGCATGTCGCGGAGAACCGCCGCCGCATGGCCGAGCATGTCGGCGTCGCCCCGGAGCGCTTCATCAGCCTGCACCAGATCCATTCGCCCGATGTCCTCATTGCCGAAGCGCCGTGGCCGAGCGGACCGCGGCCGAAGGGCGATGCGCTGGTCACGAAAACACCCGGCATCGCGCTCGGCGTCTCCACCGCCGATTGCGGGCCGGTGCTGTTCGTCGATCCCAACGCGCGCGTGATCGGCGGCGCCCATGCCGGCTGGAAAGGCGCGCTGACCGGCGTGCTGGAACAGACGATCTCGGCGATGGAGAAGCTCGGCGCCACGCGCAGCGGCATCATCGCCGCGATCGGCCCCTTGATCCGACAGGACAGCTACGAGGTCGGCAACGAGTTCGTGGCCCGCTTCATCGAGGCGGACGCGGACAACGCCATGTTCTTCATCCCGTCGGTGCGCGCCGGACACGCGATGTTCGACCTCGCCGGCTTCATCCGGAAGCGGCTCGAAGCCGCCGGCATCCTGATGATCGACGATCTTGGCCTGGACACCTATGCCGACGAGCGCTTCTTCAGCTATCGCCGCTCGGTACATCGCAAGGAGCCGGATTACGGCCGCCACATCCACGCGATCGCGCTGGAGAATTAAGAACGAATTCGGCCTAGTTCTTGCCGCAACCCATTAGGTTAGTCGCTGCATCTTTCGAACAATGGCGTTTCATTCTTTCCGCGAAGCCATTTAGTCGGCAAATCAACGTACATTTGAGCTGGTGGAGGCGGCGGCGGCGGTCGGACCTCGAAACCTTCATCGACTTCGATCTTCTTCCAATCGTCGCGATGCGCGGAGAAAGTCCGATATTTGTCGCCGACCTTGAGCAGAACGATCTCCCAAACCTCGCCCGGCTGACGCCACCAGATCAGTGTCGTGCTGGGTGGAGGGTCCTGAACCGACACGATCTTGATCTTGTCGTCGGCAATACGCGTCGCCGAATAGATCGCGCTGATGAATGTCCTTACTTGCCCAGGTGTGAACGTCCCGATCACATTCCTTGTCGTCGGCGCTCCGGAGGACGACGCGATGTACGTCAATCGCGCGCCACAGCGGTTGTTCTCACAGGCCTGATACGGATCCCGTTTGCAATCAACCGACCAGGTACCGGTCAGTCCGAAAGCCCGGATTGCCTCGGCCGCACTTTCTGCCGCCGCGGCCCGCCCCACGATGAGGCAGGCAACGATTACCCCCAAAGTCGCTCCCCTCATCGACAATTCCTCGGCCGGATCGGCCCAATGATGTGTCCTTCCTGCCCTAGACCTTAATCGATTTTAACGATATCGCTGCCCCCCATAATGAGGGACGCGTCATTCATCCTGGGCCGCGCGGGTTCGCGTGTGCTGGCGGTCATGCTGCTGGCAGCGGCGGTCGCGCTTGGCGGCTGCGCCGGCGGCGGCGGTGCCGCCAACTCCTATGCGATGGCGCCGAGTACCGGCTCAGGGGCGACCGTGGCCTTCGAATCGATCGACGGGCCGCCCCCGCAGGTGTTCGACCGCATGGTCGGCGTGCTCGACAGCGAATCCAAGCTGCGCAGCCTGTCCGTCGTCTCCCGCGAGGGGACGGCTGCCTATCGCGTGCGCAGTTACCTCTCCGCCCAAATCGTGCGCGGCAAGACCGTGATCGCCTGGGTCTGGGACGTCTACGACGCCAACCAGCAGCGGGCATTGCGCCTCTCCGGCGAGGAATTGACCGCCGCCAAGGGCGGCCGCGATCCCTGGGGCGCCGCCGACGACCTCGTGCTGCGGAAGATCGCCCAGGCCGGATTCAGCGGACTTTCCAACATGATCAACGGAACGCCGGACGCGCCGAGCACTGTTCCCGGCTTGCGGGGACCGGCGGTGGCCAGCGTGATCCCGGAGGCTCCGGCGGCCGAGATGCCGGCCTCGGCGCTGGGCTATGCCGAGCGATAACCCCCGCGAAACCACGGCCCCAAGTTGCGGCCAAACCGTTGGCCCGACTCAGGATTTCGGAGGGAAAACGTAGCATGCCGGGTTGCCATTGCAGGCCCCGGCCTGATATTTCCTCGCCCGTCGTAACCGTGCTTCCAGTGGGTATTCTCTGATGTTGAACGTCGTATCCAGCAAAGCGCGGGAGGAAGCGTCCATGTCGGCCAAGAACGGCTCCATCAAGCTTGTCGCCGGCAACTCAAACCCGGCTCTCGCGCAGGCGATCGCGCAAGGCCTCGACCTGCCGCTAACCAAGGCCGTGGTACGGCGCTTCGCCGACATGGAGATCTTCGTCGAGATCCAGGAGAACGTCCGTGGCTCGGATGCTTTCGTCATCCAGTCGACCTCGTTCCCCGCCAACGACCATCTGATGGAACTGCTGATCATCACCGATGCGCTGCGCCGCTCCTCGGCACGCCGCATCACCGCGGTGCTGCCCTATTTCGGCTACGCCCGGCAGGACCGCAAATCGGGTTCGCGCACGCCGATCTCGGCCAAGCTCGTCGCCAACCTGATCACGCAGGCCGGCGTCGACCGCGTCATGACGCTCGACCTGCATGCCGGCCAGATCCAGGGCTTCTTCGACATCCCGACCGACAATCTCTACGCGGCACCGCTGATGGTGCGCGACATCAAGGACAAGTTCGATCTCTCCAAGACGATGGTGATCTCGCCTGACGTCGGCGGCGTGGCGCGCGCACGTGGCCTTGCCAAGCGCATCAACACCCCGCTCGCGATCGTCGACAAGCGCCGCGAGAGGGCGGGCGAATCCGAGGTCATGAACGTGATCGGCGACGTCGCCGGCTACACCTGCATCCTGATCGACGACATCGTGGACTCCGGCGGCACGCTGGTGAACGCGGCCGACGCGCTGATCGCCAAGGGCGCCAAGGACGTCTACGCCTATATCACCCACGGCGTGCTCTCCGGCGGCGCGGCCGCCCGCATCGCGGGCTCGAAGCTGAAGGAGCTCGTGATCACCGACTCGATCCTGCCGACGGAGGCGGTGACCAAGGCTCCGAACATCCGCACGCTTCCGATCGCCAGCCTGATCTCGGACGCCATCGCGCGCACCGCGGCGGAAGAGTCGGTGTCGAGCCTGTTCGACTAGTTTTTCCGATCCCGGAAGGTCTCGTAGGGTGGGCAAAGGCGCAAAGCGCCGTGCCCACCTTTTCTTTTTATATTGAAGGTGGTGGGCACGCTTCCGCCTTCACTCTCCGAGCTACGTCGGACAAGTCGCTTTGCCCACCCTACGGCGTTGAGCGCTGACGCGCCGCAGCCCGCTTCGCAGCCCCACGGGTTGTTGCCCGCCGCCGCCCATGACATCATCCGGATACCGAGTCATCCCTGCCCCCTGGATTCCTGATGCCGCGCCGGAAATTTGCCTGGGAGAAGCTGTCGGATGACGAGTTGCTCAAGCAGCGCCTCTCCAGCCTGAGGGTTACGGTCAAAGGCACCTGGCTCGAGGACTGCGTCAGCACGCTCCATGAGGAGCTCGAAGAGCGGGGCATCCGGCTGCGACCGCACACATGGATCTCGAGCGAATGGTTCAGTCCGGGCGATGTGCCGGGCATCGCCATCCCCTTCTATCTCGCCCATCCCCGTCTGATGAAGCTCGAGAAGAAGATGATGTTCGACGTCGAGGGCGGAACCTGGCGCGAGTGCATGGGTATCCTCCGTCACGAGGCCGGCCATGCCGTGCAGCACGGCTATCAGCTGCAGCGCCGCCGGCGCTGGCAGCAGCTGTTCGGCCCGTCGTCGAAACACTACCCGCGCTACTACCGGCCCAATCCTGCCAGCAGGCGCTACGTCCAGCACCTCCGGCTGTGGTACGCGCAAAGCCATCCGGATGAAGACTTCGCCGAGACCTTCGCGGTGTGGCTGCGCCCACGCTCGAACTGGCGGACGCGATATGCCGGATGGCCGGCGCTGAAGAAGCTCGAATATGTCGACGAGCTGATGCACGAGATTGCGGGAAAGCGGCCGCTGATCACGACGCGGGAGCGTGTCGATACGCTGGGCCGGCTCAGCCAGACGCTCGAAGACCACTACAAGAAGAAGCAGGCGTTCTACGCCTTCACAGCGCCGAAGACCTACGACCGCGACCTCTCCCGGCTGTTTTCAGCCGATCCACGGCATCACCGCTCAAAGCCGGCTTCGGCCCTGATCAGACGGCACCGCGCGCAGATCAGGCAGCTGGTCGCGCGGTGGACGGGCGAGAACCAGCTCACGCTCGATGCCGTGCTCGATGATATGATCTCCCGCTGCCGTGAGCTCGATCTGCGCGCCGTCGGCCCCGAACAGAAGCTCGTTCTCGATTTCACCGTCCTCGTGACCGCCAAGACGATGCACGCGCTGTTTGGCCCGTCTCGGCGCAAATGGATCGCGCTATGAGACGCTCACGCATTCTGGTGCTGATGCATCCGGACTTCATGCCTCCGGACTCCTCCGACGGATACACGCCGCAGGAAATCAACAACTGGAAGACGGAATACGACGTGGTGAGCACCTTGCGTGCGGCCGGCCACGAGGTTCGCGCCCTCGGTGCGCAGGACGAGATCAAGCCGATCCGCGAGGCGATCGAAGAATTCAAGCCCCACGTGGTCTTCACGCTGCTCGAGGAATTCCACAACAACGTCGCCTACGACCAGCACATCGCCAGCTATCTCGAGCTGATGAAGGTCCCTTATACCGGGTGCAATCCGCGCGGCCTGATCCTGGCGCGCGGCAAGGATTTGTCCAAGACGCTGGTGCATCACCGCCGGATCGCAGCGCCGGCCTTCGCCGTCTTCCCGATGCGCCGCAAGGTGAAGCGCCCGACGCGCCTTGCGCTGCCGCTGATCGTCAAGAGCCTGAACATGGACGGGTCCTTCGGCATCTCGCAGGCCTCGATCGTCGATACCGACGAGAAGCTCGTGGAGCGCGTCGCCTTCATCCACGAGCGGGTCGAATCCGCCGCCATCGCCGAGCAGTTCATCGAGGGGCGCGAGCTTTATGTCGGCGTGCTCGGCAACAACCGGCTGCGCGTCCTGCCGGTTTGGGAACTGAAATTCGGCAGCATGGGCGGGCGCAGATCACGGCACATCGCCACGGAGAAAGCCAAGCACGACACCGACTATCAGGAGAAGCTCGGCATCGTCGACGGGCCGGCCAAGGACCTCGCGCCCGAAGTCACCGCGCGCATCCAGCGCGCCGCGAAGCGCATCTACCGGGCGCTTGGCCTCGACGGCTACGCACGCATCGATTTTCGTCTCGCCGCCGACGGCACGCCGTATTTCATCGAAGCCAATCCCAACCCCGAGATCGCCAAGAGCCAGGAGTTCGCCACGGCGGCTCAACATGCCGGGCTCAAATATCCGGATCTCCTGCAGCGCATCCTGACGCTGGGGATCAGCCGGGCCAAGGCGGGGGTGTCGTTGGGGTGATGGCGGCTTGCGCGACTATCGTAGGGTGGGCAAAGGCGCAAAGCGCCGTGCCCACCTTCTTTTGTAGCGATGAAGACGGTAGGCTCGCTTCCGCCTTCGCTCTTCGAGCTACGGCGGACAAGTCGATTTGCCCACCCTACGGCAGCTAGCCTGCCTCGGCCTTCGCGCTCACCACGTCGGCAAATGACTTGAAGAACTCCCCCGCCAGCTTCGTCGCGGTCGAATTGATCAGCCGTGCTCCCAACTGCGCGAGCTTGCCACCGATCTGCGCATCGACTTCGTAATGCAACACCGTCACGTCGGCGCTCTCGGATTCCAACCGCACCACCGCGCCACCCTTGGCGAAGCCGGCGACGCCGCCGGAGCCCTCTCCTGAGATACGGTAACTGTTGGGCGGATCGAAATCGGACAGCGTCACCTTACCGCTGAACGTCGCCTTCACCGGGCCGACCTTGAAGACCACCGTCGCGGTCATCTCGTTCGGCGCGGTCACCTCGAGCGACTGGCAGCCCGGGATGCACTGCTTCAGCACAGCGGGATCGTTCAGCGCCGCCCACACCTGCTCGCGTGAGGCGGGAATTCGCTGGCTGTCGTTCATCTGCATGATCGGTGTCTCACTCTCTGCTTGCTGTTTGATTGGCCGCGCGCTGGCCACGCCGGCGTTCTCTGGTGATCTCGGCGAGGATCGACATTGCGATCTCCTCCGGCGTGATCGCGCCGAGATCGAGGCCGGCCGGCGCCTTGAAATCGTCGATCGCAGCCGCGCTGGCGCTCTCTGCAAGGAGTTTTGCGCGCAGCGAAGCCATCTTGCGGCGGCTGCCGACGAAGGCGTGATAACAGGCTTTGGTCGCGACCGCCGCGCGCAAGGCGGCCTCGTCGCCCTTGCCCTGCGTCGAGACGACGACGAAGCGCTTGGAGTCGTTGAGCTCGCCGAGCTGATAACCATCGATGACCGCGTCGGCGTCCGGCTGCGCCGTGAGATCGGCGGACGGCGCAGCAAACGTGACGTGATAGCCGAGCACGCGCGCCTGCGCCGCAAGCGACAGCGCCACCGGGCTCGCACCGAGAATGACGAGCGAGGGATGCGGCAGCACCGGCTCGACGAAGATGTCCATCGTGCCCTTGCTCGGGCACATGTTGCTGGCAAAGCGGATGCCGTCGCGGCTCTCCCCCGCGCTGACGCCGAGCTCGGCCAGCAGGTTCTCCGGCTGCACCGAGACCATGCGCGGCTCGCCATCGGCGAGCGCCTCGCGCGCCGCCTTCAGCACCGCGCCCTTGGCGCAGCCCCCGCCGATCCAACCCGCGACGATGGTGCCGTCGGCGGCGATGATCGCCTTGGCGCCAGCCTTCGCCGCGGTCACCGACACCGTGCGCACCACCGTCGCGAGCACGAAGGCACGCTCGGCGGCCTTCATCTGAGCGACTACATCAAGCACTTCGACATGAGCGGTCATCGGAAGCCTCCTCAAAGCTTCGCTAAATAGGGTTCGAGCGCTCGCAGGCTGCTCAGCGAATTCGCGGGCGCATAGAGATCGACATGCGGCAACGCAGCTCTTATGCCCCGCGCTTCGGGCGTGTAGCCCTCCCACGCCATCATCGGGTTGAGCCAGACAATGCGGCGACAGCGCCGGTGCAGCGCCGCCATCTCGCGGCCAAGCAATGCGGCATCGCCGGTCTCGTAGCCGTCGGACACGATCATCACGCAGCTGCGGGAATGGATCACGCGCGCGGCGTGCCAGCGATTGAAGGTTTGCAAGCACTCGCCGATCCTGGTGCCGCCGCCCGCGCCTTGCGCCATGATCGAGAGCCGGTCGAGCGCGCGGCCGGCGTCCTTCTCCTTCATCGCGTCGGAGACGTAGGCGAGGCGCGTGTGGAACAGGAACGCCTCGGCCTCACGGAACTGGTCGAGCACACCGTGGATGAAGCGCAAGAAGACTGCCGTTTACATGCTCATCGAGCCCGAGGCATCGAGCAGCACGACCAGCCGCAACGGCTTGTCCTTGCGCTGGCGTTTCACCAGGCTGATGGGAACGCCGCCATGGCTGATGTTGCGGTGAATCGTGCGGCGGAGATCAAGCCGGTAGCCACGCCGGCGCGCCAGATCGCGCCGGGTCAGCCGCGTCCGCATTGCCTTGGCGAGCGCTGCTGCGGCCTCATGGGCCTGCGCGACCTGGTCTGGATCGCTCAGCTTTCGGAAATCGACCTCGGCAAAATTGTCGGCGCGTGAAGCACCTTCCATGCGGCCCTCGCCGGAACGGCCTTCCGGCGCGTCGTCGGAGGACGGAAGCTGGTCTACGGCGGACTGGTTACTGCCCTGCTCCGCCGCGGCATCCTGCAAGCTCTTCAGCGAGGGATTGCTGGCGCCCGGTGTTGATCCAATCGTGCGGGAGCGCGAGCGCACGCGCTTGCCCAACCAGAACGCGTCGAACAGACCGTCGAACTTGTCCCAGTCGGATTTGCGTGCCGAGAACAGGTGCTTGAACGCCGTGCGCAGCAGACCCGGCCGCGCCGCATAGCCCGATGATATCAGCGTCGCCGCATCCTGCCCTTCGGCGAGCCCGACGCGAAAGCCGGCCTCGCGTAGCGTGCGCAGGAACGCCGCAAGCTTCGCGGAGACGAGGCGCGAGACCTCGTTGAGGTCATCATATCCGGGGCTGGAGCCACAGCAGCTCATGCGACCTTTCCCAGCAGGCGCTGTGTCACCTCTGGCGTGACACGGGCGCGGTCTTCGTGAGTCTTCAACAGGCAGACGAGCGTCTCATGCACAATCTCGGGTGCGTCGTGAAGATTGGTTACGTCGAGGCCGACGAGAGCTGCCGCCCAATCCAGCGTCTCCGCCACGCCCGGGACTTTTCGCAGCTCCTCCTTGCGCACACCCTCGACCATGCGCGCGATCTGGAGCGACAGCGACGGGCTCGCGCCCATGACGCGCGCCAGGATGATGCGGGTCTCGCGGTCGACGTCGGGATAGTCGACATAGTGATAGAGGCAGCGCCGGCGCAACGCGTCGGAGAGCTCGCGCGTGCCGTTCGAGGTCAGCACGACATGCGGGATGGTGATTGCGGGAATGGTGCCGAGCTCGGGGATCGAGACCTGGAAGTCCGAAAGCAGCTCCAGCAGGAACGCCTCGAACTCGTCGTCGGCGCGGTCGATCTCGTCGATCAGCAGCACCGGCGCCTTCGGCCGACGGATCGCGGCGAGCAAGGGGCGCTCGAGCAGGTATTTTTCCGAGAACACCTGGTCCTCGATGCTATCGCTGCCGCGATGGGCCTGGATCGCCAGCAATTGCCGCTGGTAATTCCACTCGTAGAGCGCGGAGGACTGATCTAGGCCCTCGTAGCATTGCAGCCGGATCAGCTCGGTCGCATGCACTTTTGCAAGTGCTTTCGCCACTTCCGTCTTGCCGACGCCCGCCTCGCCCTCGAGCAGCAGCGGACGCCGCAACAATTGCATCAGCGAGATCGCAGTCGCGAGGTCCGCATCGGCGATATAGCCCGATGCGGCCAGCGCTTGCGCGATCTCATCACGGCCCTTCATCGCTACGCCACCGCGCCCAGATCCTTCGCCGCCTTCCAGTTGCGCCAGAAATCATGCGGCATCTGGATGTGCGTGCTGCCCAGGAACGAGAACGCGTCGTTGACGGCATTGGAGAAGGCCGGCACACCGCCGACATTCGGGCTTTCGCCGACGCCCTTGGCGCCGATCGGGTGATGCGGCGACGGGGTGACGGTGAAGTCGGTTTCCCAATGCGGCGTCTCCACCGCAGTCGGCATGAAGAAATCCATAAACGAGCCGGTGACGACGTTACCTACCTCGTCGTAGCGGATCTCCTGGCCCATCGCGATGGCGAAGGCTTCGGTCAGGCCGCCATGCACCTGCCCCTCGATGATCATCGGGTTGATCCGGGTGCCGCAATCGTCGAGCGCATAGAAGCGCCGGACCTTGTACACGCCGGTATCGACGTCGATGTCCATCACGCAGAGATAAGCGCCGAACGGATAGGTCATGTTGGGCGGATCGTAATAGCTCACCGCTTCCAGTCCCGGCTCCATGCCCGGCGGCACCGAGTTGTACGCCGCCCAGCAGATGTCCTTCATCGACATGAACTTCTCCGGCAGGCCCTTCACCCGGAAGCCGTCGATGTCGAATTCGAGATCGTCCTCGTGGACCTCGAGCTTGTAGGCCGCGATCATCTGCGCCTTGGCCTTGATCTTTCGCGCGGCCATGGCGATTGCGGCACCCGCGACCGGCGTCGAGCGTGAGCCGTAAGTGCCGAGCCCATAGGGCGCGGTGTCGGTGTTGCCCTCCTCCACCATGATGTTATCGGCGGGAATGCCGATCTCGGTGGCGATGATCTGGGCCCAGGTGGTCTCGTGGCCCTGGCCCTGGCTTTTTGAACCGACCCGCGCGATGCCGGCCCCGGTCGGATGCATCCGGATCTCGCAGGAGTCGAACATCGCAATGCCGAGGATGTCGCAGTTCTTCGACGGGCCAGCACCGACGATCTCGGTGAAGAAGGAGATGCCGAGCCCCATGATCTCGCGGGTCTCCCCCCGCGCGAACGCGGCACGCTTCTCCGCCTGCTCCTTCCGGAGCGCGGCGTAGCCGGTCGTCTCCATCATCTTGCGCATGGCGGTGTGGTAGTCGCCGGAATCGTATTCCCAGCCGAGCGCCGAGTGATAGGGGAACTGCTCCGGCTTGATGAAGTTCTTCAGCCGGAGTTCAGCGGGGTCCATGTTGAGCTTCTGCGCCAGAATATCCATGGCGCGCTCGATGCAGTAGGCCGCCTCCGTGACGCGGAACGAGCAACGGTAGGCGACGCCGCCCGGCGCCTTGTTGGTGTAGACGCCATCGACAGCCAGATGTGCGGTCGGGAAGTCATAGGAGCCAGTGACGATGTTGAAGAAGCCGGCCGGCCATTTCGACGGGTCGGCGCAGGCGTCGAACGCACCGTGATCGGCGAGCACGTGGACGCGAAGGCCGGTGACCTTGCCGTCCTTGGTCGCGGCGATCTCGGTGGTCATGTGATAGTCGCGCGCGAACGAGGTCGCGGTGAGGTTCTCGATGCGGTCCTCGACCCATTTCACCGGCTTGCCGGTGACGATGGAGGCCACCGCCGCACAGATATAACCGGGATAGGCGCCGACCTTGTTGCCGAAGCCACCGCCGATGTCGGGCGCGATCACGTGGATCTTATGCTCCGGAATTTTTGCGATCAGCGCCACCACGGTGCGGATCACGTGCGGGGCCTGGAAGGTGCCGTAGATCGTCAGCTCGCCCTTGATCTTGTCAAAAGAGCAGACGCACTGGCAGGTTTCGAGCGGCGACGGATGGGTGCGGTGATAAGAGATCATCTCCTTGATCGTGACCTCCGCCTTCCTAAAGGCGGCGTCTGTGAGGTCCTTGTCGCCGACGGTCCACTCGAAGATGTGGTTGTCGTGCTTGCGCGGACCATGCGCGCCGGACATCTTGCCGACGAGATCCTCGCGCAGCACCGGCGCGTTCGCGTCCATCGCCTTGAAGGGATCGACCAGCGGCGGCAGCGGCTCGTATTCGACGATGACCGCGTTGATGCCGTCATCGGCCGCATAGCGGTCGGTGGCGACGACGAAGGCGACCTCCTGATTCTGAAACAGCACCTTGCCGTCGGCCAGAACCATCTGCACGTCGCCGGCCAAGGTCGGCATCCAGGCGAGGTTCACGGTCTTCAGCGTCTCGGCGGTGATCACCGCGAGCACGCCGGGCACCTTCAGCGCCGCGCTGTCGTCGATCTTCTTGACGCGCGCATGCGGGTGCGGCGAGCGGACGAAGTCGCCGTGCAGCATGCCGGGCAGCTTGACGTCGTCGACGTAATTGCCCTTGCCTTGGGTGAAGCGGATGTCCTCGACGCGCTTGCGCTTGCAGCCCATGCCTTCGAGTGCGGCGGTGCGTTGTTCCCGCGTGGGAGTGAGGTCGTTCATTCTGCGGCCTCCTGGAATTCCACGCCGTTGATCTTTGCGGCGGCGTATTGAATGGCTTTGACGATGTTCTGGTAGCCGGTGCAGCGGCAGATGTTGCCGGAGATGCCCATCCGGATTTCCGGCTCGCTCGGCGAGGGATTTTCCTTCAGCAGCCGATGCGCGCGGACGATCATGCCGGGCGTGCAGAAGCCGCATTGCAGGCCGTGCATCATGCGGAAACCTTCCTGCAAGGCCGACAGCGTGCCGTCGGCGTTGGCCATGCCTTCGATCGTGGTGATGTCGGAGCCATCGGCCTGCACCGCGAACATGGTGCAGGACTTCACCGACATGCCGTCGATGTCGACGGTGCAGGCGCCGCAATGCGTGGTCTCGCAGCCGATATGGGTGCCGGTCATCTGCAGATTCTCGCGGATGAAATGCACCAGCAGCGTGCGCGGCTCGACGAGGCCTTCGACCTCGGCGCCGTTCACCTTCATGGTGACGTGTGTTTTAGCCATCGATCCCCCTCCCTTACTTCGCGACAGCGGCGGCGCGCTGAAGCGCGCGCGTCACCATGATGCCGCCGACATGTTTTCGGTATTCGACCGGGCCGCGGGCATCCGCAGCTGGTGCCATGATCGCTGCGGCCGCAGCGGCGGCCTTCTTCAACGTCGCCGCATCGAGGCTGGTGCCAATCACGGCCTTGGCGGCATCGGCAGCCAGCAGCGGCGTCTCGTGGACGTTGGTGAGCCCGATCGCGCAGGTCGCGACCTTGCCGCCGGACATGGTGAGAACCACGGCGGCGGCGGCGGTGGCGTAGTCACCGACCTTGCGCTTGAGTTTTTCGTAGGCGTAGCCGTGGCCGGCCGCGGGCACGGGAACCGAGACGGAGGTCAGGATCTCGCCGGGCTCGAGCGCGGTGAAATAGGCGCCCTGATAGAAGTCGGCCGCCGCGACGTCGCGGGAGCCACCCGGGCCTTCGAGGCGATAGGTTGCCCCCAAGGTCATCATCAGCGCCGGCATGTCATTGCCGGGATCCCCATTGGCGACATTGCCGCCGATCGTGCCGCGGTAGCGCACCTGCGGGTCGGCGATCAGCAGTGCCGCTTCATGCAGGATCGGCATCGACTGGGCGATTTCGTCGGAGGCCAGCAGCTCGTGCTGGGTGGTCATCGCGCCGATGACAAGATTGTTGCCGTCGCGGCTGATGCCCTTGAGGGCGGCGATGCCGTGCAGGTCGATCAGATGGGCGGGGGTGGCGAGCCGAAGCTTCATCATCGGCACCAGACTGTGCCCGCCGGCCAGCGGCCGGGCATCCTCGCCGAGGTCTGCCAAGAGCTTGACGGCATCGGCGACACTCGCCGGCCGGTGATAGCTGAATGAGCCTGGGATCATCATCTCCTCCTCGTCGTCCTCTTGCGCGTGACGGCGCGGACGTTGGAGGGGACGGTCACTCCGAGAGGGGCAACCCGCAATCATTCGGGCACGGAACAGCGGATTTCGCACGAGTTGCGGCGGGGAACGCACGAATTGCGTCAGGTGAGGCGACGTATGGCGCGGCGGCCACCTACCCTCCCCTGGAGGGGGAGGGTCGACCGCGCGAAGCGCGGGCGGGGTGGGGTGATCTCTCCACTCGGGGGGTATTCATCGCGGAGGGACCGTCACCCCACCCCGCTCCGCACTACGCTCCGCTCCATGCGAAGCGACCCTCCCCCTCCAGGGGAGGGTAAGAAAGAACGCGCCTCCCGTGCGGCCCGACTCTACGCGTGCCGCCGGTTCGCTAGGCCCAACCTTGCCTTCACCTCAGCTATCTTGGCACGGCTGACCGGGACCCGATGCGGCGACGGACCGTCGAGCTCGAGCACGGCGCCATCCCCCTCTTTGCGGACCAATGCGACATGGGGGATGGCAACGATATGGCTGCGGTGCACCCGGAGGAACAACGAGGGATCGAGCTGGGCCTCGGCCTCCGAGATCGACCAGGGGCACATTCGCTCGCGGGTGCCGTCGTGAACACGGGTGTAATGCGCATCGGCCCGGACGCTGCGGACATTGGCTGTCTCGATGAAGTGCGTGCCGTCGGCGCTCTCGACCGGCAACCGGGGAACCGGCGTGCGGGGCGGCTGGCCGAGACCGCCGAGCGGGGCCACCGGGCGCGGAGCTGCAGCCGGCGCAGCGATCAGTTCGATGGCGGCCGCCGCGACCGGCGAAGCAGCCGGTTCGGCAGCAACAGAGGTCGACGTCTGACGCCGCTGGTCGGGAACCAGCGACAGCAGGAAGCCGGCTGCGATGACGAAGCACAGCACCGCAACGATGATCGACAGGATTTGCTGCGACGCGGCAAGACCGCCGCCGGCATGGTGATGCGCCGCGCCGGTCAGCGGCTCGAAATGCATGCCGAGCATCGCCGTGTAATGCATGCCGGAGACGGCGATGCCGAACGCAACCGAACTGACGATCAGCCGGACGCCCTCCTGCTGCGCCAGGAAGGCGCGCAAACCACCATAGGCGGTGACGATCGCGACCACGACCGAGAGCAGCACCATGGTCCGGTCGTGGACGATGCCGAAGTGACCGGCGAGACCATGAATGCCGACATAATGCATGCTGGCGATGCCGACGCCGAGCAGGACCGCCGACGAGGCCACTCGCTTCAGGGATGGCTCGCCGATCGAGACAAAGAAAAGAGAAATGCCGACCACCAGCGCGCAGATCAGGAACGAGATGATGGTGGGAAGAACGAGATAGACCGTGTCCGGCGGCAGCGGCGCGGCCAGCATGCCGACGAAATGCATGGTCCAGATGCCGACGGCCAGAAATGCCGCCGCACCCGCGAGCAGAACGCGGTTGCTGACGCCGGGCGTGTTGCGGATGCGAGCAGCAAGCGCAAAGCCGGTATAGCCACCCAGACTCGCGATCGCCACAGAGAGCGCGACGAGATAGGGATCGTGTCCTTCGAACATGATCTTGTCGGCCGCCCGTCTCCACGGCACGGCCTCCTCCCGCCGCCGACTTTATAGGGACGGCGACGGGATTGACAATCAGCGGCGTGTGAGCGGACGGCTACACAATGCCCGCCGCGACCTGACCGCGCAGGCGCTCCAGGCCGAGCAATGTCTCGGCACAGGCTGCGGCGACCTCGACGCCCTTGATCGCAAAATGCCTGCGGAAGAAATCGTAGTGCACCTCGGTCTCGTGGAATTGCTGCGGCGTCAGCACCGCCGAGAACACCGGCACCTCGGTGCGCAGCTGCACGTCCATCAGCGCCTTGATCACGGTGTCGGCGACGAACTCGTGTCGGTAGATGCCGCCGTCGACGACGAGGCCCGCCGCGACGATCGCGGTGTAGCGCCGCGTCTTGGCGAGGATCTGCGCATGCAGCGGGATCTCGAACGAGCCCGGCACCTCGAACACGTCGACATGATTGAGGTGACGTGCGGCCGCCTCCTTCACGAAGGCGATGCGGGCCTCCTCGACCACGTCGCGGTGCCAGCAGGCCTGCACGAAGGCCACCCGCTGCGGTTTCGCGAAGCGCGGATGCTCGGGTGCCGGATCCTGCGGAACCGGCGGTTGGGTGACTTCGGAAGTTTCGGTTTGGGGGTCTTGCAACATCTGATTCATGGCTTTCCTTCAAAGGACCAGAATCAGGGCACACGGAACGACAAGCAGCCGCACCTTGCGATGCGTCTGCCACCGACCGTTCTCTTTCATCCGGACTTTAACCGTCGGCTTCGGAGTTGCACCGAATCTGCTGACCCTTCCCTTCGGCAAAATTCCTTTTCAGGAAGATCCTTGGGGGAAGGCGCTCGCGGGCTTGGGCCTTGCGACCCTTACCGCCGGTGGGGACTTTCACCCCGCCCTGAGAACATCGGCCGCCCGGGATGAACGGCCTGACCGGAAATATGACGCCACCCGGCGGCCGCAGCAAGCGCGTTCCGCATGAAAAACCGCATGGTCCCATGCCGCCATGACGGGTGTGGCCTCGCCCGGCGGAATTAACGATTGGCGCGCCATCGGCGAATCCGATTCCGATTTGTTCTCATTCGTTAAGAATTGTGGCGGAGATGAGCTGTGGACGAACGAGTCCTGGCTTGTGGACGGACTCGGCAGCCAGTTGCGCAGATTCCGCAAATCACATCACTTGATCCGCGATAGGCTCGCGCTGATCCGAGGGGATCGCGACAGCGACGTTGAGGGAGCGCGCCGGGCCGACCGAGTGCGTATCAAAGACAACAAAAAGGCAAGAGGTCGAGACGGAATGTCCCTGCTCGAAGGCACTATCGATTCCAGAAATCACCCGCTCGCGGTGGTCGAGGACATCGCTGCCAGCAACAACTGGCCGTTCGAACGCTCCGGCGAAGACGAGCTCACGATTGTCTCCAAGGGACAATGGACCGACTATCAGATCTCCTTCACCTGGATGGGTGAGATCGAGGCGCTGCATCTGGCTTGCGCCTTCGACATGAAGATTCCGGTTGCACGGCGGAGCGAAGTGCAACGGCTGGTCGCTGCGGTCAACGAGCAATTGTGGGTCGGCCATTTCGACCTGTGGACCAACACCGGCATGATCATGCACCGCCAGGCCCTGGTGCTGCCGGGCGGGCTCACCGCCTCGACCGCGCAATGCGAAGCCATGCTCGCCGGCGCCATCCACGCTTGCGAGCGCTACTTTCCGGCGTTCCAGTTCGTGGTGTGGGCCGGCAAGACCACCGCGCAGGCGATGGACGCGGCGATGTTCGACACGGTGGGAGAGGCGTAAGGCCTCTCTCCAAGATGGTGAGGGGCGCGCGCGCCCTCCTCAGCATCGTGCCGGACAGGCGGAGCGCAGATCCGGACCCATACCGCGTGATTTCTCCGTATCGCGCGATGCTTGTTGCTCCGCCCTCCATCCACTAGAACCGCCTGTGGTTATGGGTCCCGGCCTTCGCCGGGACGACACCTTTGTTTGTGGTGACCACAGTGGCAGACAGCAGCACTCTCAAGAACATCACCGGCACCATCCTCCTCGCCGGCGCCGGCAAGATGGGCGGCGCGATGCTGACCGGATGGCTTTCGGGCGGGCTCGATCCGCGCCGCGTCGCGGTGATCGATCCGCACATCTCACCTGAGATCACCGCGCTTGCCGCCAACGGCGTTGCGCTCAATCCCGATGTCAGCGCCGTCGGCACGGTCGAGACTCTGGTCGTCGCGGTGAAGCCGCAGATGTTCCGCGAGGCCGGCGCCAAACTGAAGCAATTCGTCTCGGACAAGACCTCGGTGGTCTCGATCATGGCGGGAACCACGATCGCATCGCTCGAAGAGGTCTGCGGTGGCGCCGTGGTGCGCGCGATGCCGAACACGCCGGCCGCGATCGGTCGCGGCATCACGGTCGCCGTCGCGGCGAAGAACGTCAGCACCACGCAGCGCGCGGTAGCCGATGCGCTGCTGCGTGCCACCGGCTCGGTCGAATGGGTCGAGGATGAAGGCCTGATGGATGCGGTCACCGCGGTGTCCGGCTCAGGCCCGGCCTATGTGTTCCTGCTCGCCGAAGAGCTCGCGCGCGCCGGCGTCGAGGCCGGACTGCCCGAGGCGCTGGCGACGAAGCTTGCACGCGAAACCGTCGCCGGCTCTGGTGAACTTCTGCACCAGTCGGAGCTTCCCTCCAGCACGCTACGCCAGAACGTCACCTCGCCCGGCGGCACCACCGCCGCGGCACTCGGCGTGCTGATGGGCGAGCCGGGCCTGCGCGATCTGATGATCCGCGCAATCGCGGCCGCGACGAAGCGGTCGAAGGAGCTGGCGAAGTAAGCAGGTGTCGTAGGGTGGGCAAAGCGGCTTGTCCGCCGAAGCTCGACGAGCGAAGGCGGAAGCGTGCCCACCAACTTCGTTCGCGATCCCGAAAAGATGGTGGGCACGGCGCTTCGCGCCTTTGCCCACCCTACGGCATCGCGCTCGCCGCTACGCCCCGAGCCGCTTGTTGAACATCTCGACATTCACGAGCCCGCGCGCATGGCGGCCCTCGCCGAGCCTGCGCGTGCCCTCGAACGCCTCGACCTCGAAACGGATGACGCGGCGCTCGACCGCGACCACCTTCGCGGTGGTCCGCACCGTCGCACCGACGAGAGCGGCTGCGAGGTGGCGGATGTCGACTTCGGTGCCGACGGTGACCCAGCCCGGCTGAAGCGCGGCGCGGATCGCATCGCCCGACGTCATCTCCATCTCCAGGATCATCATCGGCGTCGCATAGACCATGGGCATGCCGGGCACGAAATGCCCGACCGTCCGCTCGGCCGGCACCACCAGCGTGCGCTCGGCGCTCATGCCGACCTTGATGAAGTCGCGTGCGTCCATGGGGGCCTCAAACTCCGCCGTCGTCCCGGACAAGCGCAGCGAAGCGGAGCGCCGATCCGGGACCCATAACCACAGGGAGTAGTTTGGCGAAGACTCGGAGTTACCAGCTCGCCAAATAACCACTGCCTGTGGTTATGGGTCCCCGCTCCCGTGCGCAATTGCGCACTCGGCGGGGACGACAGTGGAGACTGCCGATATAGCGCTGGCTACTTCTTCGCAGCCGCCGCGCGCTCCACAAACGTCTTGCCGCCCTTCATCTTGTGACGGAGCGGGGCTTCGTTGATCTGGATGACGACGGCATCGGCATCGACGCCGAGATTCTTCACCAGGGCCTGGGTGATGTCGCGCATCATGCCGGCCTTCTGCTCGTCGGTGCGGCCTTCGGCCATGCTGACGGTAATCTCAGGCATCGTTCTCTCCCTTGCGGCCGAACACCGGCCATTGACGGTCGCCATCAAACAAGACGTGGATGCCGGGGACAAGCCCGGGCGTGACGGCCTTCCGGAATGGCTATCCCCACTTTACGTCATGGCGGCCCAGGACTTCGCGCACCTTGGCGACGAGGTCGGCTTCGCTGCACGAGAACTGCGCCGGGCGGCTCTCGCGCCACTCCTGGTTGGAGGCGATCGCGGCGGCGGCCTTGGCGCCTTCGATCAGATCCTTGATCTGCAGCTCGCCGCGCGCCTTTTCATCCGAGCCCTGGATGATCACGCAAGGGCTGTTGCGGCGGTCGGCATATTTGAGCTGGTTGCCCATGTTCTTGGGATTGCCGAGATAGAGCTCGGCTCGGATGCCGGCAGCGCGCAAGGACGCCACCATTTTCTGATAGTCGGCGACGCGGTCGCGATCGAACACGGTGACGACGACGGGGCCGAATTCGGGCCGCGTGTCGAGCTTGCCGAGGAGCGTCAGCGCGGCCTGAAGCCGTGATACGCCGATCGAGAAACCGGTCGCCGGCACCGGCTCGCCGCGGAAGCGCGAGACGAGGCCGTCGTAGCGGCCGCCACCACCGACGGAGCCGAACCGCACGGGCCGGCCCTTTTCATCCTTGGTCTCGAGCAGCAGCTCGACCTCAAGTACGGAACCCGTGTAATATTCGAGACCGCGGACGACTTCGGAAGCAATACGTATCCGCTGAGAGCCATAACCAGCCGACGTCAAGATAGAACAAATCTGCTCAAGCTCCTCTAGCCCCTGTAATCCGGTTGGAGAATTCAGAAGTGGTCGCCAATTTGTGAGCAAAGTGTCGTTAGAAAAGAAGTAGCCGGGGGCACCATCATCTGCGGCCCAAGCTTGATTGTCGGACAAATGCTGTTTGAACTGCGCGGGACTTAAGCACCAGTCGTCTTCGTAGGGCTGGTTGTCGCTATCAACTCTTACCCAAGACTCATTGTGTCCGCCTGCAACACGAAAGACTATCTCCATTTGATCTGGAGTAAGGCCCGCGCCCTTAGTAAAATCCCCTTTGCCTTCCTCACCGCCATCCCAACGACCAGGTCCGAGCAGTTTCCTGATGTCGTCGGTTGAAAACTTATCAAGTTTATCGATTGTCCTCAGAACGGTGAGCCTACGTACCGCATTTTCTTCGCCGCCCAGTCCAATGGATTCCAATACCCCATCAAATATCTTGCGACTATTGATCTTCACTACGTAGGAGCCGCGAGGAACTCCCAATGCCTCCATCGTGTCCGCGGCCATCATGCACATCTCTGCATCCGCCGCCGGCGTCGCCGAGCCGACCGTGTCGGCATCGAACTGCATGAACTGGCGGAAACGGCCGGGGCCGGGCTTCTCGTTGCGGAACACGTAGCCGACGCGGTAGCTGCGGTAGGGCAGGACCAGACCGTCGGTGCCGTATCGCTCGCCGACATAGCGGGCGAGCGGCGCGGTCAAATCGTAGCGCAAGCTGATCCACTGCTCGTCGTCGTCCTGGAACGAGAACACGCCCTCGTTCGGACGGTCCTGATCGGGCAGGAACTTGCCGAGCGCGTCGGTGTATTCCATCGCCGGCGTTTCCACGGGCTCGAACCCGTAGAGCTCGTAGACGGTGCGGATCTTCTCGACCATCTCGCGCGTCGCCCGGATCGCGGCGGGGTCGCGATCCTCGAGCCCGCGCGGCAGGCGCGCCTTCAGTTTCTGGGGTTTTTTGGGTTTCTCGGCCATGCGCGGCGTTTACCAGCCGACGCGCGGTGCGGCAACCGAAGTTCGCTTTACTTCGCCCCGCTTGCGGGGAGAGGGGAAGAGAATCTACGGCTGCTCCATCCGGGCCCTCAGGGCATCCGCGTCGGCCTTTGGCAGCGACTTCAGCGTCGGCTTGATGGTTTCGCCTCCGACGATCTTGCCGTTGCGCATGAACATCCAGTCTGAAATGTCCGCTTCGCTGAACTTGACCGCGTCGCCGGCCCGTTTGCCCGGCAGATCGCGCGGCTCGTTGGCGAAGAGGCCCGAATAGGTACCGTTCGGCAGCTTCTTCACGTCACCGATCCAGATATGCTCTCCGCCCCTGCGGGTCGAAAAGCGCACCTTCAAGGCGTGCCCGCTCTCCGACGGCTTTGGCGCGTCATAGGACGCCCAGAAGGTGGGAAGCGTACCGCGGGCGCGCGCGATCGCGGTGTTCATCTCGGGATCGGTGGTGCGCACGTCGACGATCGGCGAGCGGTCTTGCGCTACGACCTCCGGCATGGGCCCGATGGTCAGGATGCCGAAAACGCTGACGCCGGTGATTGCGGCGAGAACGACCCATTTCATGGGCTGGGAGAGTTTTGTTGCCATGTTCGCGATGTCCAGGATGCTTCGATGTCTCCTGGCTTTGTCGCGTGTCGGCAGCAGCACGTTCATAGCGCAATAAGCCACAAACGTTGCGCGTTTCCCCTCTCCCTTGTGCGAGAGGGGAAACGTAATCGCCGTCTCAAAACACCTTGCGGATCCAGTTGTGCGGATCGTTGGTGCGGCCGTACTGGATGTCGATGAGCTGCTTGCGCAGGCCCGTGGCGACGGGGCCGGCGGCGCCGCCGCTGATCTCGAAATCGCCGCTCACCGAACGCACCTTGCCGATCGGCGAGATCACGGCAGCGGTGCCGCAGGCGAACGCTTCCTTCAGCTTGCCGCTCGCCGCATCCTTGCGCCACTGGTCGAGCGAGTACGGCTTCTCGCGCACCGTCTTGCCGGCATCCTTCGCGAGCGCGATGATGGAGTCGCGGGTGATGCCGGGCAGGATCGTGCCGAGCGGCGGCGTCGAGAGCGAGCCGTCCTCGAACACGAAGAAGACGTTCATGCCGCCGAGCTCCTCGATGTAGCGGCGCTCGACCGCGTCGAGGAAGACGACCTGATCGCAACCGTGCTGGATCGCTTCGGCCTGCGCACGCAGGCTCGCGGCATAATTGCCGCCGCACTTGACGGCGCCGGTGCCGCCGATCGCGGCGCGGGTGTAGTTCTCCGAGACCCAGATCGAGACCGGCGCAGGTCCGCCCTTGAAATAGGAGCCAACCGGCGAAGCGATCACCGCGAAGATGTATTCGGACGACGGCTTGACGCCGAGGAAGGTCTCGCTCGCGATCATGAAGGGGCGCAGATAAAGGCTGCCCTCGCCACCCGGCATCCAGGCGCGGTCGATGCGCACGACCTGCTCCACCGCCTCGATGAAGACGTCCTCGGGCAGCTGCGCCATCGCCATGCGGTCGGCGGAATCCTTGAAGCGGCGCGCATTGGCGTCGGGGCGGAACAGGTTCACACCGCCGTCGTCACGCTTGTAGGCCTTGAGGCCTTCGAAGATTTCCTGCGCGTAGTGCAGGACCGCGCCGGCCGGATCGAGCTGGAAGTTGGCGCGCGCCTCGATGCGTGCTTCGTACCAGCCGCCCTTGGCCTGGTTGTAGCGGACGATCGCCATGTGATCGGTGAAAACCCGACCGAAGCCGGGGTCCACCAGCTTGGCGACGCGGTCCTTCTCGGATGTCGGATTGGATGCGGGCTGGATGTCGAATTTCATACTCATGTCCTTGCCTCCCGCTGCCGGTAGCGGCGCTGTTCTGGCGCCCGCCTGCCCTGTTTGGGCCCGGCTGGCTTGATTAGGTTGTGGCTGGACCGCCGCCAGCCTTGTTACGGCCGGTTTCCGTGGCCAGCATGTCGCCGAGGACATGCTTTTGCGGAACGCGGAAGTCCAGTATGTTTTGCCGAAATGCCGCTCGACAATCGCACGGTAGATCTGCTTCGGCCGTCGTCGCCTGTCCGGCTCTCTCCGGCCGCTCCTAGAACTGCCACCCGACGCGAAGCGATCTAAAATTTCGTGCGGGCTGATCGTTTTGTAACATTGAACCCAAGATACGTCAATATGCCTGACATAAATTTCGCAACTCCCTCTCAAGACGCAGCCGAGCCGCGGCCGGCCGCAGGCGATGGAGGCAATTTGCGCTGGGATATCATCGAACTGCTGTTCTTCGCCTATCGTGATTTCGTCGGCGATCCCGACCAGGAGCTGGAGGCTTTCGGCTTCGGCCGGGCCCACCACCGGGTCATGCATTTCGTCTATCGCTATCCCGGCCTCAAGGTCGCCGACCTGCTCGATGTCCTGCGCATCACAAAACAGTCGCTCGGCCGCGTGCTCAAGCAGCTCCTGGACGAGGGCTATATCGTGCAGAAGACCGGCGACAATGACCGCCGCCAGCGCCTGCTCTACGCGACGCCGAAGGGCGAGGCGCTGGTGCAGAAGCTCGCCGGGCTCCAGACCACGCGGATCACCAAGGCGCTCGCCGAGTTGGCGCCGCAGGATGCCGATACCGTCAAGCGTTTCCTGCGCGCGATGATCGACCGCGACGATCCGGACAAGGTGCTGGAGACGATCTTCGCCAACGTCAATCAGGACGGAAAGGAGTGAACGTGCCGTTCGCTGCCACGCTCGCCCGCCCGCCGGTAGAACCGGCCGACGATGCGCCGCATCTGCTGCTGGTCGACGACGACCGCCGCATCCGCGATCTGTTGTCGCGCTTCCTCGCCAGCGAAGGTTATCGCGTCACTACCGCCGCAAGCGCCGGCGATGCACGCTCGAAGCTCATGGGGCTGCATTTCGATCTCCTGATCCTCGACGTCATGATGCCCGGCGAGACCGGCTTCGATCTCGCCCGCTTCATCCGGACCTCCTCCTCGGTGCCGATCGTGATGCTGACGGCGCGGCACGAGGCCGAAGCCCGCATCGAGGGCCTGCAGATCGGGGCCGACGATTACGTGGCAAAACCGTTCGAGCCGCGCGAGCTTGCGCTGCGCATCAACAACATCCTCAAGCGCGCCGCACCGCCGCCGCAAACCGCCGCGGTGGAGAAGATCGCGTTCGGCCCTTACGTCTACCATCTCGATCGCGGCGAGCTGCGCCAGGGCGAGGAGGTCATTCACCTCACCGACCGCGAACGCGAGATGCTGCGGATTCTCTCGGAGACCCCGGGCGAGACCGTGCCGCGCAGCGCGCTCACCGGCAATGGCAGCGTCAACGAGCGCGCCGTCGACGTGCAGATCAACCGCCTCAGGCGCAAGATCGAGACCGACCCCGCCAATCCGCTGTTCCTCCAGGCGGTACGCGGGATCGGCTACCGCCTGGTGGCCTCGCCATAAAGCAGTGAAGCGCGACCGATGAGCACGATCGATACCGGCCTGACGCTGTTGAAGAGCGCCGCCGGCCGCGTCTCCGCCGCCAATGGCTGGATGGGCAACGCATTCAAAGGCTGGATGCCGACCGGCCTCTATGCCCGCGCGCTGCTCATCATGATCGTGCCGATGGTGATCCTGCAATCGGTCGTCGCCTTCGTGTTCATGGAGCGGCACTGGAACACGGTGACGCGCCGCCTGTCGGCTGCCGTCGTGCAGGACATCGCCGCGCTGATCGACGTCTACAAGGGCTATCCGCAGGACAAGGACCGCAACGAGATCCGCCGCATCGCCCAGCAGCGCCTCGGCCTCGTCGTCGACTTCCTCCCCGCCGGCGACATGCCGCCGCCGGGCCCAAAACCGTTCTTCTCGCTGCTCGACCAGACGCTGTCGGTGCAGCTCGGCCGCCAGATCGGACGCTCGTTCTGGATCGACACCGTCGGCCGCTCCAACCTCGTCGAGATCCGCATCCAGCTCGACGATGCCGTAATGCGCGTGTTCGCGCAGCGTAGCGCCGCCTATGCCTCGAACTCGGAGATCTTCCTGTTCTGGATGGTCGGCACGTCCTCGATCCTCCTGATCGTAGCCGTGCTGTTCCTGCGCAACCAGATCAAGCCGATCCTGCGGCTGGCAGACGCCGCCGAGAGTTTCGGCAAGGGCCGCGAGGCGCCGAACTTCAGGCCGCGCGGCGCGCGCGAGGTACGGCGCGCGGCGGTCGCCTTCCTCGAGATGAAGTCACGCATCGAGCGCACGATGGAGCAGCGCACCGCGATGCTAGCCGGCGTCAGCCACGATCTGCGCACCATCCTGACCCGGTTCAAGCTCGAGCTGGCGCTGATTGGCGACAACCCAGAGCTTGAGGGCATGCGCAAGGACGTCGACGAGATGTCGATGATGCTGGAGGACTACCTTGCGTTTGCCCGCGGCGATTCCGGCGAGCAGTCGCAGCCGACCGACATGGCGCAGGCGCTCGAGGAGCTGCGCAGCGACGCCGAGCGCCACGGCCACACCGCGACCGTCGCGTTCCACGGTCTGCCCGTGGTGACCGTGAAGCCGGCCTCGTTCAAGCGCTGCCTCGCCAACCTCGTCACCAACGCGGCGCGCTACGGCAAGAGCATCGCCATCAACGGCCAGCGCGATCACCGTTATTTGACCGTCACGGTCGAGGACGACGGCCCCGGCATTCCCGCGCACTTGCGCGAAGAGGTGTTCAAGCCGTTCCTGCGGCTCGACAACGCCCG
This sequence comes from Bradyrhizobium sp. 956_D2_N1_4, assembly GCF_052076025.1. Lineage (NCBI taxonomy): Bacteria > Pseudomonadati > Pseudomonadota > Alphaproteobacteria > Hyphomicrobiales > Nitrobacteraceae > Bradyrhizobium > Bradyrhizobium sp. 956_D2_N1_4. The sequence continues at coordinate 9,207,074 of NZ_CP197237.1, read as the reverse complement.
CAACCAGGACGAAGGCGGCACCGGCTTGGGGCTAGCCATCGCCCGCGACATCGCGCGCTCGCATGGCGGCGACATCACCCTCGGCGACAGCCCGATGGGGGGATTAAGGGCGAGTGTCCGGATTCCGGTGTAGGCGGCTCTTCCTTCTCCCCTTGTGGGAGAAGGTGGCGCGAAGCGCCGGATGAGGGGTTGTTTCCGCGAATTCAGAAGTAAGAGAGTCACGCGCGGAGAGATACCCCTCACCCGTCTCGCCGCTACGCGGCGAGACACCCTCTCCCACAAGGGGCCTGTTGCGTTATCGGCTTTTGAGGCTGAAGACGTCAGGAGAGAAGGCCTTGGTCCTGGCAATGCCTGCGAAGATCTGTAGTTGTTGCCCTCAGCGGGCAGCTCACGCGGCGATCGTGGCCCACCGCCTCATGTTGAAGGCGATTGAGGCGAGCAGAACTTGCCCGGTCGCCTTGATCAGACCGACGTAGCGGATGCAGGTCAGCCGCATGCGGCGTTTGAGAGTAGCGAAGGTGGTCTCGACCTGGGCTCGGCGGCGCGCGATGAGGAGGTTGTAGCGTTTGAGCCTCGGCGGCAACTCCGGGTGATGCCGGTTGGGCCGACGAGCAATGCGGGGTTTCTTGCCCTCCGCCTTCAGCCGGGCCCGTCGGGCATGGGTGTCGTAAGCCGCATCGGCCCACACCGCAGCTTCATCGCCGCGGATCAAAGCGTCCGCCGGTGTCGTGTCGTTGATGTTGGCCGGTGTGGTCAGTACCGTGCGGATCAAGCCGGATCCTTCGTCGACACCGACATGGGCCTTGTAACCGAACGTCGTGCCGCTCTTGCCTTGCCGCTTGGTGAAGCGGGCGTCGGGATCGTTTGAGGGGCGATCCTCCTTCGGAGGAGCCGACACCGCCTGGATCAAGGTCGCATCCAGCATCGTGCCGCGCTTGAGGATGACGCCGGCATTTTCAAGCTGACGATCCAGCTCACCAAACAGCTTCTCCAGCAGGCCTTGTTCGACAAGCTGGTTCCGAAAGCGGTTCAGGACCGTATGGTCGGGCGTCGCATCCTCGAGGCTCAAACCGACGAAGCGCTTGAACGACAACCGGTCGCCCAGCGCTTCCTCGAGTTCGCGCTCCGAAAGACCATACAGCGACTGCAACAGCACAGCACGAAACAGCACCAGCACCGGATAGCCTGGTCGACCGGGGCTCCCTTCATCCCGCAAATGGCCGATCAGCTTCTCGAACCGGTACCACTTGACCAGGCCCGCCAGCCGATCCAGCGCCGCATTGGCGCCGGCCCCCTTCGGCATCAGCGCTTCCACAAAGCTCGGCTGTCCCGTCCGCTTGACCGCCATCGCTACCCTCCAAGGCTTTGCCCTAGGGAATCACAATTGACGAATTACGCAACAGGCCCACAAGGGGAGAGGGGAAGACAAACCTACTTCGGCAGCAACGCCTTCAACTTGTCCATGTCGCGCACGTTCATCTTGAAGCCGCCGGGCATCACGATGTCGCCGGGCTTCTGGTCGGGCTTGCAGGCCCCGAGCCACTTGGCTTCGAGCTGCATCGTGGTGTCGCGGCCTGCTGCGCCGGCGGCGCCGCCTTGTGCATGCGACGAGGTCTTCACCGTATAGGCCGAGTTGAAATCGCCGGTGATCTCGGCATGCGAGGTCGTGCTGATGCCGGCGACGTTGCACTCGGAATCACTGACATAGCCGGTCGCGGTCTTCTTGATGTCCTGCTTGGCGCAGATCTGCTTGGCCATCGGGGAGACGTTGTTGTTCATCTCCTTGTCGACGGTCTCGTCGGTGCAGTGCTGCATGGTCATCTCGGGCATGGGCGTGCCGGTCCTGACCATCTTCATTTCCCAGAGACCGGCCTTGCGCACCGGCAGATCGTCGGCGCTGGCGCTGCCTGCCGACACCACAAGACAAAGGGCCGAGCCGAGCAAAGCGAGCTTGCGCGTCATGTGGGAAGCTCCCGACGTTCCGAAAGCGCCTCAGTACAGCGTACGGATCGGCTGTTGGGCAGCGCCATAGGGCACCCAACGGCAGGAGAACGAGATATAGCCGCCCTCAAAGGCCTGCACCGCGAGGAATTTCACGACCTTGCCGTAGCGCGCGCAGTGATCGACCGCGACCTGCCGCGCATCAGCCTGGGTCGCCAGCGAATAAGCGATGATGCCGCCGGTGTCGTTGCCCTTGAACGGAGGCACCGGAAGGAGATCGGCGCGTGCCGACTGGCTGGCCATCATCCCCAGGGCAAGAAAGCCCGCGGCCGCAATGATTCGCATTCCCGTTACTCCAATTGGTTGGGACCAGTTTACGGTGCCGGGAGGTCCATGAAAAGAACTGATGCCCCGCCGGCTGCGAGGTTGGGGTCAACTCTTGGCCAAGTGTTGCCGCGCTGCACTTGACCTGCCCCGGCCTTCGCGGCACCGTCCATCCTTCGCAAGACCCAGCTGTCCGGATTGCCCATGCGCGCCCTCCCCCTGAAATCGCTCCGCTTTGCCACCTTGCTTGGCCTCATGTTCGGGGCGCTGTCGCTCGGTGAGGCCAGGGCCGCCAATCCGCTGGAGCTGAACTTCTGGCTGAACGGGCCGCGCTATGACGGCGCCGTCGTCGATTGCGAGAGGGCGCTGCCGACCATCGCCACCCAGTTCTGGGAGAAGGAAAGCTCGTTCTGGAATTCCTCGTTGAAGATCACCGGCTTCGCCGCCGTTCACGAGATCGCGTTCCGGCCCTGGCAGTCTGACAACATTCCGCGCCGCTATTGCACCGGCGACGCCATGCTCAATGACGGAAAGGTGCGCAAGGTGCATTTCTCGATCATCGAGGATGGCGGCTTCTCCGGCTACGGCAATGGTGTGGAATGGTGCGTGGTCGGGCTCGACCGCAACTGGGCCTACAATCCGTCCTGCCGCGCCGCCAGGCCCTGAGGCTCGATCGAAAGGCCTGAATCGGACTGATCAGGCGCCTGACGGGCCGGCCCGAATTTTGTTCTTGAAATGTTCTTGTTGCCTGCTAGGCTGACTGCACAGTCTAGTTGAGGGGCGTCGCCATGTTTCATTTTAGATTGCATTCGTTCACCCGTCTCGTGATCTCACTGACCCTCCCCCTGGTTCTGGCCGCCGGGCTGGTCGCGCTGCCGGGCGGCGCGAAGGCCCAGGACAAACGGCAGAACGCGCCCGGCGAATTCGACTTCTATGTGCTGTCGCTGTCATGGTCGCCCTCCTTCTGCGAGGAGGCGTCCGAGCGCAACCGCGGCGGCGGCGGTGGTCGCTCGCAGATGCAGTGCAGCGGGCGGCCCTACGCGTTCGTGGTGCACGGGCTGTGGCCGCAATATGAGAATGGCTTCCCTGAATATTGCCAGCGGCCCTCGCCACGCCTGAACCGCAACATCGTCTCTTCGATGCTCGATTTGATGCCGGCGCCGGGGCTGATCTTCAACGAGTGGGACAAGCACGGCACCTGCTCCGGGCTCGACAGCCGCAATTATTTCGAGACGATCCGAAAGGCGCGCGCCGCGATCAAGATCCCGGCGGAATATCTCGAACTGTCGCAGGCCAAGACCGTGGCGCCGGGCGAGGTGGAGGAAGCCTTCATCAAGGCCAATGCGGGCCTGAGCAACGCGGCCATCTCGGTCACCTGCAACCGGACCCGGCTCTCGGAGGTCCGCATCTGCCTCAGCAAGGACCTGCAATTCCGGGCCTGCGAGGAGATCGAGCGCCGCGCCTGCCGCCGCGACCAGGTGACGATGCCGCCGATCAGAGGTGGCTAGTCCAACTGCTCATGCCCCGTACGCCGCGCCGCTTCGGCGGTGCGCTGCAGAATCGGGGCCTATGCTGCATGGGAATCCAGACCCGGGCCCTGGCCCGCAACGCTAAGAGCGTTGCAGCGCGTCCGGGACAGACGCGCATGCCGCTTTGCTCAAGCCGTGACGTAGCGTAGTCCTGTCTCATGAACTACCGTCACGCCTTCCACGCCGGAAACTTCGCCGATGTCATCAAGCACATCGTGCTCGCGCGCATCATTACTTACCTCCAGGACAAGCCGGGGGCATTCCGTGTCATCGACACCCATGCCGGCGCCGGCCTCTATGATCTCGAAAGCGACGAGGCGCGCCGCAGCGGCGAATGGCTGACCGGCATCGCGCGGCTGATGCAGGCGCGCCTGTCGAACGACGCCGTGGCGCTGGCCAAGCCCTATCTCGACATCGTTCGTGCCTACAATCCGAAGGGCGAACTCAAGGCCTATCCGGGTTCGCCGCTGATCACGCGCGGCCTGCTGCGGCCGCAGGACCGCCTCGTTGCCTGCGAGCTTGAGCCGAAGGCGCGCAAGGCGCTGATCGGTGTGCTGCGCCGCGACGAACAGGCGCGCGTGGTCGATCTCGACGGCTGGGTCGCGCTGCCGGCCTTTGTGCCACCGAAGGAACGGCGCGGGCTCGTGCTGATCGACCCGCCGTTCGAGGCGAAAGACGAGTTCGAAAAGCTCGGCGACGCCTTCTCGGCGGCTTTCGTGAAATGGCCGACCGGTATCTATGTAATCTGGTACCCGGCCAAGAGCCGACGCGCCACCGACACGCTGGTGCAATCAGTGGCGCGGCTCGCAGCCGCAGCAAAACCGCCAGGAAAATGTCTGCGTCTCGAATTCAGTGTCGCGCCGCAGCTTGATGGCGCCGCCCTCACCTCCGCCGGATTGTTGATCGTCAATCCGCCGTACACGCTGCATGGCGAGCTCAAGACGATCCTGCCCGAGCTGGAGATACCGCTCGGACAGGGCGGAGCTGCCAGATTCCGATTAGAGGTGCCGAGGCCGTAACACACCGGCATTCTTGGGAAAAAGATGCAGGAGCGGTAGTCAATCTGCAGAGAACCGTATTATGCTGTTTCCGTGACTGGCTTTACGTTCCGCTTCCGCGAATGGTTGCGGCGGAGTGAAGGCCTAAGAAAGATCCGATCGGACCGAAAGAAAGGTCCGCCCAAGGATGGCCAGCTCCCGGGCTTCGTAAGGCCCGGTCATGTCGTGACGTGAGTCTGCGTCGCGACGGAGGAGCAATGAGGGGGAGTTTCCCGATGGCCATGACGGGAACGGTCAAGTTTTTTAACGGCGAGCGCGGCTACGGTTTCATCAAGCCCGACGACGGCGGGCGCGACGTCTTCGTGCACATTACTGCTGTGGAGCGGGCGGGACTGAAAGATCTCGCCGAAGGACAGCGCATTACTTTTGAAGTCGAGCCGGACAAGAAGGGGAAGGGACCAAAGGCAGTCAATTTGGTCATCGTCTCCTAGAGCGTTTTCGAGCGAACACCTGGCGAAAAAAATCCCGGCCGCGAGCGGCCGGGAGGCTATTGTCCGGTATTTTCTTCTTCAACTATCAGAAGTGATAGTTCACGCCGGCGCGCACAACGCTGGCGCTATAGCCGTTTGACACGCCGGTAATTGCGAACTGGCTCGTCGACAGATCGATGTAGAGATATTCGAGCTTGGCGCTCCAGTTCGGCGCGAAGCCGACTTCCGCGCCGGCACCGATGGTCCAGCCTGCGGTGGTGTGCGACTCCGTCCAGCCGAATGTCTGCGCGCGCAGTTCGCCGAAGGCGAGGCCGGCGGTGCCGTAGAACAGCACGTTGCTGAAGGCATAGCCCGCACGGCCGCGCAGCGTGCCGAACCAGGGGTTGGAGAACTTCCACGGCGCGAAGGTGTCATCAGCGCCCGCGGCCTGGATATCGCCCTCGACGCCGAACACCCATGGACCGTTCTGGAAATTGTAGCCGGCCTGTACACCGCCGACGAAACCGGAGGGCTTGACGGGCGAGTTACTCACCGAGCCCCACTCATAGCCGAGATTGGCACCGAGATACGGACCGGCCCAACTATAGGCATTGAGCGGCTGATTGACGGTGTAGGGCGCACCCTGCCCGTAATTGAGATCGGCGGCCTCTGCCGAAGCTGTCCAGCCGGCTGCAACCAACACGGCTGCGCCTACAACGAACCCCCTCATCGGTACTCTCCAACGCAACGGCCGCCCCCCGCGATGCCTGCGCCGCCGCGCAAGGCAAAATCGCATGGTTACGGAACCTCCTCTTTTTCGCGTAAGATTTATCGAGAGTTTTAAGTTAAAGGCCTGTTAAGCCGGGTTACCACGCTCTTAACAGGCTTAAGCAAGTGTTACCCGGAACCGCGCCGCCATCCTGTGTGTGCCGCAAGGCTGGAACTTCAAATCGGCACCCCCAGCGCTTAAATTCGCATCATGGCTCACGATTCCACCGACAATCCGGACGACGCACGCGCGCGCAAATCTCCGCGCGGCACGACGGCCGACGCCCCGCCGGAGAGCCTGGCGCCGCCGGACCTCGATCCCGCCACCACCGCTGGCGAGGACGAGGACGACGCGCTGCTGCCTGACATCCTGGAGGAGAGCGGCGCGGTCGGCGAAGAGCCGCTGGCGACCGGCCATGAAGCGATCGAGCGCGCGGTCCGCCTCGCGCCCACCTCGCCGGGCGTCTATCGCATGCTCAGCGCCAATGCCGACGTGCTCTATGTCGGCAAGGCCAAGAACGTCAAAAAGCGCCTGTCGAACTATGCGCGCCAGAGCGCGCCGCAACCGGCGCGCATCCTGCGCATGATCGCAGCCACGGTGACCGTGGAGATCGTCTCGACCAACACCGAGACCGAAGCGCTGCTCCTGGAAGCCAATCTCATCAAGCAGCTCCGGCCGCGCTTCAACGTGCAGCTGCGCGACGACAAGTCGTTTCCCTACATCCTGATCACCGGCGACCATTGGGCGCCGCAGATCCTCAAGCATCGTGGTGCGCAGTCGCGGCCCGGCCGCTATTTCGGCCCGTTCGCTTCCGCCGGCGCGGTCAACCGCACCATCACCGCCTTGCAGCGCGCGTTCCTGATCCGCTCCTGCACCGATTCCTTCTTCGAGAGCCGCTCGCGGCCCTGCCTGCTCTACCAGATCCGCCGCTGCGCCGGCCCCTGTACCCGCGAGATCGATTTCCCCGGCTACACGACGCTGGTGCGCGAGGCGACTGACTTCCTCTCCGGCAAGAGCCAAGCGGTGAAGCAGGAGCTTGCCGGCGAGATGGAGAAGGCCTCCGGCGAGCTCGAATTCGAGACCGCGGCACTCTACCGCGACCGCCTCGCCGCGCTGTCGGCGATCCAGTCGCAGCAGGGCATCAATCCGCGCACGGTGGAAGAAGCCGACGTGTTCGCCATCCACCAGGAGGGCGGCTTCTCCTGCGTCGAAGTGTTCTTCTTCCGCACCGGACAGAACTGGGGCAACCGCGCCTATTTCCCGCGCGCGGAGAAGACCTATACGCCGGAGGAAGTGCTGGGGTCGTTCCTCGCCCAGTTCTACGACGACAAGCCGCCGCCGAAGAACATCCTGCTCTCGCACGAGATCGAGGAGAGCGAGCTGCTCGCCAACGCGCTGTCGATCAAGGCCGGCCACAAGATCGAGGTCACGGCGCCCAAGCGCGGCGAGAAGAAGGAGCTGGTCGCCCACGCGCTGACCAATGCGCGCGAGGCGCTCGGCCGCAAGCTCGCGGACACCGCGACGCAGAGCCGGCTGCTCGACGCCATGGCCACGACGCTGAGCCTGCCGCATTCGCCCAAGCGCATCGAGGTCTACGACAACAGCCACATCCAGGGCACCAATGCGGTCGGCGCAATGATCGTCGCCGGCCCCGATGGTTTCGTGAAGAACCAGTACCGCAAGTTCAACATCAAGTCGGAAGGGCTCACGCCGGGCGACGATTACGGCATGATGAAAGAGGTGCTGGAGCGCCGCTTCAAGCGCCTGATCAATCCGCCCGAGGACGCCGCCGGCAAGGCCAAGGACGACGACTTCCCGCAATGGCCCGACCTCGTGATCATCGACGGCGGTCGCGGCCAGCTCAACGCCGTCCGGGAGATCTTTACGAATCTCGGCCTGACCCAGGTGTCGCTGATGTCGGTCGCCAAGGGACCGGACCGGGATGCCGGCCGCGAAACCCTGTTCATGCCGGAGCGCGAGGCAATCAAGCTGGAGCCGCGCGATCCCGTGCTTTACTTCATCCAGCGCCTGCGCGACGAGGCCCACCGCTTCGTCATCGGCTCGCACCGCAAGCTGCGCAAGAAGGACATCCGCGAGGCCGGTTTGCAGGAGATTCCGGGCATCGGCCCGTCACGCAAACGTGCCTTGCTGCACCATTTCGGAACCCTGAAGGAGATCGAGCGGGCCTCGATCGCCGATCTCGGCAAGGTTCCGGGGGTGAGCGCCGAGAGCGCTCGCAGGATTTTCGACTATTTCCATCCCCAGCCGGGGTGAACTAAGGGAGCCGCGGTCATATGGTCGTCGCATGCTGCACCTCATTTGGGGAGCGGGACGGTTGACCTTCAGGCACGAGCGGTATTGGTAGGACGGATGAACATCGCCACGACACGAGGGACGACCAGCCGCGCGATGTCCCTCCCGAACATCCTGACCTATGGCCGGATCGCCGCGATCCCGGTCGTGGTCGGGTGCATCTATGCACAATCGATTCTGGATCAGCCGCTGTGGCTGCGCTGGGTCGCGGTCGCCATCTTCATCGCGGCAGCAGTGACCGATTACCTCGACGGCTATTACGCGCGGATCTGGAATCAGCAATCGGCGTTCGGCCGGATGCTCGATCCGATCGCCGACAAGCTGCTGGTGGCCTCCTGCCTGCTGATGCTGGCCGCCGACGGCATCATCCATGGCTGGTCGCTATGGGCCGCCATCGTGATCCTGTGCCGCGAGATCCTGGTCTCGGGCCTGCGCGAATATCTCGCCGCGCTGCGGGTGAGCGTTCCCGTGACCAAGCTTGCGAAGTGGAAGACGACCGTTCAGCTCATCGCCATCGGCTTCCTGCTCGCTGGCCCGGCCGGCGATGAGGTGGTGCCCGTGGTCTCGATGATCGGGCTGGCGCTGCTCTGGGCGTCAGCGATCCTCACCATCTACACCGGCTACGACTATTTCCGCGCCGGCATCCATCACCTCATCAAGGAGGATGAGGCATGAAGGTGAAGTACTTCGCCTGGGTGCGCGAACGCGTCGGCAAGGCCGAGGAGACCATAGAGCCGCCGGCGACCGTGCGCACCGTCGAGGAGCTGATCGCCTGGCTGTCCGGCCGGAGCGAGGCCTATGCCTACGCCTTCGAGAAGCCGAAGGTGATCCGCACCGCGATCGATCATGCCCACGTCAAATCGGACGCCGCGATCGCGGGCGCCCGCGAGATCGCGTTTTTCCCGCCGATGACCGGCGGCTAGGCCATGACCTCCCCCGTAAGCACCGCCCCCGTCAGCCCCTGCCCCGTCACCATCCGCATCCAGCAGGACGATTTCGACATCGCGCGCGAGATCGCGATCCTGACCGGGAGCCGCACCGACATCGGCGCGGTCGTAAGCTTTTCCGGCATCTGCCGCGGCGACGAGAACAGCGCGAAGATCGCCGCCCTCACGCTCGAACATTATCCCGGCATGGCGGAAGAAGAGATCAAGCGCCATGCCGACGAAGCTACATCGCGCTGGCCGCTGAACGGCGTCACCATCATTCATCGCGTCGGGCGGTTCATGCCCGGCCAGAACATCGTGCTGGTGCTCACGGCGTCGCAGCACCGCCAGGCGGCGTTCCAGGCGGCCGAGTTCCTGATGGATTATCTCAAGACTAGCGCGCCGTTCTGGAAGAAGGAAGAGAGCGCCACCGGCACCGGCTGGGTCGAAGCCCACGCCCGTGACGACGAGGCCGCCGCACGCTGGACCCGATCCTGATGGCAAGAGCATCCAAGAAGACCACGCGCGGCCGCGCGGCACCGAAACTCGCGAAGGTCGGCCGCGGCGAGTTGCTCACGCTGATCGATTTCGTGCGCTACGCCGTGAGCCGCTTCACCGAGGCGAAGCTCGCCTTTGCCCATGGCACGACCGATCCGGTCGCGGAAGCAGCCTTCCTGGTCTGCGAAGCCCTGCATCTGCATCCCGACCAGTTCGAGATCTTTGCCCATGCCTGCGTCACGTCGGCGGAAGGCAAGACCATCGTCAACCTCATCCATCAGCGCGTCACCACGCGCAAACCGGCCGCCTATCTCGTCAACAAGATCTACATGCGCGGCCTGCCCTTCTATGTCGACGAGCGCGTCATCGTTCCGCGCTCCTTCATCGGCGAACTGCTGGAGTCGCATTTCGGCGGCGACGGCGAGGCGGGCTCGCTGATCGACGACCCCACGGCCGTCGAACGTGTGCTCGATCTCTGCACGGGCTCTGGATGTCTCGCCATCCTCGCCGCGCACCATTTCCCGAATGCCACCGTTGATGCCGTCGACATCTCCAAGGGCGCGCTCGAAGTTGCCTCGCGAAATGTCGGCGAATTCGGGCTCGATGACCGGATCAGCCTGCATCGCGGCGACCTGTTCGCCCCGCTCGGCGACAACAGATACGACCTCATCATCACCAACCCGCCTTACGTCGATGCGGAAGGCATGGCCGCGCTGCCGCCGGAATGCCGGGCCGAACCAAAGCTCGCCTTTGACGGCGGCCCCGACGGTCTCGACGTGGTGCGCCGCATCCTGCGCGATGCGCCCGATCACCTGACGCCGGATGGCGGCTTGATCTGCGAGATCGGCCGCGGCCGCGAACTGGTCGACGAGGCCTTTCCGGAACTGCCGCTGCTCTGGCTCGACACCGAGGAGTCCGAGGGCGAGGTGTTCTGGATCGCGGCCGCCGATCTCGGCTGATCCGTCCCGGCAGCCGCGCTCCGCGCGGAACAAGTCAAATTCCGCCACGTTCATCCCCCGACGATTTTTTCGTTCTCGGAGGATGTCCGCATGCTCGCGCCATCGGGCGAATTGCTGCGCGCCGGCATGGCGCTCAAGATCAATCATCTCAAGCGCGCCGCGCGATCGTACTTGCGCGACCGCACCAATCAGGCCACGGGCCGCGCGACGTCCTATGCGGTCGCGGCAGGACTGCTCGCAATGGCCGGGCTGTTCCTGATCGCCACCCTCTTTGTCGGCCTGATGGCCCTTTATCGTTGGGTCGCAATCACCCAGGGACAATTCTGGGGCTTTGGTGCCGTCGCGGCCGTGCTCCTGGTGCTGGCCGTATCCTGCGCCGGCGTGGCTCTGGTCCAAATAAAGCGTCGGGACAAGCCGATCGTGCCGCTTGCCAGCCGTATGCGCGTCGCGATCGCCACCCCGCGGATCCCGCGCGGAACGGTCAAGCAGGCGGTGAAAGAGGTCGCAACGACGATTCCGCTGGTGTCGCTCGCACCGGGCGAACGTGGCCGTGGCGGCAACGCCGTGTCGGCTCGGACCAACCGGCCCGTGCAGCTGGGTCTGATGCTCGCAGCCGTCGGGCTGCTGGGCTTCACGGCCGCACGGCGGCGGCGGCACGGCCACAGATTGGACGCTTGAAATGCGCGCGCGGCGCACCGAGCACCTCGACAGTTGGTTGCTGGTCGCCGCCACGGCCGTCTTCGTGCTGTCCGCGGAACGCTACTTTCAGGAGTCCGGCCCCATCCGGCCGGGGCCTCCGCAAGACCATCGCAATAATGAAGCAAACTCGCCGGAAACGAGCCCGGCCGGCGCGGCGATGCAGCTTGGCCACGGCCGGCACGCGAAAAGCCCTTTCGCGATCCCGTGGGCGGGCTGGAAAGACATCTTCTGGCGCACCTATCAGCGCATCGACGACGATCGCCTGCTCGCGACTGCGGGCGGCGTCGTCTTCTTCGGGCTGCTCGCGGTCTTTCCCGCCGTGACCGCGCTGGTCTCATCCTACGGCCTGTTCGCGGATCCCTCGACGATCAGTTCCAACCTGCATTCGCTCGCGATGCTGCTGCCCGAGGGCGCGTTCCAGATCGTCGAGGACCAGGTTACGCGCGTGGTGTCCAACGGCAATACCGCCCTGGGTGTCACCTTCCTGTTTGGCCTCTTGCTCGCGATCTGGAGCGCCAATGCGGGCGTCAAAGCCATCTTCGATGCCCTCAACGTCGCCTATGAGGAGCGCGAAAAGCGCAGCTTCGTCCGGCTGAACACGGTGTCGTTGGCTTTCACCGTCGGCGGCATCGCGGCGCTGCTGCTGATGGTGGGCACCGTGGTCGCCTTCCCGCTCGCGCTCAACCATCTCGGCATCGCGCCGGAAAGCAGGCTGATCGTCGCTCTCGCGAGATGGCCGGTGCTGTTCGTCATCCTGCTGGCCGCGCTTGCCGTCCTCTACCGCTTCGCACCGAGCCGCGACGCGCCACGCTGGCAATGGCTGAGCCTCGGCGCGGTGACGGCCGCCATCCTCTGGATCGCCGGCTCGGCGCTCCTGTCCTGGTATCTCTCGGAATTCGCCAATTACAACGCGACCTACGGCTCGCTCGGCGCGGCGATCGGCTTGATGATGTGGATGTGGATGTCGGCGATCGTCATCATGTTCGGGGCCGAGCTGAACTCGGAGATCGAGCGGCAGACCCTTCGGGATACGACCACCGGACCGCCCAAGCCGCTCGGCACCCGGCAGGCCGTCTCGGCCGACACGGTCGGCGCAGCCGCGCCATCGTGATTGCCGGCGGTCAGGCCGGGGCTCGGCCTGACCGGATCACGACGGCAATTCAGCGCTTGCTGATCACGACCTCCAGATACTCGCTATGCACCACCACCGTACCGTCGTCGGCACGGTTGAATTCGCCGAGCAGCGCCATGAGATCGCGCCGCAGCGCGGCCTGGCCGGTCTCCTCCAGCGCCACGAACGCTTTCAGCATCGGCCCGTAATAGGATTTGAAAACCTCGAGCCAGTGCTCCGGCGAGCGATAGCGGAAGGCGAACATGCGCGGCTCGGCGGCGATCTCGGAGGCTTGGCTGCCGAACATCTCCTCAAGCCGTGCCGGCGTGCCCCACAAGGCCGGCGACTTCACGCCCGCTGGCGGCGGCAAATGCCTGCCGATGGTCTTGAAGAGCTGACCGATGAAGCCCTGGGGCGTCCAGTTGGCGAGGCCGATCTTGCCGCCGGACTTGCAGACCCGCGCGAGCTCGGACGCCGCCTTGTCCTGATCCGGCGTGAACATGACGCCGAAGGTCGAGAGCACGACGTCGTAGCTGGCATCCGCAAACGGCAGCGCTTCGGCATCCGCTTCACGGAATTCGACCATCAGATGCTCCGCCGCGGCCCGTTCGCGTCCCCGCTTGAGCAACGCGGGAACATAATCGGTCGATGTGACGTCGCACCAGCGCCGCGCGGCGGCCAGCGTCGCATTGCCGTTGCCGGCGGCGACATCAAGCACCTTGCTGCCGGCGCGCAAGTCGAGCGCCTCGCAGAGTTGCTCGCCGACGATCTGCAAGGTGGTGCCGACAATGGCATAGTCGCCGGATGACCAGGCGCTGTGCTGGCGCTGCTTGACGGCGGCGAGATCGGGCTGGGCGAGGGCCGGCTTGAGCGCGGCGGATGTCGACATGGCAATTCTCCTGCGGTTGAAGACGCCGGGACGATAGGGCGCATGCGGCTCGCTGGCCTTGAGAGTGGCGTTATTTTACGCTGAGAACACCTTGATTTCCCCGCGCGAGCCGAGGGCGGCGTGACATTTCATTTCGAAGATTTCGTGCTCGACCCCGCGCGCCGCGAATTGCGGCGGGCGGAGACGCTCGTCGCGCTCGAGCCCCAGGTGTTCGATCTCCTGCTTTACCTGGTCCGCAACCGCGAGCGCGTGGTGACGCGGGACAATCTGCTCGACGCGATCTGGAACGGCCGCGTCGTCTCGGAATCGACGCTGACCAGCCGGATCAACGCGGCGCGGCGCGCGGTCAATGACAATGGCGAAGATCAGCGGCTGATCCGCACAGTCGCGCGCAAGGGCGTGCGGTTCGTCGGCGAAGTGACCGAACGCTCCGTAGCAGGCTCATCGTCGGCGCCGGGCAAGCCGCCCGACGCAATACCGACGGAATTGCCACTGCCCGATCGTCCCGCAATTGCCGTCCTGCCCTTCACCAACATGAGCGGCGAGGCCGAGCAGGATTATTTCTCCGACGGCATCAGCGAGGACATCATCACCGCGCTGTCGAAGCTGCGCTGGTTCTTCGTGATCGCGCGCAACTCCTCCTTCATCTACAAGGGCCGCACGGTTCACCTGCGGCAGGTCGCCGAGGAGCTCGGCGTGCGCTATGTCGTCGAGGGCAGCGTCCGCAAGGAGGGCGATCGCGTCCGCATCACCGCGCAGCTCAACGATGTCGCCACCGGCAGCCATCTCTGGGCCGAACGCTACGACCGCGAGCTCGCCGACGTCTTCGCCGTACAGGACGAGATCACCGAACGCATCGTCGCAGCGATCGAGCCGCAGCTCTATGCCGCGGAGAATTTTCGCGCCGAGCGCAAGCCGCCCGACAGCCTGGACGCCTGGGACCTTCTGATGCGCGCCCTCTCCCATTACTGGCGCGTGACGCGGCAGGACCACGTCGCGGCGCGAGCCCTGCTCGAAAAGGCCATCGCGCTCGACCCGAACTACGGCAAGGCACTCGGGCTGCTCGGCACCAGCTACATGTTCACGGCGCATATGGGCTGGATGGAGATGGCCGCGGCGCTGCCGGTGGCCGAGCGCGCGGCACGGGCCGCGATCCGCGCCGACGACCAGGATGCCTGGGCGCATAATGCGCTCGGCCATGTCGATCTGTTCGCACGCCGGTTCGAGGATTCACTTGCCGAATTCGAGACCGCGCTGCGGCTCAATCCGAACTTTGCGCTGGCGCAGGGCTATTATGGCCTGACGCTTAGCTATTGCGGCCGCTGGCGGGATGCCGACGAGGCCGCGCGGCGGGCGATCCGCCTCAGCCCGCGCGACCCCTATGCACCCGTCTATTTCGGCATCGCCGCCTTTGCCCGTTTCCTCGGCAGGGACTATGCGGAGGCGATCCGGCTCGCACAGGAGGCCCTGCGCCAGCGCAGTGACTTCGTCGGCGGGCACCGGGTGCTGACCGCGGCCGCGGCGATGGCCGGGCAAACCGAGACCGCCCGCGCGGCGCTGAAGGAACTCCAGCGTGCCCAGCCCAACGTCTCGCTCGCCTGGATCGCCGAGTTCATGCCGATCAAGCTCGCCGCCGACCGCGAGCACTACCTCGAAGGCTTTCGCCGGGCCGGCCTGACCTAGACTGCCCGAGCATGATCTCCGCGCAAACGCGTTCCGCGTTTGTCGCGAGGGAAAACCGCTACACACTTTTCCGGATCATGCTCCGGCGCCGCGAACAGGCCGCTATCCCCTCGAATCAACAATGATGTTAAGGTCGCCTTGCTTGGGGGAGCATGAGGCGTGACGGGTTCGCACACTGACCCGTGTTTTCCCGGATGAGGCAGTCAGCTCTTTGAGGCGTAACGCGCGGCATGATTCGCATTTCGACGATCTTCATCGCCATCTGCATGGTTCTGGTCGCGGCCTCGCTCGGGCTTGTCCTCTACTCGGTCGCCGGCATCAGCGGAACCGAATCCGCCATCGTGGCGCTGACCGCGCTGACCTTCCTGATCCTCTACAACGCGGTCTCGATGCGGCTGCGCGACCGCAGTGACGTCGGCGGCCAGATCGCCGACCTCTCGCGCGGCACCGCCGACCTCGCCCGCCAGGTCGCCGAGTTCGGCCGCCGGCTCGCGGCGATGGAGGGGCGCATCGCCTCGGCCAATTCGACCAACTCCGACCGCATCCAGTCAGTGGTCGGCGAGATCAACGAGCTCGGTGGGCTGGTCAGGCAGCTCGCCACCACCGTGTCAGCCCATGAAGACCTCTTGGCCGGGGCCGCGCCGACCCCCGCCCCCGCTCCGGTCGCCCGGCCAGAGCCGGAGGCGCCGCTCGACCTGATTGCGGCCTTCGAGGAGCGGCCGGCCGCCCCTCCGCCGCTGCCCGCACCGCCGCCGCGGCCAACGCCGGCGATCCAGACCCACACCGCCGTTCCGGTTCAGACGGCCAATGGCCGCAACCCGACCCAGTTACTGGCGACACTGCGCAACGCCATCGACGAGAACCGCATCGACATCTTCCTCCAGCCGATGGTGACGCTGCCGCAGCGCAAGGTGCGGTTCTACGAAGCCGTGACGCGCCTGCGCGACGAGCGCGACCAGCTGATCGCCGCCGAGGAATTCATCAGCATCGCCGAAGCCTCGGGTCTGATCGGACGCATCGACAACATGGTGATGCTGCGCTGTGTGCAGGTGCTGCGGCGCCTGATGGTGCGCAACAAGGATGTCGGCGTGTTCTGCAACGTCGCGGCCTCCACGCTCGGCAATTCCACCACCTTCGCGCAGTGCCTCGACTTCCTCGAAGCCAACCGGGCGCTGGCGCCCTCGCTGGTGCTGGAGTTCAAGCAGTCGACCTTCCGCAATCTCGGCCCGGCCGAGACCGAGAACCTCGCGGCGCTCGCCCAGCGCGGTTTCCGCTTCTCGATCGACCATGTCACTGACCTCAGGATCGAGCCGCGCGAGCTCGCCGATCGCGGCGTGCGCTTCATCAAGGTGCCGGCGTCCCTCCTGCTCGACCCCAGGCAGGCCTCGACCTCGGACATCCACCCTTCCGACCTCTCCGACCTGCTCGGCCGCTTCGGCATCGACCTGATCGCCGAACGGATCGAGGGCGAGCGCGCAGTGGTCGATTTGCTCGACTTTGACGTGCGGTTCGGTCAGGGGTTCCTGTTCGCGCCGCCCCGGCCATTGCGGCCTGAAGGGGCATCTGCTACCGGCGGGGCCTCGCCGAACCCGGCGCAGGAAATTCAGGGATCCAATGGCTCCGCTTCTCCCAGCCCAGGCGCCACGTCTTCAGCGCCTCCAGCCCAACGTATCACCGGCAACGCGGCGCTCGCGCGCCGGATCTGATCGGCCGCACGCATCATGACCACGCTGCATTTCGCCGAAAGCCTGCGCGAGCTCGTGGGCGGCGTTGACGTTGTGCTCAGCGACATCTGGGGCGTGGTT
The DNA here is from genome assembly GCF_052076025.1 of Bradyrhizobium sp. 956_D2_N1_4. Taxonomy (NCBI): domain Bacteria; kingdom Pseudomonadati; phylum Pseudomonadota; class Alphaproteobacteria; order Hyphomicrobiales; family Nitrobacteraceae; genus Bradyrhizobium; species Bradyrhizobium sp. 956_D2_N1_4. Next base: position 9,190,160 of record NZ_CP197237.1, on the reverse strand, counting down.
CACAACGGCCTGGAATCCTTCCCCGAGGCCTGCGAGGCGCTGCACACCTATCGCAGCCGCGGCGGTACGGTGATCCTGATCACCAATGCCCCGCGCCCGGCCGACTCCGTCCAACGGCAATTGCGCAAGCTCGGCGTCGCGGACGAGACCTATGACGCGATCGTCTCGTCGGGCGACCTGACGCGGCTCTATGTCGCCGAGCATCCCGGCCGCAAGATGTTCTGGCTCGGACCCGAGCGCGACAACTCGATCTATCGCGGCCTCGATGCGACGACCGCGCCGCTGGAAGAAGCCGACTACATCGTCTGCACCGGCCTCTATGACGACGAGACCGAGACGGCGGAAGACTATCGCGGCATGATGCTGAAGGCGCGCGAGCGCAAGCTGACGCTGGTCTGTGCCAACCCCGATATCGTGGTGGAGCGCGGCGACCGGCTGATCTATTGCGCCGGCGCGATCGCGGAACTCTATCGCGAACTCGGCGGCGAGGTGATCTTCTACGGCAAGCCGCATCGCCCGATCTACGAGCGCGCGATGATGCTCGCCGGCGAGCGCCAGGGCCACATGATCGACCGGAAAAAGGTGCTGGCGATCGGCGATTCCGTCCGCACCGACCTCACCGGCGCGCGCGAATTCGGCATCGACTGCCTGTTCGTCACCCGCGGCATCCATGCCGAGGAGTTCGAGGGCCTCGACCAGCTCGACCCGAATTCGGTGATGGAGTTGTTCGGCCACCCGCCGAAGGCGCTGATGCGCGAATTGAAGTGGTGACGGTGGAGCCCACGCAGGTGCTGCGGGCTTAGACCAATTGCTTAGACCCAAATGCCGTCATGGCCGGGCTTAGCCGTCCGAAGGACGGCGTCGCTTCCGCTCGCCTACGCCCCGGCCATCCACGTCTTCATTTGCAGGATCCAAGAACGTGGATGCCCGGGACAAGCCCGGGCATGACGATCTCTATAGAGAGCTGTTATGCGGTCTGGCGGCGCTTACGCGCTCGCCATGTCCGGGAAGACCGCTTCGATCTTGGTCTTCAGCGTCGCCGCGTTGAACGGCTTGACGATGTAGTTGTTCACGCCGGCCTTCTTGGCCGCGATCACGTTCTCGGTCTTCGATTCCGCAGTGATCATGATGAAAGGCGTGGTGGCGAGGTTCGGATCCGCGCGCACTTCGCGCAGCAGGTCGTAACCCGTCATCGGCTCCATGTTCCAATCGGAAATCACGAGCCCGTACTTCTTGCCACGCATCTTGTTCAGCGCCGCCGAACCGTCGCTTGCATCATCGATATTCTCGAAGCCAAGCTGCTTCAGGAGATTCCTGATGATACGGATCATGGTGCTGTAGTCATCAACCACCAGAACCGACATCGACAAATCAACCGCCATCTCGACTCCCCCAACGCAAACCCAGGAAATATTACGATCGGACCCACCGGAGCCGGAGCCCCGCTGTTCCACATTTCAAGGACTAGCACCAAGGCGTTAAACAGCGCGTTAACTGGGAGCGCCTCCGAAGGACTGAAATCACGTTCAATGCGGCCGCTCCCCTGCCGCTTGACTTCGTCCGGTCGGTCAAGCCACGGTCCGCCGGTCCTGCCGCTTCGAGAATTCCCCTGATGGTCCCGCATTTTACCGTTATCCGCGACACAACGCCGGATTCCGCGGTTTTGCGGGGCGCCGTGGTCGCCATGGGCAATTTCGACGGCGTTCATCTCGGCCATCGTGCGGTGATCGCAGCCGCCCTGGAGATGGGCCGGGCGCATGGCCGCCCTGCGCTGGCATTGACCTTCGAGCCGCATCCGCGCCGGTTTTTCAGCCCGAACACCCCGCAATTCCGCCTGACGGACGAGCCGGCCAAGTTGCGGCTTTTAGCCGGCACCGGGCTCGCCGGCGCCGTGGTCATGACCTTCGACAAGGCCAGGGCCGGGACCAGCGCGCAAGACTTCATTCACCATGACCTGATCGGACGCCTCGGCGTCAGCGGCATCGCGGTCGGCTACGACTTCCATTTCGGCAAGGGTCGCGTCGGCTCGCCGAGCCTCCTGGTCAACGAGGCGCCTCGACTCGGCATCGAGGTTGACGTGCAGGCCCATGTCGACATCGACGAGCGGCCGGTCTCCTCCAGCGCCATCCGGATCGCGCTCGCCGAGGGCCTCATCGACGAGGCCACCACCATGCTGGGCGCGCCCTGGTTCATCACCGGCGAGGTGATCCACGGCGAGAAGCGCGGCCGCGACCTCGGCTATCCCACCGCCAACATCCGCCTCGATGCCAATTGCGGCCTCAAGCACGGCATCTATGCGGTGCGGGTCGGCCGCGGCGCCGAGCGGCTGGACGGGGTGGCAAGCTTCGGCCGCCGTCCGACCTTTGATAATGGCGCGCCGCTGCTGGAAATCTTCCTGTTCGACTTCAAGGGCGACCTCTACGGACAAGCGCTCGACTGCGCCTTCGTCGGCTTCATCCGCGAGGAGCTGAAATTCGACAGCCTGGAGGCCCTGATCCGCCAGATGGACGACGATTCCGCCCGCGCCCGCGCCGTGCTGGCCGCCGCCCCGGACGCGTTTCCGCGGCTTGGCGTGATCGATTGAGGCCCAAATCCGGCCCGCCGAACCTTTTGCGCTTCTACCTTTTGCGCTTCCCTTGGGCCCCTGCTATGGAGAGCCCATGTTTGCGCGGCGCATCATAGGGATTAGCGGCCCGGCTTCCGCCTGAGCCTGAAGGCTCGGCGCAAGACCGGGATTTCGTCGTTTCACCCCGCGATTCCAGTCGCTATCCGTTTCCGCGCCCTTCCGAGCCAGTCAGCCCCATGTCCGAAAAGCCGCAAAAGTCCGACGCCAAAGACTATTCCAAGACCCTTTATTTGCCGCAGACGGATTTCCCGATGCGCGCCGGCCTGCCGCAGCGCGAGCCGGAACTGCTGAAGTACTGGAACGACATCGGCCTCTACGACAAGCTGCGCCGGGAAGCCCAGGGCCGCGCCAAATTCGTGCTGCATGACGGCCCGCCCTACGCCAACGGCAACATCCATATCGGGCACGCGCTGAACAAGATCCTCAAGGACGTCGTGACCAAGAGCCAGCAGATGCTCGGCTTCGACTCCAATTACGTGCCGGGCTGGGACTGCCACGGCCTGCCGATCGAATGGAAGATCGAGGAGGAGAACTACCGCAAGAAGGGCAAGCAGAAGCCCGACTTCCGCGACTCCGCCGCGATGGTGGCGTTCCGCAAGGAATGCCGCGCCTATGCGACGCACTGGATCAACGTGCAGCGCGAGGAGTTCAAGCGGCTCGGCATCATCGGCGACTGGGATCATCCCTATCAGACGATGAGCTATCCGGCCGAAGCGCAGATCGCCCGCGAGCTGATGAAGTTCGCGGCCAACGGCACGCTGTATCGCGGCTCCAAGCCGGTGATGTGGAGCGTGGTCGAGAAGACCGCGCTTGCGGAAGCCGAGGTCGAGTACGAGGACTACACCTCCGACATGGTGTGGGTGAAGTTTCCCGTCACGTCACCGGCGCATGGCGCACTTGCCAGTGCCTCGGTCGTGATCTGGACCACCACGCCCTGGACGCTGCCCGGCAACCGCGCGATCTCGTTCTCGCCGAAAATCGCCTACGGACTCTACAAGGTGACGGATGCGCCCGCCGACAACTGGGCCAAGACCGGCGATCTCCTGATCCTGGCCGATGCGCTCGCCGCAGAAGTGTTCAAGCAGGCGCGCGTCACGTCCTATGAGAAGGTGCGCGACATTCCCGGCGACACGCTGGACGCCGTGGAATGCGCCCATCCCCTGCGCGGGTTCGGTGGCGGTTACGAGTTCATCGTGCCGTTGCTCGCCGGCGAGCATGTCACCGACGACACCGGCACCGGCTTCGTGCACACCGCGCCGAGCCACGGCCGCGAGGACTTCGACGTCTGGACGGCCAACACCCGCGAGCTCGATGCGCGCGGCATCCCGACCGCGATCCCCTACACCGTCGACGAGAACGGCGCCTACACCGCGCAGGCCCCCGGCTTCACCGGCAAGCGCGTGCTCAACGACAAGGGCGAGAAGGGCGATGCCAACGAGGCCGTGATCAAGGCGCTGATCGAGGGCGGCAAGCTGCTCGCGCGCGGCCGCCTCAAGCATCAATATCCGCACTCCTGGCGCTCGAAGAAGCCGGTGATCTTCCGCAACACGCCGCAATGGTTCATCGCGATGGACAAGGACATCAGCGATGACGGCCATGCGAAGAAGGGCGACACGCTGCGCGCCCGCGCGCTGCACGCGATCTCGGTCACGCAATGGGTGCCGCCGTCGGGCGAGAACCGCATCAACGGCATGATCGCCAATCGTCCGGACTGGGTGATCTCGCGCCAGCGCGCCTGGGGCGTGCCGATCGCCGTGTTCGTGCGCGAGAAGAGCAACGGCTCGGCAGAGATCCTGCAGGACGAGATCGTCAACCAGCGCATCGCCGAAGCCTTCATGGAGGAAGGCGCCGACGCCTGGTACATGGACGGCGCCCGCGAGCGCTTCCTCGGGTCCCGCGCGAGCGAGGACTGGAAGAAGGTCGACGACATCTGCGACGTCTGGTTCGATTCGGGCTCCACGCACGCCTTCGTGCTCGAGGATCGCCAGAACTTCCCGCAGCTCGGCAACATCGTCCGCAAGATCGACGGCGGCAACGACACCGTGATGTATCTGGAAGGCAGCGACCAGCATCGCGGCTGGTTTCATTCCTCGCTGCTGGAAAGCGCAGGCACGCGGGGCCGCGCGCCCTACGACATCGTGCTCACCCACGGCTTCACGCTCGACGAGAACGGCCGCAAGATGTCGAAGTCGCTCGGCAACACCGTCGAGCCGCAGAAGGTGATCAAGGATTCGGGCGCGGACATCCTGCGCCTGTGGGTCTGCGCCACCGACTATGCCGACGACCAGCGCATCGGCCCGGAGATCCTGAAGAACACCATCGAGACCTATCGCAAGCTGCGCAACTCGATCCGCTGGATGCTCGGTACGCTGCATCACTTCAAGGCGAGCGAGAAGGTCGCCTATGCCGAGATGCCCGAGCTCGAGCGGCTGATGCTGCACGAACTGGCCGGCCATGCCGAAACCGTTCGCAAGGCCTATGCCGCCTTCGACTACAAGACCGTGGTCGCGAGCTTGGCAGCCTTCATGAACTCCGAGCTGTCGGCGTTCTACTTCGATATCCGCAAGGACACGCTCTATTGCGACCCGCCGTCGTCGCCGGCGCGCAAGGCCGCGCTCACCACGATCGACCTGTTGTGCGATGCCCTCCTGAAATGGCTCGCGCCGATCCTGAGCTTCACGACCGAGGAAGCCTGGCGCATGTTCCGGCCGAACGCGGAGCCTTCCGTCCATCTGACCCTGTTTCCCGAAGGCATCGAGAAGCTCCGCGACGACAAACTCGCCGCGAAATGGGAGACGATCCGCAACGTCCGCCGCGTCGTGACCGGCGCGCTGGAGCTCGAACGTGCCGCCAAGAACATCGGCTCGTCGCTCGAGGCCTCACCGGTGATCTATGTCGCCGACCGCGACATGCTGGCGACGCTGTTCGACACCGATCTCGCCGAGGTCTGCATCACCTCGAACTACGAGGTGCGTGAGGGCGAGGCGCCTGCGGGCGCGTTCCGTCTCGATGCCGTGCCCGGCGTCGCGGTCGTCGTCGAGAAGGCCGTGGGCACCAAATGCGCCCGCTCCTGGAAGATCTCGCCTATGGTCGGTGAAGACCCTGAATACCCCGACGTCACCCCGCGCGACGCCCAGGCGCTGCGCGAATGGAAGGCGCTGGGGGTGGGGGTCTGATCCCCGGCCATGACCCCGCTTCGCGCCGGCATCCTCGCGGCCGTGGTCACGCTGGTGGCCGATCAGGCCTCAAAGCTGTGGCTCCTGAACGTGTTCGACCTCGCCCGCCGTGGCGTGGTGAAGGTGACGCCGTTCTTCGACCTGGTGCTGGCCTGGAACATCGGCATCAGCTTCGGCTGGCTCCAGAACGACGGCCAGTCGGCGCAGATCGCGCTGATGGCGGTCAAGGTCGTCGCCGTGGTCGCCCTCGCCATCTGGATGGCCCGCTCGCACACCCTGCTCGCCACGGTCGCACTCGGGCTGATCATCGGCGGCGCGATCGGCAACGGCATCGACCGCTTCGCCTACGGCGCGGTGGTCGATTTCGCCCTGTTCCACATCGAGATCGGCGGAAATACCTATAATTGGTATGTGTTTAACCTCGCGGACGTGGCCATCGTTGTCGGGGTGGCGGCGCTATTGTATGATTCCTTCCTGGGGGTACCCGCCGCAAAAGCGCCCTGATCCCGGCCGATACGGACCGGCAGGTGGAACCCTGCGTTTTGCGAGGATTGGCCGCGTGCGAGCGGCAAAGTGCAGCAATCTGCCACAATATGGAACAGGTACAGTGATGCGCAGCTCCGAGACCAGCGGTTCGATGGTTCGAGACCCCAAAGCGGGGTTCTGGCGGGCGTTGAAATTGTCCGCTGTCGCGCTCGGCATCGGCCTCGTCATGACGGCAGGCCCGGTCCGTGCCGGTGACGACGACGATGATGATGACGGGATGACCTTCGAAGAGAAGATCATCGACAATCTGATGTCCGGCATCGGTGCCAAGAGCATGGAAAAGCCCGGCATCGAATACCGCGAGCGCTCGCCGCTCGTCGTGCCGCCCAAGCTCGACCTGCCGCCTCCGGCAACCCAGGCCAAGAATGCTCCGAACTGGCCGAAGGACCCCGAAGAGAAGCGCCGCAAGGAAGCCATCGCAGCGCGCAAGAAGGCGACCAAGGCGACGGAGAACTGGCAGGCGGCCCAACCGCTGACGCCCGCCGAGATGAAGGCCGGCGAGGTCGCCGCAGCCCCCCGTACAAGCAATGACCCGATCCAGCCGGGCACCAACGGCAACCCGTCGCTCAGTCCCGCCGAACTCGGCTACGCCGGCGGTCTCTGGAACATGATGAAGGGCGGCAACAGCTCCGAAGAGAAGAAATTCACCAGTGAGCCGCCGCGTTCGTCGCTGGTCGAGCCGCCGCCGGGCTACCAGACCCCCTCGCCGAACTACGCCTATGGCGCAGGGCCGGACAAGTCGCGCCGGACCTATTTCGACATCATGTCGGGCAAGGAAAAGGAATAATAGCGCTCCTGCCCCACCGCGACATCCTGACAGGCGCATCCTGGCACCGGCGGCTTACGCACGCCGGACGCAGTCTGCATATTGCTTATCAGTAACTTGCCACCGCGTTGAGTTCTCTGCTTCGTGACGCGAAGCCTCAGCCGCACGGTGTAGCATGCCGTGCCTCCGAGCCGGACATCCGGGTTCGGCCTTTTCATAAGGATTATGATGTCCTCTTACCGATCGGCCGCCTGCCTCCTTGCCGCGCTGCTTTCGACGAGTGTCCTCTCAGCCAGCGCCGCCCTCGCCCAGACCACGGTGACGTCGGCCCCGCCCGCCAGCTTCACGCTCGCCAACGGCATGCAGGTCGTGGTGATCCCGGACCACCGCACGCCCGTGGTCACGGAGATGATCTGGTACAAGGTCGGCTCGGCCGACGAGACGCCGGGCAAGTCCGGGCTCGCGCACTTCCTCGAACATCTGATGTTCAAGGGCACCTCGAAGCATCCGGTCGGCGAATTCTCCCAGACCGTGCTCCGCGTCGGCGGCAACGAGAACGCCTCGACCTCGGTCGACTACACCAACTACTACCAGCGCGTGCCGAAAGAGCAGCTGCCGACCATGATGGAGTTCGAGGCCGATCGCATGACCGGCCTGATCCTTAAGGACGAGAACGTGCTGCCCGAGCGCGACGTCGTGCTCGAAGAGTACAACATGCGGGTCGCCAACAATCCGGACGCGCGGCTCAACGAGCAGATCATGGCCGCGCTCTATCTCAATCATCCCTACGGCCGGCCGGTGATCGGCTGGCACCAGGAGATCGAGAAGCTCGACCGCGAGGATGCGCTCGCCTTCTACCGCCGCTTCTACGCGCCGAACAACGCGATCCTCGTGATCGCCGGCGACGTGGAAGCCGCCGACATCCGCCCGCTGGTCGAGCGGAATTTCGGCTCCATTCCGGCCCAGCCCGCGATCCCGGAGCGGCGCATCCGTCCGCAGGAGCCGGAGCCGGCGGCGCCGCGCACGGTCACGCTGGCCGACCCGCGCGTCGAGCAGCCGGGCCTGCGCCGCTATTATCTCGTACCGTCGGCGACCACCGCCGCGGCCGGTGAAAGCGCCGCCCTCGACGTGCTGGCGCAGCTGATGGGCAGCGGCAGCAATTCCTATCTCTACCGCGCGCTCGTGGTCGACAAGCCGCTCGCGGTGTCCGCCAGCGCCAGCTATTCGAGCATCTCGCTCGACCCGACCCAGTTCGCGATCTCGGCCTCGCCGAAACCGGGCGTCAGCTTTGCCGATGTCGAGCAAGTGGTCGACGGCGTCATCGCCGACATCGCGCAGAACCCGATCCGCGCCGAGGACCTCGAGCGGGTCAAGACCCAGCTCATTGCGGAAGCGATCTACGCCCAGGACAACCAGGCGGTGCTGGCGCGCTGGTATGGCGGCGCGCTGACCACGGGCCTTTCGATCGAGGACATCAGGAGCTGGCCCGACCGCATTCGCGCGGTCACCGCCGAGCAGGTTCGCACTGTCGCGCAGAAATGGCTCGAGAAGAAGCGATCGGTGACGGGCTATCTGATCAAGGACACCAGTGCCGCCAAGCGTGAGGAGAAGCGTTCGTGACCTATCCCTTCCTTCGACGCGTTGCATTCTCGCTTGCCACCGGCGCGGCACTCGCGCTGGCTACGGTGTCGCCGTCTCAGGCGGCCGCAAAGATCCAGCACCTGACTTCGCCGGGCGGCATCGAAGCCTGGTTCGTACAGGATGCGACGGTGCCGCTGATCGCCATGGAATATTCCTTTGCCGGCGGCTCGGCGCAGGATCCCAAGGACAAGTCCGGCGTCGCCAATCTGGTCGGTGATCTCCTCGACGAAGGCTCCGGCGATCTCGACTCCAAGACCTTCCATGAGCGGCTCGACCGCCGCGCCATCGAGCTCTCCTTCAGCGCCACCCGCGATACGTTCCGCGGCAGCCTGCGGATGCTGCGCGACAACAAGGACGAGGCCTTCGACCTGCTCAGGAGCGCGCTGACCTCGCCGCATTTCGACACCGCCGACGTCGAGCGCATCCGCTCACAGGTGATCTCGGGCCTGCGCCGCGAGACCACCAATCCGTCCTCGCTGGCGAGCCGAAAATTCCTGGAGGTCGCGTTCGGCGACCATCCCTATGGCCGGCAGACCAATGGCACGCTGGACAGCGTGCCGACCATCACGGTCGCCGACATGAAGGATTATGTCGGCCGCGTGATTGCGAAGGACGGGCTGAAGATCGCGGTGGTCGGCGACGTCGATCCGGCCACCCTCGGCAAGCTGCTCGACCACACTTTTGGTAGCCTGCCCGCAAAAGCCAATCTCACGCCGGTCGCCGACGTCGAGGCGGCAAAACCGCCGCAGCGCGCCTTCGTGCCGCTCGACGTGCCGCAGACCGTGATCACCTTCGGCGGCCCCGGCGTGAAGCGCAACGATCCGAACTTCATGGCCGCCTATGTCGTCAACCACATCCTGGGCGGCGGCGGATTGTCCTCCCGGCTCTATCGCGAGGTACGCGAGAAGCGCGGGCTGGCTTATTCCGTGTTCGAATCGCTGCTCTGGATGGAGCATTCGGCGGTCTTCATCGGCAACACCGGCACCCGCGCCGACCGTGCCGGCGACACCATCGACGCCATCGACAAGGAAGTGCGCCGCATCGCCGAGGAGGGCCCGACGCAGAAGGAGCTCGACGAAGCCAAGTCCTACCTCAAGGGCTCGCAGATGCTGGCGCTGGATACCTCCTCGAAGCTCGCGCAGGCGCTGCTGCAATACCAGCAGGACAAGCTGCCGATCGACTATATCGAGAAGCGAAACGCCATCGTCGATGCGGTGACACTGGACGACGCCAAGGCGGCCGCCAAGCGCCTCTGGGGCCAGGGCCTCCTGACCGTGGTCGTCGGCCGCGCCCCACAGGCCGCCGCGCAACCGGCCGCGGCACCGGCGACGAAGTCGAACTGACGTCCCCTGACATTTCCTGAAATGGCCGGGCTCGCCCGGCCATTTGCGTTTCCAGGATGCGCCATTGCCGAACGTGGACGTCCGCGATATGTCCGGACATCACGAATGGTGCCATCATGCTGCGGATATCCCGCGATCTCGTCATCGACGAGGACGATATCGAGATCGGCTTCGTCCGCGCCTCCGGCCCGGGCGGGCAGAACGTCAACAAGGTCTCGACCTCGGCCCAGCTGCGCTTCGACACGCGCAAGCTGACCCTGCCGGAGGATGCGGTGATCCGGCTCGCCCGCATCGCCGGCCAGCGCATGACCAAGGACGGCGTGATCGTGATCCACGCCCAGCGCTTCCGCACCCAGGAGCGCAACCGTCAGGACGCCATCGACCGGCTCACCGAGATCCTGACCGAAGCGATGATACGGCCGAAGCCGCGCCGCGCCACGCGGCCGACCTTTGGCTCCAAGCAGCGCCGGCTCGACGGCAAGAAGCGCCGCAGCGACATCAAGGCAGGGCGCGGCGGCGGCCGCTTCGACGACTAACAAAGCAGACCCAGTCAAAAAAACTCCGGCCGCAGGGCGACCGGAGTCTGCTTGCTTCACCCCGGCGGGACTAGTAGCGCTTGGCTGGGGCTGCACCGCCCGTCGCGGAATCGTCGGCGGTTCCCTTATGCGCAGCGCTACCGGTGGTGCCGACCGTGCCCCTGGTGCCTTTGGTCGACTTCATGCCCGTCTTCTCGCCCGCAGCGCCCGGCTGAGCATTCATCTCCTCATCCCCGCTGCCCATTGTGCTGCCTTGCATCGGTTTGCTTTGCACGGTGCCGCCCGTCTTGGCGGGTGGCGCGCCTTGCGCGAGAACCGGCGTCGCAATGAGAGCCGACAGAGCGCATGCGATCATCGAGGTCTTCACCAACTTCATCCATTTCTCCTGGATTCTTCCGCGACGAATGGCTCGGCTGCATCCTGCGCCGCTCACCTGCACCGGGTCATCGCATCGCGTAGGGAGTTTAAGCGGCGCAATCGTCATGCAATGCGCATGGTGTGGTGATCGTTTAGGGATTTGACGGCAGTTTCGCGGAATTGTGCTCCGCATATAAGGCATTGCGGAACACACGCGGTCACCAGTGTCTCCGCGGCATCGAAACAGCCCGCTACTACCACCGCATCTTTGACGCCGCCTAGAGTTTGCGCACGTTGATGTGGATGGGCGGATTCTTGGCGATGCGCGCAGTCGTGCTTGGATTGTGCACCGCGATGGTGCTGGTGACGCGGGTTGCCGATGCGCAAATGCCCTTGCCGGCCGGCAAGCCGCCGGATGGCGCGACGCTGTTCAAGCAGCAATGCGCGGTGTGCCACACGACAAACCTGTCAGAACCGGCGCGGCAAGGCCCCGCACTGGTGAAGGTCGTTGGCCGTCCCGCCGGCAAGACCGAAGGTTTTAAGTACTCAGAGGCGCTGTCGAAAGCGGACTTCGCCTGGGACGAGACCAGGCTCGACGCCTGGCTGAGCAATCCGCAAGCCGTCATTCCCGGCGTGACCATGGTCTACCGGCAGGCGAAGCCGGAGACGCGCGCCGCCATCATCACCTACCTGAAGGAGCTGAACTGAATGGCAAAGCCCGTTCATTCCATGATCCGCGTGCTCGACGAGGCCCGCTCGCTCGACTTCTACAAGCGCGCCTTCGGCTTGGAGGTCGCCGACCATCTGAAATTTTCGGACTTTGCCCTGATCTACCTGCGTCACCCCTCCTCACCTTTCGAGGTGGAGCTGACGGTGAATTTCGATCGCAAGGAGCCGTACCAGCTCGGCGACGGCTACGGACATATTGCCGTGGTGGTCGACGATCTCGATACCGAACATGCCCGCTTCGAGCGCGAGAAGCTCGCACCGGGACCGCTGCGCGACTTCAAGCACGACGGCAAGACGCTGGCGCGCTTCTTCTTCGTCAGCGATCCCGATGGCTACAAGATCGAGGTGATCCAGCGAGGGGGTCGTTTCGGCTGATCAAAATCACAAAAATCCAAATCACAAAATCTACGGAGGAATGCCATGAGAGAAGTCGATCGTCGAAGCAAGCACAGCCGCCGCGTCTTTCTCAAGGGCGCGGCGACCGCCGTTCCGGTCGTCGCTGTCGCGACCAGCGTCGCCGTCAGCATCGAGGATGCCTGGGCGGATGATGCCAGCACGCTCTCGCCCGCAACGATGAAGACGCTGCTGAAGGTCGCGCGCGACATCTATCCGCACGACGTCCTCGGCGACAGCTACTACATCACCGCGATCAAGCCGTGGGACGGCAAGGCGGCCAAGGACCCCGCCGTCAAGTCTCTGATCAGCGACGGCATCACGCGGCTCGATCAGAACGCGCGGGATCGCCACAAGGTGGCTTACGCCGAAGTGCCATGGGAAGCCGACCGCGTGGTGCTGCTGACGGAGATCGAGCAGAGCGACTTCTTCCAGAAGGTGCGCGGCGACCTCGTCGTGTCGCTCTACAACCAGAAAGAGGTCTGGCCGCGGTTCGGCTACGAAGGCTCCTCCGCCGAGCACGGCGGCTACATCAACCGCGGCTTTGCCGACATCGACTGGCTGCCGAAGGCTTAAGGCTCACCCAACGGTTCAGGAGAACGCATATGGCAAAATTCGATCTGAACGACTCCAGCGTTGTGGTGATCGTCGGCTCCGGTGCCGGCGGCGGCACGCTGGGCAACGAGCTCGCGCAGAAGGGCGTCAAGGTGGTCATCCTTGAAGCCGGCCCACGCATCGAGAACCAGGATTTCGTCAACGACGAGTGGGAGAGCTTTTCCCAGCTCGCCTGGACCGATGCCCGCACCACGTCGGGGACATGGCGCGTCGCCAAGGATTTTTCGGGCCTTCCCGCCTGGATCGTCAAGGCGGTCGGCGGCTCGACCACGCATTGGGCCGGCGCGTCGCTGCGCTTCGACGAGCATGAGTTCAAGGTGAAGAGCACCTACGGCGGCCTGCCCGGCGCGAACCTGCTGGACTGGCCGGTGACGCTCGCCGAGATCGAGCCATGGTACGCCAAGGCCGAGAACAAGATGGGCGTGACCCGCACCAACGGCATTCCCGGACTTCCCGGCAACAATAATTTCAAGGTGCTGGAGGCCGGTGCGAAGAAGCTCGGCTACAAGACCGTGCATACCGGCAATATGGCCATCAACAGCCAGCCGCGTGACGGCCGCGGCGCCTGCCAGCAGATCGGCTTCTGCTTCCAGGGCTGCAAATCCGGCGCGAAATGGTCGACGCTCTACACCGAGATCCCCAAGGGCGAGGCGACCGGCAATCTCGAAGTGCGGCCGAGCAGCATGGCGGTCAAGATCGAGCACGACGCCTCCGGCAAGGTGACCGGCGTTGTCTATGCCGACGAGAGTGGCGCGATGCAGCGCCAGAAGGCGCGCGTCGTCGCGGTGGCCGGCAACTCGATTGAAAGCCCGCGGTTGCTGTTGAACAGTGCCTCGACCATGTTCCCCGATGGCCTCGGCAATTCATCGGGCCAGGTCGGGCGCAACTACATGCGGCACATGACCGGCAGCGTCTACGCCGTGTTCGAGAAGTCGGTGCACATGTATCGCGGCACCACTATGGCCGGCATTATCCGTGATGAATCCGCCAACAATCCGAAGCGCGGCTTCGTCGGCGGCTACGAGATGGAGACGCTGTCGATCGGCTTGCCGTTCATGGCGGCCTTCCTCAATCCCGGCGCCTGGGGCCGTCCGTTCACCGCAGCGCTCGACGGCTATCCCAGGATGGCCGGCATGTGGCTGGTCGGCGAGGACATGCCGCAGGAAACCAACCGCATCACGCTCGACCCGAGCGTGAAGGACAAGTTCGGGCAAGCGGTCGCGAGCGTGCATTTCGACGACCATCCCAACGATCTCGCGATGCGCGCACATGCCTACAAGCAGGGTGCTGCGGTCTATGACGCCGTCGGCGCCACCGTGACCTATCCGACGCCGCCCTATCCGAGCACGCACAATCTCGGCACCAACAGGATGAGCGAGAAGCCGCGGGATGGCGTGGTCAACAAGTTCGGGCAGAGCCACGACGTCAAGAATCTGTTCGTCTCGGATGGCAGTCAGTTCACCAGCGGGGCGGCCTGCAATCCAACGCTGACCATCGTCGCACTCGCGATCCGGCAGGCGGATTACATTGCGGGGGCGATGCAGAAAAAGGAGATTTGAAGGTTCAAAGGAAACCGTTTCCTGCTCCCGTCATTGCGAGCGAAGCGAAGCAATCCAGAATCCCGCCGCGGTGACGGTCTGGATTGCTTCGTCGCACTAGCGCAAAATTGCTACGCAATTTTGTCGCGGGCTCCTCGCAATGACGGCGGAGAGAATATCGTAGCCCGGACGGAGCGAAGCATAATCCGGGGTGCTCGCGGGTGAGCTGAATCCCGGATTGCGCTTCGCTTCATCCGGGCTACGCACTTTTGTCGGGAAAGCTACTCGGCCGCATCAAGGATCGGCGCGACGGTTGCCTTGAAATCCTGCACCTGCGTCACGCTCCGGGAGCGGTAGATCAGGCAGGAGCAGCGTAGCAGCGAGGCGAAATTATTGACCTCGCCGTGATGGTCGAGCACCTCGTTGTAGAGCGTGGTCAGGAACTTGCCGACGCTCATGCTCTCCTTGGCCGCGATCTCCTCCAGCGTGTCCCAGAACGCCATTTCCAGCCGGATCGAGGTGCAGTGCCCGCCGATCCGCAACGAGCGGGTCTGGGATTCGTAGTTGCGTTGGGGCTGGTGCGCGAAGAAATTGCACATGGCGTCCTCCCGTCCTGTTGCCATTTTTTCACGATGCTACACCGCTGCCCGGCCCCCCACAATCAGGACGGCAGCAGGACGATCGCTCCGTCCCGGTTGCGCAATTTTCTCGAACGTCCAATCCCTTCAATGTGATAGGCATCCCTCTTCCCCAGGCCGCCACACGGCTGTTGCCCAACACATGCTTTTGACGCAACACGGCCTAGAATAGCGCCGTCAGCGAATCCAGATCGAAAGCCCCATGCCCGTCCGCCAACTGCCAGAGCAAATCGTCAACCGCATCGCCGCCGGCGAGGTGGTCGAACGTCCGGCAAGCGTGGTCAAGGAACTGGTCGAGAACGCCATCGATGCCGGCGCCAGCCGGATCGACGTCTTCACCGATGGCGGCGGGCGGCGGCGGATCGGCATCACCGATGACGGTGGCGGCATGACCGCGAAGGACCTGGCGCTCGCGGTCGAACGCCATGCCACCTCCAAGCTCGACGACGAGGATTTGCTCCAGATCCGCACGCTCGGGTTCCGCGGCGAGGCGCTGCCCTCGATCGGCTCCGTCGCGCGTCTCTCCATCACGACGCGGCACGCGAGCGAACCACATGCCTGGGCGCTGTCAGTCGAGGGCGGCGACAAGTCCGAGATCATGCCGGCGGCGCTGGCCCACGGCACGCGCGTCGAGGTCAACGACCTCTTCTATGCAACGCCCGCGCGGCTGAAATTCCTAAAGACCGATC
The DNA here is from genome assembly GCF_052076025.1 of Bradyrhizobium sp. 956_D2_N1_4. Lineage (NCBI taxonomy): Bacteria > Pseudomonadati > Pseudomonadota > Alphaproteobacteria > Hyphomicrobiales > Nitrobacteraceae > Bradyrhizobium > Bradyrhizobium sp. 956_D2_N1_4. Next base: position 9,174,567 of record NZ_CP197237.1, on the reverse strand, counting down.
GCACCGAGGCGGAGGCGATCCGTGAGGTGGTCAGGCGCCTTGCCATGGCGCGGCCCGACGTCGCCTTCACGCTGGCCGGCGAGGAGCGCGCGCCGGTGACCTGGACCGCGGCGCTGCCTGGCGCCGCCGGACGGCTGACGCGGCTCGGCGATATCCTCGGCGCAGAATTCCGCAGCCACGCCATCGAGGTCCATGCCGAGCGCGAGGGCGTCGTGGTCGCCGGCTATGCCGCGGCGCCGGCGCTGACCAAGGCGAACGCGCTCGGGCAATATCTCTTCGTCAACGGCCGTCCCGCGCGCGACAAGCTGATCCTCGGCGCCGTGCGCGGGGCCTACGCCGACTATCTGCCGCGCGACCGCCATCCGGTGCTGGCGTTGTTCGTCACGCTCGATCCGCGCGAGGTCGATGCCAACGTGCATCCGGCCAAGACCGAGGTGCGCTTCCGCAATGCCGGCCTCGTGCGCGCGCTGATCGTGCACGGATTGAAGGACGCGCTCGCGCGCGAGGGCCGGCGCACGGCCGCCAACAGTGGCGAGAGCGCGTTGTCCTCGTTCCGGCCGGCCTTCACGCCGCGGCCTGCGAGCTGGGACTGGCGCGCCTCGCCATCCGCCCCGGTCGCACCGATGCCGTCGTTCGACGGATCGGCTGCGCCCGTCTTCGCCGAGCGCGCACAGGCGGCATTCGATGTCGGCGCGCCCAGTGCGGACGTGCGGATCGAGACCCAACCCGTCAGCGACCTCGTCGACCGCCCGCTCGGCGCGGCGCGCACCCAGATCCACGAGACCTACATCGTCTCGCAGACTCGCGACGGCCTTATCATCGTCGACCAGCATGCCGCGCATGAGCGCATCGTCTACGAGCGGCTGAAGGCCTCGCTCGCCGCCAACGGCGTGCAACGGCAGATCCTCCTGATCCCCGAGATCGTCGAGATGGACGAGGCCACGGTGGAGCGCCTGCTGGAGCGCAGCGAAGAGCTCGCATCGTTTGGCCTCGCCATCGAGTCCTTCGGCCCCGGCGCGGTCGCGGTGCGCGAGACGCCGTCGCTGCTCGGCAAGACCAATGCAGGCGGGCTGCTGCGCGATCTCTCCGAGCACATGGCCGAATGGGACGAGGCGCTGCCGCTGGAGCGCCGCCTGATGCACGTCGCCGCGACCATGGCCTGCCACGGCTCGGTGCGCGCCGGCCGCCGGCTGCGGCCGGAGGAGATGAACGCCCTGCTCCGCGAGATGGAGGACACCCCGAACTCCGGCCAGTGCAATCACGGCCGCCCGACCTATGTCGAGCTGAAGCTGAGCGATGTGGAGAAGCTGTTCGGGCGGAGATGATCTTCGTAGGGTGGGCAAAGCGAAGCGTGCCCACCACCTACCGCGATCGCAGAAAGTTGGTGGGCACGGCGCGTTGCGCCTTTGCCCACCCTACGGCAGCGAGACTACGGCCTCTTCAAAAACACGAACTCCGTGTCGTCATAAGCCCGCCGCTCCAATTCCTCGAAGCCCTCAGGCGTCACGAACTGCGCAGCCTTCGCCTCTTCCACCACGAGCAGCGCGCCCGGCATGAGCCAGCCGCCGTCGCGCAAGCTCGCGAGCGCCTTCTCCGCAAATCCTTGGCCATAGGGCGGATCGAGGAACACCAGCGAGAACGGCTCGACGGGATGCGCAGGGCCAAGATCCGTCGCATCGCGGCGATAGACCTTGGTCACGCCGCCAAGGCCGAGCGTCTCGACATTGTTGCGCAGCAGCGCGCGGGCCTCGGCGCCGTTGTCGACGAACAGCGTGAACTTCGCGCCGCGCGAGGACGCCTCGATGCCGAGCGCACCGGTGCCGGCGAAGAGATCGAGCACGCGCGCATCCTCGATCGGATCGTCATAGGCGTGCACGAGGATGTTGAACACGGACTCGCGCAGCCGGTCCGCCGTGGGGCGGATGTCGCGCGAGGACGGTGAGGCGAGATTGCGCCCCTTCAAACGACCGCCGACGACGCGCAATCAGTCCTCCCGCGGCGTCAGATCGCGCTTGCCGTGATAGCCGCGCTTGGGCCGGCGCGGCGGGCCGTAGCCGTTGGCCTCGGCCTCGTTGCGCTCGCGCGCCTCCTCGCTGCCGGTGCGCTGTACCAGCACGCGGCGGCCCTTGCGATCGTTGATCACGTCACGCTTGCTGGCAGGCTTCTTCTCGCGTGGCGCTTCGCCGTCGGGTGAAGAAGATTTCTTCGGCACGTCGAACTGCGCGCCCGACTTCTCGATGACCTTGTCGCCGAGCTGATCGCGCAGCACGCGTGACTTGATCTCCTCGACCTGGCCTTCGGGGACCTCGCCGAGCTGGAACGGTCCATAGGACACGCGGATCAGCCGGTTCACCTCGAGCCCGAGATGGGCGCAGACGTTGCGCACCTCGCGGTTCTTGCCTTCGCGGATCGCGAACACCAGCCAGACATTGGCGCCCTGGTCGCGCTCCAGCGTCGCCTCGATCGGACCGTATTTGACGCCCTCGACCTCGATGCCGTTCTTCAATTCGTCGAGCTGCGCCTGGGTGACGTCGCCATGGGCGCGGACGCGGTAGCGGCGCAGCCAGCCGGTGTCCGGCAACTCGAGCGTACGCGCGAGCCCGCCGTCGTTGGTGAGCAGCAGCAGGCCTTCGGTGTTGAAGTCGAGCCGGCCGATCGAGATCAGCCGCGGCAGGCCTTCGGGCAGATTGTCAAACACGGTCGGACGGCCCTCGGGGTCGTCATGCGTCGTCATCAGCCCGCGCGGCTTGTGGTAGAGGAACAGCCGCGTACGCTCACGCTCCGGCAACGGCTTGCCGTCGACAGTGACGACATCGTTCGAGGTGATGTCGAGCGCCGGCGAATTGATGACGCGACCGTTGACGGCGACGCGCCCCTGCGTGACCATCTCCTCGGCGTCGCGGCGCGAGGCGAGGCCCGCACGCGACAGCACTTTTGCGATACGCTCGCCGGCCTTTTTCGGCTTCGGTGCTTCGTCACGGCGCGGACGGCCCTCGAAATCCCGATCACGGTCACGATAGGCGCCGCGGCCACCGAAGGCGGGGCGCTTCTCGAAGATCCTGCTCTCATCCTCGTTTTCACGGCGCGGACGGTCGCCGGAGCGGCCTTCGCTGCGCGGATGCTCGTGCCAGTCGGAGCGGCCCTCGGAGCGCTCGCGCGGACGATTGAATTTGGGACGGTCACCGCCGCGTTCGCCATCGCTGTCACGACGAGGCCGATCGAATTTCGGACGGTCGTCGCGCGGACGATCGAACTTGGGCCGATCGAACTTGGGCCGCTCGCGGAACGGACGATCGCCGGACGCGCGATCGTCGCGCGAGCGCGAGAAACGCGGACGGTCATCGCCGCCACCCTGCCGATCGTCGCGCTTCTGCCAGGGCTTGTCTTCGCTGCGGTCACGGCCGCCGAAATCCTTGCGCGGACCCTTGCTGAAGTCCTTACGCGGCGGACGATCGCCACGCGGACCCGCGTCGCGCTTCTGCCACGGCTTTGAATCGCTGCGCTCGCCACGATCGCGCGGGCGGTCACCGAAGTCACGCGGGCGATCGCTGCGATCCCCACGGTCGCGCTCGCGATCCGGCGCACCACGCGAAAACTTCCGCTCGCCGTCGAACTTGCGTTCCGGGCGGTCGCCACGCGGCGCGTAGGGCCGCTTGTCGCCGAACTTCTTGTCGCCGAACCGGCCGGCGGGACGGGAATCGTCGCGATCCCGGCTGCGCGGCGGACGGTCGTCACGGCCATAGGACGGGCGATCACCGCGCGGTTTGAACGGCCGCTTCTCGCCATCGCGCGCGCCGCGATCCGAGAACGGGCGGTCGCCACGCGGCTTGAAGCTGCGCTCGCCGCGCTCCTCACCACCACGGTCGTCGCGCTTGAACTTCGGACGGTCGCTGAAATCGCGGCGCGGGGCATCGCCCTCCTCGCGGCGGCGGAACGGACGATCCCCGCGGTCGGCGCGAGGCGGACGGCTGTCGCGGTCGCCACGGGGCGGGCGGGCGTCGCTCCTGCCCTCAGGGCCGCGCTTGGCGAATTTCTTCTCAGGGCCACGCGGCTTGCCGGACCGGCCCTTGGGCGGGCCACCCCTGCCCGGGCCTCGATCACGCCGGCCGCGGGAATCGTTGTCTTTGTCGCTGTCGCGAGGCATGAATAAACTCACTTAGGGGGTGGCCAGAAAGCATTGTGCGCGCTCGTTTCGAGCCGCATGCTCAGGCAAATCCGGTATTCACTCTTGCTGAAGGCGGAGCTACTAGCAGGTTTCTGGCGATGATACGAGGCTTGAAAGCCCCCTCTTTCATGGATTTGGCGCTCAAAACGGCCGAAAATGCCGGAAAGGCGGGCGAAGTTCCGATCGGATGCGTCGTGGTCCGCAATTACGAGGTCATCGCGACCGCGGCGAACCGGACGCTGACTGATTACGACCCGACCGCCCATGCCGAGATCATTGCGCTGCGCGAGGCCGCCAAAAAGATCGGCAGCGAGCGCCTGGTCGACTGCGACCTCTACGTGACGCTGGAGCCCTGCACCATGTGTGCGGGCGCGATCTCCTTTGCAAGGGTCAGGCGGCTCTATTACGGCGCCGCCGATCCCAAGGGCGGCGCGGTGGAATCAGGCGTGCGGTTCTTTGCATCCCCAACCTGCCATCATGCGCCGGATGTCTATTCCGGGGTCGGCGAGAGCGAGGCGGCGCGGCTGCTCAAGGACTTTTTTCGCGAGCGGCGGTAGATTCACATATTCCGCCGTCATGCCCCGCGAAGGCGGGGCATCCAGTACGCCGCGGCCTATCGATCAACCACCACCGTCTCGGAGTACTGGATCGCCCGGTCAAGCCGGGCGATGACAGTTGTGTGTGTCGCGACAGCTTAGTTCAGCCTGCGAAGAACTCGCGCAGCGCCTTTGCGGTGACGTCCGGGTTCTCCTCGGTGAGGAAATGGCCGGAGTCCACCGGCATGCCGTCGACGTTGGTCGCCCATTGCTTCCACGTATCGAGCGGCGTGGCGGCGGCCTGGGCGATGCCTGCGCCACCCCACAAGGCCAGCATGGGAATCGTGATCTTCTTGCCGGCTTCGAAATCGGCCTTGTCGAGGTCGTAATCGAAATAGGCGCCGGCGCGGTAGTCCTCGCACATCGCATGCACGCGGGCGGGATCGCGGAACGGGGCGATGTAATGTTCGAGTGCACGCTCGTCGATGGCGTCCAGCGTCTTCGACTTGGTCTGGCTCGCCATCTTGAAGCGCAGGAAGAACTCGCCATTGCCCGAGATCAGCGTCTCCGGCAGCGGCGCCGGCTGGGCGAGGAAGGTCCAGTGATAGATCTTCAGCGCGTAGGCGCGGTTCATCCGCTCCCAGTAATTATAGGTCGGCAGGATATCGAGCACGGCGAGCTTCGACAGCCGGCCGGGATGGTCGAGCGCAAGCCGATACGACACCCGGCCGCCGCGGTCGTGGCCGGCGAGCGCGAAGTGGACGTGGCCGAGCTGCTCCATCGCTTCCACCATCGCCTTGGCCATCGCGCGCTTGCTGTAGGGGATGTGCTGTGCATCGCTCTCGGGCATGTCGGACCAGCCATAGCCCGGCAGATCGGCGATGATCAGCGTGAACTTGTCGGCGAGCTGCGGCGCCACGCGGTGCCACATCACGTTGGTCTCGGAGAAGCCGTGCAGCAACAGCAGCGGCGGCCCCTTGCCGCCGACGCGGGCGAAGATGCGGCCCAAGGAGGTGTTGATCCATTCGGAGGCGAAGCCGGGGTAGAGGTCGGCGAGATCGGACATCTTCGGCATCCTTATCGGGTCAGTCCTGTCTGGTCAGTCCCGGGCCGCCTCGAACAAAAATGTCGAAAACAACCCCATGCACAGTAGCACGATGGTCACCTGTGAGGGTTGCTAACCCCAACAGGCGATTGCGCAATTTTGGAATGTCGATGTGGCGGAGCGGTGGCACGCGGCAATCTTGATGCCGGCGTGCGCGCAGTCCGGAAAAAAGCCTGTCAGCCCCGGGCCTTCTCGGCTTCCACCGCCTGCCAGCCGATGTCGCGGCGGCAGAAGCCTTCCGGCCAGTTGATGCGGTCGACGGCCTGATAGGCACGCGCCTGCGCTTCCGTCACGGTCTTGCCGAGCGCGCAGACATTGAGCACGCGGCCGCCATTGGCGAGGATCGCGCCGTCCTTCTCGACCGTGCCCGCATGGAAGATCTCGGCGGTGTCGACCTTGGCTGCGTCATCGAGCCCCTCGATGCGCGTGCCCTTCTGGTAGTCGCCGGGATAGCCCTTGGCCGCCATCACCACCGTGAGCGCGGATTCCGGATACCAGCGCAGATCGAAGTGCTTAAGCTCCCCGTCGCAGGCGGCGATGAACGCCGGCACGATGTCGGACATCATGCGCAGCATCAGCACCTGGCACTCGGGATCGCCGAAGCGGACGTTGAACTCGAACAGCTTTGGGCCCTGCGTCGTCAGCATGATCCCGGCATAGAGGATGCCGCGGAACGGCGTGCCGCGCTGCTTCATGCCGGCAACCGTCGGCAGGATGATCTTGGCCATGATCGCGTCGTGGATCGCGGGCGTGACCAAAGGCGTCGGCGAATAGGCGCCCATGCCGCCGGTGTTCGGGCCGAGATCGTGGTCGAACACCCGCTTGTGGTCCTGCGCGGAAGCGAGAGGGATGGCGGTCTCGCCGTCGCACAGCGCGAAGAAGCTGATCTCGCGGCCCGGCAGAAATTCCTCGATCACGACCTCGGCGCCGGCATCGCCAAAGGCGCCCTCGAACATCATGGCGATGGCGTCCTCGGCCTCGCGCACGGTCTTGGCGACCACGACGCCCTTGCCGGCGGCAAGGCCGTCGGCCTTGACCACGATCGGCGCACCCTGGCTCTGGACGTAAGCACGCGCATCATTGGCGTTGGTGAAGCGCTTGTAGGCGCCGGTCGGAATGCCGAATTCGGTGCACAGCGCCTTGGTGAAGCCCTTGGAGCTCTCGAGCTGCGCCGCCACCCCGCTCGGCCCGAACGCCTTGATGCCGGCGGCGGTGAGGTCGTCGACGATGCCGGCGGCCAGCGGCGTCTCCGGGCCGACCACCACGAGCTCGACCGCATTCGTCTTGCAGAAATCGATCACCGCGGCATGGTCGGCGACATCGAGCGCCACGCATTCCGCCTCCCGCGCGATGCCGGCATTGCCGGGCGCGCACCAGAATTTGGTCACCAGGGGGGAGGCTGCGATTTTCCACGCCAGGGCATGTTCGCGGCCGCCGGAACCGAGCAGGAGAATGTGCATCGAAGGCTCGAAATGAGGGGTTTTGCTGGGGCGGAGGTCGCACGAATCGCGGCGGGTCTCAAGGGGAAACGCCCACACTCCCCGTCATTCCGGGGGCGTGGCGAAGCCGCGAGCCCGGAATCCATAACCACCATCGTGAGTATGGATTCCGGGCTCGCGCCCAAGGGGGCGCGCCCCGGAATGACGGCGGAGAGAGGGGAACGCCCGAGGACGACAATCGCCGCTAAACCTGCCTCCCCGCAATGATCTCCTGCAACGTCGCCACATGCCGCGCGAAGGCGCCGCGGCCGACGGCGGTGGCGGTTACTGTGGTCTGCGGCTTCTTGCCGACGAAGGCCTTGTCTACCGAGACGTAGCCCGCCTTCGCCAGCGTCTCGATATGTGCGCCGAGATTGCCGTCGGTGGCGCCGGTGAGCTTTTTCAATCGCGAGAACTCCAGGCCAGCGGAGACCGGCAGCGCGTTCAGCGCCGCCATGATCTTGAGGCGCAACGGCTGATGGATGATGTCGTCGAGCTCGGCCATTGGCTAGATCCGCCGCATCCAGAGGCCGCCGAGGATCAGTCCGCCACCGTTGACAAAGGCCATCCAGAGCGGGAACGCCTCGCCGATGTAGAAGAAGCCGAACAACGTCAGTGCAGCGATGCCAAGACCGATCGCGACGAAGGCGTAGCCGAACCAGAGACCCGCCAGCGTATAGAACAGCATGAAGTAGAGCGGCCAGAACGCGCCGAGCTGGCGTGGGCCGAAATGGCCGACGACGTTGGTGCAGAGATAGCCGAAGGCGAAGAACAGCACGAAGACCAGAACGAGCCTGACATCGAAGGCGGCACCATGCGGACGGGGCGATGGATTGAGCAACCGGATTCCGACCAGACCACCGACGCCCAGAACGTCCACGGCAACCCAGGCGTGGACCGCGTAGACCGGCCAGAGCCAGGTCACGAGATTGCCTGCGAATACCAGGACTCCCCACCAGACTGCGGCGAGGCTTGCGAGCTCGTAGAGCTGCGATTGCTTCACGCGCTGGACGATGTCGTCGATGTCGGCCAGCGCTGCAGACGCCTCCTTGCTGTCGATCATGACTGGCCTGCTCCGCGCGTTGCCACGTCCTCGGCGATTGCATTGACCGCCTTCGGGTTGGTGACCATGCCCATGTGATTGACGCCGTCGATCATCTTGACGTCGATCGACGGCTTCACCGCCCGCACGGTCTCGGCATATTTGTCCGAGATCATCATCTCATCGTCGGCGCCGCCGAAAATCGTCATCGGGTGTGTCACCCCGGGCAGATCGAGGCGATAACCGCGTGTCGCAAAGTTGCGCATCAGGCGGTCGGAATAGGTAGAGGTGAGGTACTTGGCCGAATTCGCCGGCACGGCGAAGGCCAGCACTGGAAGCTGCGAACAACAGTCGATGCCGAGCTTGCGCAGCGCCGCCAGCCCGAAGTAGCGCGGAAGGTCAGCATTGGCCCAACCGCCGGCGTGCGGTTTGTTGGTCGGCGCGTCGTAGCCGAGATAGGGCGCGATCAGGACAGTGCGGACGAACAGGTCCTGCATGATCGGCGTCGCGGCAACACGCAACGAGAAGCCGGCGCCGGCGGAATGACCGATCAAGGTCAGTGGCAAATCGGGCGCGCTCTTGCGGACATGGGCGACGAAGTCGACCAGATCGTCCTCGAGCTGGCCGACATAGCCGATATCACCGCGCGTGCCGGAGGCGCCGTGGCCGCGCGTATCGAGTGCCCAGGTCTCGACGCCGTGCGCGGCGAATGCTGCCGTCAGGGCATGGTTCACGGTGCCGGAGGAACCGGACGATCCATGGATGAAGATGGCGCCGCGATCGGTGGCCGTCCCCTTCGGCGCGTAGTGCCGGAAGCCAAGCCAGGTGCCATCGCGGGCCTGAAAGCGCTCGAGCGGTGGCAGCGTAGACCAGTCGATCCCCTTGGCGGAGTCCGAGACCGAGCGCATCTCCGCAGGCCGCTCCAGCGGCGTCGCGATCAGGGCGGTGAGCAGCAGCGCGACTGCGCCAACCGCGCACAGGCCCCATTTCAACAGGCTTAGAGAACCCCGCAGCAGCCGCATCGCCATCGCAAACTCCCTCGAACTGATCATTTATAGAGAACTCTATATTACAGAGTACTCTCCATATCAATCCCAGGATTGGCGCCGCGCGGCGAAAATCCTTAACGTCGGGTCTGACCCCAAAATGCCGAATCGTTTGCCGATGCCGCCTGCGGAACCACTGCTCAACGCCCCCGAATTCACCGTCTCCGAGCTCTCGCAGTCCCTGAAGCGGACGGTCGAGGACGCCTTTGGCCATGTCCGGGTCCGTGGCGAGATCTCCGGCTTCCGCGGCGCCCACTCCTCCGGCCACTGCTATTTCGCGCTCAAGGACGAGAGCGCCAAGATCGAGGCGGTGATCTGGAAGGGCGTGCACGGCCGGATGCGCTTCAAGCCCCAGGAAGGGCTCGAGGTCATCGCCACCGGCAAGCTCACCACTTATCCGGGCTCCTCGAAGTACCAGATCGTGATCGAGGCGCTGGAGCCGGCCGGCATCGGCGCGCTGATGGCGCTGATGGAGGAGCGCAAGAAGAAGCTCGCCGCCGAGGGCCTGTTCGACGAGGCGCGCAAGCAGTTGCTGCCCTGGCTGCCGGAGGTGATCGGCGTGGTGACCTCGCCGACCGGCGCCGTCATCCGTGACATCCTGCATCGGCTCGAGGACCGCTTTCCCCGCCACGTACTGGTGTGGCCGGTCAAGGTGCAGGGTGAAGGCTCGGCCGAGCAGGTCGCAGCCGCGATCCGCGGCTTCAACGCGCTGCCCGAGGGCGGCAAGATTCCGCGGCCCGATGTGCTGATCGTGGCACGCGGCGGCGGCTCGCTGGAGGACCTCTGGTCGTTCAACGAGGAGATCGTGGTGCGGGCGGCAGCCGAGAGCATGATCCCGCTGATCTCGGCGGTCGGGCACGAGACCGACATCACGCTGATCGACTTCGTCGCCGACAAGCGCGCGCCGACGCCGACGGCAGCGGCCGAGATGGCGGTGCCGGTGCGCAGCGATCTGTTCGTCGAGGTCGCCGATCTCGCGCGGCGCACCCGCGCCTATTGGCAGCGTGCCCATGAGAGCCGCCGCAGCGAGCTGCGCGCCGCCGCGCGCGCCCTGCCCGCGGCGGGCGATCTGCTCGCGATCCCGCGGCAACGGCTGGATTCAGCGGGCGCGTCGCTACCCCGCGGCCTCAAGGCCAACACGCACGCGCATTTCCGCCGGTTTACCGCGGCGAGCGCAAAGCTGACGCTGCGGGTGCTGCACGGGCAGATTTCGCAGGCCGATCACCGCCTCACCGTGTGCGGCGAGCGGCTCGGCCTGTCCGCGCGCTCGCTGCTGCGGCAACGGCGCGACCGTTTTGCCGGGCTGGAGGTGCGCTTGCGCGCCTCGAAACTTTCGAATGCGCAGGCGCAGCGCAACGCAATTGCCCGCCAGCGCGAGCGCACGCATCGTCTGGCCGAGCGCGCCAACCGCGCGCTTGTCACGCTGTTACAGCGGCTGGATGCCCGCATCGAGAACAGCGGCAAGCTGCTCTCGGCCTTGTCGTATCGCGGCGTGCTCGCGCGCGGCTTTGCTCTGGTACGGGACGAGGCCGGCCATCCCTTGCATTCGGCCGACGCGATTGGTCCCGGCGCACGCCTCGAGATCGAGTTTGCGGACGGCCGTGTCGGCGCGACGGCGGATGCGGATCGCCCGGCGCCGACGGCAAAGCGTGCGCCGGCGCAAGCAAAGCCGGCCGCGCAAGACGCAAAACCTGCGCCGAAGCGCGCGGGCAAGCCGGTGGATCAGGGCACGTTGTTCTGAGCGCTACGGCGGCGTTCCGCCCTCAGTGTCATTCCCCGCGAATGCGGGGAATCCAGTACGCCGCGGCTTCTCGGCTCAATCACTAACGTCTCGGAGTACTGGATCGCCCGGTCAAGCCGGGCGATGACAGCCAGTGTGGGACGCGTGTCGCCACAACCTCGTCATTGCGAGCGCAGCCCGCCTACCGGCAGGACAATCCCGCGTCGATCGTGGTCCAGAAGCCGCAATGTTCCGGCGCGATCATCGGCGCGCCGGCGTGGGCTTCGAACAGGAAGATCGCGACGGTGAAGACGATCAGTGCGGATGAGAACAGGACGAAGCGGTTGCGCATGAGGACTGCGTTTAATCGACATCGTGGTCGAACTAAGGCGCCGTCACCTGCTGAAACCGCCGCGACACGCGATACGTAGATTCACGGTCGGCCATACTCCGTGCAGGGCGGTGGTCGATGCGGGGCTGTCCGCCTAACGTTGTTCCTCGGGCGGCCCCGCTTCCGCCTTCGCTCTATCGAGCTACGGCGGGACAAGCCCGCTCCATCCGGGCTACAGGACCGCCCTCACCGCGCCAGCCACTCCGCGACTTCCTTCTGCGACTCCGCGCGCGCCTCTGCGTCCGTGCCGAGATGGCCGTGCTCGGGCGCGGCGGCGTCGGTGGTGCCGGCAGCTGCGTGCAGCGGCGTATTGGCGCGGTCGAAATCGTGATAGGCGCCGGGATAGACCACGATGCGCGTGAGCGCGCTGCGGCCGCGCGCGCCGTCGACCATCTGGCGGCAGGCCGGCGGCGACGAGACGTCGTCATTGGCGCCGATCAGCACCAGGGTCGGCACCCGCGCGCTCCAGCCGAGGCCGGCGGAGATCCGGCAATCCGGATAGAACGCGATCGCCGCGCGAAAATCCGGCCCGGCTTCGCGCGCGGCGCTCTGCGGACGCACGGCCCAGAGCAGCGCGCTGGCACCATTGGCCCAGCCGATCAGGCTGACGCGGTCGCGCGCGACCCAACTCTGCTTCACCAGCCAGGCGCGCGAGGCCGCGATGTCGGCGACGCGCTCGCGCCGCGCCTTGACGTGCATCTCCTTGACGCGGCATTGCGGCCCGAGCTCGCGCGAGCCGTAGCTGTCGGGCAGCAGAACGGCGTTGCCGGCCTTCAGCAGTTGCAGCGCCCAGTCGCGATAGCGCGGCAGCACCGATTCTGAATGATTGCCGAGGCCGCCGCAGCCATGCAGCGCGATCACGGTCGGAAACGGCCCCTCGCCATCGGGCTTGTAGAGCTGCCCATGCAGGATTCCGGACGACAGCGGAATGTCGACCTGCTGCGGCGCCGGCGCGGCGTGCGCGGCCGACATCAGCAGCATCATGAACAGGGCGGTCAGTCGAAGGCGCATCGGATTCTGCCGTGGAAGATGCCGGAACCGGCCATCCCTCGCGCGAAGCACTATCATGCGGAAACGGCGGCAAAACATCACAAACCGGTGGGTTTACCGGGCGGACAAGCCACCCTATCTATGCTAAATTCGGTGCAACACATCGTGCCCTCCAGGGTTTTCCACGGAGAGGCCTTCCACGGAGACTTTCGACCGTGCTGAACAAGTTCGGCCCCTCGGGCCATGGCGAAGCGCAGGTGCAATATCTCGACGGCGATTTCCGCGTGATCTCGCCGGGGACCTTCGTCCGTTGCGCGATCACCGACACGCGGATTCCGCTCGACGAATTGAAGTACTGGAGCGTGGATCTGCAAGAGGCCTACGCCACGCCCGCCGCCGTGCTGCAGCGGCATTTCCCCGGCGCGCTGAAGCCGCAGCCGTAGGGTGGGCAAAGGCGCCTCGCGCCGTGCCCGCCATCTCTTCACGACCGCAACGAACAATGTAGGCACGCTTCCGCCTTCGCTCGCTCAGCTTCGGCGGACAATTCGCCTTGCCCACCCAACGATACCGAGTTCGTGGCATCGCGCGGCTATTGCGGCTCGGGACCATCCGCGCCCACACAGGTCTTGATGAAAGTCTTCCTGGTCTCACCGACCACTTTCTGATCGATCGCCTGCTTCAGACAATCGACCCGTGCCTGCGCCATGCAGAGCTGCATCTGATCGCGCTTGTCCTGGCCCTTCAGGCTTTGCGTCGTCGCAAGGCACGTGACGCGCTTGGTCGCGGGGACTGGCACCGTGCTGGTTGGAGCAGCGGGAGCCGTCGTCGGCGGCGTCTGCGCAAACACGGGCGCCATGATCAGACACAGAAGACTGGCAGCGACGGCTGCAGATGGCAGTTTCATCGGATTCTCCTGATCGTCTGGAACCGATAGGCGTCTGGCGAAGAATGTCGCCTGAATGGCGGGCCGCTACAGGGTGAGCAAAGGGTAGCTGTCCTGCCGGCGCCGCATGAGCGGCACAGCTTATCGCGCAGCAGGAGGATGGAGACGATGTTCGCGCGCACCTGAACTGCGCGCCTCGCCGCCGAAATGATCTCCGTCGCGCCGATCCGCGTTGCAACGAATTGCGCTTGCACTCCGTGGTAAGTCACTTCGCGCTGTGGTTGGATTTTTCGCTGCGGTTCGGCGCCCTTAAGTTGTTTGACGAAGTTCTGGTGAAACAGAGCGCTGCTAGAGTGCGCGTTAGGTAATTAGCCCTGCTGCTTTGTCGCACAGACCATCAAGTCAACCAAACGACCATTGAGCTTTGGAATTGGCGCAGTCTGTGAACGGGCTCACATCGGAAGAGCCATCTGACGGGCTACGATCACCTCGAAAATTCGCGGTGGATACTTTGTAAATCGAAAGTCAACGATGGGGGTGATCATGCCCACCATACTAGACATGCTCTATCGTGAATATTGCCGCGCCCGCCTCGCTGAAATGCGGAAACAGCTTCTGATCATAGCTCAACGCTCTGAAGCTTCCGAAGCGCATCATCATCTTGCGGATCAGGGTGACGATGAGAGGACGGACGCACAACGCAAGACCGGTCGCGGCGTGCCGCATTGAAGCGGCCCGAGACCGGCGAACTCTCCCGCGTAGCAGTGACCAAGCAATTGGCGGCAGTTTGGGAGCAAGCGATGAATACACCCGAATGCTATACTGTCATGGTGGCCTGCGTCTCGTGCCTGACCATCATCGGAATGATGGCTGTTGGAGCCTGGTGAGGGGACTGAGGGCTGAGCCGGGATTGCACGCCCTGAACGGGTCCGCTGGCAAGCACGTTCAGTCGGACCTGTGGCGCCGGACACAGCACGCGCCCTCCCGCATCGTCCGTCGATGGACGCCGGAAGGCCTTCGCCTCGCCTCAGCGCGCAGACCTGCTTTTTGCTGTGAGGTAAGCGTTGCCGCCGCCTGATACGATTGCGGCGGCATCGCTTGAGATCCGGATGTCAGCCTCCGGGCGGACTATACGAAGAGCGCAGCTTCGCCGCGTTCTGGCGGACCTGCTTGATCTCGTCCTGCGTGAACAGCCGGGTCAGTTTCACGTTCTGCAGGGTGCCCACCGTGACGGTCAGACCGGAGATGGCCGGAGCCGTGCTCGGATCAGGCACATCGAAAATCACCAAAACGCCCGGACCGTCGGCAGCAACGCTGTACATCGAAATCAGCTTGCCGCCGGCCGCTTCAATGAGTTTTGTCGCCGCCTCCTGGCGATTGATCGTGGGGTTTTCCAAAATGGCGTTGAGAGCGCGTGGTGTATATTGTCCAGTGAGGCAAAAATGCATGGCATGTTCTCCTCTGAGCTTTTGGCAATAACTCTCCGGCCGTTCCGAACTGATCGTAACGGTCTCGCATCTGAAATGATGATGGTACGTTGCCCGCCGTGGGCATAAACGCCGCCGATGATTGCCGGGAGTTCGGCACGTCCCGGTGACGGCTCTCATGCGAGGCTACATCAACTCCCGAACGTGCGGAAGACAATTCATCCGCCGCGACATGTCGCATATCGCAAGGCGCGCGGTGTTGGGCTACGGCGGAGCGCTTTGCCCACGCCAAGAAATCATCAAGAAATCATCAAGAAATCATCGCCTGCCGAACCGCCGCTCGCGCGCCTTGTAGAGATGATCGCTGATCAATTGCCGGAGCGCTGCCGGATCATCGAATTCGAGCTGCACCGCGAACGGCACGATGCCGTCGGGGACGCCTTCGCGGCCGCGGAGGCGCGCAAGATCCTTTTCCGTCGTCACCAGCGTGAGTTGCTCGCGCTGCGCCTCCGCTGCGAGCGCCGCGATCTCGTTCTGCGAAAACATGTGGTGATCGGCGAAGGGGCGCGTGCGCGCGACCTCGATGCCGCAGGCGCGCAAGCTGCGGAAGAAACGCGCGGGATCGCCGATGCCGGCGAACGCAAAGACTCGTTTGCCGAGGAGTTGCGCGACCGAGGCCGCATCCGGCTTCAGGCGCGCGCGCAGCTCCGGCTTGTTGCGCTTCGCAAGCTCCGCCGCGACATCGTTGGCGGCATGGCCATTGCCGATCAGCACCAGCGCATCGGTGCGCGCGAGCTGCGCCTTCAGCGGCGCGCGCAAGGGACCGGCCGGAAACACCTTGCCGTTGCCGAGGCCGCGCTCGCTGTCGATCACGATCAGGGAGGCGTCCTTCAGCAGGCGCGGGTTCTGGAAACCGTCGTCCATCAGGATCACGGTCGCGCCCCGCGACTTCGCGAGCGCAACGCCTTCGAGACGGTCGTGCGCGACCACGACAGGAACGTCGCGCACCATCATCAACGGCTCGTCGCCGATGTCGGAAGCGGTGTGGCGCTCGCGGTCGACCATGACCGGACCCTTGAGGCGCCCGCCATAACCGCGGCTGAGCACCACCGGCGTCTCGCCGAGCTCGCGCAACAGCTTCGTCAATGCGAGCACGGTCGGCGTCTTGCCGGCGCCGCCGACATGGTAGTTGCCGACGCAGATCACGGGGATGCCGGCGTCAAAGCCCTGGCGCAGCATGCGCCGTTCGGTGATCGCGCCATAGAGCAAGCCCAACGGCCGTAACGCATGAGACTTGAAGGAACGCGGCCGGTACCAGAAGGCCGGCTCACGCATTGGCGGCCCCCATCTCGATGGTGAGCTGCAGGAGATAAGGCTCGAGCGCCGTCATCGTGCGATTGAGCGCGCCGCCGAGATCCTCGACCACGCCTGAGCCTGCGCGCTGCATCCCGTCGCGCACCGTGGGATCGGCCAGCAGCTGGCCGAGCTGCTTGACCAGCGTCTCCTGCGTGTCGGCCTGGCGCGCGCCGCCGCTGCTATCAAGCGCCTCGTAGACATCGGCGAAGTTGAAGACGTGCGGACCATGGACGATCGCAGCGCCGAGCTTGATCGCCTCGATCGGATTCTGGCCGCCATGGCGGATCAGCGATCCGCCCATGAACACGACCGGCGAGAGGCGGTAGAACAGGCCGAGCTCGCCCATGGTGTCGGCGACATAGACGTCGGTCGCGGCCGTCGGCAATTCCTCGCGCGAGCGCAACGCCGGCTTCAGGCCCGACGCCGTGATCAAGCCGGCAATCGAGGTGCCGCGATCCGGATGCCGTGGCACGATCACGGTCAGAAGCTGCGGGAAGAAACCGACGAGGCTGCGATGCGCCGCGACCAGCATCTCGTCCTCGCCCGGATGGGTCGAGGCCGCGACGATGATCGGGCGGCCGCGCGTCATCGCCATCAGCCGCTCGAGCTTGGCGGGATCGGCCGGCGGCGCGGCCACGTCGAGCTTGAGATTGCCCGTGGCGACCACGTCGCGGCCGCCGAGCGCGGAGAAGCGCTCCGCATCGGTCTTCGATTGCGCCAGGCAAATGTCGAACCGCGACAGCAGCGCCGAGATGGTGCCGTACATCCGCCGCCAGCGCGGGAAGGAGCGCGGCGACATCCGCCCGTTGATCAGCACCATCGGCAGGCGGCGTGCGGCGCCCGCCAGGATCAGGTTCGGCCACAAATCGGATTCGATGAACAGCGCCAGCGAGGGCTTCCAGTGATCGAGGAAGCGCGCGACATAGCGCGGGGAATCATACGGCACGTATTGATGGATGACGTCGGGCGGAAACCGCTTTGCGACGACGGCGGCGGAGGTGACGGTGCCCGAGGTGAGCAGGATGCGAAGATTGAGGTCGCGCAGGCGCTCGATCAGCGCGGCTGCGGCGAGCACCTCGCCGACGCTGGCGCCGTGAATCCAGACCAGGGGGCCGTGCGGACGCACGTCCCGGGACAGGCCCCGCCGCTCGCCGACGCGCGCGGGATCCTCCTTGCCCTGCTTCAGCCGCCGCTTGATCAGCGCCGGCGCAAGCGGCACCAGGCCCGAGGCCAGGCGCCGGTACATCCGCAGCGTTATCGGCAGCGAATTAGCCATCTTGGGGCCCCGGACGGCCGAGTTGCGCATAGGCGCGGCGGGTCGCCTCGTTCAAGGTCTCTTCCAGCTCCAGCCGCAGCGCTTCCATGGTGGCGGCGTCGGCATCCGGCGGCACGTGGATTTCCTTGATCCCGACCAATGCGCCCCGCCCGAACGGCAGGTTGATGGTGGTGCGGTCCCAGTTCTTGAGCCGGATGAAGCGGCTGGTCGCCATCGCGAAAGGCATGATCGGCCGCCCCGATTCCCGTGCCAGCATGATGATGCCGAGCCCGGCCACGCGCGAGCGTTTGGGGACATCGGCGGTCAGCGCGACATTACAACCGTCCTGGAGCGTGTGCACCATTTCCCTGAACGCGCCCACCCCGCCCTTGCGGTGGAAGGCGCCGCCGTGGTCACCGGAACCACGGATGAGGCCGATGCCGAGCCGCTCGACGGCGATCGCGTTGAACTCGCCGTCGCGATGCCGCGAGATCAGGACCTTGGCCCGGTAGGAGTCCTTATTCCTGATGAAGGGCGTGAGGAAATGCTGGCCGTGCCAGAAGGCGAAGATCGCGGGGATCTGCGGCTCGACGATGTCATAGACGTCAGGCGGATCGAACGTGAATTTGTTGGTCCGCCAGACCAGACGCAGATATTCGGCCGCCAGAACCCCGACGGCACGCTGAAGCCAGCTGCTTCGCAGCGTATTGCGAAGCAGTTTTTTCAACGTGCCGGTTCTTGATTCGGGTCGAGCAGCCGATGGAGATGGACGATGAAGTAGCGCATCTGCGCGTTGTCGACCGTGCTCTGCGCCTTGGCGCGCCAGGCGACGTGAGCGGACGCGTAGTTCGGATAGAGGCCGACGATCTCGACGTCGTCGAGGTTCTTGAAGGTGTTGTGCTCGAGATCGAGCAATTCGCCGCCGATGACGAGATGCAGCAATTGTTGCGGGGCACTATCTGGCATGGGTTCTGTTCCTAACGGGCTGCCCGGCAAAGCAGTGTTCGAGAAGCACGGCGGACGCACTCAGGGCAAGGGCCGATTTCGAAAATGCGCGACGATGCCCGCATGACGATCGCGACCCGCTGCCACCAGCACCCCGTGCGTGACTTCCCGGCGGTTATAGAGGATGGGATCTCCGGAGAGGTCGCTCATCCTACCATCCGCTTCCTGCACGATCAAATCGGCCGCCGCAAGGTCCCAATCATGGCTGTTGCCCCCGGCAAAAGCCGCATCCAGCACGCCATCGGCGACCCGGCACAGGCGCAGCGCGAGCGAACCGATTCGCGGATGCAGCTTGATGTCGCCGCCGGCCGTATTGAGCCGCTCGACCATCGGCTTCGGCCCGGCGACGCGGGAGAAGTCGAGCGCGGATCCGGACGCCGCCCGCACGGCTTTGCCGTTGAGCGTCGTGCCCTGCCCGCGGGCCGCGAAGAAGAACTCGTCGGTCGCGGGCGCGAACACCGCAGCCAGCACCGGCGAGGCATCCTCGACCAGCGCGACGCTGACGCACCATTCTTCATGGCCGCCGAGATAATTGCGGGTGCCGTCGATGGGATCGACCACCCAGGTCCGCCGCCGCGACAGCCGCACCTCGTCGTCGGCGCTCTCCTCGGACAGCCAGCCATAATCGGGCGTCGCCGAGCGCAGGCGCGCTTCGAGCAAATCGTTGACGGCAATGTCGGCTTCCGACACCGGCGAGGACGCGCCCTTGGTCCACTTCCTCAATTCGGTGCGGAACATCGACTGCGCGAGGCTGCCTGCCTCCCGCACCGCGTCCTGCAGCAGCGCCGCGTCGCGCGTCAGGATGGTTTCGTCCGTTGCATGCGCGTCAGCGTCCGCCAAGCGTCAAACCCTCGATGCGCACCGTCGGCGCATTGATGCCGTAGCGGAACTCGAGATTGTTCGCCGGCTGCATCGATTTGAAGATCTCGAACAGATGGCCCGCGATCGTCACCTCGCTGACGGGATAGGTCAGCTCGCCATTCTCGATCCAGAAGCCGGAGGCGCCGCGGCTGTAATCGCCGGTGACGCCGTTGACGCCGGAGCCGATCAGGTCGGTGACGTAGAAGCCCTGCTTGATGTCGGCGATCAGTTCGGCCGGCGTCGGCGTGCCCGGTTCGAGATGCAGATTGTACGGTCCCGGCGACGGCGAGGACGAGACGCCGCGATGGGCGTGGCCGGTGGTAGTGAGGCCGAGCTCGCGCGCGGTCGCGCAGTCGAGCAGCCAGGTCGTCAGCACGCCCTCGTCGATCAGCGCGATCTTCTTCACCGCGACGCCTTCGGCGTCAAACGTCTGCGAGCGCAGGCCGCGCTTGCGCAGGGGATCGTCGATGATGCGGATGTTTTTTGCGAACAGCTGCTGGCCGAGCTTGTCCTTCAGGAAGCTGGTCTTCCGTGCGATCGAGGCGCCGTTGATGGCACCGACGACGTGGCCGACCAGCGAGCCCGCAACGCGCGGATCGAACACGACCGGCACCTTGCAGGTCTCGACCTTGCGCGGATTGGAACGCGCCACGGTACGCTCGCCGGCGGAACGGCCGACGACTTCCGGCGACAGGAGATCGGCGCCGTGCGGCGCCGAGGTGAAGTCGTAGTCACGCTCCATGCCGGTGCCTTCGCCCGATATCGCGGTCGCCGAAATGCCCTGGCTGGAACGCAAATAAGAACCATGGAAGCCGGTGCTGGTGACGAGCACCATGCCGCCCATGCCGGCGGAGGCGGAGGCGCCGCCGGACTTGGTCACCCCCTTCACGGCGAGCGCGGCAGCCTCGGCTTCGAGCGCGCGGCGCTCGAGCTCGGAGGTCGCGGGCACGTCGGGATCGAGCAGATCGAGATCGGGGAAGTCGCGCGCGAGCAGCGCCGGATCGGCGAGGCCGACATATTTGTCGTCGGGCGCGACGCGCGCCATCGCCACCGCGCGCTCGGCAAGCTTGGTCACGGCATCGCCGCTGACGTCGTTGGTCGAGACCACCGCCTGGCGCTGGCCGACCAGCACGCGCAGGCCGACATCGTCACCCTCGGAGCGTTCCGATTCCTCGACGCGCCCGTCACGCACCTCGACGCCCTGCGAGACGCCGCGCACGGCGACCGCATCGGCCGCATCCGCACCGGCGCGCTTGGCCGCCTCGACTAGCCGCTGCGCGAGATCGGAGAGCGCGGTCTGATCGAACAGGTCGCGATTGGCTTTGGACGAATCCTGGGGCGAAAGCGTCGAGCTTGGTGAAGGGTTCACAAACGAAATCCTGTTGCGGCGGGAGGTTTCGGGGCGATACCGGCCCTGAACACCAGATGTGCCCAATTGGTACGGACTTCAAGCGTTTTCAGCCCGCAAAAAGCTCAGATTCGCAAGTCCGGCGCAACGTCTCGTCAATCATGCGTGCCAAGGTCTTGTCAATCATGAGCGGCGGTGACGCTGGATTAACCAGCCTTTTTAAGTGGTTTCGGAACGGCGCGCGCTAAGGTCCTCGCATCGACCGGGAACATAATCCCGGCGGGGAGAACTAAAGCCGTGAGGCGTCAAACAGCAACAAGCGGGATCGCTCCCGCCGGGTCGGGCCGCAGCTTGCGGCTCGACCCTCTTTCCCTTCCGGTCCGCTTCGATGCGCACGATCCGCGCGCCGACGGATACACCAGACAGATCGAGCTTCATCGCGAGCGTGTCGTGCTGCGCCGTGCCGTCCGCGGCATGCAGATGGCGATCAACGTCCGCGTCAGCGACTTCATCGGCGTTGCGTTGCGCGGCAATGACGAGGCGCAGACCCTCGTCCTCGTGCATCGCGATCCCTCGCTGTCCGTTCCGCTGCTGGTCAGCACCGATGGCGACGAACTCGCCGAGGCCTGGGCGATCTGGAGCGAGCTATTCGCGCTTCCGCAGCTCGACGAAGGTGCCCGCAAGCCCACGCCGCGCCGTCGCCGCGCCAACGCGATCCGCGCCCGCCGTCCGAAATTTTTGATGCGCCGGCGCACCGCCATGACGCGCGAGCTGTCGGTTCATCAGGGCGAACGCGAGATCATCGCAAGGAATTGAACGGCACGCACAGTGCCGTAGGGTGGGCAAAGCGAAAGCGTGCCCACCTTTTTTATCTCAATCCCGGGAAGATGGCGGGCACGGCGCAAGAGCGCCTTTGTCCACCCTACGGGCTACGCCGCCCGCATCACCGCGTCGACCAGCAATCCCGCAAACAGCAGGAAGCCCGCATACTTGTTCGAGAAGAACAGGCGCTTGCAGAGCAAGGGGTCGCTGATATCCAGCCGCACGATCTGCGAGGCCAGATGCACGGCGAACGCCGCAAGCCCGAGCCAGGCCGGCCAGCGCGCATCGCCTGAGGCCAGCGCGACGCCGATCAGCATCACCGCAAGCCCGTAGAACAGGATCAGCGCCTGGTGCGTGTGCGCGCCGAACAGCCGCGCGGTGGACTTGATGCCGATCAGCGCGTCGTCCTCGGCGTCCTGGTGCGCATAGATCGTGTCATAGCCGATCACCCACGAAATCGATCCCGCATAGAGCACCAGCGCGGTCAATTCGATGCGACCAAAGGTGACGGCAAATCCCATCAGCGCGCCCCAGGAGAAGGCGAGGCCGAGCACGATCTGCGGCCACCAGGTGATGCGCTTCATGAAGGGATAGATCGCGACGATCAAAAGCGAGGCAATGCCGGTTAGGACCGCGAAGCGGTTGAATTGCAGCAGCACCACGAGACCGGTCAGTGCCTGCGCGACCATGAAGGCCAGCGCCTGCTTCGTGGTCACCTGGCCCGACGGCAGCGGCCGCGAGCGGGTGCGCTCGACCTTGTCGTCGAGATCGCGGTCGGTGATGTCGTTCCAGGTGCAGCCTGCTCCGCGCATGACGAAGGCGCCGATGAAGAACAGCACGATGGTGAGCGGCAGGCCGCGGACATCATGCGCCATGCCCGCCGCGAGCGCCGCCGACCACCAGCACGGCATCAACAGGAGCCAGGAGCCGATCGGACGATCGAAGCGCGACAGGCGCAAATAAGGCCGCGCCCATTGCGGCGCGAGCGTATCGACCCAGTTGCCGGTGGAATCGGCAACGCGGGCGGATGTGTCACTCATCGGGTGAGGACGTTGCCGTTGAGCGTGTCGAAGGTGCTGCCACCCTTCTTGCCGGCATTGGCCTCAGGCGCCGAGCCAGAACCCAACACCTCGCTCAGCGACGGACCGGCCGGACCGCGCGGCTGGTTCTGCATCTGCTGCGCGACGTTGCAGACCTTCGTCGCCATGGCCTCGGTGTTCTTGTGGCCGTCCTTCATCTGCGCGCTGACCTGCGCCGGAATCCCGCACTTCGAGGCGTTGGCCTCGATGTACTTGATCATCTTGGTCTCAGCCTGGCTGAAATTGCGGATCAGCTTGCAGGCTTCTTCCGGCGCGGCGTGACGATCACTCGCGGCCTTGATCAGCTTGCCGCGCTTCTCGGCTTCCTCGCGCAGCGGCATGAAGGTTTTCATGCAGTCCTCGCCGGGACCGCCTTGCGTCGGCGGGGCGGCGCTGAAGGCACCTGCGCCACCGACGGGCGCGGCGCCGTTGACGGGAAACGATCCTTGGGGCGCTGCACCGACCGAAGCGCTCGGCGCCGAGCCGTTCACGGGCGGAAACGCGGAACTGGTTGGGGCTTGGCCAGGCAGCGGCGCAGGGAAGCCCTGCGCGTGGGCACCCGCGGCGCCCAAGGTGACCATGGCGGCAGTGATCGGAACCATCAAATGACGGATCATCAAGGCAGTCTCTCCGGCAGGAGCTTACGGGGCTTGGCGTCTTCCCAATTGAAGCGCAACCAGCGTGCTCGCGATTTTACGATTCCCGCCGGCCCTTAACAACCCGTCGAATAGGGCAAGAGCGCGGCGCGCCGACGCACCGATTCGGCAATATTTACCCCCGAAATGGCGGCTTTCGGTTAATAACGGCGGCAAATTGGACCTTTGAACGATGCCCTCCCACGATTTTCGCGCCCCCCGCCTGTTTGTCGATGTCCCCCTTGCCCAGGACGCCAGGGTTCCGCTCGACCGCGACCAGAGCAATTATCTCGGCAATGTGCTGCGGCTGGCCGCCGGGGCCGAGGTTTTGGCGTTCAATGGCCGCGACGGCGAGTGGCAGGCCGCGATCGAAGGCCGCAAGCGGCCGGACGGCCTCGTCATCCTCCAGCAGGCCCGGCCGCAGGACCGGCTCGCCGACCTCACCTACGTCTTTGCCCCGCTCAAGCATGCCCGGCTGGACTACATGGTCCAGAAGGCCGTCGAAATGGGCGCTGCCACGCTTCAGCCGGTCCTGACCCGCTTCACCCAGGCCTCGCGGGTCAACACCGAGCGGATGCGCGCCAATGTCGTCGAGGCCGCCGAGCAATGCGGCATCCTCAGCATCGCCACGGTCGCCGAGCCGGTGCCGCTGGACCGGTATCTCAGTCAGCGCCCTGCCGACCGGCTGCTCATCTTCTGCGATGAGGCGGCGGAGGTCCAAAACCCCATTCAGAGCCTGCAAGACGCGCGCGAAGCCGGACATGACCAAGGCAGAATTGGCATCGACGCGCTGATCGGCCCCGAAGGCGGCTTTGCCGAAGAAGAGCGCGCCCTGCTGCTGCGGCAGCCGAAAATCCTGCGGCTGGCGCTGGGACCCCGGATCATGCGGGCCGACACGGCCGCGGTGGCGGCGCTGGCGCTGGTGCAGGCAGTGCTGGGCGATTGGGACGGCACCTAACCAAGCGAACCTAACGTCGATTCGCGCGCGGCGGCTCTACAGGTTCGCGCTTCAGATGACCTCTCGCTTCGACCGATGCAGGGTCTCGGACGGCAGCTCTCCGAAAGCCGCCCTGTAGCTCGCTGCGAACTCGCTCAGATGCCAGAAGCCATGGCCGATTGCGCAGGCCTTCACACTGCGACGAGCCGGGCCGGTGCGCAGCTGCTTTCGTACCGACCAGAGGCGCAAGACCCGGCTGTAGCGATGAGGGCTCATGCCGCAGATGGCCTGCGTCGCACTCTGGAGGGTCCGAACGGACACGCCCACCCGCTCTGCCAGTTCGGTCGTTTTGTGCCAGATCGCGAGATCGTGGCGGATCAATCGTTCCATCTCTGCGACGATCCGCTGATAGCTGTCCGTCGTGGAGTGCATGGGCCCGCGCTTCACGTTGGACCGAATGGCAGCATCCATTGCGGCGAACAGGGATTGTTCGACCGCCGTTCGCGACGTCGGCTCGTTCAGGAAGTCTGGATCATGTGCCGCGGTTTCAAGCGTCGTGGAAATCGAGCCATGCAGGGAGGCAAGTACTTCCGATGCCGGACTCAGCAAATGATAGCCGTCATCCAGCTGAGACCAGGGCTCGCGCTCGGGCGGGCTGAAATAGGCGACAGCCCACAAACGCCCCGCCGGCTCATAGACCAGGCAATCGGATCTCCCCTTGAGAACGAGTATGGAGCTGCCAATTGATTGCCCGTTGATGCGGGTGGAGGTCACATGGTCCATCGGCACCGCCACCGCGATGGCGTGCGCCAGATCATAACCGCGGATGATCCGCGGGAAGGTCTTCACCAGAGACAGCGTCAGGACCGGCAGGCTGAGCTGGGCACGCTTGATTGCAGTCGCCCCGGCCGACAGCGGCATGCTGGATGCGCCGACATATCTCTCACTCTCTCCGAAATGATCGATGTCGTACGATCGGAGCTCGAGAGCCGCGGATGGCTTGAGACCCTGGAACGACAGCAAGCCGTCTAATGCTGTTCTTTGCGTTCCATCGCGAGCAGTATCGAGAAGGCTTTGATCCATATCCTGCCGCTTACTTCGCCTTCCTTGTCGATGCAGCGCCCTTGGGGGCACGCAGATCATCCGGCCCGTTGATGCCGGCGCGCTTGAGATCGCGAAGCAGTTTTGTGAGCAGCAGCATATTAGTCTTCTGCAGTTCGTGATTGTTTCCAAACCTGAATGCGTTCTGCTCGGTCACGATGAGCCCGGCCTTGGTTTCGGCGAGAATCTTTCGTCTCTTAAGTCCCGTCACGCGACGGCGAACCGTCTCGAGCGGCAGGCTGAGGAAGCGAGAGAGCGCCGCGCGGGACACCCCTTGCTTGATCGCATCCGGCTCGACCGCGTGAATGCTGGAGAATCTCTCGTCCAGCGACGGATCGTTCATCACATTGATGACGTTCGCGTTGAGAATCGCATGAACGATCAGTAGGTCCAGCGGATCGAATTCGTCGTAGTGCCGGAACAGCTCGCTGATCGAAAACAGCATATAGGCCAGCGTGTGCCGCGAGACCGTCCGGATAGCGTCTGATGCATTGCGCATGAATCGAAACCAACATTCACATTGTAAGCGAAGGCAGCAGCGAACGGGTCATCCGCCATACCCAATATGAGTATGCGACGACTTGCCTGTCCTCCTCAATTTCTCAATGTGACGTTGAGCTTGCGGTTGCTGCATTGAGTCGCATGCGCGGACAAAAATCAGCGACGGGCAATGAGGCTGTCGCGCAGGACGACATGGCCATGGACGACGATGTTGCATCGGACAGGCGGCGACGCGAGGAGCTCGGGCTCATCAAGGCATTTCTCGGCATAAGGGACCCGAGCAGGAGGCAGAGAATTCTCGAGCTTGCCGAGGAGCTCGCAGATCACGCCGCGTCCGAAACCGCAGGGCTTGCCTTCGCCTCGACCGATGCATCGCTTGGCGATGCGCCCAGAGATCTCCCTGGCCAGACTGAGTGAAAACCAAGCCCTTCCCGCCCTAGGTATTAAAATACCCAAAATACCTTCTGACAGATCGCTGCGTCCCGCCTCCAAAGCCGTTAAGCGATTGATCCTTTGGAGGTCGAAACCGCTTTCGCGCCATGCTAAGGCCTGCGCCAATTCGCCTCCCTTCTTTCGCCCTGCCCGGTTCCACCGGGACGATGGACCCCTGTTATGACCGCGACTGCCACCTCAAATGCTGCCGGCTCCGCCGCCTGGGCGGATACGCTGCTCTTGTCGTTCGCGCAGGCCGGCTATGTCAGGGCCGAGCCCGCGATTCTGCAACCGGCCGAGCCGTTCCTGGACCTCTCCGGCGAGGACATCCGCAAGAGCCTGTACCTGACGACGGACCTGTCCGGCGAGGAGCTTTGCCTGCGCCCGGACCTGACCATTCCCGTCGCCCGCGACTACCTCACCTCGAGCCGCGCCGGCCAGCCGGCCGGGTTCAGCTATCTCGGCCCGGTGTTCCGCTACCGCAGCGGCCAGGCCAGCGAGTTTCTTCAGGCCGGCATCGAATCGTTCGGCCGCCAGGACCGCGCTGCGGCCGATGCCGAGATGCTGGCGCTGGCGCTGGAAGCGACCGCGGCCTTCGGTGTCCGCGATGTCGAGATTCGCACCGGCGACGTGGCGCTGTTCAACGCCCTGCTCGATGCGCTCGACCTCTATCCGGTGTGGCGCCGCCGCCTGGTCAAGGATTTCAACCGCAAGATCAGCCTGGAAAAAGATCTGGAGAAGCTGGCGGCCGCGACCACCGCGACCCGCAGCGAATATGAGGGTGTGCTGGCCGCGCTCGCCGGCTCCGACCGCAAGGCTGCGCTCGCCTTCGTCACCGATCTGATGTCGATCGCCGGCACCACCAATGTCGGGGGCCGCACCACGGCCGAGATCGCCGACCGTTTCCTGGAGCAGTCGACGCTGAAGGGCGGCGCGCTGCCGCGCGAGGCGATCGCCGTGCTCAAGCGCTTCCTGTCGATCGCGGGCAATCCCGACGATGCCGTCGCCGAACTCCGCGCGCTCACCACGGACGCGAAGCTCGACCTCAGCGCTGCCGTCGACCAGTTCGAAAGCCGGGTCGGCTTCATGGCCGCGCGCGGCATCGACGTGAAGCAGACGCGCTTTTCGACCGCGTTCGGACGCGGCCTCGACTATTACACCGGCTTCGAATTCGAGCTGCATCACAGGGGCAACGGCGCCGAACCGCTGGTGGCCGGCGGCCGCTATGACGGGCTGATGACCCAGCTCGGATCGGCCGAGCCGATCCCCGCGGTCGGCTTCTCGGTCTGGGTCGACGCGCTGACCCGGATCGGCCGCAAGGTGGGAGCTTAAGTCATGAGCGCGCCATTCGTCCTGGCCGTTCCCTCCAAGGGCCGCCTGCAGGAAAACACCGAGGCGTTCTTCGCCCGCGCCGGGCTCAAGCTGTCGAAGGCCGGCGGTGCGCGCGACTATCGCGGCACGCTCGCAGGCCTCGACAATGTCGAGGTCGCCTATCTCTCGGCGAGCGAGATTGCTTCGCAACTGTCGCGCGGCTTTGCGCATCTCGGCGTCACCGGCGAAGACCTGGTGCGCGAGAACATCGCGGATGCCGACAAGCGCGTGTCCCTGATCGACGGGCTCGGCTTCGGCTATGCCGACGTCGTCGTCGCGGTGCCGCAGGCGTGGATCGACGTCCGCACCATGGCCGACCTCGACGACGTCACCACCGGCTTCCGCGAGCAGCATCACATGCGGATGCGGGTCGCGACCAAGTTCATCAACCTCACCCGCACCTTCTTCCAGAGCCACGGCATCACCGACTACCGCATCGTCGAAAGCGCGGGCGCGACCGAAGGCGCGCCCGCGGCCGGCAGCGCCGAGCTGATCGTCGACATCACCACGACCGGTGCGACGCTCGCCGCCAACGGCTTGCGGGTGCTCGACGACGGCGTGATCCTGCGCAGCCAGGCCAATCTGGTCGCCTCTAGGGATGCCGACTGGTCGCCGCAGGCGCGGGAGACCGCGCGCGTCATCCTCGATCACATCGCAGCAAGGGCGCGGGCCAACAAATACCGCGAGGTCCGCACCCGCTTCCAGCAATGCGACGCCGCCCTGCTCGGCGAAGCCCACGAGCGCTTCGGCGTCGAGGCCCCGTTCGGAGGGCCGACCTCGTCGGGCATGCTGACGCTGCACTGTCCGCCGGGTCAGCTCTATGCGCTGGCGAGCTTCCTGCGCGAGCATGGCGCCGAGACCGTCTCGGTGGTTTCGCTCGACTATGTGTTCGACCGGGAGAACCCGCTGTTCGCCAAGCTCGAGGCATTCCTGCGGCAGTGAGCCTCAGGTCCGTTCAGCGTAGCGACAGCAAACGGCAGCTACCATATGCTGTTGAGAACCATGGACGCCTCTGGAACCTTGATCAATGACGCTGGGCTCTGACGTTTCCGGCATGACGACCACCGCGGCCAGTGCCGCCGCGAAGGGGTTGTCGATTGTCGTCCCCGTCTACAACGAGGCGGCGGGCCTCGCCGCCCTGCACCAGCGCATCTGCGATCTCGCCAAGACCTTGCAGCAGCGCTATCGCTTGCGTTGCGAAGTCGTCTATGTCGACGACGGCAGCGCGGACGCGACGCTCTCGATCGCCCGGTCGCTGCCGGCCGACGCGGTCGACGTTCAGGTGGTGTCGCTGTCGCGCAATTTCGGCAAGGAAGCCGCGCTGATGGCCGGCCTCGACCATGCCCGGCTCGGCGCCGTGATGTTCATGGACGGCGACGGCCAGCATCCGCCGGCCCTGGTCGAGCAGCTGGTGCGGCACTGGATCGAGGACGGCTATGACGTCGTCTATACCGCCAAGGCGCATCGCGACAACGAGCCCTTCCTGCGCCGCGTCGCCGTGCGCGGGTTCTATTCGCTGATCAATTGGGGCGCGCGCCAAAAGATTCCTGAAGACGCCGGCGACTTCCGCCTGCTGTCGCCGCGCGCGGTCGCAGCGCTCAGGCAGCTGCCGGAGCGTAACCGCTTCTTCAAAGGCCTCGCGAGCTGGATCGGCTTCCGCCAAATCCGCGTCGATTACGAGCCCGCGCCGCGCACCCATGGTGTGACGACCTTCAGCGCCGCGCGCCTGCTCGGTCTTTCGATCGAAGGGGTGACCTCGTTCTCGGTGGCACCGCTGCGCTTCGCCAGCCTGCTCGGCGTCATCCTCGCCGGCGGCGCCTTCCTGTTCGGCCTCTCGATCCTCTGGGAAGTCTGGACCACGGGCAAGCAGGTGCCCGGCTATCCCTCGCTCGTGATCGGCCTGATGACCATCGGCGGCGTGCAGCTCATCATGATCGGCATCGTCGGCGAATATATCGGCAAGATCCTGTCCGAGCTGAAGGCGCGCCCGATCTACTTCGTCGCCGAGCACAGCGAAAAGCATTTCGAGACCGGGAAGGCCGACGACGCCTCGAAGAGGACGGCCGCCGAATGAGCGCGGCCGCGGGCCTGCGGCGGATCTGGCTCTGCGCCGACGATTACGGCATCAGCCCGGGCGTCAATCGCGCCATCCGCGACCTGATCGAACGCGGCCGTCTCAATGCCACCTCGGTGATGATGGTGGGACCGGCGATCGAGCGCGGCGAGATCGAGGCGCTCCAGACGGCGGCGAAAGCGAGCCCGCGCTGCGCGATCGGCTTGCACGTGACCTTGTCGGCGCCGTTCCGGCCGCTCACCATGCATTTCCGACCGCTGGACGGCGACATGTTCATGCCGTTCCCGAAACTGCTGCGCGCCGGCCTTGCACGCCGGCTCGACCGCGAATTCTTTCGCAATGAGGTCAGGGCGCAGCTGGCGGCGTTCGCGGAAGCGTTCGGGCGCGCGCCTGACTTCGTCGACGGCCATCAGCATGTGCAGCTCTATCCGCAGGTGCGCGACGGCTTTGTCGATGCGGTCAGCGAAGCCGCGCCGAAAGCCTGGGTCCGCCAGGGCGGGCGCGACCTGCCGCTCGTGCAGCGGCTGGCCTCACCAAAAGCCATGGTGCTCGATATCCTGAGCGCGCAATTCCGCCGCCGCGCCGCCAGCGCCGGCCTCAGCTTCAATCCCGGCTTTGCCGGCGCCTATGATTTTGCGCGCGAGGCCGATTTCGGCGCGCTGATGCGGCAGTTTCTGGAAGGCCTCCCCGATGGCGGCCTCGTGATGTGCCACCCCGGCTTCGTCGACGATGTCCTCACCGGCCTCGATCCGATGACCGACGTCCGCGAACGCGAGCATGCTTATCTTTCAGGCGATGGGTTTGCGCGCCTGCTGGCCGACAGCGGCGTCACGCTGGGGTGAAACCGGCGGAAAGCAAGCCGCTGGGCAGCTTGTCGCATACCGAAATTTAATCCGGCCGGCACTGTTGGGGCCACAATGGAACCCTACATCTGCCTCGCGCTTGGTTTGAGCGAGGGAGACTGATCATGACGCCGCAGGAACGCCAGCTCGTCGACGAGCTTTTCGACCGGCTTTCGAAACTGGAAAATGCACCGCGGGATCCCGACGCGATCGCCGCGATCTCCGACGGGCTGCGCAAGGCCCCCGGCGCGGTCTACGCACTGGTGCAGACCACGCTATTGCAGGACGAAGCGCTGAAGCGTGCTCATAACCGCATCCAGGAGCTGGAAGCGGCCCATGCGCCCGAGCAGGCGCAGTCCGGCGGCTTCCTCGATACCATGCGCGACTCGCTGTTCGGCGGAGGCCCCTCGCGCGGCTCGGTTCCGAACGTGCCGCCGCGTGACGCGCGGCCGGTCTGGAACACCGGTCAGGCGATGCCGCAGGCACAGCCCGGTTACGGCGCGCCGCCTCCTTATGGACAGGCCTACGGCCAAGGTCCAGGTCAAGCTCCGGGTCAGGGCTATGGCGCTCCGCCGATGGGCGGTGGCGGCGGCTCGTTCCTCGGCACGGCGGCGGCGGCCGCGGCCGGCGTCGTCGGCGGTTCGCTGCTGCTCTCCAGCATCCGCGGCATGATGGGCGGATCGCACCAGCAGGCCTTCGGCGACACCAACGCGCTCGGCGACCGCAGCGCTGGTGGAAGTCCCTGGGGCGGCAGCGACCAGTCCGGCGGCTCGCTCTCGCGCGATGCCGGTCTCAACGACATTGGCTCCAACCGCGACCGCGACGACGGTTCCCGCCAGGGCCTCACCGACCAGGCGTCGAACGACCGGGACAACAACAACGATCAGAACTACGACGACAACGACCACGACAACGGCAATATGGACATAGCCGACGACGACAGCGATTTCGGCGGCGGAGACGATGGCGGCAGCGACTACGCGTGAGGCTGCCCGATCAGCGCGACAAACAAAAACGGCCGCCCGGGAGGCGGCCGTTTTCATGTCGAGCGTCAGACGCTCACATCACCACGACCTTGGTGCCGACATTGACGCGGCCGTAGAGGTCGATGACGTCCTCGTTACGCATGCGGATGCAGCCTGAGGAGACGTTGGTGCCGATGGTCCAGGGCTCGTTGGAGCCGTGGATACGATAGAGCGTCGAGCCCAGATACATCGCGCGCGCGCCGAGCGGATTTTCCGGGCCGCCTTCCATGTGCCGCGGCAGGTCGGGCCGGCGCGCGATCATTTCCGCCGGCGGCGTCCAGTCCGGCCATTCGCGCTTGGCCGTGATCGACTTCACGCCGGACCAGGTGAAGCCGGGACGGCCGACGCCGATTCCGTAGCGCATCGCCCGGCCGTTGCCCTCGACCAGATAGAGGAACTTGTTCGGCGTATCGACCACGATGGTGCCGGCAGTTTCCTTGCCGCTATAGTCGACGGATTGCTTCTCGAATCTCGGATCGAACGGACGCTGGCGCGGATCGACCGCCTCCTGCTGGAGACCTGCGCCTTGCTGATATCCACCCTGCATCTGCGGCTCGCCCATCGGTGGCAGGCGGCGCTGGTCGTAATAGCCGGGCTGCTGCTGATAGACCGGCTGTTGCGGCGCGTAGGCCGGGCCGCGGCCGGGACCGTCACCGAACAGGAACTCGATGAAGCCGCCGCCCATATTCGCATTGGAGGCGACACGCACCGGCGCCGGCTGCACCTGCGGCTGGTAGAGCACCGCGGGCGGATCGTTCGGCACACTATTGTCGAAGGCGCTGGCGCTGTTCGCGCCGGCAATGAAGGTGCAAGCGCTGCCGAGCAGCGCGACAGACATTTTCTTGAACATCGACGTACTCTGTACTGTTTCGTCTAGATCCCATGCGTCGTGCAGAGCCGATGGCTGACCGGCGACCGCGACGTGGTCAATAAAGAGCAAAAGCCGTTTTGTTTGGTAAACGTATCAGCCGTTTCGATTCACCACGTCGCGAGCGAGGGTGCAATTTGGCGATCAGCGTTTATTTTCGATGAACGCCGCAGGCCCATGGTTAATCGCTTCCTTTCGCGCCGTCGCGTGCGGCCGCGCAACAGTTCCCGCTGTGAACCTCGTGTTAAATTGCTTCTGTCTACAAAGACGCGTGAGTGAGGTGGGGGGAGTTCCTGATGGCTATTCACCGCAAACGTTTTCGTGTCGAGGAGGCTATTGTCGGCGAGATGCCCAGCCCCGAAATGATTGAGGAGGCTGCGCCGATGCATAACGAGATCATGGCGGAGCTGCGTGCGATCCGCGCACAGATGGCGAAGGGCACCGTGCCCTTGTCCGGCAGCGCGGCCATGGCGGCGATCGACGCCTCCACCGCCCACGAGCTCTCTGAAGCTCGTACCATGCTCGATACCTACCGGGCGCAGATCGAGCAGTGCGAGAAGCTGAAGGTCGAGCTCGACCTCATCCACGACGCCATCGATCGCACCAAGCGCGAGATCGCGACGCTGCACGGCAAGAGCTTCGACGGCGGCGAAATGGCCAAGGTCAATGGCGAGCTCGGCGCGGTCGTCGGCGGCACCGAGCAGGCGACCCAGCAGATCCTCGAAGCCGCCGAATCGATCGACCAGGCGGCCAGCGCGATGTCCAAGGTGCAATCGGCCGATCAGCAGAAGCGGCTCGCCGACGACATCCAGGAACGCGTCATCTCGATCTTCGAAGCCTGCAACTTCCAGGACCTGACCGGCCAGCGCATCAGCAAGGTCATGACCACGATGAAGTTCATCGAGCAGCACATCAATGCGATGATGGAGATCTGGGGCGGCGTCGACGCGATCAAGGCCCATGTGCCCGCGCCGGCCGA
This sequence comes from Bradyrhizobium sp. 956_D2_N1_4, assembly GCF_052076025.1. Lineage (NCBI taxonomy): Bacteria > Pseudomonadati > Pseudomonadota > Alphaproteobacteria > Hyphomicrobiales > Nitrobacteraceae > Bradyrhizobium > Bradyrhizobium sp. 956_D2_N1_4. Next base: position 9,141,293 of record NZ_CP197237.1, on the reverse strand, counting down.
CACCCGCAGCGAGGACGAAAAGCTCCTCAACGGCCCCAAGCTCGCCGGCGACGTCGGCCACGCCTCGCAGGACGACATCGACGCGCTGTTCGACTGATCGGGCGCGGCATTACGGAAAAACAAAACGCCGGCGAGAGCCGGCGTTTTTTGTTTTTGGAGCATCCCCTCCACTGTCATCGCCCGGCTTGATGTTCAGCCCGGGACATGACCGGGCGATCCAGTATTCCAGAAACTGCGAGGCTAGAACCGAAAAGCCGCGGCGTACTGGATGCCCCGCCTTCGCGGGGCATGACGAAGTAGAGAGACTACGCCCTTGGCGCGCAGCGGACGTAGACCATGTTGCCGTAGCGGGTGGCGGCGTCCTTGTCGATGAAGCGGGTGATCAGGACGCGGCCGTCGAAGGAGACGATCTCGCGGTCCTGCTCGCCGGGGGTGGGCCCCGCCGGGCCGATGTAGTTCTTGCCGCTGGGCGAGCCCTTCAGCCGCAGCTCCTGCGGCGTCGCCTGGTCGGCGAGATGCATGATCACGCCGCCGGAGGAACCGGCGGTGATCACGTAGGGATTCTTGCACTGCGCCCGGGCCGCGGCCTCGGTGCGGGCACGGTCGGCCGGGTTCTGGAACGAGGCGAGACCCCAGCGGCCGACGATCTCGTCGGCGCGGATGCTCGCCGGCATTTCCGGGCCGGTGCCGGGCTCGGCCTCGGGCGGCGGCGAAGACGACGAGAACGACGGCAGGCTCATACCGCCGCCACAGGCGCCAAGCAGCAGCGCCAGGCAGGAGGCGGCCGCCAGATTGGCAACCGTGCGTGCGTGAGCTGACCTGATCATGACATTCCCCCGAGCAAACCGTCCCCCAAATGAGACCCCGACCGCATCCCTCCTGCAGCCAAGCGCAAAACCGCTGTCGGAGCAATGACGTCCTTTATACGCCAGCGCGACCAATATGTTTCTATAGACACGATCCTATATCCGCCTCACCAATCGCTTAACCACCCTTGCTTGACAGGATCGCGGCCAAGCCATATTTCCGGGCGCACTATTAGCACTCGGAAAGCCCGATTGCTAAGCGCGCCGTTCGATCCTCGGCAAGAGGGTGGACGGACGCCGCCCCTACCCACTTCCATTCCTTCCGAAGCGAGCCTCCAAAGGGAAACGTCATGGCTAAATCCAAATTTCGTCCGCTGCATGACCGTGTCGTGGTCAAACGTATCGACGCCGAGGAAAAGACCAAGGGCGGCATCATCATTCCGGACACCGCCAAGGAAAAGCCGTCCCAGGGCGAGGTCGTCGCCGTCGGCCCCGGCGGCCGCGACGAGGCCGGCAAGCTGATCCCGATCGACCTCAAGGTCGGCGACCGCGTGCTGTTCGGCAAGTGGTCGGGCACCGAGGTCAAGATCGACAACGAAGAGCTCCTGATCATGAAGGAGTCGGACATCATGGGCGTCATGGCCTAAAGCCGCCAGCCTGAACAGCCGCTGAATGTCATGCCCGGATCGCGCGATCCGGGCATTCGGTCATTCCGCAAGCGGCAGACACATCACGAAACACGAGGGATTGAAGAAATGGCTGCCAAAGACGTCAAGTTTTCCGGAGACGCGCGCGAACGCATGCTGCGCGGCGTCGACATTCTCGCCAACGCCGTCAAGGTGACGCTCGGTCCGAAGGGCCGCAACGTCGTCATCGAGAAGAGCTTCGGCGCACCCCGCATCACCAAGGACGGCGTCACCGTCGCCAAGGAGATCGAGCTCGAGGACAAGTTCGAGAACATGGGCGCGCAGATGCTGCGCGAAGTCGCCTCCAAAACCAACGACACCGCGGGTGACGGCACCACCACCGCGACCGTGCTGGCCCAGGCCATCGTGCGCGAAGGCGCCAAGGCTGTTGCCGCCGGCATGAACCCGATGGACCTCAAGCGCGGCATCGACACCGCGGTTACGGCTGTCATCAAGGACATCGAGAAGCGCGCCAAGCCGGTCGCCGCCTCCTCCGAGGTCGCCCAGGTCGGCACCATCTCGGCCAACGGCGATGCCGCCATCGGCAAGATGATCGCCCAGGCGATGCAGAAAGTCGGCAACGAGGGCGTCATCACCGTCGAGGAGAACAAGTCGCTCGACACCGAGGTCGACATCGTCGAGGGCATGAAGTTCGACCGCGGCTATCTGTCGCCCTACTTCGTCACCAACCCCGAGAAGATGACCGCCGAGTTCGAGGACGCCTACATCCTCCTGCACGAGAAGAAGCTGTCCGGCCTGCAGGCCATGCTGCCGGTGCTGGAAGCCGTGGTGCAGTCGGGCAAGCCGCTCGTCATCATCGCCGAGGACGTCGAGGGCGAGGCGCTGGCCACCCTGGTCGTCAACCGCCTCCGTGGCGGCCTCAAGGTCGCCGCCGTCAAGGCGCCGGGCTTCGGCGACCGCCGCAAGGCCATGCTCGAGGACCTCGCGATCCTCACCGGCGGCCAGCTCATCTCCGAGGACCTCGGCATGAAGCTCGAGAACGTCACGGTGAAGATGCTCGGTCGTGCCGGCAAGGTCGTGATCGACAAGGAGAACACCACGATCGTCAAGGGCGCCGGCAAGAAGCCGGAGATCGAGGCCCGCGTCGGCCAGATCAAGGCCCAGATCGAGGAGACCACCTCGGACTACGACCGTGAGAAGCTCCAGGAGCGTCTCGCCAAGCTCGCCGGCGGCGTCGCGGTGATCCGCGTCGGCGGCGCGACCGAGATCGAGGTCAAGGAGAAGAAGGACCGCGTCGAGGACGCGCTCAACGCCACCCGCGCCGCGGTGCAGGAAGGCATCGTCCCCGGCGGCGGCGTCGCGCTGCTGCGGGCCAAGAAGGCGGTGGGCCGTCTCACCAACGCCAATGCCGACGTCCAGGCCGGCATCAACATCGTGCTGAAGGCGCTGGAAGCCCCGATCCGCCAGATCTCCGAGAACGCGGGCGTGGAAGGCTCGATCGTGGTCGGCAAGATCCTGGAGAACAAGTCCGAGACCTTCGGCTTCGACGCCCAGAACGAGGACTATGTCGACATGGTCGAGAAGGGCATCATCGATCCCGCCAAGGTGGTCCGCACCGCGCTGCAGGACGCCTCGTCCGTGGCCGGCCTGCTGGTGACCACCGAGGCCATGGTCGCCGAAACGCCGAAGAAGGAAGCTCCGCCCGCCATGCCGGGCGGCGGCGGCATGGGCGGCTTCTAAGCCTCCGTTCCGTTACAATGTTGCGAAGGCCGCCTCCGGGCGGCCTTCTTTTTTGCCGACCCTGCCCCTTCTGCTTTCCAATTCAACCGGCGGCCAAAACCCACTACGGTGGCGCGCCGATTCGATTGCGCGAGGATTCATCGATGCGTGCGCTTCTGGTTTGTTCGACAGCCCTTTTGGCGGCCCTGCTTGCCGTCTCGCCCGATGTCGCATCGGCCCAGATGAAGCTGTCGCCGAAGGCCACGGCGCCGGGCGGGACGGAGACCCGCTATTTCACCTCGATTGACGGCCTGATGGACGGCAATGCCGACGTGATCCTGAAGGAGACGCGGCAGGGCAAGACGGTGACGGCGGCCGTGCTCGACGTCTGCTATCCCGTCGCAAAGAATTCCGACCGCAAGGACCGCTTCGTCGTCAATCTCCAGGTCGCGGGCCAGAACCTGACGGGCACGACCCAGAGCCTCGGCGAGAAGGCGCCCGTCACCGTCAAGCTGCTGCGCAAACAGTCCGGCGACACGTTCGAGTTCCGCGGCCAGATCGCGATCGGCCAGGCCGTGACCGAGGTCACCTCGCCCGACAATTCCGATCTCAGCGAGAAGGAATTTCAGGACAACCAGACCTCCGACGACGGCATCACGCCGCAGCCGAAGGATTTCACCGACGTCTCTCCGGAAGCGATCGCGGTCAAGGTCAAGCTGGATGCGGCGACCGAGTTCCTGAAGAGCCTGAAGGGCCAGGACGTCGAGGTGACGCTGGCGAGCCTGACCGTCGGCTGCGACGCGCTGCGTGCCGGCGAGCAGACCATCAACATGTCGGTCGATCCGGAACGCGCCGGCGCGCTGCTGGCGAAGTTCAAGGCGATGCCCGGCGTCACCGCGGCGGGCTGGACCGCGGGCATGACCGAGATGGACCGCACCATCCGCTTTCCCGCGGCCGACTGGCGCGACGGCGACAAGATCAGCCGGGACAAGCTCGCCTCAGCCGTCGCCGGCGTGATGAGCCGGACGCTTGCGGCAAAGCAGGTCTCGCACAGCTTCAACCCGGCCACCGGCAAGCTCAAGCTCGTCTTCAAGCGGCCGAACCAGGATTTTCCGGCACTCGAGCTCACCGACACGATCGAGGTTGCAGGCCTCATCTCGCCCGACAAGCCCGGCACGACCGACAAACTGATGCTTTGGATCGGCAGCCCCTCGACCACGACCGCCGATGAGAGCAGCGGCGCCAAGCTCAATCTCTCGGACGACGCTTCGGCCGACGAGGAAGGCGATCAGCCCGACGACAACGGCTCGATCGAAGCGCTCGCGAAAGAGCTGAAAGGCCAGCGCTGGGACGCCGACAAGTCGGTGTGGAAGTAGGCGTAGACACCCACTCTCGCCGTCATCGCCCGGCTTGACCGGGCGATCCAGTACTCCGAGACAGTTGTGGTTGAATCGAGAGGCCGCGGCGTACTGGGTGCCCCGGTCAAGCCGGGGCACGACAGCGATCGCGCCTCAATTCCCCGTCGTGCGAAAGCGCAGCGGCTTGGGACCGATCAGTGTCAGTACGTCGCCCTGACGCTTCCAGGTCTCGACGCTGCTGAGCGACGCGACGAGTTCGTCGTCGGCCTGCGCCCTGGCCGGCGGACAGGAACGGTCCTGGATCTGGCCGGGGACGAAGATCACCGTGTTGCCGGCGACCGAGAACTGGCCCTTGCCACCCTTGCACCAGAGCTCCAGCACGACTTCGCCATTGTCGCCGATCTCGATGTTCGGAATCCGCTTCGAGCCCGGCTGCGGCAGGGCCTCCAGCGTCATCTCGGTACCGAACGGAAAACCGTCCTCGGCACGCGCGAGCGTGGACATCGCGAGCATTGCAACCGCCAAACACGCCATCTGCTTGAGCGAAACCATGAGACCTCTCGACCGACCTGATTTGCGGCACGTTCTATAAGACGGCGGCGCTGTTGAGAAGGTTCGCGGAGGCTAAAGCGCGATGAGATTGGGACGAATCGTCATCGCGCTTCAGGTTGTTGTTTGAGCGTGATCTTTTCGGAAAACCGCTTCGCACTTTTCCGGATCATGCTTTAGATGCAAAAATCCCCGCAAGGCAGCGAAGCCCTGCGGGGATTTGCGTTGAAGCGAGGCGTGACCTGCTACTTCAGCACCATCGCCGTGAACGGCCAGACATAGGCCTGCAACGTCACGAACAGGCCGACCAGGGAGGCCAGCACGATCGAGTGCCAGAACACGAAGCGCAGGATCGTGCCCTCATGGCCGTACCAGTTGGTGGCAGTGGAGGCGACGACGATCGATTGCGCGTCGATCATCTTGCCCATCACGCCGCCGGACGAGTTCGCCGCAGCCATCAGGATCGGCGACAGGCCGAGCTGCTCGGACGTAATCTTCTGCAGATTGCCGAACAGCACGTTGGAAGCGGTGTCCGATCCCGTCAGCGCCACGCCCAACCAGCCGAGCAGCGTGCCGAAGAAGGGATAGAGCACGCCGGTTGCGGCAAAGGCGAGGCCGAGCGTTGCGTCGACGCCGGAGAGCCGCGTGAGCGTACCGATCGCGAGCATCGCCGAGATCGTGATCAGCGAGATCGCGCAGAGCCGGATGGTGCGGCCGTATTGGATCAGCAGCCTGCCGGGACCGACACCCATCAGGAAGCCGGAGATGATCGCGGCAATCAGCATGCCCGTGCCGGTGAAGGACAGGTAGGTGAAGCCGAACACCGCGCTCTCTTTGGTCGGCCCTGGCGCGACCGGCGGCATCTTGTTGATCATCTGATGCAGCTCGGGAACGGGATAGTTCCAGGTGAAGATCGAGTTCGCCCAGGTCTTGAAGCCGCCATTGCCCCAGACCAGCATCACGATGCAGACGATGATCCACGGCAGCAGCGCGCTGAACAGCTCGCTCTGCGTCAGCGGCGTCTTGTCGAGCGGCTTGGCCGCAGCCATGGTGGAGGCCGATTCATCGTTCCCGCGCAGCGCCGGCGACAACCAGAGCTGCCTGGGTTGCCACACCTTCAGGAACAGGATCAGCGCGCCCATCGAGATCAGCGACGCCCCGATGTCGACGATCCAGGGATTGATGAAGTTCGAGATCACGAATTGCGGGACCGCGAACGACACGCCGGTGACGAGGATCGCCGGCCAGACGTCCTTCATGCCCTTCCAACCCGCAAACGCCCACACCACCCAGAACGGCACGATCAGAGAGAAGATCGGCAACTGCCGTCCGACCATCGCGCCGAGGATGTAGGGATCAAGCCCGGTGACCGAGGCAAGACCCTGGATCGGCGTGCCCAGCGCGCCAAAAGCGACCGGCGCGGTATTGGCGATCAGCGACAGGCCGGAGGCCGCGAGCGGCGAGAAGCCGAGCCCGATCAGCACGGCGCCCGTGATGGCGACCGGCGTGCCGAAGCCCGAGGCTCCCTCGAAGAACGCGCCGAAGGAGAACGCGATCAGCAGCAATTGCAGCCGCCGGTCCTCGGTGACGCCGCCGACCGCGCGCTTGAGCAGCTCGAAGCGCCCGGTGGTGACCGTCACCTGGTAGAGGAAGATGACGTTGAGAACGATCCAGCCGATCGGGAAGAAGCCGGTCACGATGCCGAGGATCGAGGCGCGGATCGACATGTTCGCCGGCATGGTGAACACGAAGATCGTGATCAGGTTGGCCACGATCACGGCGATGATTGCAGCAATATGGGCCTGGACGCGACCGCTCGCGATCAGGATCAGCAGCGTGACGACGGGTATTGCCGCCGCGATCGTCGACAGCACCGGGCTGTGCAGCGGGTCATAGACTTGATTCCACATGGTCTTCCTCCCCCACGCCTGTTGCGGCAGGCGGCCCGCGTGGACAGCCGAACCTGCTTGACGCTGGAAGCGATAACCCCCGAGCTGGACGCGAATTCCTCGCGAGTGCGGCGGTTCCCGTCCGCTCACAAGCCCGCGAAGTCCCGGAGGCCCCCACCCCGCGCCGTTGTACCCATGCTAGGGTTGCAAGCTGCGACAAGCCAACGCAAATTGATGAACTTGCGACTTTAGTCTAAGCGCTTTCTGCCGTTGCCACAGCCATTTGGCCTATGGCCGTTGTGCACATCCCCTCAGGAGACAGAGCTCTGTGAAGAACATCAGCGCCACGCTCGCGATCGTCTGGCGAATCGCCGTCCCCTATTTCCGCTCGGAGGACAAGTGGGCAGGCTGCGGCCTGCTCGCCGCCGTGATCGCAATCGAGCTGGCGCTGGTCGCGATCGACGTGCTGGTGAACCAGTGGCAGAACCGGTTCTACAGCGCGCTCCAGAACAGCGACTGGGACGCCTTCGTCACGCAGATCTGGATCTTCATCGGCCTCGCCTTCACCGCGATCGCGCTGGCGGTCTACAAGCTGTACCTGAACCAGTGGCTCCAGATCCGCTGGCGGCAGTGGCTCACCCAACACTATCTCCGCGAATGGCTCGACGGCTCCACGCATTACCGCATGCAGCTCAAGGGCGATGCGGCCGACAACCCTGACCAGCGCATCACCGACGACGTCAAGAACTTCGTCGAGCAGACCCTGACGATCGGACTGGGCCTGCTCTCGGCGATCGTGACGCTGTTCTCCTTCGTGATCATCCTCTGGGGCCTGTCCAACGCCGCGCCGCTGCACCTGTTCGGCACCGATCTCATGATCCCCGGCTATTTGTGCTGGGGCGCGTTGATCTACGCGATCTTCGGCACCGCGCTGACGCACTGGATCGGAGCGCCGCTGGTCAATCTCAATTTCGAGCAACAGCGCTATGAGGCCGACTTTCGCTTCAACCTCGTCCGCGTCCGCGAGAATTCCGAGCAGATCGCGCTGCTCAAGGGCGAGGGCGCCGAACGCGGCGGTCTCTTCCGTCGCTTCGGCTTCGTGATCGGCAACTGGTACGCCATCATGAGCCGGACCAAGCGCCTCACCGCGTTCACGGCGAGCTATCAGCAGGCTGCCGTGATCTTTCCCTACGTGCTGGTGGCGCCAGCCTTCTTCGCCAAGAAGATCCAGCTCGGCGACATGATGCAGACGGCATCGGCCTTCTCGAGCGTCCAGGGTGCGCTGTCGTTCTTCGTGGTGGCCTACCGGGCGCTGGCGGAATGGCGCGCGATCGTCGCCCGTCTCGACGGCTTCGAGATGTCGGTGGCCTCGGCCGCACACCCGCCGACGCATGAGCCGACCATCGGCCTTGCACCATCCGGCAGCACGACGGCGATCGCGCTCAAGCAGCTGCTCGTGAAGCTACCGAACGGTGCGCCTCTGGTCGCAGCCGATGCCTTCACGATCCAACCGGCGGAGCGGGTCTTGGTGACCGGGCCGTCGGGCTCCGGCAAGTCGACGCTTTTCCGGGCCATCGCCGGCGTCTGGCCGTTCGGCACCGGCACCATCGCCATACCCGGGAAATCGAAGCTGATGATGCTACCGCAGCGCCCCTACTTCCCGATCGGCCCGCTAGGCGACGCGGTCATCTACCCGGCAGAACATGGCGCCGTCGCACCGGAGAAAATCCGGGACGCACTCATTGCGGTCGGCATGCCGAAGCTGGCCGAGCGACTCGACGAGGACGGTCATTGGAACAGGACGCTCTCGCTCGGCGAGCAGCAGCGCCTGGGGCTCGCGCGCGCCCTCCTGCACGTGCCGGATTATCTGTTCCTCGACGAGGCCACGGCGTCGCTGGACGAACCATCGGAAGCCCGGCTGTACCGGCTGCTGGCGGAGAAGCTGCCGCAGGCCACCATCGTCTCGATCGGCCACCGCTCGACGCTCGACGCCTTCCACACCCGCAAGGTGGCGTTGGTGAAGGACGGCGAGATCCACGTTCTCGGCAAGGACGGCGAGCCGGCCCAGGCGGAGCCGACCGCGGCGAGCTGAGGTGACACAACCAAGCCTGAGGCTAGCCTCGGTAGGACCTTCGTTGCAGCCACCCTTCGAGACGCCGCCTCCGGCGGGCTCTTCAGGATGAGGTCTGTAATCGCGGCAAGATCCTCGACCCTCATGGCGAGGAGCGCCGCCTGGCGGCGCGTGTCGAACCATGCAGGCCGAGCGCTCTCACAGACGAGCCCAAGCCCAAAGCAAAAGGGCGGCAGATTGCTCTGCCGCCCTCGTTAGGTCGTCTCGGGAAGAAACTTACTTCAGGTTGGTCATCGCCGTCAGGTCGACCGAGAGCTTGGCGACGCCGGCCGCGCTGCACCAGTTGGAGCCGAACGCCGTGGCCGCGTTCGCGCCGCCATTGATCGGCGTCACGAAACCGGGGCTGGAGTTGGTGGCCGAGAAGTCGCTGGTGAAGGCGTTGCAGTTACCCTTCGAGAGGTCGGTGTCGTAGTAGCGCAGATCGAGCGTGAACACCTTGTAGGTGAAGCCGACGCCGACGTTCCAGGTGTTGTAGCTCGGCTCCTTGATGCCGTTGGAGTACAGCGGGTCGCCGGCAATGCCGTAGAAGATGTCGGAGGTGCCGAGCCACTGACGGCCGAATTCACCCGACACATACATGCCGACGCCGCTGGCACCGAACGTGGTGCTCGGCGCGGTCCACTTGGCGGTGATCGAGGCGTAGTTACCCCAGGCGCCGAGGTTCAGGAAGTTCGGCGAATAGTACTCGTTGAAGCCAACGACCCACTGGTCGTTGATGTTGAGATTCAGCTTGGCATAGACTTCGTAGAAGCTTGCGTCCTTCTTGGCGAAGTTGCCGTTGATCGGAAGGCCGATCGCGCCCTGCGAATTGTCGAGGCCGGTGCCGCAATTGCCCTGGGCGAGGGTGCCCTGCGAACCGAAGCAGCTTCCGCCCGGATAGAGGTAGCCCCAGATACCGAAGTCGAAGGCGAACATGCCGAAGGTCGGGCGGATACCGCCGTAGATGTCGACTTCAGCCGCGGCGCGGTTCGGGAACGAGATGCTCTCCGCGGACGCACCGACGTAGAGCTGGAGGTCCTTGTTGACGTTGTAGCGCGGCTCGAAATAGGCGGCGACCGACGGGTTGTGGTTCGACTGAGTAACGCCGCGGAAGATGTAATCGCTCATGATGCCGGCGCCGAAGGCGACATCCCAGGGGTCAAAGGCGGGCGGCGGCGGGGCCTTCAGAGCCTTGACCGGCATGTCTGCCGCGAAAGCCGAACCCGTCACCATTGCCAGCGCCGTTGCCAACAAAGCCACTTTTTTCATTTCGATCCCCATCACCAGTTCTACCCAGTCGGTTTCCCGGAAGCCCCCCGGGCGTACGACGTGTCTGCAAAATTTCGTTACCGCGACAATCTGGATGGGAGGATGCGAACCGTGAAGCAAAAATCACGAGCATCTGCCGACTTTTTAGGCGTTCTGACGATTCTACAGAAGGTTGTCCGCCTGTGTTGCTTCTCGATCACATTATTTTCATTCCAAAGTGCACAGAGCCGCCCGGATTAATACGGGAGCCGCCGGTGCAGTGGTGCCTGTGCCACGAATCGGACTGACGCGAGAAACGACAACCGGGCGGCGACCATTGTGCCGATGCAAAAAGGCCGCAGCATCACCGCCGCGGCCTTCCTGTTGTCGGTCGTTGTCGTCGGGATGGACCCAGCCTTGGCCCTCACCTTGGACCTGACTTGGACCCTAACCGTGGGAGCCCCTCGGGGCCTAACCCTGCCCTTCGGCCGGCGTCGGCTCCGCAGAAGACGAAGGCATCGCCCAGCTTGTCTCGGCGGCGGGCTCCGGAGCCGGAGCCGCCACCGGCGCTGAGGGCTTCGGCGCAGGAGCTGCCTTCGCCTTCTTCGGCGCCGCTTTCTTTGCGGCCTTCTTCGGTGCAGCCGGCTTGGCAGCCTTCTTGGCCGACTTCTTCGCAGCCTTCTTGGCGGCCTTCTTCGGGGCGGCCTTCCTGGCAGATTTCTTCGCAGACTTCTTGGCAGACTTTTTCGCGGACTTCTTGGCTGCCCTCTTCGCGGTCTTCTTCGCCGCTACAGCCTTCTTGGCCTTTTTGGCCTTCTTGCTTTTTTTCTTCTTCGCTTTCGCCATCGTGGTCCTCCTGTTGCCGCCGAACAATGGTCGATCGGGCGTCTTCAGCCGTCACCTCCGGACGAAGGCTAGCTCGAGGCATTCAATGCCGGCCGCGACCCGCCCGTAGCCCAATCGAGAAGCTCAATCGTGTGTACGACCGGAACTGACGTGCCACTGGCAATCTGCACCATGCAGCCGATATTGCCCGCGGCAATCATGTCCGGCTTGACGCTTGCGATGTTGGCGACCTTGCGGTCGCGCAACCGGCCCGCAAGCTCGGGCTGGAGAATGTTGTAGGTCCCCGCCGAGCCGCAACACAAATGGCTCTCCGGCACATCTTTCACCACGAATCCATTCTTGGAAAGCAATTCTTTCGGAAGGCCCGTGATTTTCTGCCCGTGCTGCAACGAACACGCGGAGTGATAGGCGACGACGATATTGTCCTGTCGCGTAGTGGTCGCGAGCTCGAGGCCGGCAACGAATTCGGTGATGTCCTTGGCGAGCGTGGACACCTGCGCTGCATCGGCGGCAAACGCCGTGTCCTCGCGCAGGAGATAGCCGTAGTCCTTGATCACCGTGCCGCAGCCGGAGGCCGTCACCAGGATGGCGTCGAGCCCCTCGCCGGCCGCTTCCTTTCGCCACGCCGCGACGTTGGCGCGGGCCCGCGCCAACGCATCCTGGTCGTTGCCCAGATGGTGGGTCAGCGCGCCGCAGCACTGCTCGTCCCGGACCAGGACAACCTCGATGCCGTGGCGGGTGAGGAGGCTGATGGCGGCCTGGTTGATGCGCGGCGCCAGCACCTGCTGGGCACAGCCTTGCAGCAGCGCGACCCGGCCGCGCTTCTTGCCGAGTGCCGCGAATACGCTGCCGGGGAGCGGGCCGGGCGACGGCAGACGGTTCGGCGCCAGCGCCAGCATCGCCTTGAGGCGCTGGATCAGGCCGGGCGTCGCCGACGGCCGCGGCGTCGGCAGGAATACGGCAAGCGGACGGGCGAGGCGCGCCAGCCACATGCTGGTGCGGAAGAGCTGCGGATTCGGCAGGACAAAGGCCAGCACCTGGCGCAACAGCCGCTCGGTCAGCGGCCGCTGATAGCGCTGCTCGATCCTGACCCGGGCCTGGTCGACGAGGTGCATGTAGTTCACCCCCGAGGGGCAGGTCGTCATGCAGGACAGACACGACAGGCAGCGGTCGACATGCTTGACCACCTCGGCCGTCGGGGTCTGGTCCTTCTCCAGCATCTCCTTGATCAGGTAGATGCGGCCGCGCGGGCTATCGAGCTCGTCGCCGAGCAGCACATAGGTCGGACAGGTTGCAGTGCAGAAGCCGCAATGGACGCAGGCGCGCAGGATCTTGTCGGCTTCCGCGATGTCGGGGTCGGCGAGCTGCGCCAGTGAGAATTCGGTCTTCATGCCGCAGCGCCCCGCGTCAGCCGCCCCCGGTTGAGAATGGTTTTCGGATCGAAACTGGCGCGGACCCGATCGCTCAGCGCGGCAATGCCGGGCGCCTGCGGATGGAATACGTCGACACCGCGCCTGACGTCCTCGGCCGCCCGGATCAGCGTGGCGTGCCCGCCCACAGCATCCGCACGCTGGCGCACGGCCGGGGCATGCGCGTCAGCCTTCGGCGGCAGCGCGGCCCAGATCAGGCCGCCGCCCCAATCGTAGATGATGTCGCCGCCGGTCTCGCGCGCCAGCTGGGTCCCGAGCACCGCGCCGGAAGCCGGCGGACAAACGATCCGCCACACCGGCCAGGCCCCAACTGCACCGCCGGCCGCGAACGGCAGGACGTCGCGGATCGTGGCCCACAATGCGGCGGAGGCCACATCCTCGACCAGCGTCGCGGTTCCGAACGGCGCCAGCAATTCGCGCAGCGAGCCGGCGCGGTGCGCGGCGGACGCCGTGATGCCCTCGAGCCGCAGCACGGTTAGCGCTTCGCCCTGGCTGGCGATGTCGCCCAGCCCGTCGGTCTTCGCCCGGAAGGCCGATTTCGGCAGATGCGCGGCGGCGGAGACGTCGAAGGGCGAGCCGAGCGCCGCGGTCATCGCCTTGTTGGCGACGGCATCGTCGAGCCCGCGCAGCAGCAGCGTCCGCTCCGCTTCGGGCTTCGGCATCACCTTGAGCGTCACCTCGGTCATTACCGACAGCGTGCCCCAGGACCCCGCCAGCAGCTTGCAGAGGTCGTAGCCGGTGACGTTCTTCACCACCTTGCCGCCGGTCTTGAAGCTGTCGCCGAAACCGGAGACGGCGTGCGCCCCGAGCAGGTGATCGCGCGCCCCGCCCGCCTTGATCCGCCGCGGACCGGCGAGACCGGCCGCGATCATGCCGCCGATGGTACCCAACGCGGGCGTGCCGAGCAGCGGCGCGGTGTTCATCGGCTCGAAGGCGAATTGCTGGTTCTTGGCGTCGATCAGCGACAGCACGTCGGCCAGCGGGGCGCCGGCCTGGAGCGTGACGATCAGCTCGTTGGGTTCGTAGGAGGTGACGGCATTCAGCGCGGAGAGGTCGAGCACGGCGTTGGTCGCCATTGTGTGGCCAATGCTGCGCTTGCTGCCATGACCGATGATCTCGAGCGGCTGCTCGTTGGCAATCGCCGCGCGCACCACCTCTTCGACGTCTTTGGCGTCTCTGACCCTGAGCGTATCCACGGGAAAAGGCGGTAGCGAAATTCGCCGCCAAAATCAAATGCGGCGTGACGCCGGCGATCAGCGCCGGTGCAGTCGGGGATCCGGCACGGGCGACCACGACGCTTCGATCATGATCGAAGCGTTCACGACATCGACACTTCGACCAGCGGCGAACCAAAGCCGGCAGGCCCTCGCTACAAGCTTGCGCCGATCGCGATCGAGGCCAACCGATGGAGACAAGCATGCGATCGACACATCAGCGGCTGGTGCCGCGCGTCCACGAAGCGTTCAGCCGCAGGTCGGTGATCCGGGCCTTCGGAGCCGTCCTGGCGATCTATCTCTCGCCATGGGCGGCGGCGTCATCTCAAGCCCAGCAGCAAGGAGCAAGGACCATGAACCACTATGCCACGCAGAAATCCCTCAGCGACGCCGTCGACGGCGGCGGCCTGCTCGTCGTCGCGCAATGGGAGGCCAAGCCCGGCGAGGCCGACAAGGTCGCCGCGATCCTCGACCGCTTCCTGCCGGAGGCGCAGCGCGAGGAGGGCGTCAAGCTGTTCCTGATCTCGCGCGCCAGGGACAATCCGGCCCAGTTCCTGTTCTACGAGCTGTTCCGCGACGAGGCCGCGTTCAAAGCGCACCAGGAGAGCGCGCATTTCAAGACCTGCATCGCCGGCGAAGCCCTGCCGCTGCTGGCGAAGCGCGAACGGGCTCAATACGCACTCATGTAAACACCAGCTCGTATGCCGCGGTTCGATCTGGACCGCGGCATACGACTATATGATCGCGCGCAGCGGCGATCTGCGCAGGATCAGTGCCGAGACGGCCAAGCTGCCGATCGCGGCCAACATGGTCAGCAGGAGCGCCTTCGTGAGTGCGAAGAGCGGCAGTGCGTGCAGAAGCAGGGCAAAGCCGACCAGGATCGGCGGATGGATCAGGTAGACGCCGAAGGCGTTGTCCGAGAGCCATTTGGCGACCGGCCCTTGCGCGTCGAAATAGCGGCGGTAGACGGCCAGCATCAAGAGACCCATGCCGACGCAGACCAGCGCCTCCCACAGGCACTTCCCGGCACTGACGACGTTGAAGCCGCCTGCATAGAGCGCGGTGTCCCCCTGCAGGCCTCCCCCGAACAGCACGAGCGCTGCAAACAGCGGCACAGAGAGCGACAGCGCGAGCAGTCCCCAGCGGATACAGGAGCGCTCGGCAAGCCCAACCATCCAATTGCTGCGATAGCCGACGGCGCCGGCTGCGAACATGAGAGCGTATTGCGGGAGATCGCCGGGGTGAACGTTGAGCACGGAGGTATCGGCGTGGATGGCGATGCGAACGGCGAAGGTGAACGCCGCCATGGCCGCAACGAACAGAACAATCCCCGTGCCGCACAGCGCAACCTCGGGCTCCCGCCATCCGGTCTGGCGGATCAGGCCATAGAGGAGCGAGACCAGCAGCAGCACCGCGCAAAACCACATCGGTCCCGTCTCGGAAAGCCATTCGCCGTCCATCAGATGGGTCAGCCATTGATGGCCGAAACCGCCCTTGCCCCAAGTCCATGACAGAAAATACTGCGTCAGCGGGCCGATCACCAACATGTAGAGCAAAGTCGGCAAGCCGAGCCTGATCAGCCGATCACGCGCAAATTTCGAAAGTCCTTTCCGATCGAAGGCGCCGACGGCGAAATAGCCGGCGATGAAGAACAGCGCGGCCATGAAGAAGGCCTGGAGGAAGCTCTGATAGATGCCGAAGAAGAGGGCCGTGCCGAAGCCGGTCTCCCGCCGGTCGACATAGTACCAATTGCCGAACGGACTGTAGGTGTCGGCTGCGTGCATGCTCAGCACGAGAATGATCATCGACCAGCGGATGTTGTCGATGAACAGCAGGCGCGACTTCGCCAGCGGCCTGCCCGGCGCTTCTTTCGTCACACTGATCCGAACGTCCGCCATGTCGCCGCCATGCCGGGTATCGACCGTCAGAACCGCGGAATGTCCGGAAACGCCACCTTCCCGGCGTGCACATGCATGCGGCCGAGCTCGGCGCAGCGATGCAGGGTCGGAAACACCTTTCCGGGATTGAGCAGGCCCTGCGCGTCAAAAGCGCATTTCAGGCGCTGCTGCTGGTTGAGGTCGATCTCGGTGAACATCTCCGGCATCAGGTCGCGCTTCTCGATGCCGACGCCGTGCTCGCCGGTGAGCACGCCGCCGAACTCGACGCAGGCGCGCAGGATGTCGGCGCCGAAGGCCTCGGCGCGCTCGATCTCGCCGGGCTTGTTGGCATCGTAGAGGATCAGCGGATGCAGATTGCCGTCGCCGGCGTGGAACACATTGGCGCAGCCGAGCTGGTACTTTTCCGACAGTTCGCGGATGCGGGCGAGCGCCTTCGGCAGCGCGCCGCGCGGGATCGTGCCGTCCATGCAGAGATAATCGGGCGAGATGCGGCCAACGGCCGGAAACGCCGCTTTGCGGCCGGCCCAGAACAAATTGCGCTCGGCCTCGGAGGTCGAGATCTGGCAGGTGGTCGAGCCGCAAGCATTCGCAATGGTCTCGACGCGCGTGATCAGCTCGTCGACCTCGATCTTGGGACCGTCGAGCTCGATGATGAGCAGCGCTTCGACGTCGAGCGGATAGCCGGCATGAACGAAGGCCTCGGCGGCGTGGATCGCCGGCTTGTCCATCATCTCCATGCCGCCGGGAATGATGCCGGCGCCGATGATGCGCGCCACGCATTCGCCGGCCGCCTCAACCTGCGCGAAGCCGACCATCAGCGCCCGTGCCGTCTCCGGCTTTTGCAGGATGCGCACCGTGATCTCGGTGATGACCCCGAGCAGACCTTCCGAGCCGGTGATGACGCCCATCAGGTCGTAGCCGGTGTTCTCCGCCGACTTGCCGCCGATGCGCAGGATCTCGCCGCTCATCAGGACAATCTCGCAACCGAGCACGTTGTTGGTGGTCATGCCGTATTTCAGGCAGTGCACGCCGCCGGAATTCTCCGCGACATTGCCGCCGATCGAGCAGGCGATCTGCGAGGACGGATCGGGGGCGTAGTAGAAGCCGGCATGCGCGACCGCCTGGCTGATGGCGAGATTGGTGACGCCGGGCTCGGTGACGACGACGCGGTTGTCGAAATCGATCTCGCGGATCCGCTTGAACTTGCCGAGCCCGAGCAGCACGCCATCTTCCAGCGGCAGCGCGCCCCCGGACAGCGAAGTGCCGGAGCCGCGCGGAACCACCTTGATCCCCTGCCCGGCACAATATTTCAGGACGAGCGAGACCTGCTCGGTGGTGTCGGGCAGCACCACGACCATCGGCGGCTGCCGATAGGCCGTCAGCCCGTCGGATTCGTAGGCCCGCATCTCGGAGGCGCTGTCGATCACGCCCTCGCCGGGCACGATTGCGCGCAATGCAGCCACGATCTCAGCGCGGCGCGCCAGCACGGCCTGGTCGCTCGCGGGCATCATGATGGCCATAACATATCCTTCCGACTCGTAGCCCACGATCAAATTATCGCGGCAAATCAACCACGTCCGCGCCTGTTTGGGTAGGCCATCCGAAAGTCGGAGCGGCCATCTTCGGCGAGTTCGCTCTGGGACAAGTAGGGCAGCATGAAACCTGTCATGGTTTCGCGGCTTGTCCAAGCCGGGCGGGCCTGCCAAAACCGGCGGGTCCGTCGTTTGCCGACCAGGCAAGACCGACCAGCCTAGACCCACCAGGGAAGAGACGAAGAGCACCCGATGACAAAACTGACTTTTGGCGCACTGATGATCCTCACCGTGACTGCCACCGCACCCGCCGCGATGGCGCAGGATGTTGCGGCCGGCAAATCGTCGTTCAACAAATGCCTGGCCTGCCACGCCATCGGCGAAGGCGCCAAGAACAAGGTCGGCCCCGAGCTCAACGGCCTCAACGGCCGCAAGTCAGGCACCGCACCGGACTACAATTATTCGGATGCGAACAAGAATTCCGGCATCACCTGGGATGAAGCCACGTTCAAGGAATACATCAAGGACCCCAAGGCCAAGATCCCCGGCACCAAGATGGCGTTCGCGGGCATCAAGAACGAGAACGAGATCAACAATCTCTGGGCCTTCGTCGCGCAGTTCGACAAGGACGGGAAAATCAAGCAGTAAGCGCGTGAACGGCGGCCGCCCGAGCTTCGGTTCTGATTGAGTCAGAACCGAAGCTCGGGCTTCTTGTTTCGACGCGTTTTCTTCACGCGAACCGGTATCCACTTCGCTCGAAAACGCCTTAATCGGCGGCCGCCTGCGCAGGGACGATTTTCCCGATCATCGTCTCGATTTCCGTCTTCACCAGATCCGGCACAGCGTTCTGCACCATGTGGCCGAGATCGGGCAGCACGATCAGCTTTGCACCCGGCACCATCGCGGCGAAGGGACGCGCGTGGATGGCGGTCTTCACCGTCTTGTCGGGCTCGCCGGCGATGATCGTGACCGGCGCCTTGATCTCGCCATAACGCGCAGCCTGCGCCGTCACCGCTTCCTTCAGCGTCACCAAATCATAGGCATTGGCGATGAACTCGCGCGGGCGCAGCAGCAGCGGCGTCGCGGAGTCCTGCACGAAACCATCCGGCATGGTCTGCGGCAGGAAGACGCTGCGCGCGCCGGCCTCGGCAACGAAATACCCCATCGGCAGCGTGATGGTATAGGCGAGCAGCCGGCCGATCACCGGCGTTGCGATGATCTCGTTGTAGCGGCCGACGCCGCCGCGCCAGGGATGGGTCACCGGCGCCAGCATGACGAGACCGGCGACGCGGCCGGGATGATCGAGCGCGATCCGCGCGCCGAGCGCACCGCTCCAGGAATGCACGACGAAGACCGCGCGATCGATCCCGAGCTTACGAAGCGCCTCGTCAATCATCCGGGCCTGGATCTCTGGCGTCGAATCCTGCCGCCGCATCCGCGTGCTCCAGCCGTGACCGGGACGGTCGATCAGGATGACGCGATGGTCTTTGGCAAGGAGGTCGCCGAGCGGACGCCGCATCGCTTCGAGATTGGAGCTCGCGCCGTGCAGCATCACGATCGGCATGCCTGAACCGCGCGGACCGATATCGACGACGTGAAGCACAGCGCCGTCGACCTCGACCATCCGGCCCTGGGGCGGAAAGGCGCGTTGCACGGCGAGGACGCCGGCCTGCGTGGCCAGCGCCAGCAGAACCAGCGCGGTCACGACTGACATCACAATCATGGGGAGAATCCGGGCGATCCAGGGCACCTGGCAGTTACGAGACTAGCGGGCGGCAGTTTCGCGCCGTGAGATCCCGCGCTCCACTTGAAATGCCGGGGCTGTGGATATGTGCATAATTCCAGCAGGAAAAAACGCAATAAAATCAATGGAATTCCTCGCAGCGCGCAAGCCTCGGGCCAGCTTCATGCAGTCGTCATCGCGGCTTCCATATAATCGCCACGGTCGGTTCCGCCATCTAGGCGCGGGTGGGCGCCGATCCTCCTCGCAAACTCCAAGGGGATGCGGGAAAGGCCGGCAGGATTTGTCCTGATTTGAACCGGAGAATGTCGATGAGCTTCAGATCCAAAGACACTGCGATCGACGAGATCGTGGCGAGCTGCAACGGTGACCTGCGCGGTGCAGTGCGGGCACTGCTTCTGATCAACGAGCATCTCGAGACGGAGCTTGCAAAGGCTTACGCCGCGGCCGCCGATCACGGCCTTGTCGAGCGCGCCGGTAGCGTCCTGCACTAAGTGCAGGCTAGTTCGTTCCGTCCTCGTCCTTTTCCTCGTCGGGTGTGACCGCAGGGCAGGCGCGGATCGTCGAACGGGCAAGCTTGGCATCGGCCCTGGATTTGTAGGGACCGTCGCCGAACCAGATGTCGCCGATGATCACGGGATTGCTGGTTACGATGTTGCATTTGCCGGTGGCGCGATTGCCGACCACCCAGAACAAGCCGTCGGCGAGGCTCACCGAGCCCGACGCGAGCAGCAATACACCTGCAAAGATCAAACGCTTCATGGCCGTGCTCCTGCCATGCAGGTAGGCCTGCGCGCGCTTCAACAATACCCCTGAGAACGCCGCACGTGTGATCGTGGTTAATCCGCGCACGCTGCAATCACTCGGGAAATGATCAACTTGTCCGCTAGATGTCGCGGCCTTCGACCTTCTCGGTCAGCGCCTTGACCTGCTCGGGGATCTTCTCGAGGTGCGGATTGACGGCCAGCGCCTTGCGGTAGGCCTCGAGCGCACGTTTCTCGTCACCGACCTCCTGCATGATCATGCCGAGGCCTGCGAGTGCGCCGAAATGGCGAGGCTCCCGGATCAACACCTCGCGGATGTCGGCAAGCGAGCGGCCGTAGTCATTCTGCATGTAGTAGAGCGTGGCGCGCCGGTTCCAGGCCTCGATGTAGTCGGGCCTGAGCTTGATGACCGAATCCAGCAGCTTGATCGCGATGTCGATCTTCTGCGCGTCGACCGCGGTCTTGGCCCGCGCCATCAACAGCGATGCGGTGTCGCTCGGGGTCTGGATCCAGATCGCCCAGATCCGCGCCTCGACATGCTTGGCGCTGGCCTCGTCGGGCGCGGCCTTGAGCGCGCCGAACAGGAAATCGAGATTCTTGCTGCGGTCGACCTTGGGCAGCTTGGCCGGCGCCTCCGGCAGCTTCTTCTGTTCCTTGCCGGGAGGGGCAGGCAGCTCTTTCTGCGCCAGGGCTGGCGTAAGGCCAGTGGCGCCCAGCACAAGGGCCAGACACAGGGTGCGTGCGAAAGGGAAGCTCACTGCCAGGAATCTCACTGCCATGCGCAAAGTCTAAACGCGCAAAGCCGCCCTTGCAAAGCAAAGGCGGCGTCAAACTCGTGTGAGCCGTGGTCTTGCGGGGCGCGCGGAGGCGACCGCGAGGGCAATATCAGCCCTGGCGAGCCTTGAAGCGGCGCTGCACCTTGTTGATCACATAGACTCGGCCCTTGCGGCGGACCAGGCGGTTGGCGCGATGGCGACCGCGCAGCGATTTCAGCGAGTTACGGACCTTCATGGCAGAATCCTGAACGTTCGAAAGGCCGTGTTCGGCACTACCGTTTCGGCACGCGCGAATGTGGCAAAATGAGATCTTTCCCGCTGGCGGACCGACCGCCCGGGACGGGGCGGTTCTTAAGGCATGGGAGGACCGGATGTCAATGTTAACTGCCCGGTTCCGGGCCAGCAAATTCTGGAAAACAACCCCATGCAAAGTAGAAAGCAAAGTAGAAACGGCCGGATCGGCCCGATCTACGCATTTGTCGACTTGGGGCTTCGCTTCGACGACGTGCCTTGCCAAATTCGTTATATCATATAATCAATTCGTCAACCCGTCGGGAGGAAACCAATGCCGAAGCTGAAGCTGCCCAACATCGACGATGTCGTCGCCATCGACATCCACACCCACGCCGAGGAGCCCTGCGGCACCCATCCCGACGACGGCTATGACGATTTCCAGGCGCAGATGGCGGACTACTTCAAGTCGCCGCACAAGCATCCGCCGACCGTGCCGGAGACCGCGGCCTACTACCGCTCCAAGAACATCGCCGCGGTGATCTTTCCGGTCGATGCCGAGCGCGAGACCGGCTTCCGCCGCTACAAAAATGAGGAGATGCTGGAGATCGCCTCCGACCATCTCGACGTCCTCATTCCCTTCGTCTCGATCGACCCGCACAAGGGCAAGCTCGGTGTGCGCGAGGCGCGCAAGCTGATCGAGGAATACGGCGTGCGCGGCTTCAAATTCCATCCGACCATGCAGGGCTTCTACGCCAACGACCGCATGGCCTATCCGCTCTACGAAGAGATCAACAATGGCGGCGCGATCGCGCTATTCCACACCGGCCAGACCGGCGTCGGCTCGGGCATGCCCGGCGGGATGGGCATGCGGCTGAAATATTCGAACCCGATGTACATGGACGACGTCGCGGCAGATTTCCCCGACCTCAAGATCATCCTCGCCCATCCCTCCTTCCCCTGGCAGGAGGAAGCGCTGTCGGTCGCGACCCACAAGCCGAACGTCTACATCGACCTCTCGGGCTGGTCGCCAAAGTATTTCCCGCCGATCCTGGTGCGCTACATCAACTCGATCCTTCAGGACAAGATGCTGTTCGGCTCGGACTGGCCGGTGATCACGCCGGACCGCTGGCTGTCGGACTTCGCCAAGATCGAGATCCGCGACGAGATCCGGCCGAAGGTACTGAAGGCCAACGCGCGCAGGCTGCTGGGGATCTAGCCGCGTACTCATCGCCACGGCGCATTGAGGGCTTCGACCGGTTGCCGAAGCCCTCACGCTCAGGCGCTCAAGGCCTCGCTGAGGCGGGCAAGGCGGCCCTAAAACTCCAGCTTGTCGCGTATAGCGTCGATTCCGGCCCTGGCGCAGGCTTCGTCAGCATCACCGCCGGGCGCCCCAGACACACCGACGGCTCCGACCAGTGAACCGCCCGCTTCGACAATCAATCCGCCACCTATAATGACCGTGCCGGGGAGATTGCGGATACCGGCCTGCAGCATGCCAGGTTGGCTGACGGCATTCAGTTCGGTGGTGCTGGTACGGAATGTTGCTGCGGTCCACGCCTTGCCCGAGGCCGTTGAAACGGTGTGAGCACCTGCGAACCTGTCACGAAGGATCACCTGTGTCCCCCCGAAGCGATCGACGACCGCGACGGCGACCTGGTACCCGCGTGATCGGCAATCACCAAGCGATGCCCGGGCCAGATCAAGCGCCAGCTCGGGACTCAGGGATTTGTAGGTCGCGAGCGGCTCCTGCGCCATTGCCGGGTGCGCGAGCATCAACAGGACGGTGGCCGCAAGCAGGGTTCGAGCGAGCATGGTTTCTCCGACGTGAGAGGGTCGACGCCGATGTTAACCTAGTTCAGCGCACCGTATGTCAGGTCGTCGAATACGGTGACACTGTCGGCCTTGGTCCACAAGCCGATCATGCCGGCGTCCCTGATCGATTCGTCCTCGACCTCGAACATCGGCTTGCCGTCATACGTCACCTTGAATAGCTTTCCCGCGAATTCGCAACGTAGGGAATGCCATTGACCTGACGGCACCGATACCTTGACGCCATAGCCGCCTTTCCGGCCGACAATATCGAGCGCGCTGCGAACACCCTTGATCGTCTTGTAGAGCACAACATTGTCTTCAAGCGCGTTGGCCCGCACGACATAGTAATTGTCGGCATCCTTTGCGCGCCAGACAATACCGGCCGCACGATCCTCGGAGCCTGCGATCGCCTTGAACTTGACCTCGACGAACCCGTCCAGGATGCTGGTGCCGCTCCTGAGCGCCACTGGAAACGTCGCCTGACCGGATTGTTTCAGGACGTTCGGCTTGCTTGGCGCCGTCGACTCCACCTCGACCGTCCATTTGGGCTGGCCACGACCCGTCATCGTCAGCGTCCAGCCTTCGGGCGCTGCGCCGGTTGCTGCGTTGTCAAAATTTACAGTTTCTGCCATCGCGTTTCCTTCAACCAACAATAGGAACAACGCCGCCCCTAAGAGCGCTACGCTCGTTTTTTGCACGACGTCTAAGCTTCCCGCCTGTATTGATCGTACAGTGTTGCAGCGTTGTCCCATTTGATCGCTTCCATGTAGATGTCGACATACTTCGCGGCCGCCGCGCCATAATCCATGTGATAAGCGTGCTCATACATGTCGAGCACCAGTACTGGGCGTCCGCCGGCCAGCGTCGTCGTGTGGTCGGCGGCCCACTGATTGACCAGCCGCTTGTCGCGCGGCGAGTAAGAAAGAATCACCCAGCCGGAGCCGCCGCCTTCGGCCTTGCCCATGGCGGAGAACTCCGCGCGCCACCGCTCCATGCTGCCGAAATCGCGCGCGATCGCGTCGGCAAGTGGTGTGCTCGGCTTGCCGGCACCGCCGAGCCCGTCGAAATAGATTTCGTGGAGGATCATCGAGTTTGACGCGACGAGTTCCTCGCGCTTCAGGCCGTTGATGACGAAGTTCGGAGCTTTCGCGAAGTCGAGCTCGGCGAGTTGCGTTCCGATCGCGTTGAGTCGCTTTACGGCACCGACATAGTTGTTCTCGTAGTGGCTGACGAGCACCTTCTCCGAGATGCCGGCAATGGATTTCGGATCGAACGGCATCGGCTTGGGCTGGTATGTCATTGGCCTGGCTCCTGTTGGCTGATTGGCTTGCGCAAGGGCTTGCGTCCCCGCGAGTATTGCGGTCGATGCCGCGGCGGCCCCCACGCACCTGATGAAGTCTCGGCGGTCGGTATTCGTCGTCATGGAGCCCTCCACGTCATCGTCGTCCCCGACTTGCCCCGTGTGCTCGCTAGCTCTTGGTGCTCGCCGTCTTGTCGAGTGCGCAAATAGACCGCGCGGTCCTTGTCGATACGGACATCGACGAGGGTCGGCGCGCTGGCGGCACCAATTGACGGGACAATTTCTCTGATGAGATCGAGATGAAAGAAGACATGCGGCGTCCTTGGTGACCAGGACGCGATACTTGGGCATGTCGCCTCGCGGGGAGATCGCAAATCCCCGTACCCTGAATTAAACGCCTGCCGGCGGCAGTGTCAATCTGCTGCGCGAGGTCGACGGGGTGACGATTGTTTGAAGAAGGTTCCGACCTTGTCGAGTACCGGGCCGTTTCGGTATTGTCCGTGCGCCACCGCAAAGTCCCAAAGGAGCGAGCCATGAGCATCAAGGCCGTCGTCTTCGACGCTTACGGAACGCTCTACGACATCCAGTCCGTCGCAGAGATCACCGAGGATGCTTTTCCGGGCTATGGCGAGATCATCACGCAGGTCTGGCGGATCAAGCAGCTCGAATACACCTGGTTGCGCTCGCTGATGCGGCGCTACCAGGATTTTGCCGCCGTCACGCGCGACTCGCTCGCCTATACGCTGCGCCTGCTCGGCCTCGCCTATGAAGGCGAAGCGTTCGAGCGGGTGATCGAGAAATATCTGGATCTCGATCTCTATCCGGATGCAGCCGCCGCGCTTGCGGCGCTGAAGCCGCGAAAACTCGCCATCCTCTCGAATGGCAGTCCGGACATGCTGAATGCGCTCGTGCGCAATTCCGGGCTCGACCGTCTGCTCGATGCCACCATCAGCGTGGATGCGAAGAAGGTCTTCAAGCCGTCTCCAGAGGCCTACACGCTGATCGGCGAGGTGTTCGGCACCAGGCCGGATGAGGTTCTGTTCGTCTCGTCCAATCCCTGGGATATCGCGGGCGCGAAGTCGTTCGGACTGAACGTCGCCTGGATCGAACGTGTGACGCCCGAGGCGATGGCGCTGGCTTGCGTCGAGAACGAACTCGTGGCACCGCTGACGATGTATAAGGCGATCCGGACCCAGATGGACGAGCTAGGGTTCGCGCCGGATCATCGTGTCCGCGCGCTCTCGGAACTGCCAACGGTCGCCTAAGCATCGCCGCCCGCCCATGAGTCTGGAATGAGCTGTTTGGAATGAGCCTTCAATCCGTTCGCGCCTTCTTCGCCGAGAAAGCCCCCGACATCTCCGTCATCGAATCCCCGATCAGCTCGGCCACGGTGCCGCTGGCCGCCGAAGCCTATGGCGTCGAGCCCGGCCGGATCGCCAAGACCCTGTCGTTGCGCATCGGCGAGCGTGTGATCCTGATCGTTGCCGCCGGCACCTCGCGCATGGACAACAAGAAGGTCAAGGCTGCGTTCGGCGGCAAGCCGAAGATGCTGGGGCTGGAGGAGGTTGCCGAGATCACCGGCCACGAGGTCGGCGGCGTCTGCCCGTTCGGACTGAAGTCACCGCTGCCGATTTATTGCGATGTGTCGCTGAAGGCGTTCGACGTGGTGGTGCCGGCCGCAGGCTCGACCCACAGCGCCGTGCGCATCACGCCCGAGCGGATGGCGGAGCTCACCGCGGCCGAATGGGTCGACGTCTGCGAGCACAGGCCTTAAGGCGGCTCCGGCCTGTCCTCGTGAACCACGGCGCGGAGGGCGACCTCACGCCAGGTCGGTTTTGGCACCTGGCTG
This sequence comes from Bradyrhizobium sp. 956_D2_N1_4, assembly GCF_052076025.1. Taxonomy (NCBI): domain Bacteria; kingdom Pseudomonadati; phylum Pseudomonadota; class Alphaproteobacteria; order Hyphomicrobiales; family Nitrobacteraceae; genus Bradyrhizobium; species Bradyrhizobium sp. 956_D2_N1_4. The sequence goes on along the minus strand of NZ_CP197237.1, from coordinate 9,115,571 downwards.
GCTGCATTCGTTGCACGAGTATGACGGTTTCGGGACTGGACGACCGGTCGTTGAGCCGCGATGGGGCCAGATGCGATGCCTGATGCAATTGCCGGTCAGGGAGGCTACCATATGGACCATGACCGACGACAAGGTGAAACGACGATTGACCACCGTCCTGTGCGCTGACGTGCAGGGCTATTCTCGCCTCATGGAGGCAGACGAGACCGGAACGTTGGAGACGCTGCGCCGCTACCGCACTGCCTTTGCGGGACTGGTGGAGCGTCATGACGGCCGGATCGTGAATACCTGGGGCGATGCTGTGATCGCCGAGTTCGCCAGCGTCGTCGAGGCCGTGCAATGTGCGGTCGAAATTCAGCAGGAAATTTCCAACCAGGATTCGGACCCACCTCACGCGAACCCGATGCGGTTTCGCATCGGCATTAACCTCGGCGATGTGATGGTGGACGGGTCCGACATCTATGGCGACGGAGTCAATATCGCGTCGCGGCTGCAAGAGCTCGCCGAACCCGGCGGCGTTGTGATCTCAAGCTCCGTCTACGATCAGGTGCACAACAAATTGTCCGTTGGCTTCGACTGTCTCGGCCAGCGACCAATGAAGAACGTTGCTCCCATGACCAGCTATCGCGTGGCCATGAGCGGCCAAAGCGCTGGGCGACGGAGCTTCCCGGTTGACGAAAGCCTCCCTCCCCAGGGGCGGGCTGTTGCAGATTCGGAAACTGGCGCGCGATGGATTGACAGCAGGCACGAGCCATCCACCTGGATGGGCTTCGTCTCGGATTGGCTGGCGAAGCTGCCCCGCCCGGTTGCAGTGGCCCTCACGGTTTCGGGCTTTCTGATTCTGATCAACGTTTTCACCGGCATGCACAAGATCTGGTTCCATTGGCCGGTCGCAGCATTGCTCTTCGGTGCCCTCTTGCGGACAGCACTCCGGCAGCGACCCGAGCCGAACAGCAAGCGGGATCGCTAAACGAGTCGGGAGTGAGGCGGTCGCTTCAGGTCATGACTTGAGCATGACCTTTTCGGAAAATCGCATCACACTTTTCCGGATCATGCTCTAGTCGTTGTCATCATCATAGGGACGTGGTGGCGCGGCGACAGGCGGCGGCGCATTGTTGTAGCGCGGCGGCGGCACAGCCCGGCCGCGCGGGACCGGCTGCTGCGGCTGGGCCTGGTTGTTCGACTGGAACACCGCCCGGCATGCGCTCGAAAGCTGCGGCGTGTTCTGCTGCAGGCAGGTCACAATGCGGTTCGTGTCCGGAATCTGGTCGCTGCACAGGCGCCAGACATCCGGCGTGCACGCCATCTGCTGTTCCATTGTGCCGCGATAGTCCTGGGCTGATGCCGCGCCCTGCGCGACGATGCCGCTGACTGCAAGCGCCAGACCCATCGCAATTCGCTCTGTTCGCATGTCCCGATCCTTCTCGCTTTCCTTGATTTGTCTTCAATCAATGAGACGCGGTCAGGTTCTGAACCAACAAAAAAATGTGAAAATGCGGCGGGAACCTATTCCACCTTGCCGATCTTCTTCACCGCCGCGATCAGCCGCGCGCTGTCCGTCGCCACGAATTGCGAGAATGCCGGCGCGTCCTGATAGGCGGCCAGACTGCCCGAGGCCTCGAAGCTCCTGAGCACATCCGGACTCGTCATCACCTTCGCCATCGCTTCGCGCAGGCGGCTCGCGACCGGCGCAGGAAGAGCGCTCTGTGCAAAGAGCCCGGCCCAGATGTACATCTCGACGTCCTTGTAGCCGAGCTCCTGAAAGGTCGGAACGTCGGGGAAGCTCGCGATGCGCTGTGCGCCGCAATTGCCGAGCACGCGCAGCTTGCCGTCGTCGACCTGCGGCTTCAGGGTGCCGGGCGCGGCTGCTATCGCCTGCACGGTGCCGCTGAGCAGCGCGGTCAGCGCCGGGCCCGCGCCGCGGAACGGAACATGCAGCAACTTGATCTCGGCGCTGCTCGCGAACATCTCCATCGCGACATGCAGCGTCCCGTAAGGACCGGACGAGCCGTAAGTGATTTGGCCCGGCCGCTTCTTCGCATCCTCGACAAAATCCTGCGCCGTCTTCCACGGCGCCGAGGCCGGCACCGCGAGCAGCGTGGGATCGGCGAGGACGCGCGCGATCGGCATGAACTGCGAGACTTCGTACGCAACGGGTCGGTCGAACAGGCGATCGGCCTCGGGGAGCACCGCGAGCGAGGACAGCGTCATCAGCAGCGTGTAGCCGTCGGGCTCCGCGCGCGCCGCCGCAGCATTGCCGACCGATCCGCCGCCGCCACCGGCGCGGTTGTCGACAATGACGGGCTTGCCGAGGACCCGCTCCAGCGCCATCGCGACCGGACGCGCGGCAAGATCGGCCTGACCGCCCGCCGGAAACGGCACGATCATGGTGATGTTGCGCACCGGATAGGCTTGCGCGAAGGCCTTGTCAGGTAAAGCAGCCCGCAACAACGGCAATGCCGCAGCCGCGCGCAAGAGATCGCGTCGATCCATCATAGTCCCCTCGCCCCCGATTTTCTTTGTTTCGCTGGCAGCCTAACCGGCCGAGCGGCAAGAACAAGGCGTTTACGAAGTATTGACCATGTTCGGCCCGGCCCGGAACGCTTCCCTGAACCCGCTGTTGCCCTCTTGAGGGAGTGGGTGATGCGGAATCTTGCGACCATCGACGTCGCCCTGGACGAGATGCTGGTGAATCTCGCAGCGATCGTCTTGCGGCTTTCAAAGCCCGAATTGACGCGAACGCCGGAAGCGCGGCGCGCGCTGGCGCAATCGGTCCATCAATACGCCGCCTGCGCGGCACGCTCGAACGACCCACGTGTGCACGAATTGAAGACGCAGCTGGAAGGGACGCTGAAGCCAGCCTTGCGCATTGTCGCAATCGACGGCGTGAAGGTGTCGTGATCGGAAGTCGTAATCTGAAATGGTGGGCACGCTTCGCTTTGCCCACCCTACGATAGTTGTGCGGAGGATCGACGAGCGAGATCTCGTAGGGTGGGCAAAGGCGCGCTCTTCGCGCGCCGTGCCCACCATCATTCTCCGAACTGCCCCGCGATATCCCGCATATCCCCTCCCCAATCCACGGGGAGAGTGCCTTGGTCGACGTAGCGATGGAAGCTGCTGAGCGACCAATCGCGCACACGCGTGACGAGGCCATGCTTCACTGGATTGAAGTGGATGTAATCGACGTGGCGCTCCAAGTCCGCGTCGTCTCGAATCGCATGCTCCCAGTAGCGGCGCTGCCAAATTCCCTTCTCGCGCTTGAGTGACTTGCTTGCCGAGCGCTCCTGCGCTTCCAATCCTCGCGAGAAACCGCCCTTGATCAAATTCCAACGCGACGAAAAGTCGGAATCATTCTCCGGGAGCGACCAAATGGCATGGAGATGGTCGGGCAGGATACAGATCGCGACGGTCTCGAACGGTCGGCGCTGCTGAACGGTTTGGTAAATTCGTCTTAGGCGATCAACATGATCCGCGAGCAGAGTGCTTGAACGATCGGCGAGCACGACCGTAAAGAAGAATGTGCTGCCTTGTGTGCGCCGATATCGAGACATCTGCGATCCCATCAGGCAAAGGCGTGGGCACGCTTCGCTTTGCCCACCCTACGATAGCCGTTTGCAGGATAGACTAGCGAGATCACGTAGGGTGGGCAAAGGCGCAACGCGCCGTGCCCACCAAGGGATCTACCCCGCTTTGTTGACACCCTTCTTCGGCCGCCGCTTGCACGTGCCTGGCAGCTTCGCCGCGAGAAAATCGCCGAGCGCCTCGACGCGTGCGGGGCGCGGGCCGCCGGGTGGCGTCACCAGATGCACGGCGCCTTCGGCCTGCTTCCAGTCTTTCAGGATCACCTCAACCTCGCCGGACGAAATCGCCTCGCCGACGATGAACTCGGGCAGCTCGGCGATGCCGAGACCGGCGATCAGCGCCGGCATCACGGCTTCACCGTTGTTGACGCGAAGCTGTCCGCCCGGACGGACGCTCGCCTGCTCGCCTGCCGAATTGGTGTAGTTCCAGACATTGGGCGTCGAGAGATAGGCGTAGCTGAAGCATTTGTGTTCGGCGAGATGCATCGGATGCGTGGGCCGTCCATGGCGCTTCAGATAGGACGGCGCGGCCACCGTGAAGCGCGGCATGGTGAAAAGCCGCCGCGCGATCAGCGAGGAGTCCGGCAGCCGCGCGATCCGCACCGCCATGTCAAAACCCTCGCCGATCAGATCGATGGTCGCATCGCTCAGATGCAGATCGACCGAGACCTCCGGATAGGTTTCGAAGAACTCCGGCAGCAGCGGCGCCACCGCCTTGATCCCGAACGTCATGGGCACGGCGAGCCGGACCAGGCCGCGCGGCGCCACCGATTGCGCCAGCGCCTCGTTCTCGGCCGCCTCGCCGTCGACGAGCAGACGCGTGGCGCGTTCGGCGAGCTTGTGCCCGGCATCGGTCAGCGCCAGCCGCCGCGAGGTGCGGTTGAACAGCCGGGCACCGAGCCGTTCCTCCAGTCGCGTGACCGCCTTGGACACCGTTGCCTTGGACATCGCGAGCTCGCTCGCGGCCCCTGCAAACGACCGTAATTCCACGACTTTTGCGAAAATCGCGAGCGCCTCGAAATCGGGAAGTTTTGCCATGTGCGCCGGTCCAATTGGGGTATTCTGGGAAACAATGCGTTTCAACAGTTTCTATTTCTATACCACAGGCGGAGGCTTATCCAAGGGGCATCAGACATTCAGGAAATGGAGAAATCCAATGACCAAGAAGCTCTCAGGCAAGGTTGCCCTCGTCACCGGCGGCTCGCGCGGCATCGGCGCGGCCTCGGCCCGCGCTCTCGCCGATGAAGGTGCGGATGTCGCCATCAGCTATGTCGCCTCGCCCGAAAAGGCCGAGGCGGTCGTTACCGAGCTCAAGGCCCGCGGCGTCAAGGCCCGCGCTTTCAAGGCCGATCAGGCCTCGGCCAAGGACGTGACGCAGCTCGTCAATGACGTCGCCAGGGAATTCGGCCATCTCGACATCCTCGTCAACAATGCCGGCGTTGCCGCCGGCGGCGCGATCGACGATGCGAAGGCTGACACGGCCGCGCTTGAACGGCAGGATTCCATCAACGTACACGGCGTGATCGCGGCGATCCGCGCTGCTTCGCAATTGATGGGCGAAGGCGGCCGCATCGTCACCGTCGGCTCCATGCTCGCCGACCGCGCCTCGTTCCCGGGGCTTGCCGACTACGTCGCCACCAAGGCGGCCGTCGTCGGCTACACCAAGGGCGCGGCACGCGACCTCGGCCCGCGCGGCATCACCGTCAACGTGGTGCAGCCCGGCTCGATCGACACCGACATGAACCCGAAGGACGGCGGCGAGTTCGCCGAGACGCAGCGCAAGCAGCACGCGCTGCAGCGCTTCGGCCGCCCCGAGGAAGTCGCCGCCGGCGTCGTGTTCCTCGCAAGCCCGGAAGCCTCCTTCGTCACCGGCACGGTGCTCAACGTCGACGGCGGGTTCGGCGCCTGATCAAGGCGGCAGCCGTTCAACCCAAAGGATCACACAAAGGAATTACGCAGATGATCGAACTCAGACCTTTCGCAAAGCTCGGCGGCGCCGATCACGGCTGGCTCAAGGCCAAGCACCATTTCTCCTTCGCCAGCCACTACGATCCGAACAACATGGGCCACGGCGCCTTGCGGGTGTGGAACGACGACGAGATCGCGCCGAACACCGGCTTTCCCGCCCATCCTCACGCCAACATGGAAATCATCACCTATGTGCGCGAGGGCGCGATCACCCATCAGGACAGCCTCGGCAACGAGGGCCGCACCGAAGCGGGCGACGTGCAGGTGATGAGCGCCGGCAGCGGTGTTCGCCACTCCGAATACAATCTCGAGCCGACCAAGACCCGGATCTTCCAGATCTGGATCGAACCGACCGCGCGTGGCGGCCAGCCGACCTGGGGCTCGAAGCCGTTTCCGAAGGCGGACCGCACCGGCAAGCTCGTCACCATCGCCAGCGGGATCGAAGGTGACACCGATGCGCTGCCGATCCGCGCCGATGCACGGGTGCTCGCCACCACGCTGAAGGCCGGCGAGAGCGCGGAGTATGAGCCCGAGAGGTCGCGGCATCTCTATCTCGTGCCGGCGGCAGGCGCGGTCGAAATCAACGGCGTGCGCGTCAACGCCCGCGACGGCGCCGCGATCCGCGACGAGGACAAGCTGAAGATCACGGCGCTCGAAGACTCCGAGCTCGTGCTCGTCGACGCGGCTTAACAACGCGCTTCGTCATGGCCGGGCTTGTCCCGGCCATCCACGCCCCACCATGGGCGCACAAGAACGTGGATGCCCGGGACATCTAGCGCGAAGACGCGCTTCGCGCTTCTGCCCGGGCATGACGTCCCCCACAAACAGTCAACATCGATCCCAACGGAGACCACCATGACCAAAGTTCTCGTCCTCTATTATTCCGCCTATGGCCACATCGAAGCGATGGCCAACGCTGTTGCCGAAGGCGCGCGCGAGGCCGGCGCCACCGTCGACATCAAGCGCGTGCCCGAGCTGGTGCCGGCCGAAGTCGCCAAGGCGTCCTATTACAAGGTCGATCAGGCAGCACCCGTCGCCAAGATTGAGGACCTCGTCAATTACGACGCAATCATCGTCGGCACCGGCACCCGCTTCGGCCGCATGGCCTCGCAGATGGCGAACTTTTTGGACCAGGCCGGCGGGCTCTGGGCCAAGGGCGCGCTGCACGGCAAGGTCGGCGGCGCCTTCACCGCGAGCGCGACCCAGCATGGCGGCCAGGAGACGACGCTGTTCTCGATCATCACCAATTTGCTGCATTTCGGCATGGTCGTGGTCGGTCTGAACTACGGCTTCGCCGGCCAGATGAAGCTCGACGAGGTCACCGGTGGCGCCCCCTACGGCGCCACCACGATCACCGGCGGCGACGGCAGCCGCCAGCCCAGCGCCAACGAGCTCGCCGGCGCGCGCTATCAGGGCCGCCAGATCGCGGAGACCGCCAGGAAACTTCACGGCTGAGCCTCGCAGTTAGGCTTGGCGAACGACCGCATGGCTGATGCGACGGGGGCGGCGTTCTCATTCGGGAATGCCGCCCCATCTACGTGGTCGGGATATTTGACCAAAAGCGATACGAATGGCTTTCGAACTCTTGTTGATCGCGCAGATGATCCGCAGGCCTGCGCAAGCATTGGCGCGGCGCTGGTATTGCCGCAGCCTGTTCCGCGCCTCGCGCGGCCGGCTGCATTGCGCCGGGTGCGCGAAATCGTAAGGCGCGAGCGATCAGTCACGCCTGCGTGAGGTCGGCGTGCGGCTTGATTGAATTCGTCTGGACGGGTGCCGCAGCCGTCGAAAGCCACCAGCCCTCACCGGCAAACCAGCACATCTCGTCCGGAGCGCCCTCTCTGCGCAGCGACTGCACGCTCTCCCATCCTTTGGCGAACGCCTCGGCCAATCGCCGGCCGGCATCTGCGTCCTGCAGTCCCGCGCAGCCGATGAACTGGGCTCGACTCAGGAATTTCGCCGGCCAGACCGCGCCCTCGTCCGGGCGCGTGATCATCAACATGCCACCGAGCATGCCCTCCGGCGCCAACGGAAACACCAGCCGGCCGCCGGGCCGCAGCGCATCGAGCCATTCCGTGGCCGGCTGCGCCGCGCCCGCACAGACGTAGATCACATCCGCTCCCGGTAAATCGGACGCGATGCCCGAGCGATCTTCCAGCTCGACATGCGGGATGTGCTTCAGATTTTCGCGCGCGAGTGCCGCCAGGCGTTCGTCGATCTCATAGGCATGGACACGGCCCGAAGGTCCCGTGAGCTCGGCCAGAATGGCCGTGTAGTAGCCGCTGCCGGCACCGATCTGGATCACCGTCTCGCCTTCCCGCACGCCGCAGCCGCTGAGCCAATAGGCGTGCGCGCCCGGCATCCCGATATTGAGGCCGCGCGCCGGATCCAGCGCCAGAAGCGTGTTTTGATAGAGGAAGGCGGGGTCATCGTCGGGCGTCACGACATAGGGATGACCACCGACGGAGATCGACCACGGTCCGGGCCCAACGAAGGGTTCGCGCCTGACCGTGCGAAAGGCCTGTTCGATACGGGGATCCGTCGTCTTGGCTGCGGCGCAGATCAACTGCGCATAGAATGCGCGATATTTTGCCGAACGATCTTCCATGTCGCCTCCGGAAAGCGGAGGCGACGATAGCACAAAGCGCGCGATCATCGAAGCTCGGCGCAATCGAAGGCTTTGTGACAGCCCGGTGACATGTCGATCGCGCGGGCCACGCCTCAACCGCGTTCGGTCTTCTTCCTGATGAGGTCTTTACCGATCGGTCGCGCCGGCTCGCTCCGCAGCACGAGCGAGGTCGTCACAGCGCCGAAGCCGGCGATACGATCCACGATCGTCTCCAGATCTTCCGGCGCCGGAACCAGCACCTTGAGCACGAAGCAATCATCGCCGGTCACGCGATGGACTTCGACGATGTGCGGAATCTCGCTGAACCGTTTGAGGCAGGTCTTGATGTGCTCATGCGAGGTGCGCAGGCGGACCAGCGCCATCAGGCCGAGCCCTAGCGCGCGCGGATTGATGCGGGCGCCGTAGCCTTCGATAATCCCGGCTTCCTCGAGCCGCTTCACGCGCTCGGAGATGGCCGGCTGAGACAGCCCGACGGAACGGCCGAGCTCGGACAGCGGCACGCGCGCATTGGCCTGCAATGCCTCCAGGATCTTCAGATCCTTGGTGTCAATGCTTCCGAAGCGATCCAAGACAATTCTCCATTCCACCTTGAGATCATCGGCAGATGATCTCCTTCGCCGATGACTTGCCATGTGACGCAGCACCAAGACCGGCCACACTGCACGTGCATCTCAGATATCACGGGACGATCATGCACGACATCATCACCTTGCCCGGCCTCGGCGGCTCCGCAGAGACTCATTGGCAGACACTCCGGGAGCGCAACGATACACGTTTCACGCGGTTTCAGCCGGCGAGCTGGGACCGGCCGGAGCTCGCCGATTGGGAGCAATCCCTGGAACAGGTGGTCGGGCGCTGCGCGAAGCCGCCGGTGCTGGTCGCACACAGCCTCGCTTGCCTGCTGGTGGCGCACTGGGCCACGCGCTTCCCATCCACGATCGCGGGTGCTTTTCTGGTCGCGGTGCCCGATCCCGATGGCGCCAATTTTCCCGCGGAGGCGGCTGCGTTCAAGCCGGTACCGGACCGTACGCTGCGCTTCCCCTCGCTCATCATCGCCAGCACCGACGATCCCTTTGGCAGGCTCGATAAGACGCAGCAGCGGGCGCGTGCCTGGAAGTCCGGTCTGATCGTGCTGGGCGCCCTTGGCCACATCAATGCGTCGAGCGGGCTCGGCGACTGGCCGCAGGGTCGCGCGCTGCTGGACGCCTTCAGTGCCGGCCTTTCGAGATGACGCGGGTGCGGGCGGCCTCCGTCACCGCATCTTGCGTATCGCCCGGCTGGCGAAGGCGGCGAGCCTGGGATAGCGACGCAGGTTCTGCGCGGTATGGTCGCGCCATGCATAGGGAGCGCCGCGCCAGGACAGTGCGATGCTGACATCGGTCAATGCGACCTTCGCGGCGCCGAAGCGGCGCTTGTAGTCCTGGTTGCCGATGCTGAGATCGAAACGGCGCACGCCCTCTGCATGCAGCGCCGCCATGGTCCGTTCGGTGACGAGCAGCCCCGGCGAGCAGTTCGACCATGAATCGCCGGCGTGGCTGATGCGCAGGAGGAAATAGCTCGCACCAGACCTGACGCCGAACGTGGTGGCGACGACGGCCTCGTCGCAGACCAGCGCCGAGATGACGGCATAGCCCTCCGCGATACCCTGACGGGCGACCTCGCGATAGAATCGGGCATGAGCGTCGTCGTTGAGGACGAAGCGCGAGCCGAGCTTTCGCATGCGGGCCTGCTGCTGGACATCCATCACGTCCAGCAGCTCGCGCGCACGCGCGACATCCGCCGCGATCTCGAGCCGCGCGCCGGCATGACGGCTGAAGACCCGCCAGCAGCGCGGCATCTGCATGCGCTTGATCGAGGCCCGGTAGGCCTCATAGTCGTCGCCCGTCAGCACGAGATTGCCGTTGAGCGAGCAGGATCCGATCCGTCCGAGCGACACCAGTGGGTTCGGCTTGCCACCGACATGGGCCGGCATCTTCTTCAGCCGCAGCAGATCGAAGCGGTCGGGCAAGGCGCGCACCGCGTCGATCAGCGCCTTGCCGATCGCATCCGTCGCCGCAGCGTCCAACGCGGCATCGAGCGCCAGGATCGGCGCGTTGTTGTCGGAGACGCCGAGATCGGCGAATTCGACGATGCGGATGCCGCGCCTGATGTGGCTGATCATCGGCACCACCGCGATGTCCTTGCCGGTCGCGGCATCGGAGATCAATGCGATCAGCGGTGCAAAGTCGTGAAACGCCTCGTACCATGCGCCGAGCCAGTAACCGTGCTGGAATGCGGTGCGCTGCCCCGCGCTCAGGCGCGATGCGGCCTGCCGCCAGTCACGCACGAAATCGACAGCGATTCCCGACGTGCTGGACGCAAGACCATCTGATTGCTCGACGCTGAGAAACGTCATCCGCGGGACATGCGATTACTGAATGTTTCCAGATAGATTATGTTTGTCGCAGACCACAAGTGACGTAACGGCTTATCGTTAAGCCAACATCACTATCGCTTCGGCTGCGACAAGCTGTCAGCGCTCCGGTTCCGTCTGTTCAACGCATTGGAACCTGGCGAGGAAATGCAGGCCAGCCACTGCAAGCGCGAACATGAACCAGATCGGATTCTGCCGTTCGAGCAGGAAGGTCTCGGTGGCGCCGTAATACAGGCCAAACAGCCATACGGTGAGGAACAATTTTGCCAGCGCGCGACTATGGTTGTGAGCCTGGGCCGACTGGAAATTGCCGAGCGGTGCGAGCACGAAGACGAGAATCACCAGCAACAGCCCCGGCAAGCCGATGGTGACCGCGAGGTCGAGATAGCTGTTGTGGCTGTGCGCGGCGGACGTCGCCCATTCGGACCCCTGGGCAGTCTGCCGCGCGGTCACGTCGTCCCAGAACGCCGCATAGCCGTGACCGATGATCGGCTTCTCGGCGACGGCCGCGAGCGCGAATTCCCAGATCGCGGAACGGCCGGTGAAGGTGGGATCGAGCGGAAGCAGCCGCGTCAGCGCCCCGAGTGCCGGGCTCAAGACGCTGCCGACCGTCAGCAGGTTCATCACGATCAGCGGCACGAAGCAGATGAGCCGCTTCAGCCACAGGCCTGGCGTGACATAGACCAGCGAGGCGAGCGCGTAGATCGCAAGGCACAGCACCGTCGATGTCTTGCCGCCGGTGAAGATCAGGAAGATGCCGGCAAGCGCGGCGATCGCGGGCCCCATCACGAACGAGCCGACGCCGCAGAGATAAATACCGACATAGACCAGGATGGTCATCACCGGCGAAGCGATGTTCTTGTGGCCGAAGCTGCCGCGCCAGTCGCCGGCAAGCTGCGGCTCGGTGAGATCGAGCGCGGTGTGCATCGAATATTGCGGCGCGAGGAAGACGCCGAGATAGCACAGCACCAGCAGCACGAGCGCGGCGCCGCCTAGGCACAGGTTGAAAGTCCGCTGTGTCGGCGGCAGCAATGGCAACAGCATGGCGAGCGACGTCACGCTGACCGCCAGCACGAAGCGCTGGATCGAAACGCCGCGACTCTCGGAGAAGACGATGTTGATCAACAGCCAGCCGACCAGGCAAAGATGCAGTGGCGTCACCAGGCTCTTCAGCGCAGGCGCATCGGTGCCGGCGACGAACAGCATCGCGACCGCAGCCAGCAGACCCCAGGAGATATAGGTGAGCGCCATGCGCCCGCCGACGACCGTGGTCACATCCTCGTTGCGAAGGTCAGGAAACGGATCGAGCGTGATCAGCACCAGCAGCAGCGCCGCAACCGCGACGAGACAGCGCGCCGCCTGCGCGGCATTCAGCCCCGCGAGCCCATCGTGCAGGACGTGGCCCAGCGTTCGGGTCTCCACGTCGGTCATGTCAGCGACGCTGCGATCCATGGCTCGAGGCAAATGGTGAAGCCGGGGAAACTCGAAGTGTTAGCCCGTCCCTGTTAAGCATCCGTCAACCAGCACGCCCGAGGCCCGCGACGCCGTCTGCGGCCCCACGATGCTGCGCGCGATCTCGTAATATTGCAGCGCCCGCTGCTCCAGCGTGAGATTGTCGAGCACGAAGCCGCGCGGATCGAACGCATCAGCGGTGCACCCGGCCCAGAAACAATCCCAGCCCGCCTCGAACCCCGCGATGTCGATGAACTTGGCGCCGCAGCGGTCATCCCAATACGGCACCGACGACACCGGCGCGAACTGGACGCGGTGCGGATAATAATCCGGGTCGCGCCACGGGCCGCCGGGGTCCCAGGCGAACACCGGCACGCCGCAGGACAGAGCCTGCTGATAGGCGATGCCCTGGCTCTCGTTCTGGCACAGGAAGATCATCGCGCGCGAGCGCGCCAGCGCGGCCTGATAGTCTTCTTCCTTGTAGCTGCCGTAGCGCAATTCCGTGAACGAGCGGCCCTCCTTGAGGAGGCGGGCGCGGACGGGCTCGATCAGCTCCGGCGCGTAGCGCTCGCGGTCCCAATGGACCTTGTCGTAGATCAGGACGTCGACGGTCTTTTGCGACGGCGCCGATGGCGCCCAGAGATCCGTGTCGATGCCGATCGGCCAGGCCTCCGTGTCGGGCCAGTACGGCCGGTACATGTCGACGTACCAAGGGCCGGGCACCACGACCTTCTTCACCGGCAGCCGCTTGAACAGATCAGGATCGTCCAGCGGATGATTGTGGGCGGCAACGCCGAGCAGGATCGGATTCTTCCACGCGAACTTGTCGAGCAGGAAGGTGCGGCCGATGATGCAGGCGAGTTCGTCGGGATGCTGCGCGATGTAACCGTAATCGTTGACGCGGTAGCGGATACCGAGCCGGTCGAGCCCTGCGCAGAGATTGAGGAACACGCGAAGCTGCCCGCTCATGCGCGGCTCACCGAGCAGCATCCGGCGCGCCATGCGCCGCAGATGCCGGTCGCCGGGAAACCAGCGATCGTCCTTGTCCTCGTAGAAGAGGTTGAGGACGATGGCATCGGGGTCGTGTTCGAACGTCTTTGCGGGCACTAGATCCATCCGCGGCAAACAGGTCGGCATTCTCGCATGGGACCGGCTGTCGCACTCTTCCAAATTTGCGACAGGCTTAATGCCCGCGGCTTAACGCTAATCTACGAAACCAGAAACACGCAGGCCTTCGCGACAACGATTTGGCCGTAATGCGAGTATCATTCGCGGCGGGCCAATGTTGCGATTGATCGCAATGCCAGTCGGCAGATGCGCCCTGGTTAACAGACCCCTAAAGGCGAGCCGTGGCTCTGATCACCGCCGAAGATGTTCTCGATTTACCGGCTACCTCGCGCGTCGTTCCGGCGCCGCGTCTCCCGCTGCCGGCCGGCTCAACCACATCGGTGTCCGTCGTCATTCCCGCCAAGAACGTTGCGGCCTATATCGGCGAAACCCTCACCAGCGCGCTGGCGCAAGGCGAGATCACCGAAGTGATCGTCGTCGACGACGGCTCGAGCGACACCACCACGGCCATCGTCCGCGCCATTCGTGACCCGCGGCTGCGCCTGATGACCAACGAATCCGCCGGCGTATCCGCCGCGCGCAATCTCGGCGCACGATATGCGAGCGGCGAATGGCTGCTCTTCCTCGATGCCGACGACCGCCTGCGCCCCGGTGCGGTCGCGGCGCTGCTGGCGGCGGCCCGCAATGCTCCGCGCGCGGTTCTCGTCTACGGCGACTACAACACGATCGACAGCGAGGGACGGCAGATCGGCCGGCGGGGCCTGCTGAAGGGACGCCGCAAGCCGTCCGGCGACGTGCTGGCGCGGCTCGCGGCCGGCAATTTCATCGTCAATGGCGGCATCGCGCTCGCACGTGCGGAGGCCTTCCGCGCCATCGGCGGCTTCGACCCTTCCCTCAGATATTGCGAGGACTGGCATTGCTGGTGCCGCCTCGCCGCCATCGGCGAGTTCGAGTTCGCACCAAAGCTTCTGCTCGACTATCGCCTGCACACCGCCAACACCATGAATGCGGCCGTGCGGACGCCGAAGGACTTCTTCCCTGCGATCGCGCGGGTGTTCGACGATGGGCTGATCCTGGCGAGACTGCCCGAGGGTACGGCGGCCGGGCTGCGCCAGGCCGCCGAGGTCCATCTCGTCACCTATTCGGCGATGCAGGCCGTCCGCTTCGGCAGATATCGCGACGCCTTGGCTTATCTCGGGATGGTCGGCCGGCGCTCGCTCAAATCGCTGCCCCGCGCCGCGGTCAGGGTCGCCCTCGCCCGTTTGGGCATCTAACCCGCGTCAAGATACGATTTTCGACGCTTCGTAGGGCTTCGGTGCGAAGCCGAATGCTGCGAGCATGGAGCCAAGCGCGACCAGCGCGGGATGCATGGCGACGACGGCCTTCGATGTCGCGAGAAGACGAGCGGAACGCGCCAGCGACAGCGGCAGCCGTCCGAGCATCTGCGCGAACACTCGCGCCCGCGCGCCCGCGCCCTGTGCGGCCTTGTACTGCACGCGATAATTGATAGCGCCAATACGCAGGCCGCGCTTGGCGATCCAGCCGAGGCTGGTGCGGCTTTGCGGCACGGTCTCGGTGATGACCGCCTCAGCCGTCCAGTGGAAGATCATGCCGGCATCGCGGCACCGCACGAAGAAATCGCAATCGCCGCCGCCGAGGAAATTGAAGCGCAGGTCGAACGCGGGACGATCGAACCGCTCGAACGCCGCACGCGTGATCAGGCAGTTGCCACAGCCATAGATCAGCGGCACCGCGCCGCTGTAATCATAGGCGGGGCAGAAGGCGGGATGATGTGCGAGCCAGGGCTTGCTGTCGTCGTCGAAGACCGGCAGCACCGGCCCGCCGACCACGTCGGCGCCGGTCGCCTCCGCGGTGCGAACCATCAGCTCGAGCCAGTCGGGCGAAGCGATCTCGTCGTCGTCGATCATCAGGAAGCGGGTCGCGGCGGGAAACAGCGCCTGCGCCGTCTCGAAGGCGGCGTTGATCGCCTGGCAATTGCCCTGCCGCTTCTCGACCAGGCAAACGCCCTGGAGCCGGCCGTCGGCCAGATACTCCGCGGCAACCGGCGCGCTTTCGCGCCCCGCCGCGTCGTTCTCGACCATGACCACCGCGAAGGAGCGCGGGGTGCGCTGGCTCACGAGCGAGTCCAGTGTCAGCCGCAGATGGTGCGGGCGGCGGAAGCAGGGAATGCAGACGACGATGCCGACCGACAGGTCGATGACGCGGGAGCTCGCCGCGATCTCCCGGTTGGGATCGCGCACGGCATCCGAGATCCGGCTGGCGGAAAGGTCTGTCGGGATCAGCGTCATGGCATCCTAGATGTCCGATATGTATTGAAAAAGCCCTGCGTCAATCACGCAGTAATCGGCGCTGTCCTGCGACGGCACATCGCCGCGGGACAGATCAGTCCCAAAATGAACGGCGGGCCCGAGGCTCGCGACGGCGCAACGCCGCGGATCTCCCGCCCTTCATACGCTTAACCGCTTTTGCGCGTTTCTCCTGCAAGTCCCCGCATACGTGATAGTGCAATTCGCAGTCCATCACGCGCACGACAGCGCAACATGGACAATGCCGTAGTTAACGCCTGCCCGCATTAACCCGACCGTAAGCACCGCGACCGGTGAAGCGGCGCGGCATCGGATTTGCTCTTCGGGCATGCGAGATTTTTCCTGTAAATTTGAGTCGAACAAGCGCGGTCAGAAAAAATGAACAAGCCAGCCTCGATCGATTTCGCGACAGCCACGGCGATTCAAATCCCAGCGGCCGGTGCACGCACCCAGGCGCTGCACGATCTGGTCCCCGGCGAAGCCCGCGACAGCCTGCTCGCCGTCCACGACGTGCTACGCCGCGAGCTGCCGCAGGGCCAGCTCGCCACCTACGAGGCCGGCGGCGGCTCGTGCAGCGTCCTGCCACCGGAACTGCTCAACCGCAGCAAGGTCACCGTCGTCGACATCGACGAGGACCAGGTCCGCAACAACACCTACGCGGACGAGGCGATCCTCGGCGACGTGCAGACTTACAGCTTTGGACGCGAAACCTTCGATCTGGTGATCTGCTACAACGTGATCGAGCATCTGCCCCATGTCGATGCCGCGCTCCTGAATTTCCGCGACGCGCTCAAGCCCGGCGGAATGATCCTGATCGGCGCACCCAATCCGCGCTCGCTGTCGGGCGTCGTCACCAAATACTCGCCGCACTGGTTTCATGTCTGGTTCTACCGGAATATCCGCGGCATCAAGGATGCCGGCCTGCCCGGCGAGCCGCCGTTCCCGACCTTCTTCCATCCGCTGGTGACGCTGCCGCGGCTCGAAGCATTCGCCGCGGCCAACGGCCTCGAGACGATCTACCGCCGCGAGGTCGAGAGTCCGCGCTATCCCGAGATGCGCCGGCGCAAGCCGCTGTTCGCCGCTCTGGTCGATGCCGGCGCCGCCGTGATGAACGCCGTGCTGCCGGACAGGATCGACGTTCGCCGCGGCGATTACCACGTCATCCTACGGAAGCGCTGACAATCATGACACGCGCGCGGTCCATCGCAGGACGAGCGAAGCCTGGCGGCCTCGCTGCGCGCGGTAACGAACCGTTAATTCCTTGGGGACCTCAGCGTCACCGCGACGCGTCGAAGAGTGGCATGCGCTTAAACGCTTTGTTTGCCATTTCGGTGAATAGTCCCTCAATGAGTATGGTTAATTTTCCCTGTTGCGTTGATTGGGCACCTATATCCCGGGTGCGTGGCGTAAAGCGAAGAGTAACCCCTCAGCCCGCGGTCGTTGGAATGAAAGCTGGGGACTATGCTTGACTACAACCAGCCGATAGATCGGGCCGGACCGGAGGCCCCGCAGCAGAGGTCTCAAGCCGGCTTCAACGTGCTGGAGCTCGTCAATCTGCTCTGGCGGCGGAAGATCGCGATTGCCGCTGCCGCGCTCCTCGGCGCGACGCTTGCCGTCACCGCGGGCAAGAGCGTGACGCCCCGCTACACCGCCACCGCCCAGCTCTATGTCGACCCGCGCGAGCTTCAGCTCGTCGATCGCGAGCTCACGCCGCGTGCCCAGGACGTCTCCGGCATGGCCATGGTGGTGGAGAGCCAGGCGCGCCTGATTACCTCGAACAGCGTGCTGCTCCAGGTGATCCAGCAGGCCAATCTGGACAAGGATCCCGAATTCGGCGGCGGCGGTGATGCCAGGAGCCTGCTGTCGTCGCTGCTCGGCCTGATCGGCCTTCAGCCCCGCGCGCCCTCCGCCGCGGAGACGAAGGAAGTGCAGCTCGCGGCGCTCGACGCGCTGAACAGGCACATCACGGTCCGCAAGACCGAGAAGAGCTTCATCGTCGACATCGAGGTCTGGTCGACCGATCCGGCGAAAGCGGCGATGCTCGCCAACACGCTGACAAATGCCTACCTCGCCGAATCCCGCAACTCGCAGGCTTCGGCCGCGCGGCGCGCCACCAACGATCTCTCCGGCCGCCTCAAGGAGTTGCGCGAGCGGCTGCGCAGTGCCGAGACCGCGCTCGCCACCTACAAGGCCCAGAACAATTTCGTCGGCACCCAGGACGCGCTGATCAGCGACCAGCAGCTCTCCGCCAGCAACCAGCGGCTTTCCGCGGCCCGCGCGGCGACGATGGACGCACAGGCGCGGCTCGACCAGATCGAGGCGAGCCGGCGCACCGCTGCCGATGCCGGCGCGAATTCGGAAGCGCTGCAATCGCCGACCATCGCGAACCTGCGCGCGCAATATGCCGACGCGCGCAAGAAGTATGCGGAGCAGGCCGGCGAGCTCGGCCCGCGGCATCCGGCGCTGCGCCAGACCGAGAAGCAGGTCGAGGATCTCAAGCGCACCATCAACGAAGAGATCGATCGCTTCGCGCAGTCCGCCAAGAACGATCTGACGCGCGCCCGCGACTTTGAAGCCTCGCTCAACCGGGCGCTGGAAGCGCAGAAGCGGCAGAGCGTCCAGCTGAGCCAGGCCGCCGTGCGCCTGCGCGAGCTCGAACGCGAGGCCGATGCCAGCCGCGACGTCTATCAATCCTTCCTCAAGCGCTCGCGCGAGACCGAGGAGCAGGAGACCCTGAACACCTCGGCGGCCCGCGTCATCGGCGAAGCCACCGTGCCGCAGCGGCGCTCGTTCCCGCCGGCGATGAGCATGTTCGCCATGATCGGCTTCATCTTCGGCGCGCTCGCTGCTGCAAGCTGGTTCGTCGCGGCCGAGCTGCTGTCCGCCGGTGCGACCGCGCCGGCAGCGCCCACACCGGCCCGTCGTGAGCGCACGCCGGCACAGCGGCCTCCGCGCGCGCCGGAGGTTTCACGGACACCGGAGGTAGCCCAGCCGCAGCCGGCTCCGCGAGCTCCGGAAATTGCGCAATCTCTACCGGAGCTCGCCGCGCCATCGCTGCAGCCGGAGATGGACGAAAATACGCTGATCGGAAAGCCGCTGATCGCGCGCCTCCAGGAGGCCGACGTCATTCACACGCTCGGCGCCATCCTCGCCACCGGCGGCGGTGTCGATCTGACCCGGCTTGGCTGGCCGACGCTGCGCCCCGGCTTTCCGCTGACGACGCTGCTCAACGCCTGGCGCGACATGCGCACTGCTGTGGCCCGGCGTGCCGGCGGCAAGGCCATGCCGGTCATCGCGCTCGTCGGCGCGGGCGAGACCACCGGGCGCAGCGTGACCGCGCTGAATTTCGCACTCGCGGCCGCGCGCGACGGCGCCCGCGTGCTGATGATCGATGCCGACCATCAGGCACACTCGCTCTCCAACAAGGTGAGCCGCCCCGGCAAGAGCGAGCCGAGCCGACTCGGCTGGCTCTCGATCGGCAGCAAGGCCTCGCGCGAGATCAAGACGGTCAACGGCATCTCGGTGCTGCCGGCCGCCGACGGCGATGCCGGCAAGGCGACTGAAGCCATGCGCAAGGCCATCGAGCAGGCGCGCGCCGCCGGCGGCTACGATCTCGTGATCCTCGACGGCCCCGTGACGCCGCTTGGTGCGGCCAGCCGCAAGCTGCTCGACGACGCCGACGCGCTGGTGGCGGTGCTGCCGACCAGCCTCGACATCAACGACGGCCTGGAAGAAATCCTGAACACGCTCGGCCGCGCCGAGCGCAAGCTCGTCGGCGTCGTGCTCGACGAGCTCACCCCCGCAACTCAAGCGCGCCAGCGAGGCAGACAATATGCTTGAGCGCCGCGTCAATCTGGACGGCCGGGCCGCAACCGCCGACGTGCCGCGGATCACTATCGGCGGCCTTCGCATGGCCGCGCTCGACCTGGAAGCAACTGCCGATTTCATGATCGAGGCGACCGATCCTGACAATCGCATCGGCCGTCCGCTGCACCTGACCTCGGCCAATGGCGAGGTGTTGGCGCGCTGCTCGACCGAACCGGAGACCGAACGCCTGTTCCGCGGCGCCGACCTCATCAACGCCGATGGCCAGCCCCTGGTCGCGGCGTCAAAGCTGCAATCCTGGTTTCCGCTGCCGGAGCGCGTCGCCACCACCGATTTGTTCCACGTGGTCGCGCGCAAGGCCGAAGCCGTCGGCCGCACTTTCTACATGTTCGGTGCCAGCGAGGAAGAGAACGCCGCGGCGGTCGCGAATGTCCAGCAGCTGTATCCAAACCTCAAGATCGTCGGGTACAGCCACGGCTATCTGCGCGGCGACGCCCTGCGCGCGAAAGTCGAGGAGATCAACGCGCTCGCGCCGGATTACCTCTGGGTCGCGCTCGGCGTGCCCAACGAGCAGGCATTCGTCGAGCAATACACGCCGCTGCTGACCAATGTTGGCGTTATCAAGACATCCGGCGGCTTGTTCAACTTTTTATCGGGCAGCCGGTCCCGCGCGCCGCAATGGATGCAGAAGATCGGGCTCGAATGGGCCTGGCGCACAATGCTCGAGCCACGCCGCCTGCTCTGGCGCTATTTGACCACCAACCCTCGCGCGCTCTATCTTCTCTTCAGCCGCAAACGGCCTTCCAATCGCTGAGAGAAGAGTAGAAGACGACATGACCGACCGACCGACCGTCCTCGTCACCGGGGGCGCGGGCTATATTGGCTCGCATGCCTGCCGCGCACTGTCTGCCGCCGGCTATCAGCCCGTCGTTTATGACAATCTCTCGACAGGTCATCGCAGCTTCGTCGCGGGTCCGCTGGTGACGGGCGACCTGCTCGACGGCGCCGCGCTGGCGCGCGCCTTCGCCGACCACAAGGTCACGGCGGTGATGCATTTCGCGGCGGCAAGCCTCGTCGGCGAGTCCATGACCGACCCGCAGAAATACTACATCAACAACGTCCAGGGCACGCTGTCGCTGCTGCAGGCGATGCGCAACGCAGGCTGCCAGCGCATCGTGTTCTCCTCGACCGGCGCCGTCTACGGCAACGCCGATTCCAAGGAGCTGCCGGAGGACTTCCCCTGCGCACCGATCAATCCCTACGGCGCGTCGAAATGGATGATCGAGCGCATGCTCGCCGATTATCGCGCAGCCTATGGCTTCGGCGCGTTCTGCCTGCGCTATTTCAACGCCAGCGGCGCCGACCAGGCCGGCGGCATCGGCGAGTTGCGTGACAACGAAACGCATCTCATTCCGCGCGCCATGATGGCGCTCCAGGGCCATGTCGACTTCGCCGTGTTCGGCGACGATTACGACACGCCCGACGGCACCGCGATCCGCGACTACATCCACGTCACCGACCTCGCTGCGGCGCATGTCGCAGCACTGAAGCTCCTGGAAACGGGACATGCCGGCGGCAGCTTCAATCTCGGCACCGGTTCCGGCTTTTCGGTCCGCGAGATCCTGAACGCCATCAGGCAGGAGACCGGCCGCGAGGTGCCGCACACCATGAAGCCGCGTCGCGCCGGCGATCCCACTTATCTGGTCGCCGATGCCTCCGCCGCGCGAAAAGTGCTGAACTTCGTGCCGCGCCATTCCGATCTAAAGACGGTGATCCGGACTGCCTGGGCCTGGCACCAGACAGCGCATCCGCTCAGGACGCGCTAGACACCCGTATTACGGCTTGCCGGTCGGGCCCCCGAGCGGCTAAAGAGATGATCACAGCCGGCGGCGGCGCATGTCCCGACCGCCGCATGTTGCTCTTATGGCCGCCAATGGAAGCGGCATGTGAGGCTCCGCCAATAGCGCGAGCCTGTTCTTCACAGCGAAGGCCACGATCGAGTCCGGGCATCGGCCTGCTTTCAGGCGCGGCCCAGGGAGCACGGAGCGAATGCATCAGGCCGCAAGCCTGCAATTCGAGCGCGTGATGGACGAGCTCGTCCTATGGCACGCCGTGCCGGAGGACGAACGCTCGCCCGCACCGGCCTGGTGGTGGGGACCGGCGATGGCGGTGGTCGACGCGCACGAGCCGATGCGACAGGTGTGGTGTTGTGAGCTGGGCCTCGGCGACGGCTCGAGCTTTGCCGAAGGTGCGCATGCCCTCCTCGAGCTGTTCGCCGAGCAAACCTCGCAGCCCTGGCCGGATGATTTTCCGCGCAAAGCGGACATCAAGCAAGACAACGTCCGCGAGCTGCACCCGCAGCCGTCAGATGACAGCGCGTTTCAGCCGTAACGCCGCGGCTTCGGTCGCAGCGAGGTCAGGCTCCGGCTGGAGCGGCGGCGCGACAGGCAGCTCCATCGGCCGCAGCAGCTCGGCCATCTGCCGCGCCGGCACCGGTTTGGAGATGAGGAAGCCCTGCATCTCGTCGCAGCCATGGGCGCGCAGGAACGCCTCCTGCTCGGCGTTCTCGACACCTTCGGCGACCACGGTCATGCCGAGCGCCTTGCCCATGCTGATGATCGCCTGCGCGATCGCCTGGTCCTCCGAATCCTGCGGCAGGTCGCGCACGAAGGAGCGGTCGATCTTGATGGTGTCGATCGGAAAATGCTTCATCAGCGACATCGACGAATAGCCGGTGCCGAAATCGTCGATGGCGAGGCGGATGCCGCGGCTCTGGATGGCGTCGAGCACCTTCAGCGCGCGACCGACATTGCGCATCATCATGCTCTCGGTGACCTCGAGCTGGAGCAGCACCGGCGACATGCCGGAGGCCGCCAGCGCCTCGTCGACGTCCTGCAACAGATGTTCGTCGACAAACTGTCGCGGCGACAGGTTGACCGCCATCGACACCGGCAACAGACCGCGGCGCTGCCAGGCCATGGCCTGCGCGCAAGCCTCTTTCACGACCCAGCGGCCGATCGGAACGATCAACCCGGTCTCTTCCGCAAGCGGAATGAATTGCGCCGGCGAGATGCTGCCGAGATCCGGGTGCGTCCAGCGCAGCAGCGCTTCCACGCCGGTGATCTGGCCGGTCTCCATGTCCACCTTGGGCTGGTAGTTCAGCGAGAACTGCTCGCGCTCCAGCGCCCGGCGCAACGCGCTCTCGAGCGACAGCCGCTCGATCGACTGCGTCTTCACCTCCTTGGAGAAGAAGCGATAGCCGTTCTTGCCGTCTTCCTTGGCGAGATACATCGCCATGTCGGCGTTCTTGGTCAGCGTCTGAACGTCGGAGCCGTTGGCCGGATACATCGCGATGCCGATCGAGGCCGTGGTGTGGCACTCGTGGCCGGCCAGCTCCATGGGCTCGGCGAGCGCCACGAGCAGTCCGGTCGCGATGCGCTGGACGTCGTCGATCTCACCGCACTGGTCGAGGATCACCACGAACTCGTCGCCGCCGAGGCGTGCGACAACGTCGGTTTCCCGCAGCGCGCCGCGCAGCCGGCTCCCCACTTCGAGCAGGAGCAGATCGCCGGCCTCATGGCCGAGCGAATCGTTGATGACCTTGAAGCGGTCGAGATCGATGAACAACACCGCGAAGCGGTGATCGTGGCGCTGAGCTTCGTCGATCGCCTCCCGCAACAGCCCGTTGAAGGTCTCGCGGTTCGGCAGGTCGGTCAGGCTGTCATGCGAGGCGAGGTATTCGATCCGCTCGTCGGCCTCGTTCTTCTCGTCGGCGCGATCGAAATTCTCCATCGCGAAGGAGACGTTGTCGGCGAGGCGCTGCAACAGCTCGACGAACTCGGCCGTGAAAGTCTCCTGCTCGGTCGACATGTAGATCATGACGCCGACGGGCTGATCGTGCGTGATCAACGGGAACGCCGCGCCGGAGCGCGCGCCGTCGCCTTGCAGGACGGCGTGGAAGGCGCTCACACGGCTGTCGTTGACATAGTCGTTGCTGACACAGGGCTGCCGGGTGCGGAACGCGGTGCCGCTCATGCCGCGCCCCTCGGGCCGGTCGGCGTCGATGGAGAGACGAACGTTCCTCGTGGTCTCGGCGGACGGCCCTGCGGCCGCGACGATCGCGAGCTGGTCGCTGTCGGCCTTGGCGAGCGCAATGGTCGTCGAGGTGAACTTGCCGCCGGTGGACGCGGCCTGACACACCAGCTCGAACAGCTCGGTGCGCGACTTGGCCCGCACGATCGCCTCATTGGTGGCGCTCAGCGCGGCGAACATGCGCGTCAGGCGCTCCTTCTGCGCCTCGGCCCGTGACCGCTCCTCGGCCCGGGCGAAATTGTCGAGCGCAAAAGAGACGTTCTCCGCGAGGCGCCCCAGCAACTGGATGAGGTCGGGCGTGAATGTGCCTTCGTCCGGCGAAAGGAACAGAAGGACGCCGACGGCATCGGTGCCGTTCTTCAGCAGCGGGAAGCAGCCGCCGGATTTCGTCCCTTGATCCCGCGCGATGCGACGCCAGTGCGTCGCACGAACGTCCGTGAGGAGCTCGTTCGCGACGCAAGGAGCCTTGGTGCGAAATGCGGTGCCGGCGAGCCCGCGTCCTTCGGGCTCGTCGGCAGACGTTCCGAAACGCCAGTTCTCGACGTGACTGCGACACTCGCCCTTGGTGACGACGATGTCGAGATAGCGCCCCGTCGGATCGACCATGGCGATGGTGGCAGACGTGAACGTGCCGCCGAGCACGGCGGCCTCGCACACGGCTTCGAACAACTCGGCGCGGGACTTCACGCGCATGATCGCTTCGTTGGTCGCGCTCAGCGCCTCCAACATGCCCCGAAGACGGTTGCGCTGCATTTCGGCCTTCGCCTTCTCGTCGGCGCGATCGAAGTTCTCGAGCGCGAAGGCGACATTGGCCTGGAGCCGTTGCAGCAGCTCGACGAATTCGGGCGTGAACGTGCCGCGTTCCGGCGAGTTGAAGAGGAAGACGCCTTCGACGCTGTCGCCATTGAACAGCGGCAGCGCCGCGGAGGAGCCGATGCCGTTCCGACGAGCGTTGGCCGCCCAGGGCGCGATCCGGTCGTCGGACTGCACATCATTGCTGATGCAAGGCTGGCGCGTGCGGAAAGCGGTTCCCGTCAGCCCTCGGCCTTCAGGCACCTGGTCGGACGTGGAGAATTTGAAATTTCGGACCATATCCGCGTTCGGCCCGTAGCAAGCAACGACGCGAAGCAGCTCGGCATCGTGATCGACGAGCGCGATGTTGGCCGAGGTGAACTTGGCGCCTTTCGCCGTCGCTTCGCAAACGAGGTCGAACAGCTCGGCCCGCGAGCGTGCGCGCAGGATCGCCTCATTGGTCGCGCTCAGCGCCGCGTACATGCGCGCCAGGCGGTCTTCCTCCTCGGCGATCCGCGCCTTCTCGGCCTCACGGTCGAAATTGTCGATCGCGAAGCAGACGTTCTCGGCGATGCGCAGCATGAGTGCGACGACCCCCTCGTCCTTCGCCCAGGACTTGCTGAGGAAGGACAGGATGACGCCGATGCTCTCGCCGTTCCGGATCAGGGGGGCCGCGATGCAGGCGGCAACACCCGTGTTGAGATTGGCCTGCTCCCACGGCGTTCCCCTGGTGCGACGCGCGAGATCGCGTTCGACATGGGGCTTCTGGGTTCGAAACACCTCGCCGGAAATGCCGCGACCATAGGGATTCTCGGGGTCGACGGAGTAGTGGGTCCGGGCCACGATCTCCAGATTCTCGCCGGTGCCGGCGACAGGCTTCAGCCAATGCGAGTCCTGCTCCTTCAGCAGAACGAAGGTCGCCAGCGACTTGCCGCCGTGCACCGAGGCGTCGCACACGAGCTGATACAATTCCCGCTCGGTCTTCGCACGCAGGATGGCTTCGTTGGTAGCGCTGAGCGCGCCAAACATGCGGTTGAGCCGCCGCGTCGCGAGCTCGCTGGTCTGCCGCGCGGTCTCGCGCGCGAAATTGTCGAGCG
The DNA here is from genome assembly GCF_052076025.1 of Bradyrhizobium sp. 956_D2_N1_4. NCBI lineage: Bacteria > Pseudomonadati > Pseudomonadota > Alphaproteobacteria > Hyphomicrobiales > Nitrobacteraceae > Bradyrhizobium > Bradyrhizobium sp. 956_D2_N1_4. The sequence continues at coordinate 9,090,330 of NZ_CP197237.1, read as the reverse complement.
CATAGGAGATGTTGGCCGACATCCGCTCGAACAGCGACACCATCTGCTCGTTCAGCGAGCCGGCTTCCCTGCGGGTCACATACAGCACGCCGACGCTCTTACCGCTGCAGAGCAGCGGCAGCGCAGCCGCCGCGCCGATGTGGGCCTTGGCTGCGCCCTCGCGCCACGCCAGCGAGCGAGGATCATTCAGGTAATCGTTGCTGATGCTCAGCTTCTGATTGCGAAAGGCTTCGCCGCCGACACCCGCTCCCTCGGGCGTGACGGAGTCGGTCGTGATCTCGAGCGAACGCAGCCGCGCAACGTCATCGCCGCAACCGGCCGCAAAGCACAGCCGCCGGCCATCCGGCCCCACCAGGAAAACCGCAACGGCCAAAAAGTTTCCGCTCGAAAACCCGGCGTCGCAGACCTTCTGGTACAGCTCGTCCGGCGATTTCGCGTAAAGGATCGCTTCGTTGATGGCGCTCAACGCTGCAAAGGTGCGCGCGAGGGTCGTCTGCACGGTCTCAGCTCCCGGGCATTTCTGCCTAATTCTCCCGGGTGCTTTATGAACGGCGACGGCCTAAGTGGTCGTTATTGCGCGCTGCAAACCCTCGATCAAAGTGAACGAGCTGCGAACGGCCGGCGCCAAACTGTCGGGAATGCCGCCGCACGGGAGGATTCTTCGACGAAAGGCGCGCTCTCTTTACGATTTTGCAGCCCTGTATTGGTTTACGGGAGATTGATATCGCTCCCACGCTTTGAGACGATGGCTCCCAACAAGCAGCCCGTTAAGGGCACAATGCCGAGGGAACGCCATGCCCGTCGTCAAGACCGACCGCCTCACGCTCATCAGCGCCGCGCTGCTCCGCGCCGCCGGAGCTTCCGACGAAGAGGCCGATGCGGTGGCCACAGGCTGCGTCAACGCCAACCTCGCCGGTCACGACTCTCACGGCGTGATCGCGGTTCCGACCTACATCGATCGCATCAAGGCCGGCCACATCGTGCCCGGCGCCAAATGGACCATCGTCCAGGAATCGCCGACCACGACCGTGATCGACGGCCAGTGGGGGTTCGGCTTCCACGTCAACGCCAAGGCGATGGCGCTGACGATCGAGAAGGCGAAGACGGCGAACGTCGCCGCCTGCACCGTGTTCCGGCAAAGCCATGTCGGCCGCCTCGCCGCCTATCCGTTGATGGCGATGCGCGAAGGCATGATCGGGATTGCGACGGCGGATTCCGGCCGCTCGCCGAAGCACGTGGCGCCGTTCGGCGGCAAGGAGGCGCGGCTCGGCACCAACCCGATCTCGATCGCGGTGCCGTCCGATCTCGACGCGCCGTTCTATCTCGACATGGCAACCTCGGCGGTTGCGGCCGGCAAGATCCAGCTCGCGGTCGCCCGCGGCGAGGAGATTCCGACGGGCTGGATCATCGATGCCGAGGGACGGCACACCACCGACCCCACGCAATATCGCAAGGGCGGCGCGCTGCTGCCGCTCGGCGGCACCGAGGGCTACAAGGGCAGCGGTCTCGCCGCGATGGTCGAGGTGCTGTGCGGCCTGCTCACCGGCCTCGGCTTCGGCGTCGAACCGACCGGACGTCACAATGACGGCTGCTTCATGGCCGTGTTCAACGTCGCCGCGTTCCGTCCGCTGAAGGATTTCAAGCGCGAGGTCGCCGAATTCGCGCGCTATCTGAAATCGACGCCACCCTCCGAAGGGAGCAAGGGCGTGTACTATCCCGGCGAGATCGAGGGGTTGCGCGAGCAGCAACGCCTGCGCGACGGCATCGAGATCGAGGATGCGACCTGGGAAAAGCTGCGCGCGCTGGCGGGCGAGTACCGGCTCGACACCGTCCTTGATCTGGCCTGACGGAATTTGGGAGAACAGCATGACGCGGCAGATGGTACTGGTCGGCTTCCTCCAGGCGCAGAACTGCACGAATTTGCCGAGCTCGTGGCGGCATCCGGACTCGCGCGACGATTCGATGTCGGCGGACTATTATCAAGAGATCGCGAAAATCCTCGAAGCCGGCAAGTTCCACATGGCGTTCTTCGACGATCGGCTGGCGATGCCGGACCGCTACGGCAACGATCATGCCCACACCGTCGAATACGGCATCCGCTGCGTGAAGATGGATCCGCTGATCGTGCTGACCACGATGGGCATGGTCACCGACAAGCTCGGCCTCGGCGCCACTTGCTCGACCACCTATTACGAGCCCTTCGACGTCGCCCGCCGCTTCGCGACCCTCGATTTGATGTCCGGCGGGCGCGCGGGCTGGAACGTCGTCACCTCGCTCAATGACGGCGAGGCCCTCAACATGGGTCGCGATTCCCATCCCGAACATGATTCGCGCTACGACCGCGCCGACGAATTCATGGAAGTCGTGCTCGGGCATTGGGACACTTGGGAAGACGGCGCGCTCATCATGGACAAAAAGAGCGGCCGTTTTGCCGATCCGGCCAAGGTGAAGCGGCTCGATCACAAGGGGGCGGCCTTCAAGTCCCGCGGACCCTTCACCGTGCCGCGCTCGGACCAGGGCCATCCCGTCATCATCCAGGCCGGCGCATCCGGCCGCGGCCAACGCTTTGCCGGCCATTGGGGTGAGGTGATCTTCACGGCTGCGCGCAATCTCGCTGGTGCCAAGGAAGGTTATGCCGCCGTTCGAAACGAGGCAGCCAAGGCTGGCCGCGATCCCGATCAGATGCGCCTTTGCAATTTGACGACGCCGGTCTGCGCCGCGACCAGGGCCGAGGCTGAGGACAAGATGGCGCTGATCAACAAACTGCCGCTCGAGATCGACGCGCTGTCGCTGCTGGCCGAAGCGCTCAACTACGATTTCGCCTCCAAGGACCTCGACGAGCCTTTGACGACGGACGATCTGAAGAGCATGCAGGGCATTCTGGGCCTCCGCGACGGTGTGCTGAAGAATTCCGGCAAGAGCAATCCGAGCGCGCGCGACTTCGTCACCTTCTCCGGCCGCGGCCAGGTCCACGACGCCATGGTCGGCGGTCCCAAGGAGATCGCAGACAGGCTGGAAGAGATGTTCGTCGAGCGTGGCTGTGATGGGTTCGTCATCGCCGCGACCTATGTGCCCGGTTCCTACGCCGATTTCGTGCAACATATCGTACCGGAATTGCAGCGCCGCGGCCTGTTCCAGAAGGACTATCGCGGCAAAACGCTGCGGGAAAATCTCGGGCTGAAGCGGCCCGTGGCCGGCGCCTGGAAGGTACAGCCGCGCGATGCCGCGGAATAACTGGAGGATCCGACATGCGCTGGCTGAAATTCACTGCCTCGGACAAGACCTCCTGGGGAATTGCCGAGGGCGACCAGGTGATCGCGGTCGACGGCGATCCCTTTGGCGAATGGCAGCGCACCTCGCGCACGCATCCGCTGGCGCAGGTTCGGATCGAGCTGCCGCTGATCCCGCGCACCTTCTATTGCGTGGGCTTGAACTATCTGAAGCACCTGAAGGAAGCCGCCGACAAGCGCGGCGAGGTGCCGGCCGTCCCTGATAGACCCGAGATCGGCTACCGCGCCCAGAACGCGCTGATCGCGCATGACGAGGACGTCGTGATCCCGTCCTTTGCGACGGACAAGATCCACTATGAAGGCGAGCTCGTCGTCGTGATCGGCAAGAAGGTGAAGCATCTCACCAAGCAGAATGCGATGGATTGCGTGTTCGGCTACACCATCGGCAACGACGTCAGCGAACGCAGCTGGCAGAAGGCCGACCGCAGCCTGTGGCGCTCGAAGAATGCCGACACGTTCAAGCCGATGGGCCCGTGGATCGAAACCGAGGCCAATCTGGCGAAAATGGAAACCGTCGTCCGGGTCAACGGCAAGGAGACCAACCGCTTCTACACCAACGACATGATCTTCGGCGTCGTGCCGTTCCTGGTCGAGCTGACCAAGTACTTCACGCTGTGGCCCGGCGACGTGATCTGGATGGGCACGGACGGCGCCTCGCCTGACATCGGGCACGGCGACGTGGTGGAGATCGACATCACGGGCGTGGGGACGTTGCGGAACAGGTTTGTGCGGGAGCAACGGTAGTCCTCATCCTGAGGAGCTTGCGAAGCAAGCGTCTCGAAGGATGAAGGCCCGGCTCTCGGCCTCGCCCTTCGAGACGGCCGCTGCGCGGCCTCCTCAGGGTGAGGAGATAGAGTTGTATACGCCGCGAGATCAACGGTGCCGTAGGGTGGGCAAAGCGAAGCGTGCCCACCACCTTCGCAAATCGAGGCGAGATGGTGGGCACGGCGCTATGCGCCTTTGCCTACCCTACGGCACTTCCCGCGCAATCAAAACGGCAGCGCCACACTCGTCTTGATCTCCTTCAGCACCACGTTGCTGCGCACGTAGCGGATGCCGGGAATGCGGAACATGAACTCGTCGAGGAACCTGTTGTAGGCCGCCATGTCCTGCACGACGACGCGCAAATGATAGTCGGCGTCGCCCGTGGTCGCGAAACACTCCAGCACTTCGCGCCGCGTGGTCACCCGCGCGACGAACTCGTCGACGAATTTGGCATCGTGCCGCTCCAGCGAGACATGCAGGATGGCTGACATCGCAAAGCCCGCCTGCTCGCGCGCGATCAGCGCGGCATAGCCCTGGATGACGCCGGCCTCCTCCAGCGCACGCACCCGGCGCCAGCACGCCGAGGTGGACATGCCGACCTCGTCGGCGAGCTGCTGGTTAGTGGCGCGGCCGTCCGTCTGGAGATGGGCGAGAATCCGCGCGTCCTGCTCTTCAATCATGGAAGCCCCCGATTCGGTAACTTCTACCGAATCATGCCATTTTCCGCAAAATTTTACCGAATTATCGATCAAGACAGGGTGAATAGGCAAGACCTACCAGCCTCCCCGGCATACCCTACCGTCATCAGGCAGGATGCCGCACGAGGTCCGCCATGGACGCCGTTCCATCACTCGACAGCTACGAGCTCTCAGACCGCTACGACCGCGAGGAGGGCCGCGTCTTCCTCACGGGCACGCAGGCCATCGTCCGCATCACGCTCGACCAGGCGCGGCGCGACCGCGCCGCCGGGCTGAACACCGCCGGCTTCATCTCCGGCTATCGCGGCTCGCCGCTCGGCGGCGTCGATCTCGAGCTCTGGCGCATCCAGGAGCGGCTCAAGCGGGATCGCATCGAATTTCTCCCTGCGGTGAACGAGGACCTCGCGGCAACGGCAGTGCTCGGCTCGCAGCAGGTCGAGACGCAGGCAGATCGCGAAGTCGATGGCGTGTTCGGGCTCTGGTACGGCAAGGGCCCCGGCGTCGATCGCTCCGGCGACGCCCTCAAGCACGGCAACGCCTATGGCTCCTCGCCGCGTGGCGGCGTGCTGGTCGTCGCCGGCGACGACCATGGCTGCGTCTCCTCCTCGATGCCGCACCAGTCCGATGTCGCCTTCATGAGCTGGTTCATGCCGACGCTGCACCCCGCAAGCGTCAGCGAATATCTCGAATTCGGCGAATATGGTTACGCGCTGAGCCGCTTCTCCGGCATGTGGGTCGGCTTCAAGGCGATTTCGGAAATCGTGGAGTCAGGCGCATCCGTCGCGCTGCGCCCGCCACGCGTCTTCAACACGCCCGATTTCACTCCGCCGCCGGGTGGCCTGCACTATCGCTGGCCCGACCTGCCGGGCCCCCAGATCGAGGAGCGGCTGGAGGCGAAGAAGCACGCGGTTTACGCCTTTGCAAAAGCCAATCCGATCGATCGCCACATCTACGATATTCCCAACGCCACATACGGCATCGTCACGACGGGCAAGGCGCATCTCGACCTGATGGAGGCCCTGCGGCTGATGGGCCTCGATGAAGCGGCCTGCCGCAACATCGGGATCGACGTCTACAAGGTCGGCATGGTCTGGCCGCTGGCGCTGCATGACGCGATGGACTTCGTGAAGGGCAAGCGCGAGATCCTCGTGGTCGAGGAAAAGCGCGGCATCATCGAGAGCCAGTTCAAGGAATATTTTTACGACTATCCAGGCTCAAAGCCCGAGCGCATGGTCGGCAAGCACGACGAGCGAGGGGCGCGGCTGATCTCCTGGATCGGCGAATTGTCGCCGCGTGCGCTTGCTGGCGTGCTCGCACGCCGGCTCGATCCGATGTTCCCAGGCCTCAATCTCGCCGCACGCGCGGCCGGCTTGATGCCCGAGGCCGCGCGCGCGATCAACGTCAGCGGTGCGACGCGCACGCCGTATTTCTGCTCCGGATGTCCGCACAACACGTCGACGAAGGTGCCGGAAGGCTCAAAGGCACTGGCCGGCATCGGCTGCCATTTCATGGCGAGCTGGATGGACCGCGAGACCTCCTCGCTGATCCAGATGGGCGGCGAAGGCGTCAACTGGGCGGCGTCGTCTCGCTTCACCGGCCACAAGCACGTGTTCCAGAATCTCGGCGAAGGCACCTACTACCACTCCGGCTCGATGGCGATCCGGCAGGCGATCGCCGCCAGGGCCAACATCACCTACAAGATCCTGTTCAACGATGCCGTGGCGATGACCGGCGGCCAGCCGGTCGACGGTCCCATCAGCGTGCATGCTATCGCCCACAGCGTTCGCGCCGAAGGCGTGGGGCGCATCGCGCTGGTGTCGGACGATCCCGCGCAGTTCTTGCCGGCAGACCTGCCGATCGGCGTGACCATCCATCCTCGCGAGGAAATGGACGCCGTGCAGCGCGAGCTGCGAGACATTTCCGGCGTCTCTGTCCTGATCTATCAACAGACCTGCGCCACCGAGAAGCGTCGCCGGCGCAAACGCGGACAGATGGCCGACCCAAGGCGCTTTGCCTATATCAACGATCTCGTCTGCGAAGGCTGCGGCGACTGCTCGGTCGAATCCAACTGCCTCAGTGTCGAGCCGAGGGAGACGCCGTTCGGTCGCAAGCGCCAGATCAATCTCTCGTCCTGCAACAAGGATTTTTCCTGCCTCAACGGCTTCTGCCCGAGCTTCGTCACCGTCGAAGGCGCGACGCGCCGGAAGAAGAGTGCGAGCGAGATCGACGTAGTCGGTCGCGCGGCTACGCTTCCCCTGCCCGCTCCCGCCACGCTCGATCGTCCCTACGATTTGCTCGTGACCGGCGTCGGCGGCACCGGCGTGATCACGGTCGGCGCGCTGATCGGCATGGCCGCGCATCTGGAGCGGCGTGGCGTCTCCGTGCTGGATTTCACCGGCTTTGCACAGAAATTTGGTCCCGTGCTGAGCTTCATCCGCCTTGCGTCAAGTCCGGACGCGCTGCACCAGGTCCGCATCGACCAGGGCGCGGCCGACGCGCTGATCGGCTGCGACCTCGTCGTCAGTTCCTCACCTAAGGCGTCCGGCACCTATCGCCGCGGCATGCGCGCCGCGGTCAACACCGCGGAGATGCCGACCGGCGACGTCGTCCGCTTCCGCGACGCCGATCTCGCCTCGCCTGCCCGCCTGCGCGCGATCCGGCAAGTCATTGGCAACGACAATCTCGACACCATCAACGCCAACGCGCTCGCCGAGCGGCTGCTCGGCGATGCCGTCTATGCCAACATCATCATGCTCGGTTTCGCCTGGCAGCGCGGGCTGATTCCGGTCGCGCTGCCGGCGCTGCTGCGCGCGATCGAGCTCAACGGCGTCGCGGTCGAGCGCAACAAGCAGGCCCTTGCCTGGGGCCGGATCGCCGTAGCCGATCCGGAATTTTTGCCGGGGGGCGACGAGGCGCCCGAAGCCGAGACGCTCGATCAGATCATCGATCGCCGCGCCGATTTCCTCGCCGCCTATCAAGACGCCGCCTATGCGATGCGCTATCGGGCGACCGTCGCGAGGGTCCGCCGGGCCGAAGCCGCTCTGAGCAGTGAGGTGCTGACCGAGGCGGTCGCGCGCGCCCTGTTCAAGCTGATGGCCTACAAGGACGAATACGAGGTGGCGCGTCTGCACATGCAGAGCGGTTTCCTCGGCGAGCTGAAGCGCGAGTTCGAGGACGGTTTTCGCGTCCAATATCACCTCGCGCCACCGTTCCTGCCGTCAAAACCTGACGCACGCGGCCGTCCGCGCAAGCGCGCTTTCGGCCAGTGGATCCAGATGCCGCTCGCGATGCTGGCGCGGTTGAAGGGATTGCGCGGGACACCGTTCGATCCGTTCGGCTACACGGATGAGCGGCGCACTGAACGGGAATTGATCGCCTGGTATGAAGGCCTGATCGAACGCATGCTCGGGCAGCTCGACGCAGCGCATCTACCCGACCTCGTTGCCGTCGCAAAGGCGCCGATGGAGATCCGCGGCTACGGACCAGTGAAGGACACCGCGATCGCCAAGGTGAAGCCCGAGGTCGCGCGGCTGCTCACGAATTTGACGACGTCGGTAACGCAAAAGATGCACGCCCACGGTTGACGCGGCACCAGTGAGGCCTCAGCCTCCGGACTTTAGGCGGCACCCTGTTGGCGCCCCTGCAATCGGATGACGCATCATGGATTTCGACCAGTTGACCCTGAGTCAGGCCGTCGTCGACCTGCGCGCCGGGAAAGTCACGAGCACCGCACTCACGACGGAAGCACTGAGCCGCGCCAAAGCCCATGCCGAGCTCAATGCCTTCGTCACGCTGGACGAGGCGGGCGCCCTGAAGGCCGCGGCTGCGTTCGACGCATCGGGCGACAAGACAAAACCGCTCGGCGGCGTGCCCATCGTGATCAAGGACAATATCGAGGTCGCGGGACTGCCCTGCAGCGCCGGCACACGGGCACTGAAGGACTACGTTCCGAAGGCCGATGCGCCCGTAGTCGCGAAGCTGCGGGCTGCAGGCGCCGTCATCATCGGCAAGACCAGCATGCACGAGCTCGCCTTCGGCATCTCCGGCTACAACACCGCGTTCAAGACCGGCGCGGAGTTCGGCGTGCGCAACGCTTATGACCGCACGCTGATCGCCGGCGGCTCCTCGTCCGGCACGGGCGCCGCGCTCGGCGCGCGGATCGTCGCGGGCGGGCTCGGCACCGACACCGGCGGATCGGTCCGGGTCCCCGCCGCGCTGAACGGATGCGCCGCGTTGCGCCCGACGGTCGGGCGCTATCCGCAAGCTGGCATCGCGCCGATCTCGCACACCCGCGACACCGCGGGGCCTATGGCCGCGACGATGGCAGATGTCGCGCTGCTCGATCGCGTGATCGCCGGCGGCGACGAGGTTACGCCGGCTGATCTGAAGCAGGTGCGGATCGGCATCGCAAGATCGATGCTGACCAATCTCGACGCCGATACGGAAGCCGCGTTCCACGCGGCGATCGCAAAAGTGAAGGCGCAGGGCGTCACGGTCGTCGAGATCGAGATGCCTGAGCTCGCCGAGCTCAACGGCCAGGTCAGCTTTCCCGTCGCGTTGTATGAGGCCTATGAGACATGGTCGCCTATCTCAAGCACACCGGGACCGGCCTCAGCGTCGAGGCGCTGGCAGAGAATATCTCCAGCGCCGACGTGAAAGGCATCTATGATGGCATGGTGATCCCGCGAAAACTGCCCGGACCCGACAACGCGCTGTTCGACGCGAGGCCGATCTATGACGCCGCGATCAAGACCGCACGCCCCGCGCTCCAGGCGCTCTACGGCAATACGTTTGCCAGCAACAAGCTCGACGCCGTCGCCTTCCCGACCACGCCGCGCGTTGCAATTGCCTCCAACCCGGACGCCAGCAGTCTCGAGAATTTCGGCCTGATCATCCAGAACACCGATCCCGGCAGCAATGCCGGCATTCCCGGCGTCCAGATCCCGATCGCGCTTGGCGCGACAAGCAAATTGCCGATCGGACTTGAGCTGGATGGCCCGGCGGGCAGCGATCGCCGCCTGCTTGGGATCGGCATGGCGCTCGACAGCGTGTTTGGGCGGCTGCCCGCGCCACACTAACGCTATTGTAGGGTGGGCAAAGCGAAGCGTGCCCACCATTGGTGCCGATTAGAAAAGATGGTGGGCACAGCGCTTCGCGCCTTTGCCCACCCTACAGTTCTGCCGCCGCCGCACTTGAGGCAAGCACATATCCACCTCCTCACCCTGAGGAGCTTGCGAAGCAAGCGTCTCGAAGGGCGAGGCCACCAGCGGGGCCCTCATCCTTCGAGACGCGCGTTCCGCGCTCCTCAGGATGAGGAACGATGACGTCTCACGCATACGGATTGATCAGCTTCTGCTGCTCGGCGCTGTGCTGGACGAGCATGTCGATGAAGGTCCTGACCTTCGCCGACAGATGATGCCGATGCGGATAGACCGCGTTCATCGACATCTCGACCGGCCGGTACTCCGGCAGGAGGCGCACCAGCCGGCCCGCATCGAGGTCATCACCCACCAGAAAGCCGGCCGCAAGACTGATGCCGGCGCCCTGCAACGCGGCCTCGCGCAGCGCTTCGCCGCTATTGGTGATCAGATTGCCTGAGACGCGCACCGAGGCCGGCGTGCCCTTGCGATCGAAGAAGCGCCACTCGTCGAAGGGATAGTTGATGTGGCGTACGCAATTGTGCCCGGCGAGTTCTTCGAGCGTCTGCACGCGCCCATGCGCCTCGATATAGCCGTGCGAGCAGCACAGCACGTGCCGCCAGGTCGCCAGGCTCCGCACGATCAGGCTGGAGTCCGGCGGCGCGACCATGCGCAGCGCGAGATCAAAGCCCTCCTCGATCAGGTCGACATTGGTCTCGCCCATGCGCAGATCGACCTTGACCTCCGGATAGGTCGCGAGGAATTCGGCCATCACGGGCGCGACGAACGGCACCATGTGGGTGGCGGTGTGAATGCGCAGCGTGCCGCGCGGCGTCGATTGCAGCGCGCCGGCGATGTCATCGGCTTGTTCGAGATCGGCGAGGATCTGGGTCGAGCGGTCGTAATAGGCCTTGCCGATTTCGGTGAGGCTCACTTTTCGCGTGGTGCGGTTCAGCAGACGAACCCCGAGCCGGTCCTCCAGCGCCTGGACGTGGTTGCTCACCATGGTCGTGGACATGTTGAGCCGGCGGGCGGCGGCGGAAAATCCGCCATTTTCGACCACCCGGACGAAGGCGGTGAGACTGGTGAAGCGGTCCATCGGTCTGGCTCCGGATTATCCGCTATGGGTGGATAATGCTTCCATTTCTTCCGGGATTATCACAAGCGGGAAGACAGCGCATCTTGCCGGCATCAACGGCGCACCGTTCGGATCGGGGCGGTTGGGAATTCCGAGGATGCCATGTCGAGCGCTTCTTATGTCACTGAAACCAATCAGAAACTCAGCTTTCGCCCGTCCCGGCAGGCGGTCAAGCGGGCGGCCATCGGCTTGGCACTGGCCCTCGGAATCGCCGCGGCCGGCGACTTCGGCTACAACTACCTGAGCACCGGCCGCTACCTCGAATCCACCGACGACGCCTATGTGAAGGCGGATTCCACCATCATCGCACCCAAGGTTTCCGGCTACATCGCGAAGGTGCTGGTTGGCGACAACGAGAAGGTCCGGGCCGGCCAGCTCCTCGCCAAGATCGACGACCGCGACTTCAAAGCCGCGCTCGACCAGGCCCGCGCCGACGTCGCCGCCGGCGAAGCCTCGGTGCGCAACATCGACGCCCAGCTCGAGCTGCAGCAGCCGATCATCGAGCAGAGCACGGCCGACGTGGCCGCGGCCGACGCCAATCTGAAATTCGCCCAGGAAGAACGCGCCCGCTACGACGACCTGATGAAGTCGGGCTCCGGCACGATCCAGCGTGCGCAGCAGACCGATGCGGCACTGCGCGCCAGCAACGCGCAATTGCAGCACGCCAAGTCGGGCCTGGTGGCCGCACAGCGCAAGGTCGATGTGCTCACCACCCAGCGCGCCCAGGCCACGGCGCAGCTCGACCGCGCCCGCGCGGTCGCACTGCAGGCAGAGCTGAACCTGTCCTACACCGAGATCACCGCACCGGTGGACGGCACGGTCGGCGCACGCTCATTACGCGTCGGCCAGTATGTGCAGGCCGGCACGCAATTGATGGCGGTGGTGCCGCTCGATGCGGTCTATGTCGTCGCGAACTTCAAGGAGACGCAGCTCACGCATGTGCGTGCGGGCCAGCCGGTCGAGCTGCAGGTCGACAGTTTTCGCAATCGCACGCTTCGCGGTCACGTCGACAGCCTTTCGCCGGCCAGCGGACTTGAATTCGCGCTGCTGCCGCCCGATAACGCCACCGGAAATTTCACCAAGATCGTGCAACGCGTGCCGGTGAAGATCGTGCTCGATGACCACAGCCTGACCGGCCTGCTCAGGCCCGGCATGTCGGCGGTGCCGACCATCGACACCAAGGCGACGGTGCTGGCCGAGCGCGAGACGGCCAAGCGACTCGCCGACAACACACCCCGCCCGAACGGCGGCTGAGGCGGGGAAGACCGGCAGATTATCAAGTCCTGCCGGACGATCCTTCCCACACTTCCTCGATTATCGAAACCAACCGCCTAATGCATCCTGTCTCCGTGACCGAGACGAGGCTTCCATGAGCACGCTCCAACCGACCGTCGACGCCGCCTCCACTGCCAGCATTCCCGCCCCTGCTGCGCCCGCCACGCCGGCCGTTTCCGCAAAAACCTGGATCGCGGTGATCGGCGCGACTCTCGGCGCCTTCATGGCAGTGCTGAATATCCAGATCGTCAACGCTTCGCTCGCCGACATCCAGGGCGCGATCGGCGCCGGCATCGACGACGGTGGCTGGATCTCGACCTCCTACCTGATCGCCGAGATCGTCGTGATCCCGCTCTCCGGCTGGCTCGCGCAGGTGTTCTCGATCCGCATCTATTTGCTCACCAATGCGGTCCTGTTCCTGGTTCTGTCCGCGGCCTGCGCGCTGGCGCAGGACCTGCCGCAAATGATCGTGCTGCGCGCGGTGCAAGGTTTCACCGGCGGCGTGCTGATCCCGATGGCCTTCACGCTCATCATCACGCTGCTGCCGCGCACCAAGCAGCCCGTCGGCCTTGCGCTGTTCGCGCTGTCGGCGACGTTCGCACCGGCGATCGGCCCGACCATCGGCGGCTATCTCACCGAGAATTTCGGCTGGCAGTACATCTTCTACGTCAACCTCGTGCCCGGCGCGATCATGGTCGGCATGCTCTGGTACGCGCTCGACGCCAAGCCCATGAAGCTTGCGCTGCTGCGCGAGGGCGATTGGGCCGGCATCATCACCATGGCGATCGGCCTGTCGGCGCTTCAGACCGTGCTGGAAGAGGGCAACAAGGACGACTGGTTCGGCTCGCCTTTCATCGTCAAGCTGTCGGTCATCGCGGCCACCGCGCTGACCGCCTTCCTGATCATCGAGCTCACGGCGAAGAAGCCGCTGCTCAACTTGCGCCTGCTGGTGCGTCGCAATTTCGGCTTCGGCATGCTCGCGAACTTCCTGCTCGGTGTCGCGCTCTACGGTTCGGTGTTCATCCTGCCGCAATATCTGGCGCGCATTCAGGGCTACAATGCCGAGCAGATCGGCATGGTGCTGGCCTGGACCGGACTGCCGCAACTCGTGCTGATCCCGCTGGTGCCGCGCCTGATGCAGAAGTTCGACGCGCGGATCATCATCGGCGTCGGCTTCGTCCTGTTCGCGGCCTCGAACTTCCTGAACATTTATATGACCAACGATTACGCTGCCGACCAGCTGTTGTGGCCCAATGTCGTCCGTGCGATCGGCCAAGCGCTCGTGATGGCGCCGTTGTCGGCTGTGGCGACCGCCGGCATCGAAGCGGAGAATGCTGGCTCGGCCTCGGGCCTGTTCAACATGATGCGTAATCTCGGCGGCGCCGTCGGCATCGCCCTGCTCCAGACCGTGCTGACCAAGCGCGAGCAATATCACTCCAACGTGCTGATGCAGTCGGTCTCGGTGTTCGAGCAGGCGACGCGGACGCGGCTGGAGCAGCTTACCCAATATTTCATCAATCACGGCGTGCTCGACCGCGCCGACGCCGCGCATCGCGCCTATGTCGCGATCGGCCACACCGTGCAGAAGCAGGCTTACATCTTCGCCTTCAGCGACACCTTCTACCTGCTCGGCATGGCACTGATCGTGGCCCTGATCGCCGTATTCTTCCTGAAGAAACCCGGCCAGACCTCGACCGGTGGAGCTCACTGAGATCAACCCAAGAGACTAACTCAAGCAAAGGAGAACGACCATGAAGCCCCGCATGAACTTCTACCAGGCCGCCCCCGACACGATGAAGGCGCTGATGGCGCTGGAGGAGCAGATCCAATCCACGGGACTCGAGAAATCGCTGATCGAGCTCGTCAAGATCCGGGCGTCGCAGATCAACGGCTGCGCCTTCTGCATCAACATGCACACCGAGGACGCCCGCAAGCGCGGCGAGACCGAACAGCGCATCTATCTGCTCAACGCCTGGCGCGAATCCCCGCTCTATACCGATCGCGAGCGGGCCGCGCTCGCCTGGACGGAATCAGTGACGCTGATCTCCGAGACCCACGCGCCGGACGACGTCTACGAGCAGGTCCGCGCGCAATTCTCCGATGCGGAGACGGTGAACCTGACGATGCTGATCGGGGCGATCAATGCCTGGAACCGAATCGCGATCGCGTTCCGCGCGGTGCATCCGGTGAAGGTGAAGGCGTCCGTGGCGTGAGGGGTGGTGTTTCCCCACGCACAACTGTCATGCCCCGCGAAGGCGGGGCATCCAGTATTCCAGAGGCCGTACTGATTCAACCGCGAGGCCGCAGCGTACTGGATCGCCCGGTCAAGCCGGGCGATGACAGCTGAGCGTGCGGCTCAGACCGCCGTCGCCTTGGCGAACTCGATATAAATCTCCCGCAGCCGCGTGGCCATCGGGCCGGGCTTGCCATCGGCGACCTTCTTGCCGTCGATCGCAACCACCGGCTGGACGAACAGCGACGCCGAGGTGGCGAAGGCTTCCTTGGCGGCGAGCGCCTCGGCGACCGTGAAGGAACGTTCCTCGACGCGAAGCTGACGCTCTTCGGCGAGCGCCACAACGGCCTTGCGGGTGCAGCCCGGCAGGATCGCGTTGGAGTTCTTGCGGGTCACGATGACGTCGTCCTTGGTCAGGATGAACGCCGAGGACGAACCGCCCTCGGTGACGTAGCCGTCTTCCAGCATCCAGGCCTCGCCGGCACCGGCTTCGGCCGCAGCCTGCTTCGCCAGAACCTGCGCGAGCAGTGCCACGCTCTTGATGTCGCGCCGCTCCCACCGGATGTCGGGCACGGTGATCACGTTGATGCCGGTCTTGGCCGAGGCGGCGTTGATGATGTCCTTCTCGGAGGTGAACATCACCAGGCTCGACTTGACGTCGCCCTTGGGGAAGGCGAAGTCGCGGCCCTTGTCGGCGCCGCGCGTGACCTGCAGATAGACGAGGCCGTTCTCGACCTTGTTGCGCGCGATCAGCTCCTTCTGGAGCTCGGTGATGCGCTCGACCGTCTCCGGCAACTTCAGCTTGATCTCGCCCACCGAGCGCTCCAGGCGCGTCAGGTGCGAAGCGTTGTCGACCAGCTTGCCGTCGAGCACCGCCGAGACCTCGTAGATGCCGTCGGCGAACAGGAAGCCGCGATCGAGGACCGAGATTTTGGCGTCCGAGAGCGGGACGAATGAGCCGTTGACGTAGGCGATCGAGTCCAAGGCAGGTCTCCTGGGGAGGGAAAGGGGGATTTGCCTGCCCGTATACGGGATTTGTTGGGGCCACGAAACCCTCAACCCGTCATTACGGGGCGGCGCGAAGCGACGAGCCCGGAATCCATAACCCCGGCCGGTGGTTATGGATTCCGGGCCCGCGCCAAGAGGCGCGTCCCGGAACGACAGCAGAGGTTAATGCGACAAAATCTTCGACAGGAACTTCTGCGCGCGGTCGCTGCGCGGCTTGCCGAAGAAGTCCTCCTTCGCCGCGTCCTCGACGATCTCGCCGCGGTCCATGAAGATGACGCGGTTGGCGACCTTGCGGGCAAAGCCCATCTCGTGGGTGACGACCATCATGGTCATGCCTTCGCGGGCGAGATCGACCATGACGTCGAGCACCTCGCTCACCATCTCGGGGTCGAGCGCCGAGGTCGGCTCATCGAACAGCATGACGATCGGGTCCATGGCGAGCGCACGGGCGATCGCGACGCGCTGCTGCTGGCCGCCGGAGAGCTGCGCCGGAAATTTCTGCGCCTGCTCCTTCAAGCCGACGCGGTCCAGGAGCTGCATACCCTTTGCCACAGCCGTGTCGGACGACCGTCCTAGCACCTTCTGCTGCGCGAGGCAGAGGTTGTCGATGATCTTCAGATGCGGGAACAGCTCGAAATGCTGGAACACCATGCCGACGCGCGAACGCAGTTTCGGCAGATTGGTCTTGGGGTCATTGACCTTGGTGCCGTCGACGCTGATGTCGCCCTCCTGGAACGGCTCCAGCGCATTGACGCATTTGATCAGCGTCGACTTGCCCGAGCCCGAGGGGCCGCAGACCACGACGACCTCGCCCTTGGTCACGCTGGTGGTGCAGTCGGTCAGCACCTGGAAGGTCGGGGTGTACCATTTGTTGACGTGGCTGATTTCGATCATGACCGATGCGCTCTATCGAATGATGGCGATGCGCGACTGGAGGCGGCGAACGCCGAAAGACGCGATGCAGGAAATGGTGAAGTAGACGACGGCGGCAAACAGATACATCTCGACCAGACGGCCATCGCGCTGCGCGACCTTGCTGGCCGCGCCGAGGAAGTCCGGGATCGACAGCACATAGACCAGCGAGGTGTCCTGGAACAGCACGATGGTCTGCGTCAGCAACACCGGCAGCATGTTGCGGAACGCCTGCGGCAGCACGACGTAGCGCATGGTCTGCGCGTAAGTCAGGCCGAGCGCGTTGGCGGCGGCCGGCTGGCCGCGCGAGATCGACTGGATCCCGGCGCGCATGATCTCGGAGAAGTACGCCGCCTCGAACATGATGAAGGTGATGAGCGAGGATGCGAACGCGCCGACGCTGATCGGACGCGAGGCGCCGGTCACCCACTGCCCGATATAGGGCACCAGGAAATAGAACCAGAAGATCACCAGCACCAGCGGCAGCGAGCGCATGAAGTCGACATAGACACCCGCGATGCGCCCGAGTGTCTTGTAGCCGGACAGCCGCATCAGGGCGATCGCCGTGCCGAAGATCAGGCCGCCGAAGGCGGCGAGCGCCGTCAGCGTCACCGTGAAGGTCATGCCCTCGTAGAACAGATAGGGCAGCGAGCGGCGGATGACCTCGAAATCGAGATTGCTGAACATGGTGCTATTTCCCCGTGATGTAGCCGGGGATCGCGACCCAGCGCTCGAGGAAGCGCATCGCCGTCACGACAATGGCGTTGACAAGGAGATAGAGCAGGGTCGCTGCCGTGAAAGCCTCGAACACCTGGAACGAGAATTCCTGCATCGAGCGCGCCTGACCAGTCAATTCGATCAGGCCGATCGTGATGGCGACAGCCGTGTTCTTGATGGTGTTGAGGAACTCGGAGGTCAGCGGCGGCAGGATGATGCGGAACGCCATCGGCAGCAGCACGTAGCGATAGCCTTGCATGGTGGTCAGCCCGAGCGCGGTCGCCGCCATTTTTTGGCCGCGCGGCAGCGAGCCGATACCGGCCTGCAATTGTATCGCGACGCGGGCCGACATGAAGAAGCCGATGCCGATCGCGGCCGTCCAGAACGGCGCGTTCGGCAGCTGCTTCAGCCAGAGGCCGGCGGCCTTCGGCAGCAATTCCGGCAGCACGAAGAACCACAGGAACAGCTGCACCAGCAGCGGCATGTTGCGGAAGAACTCGACCCAGCAGAAGCCGAACCAGTAGGCGCCCTTGGACGGCAGCGTGCGCATGACGCCGACGAGCGAGCCGAAGATCAGCGCGATGATCCAGGCGAGCGCCGCCGTCTTGAGGGTCAACACCAGTCCCGACAGCAGCATATCGAGATAGGTGCCGGTCCCCATCGGGTTCGGCTCGAAGAAGATTCCCCAGTTCCAGTGGTAGTTCACGTGTCCCCCGCGCGAACGCGCCAGCTATGGATGTCCCGGCGCCTATGCAAATGTCCGGCCACTCTGGTGTCAAGAGTGGCCGGACATGATCCCGATCCGGAGACCGAGGTTATATCTTACTTATAGTCGTCCGGGTTCGGCGAGTCCGAAGGTTTCGCGAACTCGTTCTTCAGCTCGGCCGAGATCGGGGTGTTGAGGTTGAGGCCCTTCGGCGGGATCTTGGCCGTGAACCACTTATCGTAGATTTTCAGGCCCTCGCCGGAGGTGTAGAGCGCAGCGGTTGCTGCATCGACCACCTTCTTGAACGGCGCGTCGTCCTTGCGCAGCATGATGCCGTAGGGCTCAGGCTTGGAGAACGCGTCCTTGGAGATGACATAGTCGTCCGGCGTCTTCGAGCCGGCAACGAGGCTCGCGAGCAGAACGTCGTCCATCACGAAGGCGACCGCGCGGTCGGTCTCGACCATCAGGAAGGCCTCGGCATGGTCTTTGGCCGGGATGATATTGGCACCCAGGCTCTTCGCGACATTGGCCTCGGTGAGCTGCTTGATGTTGGTGGTGCCGGCGGTGGAGACCACCGTCTTGCCCTTGAGATCGTCGATCGACTTCAGGCCGCTCGACTTCTTGAAGACGTAGCGGCTGGCAGTCAGATAGTGCGTGTTGGTGAAGGCCACCTGCTTCTGGCGGTCGGCATTGTTGGTGGTCGAGCCGCATTCGAGGTCGATCGTGCCGTTGGCCATCAGCGGAATACGGGTCGCCGAGGTCACCGGATTGAGCTTGACCTCGAGCTTGTCGAGCTTGAGCTCCTTCTTCACGGCGTCGACGATCTTGTAGCAGATGTCCATCGCGAACCCGACGGGCTTCTGGTTGTCGTCGAGATAGGAGAACGGGATCGAGGAATCGCGGAAGCCGAGCGTGATGGCGCCGGTGTCCTTGATGTTCTTCAGCGTGCCGGTCAGCTCCTGGGCCCCGGCCTGGCTGACGGCGAAGGTCGCGGCGAGCGCGAGGCCGATGCTACGGAAATGTCTCACTTTTTTATTCCCCTTTCAGGATGATGCGGCCCGGATGCAAGCACAGATTGGGCCGGATTAGAATGTGACTTTCGGCTGGATTGCGGCTCAGGTTAATGGCTCAGCCGAGTGGCTTGGGCAATTCCCCGAGATCCCAGAACAGCCCGGCCATCACCGTCAAGGCCTCTTCGGTCAATGGCAGCAGGATGTGCTCATTGGGCGCATGCTGGGAGCAGCCGGGATAGGAGTGCGGGACCCAGATCGTCGGCAGGCCCAGGATCTCGGAAAACACGTCGTTGGGCAGCGAGCCGCCGAAATTCGGCAAAACGGCCGGCGCCTTGCCGGTGGTCTCCTTCACCGAATCCGCCGCCCACGTGATCCAGGGGCTGTCGAAATCGGTGCGCGACGCCGCAAAGCTCTGGGCGGCCCGCACCTCGACCATCGGAAAGCCCTTTTGCACCAGATGCGCGCGGACCGCATCGATCAGGCCGTCGACCTTGGTGCCGACCACGAAACGCAGTTGCAGCACGGCATTGGCGTGGCCGGGGATGGCATTCGCGGGCTTCTCGATATTTCCGGACGACATCGCCAGCACTTCGAGCGTGTTCCAGGCATAGAGCCGCTCGGCGGCCGACAGCCCTTCCTCGCCCCAGTTCTCCGCGAGCGCCGGCTCGTCCTCGGTCGGCACCACCTGCACGTCGGCGAGATAGCTGCGGATCTGGTTGGTGAGCCGCGGCGGCTTCAGCGCGTCGAGTTGAAGCCGGCCATGGCCGTCGACCAGCGTCGAGATCGCGTTGACGAGAATGGTCGCGGGGTTGGCGAGCACGCCGCCCCAATTGCCGGAATGATGGCCGCCATCGCGCAGATTGACGTCGAGATGAATGCGGATGCCGCCGCGGCAGCCCAGGAACAAGGTCGGCCGGTCGGCCGACAGGCGCGGTCCGTCGGAGGCCATGAACAAATCGGCCTTGAGCGCATCGCGATTGAGGTCGCAGACCTTGCCGAGGTCGGGCGAGCCGATTTCCTCGCCCATTTCGACGATGAATTTTGCGTTGAAGCCGAGCTTGCCGCCGCGGGCCTCGCGCACTGCGCGGAGTGCTGCCATGTTGATGCTGTGCTGGCCCTTGTTGTCGGCGGTGCCACGGCCATAGAGCCGCGTGCCCGCAACCGTCGTGCGCCAGGGATCGCGGCCGTCGCGCCACTCCCCCTCCATGCCGTCGACGACGTCACCATGGCCGTAGATCAGCACGGTTGGCGCTGACGCGCTCTCGTGATGCTCGGCGAACAGGAACGGCGCCTTGCCGCTCGGGGATTCGACGATGCGGCTGGTAAAGTCGAGCGCAGCAAAGGAGGGCATCATCTCCTGTTCCAGATAGGAACGCAGTTCGGCGCCGCGCGACGGATTCTGGCTCTCGGTCTTGAAGGCGACGCGGCGGTCGAGTTCAGCGAGGAACGCGCCGGATTTGAAATCCTCACGGGCGCGGGAGATGGCGTCGGCTCTGGTCATGATTTGCTTTTCGGACTTCGAGGCGAAGGACCCTACCCGAGACAGGGTGGCCTTCGAAAGTGGCGGGGACTTGGACAGTTCTTGTAGTTCTCTTGCGATTTCGTTCTTGCTCTCTTGAGATTGGCTTGCCAAGAGCGGGAGCGCCGCTGATTTTGGCCTTGCCAAGCGCAAGCCTTTCTATTCTTGGCCCTTGCCAAGGGCCAAGAATATGCAAGAACTTCGCCAAGTTGAGGCGCACGTTTATCATTCGAAGAGCGCTCGGTATAGGGCGCCGGGGGATCATCATGGCCAAGCAGATCAGGCTCAACGCCTTTGCGATGAATTGCGTCGCGCATCAATCACCCGGGCTGTGGACCCACCCGCGCGATCGCACCGCCGAATATAACCGCCTGCCCTACTGGATCGATCTCGCCAGGACACTGGAACGCGGCCGTTTCGACGGTTTGTTCCTGGCCGACGTGCTCGGGGTCTATGACGTCTATGGCAACAGCCCTGACGCGGCCTTGCGCAATGCAGCGCAGACGCCGTCGAACGAGCCGCTGCTGCTGCTCTCGGCGATGGCGGCGGTGACGAAAAATCTCGGCTTCGGCGTCACCAGCAACCTGTCCTTCGAGCCGCCCTACCCGTTCGCGCGGCGGATGTCGACGCTCGACCATCTCACCGAGGGACGGATCGGCTGGAATGTCGTCACCGGCTATCTCGACAGCGCCGCGCGCGGCGCCGGCAAGGACAAGCAGACCGGACACGACGATCGCTACGACATCGCCGACGAATATATGGAGGTGGTCTACAAGCTCTGGGAAGGGAGCTGGGAGGACGACGCGGTGCTGCGCGACCGCAAGCGCGGCATCTTCACCGATCCGAGCAAGGTTCATCGCATCAATCATGAGAGCGCGAATTACCGCATCAACAACACCATCCATCTCAGCGAGCCATCGCCGCAGCGGACGCCCGTGCTGTACCAGGCCGGCACCTCGCCGCGCGGCCGGCAATTCGCGGCGAAGCATGCCGAATGCGTGTTCATGTCAGGACCGTCGGCCAAGATCATTGCGCCGCGCGTCTCCGCGATCCGCCAGGAAGCCGCCGCGCTCGGCCGCAATCCGGCGGAGATCCTGATGTTCAACATGATGACGATCATCCTCGGCAACACGGAAGCCGAAGCGGCGGCCAAGTATGCCGACTACCGGTCGCATATCAGTCCGGAAGGCGCGCTGGCCCTGATGTCGGGATGGACCGGCATCGACTTCTCCGGCTACGAGCTCGACCAGCAGGTGCGTCACGTCCAGAACGACGCCGGCCGCAGCGCACTCGATAACGTCACCCGCGGCGACCCCGACCGCGTCTGGACCGTCCGCGACGTCATCGAGCATGTCGGCATCGGTGGCGCCGGCCCGGTCGTGGTCGGCACGCCCGAGAGCGTCGCCGACAAGATCGAGGATTGGTTCGAGAAGACTGACGTCGACGGCCTCAACGTCGCCTTTGCGATCTCGCCCGGCGATTTCGAGGATATCGCCGACATGCTGGTGCCGGAGCTGACCAAGCGCGGCCGCTACAAGCCGGAATATGCAAAGGGCACGCTGCGGGAGAAGCTGTTCGGCGACGGCCGTGCGCGGCTCGACGCACCGCATCCGGCGGCGGGGTATCGGGTGGGGAAGAAGGGGTAGAAGCCGCTAGGTACGCTGTCATGCCCCGGCTTGCCGCCTTCGCCAAAAGGCTTCGGCGGCCGAGTACCCTTGTGGTCCCGGCGTAGCCTTGGCGGAGCCGGGACCGGGGCATCCAGTACGCCGCGGCCTATCGAGGAATCACAGCCGTCTCTGGAATACTGGATCGCCCGATCAAGTCGGGCGATGACAGCTGAGAACGTGGCGAGCACCGACGCGATGGCGCGCTGCCCTACACCTTCCCGTCCACCATTACCTCGATCAGCTTCGTCCCCGGCCGACCGAACGCCGACGCCAGCGTCGCCTTCAACTCGCGGGGATCACTCACCTTGATCGCCTCGCAGCCGAGCGCCTTCGCAATCCCTGCGAAATCCACCGGCGGATCGACGAAATCCATGCCGACGTAATTGTCGTCACCATGGAAGGCGAGCAGGCGCTGCTTGATGATGCGGTAGCCGCCATTGTTGGCGATGACGACGTTGAGCGGCAGCTTGTGATGCGCCGCCGTCCACAGCGACTGGATCGAATACATCGCGCTGCCGTCGCCGGAGAAGCAAACCACCGGGCGATCCGGATTGGCGATGCTGGCGCCGACGGAGGCCGGCAGGCCCCAGCCGATGCCGCCGGAGGCAAGCCCATGATAGCCGAAGCGGTCGCGGTGCGGACGCAGCGCCGTGATCTGGCGGCTCGAGGTGAGCCCTTCGTCGACGAGGATCGCATGATCGGGCATGGCCTCGACCATTTGCAGCACCAGGAAGTCGGGATCGATGGGGCTGCGGCCGGCGCTCTTGCCGATCTGCTCGACCAGCGCGGCACGCCGCGCGGTCCAGTTCTTCGGCGCGAGTTCGACGAGGCGCTGCTTTGCACGGCTTGCCAGCGCGGCGCCGCCCATCTCCTTCAGCATCGGGATCAGCGCCCGCAGCGTTTCCTTCAGATCCGCCTTCAGCGCGATTTCAGCCCCGTAGTTCTTGGCGATCTCCCAATCGACGAGGCCGATCTGCACGATGCCCAGGCCATCCGGCAGCGCATCGACTTCGCTGTAGACGGACATGCGCAAGGGATCGCCGCCAAGCGCGATCAGAAGATCGTAAGGTGCGAGTGTGTCGCGCGCGACCTTCTGCACGCGGGCCAGCGTACCGAGGAAGCTCGGGCTTTCCGAGAGGAAATGCGAGCCGTAGGGCGTCGAGGATTGATAGGCGGCCGCACCAAGCAGCTCGGCGAGTTCGGCGGCCTCCTTCAGTGCATCGCTCTTGACCACCTCGTCCATGGTGACGATGACGGGACGTTCAGCCTTGAGCAGCCGCGCGGCAAACGCCTTCAGCGCCTCGTCCGACGGCTTTACGCGAGCATCGATCCGGGTGGAGCGACCGAGATCGATGCCGGCCTCGCTGTTGAGGATGTCGCCCGGCAGCGAGATGAACACCGGCCCGGTCGGCGGCGTCATCGCGACCTTGGCGGCGCGGCGGACGATGCGCGGCAGATCTTCCAGCCGCGTCACCTCGACCGCCCATTTCACCAGCGGCTCGGCCATACGCACCAGCGGGCCATAAAGCACCGGCTCCATCAGGCCGTGGCCCTGCTCCTGCTGGCCGGCGGTCAGGATCATCGGCGTGCCCGTGAACTGGGCGTTGTAGAGCGAGCCCATCGCGTTGCCGAGCCCCGGCGCGACATGGACGTTGCAGGCGACGAGCTTGCCGGAGGCGCGGCTGTAGCCATCCGCGATCGCCACCACCAGGCTCTCCTGCATTGCCATCACATAGGTGAGATCAGGATGGTCCTTCAGCGCGTGCATGATCGGCAGCTCAGTGGTGCCGGGATTGCCGAACAGATGGGTGATGCCCTCGTCCTTGAGCAGCGCGAGAAAAGCGGAGCGGCCGGTAATCTTGTTCTTCATGTTTCCTCCAGGCCCCGCGGGCGCTGCCGCAAGGTGAGGCATGATGGCCGAACTTGGCCGAGGCACGCAAGGAAGCGCCGTCATGGCAGACTTGCGTCGGCGCGGGCAAGCTGGGAACATGCTCGGGCGTAAACCTGCACGGGGAGACGCGATGGCCTATGACGAGAACACCGCGGCGCGGGTGCGCAAATTGCTGGCGGGTCAGCGAGACGTCGCGGAAAAGAAGATGATGGGCGGCCTCTGCTTCATGGTGAACAACACCATGTGCTGCACCGTAAGCGGGCGCGGCGGCATGCTGATCCGTGTCGGCCCGGACGCGCATGCACGCATGCTGCAGGAGCCGCACGCCAGCCCGATGGAAATGCGCGGGCGCATCATGACCGGCTTTGTGCGCGTCGCGCCGGACGGCTATCAGAGCGATGCCGATCTGAAAAAATGGGTCAAGCGCGGGCTCGACTTCGTGGCGGCGAATGCGGCGGGACGCAAAGCGGCGCCGCGGAAGGCTGTTGCGGCGAAGACCAAGGTCGCCGCCAAGGCTAAAGCACCTCCTCGCGGCCGAGCTCGAAAGGGTCTTCGCCGCTAGCGCGCTTCTTCTTTTTCGAGCGCTGCCAGACCACGCCCGGAAAGCCCTTCAGCGGCACCAGCGGCTCGCCGGTATAGGCCCATTCCTGAAGCTCTTCGATCGCGATGTGATAGAGCGGCTGGCGGCCGGTGCGCTCGTTGAATAGTGCGCGGGGGATGTTGACCATGTGCGGTCCGCGCGGCCGCTCGTACGCGATCGGCGTGCCGCAATGGGCGCAGAAGCTGCGCGCGGTCCTGGTGGCCTTGTCCTCGTAGCGGGCGAGCGCGGTTTTCCCCGAGGTGATGCGAAAGCGCTTCTTCCAGCTTCCGACATAGGTCGCATAGGCCGCGCCGTGGGCACGGCGGCTACTGGCCGAATGATCATGCCAGGCCCAACGCGCGGGGACGTCGATCTCGAAGGTGACCTTGCCGCAGAGGCATTGGCCGGTGGCGGTTCCTGCGGCGACTGCGGCTTTGGCCATGGTAGGTCCTTCCGTCGTCATTGCGAGCGCAGCGAAGCAATCCAGACTGCCTCTGCGGAAAGACTCTGGATGGCTTCGCTACGCTCGCAATGACGGAGTTTGTGGGCTCGTCGGAGCTACGAATATAGACCTGTAGCCCGGATGGAGCGAAGCGCAATCCGGGGAAGTCTATCGGCGAGGTGAGAAACCCGGATTTCGCTGCGCTCCATCCGGGCTACGAAGGTCTCTACGCCGTCGCGAGCTCGTCATACACCGGGTAATCCGTATACCCCTTCTCCTCGCCGCCGTAGAACGTCGCGCGGTTATACGGCGTGATCGGATAGTCGTGCCGAAGGCGGCGCGGCAGATCTGGGTTGGAGATGAAGATGCGGCCGAAGGCGATGATGTCGGCATGGCCGTCGGCGATCGCCGCATTCGCGGTCTCGCCGGTGAAGCCGCCGGCGGTCATCAGCACGCCGCTGTAGAGCGGACGAAACAGCACCATCGCCGACGGCACGTTCTCCCAGTGGACGTCGGCACGGCCAGCGCCGCTGGAGCGCGGCTCGATGAAGTGAAGATAGGCAAGGCCGAGCTTGTCGAGCGTCTTCACGACGTGGGTGTAGAGGGGCATCGGATCGGGCTCGCCGGAATCGTTGGCGATGCCGTGGGGCGACAGCCGCACGCCGACGCGGTTCGCGCCCCAGACGTCGATGGCCGCCTGCGTGACTTCCAGGAGCAGCCGCGCGCGGTTCTCGATCGAACCGCCATATTGATCGGTGCGCTGGTTGCTGCGTGATTGCAGGAATTGCTCGAGCAGATAGCCGTTGGCGCCGTGGATCTCGACGCCGTCGAAGCCGGCGGCAAGCGCGTTCTTCGCGCCCTGCCGGAACGCCTCAACGACGCCCTTGACCTCGTCGGTCTCCAGCGCGCGCGGGGTCTCGTAATCAGAAATCTTGCCGTCGGCGGTCATCGCCTTCATGCCTTCGGCCTTGATCGCAATCGCCGAAGCCGAGACCGGCGGCTCACCGCCGTGGAAGGACGAATGCGAAACGCGGCCGACATGCCAGAGCTGAAGGAAGATGATGCCGCCCTTGGCGTGCACGGCATCCGTCACCTTGCGCCAGCCGGCGATCTGCGCCTCCGAATAGATGCCAGGCGTCGCGGGGTTGCCGCGGCCATGCGAGAGCACGGGGGACGCTTCAGCGATGATCAAGCCGCCTTGCGTGGCGCGCTGACCGTAATATTCGGCGTTGAGCGGCCGCGGCGAAAAACTCGCGCGCTCGGCGCGCATGCGCGTCAGCGGCGCCAACGCGACGCGATGCGCCAGCTTGTACGGACCGACCTGCAACGGTTTGAACAACGCCTCGAATTTCATGTGATCCCCGGAATGATCGATGAGAGGACGGGGATCATATGAGAAAGAGTGGCAGCCCGGAAGTCGCTTGGGTGGATGGCTGGCCAGCCGAAAGAAGCGGCAGAAGCAAAAAGCCCCGGGCCGGGCCCGGGGCTTGCTGTCCGTCCAGAACGGCGGATCAGTATTTCGCGACGACCGGGCCCGAGCCGAACTTGTAGTTCAGGCCGACCCGCGCGATGTGGCCGGTGAAATCCGCGGTTGCGTCAAAGCCACGCGCGGGGCCCGGAGTGAACGGGAACAGCGGATTGAAGAAAGTGTATTTCTCGCTGCCGAGATCATAATAGAGATATTCGAGCTTGACGCTCCAGTTCGACGCAAAGCGGTACTCGCCGCCACCGCCGACGGCCCAGCCCGCGCGCCAGCTTTCCGACGTCCCCGCCCCACAGATCACGTTGAGGCAGGGCGTGCCGGCCGCAAGCGTGGGATCCACGATCGACGTCGACGCCTTGACATGTCCATAGGCAAGACCGCCGGTCGCGTAGAGCATCAGGTCGGGTGTAACGGTGGCACCGATCCGGCCGCGCACGGTCCCCAACCAGTCGACCTTCTGCTCTTGCCTGGTCATGATGTCCGGAAAGACCGGCAGGGTTCGGGAGACCGTCGAACTGCCCTTGATGCCGGCGGCCGCGATATCGGCTTCGACGCCCCATACCAGGGAGCCCGTCTGCACATTGTAGCCGGCCTGCACGCCGCCCAGCACACCACGCGGGTTTGTTGCCAATGACGGCGGGACAAGGCCACCCGCGAGGGCCACGTCGAGCACACCCGCGGTGAAAACCGGGTCGTGCGGCACGAGCTTGATCGCATCATCGCTCCAGCCATATCCGACATTCACGCCGGCGTAGAAGCCCGACCAGTTGTAGGCGACGGGCAATTGCGGCGCCTTGTAGAGCGGCGCACGCGCGGCGATATCGGCTGCGACCGCGGGCTGCGTCGAGGCGACGCCCAAAGCCACAAGCATGATCGAAGTGAAGCGAAGCATTCTCGATATCCCAACCCGAACATTGACGTTGACCAGCAGTAACGGGCCGACGTTCGAAATGGGATAACAATCCTTGCGAGATCGCGGACAACAGCCGTTTCAAAACGCTTGTAGCGCCCGGGCAACAACTTCTGGTCGTCGCAAGCAGCCTCTCGTCGCCGCAAGCAAGATCAGCCGCTGAAACCCGGACGCGGCAGCAGAAACGCCCTACGCCGTCTTGATCCAGACGGCCTTCACGTTGAGATATTCCTCGACATGCTGCTTGCCGGATTCGCGGCCGTAGCCGCTCATCTTGTAGCCGCCGAAGGGTACGGCCGGGTCCATCGCCTGGTAGCAGTTCACCCACACCGAGCCGGCGCGCAAGCTCTTCGCCACCGCATGGGCCTTGCTGACGTCGCGCGTCCACAGGCCCGAGCCGAGGCCGAAGGTGGTGTTGTTGGCGCGCTTGACCAGCTCGTCCATGTCCTTGAACGCGATCGCGGAGATGACGGGACCAAAAATCTCCTCCTGCGCGATGCGCATGTTGTCCTGCACGCCCGCGAACACCGTCGGCGAGACGAAGAAGCCCTTCGACAGCGCGCCTTCGGTGACGCGGCCGCCGCCGGCGAGCGCACGCGCGCCTTCCTTCTGGCCGATGTCGAGATAGCCGGTGACGCGCTTGAGTTGCTCCTCGGACACGAGCGGGCCGATCTGCACATTGGGATCGAGGCCGTTGCCGACCTGCAGCTTCTTGCCGAACTCGGCGACGCGGCCGACGAACTCTTCGTAGACCGACTGCTCGACGAACAGGCGCGTGCCGGCGCTGCAGATCTGGCCGGAATTGGCGAACACCGCCATCGCGGCGCCGGGGACGGCGGCATCGAGATCAGCATCGGCAAACACGATGTCCGGCGACTTTCCGCCGAGCTCGAGCGAGACGCGCTTGAGGTTGCCGGCCGAGGCGCGGATGATCGATTGTCCCGTGACATGCGAGCCGGTGAAGGCGACCTTGTCGACGTCGTGATGCGAAGCAAGCGCGGCGCCCGCGGTCTCGCCATAGCCGGGCACGACGTTGATGACGCCGGGCGGAATGCCGGCTTCCATCGCCAGTTCGGCGATGCGCAGCGAGGTGAGCGGCGCCTCTTCGGCAGGCTTCAGCACCACGGTGCAGCCGGTCGCGATGGCCGGGCCGATCTTCCAGATCGTCGCGGTAAGCGGGCCGTTCCAGGGAATGATGGCGCCGACGACGCCGATCGGCTCCTTCAGCGTGTAGGAGAAGATTTCGCCGGGCAGCGAGTTCTCGATGGTCTCGCCATGGATCGCGGTGGTCTGGCCGGCGTAATAGCGCAGCATGCCGACGGCGCGCAGACGATAGGCGCGGGTGCGGCTGAGGGGCGCGCCCATGTCGAGCGTGTCGAGCTGCGACAATTCGTCGAAATTCTTCTCGACGAGGTCGGCGAGCTTGAGCAGCAGGTTCTGCCGCTCGAACGGTTTGACTTTGCTCCAGGGGCCTTCGAAGGCACGGCGAGCGGCGGCGACCGCACGGTCGATGTCTTCCTTGTCGCCCTCGGCGACCGTCGCCAGCAATTCGCCGGTGGCGGGGTTGTGGGTCTCGAAGCGCTTGCCTGAGGCAGCATCGACCCACTTCCCGTCGATCAGCATCTGCTTGTAGGACCCGTTGGCGAACGGATGGCGCGTGATCGGAATAGCCTGCGACACAGCCATGGCTGCACTCCCTGTCAAATGATTGATTGGTTCGATCTGGGCGGGATCGTTAGGTCAAATAGAATACAGCGCCGCCGGAAAGGCGTAAAGGCGGCGTGGAACGAAGACCTCCCATGCCGACTTGTGCAGGGTCGCGCGAGTGCCATGTTATAGCTCGACCGAGCCCTTCCCCGGAGACCAACCATGCCACATTCCGCCATCGTCAAAGACAATGTCGCCGTGATCACGGGCGGCGCATCCGGTATCGGATTGGCTGCCGCGCTGGCCTTCGCGCGCGCCGGCATGAAGGTGTGCATCGCAGATGTGGATCAGGCGCGGCTGGCGGAAGCTGCAACAAAACTGTCATCCGTCACGCCTGCCACACATGTGATGACGTTCGCGGTCGATGTCAGCAAGGCCGAGAGCGTGACGGAACTGGAACGCGGCGTGCGCGAGCGCTTCGGCGGCACCGACATCCTCATGAACAATGCCGGCATCCAGCCGGGCAGCACGCTGTTCGGCGAGCCCGACAACTGGCAGCGGATCATCGGCGTCAACATGTGGGGCATCATCAACGGCTCGCGCATCTTCGCACCCGGCATGATCGCGCGCGGCAAGGCTGGGCTGATCATCAACACCGGCTCGAAGCAGGGCATCACCACGCCGCCCGGCGATCCCGCCTACAACGTCTCCAAGGCCGGCGTGAAGGCTTTTACGGAAGCGCTCCAACACGAGCTGCGCAACACGAAGGACTGCCGCATCACCGCGCATCTGCTGATCCCCGGCTTCGTCTTCACCGGCCTGACCGCGAAGGGCCGCACCGAGAAGCCGGCCGGGGCCTGGACGGCTGAGCAGACCGTGGATTTCATGCTGGCACGGCTGGAAGCCGGCGACTTCTACATCCTCTGCCCGGACAACGACGTGCCGCGCGAGCTCGACGAGAAGCGGATGCTGTGGGCGGCGGGAGACATCGTCGAGAACCGCCCGCCGCTGTCGCGCTGGCACCCGGACTATGCCGACGCGTTCGCGAAGTTCGTGAAGGGGGACTGACTATCAGACCCTCATGGTGAGGAGCGCGGAACGCGCGTCTCGAACCATGAAGGCCCCGCTGCGACAGCTCGGCCTCTATCCTTCGAGACGCCCGCTTTCAGCGGGCTCCTCAGGATGAGGAGCTAGAGCCTCGCGGCGCAGCAATACCGCGCAAGCGCCCTACAGCGTTTCCTGCTGATGCCCGCAATTCTTGCACGCGAATTTGACCCGGCTCTGGCCCTTTTCCGCCTGCACCCGGTTCGGGGCGCCGCACTTGCCGCAGACGGCCTCGATGCGGGTCGAGCCCTGCTTGACGACGATGGTCTTCTTTTCCATCGATTCGCGGATCAGGCGCTCGGCCTCCTCACGCAGGGATTGTTTCGACAAAGCTCATCTCCGCCTCTGGAAAGCGCGAGAGCCATAACGCACCTGCGTTGGAATCTCAATCGGCAATGCCGGCTCAGACCTCGACAATCACATAGCTGTCTTCGACATGCACCGGAAACGTCTCGGCGACATATGGGCCCTTCTGCAACTCTTCGCCACGTTCCACCGCGACCGGATAGGACCGGATCTTGACCCGTTTCGGATCGAACCAGGACTGGCCGTTGCGCATGTCGAATTCCCAGCCGTGCCAGGGACAGCGCAGCATCTCGCCGACGCGCGAGCGCTCATAGATTCCGGGCTCGGGCGAGGTCAGCCGCGCCACGCAAGCGGCCTTCTCCAGCGGCGCGCCCTCGTGCGGGCAGCGGTTCAACAGTGCGAAGAACTCGCCATTGACGTGGAACACGACGATGTCGCGGCCCGCGATATCGACGACCTTGTTGCCGCCGGGCGGGATCTCCGAGGTGCGCGCGACGATGTGACGGGCCATATCCGTTCAGAACCTCTTTGCTCAGAACTTGTAGACCGCGCGGGCATTGGTGCTGAAGATCTTCTTCCGCTCGGCTTCAGAGAGCGGCGTCTTGAAGGCGAAGCGCGGATCGTCGAAATCCCAGTGCGGATAGTCCGACGAGAACAACAGCCTGTCGATGCCGACCCATTCGATCAGCGAACGCAGATGCCGCGCCTCGTCGGGCTCGTCGATCGGCTGCGTCGTGAACCAGAAATGCTCGCGCACATATTCCGACGGCTTGCGCCTGAGATGCGGCACCTCACTGCGGAAGCGCTCGAAATGCTGGTCCATCCGCCACACCGCCGAGGGGATCCAGCCGAAGCCGCCCTCGATGAAGACGATCTTCAGCTTCGGAAACCGCTCCGGCACGCCTTCGATGACGAGGCTCGCAAGCTGCGCCGCGATGGTGTGTGCGTTGGACTGGTGCTCCTCGACATAATAGGACGGCCAGCCGCCGCCGGTCGGCGCATGCCCGCCATAGCCGCCGACATGGATGCCGAGTGGCAGGTCCAGCGCCTCGGCGCGCTCGTAGATCGGCCAGTAGCGACGGCGGCCGAGCGGCTCGTTGGCGCGCGGCGAGACGTTGATCTGGATGTATTCGCCGATTTTGGCGCAGCGCTCGATCTCGGCGATGGCGAGATCCACGCCGTCCTGCCCGACCAGGATCGACGCCTTCAGGCGCGGATCGCGATGCGACCAGAACGCCAGTTGCCAATCGTTGATGGCGCGCTGGATCGCGGCGCCGAATTCCAGGTTCTGCTGCGAGAAGATGAAGAGATCGAGCACCTGCAAAATGCCGAACTCGACATCGAGCGGATCGAGATGCTGCTTCTGCATGAAGGCGAGATCAGAGCCGGGCGGCCCGCCGGTCGGCGGCCACGCATCACGCCGTGCGATCAAGGGCGATGACCGCGGATAGGGCGTGGTGAAGAGATAAGGCGTGCGCAGATGGCTGCCATACTCCTTCAGATGCTGCTGCCAGCGTTTCGGCAGGAACTCGTTGAGATCATCGGTCGAGCGCAAGCTCGGATGCACGTCGCAATCGACGATGCGCAACCGCGAGGCGGCGGGCTTTTCTTCGTCGAGCAGCGGGCGGTCGATGACGTCACTCATGCGATCCTCCAAACTTTTTGTTTGCGCATGATCTTATCGGAAAACCGGTACCCACTTTTCCGGATCATGCGTCAATTCAGCGACAACCGCGGAAACGTCTCCAGCGGATTGTCGACGCACATCTTCGCGATGATGCTCTTCGGCAGGTTCGGCGGAATCGGATCGTCGCCGTCGAACTGCCAGTGTGGATAGTCGGACGCGAACAGGAACATCTTTTCCGAGCCGATCTGGTCGATGATCTCCTCGACGCTT
Organism: Bradyrhizobium sp. 956_D2_N1_4; assembly: GCF_052076025.1. Lineage (NCBI taxonomy): Bacteria > Pseudomonadati > Pseudomonadota > Alphaproteobacteria > Hyphomicrobiales > Nitrobacteraceae > Bradyrhizobium > Bradyrhizobium sp. 956_D2_N1_4. The sequence continues at coordinate 9,057,991 of NZ_CP197237.1, read as the reverse complement.
TTGGCGTCGCCCGGCGCATCGAAGGGCTGCATGGTGACGCGGAAATTGTCGCGGATGATTGCAGCCGGCTCGCGTTCGACCCAGGGAACCTCGACGCGGACGCCGCGCCAGGTCTTGTTGGCGCGCCACATGAAGGCCGGCAGCCAGCTCACGCCGGATTCCATCAGCACGACCTTCAGGTTGGGAAACTTGCCGAAAACGCCTTCATAAATGAGGCTCAGGATCTGCGCCTGAAACGCCTGCGCCTCGACGAAGTAATATTCGTAGCGGTGCGACGGCCAGCCGGCCGAGCTCGGCGCCTGACGATATTGCGTACCGGCATGGATCGCCAGCGGTAGCTGGTACTTCTCGGCGAGCCGGTACACCGGCCAGAAATGCGGCCGACCCAACAGCGTCTCGCCCTGCGCCAATACCAGGATGGAGACGAAACGATTGTCGCCGGCGCGGCGCTCGATCTCCTCGATCGCGAGATCCGGATCCTGCATCGGCACCACGATGGAGGCCCGAAGGCGCGGATCGCGCGACAGCCATTCGGCGGCGATCCAGTCGTTGATAGCCTTGCAGAAGTCTGCCGCCATGTAGGCGTCGAACACGGCCTGCGCGCCATAGAGCACGTTGAGGATCGCGTGGCTGGCGCCCAATTGATCAAAGGCGCCCTTCTGCACCATGGCGAGGTCGGAGCCGGGCTTGACGCCATTGGCCGGCCGCCAGTCGGCACGGCCGGTCAGCGGCATGCTCGGCGGATAGGAGGTGAGATCAAGCCCGTCGATGGCGCGGCTCACGACCTGCTCTTTCCAGTGATCGCTGAGATAAGGAAGCAGCGTCGTGCGCGTGCCACCAACCGCCGGGTGGATGTCGCAGTCGATCCGCGTCACCGCCATGGAGCTTCCTCGTGCAATCTTATTGGCGGCGTTCTTGTGCGCCGCTTGCGCAGAGTGCCCCTGCCCGTGCCGGCGCGCAAGGTCGCCCGCCCGCGCGATCCGTCATGGCTCGGTTGCATTTCGCAGGCGCGATATGAAGATCCGCGATTCGTCGCACGCGGCGACCGCTCGATGGTGGATGGTCTCACGGCGCGAGCGGTGGATGCTACGGCATCCGCCGCTCCATACTGCAGCTATTTCGCGCTTTTATGCGCTCTCGCCTCAAGCCGCCTTGGACACTTCCATCAGCAGTCGCTCGGCCTTGGCATCCTCGATCCGGTTCACCAGCCGGCTGCTCTCGTGATTGTCGCGCACCGTCTTGGTCAAGGTGATGCAGGTCTGGATCAGCATCACGATGCCCATGGTGAGATATCCCTTCATCCAGAGATCGATCGGCAGGAAGAAGATGCCGATGGCGACGAGGAACGCGGAGGCTGCGAAGGACGCGTAAGTGAAGGTCACCCAGGCGCTGCTGTGGGGCTGGCCGTTCTGGTTCATGATGGTCTCCTGTTGGTTCGAATGATGATTGGGTTTGGGATCAGGCGGTCGGCATGCGCTTGGACTTCAACCGCGCCAGCACGTCGTCCGCGGTCGTCTTGAGCCGGGGGCCAAAGCCCTGCTCGGCGAGCCGTTCGGCGGTGGCGAGCGGACCGCTGGCCGCATCGAGCTCGACCAGCGCGTCGTCAGCGGCCTGGGCTTCCATCTGCCGGTCGCGCAGGCGCCTCAAGGTGCTCTCCGCCTCCGGCAGCGTGGATTCGTAAGGGCGTGCCGCCTCAATGCCGCTGCGACGAAGCGAGCGCACCGCTTCCGAGGCACGGGCGACACGACGGCCGCGATCGAGCTCGGTGATGCGGGCCTGCGCGCTTGCGACGTGGCGCTTCAGCCTGATGATCTCGGTCGCGAACAATGCGCGTGCGGTCATCGCCGCATCGCGATCGGCCTCCAAGCCTGCGATGGCTTCGGCAGCATCCTTGGCGAGGTCCTCGCGGCCACCGTCGAGCGCCGCAACCGCGCGGGTCTCGAGGTCGGCGATGCGGGCCACGGTCGCCTCGAGCTTGCGGCCTTCCTGCTGGTCCTGGGCGATTGCCAGCGCCAGGGTCCGCTTGCTGCGCTCGACGGCGGCGGCCGCGTCGCGCATCTGCTGGTCGAGGATCAGAAGGGTCGTACGGTCTTCCAGTTCCTCGCCTGCGGCGGCCACGCTGCCGCGGAAAAGTGTCACTACGGTCTTGAACATTTGCTGCTCCCTGTTATGAGCGTTGCTCACAGATGGTTTGTAGCAGAAACCTTGAACATCGTTCAATAAATATTTGAGCGTCGCTCAAGAATTTGATTAATAAATGACTAAAGCCTTGGAACGTCGAGAGAAATTGCGGGCCGACCTGATCCAGGCGGCCGAGCGGATGATCGCTGAGCGCGGGTTGGCGGGTCTCAAAACCCGCGATCTCGCCCGCGAGATCGGCTGCGCCAATGGCGCGGTCTACAATCTCGTCGCCGACGTGGACGAGTTGGTCCTGCGCGTCGGCTCGCGCACGTTACTCCGGCTCGACAAGGTGCTCAGCGCGGCGGTGAGCGCGGGCAATCCGTCGCCGCAGGAGACGCTGGTCCGCATCGCGATCGCCTATTGCGATTTCGCCGCAGAAAATCTCGAGCTCTGGCGCGCAATGTTCGAGCATCGCATGGCGCCCGGCAAGGAAGTCCCCGACTGGTCCGTCGACGACCAGTTGCAGCTGTTCCGCCACATCTACGCGCCGCTGGCAGCGTTGTTTCCGGACAGAGGGACCGAAGAGCTCGGCATCACCGCACGCAGCCTGTTCTCGGCCGTGCATGGCATGGTGGCGCTGGGGCTCGAGCAGAGGCTGGTCGCCGTGCCGCTGCCGGCGCTGCGGAAGGAAATCGCGGGCCTGGTGCGGGCGATGATCGACGGCTTGATCGCGCGGGCGGCGTAGAAGCCGAGAGAGCGCAGCGAAACCGGCGGCGACGCCTGACTAAAATTTCGCCTGTCGCATCGCTGGCAGCACGCTTAGCTTTCGCCGCATCTCGTCCTCTCTCCGGAGTCTCCCATGCCCCTCCTCATCCGCGGCGGCACCGTCGTCAATCATGATCATTCGCGCCGTGCGGACGTGCTGATCGACGGCGAGACCATCGTCGCGATGGGAACATCGCTCGATGCACCGACGGGCGCGGAGATCGTCGATGCCGGCGGCGCCTATGTCATCCCGGGCGGGATCGATCCGCACACCCATCTCGAAATGCCGTTCATGGGCACGGTGACCGCCGACGATTTCGAATCCGGGACGAAGGCGGCGCTGACCGGCGGCACCACCATGGTGGTGGATTTCTGCCTGCCCGATCCCGGCCAGTCGATGCTCGCGGCCTATCAGGAGTGGCGGCACAAATCCGAGAAGGCGGCGATCGACTACGGCTTCCACATGGCGGTGACGTCGTGGTCGAAGCAGATCTATGACGAGATGGAGACCGTGGTCAAAACCTACGGCATCAACACCTTCAAGCATTTCATGGCCTACAAGGGCGCGCTAATGGTGAACGATGACGAGCTCTACAACTCGTTCGCGCGCTGCGCCCATCTCGGCGCCATGCCGGTGGTGCATGCGGAAAACGGCGACGTCGTCGCCTTGATGCAGGAAGCGCTGATCGCGCGCGGCGTCACCGGCCCCGAGGGCCACGCCTACTCGCGGCCGCCGGAGGTCGAGGGCGAGGCCACCAACCGCGCCATCATGATCGCCGACATGACGGGCACGCCGGTCTATATCGTGCACACGAGCTGCCGCGAAGCGCATGAGGCGATTGCCCGCGCACGGGCTGCTGGGAAACGCGTCTACGGCGAGCCGTTGATCCAGCATCTGCTGCTGGATGCCGGCGAGTACCAGAACAGGGACTGGGATCATTCCGCGCAGCGCGTGATGTCGCCGCCGTTCCGCGACAGATCGCATCAGGACAGTCTTTGGGCCGGCCTGCAATCAGGCTCGCTCCAGGTGGTCGCCACCGACCATTGCGCCTTCACCACCGAGCAGAAGCGGTTCGGGCTCGGCGATTTCAGGAAGATCCCGAACGGCACCGGCGGCCTCGAAGATCGGCTCGCATTGTTGTGGACCGCGGGCGTCGCGACGGGGCGGCTCACGAAGGAAGAATTCGTCGCGGTGACCTCGGCGAACATCGCGCGCATCCTCAATATCTACCCGCGCAAGGGCGCCGTCGCCGTCGGTTCGGACGCCGATGTCGTGGTGTGGGACCCCAGGGCGAGCAAGACCATCAGCGCGAAGCGGCAGATGAGCCGGATCGACTACAACGTGTTCGAAGGCTTTGCCTGCACCGGCGGACCGGCCGCGACGCTGTCGCGTGGCCGCATCGTCTGGAAGGCTGGCGATCTGCGCGCCGAGGCCGGCGACGGGCACTATGTCGAGCGTCCGGCGTTCTCGCCGGTGCATGTCGCCAACTCGACGTGGAAGCAACTGACCGCCCCGCGTGCGGTCACACGCGGAGCGGTGACGCCGTAACGATCAGGCCGCCTTGCCGGCCCGCAACCGGTCGAGCACCGGCAACAGTTCGGACGGATCGGGGCGTTGCGTATAGTCCGGGTTCACCTCCGCATAGGCGATGATGCCGTCGCGGCCGATGACGTAGCGCGCGGGCATCGGCAGCACCCAGGCCGGATTGTCGTTGAACGTCGGCAGGTCGTTCTTGAAGGACTTGTAGAGCGAGACGAGATCGGCCGGCAGCGCGAAGCGGATGCCGAAGGCGTCGGCGAGGCCGCTCGCGACGTCGCTCAGGATCGGGAACGACAGCTTGTTCTCGCGCTCCGACTTGCGGCTGTTCGGCGCTGTCTGCGGCGAGATCGCAACGAGGCTCGCACCACGCGCGGCGATCTCCGGCAGCGTCTCCTGCAGCGCCTGGAGCTCGAGGTTGCAATACGGGCACCAGACGCCGCGATAGAACGACACGACCAGCGGTCCCTTCGCGAGCAGGTCGCGCGACGCGACCTGCTTGCCGTCGGGATCCCTGAGGATGAATTCCGGCGCGGCGTCGCCGGCCTTCTTGGCGCGCTGCGCCTGGCCGCTCGCGATCAGTTCGGCGGTGGCGCGGTGCATGGTGTCGAGCGCCTCCTTGCTGGGCTTGAGCGGGAAGCGGCCGGCTTCGAAGTCGGCTTTGAAGGCATCGAGTTTGTCTTGCAGGGCCATGGGTAGCTCCATCTTTTGCTGTTGGCCCGTCCTATCTGGATCATTTGAAAATGAAGGGGTATACGGTCGATACGGACAACATTTATCTGGATTTCAAATGAGTGATCGACTGCAAGAATTGGCCGTGTTCGTCCGCGCGGCGGAGAGCGGCAGCTTTTCGAAGGCCGCACGCGAGCTCGGCCTGTCGCAGCCCTCGGTGTCCCGCATCATCGGCGAGCTGGAGGCCCGGCTGGGCGTCAAGCTGCTGCTGCGAACCACGCGCCGCATCACCGTCACCGACGCCGGCGCGCTGTTCCTCACCCGCGCACGCGAAGTGCTGGCCGATATCGAGGACGCCGAGGACGCCGCGCGCGGCATCGACTCGCTGCGTGGCACGATCCGCATCACGATGCCCGTCATGTACGGCGCCCGGAACATCATCCCGCGCCTGCCGAAATTCCTGGCTGCGCATCCGCTGCTGCGCGTCGAGCTATCCGTGGTCGACGAACGCCAGGACCTCGTCGCCGAGGGGACCGATGTCGCCATTCGGCTCGGCCTGCTCAACGACTCCGGCTTTGGCGCGCGAAGTCTCGGGATATTGCCGCGCCTCGTGGTGGCATCGCCGTCTTATCTTGCCATCTGTGGCACACCGAAAACGCCGGCGGACCTCGCGTCCCACGATTGCATTTTCGGACCAGGCCAGTCCGGCCGCACCAGTTGGTCGTTCACGCGGAACGGAACGGAGACATCGGTCGATGTCCGCGGCCGCATCACCACCGATTCCGGCCCCGGCGTATTCGCCTGTGTGCAGGCGGGGCTCGGCATCGCGATCACATCGCCAATCATGGCCGGACCCGAGATCGCCGCCGGCACGCTGGTCCCCCTGTTGAAGAGCTACAAGCTTTCGCCCATCGACGTCTACGCCGTCTTCCCGGGTGGCCGCCGCCCCTCGACCAAGGTGCGCGCTCTGGTGGACTATCTCGCGACCGACATGAAGCAGACGCCATGAGCGACGCGCCGGACCGTTCCGCGGGCACAGCGGGCTGCGACACCATGCGTCGCATTTACTGGCATGGCGCTTGCCTCCTTTGGTCGCAATTGGCTCAAGGAGGCATCGATGAATGCATCGTCTTTCGACATCAGCCGCCGCAATGTGTTGCTGGGAGGCCTTGGCGCAGCTGGATTGACCGCCATCGCACCTCGCTTCGCCACTGCCCAAGGGCGTAGCGAGACACTGCTGGTGGTGCAGGAGCTCGGGCCGAACTCGCTCGACATGCAGGGCGTCGGCTCCAACCAGACCGTGAACGGCCTGTCCTGGAACTGCTACGACCGCCTGCTGACCTACGCCTCCAAGACGTTGCCCGACGGGACCGCGTCCTATGATCGCGAGAAGCTCGCGCCTGAACTCGCCGAGAGCTGGGAGGTCGCAGCCGACGACATGTCCTGCACCTTCAAGCTTCGCAAGGACGCGAAATTCCACGACGGCACGCCTGTTACCGCCAAGGACGTCAAATGGTCGTTCGACCGCGCCGTGAAGGTCGGCGGCTTTCCGACCTTCCAGATGTCGGCGGGTTCGCTGGAGAAGCCCGAGCAGTTCGTGGTGGTCGACGATCACACCTTCCGTATCGATTATATCCGCAAGGACAAGATGCTGCTGTTCAACGTCGCCGTCGTCGTGCCCTTTATCATCAATTCCGAACTCGCCAAGAAGAACGCGACGGCGGAAGATCCCTGGGCGCTGGCTTGGCTGAGGACCAACGAGGCCGGTGGCGGCGCCTACAGGATCGAAAGCTGGAAGCCAGGAAGCGAGACCGTGCTGGCGCGCTTCGACGACTGGAAGAGCGGACCGCTGCCGAAGATCAGGCGCGTGATCGCGCGCGACGTCCCCTCGGCCGGCACGCGCCGCGCGATGCTGGAGCGGGGCGATGCGGATATTTCCAGCGGCTTTGCGCCGCGCGATTTCGAGCAGATCATTCGGGAGGGCAAGGTCAAGGTATCGGGGGTGCCGATCCCGAATGCGCTCTGGTACATCGCACTCAACACGGCGAAGCCGCCGTTCGACAATGTGAAGCTACGGCAGGCCATCGCCTGGGCGATGCCTTATGAGCAGATCCAGAGCAGCGCGTTCTTCGGCCGCGCCGTTCCTATGTATGGCGGAGCCGCCGAAGTCTCAAAGCCGGTCTGGCCGCAGCCGTTTCCCTATGTCACCGATCTCGACAAGGCCAAGGCGTTGATGAAGGAAGCAGGCTTTGAGTCTGGCCTGGAGACGACCTTGTCGCTCGACACGGGCACTGCGACCGTCGGCGAGCCGACCGCCATTCTGATCCAGGAGAACCTCGCCAAGATCGGCATCAAGGCGTCCATCGAAAAAATCCCCGGCGCGAACTGGCGCACGACGCTGAACAAGAAGGAGCTGCCGCTCGCGCTCAACCGCTTCAGCGGTTGGCTCGATTATCCCGAGTACTATTTCTACTGGAATTTCCACGGCAACAATTCGATCTTCAACATCTCGTCATACCAGAACAAGGCGATGGACGCGCTGATCGACAAGGCGCGCTTCACGGCGGATGCGGCGGAATACGACCGGTGCGTGAAGGATTTCATCGCGCTCTGCATGCGCGACGTTCCCGTCGTTCCGCTCAACCAGCCGATCCACGACGTCGCCATGCAGAAGGCCATCACCGGCTACGAGTTCTGGTTTCACCGCGAACCCGACTACCGCCAGTTCGCGAAGGGCTGATGCCGCTCGACAACGCGGACGACGTCCGAGGCGGCCCGCGCCTGCTCGGTCGGAAAGCCCAGCGCCAACCGTGCCGCGCTGGTGCGCAGCATCGCGGCGTCGAGCTTGCCCTGCCGCGCCCCATCCAGCGCACAGGCGAAGACCCGGTAGAATTGCGCGCCGTCATAGGCAACCAGCAGCAAATCGACGCCGGCGTTGATCGCCTCGACCACGGCTTTGCAGACGTCGTGCTGGTAGATCGCACCCATCACGAGGTCGTCGGTCATCACCATGCCCTGGTAACCCCACTTGTCGCGGATGATGCCATCAATAACGCGTTTCGAATGCGAGGCGGCGCGATCGGGATCGACGGTCGTGAGCGTCACGTGCCCAACCATGAGCGCGCTGCGCGAATGCGACAACACCTCGCGGAACGGCAGCCAGTCGGTGGCTTCGAGCTCTTTTACCGGCGTATCGAGCTTGGCGCTGAAATGATGCGTGTCCGTGCGGACGCGGCCGATGCCGGGAAAATGCTTCAGCGTAGCACCGACGCCTGACTCTTCCAGCCCGCGCACATAGGCGCTCGCGATCGTGCTGACGACGGCAGGGTCGGTCGCGATCGCGCGCTGACCGATCAGCGTGTGAAAATCGAGACGATTGCGCCGAACCGGCGGCTTGAGGTCGAGCACCGGCGCGAGGTTGAGGTTGACGCCGAGCCCGGCGAGCTCGCGGCCGTGGATACGGCCGAACTCTTGGGCCCTGGCCTGCTGTTCGTCGGGGGCGAGCCCGCTGAGCGTCGCCAGCGCCGGCACCTTCGTCAGCGGCGGCGCGAGATGTCCGACGATGCCGCCCTCTTGGTCTGCCGCAACGACCAGCGGCGGCAGGCCGGCGGCGCGCCGCTTGTCCTGGAGCGCCGCGATCTCGGCGCGCAACGTCTCGACGGTCCGGCCGTGGATGTTGCGCCGGGTCACGTAGACGCCGCCGATCAAGCCCTGCTCGGCAAGGCGCGCAACCTCGGGAAAGGAGGAATAGCCCACCATGAAGTGAGGTCCGAGCTGACGCGCCTCGGTGGCGCTCGCGGCGAGCACGTCGTGCTTGCGCAGCTCGAACTTCAGATGCGCCGCCGACATCAGGACCGGCGGCAGGCACCAGAGCACGACGAGCAGCTTGCCCGCGATGGTACGCCAACGCCCTTTGCGTAGCAGCAGGATGACGATCGCGAGGCTTGCGACGACAAGCGCGAGGTTTCCCGCGCCGCGCAGCGGGACCAGATAGGGATCGTTCTTGTTGGCGGCCGCGAATGCGACGAGAGGCGCGGCCAGCCAGAGCAGGACGAGACCGATACGACCGAGGAATTGCATGATGCGTCACACGCTATGAGTGGCGAATGCTTCGCACCTATCAAAGCGAATCACGCTGTGCGAGAGGCAAACGCGCGCCTGCACGAAAACTGCAAAAGACTCCTGAAACCGTGCAGACGATGGTCCCGCCTTCTGCACAAGCGCCGTTCAGACTTCGTGATGCCACCCATCACGAAAGGTCATTTGGACATGACGAGCCTGGCTTCGACGATAGCAGCGGAAATCCAGCCGATCAGGCATTCCTCGATCCCGGCCAAGGTCGGCCTCGCGCTGGTGCTGGCCACGCTCGCCGACTGGCTGTTCTACGGCCAGCGGATCGGGCTGTCGCTGACGCTCTTTGCGATCGCGATGGCCTGCGTGTCGGTGCTCTTCAATCATGCGGCCCTGGATCTGCGGCGCGCCATGATCGGCACGGCCATTCTCGTCGCCGGCCTCGTTCCGGCCATCGAGGAGCTCAACATGCTGTCCTTCCTGATCCTCACCATGGCGCTGGCCATTGCGCATTTGATCGCGACCAATCCGGAAACGACCGAGCTCACGGAGCGTGCCCGCGCGCTGCGCAACTTTGTCCTGTTCGGTCCCTTCAGGTTCTTCCTCGAGGCGCTCCAGGTCTTCAACATGTCGGCGTTCACCCGCGGCCTTGCACTCTGGCTGCTCCCGGCAACGCTCAGCACTGTCTTCGTCGCGCTGTTCGCTGCGGCCAATCCGGTGATCGAGCAGTGGGTGTCCCTGCTCAATCCAAAGCTCATCCTCGAATATATCAGCATCCCGCGCCTGCTGTTCTGGGCCATGATGCTGGCGCTGGTTTGGCCGTTCATCCATGTGCGCTGGCGGCGCAGGACGATTGTCACCACCGCCGTTGCCGACGGCCCCGTGCCGCCCCCGCTCCCGCCCTTGGTCTCGGCCGAATTTCTGAACCCCTCCACCATTCTGCGCTCGTTGATCCTGTTCAACCTGCTGTTCGCGGCGCAGTCCATCCTCGACGGCATCTATCTCTGGGGCCATGTGGCGCTGCCCGACAATTTGACCTATGCGGCCTACGCCCATCGCGGCGCCTATCCGCTGATAGCGACGGCGTTGCTCGCCGCTGCCTTCGTGCTGGTCGCGATGCGCCCGGGCGGGGCGGCCGAGAAATCGAAGGTGATCCGGCCGCTGGTCTATCTCTGGGTCGGGCAGAACGTGCTGCTCGTCGCCTCCTCCATCCTCCGCCTCGATCTCTATGTCGACATCTACATGCTGACCTATTGGCGGATCGCGGCCTTCATCTGGATGGGGCTGGTGGCGCTCGGGCTGGTCCTGATCTTGGCGCGCATCGCGCTCAACCGGTCCAACCAATGGCTGGTCGGTGCCAATCTGATCGCGCTGGCGATCGTGCTCTATGGCTGCTCGCTTGTGAACTTCGATGCGTTCATTGCCGACTACAATGTCACCCACAGCCGGGAAGCATCGGGCAAAGGCGTGCAGATCGACATCAACTATCTCCTGACGCTCGGGCCGCAGGCGCTGCCTGCCATCGACAAGGCCATCTTGCTCCGGCCCGGCGCCCCCGAGAGCTGCCTTGTGTCGCGCCGCGACCGCCTTGTAGAACAGCAGCGCCAGGATCTGGCCTGGCGGAGCTGGGGCTTTCGGAGCTGGCGGCTCCAGCGCAGGCTGGACGCGCGGGCGAAGGATCAGCAGGCAGGCTGAGGAAGCGGAGAGGTTCTTGGCGCATCGCATTCTCATCGTCGACGACGAGGGCCACATCCGCGAGGTCATCCGCGTCGCCTTGAAGAAGGCCGGCATGGACGTGATCGAGGCGCGCGACGGCAAGGAGGCACTCGCCCGCTTTGCCGCCGGCAGGCCCGATCTGATCGTGCTCGACATCGGCATGCCTGAGTTCGACGGTCTCGACGTCTGCCGCGAGATCCGCAAGACCTCCGACGTGCCGATCCTGTTCCTGTCGGCACGCGACGAGGAGATCGACCGCATCCTCGGCCTCGAGATTGGCGGCGACGATTACGTGACGAAGCCGTTCAGCCCGCGCGAGTTGGTGGCGCGGGTCAACGTCATCCTGCGCCGCCTCAGCCCGCGCAATGGCGAGGCCAAGGCCGGGCCGGGCGCGCTGTCGCAAGGCGGCCTGCTGATCGATCCCGAACAGCATGTCGCGACCTTCGCCGGCACGCCGCTAAAGCTGACCGCGATCGAGTTCGGCATTTTACGCGCGTTCCTGACCCGGCCGACCTCGGTGTTCAACCGCGAGCAGCTGATGCGGGCGGCCTATCAGCTCAACATCCAGGTCTCCGACCGCACCATCGACAGCCACATCCGCAACATCCGCGCCAAGCTCGCGGCGCTGGCCTGCGACAACGTGATCGAGACCATCCACGGCGTCGGCTTCAAGCTCGGCCGCTGCGAGAAAGAGGCATGAGCGCAGCGCCCGACAAATGGCGGCCGTCGCTCACCCTCGTGATCTTCACGGTGCTGGCGACCGTCGGCGTGCTGCCGCTGGTCGGCCTGTTCTTCTTCCGCCTCTACGACAACCAGCTCATCCGCCAGACCCAGGCCGAGCTGATTGCGCAGAGCCGCGTGCTCGCGACGATCTATGCGCAGGAGGTCACAGCGCGGCTCGACAGCGGCCTGACACTCGGCGCCGAGGTGCCGCCCAACGTGCTGCCCGACCCCGGCGACCAGGTCACCCCGATCCGTCCCGCGCTCGACCTCACCGCTAACGATCTCTTGCGGCGGCGGCCGGATGCGCAAGCAGCGCCCCAGCCGGCGCAGCCAGCCTATGTCGAGATCGGCGCAAGACTGACGCCGATCATCCGCGAGACCCAGAAGGTGACGCTGGCGGGCTTTCGCATCCTCGATCCGCAGGGCGTGGTGATCGCCGGGCGCTACGAGGTCGGGCAATCGCTCGCCCATATCGAGGAGGTCGCGGACGCGCTGCACGGGCAGTACCGCGCCACGCTGCGCAACCGCGTCCCGGATCGGCCGCCGCCGCCAATCTATTCGTTCAGCCGCGGCCTCGGCGTGCACGTGTTCTCGGCAATGCCCGTCATCGTCAACAACCGCGTCGCCGGGGTGATCTACACCACGCGGACGCCGAGCAACATCTTTGACCATCTCTACCAGGAGCGGGCCAAGTTCGTGCTGGCGGGGCTCGCCGTCATCCTCGGCACGATCGCGATCGGCCTCGTATTCTCGCGCACCATCACGCTGCCGATGCGCGAGCTGATCGACCGCGCCGCGCGCATCGGCCGCGGCGATCGCGAGGCGTTTCGGCCGCTCCGGCATTACGGCACCCGCGAATTCGCCCAGCTGTCGCACAGTTTTCTCGGCATGGCCGAGCAGCTGGCGCGGCGCTCGGACTATATCGCGACGTTCTCGGCCCACCTCACCCACGAGCTGAAATCGCCGCTGACCTCGATCAAGGGCGCGGCCGAGCTGTTGCAGGATTCGTTTCAAGGAAAGCCGGAAGGCCTGACGCCGGCCGAGCAGAAGACGTTCATCGCCAACATCCTGTCGGACACGCAGCGGCTGGAGGCGATGGCGCAGCGGCTGCGCGAGCTCGCCCGCGCCGAAAGCCTGCCGCAGAACGAACGCACCGAGCTTGCGCCCGTGATCGCCGACCTCAGGAGCCGGTTTCCGGCAAGCTCAATCGAGGCCAGCGGCCGCCTCGATCGGACGATCGGTATGTCCGGCGAGAAGGCGCTGATCGTGCTGTCGCATCTCGCCGACAACGCGATGCGGCACCGGGCGAGGACCATCAGGCTGGAGGCGGTGGACGAGCGGACGACCCTGCTTGTGACGGTCTGCAATGACGGCGAGCCGATTTCGGCGCCGAACCGCGACAGGATCTTTGATGCGTTCTTCACCACCCGCCGCGACCAGGGCGGCACCGGGATGGGGCTGGCGATCGCGCGCGCGGTGATGGCGAGCCATGGCGGCTCGATCAAGCTGAAGCCGACCGACGAGGGCGCGGCCTTCGAGCTCCAGTTTCCGATAGCCTAGATCGCGAACACCCAGGCGGCGACGATGGTGCCGATGGTGACCAGACCGGCGATGGTCCAGCCGGCGGCATATTCCAGCTCGGGATGACCGGTCGCCCGCATGATCTCTGCCGGATCGGCGGTATGCTTCTCTGCCATGACAGCCTCGCACGTTTTTTTCCGTGTCCTATGTAAGTCGCTTCAGCCGCCAATAGGTTCCATCACGGAAATGCGAGGAATGATGCAACTTGGTCTGTTCGCCGAACCGCAAGCCGGTCCTGGCGGGCTTCGCTATACCGATGACTTCGTCGAGGCCGCCGTCGAGCAGGACTTGATCGGCCGCATCGCAGCATTGCCGCTGCAGCGCTTCCAGTTCGGCGCCTTCGAGGGCAACCGCCGGGTGGCGTCGTTCGGCTATCGTTATGATTATTCGCTGCAACGGCTGGCCGAGGCCGAGCCGATCCCGGACTGGGTCCTGCCCGTGGTGCGGCAGGTCGAGGCCTGGGCGGGCCTCGCTGGCGGCAGCGTCCGGCAGGTGCTCTGCACCGAATATGACACCGGCGTCGGCATCGGCTGGCACCGCGACAAGCCGCATTTCAAGGAGATCCTCGGCCTGTCGCTGGGCTCGCCGTGCAAATTCCGCTTCCGCCGCCGCAGCGGCGACAAATGGAAGCGCCACGCGCTCGAAGCCCTGCCGCGCTCGCTCTACATGATGGACGGCGAGGCGCGGTCGCAATGGGAGCACAGCATCCCGCCGGTCGAGGCACGCCGCTATTCCATCACCTTCCGGACGATGAAGCGGGTGTAACGGCCGGTCCAAAACTAAAACTGCGAAAACAACCCCATGCACAGTAGAACGCGCGGCCGGCATGCGGCCGCGGTCGCGCGCCCCAAATGTTTGACACGTCGGACCAAAACAGCCGCACCGCGCAATCGCCGCGCGGTTCGCGGATTTTCCCTTCAATTGCCGGGCAGGGGCAAGATTTCGGGCGGAAGAGAAGCCGCCACTCGACTCTCCGCAAGATTGTAAGTTAGTCTCGATTCTATCGGCCGGTCCATTTTTAGCCGATGTTGCAGCATTTCAGGGCGCGGCACGGCGCCGTCCCGGCCGAAGACATTTTCAAGGGAAGCTCGCGATGCGTTCGCTGTTTGCGCGGCTGCACCGGCGTTACGGGCCCAGGATTTCGGGGGCGGAGCGCCAGCGGCGGGTCAAGGACAAGCTCGCCCTTCAACCCACCCCACCCACGATCCGCTCACCCACCGCGCTCCGCGCGCTGGCGGTGCGACGCCCGAAAGTCGCGATCATCGGCGGCGGCTTCGCCGGCCTGATGGCGGCCTCCGAGCTCGTCGCGCATTGCGAGGTGACGCTGTTCGAGGCCCGCGACCGCTTCGGCGGCCGGGTTCTCAGCAAGAAGAAGCCGAGCGGGATCGTCGAGGCCGGCGGCGAGCTGATCGGCTACAACCATCCGCTCTGGCTGAAATATGCCAAGCGGTTCGAGCTCGGCCTGTCCGTCATCACCTCGGACACCAATTTCGACGCGCTCGAGCTCGACATGCCGGTGTTTCTCGACGGCCACAAGCTCTCCGACGGCCAGATGAAGCTGGTCTATCACGAGATGGACGATGCTTTCGGCAAGCTCAGTCGGTGGGCCGGCAGGGTCAAGCCTGACAAGCCCTGGCGCGCCAAGGGCGCAAGGAAACTCGACGCCAGGACGATTGCGGAGTGGATCGCCAGCCTCGACTGCTCGAAGCTCACCAAGCACGCCATGGAGGAGCAGTTCTCCAACGACGCCGGCCAGCCGACCACCAAGCAGAGCCTTCTTGCTAATCTGGCCGTCGTCGCGGGCGGACGGATGAAGGACCAGATCGACGCCTTCTTCACCCAGACCGAGACTTTGCGCTGCTCGGAAGGCAATCAGGAGCTCGCCATTCGTCTCGCGCAGGACATCAAGGACAACGGCGCCAGCACCCACCTGTCGACGCCGGTGCGCGCCATCCGCATCGACAGTGAAGGCGTGACCCTGGAATTCAGCCCCTCCGGCAACGGAACGGCACGCGCGCCCTTCGCCGCCGACTATGCCGTGCTCGCGATACCCCCGAGCCTGTGGCCGGACTCACCCAACGCCAAGATCACGATCACGCCCCACCTGCCGCACGACTACTACGTCACGATGGGGACGGCGGTGAAATATCTCAGCCCGCTCAAGAAGCGCTTCTGGATCGGCGAGGGCCTCGCCCCGACCGCCATCTCGAACCAGTTCGGTGTCACCTGGGAAGGGACGGACAACCAGATCGCCCCGCCGGAGCAACCGGTCGAGCTCAGCCTGTTTGCCGGCGCCGACGTCGCGGCGGAAGCTCTCAAGCACTACCGGCCCGGTGACCAGACGCAGGTCGACTTGTTCTACGCGCAGCAGATCGGCAGCGTCTACAAGGGCTATGTCGCGCATCTGGCCGATCAGCCGGAGTTCATGGCTTGGCCGCGCGACGAATGGACCGCCGCCGGCTACTCCTGTCCCGCCCCCGGCGAGGTCTGCCTCGCCGGGCCGTTGCTGGCCAAGGGCTTCGAGGACCGCCTGTTCTTTGCCGGTGAGCACACCTGCTTTGCGTATTTCGGTTACATGGAAGGGGCTCTCCAGTCCGGCCAGACGGCGGCGGCTGCGATCATCAAGGCCATCGACAAGCAGCCTGAAGCGCATGGCTCTGCCCGGACTAGCAATTCTGTCATAGGTTCGGGGCGCCTTGCGGCGGCGAAGCCGTGACCGGAGAGGAAGCGACGCGAATGACATTCACGACAAGGGCCCGATCCAGGATTTGGGCCCGCATCGTCGCCGCGCTCGCTTTTGCCGGCGCGCTCAACGCCACCGGAGCCTCGGGGGCAACGCCTGCGAAAGTCTCGGGCTCGACGGCGCTGGCGCTCGCGGGCGTGATCGCGCCGCTGTCGCCGGACCTGACCGGCGCCGAGAGGAAGGCGGTGGCGATGCTGTTCGCCGCCAATGCCGAGATTCCCTACAAGAAGCCGATCGTGGTGACTGTGGACAGAATCGTCTGCCGCACCGGCAATGTCGACATCACGTTACGCAATTGCGAGCTGACCTTCGGCAAGAAGAGCAGGACCGTGAACGGCTCGACGGCCAATGAAATTTTCGCGACAGAAGCGCTCGCCGGCATTCCGCCCGATGGTGCGGCGGGATCGAACTTCGAGAGCCTGAGCAAGCTGAGCTGCACGATCGACCCCAATGCCATCCGCCGCAAGGACGGGAGCGGAGCCGACTGCACCTTCCAGCCGGGGAATTGAACCGCGCATGGGCAAGAACATGGGCAAGAAACCGGGTGCCGTGAAATCGCCTCAAGACCAACTAACTAATAAGGCGAATTGAAAAGACGGGCCAAACGCGCGAACCCATATCGGGCACGCAGGGCCGGCACCAACATACCAACATGAAGAATTATCTCGCTTTCTTTCTCATCCTGGGCATGACGGCAGCCTCGGCACACGGCCCATTGCCGGCGCGGCTCACGGGGCCGTCCAATCTCGTCCGGGTGGGCCTCACCGACAACGACACGACCGCCGGTGGCACCGCGCGGCTGTGCGAGCAGATCTCCTTCTCGCGCGGGCTGCGCTACGGCGACAGCGAGGCCAATGTGCTCGACGTCGCCACCAGCAGCGAGACCAAGGCGGATACGCCCCGGCCCGTGCTGCTGTTCGTGGGGGGCGACACCTTTACCGGCGATCGCGGCGCGCCGGACCTGTCCCGCGAGGTCCAGGACCAGGCGATGTGCTTTGCCGCGCGCAACGGCATGATCGGCGTGCGCGTCAACTATCGCTTTGCGCCTGCGGCGACCTGGCCGATGGGTGCAACCGACGTCGCGGCGGCGCTATCCTGGGTCCACGGCAATATCGACCTGTTCAATGGCGATGCCCGCGAGATCGTCGCGGTCGGCTACGGCGCCGGCGCCTTCCATGTCGCCACCTTGCTGGCGCATCCCGAGTTCCAGACCGACCGCGCCGATGTCGCCGCCGTCGTGCTGGTGTCCGGGATCTACCGCGCGGGCAAGGACGCGAGCGACAGCGAGAAGGCCTATCTCGGCACTGACCCCACCCAATATGACAAGCGGTCGGTCTTCCCCGGCATCCTCAACGTCGATGCGCCGATCGTGCTGGCCTGGGCCGCGAACGATCCCGCGAGCCTCGTGGCGCAGGGCGAGACCTTGAAGAAGACGCTGTGCGGCGCCGGCCACTGCCCGCGCAGCACGCTGCTGCGCAGCCGCGACGGCATCGCCGCCGCCTTCGGCCTCGACGGCTCCGGCGACAGCCTCGCCGAACCGACGCTGCTGCTGGTGCATCAGCTCGAGGCGCGGGAGCTGCCGTAGCGGCGCGTTGCGGGCGGCGCGACGACTTTCACCTTTTGCTGGGCCACCCCTCTCCCCCGCCCTCCCCCGCAAGGGGGAGGGAGCGCAGCGGAGCACGTGGCCACGCTGTGCCCTCATCGCCGACGCGCTAATGAATGGAGTCACTCGCCAAACGAAAGATGCGTTCCCTCCCCCCCTTGCGGGGGAGGGTTAGGGAGAGGGGTGCCACACGGCACGCTCTGTCGATTGATGGCCCGTCAACACGGCTGTCGTTTCGTTCGCGATGCGTCGCCTTGAAGCGGGCGATCAAGCCACAGCTTTGACAAACGCTTGACGTAGATCAAGCGGACTTGGTGCGGATTGAGCCGACCTCTTGGAGGGGCCAATATCAAGGTATCGAGCATGCGCGTCATCGGCAGGATGCTGTTCGTTTCGATGATCGCTATCGCGTCGCTTGGCGCGATGTCCCAGCAACACGCCGAACAACCCGCGAGCGGCGATGAAATCCGCATCGGCAACGTGATGCCGTATTCGGGACCGCTCTCGGAATTCGGCGCCATCGGCCAGGCGGAGGCCGCCTATTTCGACATGGTCAACGCGCGCGGCGGCATCAACGGCCGCAAGATCCGCTTCATCACGCGCGACGACAATTCCGATCCGGCCACCGCGCTGGAGCTGACGCGCAATCTGGTCGAGAAGGACGACGTACACCTGATGTTCGGCTCGTTCGGCACGCCCGGCAATATCGCCACGCGCTGGTACCTGAACGAGAAGAGAATCCCGCAGCTGTTCGTCGCATCCGGCGACGAGGAGCTGAGCCAGGCCAAGGCGTTTCCCTGGACCATGGGCTGGCAGCCGTCGTTCCGGTCGGAGGGGCGCATCTATGCCAACTACATCCAGGCCTATTACCCCAAGAAGAAGATCGTGGTGCTCTGGCAGAACGACCAGTTCGGACGCATGCTCTACAGGGGCATCCAGGAAGGTCTTGGCGACCTGAACCGCCTTGTCCTCGTCGACATCGCCTTCGACATTGCCGATGAGCATCTCGAAGGGCATGTCTCGATCCTCAAGCGCGCGGGCGCGGACATCTTCGTCTTTCTCGGCGTGCCGTCGACGGCGTCCAAGGTGATCAAGCTGGCGGCGTCACTCAAATGGCGCCCGGTCATCATCGTCAACGACGCCTCCGCCTCGATCGCCAACGCGATGGCGCCCGCGGGCCTGGAGAATTCGTCCGGCGTGATCTCGGCGGCCTTCCTGAAGGATCCGAGCGACCCCGCATGGAAGAACGACCCCGCCATGAAGGACTGGTTCGCCTTCATGGACAAGTACCATCACGTCGAAAGCACCAACAACAGCGCCGCGGTCTACGGCTACGGCGCAGCCGAGGCGCTGACACAGGTGCTGAAGCAATGCGGCGACGACCTGTCGCGCGAGAACATCATGCGTCAGGCGGCTTCGCTGAGGGATCAGCAGCCCTCCGTTGCGTTGCCCAACATCAGGATGAGCACCTCGCCCAACAGCTATCTGCCGATCAAGCAGATGCGGCTTGTCCAGTTCGACGGCCGTTCCTGGCAGCCTTTTGGCGATGTGATCGAGACCGCGTTCACGGAGGGCGCGGCGCGGTGAGTCTCGCGTCGACGCTGGTTGGTGCAGCGCGGCGTTCAGGCACGCACCTTTTGCTGGGCCACCCCTCTCCCCCGCCCTCCCCCGCATCCGCCTTCGCCAAGGCTGCGGCGGACAAGAGGGGGGAGGGAGAGCACCTGTCGCGTTGTGAGAGGTCGGCCCTTACCCTCCCCTGGAGGGGTCCGGGACGAGCGTAGCTCGCCCGTGGGTCGGCTCATGTTGAGCGAAGCGAGACATGAGGCGGGGTGGGGTGACGGTCTCTCCGCATCGAACACTGCCCGTGTTGAGAGATCACCCCACCCCGCTCGCGCTGCGCGCGATCGACCCTCCCCCTCCAGGGGAGGGTAAGAGCACCTTCACGCCGGCTTCAGCGAAGCCAGCGCGTTTTCCAGCAGCGAGCGGACGCGTGCTGCATCGCCTGACTTCACCATGGCGGGGTCGAGATACAGCTCGAGGCCGGGCGCGCGCTCGGTGATGACACCGCTCTTCTCCGCCGCAGCGTCGTTGAGCGCGTCGACCGAATAGGGAATGATTTCGCGGCTGATGCCCTTCATCGTGATCGCGGGCAGCGCGTGCGCGCGGACGATGTCGCTGACCAGCGCGAAGGTCTCGTAGCTCAGCACGATTCCGCCGGGCTCGGCGATCGATTGCAGACGCGCGGCGAGGTTCGCTTCGGCACCGATGATGGTGTAGTCCATGCGGTCGCTGCTGCCGAAATTGCCGACATTGCAATAGCCGGAATTGATACCCATGCGCGAGCGGAACGGCTGCTCGATGCCGGAGGCGCGCCACTTCGCATTGAGTTCGGCAAGACGCTGCTGCATGCGCCAGGCCATCTGGAGGCAGGCCTCAGCGTCCGCACGGTCGCCCCTGGTCTCGGGGTCGCCGAAGAAGATCAGCATGGCATCGCCGATGAATTTGTCGATGGTGCCGCCATATTCATGGGCGATCGCCGACATCTCGGTGAAGTATTCGTTGAGGAGCTGGGTCAACAATTCCGGCTGCAGCCGCTCGGCGGTCGCCGTGAAATTCTGGATATCGGAGAAGAAGATCGTGAGCTTCTTGCGCTCGGTGTGGATGGTGACGTCCTTCTGGCCGCTGAAGATGCTCTTGTAGACTTGCGGCGGGATGTAGCGCGAGATCTTCATCGACAACGAAGCCAGAAAGTCGTTGGCGGATTCGAGCTCCTTGTTCATGCCCTTGATACGGCCGGCCTGGCGGCGCTGGAGCGAGAGGAACGACAGGCCGCAGCCGGCGGCGATCAGGAAATAGGCCAGCAGGAACTTGAACGAGAAGATGTTGGCGGCGATCGGCTGCGCGATGATCACCTCCTGGATGCCTCTGATGTCACCGACCTTCCAGTCCTTCTTCGGGCTCTCGGGGTGGCTGTTGTGGCAGCTGACGCAGGCCGGGCCCATCGTGACGGGCGCGACCAGGCGGACCTTGTCGGAGAACAGCGAGGTCTCGGTCTCGACGATCTTCTGCTCGGGGTCCTTGCGAAGCGCGTCGAGCGCGTCCTTCTCGAACTTGTCGAGCTGGTGCGCGGCGCGGTTCTGGAACGGGAAATCCGAGACGAAGCGGTAGGCGATGTTCTCCTGCTGCGCGCCGATCACCCGTCCGAGCTCCAGCGACAGCGTCGCCGGGATCGGGATCGCACCGGGGACGGATTCGTAATTGTGCACGACCCTGGTGGTGCCGTTTGGGTTAGCCAGGATGCGGCCGACCACGTTGGACGCATAGTAGCTGCGCACGCTCGTGATCACCGAGTTGAGGTCGGCGGCCTGCCGGCGCAGCGCGGTCTTGCTGAGGTCGGTCAGGTCCAGCCACACCGCGACCGGCAAAGCGAGCAGGAGCAAGGCGATCACGGCCCCCGTGAGGATGCCGCTCTTGCGCTGTTCTTCGGAGATCTCTTGTTTCACCCTGTGGCTCCGTCGTGTGCGATCTTGACGCAAATCCCGGGAATTCGCGGCAAGAGCTTGCGGCGGCACAGAGCCCGCAAATGCGAGGCCGCGCAACCCCATTTCATGGTGGGTCGCAGCAAATGGCTTTTCGTTTCATGGCGAATGTTTAAGATCGGCATGAACCTGCATTCACTCCGCCGGGAGATCCTCCATATGACCGAGACCGTCCGCATCAGGCGCTTCAATGCGCGCCCCGTGATCGTGCCGATGAATTTGCCGCTCAAGACCTCGACCGGCGCGGTCGCAAAGGCGCCGCTGGTGCTGATCGACTGCGAGACCGACCAGGGCGCGGTGGGGCATGCCTATCTGTTCTCGATCACGCCGTCGGCCTTGAAGCCGCTGACGGCGATGGTCACGGAAATGTCGGAGCTCGTCGCCGGCGACGAGCTGCTGCCATTCGAGATCGAGCGCAAGCTGACCCAGCGCTTCACCCTGCTCGGCCTCGCCGGCCTGCAGCGGTTGGCGCAATCCGGCATCGACATGGCGGCATGGGATGCGCTGGCACGCAGCAAAGGCCTGCCACTCGCGCGCCTGCTCGGCGGCGCGCCGAAGCCGGTCAGGGCCTACAATTCGAAGGGGCTCGGCATCATGCCGGCGGGCGCCGCGGTGGACGAGGCCCACAAGCTGCTGGCCGAAGGTTTTCACGCAGCAAAGATCCGCGTCGGCCGGCCCGATGCGCGGGAGGATCTCGCCGTGGTGCGCGCTGTGCGCAAGGCCGTCGGCGATCAGGTCACGCTGATGTGCGACTACAACCAGGCGCTGACGGTGACCGAGGCCATCCGCCGCGGCGAGATGCTCGACGACGAGGGGATGACCTGGATCGAGGAGCCGATCCGCCACGACGATTACGCTGGTAACGCGCGCATTGCGGATGCGCTCCGCACGCCGGTCCAGATCGGCGAGAATTTTGACAGCGCCTTCTCGATGCAATCAGCGCTGTCCGCGGAGGCCTGCGACTACGTGATGCCCGACGTGCAGCGCATCGGCGGCGTCACCGGGTGGCTCCGCGCCGCCGCGCTCGCACATGCCGCCGGCATCGAGATGTCGACGCACCTGTTCTCGGAGGTCAGCGCGCACCTGCTCTGCGTGACGCCGACCGCGCATTGGCTGGAATATGTCGACTGGGCCGACGCGGTGCTGGCGACACGGCTGAAGATCAAGGACGGCTTTGCCCTGCCGGGCGAGGAGCCGGGCAACGGGATCGCGTGGGACGAGGCGGCGGTGAAGAAATATCTCGTCTGATAAGACCGCTTCTTACGACCGAACAGCGGCAATCATACTCAGCTCGACGGGAGCGCCCCGCGGCAACTCGGCGACGCCGACAGACGTGCGCGTGTGACGACCGCGATCGCCCAAGCGCTCGATCAGCCGGTCGGAGGCCCCGTTCATGACTTGCGACTGCTGCGTAAATCCAGGCGCTGAAGCAATGTACCCAACGAGCTGCAGGACCTGGACGATCCTGTCCTCTCCGCCTGTTGCGTGGTTGATGGCCGAAATGCAGAGATCGGCGCAGAGAGCAGCGGCCTCCTGCGCGGCCACGATATCGACATTTGCGCCGACCTTGCCCGCATACAGCAGGCTCTCACCGCGACGCGGCAGCTGACCACTGACATACGCAATTCCACCATGGATGATCACCGGCAGATAGTTGCCGCCGGGCTTGTTCACGCTGTTCATCTCGAAAACCTGCCTTCTCGTCACGTCCGGCGAAGCGACACGTTTCGCCGAACGCCGCAAATTGTATCTCACCAGGCTCGTCGCCGTCATGGATGACCGGACAATGGCAGGCGGCGAGTCACGGATCAAGGCTGCGAAGCATTTGCATGCCGAAGGCAGTGCGGATCAAGCCCGACAAGGCCTCGCCACCGCGCATTGCGCAGCGGCGGCGGGCACGATAACGATGCCCCCATGTCCACGTGGCGGCCCCACCCTCACATCCGCGTCGTCGCGCTCGGCCTGCACTGGCGGGACGGGCGCCTGCTGGCGGCCGAGGTGCGCGACGATGCGGGGCGGATCAAGGGCGTCAGGCCGCTCGGCGGCGAGATCGAGTTTGGCGAGAGCTGGCGAACTGCGCTGTTGCGCGAATTCAACGAAGAGCTCGGCATCGACATCACGATCATCGGCGAGCCGCTGGTGATGGAGAACATTTTTTTGCACGAGGGATCGACCGGGCACGAGGTGATGTTCATCGCGGAGGTCGCGCTTCCAGACGGCGCGTTCAGCGGCCAGGACCGCATCGACTTCCGCGAGGATAACGGGGAAGAGATCGTCGCACGCTGGTTCGACCTTGCGGAGCTCGACGTCGAGGGCGGGCCGAGCCTTTATCCGAACGGGTTGAAGGGTGTGCTGCTCCGACGGAAGCGCCAGTCCGCCTGACGGGCGCCTGGCTACCAAACCTCCGCACCGGGGATTTTCTTTCGCACCGCCATGCGCTGGATCCAGATGCAACGACGGACGGACCTGTTGGAGCGGCCGACGGCGGATATCCCCTCGCCGGCCTGAAGCAGCGGCGCGATGTTCGCGCGCAGCGCCCGGCAGCGCTGGAGCTCGGCCTGCCAGTCGATCACCGCTGCATCCGCGCATGACGCTATCAGCGCCAGCACAGCCATTGCAAGACAGGTCGCCCGCATCGTTCGCATTCCTTTCACTGTGATCCCCCCGCGTCGCGCCGGTAGCGGAAGTCGCAATGGCTCGCGCGCCTTGCATGATGGTCTGCGCCTGCGTCAGCTTGACGTCGGGGCCGGCCCCTTCCGCAGTCGCAAAGTCGGAAGTGCAGACAAAGGAGAAAAGCCGAGCTCCGGCTCGCCCAGCTGTGGCGGCCCCAACAAGGCTGAGCCAACGCAGACGTGATTCAGCGGTTACCGCGGATCGCCAGATCCTGAAGAGTCGACGGCGCAGTCAGTGATATTATCCCCATCATACCAAATGCTGCGCGGGCTTCCCTAAGAACCAGCCAACGTCAAGGAGAACTCGAGTGCCGTTGTGGAAAGTCTATCACCCCGTCGGGGCCTACTCGGCTCATGACAAGAAGGAATTCGCAGAGAAGGTCACCGCAATGTATGCGAGGATTCCCATCCCGAAATTCTACGCCGTGATGATCTTCGAGGAAGTCGCCGCAGGTTCGGTCTATGTCGGCGGAGCTTCGCACGAGAAATTCGTCCGCTTCAAGATCGACCACATGGCGAGGACGATGCCCGGCCCCGTCATCAGGGAATGGTGGGTGAAAGCAGTCGACAAGTTGATCGCGCCCTACGTCAAGGACCGGGGATACGACTGGGAGGTCACCATCGACGAGCTACCGGCCGACCTTTGGTCGATTCAGGGGCAAATTCCGCCGCCATTCGAATCCCACGCCGAAAAAAGATGGGTCAAGGAGAACCGGCCGAGTTCGTATGACCTCCAGGAAAAGCTGCCGGTCGGAGCCCTGTTCAAGCCGGGCGTGTCCGCCGGCTGAGGCGACGCCCGCAGGACTGTCGATCGACGCAAGACGCCGCTCCGCAGGGCGGACCGAGCCTCTATCCGACAGGACTGAAGGACCTGCTGCTCCGGCAGAAGAGCCAGTCCACCTGACGGGCGCCTGCTACCACGCCTCCGCGCCGGGAATCTTTTTTCGCACCGCCATGCGCTGGATCCAGATGCAGCGACGGACGGATTTGTTGGAGCGGCCGACGGCGGATATCCCCTCGCCGGCCTGAAGCAGCGGCGCCACGTTCTGCCGCAGCACGCGGCAGCGCTGGAGCTCGGCCTGCCAGTCGATGATCGCCGCATCGGCGCGTGATGCCATCAGCGCCAGCGCAGCCACGGCAAGGCAGCTTGCCCGCATCATTTGCATTCCCTTCACTGTGATCCCCCGGCATCGCGCCGGTAGCGAAAATCGCAATGGCTGGCGCCTTGCATGATGGTCTGCGTGCGCGTGAGCCTGACGTCGCGACCAAACCCTTCCGCGGTCGCGAAATCGGCGGTGCAGACCAGGAGGAAGCCTAGCTCCGGTTCGCCCAGTGCCTTGTAGAACTCGGCATAGGCGCACCGCGTCACGTCGAACGCGAAGGTGTCCGCCGTCTGCTCGACGATGTCATAGGCGAGCGCGTCGTCACGGGCATAGGTCTTGAACGCCGACGAGACGGCCTTGCCGAGATCGGTCTTGTTCTCGGTCTCGTTCTTCGTTTTCCAGAACTCCTCGCCGAAGCCGCGATAAAGATCGCCGAGCGCCTTGCGCACCAGCGCGTTGGCGCGCGCCTCGCCGAGCTCGGCCTGCAATGCCTTGACCAGCGGCACCAGCACCTGCGCCTGGATTTTTGCTTGCTCGATGACGGAAACGCTCATGGGCAGCCTCGCTCGTCTCTCGTTGCTGCGACTCTTTGGCCTTGTGACCTGGACCACATTTGCGACCATCTTAAGGTTGTATGATAGTCCAGCATAACCGAAGCCGGCCAGGCGCCCGACATCCATTTTGATGATCTCATTTTCGAGCACGGAGAAGGAAGCAATGCTTCACTCAGTTCGCAGGGCTCGGCTATTTCCCGACCGCACATTTGCCCTAACCACAAGTTGAAAATCACGATCGATTCACGCAGATCCGTTCAGTATCCGGCCCGGCCAACAACGTAGGGCCGATCGATGTTCGAAGTCGGCACGCGCGCATGAGCGCGCGTGAACGATGTTGTCATGCCCGGCATCGGGCGGGATCAGGAGGCGCAATAGCGCAGGACTCACCTGCCCGGACAGCCGGCCCGGGGAAATGCCGGCATCGACAGTTGCAGCACCGCGAGGGATCACCATGGACGAGCCCAAACCACTCACCAGTGCATTCACCAAGACCGCGAATTTCTCCATCCACGAGGTCGACGAGGTGTTCAGGGACGCCGCGCAGCCCGCCGCGGGGGCCGCCGCGCGAGCTGCGCGTCCGCCGGTCACCTTGCCGCCCATCCTCGGTCCGCTGTCGGCCTTCACGGGCACCTTCACAGGACAGGGATTCAATACGATCTTCCGGCCCGACAGCAAGATCACGCCGACGCCGATGCCGGGGCCGATCAGCACCACCGACCCCGACGACAACGTGCTGGAGCTGAATCTCACCGACGAGACGATGTCGTTCTCGAACAATCTTGGCTCGATCCCCAATCGCGGCTCGCTGCAGCAGGCAGATGCATTCCTCAACGGCGTGCCGTACCTCCAGACCATCAACGACATCACCACGGGAACGCCCGTGGGCATTCACTTCGAACCCGGCATCTGGCTGGCGGTGCCCGCCACCACCAATCCGCACGAGCCGTTCACCGTCGCGCGCATGGCGTCGATCCCGCACGGCACGACGATCACTGCGCAAGGCACCGCGCTGCCTCCGGTCGCCGGTAAGCCAACCATCGCGGCCATCGACATCACACCGTTCATCGGCGGCAATCCGGGCAACAAGATCACATTCCAGAACCAGACCGCGACCAACAAGACGACTCGCAGGCTACCTCAGGATCTGACCGCACTGATGGCTTCCGGCAAGCTCACCCAGGCGATGATCACCGACCCGAACACGGTGCTGCGCGATCAGATCGCGCATCAGACCATCACGCAGACCATCGTCATCGAGACCTCGACGAAGCCCGGCACACCGCTGTCCGGCGGCCCCTTGCCGGCCATCCCGTCGCCCGGCCCGCATCCGCAGGCGCCGAGCTTTGCCGGCGGCGCCGCGAACATCGCGTTCCTTCAGGGCTTGCCCGTTCCGACGCCGGGCGGCAATGGCTCGAACGCCAACGCCTTCCAGATGGACGCAGTGTTCTGGATCGAGACGGTGGTTTACGACATCGACGTGCCGGCCCTGCCGCCCGGAACGCCGCCGGTGATCCTGCAACCGCGGCAGAGGAGCAACGTGCCGCTGGTTCCGAGCTTCGTCGCCGCGATCCCGTTCGTGCCCAACAAGGGCTTCAAGGGCGGCCACGTCAGGGTGGCGACGACGCAGATCCAGTATTCACAGAAGGTCATGCTGGATTTCGCCGGGCTGACCTGGCCGCACGTCTCGGTCGCATCGCTGGTGCCGGCAGCACCCGTGCCGATCCCGGATCATCTGTTGCCGCTGACGTGAGGCGAATGGCGGTGTGACGACGATGCGCCACGTCCGCGGTATCGGACGTGGCTGAACCAACGCATCCGTGATGCAACGGCGACCTCCGCTCGCGCGATCCTGAAAAGCCGGCGCGGCGATCAATGGTATGATCATTGTCATCCAAAAGAGAGATGATCATGCCCCCTTCCAAGATGTCCCGAGACTCGATCAGGCTACGACCGTTTGCACGGCGCGGTCATGTTGCGGCAATTGCTGCAGCGCTGTTTCTCGCGGCGACCGCCTGGTCGGCCGGGCCGGCGCTGGCCGCGGCAGATGATGCGCAGGCGCGAACCATCTTCGAAAAATTCATTGCCGCGCAGAATGCGCACAACGCGGACGATGTGAAGGCCATGCTGTGGAATTCGCCCGGCACGCTGTTGTTTGCGAGAGGCATCGAGACGAGAGGACGAGATGCGGTCGCGGACCGCTTCAAGGGCTACTACGAGGGCACCTGGCACCTCGAACCCGACATGTCGAAATTCCACGTCGCCGTGATCTCGAACGAGGTCATGCAGGTCCTCGTTCCCATCGTCTTCACACGCGGCCTTCCCGGCAAGCCAGCTCAACAGAATACGTTTCTGATCAGCCAGACCTACGTGCGGGATGCGAACGGCTGGTCCGTCGCCTCCGTCCTGCCGGTCGCGAACACGGAACTGAAATAGCTGCGATCGAGTATTGCCGGGGCGTGGCTCGCTGTAGAACCGGGGCAAATCCCGGATTGCGCAATCGCGGATTGTTTGGGCTTGCCTGGCCGAAGCTCGCGGCGGGCAGCCCGCCTGCGCCCTTTGGGCTTCGGCGTGGCATCCTTCTCTCGCTATCGCGAGCGAAGGATGGTGGGCGCGACAGGGATCGAACCTGTGACCCCTACCATGTCAAGGTAGTGCTCTCCCGCTGAGCTACGCGCCCTAGATGTCTCTAGATCGGGTCGGGTCCCTATAACGGCTCAGGGGAGCCGGTGCAAGGACCGAAGGGGGCCGATTTAGGCCGCCAGCATCTTGTTCACTTCGCTGACCAATTCGCGCAGATGCACGGGCTTGGACAGCACCTTGGCGTTCTTGGGGGCGTCCGAATCCGAGTTCAGGGCGACCGCGGCGAAGCCGGTGATGAACATGATCTTGATGTCGGGGTCGAGTTCCGAGGCCCGGCGGGCGAGCTCGATGCCGTCCATCTCCGGCATCACGATGTCGGTCAGCAGCATCTCGAACGGCTCTTCCCGGAGCCGCTGATAGGCGGCCATGCCGTTGTCATGGGACGAGACCTGAAAACCAGCGTTTTCCAGCGCCTTGACCAGGAAACGGCGCATGTCGTTGTCGTCTTCGGCGAGCAGGATTTTGGGCATGGCAGGAAACGTCAAATCCCCAGAGGATATCAGCAGAGGTTACTAAGCCCGACAGAGGGTAAATTTGGGGTGAAAATCTTTACCCTGGGCTGGCTGCGCTGCCGGTCCCTTGTGAACCCGAATGCGGCACGAATCAATCGAGCCGCGCCGGCGCATCCCCGCTTCCCTGCCTACACGGTTAAGACATGTTCCAGCGCCAATCACATCTTTTCGCTTGGCAGAATGGTTGCGATTCCAGACAATGACGACACATAAGAGCCGCTCCACCGGCCGAATCAATTCGATCCGAGACCCGGATCCCGCGGCGCGAAGGGACGAAGCCTGAGAAGATGACCCGGTTTGACGGCGACGTGTCGCCCGCCTTCGAGATCGTGGAGCCCGCGCAATGGCGCGCGCCTGTCATCTTCAACTCGCCCCATTCCGGCTCGACCTATCCGGACGAATTCCTCAGCGCCTCCAGGATCGACCTGACGACGCTGCGGCGGTCCGAAGATTCCTTCATGGACGAGTTGATCGGCCATTTGAGCGAGCGCGGCTTTCCGACCGTGCGGGTCAACTTTCCCCGCTCCTATGTCGACGTCAATCGCGAGCCCTATGAGCTCGATCCCCGCATGTTCACCGGACGGCTGCCGAGCTTTGCCAATACCCGCTCGATGCGGGTCGCCGGCGGGTTAGGCACCATCCCGCGCGTGGTCGGCGACGGCCAGGAGATCTATCGCGAACGCATCCTGGTCGACGATGCGCTGGCGCGGATCGAGACGCTCTACAAGCCCTATCATCGCGCGCTGCGCCGGCTGATCAACAAGGTGCACCAGATGTTCGGCACCGTGGTGCTGGTCGATTGCCACTCGATGCCCTCGGTCGGCGTCAGCAGGGACGAGCCGCGGCGGCCCGACATCGTGATCGGCGATCGCTACGGCACGAGCTGCACGCCGCTGCTTCCGGACAGGGTCGAGGAGACCATGGGCGGGCTCGGTTATTCGATCGGCCGCAACAAGCCCTATGCCGGTGGCTTCATCACCGAGCATTACGGCAACCCCGCGAGCGGGCTGCACGCGGTGCAGCTCGAGCTCAACCGCGCCATCTACATGGACGAGCGGCGGCGCGAGCGCAGTCCGCGCTTTGCGCAAGTGGCAAGCGACTTCGGCGTGCTCGCCGACGTGCTGGCGACGACGATCCCGTTCGGCGATCTCGGCCCGTTCCAGGCCGCGGCGGAATAATAGCGAGCCGTCGCCGCGCGATCGCGTCGCCGATCAAACATCAGATCAAGCTGCCAGCGTATCGTGCGCCGAATCTTCGCTTCGCGTTTTCGCGCGCTCGAAGTGAAGATCGAGGCTCAAAGAAAAAAGGGCCGCTTCTGATGAAGAAGCGGCCCAAGTCTAGGGAGGAAACGCCCAAGGAGGGCAGCGGTAACGCAGAGCGCTACCGCACCGCAACAATATGCGGCCGCGACGCACAAAGTGCAAGGGCTTTTGAGCCGTTTCCCATGCAATATGCACATGGCTCAATTGCTTATAGCGAAACCCAGATTCAGTTTCTTTGATAAGGAAATTCAATGGGTTGATAACCGTTTGCATACGAACAAGGCATACTCGGAACTAAGTTTTCAACTCTATGATCGATATTTGGCCAGCATATGACTGGGATGGGGCAGCCGGTTGCGGCATCCAAAATACCAGGGAGCAAACCAACTCAGCGCTGCACGCGAGAAGCGAATTGAGCTAGGCAAGAGCGAGCTTCACCCGACTTTCGTTTTGAGGATGCGCCGTGACGGTGATCGACTTCTCAGCCTTCATCGGACGGCTCGCCACCGCCTCCGGCGAAACCATCCTGCCGTTCTTCCGCACCTCGCTGTCGATCGACGACAAGAGCAAGACCAAGGATTTCGACCCCGTGACGGAGGCCGACCGCGCCGCGGAGGCGGTGATGCGCCGGCTGATCAAGGCGAGCTTCCCCCAGCACGGCATCGTCGGCGAGGAATTCGGCAATGAGCGCGAGGACGCCGATTATGTCTGGGTGCTCGACCCCATCGACGGCACGAAATCCTTCATCGGCGGCTTTCCGATCTGGGGCACGCTGATCGCGCTGCTGCACAAGGGCGCGCCGGTTTACGGCATGATGCACCAGCCCTTCATCGGCGAGCGCTTCTCCGGCGACAACGGCTCGGCCACCTATAAAGGCCCGTCCGGCGAGCGCCGGCTCCAGGTCCGCCGCTGCGCCTCGCTGTCGGAAGCAACGAGCTATACCACCAGCCCGCTGCTGATGAACGAACGCGACCGCGCCATTTTCAGCCGCATCGAACAGGGTGCGCGGCTGTCGCGCTATGGCGGCGACTGCTACTCCTATTGCATGCTGGCGGCCGGTCACGTCGATCTCGTGGTCGAGACCGAGTTGAAGCCTTACGACATCGCAGCCCTGATCCCGATCGTGACCGGCGCCGGCGGCGTCGTCACCACCTGGGAAGGCAAGCCGGCCCAGGGCGGCGGCCGCATCATCGCGGCCGGCGACGCTAGAGTTCACGAAGAAGCACTGAAACTGCTCAACGGATAAGCGCCCCAAGGAGCGTGCATGAAAAGAGCCTGCATGAACAACTGGCCTAAGCTCCTCCTCGCATTCCTGCTCCTGTTTCCCGCCCTCGCCTCCGCGCAGAATTTCCCCGCAAAACCGATCAAGCTGATCGTGCCGTTCCCGGCCGGCGGGCCCAACGACATCATTGCCCGCGTGATCGGCCAGCGTATGTCGGAGCTGTCAGGGCAGCCGGTGCTGATCGACAATCGCGGCGGCCAGGGCGGCGTGCTCGGCACCGACGCGGTCTCTAAGGCCGCGCCCGACGGCTACACCATCGCCATCTCCTCAGCCGGCGCGCTCGCGATCAGCCCGAGCATGGAGCGGGTCGCCTACGACACCGCGAGCGACCTCACGCCGGTGACGCTGGTTGCGACCGTGCCGGAAATGCTGGTGGTTGCCACCAACGTGCCCGCAAAGGACATCGGCGAGCTGATCGCGCTGGCCAAAGCGCAGCCCGGAAAGCTCAATTTCGCCTCCTCCGGCCCCGGCAGCCTGCCGCACCTCGCCGGCGAATTGTTCAAGCTGACGGCCAAGATCGACATCGTCCACGTGCCCTATCGCGGCGCGGCGCCCGCGGTGAACGATCTCCTGGGCCAGCAGGTGCAGATGACGTTCCTGGATCTTCCGGTGCTGCTGCCGCAGGTCAAGGCGGGCGCGTTGAAGCCGATCGCGGTCGGCTCGGCCGAGCGCTCCGCGACCGCGCCCGACGTGCCGACCACCGCGGAAGCGGGCTTTGCCGATCTTCGCATCGAGAACTGGTACGGCATGGTGGCGCCGAAGGGCACGCCGAAGGAGATCGTCACCGCGCTGCATGGCCTGGCGACGAAGGCCATGGCGGATCCGGCCGTAAAGGAAAAGCTCGCCGCCCAAGGCGCGACGCTGATCGGCGACGAGCCGGAGCATTTTCGCAGCTTCATCGCGGACGAGACCGCGAAGTGGGCGAAGGTGATCAAGGACGCCGGCGTCGAGACGGCGAAGTGATCAACGGCTTGAGTCGTGATGCCGCCACGAGGTAGGTGCGTTCCCTCCCCCCTTGCGGGGGAGGGAGCGCAGTTGTGCGCACAGCCGCAGCGTAGGCTCACATCAAAAAAGCCGCCCTCACACCGCCGCCGCCCGCAAATGCTCCACCAGCATCTTGGCCGGCCTTGGCAGCGCCTTGAAGCTGCGTGCGCAGATCACGAGCTTGCGGTTGGCGAAGGCATCGCGCAGGCGGACCATGGCCAGCGGCATCAGCTTGGCGCAGCGGCGGGCGGCGGATATCGGCACCAGGGCGATGCCGACGTCAGCGGCGACCATCTGACAGATCGCGTCGAAATCGCGCAGACGCGCACGGTAATGCGGACGCATGCCGAGCCGGGCGGCGTGCTTCGAAATGTGCATCTGGAGCGCAGTGGCGCTGGTGAGCCCGACAAAATCACAATCCCGCGCCTCCTGGAAATCGATCTGGCGGCGGCCGGCGAACGGACCGCGCCTGGACGTCACCAATGTCAGGTGGTCCTCGCTGAAGACGAAACGCTCGATATGGTCGGGCAGCGCGTGCTCGGCGGCAAAGCCGAGATCGGCGGCACCGGCGGTGATTGCTGCCGCGATATCGGTGCTCTCGCGCTCCTCGATGTCGATGGCGACGTCGCGATGCTCGCGCAGGAAGCCCGCCAGCGCCTTCGGCAGATGCTCCGACAGCCCCGAGGTGTTGACGAGAAAATGCACGCTCGCGCGCACGCCGCTGGCAAAGCCGGCGAGATCGCCGCGCATGGCGTCGACCTGGTGCATCACGACCCGTGCATGATCGAGCAGGCTCTCGCCCGCCGCAGTCAGCTCGACACCGCGCCGCCCGCGCTTGAGCAGCGCGACGCCGAGCGCGTCCTCGAGCCCTTTTATGCGCGCGCTGGCAGAGGCCAAGGCGAGATTCGATCGCTCGGCGCCGCGCGTGATGCTGCGCTGGTCGGCAACCGCGATGAAGAGCTGGAGGTCGACGAGGTCGAAGCGCATGGCTGGATTCTCCTCAGCCTCCGCCAGGAACGAAGGCTGTCTCCGTAACCTCCAGATTGTGCCCGCGCGCGGCTTCGGTCAATGTGCAAGATATGATTGACCCGCTCCTCATCCTCATCGCCGCCGTCTTCCTGATCGCCGGATTCGTCAAGGGCGTGGTCGGGCTCGGCCTGCCGACCGTGTCCATGGGCCTGCTCGCGGTGAACATGGCGCCGAGCCGCGCGATCGCCATCGTGATCGTGCCCGCCATCGTCACCAATATCTGGCAGACCTTCGCCGGCCCCTATCTGCGCGACATCCTGAGGCGACTGTGGCCGCTGATGATCGGCACCGTGATCGGATGCTGGCTCAATGCCGGCGCGCTGACCGGCCCGCATGCCCGTTACGGCACGATCGTGCTCGGAATCCTGCTCGTGATCTACGCGATCATCGGGCTCAGCAAATTCAAGTTCCACGTCGCGCCGCAGAACGAGAAATGGGTCGGCGGCGTGGTCGGCGTGATCACCGGCGTGATCTCGGCCTCGACAGGCGTGCAGGTGATCCCCTCGATGCCGTTCATGCAGGCGATCGGCATGGAGAAGGACGAGCTGGTGCAGGCGCTCGGCGTGTTCTTCACAACGGCGACGCTGGCGCTCGCCTTCAATCTCACCGCCGGCGGCTTGCTGACGCCGGCGAACGCCGTGCCGGGCGCCGTGGGCATGGCCATGGCCTTTGCCGGCATGTTCGTCGGCCAGTCGGTGCGGGCGCGGATGCCGGCGGAAGCGTTTCGCCGCTGGTTCCTGATCGCGATGATCCTGCTCGGCGTTTATCTCGCGGGCAGCGCGCTGCTGAAGGAGTTCGCCTGAGGCCTACGATTTGGGTTCGTAGCCAGGCACCCATTTTTCGTGCTGGGGCAGATCGTCCTGGATCGTCCACCACGGTGCGCGCGACGAGGTGAAGACGTGGAGGCGGGGCCTGACATCGGGATCGTCATCGAGCAGGCCGGCGGGAATGCTGACGGTCGGCAGATAACTCGCCTTGCCCGGCGTCAGGCAGCCGCAGGTCTTGCAGCGATGGCGGAAGCTCCCCGGTGCGGATTCGTAAGCCAACGTCATGTCCTCGCCGGCAACAAAGCGAAACTTGTCGGCATCGACATGGGCGTAGGTCGCGAAGGCCGCACCGGTCAGCTTGCGGCAATTGGCGCAATGACAATGCGTGAGCGCACGCACCTGATCGATCTCGAAACGCACGGCGCCGCATAGGCAGCTTCCACGAACCATCGAAACCTCCCCGCGCGGCCTCTATCGGGCCGACTGCATGCCGTACCAGTCATCCGTTCGAATGAGTTACCGCGTCTCCAGCATGGCGACGCGGATGCCGAGATAGATGAAGAGGCCGCCGAGGGCGCGGTTGACCCAGGCGATCGCGCCCTCAGACTTGCGCAGCCGGTGGGCCGCCCTTGCCGCGAACGCCGCCAGCACGAGGCACCACAACGTTCCCGTAAAGATGAAGATCAGGCCGAGCGTCAGGAAGGCGAGCGGCTTGTGCGGGGAATCGGCTGCGACGAATTGCGGCAGGAAGGCCAGGAAGAACAGCGCGACCTTGGGATTGAGCGCGTTGGTGAAGACGCCCTGGAGGAAGACCCGCCGCAGCGGGCTCTGCTCCGGCTCGTCGATGGCTGCGGCCAGCGCCGGGCGCGACCACAGCATCTGAAGTCCTGTCACGACGAGATAGGCCGCGCCGACCAGCTTCAGGATCGAGAAGGCGGTCGATGAGGCCATCAGCAGGGCCGAAAGGCCGATTGCCGCGCCCGCGACGTGGAAAAAGCAGCCAAAACTGATGCCGAGCGCGGCCGCGGCGCCGCCCCGCCAGCCCATCTGCATGCTGCGGCCGATCACGTAGACCGAGTCCGGGCCGGGCGTGATGTTGAGCAATATGCCCGACAGGATGAAGAGCCAGATCTCGTGAATGCCCAGCATGTGAGGTGCCCCCGTCAGCCTTGAAAGGCGGGCTTATTCGGTTCGGCCGCCGCCGTCCACCGCCAGGATTGCGGAGAATTTACCTCAAATTTGCAATGCGGATGATGCTTTCGCTCGGCCTTATCTGCTCTATAAAGGCAGGGTTCTTGGAAATGCGGGATTCGAGGCGACTGCCACGCGGGGGCCGGTCATCGATCCCTTGGAGCTCCGGATTATGGAAAGACGTCTGGCCGCCATCGTCTGCGCCGATGTCGCCGGCTATTCGCGCATGATGGGCAGCGACGAGGCCGGCACCCATGCCGCCTTCAAGGCCCATCGCAGCGCGATCCATCCCATCATCCTCAACCATGGCGGCCGCGTCGTCAAAAACACCGGCGACGGCTTCCTGCTGGAGTTCCCGAGCATCGTCGGCGCTGTCGAGGCCGCGATCGCGATGCAGACGTTGATGGCGGAGCGCAACCACCACCTGCCTGCCGAGCGCGCCATGCAGTTTCGCCTCGGCATCCACATGGGCGACGTCATCGCCGACGAGGACGAGGTATTCGGTGACGACGTCAACATTGCCGTCCGCCTCGAAGCGGTGGCGAGCCCCGGCGGCTTCGCCATCTCGGCCAAGGCCTACCGGGAGGCGAGCAAGCACCTGACCGCGCTGCTGGTCGATGCCGGCAACCATCGCTTCAAGAACATCAAGGACCCGATCGGGGTCTGGACCTGGATGCCCGAGGGTGCGCCAGCGCTCGCGCCCGAGCTCCGGGAGGCGTCGGTGCTGTCGCAGCAGTACCGCACAGCGATCGTCGGTGTGCTGCCCTTCGCCAATCTCAGCGACGCCCAGGACGAATATTTCTCCGACGGCCTCACCGAGGATCTGATCCACGCGCTGTCGCTGCAATCCTTCTATCGCGTGCTGAGCCGCAACTCGACCTTCGCGTTCAAGGGCAAGAACACCAGCACCCGCCTGATCGCGCGCGAGATCGATGCCACCTATCTGATCCAGGGCTCGGTGCGGCGCGCCGGAGCCAAGATCCGCGTCACCGCCGAGCTGGTCGCGCCGGAGACCGGCGAGCAGCTCTGGACCGGCCGCTACGACCGCGACATCGGCGAACTGTTCGCGATGCAGGACGAGATCACTACCAATCTGTCCGCCGCCATCGCCACCGAGATCGTCCGGGCGGAGGCCTCGGCGCCGGCGCGGCTCTCCACCGACGTGACCGCCTGGGACCGTTTCCTCAAGGGGCTGTCGCACTACTACCGGCAGACCAAGGAGGACCTGGCCACCGCCGTCGGCCTGTTCCGCGAAGCCATCAGCCTCGACCCCAAACTGTCGATCGCGCACGCCTATCTCGCCACGATCCAGATCCAGAGCATCCAGTTCGGGTGGGTCAAGGGCACGCGCGAGATGTGGGCCGAGGCGATGGCCCTCGCCGAGACCAGCGTCCGGCTCGACCCGCGCTCCTCCTTCGCCTTCTCGATCCTGTCCTGGGCGCATGCCATGGAGGCGCATTACGAGGCCGCGATGGACGCCGCCAAGCGCGCGGTCGCGCTCAACCCCTACGACAACGGCGCACGCGGCGTGCTCGGCATCTGCCATTTCGTCATCGGCGAGCACCGCGAGGCGATCGAGCTGTTTTCGATGGCCGCGCAGCGCGACAATAGCGACCCGCGCTACCAATGGGCCGCGCTGAACGCCTTCAGCCATTATCTGCTGGGGCAATACGACGCGACCCTGTCCTGGGCGCGCGAGCAGCTCTACATCAACCCGAACCACATGCAGGCGCTGGCGATCCGTGCCGCGGCGTTGGCACAGTTGGGCCGGGACGATGAGGCTGGCGAGGCCGTCGGCGTGCTGATGCGCAACTACCCGACGCTCAATGTCGATCGTCACTTGCGCAATTTCCACTGGAAGCGGCCCGAGGACCTTGCCCATTACCGCGAGGGGCTTCTGAACGCGGGCGTGCCGCTCAGCAAGCTGACCCTGGTGCAAAGCGACGTCAAACGCGCGGCCGAGTCCTGACAGGCGGGCCTTCTCGGTCCCGATCCAGTCCCTTCGCAAACCGCGGGCCGACTTTTATTGACGGGACAGTGAATTCAGCCACACTTCTTTACACGCTGAAGTAGTATAAGCTGCTGTCGGTTTGTTAGGACTTTCCGCGCTCTATCGGCGCGTCTTCATTTCACGATTCGCTGTTTTCAGGATTTTGGGCCATGAACGACCCCGCCTCGAAGCCTCCCTTCGATCCCTCGATCCAGGTCTCGCCAGACAATCCCTGCCCCTTCCTGCGCGGCCTCGTCGGCGAAGGTTTCGTCGACGGCGGGACCGTCCCGATCGGCAAGCTATCGCAGACGATCGCGAATGCGAGCGGCGACAAGGGGCTGATGAAGACGGTGGCCCGTGTCGAGACCCGCGGCATCGCACTGATCGCCAACGGCTTCGGTCACATCCTGAAGAGCATCTTTTCGGGCGCACAGCTCGATGCGCTGCGCGGCGGCCCCCTGGACAAGCGCGGCGCCGGTTCGCGCATCCTCGGCGTCGACGGCAAGGTCAACGAGGATCAGATCGCCCGCCTGGCCAGCTTCGGCAGGGACTATACCGATCCGAACGGCGGCGGCACCGAGCCCGGCATCAACGCGTCGGAAATACAGACCTACATGCGCGACAATCTCAAGCGCGCCGGGAGCGCTGCGCGCTGGTATTACCGGATCTTGATGCAATTCGAATGGCCCATCCTGCTGAAGATCATGGGCAAGGGCGAAGGCGAGAACCGCTATCTCGCCATCGCCGACGTGCGTACGCTGTTCAATGAGCGCAAATTCCCTGAGAGGATCACGCAGCGAGTCGTCAGCCAGCCGGTCACCCCGCCCTCGCTCATATTGCGCGTTGCCGGCGGGTTAGTCGCCGCGCTCCTCGTCTTTGGCGTCGTCGCGCTGCGCTTTCCCGATCAATTCCAGCCGATGCTGCCCGGCATCCTCGGTGACCTCGTGGCGCCGCCATTGCCGAAGCTTGTCGAACCGCGGGCCGCGTACTGGCTTGAGCAAAACTGGGCGCTGGAGGACCGGCACTGGTTTCATCACGCCAGTCAGGGCACCGCGACCTTCCCGGTGCCCTACAGCTGGTTCATGGCGCTCGAGCAGCCGCGGCTTCATTTCTTCGCAAAGCCCGGGATGCTGCATGACAGCGACCATCTGCAGCGCTTCGGCTTCATCCCGAGCCCGCAGACGATCAACACCGACGACGCCACGCTGCGCCGGTTCGGCTATGCCAACGTCTACGACAAGACTAAGCCCGTGCCGGCGCGGCTTTGGGATCCGCCGGTTAACTGGGGCGCCCAGGCTGAAAACGTCGACGGCCTGCCCGTCGGCTTTGCGCGCATGACCGGCGTACCGGATCCTGCGACCGGCCAGGTCGGCGAGGACCGGATCGGCCTGACCTGCGCCGCCTGCCACACCGGCCAGATTCACTACAAAGGCATCGACATCCGTTTCGACGGCGGCCCGGCGATGACCGATCTGAGGAAGCTCGAGGTCACGACGGGTCTGTCGATCGCCTACACGCTGCTCGTGCCGGGTCGCTTTACGCGCTTCGCCGACCGTGTGCTCGGCCCCTCCGCCAGCGATGCGGATCGCGATGCGCTGAAGCAGAAGCTGCGCACGATCAGCACGTTCCTGATCGACTGGGAGAAGACCTACGCGAAAACCATCGACGGCAAGACGAGGTTCAATGAGAAGACGAAGCGGGAAGAGAAGCAGCAGGACACCGAGGAAGGATACGGCCGTCTCGACGCGCTCAACCGCATCGGCAATCAGGTCTTCGCCCAGGACATGACGCTCAGCGGCCTCAGCGGCTTCGAAAAGAATCTGCATGCCAAGGACGCGCCGGTCAGCTTCCCGCCGATCTGGACCGTGCCCTGGCTCAAATTCGCGCAATATGACGCGTCCATCGAACAACCGCTGATCCGCAACGCCGGCGAAGCGCTGGGCGTGACGGCGCTGCTCAATCTGTCCGACAATAGCCCCAAGGACACGCTGTTCCGCTCGTCGATGGATATCAAGAACCTGAACTGGATCGAGGATCTGCTGAAGGGGTCGGCGCCCTATCCGAAAAAGCAGCTTTCCGGACTGACATCGCCGAAATGGCCGTCGGACATCTTCGGCGACAATGCCTGGAAGATCGATGGCGAGCGCGTCAAGAACGGCCGCAAGCTCTACGCGCAGATCTGCGTCGAATGCCATCTCGGGCCAGTCAACGATCCCGTGTTCGACACCGAGTTTCCGGACCAGAGCATCTGGTCCTCGTCGCGCTGGGAGACCATCGGCAAAGACAAATTCCTGAACGAGGTCCAGAAAAGCGTCAAAGGCATGGGGACCGATCCCGCTCAGGCGAGCGTGCTGGCGACGCGGACGGTTCAGGTCCCGGGCTTTCTCGAGCTCGATCCCACGCAGAAGCTCAATGCCTGGTGGAGCTGCAATCTGCCGGCTATCTCCTCGACCGACATGCCGTACTCGGTCGGGCTGATGGTGCTCGTCGACATCGTCAGCCGCAAAGCGATGGACGATGCGAAGATCGACCCGAAGGTTCAGCAGGCCTGGTGGGGCGAGCGCAAAAACTGCCCGAATCCAGGTCCGCAGCCGGCCGAGGCGAAGGAGCCGCCGCCCTGGTATCGCGCGCGCCCGCTCAACGGCGTCTGGGCCACCGCGCCTTACCTGCACAACGGATCGGTGCCCTCGCTCTACTGGATGCTGAGCCCCGCGGCCGAGCGCCCCAAATCGTTCTGCATGGGTGGTGGTCGCGACTACGATCCGAAGCAGGTCGGCTTCGCGGTCCTCGACGGCGAGAGCTGCAAGACCGGGCAGTCGCGCTTCTCGACGCGAGCGTCTGATGGCGCCGAGACCTTCGGCAACAGCAATGCCGGCCACTCGTTCGATGGCACGCCGGGCCCCGGCAAGGACGGCACCATCGGCCGCGTGCTCAAGGAGCAAGAGCGCTACGACCTGATCGAGTATCTGAAGACGCTGTGAGGTTGAGAAGGTTCATCGTCATGGCCGGGCTTGTCCCGGCCATCCACATTCTTTGATCGCGCAGCAAGGCGTGGATGCCCGGGACAAGCCCGGGCATGACGGAGATTGTGGAACGATCAGCCGTCCTCAGGAAGTTTCCGTCACCTCACTTGAACAGCGGCGTGCCCGGCACGAAGGCGTCGAAGGCGGCCCAGAACTGGGAGCGGTAGCGGTCCTGCTCCTGGAGGATCTCATGCTTGGCACCGGCGATCACGAGATGGGAGCCGGCGCGCAAATGATAGGCGAACTCCTCGATCGCCGCGGTCGAGACCACGGTGTCGCTGGAGGCCGCCAGCATCAGGATCGGCTGGCGGATCTGGGAAGGGTAGTTCTTGCCCTTGAAGGTGTTCATGGCGCGGAAGGCGGTATCGGCCCAGGCGACCGTCGGTGACGCGAGCCCGAGCGTCGGATCCTCCTCCAGGATCGCGGCATTGCGCGCATAGCGCACGGGATCGCTGGTCAGCGGATTGTTGATGAAGGGATTGAGCCCGGTGATGTGGTCGCTGCCGCCGGGGACATAGCGACCGCCCATCCCCATCAGGCGCATCGTCTTCAGCAGCGCCCGCGCCGGAAACGAGGTGGCGCGGCCAGGCAGGTCGATCATCGGCGCCGACAGCACCATGCGGTCGAACCAGCGCTTGCCGGAATGCGCCACCCGCAGCATCACCGTGCCGCCCATGGAATGGGCGAGCGCGAAGAAGGGCGGCGGGCAATCCGGCAGCACCACCTGCTGCACGAAGGTCTCGACGTCGATCTCGAAATCGGAGAAGTCGCGCACATAGCCCTTGCGCGGATCGCGCAGGCGGCGCGAGGAGTGGCCCTGCCCGCGCCAGTCGATCATCGCCACCGCGAAGCCGCGGTCGCGCAGGTCGCGCACGGTCTCGAAATATTTCTCGATCTGCTCGCTGCGTCCCGTGAAGACGCAGACCGTGCCCTTGCGGTTCGCCGGCGGCGCCCAGCGCGCAAAGCGCAGCTCGGCGCCATCGGGTGTCTTGATGGTGCCGCTGACGACGTCTTCGGGAACGGGATTGGACGGAATCGAGATCAGCGTCATTGGGCGAAAAATGCTGCAAATCAAGGGGCTGGAGCGCCGAAAAGGCGCAACTTGCCGCCCTCTTGAACGCCGTTCCCCTGAACCCATATCACCATGGTGCAGGCCGCTACCAGTGTTTCGGAACCGGAACATTAGGCTGCACACAGACTAAAGCCCGGCCCGATTGGCGGGCGGGTTACCAACAGTCGCTCAATGGAGGACTAGACTATGCGTACCTACGACCTGACTCCGTTTTACCGTTCCACCGTCGGCTTCGACCGCCTCTTCAGCCTGCTCGATCAGGCCGGTTCGGATGGCAGCCCCGGTTATCCCCCCTACAACATCGAGCGTACCGGCGAGAACACCTACCGCATCACGGTTGCGGTGTCTGGCTTCGCCAAGGACGAGCTCTCCCTCGTCGCGAAGGAAAACACGCTGACGATCAAGGGCGAGAAAGTCGCCAACGAGAACTCGAAGTCCGAAGTGCTCTACCGCGGCATCGCCGCGCGTGCCTTCGAGCGCGCCTTCCAGCTTGCCGACTTCGTGCAGGTGAAGGACGCCTCGCTCGAGAACGGGCTGCTTCACGTCGACCTCGTGCGCGAGATTCCCGAAGCCAAGAAGCCGCGCCAGATCGCCATCAATAGCAGCGCGCCGAAGGCGCAGGTGATCGAGAGCTCGGTCGCCGCCTAAGCACGTCGACAGCCGCCAAGTTGCGAAAACGCCCCGGTGCCCCGGGGCGTTTTTTCGTTTTGCATTGCATCACAGAACGGTGAGGACACGTAACGCCGCGACCACGCGCTCCGTCCTTTGGGCATCGCAGCAAAAACAATACGGAGCACGATCATGTCACTTTGGCGCAGCCTTTTCGTCGCCGCGAGCCTGCTGGCGGCCCCCATCGGCTTGGCTCACGCGCAGACGCCGCAGACGGTGAAAGCCAAGAATATCGTGCTGGTGCACGGCGCCTGGGCCGACGGCTCGAGCTGGTCGGAGGTGATCCCGATCCTCCAGGCCGCAGGCCTGCACGTCACCGCCGTGCAAAATCCGCTGTCGTCGCTTGCGGACTCCGTCGAGGCGACCAAGCGCGCGCTGGCCGAACAGGATGGTCCGACCGTGCTGGTCGCGCATTCCTGGGGCGGCACTGTCATCAGCCAGGTCGGCAACGACCCGAAGGTCACCGGCCTCGTCTACGTCGCCGCACGCGCGCCCGATGCGAACGAAGACTTCGTCGCGCTGTCGAAGCAGTTTCCGGCAGGCCCGGCCCGCGCCGGCATCGTCGAACGCGACGGCTACACAAAGCTCTCCGAAGACGCCTTCCTGAAGTATTTTGCCAATGGCGTGAAGCCGGAGCAGGCCAGGGAGCTCTACGCCGTGCAATGGCCGACGGCCGCCTCGATCTTCGCCGGCCGCACCACGGAAGCTGCATGGCACACCAAGCCGAGCTGGTACGCGGTGTCGAAGAACGACGGCACCATCAATCCCGATTTCGAACGCTTCCTCGCCAAGCG
The DNA here is from genome assembly GCF_052076025.1 of Bradyrhizobium sp. 956_D2_N1_4. Classification (NCBI taxonomy): domain Bacteria; kingdom Pseudomonadati; phylum Pseudomonadota; class Alphaproteobacteria; order Hyphomicrobiales; family Nitrobacteraceae; genus Bradyrhizobium; species Bradyrhizobium sp. 956_D2_N1_4. The sequence continues at coordinate 9,015,373 of NZ_CP197237.1, read as the reverse complement.
CATGAACGCAACCACGATCGAGCTCGATGCCGGCCACCTCTCGCTGGTGTCGCATCCGAAGGACGTGGCGAATCTGATCCTGGAAGCCGCGGGATATCCGCGCAGCTGAGCGCGCGATTGCCGCAATGAAAAAGCGCCCGAGCGTTTTGGGCGCTTTTTGCTTTGCTCAGGCCTCTCCCCGATGTCGTCCCTGCGAACGCAGGGACCCATAACCCCAGGGAGAAGTTTGGCGAAGACTCGTCGTTCGGGACTCGCACCTCATCCCCGTCGATAGATCACGCGGTATGGGTCCCTGCGTTCGCAGGGACGACACCGAATCTGTAACCCGCACCGTCGCGTCAAATTAGCAACGCGCTAGTCCAGCCCCTGCGCCGCCGGCATCTCCTGCGTCGGCATGATCGTCGGAGCCGGCTTGGCCTGACCGACGGTTGGCGCGGCGGTTTGAGGTGCGGCTTCAGTGGGCTTTGCCTGCACGGCAGCGGTCTGTTGGGCGGGCTGCGCCTGCGGCGCTTCTGCCTGCTGCGCAGCTGGCGCGGCCGGCTTGGCGGCGGCGACAGGCGCCTCGCCGCGGCGCGGGGCGGCCTTCGGCAGCGGAACGGTGCGGCTGGCGACATGCGGGATCGAGGCCGGCGGACGCGGCGGGCCGCTGCGGACCATGGTCGGCGGCGGCAGCGCGCTTTGCGGACGGTAAGGTGCAACCGTCGGCACCTCATCGCTGGGCGCCATGCCGAAGGCGTCGGCGGCCGGCATGAAGCGCAAAATTCGCCCGTCGCGGGCATCGATCACCAGCCGGCCGTCGTCGCCGCGGCGGTCGATCACCGCGATGGTGTAGACGCCGCCGCGCAGGCGCGGGATGCCAAGCGGCGAGAAGCCGTTGTCGCGCAGCACCGCGTAAACCTCGATCGACGGCAGCAGCGCCGGCGCCGGGCCGCGCTCCTCGTAGCCATAGCCGTACCCGTAACGCGGCGGCGGTGGCGCGGCTTCCGGCGGCCCATAGGGTCCGTCGAAATCCGAGACCACGATATAGGCGCCCCGCGCAGCGCCGTTGGCCGGAACTTGTGCCTCGGCGGCCGTTGCCACCAGCGCCAGCGTGGCAGCGGCCACACATCCTGTGAAAAACTTCATGGTCGACACGCTCCTGTCAGGCCCCCGAATGCCTCGCGCTCTTTCGCTTCTTGCGGCGTGGCGCGCCTTTCGAAGGGCTGATCCGAAGCTTCATTCGGGATTTCGGCGTCGGCAGGGCCGGATCAGGGCGCGTTTGCTTCAAAACCGGGGCCGTGTGCCATGCGGAAAGCGCTGATTGACACTCTGGGAATCGGGACTTCCGCGCGCTTGTGTGATAGACAAAAATTTGGCAAGGTGATGGTTAGGACAGGAAGACTGTCTCAATTTTGCTTGCAGTTCCGGCATACGGATTGCAACGAAAGTCGGTGCTTTCGAGCGCCAGGAAGGCAACAGGCAAAGCCGTTCTCGGGGACGAAGAACGCCTTGGCCTGAATTTAAGAAAATGCGGCTCGCAGCGGACGAGCGGTGACCCAGAGGCGGGTGCCGCGGAACGCCCAAGGTGCGCCGAAGATAGCGGTGAGGCAGCTTGCCGCATGGAGAGGATTGGAACAATGAACGGGTCGCAATTCGAGCGCGCAAACATCGTGGCAGAAGAACTGTCGGCGACGGTCGCCTCGAAAACGACTGATCCGATTCAGGAACACAATTCGCGCCCGCCGGCTGTAGGTCTGTACGATCCGAGCCTGGAGAAGGATTCCTGCGGCGTCGGCTTCATCGCCAACATCAAGGGCAAGAAGTCCCACGAGATCGTCGCGGACGCGCTCAGCATCCTCTGCAACCTCGAGCATCGCGGCGCCGTCGGCGCCGACCCGCGCGCCGGTGACGGCGCCGGCATCCTGGTGCAGATCCCGCACGCCTTCTTCAGCCGCAAGGCCGGGGAGCTCGGCTTCGCATTGCCGGCTCCGGGCGAATACGCCATCGGCGCGCTGTTCATGCCGCGCGACACCGCCTGGCGTAACGTCATCAAGAGCATCATCGCCGACCAGATCAAGGAAGAGGGCCTGACCCTGCTCGGCTGGCGCGACGTGCCGACCGACAATTCCTCGCTCGGCGTCACCGTGAAGCCGACCGAGCCCGCCTGCATGCAGGTGTTCATCGGCCGCAACGGCACCGCCAAGACCGAGGACGATTTCGAGCGCCGGCTCTACATCCTGCGCAAGTCGATCTCGCAGGCGATCTACCAGCGCCGCGACCGCGGCCTTGCGGGCTATTACCCCTGCTCGATGTCGTGCCGCACCGTGATCTACAAGGGCATGTTCCTCGCCGACCAGCTCGGCAAGTACTATCCCGATCTGCACGAGGCGGACTTCGAGAGCGCGCTGGCGCTGGTGCATCAGCGCTTCTCGACCAACACCTTCCCGGCCTGGTCGCTGGCGCATCCCTACCGCATGATCGCGCATAACGGCGAGATCAACACGCTGCGCGGCAACACCAACTGGATGGCGGCGCGCCAGGCTTCCGTGAGCTCCGAGCTCTACGGCAAGGACATCAACCGGCTCTGGCCGATCTCCTACGAAGGACAGTCGGACACCGCCTGCTTCGACAACGCGCTCGAATTCCTGGTGCAGGGCGGCTACTCGCTGCCGCACGCCGTCATGATGATGATTCCGGAGGCGTGGGCCGGCAATCCCCTGATGGATGAGAAGCGCCGCGCCTTCTACGAATATCATGCCGCGCTGATGGAGCCGTGGGACGGCCCCGCCGCGATCGCCTTCACCGACGGCCGCCAGATCGGCGCCACGCTCGACCGCAACGGATTGCGGCCGGCGCGCTATCTCGTGACCAAGGACGACCGCATCGTGATGGCGTCCGAGATGGGCGTGCTGACGATCCCCGAGGACCAGATCATCACCAAGTGGCGTCTGCAGCCCGGCAAGATGCTGCTGGTCGACCTCGAGCAGGGCCGCCTGATCCCGGACGACGAGATCAAGGCCGAGCTCGCCCGGAGCCATCCCTACAAGGAGTGGCTGGAGCGGACCCAGATCGTGCTGGAAGAGCTGCCGAAGGTGCCGACCACCGGCGTACGCTCCAACCTGTCGCTGCTCGATCGCCAGCAGGCGTTCGGCTACAGCCAGGAAGACATCTCCATCCTGATGACGCCGATGGCCTCCACCGGCGAGGAAGCCGCGGGCTCGATGGGCAACGATACGCCGATCTCGGCGCTGTCGGACAAGGCCAAGCCGCTGTTCACCTACTTCAAGCAGAACTTCGCGCAGGTCACCAACCCGCCGATCGATCCGATCCGCGAGGAGCTGGTGATGAGCCTCGTCTCGATCATCGGACCGCGGCCGAACCTGTTCGACCTGCAGGGCCTTGCCACCACCAAGCGTCTCGAAGCGCGCCAGCCGATCCTGACCGATGCGGATCTCGAAAAGATCCGCTCGATCTCCGATGTGGCCGAGTCGCACTTCAAGTCGCGCACGCTCGACACCACCTTCCACGCCGGTCTCGGTGCTGCCGGCATGGACCAGGTGCTCGACGAGCTTTGCGCGCGTGCGGAAGCCGCCGTCCGCGAGGGCGTCAACATCATCATCCTGTCCGACCGCATGGTCGGCAGCGACCGGGTGCCGATCCCGGCACTGCTGGCCTGCGCCGCCGTGCATCATCATCTGATCCGCGTCGGACTGCGTACCTCGGTCGGCCTCGTCGTCGAATCCGGCGAGCCGCGCGAAGTGCATCACTTCGCCTGCCTGGCCGGCTACGGCGCCGAAGCGATCAATCCCTATCTGGCGTTCGAAACCATCATCGCGATGAAGGACCGCCTGCCCGGCTCGCTCGACGATTACGAGATCGTCAAGCGCTACATCAAGTCGATCGGCAAGGGCCTGCTCAAGGTGATGTCCAAGATGGGCATCTCGACCTACCAATCCTATTGCGGCGCGCAGATCTTCGACGCCGTCGGCCTCAAGGCGGACTTCGTCGGCAAGTTCTTCGCCGGCACCCACACCCGTGTCGAGGGCGTCGGCCTTGCCGAGATCGCGGAAGAAGCGGTGCGCCGTCATGCCGACGCGTTCGGCGAGGCGCAGGTCTACAAGACCGCGCTCGACGTCGGCGGCGAATATGCCTATCGCAGCCGCGGCGAGGACCATGCATGGACTGCGGAGTCGGTCGGGCTGCTCCAGCACGCCGCCCGCGGCAATTCGCTGGAACGCTACCGCGCCTTCGCCAAGATCCTGAACGAGCAGTCGGAGCGGCTGTTGACGCTGCGCGGCCTGTTCCGGATCAAGAACGCGGACGAGGAGAAGCGCAAGCCGATCCCGATCGACCAGGTCGAGCCGGCCAAGGACATCGTCAAGCGCTTCGCCACCGGTGCGATGAGCTTCGGCTCGATCTCGCGCGAGGCGCACACCACGCTCGCGATCGCCATGAACCGGATCGGCGGCAAGTCGAACACCGGCGAAGGCGGCGAGGAAGCCGACCGCTTCAAGCCGATGCCGAACGGCGATTCCATGCGTTCGGCGATCAAGCAGGTCGCCTCGGGCCGCTTCGGCGTCACCACGGAGTATCTCGTCAACTCCGACATGATGCAGATCAAGATGGCGCAGGGTGCCAAGCCCGGCGAAGGCGGCCAGCTGCCCGGCCACAAGGTCGACGCGACCATCGCCAAGGTTCGTCACTCGACGCCGGGCGTCGGCCTGATCTCGCCGCCGCCGCATCACGACATCTACTCGATCGAGGATCTGGCGCAGCTCATCTACGACCTCAAGAACGTCAACCCGACGGGCGACGTCTCGGTCAAACTGGTCTCCGAGATCGGCGTCGGCACCGTCGCCGCCGGCGTTGCCAAGGCACGCGCCGACCATGTCACCATCGCGGGCTTCGAGGGCGGCACCGGCGCTTCGCCGCTGACCTCGATCAAGCATGCCGGCTCGCCCTGGGAGATCGGCCTCGCCGAAACCCACCAGACCCTGGTGCGCGAGCGGCTGCGCAGCCGCATCGTGGTCCAGGTCGACGGCGGCTTCCGCACCGGCCGTGACGTCGTGATCGGCGCGCTGCTGGGTGCCGACGAGTTCGGCTTCGCCACCGCGCCGCTGATCGCGGCCGGCTGCATCATGATGCGCAAGTGCCACCTCAACACCTGCCCGGTCGGCGTCGCGACCCAGGACCCCGTCCTGCGCAAGCGCTTCACCGGCCAGCCCGAGCACGTGATCAACTACTTCTTCTTCGTCGCCGAGGAAGTCCGCGAGATCATGGCATCGCTCGGCTTCCGCACCTTCAACGAGATGATCGGCCAGGTTCAGCTGCTCGACCAGACCAGGCTGGTCGCGCACTGGAAGGCCAAGGGCCTCGATTTCTCGAAGCTCTTCGTCAAGCAGAAGGAAGAGAAGGGCCAGAAGATCTATCACTCCGAGCGCCAGAACCATCATCTGGAAGCGGTGCTCGACCGCACGCTGATCGAGAAGGCGACGCCTGCGCTCGACCGCGGCGCGCCGGTGAAGATCGAGGCCAGGATCAACAGCACCAACCGCTCCGCGGGTGCGATGCTGTCGGGCGCGGTCGCCAAGATCTACGGTCATGCCGGCCTGCCGCACGACACCATCCATGTCGGCCTCAAGGGCACCGCCGGCCAGGCGTTCGGCGCGTGGCTGGCGCAAGGCGTCACCTTCGAGCTCGAAGGCGAAGCCAACGACTATGTCGGCAAGGGCCTCTCGGGCGGCAAGATCATCGTCAAGCCCCCCGCCAACAGCGGCATCGTGCCGGAAGAGAGCATCATCGTCGGCAACACGGTGATGTATGGCGCCATCCAGGGCGAGTGCTACTTCCGCGGCGTCGCCGGCGAGCGTTTCGCCGTGCGCAACTCGGGTGCGGTGGCGGTCGTCGAAGGCGCCGGCGATCATTGCTGTGAATACATGACCGGCGGCATCGTGGTCGTGCTCGGCAAGACCGGGCGCAACTTCGCGGCCGGCATGTCCGGCGGCATCGCCTATGTGCTCGACGAGACCGGCGACTTCGACAAGCTTTGCAACATGTCGATGGTCGAGCTCGAGCCGGTGCTGTCGGAAGAGCTGATCAACGCCGGCACCTATAACCACTCGGGTGACCTCGAGGCGCACGGCCGGGTCGACGTGTTCAAGAACCTGCTCGACTCCGACGTCGAGCGCCTGCACGTCCTGATCTCGCGCCATGCCAAAGCGACCGGCTCCAAGCGCGCCGCCGACATCCTTGCCAACTGGAAGGACTGGCTGCCCAAATTCCGCAAGGTGATGCCGGTCGAATACCGGCGCGCGCTGCGCGAAATGGCCGCCAACGCGGACGCCGAGCCGAAAATCGCGATCGGCGCGTAGAGCGATAAGCCCTCATGGTGAGGAGCGCGATAGCTGCGTCTCGAACCATGAGGTCACCAGTGGGGCCTTTCATCCTTCGCGACGCGGCGCCAGTGCGCCGCTCCTCGGGATGAGGGTCTGGCTAGAGAGAAGACGAATTTAAGCGGCAGGGACTTCGGGTTTAATGGGCAAGATCACGGGTTTTCTCGAAATCGAACGGCATGACCGCAAGTACACCCCGGTCGCCGAGCGCGTGAAGCATTACAACGAGTTCGTCGTTCCCTTGACCGAGAAGGAAACGCGCGATCAGGCCGCGCGCTGCATGAATTGCGGCATCCCCTATTGCCACGGCACGGGCTCGGTGGCGCCCGGCACGCCCGGCTGCCCGGTCAACAACCAGATCCCCGACTTCAACGACCTCGTCTATCAGGGCAATTGGGAAGAGGCCTCGCGCAACCTGCACTCGACCAACAATTTCCCGGAGTTCACGGGGCGCATCTGCCCGGCGCCGTGCGAAGCGTCCTGCACGCTCAACATCGACGACAACCCCGTGACCATCAAGACCATCGAATGCGCGATCGTCGACCGCGCCTGGGACAATGGCTGGCTGAAGCCGGAAGTGGCGACCGTCAAGACCGGCAAGAAGGTCGCGGTGATCGGCTCGGGTCCGGCCGGGATGGCCTGCGCGCAGCAGCTCGCGCGCGCCGGTCACGACGTGCATCTGTTCGAGAAGTTCGCCAAGGCCGGCGGCCTGCTGCGCTACGGCATCCCCGACTTCAAGATGGAGAAGGGCGTCATCGACCGCCGCGTCAAGCAGATGGAAGGCGAAGGCGTCACCTTCCACTACAACAGTCATGTCGGCGCTGACGGCAATGTCGACCCGCGCGAGATGCTCAACGACTACGATGCGGTCGCGCTGACCGGCGGCGCGGAAGCCCCGCGCGACCTGCCGATCCCCGGCCGCGATCTTCAAGGCATCCACTACGCCATGGACTTCCTGCCGCAGCAGAACCGCCGCGTCTCCGAGGAGCCGCTCGGCGGCGTCCAGGAGATCCTGGCCGGCGGCAAGCATGTCGTCGTCATCGGCGGTGGCGACACCGGCTCTGACTGCATCGGCACCTCGCTTCGCCAGGGCGCGCTCTCGGTGACCCAGCTCGAGATCATGGCCGCCCCGCCCGAGCGCGAGAACAAGGGCCTGACCTGGCCGAACTGGCCGCTCAAGATGCGCACCTCCTCCAGCCAGGCCGAAGGCGCGGTCCGCGAATACGCCGTGCTGACGCAGAAGTTTTCCGGCGAGAACGGCCAAGTCAAGAAGCTGCACTGCGTGCGCGTCGACGACAAGTTCAAGCCGATTGCCGGCACCGAGTTCGAGCTCGATGCCGAGCTCATCCTGCTCGCGATGGGTTTCGTGCATCCCGTGCACGAGGGCCTCTTGAAGCTGCTCTCGGTCGATCTCGACCCGCGCGGCAACGTCAAGGCCAACACGCTCGACTATCAGACCTCGCGCCCGAACGTGTTCACCGCCGGCGACATGCGCCGCGGCCAGTCGCTGGTGGTGTGGGCGATCCGCGAGGGCCGACTGTGCGCGCGGTCGATCGATACGTTCCTGATGGGGAAGACGGATCTGTCGCGGTAGCTGCTCGGCTGGTTCTGCTGCCAGATTAGCAAACGGTGTCATCGCCCGGCTTGACCGGGCGATCCAGCATTCCAGAGACAGTTGTAATTGAAACGATAGGCCGCGGCGTACTGGATGCCCCGGTCAAGCCGGGGCATGACAGCGGAGTAGGTGGCGAGAGCGGAGCCGAACTAGGCCGCATACGCTCAAACGCGACGCACCGCCGCCCTCAATTCTGCAACCTCACCCCCACCATCATCACCGTTCCCTGCGAGCTCGAACCCGGCTGGTTCGAGTTCAGGATGTCGTGGCGGAGCGTGCCCTTGATCCAGAGGTTGCGGTTGAGCTTGTAGATCAGATTGCCTTCGAGCGAGTAGGTTTTGTCGTTGCGATTCTGGTTTTGGTAGTCGTAGGTGCCGTAGGTGAACTTGCCGACGGCGGTGAGCCAGCGGCGGAAGTCGTGATCGACCTCGATCCCGTAGGTGTGCACCAGCACGCCGGAGGAGCCGGGGACCGTGGACTCCGCGATCTGCGTGTCGGTGGCGAATTTAACCGTGGTCAGGCCGCTCGCATTCCAGATCAGCGAGCCCGCGGTGAGGAAGCCCGCGAGCTGGCTGAGGCGCGGGTCGACATAATTGCGCGCGGTATAGCCGACCGAGATCTCACCGATCAGGATGCGCGAGAACTCGAAGCTCGAGCCGACCTTGGCGTAGCCACCCGATGAATCGCGGAAATAGCCGTTGCGGTCGGCGGGCTGGTCGTGCACGCGACTGTCGCCTTCGATCTCGACGAACGGCTTCAGCCCCGGCTTGAGGTCGTAGGAGAAGCGGCCGATGCCGCCATACTGGTTGAAGTCGCGGTCGTCGTTGCTGAAGGTCGAGCCGTCGGTCAGCTTGGAATCGGTGTAGGCGGTGCGATCGACGGTGGCGCCGGCGGCCACCTGGAAGCGATTGAAGGTCTGGTCGAAGCCGAAGGTGCCGCCATAGCTGGCGTAGATCGGATATTTCTGCAGGCCCGCCTGCACGTTCGGGCTGCCGGGATTGTCGGTCGCGACCCGCAGCCGGAACTGCGAGGTGAGCTTGAGGTCGCGACTGACGTCAAAACGACCGTCGACATGGCCGGTGAAATCGGGGCGGTCGATCTCGACCGGCGACGGCGAGGCAAAGCCGTCGATCGTCGCCGGCATGTTGTTGGTGTAGCCGGAGAACGAGCCGCGCAGATCCGCGACCAGCGCGTGGCGCTCCCAGTCGGACATCACGAGAAGATCGGGCGCGACGACATAGGCCGGCGAGCCGACCGGCTTGTTCAGGCGCGCCGGATTGGTGTCGTAGCCGGCCGAGAGCTCGAGCCCGCCCTTGATCAGGAAGCTGCCGGCATAGTCGCCGACCGCTCCGAACGCATCGTCGTCGGCCTTGAGGCGGCGGCGCAGCGGCTGGCCGGGCACGGTGCCCGCCATCGCCCGCGGCACCGGCGCCTTGTTTGCGGTTTCCGACGGCGGCGGCGCGATGCGCGGCGGCCCTAGCGTCCGGTCCGGCGTTGCCGGCGGCACCGGCGAGCCGGGTCCGACCGGGCGCTTCGGCCTCGGCTGCCCGGGATAGAGCTTTGGCTGCTGCCGCTTGCGGTTGAGCGAGTCGTAGCCGGAGCCGCTGGCGCCGTTGGCGGCCGGCAGGCCGTAGGTCGGCACCTGGCCGACGCGCGAGGTCGCCGGCGCCTGCTGGCGCTTGCGCGGATCGGCATTGGGATCGGGCAGCGCCGGGAGCGCATCCAACGGCGCCTGCGGCACGCCCGCCGTGCGGCGCGTCGGCAGCGTGTCGGGCGCGGCAAAGCCGCCGCGGTTGGGATTGAACAGGTCGGGCGTGAGGCTCTGGGCGGCCGCCGGCGCGCTTCCGAGGGCGGTCAGCGCAAGGCACGGCAAAGCCGCGCGCAGGAAATGCCCGCGTTTGCTCCGGCCCGTGCCTGGAGGCGCCCCCACGATGTAAGAACTCCAACGAAATCAAAGACTTCCACGACGACCTCCGCCGGCGGGCGGGAACCATCGTTAATGGAGTTAAAACAATTATGGTTAATGACCCGTTTCGGGCCCTGGCGCTCTCGTCGCCTCGCCGGCCTCGGCATGCTAAGCAGGCGCCAACGGGCGAGCGCCCCTCCTCCCTGGACCTGAACATGCCGAGCTCGAAACCGCTGATGACCTCATCATCCGGCCCAACTCCCGACAGCGTCGAATCTGCGCTCCGCACACTGGAGACGGAGAGCGGCGGCATCAATGCGCTCGCCGCCGCCCTGCGCGGTCCGCTGGGCGCGACCTTCGCCAAGGCGGTCGACCTGATCCGCAACGCCAAGGGCCGCGTCATCGTCACCGGCCTCGGCAAGTCCGGCCACATGGCGCGCAAGATCGCGGCGACGCTGGCCTCGACCGGCACGCCGGCCTTCTTCGTCCATACCGCCGAAGCCGCCCATGGCGACCTCGGCATGATCACTGCGGACGACGTCATCATGGCGCTGTCCTGGTCCGGCGAGCAGCCGGAGATGAAGACCCTCGTGAACTATTCGGCGCGCTTTGCGATCCCCATGATCGCGGTGACGTCGAATGCGGCATCCTCGCTCGGCCAGGCCGCCGATATCGTGATCGAGCTGCCGAAGGCGCGCGAGGCCTGTCCGCACAATCTTGCGCCGACCACCTCGACGCTGATGCAGGCCGCGATCGGCGATGCCATAGCGATCGCGCTGCTCGAAGGCCGCGGCTTCACCGCGCTGGAGTTCGCGCATTTCCACCCCGGCGGCAAGCTGGGCGCGATGCTGAAATTCGTCCGCGACTACATGCGCACTGGCGCGGAGATCCCGCTCAAGCCGCTCGGCACCAAGATGTCGGACGCGGTGATGGAGATGTCGGCCAAGGGCCTGGGGTGCGTCTGCATCGTCGACGATGCCGGCGGAATCGCGGGCATCATCACCGACGGCGATCTGCGCCGCCACATGCGGCCGGATCTGCTGACGGCGTCCGTCGACGACATCATGACCAGGCAGCCGAAGACCGTGCCGCCCTCGATGCTCGCCACCGAGATGATCGAGGTGCTGAACACAAGCAAGATCACGACGCTGGTGGTGACCGAAGCCGACAAGGTGGTGGGCATCGTGCACCTGCACGATCTGCTGCGGGCGGGCGTGGCGTAGGGCCGCTCTTTCCACATCGTCATTTCGAGCGCAGCGAAGCAATCCAGACCGCCTCCGCGGAGACGGTCTGGATTGCTTCGTCGCAAGAGCTCCTCGCAATGACGAGCGGTTAGAGCGGTGCCGGAAACCTCACCGCCCTCTCCTCCAGCGGCAGCTTCAGCCCGTTCGCCAGATACGACACCGTGCGGTAGAAGCCGCACAGCAGCATGATCTCCAGGATCTGGGTCTCGTCGTAATGCGCCGACAGCGCGGCGAATTCGGCGTCGTCCAACGTCGCGCGGTGATGCAGCGCATCGACCGCCGCGATCAGCGCCTGCTCCGCCGGCGACCAGCACGGTGACGTCGCATCGCCCCGCGCGGTCGCGTGCACCTCCTCCTCGCTGAGCCGCGCCGACCCGGCGAAGATCGCGACATGCACGCCCCATTCATATTCGCATCCGGTCAGCGCGCAGGTGCGGTCGATCACGATCTCGCGCTGGCGCAGGGAAAGCGGACCGGGATCGAGCAGGCCGCCGGCGCGGAACTTGTCCCAGGCGCGGGCGTGGCCCGCCATCACCCGGAACAGCAGCAGCGGCGGCGCGCCGCGCATGATGCGGTCGAACTGCGCCTGGATCTCCGGGGGATAAGGCGGGACGAGCGGCGCGATCCGCGGCGTGGCCTGGGACATCAGCTGTCTCCGTTGCTACAATTATCGTAGCAACACGCTACATTATTTGTAGCACCGCGCAAGAGGGCCGGGATGGCGAAACAGGCAGCATCAGGGAGCCGCAACGTCCGCGGCTCGCGCACCGGCCGGCCGATCATGGCGCTGCTCGACCTGCTCGGCCGACGCTGGAGCCTGCGGATCCTGTGGGAATTGCGCGACCAAGCCCTCACCTCCCGCGCATTGCGCACCGCCTGCGACGAGGCCTCGCCGACGGTGCTGCAGGCGCGGCTGACGGAGCTGCGCGACGCAGGGTTCGTGGAGCTGGGCGACGGTGGCGGTTACGGGTTGACGGCACTGGGGCGGGAGCTGTGCGAGACGTTCATGCCGCTGCACCGGTTTGCGGAGAGGTGGAAGAGGTAGAATCTGGACGCAGCCGCGCGCTCCAATCTTCCTTCTCCCCCTGTGGGAGAAGGTGGCGCGAAGCGCCGGATGAGGGGTTGCTTCCGCGAATTCAGAAGCAAGAGATTCACTCGCGGAGAGATACCCCTCACCCGTCTCGCCGCTCTGCGGCGAGCCACCCTCCCCCACAAGGGGGGAGGGAAACAAACTACGCCGCGGCCACCGTCAAATTCGCACCGTCCACCTGCACCACCTTCACCCGCGTCCCGGCCGGCGTATCGGGCCCGGCCACGCGCCAGACCGTGTCGCCGAGGCGCACGGTGCCGTTGCCGTCGATGATCGGCTTCTCCAGCGTGAACTCGCGGCCGAGCAATGCCTCGCTGCGCTTGTTCAGGAAGGGGCTGGTGCTTGCGTCCAGCTTCGGCCGCGCGAGCCGGCGCCACACCGGCACGGCGGCGGCAGCGAAGATCGCGAACATCACGAGCTGGATCTGCCACGACACGGCGACAGCAAAGGAGATCAGGCCGACCAGCAACGCGGCGAGCCCGAGCCAGAACAGGAATACGCCCGGCGCCAGCACCTCAAGCGCCATCAGGATGAAGCCGAAGATCAGCCAATTCCAGGTGCCGAGCGATACGAACATGTCGGTCATGACACGACCTCTTTATGCTGGCGCATGCCCTGATCGGAAGACCGGTCCCCACTTTTCCGGGGCATGCGCTTTAAATTGCCGCATGCACTTTTCGAAAGTGCATGCGCTTTGATTACCCCTGTCGCGGCGGCACCGCCGGTGGCGTGGGGCCGGTCGTCGGCACCGAACCGCCGCGGCGGGCGGCGGCGGCCGCGGACGCCGCGCTTTCGCCGAACGTTGCCTTGGCGATCTCGCCGATGCCGGCGAGCGAGCCCAGCATGCTCATCGCCTCGACCGGAAGCATGATGACCTTCTGGTTCGGCGAGTCGGCCAGTTGCCCGAACGCCTTGATATACTTGTCGGCGATGAAATAGTTCAGCGCGGCGACATCACCCTTGGAAATCGCTTCGCTGACCATCTGGGTCGCCTTGGCCTCGGCCTCCGCGGAACGTTCGCGGGCCTCGGCGTCGCGGAACGCAGCTTCCTTGCGGCCCTCGGCCTGGAGGATCTGGCCCTGCTTGGCGCCCTCGGCGCGCAGGATCTCGGACTGGCGCTGGCCTTCGGCGGCCAGAATGTCGGCGCGCTTGACGCGCTCGGCCTTCATCTGCCGGCCCATGGCTTCGACGAGGTCGGCGGGCGGCACGATGTCCTTGATCTCGATGCGGTTGACCTTGAGGCCCCAGGGCGAGACCGCGGCGTCGACGACGCGAAGCAGGCGCTCGTTGATCTCGTCGCGATGCGACAGCACCTGGTCGAGATCCATCGCTCCCATCACCGAGCGGATGTTGGTCATGGTCAGGACCGTGATGGCCTGGGTCAGGTTGGAGACCTCGTAGCTCGCCTTGGCGGCATCGAACACCTGGTAGAAGGCGACGCCGTCCACCGTCACGGTGGCGTTGTCCTTGGTGATGACCTCCTGCTCGGGAATGTCGATCACCTGCTCCATCATGTTGATCTTGCGTCCGACGCGATCGAAATAGGGCACGATCAGGTTGAGCCCGGGGCTCAGCGTCTGGGTGTATTTGCCGAACCGCTCGATGGTCCAGTCATAGCCCTGCGGCACCGTCTTCACGCCGGCGACCAGCGTGACGATGACGAGCAACACCAGAACAATCGCGAAAACATCGAAACCGCTCATATTTCCTCCAAGGCGGGAAAGCCCTTTCCCGCGCTGTCATTGGTCGGGAACGCGACCTTACCGGTTCAGCGGTCACCATTCACGTCGGCGCGGAGCGACATTTCCACAAGAAGTACGGAGGCGGAACGATCGCCGATAAGTATTGTGAGAAAGCCCTTGAAAGGGCACGGAGGCAACCTAGCAACGGCCGGTGCCCTAGTTGGACCATGTAAAATTCACCGGCTTCAGCGCGGCGAGTTCGGGCCGCTCCTTTCGCAGCTTCGCCAGTTGGACGGCCGTCGGCCTTGTCTCGAAACTGCGTTGCTGCCCCGGAAAGACGGTCGCAACGTAATACAGTCCGGGGGCGGGAAGATCGATCTTGGGCGTATGCACCGGCACGAATCCCATCGACGCGCCATTCGGGAGATAGGTGCCCGGGCGCCCCGTCGTCGTATAGTTTTGCAGCTCAAGCCCCGTCGTTCCGACCGCGACTGGAATCGCAACAAAGCCGTCCGGAGCAAGGCTGATCCCTCGCGCATTGATCGCGGGAAAACCGTTGTGAACGAACTGAAGATAGTTGATCGTCTCGCTGCCGCCGTTTGCGACCAGGACAATGGCCGTATCACTCTTGACGGCACCGCCGGCCCGCACCGCTTCCGGATACATGGTCGACGCAACGTCCCCGGTCGTGTTGCAGCCAGCGAGTCCGCAGGCGACGACAGCCACAAGCAACAATCCCCGCATGTAATCGCGCCCGCCCCGTTCGAGCCGCATCGCTCGCGGCAACATCCCCGCCGTCATTCTGCCCCAGGAATTCCGGAATCACCAGTTGAAGGTAGCTTCGGCGTCCCTATTCAACCACGGTGTTGGCGAGCGCAAGCAGCGAGGGCGACATGGTCAGCCCCAGCGCCCTCACCGTCTTCAGGTTGATCGCGAGCTCGAATTTGGTGGGGTTCTGGACCGGCAGGTCGGCTGCCTGCGCGCCCTTCAGGATGCGATCGATGTAGTTGGCGGCGCGGCGAAGCTGCTCAGCGCTGTCGGTGCTGTAGGACATCAGCCCGCCCTCGTCGACGAAGGTGCGGCTCCAGAACACCGCCGGCACGCGGGCTTCACCGATTGCAGCCAGGAGCTGGGCGCGATTGGCCATGGTGAAGAAGTCAGGCAGCACCAGCAGGCCGCCGTCCTTCCGCGAAGCCAGCGCGGCGATCGAGCCAGCGTCGTGAACCGGCGCTGCCTCGACCGACACGTGAAGCGTCCGTGCGGCGTCCTCGATCGTGCGCAGCATCAGGGGCGCGAACGGCGCGGTGGCGGGATTGTAGACGACGAAGACGCGGGACACTTTTGGCGCGACCTGCGTCAGCATCTCCAGCCATTTGCCGGCGAGCGGGCCGTCGTAATCGGTGAAGCCGGTGATGTTGCCGCCGGGATGGGCGAGGTTTTTGACAAAGCCCTGGCTGACGGGATCGGTGACGACGGCGAACACGATCGGGATCGTCGTGGTGCGCTGGCGCAGCTCCTCGACCGACGGCGTGCCGACCGCGAGCAGGATGTCCGGCTTGAGCGCCACGAGTTCGTCGGCGAGGCGCGCGATGCGTGCCCGGTCGCCGGCGCCGCTGCGCCAATCGATCCTGAGGTTGTCGTGCTCCTTCCAACCATGGGCGGCGAGCGTCTCGACCAGGATCGTGCTGCGGGCCTGCCCGATCGCGTCATCCGCGGCCGTGACCGAGAGCACGCCGAGCCGCCGCGTCGCGTTCGGCTGTTGCGCCAGCACCGAGGCCGGCAGCAGGGCAATCGTCCCAAGAAGCGCCAGAAGCTCGCGGCGGTTCATGGGAGACACCATCAGATCCAGCCCTGAAGCTCGCGCAACACCAGGGTGCGGATCACGTCCATGCCGGGATCGCTGTCGTTGAGACAGGGAATCGCGGAAAACTGCTCGCCGCCATTATGCTTGAAGATCTCGGCATTCTCCTGCGCGATCTCCTCCAGCGTCTCCAGGCAGTCGGCGGAAAAGCCCGGCGTCACCACCGCGATGCGGCGCACGCCTTCCTTGGCCAGCCGCTCCATGGTCTTGTCGGTGTAGGGCTGGAGCCACTCGTCATTGCCGAAGCGGGACTGGAAGGTCAGCAGCAGTTTCGTCTCGTCCATGCGGAGCCGGCGGCGCAGCGCCTCCGTCGTGGCGACGCAGTGGGACTGATAGGGATCGCCCTTGTCGACATAGGATTTCGGCATGCCGTGGAAGGACGCCACGATCAGCTCCGGCGTGAACGGCAGCGTCGCCAGATACGTCTCGATCGAGATCGCGAGCGCCTCGATATAGGCCTCGTCCTCGTAGTAAGGCGGCGTCACCCGCAGGGTCGGCTGGTTACGCAAGCGGGCGAGCACGCGGAACACTTCGTCGCAGACCGTCGCCGAGGTCGAGGCGGAATATTGCGGATAGAGCGGCACGGCGAGGATGCGGTCGCACCCCTTCGCGATCAGCGCATCGATGCCGGACTTGATCGAGGGATTGCCGTAGCGCATCGCCCAGTCCACGACGACGTGGTCGCTGTCGGACAATGCGGCCGCAAGCTTGTCGGCTTGCGAGCGCGTGATGGTCTTCAGCGGCGACTCATTCCGCTCATTGTTCCAGATCTTCTGGTAGTCCAGCGCCTTGGTGCGGGGACGGCTGCGCAGGATGATGCCGTTGAGCACGAACTGCCAGACCAGCCCCTGGTCCTCGATGACGCGGGCGTCCGAGAGGAATTCCTTGAGATAGACCCGCACGCCGGGCGCATCGGCCGTATCGGGCGTGCCGAGATTGACCAGGAGCACGCCGACGCGCCGCAGGCCGGACCGGACGGCGGGCTTTTGCGCTGCGATGGGGGCAATTGTCGTCATGATCAGTTGCGTCGCGCGTTGCTCCGAACTTGTCAAGATGAGGTCGATTTCGCTAGGGTCGCGCCCAAGCGGGGAGGGGCTGATGACACTCGCGGAATTCTGCGTATTGGGAGCGCTGCTGCTTTATCTGGCGACGATCGTCTCGATCAAATGGACGCGGTTTCGCATCTTCGACAATTCCCGGCCGCGCGACCCCGCCTTCTTCGAGGATGCGCTGGCGCAGCGCGCGCTTGGTGCCCACCAGAACGGCATCGAGACCTTTCCGTTCTTCGCCTTCGCGGTGCTGCTTGCCGAATTCCGGGATTCGCCGCAGCGGCTGATCGACGAGCTCGCCGTGCTGTTCCTGATCGTGCGGATCGCCTACGTGCTGACCTATCTCGGCAACCGCCCGACGCTGCGCTCGATCCTCTGGAGCATCGGTTTTGCGATCAATCTCGGGATCTTCTTCATGCCGGCGCTGAAGCGGTTTTTGCCGGTGTGATCTTTCTTCCTTCTCCCCTTGTGGGCCTGTTGCGTTATCGGCTTTTGAGGCTGAAGACGTCAGGAGAGAAGGCCTTGGTCCTGGCAATGCCTGCGAAGATCTGTAGTTGTTGCCCTCAGCGGGCAGCTCACGCGGCGATCGTGGCCCACCGCCTCATGTTGAAGGCGATTGAGGCGAGCAGAACTTGCCCGGTCGCCTTGATCAGACCGACGTAGCGGATGCAGGTCAGCCGCATGCGGCGTTTGAGAGTAGCGAAGGTGGTCTCGACCTGGGCTCGGCGGCGCGCGATGAGGAGGTTGTAGCGTTTGAGCCTCGGCGGCAACTCCGGGTGATGCCGGTTGGGCCGACGAGCAATGCGGGGTTTCTTGCCCTCCGCCTTCAGCCGGGCCCGTCGGGCATGGGTGTCGTAAGCCGCATCGGCCCACACCGCAGCTTCATCGCCGCGGATCAAAGCGTCCGCCGGTGTCGTGTCGTTGATGTTGGCCGGTGTGGTCAGTACCGTGCGGATCAAGCCGGATCCTTCGTCGACACCGACATGGGCCTTGTAACCGAACGTCGTGCCGCTCTTGCCTTGCCGCTTGGTGAAGCGGGCGTCGGGATCGTTTGAGGGGCGATCCTCCTTCGGAGGAGCCGACACCGCCTGGATCAAGGTCGCATCCAGCATCGTGCCGCGCTTGAGGATGACGCCGGCATTTTCAAGCTGACGATCCAGCTCACCAAACAGCTTCTCCAGCAGGCCTTGTTCGACAAGCTGGTTCCGAAAGCGGTTCAGGACCGTATGGTCGGGCGTCGCATCCTCGAGGCTCAAACCGACGAAGCGCTTGAACGACAACCGGTCGCCCAGCGCTTCCTCGAGTTCGCGCTCCGAAAGACCATACAGCGACTGCAACAGCACAGCACGAAACAGCACCAGCACCGGATAGCCTGGTCGACCGGGGCTCCCTTCATCCCGCAAATGGCCGATCAGCTTCTCGAACCGGTACCACTTGACCAGGCCCGCCAGCCGATCCAGCGCCGCATTGGCGCCGGCCCCCTTCGGCATCAGCGCTTCCACAAAGCTCGGCTGTCCCGTCCGCTTGACCGCCATCGCTACCCTCCAAGGCTTTGCCCTAGGGAATCACAATTGACGAATTACGCAACAGGCCCCTTGTGGGAGAAGGTGGCGCGCGTAGCGCGACGGATGAGGGGTATCTCTCCGCACGATTCAATCGTGAGAGGTTTGCTCGCGGAGAGATACCCCTCACCCGTCTCGCCGCTACGCGGCGAGCCACCCTCCCCCACAAGGGGGGAGGGAAAGAGCAACCTTAGAAACACGTCGTCCGTTCGGCGGCGACGTAGCCGAACAACAGGCCCGCGCCGAACAGCAGCACGAGGCCGGCGGCGCCGAATTCGATGCCGCGCATGAACAGCGCGCCGCCGCCGTCGCTCCCGGCGCTGAGGCGGGCGGCGATGTCCTTGGCGGAGACGGCGACGACGGCGATGGCCGCGACCGTAATGGCGGTGCCGAGCCCCATCAGCAAGGTCGCGGCGATGCCGGCCCAGAACAGGCCCTGCGCGAGCGCGAACACCAGCACCAGGATCGCACCCGAGCAGGGCCGGATGCCGACCGTCAGGATCGCAGCGAACCCGCGCCGCCAGCCGCCGGGGCCGGCGAGCTCGCTCGGCGTCGGACCGTGGGAATGGCCGCAATGCTCGTCATGGACGTGGTCGTGTGCATGGTGGTGATGGGCGTGGGCGTGACCATGGTCGTGATGATGGTGATCATGACCGTGATCGTGGTCGTGATGATCATGGACATCATGGTGATGGCCGTGATCATGATGGTCATGCGGCACGCCGGCGATCGCCGGCACCTGCTGGACCGCCTGCAGCGCGCGGATGAACGTGCGGCCCTTGACCCAGACCAGCCGCAGGCCGAACAGCGCGATCAGGCCGTAGCTCGCGATCTCGATTGCGCCTTCCGCCTTGCACATGGTCTTGGCGGTCGCGTTCAGCACCCAGGCCGAGATGCCGACGATCAGGATCGCCACCAGCGACTGCATCAGCGCCGAGGCAAACGACAGCGCGATGCCGCGCCGCGCGGTCTCGCGGTTGGCGACGAGATAGGAGGCGATCACCGCCTTGCCGTGGCCGGGGCCGGCGGCGTGGAAGATGCCATAGGCAAAGGAGATGAAGAGCAGCGTCCACACCGCCGAGCCGTCGGACTTCGCGGCGCGAATGGTCGCCGACATCTGGCGATAGAATTCCGACTGCTTTGCCAACAGCCAGCCAATGACGCCGCTGGCCTCGGGCTCCGCGGCCTGCGCCGGGCGTGGTGCACCGAACGGATTTTGCGCGAGGAGATCGTGAAGCGCGGCGTCCGCCACACCCAGCACGACGACAGCCGCAGCGCAGGCAAGCAGCCCGCGTGCGAACGGGGAGAGTTGCGGCTTCAAGGGCAATCCACCGTGATCTTGTTGGCGAACATCATGCCGAAATTCGAGTTCTCACCGTTCAGGAAGGTCTGCTCGTTGAGCTTCTGCGCGGCGGCGGAGCCGTCGTTGGGACGATCGAGCTTCATCTGGCAGCCGGCGGGCGCGCCGACCAGCTTGACCGGATTGTCCTTGGCCATCTGGAAGTCGATGAAGTAGGAGCGGTCGAACACTTCGAGCACCAGCTGCTTGGGCTTGACCGGGTTCTTCAGCGGCAGCGTGAAGTGCAGGGTCAGCACGGTATCCTTGTAGTCGAGGAAGTAGTCGACCGGATCGTTAAAACGCTCCTTCTTGCCGTCGGCTCGCGCAAAGGTGAAGTAGGCGTATTCCTTCAGCGACTCGACATTGGTCTGCGCCAGCGGCCCGAGCTCCTCGCGCGTATAGGCGCCCTTGGTCTTACTCTCGAGCCCCTGCAGGGCATAGGCCGAGAACATGTCATCAAACGTCCAGGCGTGGCGGACGCCGGTGATCGAGCCGTCGGGCGCGTAGAGCAGCTCGCTGGTCGCGGTGATCCAGACATGCGGATGTGCGCTTGCCGCCCCCGCTGCGAACGTCATCGCAGCGGCGAGCAACAGGCCGAACAGGGCGCGCATGCCCATCAGGCCGCCTTCGCGCCATCGAGCAGGCCGCGCCGGCGCAGCAGCGCGTCGGGCTCCGGCGGGCGGCCGCGGAAGGCTTCATAGGCGGCCTCGGGATCGACCGATCCACCCGAGGAGTAGATGTCGTCGTGCAGGCGCTTTGCCACCGCAGGATCGAAGATGTCGCCGGCCTCCTCGAAGGCGCCGAAGGCGTCGGCGTCCATCACCTCCGACCACATGTAGCTGTAGTAACCGGCGGCATAATGGTCGCCGGAGAAGATGTGGCCGAACTGCGTGGGCCGGTGGCGGAGCGAGATCTCCTCGGGCATGCCGATCTTCTCCAGTTCCTTCTTCTCGAAAGCCCGCACGTCCTGCGCGGCGGAAGCCGGCTGGGTGTGGAATTCGAGATCGACCAGCGCCGAGGAGACGAACTCGACCGTGGCAAAGCCCTGGTTGAACTTTCGCGCGGCGAGGAAACGCTGGAGCAGATCGTCCGGCAGCGCCTCGCCGGTCTGGTAGTGGCGGGCGAACTGCTGCAGCACCTCGGGCCGCTCCTGCCAGTGCTCGTAGAGCTGGGACGGCAGCTCGACGAAGTCGGTGAACACCGCGGTGCCCGAGAGTGACGGATAGGTCACATTGGAGAGCATGCCGTGCAGGCCGTGGCCGAACTCGTGGAACAGGGTCCGGGCATCGTCGGGCGAGAGCAGCGAGGGCTCACCGTTCGCGCCCTTGGCGAAGTTGCAGACATTGATGACGAGCGGCGCGATCTCGCCGTCGAGCTTCTGCTGGTCGCGCAGCGAGGTCATCCAGGCCCCGGAGCGCTTCGACGGCCGGGCGTAGTAATCGCCGTAGAACAGCGCCTTGTGCTTGCCGTCCGGCCCCTTCACCTCCCAGACCCGGACATCAGGGTGCCAGGCCGGCACATCCTTGCGCTCCTCGAAGGTGATGCCGAACAGGCGGGTGGCGCAGTCGAAGGCGGCGGCGATCATGTGATCGAGCGTGAGATAGGGCTTGATCGCGGCGTCGTCGAAATTGGCGCGCTGGAGGCGGAGTTTTTCGGCATAGAAGCGCCAGTCCCAGGGCGCGAGCTTGAAATTGCCGCCCTCTTCCGTGATCAGCGCCTGCATCTCGTCGCGGTCGGAGAGCGCACGCGCACGCGCCGGCTTCCAGACCCGCTCCAGCAGGCCGCGCACCGCATCCGGCGTCTTGGCCATGGAATCCTCGAGCCGGTAGGCGGCGAAGGTCGGATAGCCCAGAAGCTTGGCGCTCTCCTCGCGCAATTGCAGGATCTCGACGATGGTGCCGTTGTTGTCGTTGGCATTGCCGTTGTCGCCGCGCGCCGTGAAGGCCTTGTAGACCTTCTCGCGCAGGTCGCGGCGGGCCGAGCTCTTCAGGAACGGCTCGGTCGAGGAGCGCGACAGCGTGACGATGGCCTTGCCGTCCATGCCGCGCTCTTCCGCCGCAGCCTTGGCGGCTGCGACGAAGCTCTCCGGCAGGCCCTCGCGGTCGGCCTCCCCCAACTCCATGAACCACTCCTGCTCGTCGCCAAGCAGGTGGTGGCTGAAGCCGGTGCCGAGTTGGGCGAGCTTCTCGTTGATCTCCGCCATCCGCGCCTTCGCCTCTTCGGAGAGGCCGGCACCGGAACGGTGGAACCGGGTGTAGGTGCGCTCCAGCAGCCGGAGCTGCTCGGGCGAAAGACCAAGAGCGGCGCGGTTCTCGTGCAGATGGGCGATGCGACCAAACAGCACGGCGTTCATCATGATCGGATTCCAGTGCCGCGCCATCCGCAAGGAGACCTCCTTGTCGATCTCCAGGATGGCCGGGTTGGAATGCGCCGAGACGAGGTCGTAGAAGACCGCCGCGACCTTGGTGAGGAGCTTGCCGGAGCGCTCCAGCGCCGTGATGGTGTTGGCGAAGTCGGCGGCCGCCGGATCGTTGGTGATCGCCGCGATCTCGGCGGAGTGGTCGGCGAAGGCCTGCTCGAAGGCCGGCAGAAAGTGCTCGGGCTTGACCTCGTCGAAGGGCGGGGTCGCAAACGGCGTCACCCAGGCCTTCAGCAGCGGGTTGGTCTCGGGGTCCGTGGTTTGGCGGGGGTCTGACATCGCAAGTCCCGGTTTTTGTGGCTCGATTGTTGGGGTCAGCTATAGCACGCGATGGGGCTTTTTTGGGCCATTTGCCCTTGCTCCCGGCCGCCTTTTCGGGGAGATTGCGGCCCTCGAAGCCACGGACCCCAAAGCTCATGAACGCGCCTGCCTCCTCTTCCCGTCAGATCGTCTGGCCAAGCGTCATCACTGTCGTCAGCGCGGCCATCCTGATCGGCGCCGAGGTGTTCGGCGCCGCGTTCGCCGGCGGCTGGGCGCTCGCGATCCTGTTCGGGCTCGGCGATCAGGGCACGCACATCCTCCAGGCTGTGCTGTTCGCGCTCGGCGTGCTCGTGATGACCGCGTTCATCCGCGCGGCTCAGCGCGTCGAGCCGTTCACGAAGCGCCGCTGACGCTTCCTCGCGCGCGCAAGACGCGCGCACGGCTGAGAAAACTTAACGCGCGTTCATCTTCCGCGCCGCTCGCGCAACACTGCGCAAGCAGATGTTAGGCAATTCTGTCCTCAGCCTAAAAAAATTCTTGCGAAGCTGAGTCAAAACGCTTATGTGCGCTCTTGCCCAATTTCGCACGTGCCTGTGGTCGTGTGTCAGTCGGTAGGTATCCGGACAAGAGGCCGGACAGCCGCCAAGGGGTGAAGAAGCCGAGGGGCTCTTCGGAAGTGCGGAAGTCGCGAGACCGAAAGGTCGGACGAGGAAGCAAACCCGGAGCGTCCAGCATCTCTCTCAAAGAGATGCCTAGTCGAAGGTGACTTCACTTTTTGCAACCGTGACTGGCAGCCGGAGGCGAACCGGCGCACCCCGCTCTCAACGGGGGACGCGACTTAAAGCAACGACGGATCGGGCTTTTTTGGTCTCTACCGGCAGTCCAACGCCGGCGCGGGCTACTGAAAAGGCTTGTCCTTCATTGCCAGGTGTGCGGGCGGGAAATTCCCAACCAATCCACGGCAGCACAGTCTGATGTGAGTCTTTGGCTCGTCACGCCTCCATCGCGTGATCTGGCCGGAGCGCTCTTATCCGACGACATTTTTTGAACGGATCCCCGTCGCTGGGCCGTTTGGGAGAGTGCTATGACCGAACGTATTCAGGAATTCCTGCGCAACCGCCGCAGCGAGGGCCGGGACACCGAGCCTTGCCTCGTGGTCGACCTCGAGGTCGTGCGCGACAACTACCAGACCTTTGCCAAGGCGCTGCCCGACAGCCGCGTGTTCTATGCCGTCAAGGCGAACCCGGCGCCGGAAGTGCTCTCGCTGCTGGCGTCCATGGGCTCCTGCTTCGACACCGCGACGGTCGCCGAGATCGAAATGGCGCTCGCCGCGGGTGCGACGCCCGACCGCATCTCCTTCGGCAACACGATCAAGAAGGAGCGCGACATCGCGCGCGCCTTCGCGCTCGGCATCCGGCTGTTCGCGGTCGACTGCGTTCCTGAGGTCGAGAAGGTCGCCCGTGCCGCTCCCGGCGCGAAGGTGTTCTGCCGCATCCTCTATGACTGCGCCGGCGCCGAATGGCCGCTGTCGCGCAAGTTCGGCTGCGACCCGGAAATGGCTGTCGACGTGCTCGACGTTGCCAAGCGCCTGGGCCTGGAGCCGTGCGGCATCTCCTTCCATGTCGGCTCGCAGCAGCGCAAGGTGAAGGCGTGGGACCGTGCGCTGGCGATGGCCTCGCAGGTGTTCCGCGACTGCGCTGAGCGCGGCATCAACCTCTCCATGGTCAACATGGGCGGCGGCTTCCCGACCAAGTACCTGAAGGACGTGCCGCCGGTGGTCACCTACGGCCGCTCGATCTTCCGCGCGCTGCGCAAGCACTTCGGCAACCAGATTCCGGAGACCATCATCGAGCCGGGTCGCGGCATGGTGGGCAATGCCGGCATCATCGAATCCGAAGTCGTGCTCATCTCGAAGAAGAGCGACGAGGACGAGGTGCGCTGGGTGTATTTGGACATCGGCAAGTTCGGCGGTCTCGCCGAGACCATGGACGAGTCGATCCGTTACGCCATCCGCACCCCGCATGACGGTGCGGACATGACGCCGTGCGTGCTCGCAGGCCCGACCTGCGACAGCGCCGACGTGCTGTACGAGAAGAGCCCGTATCCGCTCCCCGTCACGCTCGAGATCGGCGACAAGCTGCTGATCGAAGGCACCGGGGCCTATACGTCGACCTACTCGGCGGTGGCGTTCAACGGCATCCCGCCGCTGAAGACGTACCACATCTGATTTGCCACATCTGACCCGCCTCTCGTTCTGAGGCCTGATGAACCCGGGAGCCGGTCCGCCGGCTCCCTTCCTGACATTGCCATTCTGACGACGTCTTGAGCCGGCGTGCTTCTCGCACGCGGGTTCAAGCGGGGACTGACGCGCCATGACTGCTTTTCGGAAGCCACAAGTCGCCCTCACTTCGAAAGCCGCTCCGTTCGCGATCCGTGCGGAACGTGCTGCCGACGTCGCCGCCCGTGAAGCGCTGCTGGATGCAAGCTTTGGCGAGAACCGCCATGACCGCACCTGCCAGCGCCTGCGCGACGGACGTGCACCTGCCGCAGGCCTTGCCCTGTCGGCTGTGCGCGAGGGGACACTCGTGGGAACCGTGCGGCTGTGGCACGTCAGCGCCGGAGGCAGGCCCGCTTTGGTCCTCGGACCGCTGGCGGTGCACCCTGCCTTCCGCGAGCTCGGGATCGGCGCCGCGCTGATGCATCAAGCGCTGGCCGCCGCCCGGGCACGCGGGCATGCCGCCGTAATCCTGCTCGGCGATGCCCCCTATTACGCCCGCTTCGGCTTCTCACCCGGGAAGACCGGCGCATTGATGCTGCCCGGCCCGTTCGAGCGCGATCGCCTGCTGGCGATCGAATTCCAGGCCGGTGCGCTGGATGGCGTTGAGGGGATGATCGTCCCGACCGGCGCGGCCCTGCCCAAACGGAGGGTAGTTCGCGCCCTCCAGGCGCACGCGGCCTAAGGGATTGCCATGATGGCGACGACCTAAGCCGCATTCCGCGGCGATGCGCGCGTGCCCATTCCTTTAGGGTTGCGCGGGCCAGAGAAACGCCCTTTAACCCGCCAAACACCCCCTTCAGTCGAGGCCCACGACCATGTCCCGTCGCCTGATCTCCACCGGCTCTCCCCTCGAGAAGACCGTCGGCTACAGCCGCGCCGTGATCGACGGCGAGTTCGCCTTCGTCGCCGGAACCACCGGCTATGACTACACGACGATGACGATGCCATCAGATGTCACGAGCCAGTCACGCAACTGCTTCAAGACCATCGAAGCCGCCCTGAAGGAGGGCGGATTCGAGATGGCCGATATCGTCCGTGCGACCTACTACGTCACCGACGCCAGCTACATCGATGCCCACTTCGCCGTCTGCGGCGAGGTTCTCGGCGACATCAGGCCGGCTGCGACACTGCTTGTCGTCAGCGCGCTCGCCAAGCCCGAGATGAAGGTCGAGATCGAAGTCACCGCCAAGCGCCGCAGCGCCTGATCCACCCCCCACCCTTTGTCTGCCAGCACGTTCCGGAGAAACCATCCCATGAGCCACCCCTCGCAGATCTACGCGAAGATCACTGGTCCCATCGTCATGGTCGGCTTCGGCTCCATCGGCAAAGGCACGCTGCCGATGATCGAGCGGCATCTCGATTACGACAAGTCGCGCGTCACCGTGATCGATCCCAAGGACGAGGGACGCAAGGCGCATTGCGAGAAGCAGAACGTCCGCTTCATCCAGAAGGCCGTGACCAGGGACAATTACCGCGAGTTGCTGACCCCGCTGCTCACCGAAGGCGGCGGCCAGGGCTTTTGCGTCAATCTCTCGGTCGATACCGGCTCCACCGACATCATGGAGCTCTGCAATGAGCTCGGCGCGCTCTATATCGACACCGTCAACGAGCCTTGGCTCGGCTTCTATTTCGATTCCTCGAAGGGCCCGGAAGCGCGCTCCAATTACGCGCTTCGCGAAGTAACGCTGGCCGCCAAGAAGGCGCGCCCCGCCGGCTCGACGACGGCCGTCTCCTGCTGTGGCGCCAATCCCGGCATGGTCTCCTTTTTCGTCAAGCAGGCGCTGCTCAATGTCGCCGCCGATCTGAAGCTCAATGCCCCCAAGCCGAAGACAAAGGCCGAGTGGGCGGACCTTATGCGGCAGGCCGGCATCAAGGGCATCCACATCGCCGAACGCGACACCCAGCGCTCCAAGTCGCCGAAAGAGCCTGACGTCTTCGTCAACACCTGGTCGGTGGAAGGCTTCCTGTCGGAAGGCGTTCAGCCGTCCGAGCTCGGCTGGGGCACCCATGAAAAATGGAAGCCCGAGAATGCGCGCACCCACGAAGCCGGCTGCGGCGCCGCCATCTATCTGATGCAGCCCGGCGCCAACACGCGCGTGCGCACCTGGTGTCCGACCCGCGGCGCGCAGTACGGCTTCCTCGTCACCCACAACGAGTCGATCTCGATCTCCGATTACTTCACGGTGCGCGACGCATCGGGCACGGCGGTCTACCGGCCGACCTGCCACTACGCCTATCACCCGGCCGACGATGCCGTGCTGTCGCTGCACGAAATGTTCGGCCGCGCCGCGAAGATGCAGGAAAAGCACCACATCCTCGATGAGAACGAAATCGTCGACGGCATCGACGAGCTCGGCGTGCTGCTGTTCGGCCACGACAACAATGCCTATTGGTACGGCTCGCAGCTCTCCATCGAAGAGACGCGGAAGCTCGCGCCCTATCAGAACGCGACCGGCCTGCAGGTCACCTCCGCCGTGCTCGGCGGCATGGTGTGGGCGCTGGAGAACCCGAACGAAGGCATCGTCGAAGCCGACGAGATGGATTTCGATCGTCTGCTGGAAATCCAGCTGCCGTATCTCGGCCCGGTCAAGGGCTTCTACACCGACTGGACGCCGCTGACGGATCGTCCGGGACTGTTCCCGGAAGACATCGACACGAGCGATCCCTGGCAGTTCCGGAATGTCCTGGTGCGTTGATCGCGCACCACGCCTGATCGATCATGATGCCCGGCCTCGCGCCGGGCATCTCGTTTCGCGACCTATCATTTGGCCAAGTTACTTCGCCAAGTAATCGAACGCCACGCTGCCGAGCCCGAGCGTCAGGTCCGCTTTGAAATGCAGCGCCGAGACCACCTCGCGCACCGGCAGGCGGGCGACGTCGCAGAGTGCGTGGGGAAACAGGCCGAGCGCGGCAGGGCCGGTCCAAGCTTCCTTCAGCACGACATCATCGAGATGAAACCGCACCAGCTCGCAGATCCGCGGGCTGCCGTCGACATGCGGGATGATCTTCAGGATGAAGTTCGGCGCCGCCATCGATTTCAGCACCATGTCGTGGTCGACCTTGCGGTGCTTGTAACCCATCGTGGCCGAGGCGCAGAGGACCGAGCCGTAATGCAGCGAACCGACCAGGACGTCGCTCTCGATCGCGATCTTGGGCCTAGCGAGCTTCTTCGGAAAGCCCCACAGCTCGCGGCCGCCGGCGATCGGGGCCTCGTCGTCCAGATACATCGCGTGGGTGTAGCCGCCCTCCTCGCCCTTGAAGCGGACCGGGATCACCTGCCCGGTTTCGGTGTAGTCGCCGAATCCGGTCGAGTCGGGCATGCGAATGAATTCGTATTTCACCACCGGCTCCGCTACCTCGAGCGGCTCGGGCACGATGGCGGCGAGGGCTTCGGGATCGGTCCTGTAGGTGATGATGAAATATTCGCGGTCGAAGAAGCGATATGGCCCCGGCGGGAATGCCGGGTTGGTGAGCGGCATCGAATAAGCGGTGCGGCGGACGTCTTCGATCTTCATGGGAGGCCCCATCTGTCGTTGGCGCGACAGATTATGGAACGGGCCGGTTGCCGAGGCGAGATCAAATGCGCGTCACAATACGCCGGCCGCCGGGCTACTTCTCCTTGATCGGCGGCGCGATCTTCTCCGCGGGCGCCGCCGGCAGTGCCGGCTTGGTCGCCGCGCCCTGAGTCTGCGGGTCGGGGCGCGCGGGCTCGGGGGCCGGCGTGGTCGGCCGGTCGCCGCCGGGCTTGGCTTCCGCGGGCGTCTTGTCCTGATCGCCGGATGGCGTGCCTTGGAGCGGTTGCGTCGCCTGCGCCGTCTGCGTCCGGCTCTCGGCCCGGATCTGCGCCAGCGAGAGGCCTGACACCACGACGCCTGCTGCGAACAGCGAGCAGGCGATCATCAGGTCGCGTTTCAGTCTGCGCTTGTCATTTGGGCCGGGCATGTCGATCACCGCCTTTATCCGCGGGATCAACGAACTTGCCCGACTGCGGTTCCGTGCCGGACGAGGCGGGAACCGTGCCTTCGCACGCCAAAACGCCGCGCTCAGTCTGAGGTGTTAACCTCCCAGGTGGCGTGGCGCACGCCCGGCAGGTGCTGGAGATCGGTCGCCACCGCGTTCAGCTCGTTCGGATCGACCGCGGTCGCGACCAGCTTTGCGACAATCTCGATCAGGTCATCCCCAGTCTCAACCACGTCGATATCGGCCACCGGATATTTCGCGGCCTCCAGCTTGTCGACGAGCCGGTCGCGCATGTCGGGCAGGGCGTCGGCCGCGACGGCCAGCTTGAAATAGTAGGTCGCCTCCGAGGTCTTCTCGTTCAGCGGAATGCGGTTGATGGCGTTGACCAGTGGGCGCAGCATGGTGTTGCCGGCGATGACGAACACGGTCAGCGCGGCCGCCTGTGCGACCATGTCGGCGCCGGCGCAGGAGCCGACCGCGGCCGAAGCCCACAGCGTCGCCGCGGTGTTGAGCCCGCGCACGTCCATGCCCTGCTTCATGATGACGCCGGCGCCGAGGAAGCCGATGCCTGAGACGACATAGGAGATCACGCGGACCGCGCCGTCGGCGCCGGTCAGGTGCATGGCGAGATCGACGAAGGCGGCGGCACCGACCGCGACCAGCACGTTGGTGCGCAGGCCCGCGGTGCGCTGGCGGTACTGCCGCTCGGCGCCGATCAGCGTGCCCAGCACGAAGGCCGTGAACAGGCTGACCAGCGTGTCCGCGAAGTCAGCAATCTGGAAGGTCGTCAAAAACCGCATGGTCCCTCGCACGGGTTGGCAAACGATCTATGCGAGAGTGCCGACGAGGTCAATTTGAACGGGCACCGGCTGTGGAAGCCGATGCCCGGTCGTCTTGTTTTCTCCGCTTTAGTGGGCGGCCGCGAGCAACGTCTGCTGGGGCGGCGTATAGCTCAGCACTGTGCCGCCATTGCCGTCCGCCGAGAGCGCGAAGGACGAGGCCGAGTATTGCGCCAGCAGCGCCCAGGAGTAGCTCTGGCCGCCGTCGGTCGTGACCGTCAGATTGTTCGCGCTGTCGACATCGACGCTGCTGATCACCGTGTTGCGGAAGTCGATGGTGTCGTCAGCGCCGAAATTGGCGATCGCGCCAGACAGGCCCGTCGGCGCGTCGAGCACCAGCGCTGCGCCGTTCGAGCCGCCGAAATCGACGTTCTGGAGCAGGCCGCCGGCGTAGACATGCTCGCTGCCGCCGTCGAGATGCGTATTCGCAGCCATGCCGGTTGCGGCGACATCCTGCTCGCCGCCGCCGCTGACGGTGGCGCCGGTCACCGTGCCCGCCACGAACTGGTAGCCGCCGCTGATCGCGGCACTGCCGTCGGTGGCGCCGGAGTCCACATACTGGAAGCCGCCGGTCTCGATGGTCGTGGCGGTGGTTGCGCCGCCCGAACCGACATATTGCCGCCCGCCGGCATTGATGGTGGTGCCGGTGGCATGGCCGTCCGTGAGCACCTGCTGCTCACCGTCGAGCACGGTGTTGGTGACTGTCCCCTGGGAAACGTCCTGATAGCCGCCCGCCGCAACGGTCGTGCCATCCGCACTGCCGCCCTGATAGACATGCTGGATGCCGCCGCTCTCGACAAGAACCGCGATAGACGTCCCGTAGTCGTACTGAACGCCGCCTGCGCCAACGGTCGCGCTCGTCGTTGACCCGACGATGTACTGCCGGCCACCAGCGATGGTCGCACCGCTGTCGGTGGCGCCGGCGTCGACATACTGGAAGCCGCCGATCGCGATGGTCGTATTGGTGGTCGCGCCACCGGAGCCGACATATTGCCGGCCACCGGCATTGATGACGGTGCCGGCAGCCTGGCCACCGGCAAGCACCTGCTGATTGCCGGCGAGCACGGTGTTGGTGGCCGTCCCCTGGTAGACGTCCTGATAGCCGCCCGCAGCAACGGTGGTGCCGCTGGCACTGCCGCCCTGATAGACGTGTTGGGAGCCGCCGCTCTGGACCATTGCGCCGGTCGCTGTGCCGTAATCGTATTGATTGCCACCCGAGCCGATCGTGGCATTCGCGCTGCTGCCCGTCACATATTGCGTACCGAAGACAGTCGCATCGTGGTCGGCGCCGGCCGTGCTTTGGGTGCCAAGAGCCTCGATGACGGTGCCGTAGGTGCTGCCGTTGACGTAGATGTTCTGGAGTCCGCCCGACTTGATCGTGGTGTGGATCGCCGTGTTGCCGACCGTTTGCGTGCCATAAAGCACCGTGTCCTTGGCGGTCCCCTGGAAGCTCACGAGCTGAGTGGCGCCAGCCTGCACCAGGGTCCCGGTCGCCGTGCCGTATTCGAGCCCTTGGCTCCCACCATTGTATATCGTTGCCCCGGTCGAGGTCCCGCGGACGATTTCGCCCGCGCCAGAGAGAACGATCGCGCCGGTCTCCGCGGCGTTGGAATCCACGGTGAAGAAACTGTCGACAACCACCGCGTTGGCGAGCTGCGTGCTGGAGACAAGCGTATAGTTGCCCCTGATGAGCGTATAGGTCGGCGAGGCGCCGACATTGCCTGCGGCATCCGAGAATCTAGCCACGATCGTCGTCAATCCGTATGGCACGACCTGGCTATTGAACTGCCACGATCCGGTCGCGCTGGAGACGATCACGTCGGTCCCTCCGATCGAGACGGTCACCTGCGCCGGCACGTCGGTCGTCCCCTGCAGGGTGACCTTCGGGTTTGACACCGACGAGTCGGCCGACAAATTGATGCCCGTGATCCCGAGCGATGCGGTCGCATCGACCGTGAAGGTGAACGCCGGGCCGACGCTGCTGTTGCCGTGGGAGTCGGTCGCAGCCGCGACATAGCTGTAAGTGGTGCCGTCCTGCAGGCCGGACACGCCGAGGCTCCACGTGCCGTTCTGGCCGACCGTGGCCGTACCGACGACTGCGTGAGTCATGGCGTCGGTGACCGAGATGGTGTCGCCGGCATTGCCGGTGCCGGCCAACGTCGTCGCCCCACCATGGAAATGCGCCGCGTTGATGTAATTGTTGCCGTCGGCGCCTAGGGTGACGTCCCCGTCGGTGATGGTCAGAGCCGGCGACGTCCGTACGATCGTGTACGCCGGTCCCGTCTCGCTGGATGAACCGGTCAGCAGGATATCGGTGCCCGAACTTTGAGTGAAAGGATTGGTGCCGAATTGATATCCGACCAGAACGTCGGCCTTGCCGTCGCCGTTCAGGTCACCGGCGCCGATCTGCCCGGCGGTCTTGTCGAGCGGCGAGATCCTCACTTGCCCGAACGTGCCGTCGCCGTGACCGAAGAAGGTCGAGAGCGTGTTGTTGGTTCCGACGACCACGAGATCAGCCACGCCATCGCCGTTGATGTCGGCGACCGCGCCGGATCCGATCGTACCCGCCGCCTGAAGAGTCGTCCCGGACGAGGTGAAAGTGCCGTCGCCGTTGCCGAGCAGGATCGAGATTGTGGCGCTGCTGACGGCCGCCATGTCGAGCTTGCCGTCACCGTTGAAATCGCCGGTGAGGACAGATGTCGCCGTCCCGACCGGGGACGACGGAGCCTGGAACGTGCCGTCACCATTGCCGAAGCTCAGCGCTATTGCCAGATTGGTCGAATTCCTCGTCACGAGGTCGAGCTTGCCGTCTCCATTGAAGTCACCATAGGCGATGGAGCTGACCCCGAGATTCGTGGTGATGGCAGTCCCAAACGTACCGTTGCCATTTCCTGGCAGGACCGTGCTGCCGACGACGATGTCGAGCACGCCATCGCCGGTCACGTCGATCACTTTAGGTGTTTGATAGACGCCGCTGCCGGCGGAATAGCTCGTGTTGGCCCCGAACGTGCCGTTACCGTTGCCGAGACGAACAGTCACGGTACCGTCGAGGGTGACCTGTGCGATGTCCAGCTTGCCGTCGCCATTCAGATCGGCAAGCGCCAGCAAGGGCAATAGGCCTGGGCTCGGGGTGTTCGAGGCTGAGGAGAAGTGACCGGTGCCGTCGTTCAGCGCCACGCTGACGTAGCTCGGGTTGACGAAAAAGTTTGTCCCCATCACGACGTCCAGCTTCCCGTCTCCGTTGACGTCGCCGATCGCGAAGGACGTCGGGCTGTTTACGGTCAGCTTCGATTCGGATTGGTACGGTCCGACATAGTAACCATTGGTATCGTGGACGTTGCTTCCCGTGAACTGGAGCGCCACCGAGCCGGAGCCGAATCCGGTATTCACCGTGACCGTATAGCTCGAAAGGTTGCTGCCGGCGACCGGTGTCACGTCGGTGATGCCCGCGCCGCCGATGCTGCCACTCGTTGCAAGGCTGAACTGATCGATCGTGACGCCAAGAACAGGCTTCGAGAACGTGACGGTGTAGTGCACCGTTCCGGCGTCGGTCTGGGTCGGATCGGTCGCTGTGATGCTGGTGATGGTCGGAAGATCGGGGATGACGGGCATCTGAATTCCCTGCGGTGGCGCGTGTTGATGCGAGGATTCGAAATGCACACTGGCCCCGGACAAACCGGCGCCAGGCACATTCGATCGCGCGGCAGCAATTCGAAATTGCACGCCGTGCTCTCTACATCTGCGACCCTACAGAGGCTGCTTGTCGGTTATGTTACACGATAACAAAAATAACATAACAGGGAGAGGCTGTGGATAGTCGGCCTCATAGCTCCAGTAGACCGCCGTCCCCATTTTCGTCGGCGAAGGCCAGCAGCGTGCCCTTGGCGTTCCAGGCAATCGCGGCGACCGGAGGCGTGCCATTGCGGCGAACGAGGATCTCGGCGCCGTCCTCGAGCCGCACCATCAGCACCGTGCCATCGCTGTAGCCGGCGGCGAGGATGTCGTTCTTCGGATGGCAGGCGACCACGGACACGCGCGCCTGCAGCGGCGCGAGCATCGCGGGCTCCTTGCCCATCGGGCCGTCCTTGCTGCCGAACGGCCAGATGATGACTGTGTCGGCACCCGAAGTCGCCAATCCTTTGCCGCCCGCGCTCCATGACATCGAGCGGACGCGGCCGGGATAGCCGGTCATGCGCATGTGCCTGTTGTCGGCAAGCCGCCAGCCGTGCAGCGCCGCCTCGTGCATCGTGGTGACCAGGAACTTGTTGTCCGGGCTGAAGGTGACGCCGAGATGCGAGCCGGCCCAGGGCAGGAATTCGGCCGATCCTTCCATGTTCGGAAACCACAGCGTCGCGCCGTTGTAATGGGCAATCGCGAGCCGCAGGCCCTTTGGCGCGAAGGCGAGGCCGCCGACGGTCGAGGGCACCTCGATCGACTTCTCCTCGGTCTTGCCGCTCTTGACGGTGGCCGTCTTGCCGGCCGACCAGGCATAGGCACCGTCGGGATGCAGCGCCACCGCGTCGATCCAGCGCCGCTTGGGGTCGGTGGCGAGCAGCGTCACCTCACCCTTGGCGTCGAGCGACACGACCTTGCCGTCGTCGCCGCCCATGATGAGGCGCTTGCCATCGGAGGCGGTCGACAGAATGCCGCCGCTATGCGCGGCGACCGTCGTGATCTCGCCCTTGGCGTCGACGAACGCGACATTCTCCTCGCCGCCGACGAAGGCCGCGCGGGGGCCCAGGAAATGCACCGAGGTCACGCCCATGCCGAGCGTGACAGGCTTGACGCGATCGGTGACGGAGACGATCGAGGCGGAATCGGGGGCCGGCGTGAACTCTTTCATCACGAGACGATGCAGCTCTCGAAGCCCGTGCGAATAAGGTCTTCGGGCAATTCGCGGCCGATGAAGACGAGGCGGCTCTCGCGCGGCTCGCCGTCCTTCCACTTCCGCTGGTGGTTGCCCTCCAGCATCATGTGGACGCCCTGGAAGACATAGCGGTCATCATCGTCGTGGAAGGCGAGGATGCCCTTGGAGCGCAGGATCTTGCCGCCCTCCACCTGCACCAGGTTCTGGAGCCAGGGCATGAACACGTTCGGATCGAGCGGCTTGTCGGTCTTGAGCGACAGCGATTGCATGTCCTCGTCGTGATAGTGCTTCAGGCCGTGGCCGTGATCATGGTGGTGATGGTCGTGGCCATGGTGGTGATGATCATGGTCGTGGTCATGATCATCGGCCTCCAGGAAATCCGGCTCGATGTCGAGGATGCGGTCGAGGTCGAAGGCGCCGCGGTCGAGCACGTCCGCCAGGGCGACCGAGCAGCGCTCGGTGCGATGCAGCTTGGCATAGGGGTTGATGGCGCGGATACGGGCCTCGACCTCGGCAAGCTCGGGCTTGGTGACGAGATCGGTCTTGTTCAGCACGATCACGTCGGCGAAGGCGATCTGGTTCTTGGCTTCGGGCGCGTCCTTGAGCCGGTCGGACAGCCATTTGGCGTCGGCAACCGTGACGACGGCATCGAGCCGCGCGTTCTTCTGCACGTCCTCGTCGACGAAGAAGGTCTGGGCAACGGGCGCGGGATCGGCAAGGCCGGTTGTCTCGACGATGATGGCGTCGAACTTGGCCTTGCGCTTCATCAGGCCGTCCATGATGCGCACGAGGTCGCCGCGCACGGTGCAGCAGATGCAGCCGTTGTTCATCTCGAACACTTCCTCATCGGCGCCGATGATGAGGTCGTTGTCGATGCCGATCTCGCCGAATTCGTTGACGATGACGGCGTATTTCTTGCCGTGATTTTCCGACAGGATGCGGTTCAGCAGCGTGGTCTTGCCGGCGCCGAGATAGCCGGTCAGCACGGTCACGGGAATTTTTTGGGACGCTTCAGACATGACAACTCCGGGTCGGGCTTTTCCGCGCGACGCACGGCGGGGTGGCCCCCTGCCCTAGTGGTCAAGCGCGCTGGTCAGGGCCTTTATATTGTGCCTGACCATATCAATGTAAGTGGGTGCAAGCCCCTTTTCGCCGGTCAAACCGTCCGAAATCAGGGTCCCGCCGACCTTGGCCCCGGTCTCGGCCGCGATCCGCCGGATCAGACGGTCATCACTGATGTTTTCCAGGAACACGGCCGGGATCTTTTGGGCCTTGATCTGGCCGATGATGGCGGCGATGTCCCGCGCGCTGGGCTCGGTCTCCGTGGAGACCCCCAAGGGGGCCACGAACTGGACACCGTATTCGGCGGCGAAATAGCCGAAGGCGTCGTGGGTGGAGATCACCTTGCGCCGGCCCAGTGGGATTTTCGCCACGGCCTCCCGCACCTCGCGGTCGAGCGCTTCGAGCTTGTCCAGATAGGCCTTTGCCCGGGCGCGGAAGAACTCGGCGTCGTCAGGGTCGGCCGCGGCCAGCGCATTGGCGATGTCGCTCACGTAGATCCTGGCATTGGGGACGGACTGCCAGGCATGCGGATCCGCGGCCGAGCCGAGCTTCAGCGGTGCGATGCCGGCACTCACGGTGACCACCTGCGCCTTGCTTCCGGCGGACTGCACCAGACGGGGCAGCCAGCCTTCGAGGCCGAGCCCGTTGACGATGACGAGCTTTGCATCCGCAATCCGCTTCGCATCGCTTGGCGCGGGCGTGTAGACGTGGACGTCGCTGTCGGGGCCGACCAGCGTCGTGACGTCGACCCGATCGCCGCCGACGTTCCGGACGAGATCGCCGAGGATCGAGAAGCTCGCGACGACGTTGAGCCGCTCGGCCGCATGCAACGGCGAGGCGATCAGCAGGAGCACACAAAGCAGGAGACGCCGCATCGTCACGCTTCCAGATGCCGGCCGGGAAACATCTGCCGGACAATACCGCCGACGCGGCCGAACAGCACCGAGACGATGTAAAGCACCGTCGCCACCAGAATGATCGCAGGGCCCGACGGCACGCGGGTCTGGAACGACAGCACAAGGCCCAAATAGCCCGCGACGGCGGCAGCGACGACGGCGATGCAGATCATGACCGTGAGATCGCGCGACCAGAACCGGGCAATGCCGGCCGGCAGGATCATCAAGCCCACCGCGAGCAGCGTGCCAAGCGCCTGAAAGCCGTTGACGAGATTGATGACGACCAGCGCGAGGAAGGCGAGATGCGCGGGGCCGCCGGCACGGCTGACGGTGCGCAGGAACAGGGGATCGACGCTCTCGATCACCAGCGGGCGATAGATCACCGCGAGCACCAGCAGCGTCACCGTGGCGTTGAAGGCCACCACCAGCAGGGTCTGGTCGTCCATCGCGAGGATGTTGCCGAACAGCACGTGCAAGAGGTCGATATTGGTGCCCTTGATCGAGACGATGGTCACACCCAGCGCCAGCGAGGCCAGATAGAAGGTCGCAAGCGAAGCGTCCTCCTTGAGCCCGGTCGAGCGCGCGACAACGCCGGCGAGGATCGCAACCGCAAAGCCTGCAACCAGGCCGCCGGCGGTCATCGCGAACAGATTGAGGCCGGAGAGCAGGAAGCCGACGGCAGCGCCGGGCAGGATCGCATGCGCCATGGCATCGCCGACGAGGCTCATCCGCCGCAGCATCAGGAACACGCCGATCGGCGCGCCCGCCAGCGACAGCGCGATCACGGCGGCGAGCGCGCGCCGCATGAACTCGAATTCGGTGAACGGGCCGATCAGCGCGTCATAGATCATCTGCGATCACGCCGCCCGCGAGTGTCCGTCCTCGGCGCAAGCCGTGGCACTATCGTCAAAAGCCTCGCACATCCGCATCGCGACCAGCAGGTTTTCCGGCGTCAGCACCTCCGCCGTCGGTCCCCAGGCCACGGGGCCCCGCGCCAGCACCAGCGTTTCGGTGAAATGGTTGCGCACCATTTCCATGTCGTGCAGCGCGGCGAGCACGGTGCGGCCCTCGCCGTGCCAGTGCTTCACCAGCGCGAGCAGATCGGCCGTGGTCTTGCTGTCGATCGCGTTGAAGGGCTCGTCGAGCACGATCAGGCGCGCGTCCTGGAGCAGCACGCGCGCGAACAAGATGCGCTGCATCTGCCCGCCCGAGAGCGTTCCGATGGGGCGGTTCTCGAAGCCGTTGAGGCCGACGGAAGCGATCGCGCGCAGGATCTTCTCCCGCGCAGCCTTGCCGATGCCGCCGAACAGGCCCGCGTCGCGCCACAGCCCGGTGCCGACGAAGTCGAACACCGAGATCGGGAAGCTGCGGTCGATCTCCGCGCTCTGCGGCAGATAGGCGATATCGCGGCTATCGAGCCCGCCGAGATGGATGCTACCGTCGAGCGGCCGGAGGATGCCGACGATGCCGCGCAACAGCGTCGACTTGCCGGCGCCGTTCGGGCCGATCACGGCGACCAGCGCACCGGATGCGACCTCGCCGTTGAGATGATGCACGGCCGGATGCCGGTCGTAGCCGAGCGTGACATTATGGAAGTGCACGGCCGCCATGGTCACCTCATCGCCAGGAAGACCACGCCCCAGAGCACGGCACAGACGGCAAGCGCGGCCGCGAGCCGGCCGGCCAAGGTCATGCGCAGGATCGACCAAGGCGCGTCCTGGGCCGGATGGGGCGAGGCCGCATCATGGACATGGGCGTGGGTGTGGTCGTGCCCATGCGAATGCCCGTCGCCATGAGAATCGTCATGGGACTGGCCATGAACGTGGTCGTGGTGATGAGCGTGGGACGCGGCGGGAACCATGCCAGCGACGTTATATTATAACATTACCCCTGTCCACGGCCGGCTCAGGGCTTGCCGATCACCATCGCGATGGCGGCGGCGACGAACGGGAACGGCACCGACACGGCGCAGCGGAACCAGACGAACCGGGCCGGCATGAACGGGATTTCCCACAGAATCACCCGCTGGAAGGCGAACAGGGCCCAGGCGACGACGTAGGCGACCACCTGCGGCACCCCACCGCCCGACTTCAGCGCCACCGTGCCGATGGAAAAGCCGATCACGGGTCCGCCGGGGGTGGCGGCGCCGGCGACCACGGCGGTCGCAACCCCGAGCCAGCCGCTGTCCGGCCCGAGCCAGCCGGTGATCACCTCCTGCGGGATGATGGCGGCGATGTAGCCGGAGCCGATCACTCCGAGCGCAATGCGCGGCACGATGTTGATGAAGTCCATGGAGCCTTCGCGGAGCGAGGCCTTGAACACCGGTGGGCCCCGGCGGAAGGCGATCAGGCCGACGCCGAACACCGAGCCCCACAGCAGGATGTCGATGAGAAGCGCGGCGCTCAATTCTCGTCGTCCTTCGCGGCCGGCTGCGGATAGATCCGGACATAGACGAAGCGGCCGAGCGCGCCGGCGAGCACCGGCAGCGGCAACGAGATCAGGATCCGCCACAGCGTGAAGTCGGTGCCCATGATCGGGATTTCCCAGGCCACCGCGCGGCCGTACCCGATCAGGGTCCAGCTCACGACCATGGCGATGGTGGCGCCGAAATCGGCGCCGACAGCGAGCAGCGCGCTCGCCACCGGATAGGCGGTGAAGGGTCCGCCCGGCAGGATCGCGCCGAAGGCGGTGCCGATCAAAAGGCCCATCAGGCCCGATTTCGGCCCGAGCGAGCGCGAGACTTTTTCGTGCGGCAGGATTTCGGAGATGAAGGCCCCGAGCAGGCAGCCCGCCAGCACGCGCGGCAGGATGCCGCCGAACAGCGAGAGGTCGTGCGTGAGAATCTCCAGGACACCGTCTGTGCCATCACGCCGCCAGACCAGGCCCGCGCTCACCGCCACCAGCACCGCGATGATGATGGTCGACCAGCCGATCGGCTTGCGCACACGCCCCGGCCGCGGCTCGGACTCCGCGTCCTCGGCAGGCGCCGGATTGTTCGGGGAAGGCTCTGACAACGGGCTCGGTGGGCTCGAGGGTGATGCCCATCCTGATTAAGGGCGCCGCCCATGCGATGCAAACAGTACGACGACGGGAAGCGATGCGCATCTCGCGCAGGGCCATGCGAAGCAGAGCTGAATTCCGCACAGCAAAAAGGCGGCCGCGCACGCGACCGCCTTTTCGAGTTCGTCATCCCGGAGCGGCGACGCCGCACCCGGAAAGTGTGATGGCTCAGGCCTTGTCGAACAGGGACTCGACGTATTCCCAGTTCACGAGGTTCTCGACGAACGCCTTCAGATAGTCCGGACGGCGGTTGCGATAGTCGATGTAGTAGGAGTGCTCCCAGACGTCCACGCCGAGGATCGGGGTGGCGCCGTGCACCAGCGGATTCTCGCCGTTCGGGGTCTTGGCGATCTCGAGCTTGCCGTTCTTGACCTGGAGCCAGGCCCAGCCGGAGCCGAACTGGCCGACGCCGGCCGCCTGGAAGTCCGTCTTGAACTTCTCGAAGCCGCCGAGGTCCTCGTTGATCTTCTTCTCGAGCTTGCCCGGCAGCTTGGTGCCGCCGCCATTGGGCTTCATCCAGCTCCAGAAGTGGATGTGGTTGTAGTGCTGGCCGGCATTGTTGAACACGGCCGGGTTCTTGCCGAACGAGCCCTTGACGATCTCCTCAAGGGACTTGCCTTCCCATTCGGTGCCCTTAAGCGCGTTGTTGCCGTTGGTGACGTAGGCCTGATGATGCTTGTCGTGGTGGAATTCCAGCGTCTCCTTCGACATGAACTGGCCGAGGGCGTCATAGGCGTAAGGGAGTGGGGGCAGCGTAAAGGTCATGGGTTGTTGTCCGCGACTGATGGGGAACTGGCTTAACGGGGACTCTTATAGAAGGTTCCACCGCCGTTAAATACCGCCAATTTGCGAAATTGCGTGATGCGGCCGATTGGCCGGATTGCATAAAATCGACGCATCGTGGGGCGCGCTTCGACAGGCTGTAAAATATCATTGCCTTTGAGGCGCTTATGGCAGAACGAACGCACCACGGCGCGGAGATGCAGAAGAGAGAGCGATGAGCATCGAAATCGACATTCTGAACGGCGACGCCTCGTGGCCGATCGCAAAGCCGCTGCTCAGCGCGGTCTGGGGCCAAGACGCCGCGGAGAAGCCGTCGTGGAGCCACGTTAAATGGGCCAATGCCGACCTTCGGGTGCTGATCGAGACGCCCGAGGACGGCCTCGTCTGCCACGTCGGCATCTACTTCCGTACCGTCACCTGGAATGGACAGAAGGTTCACATCGGCGGCATCGGCGGGGTCTGCACCCGCGAGGACCGGCGCGGCCGCGGCTACGCGACCATGGCGATCGACGCAGCCATCCACACCATGCGCGCCAACGAGGCGGTCCGTTTCGGGCTGCTGTTCTCCGAACCGAACAATTTTGCGTTCTACGAAGCCCGCAGCTGGCTGCCCTTCAAGGGCGAGGTCTATTGCGAGCAGCCGGAGGGTCGGATCCGCTTCGACTACTTGGCGCCGTACGTCTTCAACATCGTTCGCGCGCCGACGCTGGGCACCATCGACCTATGCGGCCTGCCCTGGTGAGCCCTGCGTGAGGGGAGGACTGGCGCGAAGGTGCTGTGCCCTATAAGATGTCGGTCGTCATCCAATATTCCGCCCGGTGAACATGACGATCGACGCCTCCGCAG
The DNA here is from genome assembly GCF_052076025.1 of Bradyrhizobium sp. 956_D2_N1_4. Taxonomy (NCBI): domain Bacteria; kingdom Pseudomonadati; phylum Pseudomonadota; class Alphaproteobacteria; order Hyphomicrobiales; family Nitrobacteraceae; genus Bradyrhizobium; species Bradyrhizobium sp. 956_D2_N1_4. The sequence goes on along the minus strand of NZ_CP197237.1, from coordinate 8,974,383 downwards.
ACGCCGCGCCGCCACGTGTACCGGTCGCTTCCCCCATTGCGAGCCTGCTGACGGCGCCGATCCTGCCGACACTGCTGCGGCTCGCGATCCCCAACATGATCGCGATGGTCGGCAGCACGCTGGTTGCGATTGCCGAGACCTCCTATATCGGCCGGCTCGGCACCATTCCGCTGGCGGCGATCGCGCTGGTGTTTCCGTTCGCGATGCTGACGCAGATGATGAGCGCGGGCGCAATGGGCGGTGGTGTTTCGTCCGCGATCAGCCGCGCGCTCGGCGCAGGCGATCGTGACCGCGCCGCGACGCTGGCGCTGCATGCCGCCATCATCGGCCTCTGCGGCGGGCTGTTCTTCACGGTGATGATGCTCGCCTTCGGCCGCAGCTTCTTCACGCTGCTCGGCGGACGCGAGCGCGTGCTCGAGGAAGCCAGCGGCTATTCACAAATGCTGTTCTCCGGCGCGGTCGCGATCTGGCTCGTCAACACGCTGGCCTCGGTGATCCGCGGCACCGGCGACATGCGCCTGCCTTCGATGATTCTGATCGGGGCGAGCGCGCTCCAGATCGCGCTCGGCGGCACGCTGGGGCTCGGCCTGTTCGGCGTGAAGCAATTCGGCATGCCCGGCGTCGCCGCCGGCCAGTTGATCGCCTTCACCTGCGCGGCGATCTTCTTCCTCTGGTATCTCCTGTCCGGCCGCAGCCGGCTGCCGCTGAAGGTCCGCGCCTTCCATTTCGAACGCGCGATGTTCCTGGACATCCTCAAGGTCGGCGCGGTCGCCTGTCTGTCGCCGCTCCAGACCGTGCTCACGATTCTGATCTTCACAAAAATCCTCGCGACCTTCGGCACCGAGATGCTGGCCGGCTACGGCATCGGCTCACGGCTGGAATTCCTGCTGATCCCGATCACCTTCGCCTTCGGCATCGCCTCGGTGCCGATGGTCGGCATGGCGATGGGCGCCGGACATGTCAAACGCGCGCGGCGTGTCGCCTGGACCGCGGCCGCGGCTTCGGGATTGACCGTCGGCCTGATCGGCCTCGTCATCGCGCTTGATCCGGCGTTGTGGGTATCGCTCTTCACCGGGGATCCCGGCGTCACCGCGGCGGCGCACAGCTATTTCCACTGGGCGGGTCCGGCCTTCGTGTTCTTCGGCATGGGCGTGTCGCTGTATTTTTCCTCGCAAGGCGCAGCGCGCGTCGGCGGTCCGGTGCTGGCCTCCACGGCGCGGCTGCTGATCGTCGCGATCGGCGGCGTCGGTCTCATGACTGCGCAGGCGCCGGCCTGGACGTTGTTCGCACTGGTCGGCGGCGCCATGGTCGTGTTCGGACTTTCGACCGCAGCCTCGGTCGCCTTCGCCCGCTGGGGCAAATGAGCGCAGGCAAATAAGCGGGCAGATAAACGCAGGAATGTGATTCCATCCAGCGTTGCACTATCCTGCCGGACTGCTATTGAGGCGCCTCCATTTTCGGGGGCTCTCTCTATGTTCGGCAGATTCGCCATCCTTTCCGTCATCCTGACTGCACTGTTTGGTGCGAGTGCCGCCCACGCGCAGAGCGCCGATGGGACCTGGCTGACGCAGGCCGGCGATGCACGCGTCAAAATCAGCAAATGCGGCGGCGGCATCTGCGGCCATATCGTCTGGCTGCGCGAGCCCTATGACACCGCGACCGGCCAGCCTGCGACCGACAGCAAGAATCCCAATCCTGCGCTCGCCAAACGCGCGATGATCGGGCTGCCGCTGTTCAGCGGCATGGAGCCCTCAGGGCCGAACAAATGGTCGGGCCAGATCTACAATGCCGATGACGGCAGCACCTATGCGAGCAACGTCTCCGTGACTGGTGCGGATTCGCTGCGGGTCGAAGGTTGCGTCGGCGCGCTCTGCGGCGGCGAGACCTGGACGCGCGCGGGACGCTGAGATCGACGAACTCTCGTGCCCCGGACGCAGCGCAGCACATAGTGGTGCGCTGCAGAGCCGGGGCCAATCGCAGTGTGGGTCCCGGCTCTGCGCAGCGTCACTGCGTGCCGCAGCGCGTCCGGGACACGAGAATCCCCTTACCCCGCCATCGCCTTCAACGCCGTTGCGGCCGACGCGTAGCCGCCGCGCGCGCCGTCGATGAAATGGACGTGGTCGCTGCGCAGCGCCGACGGCGTGAAACAGGTCATCATCGCGGCATCCTGCGGGTAGAGGCCGTAGCGCACGACGCCGTCGCGCGCCGCGGCAGCGAGACGGTCGCTCAACGCGCGCTCGAGCTGCGGGGTGCAGTCGAGAATCATGCGCAGGCCGTCGTCATATTTGCGGAAGTCTGAATTCTCGACCACCTGGCGCTTGTAGACATTTGGCACGAAACCGCCGACGTTGAGGTCGAAACGCATGATCAGATAGACGAACAGCGTGTAGGCCAGGACGCTGGCGCGACGCGCAATCAGCGGGCCGCCACGCCTGGTGCGGGCTTCGAATTCCAGCCCCTGCGGCGGCCATTTCAGCGGCGGCCCCTGCGGCGGCACCGGGCGGCCGCCATCCGGGCTGCGCTCGACGAGATGAATGATGTCCTCGATCACCTTGCGGAAAGCATGCGGATCGACACCGCGCGCCGGCATCACCAGCACCGACAGGATCAGGCCGCGTGCGGACGGCATCACCTCGAAGCGGCAGGACAGGCCGGAAAGATCGGGCTGCGTGCCGGCGGGCGACTCGGCGACCGCGAACTCGCCGCGTTTCATGGCGGCGTCGGCCCAGGCGAGCCCGCCGCCGGAAAACATCGCATAGGACAGATTGGCCGACGGACCGAAGCGCGCGACGCGCACGTCGAGCCCTTGGGCGCGGATCGCACTTACCGGCACCAGCGCGACGCGCATCTTCAGATCGAGATCTTCCCGCACCCAGGTCGCGGTCGCGGCCAGCGCCTCCAGGGCGCGTTCGACATCGGAAGGCGCGACCGCAAAGCTCGCGCCGTCGCCGCCGAACACGAAGGGGAATTCGCGTCCCTCGAGCGCGTTGGTCACCGCCGCGATCACGGCGGCACCGGCCATGTTGACCGCCTTGTAGCGCTGCGCCGCAATCGCCTTGGTGGAATCGACGATATCAGCGACGCCGATGTTCCAATCATCCGGCAGCGGCGCATAGAGCGCGGGGTCCATCAGGCTCGTGAAGCCGCGGAAAACGGGAATGCCGCCGTAGAAGGATTCGCCTGATGTCATCGGGTGATACCGGATGGTTGGGAAGCGCGTCCGAGGAAAGATACGAGGCAGGATCGATCCGGGTTCGCCGGCCGGCGCCCCTCTTTCGATTCCCGATCATTGGCCGAAATGCACCCGGACAACAAGATCGCGCCGCCGCGAATGGCGCGATCCGTCATTGATCGGCGTCAAACAGCCGGCCGGAAGAGCGGCTATGGTAGGGGCATCTCCAGAGATTGATGGGATGATCGAGGTGCCCGACTTCGGCAACAAGGACTCGACGGCTCCGGTGCACCGGCGCACGGGGCTCGATCCGCTCAGCGCGGTGAAGATGCCGGAAGCACTGACCGCGGCCGTGGACGCCTGGGCTGAAGCTCATCACTTGTCGCGTTCGGCTGCGATCTGCAAGCTGGTCGAACTGGGCCTGAAGGTCGCGCCCCCGGCATTCTCGTCGGCCCAGCCGGTCGCATCCGACGCCACCAGGATCGAGGCGCTGGCCGTGCACGAGATCGAGCGGCTGCTCGACCCCGCATTGCCAACGGACGAACGCGAACGCCGCATCCGCCGCCTGACCGAAGGGCCGCCGGAATTTTCACGCGAGCGGATTGACCTGCCGAAGTGAACGCCTAGTGCAGCTTTTCGTCCTCGCGCTTGCGCAGGGCGTCGAGAGAGAGGTCGTGGCAGCCGACCAGGCGCACGAATTGCTGCGGATACATTTCATGACCGTGTCCGCCGGAATTCTGATGCGTCATCGGGGGGCAATGGACATCGTCCGGCTTCGCGCGAGGCTCCTCGATCCGGGCTTGATTTGAAGCGGTCATGTTTGAAGTGGCCATGGACTGCTCCCTGTCGATTGGGGCAGATCGATTGACATAACCCAACCGATTGCGGGGCATCTTACGACCAATTCCGGCTTGATGTCATCGCCCGGATCAACTCAATTGTGGCGGCGGAGTTCCGCTTACGCCGTATTCCCCGCATCGATCGTGAACACGGTGCCGGTGACGTTGCGACCGCCCTCGCCGAGGAGATATTCGACCATGCGCGCGACATCATCGGTCTCCGGCAGGCGACGCAGCGCGCTGCGGCCGGCGATGCGCTTGCGTCCTTCGTCGGAGAGATTGTGGGTCAGCTCGGTGTCGATGAAGCCCGGCGCAATCGCATTCACGGTGATGCCGAGCTTGCCGACCTCGCGCGCGAGCGAGCGGGTGAAGCCGGTGGCGGCGGCCTTGGTCGCGCCGTAGACGGACAGGCCGTTGTAGCCCGTGGTCGCGATGATCGAGGACATATTGATGATGCGGCCGGCGCCGTCGGCCATCATCTGGCGCGCGACATATTTGGAGAGGATGATCGGCGACAGCACGTTGAGCTGCACCAGCGCCTCGATTTCGGAATTGTGCATGGTGGCGAGCAGGCCTTCGGTGCCGAGGCCGGCATTGTTGACGAGGCCGTAGATCGGGCCGAACTCGTCGCGGATAAGCTTCGCGAAGGCCGGGATCGCGTCGATCACGGCGAGGTCGCAGGCGCGGAAATGCAGGCGCCCTTCGGAGGGGCCGATCGCCGCCCTGAGCTCGTCGCTCTCGCGCCGTGCCGCCGCAATCACGTTATAGCCGGCATCAGCCAGCCGCCTGCCGATCGCAAGGCCGATGCCGCGGCTGCCGCCGGTGACGAGGACATTATGCATCGGTGCGCGCCAGTTTTCCGGCCGGGGTGACGTCGAGTGCATCGACGAAGCGGATCACCGCCGGCACCTTGTGGGACGCGAGCTGCGCGCGGCATTGATCCAGGATCTGGTCGCGGATCTCCTTCACCCGCGCCTGATCGGTGCCGTCGGCAAGGATCACGTCGGCGACGACGATGCCGCCGGTGATCGGGCTGCGGCGCGATTTCGCCCGCGACATCCGCACGTCGGCATGGCGATTGATGACCGCCTCGATCTCCTCGGGGTGAACCTTCAACCCGCCGATATTGATGATGCCGCCGCGGCGGCCGACGAAATAATAGCGGTCGCCGCGCAACTCGACGATGTCGCCGCTGTCGACGAACCCGTCGGCATCGGTCAGCGCGGCTACATTGCGGCCGATGTAAGCATGCGCCGTGCGCGTCGAGCGGATGCGCAGCGAGCCGTCGACGACCTTCATCTCGACGCCGTTGCGGTTGCCGAGATAATCAGCCGGAAAGCCCTCCAGCCCGTCATTGACGGCAAAGCCGACGCCTGCCTCGGTCGAGGCATAGGCGTGACCGACGGAGGAATTGGGGAACGCGGCCTTCAGGCCGTCGAGCACCGCCTGGTCGGCGATCTCGCCGGACAGACGGACGTATCCCGGCGTGAAATGTGCTGCCGAGCCGCTCATCAAGAGCTTGCGCCAGTGCGATGGCGTGCCGGAGATATGGGTGACGCCGCGCGCGTTCAGGCGCGCGACGTGGTCGCCGAGCGCTTCATGCGGATCGGACAGCACCATCGAGCCGCCGGAGAGAACCGCGCGCAGGAAAATCTGCAGGCCGCCATAGCGGCGAATGTCGTAGAATGTCGCCCAGACCGGCGCGGGTCCGCGCGCAGGGCCTTCGGCGACGATGGCGCCCGTCAATGCTTCCAGCGTATGGCCGGCGATTTTTGGTACGCCCGACGTGCCGGACGTCAGCATCAGCCATTCGGTGGCGCGTTCGGTCCTGGCCGGCGTGGCGGCCTGAAGCGGCAATTGCGCGGTGACGACGAGCGCGATTGTCTTTGCGTCCCATTGCGCGGGCTCGTCGGTGACAACAGCATCGATCTCGGCGTCCGCGATCAGCGCGTCGAGATGCGCCGGATTGAGATCGGGCGGGCACAGCAGCATGCGCCGCGCGACACCATCGAGCTCGATCATGGCGAGGCCCGATTTGAGCTGGTCCGACAGCTTCAGCAGGACAGAGCGGCCCGCCAGCTCACGCAGGCGACCGCCCAGAACCGTATGCCCCAGGACGTCCGTCAGCGACACCACATGATGGGCGTCGGAGATCGTGCGGCCCTTGAGCTCCGGGCTCAGATAGTCGCGGAGCGCAAAAATCTCACGCGGGGACATTTTCGTAGGCCCGCACGAAATCGCCCACGGTGGCGGGGAACGCTACGTCCTCGGAAATGGTGAAGGGATCGACGCCGGTCTCGTCCTCGAGGCGCGCCACCAGAATTGCGAAGGCGAGGGAATCGAAGCCCGTCTCGTGCAGGGACAGATCGTCCGAGAGTGCGGGAAGCGTGACGTGCTGCTCCTTGGCGATCTGCTGGATCGCTTCGATGACCTTAGACCTTACCGACATGGCTGGCTCACTCTTGTTATTGATGGTTCGTGTTGCAGCGGCTCTTGATGACCGCCTCCCCAAGGCCCGTGTTGTTTACCCGACAGAAGTAAATGGCTTCTTGGACAATTCAGATAAAATTGGACCTATCTGGCGGATTTTCGTGCGGCTAGAGCCTGATCGCGCCATCGATGATCCCTGCGTGCACGTCCGCGTCCAAGGCAACATAGGCGCCGGATTTCGGGTCGAGCATGAACAGCGGCTCGCCTATCAGCCCGGGATCAAAGCCCTCCCGGGCCAACTCGCCCTTCTTCTGCTTGAACGTCTCGGTCGCGTCGAGCTCGCGCGAGATACGGATGAAGACGGGGCGGGCGTAAACCGGCAAGCGCTGCGCCAGATGCGCAGGCAGCTCTTCGATATTAAACCCCTCGTTGACGACGATGGCGCTCATGCCGGCGCGGCCGTCGGTGCCGGGGATGCTGACGCCGTAGGTGGTGGCATCGATCACGCCGGTGAAATCGCGCACGGCGTCGTTGACTTCCGATGTCGCGACGTTCTCACCCTTCCAACGAAAGGTGTCGCCGATGCGGTCGACGAAATGGAAGAAGCCCTTGTCGTCGAGCCGCATCAGATCACCGGTGCGGAACCAGGCATCGCCCTTGGCAAAGACATCGCGCAGGATTTTCTTCTCGGTTTCGCCCGCGTCGGTATAGCCCTCGAAACGGCCGCCGCCTTCATCCGCGGTGCCGATGCGGCCGATGGCTTCGCCAGCCTCGCCCCTGGCGCAGGCAACGCAAAAGCCCTCTTCGTTGCGCAGCGGTGCACCACTATCAGGATCGAGCTTGACGAGCCCCGCCGGAAAGCGATGCGCGAGCAATGGCGGAACGCGGCCAATCGCACCCGGCTGGCCCTCAACGTTGAACAGCGAGAAATTGCCTTCCGTCGCCGCATAGAATTCGAGGATGCGAGGAATGGCGAAGCGGTTCTGGAAATCCTCCCAGATGTCGCCGCGCAGGCCGTTGCCGCAGACGAGCCGCAGGCGGTGACGGTTCTCGTATTCGGACGGCGCCGCCTTCAGAAGGTAGCGGCAGAGCTCGCCGATGTACTGGAACAGCGTGCAATCGTGCCGCACGATGTCGGGCCAGAAGTTCGAGGCCGAGAATTTTTCCGCGATCACCACGGAGCCGCCGGCGGCGAGCATGCTGCACGGCGCGACGATGCCGCCGACCGAGTGGAACAGCGGCAGGCAATCATAGAGCCGGTCCTGCGGCGTGGCGCCGGTGAGGCCGGCGAACCAGAAGCCCCAGTTGAGGATGCGGCGGTGGCTGATGCTCGCCGCCTTCGGCAGGCCGGTGGTCCCGGAGGTGTAGATCAGCAGGGCACGGTCGTTGATCGTCACATTGCCATGCTCGTCCGGCGAGAGCGGCCCGTCCTCGAGCGCGGCAAGTGCGACGTCGATCGCGCGCTCGCTGCGGGCATCGCCATGGGTCCAGACTTTTGCTGCTGTCTTCAGGTGCGGCGACGCGCCGTCCAACGCCTCTACGAGCTCGTGCGCGACGATGACATGCGACGGCCTGGCTACATCGACGCAATGCGCGAGCGACTGGCCGACGAGCTTGGTATTGATCAGCGCGACCACGCCGCCGACCCGGCTGATGCCGAGCCACGCGGCAACATAGTCGATGCCATTCGGCATGATCAGCGCGACGGTATCCCCCTTGGCCACGCCGGCCGTGCGCGCCCAGCGCGCATAGCGGTTGATGCGCTTCGAGAGGCCTGCGTAGTCGATCGTTGTCTCAGCTGCGATCAGCGCGGTGCGAGCGGGCTGACGCTGCGCCCAATCGTCGACGACGTCGGCGAACAGCCGGCCCGGCAGCGTCTCGATGCGCGCGGTGAGCTCGATCGCCTTCAGCCAGATCTTTGAAGCCGAAGGTGCGCGCGCGACTTTCGGTTGCTCGATGACGCCGGTGGTCATGCCGTCCATTCTTTCGGAACGTATCTGCTGTTTCCCCAAGCTTAGCTCGCGCGCCCTGCCCAGGTGTTAAGAGACAAGGTAAAGCCAGGTTAGTACGTGATTAACTCTGGCCGTCCGACGCGGGCGAGTTGGGCGGCGTGCTGACGGCGGGGACCGACGGCTGGCGCAAGGCGGTCGAGTTTGTCTGGGGTCAGGAAGGCGTAGCGATCCGGCCTCGCCGAGGCTAGGCGCTCCCTGGCAAACGGGCTATGCTTTTCTACCCTGCGTTGTCAGGGCTACGAAAGGGAGGCGTCCCGTGGCTCTCGATCCGTCAGAGTTTCCGGTCCAGGCCGCGCCGTTCGACCAGCGCCTGGAGAATTTCGGCAGCCGCGTGAAGGGTGGGCAGGCCAGAGTGGTTGCGATCGGCTCGTCGACCACGGCGGGCGAAGGAGGCATCGCTCCCTATCCGCAACGGCTGCTGGCGGATCTTCGGATCAAATATCCAAATGTCGGAATCGAGGTGATCAACCGGGGCGTCGGCGGCGAAGACGCTCCTTTGGAGCTGAAGCGGTTCGAGCACGACGTCTTCGATCTCAATCCCGATCTCGTCATCTGGCAGGTCGGCACCAATTCGGTGTGGCAAGCCGACGGTCCCTCGTTTGCGGACACCACGAAGGCCATTCGTGAGGGTGTCGACCAGCTGCTCGGCGCGAAGCGGATCGACGTGATCCTGATGGACCTTCAATATGTGCCTGCGGTGCTGACACCGGCCAAGCGCCAGAAAGCGGACGCCATGGTCGAGGCGATCAGCCAGATCGCGTACGAGAAAGAGGTCAACGTCTTCCGCCGCTTCGCGCTGATGAAGGGCTGGCACGAGGTCGCAAGGATCTCGTTCGACCGTTTGGTCGACCCGGGCGATGACACCAGGCTGCACGCCAGCGACTGGACCACGGACAAGATGACGTGGCAATTGACCGACGCGATCGTCGCCGCTGCCAACAAGGCGCCTCACGGCACCTAGTTCTGCATGCTCCGCCGGATTCGCAGCTGAACGGGTGGTGGGCGCTAGCCGCTTCGCCTGTAGCGTGGGCGCGGCGGCGCAACGTTGACCGGATAATACGGATTGAGATCGCAGGTCGCGGCGCGGCCCGACGCCGTGGCGCGGCACTGCGGCAGCGACGTGAAGGAGCAATCGTACCACTCCCCGCCGCCACCGTTCGCGCCGGAATAGACGTGCATGCAGACGGGAAAGCTGGGATCAAAGGTCTGCGCATGCGACGGCGCAGCTGCGGTCAGCGCGCCGACGGTGATGATCAGGCCGGATGAGAAACGCATGAGGGATGTTGCTGCGTGCCGCATCGCGAACAACTACTGCACCTTCTTGTGACGCTTGCGCGGGGGCGGCGGCGGTTCGTTGTAGGCGTAATAGGGATTGACATCGCAGCTCGCCGCGCGGCCCGACGCCGTGGCCCGGCACTGCGGGATCGAGGTGAAGGAGCAGTCGTAATAGTCGCCGCCACCGCCCCGGCCGCCCGAAGTATAGACGTGCATGCACACCGGATAGCGCGGATCATAGGTCTGGGCGTCGGCATCTGCCGCCGCGAACAGCGCGGCAATCGCGGTGAGGGTCAGGACAGGCAGGCGCATGGAGACATCCTCGAATCGATGGCGGCGTCGGATCTCAAGCCGACGTCCTCCTATGGCATAACACCACGCCGGAGGCGACTGTTCCTCCGGCGGATGACGGCAAGGTGAGCGGGGTGCGCTGCGCGCGCTACCCGCCCAGCCCCTGCAGGACCAGCCGGTTGAGCCTTGCCGCAAACGCGGCAGGGTCTTCGGGCAATTCGCCGTCCAGGATCTGCGCCTGTTCGAGCAGGAGCAGGCTGAGATCGTCGACCGCCCTGGAGCCGGCCTGCGCCCTGGTGATCGCCGTTACCAGCGGATGGCGCAGATTGATCTCGAGGATCGGCTTGGTGCGCATGCCGCGGTTCTGCTGCGACAGGATGCGCTCGAGCTCGCGGCTCGGGCCCTGACTGTCGGCGACGAGGCAGGAGGCGGAGCTGGTGAGGCGCGTCGAGACCTTGACGTCGCTGACGCGCTCGCCGAGCGCGGCCTTGATCACCGCGATGGTGGCGGCCTCGTCGGCTTGCGGCTCGTCCTGCTTCGCCTCGTCGGCCTCGTCGGTGCGCGGGATCAGATCGAGATTGAGATCGCCCTGGCTCAGCGATTTCAGCGGCTTGCCGTCGAACTCCGATGGCATCGAGGTCCAGAAGGCGTCGACCGGATCCGACAGCAGCAGCACCTCGATGCCACGCGCGGTCGCGGCTTCCAGCCTCGGATTGGACTTCAGCCGCTCGATGCTGTCGCCGACGAGATAGTAGATCTCGGTCTGGTTCGGCTTGAAACCGGCGATGACGTCCTTCAGCGAACGCTTCTCGCCCGAGGTGGTGGTGAAGCGCGACAAGGACAGCAGCTTTTCGCGCCGCTCGAAATCCTCGTAGATGCCTTCTTTCAGCACTGCGCCGAAGGCGTCCCAGATCCTGGCAAAATTCTCCGGGTCCTTGTCGGCAAGGCTTTCGAGCTCGGACACGACCCGGGTCGCCACTGCTTTCCGGATCTGCGCGAGCTGCGGATTGTTCTGGAGCATCTCGCGCGAGATGTTGAGCGGGAGATCTTCGCTGTCGACCACGCCGCGGATGAAGCGGAGATAGCCGGGCAGCAGATCGGCATCGTCGGTGATGAAGACGCGGCGGACGTAAAGCTTCACCCGGCCCTTGCGGTTCGGCTCGAACAGGTCGAACGGCTTCGTCGACGGCGCGAACAGCAGCACGGCGTAGGAATAGCGGCCTTCCGCGCGGTAGTGCAGCGTCATCGCGGGATCGTCGAAGGCGGAGGCGATCTGCTGATAGGCCTTCTTGTAATCCTCGGCCGTCAGCTCGGACTTGGAGCGCTGCCACAGCGCGCTCGCCGAGTTGATCTGGCGCGGCTCACCCTCTTCCGGCACCAGCTCGATGGGGAACAGGATGTTGTCGGAATAGGCACTGACGATGCGCTCGATCTCGTAGGTCTCGAGATACTTCTTGGCGTCGTCCTTCAGGTGCAGGACGATCTCGGTGCCGCGTGCCACGCGCGCCACTTCCTCATCGCTTGCGTGCGCGATCTCGAAGCCGGAGCCGCCGGAGGACGTCCAGCTCCACACGTCGCTCTCGCCGGCACGCCGGCTGACGACGACGATCTTCTCGGCGACCATGAAGGCGGAATAGAAGCCGACCCCGAACTGGCCGATCAGGCCGAGGCCGTCCTTGGCCTCCTTCAGCTTCGAGACGAACGCCTTGGTGCCGGAGCGGGCAATGGTGCCGAGATGGTCGATCAGCTCCTGGCGCTCCATGCCGATGCCGTTGTCGGCGATCGTGAGCGTTCCGGCCGTCTTGTTGGGGATGATCCGGATCTTGAGCGCGTCGCCCTCGCCCAGCAGCGCCGGGCTGGCGATGGCTTCATAGCGCAGTTTGTCGCAGGCGTCCGATGCGTTGGAGACGAGCTCGCGCAGGAAGATGTCGGTCTCGGAATAGACGGAGTGCACCATGAGGTGCAAAAGCTCGGAAACCTCGGCCTGGAAAGGCTGCGTATGCGCGGCCGTATCTGACGTCGTCATGCGTTTACCCGGTCAATCAAAGGGGAAAGAAACCCGGGATATAACGCGAGGGGATAGGGGATCAAGTGGACGTGAACTATCGCCCTCCCGGCGGGAAGGCGATTTGTCCGTGGCGGCCAAGGGCGGCGAAGAAGAATCAGGTCACACAGCGGCCGGGCTGGAGCAGCTTTGCGACCTCGGTCAGGGAGCTGACCATCGGCTCGCAGGCAATCGTCGGCCTCTTGGGACCCTGCTTCCGGTTCTGGAGCAGCACCGGCGGCTTGGCGTTGCCGGTCTCGATGACCGCGCGGACCCGCAGCAGCACCGACGTCTCGGCCAGATCGTTCAGCCGCATCGACACGGTGCGGGTGGGAACCGGGGCCTGCTTGACGTCGGCGAACCGGTCGGCCTTGCCGGAACGGTTGACGTTGTGACCCGCATCTTGCGTGGGCCTGTCGGCGACCGCCTGCCAGCGGTCGGCCAGATCATGGCCAGAGGCCAGCTGGACGGCACCGACCTGGACGGCACCAAGCGTCGCGGCAATCGCGACAACACCCAAAAATACCTTTTGCATCTGCAACATGGCTGTCGATCCCTCGCCCCATGGCGATCGCGGGAACAACGCGATGGGAGGACCGGCAGTTCTCAGCCGTTAAGATCACTTAACCGTGTGCGAAATTCACGGCAGGGCGCATAAAAAGGCCGCACAAAAAAATTTTCACCCGCCTGGAACGACTCTCAGGCCCGAGAGTCGTCTCAACAGCCGGCTATTCCCCCCTGCCCCATAAGCCGGCGACGTAGGGCGCGACTGTGGTGATGCCAGTCGCGCCTTACTTTTGTCTGAGCCTCACTTCGGCTTCCCCGCGAGCCAGTCCCGCCCCTCGCCATAGAGCTTCTCGACTTCAGGCCCGATCAGGCCCGGCATGTCGCGCTTGACCTTGTAGCCGATCAGCTCCTGCATGTAGGCGAGGTGGCGGTAACCTTCGGGCAGTGCGGCGAGCGCTTTTTGGTCGAGTTGAAGCGTTGCGGCGGGATCGACCGGGTCGATCCGGTCCTTCTCGTAGATCGGCTGGCGGCGGACGATGCCCCATTGGCCAATACCTGATTGGTCATGCCGCTTCTCCAGGAAATCGTAGAAGCGACCGGTGCAGACGACGTCGCAGAGCACGTCATGCACCAGGGCACGCTGCGAGATCGTCATCTTGGTTTGCGCAATGGCGCGCGCGCCTGCGAGATCGATGCTGGTGCCGCCGAGGAAATGCAGGATGCGCACGCCCTTGGCAAACCCCTCCTGACTGACCCGCATGAAATCCCGCGCCGGCCCCTGAAACCAGGTGGCGGACATCCAGCCCTCGTCATGCCAGACCGTGGCGAAACGCTCCCAGTCGCCGGCGTCGCGCCACACCGCCCAGTTCTCGACGAGGTCGCGGATGGCGAGGCGATCGAGGAGTTGCTGGTCCATGATGAAAAATCTCCTGGCGGCTCGAGGTCGCGACTGATGTCATCGACCCGACGTATGAACGAGGCAATTTGACCGCCGTCAAGCGGGCTTCCCGGCCCTTCGAATTGCCCACAGCCGCGTGAACGCGATACGGGTAACGAGCCTTGCAATCAACCTGACCGAGATTAGTATCCGCACCGATGCAGATGAAATTCCCCTTGTTGGCCGCGCTTCTCGGATGGTTGGCGGTTTTCCCCATACACGCACAGACAGATGTGCAGACCGAACGCGCGACGGCCTGGAAGGCGAGGCTGTCGGCCCACATAGCCAGCTACAGGCAATTTCCGGCTGAAGCACTAGGGCAAACCGGCGAAGCCAGGGTCACATTCGTCATCGACCGGTCTGGCAGGTTGATCTCGCAGGCTCTGGCCGTGAGCACCGGCTCTCGGCCGCTCGACGTTGCCGCGCTGCAGATCGTCGCCCGTGCCCAACCCTTTCCGGCGCCGCCTTCGGAGCTCAAGGATGAGTCATTCACGTTGACAGTGCCAATTGTCTTCGACCGCCGTCAATTCCCGGTGCAGCCTTCCGGGTTAGTGCTAAGGCCGAGTCCCGTGCTCACGGATGACGATGCCATGGCCGCCTGGCGCAAGGCGGCCACTGAACATGTCTGGCGCCACAGGGTGCTTCCTCCGGAGGCGATGGGTCAGATAGGCAATGCCGGCGTCACATTCGTGATCAATCGCTCGGGCCAATTGATCTCGCACGCTTTGGTGGAAAGCACAGGCTCCCCGCCCCTGGATGCGGCAGCTCTCAAAATGGTGGAGCGAAGCGAACCATTTCCGAAGCCGCCTTCCGAGGCCAAGGACGACCTCCAGCGGATGACCATCTTCATGACTCTCGACGGAGTGCAACGCTTGGTCGAGCCATGGGCGGACGAACCCAAGTTGAAGGCCAAGCTCAACAGCATCTGCCGAGGTTGTTGAGCAGGGGTGGGCGAACGAAAAAATGGCGCGCTTTGCGGCGCGCCATTCTCCGTTCAAATAGAAGCTTCCTTACGCCGCCGGCGCCTTCGGCGCGCGGTTGCGCGAGTTGCGCTGAAAGAACAGCGCCTGGCTCGCCACCGCCGACACCATCGCGGGCTGGAACGGCTTTGAGATCAGGAACGCGGGCTCGGGGCGCTCGCCGGTCAGGAAGCGCTCCGGATAGGCGGTGATGAATACCACCGGCACTTCGAAGGTGCGGAGCAGCTCGTTGACCGCGTCCAGGCCCGACGAGCCGTCGGCAAGCTGGATGTCGGCGAGGATCAGGCCCGGCCGCTTGTTCTTGGCCAGCGCCACCGCATCGGCATGGGTGCGCGCGACGCCGACGACATTGTGACCGAGATTCTTCACCAGGCTTTCGAGATCCATGGCGATGAAGGTCTCGTCCTCGATGATCAGCACGTCGGTCGCGATCTCGGCCGCCATCTCACGTCCCGCCGCATCGGCAAGCCGCCGCGTCTCGGCGACGTCGGTGCCGAGGATGTAGCCGACTTCCTCTTCCGAGAATCCCTCGAGCGAGAGCAGCAGGAACGCCTGCCGCGGCAGCGGCGTGATGTTCGACAGCCGCCGCTCCGGCGGCATCGGCAAGGTCGTCACCTCGGCATCGTCGTTGACGGAGACCGAATTCCAGATCTGGGTGAACAGCCGGAACAGGCCGGCGCGCGGACCATGGCTCTCGTCGAGCACGGACGGATCTCCGAGCATCGCTTCCAACATGGCTGCGACATAGGCGTCACCGGAGGCCTGGCTGCCCGTCAGGGCGCGCGCGTACCGGCGCAACAACGGCAAGTGTTCAGCAACAAGCTGCGAACGGGACATCCCCACTCCATTCATCTTCGGGCCGACCTTGACGAACCACGCAACAAGCGGGGAGGCCCGGGTTCCCCTGCTGGGCTGTCTACGCCTCACGCCAAGAAAAGTTCCGCTTATCTGGGAACTTTTTGTCGAACCTGGAATTGTGCCTATTCAGGGAACGGCTCCCGGTTGAGAGAACTTCTCGATTTTACAGTTACTTAACTCGGGGAAACGTGGAACAGGTCATGAAAGATCTCAAGTCTCAAGCCAGCAAAAGCACGACCCCCGGCAAGGGAGGCCTCACTCCGGAGATTCAGTCCCGGATCGGCCACCAGCTGCGCGCCATGTACGACGACGTGGTGCGGCAGGGGGTTCCGGACCGGTTCGCGGAACTGATCAAGAAGCTTGATGCGCCCGGAGGCGCACCCCAAGTGGAACCTGACAGGGGCTCCAACGACAACAATGGGAGGGATTAATGCCTCTCACGGACTCCCTTCGTGACGACATCCTCGCGGCCGTGCCAAGTCTGCGCGCGTTCGCGATCTCGCTGAGCGGCAATGCGGATCGCGCCGACGATCTGGTGCAGGAAACGCTTCTGCGTGCGCTCGCCAACATCGACTCGTTCCAGCCCGGCTCGAACCTGCCGGCGTGGCTGTTCACGATCCTTCGCAATCTGTTCCGCTCCGACTATCGCAAGCGGCGGCGGGAGGTGGAGGATGCCGAGGGCAACTATGCCAAGACGCTGAAGACGCAGCCGTCGCAGAACGCGCATCTCGAGTTCGAGGAGTTCCGCGGCGCGCTCGAGAAGCTTCCGCAAGACCAGCGCGAGGCCTTGATCCTGGTCGGCGCCTCCGGCTTCTCCTATGAGGACGCAGCTTCGATCTGCGGCTGTGCCGTCGGCACGATCAAGAGCCGCGTCAATCGCGCGCGCTCGAAGCTCGCTGCGCTGCTTTATGTCGATGGCGCCGAGGACTTCGGGCCCGACGAGACCGTGCGCGCCGTGATCGGCGGCAGCGGCGGATAACGGCCGCGTCAACCGGACCGCGACGAATGTGAAGGCGGCCGTTTCCGCGGCCGCCTTTGCGCGTGCGTGAAAACCGGACGGCGCGCGTGAGACGGGATCATTCGTCCGCGAACGTGGCGGTGTCGGCGACGCTCGCGCGCGAGGTGCGGTAGCTGTTGACCTTGTCGGCGTCGTCGGCATAGCCGAACGAGATGCCGCAGACGACGCGGCGGTCGTCGGGCAGATTGAAGTGGCGGCGGATCAGGCCGGAGTGGCGCGCCAGCGCCGCCTGCGGAATGGTGCCGAGCCCGAGCGCCTGCGCGGCCAGCATGAAATTCGAGACATAGGCGCCGCAATCGATCGCGCCGTAGATGCCGAGCGGCTCGTTGGTGTGAATGATCGCGACATGCGGCGCGCCGAAGAAATTGTAATTCTCCAGCGCCTGTTTTGCGTAGGCGCTTCTGTCGCCGCGGGCGATGCCGAGCGTGTTGTAGAGTTGAAATCCGCTCTCGCGGCGGCGCTCGAGATAGACACCGACATATTCGCGCGGCGGGGTGAAGTCGTAATCGTCGCCCAATCCGCCTGATGCTTCCTGGTAGATCGCCTGGCGGAAGCGCTCCTTGGCCGCGCCACTGGCGATGATGACCTGCCAGGGCTGGCTGTTGCACCAGGACGCGGTGCGCTGCGCGGTGGCCAGCACATGCTCGATGGTCGCGCGGTCGACTTGCTTGGGCAGGAAGGCCCGGACGGAGTAGCGCTCGTTGAGGAGCTCTTCGAGCACGCCGATGCGGTCTTGGGTCTGGCTCACTTTTGCATCCATGAATTAGCTCGCGCTCCTCGTAGGGTGGGCAAAGGCGCGATAGCGCCGTGCCCACCGACAGACTTACCCCGGCGCATCTGCATATGGTGGGCACGCTTCGCTTTGCCCACCCTACGAGATACAGCGAGAGGCTGGATCACCGCCCCTTGGTCGGGATCTTGTTATACGGCACGTCCTTGTCGACGCGGATGTCGCCCGGCAATCCCAGCACGCGCTCGGCGATGATGTTGCGCAAGATCTCGTCGGTACCGCCGGCAATGCGCATCGAGGGCGAGGACAACAGCATCTGCTGGAACTGGCCCTGCACCGTCTCCTCGTCCGTGCCGGTGAGAACACCGGCCGCGCCCTGGAGGTCCATGGCGTAGGTCGCGATGTCCTGGAGCATCATGCCCGAGACGAGCTTGCCGATCGAATTCTCCGGCCCCGGCCGATCACCCTTCGAGAGCGCCGAGATCGCGCGGTAGCTGGTGTATTTCAGCCCGCTCGACTTCACCGCCCAGCTCGCGAGTTTCGAGCGCACGGCGGGATCGTCGATGGCGAGCCCGTCCTCGAGCATCAGATTGGAGCAGAACTCGAACATTTCAGGGACGCCGGTCGCAAGCCGCGAGCCGATCGACATCCGCTCGTTCATCAGCGTCGTCAGCGACACGCTCCAGCCCTCGCCGACTGCGCCGAGGCGCTGGCTGTCTGATATCACCACATCGGTGAAATAGACCTCATTGAACTCCTGCATGCCGTTGGCCTGCTTGATCGGACGGACCTCGACGCCCGGGCTCTTCATGTCCAGGAAGAACATGGTGAGGCCCTTATGCTTGGGCACATTCGGATCGGTCCGCGCGATCAACAGGCCGAAGTCAGAATAATGCGCGCCCGATGTCCAGATCTTCTGGCCGTTGACGACCCAATTGTCGCCTTTCTTCTCCGCGCGCGTCCGCAGGCCCGCGACGTCGGAGCCGGCGGAGGGCTCGGAAAAGAGCTGGCACCAGATCTCCTCGCCCGAGGCGAGCTTCGGCAGATGGCGGCGCTTGGCATCCTCGCTGCCA
This sequence comes from Bradyrhizobium sp. 956_D2_N1_4, assembly GCF_052076025.1. Classification (NCBI taxonomy): domain Bacteria; kingdom Pseudomonadati; phylum Pseudomonadota; class Alphaproteobacteria; order Hyphomicrobiales; family Nitrobacteraceae; genus Bradyrhizobium; species Bradyrhizobium sp. 956_D2_N1_4. The sequence goes on along the minus strand of NZ_CP197237.1, from coordinate 8,956,217 downwards.
AACGCCATCACGGTCGGGCCGCACATGCCCTCGCCGATCTGGAACGGCTGCGTCAGCTTGCCGTAGACGCCCTCCTCCTGCTGCCAGATCACCTTCTCGATCGGCGTGGCGTCGCGGCCGCCATATTCCTTCGGCCAGTGCAGGCAGGCCCAATTGCCCTCGAACTTCTTCTTCTGCCAGGCCTTGCCGACATCGACGATGTCATGATTGGCCAGCCGGATGCGGCCGAGCGAGGATTTTGACAGCTCGGCATGCAATTCCTTGGGCGCATTGGCCTCGACCCATTTGCGCGCGGTCTCGCGGAAAGCGGCTTCCTGCGGGGTGTCGTCGAAATTCATGGCGAACCTCTCAATTCCTGCTCGGTGCGTAGGGTGGGCAAAGCGAAGCGTGCCCACCACCTTCCCTCGTTCTCGACAGAATTGGTGGGCACGGCGCTACGCGCCTTTGCCCACCCTACGATTCTAACCTCTTCCCTTCGTCGGGATCTTGTTGAACGGCACGTCCTTGTCGACCCGGATATCACCGGGCAGGCCCAGCACCCGCTCGGCGATGATGTTGCGCATGATCTCGTCGGTGCCGCCTTCGACACGGGTGCCTGGCGCGCGCAAGAGCATCGCCTGGAAACGGCCGGCGAGCTCGGCATCCTCGCCACTGACCACACCGCTCGCACCCTGCAGGTCCAGCGCGTAGGTCGCAACGTCCTGGATCATCGAGCCCGCCACCAGCTTGCCGATCGAGTTCTCCGGCCCCGGCCGCTCGCCCTTCGACAGCGCCGAGATCGCGCGCATGCTGGTGTATTTCAGCCCGCTCGCCTTCGCCGCCCAGTTCGCCAGCTTCGAGCGCACCGCACGATCCTCGATCGCCGGGCCGTCGTCGAGCATCAGGCTGGAGCAATACTCAAACAGCTCCGGGAAACCGGTCGAGACGGCCGCGCCGATCGCGCTGCGCTCGTTCATCAGCGTGGTCAGCGAGACGTTCCAGCCGTCACCGACCTCGCCGAGACGCTGATGATCGGGAATGCGGACATTGGTGAAATAGACCTCGTTGAAGTCGGATGCGCCGCTCGCCTGCTTGATCGGCCGCACCTCGACGCCAGGGCTCTTCATGTCCAGGAAGAACATGGTGAGGCCCTTGTGCTTGGGCACGGTCGGATCGGTGCGGGTGAGCAGGATGCCGTAGTCGGAATAATGCGCGCCCGAGGTCCAGATCTTCTGGCCGTTGATGACCCAATCGTCGCCGTCCTTTTCCGCGCGCGTGCGCAGGCCCGCGACGTCGGAGCCGCCGGCCGGCTCGGAGAACAGCTGGCACCAGACCTTTTCGCCGGAGGCGAGCGGCGGCAGATAGGTGCGCTTATGCTCCTCGCGCGCGAACGCCATCATGGTCGGCCCGCACATGCCGTGACCGATGATGAACATGCGGGACAGCTGGCCGAACGGCCCTTCTTCCTGCTGCCAGATCACGCGCTCGATCGGCGACGAGCCGCGGCCGCCGTATTCCTTCGGCCAGTGCAGGCAGGCCCAGCCGGCATCGGCCTTCTTCTTCTGCCAGGCCTTTGCGACCTCGAGAATGTTGGCGTTCTTGAGCTGGGTGCGGCCGAGCGAGGATTTGCGCAGCTCTTCCTCGTACTGCCTGGGCGCGTTCGCACCGATCCATGCGCGCGCGGTGGCGCGGAATTCGGCTTCCTGCGGGGTGTCGTCGAAATTCATGGTCTGTCATCCTTCGCCGGCGTCGTAGGATGGGTAGAGCGAAGCGAAACCCATCTGTCAGACCACCCGCGTCATGATGGGTTTCGCTACGCTCTACCCATCCTACAAATCACCTGTCGTTACGCCGCGTTCTTCTTCCGCATGCGGTCGATCAACTGGTCTTCCCAATAGGACAGGCTGCCGAGCCCGAGCGCCATGGCGTTGGCGCGGCGGTAGTACATGTGACAGTCGAACTCCCAGGTGAATCCCATACCGCCGTGAACCTGGATGTTGTTCTTGGCGCAATGCTGGAACGCCTGCGTCGCGCTGATGCGCGCGGCGGCTGCGGCTTCCGGCAGCTCGGCCGCGTTGGTCGAGAGCGCCCAGGCGCCGTAATAGCTGTTGGAGCGTGCCAGCGTCGCCGAGACGTACATGTCGGCGAGCATGTGCTTGACCGCCTGGAACGAGCCGATCTGGCGGCCGAAGGCGATGCGGTCGAGCGCGTAGTCGCGGCCCATTTCGAGCGCGCGGTCGGAGCCGCCGACCTGCTCGAAGGCGCACAGCACCGCGGCGCGGTCGAGCACCTGGGTCAAAATGCTCCAGCCTTCGCCGGCAGCTCCCAGCGGCTCGGCCTTGCAGTCTTTGAAGGTGATCTCGGCCTGCCCGCGGGTCGGATCGAGATTGGTGAGGCTTTTCACCTCGACGCCACCGGCCTTGAGGTCGACGAGGAACAGCGAGATGTCGCCGTCGCGACCGCTCGATCCCGCGCGTGCGGCAACCACGGCGAAATCGGCGATCGCACCATCGGCGACCGGCCTCTTGACGCCGTTGAGCACGCCATTCGCAGCGGTGAGCTTGACGTTCTTCGGCGACGGATTGCCCTTGCCCTCGAACAGCGCCAGCGTGCCGATCGCCTCGCCCGAGGCAATCGCCGGCAGCCATTTCTTCTTCTGGGCATCACTGCCCGCGATCAGCAGCGCTTCGGCGGCAAGATACACTGTCGAGGAGAACGGCACCGGCGCATTCGCCCGGCCCATCTCCTCCGCGATCACGCAAAGCTCGAGATGCCCCGCGCCCGCACCGCCGAATTCCTCGGGGATTGCAACGCCCAGGAAGCCCATCTCGGCGAGGCCCTTCCAGAGGTCCTTGTCGTAAGGCGCCTTGCCGTCGAGCACGACGCGCACCGCCTTCGGCGAGCATTTTTCAGTGAGGAATTTGCGCGCCTGGTCGCGGAGCTGTTTCTGGTCGTCGGAGAAATCGAAGTTCATGGCGGGCTACCTCTGCTTATTCGTTGTCATTTATCTGCGCCGTCATTCCGGGGCACGCGGAGCGCGAGCCCGGAATCCATATCCACCAGCCGGGGTTATGGATTCCGGGCCTGGCCCTTCGGGCCATCCCGGAATGACGAGTTGAGAGAGTTGCGCATTCATCGCAGCACGATCACATCCTGATCAGGCTTATCCGCATAGAGCCGCTCCACCAGCGCCGCACGGCGCTCCAGGCCGGCACGCTGGTTGATGTAGCCCTTGTCGGTGAGCTCGTTGCCGTCGATGGAGGGCGGCTCGGCCATCAGCATTGCGCGCGCGATAGCGCGGCTGCTGGCGCCGCCACATTCCGTGTTGTGTGCTTCGAGGCCACGTCTGAAGCAGGCGATCACCTCGGGATGTTTCACCGCGTCCTCGAAGCTCAGCTCGAGATTGCCGACGAGTTGGCGACAGGCGTGCAGGTTCGGCCATGCCAGCAGACCGATCGAGCATTGATCCTGCCCGGCAACCAGCGCGTCATGCACAACGGGCGTCGCCGCGGCGATCGCGTCAGTACGGAGCGATCCGACATGGACGAAGGTGCCGGTGGTGAGCTTGAAATCCTCGACCACGCGGCCGGCGAAGATGATGCCCTTTACCGGATCGGCATCGTCGACGAAGATGCCGGCATCGCCGATGCAGTAAAAACCCTCCTCGTCGAACATCTTCTTCGTCAGGTCCGACTGGCCGAAATAGCCGGGCGTGACGTTGACGCCGCGCAGGCGCAGCTCGTATTTCGAGCCGCACGGCACCATCTTCAATTCGACGCCGGGGAACGGCAGGCCGATCAGGCCGACGCGCTCGGTGTCCCAATAGGTGCCGGTCGAGGTCGGCGCCGTCTCGGTCGAGCCCCAGCCGGTGTAGAACACGATGCGCTCGCCGGTCGTCTTCACCGCGAGCGCCTGCATGCGCTCATAGAGATCGTCAGGCAGCCGCGCGCCGCCATAGGCCATGATCGACAGGTTCTTGAAGAACGAGCGGCACAGCGCATCGTCCTTCTCCATGGCCGCCGCGAGCGCGGCATAGCCGGCCGGCACGTTGGCGTAATAGGTCGGCGAGATCTCGCGCAGATTGCGCAGCGTCTCCTCGAACTGGCCCGGCATCGGCCGGCCGTCATCGATATAGAGCGTGCCACCGTCGACCAGCACCGGGTGAAACGCCGCATTGCCGCCCATGGTGTGGTTCCATGGCATCCAGTCCAGCATGGTCGAGATCGGACCGCCGGGATCGCGCGGCCGCACCTGCATCATCATTGCCGCATTGGCGCACATCATCTCTTGCGTGTTGATGACCGCCTTGGGCATGCCGGTCGAACCGGAGGTGAACAACAGCTTGCCGACGGTCTGCGGCGTGATCTTCGCGATCGAAGCTTCGACCTCGGCGGTCACGGACGTTGCCGCGAGCTCGGCAAAGCTGACGCTCGTGATGCCGTCGCAGGGACGCGCGACGTGAACGACGGTGACGCCGGTGAGGTCGAGTGCGTTCAGCGCCTTCTCGAAGGTCGGGCCGTCCTGCACCATCACCACGGCCGGCTTGATCAGGTCGAACAGATATTTCAGCTTGACGTGATCATGGCTCATCAAGGAGTAGGCCGGCGACACCGGGGCCGCCGGCGAGCGCGCCTGCATCGCGGCCTGCGTCATCAGCGCGTGCTCGATCGAATTGCCGGAGAGGATCGTGACCGGGCGTCCCTCGAGCTTGAGATTGAGCAGCGCCTGTGTCAGCGCATCCACAGTGCGCTTGGCTTCGCCATAGGAGACCTTGCGCCATTCGCGGTTCGCTCCGCCGCGCTGCGCGAGCCAGATGCGCTCGGGCGCTTGCCTGGCCCATTTCGCCAGCGAGGCCGGAAGATGCGTCTCGTAGGCTTGCAGCGGAATGCGCGACTTCAGCACCACCGTGCCGTCGTCGCGCCGCTCGACGTCGATGTCGCGCGCGAGCCACTCGACCTTGCGAAAGGCGGGCTTCGTCATCACGGCCGCCGCACTTCCACTCATTTTGCGTCTCCCGGAATTATCGTCCTTTGCGGATCGTTCTCGTTTCAGCGCCTGATATAGACAGGCTTTCGCTTCTCAAGGAAGGCCCTGATGCCTTCCGAAAATTCCTCGGAGCGACTGCACAGGACCTGGTTGCGGTCCTCTATCGCGATCACGGTTTCCAGCGATCCCGCATCGACGCTCATGTTGAGACATTCTTTTGACAGGCGCAGCCCCACGGGCGAGGCCGTCATCATCGCATCGACGTAAGGTTCAGCGGCTTCGTCGAGCTTGTCTTCGTCGACGACTTCCGAGACGAGCCCGACCGCGAGCGCACGCTCGGCACCGATGAAACGTCCGGTCAGGATCAGCTCGGATGCGACCGAGACGCCGACGAGCCGCGGCAGAAAGTAGCTGGTGCCGATATCGCAGCCGCCAAGGCCGAGCTTGATGAAGGCGCAGTTCATGCGCGCCGACTTGGTCGCGATGCGGATGTCGGAGGCAAGCGCCAGCGCAAAGCCGCCGCCGGCCGCCGCGCCCTGTACTAGAGAGATGATCGGCTGCGGACAACGCCGCATCAGCATCACGATGTCGGCGATGCGGCGCTGCGAGTCGAGCGACTCGGTGACGCCGGGTAGTTCCTGCTGCCCGGCGCGGCGGGCCATCGCGGCCTTGAGGTCGAGGCCGGCGCAAAAATTCTTGCCGGCACCGCGCAGCACGACGACGCGGGTGTCGCGGTTGCGCTGGAGGCCCTGGAAATAGACGTTGAGCGCATCGATCAGCGCGGGATCGAGGGCATTGAGGCTTTCAGGGCGATTGAGCGTCACCGTATCGACGCCATCGTTGTGCTCGATCAGCAGCGGTTGGGACATGGGGCGCTCCTGCATCCGCTCTTTGATTGGCGGTTATTGCGCCCTCTCCCCTTGTGGGAGAGGGCATGTACGTCGCTGACCAAGAACTCGCCTGGGTGAGGGGTCTGTCTCCGCGGATAGAGACCCCTCATCCGGCGCCATAGCCGATGCGAAGCATCGGCGTCCTTTTAAGGACGGCGGCCAAAGGCCGCCTATGCCACCTTCTCCCACAAGGGGAGAAGGAAGAGGCGCGCGCTACCGCGGCGCCATACGGATGGCGCCGTCGAGACGGATAGTCTCGCCGTTGAGCATCGCGTTCTCGACGATGTGCACCGCGAGCGAGCCGTATTCCTTGGCATCGCCGAGGCGCGAGGGATGCGGCACCTGGGCGCCAAGGCTCTTGCGCGCTTCCTCGTTCAGACCCATCAGCAACGGCGTGAAGAACAGGCCGGGCGCGATGGTGTTGACGCGGATCTTCTGGCTCGCGAAGTCGCGCGCGGCCGGCAGCGTCAGACCGACGACGCCGCCCTTCGAAGCCGAATAGGCGATCTGGCCGATCTGGCCTTCATAAGCAGCGACCGAGGCGGTGTTGATGATGACGCCGCGCTCTTCGCCGACCGGCTCGATCGTGACGAGGCGCTCGGCGAACAGACGCAGGCAATTGAAGGTGCCGATCAGATTGACGTTGATGATGCGCGCGAACTTTTCGAGCGGATAGACGCCGTCGCGGCCGACGATGCGCTGCGAACCGCCGATGCCGGCGCAATTCATCAGCACGCGCGCGACGCCGTGCGCTGCTTCCGCCTTCGCGATGGCCGCCTTGATCTGCTCTTCGCTGGTGACGTCGGCATGGAGCGCCACGCCCTTCACCTCGGCGGCGACCTTCTCGGCGTTGTCCTTGTTCTGATCGATCACACCAATCTTGGCGCCCTTGGCGGCCATGGCGCGCGCGGTCGCTTCACCAAGACCCGAACCACCACCGGTGATGAGAACGGCGACGTCTTTCAATTCCATGACAGGCTACCTTTCCTTGGGCGTTTCTTCTCTAGACTTGTACGTCTCGGCCGGATTATCCGGCCGCGACAGCTTCCCCGGCTTGCGTGAGGATGCCGCCGCAGATCAGCGTTTCCATGTGCTTGATGTATTGCCGGCAGACGTCATCGGTGACCGGACCGACGCCGGTCGCGCGAGACATCGCGTGCCGGCCAAAGAACAGGTGATCGCAGGCGCCGATCAGACTGGTGTAGAACAGCACCGGATCGGTGGCGCGGAACTCGCCGCGGCTGACGCCCTCAGTGAGCAGGCGCCGGTGGAAGTCCAGCAGCGGCGCCACGAAGAACTTTGAGACTTCGTCGGCAGAGCCGGCATTGGTCTCATGCAGCAGATAGTGAATCAGCCGGTTCATGTAGGGGAACCGGTAATAGGCGCGGATGATGCCGGCGATGTGCAGCTTCAGCTTCGCCGTCGATGTGACCGGTTGCGCCAGCAGATATTCGAGATTTGACATCTCGGTCGCGGCATCGCGCGCGAGCAGCGCCAGCAAGAGGCCGTCCTTGTTGCCGAAATGATATTTGACCAGCGCGGCATTGGCGCCCGACTTCTGGGCGATGTCGGACAGCGAGATCTCGATCGACGAGCGTTCGATCATCAGGTCGCTCGCGGCCACGAGCAATTTCTCTGCCGTGGAATTCTTTCCGCTGGGGAGCCTGTTCGGTACGCTGGTAGTCACGGAGTTCCCTGTTCTCGCCGCTTGAAGCGGCCGCAGATAAGCCGAAGCAGCGCCTCATCACAAGAGTTAATTGATCGATTGACTAAACGATATCGCGCCCATTAAATCCGCGCCGACAATCCAACTCGATAGAGAACAATCCAGGGAGAGACCGACATGGCCGAGGCTTACATCGTCGCCGCTGCGCGTACCGCGGGCGCGCGCAAGGGGGGCCGCCTCGCCGGCTGGCATCCGGCCGATCTCGCCGCGAAGGTGCTGGACGAGCTGGTCGATCGCACCAAGGTCGATCCCGCCCTGGTCGAGGACGTGATCATGGGTTGCGTGATGCAGGTCGGTGAGCAGTCCAACAACGTCGCGCGCAACGCGATCATGGCCTCGAAGCTGCCGGAGAGCGTTCCGGGCACTTCGATCGATCGGCAGTGCGGCTCCTCGCAGCAGGCGCTGCACTTCGCAGCGCAGGCCGTGATGTCCGGCACGATGGATGTGGTGATCGCCGCCGGCGTGGAATCGATGACGCGCGTGCCGATGGGCCTGTCCTCGCAGCTTCCGGCCAAGAACGGCTTTGGCAATTACAAGAGCCCGGGCATCGAGCACAAATATCCGAACATCGTGTTCAGCCAGTTCACCGGCGCGGAGATGATGGCCGAGAAGTACGGCCTCTCCAAGGATGACCTCGACGAATACTCCTACAACAGCCATCAGCGCGCGATCGCGGCAACGCAAGCCGGCCACTTCAAGAAGGAGATCGTGCAGCTCGAGATCACCCGCGCCGACGGCAGCAAGGACACCCATCACATCGACGAGGGCATCCGCTTCGACGCCACGCTCGACGGCATCAAGGGCGTCAAGCTGATCGCCGAGAACGGCAAGCTGACGGCGGCCAGCGCCAGCCAGATCTGCGACGGCGCTTCCGGCGTGATGGTCGTGAACGAGCGCGGCCTCAAGCAGCTCGGCCTCACACCGCTGGCGCGCATCCACCACATGACCATGACCGGCGGCGATCCCGTCATCATGCTGGACGCACCGTTGCACGCCACCAAGCGCGCACTGGAGAAGGCCGGCATGACGATCGACGACATCGACCTGTTCGAGGTCAACGAGGCTTTCGCTTCGGTTCCGACCGGCTGGCTGAAGACCACCGGCGCCGATCCAGCCCGCCTCAACGTCAATGGCGGCGCCATCGCGCTTGGTCATCCGCTCGGCGGCTCCGGCACCAAGCTGATGACCACACTGGTCCACGCCCTGCACCAGCGCGGCAAGCGCTATGGCCTGCAGACTATGTGCGAAGGCGGCGGCATGGCGAATGTAACGATCGTGGAGCGGCTGTAAGCTGCTGCTGCCACACTAACGGTGTCGTCCCGGCGAAAGCCGGGACCCATACCGCGAAATATATCGATTGTGGTTGGTCGCAGTACCGAACGACGATCCTCTGCCAAACGACGCCCTGTGGTTATGGGTCCCGGCTTTCGCCGGGACGACATCTCGTGTGCCTTGGGACCTACGCTTATGACCCATCCGTCCATCTACGCTCGCACAACGCCCGACAAGATCGCCTACCAGATGGCCGGGACCGGCAAAGCGATCACCTATCGCGAGCTCGATGAGCTCTCGAACCAGGGCGCAAACCTGTTCCGCTCGCTCGGCCTGAAGGCCGGCGACCACATCGCGCTCTTGATGGAAAACCGTCTCGCGTTCATGGAGATCTGCTGGGCGGCGCAACGCAGCGGGCTCTATTACACCGCCATCAGCCGCTATCTGAAGCAGGACGAGATCGACTACATCATCGGCGATTGCGGCGCCAAGGTCGTGATCACCACGCCGAAATGCGCCGACCAGATCAAGGCCCTGATCAAGGGGACCGCGGGCGAGCCGATCTTCTACATGGTCGACGAGCCCCAGCCCGGCTTCCGCTCCTACGACAAGGAAGCGTCCGCACAGCCGACAACGCCGATTGCGGACGAGGTCGCCGGCTACGACATGCTGTATTCGTCCGGCACCACCGGCCGACCGAAGGGCATCAAGAGGGCCTTCGAAGGCAACAAGATCGACGTGCCGAACGCCTTCCTGCGCGTCCTCTGCGCCGACATGTGCGGCATGAATGCGGAGAGCACCTATCTCTCGCCGGCGCCGCTCTATCACGCGGCTCCGCTGCGCTTCAACATGATGGCGATCGTGCTCGGCGGCACCTCCATCATCATGGAGCATTTTGATGCCGAGGATTTCCTCAAGCTGGTCGAGAAATACAAGGTCACGCAGTCGCAACTCGTGCCGACCATGTTCGTGCGCATGCTGAAGCTGCCTGACGATGTCCGCAACCGTTACGACGTCTCCACACTGAAGGGCGCGATCCACGCCGCGGCCCCCTGCCCTGTCGACGTCAAGGCAAAAATGATCGAATGGTGGGGACCGATCCTGATCGAGTATTACGCCGGCTCGGAAGGCAACGGCGTCACCGTCTGCAATTCGCAGCAATGGCTGGAGCATCGCGGCAGCGTCGGCCGCGCCGTGGTCGGCAAGATCAAGATCCTGGACGAGAACGACGAGGAGCAGCCGGTGGGCGAGATCGGCACGGTCTATTTCGCCGATGCGCCTGTTTTCACCTATCACAACGATCCAGAGAAAACGAAGAAGGCCTACAATGCCAAGGGTTGGTCGACGCTTGGCGACGTCGGCTACCTCGACAAGGACGGTTTTCTGTTCCTCACCGACCGCAAGTCCTACATGATCATCTCCGGCGGTGTGAACATCTACCCGCAGGAGACCGAGGACGTCCTCATCACCCACCCTGATATCGCCGACGTCGCCGTGTTCGGCGTGCCGAACGAAGAGATGGGCGAAGAGGTGAAGGCGGTGGTGCAGCCGCACGACATGAGCCGCGCCGGCAAGGCGCTCGAGGCGGACCTGATCGCCTACTGCAAGACGCGTCTCTCGGCGATCAAGTGCCCGCGCTCGATCGATTTCGAAGCCGAGCTGCCGCGCACGCCGACGGGCAAGCTGGTGAAGCGACATCTGCGCGACCGGTATTGGCCGAAGACGGCGGCGAAGATTTAAGGGCGATTCGTAGGGTGGATTAGCGAAGCGTAATCCACCTCTTCTCGCGCCGGGCCAAAAGTGGTGGATTACGCCTTCGGCTAATCCACCCTACGCTTCCTGCGTCCGGGGCGGGAGACCTTGTACCTCAATCAAACAGGCTCGGCGTGTGGTTCACCAGCGCGCCTTCGATCTCGAGCATCTTCAGCTTCGTCACCACGCCGCCATTCGCCGAGAAGCCGCCGGGCTTGTTGCCGGCAGCCAGCACGCGATGGCAGGGCACGACAATCGGGCACGGATTGCGGCCGAGCGCCTGACCGACATCGCGCGACAGCTGGACGCCGCCGAGCTGCTTGGCGATATCGCCATAGGTGATGGTCTTTCCCGGCGGGATGGCGCGGGCGATCTCGTAGACGCCGCGGTTGAACTCGGGCACGCCGTCGAGATCGAGCGGAATGTCGGTGAGATCATCCGGCTCGCCCGCGAGCAGTTTTGTGATGCGGTCGATCGCCTCTCGCACCTCGGCAGTCGGTTCGGCCTCGGTGGCATCGGCATGGCGCTGGCTGATGCGGGTGCGGATCTTCTCCTCGCCGCCCATGGGCAGTTGCGTGCCGTTGATACCACGCGGGCCCCAGGCGACGGCACAGAGGCCGATCCTGGTGTCGAACAGGGCAAAATGCTGGTCGGTCATGGCTTGGTTCCTGGCTTGCGCCCTCGTCGCATGCCCCCATTGTGATCCATGCCTAAATCTAGGCTTGGAAATAGTTGCGATCCACCCGGTTTCCGGGAATCTTGCACAGGAGTTCCTGCCTCCCCTCCCGCGAGCCCCCGAATGCAAAGCCTCCACGTCAACGGATACGACATGACCTATCTCGACGTGGGTGAAGACCGAGGCCGGCCGCCGCTGGTCTGCGTGCATGGCTCGCTCAATGACTTTCGCGTCTGGAGCTGCGTGCTCGGACCGCTGACGCAGCGGCATCGGGTGATCGCCGTCAGCTTGCGGCATTTCTTCCCCGACCGCTGGGATGGCGTCGGCGACACCTATTCGATCGCCCAGCATGTCCAGGACGTCATCGCCTTCATCGAGAAGCTCGACGTCGGCCCGGTCGATCTGATGGGCCATTCCCGCGGCGGCCACATCTGCTTCCGCGTGGCGCAGGCGCGCCCCGATCTGCTCCGGCGGCTGGTCCTGGCCGAACCCGGCGGCGAGCTCGATGCGAGCCTCGATCCCGATTACGTCGATGGCCCCTCGCCGCTCTTGGCGCGGTTCACCGCCTCGGCCGCGAAGATCGCGGCCGGCGATGTCGACGGCGGCCTTGCCGTGTTCGTCGACACGCTGGAGGGCGCCGGCACCTGGCCGCGGCTGCCGGCGATGGTGAAGCAGAATCTGCGCGACAACGCCTATACCCTGATCGGGCAGGTCCGCGACGATCGTCCGCCCTTCTCAAAGGCGGATGCGGAATCGATCAGGATGCCGACGCTGTTCATCCTGGGCGCGCGCACCAAGGGCCTGCTGTCGAAAGTGCTGCATGCGTTGGCGGCTCATGTGCCCTATTCGAAGACGGCGATCATCCCGAACGCGACGCATCCGATGTTCGAGCAGGCGCCGCAAAAATACACCGAACTGGTTCTGGATTTCCTGGCGAGCTGATCATGCAGAGCTTTCGCGTCAACGGTTACGACATGGCCTATCTCGAAGTCGGGGACGGCCCGCCGCTGGTCTGCGTCCACGGCACGTTAGGTGATTTCCGCACCTGGTATTCAGTGCTCGGCCCGCTGTCGAAGTCCCATCGCGTCATCTCGGTCAGCCTGCGGCACTTCTTCCCCGAGCATTGGGACGCCGTCGGCGACGACTACAAGATGGCGCAACACGTCGCGGACACGATCGCCTTCATCGAGCAGGTCAGGCCCGGCCCGGTCGACCTGATGGGCCATTCGCGCGGCGGCCACATCGCATTTCGCGTCGCGCAGGCGCGGCCTGACCTCCTGCGCAAGCTGGTGCTGGCCGAACCGGGCGGCGATCTCGACGCCAGCCTGCCGGTGCCCGAAGGCACGCCCGCGCATCCGCCGCTCGCTGCGAAGACGATACGCTCGGTCGAGATGATCCGCGCCGGCGATCTCGACGGCGCGCTGCGGAATTTCTACGAGGGCATCGAAGGCGACGGCTCGTGGCGGCGCGTGCCGGCGGCGGCGAAACAACAGCTGCGCGACAACACGCTCACCTTCCTCGGCCAGATCAACGAGCAGCGCCGGCCCTACACGCTCGCTGATGCGCAGGCGATCAGGACGTCGACGCTGCTGATCGGCGGCGGCGCGACGACCGGCAGCCTGTCGATGATGTGGCGCGTGCTGGCCGAGCACATCGCGGGCAGCAAGACCGCGGTGATCCCCAATGCCGGCCACTGGATGTTCGAGCAGGCGCCGCTTGAGTTCGGCGAGGTGGTGAACAGGTTTTTGGCGGAGTAGATCTTTTCCTTCCTTCTCCCCTCTTGTCCGCCGAAGCCTTCAGGCGAAGGCGGATGTGGGAGAAGGATCACATCTGCAAATGAGTCTGCGGAGAAATACCCCTCACCCAAGTGAGTTCGTGTCTCCCAGCGGCGCTGCCCTCTCCCGCAAGGGGAGAGGGCACAGAAACTCACACCTTCCACACGCCGACCGGCATCTTGATCGTCGCATTCAGCCGGTTCCAGACGTTGATCGTCGCGATCGAGAGGATCAGCGTTGCGAGCTCGCGCTCGTCAAAATGCTTGGCGGCCTCGTTCCAGATCGCATCCGGCACGGGGTCTTCGCGATCGGCGAGACGCGTGACGGCTTCGGTCAGCGCCAGCGCGGCGCGCTCGGCGTCGCTGAAATAGGGCGCATCGCGCCAGGCCGACACGGCAAACAGGCGCTCGTCGGTCTCGCCAGCTTTGCGGGCGATCTTGGGATGCATGTCGACGCAGACGCTGCAGCCATTGATCTGGCTGGCGCGCAGGTGCACCAGTTCGAGGAGTTTTTCCGGCAGGCCCTGCTTGGTCAAATTGCCAAGGGACTGAAGGACATTCATGGCCTCCGGCAGGACCATGACCGGGTGGTTCATGCGGGCGTGCATCATCTTGCGTCTCCGTTTGAAAATTTCGACGGTTCCGGTCACATCGGCCGGATTGGCTTCGTCATGGGGATGACGGATGACCACGAGGGAATGTGACCGATGAGCGAAGAAAATTTTCTCAGCCGCCAGTTCGAGGCCAGCAGGGACCATCTGCGCGCGGTCGCCTACCGGATGCTGGGTTCCAGCGCCGAGGTCGACGATGCCGTGCAGGAGGCCTGGCTGCGGGTCAGCCGCTACGACACGTCCGATGTCGCGAACCTGCGGGGCTGGCTGACCACCGTGGTCGCGCGCATCTGCCTCGACATGCTGCGTGCGCGCAAGTCACGCCGCGAGGACCCGATGGGCCCGCATGTGCCCGAGCCGGTCGACGAGACGCGGGAGCGCGAGGCCGAGATGGCTGATTCCGTCGGCGCGGCCCTCCTCGTCGTGCTCGAGACATTGCAGCCGGCAGAGCGGCTCGCCTTCGTGCTGCACGACATGTTCGCAGTCCCGTTCGAGGAGATCGCGCCGATCGTCGGACGCTCGGTCGACGCCTCACGGCAGCTTGCGAGCCGCGCACGTCGGCGCGTCCAGGGTGCGCCGGTGCCCGAGGCGGACATCTCGCACCAGCGCGCGATCGTCGATGCTTTCCTCAGGGCTTCGCGCGAGGGCAATTTCGAGGGCCTGCTGGCCCTGCTCGATCCCGACGTCGTGTTCCGTGCCGACCAGGCTGCGGTGCGGCTCGGCACGCTGCCGGAGATCCGCGGCGCGGATGCGGTCGCACAGCTCTACAAGGGCCGTGCGCAGGCTGCACGGACGGCGCTGGTCGATGGCGAGATCGGCGTCGCCGTCATCTTCGGCGGACGTCTGCGCATCGCGCTGCGCGTGACGTTCAACGGCGACCGGATCGCGGGGATCGAGGCGGTAGCCGATGCGGACCAGATCGCGACGATGGAGGTGGAGGTGCTGGAGCGCTAGCGGGACGTGGCATCCGGACAGCCCGGATGTTACGCTGAAGTCCAATCGCGCGCGGTGCGCTCAAGACGCGAAAGGACGATTCCATGACAGCCCGCTTCATTCCCCTGCTCGCTTTGTCCCTGCTCGGCCTCGCCGCCGGCAGCACCATCGCGCTTGCGGCCGCCGACGAGAAGCTCAAGGCCGCGGCCGAGCAGGAGAAGGCGCCGCTGATCGAGACCCTGCGCGACATGGTGATGATCGAGAGCGGCAGCAGCGATGCCGAGGGCCTGAAGAAGATGGCCGACTTCACCGAAGCGCGCCTGAAGGCGCTGGGCGCCACCATCGAGCGGCGCAAGACCACCGCGGGCACGGGCGCCGACATGGTGATCGCCAGCTTCCAGGGCCCCGGGTCGCGAAAGCTGATGCTGATCGCGCACATGGACACGGTCTATCAGCGCGGCATTCTCGCAAGCGAGCCGTACCGTGTCGACGGCAACCGCATCTACGGCCCCGGCATCGCCGACGACAAGGGCGGCATCGCCGTGGTCCTGCATGCGCTCAAGATCCTGAAGGACGCCGGCTGGCAGGACTACGCCAAGCTTACCGTGGCCTTCAATCCGGATGAAGAGGTCGGCTCGATCGGGTCGGGCGAGATCATCGCAGAGCTCGCCGACCAGCACGACGTCGTGCTCTCCTGCGAACCGACGGTCGCCGCGCCGATCGCCAGGAATGACGGACTGCTGCTGGGCGCGAGCGGCACTGCGACGGCGAAGATGGAGGTGAAGGGCCGCGCCTCGCATGCCGGCGCCGCGCCCGATCTCGGCCGCAACGCGCCGATCGAGCTCGCACACCAATTGCAGCAGACAAAGGACGTCGCCAAGTCGATCCCGGGCACGCAGCTCAACTGGACCACGGCGCAGGCAGGCACGGTGCGCAACCAGATTCCGGAAAAGGCCGAGGCCGGCGCCGACATCCGCCTGACCATCCCCGATGGCATCGCCAAATTGCAGGCGGCGCTCGACGCGAAGGTGAAGGACAGGTTCGTGCCCGACACCGAAACCACGGTGACGATCATTGCGGGCCGCCCGCCCTTCGTCGCGAGCGATCGCGGCCGCGCGCTCGCGCAGGAGGGGCAGGCGATCTATGCCGAGATCGACCGCAAGCTCGACATCGCCGAGATGACCGGCGGCGCCACCGACGCCGGCTATGCCAACCGCAGCGGCAAGCGGTCGTGGTCGAGAGCTTTGGCCTCGCCGGCTTCGGCTATCACGCGCGGGACGAATTCATCGACACCAACTCGATCGTGCCGCGGCTCTATCTGATGAGCCGGATACTGATCGAGCAGGGCACGAAGAAGTAGGCGCCGGGGCCGGCCAAGCCATTTTGGCGAAAACAACCCCATGCACAGTAGACGGCCCTCGCGATATCAATGGCTTAGCGAGGCCAAAACGGCGGCTTGAGGCCCGCCTTGACGCCCTCCCCCTCCCGCAGTACCTTCGAATACGGAATTCCGTATTCCCTTTTATGTCTCGGAGCTGCCGGCGTGATCCCTCTCGACCCGCTCCCGAACCTGATCGACCAGGTCTATGCGCGGATCCTGGAGGCGATCTCCGACCGCACGCTTCAGCCCGGCCAACGCATCCGGCAGAACGAACTCGCCGACAAGCTCGGCGTGTCGCGCCAGCCGGTGTCGCATGCGCTGCATCTGCTGCACCGGCAGGGTCTCGTCGCCGAGAGCGGCCGGCGCGGCTTTGAAGTCACCCAGCTCGACCCCTCGCGCATCCGCCAGCTCTACGAGGTGCGAGGCGCCATCGACGCGCTGGCCGCGCGGCTCGCCGCTCAGCGCGCCGCAAGCGACGCGGCGGGACGCGCGCGGTTGGACGCAGCCCTCGCCGCCGGACGCCGCATCGACCGCAAGACGTCGCTCGCCGAGCTGATCGTGCTCGACGTCGATTTTCACCGCGCGATCTATCAGCTCGCGGGCAATCCCGTGATCGAGGAGACGATCGCGCCTCAATGGCCGCATATGCGCCGCTCGATGGCGACGGTGCTCTCCGAGCTCGATTATCGCGGCAGCGCGTGGGCCGAGCATGCGACGATTGCCGGACACATTCTCGCAGGCGATGCGAAAGCCGCCGAGCGCGCAGCGCTGGCCCATGCGCAGACGGCGGGACGGATGACCGAGGAGAAATTGAGGGCGACGGACGAGGCGGCGGCGTAGCCATTTGCGCGCCCGCCGTCATGCCCGGGCTTGTCCCGGGCATCCACGTTCTTCTCGCGAACGTGGAGCAAAGACGTGGATGGCCGGGTCAAGCCCGGCCATGACGAGAGAAAACAACAAATCAAAGCAGGAGGACGACCCATGAAACTGTCTCAGGAGCAATTGGAGTTCTTCCATCGCGAGGGCTGGCTGTTCCTCCCCGAATTGTTCAGCCAGGAGGAAGTCGACTTCCTCGCGCGCGAGGCGGTCGGCATCTATGACGCGAACCGGCCCGAGGTCTGGCGCGAGAAGAGCGGTGCGCCACGCACGGCGTTTGCCGCACATCTCTACAACGAGGCATTCCGCATCCTGGGCGCGCATCCGCGCATGATCGACCCGGTCGAGCAATTGTTCGGCGAGCCGGTCTACATGCACCAGTTCAAGATCAACGCGAAATCGGCCTTCACCGGCGACGTCTGGCAATGGCACCAGGATTACGGCACCTGGAAGCGCGACGATGGCATGCCGGAGCCGCGCGCGATGAACATCGCGATCTTCCTCGACGAGGTGATGCCGATCAACGGCCCCCTGATGCTGGTGCCGCAGAGCCAGAATGCCGGCGATCTCCAGGCCTCGCATGACCTTGCGACGACCTCCTATCCACTGTGGACGCTCGACGAAGAGACCGTGACGCGCCTCGTCAAGCAGGGCGGCATCGTCGCGCCCACAGGCAAGCCGGGCGGCATGCTGATGTTCCACGGCAATCTCGTGCATGGCTCGGCCGGCAACATCACGCCCTACCCGCGCAAGATCGTGTACCTGACGCTGAACGCGGTCTCGAACTACATCCGCACGCCGACGCGGCCGGAATACATCGCGCATCGCGACTTCGCGCCGATCAAGACGGTGGACGACGATGCGCTGGTGCGACTCGCACGTGCGCCGCGACAGGCGGCGGAGTAAGTTCTCACTGTCATTCCGGGGCGCGCCTTCTTGGGCGCGAGCCCGGAATCCATACTCCCGATCGTGGTTATGGATTCCGGGCTCGACGCTGCGCGTCGCCCCGGAATGACGAGCTTTGATTGTTGCGCTCAGGACATCCCCCATGAACCTCTTCCGCCTCCTCCAGGCCCGCGCGTCCGCCGGCAAGCCTGTCCGTGTCGCGCTGATCGGTGCCGGCAAGTTCGGCTCGATGTTTCTGGCGCAGGTGCCGCACACGCCGGGGTTGGAGGTGCCCATCATCGTCGATATCGATCGCGACCGTGCGCGTGAGGCGTGCCGCACCGTGGGCTGGGATGCGGAGCGCATCGCGGCCACTGTGTTTACCGACGACGGCGCACGCGCCATTGCCGGCGGCGCGATGGATGTTGTCGTTGAAGCGACCGGCAATCCGGCCGTCGGCATCAGGCACGCGCGCGCTGCGATTGCGGCGGGCAAGCATATCGTGATGGTGAATGTCGAGGCCGACGTGCTGGCGGGCCCGCTGCTCGCCGAGGAAGCGCGCAAGGTGGGCGTGGTCTATTCGCTCGCCTATGGCGACCAGCCGGCGCTGACAGCCGAGATGGTCGACTGGGCGCGCGCCACCGGTTTTCGCGTGGTCGCGGCCGGCAAGGGGACAAAATATCTGCCGGCCTATCACGACGTGACGCCTGACGGCGTCTGGCAGCACTATGGTCTCACCGCGGGCGAGGCACAGTCGGCCGGCATGAATCCGCAGATGTTCAACTCCTTCCTCGACGGCACCAAATCGGCGATCGAGATGGCGGCTATCGCCAATGCCTGCGGGCTCGACGTGCCCGCGAGCGGCTTGCTGTTTCCGCCCTGTGGCGTCGACGATTTGCCGCATGTCATGCGCCCCAGCGACAAGGGCGGCGTGCTGGAACGGTCGGGCGTGGTGGAGGTGGTGTCGTCACTCGAGCGCGACGGCCGGCCGGTGTTTCGCGATTTGCGCTGGGGCGTCTATGTCGTGCTGGAGGCGCCGAACGACTATGCCGCTGATTGCTTCAGGCAATACGGCCTGAAGACCGACGGCAGCGGACGCTTCGCGGCGATGTACAAGCCGTACCATCTGATCGGGCTCGAGCTGAACATCTCGATCCTGTCGGCGGCGCTGCGGGGCGAGCCGACCGGCCAGCCCTATGGCTTCCGCGGCGACGTTGCCGCCGTGGCCAAGCGCAATCTGCGCGCCGGCGAGATGCTGGACGGCGAAGGCGGCTACACCGTGTGGGGCAAGCTGGTGCCGGCGGCCGCGAGCCTGAAGGCAGGCGCCCTGCCGATCGGTCTCGCACATCGCCTGAAGCTGAAGCACGATGTCGCCCATGGCGAGATCGTGCGCTGGAGCGACGTCGAGTTCGACGCTAACAACGAGACGATCAAGACGCGAAAGGTAATGGAGACGGCATTCGCGAAATAGCGGCTAGAACTGCCCCGGTTGAGCGGGTGGACTGGGCCAATCCGATCGCAAATTGTTCGGATTATTCCTTGCGAACAAGTCCTGCCTTATAACGCCGCTCGGGCCCGCATCAATTGATGGTGGCAATCCGCGAACATCACGGGTTGGCGCGACTATGACGCCGGTCTGAACGCCACAATTGGCGGGATAGCCAACGTGTCGGCAGTAAGTTGCAGCACTCGCGCCTGCATTGCTTCCAATTGAGAAGCCAATAATTAGTGACGCTGACAAGGCAATTGATCGCTTCATTCTTGCCTCCTGTAGCTGATCCACGGGAGAGAATTATAGATGAAGTGTAGCTATGCCAAAGCGGTGAATGTTGAACCATGAGTTCGGCTTCTCGATCAAAAGCCGGCATCGGCCGCAGCCCGCGCCATGTCCAACCATATGCGGACTCATGATCGCAGCAGGTTGCGTCCTCTTCGACCACGATGGCCTTGGCTTCGGCCTCCTCGAAATTCTTGCGCTGGTCACAGCGATTGATAGCCCCGAGAAGCCAATGGCCGGGCCGAGCAGTGTCAGGATGGTCGCGAAGGATGACACCGGGATGCTCGTTCTGTTCGTGCTCGCCCAACGTGTCACGTCGATTTGATGTTTTGCGCGCAAAAAAAACGGGTACTGACACACGTGGCATCTTGCACCACGGTCCAACCGTAAGGAGCAATCCATGATAAATCTGAAAATTCTTGGTGCGGTCGTTGTTGTGGCATCTGCCCTGTCCAGCTCTGCTGTACAGGCGCAGTGGTACAACTCCAATCCGGACGCATGCCAAGCTGAATTCGCCAGCTGCACGGGTCTTGGAACGGGGACCACCCCCGACTATCGGGTTCGGCCATCAACTCGGCGAACGGCATATCGCCAGCCGGCAGCGGCGGACGCTACTGTCGGCAGCTGGGGCAATTCCTACGCCATGTCGCCCGGCATGTCGTACGGCGAGATGGGCTGGCAGGGCAGCTGGAGTACGTATGCTGCCCGCAACGGCATCGTCTGCCGGCCCGGCACCTATTTCAAGGGTAGCGACGGCCTCCAGCATCTCTGCCAGTAGGTCATCTGCTCTGACGTTAAACAGCTCAGGCGGCCCCAAAGGGGCCGCCTGTTTTGTGCTGGCTTGTGGCTCTCGCCGAGAATTAGCATCCAGATCGCGCGGTGGGTGCACGACTGGGTGTACGAACGACCCCGATCTCCGGATCGAGGTCGCGTACCGTAACCAGTGCTTCGAGCGGGCGGCGGGCCTTCGTAGTAACGATCTCTATGGAAGCAGCCGGCTATCTTTGGCTTGCTTGAACCACTTCCGGAACATGTCCTCGGTGTCCATCATCTCGGTGAAGCCGGCGCGGTTGATCTTCACGGTCGAGACGATCGAGGGCGGACCGGACTCGGTCTGGCCGTAGCGCATGCTGTAATCGGCGTATTGGAACGACAGGCCGACGAAGTCGGCGAGGTCCGGCGACACGAGGTCATGCTTGCGTCGCAACGCGTCCCAAGAAGAGACCCAATTGGGAAACTCCTTGGCGAGCGATAGCGGGATCGGCTTGCCGGGCTTCATCTCCAGCGCGTCGGCCACCGCGGGCCAGATGTTTTCCCAGGTGAAGACATCGCCATTGGTGACGTTGAAGGCTTCGTTCTGTGCCGCCTTGGCCTCGCCCGACCAGGCGATCGCGCGCGCGAGGAGATCGACGTCGACGGCCTGCGCCACCCGCGCGGCGCCGCCGGGAAAGTCGAGCGGCCTGCCCTGCTCGCGCAGCATCGCCGCATAGACGCCGAGCGGCGGGATCAGATCCATGGCGCCCCCCATGGCGAGGCCGACGATCAGAACGGGGCGCAAGATGCTCCGGTGCCAGGCTTTCCCGGCCTGGAGCTCGCGCAGGAAATTTTCCTGCGCCCAATAAAAGTTGGGCTGCTCGTACATCTCGGAGCGGCCTTCGCGCGCCGGCACCGTCAGGGGGCGAACGTGAACCCCGTAGGCCTTGGTGCCCTGCAACAGAGCGACATGCTTGAGGTCCGGCGCGACCGGCTCGAGCGCGGCCATCAAATTGCGCAACATCAGATCATTGGTCTTGATCTGCTGCGGATCGCGCCAACCATCGACGAGCTGTGGCGCCTCGTAGAGCGCGGCGTAGATCAAATGGGTGGCGCCCTGAAGCTCGGCCGCGGCACGGCGGCAATCGGCTTCGCTGGTAAGGTCGATCGGGACATGGCGGGCGCCGTAGAGGCCGCGCGGCTTGCGCCGCGACAGCGCGATGACCTCGCAGGGGCTGGATGTGCCGAAGTGTCGCAACGCGGCGTTGCCGACGAGACCGGTTGCCCCAGCGACCACGACCTTTTTGCTCGTCATGCGCGAGCCTCCCTTGTTATTGCCTAATCGCGTAGCAGATCGCTGATGGTTCCGACTTGCGTCTGGCCCGCGTTCGCACTTGCGAGGACGGCATCAGGCTTGATTATCGCAGGGCGTCCGGTCATCCTTGCTGACGGAACCGCAACGCTCGGCTTCCAGCAACAAGAGCCCATCAGGGCCATTCGGAAACGCTCAAACAAATCTCAACAAGAGAACGTCGATCCTCGACGAAGACAAGACGACAGCAAGATCGTTCCCTGGTCGATGCATCGACGCAATGGAAGGGATGCGCATGAAACGTCGTGATTTTCTGAAGGTGACAGGCGTCGGCCTGGCCGCGAGCACAGCAGTGGCTGCGCCCGCGATCGCGCAGTCGTCGCCCGAGGTCAGGTGGCGCTACGCCACGAGCTGGCCGAAAGCCCTCGATACGCTCTATGGCGGCTGCGAATATTTCTGCAAGCAGGTCGCCGACATTACCGACAACAAATTCCAGATCCAGCCTTTTGCGGCGGGCGAGATCGTCCCGGGCCTGCAGGTGCTCGACGCCGTGTCGAACGGCACGGTCGAGATCGGCAATACCGCGCTTTATTACTATTGGGGCAAGAACCCCGCATTCACGTTCGCAACTGCCCTCCCGTTCGGCTTGAACACGCGCCAGCAGATTTCCTGGCTGCTGTGGGGCGGCGGACAGGATCTCGTCAACGACCTCCTGAAGGAGCACAACGTCTACGGCATCCCGACCGGATCGACCGGCGCGCAGATGGGCGGCTGGTTCAGGAAGGAGATCAAGACGGTCGACGACCTCAAGGGCCTGAAGATGCGTATCGGCGGCTTTGCCGGCACGATCCTCGCCAAGCTCGGCTGCGTGCCACAGCAGCTCGCCGGCGGCGACATCTATCCGGCGCTGGAGAAGGGCACCATCGACGCGGCCGAATGGGTTGGTCCCTATGACGACGAGAAGCTCGGCTTCGCCAAGGTCGCGAAGTACTACTACTATCCCGGCTGGTGGGAAGGCACGAGCCAGGGCCACAACATCATGAACATCGAGAAGTGGAACGCGCTGCCCAAGCACTATCAGGCGGCGATCGACGCGGCGTCACGCGACACCTTCACCTGGATCACCGGCAAGTACGATGCGGTGAATGCTCCGGCGCTGAAGCGGCTGATCGTGAACGGCGCGATCCTCAGGGGCTTCCCGCAGGAAGTGCTCGAGGCCTGCTACAACACCGCCAACGAGATCTATGCCGACCTGTCCAAGACCAATCCGCATTTCGGCAAGATGCATGCGAGCATGACCGCGTTCAAGAATGACTCGTTGCCTTGGACGCAGGTGGCCGAGCTGAGCTACGACAGCTTCATGGCGCGGATGCGGACCAAGACGTGAGGCGCTGAGCGGCTCACACGACTAAAGACGGAGAAGCCCCGGAGATGCTGCCATCTCCGGGGTTTTACGTGCTTTGGTTCTGGTTTCGGACCAAACCTGGTTGTCCCAATCGGCTTCGCAACTGCGAGCGTTCCGACGACGCTTGATTATCGCAAAGCGACCGGTCATCCTGATGGGCGGAACCGCAACGTACGGGATCCACAAAGAGCCCTAAAGGGCCGTCGGACACACTCACACCTTCACCAAAGACAAGTTCGGTTCTCGGCGAAGCAAAAGACGACACGAAGATCGTTCCCTTAGTCGAGCAATCGGCACAACGGAGGGATACGCATGAAACGTCGTGAATTTCTAAAAGTGACAGGCGCTGGCCTGGCGGCAAGCACAGCGGTTGCTGCGCCGGCCATCGCGCAATCTTCGCCGGAAGTGAGATGGCGGCTCGCCGCGAGCTGGCCCAAGGCGCTCGATACGCTCTATGGCGGCTGCGAATATTTCTGCAAGCGCGTGGCCGAGGCCACCGACAACAAATTCCAGATCCAGCCGTTCGCGTCCGGCGAGATCGTGCCGGGCCTGCAGGTGCTCGATGCCGTCTCGAACGGCACGGTCGAGATGGGCAACACGGCGCTGTATTATTACTGGGGCAAGAACCCCGCCTTCACGTTCGGCACCTCGCTGCCGTTCGGACTGAACACGCGGGCGCATATCTCCTGGCTGCTGTTCGGCGGCGGCACGGAAATGCTCAACGACCTG
>NZ_CP197237.1:5205000-8927500 GCF_052076025.1 Bradyrhizobium sp. 956_D2_N1_4 | reverse complement strand
AAATCCAAAACCTCTTCGATCGAAATCTAAAGGCCTAGGCATCTCTCATTTCTGATCGAACCCCACACCAATGTCTTTCGACAAAGGTCTTGGAGTTCCGGCTATCGAAGGTGGGTTTCCCCATTCGGAAATCCATGGATCAAAGCTTCTTCGCAGCTCCCCACGGCTTATCGCAGCGTAGCACGTCCTTCATCGCCTCTCAGCGCCAAGGCATCCACCGAACACCCTTAAGGCACTTGATTGCTCTCATTATCAATGTCCACACACTCGGCAGAATGTTGTCTGTAAGAACTGCCTTGCGGCGCGCGCCCTCGATGAACGCTATTCTCACAGCCGGACAATGATTAGAAAGACCAGCTTGCTTCGTAAGATCGTTCCGATAGCGAGGCGGTCAAGCTTCGCTAAAAGGATCATTTACAACTCGCATTCCTCTCAGAGGCAGCCTTGCGAGCTACGTTGAAAGGCGCACGAGCGCCGAAATGATCCGGAGATAATGAAGTATCGCGCAACAATTGCTTGTTGCCCGATCCAACTCGGATCGATCTCCTCTTTACGATGTCAGAAATCACGCAGCTCACTGTCCATCCGGACTAGTAAGTGCGAAGTGATGTTTCGCGGACGATTTAGATGCACGATCAGTCGATGATCAAACCATCTGGTGGAGCCAGACGGGATCGAACCGACGACCTCATGCTTGCAAAGCACGCGCTCTCCCAGCTGAGCTATGGCCCCGTAACCAGAAGACGAATGCTCACTCGATGAGTGTGGTGGGCCTGGGAAGACTTGAACTTCCGACCTCACGCTTATCAAGCGCGCGCTCTAACCAACTGAGCTACAAGCCCCTAACGCATATCCAGTCAAGGACCAGGGATTCTGCAAGGTTGCAGCCCCAGCGCGTGTTCGTCCGCGAAGAAAGAGAAACGAAGACGGCGAAATCCCGCCAATGCAGCTCAACAATCCTGACGATCGTTGGCCACTGATGTTTCTAAAACGGTTCGATAGAAGCAAGCTTCTGAAGAACCATCCTTAGAAAGGAGGTGATCCAGCCGCAGGTTCCCCTACGGCTACCTTGTTACGACTTCACCCCAGTCGCTGACCCTACCGTGGCCGGCTGCCTCCATTGCTGGTTAGCGCACCGTCTTCAGGTAAAACCAACTCCCATGGTGTGACGGGCGGTGTGTACAAGGCCCGGGAACGTATTCACCGTGGCGTGCTGATCCACGATTACTAGCGATTCCAACTTCATGGGCTCGAGTTGCAGAGCCCAATCCGAACTGAGACGGCTTTTTGAGATTTGCGAAGGGTCGCCCCTTAGCATCCCATTGTCACCGCCATTGTAGCACGTGTGTAGCCCAGCCCGTAAGGGCCATGAGGACTTGACGTCATCCCCACCTTCCTCGCGGCTTATCACCGGCAGTCTCCTTAGAGTGCTCAACTAAATGGTAGCAACTAAGGACGGGGGTTGCGCTCGTTGCGGGACTTAACCCAACATCTCACGACACGAGCTGACGACAGCCATGCAGCACCTGTGTTCCAGGCTCCGAAGAGAAGGTCACATCTCTGCGACCGGTCCTGGACATGTCAAGGGCTGGTAAGGTTCTGCGCGTTGCGTCGAATTAAACCACATGCTCCACCGCTTGTGCGGGCCCCCGTCAATTCCTTTGAGTTTTAATCTTGCGACCGTACTCCCCAGGCGGAATGCTTAAAGCGTTAGCTGCGCCACTAGTGAGTAAACCCACTAACGGCTGGCATTCATCGTTTACGGCGTGGACTACCAGGGTATCTAATCCTGTTTGCTCCCCACGCTTTCGTGCCTCAGCGTCAGTATCGGGCCAGTGAGCCGCCTTCGCCACTGGTGTTCTTGCGAATATCTACGAATTTCACCTCTACACTCGCAGTTCCACTCACCTCTCCCGAACTCAAGATCTTCAGTATCAAAGGCAGTTCTGGAGTTGAGCTCCAGGATTTCACCCCTGACTTAAAGACCCGCCTACGCACCCTTTACGCCCAGTGATTCCGAGCAACGCTAGCCCCCTTCGTATTACCGCGGCTGCTGGCACGAAGTTAGCCGGGGCTTATTCTTGCGGTACCGTCATTATCTTCCCGCACAAAAGAGCTTTACAACCCTAGGGCCTTCATCACTCACGCGGCATGGCTGGATCAGGGTTGCCCCCATTGTCCAATATTCCCCACTGCTGCCTCCCGTAGGAGTTTGGGCCGTGTCTCAGTCCCAATGTGGCTGATCATCCTCTCAGACCAGCTACTGATCGTCGCCTTGGTGAGCCATTACCTCACCAACTAGCTAATCAGACGCGGGCCGATCTTTCGGCGATAAATCTTTCCCCGTAAGGGCTTATCCGGTATTAGCACAAGTTTCCCTGTGTTGTTCCGAACCAAAAGGTACGTTCCCACGCGTTACTCACCCGTCTGCCGCTGACGTATTGCTACGCCCGCTCGACTTGCATGTGTTAAGCCTGCCGCCAGCGTTCGCTCTGAGCCAGGATCAAACTCTCAAGTTGGACTTGAACTTTGAACCGGCTGATCACAACGTTTGACGAGGTCCCACCATTATTTCGACAACCGAAGTCGTCGAGCTGCCCGCGATTCACATCGCTGGCAGCGATGGTGTTTCCTTTAAAACGTGTACCGCCGAAGTCTTTCGTCCCCTCTCAGAACTCAAAAGCCGAAGCTCTTCAGTGTCCGAGAGGCGCAAGGACTCCGCCGTCCACGTTTCTCTTTCTTCATCTTCACTTGTCAAACAGCCCGGGACCAGGAGGCCCCAACCTTCCAGAGTGGAAGGGTTCCGACACCCTTACCGACGATGAATGAACTCCAATCGACTTACGTCGACTGTTGTGTCACTCAACAAGGTGAGGAGCATCAGTGGCGCGTTCGCTCGCCTTGGTCATTGACCCGGCGGCGCCGCGCTCAGTGGTCGGGTTATAGGCCCCCCCGCCCGGGATTGTCAACGCCCATTGTCAACAAATCGTCGCACGGTGGATCATCGAAAAAAATCCAGCGATCCCAGTCAATTAGAAGGGCCGCCAATGGCCGGATCAAAGCTGCACCGCAAAAAATCTCAAAAAAAGCTTGCCCGCCGGCGGGCTCCGGAGGGGGCTTTGGACGCCTCTCCAGGCACCCTCCCCCGGCGTCCTTCCAGACGCCCCCGGGGCCCGGACAGGCGGAGGCCCATTCGGGCCGGACCGAGCCCTCGTCCATGGCAGACGAGCCCCATCCAAGGCTGGACCGAGCTCCACCCCAGGCCAGACCTAGTCCCCCGGCGCCTGCCAGACGGGCTTCTTGCGCCCGGCCGTTCAGGAAACTTTTTCCATATTAGGCGCCGTACTAGAGCCACAATCCCGCGGCGTTCTGGTACAGACGAGCTTGAATCGCGGGATGCCAGTGGGGGCTGCCGGCGATTTTCATGGGGTCAGAGGAAGGCGATCTTGCAGATGACGCAGCCTTCCTTCGACATTCGAGAGACATCGAGAGACCTTTACCCGTCCAGCTGTTCGTAATTTCGGCCGGCCCATCGAGGGCTTTCTGAGCGCGGGCGCCTGTGCGGCTTGCCTTTTCCGGCGATCCCCCTTCAAGAGGGCGGCCAGGAAGGGTTCGAAAGCAGGCATCTTGGGTCGTTGATTGGGGGACTTGGTTTGAACCACAGGACGTCGCGCGGCGCTTACGGGCGTGAGACCGGGATCATCGATCTCGGCCACGAGCCGCCGCTGTCCGTCGATGGTTCCGAGGCCGCCGTCATCGATCGCCGCCGCGTTTCCGTGCAATGGTTCAGCGGGACAATTCTGACCGGACTCTGCGGCGCAGCCCTGATCGGCGGCGCCGTTTTCGCTTCTCTCGACGGTGAGATGACCTTCGCCAAGGTGCCTGAGCGCGTCGAAGGCGCGCTGCGCGGAGCATTCGGCGCGGCCGATCGCGCCGCCACGCTGCACAAGAGCGACCGCCTGCCGCCGCCGAACGAATCCACGGCCTCGCGCAACATCATGCGCGTCTCCACCGTCGCCCGCGTCGGCAACCGCGACGTGATGCGGGTGCGCCCGTTCGTCCGGATCGCCGGCAATCTGTCGATGACGACGAGCGATCTGTCGGCGAAAATCCCACCGTTCAACGCCCAGCGCCTGCTCACCGATGTTGGCTCCGATCCGAAGACCGCGGCGGAAGATCCGAACAATCCCGAAGCCGTCGAGCCCGATGCCGAAGTCTCCTTCGTCACCAAGGACCTGTCGCCGGTGCTGCCGAAGGCCAAGATTTCCGCCGTGGTGGCGCTCGACGACATCCTGATGCGGGTGCGCGACGCCGCCAACTGGCGCGGCAATGGCGGGGTGCGCTACGCCTCGCTCGCCAATGCCACCGCCGACGTCTCCGGCGCGACCGGCCCCTCCGACATGAAGATGGCCTACGCCACCGAAGCGTCGCCGTCCGATCCCTATGCCGGCTTCGAGACGCGCGTGGTGCCGGAAAACGTCACGCTGCTGCCGAAGACCAAGGAGCAGATCACCGGCGGCAATCCCAACGGCGAGCGCGTCCACGTGGTCAAGAAGGGCGACAGCGTCGGCTCCGTCCTGCGCGATCTCGGCGCGACGGCCGAGGAGATCAAGGCGATCACCGCGACGCTCGGCCCGCGCGGCCGCGACGGCGGCCTGAAGGAAGGCGAAAAACTCCGCATCCTGATGGCGCCCGCAAGCCCCGGCGCCCGCCTCCAACCCTATCGCGTCGTGGTTGCAAACGACACCATGGTCGAGGCGATCGCGGCGCTGTCCGATCTCGGCAAATACGTCGCGGTCGACGTCTCCAGCATGAACACCGTCGCCGATGCCGCGGCCAACGCCAACAGCGACGACGATGACGACGATGACGGCACCGGCGTACGGCTTTACCAGAGCATCTACGAGACCGCGATGCGCAACAAAGTCCCGATGCCGGTCATCGAGGACATGATCAAGATCTACTCCTACGACGTCGATTTCCAGCGCAAGGTGCAGCCGGGCGATTCATTCGACGTGTTCTATGCCGGCGAAGACGAGGGCGTGACGTCGAGCGAAAAGAACGACGTGCTGTTCGCCTCCCTCACGGTCGGCGGCGAGACCAAGAAATACTACCGCTACCAGAGCCCCGACGACGGCGTCGTCGACTACTATGACGAGACCGGCAAGAGCGCGAAAAAATTCCTGGTCAGGAAGCCCGTCAACAACGCGATCATGCGCTCCGGCTTCGGCGGCCGCCGCCATCCGATCCTGGGCTATGTGAAGATGCACACCGGCGTCGACTGGGCCACCTCCTACGGCACTCCGATCTTCGCTTCCGGCAACGGCGTGCTCGAGAAGGTCGGCCCCGAAGGCGGCTACGGCAAATATATCCGCATCAAGCACTCCAACGGCTACGAGACCGCCTACGGCCACATGTCGGCTTTCGCCAAGGGCATGGAGATCGGCAAGAAGGTGCGGCAGGGCCAGGTGATCGGCTTCGTCGGCTCGACCGGCCAATCGACCGGCCCCCACGTCCACTACGAAATCCTGGTCAACGGCCGCTTCGTCGATCCGCTGCGCGTAAAATTGCCGCGCGGCCGTTCGCTGGAAGGCACGGTGCTGGCGGGCTTCGAGAAGGAACGCGACCGGCTCGACGCCATGATGAGCGGCCGCAATGGCGCCATCGCCCGCATTTCGGACGCAACCGGCGGCCCGTTGCAGGTCACCAACCGCTGATCCCTCAACCGGCCGAAATCGACCGGACATCTCTGGAAAAACATGATCTGGATGCGACGTCGTGGAACGACGTCGTTTCACTGCGCCACAACGTCAAGTTTTGTTTGCCAAAGCGGCATCAAGGCATCGCGCGCGGGAGCGACGGCAGGCTGATCGTGGCGGAAGTGGGCGCCAGGCGACTGATCGAGATCGCGCCGGACAGCGGCAAGGTCACCGAGATCGCTGCCAATCTTCCGATCGGCCTGACGGGCGCACCCGGCGGCCTGCCCAGCAACATCCCGACCGGCGTCGCCATCGGCCTCCGGCGTCATCTACTTCTCCTCCGATATCGAGAACGCGATCTACAAAGTCACCAGGAAGTAGCGCGGAGGAAACCTGCCCGGTGGAACCGGCACGCGAGTTTGCCGGTTAAATGCTGACGGAAGCCGACCAACAGGAGGATCCCCATGCGGCGCCTCTCACGCGACGATGTCGTCAAGACAGTGGATCGGGCCGACGAAGTCACCATCGCCCAGATCATCGGAACCGGCGCGACGGTCGAGGAACTCGCCGAAGCCCAGGCATGGCTCGCCAATGACGAGCCGATGATCAATGATTTGCGCCCGCTGGCGCACGGACGCGTGCGCGAGCTTGTCGACATCCTGTCGGAGCTCGAAGAGGACAGCGACGAGCAAGGTCCAGCCGAACCCGGCTCAACATCCGCGGTCAGCTAGAGCGAACCTCGTCAAAGCAATTCGCCCCGGAGAGTTGGCCTCTCCGGGGCGATTTTTCGTTTTGCAGTGAGCGCGACGATCAGTTCAGTTTCCGCTTCGACGCCGGCGGCGCCTCGAACTGGGCGATCTCCGCAGTCTGCGGCGCCTTGCCGTTGAAGGTCAGCACGTTGCCTTCGGACGAGATCGCGACCGTATCCCCGTCCTTGACGTCTCCGGCCAGGATCATCTCGGCGAGCGGATCCTGGAGGTAGCGCTGGACCACGCGCTTCAGCGGCCTTGCGCCGTAGGCGGGATCCCAGCCTTTCGCAGCAAGCCAGTCGCGGCCCGCGGCATCGAGCGTCAGCACGATCTTGCGATCGGTCAACAGCTTCTGCAGCCGGGCGAACTGGATCTCGACGATCCGGCCCATCTCGCTCCTCTGCAGGCGGTGGAACAGGATGATCTCGTCGACACGGTTCAGGAACTCGGGCCGGAAATGCCCACGCACCATTCCCATCACCTGTTCACGCACGGCTGAGGTGTCTTCGCCCTCCGGTTGATTCACCAAATACTCCGAACCGAGGTTCG
The DNA here is from genome assembly GCF_052076025.1 of Bradyrhizobium sp. 956_D2_N1_4. Lineage (NCBI taxonomy): Bacteria > Pseudomonadati > Pseudomonadota > Alphaproteobacteria > Hyphomicrobiales > Nitrobacteraceae > Bradyrhizobium > Bradyrhizobium sp. 956_D2_N1_4. Next base: position 8,920,503 of record NZ_CP197237.1, on the reverse strand, counting down.
AGGTCATGATGATCAGCGTGTTGCGGAAATCGACGGTACGGCCCTGACCATCGGTCAGGCGGCCGTCGTCGAGCACCTGCAACAGGACGTTGAAGACGTCAGGATGCGCTTTCTCGATCTCGTCGAACAGCACGACCTGATAAGGCCGGCGCCGCACCGCTTCGGTGAGCGCGCCGCCCTCGTCATAACCGACATAGCCGGGAGGCGCACCGATCAGCCGCGAGACCGAGTGCTTCTCCATGTACTCGGACATGTCGAGGCGGACCATCGCGGTCTCGTCGTTGAACAGGTACTCCGCGAGCGCTTTCGTCAGCTCGGTCTTGCCGACACCGGTGGGCCCCAGGAACATGAACGAGCCGGTCGGCCGGTTCGGGTCCTGCAGGCCCGCGCGCGAACGGCGCACGGCGGTTGCCACCGCACGCACGGCCTCGGCCTGGCCGACGACGCGCTTTCCGAGCTGCTCCTCCATCTTCAGGAGCTTCTCCTTCTCGCCCTCCAGCATCTTGTCGACGGGCACGCCGGTCCAGCGCGAGACCACCTGCGCGATGTGGTTGGCGGTGACCGCCTCCTCCATCATATCGCCGGAGCCCTCACGCGCCTCGATGTCCGCGAGCTGCTTCTCGAGCTGCGGGATCCGGCCATAGGCCAGCTCGCCGGCCTTCTGGAATTCACCGCGCCGCTGTGCGTCGGCGAGATCGACGCGTAGCGCGTCCAGCTCTGACTTCAGCTTCTGGGCGTTGGAGAGCTTGTTCTTCTCCGCGCTCCAGCGCGACGTCAGGGCCGCGGATTTCTCTTCGAGCTCGCTGAGCTCCTTCTGAAGCCCCTCGAGACGGGTCTTGGAGCCGAGATCGCTCTCCTTCTTGAGAGCTTCCTGCTCGATCTTGAGCCGGATGATCTCGCGGTCGAGCGAATCCAGCTCTTCCGGCTTGGAATCGACCTGCATCTTCAGCCGCGCGGCCGCCTCGTCCATGAGGTCGATCGCCTTGTCCGGCAGGAAGCGGTCGGTGATGTAGCGGTTGGACAGCGTCGTCGCCGCCACGAGCGCGGAATCGGTGATCCGCACGCCGTGGTGCTGCTCGTACTTGTCTTTCAACCCGCGGAGGATCGAGATGGTGTCCTCGACGGAGGGCTCGCTGACGAAGATCGGCTGGAAGCGCCGCGCCAGCGCCGCATCCTTCTCGACGTGCTTGCGGTACTCGTCGAGCGTGGTGGCGCCGATGCAGTGCAGCTCGCCGCGCGCGAGCGCGGGCTTGAGCAGGTTGGACGCGTCCATCGCGCCGTCGCCCTTGCCGGCGCCGATCAGCGTATGCATCTCGTCGATGAACAGGATGAAATTGCCCTCGCTCGCGGTGACTTCCTGGAGCACGGCCTTCAGCCGCTCCTCGAACTCGCCGCGGTACTTCGCACCCGCAATCAGCGCGCCGAGATCGAGCGAGAGCAGCTTCTTGTGCTGGAGGGTCTCGGGCACGTCGCCATTGACGATGCGCAGCGCGAGGCCCTCGGCGATGGCGGTCTTGCCGACGCCGGGCTCACCGATCAGCACGGGATTGTTCTTGGTCCGGCGCGAGAGCACCTGGATGGTGCGGCGGATCTCCTCGTCGCGGCCGATGACCGGGTCGAGCTTGCCGTCGCGCGCAGCCTGGGTCAGGTCGCGGGCATATTTCTTCAACGCGTCATAGGCGTTCTCGGCGGTCGCCGAGTCCGCCGTGCGGCCCTTGCGCAGCGCCTCGATCGCGGCATTGAGATTTTGCGGGGTGACGCCGCCCTTGGCCAGGATCGTGCCGGCCTCGCTGGTCTTTTCCAGCGCGAGGCCGAGCAGCAGCCGCTCGACGGTGACAAAGCTGTCGCCGGCCTTCTCGCCGGCCTTTTCGGCGGCGTCGAAAGTGCGGGCGAGCTCGGGGGCCAGATAGATCTGGCCGGCGCCGCCGCCGGAGACCTTCGGCACCTTGTTGAGGGCGTCCTCGGTCGCCTTCAGGATGGCGCGGGAATTGCCGCCGGCGCGGTCGATCAGACCGGCAGCGAGCCCCTCATTGTCGTCCAGCAGAACTTTCAGGACGTGCAGGGTCGAAAACTGCTGATGCCCCTCGCGCACCGCAAGCGATTGCGCTGACTGAACGAAGCCCCTGGAGCGTTCGGTATATTTGTCGATGTTCATGTCTTTTCTTTCCCTCGGCCTGCCCCTGGAGCCCTCTAAGGCACTCCAAACGGCATCTTCATTGGGTTTCCGCTGGACGCGTTGACGTTCCTCAACCGGCAGCGGTCGTTATCAGCCGGCGCTGGCGCCGGCCTGACCCAGATGTGGGAAGCTTGGCCTCGGATCGGAAGAGGCGCGTTCACAATTTCGTGCACGGGTCCGCCTGCTTGGCGCCAGCAGGTCGAATCCCTTAAGTAGCGACATGACAGCCAGCCAGACCGCCGAAATCACCGGCCTTTACCGTTACCCGATCAAAGGCCTGACGCCGGAATCCCTGCCCCGGGTCCCCTTGCGGACCGGCCAGACCCTGCCCGCCGACCGCCGCTACGCCATCGAGAACGGACCGAGCGGCTTCGATCCGGAGGCGCCGGCCTGGAAGCCGAAAATCCAGTTCCTGATGCTGGCGCGCAATGAGCGGCTGGCGTCCCTCGACAGCCGGTTCGAGGACGCGACCAACCGCCTGACCATCCGCAAGGACGGCCAGATCGTCGCCAGCGGCGATCTGGAGACCACTGCCGGGCGCGCCGCCATCGAGGATTATTTCACGGAGAATTTTCAGCCGGAGCTGAAGGGCCCGCCAAAAGTTCTGTCCGGCCGCGACCACAGCTTTTCGGACGTCGCCCGCAAGGTCGTATCGATCATCAATCTCGACAGCGTCCGGGCGATCGAGACCATGCTCGGCGGCGCCGCAGTCAATCCACTGCGCTTCCGCGCCAATCTCTACGTGAAGGGCTGGCCGGCCTGGTCCGAGCTCGACCTCGTCGGCGAGACGCTGGCGATCGGCGAGGCCCGGCTCAAGGTGGTCAAGCGCATCGTCCGCTGCCCGGCGGTCAACGTCGATCCCAAGACCGCGCAGCGCGATCTCGAGATACCGCCGACGCTCTCGCGCAATCTCGGCCACATGGATTGCGGCATCTATGCCGAGGTGATCGCCGACGGCGAGATCGGCGTCGGTGACGCGATCGCGGTGGAAGCGCCGAGATTGGTGTGAGCCGTCCGCCGCTGCCGTAGTGTGGGCAAAGCGAAAGCGTGCCCACCACTCCGGTCCATCTAACTCCGTTGCACCGCCGGTGGGCACGGCGCTTGCGCGCCTTTGCCCACCCTACGGCTCCGTCGTCAGTTCGGCATCACATACGCATAGATCCGGCCGCGCGAGACCGGCGCCTCGCGAACACGATTGCCGTTGTTGCCGGAAATCATGATCGGATTGCCCTGCGCGTCCACGCCGGTGATGATGCCGACATGGCCGCCCCGGCGACCGCGCGACATGACCGCGATGGCGCCGACCTGCGGACCGGAGACACGCGTGCCGTAGCGCGCGAACGAGCTCGCCATGTCGGAGCCGGTGCCCTGATGGCCGGTATGCTGCAGCACCATGTTCATGAAGCGCGCGCACCACAGGCTGCCGCGCCCGGTCGGATTGCCGCCGATATAACGGCGCGCCTCGGACACGAGGCCCGATCCGCCGCCGAAGCCGCCACCGCTATTGGCCATTCCAGGATTGGTCATTCCGTTGTTGGCCATGCCGCCGACATTGGCGTTCGGATTGTAGCTCGCCTGGGTGTCGGCGAAGCCGCTCGCCTGCAACTGCGCCGCGCCGCGCTCGAAGCGCGAGCTGCGGGCATGGTGGCGATAATGACGGTAATGATGATGTCTGGCGTGGTGCACGTAAGCGTGCCGCTCTGCGCTATGACGATGATGCGGCCGCGCTGAGGCCGGAGAAACGAACGCGGCAACCGCCGCGAAGAAAATCGCCAGCGCGACAACACAACGCGACAGGCGAGACGCAAACAACTCCAACATACTTCATCCTTCTTGACACCCCACTTCCCCAATCGGCCCGTGCGATGGCCGGCATCCGTCTGGCCGTTAAGCCGCCGGATGTGGCGAGAAAAAGACGCCACGCCCGCGAATAGCTGCGATGATTTTGTGCCGGTGCTGGCTTGAGGCTGCCGCATTGCGGACAACAACGTTAACTGCAATTCTCCAAAGGCGGCTTGAAGAGAGGGAAACAGTTAATGCCCCACGCCACGACCAGGGATGACGTCCGCATCTATTTCGAAGAAGCGGGTCAGGGAACGCCGATTATTTTTCTGCATGAGTTCGCGGCCGACTACACCAATTGGGAGCCGCAGATGCGCTACTTCTCGCGCGGCCATCGCTGCATCACCTATTCCGCGCGCGGCTACACCCCGTCGGACGTGCCTGATGGCGAGGTCTACACTTACAAGCATTTCTACACCGACGCGCTCGCGGTGCTCGATCATCTCAAGATCGAGCGCGCGCATCTCGTCGGCCTGTCGATGGGCGCCTATTCGTCGCTCCAGATCGGGTTGAACGCGCCGCAGCGCGCGCTGTCGATGACGCTGGCCGGCGTGGGCTCAGGATCGGAGATCGAGAATCTCGACAACTGGCGCAAGCAGTGCCGCGCCAATGCCGAGCAGTTCGAGACGCTCGGCTCCGCCGAGGTCGCAAAGGTCACACGCGAGGCGCCGAGCCGGATTCCGTTCCTCGTGAAGGACCCGCGCGGCCACGCCGATTTCTACGCCGCGCTGGCGCGCCACGATGCCAAAGGCTCCGCGAACACGATGCGCGGCTTCCAGGGCGGCCGTCCCTCGATCTTTGCGATGACCGACGCGATCAGAGGCGTAGCGACACCGGCGCTGATCATCTGCGGCGACGAAGACGGTCCCTGCGTCGGAGCAAGCCTGTTCCTGAAGAAGCACCTGCCCGCGGCGGGCCTCGCGATGTTTCCGAAATCAGGCCACGTGCTCAATCTCGAAGAGCCCGCGCTGTTCAACGAGAGCGTGGAGCGGTTCGTGACGCTGGTGGAAGCCGGGCGCTGGCCGGTGCGCGATCCGCGGTCGCTGGCGGCGCATTAGGCTGCCAGTCGCTGTCATTCCGGGATGCGCCGACAGGCGCAGGCCCGGAATGACGGCAGCTACTTCCCCTGCCCGCGCGTGAGCAGAAACACGCCCTGCTCGCCGAACATGTTCCACACCCACCACGGCAATCGCAGCCGCAATGGACGGCCGTAGAGATCCAGCGCCTCGGCGCGCTCCATCTTGACGTGGATCGCGTCGCAGAGCTCGACGAAATCCTTGATGGTGCAGAAATGGATGTTGGCGGTGTCGTACCAGGTCGCCGGCAGATTCTCGGTGCGCGGCATGTGACCGCCGACCAGGAGCTGGAGCCGCATTTTCCAGAAGCCGAAATTCGGGAACGACACGATGGCACGGCGGCCGATGCGCAGCAGATTCTCCAGCACGACCCGCGGCTGCCGCGTCGCCTGCAGCGTCTGCGACAGGATGACGTAATCGAAGGCGTCGTCGGGATAATTGACGAGATCGGTGTCGGCATCGCCCTGCACCACCGCGAGGCCCTTGGCGACGCAGCGGTTGACGCCCTCGCGCGACAGCTCGATGCCGCGCCCGTCGATGCCGCGGGTCTCCAGAAGCTGGAGCAAATCGCCCTCGCCGCAGCCGACGTCGAGCACTTTCGAGCCGGGCTTGACCATCTCGGCGACCAGCAGATGATCGGCGCGAAACTGGCCGGACTGCTCCGTCGCAACGCCGCCCAGCGGCAGCACTTCCTGCACAGACATCGCTAGCCGTCCTTGTCAGTCAATCCTGGCGGTGAGCCCGCGCGCCTTCCCTGCCGATTGCAGGAAGGCACGGGCGATATCGAAGAATTCGGGCACGTCGAGCAGGAAGGCGTCATGGCCGCGATCGGTCTCGATCTCGGCGAACGACACCCGCGCGCTCGACGCGTTCAGCGCATGCACCAGTGCGCGCGATTCCGAGGTCGGGAACAGCCAGTCGCTGGTGAAGGAGACCACGCAGAAGCGCGTCTCGATGCCCGCGAACGCTTTCGCCAGCACGCCGCCGTGGTCACCGGCGATGTCGAAATAGTCCATCGCACGGGTCAGATAGAGATAGGAGTTGGCGTCGAACCGCTCGACGAAGGACGAGCCCTGGTAGCGCAGGTAACTCTCGACCTGGAAATCGGCGTCGAACGAGAAGGTCGGCAGCTCGCGGTCCTGCATGCGGCGGCCGAACTTGCGATGCAGCGCGGCGTCCGAGAGATAGGTGATGTGCGCGGCCATCCGTGCCACCGCAAGTCCGCGATGCGGATGGATGCCCTGATCGGTGTAGCGGCCGTTGTGCCAGTCGGGATCGGCCATCACCGCCTGGCGGCCGAGCTCGTGGAAGGCGATGTTCTGCGCCGAGTGCCGTGTCGAACAGGCGATCGCCAGCGCGGAGTACACGCGCTTGGGATAGGCCGCGGTCCATTGCAGCACCTGCATGCCGCCCATCGAGCCGCCGACCACCGCGAACAACGTGTCGATGCCGAGCCGGTCGATCAGCATCGCCTGCGCGCGCACCATGTCGGGAATGGTGATGACGGGAAAATCCAGGCCCCACACCTTGCCGGTCGCCGGATTGATCGAGGCCGGCCCGGTCGAGCCCATGCAGCCGCCGATCACGTTGGCGCAAATGATGAAGTAGTGCTGAGGATCAAGAGGTCGGCCGGGACCGACCAGCGTCTCCCACCAGCCCGACTTGCCGGTGACGGGATGCACGTTGGCGACATGCTGATCGCCGGTCAGCGCATGGCAGATCAGCACCGCGTTGGAACGATCGGCGTTGAGCTCGCCATAGGTCTGGTAGGCGATCTGGAACGGGGTGAGATCGATGCCGCAATCGAGCCGCAGCGGCTGCTCGGCGCCGAACTGCGCGACCTGCGAATTCGGATGATCCGCCTCATGCGACCGGTCGTCGGCACTGATCGCGGGACTCGGCACGGACTTCACGCCTACCATCATCGACCTCGTATGCGACACCCGTCAGGCTGCCGCTGGAATCAGGCCATGAAAAACCCGGCCTGAACGATAGGTTCGGCCGGGATCGGAAGCGTCCCCGGCCTGTTTAGCGAGTTTTTTAACGTGGCTGCAAGCCGGCCGGCTCAAATGACCACGGAACGCGCAAAAGCTACTGTCTTGGGCGGTTTTCGTCAAGTCACAGTCCGGATTAGCCAAATTCATCCCTGAAAGGCCGGCCGAAAAGGCCCGGTTTCCCTTTGCATTTCTCTTTGCTTTCGCCGCGCCGACTGCCTAATCAGGACGTCGATCGTAGCGGATCCGGCCTTGCCGATTGACCTTGGCCGACCCGCATTGGAACGCCTCTCACCAGCATCTCGCAGATATGTCCCACCGTCCGCCCGCGCCACCATCGCTCCAGGAATTGCGCAAGGAGATCGACGCGATCGACGAGGGCATGCATCGTCTCCTGATGCAGCGCGGCGACATTATCGACCGCCTGATCCAGGTGAAGCAGACCCAGGAGGTCGGCTCGGCGTTCCGCCCGGCGCGCGAGGCCGCCATGATGCGTGACATCGTCCAGCGTCATCGCGGCATCCTGCCGCTCGACACGGTCGAGAGCATCTGGCGCGTCATCATCTCGACGTTCACTTACGTCCAAGCGCCGTTCTCCGTGCATGCCGACATCTCGGTGAGCGAGCCGGCGATGCGCGATTCCGTGCGCTTCCATTTCGGCTTCACGGTGCCTTACGTCGCGCATTTCAGCGCGCAGGCCGCGGTCGAAGCGGTGGCGAAGTCCAAGGGCGATCTGGCGCTGGTCTCGGCGACCTCGAGCCGCACGCCATGGTGGCTGGAGCTGGAAGCGGACGGCGCGCCGAAGATCATCGCGCGGATGCCCTTCGTCGAGCGCGCCGACCATCCGGCCGCACTGCCGGTGTTCGCGATCTCGCGCGTCGCCGACAGCGCCGTGGTGACGGAGGTCGAGACCTTCAGCGTGCGCGTGTCCGGGTGGAACGCCGAGGTCGCGCGGGCGCTGTCGCCGCTCGCCGAGATCGTGGCGGTGCCCGATACCGCCTTCGACGGCGCGGCGCTGCTGGTCTCGGTCACAAGCGCCACCAGCATCGACAAGATCAAGGCTGCCCTGATCGAAGCGGGGGCCTCGGTGCGCTCCACGGCCCTCGTCGGCAGCCACGCAACGCGCTATACGGTGCCCTCGACCGGGTCGAAATCGTAGATCGCGAACCGCCTAAAGCTACTTCCGGAGTTGAAGATGTCACGCCCCGTGCCGAATCCCGGCATTCTAGATATTGCGCCCTACACGCCCGGCAAGAGCCCGGTGGCTGAGCCGGGCCGCAAGGTGTTCAAGCTCTCGGCCAACGAGACGCCGTTCGGGCCCTCGCCCAAGGCGATCGAGGCGTTCAGGAACGTGGCGGCGCATCTGGAAGACTATCCGGAAGGAACCTCGCGCGTGCTGCGCGAAGCGATCGGCCGTTCTTTCGGGCTCGACCCCAACCGCATCATCTGCGGCGCCGGCTCGGACGAGATCCTCAATCTGCTCGCCCACACCTATCTCAGCCACGGCGACGAGGCGATCTCGACCACGCACGGCTTCCTGGTCTACCCGATCGCGACCATGGCGGTCGGCGCCAAGAACGTGGTCGCGCAGGAGACCAATCTCACCTGCGACGTCGATGCCATCCTCAAGGCGGTGACGCCGAAGACAAAGCTGGTCTGGCTCGCCAATCCCAACAATCCGACCGGCACCTATGTGCCGTTCGACGAGGTCAAGCGGCTGCGCGCCGGCCTGCCGTCGCACGTGCTGCTGGTGCTCGATGCCGCCTATTCCGATTACGTCTCGCGCAACGACTACGAGATGGGGATCGAGCTCGTCGCCACCACCGAGAACACCGTGGTGACGCACACCTTCTCCAAGATCCACGGTCTCGCCGCGCTGCGCGTCGGCTGGATGTTCGGTCCGGAGCACGTCATCGACGCGGTCAACCGCATCCGCGGTCCCTTCAACGTGTCGACGCCGGCGATGTATGCCGCGGTCGCCGCGATCGAGGACACTGCGCACCAGGCGATGTCGAAGCAGTTCACCGAGACCTGGCGCAACTGGCTCTCCGAGGAGATCGGCAAGCTCGGACTGAAGGTGACGCCGGGCGTCGCCAATTTCGTGCTGATCCACTTCCCGGAAACGGGCAAGACCGCGGACGAGGCCGACGCGTATCTCACCAAGCGCGGGCTGGTGTTGCGCGCGCTAAAGAACTACCGCCTGCCGCATTCGCTGCGCATGACCATCGGCACCGAGGAGGCCAACCGCCTCGTCGTCGAGGGCCTGCGCGACTTCATGGCCGGCAAATGAGCACCACGCCGCACTTCCAGCGCGTTGCGCTGATCGGCTTCGGCCTGATCGGCGGCTCGATCGCGCGCGCTGCGAAGCTCCAGGGCTTGGCCTCCGAGATCGTCACCACCGCGCGCTCGGAGAAGACACGCGCGCGGGTGCTGGAGCTCGGCATCGTCGACCATGTCGTGGCGACCAATGCGGAAGCGGTGAAGGATGCCGACCTCGTCATCCTCTGCATTCCCGTCGGGGCCTGCGGGCCGGTGGCGCAGGAGATCGCTGCGCATCTGAAGCCGGGCGCGATCGTCTCCGACGTCGGCTCGGTCAAGGGCGCGATCGTCAGGGACATGGCGCCGCATCTGCCCAAGACCATTCATTTCGTGCCGGCGCATCCCGTCGCGGGCACCGAGCATTCGGGCCCCGATTCTGGTTTCGCCGAGCTCTTCATCAACCGCTGGTGCATCCTGACGCCGCCGGAAGGCGTCGATGCGGCGGCCACCGATCGGCTGCGCGCCTTCTGGGCGGCGATGGGCGCCAAGGTCGAGATCATGACGCCGGATCATCATGATCTCGTGCTCGCGATCACCAGCCATCTGCCGCATCTGATCGCCTACACCATCGTCGGCACCGCCGACGAGCTGGCGCAGGTGACGGAGTCCGAGGTGATCAAGTTCTCCGCCGGCGGCTTCCGCGACTTCACCCGCATCGCGGCGTCCGATCCGACGATGTGGCGCGACGTCTTCCTCGCCAACAAGGAAGCCGTGCTGGAAATGCTCGGCACCTTCACCGAGGATCTCGCCAAGCTTACCCGCGCGATCCGCCGCGGCGACGGCGAGGCGCTGTTCGACCACTTCACGCGCACGCGCGCCATCCGCCGCGGCATCGTCGAGATCGGCCAGGATTCGGCGGCGCCGGATTTCGGCCGGCCGCATGCGGCGTTGAAGAAGCCGTAGTCCTTCGCGCGACGACTGTGCTGCCAGATCCTCATCCTGAGGAGCGCGGAACGCGCGTCTCGAAGGATGAAGGCCCGGCTGGTGGCCTCGCCCTTCGAGACGCCGCGCGAAGAGCGCGGCTCCTCAGGGTGAGGGTTAGACATTCTCGCGCGCGGCTCCATCAATCCGTGAGCGGACGCGTCGCCAAATCAATACAGCGGCGGGATCTGGCCGACCTTGACCGGGCCGAGCAGCACGGCGCCGTCGACGAACTTCAGCGGGAAGCTGCGGGCCTTCTTGCCTTCGAGCGTGCTCTCGGTGCCGATCGAATTGATGCCGGCCGCAACGCCGGCATTGGCGTTCTGCTTGATGACCTTGCCGAGGCCGGGAACGGCGCGGTCGAGTGCGCCGAACAGATTGTTGAGGTCCTGCGACTTCACGCCGGGCGCAACGCGGTCGAGGGTTGCCTGCGGCACCCCCTCCTCCAGCATCTTCTCGATGCCGAGCGCCGGGATTACGCGCTCGAGGCCGGTCACGGTCATCTGCAGCTCACCGTCGAGTCGGCCATTGGCCGAGAGCCCGAGCGTGCCAGCGGCAACCGCGATCATCTCGCCCTGCTGGACGCGCGACTGGACGATCTCGATGTGACCGCCGGCGGCCTGGATCTCGCGGAAGCGTTGCGGCCACGGCTTTGGCGTGAGGTCGGAGAGGCCCGTGATCTTCGCGCGCGTGTCCGCCTCGAACGGCTCGGCGAGCAAGGGATGAACACCCTGGATGCTGCCCTGCGCGACGTGCAGCACGGTCTCGATCACAGGATGATCCGACCGCGACCCGTCTGCGAGGCGACCGTGCAGCTCGACCTGCTTGGCGCGCGCGAGCGGCACTTGCACGCTGCCGTCGAGACGATTGATGACGGGATCGTCGAACACGATGGAGGCGCGATCCGGCACCGCCGGCAGGCCGAACACGCTGCTGCGGCCCTTGCTCCAATTCACCACGAAGGTGTTTTGCGTGACGCCGTCGGTGAGTGTCGCCGGCGCGGAGAATTCGGCGATGACGCGCTTGGGATCGTAGACCTGGGCGACGACCAGGATGTTGTCGAGCTTCGCCGTGAACGGCGTCTTGCTGGCGTTCTGCGACACCAGGGCGACGCTGGCGCCGGAGCACTGGACCTCGAAGCGGAACGGGAAGCCGGCGATCGAGCGCTTGGCGCAATCATAGATGCGGCCGGACTTGGCCTCCTGCGCCCGCCAGGCGTCGGCGGCGATTTCGGCCTGCGAGGCCGCATAGAACCAGAAACAGCTCCACGCGACGGCGAGGATCAGGAGGATAATGGGGGCGATGAAAAGGCCCCAACGGGGGCGGCGGCCTGTGGCAACGGTCATATCTGACATGCGGCGACCCTTTGACCCCAGATTTTGTCAAATGTAAGCGGGGTTCGGCCGTGCCGAAAGGCCGAGAATTCGCTTCGCTTGGGGGCGTCGTTCTGGTAGCCGTGCCCGAAATGTCGGAAATCACCCTCCCCTCCGTCACCACAGCCAAGGGCGACCTCTGGGTGTTCGGCTATGGCTCGCTGATGTGGCGGCCGGGCTTCGAATTCAGGGAACGCGTCCCGGCGCGGCTGGTCGGCGAGCACCGCGCGCTCTGCGTCTATTCCTTCGTGCATCGCGGCACGCCGGAGCAGCCTGGCCTGGTGCTCGGGCTCGACCGCGGCGGCGCCTGCCGCGGCATTGCTTTTCGCGTCGCCGAGAAGGACCGCGCCGACGTCGTCGCCTATCTGCGGGCGCGCGAGCAGGTCACCTCCGTCTATCGCGAGGTGATGCGCTCGGTGTGGCTTGAGAACGATGCGCGACAGCGCGTCTCCGCGCTCGCCTATGTCGTCGATCGCGGCCACGTCCAGTATGCCGGCCGGCTGTCGCTCGCCGACCAGCATCGCCATGTCGTCCAGGGTCATGGCCAGTCCGGCGCCAACCGCGACTACGTGACGGCAACGGTGAAGGCGATCGAGGCCGAAGGTTTTTGCGACACGCAATTGCATCAGCTCGCGACCATGCTGCACGGTGATGCGCATTCGCTGCACGCGCCGGCTCCCGCAGAAGATCGAGAGAACCGCTAGCTCTGCGACGGCGCGTAGCTCGGCGACGAGCCGATCAACTGCTCCTGCTCTTTCCGGCCCGCTTCGACGAGGCGGCCGGTCGCGTCTTCGATGGCGGTTTGCACGCGCGAGAGAAACTCGTCTTTCGGCAGGCCTGATGGCAGCGGATCGAGGAACTCGACCACCAGCGTGCCGGGATAGCGCATGAAGGTGCGGCGCGGCCAGAACAGGCCGGAATTGAGCGCGATCGGCAGGCACCGCACGCCGCAGGACGAATAGATCTGCGCAAAGCCGGTCTTGTAATCGGGCGCGGCGCCGGGCGCCCGGCGTGTGCCTTCAGGAAAGATCACGAGCTGCCCGCCTGCGCGCACCGCGTCGCGCGCCCGCCGCGTCATGTCCAGCAGCGCCTTCACGCCGGCCTTGCGGTCGATCGCGATCATTCCGGTCTTGACCAGGAACTGGCCGAAGACCGGGATCTGCATGAGCTGACGCTTGAGGATGAAGATCGGACGGTTGAAGAAGCCCGGCAGCACGAACGTCTCCCAGAACGACTGATGCTTCGCCGCGATCACCAGTGGCCCTGCCGGAATCTTCTCCAGCCCACGGAATTCGACCTTGATGTTGCAGATCACGCGCATCAGGAACAGCGTCGCCTTCGCCCACCATTGCGCGATCGTCAGCATGGCGCGCGGCGGCAATGCGAAGGTCGGCAGCGCCACGATCGCGAGGCATACGAGCACGGCGTAGAACAGCACGTTGAACAGGAGCGAGCGCAGGAAAATCAAAAACATCGATGGTCCGATCAATTGGCCTGTGCCGTGGCGGGCCGCTTCGGCGCCACGCCAGCAGGCTGCTCCGACATCTCGGGGGAAAGGTCAATCCCGAAATCCTCCAGCCGCACCCTCAGCTCGGCGGCGATGTACTTGACGTATTCGGACAAGAGCAGCCGCAAGGTGGAGGCCGAGGTCCACCACGGCTCCTCACGCCATTTTTCGCCGACCACCGCGAACGGGATCAGCGTGGTCTCGGGCATCGCATGCGAGAACTCCACCAGCGCGCGCGGCATGTGATAGTTCGAGGTGACGACGATCAGCGATCTGAAGCCGCGCCCCTCGGCCCAGCGCCGCGCTTCCGCCGCGTTGCCGCGGGTCGAGACCGCAGTGCGGTCGAGATCGACACAGCAATGCATGAAGGACTGGTTCTCCGGCAGCGTCCGGGAAATGTCGCTCGCCGTCGAGGTCGGGTGCACGCCGGAGATCAGGAGCCGCTTGCCGTAGCCGGCCGCCAGGAGCTCCATCGCATCCGACACCCGCGAGGAGCCGCCGGTCAGGACTACGATGCCGTCCGCCTTGCGGTCCGGCGCGATCTCAGCGCCGCGCAATTGCGCCAGGAAGGCGATGAAGCCCGCCGCCGCGCCGACGAAGACGAACGCGATCGTCGATACCAATGCCGCGCGCAGCCAGCCGCGCGGCAATTTCGGCGATCGATCGTCGGTCGGCGCGGTCATATGATGTCGGTGATCCCTTCCCCGGATGATTTTAGGACGTTTTGAGGCGAAGTGGAGTCCGGTTTATCGAGCTCAATCGACGTCATTCAGCGTCGCGAACAGGGTCTGGCGCGAGGCTACCGCGGTGATGGCGCCGATCAGCACCGCCTGCACCGCGAGCACGATGTAGCCCGACGGCCGCAGCGAGAAGGTGCCGAGCAGGGCTGCGAACTGGTCGCCGACGGGGGTCCCGGAAAACCAGCCGGCGATCGACTCGGAGAAGCCGAACACCAGCATGGCGGCGCCGCCGCCGATCACGCCGCCCTCCAGGCCCAGCCTGAGGAAGTGACGTAGGAAGCGGTTGGCGATGTAACGGTCGCCGGCACCGACGAAATGCAGGACCTCGACGATCGGTTGGTTCGCCGCCATGGCGCCGCGGGTCGCGAACGAGACCGAGATGATGGTCGCGATGATGACGAGGGCGAGGATGCCGATGCCGGCGAGCACGGTGGCGTTGGTCATCGAGCGCATCCGCTCGATCCAGGCGCGGTGATCGTCGACGCTGGCGCTCGGGGCGGCCTGGGTCACACGCGCGCGCAAGGCGCCGAGATCGAGCGGCGTGCCGGGCTGCACGCGCGCGATGATCATCCGCGGCACCGGCAAATCGTCCATCGACAGGCCGGTGCCGAGCCAGGGCTCGAGCAGCTTGCCGCTCTCGTCCTTGGTGAACGGCTTGACCTCGATGATGCCGGCCTGCGCGCGGATGGCCTCCGTCACTGCCGCGGTGTCGCGATCGAGATCGCGGCCGGTCTGCGGGCGGACCTGGATGGTGATTTCGCTTGCAACGTCCGACTGCCATTCCGCGGCGGAGGCACTGACGAGCAGCACCGTGCCCGTGGTCATCGAGGCGAGGAAGGTCATGATGGCGACGACGGCAACCAGCGCGCGGCCGTGGATCGAGGCGCGCGGCACGATCGGCGACATGTTGCGCGCCTTGGGCGGAAGCTGCGGACGCTCCTGTCCGAGATCGACCAGAACGCCGCGGTCGTCGGGCCTACTCATAGACGTGCAGCCGCCCCTGGTGCAGCACGAAGCGTCGCGCCTCGTACTGGTCCATGAGGCCGATGTCGTGGGTGGCGATGATGACGGCGGTGCCCGATTTGTTGAGCTCGATGAACAGCCGCAGCAGCCGGCGGCCAAGCGTCGGATCGACGCTGCCGGTCGGCTCGTCGGCGAGCAGGAGCTGCGGCCGCGAGATCACGGCGCGCGCGATCGCCGCGCGCTGCTTCTCGCCGCCGGACAGGATCGGCGGCAGCGCGTCCATGCGGTCACCAAGGCCGACCCAGCGCAACAGGTCGATCACCTCCTTGCGGTAGCTCGACTCGCTGCGGCCCATGACGCGGAATGGCAAGGCGACGTTCTCATAGGTCGTCATGTGGTCGAGCAGGCGGAAGTCCTGGAGCACGATGCCGATGCGCTTGCGCAGATCCGCGATCTCGTCCTTGCCGAGCTGCGAGATGTCGTGGCCGAACAGGTTGACGAGGCCGCGCGTCGGCCGGTGCGACAGGAACAACAGACGCAGCAGCGAGGTCTTGCCGGCGCCGGACGGGCCGGTGAGAAACTGGAAGGAATGCGCCGGAATCTCGAAACTGAGGTCGCGCAGAATCTCCGGCCCCAGTCCGTAACGCAATCCGACATTTTCGAACCGAACCAAGCTCAGCTCCGTTCGAGAGGGGGCGCGGGCCGCGCTGCTGCGCTCCGCCACACGCGATCAACGGGTTTTGCGACCGTTATGGTTTCCGGTTCGTTAACGGTCGCTCTGTAGCATCTGGGATGCCCGGCTCTCCGCGACCGGAGCATCGTCAAGACCAGTCCGTGCATCAAGGCTCGTGTCCATGCATATCGTCTGCCCCCATTGTACGACATCCTACGCCATCAAGCCCGCGAGCCTGGGGGCGAACGGACGAACGGTCCGCTGCTCCCGCTGCAAGGAGACCTGGGTCGCCTATGCCGAGGATGCCATCGAGGGGGCGTCCGTCCCGGCCATGGCGGCGGCCAGCCAGGCCGACGACCAGTCCGACCTCGCCGAGCAGTGGAACTCGTACGCCAGGGACGACGGCGCCGCCGACACGCCTGTCGTCGACAGCCCCTCGATCGCCAGCGACTGGCCGGCCGAGGACGCCCAGGAGACCGAGGACGAATGGTCAGCGGCGGCCCGCGCCGCCGAGGATGACGTCGCCGGCGCGCAGCACCAGTCCTGGTTCCGCGGCCTCTTCAGCCGCCGCGGGGCGCGGGTGAGGCGCCAAGCCCCCACCGAGGCTCCGCGAAAATCCCATTTCGGCCTGCCGACCGCCTGCGCCGCCATGGGCGCGCTGGTGCTGGCGCTGGTCATCTGGCGCGGCGACATGGTCCGACTGCTGCCGCAGACGGCGGCGTTCTACAAGATGGTCGGACTCGAAGTTAATTTGCGCGGGCTGGCGTTCAAGGACGTCAAGCTCTCCAGCGAGACCGTGGACGGTAAGCAGGTGCTGGTGATCGAGGGCGTGATCGTGGGTCAAAGCAAGAAGCCGCTCGATATCCCGCGGCTGCGCTTTGCGGTGCGCGACGCGCAGGGAGCGGAAATCTACGCCTGGAACACCGTGCTGGAGCAGACCGTGCTGCAGCCAGGTGAGCGCGCCTTCTTCCGGTCGCGCCTGGCCTCGCCGCCGCCGGAGGGCCGCAATATCGACGTCCGCTTCTTCAACCGGCGCGACATTGCCGGCGGCAGCGTATAATCGATTTTGCAGATCCCGTACCGGAGGTTGGTCTCAAGGTTGGTCTCATGCCGAAAATCCTGATCGCCGACGACGAGGACTCGATGCGCCAGCTGGTGGCGCGCGCTATCGCCATGGACGGCCACGAGACCGTCACCGCGCAGGACGGCGCCGAGGCGCTGGAAATCCTGACCCGCGAGAACGGCGCGTTCGATCTCCTGCTCACCGACATCCAGATGCCGGTGATGGACGGCATCGCGCTGGCGCTCTCCGCCGCGCGCGATTTCCCCGACCTGACCATTTTGCTGATGACCGGCTTTGCCGACCAGCGCGAGCGCGCCTCGAATTTGAATGCGCTGGTGCATGACGTCGTGACCAAGCCGTTCTCGGTGGCCGACATCCGTACGGCGGTCGCCGACGCGCTGGCAGCGAAGAAGGCGTAGCGGCGCGGCGTATTCCGCTGTCATGCCCCGGCCTCGACCGGGGCATCCAGTACGCCGCGGCCTCTCGGCTCAATCACAACCGTCTCTGGAATACTGGATCGCCCGCCTGCGCGGGCGATGACACCGAGTGTGACGTCAAAAATCCTTCAGCAGACGCTCGAGGTAATCGAGCTCGATCTGCGGACGCGCGGGATCGCTCAGCCGGCGGCGGAGCTCTTCGAGGATACGGCGCGCGCGCTGGGCATCGATCTCACCGGGAATCTTGACCGTGTAGTCGTCGCTATATTCCTTGCCGCGCAGCGGCCGGCCCAACGGGTCGGTCCGTTCGCCGCCGCTCTGCTGGCGGCCCACGGCCTGACCGGGGCCGTCACCATCGCCCGGATCCTGGCCTTCGCCGTTCTGCTGCCCGCCGAGCGCGTCGGCGAGATCCTGCATGCCCTTGCGCAGCGCGTCGATTGCCTTGCCCTGCGATGCCGTCGCACCGTCGGCATCGCCCTCGCCGATCTGATTGCCGGCGTCTCCCATGGCGTTCTCGGCGGCGTCGAAGCCGTCATCGCCATCCTGGTCGCCGTCCTGACCCTGACCTTGGCCCTGCTGACCTTGTTGGCCCTGCTGCCCCGGCTGCTTCTGCCCGCGCTGGCCTTTCTGGCCATCCTGCTGGAGCCCCATCTCGGCGAGCTTCTTCTTGAGGGCCTCCAGCCGCTTCTTCAGTTGCTCCTGCCGGCCCTGCGTATCCTGCGACCCTTCGCGCGACGCCGAGGGATCGTTCGGATCGGGATAGAGATATTTCTCCATGTCCCGGATCGCCCGGGACTGCTGGCCGATGCTCTCGTCCGAATTCTTGTCCTTCAGGTTGTCGGCCGATTGCTTCATCGACCGCTCGGCGCTGTCGAGCAGTGCATCCAGACTCTTTTGGTCGGCGCGCGACGACTGGGCGAGGCCAATCGAAGCCGTGGAACAGGACAGCATCAGCACGAGACAAGCCGTGGCGAGGCTTCCGCGCGCGACCTTGCCGTTCTGCCAGATTGAGGTGTGTTTCATGAGCTATCTCGCTCCCTGGGATTCACGCCAGGTCCTGAGCTCTTCGCGCAAGGCGTCCTGCTGCCTTGCCAGGTCCTCCAGCTGATCGCTGGTCGCGCCGCGCGTCTTCTGCCGCAGCTCTCTCGATTTGCGCAGGATCTCCGCGACCTTGGGCGGCAGAGGCTTGGTACGTTGGCCGCGTTTGGAATCCTTGCTCTGCCGGTCGGTTTCGTCGCGAAGCGCATTCTGCTCCCGAAGCAGATCGTTCAGCTCGCGCGCAATCTCGTCCATCTCTTTCTGCTCGGCGCTGGGCGGCCCCGGAGGATTTTCCAGCGCGCGGGCCAGGCGGTCCAGCTCGCGCGCCGCCGCTTCGCGATTGCCGCGCTGGATCAGCCGCTCGATGCGCTTCATCTGGTCGTCGAGGCCGATGGCCGGCCGCGCCAGCGGATTGCTGCGCATCTGCTGCGCGTACTGGCGCATGTAATTGTCGAGCGCGGTCCGCAGATTGTCCATGAGCTTCTTGAGCTCTTCGTCGCTGGCGCCGCGCTGAAGCGCCTGCTTGAGCGCGTCCTGCGCCGCGCGCAACGCCTTGGCGACGTCGCTGATGTTGCCGTCCTCGATCGTCACCGCAAGCGCCCACAGGCTCGCCACGACCTCACGCAGGGAATCATCGGTGCGCGCCGCCTCGAGCTGGCGTGCGACGCTATGCAGACCGAGATATTGCCCGGCTTCCGGCGTGAACATCTCGGGCGCGATCATCAGCGCGTCGAGCGCGGCGTAGACGTCGGAATTCTTGTTGGCGTCGAGCGCCAGGATGCGGCGCTGCTCGATCAGCGCGCGGGCGAGCGGCTTGGTGAACAGGCGGCCCGGCAAGCGCATGTTGAAGGGCTCGCTCTTCGCCTCGTTGCCGGCCTCGTCCTTGGCGGTGAGCGTCAGCGTCACGTCAGCACCGGAATAAGGATCCTCGCTGAGGTCCTTCACGGTCTGGCCGACGCCGTTGCGGGTCCGCGCATTGGGCAGGGTCAGCGCGAATTGCGGCGGCTGGAACAGCGGCCGCGCGGCCTTGCCGTCCGCGTCCTTGGTTCCGTCCTTGTCTTCGGTTGCGCGCGGAACGAATTGCGCGGCGGCGCCCGTGACGCCGTAATCGTCCTCGATCTTGTAGGAGAGCTGCAACGCGCCGTAGGCCTGACGCTCGGGATCCTTGGCGAGCGCGATCGTGGGCGCGCGGTCCGGCGTCGCCGCGAAGGCCCATTGCGGCTGGCCGGAAGGTGCGCGGACATGCGCAGTGCCGTCGCCGGTGATGGTAAAATGCTTCTCGTTGGTGCCCTTCGGCGCGGCCTCGGTGGGCGCGACCTCCTTGAGGCCGCCGGAGGTGACGACATCGAGGCTGCTACCGGAGGAGCGCACGATCAGGGTCGAGCCGGCCGGAACTGCGAGCGGGCCGCTGGCAGGCAGCGCTGCGGCCTCCTTGTTGGCGGCCGACAGGATGACCGGCGGCTTGCCGGTGTAGAGCGGCGGGGTGATCCAGGCATCGACGCGGACGTTGGTCGGCGCCAGCACGCCGTTCCAGTCGAACGCGGCACCTAACCGCATCGCGCGCTCGTCGCCGGCGGCGAAGAAGGTCGCGACCAGCATCACCATGACCAGCGCGCGCAGCGCCCAGGGATCGTGCAGGGCGAGGCGCGGATGCGGCAAGCCGGCACGGATGCGCTTGAGCGAAGCCAGCGTGCGCTCGCGCTGCGCCTGCCACAGCGCCAGCGCGACCGGGTCTTTCGAGCTCAGCGTGTCCGTCAGCGTCGTCGCCGGGCGGTGACGGATACCGGAGCCACGGTCGAGCCGGCTCAGAGCCTCGTCACGGCCCGGCCAGCGGAAACGAATCAGCGGGACCAGAGCGGCGATTGCGATGCCGGCAAAAGCCACGAGACCGATGGCACGGATGACGGACGGCAGCACCAGCCAGAGGCCGGCCCACGACACCACCAGGAACAGGCCGACGACAGTCAGCACCCGCGCCAGATGTGGCCAGGCACGTTCCCACGCGATGGCATAAATAGCCCGATCGAGGGCCTGCGCCAGCTTCAGCCGCGACAGAGCGTCGCCATCGCGGATCGGGTCTGACGGGTCGGGGGTGACGCCGTTCAATCAACTCTCCAGGTTGCCCGGGAGAGAAGCGTAGCACAACGGCAGCACTGAGGCATCCGTTCCCGTACGGGAGAGACCCCTTTTCCCGCATAACACGAGGACGTGACTGGCCGGGCGCAACCCCGTAATTTCCACGCGCCATTCCCAAGGGAAACGCAAGGGAAATAGAGGGAACGCCATGGACAAGAAGATGCACGACAAGGGCCTGGAAGTCCGCAAAGCGGTGCTGGGCGAGGCCTATGTCAACAATGCCCTGAAGAACGTCGACGATTTCAACCGTCCGTTTCAGGAGATGCTCAACGAATATTGCTGGGGCACCGTGTGGGGCCGCGAGGAGCTGACGCGCAAGACCCGCAGCATGCTCAACATCGCCATGATCGCGATCCTCAACCGCCAGCACGAGTTTCGCGCGCATCTCAAGGGCGCGCTGACCAACGGCGTCTCCCGCGACGAGATCCGCGAGATCCTGATGCAGGTCGCGATCTATGGCGGCATGCCGGCCGCAGTCGACAGCTTTCGCATCGCGCGCGAGGTGTTCGCGGAGATCGACGGCAAGGCGTGAGGAAAGGCTTGAGGCCAACCTCTCTCCGACGTCGTCCCGGGGCGCGCGAAGCGCGAGCCCGGGACCCATAACCACAGGCAGATGTGGTTAGCGGGACTCGGAGTGACCGCTTTCGCGCAACAACTCCTCCCTGCGGATATGGGTCCCGGGCTCATCGCTTCGCGATGCCCCGGGACGACGAGCGTAAAATGTGACCCCGCTCTCACGCACAACAACAAACAAGGGAAACACCATGCACATCGGATTCATCGGCCTCGGAAACATGGGTTTCCCGATGGCGCGGCGGCTGATCGAGGCGGGGCACAAGCTCGTCGTGTTCGACACCCGCAAGGAGGCCGTCGACAAGCTCGTGGCGCGCGGCGCCACCGCTGCAACCTCGCCGAAGGACGTCGCCGATCAGGTCGAGACGGTCATGGCGAGCCTGCCCTCGCTGCAGGCGTCGCTCGAGGTCGCGACGGGTGCGAACGGTGTGATCGAAGGGAGCCGCGCCAGGCGCTTCATCGATCTCTCCACCGTCGGCTCGATGATGGCGGCGAAGATCCACGGCCTGCTGGCGAAACGCGACATCGTGCAGATCGACTGCCCCGTCTCCGGCGGCGTCGGCGGCGCCGAGAAGGGCACGCTGGCGGTAATGGTCTCGGGGCCCAAAGCCGAGTTCGAGCTGCTCAAGCCCGCGCTCGACGTGATCGGAAAAGTGTTCTTCATCGGCGAGAAGCCGGGCGCGGCACAGACCATGAAGCTCGCCAACAATTTCCTGTCGGCGACCGCGATCGTGGCGACCTCGGAAGCGGTGGTGATGGGCGTCAAGGCGGGGCTCGATCCCGCCGTGATGATCGACGTCATCAATGCCGGCTCCGGCATGAACACCGCGAGCCGCGACAAGTTTCCGCGCTCGGTGCTGCCTCGGACCTTCGACTTCGGCTTCGCCACCGGATTGATGGTGAAGGACGTGCGGCTGGCGCTGGAGGAGATGAAGTCGCTCGGCCTGTCGATGGAGGTCGCGGACGCGGTCGGACGGCTATGGGAGACCGTGATCAGCGCGGAAGGCGCCGAGTCCGACTTCACCGCGGCGATCAAGCCGATCGAGAAGAAGGCGGGAGTTGTGGTCGGCGGAACGAAGGGTGGATTGGCGGGGAAGTAGCCGCCCCGCACGCTCGTCGTCCCGGGGCGTGCGAGGCGCGAGCCCGGGACCCATAACCACAGGCGGATGTGGTTACGGGGACTCGGAGTTACAGCTCAGCCAAACAACCACTTCTTGTGGTTATGGGTCCCCGCCCCTCGTGCGCAATTGCGCACTAGGCGGGGACGACAGCGAGGATGAGGCGCGGCCTTACCGCCCCTCAATCCCTCACAGCCACGGCGCCGGCGTGTCCATCGCGATCAGCTGCTCGACCTCGATGCGCGGGCGCACGACGGCGTATTGATCGCCCTTTACCAGCACTTCCGGAACCAGCGGCCGCGTGTTGTAGGTGCCGGCCTGCACCGCGCCATAGGCGCCCGCGGTCATGATGGCGATGAGATCGCCAGGCTTCGGCGTCGGCAGCGTGCGATCCAGTGCGAGATAGTCGCCGGTCTCGCAGACCGGGCCGACGACGTCGGCCATGATCGTGGCGGCGCCCGCGGCCGGCTGCGTCACCGGCAGAATGTCGTGATGCGCCTCGTACAGCGTCGGGCGGATCAAATCGTTCATGGCGGCGTCGATGATGACGAAATTCTTGCCGTCGCCGTGCTTCACGTAGATCACCCTGGCGACCAGGATGCCGGCATTGCCGACGATCATGCGGCCCGGCTCGAACATCAGCGTGCAGCCGAGATTGTGGCTGACGCGCTTGACCATGGCGGCATAGGCGTCGGGCGCCGGCGGCGCCTCGCGGTCCATGTAATAGGGAATGCCGAGGCCGCCGCCGAAATCGACGTGGCTGATGTTGTGACCGTCGCTGCGCAGCGTCTGCACGAATTCGGAGAGGATGCGGAACGCGGTCTCCATCTTGGAGAGATCGGTGATCTGGCTGCCGATATGCACGTCGGTGCCTGTGACCTCGATGCCCGGAAGTTTTGCAGCGCGTGCATAGACCTCGCGGGCATAGGCGATCGGAATGCCGAACTTGTTCTCGGACTTGCCGGTCGAGATCTTGGCGTGCGTGCCGGCATCGACGTCGGGATTGACGCGCACGGAGATGCGCGCGGTCTTGCCCATCTCGGTCGCAAGCCGCGACAACAGCTCGAGCTCGGGCTCGGATTCGACGTTGAGGCAGAGGATGTCGGCGGCGAGCGCGGCGCGCAGCTCGGCCTCGGTCTTGCCGACGCCGGAGAACAGGATCTTGCTGGCGGGAATGCCGGCGGCCAGCGCACGCTTCAATTCGCCGCCGGAGACCACGTCGGCGCCGGCCCCGAGCTTGGCCAGCGTGCGCAGCACCGACTGGTTGGAATTCGCCTTCATGGCGTAGCAGACCAGCACCTTCTCGCCGGCGAAGGCGTCGGCGAAGACGCGGTAGTGCCGCTCGAGCGTCGCGGTCGAATAGCAATAGAACGGCGTACCGACGGTTGCGGCCAGCTCGGACAGGTTCACGGCCTCGGCGTGCAGGACGCCGTTGCGATAGTCGAAATGGTTCATGGCGTCGGCTCAGCTATCCCGGCTCATTTTTTGCCGGGAGGTTCGTCCAGGAGCGGGTCGAGGATAAACGATTTCTTCTTGCCCTTGGCGGCGGCAGGCGCTGCGTCCGCACCGTAGCCGGGATTGAACACGCTCGGCGTCCTCTGGGCTTCGGTCTCGGTGTCGGTCGGAGCTGCGACATTGGCCGTGGATGCACTGGAGGCGGTCGGCGGCAGATCCAGCGGGCCCTTGCGGCCGCAGCCGGCAAGCGCGAGCGCCGTCAGGCTCAAGACAATGATGGCCCACCCCGAGCCGGCCGGGCGAAACTTTGACGTCACGACGAAATCCCCACTACGCGGGCCGCACCATACAGAGATTGGCGCGCTCTGGCGAGAGCCGGATGACCATGAAACATAAGCGAAATTTTGCCCTCAGCCCAATTTTCGCTCTTTTTCCAGCCGCTTCGCCCAGGCCTTGGCCTGCGACGCCACGTTCTTCGGCGCGGTGCCGCCGAAGCTGGTCCGGCTCTTCACCGACGATTCGACCGAGAGCACGCCGAGCACGTCCTTGGTGATCTTTGGCTCGATCGCCTGCATCTCCTTCAGCGGCAGCTCGTGCAGCGCCACGCCGCCCTCGGCGGCCTTCGCCACGATACGGCCGGTGACGTGGTGGGCGTCGCGGAACGGCATCTTCAGCGTCCGCACCAGCCAGTCGGCAAGGTCGGTCGCGGTGGCATAGCCCTCGCCCGCCGCCGCCCTCATCTTCGCTTCGTCGGGCACGAGATCGCGGACCATGCCGGTCATGGCGCGGATCGCGAGCGACAGGGCAGCAAAGCCCTCCATCGCGCCCTGCTTGTCCTCCTGCATGTCCTTTTGATAGGCGAGCGGCAGGCCCTTCATCACGATCAGGAGGCCGTTGAGCGCGCCGATGACGCGGCCGGTCTTGGCGCGCACGAGCTCGGCGGCATCCGGGTTGCGCTTCTGCGGCATGATCGAGGATCCCGTGGTGAACTTGTCGCTGAGGCGGATGAGACCGACCAGCGGCGAGGTCCAGATCACGATCTCTTCGGCAAAGCGCGACATGTGCACGGCGCAGATCGAGGCTGCCGACAGCGTCTCCAGCACGAAGTCGCGATCGGAGACCGCATCGAGCGAGTTCGCCATCGGGCGGTCGAAACCGAGCGCCTTCGCGGTGGCGTGGCGGTCGATCGGGAACGAGGTGCCGGCGAGCGCGGCGGCGCCGAGCGGCGATTCATTGAGCCGCTTGCGGGCGTCCTGGAAACGGCCGCGGTCGCGCGCCGCCATCTCGACATAGGCGAGCAGATGATGGCCGAAGGTCACGGGCTGCGCGGTCTGCAGATGCGTGAAGCCGGGCATGACGGTCGCGGCATGTTCGAGCGCGCGATTGACGAGCGCGGCCTGGAACGCGGCGAGCGCTGCATCGGTCTCGTCGAGAACGTCGCGGACATAGAGACGGAAATCGGTCGCAACCTGGTCGTTGCGCGAACGCGCGGTGTGCAGCCGGCCGGCGGCGGGGCCGATCAGCTCGGACAGGCGGCTCTCGACGTTCATATGGATATCTTCGAGGGCACGCTTGAACGTGAAGCCGCCCTTGCCGATCTCTGACAAAATCGTGTCTAGACCCTTGCCGATATTTTTCGCATCAGAGCCCGTGATGATGCCCTGCGCGGCAAGCATCGCGGCGTGCGCCTTGGATGCGGCAATGTCCTGGGCGAAGAGGTGACGATCGACGTCGATGGAGACGTTGATCTCTTCCATGATCTCATCGGGACGTTCCGAGAACCGGCCGCCCCACATCTTGTTGCTCATGATCCCCTGCTCACGCCTTGCTTGCCGCTGCTGCCGCACGTTTGCTGGCCGGAGCCAGCCGTATTAAGAGGCCCCTGATAGCCATATCTGCGACCGGATGACAAACGATATGCTCGACAAGACGCCCTCCGCCACGCGCCGGATCCCCCTCGTCATCGCCACCGTGGCGATCGGTGGGCTGGCCGGCTTCGCCGCGCTGTACGGGCTGGGCCTGAACCGGGCGTCCTCAGGCGATCCGGCCTGCCGGGCCGCGGTGGCAACGGCGCAGAAAATCGCCCCCCTCGCCCATGGCGAATTGGCCGCCCTGACCATGGCGAGCGCGCCGCTAAAACTGCCCGACCTGGTCTTCGAGGACGCCGACGGCAAGCCGAAGAAGCTGTCCGATTTCCGCGGCAAGACGCTGCTGGTCAATCTCTGGGCCACCTGGTGCGTGCCCTGCCGCAAGGAAATGCCGGCGCTGGACGAGCTCCAGGGCAAGCTTTCGGGCCCGAATTTCGAGGTGGTGGCGATCAACATCGACACCCGCGACGCCGAGAAGCCCAAGACGTTCCTGAAAGAGGCCAATCTGACCCGGCTCGGCTATTTTAGCGATCAGAAAGCCAAGGTTTTCCAGGATCTTAAAGCCATAGGCCGGGCCCTGGGCATGCCGACCTCGGTGCTGGTCGACCCACAGGGCTGCGAGATCGCGACGATCGCGGGGCCGGCGGAATGGGCGAGCGAGGACGCGCTCAAGCTGATCCGGGCTGCGACGGGCAAGGCCGCCGCGTCGCTCTAGGCGGTGTGTACTAAGCCGTGACGTTTAGGTTGCCGCCGACGCCGGCGCCGACATTGGCGAGCGAAGGCTGACCGGCGCCGAGCAGCGTCAGGACGGTGGATTTCTCCATATCCGCGTTCTGCTTCATCAGCGTCGCCGAGATATTCGACTGTAGCGCGCCTTGCTGAGCGGCCAGCATGGTGCTGACCATCGCCATCATGTCCATTACGCAAACCCTCTTACCGGGCGCAGCCTAGGGGCGAGCGGTTAACGCGACATGAATTGTCACGGTGCGGATGCACGGCCTGAGGGCGAGAGCGCCGTAGGGTGGGCAAAGCGGCTTGTCCGCCGTAGCTCGAAGAGCGAAGGCGGAAGCGTGCCCACCAATTTCCACCGCATAATTGGAGAGATGGTGGGCACGGCGCTTTGCGCCTTTGCCCACCCTACGGCATCGGAAATTGGATCAGCGCGTCGGAACCGGCTTGGCGCCGCGGTAGTCGTAGAAGCCGCGCTGGGTCTTGCGACCGAGCCAGCCGGCCTCGACGTATTTCACCAGCAGCGGGCACGGGCGATATTTGGAATCGGCGAGGCCCTCGTGCAGCACCTGCATGATCGACAGGCAGGTATCGAGGCCGATGAAATCGGCGAGCTCGAGCGGGCCCATCGGATGATGCGCGCCAAGCTTCATCGCCGCGTCGATGGCCTCGACATTGCCGACGCCTTCATACAGCGTGTAGATCGCCTCGTTGATCATCGGCAGCAGGATGCGGTTGACGATGAAGGCCGGGAAATCCTCGGAGACCGCGACCTGCTTGCCGAGCTTGGAGACGAATTCCTTGGACGCCTCGAAGGTCTGGTCGTCGGTGGCGATGCCGCGGATCAGCTCGACCAGCTCCATCAGCGGCACCGGATTCATGAAGTGAATGCCGATGAAGCGCTCGGGCCGGTCGGTGGCCGCGGCAAGCCGCGTGATCGAGATCGAGGAGGTATCGGAGGCGACAATCGCCTCCGGCTTCAGCACCGCGCAGAGCTCGTGGAAGATCTTGCGCTTGACCTCTTCCTTCTCGACCGCGGTCTCGATCACGAGGTCGCAATCGGCGAGGTCGTCGAGCTTCTCGGCGAGCTTGATGCGGGCCATCGCCTTGGTCTTGTCGTCCTCGCTGACGGCCTTCTTGGAGACCTGGCGCGCCAGATTACCGTTGATGGTGGCCATGCCCGACTTGAGCCGGTCGGCCGAGACGTCGTTGAGCACCACGTCGAAACCGGCCAGCGCCGCGACATGCGCGATGCCATTGCCCATCTGACCCGCGCCGATCACGCCGACCTTCTTGATCACTGCCGCCATAATGTCATCCACCGGAACGGCGCGCAGATCGCGCCTGCCTCATCCCCCGAGCCGGGAGGTCCGATTTAATCAGAAACTCGATTAGATCAGAATCCTGGCTCGAAACCTAGATTGGATCGCTTCCCCGGCGTGCCCCACGCCAAAGAAAACGCCTTGAAAAAGAAAAACCGGCCGGAGTGTACCACTCCGGCCGGTGTTTTTAGCGCGTTTTTACTTGCCGAGCTTGGCGAGCGCTTCGGTGAGCTCAGGAACCGCCTGGTAGAGGTCGGCGACCAGGCCGTAATCGGCGACCTGGAAGATCGGCGCGTCCTCGTCCTTGTTGATCGCGACGATCACCTTGGAGTCCTTCATGCCGGCCAGATGCTGGATCGCGCCGGAAATGCCCACCGCGACATAGAGCTCGGGGGCCACCACCTTGCCGGTCTGGCCGACCTGCCAGTCGTTCGGCGCATAGCCGGCATCCACCGCCGCGCGCGAGGCACCGACGCCGGCACCGAGCTTGTCGGCGAGCGGCTCGATGTACTTGGCGAAGTTCTCGCGGCTCTGCATGGCACGGCCACCGGAGACGATGATCTTGGCCGAGGTCAGCTCGGGGCGGTCGCTCTTGGCGACTTCCTCGCCGACGAATGACGACAGGCCCGGATCGGCCGCCGCAGCGACGTTCTCGACGGCGGCGCTGCCGCCTTCACCCGCCGCCGCGAAGGTCGACGTGCGCACCGTGATGACCTTCTTGGCGTCCTTCGACTTCACCGTCTGGATGGCGTTGCCGGCATAGATCGGGCGCTCATAGGTGTCGGGGGCGACCACCTTGGTGATCTCGGAGACCTGCATGACGTCGAGCAGGGCTGCGACACGCGGCATCACGTTCTTGAAGCGCGAGGTCGCGGGGGCGACGATCGCGTCATAGCCGGAAGCCAGCGAGACGATCAGCGCGGCGAGCGGCTCGGCGAGATCGTGGGCGTAAGTCTCGCCCTCGGCAAGCAGCACCTTCTTTACGCCGGCAAGCTTGGCGGCAGCATCCGCCGCAGCCTTGGCGTTCTGGCCGGCCACCAGCACGTCGACATCCGCGCCGAGTGCGGCAGCCGCGGTCAGGGCCTTGTTGGTCGCGTCCTTCAGCGACGCATTGTCGTGTTCGGCAATCAGAAGCGTCGTCATCAGAGCACCCCGGCTTCGTTCTTGAGTTTCGACACCAGCTCGGCGACGTCCTTGACCTTGACGCCCGCCTTGCGGCCCGCCGGCTCCGTCGTCTTGAGAACCTCGAGACGCGCGGCGACGTCGACGCCGTAATCGGCAACGGTCTTCTCCGCGATCGGCTTCTTCTTGGCCTTCATGATGTTGGGCAGCGAGGCATAGCGCGGCTCGTTGAGACGGAGATCCGTGGTGACGATTGCCGGTCCCTTCAGCTTGACGGTCTGCAGACCGCCGTCGACTTCGCGGGTGACCTTGAAGTCAGAGCCTTCGACCTCGAGCTTCGAAGCAAACGTCGCCTGCGACCAGCCGAGCAGCGCGGCCAGCATCTGACCGGTCTGGTTGCTGTCGTCGTCGATCGCCTGCTTGCCGAGGATGATCAGGCCGGGCTGCTCTTCGTCGGCGATCTTCTTCAGAATCTTCGCGACCGCGAGCGGCTCGACGATGCCCTCGACCTTCACCAGGATGCCGCGGTCGGCGCCCATGGCGAGACCGGTGCGGATCGTCTCCGAGGCCTGCGCCGGTCCAATGGAAACCACGACGACCTCGGTGGCCTTGCCGCCTTCCTTCAGGCGCAACGCTTCCTCGACCGCGATTTCGTCGAACGGGTTCATCGACATCTTCACGTTGGCGAGTTCAACGCCCGATCCATCGCCCTTGACGCGGACCTTGACGTTGTAATCAACCACCCGCTTTACCGGCACCAAGACCTTCATCGATCCTCTTTCACTCAATTTGGGAGGGGGGTTATCAACTGGCGCGGAACCTAAAGGCCTGATCCGGCCCGGTCAACGCGCGACAGGGCCAAATTTTAGACCTTAGAAATATCGACCTCAATGGGTCAGCGATTCTGGCCCGGAACCCAGAGCACGTCGCCGGCGCCGTTATGGTTGGCGGCACGGCTGGCGACGAACAGGAAGTCGGACAGGCGGTTCATATACTGGATGCCAGCGGCGCCCACGGGCTCGCCGGGCCGGGCCGCCAGTTCCACCATCACGCGTTCCGCCCTGCGGCAAATCGTACGGGCAACGTGGAGGTAGGCGGCGGCCGGCGTGCCGCCCGGCAGCACGAAGGAGGTGAGCGGCGCCAGCTTGTCGTTGAGCGCGTCGATGTCGCGCTCGAGCCGCTCGACCTGGCTTGCCACCACCCGCAGCCGCTCGGCCTTGCCTTCACGCTCGGGCACTGCGAGGTCCGCGCCGAGGTCGAACAGATCGTTCTGGATGCGGCCGAGCATCGCGTCGAACTCGGGCATGTCATGGGTGTGAAGCCTGACAACGCCGATCGCGGCATTGGTCTCGTCCACGGTGCCATAGGCTTCGATGCGCAGATCATATTTCGGACGGCGCTCACCCGTTCCGAGCGCCGTCGTGCCGTCGTCACCGGTCTTCGTATAGATGCGATTCAGCGTGACCATTTTTAACGCCCCATCGCCCAGACTGCGAGCATGGCAATCACGATCGCCACGAACTGAAGCAGCACGCGCCAGCGCATCAGCTTCTGCGAGGTGTTTGGCGAGCCGCCGCGCATCATGTTGACGAGACCGAGCAGCAGCACCACCGCCACGGCGCCGGCCGCTACCGGCAGGATGAAAGTACTCAGGAGAGATGCCATTTGGGGTAGATAACACCGTGCTTGCGGATGCGCCATGGTGCCGCGGCAGCCGCCGCCGTCATTCCGGGGCGATGCGAAGCATCGAGCCCGGAATGACGACGGGGGCGCTTCGCGATCTGGCTTTTAGGTCAATAATATCAGATGGTAGTGCGATGATTTCTGGTCTGCGCCAATTGCCCGGCTTTTTCGCCTCTCCCCGCGCACGGGGCGAGCGAGCGGCATCTGTCGTGTAGGTGGGCGCGTGAGGGCAATCCGCACCATCTACGTCGTCGTGGAAGACGCCTTCTACACCTTCCTCGCCGACGACGGCTGGGCGATCGCGAGCCATATCGCGCTGTCGACGCTGATGGCGCTGTTCCCGTTCCTGATCGTGCTGACCTCGCTCGCCGGCTTCTTCGGCTCCAAGGAACTTGCCGATCAGGCCGCAAGCCTGATGCTTCAGGTCTGGCCGAAGCAGGTCGCCGATTCGATCTCGGGGGAAGTCCACGACGTTTTGACCACGACCCGCACCGGCGTGCTGACGATCGGCGCAGCGCTGTCGGTGTATTTCGCCTCCAACGGCGTCGAGGCGCTCCGCGTCGCGCTGAACCGCGCCTATGCGGTGGTGGAGATGCGGCGCTGGTACTGGCTGCGCCTTGAATCGATCGGCTACACGCTGGTCGCGGCCTTCACCGCGCTCGCGATGGCGTTCCTGATCGTGCTTGGCCCGCTCTTCATCGAGGCGGCGCGGCGCCATATCCCGCTGTTCGTCGAGTCCAACGAGAGCATCCTCACCTGGCTGCGCTACGGCATCACCGTGGGTGCGCTGGTGGTGGCGCTGATCATCCTGCATGCCTGGCTGCCAGCGGGACGGCGCGCCTTCCTCCAGATCCTGCCCGGCATCGTCTTCACCATCGTGGCGTCGCTGATCTCGGGCATCGTGTTCGGCCAATATCTGGCGCGCTTCGCCAACAACTACGTGACGATGTATGCGGGGCTCGCCTCGGTGATCATCGCGCTGGTGTTCCTGTATTTCATCGCCGCGATCTTCGTCTACGGCGGCGAGCTCAACGCCGCGATCATCAAGTCGCGGCTTCCTCACGGCGTTTCGCTTCAAGCAGCGCAGTCGCTAAAGCGCGCGGAGACACAGGCTTGACCAGGAAGGCGTCGGCGCCGGCCTCGCGCGAGGCCGCCTCGTCCTCGCCACGGCCGGACACGCCGATGATGGGGATCTGAGCCAGCGGCGCCGGCATGGTCCGGATCCGCCTGATGGCCTCGACGCCGTCGATGCCAGGCAGCACCATGTCCATCAGCACCGCATCGAACGCGCCCTGAGCGAGCCGGTTCACCGCGTCCTCGCCGCGCCCGATGAACTCGGCATGGTGGCCGAGCTCGGTCAGGATGGTGTTGAGCACGACGCGGCCGAACGGATTGTCCTCGACGCTGAGCACGCGCAGCGCGGCCATCGCATCCGCCTCGGCTTCGCCCTTCGACTTGCGGGACTTGCGCGATTCCGTCGCGTCGAGCGACATCGTCAACGTGAAGGTGGCGCCGCCGCCGCGCCGCGGGGCGACCGTGATGTCCCCGCCCATCGCGCGCGCCAGTTGCTTGACCGAGGAAAGGCCCAAGCCGGCGCCGCCGAAGCGCGAGGCGATGGTGACATTGGCCTGGGTGAAGGGGCGGAACAGCCGCTTGATCTCGGCCATGGTCAGGCCGATGCCGCTGTCGGACACCGCGAAGGCGACGCCGACCTTGCCCTTCGCCTTGTCTCTGGCCTTGCCTTTGGCGGGACGCCAAGGCGCGACCGCGAGCGCGACACCGCCCTGCTCGGTGAATTTGACGGCATTGTCGATCAGGTTCTCGAGCGCGGCGCGCAGGCGGACGGAATCGCCGACCACCAGCCCCGGCAGCTTCTCGGAGATATCGACCTGGGCCTGGAGGCCCTTGGCCGCGGCGCGTCCGGCGAGCGAATCGCCGGCGCTGCGGGCGAGCGCGCGCAGATCGAACAAATCCTGCCGCAAGGCACTTCCACCCTTGCCCGCCCCCTTGCCGGTTCGGGCAGCATCGACGAACAGGGTGGCAAGGCTCGCCAGATGCTCGGCACCGGCCTTGATGGTGTCGGCCCAGCGCCGCTCGCGCTCGCCGAGATCGGAGGTGGCGAGCAGGTCGCTGATCGCGAGAATACCGGTCAGGGGGGTACGGACCTCATGGGCGAAGGCGGCGAGCGCGGCCTGGACCACGTCCGGCGCCACGGCCTTGGCGCTGCGCTTGCGCAACCGGCCGGTCGCCCCGGACCGCTTCCGAGGCGGTCGCCTGGACGTTCGCGTGGTGCGCGCTGAGCGCGTTTTCGCCGCCATGAATCCCTTCGAAGGGTCCCCTTCGATCCCCAGGCTCTCAAGCAAGCATCGCACGGGGGAACCCCCGGAGTCACGGCGGCGTTTTGCTAACCCCCAGAGAAACTTAACCTAATCCCACCAACCGGCGGATGCCGGCGGGCGTGGCGCCGGCAGCGCGCAGCTCGCGCAGGCCGGTCGAGCGGTCCGATTTCGACAACTTCCGGCCCGCCTCGTCCAGAATCAGGGCGTGGTGGCGATAGGCGGGTTCCGGCAGATCGAGCAGGACCTGGAGCAAGCGGTGAACCGAGGTGGCGTGAAACAGGTCCTGCCCCCGCACGACCTCGCTGATGCCCTGAAGCGCGTCGTCGACGACGACGGACAGATGGTAGCTGGTCGGCGTCTCCTTGCGGGCCAGGATAACGTCGCCCCAGGCCTCGGGCCGCGCGGGGACGGTACCTTGCTCGCCGTCGGGGCCCACGCCCAGCTCAGTCCACCTCAGGCCGGCAACGCGTCGGCAGGCGACCGCCATGTCGAGCCGGAGCGCGTAAGGCACGCCAGATGCAATGAGCCGGTCGCGCTCGCCGACCGACAGCGATCTGGCGTCACCCGGATAAAGCGGTGCGCCATCGGGATCGCGAGGCCATGGCCCGGCGGCCCCGCGCGCGGCCACGAGCCTGGCGATCTCCGCGCGACTTTCGAACGCGGGATAGACGAGACCAAGTGCCGAGAGTTTCTCGAGCGCGGCGCGATAAACGGCGAGATGCTCCGACTGCCGCCGCACCGGCATCTCCCAGGCGATGCCGAGCCAGGCGAGGTCTTCGTAGATCGCCACCTCATATTCCGGCCGACAGCGCGTCGCGTCGATGTCCTCGATCCGCAGCAACAGCCGCCCGCCGGTCTCGCGCGCACGGTCGAAGTTGAGCAGCGCCGAATAGGCGTGGCCGAGATGCAAGAGGCCATTCGGGCTGGGGGCAAATCGGAAAACGGGTGGCGCCATTCGGTGAAACTCGTCATGGCCGGGCATAGCCGTCCGAAGGGACGGCGTCGCTTCCGCTCGCCTATGTCCCGGCCATCCACGTTCTTCGGTGCGATACAGCGATCGTGTCAAGTCGTGGACAGATACGAACACTGTCACCCATGCTAGACATGTCGTGTGGTTAGAGAGACGTGGATGGCCGGGTCAAGCCCGGCCATGACGCCGGAGAGAGTTTGCCGACCCAAATGACCATCCACCTCGAAACCCAGTCCGATCTCGAAGACGCCGTCCACGCGCTGATCAAGCGCGACCCGCGCCTCAAGCCCGTGCTCGAGATCGCCGGCATGCCCGCCTTGCGGCGGCGTGAGCCGGGTTTCACGGGGCTCGCCCATATCGTTTGCGGGCAGCAGCTTTCGACCGCGAGCGCCGCAGCGATCTGGGGGCGGCTGTCGGCCGCGTTCGATCCGTTCGACCATGAGGCCGTGAGCCGCGCCCGCACCGACCGGCTGGGACGGCTCGGCCTGTCCGCCGCCAAGATCAAGACGCTGAAACATCTCGCGCGCGAGATCAATGCGCAGCGGCTGAACCTCGATGTGCTTGCCGAGGAAGACGCCGAGGCCGCGCACCATACGCTGATCGCGCTGCCCGGCATCGGGCCATGGACCGCCGACGTCTATCTGCTGTTCTGCCTCGGGCACGGCGATGCCTGGCCGGCCGGCGACATCGCCGTGCAGGAGGGGATCAAAGTTGGCCTGGGCCTTCAGGCGCGGCCGACGGAGAAGCAGATGGCGCCGCTCGCCGAACCCTGGCGTCCCCTGCGCGGCGCGGCCGCGCATCTGTGGTGGAGCTATTATCGCGTGATCAAGAAGCGCGAAGGTGTGATCGCAGGTCAGGCCTGACGACTAGATAAGTCGTGTCCCGGACGCGGTGCGGCACGAAGTGACGCACCGCAGAGCCGGGACCCATGGACTTGGCGAGTTGGAGCATGGGCCCCGGCTCAGCAGCGCATCACTGCGTGCTGCGCTGCGTCCGGGGCACCAGGCCCCCTAGCCCCGCAGCCGCTCGCGATCGGCACGGGCGCATTCCGCGACGAAATCGATGACGGCGCGCACCGCAGACAACTCGACCAGATCGGGATGGGCGAGCAGCCAGAGATCGGCGACGCTGACAAGTTTCTGCGGCGCGACGCGCACGAGGTCCGGATAGCTTTCCGCGACGAAGCAGGACAGCGCGGAGATGCCAATTCCCGCGCGCGCCGCCGCCAGCATGTCGCCCTGCGACGAGCAGCGCATCACCATGGTGCCTTGCCGGGTGATCGCATCGCTCCAGCGCGCCAGCTGCGCATTCGAATCCTGATCGGCGAAGCCGATGACGCTGTGCCCCTTCCACTCGCCGCTCCGCTCCGGCATGGACCGGCCCGCGGCATAGTCGCGCGAGGCATAGAAGCCGGTGCCGAGGCGGCCGACCCTGCGACCGACCAGATTTTCCTCGCCGCTATCGACCGGTCGCAGCACGACGTCGGCCTCCCGCCGCCGCACGCTGGCTGGAAACGGATGGGTGATGATCTCGAGCCGAATGTGGTCATGCGCGCCGAGAAACGATCGCAGCCGCGGCATCAGCCAGTGCGAGGCCAGCGTCGCGCCGATCGACAGCTTGACCGTGCCGCGCGCCTTGCGCCCGCCGGCGCCAACGGCGGCTTCGGCCCGGAGTGCGGCAACGGCCATCGCCTCCGCGTGCTCTCGCAGCGTACGTCCATCGGCGGTGAGCACGAAGCCATCGGCGGCCCGTGCCAGCAGCTTGGTGCCGAGCTGTGCCTCCAGCGCCGCGATCTTGCGGCTGACGGTCGGATGACTGGCATGCAGACGTTTTGCCGCAGCGGTGAAGCTGCCGGTGTCGGCGACCGCGACGAAGGTCTTGCAGAGATCCCAATCCACCGCCGGCTCCGTACAAATCTGATGATAGGCTTGTTCAATATTGAACGATCCGCTGCCCACCGTCCAACCCTATAGTGGGATCAAAGCGCTGGACGGCGGACACCCCGCCGGCGCGACAATCGACATGGAAGCGCTCACAATCGGCCGGCAGGCCGTTGACGCGCGTCGTCAGGAGGATCGGATGGCACTGCCCGCTCTGCTCAAGAACAATCTGGAGCTGCCCGTGGTCGGCTCGCCCCTTTTCATCGTCTCCGGGCCGGAGCTGGTGATCGCCCAATGCAAGGCCGGTGTCGTCGGCTCGTTTCCGGCGCTCAACGCCCGTCCGGTGGAAAAGCTCGACGAATGGCTGAGCCGCATCGAGGACGAGCTCGGCGAATACAAATCGCGCAATCCCGGCAAGAAGGTCGCGCCCTACGCCGTCAACCAGATCTGCCACGCCTCCAACGACCGGCTGATGAAGGACATGGAAACCTGTGTGAAGCACAGGGCGCCCATCATCATCACCTCGCTGCGGCCGCCCGCCGAGATCGTCGAGGCCGCGCACTCCTATGGCGGGCTGGTGTTCCACGACGTCATCAACGTCAAGCATGCGCGCAAGGCCGCGGAGCAAGGCGTCGACGGACTGATCCTGGTCTGCGCCGGCGCCGGCGGACATGCCGGCATGCTGTCGCCGTTCGCGCTGGTGCGCGAGGTCAAGCAATGGTTCGACGGCGCGATCCTGCTGTCGGGCGCGATCAGCGACGGTTTTGGCATTGCCTCCGCGCTGACGCTGGGCGCTGACCTCGCCTATATGGGCACGCGCTTCATCGCGACACAGGAAGCCAATGCCGACGAAGCCTACAAGGCCGCGCTGACGCAGCACGCCGCGCACGACATCGTCTACACCAACCTGTTCACCGGCGTGCACGGCAACTATCTCGGCCCCTCGATCGCCGCCGCCGGGCTCGATCCGGACAATCTCCCGGTTGCCGACAAGACGAAGATGAATTTCGGCTCCGGCGGCAACATGAAATCCAAGGCGTGGCGCGACATCTGGGGCTCGGGCCAGGGCATCGGCCAGATCCTGGATGCGCCGCCGGTGGCCGAGCTGGTCGACCGGATGAAGGGCGAATTCGATCAGGCCCGGCAGGATTTCCTGATGCGCGCCAGCGCCTGACGGCTTGGTCCGACAAGAAAATTGGACTGACACGACAAACGGGAGGACATCATGAAGCTGACAGCCGCGCTGACAGGCCTGTCGTTGCTGACGCTTGCCGCCGGCAGCGCCAGTGCGGACGAGATCCGGATCGGGCAGACCCTGCCCTATAGCGGCCCTGCCTCCGGCTTCGGCGCGATCGGACGGACCCAGGAGGCGTTCTTCGAGAAGGTCAATGCCGAAGGCGGCATCAACGGCCGCAAGGTCAAGTTCATCACGCTGGACGACGCATACTCGCCGCCGAAGACGGTCGAGCAGACCCGCAAGCTGGTGGAGCAGGACGAGGTGCTGATGATGTTCGGCTCGCTCGGCACCGCCACCAACAGCGCCGTGCAGCGCTACCTCAACGCCAAGAAGGTGCCACAGCTGTTCGTGCTCTCGGGCGCCACCAAATGGGCCGATCCGCAGAAGAATCCCTGGACGATGCCGGGCATGGCGGCCTACGAATCCGAGGGCGTCGTCTATGCCAAGTATATCTTGCAGGCCAAGCCCGACGCGAAGATCGCAATCCTGTCCCAGAACGACGATTTCGGCCGCGACTATGTCGCGGGCTTCAAGCGCGCGCTCGGGCCCAAGGCCGCAAGCATGATCATCGCAGAGGCGAGCTACGAGACCAGCGCGCCGACGATCAGCTCGCAGCTCTCGACGCTGAACGCGTCAGGCGCCAACGTGCTGTTTGGCGTGGTGCTCGGCAAGTTCACCTCGCAGATGGTCAAGGGTGTAGCCGAGATCGGCTGGAAGCCGGAGCTGTTGTTCGTGCCGACCTCGGCCTCCTCGATCTCGTTCCTGGAGCCGGCGGGACTGGACAATGCGGTCGGGCTGATCTCGTCGAGCAACCAGAAGGACACGATGGACCCGCAATGGGCCGACGATCCCGGCGTGAAGTCATATTTCGCGTTCATGAAGCAATACATGCCGACCGCGGATCTCTCGAACTCCAACTACGCCGCGGGCTATCACTATGCCACGCTGCTGATGACGGTGCTGAACGCCTGCAAGGACGATGTCAGCCGCGACAACATCTTGAAGCAGGCCGCGTCGCTGAAAGAGGTGAAGCTGCCGCTGCTGTTGCCCGGAATGAGCGTGTCGACTGGTCCGGACGACTATCTGCCGTTCCAGCAGCTGCAGCTCCGCCGCTTCAACGGCAAGAGCTGGGTGCCGTTCGGCGGCATTCTCGATGACCGGTAGAGGACATCCCATGATCATCAGCGGCGAGCGCAGGATCGATTATGCAGAACTCCATGCGCGGATCAGGCGGGCCGCAGGAGGGATCAGCGCGCTCGGCGGGCGCGAGGGCACGCCGGTCGCCATGATGCTGCGCAATGACTTCGCCCTGTTCGAGGTGGTCGCGGCTTCCGCCGCGCTCGGCCGACCGGTGGTGCCGATCAACTGGCACCTGAAGGCCGCCGAGGTCCGCTATATCCTGGCCGACAGCGGCGCCAACATTTTGATCTGCCATGCCGACCTGCTGCCGCAGATTCGCGACGGCCTGTCGGAGGGCCTAGCGCTGATGGTCGTGCCGACGCCGCCGGAGATCGCCGGCGCGTTCGACATCCCCGCTGCACTCACAAAGGTGCCGGACGGATTGACCGATTGGGACAAATGGCGTGACGGCCAGGCGGAACTCACCCAGCCGCCACGTCGCAGCGCGCCGATGTTCTACACGTCGGGCACGACGGGCATGCCGAAGGGGGTGCGGCGCATGCCGATGCGCCCCGAGCAGGTCGCGGCCTCCGAGCGCGTCGGGGCGATCGCCTATGGCGTGAAGCCGAACGAGGATCAGGTCGTGCTGATGAACGGCCCGATGTACCATTCCGCTCCGCACTCCTACGGCATGCTGGCCTATCGCAGTGGCTGCACCATCGTGCTGGAGCCGCGCTTCGATCCCGAAGACCTGCTGCAACTGATCGAGCGCCATCGCGTCACGCACATGCACATGGTTCCGACGATGTTCGTGCGCCTGCTGCGGCTGCCCGAAGACGTGAAGCGACGTTACGACTTGTCTTCGCTGCGCTTTGTCGTTCATGGCGCAGCGCCCTGCCCGCCCGACGTGAAGAAGGCGATGATCGATTGGTGGGGAGGCGTCATCAACGAATATTTCGGCTCGACCGAGACCGGGATTCCGGTGTGGCACTCCGCCGAGGAAGCGCTGAAGAAGCCCGGCACCGTCGGCCGCGCCATCGAGGGCGGTGTCGTCAAGATCTTCCGCGCCGACGGCAGCCCGTGCGACGTCAACGAACCCGGTGAAATCTACATGCGGCAGGCCTCGGTGCCGGATTTCGACTATCACGGCAAGGCCGAAGCCCGCGCCGAGGCGGGCCGCGACGGTCTCGTCAGCGTCGGCGACGTCGGCTATCTCGACGCGGACGGCTATCTGTTCCTGTGCGACCGCAAGCGCGACATGGTGATCTCCGGCGGCGTCAACATCTATCCCGCTGAGATCGAGAACGCGCTGATCGGAATGCCCGGCGTGCGCGATTGCGCCGTGTTCGGCATTCCCGACGCCGAATTTGGCGAGCGGCTCTGCGCCTATGTCGAGCCGGAGCCGGGCGCAGCGCTCTCGCCCGCCGCGGTCCAGTTGTTCCTGCGCGAGCGGCTTGCCAATTTCAAGGTGCCGAAGGACGTCGAATTCCGCGACGCGCTGCCGCGCGAGGCGACGGGAAAGATCTTCAAGCGCAAGCTGCGGGAGCCCTATTGGGCGGGTCACGCACGCGCCGGCGCGTAACGAACGGCTGCGAACGGCGTTTTAAACTATGTTGCTGTTGCAAAAAGATCATGGGTGAACGATGAAATGCCGGCGCGGACAAAGCCGGGATCAAAGCCATGACATCGATCGACTTCGTCGTTGCGAAAGATAACCTCGACCAGTGCAAGGTGGTCGCGACCGAGCGTCCCGGCGCGGATGCGCTGCCGACTGACGCCCTGCTCGTCAAGGTCGACCGCTTCGCCTTCACCGCCAACAACATCACCTACGCGGTGATGGGCGACGAGTTGAAATACTGGCAGCTCTTTCCCGCGCCGAACGGTTTTGGCAACATTCCGGTATGGGGCTTTGGCGAGGTGGTCGCCTCCAGGCATCCGAACATCGCCGTGGGCGAGCGCCTGTTCGGCTATTTCCCGATGGCGACGCATCTCGTCATCGAGGCGACCGACGTGAGCAAGCGCGGCCTTCGCGACGGTGCCGCACACCGGCAGGGCGTGGCGCCGGTCTACAACGCCTATGCACGCGTCAGCGGCGATCCCGCTTACACCGGCCAGAAGGGCGATTACCAGGCGCTGCTGCGGCCGCTGTTCATGCTGTCGTTCCTGGTCGACGACTTTCTGGCCGAGAACGACGACTTCGGCGCACGCACCGTGCTGCTCTCCAGCGCCTCGAGCAAGACCGCGTTCGGCCTCGCCCATCTGCTGCACACCCGCGGCCGCAAGGCGATCGGGCTGACGTCCGCCGGCAATGTCGACTTTGTCTCGTCGCTCGGTTGCTATGACGAGGTCGTCACCTATGACCGCATTGCGTCGTTGCCATCGGGCGCGCCGGTCGCCTTCGTTGACATGGCCGGCAACAGTGCGCTGCGCGCCGGATTGCATCAGCACTTCGGCGACCGGATGAAATGCTCCGTACGCGTCGGATTGACGCATCGCGCCACCGAGCCCGACGAAGGCGGGCTGCCCGGTGCAAAGCCGCGCTGGTTCTTCGCGCCCGAACAGATCCGCAAGCGCGCCAAGGAATGGGGCCCGGGCGGTATCGAGCAGCGCTTTGGCGCGGCATGGTCCGGCTTTGCGCCGCTGCTGGAGAGAAGCCTGACCGTGGTCGAGAGCCGCGGCCCCGACGCGGTGCGGCAGGTGTTTCTCGACACGCTGAAAGGGCGTATTCCGCCTGAGCAGGGCCACATGCTCTCGCTGCTCGGGTAAACCGCTTTCGAGGCCCGTCGAACCGGTATAGCGTCAACCTCAGAGGAAACGCCGCGAAGACGGCCACGAGGTCGCGCATGCTGGACAAGACGAAGGATATTTCCGTCTCGGCGCAAGCCTGGCTCGATGAGTTCGAGCGCACGCTCGGCGAGCCTGATCCGGCCGCACTCGACCACCTCTTCCTCACCGACAGTTTCTGGCGCGATGTTCTGGCGCTAAGCTGGAACCTGCAAACGATCGCTGGCCACGACCGGATTGCCCAAGCGCTGGGGGCGCTCGCGCCACCGGCGGCGCCGGCCAGCTTCACGATCGCGCCCAACCGCGCGGCGCCGCGCTGGGTCACGCGCGCCGGCACCAGCAATATCGAGGTCATCTTCAATTTCGAGACCGAGATCGGTCGCGGCAGCGGCATCGTCCGGCTCGTGCCCGATACCGCCGACGGCGACCGGCTGAAGGCGTGGACGCTGCTCACCGCGCTCGATGAGCTCAAAGGCTTCGAGGAGCAGCTCGGCACGTCGCGGCCGCGGGGGCAGGCCTATTCACGCGATTTCCGCGGGCCGAACTGGCTCGATTTGCGCAACGCAGCGCGCGACTACGCCAATCGCGATCCCACCGTGCTGGTGGTCGGCGGTGGCCAGGCCGGCATTGCGATTGCAGCACGGCTGAAGCAATTGAAGATCGACACGCTGATCGTCGATCGCGAGACGCGGATCGGCGACAATTGGCGCAAGCGCTATCACGCGCTGACCCTGCATAACCAGGTGCAGGTCAATCATTTGCCCTACATGCCGTTCCCGCCGAACTGGCCGACCTACATCCCGAAGGACAAGCTCGCCAACTGGTTCGAAGCCTATGTCGACGCGATGGAGCTGGATTTCTGGACCGCCACCGAATTCGAGGGCGGTACCTACGACGACGCGAAGGGCTGCTGGACCGTCACGCTGCGCCGCGCCGACGGCAGCAAGCGCACCATGCAGCCGCGCCATGTTGTGATGGCGACCGGCGTCAGCGGCATCGCGAACGTGCCTGATATTCCGACCCTCAGCAATTTCAAAGGCACGCTGCTGCATTCGAGCCGCTACGAGGACGGCGAGAACTGGACAGGCAAGCGCGCCATCGT
The DNA here is from genome assembly GCF_052076025.1 of Bradyrhizobium sp. 956_D2_N1_4. Lineage (NCBI taxonomy): Bacteria > Pseudomonadati > Pseudomonadota > Alphaproteobacteria > Hyphomicrobiales > Nitrobacteraceae > Bradyrhizobium > Bradyrhizobium sp. 956_D2_N1_4. Next base: position 8,878,944 of record NZ_CP197237.1, on the reverse strand, counting down.
GATCGGCACCGGCAACAGCGGCCACGACATCGCGCAGGATCTCTGCTCCAGCGGCGCCGAGGTGATTCTGGTGCAGCGGTCGCCGACGCTGGTCACCAATATCGAGCCGTCGGCACAACTCGCCTATGCGACCTACAATGAAGGCACGCTCGAGGATAACGATCTGATCGCGACCTCGATGCCGACGCCGCTCGCGAAGAAAACCCATGTGATGCTGACCGAGCAGTCGAAGGAGCTCGACAAGGAGCTGCTCGACGGCTTGCGCAAAGTCGGATTCAAGCTCGACTTCGGCGAAGCCGGCACCGGCTGGCAATTCAAATACCTCACCCGCGGCGGTGGCTATTATTTCAATGTCGGCTGCTCCAACCTGATCGTCGAGGGCGCGATCGGGCTCAGGCAGTTCGCGGACATCGAGAGCTTCACGGCCGAAGGCGCTCGGATGAAGGACGGCGCGATGATCGCGACCGATCTCATCGTGCTGTCCACCGGCTACAAGCCGCAGGAATATCTGGTGCGAAAACTGTTCGGCGACGGCGTCGCCGACCGCGTCGGCCCGGTCTGGGGCTTTGGCGACGGCCTGGAGCTGCGCAACATGTATGCGCGCACCGGGCAGCCCGGCCTCTGGTTCATCGCCGGCAGCCTCGCGCAGTGCCGGATCAACTCGAAATATCTCGCGCTCCAGATCAAGGCGATCGAGGAAGGGATTTTGGGGCGTGAGGCGGGCGCCGCTTAAGCCTCGTCATTGCGAGCGCAGCGAAGCAATCCAGGATCTTTCCGCGAAGACAGTCTGGATTGCTTCGCTGCGCTCGCAATGACAGTGTAGAGACGATCGCGCCGCTGAAACGAAGAAGAGGAAAAACAAATGCCTGCCATTCTCGGCACCGGCGAGCACCGCTACCGCGTCGTCGACAATTTTGCGAAGCTGCCCGACGGCTGGACACTGACCGACGTCGCCTCGGTCGCCGTCGACAGCAAGGACCGCGTCTACGTCTTCAACCGCGGGGCCCATCCGATGGTGGTGCTGGATCGCGAGGGCAATTTCCTCCGGAGCTGGGGCGAAGGCCTGTTCTCGCGCGCGCACGGCCTGCACATCGATGCCGACGACCATCTCTACTGCACCGATGACGGCGACCACACCGTGCGCAAATGCACCACCGACGGCAAGGTGCTGCTGACGATCGGCATCCCCGAGAAGCCGTCGCCGTTCATGAGCGGCGATCCGTTCCATCGCTGCACCCATACCGCGCTGTCGCCGAAGGGCGAGATCTACGTCTCCGACGGCTATGGCAATGCGCGCGTGCACAAGTTCACGCCGGACGGCAAGCTGCTCAAGAGCTGGGGCGAGCCCGGCACCGACCCCGGCCAGTTCAACATCGTGCATAACATCGCCGCCGACGCCGACGGTTTTGTCTATGTCGCCGACCGCGAGAACCATCGCGTGCAGGTGTTCAATGGCGAGGGCAAGTACGAGACGCAGTGGAACAATCTGCACCGTCCCTGCGCACTGTGCTGCTGTGGTGGCGGCAAGAGCCCGACATTCGTAATCGGCGAGCTCGGCCCGGGCCTCGCCGTCAACCGCAAGGTGCCCAATCTCGGCCCGCGGCTGTCGATCGTGGACGCGCAAGGCAAACGCATCGCGCGGCTCGGCGGTGAGGAAGGGCCGGGTGTCGCCAGCGGAAAATTCCTGGCTCCGCACGGCATCGCGCTAGATTCGAAGGGCGCCATCTATGTCGGCGAGGTCGGCGTCACCGACTGGAAGACGAGTTTTCCGGACCAGGAGATGCCGGCCGTGGTGCGCGCCACGCGGTGCTTGCAGAAGCTGGAGCGGGTGCGGGAATAGTTGGGCGGGCGAGGCCGCGACGCGCTGTCGGGTCGACCCTGCCTCCCCCGGCGTCGTTCGCGCCCCCCAAATCACGGCGGTTTTGAGCGCTTTGCCACCCCGCCGCCGCATTGCTTGCATCTGAATAAGTCGCTCAACGGGCTTCACAATCCCGTCACGCTGCATGTAGTATGTCAGTACATGCTGCTTCGCAGCGTATATTGGAGGCCGGGAGCGTTACTTGAACGCACATGTCTCGCAAGGCAGTTGGCCGGTGTTGGTGCTGAATGCGGACTTCCGGCCGCTGAGTTACTACCCGCTGTCTCTCTGGTCGTGGCAGGACGCGATCAAGGCAGTGTTCCTCGACCGCGTCAACATCGTCGCGCATTACGATCAGGCGGTTCACAGTCCCACGCTGCAAATGCAGCTGCCGAGCGTTGTCTCGCTCAAATCCTTCGTCAAGCCGACCACGCATCCCGCGTTCACCCGGTTCAACGTCTTCCTGCGCGATCGTTTCGCCTGCCAATATTGCGGCTCGCCCGAAGACCTCACCTTCGACCACATCGTCCCGCGCAGCAAAGGCGGCCAGACCACCTGGGAGAACGTGGTCGCGGCATGCTCGCCCTGCAATCTGCGCAAGGGCAATCTGACGCCGGCGCAGGCAAAAATGTTTCCGCGCCAGAGCGCGTTTGCGCCGACCGTGCACCAGCTCCACCGCAACGGCCGCCTGTTTCCGCCGAACTATCTGCACGATAGCTGGCTGGACTATCTCTACTGGGATACGGAGCTGGATCCGTAGGGCGACGCGGTTCGCGCTCGGCCGTTCGTGCGACGTGCTGAAATCGAAAGATCGAGGACCCGTCGGGTCCTCGGTTCGTTTCATCGAACGTCACGCATTCTGCGCCAGCGAATGAGCCTCGATTCGTTGGCGGATATCGGGCGAATTGATCAGGTCGAACGGCTCGACGAGTTGCACGACATCCGAGAACGCGCGCTGAACCACCGGATCGGCCACGACGGCCCGGAATAGAGCCGCCTCGAACTGCCGGCTTTCCTCGTACCGCTCCGGGCGCTGGCCCCGTGTGGTTGGATAGGCGAAGTCAGCGTTCACGCCCATGTTCCAGGGTGCCTGAAGCAGCGCGCCCACTTCGGACATGAACCCAGCCTGGAGGGCCTCGATCGGGTCCGCCTCCCCGGCGACGCGATCCAGGATCTCGCGCAGCAACTTTGCCTCTCGCGCGGCGACCGTCATGCCCTGCCCGTAGACCGGATTGAACCGGCACAGCGAGTCCGCCACGGGGAGAATCCCGCGCGGCAGCCGCTTGAGCCGTTCAAAATGCCGCCAGCGGCTCGCGTCAAACACGAAATGCCGGAGGCCTCCGGGTGGCAAGAGCTTGTAGACTGCGTTGTAGATCGCCGGCGTCTTCAATTGGCGTGCAGCCGCAAGATAGTCCTCCCACGTGCCGGGGCGATTCGTCGCGCCGTGATGGGAGATCGATGTAAACCAGCGCCCGCCTTCGAGAGGAATGATCAAGCCGGCTGTCGCCGACGTGGCGGGATCGGGCAAGGTGACCAGATTTTGCCAGTCGAACGAGGTTCGCCCCGGCCGCAGAACCGCGGTGGTGTAGCTGATGTCGACGCCCACGACGGTCTCCTGCGGCCGCTCCCAGCCAAGCACATCGAGCAGGCCGAGCGTCGGCGCGCCGCGGCCGGATGCGTCCACCACGAGATCCGCCTCGATCGCCGCACCAACGCCTGCGTCGTTCTCGAACTTCACCATCGGCCGGGTTGCAGCCGGCACAATCTCCGTCACGCGGCTCTGCGATTGCACTTTGACATTGGCGATCGCAGTCACCTTTCGGCGCAGCGTATGCTCGATCAGCGGCCGCGAGCCACACAGCAGCGACGTCCCGCAGTCGCGCCTTGGCAGCGCGCCGACATCTGGCCGCTCGTACTGGACGTCCTTGAAGACATTCACGGGAACTGCACCGGCGGCGGCAAGATCCTGCGCGAAACCCGGGAAAAGGGAGTCGAGGGCCTGCAGCCCACCGGCCAGAAGAAGATGCGGATGCCGATCCTGGGGAACGCCGGCGCGGGACATGATCGAAGCCGGCAGGACATCGCGTTCGAGAATGAGGACTTCCTGGAAGGCGGAAGCAAGCGCACCGGCGGCAGACAATCCTCCAATCCCCGCTCCGATGACAACCGCGCGTTGCCCAAAATGACGGCTCATACTTATTCCTTTGGTTCGATTCACCACCTTTCTGTGCGTGGACCGCACTACGGGAATGTTTCCAATCGCGGGATCTTTGTTTCGATTGCAACGGAGCGGCCGCGATGCGCGCTTCAAGGAGAAACGAACGGCGCCGTGGCGCGGGTCTATTGTGGGTCAGGAGAGTAGCGGGGGCTAGGCGTCCAGCTCACACCCCGATCGCATTCCGCATCACCACGTCGCGATAGAACGCCGCGCTCAGCTTCGGCACGCGCGCTTGGGTCTCGAAGTCGACCCGGTAGAGGCCGAAGCGCTTGCCGTAGCCGTAGATCCACTCGAAATTGTCCATCAGGCTCCACAGGAAATAGCCGCGAATCGGCACGCCCTCGGCGATCGCACGCTGCATCTGGGTCAGGTAATTGCGCAGGAACATGATGCGGTCGAGATCGTAGACCTGGCCGTCGGCGGAAATCTTGTCCTCGGACGAGGTGCCGTTCTCGCTGATATAGATGGTCTCGATGTTCCAGATTTTTGCGGCGAGACGCGGGGCCCAGTAGATCACCTCAGGGCCGACCCGCAGCCATTCCGAGTTCATGTGCGGGAACGAGGTTGGGAACGGCAGCACGCGGAAGCCCGACGCGCGATCGGAGGCCGTGACGTAGTATTGCGGCGCGTAGATGTTGAGCCCGACGAAATCGTTCGGCGTGCCGATGATCTTCAACTCGTCAGGGGTGAATTTCGGCGCATCCGCGCCGGCATAGGCGAGGAAGCCGTCGGTGTACTTGCCCTCCAGCACCACGCCGAGAAAGCCGGCATTGAGCTCCCGCGTTGCTATCTCGGCGGCGCGGATATTTTCCGGCGTCGCGATCGCGGGCACGCAGGCCGCGATGTTTTCGGCGGCACCGACGCGGGTGCCGGCGCGGCCCGACGCGCGGATCGCCTGCACGGCGAGGCCATGCGCCAGCGCGACGTGGTGCCGGGCCTGGTTGAGCTGCTGCAGCGGCAGCTTGAGGCCGGGCGCATCGATGCCCCAGCCATAACCGAAATTCACGAAGCGCCCGACCTCGTTCACGGTGAAGATGGTTTTGACGCGATCGGTCAGGCGCGCGGCGACATAGGCGGAGTAATCTGCAAAAGCCTGCGACGTGTCGCTCGACTGCCAGCCGCCGACGCGATCCTGGAGCGCCTGCGGCAGGTCCCAATGATAGAGCGTCGCATAGGGCTCGATGCCGTTCGCGAGCAACTCGTCGACGAGCCGGTTGTAGAAATCGAGCCCCTTCGGATTGGGCTGGCCCGATCCATCCGGAAACACCCGCGGCCACGCAATCGAGAAGCGGTAGGCCTTGACCCCGAGCGCCCTAATCAGCGCGACGTCGTCCTTGTAGCGGTGATAGTGCTCGTTGGCGCGGTCGCCGGTCGAGCCGTCCTCGATCTTGCCGGGCGTGTGGCTGAAAATGTCCCAGATCGATTTGCCGCGGCCGTCCTCGTCGATGGCGCCCTCGATCTGGTAGGACGAGGTCGCCGTGCCCCACAAAAAGTCCTTGGGAAAGAGCGCGGGCGCGTGGCGATCGGCCGACGCGGGCGTCTCATTATCTGCAGCCTTGTTATCTGCAGCCTTGTTCTCTGCAGCCTTGTTATCTGCAGCCTTGGCACCCGCCGCTGCACCAAGCGCGACGAGCCCCGCGAGCTTCGCAAGATCGCGCCGCGAGACATCAGCTGACATCGCTATCTCCGAGCCTGCTCCATATCGATCTGATAGGCGGAAATCCGGTCGATCTCGAATGCGACGGTGGGTGGCGATTCCGCATCGACCGGACCGACGCCGAGAAAGAATTTCGATCCGATCGCGAGATTGACGATCATGTACATGGGATCGTCGAAGCCGATCGGCACCTTGATGTCGGAGACCGGCTTGCGGTCGATGAAATAGACCAGGCGATCCTCCTCCCACAGCACACCGTAATTATGGAACGTGCTCGAAGCATCGCCGACCGCATAGTCGAAGCCGCAGGACTGGATCTTCTGGGTCGACGGAATCCGCCAATGCGTCGTCATCACGAGATCGCCGGGCCGCTCGCCGCGGCCTTCCAGCACGTCGACCTCCGGCGGCCAGCCGCCGTCGTCCGCCAGCATCCAGAACGCCGGCCAGACCGCATGGCCGACCGGCACCTTGGCGCGGATTTCGAAATAGCCGTGCTTCTGCGCGAATGTGCCCTGCGTGGTCAGGATTCCCGAGATGTACTCGTTGTTGAATAGAACGGACTTCAGTTCCGGCGGCGTGCGGCTGGCGACGATCGAGAGCACGCCGTCCCTCACCTTGAACGGATCAAGCCCAAGCGGCGTCCCCGCACGCCCCGAATAGCGCGGATCGACGTAGATCTGCTGCTCGCCATTGGCGCTGGTCTTGCGCTTGAAGTCGGAGCCGTCACCGCCCCAATAGCGCGCTTCCGGCCACGCCGCACCGCCGGCGTAATGCGGCACCCAGCGACCTGTCGCAAGCGGATGCTCGTCAAAGTCATCGTTGAAAGTCCGGCGCAGCGGCAGGAACGCGAGCAAGGCGGGATTGACCGTCTCAAGCTTGCGGCACTCGATCATGGAGGGATCGGTGGTCACTTGCAGCGTCATCGTGCCGGGCGCAGCATCAAGATCGTCCTGCGCGACGCCCGGCGCGGGCACGGCAGACAGGCCGATCGCGACCAGAGCGCCCTTCGTCCAACTGTCGATCATCACCGCACATCGAACTTGGCAGGATGTACGGAGGTTAGCTCGCCTGTCTTCGAGCGGGCAAGCACGGCCATCTGTGCGGGCGGGCGATTTCGAAAAGGTCATCTCGACGTCGCATCCAGGTTCGCCCGGAAATCGCTTCACCCCGGCGCAAGATCGGCGGTTAACCGGGCCAGTTCCGCGCGCTCCAGCTCCGCTAGGGAGGCGCGGGCGCCAAATCCTTCCGCATTCGTTACCGTCCCTTAAGCCTCCGATGGCAGTTTGGCCGGGATCCGCGGCCCTGCCCGTCCAACCGCCGATCCATCAGGTCCAAGGTCGTCGCTCATGTTCGCCGAGACGCTGGAAGCGGTTCAGTCCTCGCCGTCGAAGCGGACTGCCTATGTCCGCTTCGTGCTGGCGGCGCTGGCGTCGATCGCCGTGTTCAAGGCCTTCTGGTTCGCACGCTTCGGCGGCTGGACGGATCGCGAGCTCGCCGACTTCGATGCCTTCCATATCGTCGCGCAGCACGTCTGGCGCGGCGATCTCGACCAAGTCTATCATTTCGATGCCCTGCTGAAGATGCAGATGGAGGCCGCCGGCGGCGCCACCGGCTTCATGCCCTGGACCTATCCGCCGCAATACGACCTCCTGCTCGCGCCGTTCGCATTCCTGCCGGTCGGCGTCGGCTATTTCCTGTTCACCGCCGCGACGCTTGCACTCTATCTCGTGACGCTCCGGGCGATCGCCGGCCGGAATTTCGCGCAGGTGCTGGGGATCCTGTTTCCGGCGATGGCGATCACCATCGGCTGCGGGCAGAACGGCTTTCTGACGGGGGCGCTGATCGGGCTGGTCTGCCTCAACGTGGAGCGGCGGCAGCTGTTGGCCGGCCTCGCGCTCGGCGCCATGGTGATCAAGCCGCACCTGGCGATTGCCGCCGGCGTCTATCTGCTGGTGACGCGGCGCTGGATTGCGCTCGGAACGGCCGCGGCCGTCGTATTGGCGAGCTCACTGCTCTGCACGCTCCTCTTCGGGGGGCAGATCTGGTTCGCGTGGCTCGGAGCGATCAGGGAATCGGCGGGCTATCTCGAGCAGGGCTTCTACCCGCTCTTCCGCATGATCTCGACCTATGCGGCGCTGTACAAGGCCGGCCTTCCCGCAAGCGCCGCCTTCTGGGGACAGACGGCCGTCGCCGGGCTGGCCTTGTTGGCCGTCCTTCTCGGTGCGGCGCGAGGCGCTTCACCGGCCTTCACGCTCGGTGCCGCCGTGATGGTATCCGTGATGATCAGCCCCTATGCGTATGATTACGATCTGCCGATGGTCGGGATCGGTCTGGCCCTGATGCTGCCCGATCTCGCCAGGATGGCGAGCCCGCGCGAGCGGAGCGTCATATACGGGCTGATCCTGTTCGCCGGAGCCTATGGGCTGTTGCAGTCGGGGCGGCTCGCGGTGCAATTCGGGCAGAAGGCCGATCCCGACCAACATTTCGCGCCCGCCCTGGGCGGCTTCGCCCTGATGGCGCTCCTGGTCCTGCTGCTGCGGCTGCTGTGGCGCGGGACGCAGCCGGCGCCCATCCTGTCGCAGGCCGCGGAATAACGCCTCTAGGCCCGCTGCAATGCCAGCGTCACGCCGCCGAGCGTGAGCGCCATCGCCGCCCATTCGCGCAGGCCCAGCGGCTCGCCCAGGATGACCGCGGCGGAGACGACGCCGATCACGGGGACGATCAGCATGCCGGTCGAGGCCGAGGTCGGCGGCAGGCGGCGCAACGTCTCGAACCAGGTGACGTAACAGACGCCCATCGGCACCAGCGTCATATAGACGAAGCAGCCGAGTCCCAGCGGGGTGATCGCGGTGATGTCGGGATGCTCGAACAGGATGCCGAGGATCAGCATCGTGGCGCAGCCTAGCCCAACCTGCCAGGCGACGACCACCAGCGGCGGCATCGGCAGCGGCTTGCGGTTGAGCACATTGCCGAGCGCGAACAGGATGGCGCAGAGCAGCGCGAGCGCAATTCCGAGCAGCTTGTCGGCGCCGAACGCAAAGCCGTTGCCGCCGAGGAGCAGCGCGACGCCGGCGACACCGAGGACGAGACCCAAAATATCCCGCATGGTCGGCCGCGTACCCAGCACCGGCCAGGCGAACAGCATGGCCCAGATCGGCATCGTATAGGCGAGCAGAGCCCCTTCGCTCACGGTCACATATTTCATCGCGACCGTGCCGAGCCCCATCCAGGCAAGGACGTTGGTGAGGGTCGCAAACAACAGCCGCGGAATCGCCTCGCGCGGAACGGCGAAGGATTCCTTCCGACTCAGTGCCAGCGCGCCGAGAATGAGCGAGGCGCAGACGCCGGCCAGCCCGCGCGCGAACAGCGGCGGCCATTGCTGGAGCAGCAGCTTCATCAATGGCCAGTTCAGCGCCCAGCCAAGCGCCGTCACGCCAAGGCAGAGAGAGCCGATCGTCCTGTCGCGCCGCGCCGAATCCATGGACAGCGCTTAGCAGGCGGGTGCGGCGCACTCCACCTCGGCTGGCGCATGCGGGCCATGGCGGACGATGGAACCGGGAACGCCGGTACCCGTTCAAATGGGAGCGGGTGGCGGTGGTGCCGCAACGCAAACGAGGGAGACGTACCATGCCCACAGCCGAGTCGGATCACGTCTACAAGATCCTGGAGCTGGTCGGATCATCCGAGACCTCCATCGAGGATGCGATCAAGAATGCGATCAGCCGCGCCGCCAAGACCGTTCGCGAAATGAAATGGTTCGAGGTGGTGCAGACACGCGGTCACATCGAGAATGGCGCCGTCCGCCACTACCAGGTGACGCTGCGCGTCGGCTTCACGCTGATGGACTGACGCGGCAGACGCCGCGCGAAACATCATGCCGCGGCAGCGTGGTTAACATCCGGCGATGAGAGTCGATCAAAATATCGACGATCTCCTCCGGCTGACTACGGACGCGCAAAATCATCGCGGAAGGTGCAACAGGCCGTTAAGACCAAAGTGAGAGCTTTGCTCCGATTTGGAGCAAGCCGATGGTCACGGACCGCGAACTCGGCAAGACGCGCCTTCCGCTCTGGGCGGGCGGATTCGTCGTGCTGATCTGCGTGGCGATCCTCGGCTTGAGTGTCTGGCGCGAATGGGAAACGCACAACGCCGATCTCCGGAATGCCGAGACCGACGTCGCCAACCTCGCGCATTCCCTGGTCCAGCACGCGGACGACACGTTCGAGCTTGCCGATACGATCCTGGTCGGACTGGTCCATCGCCTCGAACTCGACGGAACCGGCCCGGACACGATCGCGAAGCTCCAGACTTACCTGCCGACCCGCAAATCATCGGACCGCATCCGCGGCATCTTCGTCTATGACGAAACCGGCCGATGGCTTGCCACGACCGAGCATGTCGACTTCTCCAAGCTCAACAACAGCGATCGCGAATATTTCCGGCAGCACCGAGATTCCCCGGCGAAGGACACGCTGATCGGGCGGCCCATCAAGAGCCGCGCCGGCGGCCAGTGGATCATCACCGCGTCACGCCGGATCAACCACCCCGACGGCAGCTTTGCCGGCGTCGCGCTGCTCACGATCGACGTCGCCTATTTCGCGAAATTCTACGAGCGCTTCGACGTCGGGTCGAACGGCTCGGCATCGCTGCTCAACGGCTCCGGTATCATGCTGGCGCGCAGCCACGACGAGAGCGGCGCCTTCATCGGACGCGACCTCTCCAACGCGCCGCTGTTCAGGGAATGGAAAAGCCGTCCGGCGGCAGCGGTCTACTATTTCAAGTCGCCGCTCGATGGCGTGCAGCGGCTGAGCTACTACCAGCGCAGCAGCCGCTATCCGCTGATGGTGCTGGCGAGCAAGTCGCAGGACGACGTGCTGGCGCCCTGGCGACGCGCGGCAGCCGCACGCACGGCCTTTGTGCTCGGCCTCGTCGCGCTGATCGCGGTGATCGGCTTCTACCTGGTCCGCCAGCTCTGGCAGCGGCAGCGAATGGCGCAGGCCCTGGTCGCGAATGAAGCCCATTTCCGCCTGCTCGCCGAGCAATCCAGCGACATGGTATCCCGGATCGGGCTGGATAACCGGCTGCTCTACGTCTCGCCCTCGTGCGCGCGCATCACCGGCTGGTCTCCCGAGGAACTGCTCGGCACGTCGGCGGTGGCCGGTATCCACGCGGACGACATGGAGCGGGTCGAGCAGGCCATCGCATCGCTGAAGAACGGCGAGGCCGAGGAAGCGCGGTTCGTCTATCGCCAGCGCCATCGCGACAAGGGCGATATCTGGGCCGAGGCGGCCTTGCACGTGACCCGAGCCTCCGACAGCGGCGAGGTCGACGGTGTCGTCGCGGTCGTGCGCGACATGACCGAGCAGAAGGACTTGCAGGACAAACTGGCATCGCTCGCGACCACCGATGGCCTGACCGGCCTTGCCAACCGCCGCGCGTTCGACGAACGCCTCGCGGAGGAATGGACGCGCGCCCGGCGCGACGGCACGCAGATCTCGCTCCTGTTGATCGACGTCGATCAGTTCAAGAAATTCAACGATCATTACGGACATCAGGCGGGCGACGGATGCCTGCGCGCACTCGGCCGGATCCTGTCCGCTCAGGCTAGGCGCCCGGCTGACCTCGCGGCGCGCTACGGCGGCGAGGAATTCGCCGTTCTGTTGCCGAACACCGGCCCGGATGGTTGCGCCGAAGTCGGCGAAGGGATTCGCGAGGCACTGCACGACCTCGCCATGCTGCATACGCAAAATCCGCCCTCCCGGCTGGTTACGGCAAGCATCGGCGCTGCGACAAGCCTTCCATCTCAGACCGCGCCGGACTGCAACACGCTGGTCGCCGGCGCCGACCGCGCGCTCTACTCCGCCAAGGACAGCGGCCGCGACCGTATGGTGATGTCGGGACAGGTCGTGCCCTGGCCCGCGAAGAGCGCGTGACGAATCCTGCCAGACGTAGCGAACGCCGCCCTTTCCTGCGTAGCTGGCAAGCGCGGCTAACGCGGTGTGCACATGCGGCGCATCGGCGCGCGCCAAATCCCGCCCACCATCGCTTGCGCACTGATTTCTGAATGGCTACATCCCGAGGCGATGTTGGGGGGCCGCCGGACTTCGACGATCGAGTCCATGCGGTGGGGCCTCATCGTGGGGCAATGCAGACGAGACGGCCGTGAACGAGACCATGCCGGCGGACATCCCGGGGCGCGGGGTGGACGCGCTGAGACAGTTGCGCGCCATGACGGCCGACATCTGCGATGTCGTTCCGCTCACCACGGAGGACGACTTCCATGTCACCACCGTGACGATGATGACCCGCAATGCGTTGCTGGTCGATACGCGCGCGACCGATCAGGAATACGACCGGACGCCTGCACACGTCGCCCGCGGTGCGATGGATCACTTTCAGATCACCTTGTGTGTCGAAGGCGAGATGCGGTTCAGCTCGGGCCGGCGCGAGGTGACGATGGGGCCCGGCGCCATCTGCCTGATCGACATGGCGCAGCCGAACCGGACCGTGTTGCGCGGCGGCGGCAGTCGTACCCGCCTGATGGCGATCATCCTGCAACGCGCCATGCTGGCACCGCGGCTTGCTCATCCGGATTCGGCCACGGCAACCTTGCTGCCGTCAAACCATCCTCATACGCGCCTGCTTGCCAGCCATTACGCGGCGCTTACGCTGCCACCCGAGCCCGAGGCGGGCAGCGCCGAGGCCACGATCGAAGCGATCGCCGACATCGTTGCCGCGGCCGCCGGCGGGACCGCCGACATTGCGGCCGGAGTCGAACGCGCCGAGCGGCATCTTTATCTTGCGATGATCAAGCGCCGCATCGCGGACAATCTCGAGACCGACGCGCTCACCGCAGACGAGTTGTGCCGCCACTTCCAGATTTCGCGCGCGACCCTCTATCGGCTGTTCGAGGCGGATGGCGGGCTCTCGCACTATGTGAGGGAGCAGCGCCTCAATCTCGCTTTCCGCCAGCTGATATCGCCGTCCGCGGAGGACACGCGGCTGATCGACCTCGCCGTCGGCATGCGCTTCAGCAGCGATTCCACCTTCATTCGCGCATTCCGCCGCAAGTTCGGCTTGACGCCGGGCGAACTGAGGGAGCTGGCCGACAATTGGCTCCGCGAGACCGGTGCGGTCCCGACCATCGACACGGTGCTGCATCAACTGGCCCGCCGCCGCACCTCGTAGCCATGAAGCTGCTACGCTCGACACCAGTATCGCAACGTTCGGCCTTTGCGCCCGGATTTGTCGCCCGCGTTCCGGTGGGATATGACTTTGAGCACGGCCGGATATTTTGGTCCGGCCGGGAGCGTTCCCGTGCCTGACGAGATCAAGCTTGTCCTCTTTGATATGGACAATGTCCTCTGCGAATACGACAGAGGGAGGCGCGTCGCGTTTCTGGCGGAGCTTGCGGGGACCACCAGTGAGTTCGTCTACAAGGCGATCTGGGAGAGCGGCTTCGAGCTTCTCGGCGACTCCGGCACGCTCGATGCCGCCGACTATTTGCGGGGATTTGGCGAGCGCATCGGCTATTCCCTGTCGCTCGATGAGTGGGTGGAGGCACGCCGCCGTTCGATGAAGGTCGATCGCGCGATGCTGGAGATTGCGCACCGCCTGCATGAGACCATCGATGTTGCCGTCCTGACCAACAATACCACGCTGGTCGCCGACCATATCGACACGCTGCTGCCGGAATTGCGTCCGCTGTTCGGCTCCCGCATCTACACGTCGGCCCGGCTCAAGGCGGCCAAGCCGGACCCGCGCTGCTATCGCCTCTGCCTGTCGGAGCTACAGGCGACGCCGCAGACCGTTCTGTTCGTCGACGACCTCGCGGCAAATGTCGCCGGCGCGCGGGAAGCGGGCCTCTGCGCGCATCATCACACGTCGGTGGAGGCTTTCCGGCAGGCCCTTTCGGCGCACGGCCTGCTCAGGGACGGATGAACGGGCGCACCGCCTCGCGCGACGTCAGGCGAGGTGGCACGCCACGAAGTGCCCGCCCGCCCCTTCCTTCAGCTCGGGTGCGCTTTCCGCGCAGCGCGGCTGGGCGATCGGGCAGCGGGTGTGGAAGTGGCAGCCGGATGGCGGCTTCATCGGGCTCGGCACGTCGCCCTTGAGGCGAATGCGTTCACGCTTCAGCTTGGGATCGGGCACCGGCACCGCCGACAACAGCGCCCTGGTGTAGGGATGCTGCGGATTGCGGTAGAGATCGCTCGCTTTCGCCAGCTCGACGATCCGGCCGAGATACATCACGGCGACGCGGTCGGAGATGTGCTCGACCACCGACAGGTCGTGCGCGACGAACAGATAGGTGAGGTTCAGCTCCGCCTGGAGATCCTCCAGCAGATTGATCACCTGCGCCTGGATCGACACGTCGAGCGCGGATACCGGCTCGTCGCAGACGATCAGCTTCGGCTCGACCGCGAGCGCCCGCGCGATCACGATGCGCTGGCGTTGGCCGCCCGAGAATTCGTGCGGGTAGCGGCGCATGTGCTCGGCCTTGAGGCCGACCTTCACGAGCAGGCTGGCGACGCGCTCCTCGCGCTCCTTGGCCGACGACCCGAGCTTATGGATGATCAGGGCCTCACCGAGGATGGCGCCGACCGTCATGCGCGGATTGAGCGAGGCGAACGGATCCTGGAACACCAGCTGCATGTTCCGCCGCATCGCGCGCAAATCATTGCCGCTGAGCTGGCGCACGTCCTGACCGTCGAACACGACCTCGCCGTCGGTCGGCTCGATCAGGCGCAGCACGCAGCGGCCGGTGGTGGATTTGCCACAGCCGGATTCGCCGACGAGGCCGAGCGTCTCGCCGCGGTTGACCGAGAACGAGACCCCGTCGACCGCATAGACGCTGCCGACCTGGCGCGACAACAGGCCGCCGTGCACGGGGAAATATTTCTTCAGGCCGCTGACGCGGAGCAAGGGCTCGGTCATGCCGTGCCTCCCATCTGCGTATCTCCGAGGTGACAGGCCATGCGATGGCCGGGCGCGATCTCGCGCAGCAGCGGCTCCTTCTCGGTGCAGACGTTCATGGCAAACTTGCAGCGCGGGGCGAAGCGGCAGCCGACCGGCGGATTGATCAGGATCGGCACCGAGCCGCCGATCGCTTCGAGCCTTGTCTTGTGCTCGCTGTCGAGATCGATGCGCGGGATCGAGCGGATCAGCCCCTGGGTGTAGGGGTGGCCGGGATTGCCGAAGAGGTCGTCGACGAGCGCTTCCTCCACCACCTTGCCGGCATACATTACGACGACGCGCTGCGCGGTCTCGGCGACGACGCCCATGGCGTGGGTGATCAGCATCACCGCCATGCCGAAGCGCTCCTTCATGTCCTGCAAGAGGTCGAGGATCTGCGCCTGGATGGTGACGTCGAGCGCGGTGGTCGGCTCGTCGGCGATGATCAGCTTCGGCCTGCAGGCGAGCGCCATCGCGATCATCACGCGCTGACGCATGCCGCCTGAGAACTGGTGCGGATAATTGTGCACGCGGCCTTCGGCGTTGGGGATCTGCACCAGCTTCAGCATCTCGATGGTGCGCTCGAGCGCCTGCTTCTTCGTCACCGCTTCATGCCGGCGCAGGCTCTCGGCGATCTGCTCGCCGATGGTGAGCACCGGATTGAGCGAGGTCATCGGCTCCTGGAAGATGAAGCCGATCTCCTTGGCCCTGATCTCGTCGAGTTGACGGCTCGTCAGCGGCACGAGATCGCGGCCCTCGAAGATGATCTGGCCCGCCGCGATGCGGCCGGGCGGCATGGCGATCAGCTTCAGGATCGACATCGCGGTCACGGTCTTGCCGCAGCCGGATTCGCCTACGACACAGAGCGTCTCGCCCTTGTTGATGGAGATGTCGACACCGTCGACGGCCTGCAAGATGCCGTCGTCGGTCGAGAAGTGGGTTTTCAGCCCTTTGATTTCCAGCAGCGGCGCCATCAGATCACCCGTCGCGCATCGAGCGCGTCACGCAGGCCGTCGCCGATGAAGTTGATGGCGACCACCGCGATGAAGATCGCGCCGCCCGGGAACAGCGCCCAGTGCGGGCCGATGTCGAGGAAATCCTTGGCGTCGTACAGGAGTCGGCCCCAGGTCGGCGTATCCGGCGGGAAGCCGAGGCCGAGGAAGGACAGCGTCGATTCCGCGATGATGGCGGCAGCGACGTCGATGGTGCCGGCGATGATCACGGGACCGAGCGCATTGGGCAGGATGTGCCGCACCACCTGGCGCACCGGACTTGCGCCGAGCGCACGGGCGGCCTCGACGAACTCCTTCTCGCGGATCGACAGGAACTGCGCGCGCACCAGCCGCGCGACTGGCATCCAGCGCAAGCCGCCGATCACGAGCACGATCAGGATGAAGATGCCGCCCTCGGGACCGAACATCTGCTTCAGCCCGTCGCGGAAGAGATAGATCAGCAGCAGCAGCAGCGGCAGTTGCGGCAGGGACAGGAAGAGATCGGTGAGCCACATCAGGCCGTGGCCGAGCGCGCCGCGCGACATGCCGGCGAGCGCGCCGATCAGGACACCGATGAAGACCGAGACCAGCATCGCGGCAAGGCCGACCGCGAGCGAGATGCGGCCGCCATAGATCATGCGGGCCAGGATGTCCTGCCCGAGATCGTCGGTGCCGAACGGATGGGCAAGCGACGGCCCCTGCATGCCCGCCACGATATCGATGTCGTCGATCTTGACCCGCCAGACGAAGGGGCCGGCCACCACCGCCAGGATCAGAATGAGGAGCAGAAACGCACTGACCACGGCGAGCTTGTGGCGGCTGTAGCGCCGCCACATCTCGCGCCAGGGCGAGTAGACGCGCCGCTCAGCGGAGGGAGATGCGAGGGTCAAGCCAGCCATAAAGGACGTCCGCGATGAGATTGAACAGCACGACGAGGCACGCGAAGACAAAGGTAACGGCCATCACTACCGGTGTGTCGTTGGAAAGGATGGAGGAGATCAGCAGCGAGCCGATGCCGGGGATGCGGAAGATCTGCTCGGTGACGATGGCGCCGCCGAACACGGCCGGCATCTGCAAGGCGATCAGCGTTACGACCGGAATCATGGCGTTGCGCATCACGTGCTTGACGATGACCTTGGCCTGCCCAAGCCCCTTGGCGCGCGCCGTGGTGACATAGTCGAGCCGGATCACGTCCAGCATCGCCGAGCGCACGAAGCGCGTCATCGACGCAGCCTGGAACAGACCGAGCACCGCCACCGGCATGATCGCCTGCCGAATCATCTCCAGCACCCAATGGATGCCGGTGCCCTTGATGTCGGTCGTATAGACGAAAGGCAGCCAGTCCAGCGTGACCGAGAAGATCAAGATGAACAGAATGCCGGTGAAGAAGGTCGGCAGCGAGAAGCCGACGAAGGCGAGCGTATTGGCGATCTGGTCGAACAGCGAATAGGGCTTTGTCGCCGCATAGACACCGACGGGGATCGCAATCAGCAGCGCCAGGATCTGCGCCGAGCCGATCACGTAGAGCGTCGCCGGCAGACGCTGAAGGATCAGCGTGTCGACATTCATTCGGCTGACGAAGGAGAAACCCCAGTCGCCGTGCAGCATGGCGTTGAGCCAGTGCAGGTAACGGAGGTGGATCGGATCGTCGAGGCCGAACTTGGCCCGAAGTGCGGCCTGCACCTCGGGCGGGACGTTCGGGTTCGTCGCCAGTTCCGAGAACGGATCGCCTGGCGCAAGCGCCAGCACGACGAACAGCACGACCGAGATTCCGAGAAGACTCGGAATCGCGATCAGGAGGCGACGCAGGACGTACTGACTCATAGGGAAAGACCCCGTCTAGAGCTGGGGGATCATTCCTCGCGGTACCAATCGTGCAGATTGTCGGTTTCGTTGGCCCAGCCGCTGATGATAGGACGCAGATTGTTGGCTGCCGCTTCCACCTTTAGGCGATGCTGCGCCGGGATGAACACGGTGTCCTGGAACATGAGGTCGTTGGCCTTGATATAGTGCGCCGCGCGCTTGACCGGATCCATTTCGCCTTCGGCTGCTTCGATCGCTGCGTCATAGTCCTTGTTGACCCAGCGCGGGAAGTTCGTGCCCTGCCACTTGTTCTCCTTCGTGGCGACGTTGGTCGACAGATAGCGGCGCATATGCTGAGACGGATCCGGCTGGCTCAGCGGGATCTGGAACATCTGGAGATCGGCGTAGAAATGCGCGTAGGTGTCGGGGTTGGCGACATCGGAGGAGAAGAACACGGACGCCACCACCGACTTCAGCTCGACGTCGATGCCGGCCTTCTGACAGGCCTGCTTGACGATCGCCTGGGTCTTCTGACGCGGTCCGTTGATCGAGGTCTGGTACAGAAGCTTCAGCTTCTTGCCGTCCTTCTCGCGGATGCCATCCGCGCCGGGCTTCCAGCCGGCGTCGTCGAGCAGCTTCGAGGCCTTCTCGATGCTGAATTCCCAGGTCGTGTTCTTGGAGACGAACTTCTCGGGACCATTGAGGAAGTTGGCGGTGGTGCGGCCGGCGCGGCCGTAGATCGCCTTCTTGATGGACTCGCGGTCGACCAGCATCGACAGCGCCTTGCGTACCGCCGGATCGGAGAACAGCGGATGCTTGGTCTTCATCGAGGAGCGCTCGCCATCGACCTCGGTGTTCGGATCGGTGAAGTTGAGCGCGATGAATTCGGTGTCGCCGCCCACGGCATAAACGGTCTTGCCCTTGCCGCCCTTTTCGAGGCGCAGCAGCACGTCGTCCTCGACCTGGATGTTCCATCCGAAATCATATTCGCCGGTCTGGATCACCGCGCGCGCCGCAGAGACGGCGTCGCCGCCGCCCTTCATCTCGACCGTGTCGAAATAAGGCCGGTTCGGCATGTGGTAATCGGGATTGAGCTGGCCGCGGACGAGATCGCCCGGCTTGAACTCGACGAACTTGTAGGGGCCAGTGCCGACCGGCGAGAGGTTGGTGGGCGCTTCCCGCGATTTGGACCCCTTGTAGTCGGCGAACAAATGTTTGGGGATGATGGTGTTGGGAGCCCCGACAAAGGCGTCGGCCCAGAACGGCGTCGGCTTGTTAAAGAGGATGCGAACCGTGAGGTCATCCACCTTCTCGACCGTGATGTCGCGGAGCGTCGCGATGGTCAGGGCGGAGGTCGCCGGATCCCTGGCATATTCCCAGTTGAACACGACGTCATCGGCGGTGAACGGCTTGCCGTCATGCCATTTGACGCCTGGTTTGAGCTTCCAGGTCACCGACTTGCCGTCGGCGGCGAGGCCGCCGTTCTGGATCGAGGGAATTTCGGCCGCCAGAACCAGCTTCATGTTGCCGTCGGGATCCCAACAAGCGAGGGGCTCGTAGAACAGGCGCGCGCCGTCCTGGTCCTTGGTGCCGGTGGCGAAATGCGGATTGAGCAGGGTCGGCCCCTGCCACCACAGCAGCTTCAGCGCACCGCCGCCGCCGCGCTTGGTCGGCTTGTAGGTCTGGGCACCTTCCGCCATGGCGACGCCGCCGAGCGCGAGGATCTGGTTGGCGAGGGGTGCGGTGAGGCCAACCGCGGCCATACGCATGATGAAGGCACGGCGGTCCATCCGGCCGTCCTTCACGTCACCGATCATCGAACGCAGTTCTTTATCCAGCATGGTTGTCCCCCGTCTGGTTCCCGTATGGATGCAGGCAGCCGCACCGCGGCCGCCGGGTTTTGCTGGCGGTAGATGGCACACCGAATAGGCCGCGCGTCAACTGCGACCATGTGTATGCAAACGGTGTTCTGGCTGTCTGTTGGGCAAAACTCTGTTCCGCAGCCCAAGCGTTCGGCAATCCGGCGCTAAATCGCGCCGGAATCCACGTTGCACTGCGGAAAATTTGTTCGCGGCATCAGACGAAGTATCGAGGCGAAATTCTACGCCACGGACATGGTCAGCGGCGGCGCGACGTGGTCCGGCAGCGGACAGACGTAAGGTGTCTTGGCGGTCCGCTTCTGCAAGTCCGCTTTCGCGGCCTTGATCAGCTCCGGATCCGTCAACGCCTTGATGCCGATCCCGGCCATCGCCTTCGCCGCCTGCACCATTGCCTTATGAGCGTGTCCGCTCTTGCCCTGCGCCACCACCTGCCACGTGTGGAACGGCGTGCCGATTGCAACCGTGGGTGCGTGAACCTGCACGGTCGGCACCACCCAGCTCACGTCGCCGACGTCGGTCGAGCCGACCAGCGGGTTGCGCTTGGCATCGAGCGGCACCAGGAAGTCGGCCAGCGGCCGATCGGTCGGCTCCATGCCGATCGCGTAATAGACCGACGCGATGTCCTTGTCGGTCAGCGTGGCGCGGATCTGGCTGGCAAAGCCCTTGTCGGCGTCGTCGAAATGCGGCGGCCCCAGCTCTTCCATCACCCGGTGCAGCGCCTGCTCCAGCGGCGTGTTCGGTAGGATGTTGGAGACCGCGGAGATGATCTTCATCTCGACCTTGGTTTCGGTCATCAACGCCGCGCCTTCTGCGATCTTGCTGACGCGTCCGACCAGCTCGTTCATGCCGGGCAGATCGCGGGCGCGGATCGAATAGCGCACGCGCGCATGCGCCTGCACCACGTTGGGAGCGATGCCGCCGGTGTCGAGCACGGCGTAATGCACGCGGGCGTCGCTCGGCATATGCTCGCGCATGTAGTTCACGCCGACATTCATCAGCTCCACCGCGTCGAGCGCGGAGCGGCCGAGATGCGGCGAGGCCGCCGCGTGCGACGTGCGACCGGTGAAGATGAAATCCGCACGCGTGTTGGCGAGCGACGGCGTTACCGCGACTTCCCAGAAGCTGTGCGGATGCCAGGTGATGGCGATGTCGGCGTCTTCAAACACGCCCGAGCGCACCATGAAGGCCTTGGCTGCGCCGCCCTCTTCCGCCGGGCAGCCGTAATAGCGAACGCGGCCGGGCACCTTGTTCTCGGCGAGCCAGTCCTTCATCGCGGTCGCGGCGAGCAGGGCCGCGGAACCAAGCAGGTTGTGGCCGCAACCATGGCCATGGCCGCCGGTCTCGACCGGACGGTGCTCGGCGACGCCGGCCTCCTGGCTAAGGCCCGGCAACGCGTCATATTCACCCATGAAGGCAATGACCGGACCGCCCTCACCCCACTCGCCCATCACCGCGGTCGGGATGCCCGCGACGTTCTCGGTGACGCGGAAACCCTGGTGGCGCAGCTCGGCGAGATGCTCGGCGGCGGACCGCGCCTCGGTGTAGCACACCTCGGGCATGCCCCAGACCCTGTCGCTGAGGTCGATGAAACGCGCCTTGATCGTGTCGACGCCACGCCAGATGTCGCTGCGATTATCCATGCTTCGGTCCGTGATCTCTTGGTCAAACGAAGCGGCAATGGTTAGCAGCTTCATTGCACCATGCCTAGCACGTCGCGGGACAGCAGCCATGCGGCCGGTGCTGGATCGCGCGGCCGCTTGCCACCTGTGCGGGCGTCCTGTGCCTGTCGAAGATTTCACGCGGCGATCTCCGGAATAGTTGGGAACGAGGCTTTCAAGACGGCCTCCTCCAGCCTAAATTATGAGTGCTTCGCGCGTCGTTCCGCCGGCCAAGGCGGAGCAATGCTCTCAGCCAGGAGAACTCCATGCCCGCCCTGACCGAATGGAGAGTGCCGCCGGCCAATCAGCCGCGCGCGAGCGATTACGGTTTCGATCTCGACCGCTCGCTCGCGTCCGTCGTCGGCCTGCACGCCATCATCCCGCCCGACGCCTTCAGTGCCGAAACGCTGGGCACCGAACGCGCCGGCAACGGCGTCGTGATCGACAACGGGCTGGTGCTGACCATCGGCTACCTCATTACCGAGGCGGAATCGGTGTGGCTGCATCTCGCGGACGGGCGCGTCGTCGAGGGGCATGCGCTCGGTTTCGATTCCGTCACCGGCTTCGGCCTCGTGCAGGCGCTCGGTCAGCTCGACGTCGAACCCTTGCCGCTCGGCAACTCGGCGAAAACAAGGGTCGGCGACCACGTCGTGGTCGGCGGCGCCGGCGGGCGCACGCGCTCGGTCGCGAGCCAGATCGTGGCCAAGCAGGAATTCGCCGGCTACTGGGAATATCTGCTGGACGAGGCCGTGTTCACCTATCCCGCGCATCCGAACTGGGGCGGCACGGCGCTGCTCAACGAGCGCGGGGAGCTGATCGGCATCGGCTCGCTGCAGCTCGAGCGCGAACGCGAAGGCAAGGCCGAGCATGTCAACATGATCGTGCCGATCGACCTGTTGAAGCCGGTGCTCGACGATCTGCGCAAATTCGGCCGCGTCAACAAGCCGTCGCGCCCCTGGCTCGGGCTCTATTCGACCGAAATCGACAACCGCCTGGTGGTGATCGGGATCTCCACCAACGGCCCGGCTGCGCGCGCGGAGCTGAAGACCGGCGATGTCATCCTTGCGGTAGACGGCGAGGAGGTGACGAGCCAGACCGCCTTCTACAAGAAGATGTGGGCGCTAGGCGCCGCCGGCGTCGACGTGCCGCTGACCGTGCATCATGAAGGTGTCACCTTCGACGTCACGGTGACGTCGACCGATCGCTTCAAGTTGCTGAAAGCGCCGAAGCTGCATTGACACCACCGAACTGACGCAAGGAAGCGGCGATGACCGAGGCCGTCGTTGACGACATCGTGACCGTGCTGCCGCCGCTGCTCAACGCGCTGGAAGCACTCGGCTTCTTCACCCGGAATCTGCATCCGCCGGCCTTTGCCTCGGTGATGAATGCGATCGGCACGCCCGACGAGGCGCTGCGAGCGGCGCACGCTGCGATCGGCGCCTGGCCCGAGCAGTTCACCGGGCTGCGCGAGCGGCTCGACCGCGCCTGCAACGAGACGCTCGCCGCCTTTGCCGGCATACGCGAGGTCGAGCGCGGCAATGGCGATCTCGTCGCGGTCTTCCGCGCGCTGCGCCATCTGCCTCGTGCACAAGAGGCGCTGTATCCGCTGTCGACCCAGTTTCCGCCGGTGAGCAGCTTCTTCCTCAACGCCGCCAATCGCGAGAATGACGATCTGCTGACGCGGCTGGAAGCCGAGGCGGGCGAACACACCGGCATCTTCCACGACCACAACGAGCCCGGTAGCCGCGGCGGCTTCTCGGTCTATGTGCCAGAATATTATTCGCCGGAGCGCGCCATGCCGCTGGTGATGGCGCTGCACGGCGGCAGCGGCAACGGCCGCGGTTTTCTCTGGAGCTGGCTCCGCGACGCCCGCAGCCTTGGCGCGATCCTGGTGGCGCCGACCGCGACCGGCCCGACATGGGCGCTGATGGGCGACGATAGCGACACGCCGAACCTCATGCGCATTCTCGACACTGTGCGCAGCCGCTGGACCGTCGACGGCTCGCGCCTGCTGCTGACCGGCATGAGTGACGGCGGCACCTTCTGCTACGTCACCGGGCTCGACGGCGCCTCGCCCTTCACGCATCTCGCGCCGGTGTCGGCGACGTTCCATCCGCTGATGGCGGAGATGGCGGACGCCGTGCGCCTGCAGGGGCTGCCGATCTTCATCACCCACGGCAAGCTCGACTGGATGTTTCCGGTACAGACCGCGCGCCAGACGCAGGCGGCCCTCTCCGCCACCGGCGCCGATGTCACCTATCGCGAGATCGACGACCTCAGCCACACCTATCCGCGCGAGATCAACGCAGAGCTGCTGGAGTGGCTGAACCGCGGATGAACGGGTCGTCCTTATCTGCGCCGTACTGCCGCGGAACCATCACTCCGGGCCGACGTTATCGCCCGTCACCGGAGGTTCGCAGATGCAGACGTTTTTCGGAATGATTTTGGGCGCGCTGCTGCTCGGTTGCGGCGTGTACGTCTATGACTCCATGCAGACGTCGTCGGTCGCCAATGGCGAGGTCGCGACGTCCAATCGCACCATCGTGAACTGGGACGTCGCCAAGGCCGATTGGGATGCGCTGCGCGATCGCGCGCACAAGGACTGGGTCCGCATCTCGTCGAAGTAACGACGCGATATCACGAACAAGGCGCCGTCGCGGGTCCGCGGCGGCGCCTTTGCGTTGACGGCGATCGATGTGCTCGCGTCAGTTCATCTTGGCCTTGCGGGCATCGGCGATGACCTGCTCGAACTCGGTCATGCTGAGCACGCCCGGCACGCGGTACTTGCCGACGATGAAGGAGGGAGTACCGCTGAAGCCGAAGGCTTCGGCCTGCTCGTTGTTGCGCTTGAGGACGGCGTCGATGTCCTTGGCACGGTCGGTGAGATCGCGCTTCAGGCGGTCCATGTCGACGCCGGCGGCCGCGAGCAGCTCGTTGATGCGCGGCTCTGTCAGGCGCGAGCTGACACCCATCATGGCGTCATGCGCCTGATGGTATTTGTCCTGGAATTTTGCCGCGAGCGCGATCCGCGCCGCGGTGACCGAGACCGGCCCGAGGATCGGCCAATCCTTCATCACCAGCCTGACCTTGCCGTCGTCCTGGACCACCTGGCGCAGCTCCGGCTCGAGCTTGCGGCAATAGGGACAATTGTAGTCGGACCATTCGATGATGCTGATGTTGCCGTCGGGATTACCGGCCACGGGAACATCGGGGTCGCGCAGCACCTTGGCTTCGGTCAGCACCTCGTCATCGGCGGCGGCCGCGCGCGCAAAGGTGATCCGACCTGCCGCAAGGGCACCCGCCCCGATCAGCGTCAGCGCCGCACGCCGCGTCGCCACGAGGCCCTTGTTCCTGAATCCAGCCATATCTCGTCCCGTTTCGGTCCCATCGCTGCAAATACGGTTCGCAACCGGGAACTGTTACGCGTCATATAGAGCGTTGCGGGCGCGATGTCATCGCCATGCTATGCGCGGATCGCCGCCGGCGCTGGCGAAGCCGCCGCGCGGGGCAGCATCGCCATCAGCGTCCCGGTCATGGCGGCGATCAGCGTGGTATTGCCCTCATGCTCGGCAAAGGCCCGGGCCTCGCAGAAGGTGAGCGTGCGGCCGGGCTTGACCACCTCGGCCTTGAAGACGAAGCGCGTGCCGCGGGCGGGTGCCAGCAGCGTGGTCTTGAACTCGACAGTCAGGATGTGGGTCTCGCGCGGCATCAGGGTGAAGGCGGCGACGCCGCAGGCATTGTCGAGGCCTGCCGTGATGATGCCGGCATGGATAAAACCGTTCTGCTGCGTGAAGGCCGCCGAATGCAGCATGGCCAGTTCGACCTCGCCCGGCGCGAGGCGGACGATCACGATGCCGAGCGTGCGCATCGCCGGCTGGCCGTCGAACATGGCAATGGCGGCAGCGCGATAGCCCGGATTTTTCGGCTCGAACGCGGCCATGGCTCAAACCTCGGCCGGCTCGGCAAGATGTTGCAGAGCGACCGCGCGGATCGCATCCGTGAACGGCGCCGACTTCCGCTGGCTGCGGTCCATGTGCACGCCGGTGATGTCGCAGAACGCGGCGATCTCGCCGGTCTCGGCATTGGTCATGTCGTGCCGGAAGCGGATCGACTTGTCGCGGACCTCCAGCAAATGGCTGCGGATCTCGACGATGTCGCCGGCGAGCAGCTCCCGCCTGTAGGTGATGTTCTGCTGGACGGCGGCCATGCCGCGGCCGGAAGAGCGCAGATAGCTCGGCGTCAGCCCGAGGCGGGCGAACAGATTCCAGTTGGCCTCGTCGAATTTTCCGACATACCACATGATGTTCATGTGGCCGACATGATCGCACTGCCACGGATAGACCGTGCCGCGATAGGTCGCCTCCTGCATCGCAATTCCTCCTGCCGTTTTTCCGCCCTCTGATCATTGATACGGTAGCGTATCAGCGCCTCCGCGCGTTAGCAATACGGTACCGTATCAAGAACCGGTGAGGCTTCCTTCATGAACGACGGCAAGGGCGATGTCTGGGTCGAGGCAGGGTTTACCGAGCTCGCCCGCTCGGGGGTCGAGGGTGTCAGGGTCGAGCTGCTCGCCAAGAATCTCGGCGTCACCAAGGGCGGCTTCTACCGCCGCTTCGCCGACCGTGCCGCGCTGCTCGATGCCATGCTGGAACGCTGGCGCGAGGGACGTGCAGCGTCGATCGCGCAGCAGACGAGCCTCGATGGACAAGAGCCCCGCGAGCGGCTGAAGGCGGTGATCCAGCTTTATTCCGAGCGGCTCAATCCGGAGGGCATGGCGATCGAGCTCGCGATCCGGCAATGGGCCCGCTCGGACGAAAACGCGGCCACGGCGGTCGCGAGCGTGGACGCGGCGCGGCTCAAGCACGTCGCCGAGCTCTATCGCGCGACCGGCCTCGAGGCCGAGGCGGCCGAGGCGCAGGCCTTCCTGTTCTATTGCTTCATCTTCGGCCAGAGCTTGCTGTTCGTCGAGCGCGGTCCGCGCAAACGCTCGCAGCTGGTGGCGAAGTCGGCCGAGAAGCTGTTGGGCTAATGGCCGGAGCTTTGCTCCGGCCATCGCATCATGTCGAAGCTCAGGCGGCGCCCTTCAGCTTCTTGTTGCACTCGCTGTAATAGCCGCCGCCCTTCTCGATCCACTTCATGCCGCCATTGCCGTTGGTGGTCTTGTTGGCATTGTACTGATCGACGCAGGTGTGGAGGCGCGCCTTGCCGGCGGTCTCCTTGGCGTATTTCGGATCGACCGCATTCGGATAGATCGCGGGTCCGGCCGGCAGGGTTGGCGCGGCAGCGGGGGCCGCCTCCTTCTTCGCCTGCTTCGGCTCGGCAGGAGCGGCGGGCGCAGCCGGAGCAGCGGCGGCCGGCGCGGCGGCAGGCGTCGCATCCGCTCCGCACTGGGCCTTGCGGAAGTCATTCCACTTCGTTGTGCCAAGCGAGCCGTCCCTCTTGGCGGCCTGGTATTTCGCACTGCACTCCTGCGAGGTCAGCGCCTGCGCCGGCGCGCTCGCGACCAGCGCGGCAAAGCCCGTCAATGCAACCGCACACAGCAATTTTGATTGAATGGTCATCCTTGGTCCTCCTCCTTGGTCTTCCCCGACGGAAGCGAAACGAGGATTGCTATCCTAGCGTGCCGCCCGGCCGCGACAAGGAAGCGATGGCGCCTGCCGCCAAAATATAGTGATCCCCCCGGCTCGGATTATTCATGTCGCGTTCAGCAAGGCGAGCCGACGTTCCCAACCCTCCGCAATCTCGCAAGAGTGCACCACCATGACCTTCACGTCTCGCCTCGCCATCGTCGCCCTGACCTCCCTGCTCGCCACCGGCACCGCCTTCGCGCAGACCGCCGCGCCGGCTGCCAAGACCGACGCCAAGACCACAACTGCCGCCGCTCCCGTCGCCGACAAGAAGGCGCCGAAGGAGCGCTCGGCGGAGTCGCTCGAATGCTCCAAGCAAGCGGACGCCAAGGCACTGAAGGGCAAGGAGCGCAAAAAATTTCGCCGTGAATGCATGAAGGAAGCGAAGGCCGGCACCGCCGCCCCCGCCGCCGACAAGAAGTAAATCCGTCACACTACGGTTTGCGAGCATCCGTGAGAGGCGCGCGCATTGCGGCATGACGAGGCTGCAATTGTGTGCCTCCCGCTGATTTGCGATAAGGTGGCGTGAAGCAAATCACCGCCTCCCTGCCGTTCGAATGGCCAAGCCGTGCCAAGATCTTGAGCACGGTGGAGACGCTCGTCATCGGCACCGCCGGCGGCCTCGTGTTTCTGGTCGCCGGACTTCCCGGGGGACTGATCTCGGGCTCGATGATCGCGGTCGGGATCGCCGCGATCGCCGGCCGCCAGCTGGCACTGCCCCCGATCCTGACCCAGACCGTGCTGGTGCTGCTCGGCATTTCACTGGGGTCGGTCGTCTCGCGCCATCTGCTGCAACAGGTCAGCGCCTATCCCCTCACCATCGGCCTGCTTGCGCTCGCGACCTTCTGCTCGACCTTCGGCTCGAGCTATTACCTCCAGCGCATCCATGGCTGGGACCGCACCTCGGCCTTCCTTGCCGGCAGCCCCGGGGCGCTGTCGCAGATCACGATCCTGGCGGTCGAGCGCGGCGCCGACCTGCCCGGCATCGCGGTGGTGCAGACCCTGCGCGTCATCATCCTCACCGCGGCGCTGCCGATGGTGCTCGCGTTCGCGGGCGTGGCGCCCTCCGTCGCGCCGTCGCTGACGACGACGATCGCCTCGCCGTTCGAGCTCGTGGAGCTGGTCGCGGCCTCGCTGGCCGCGGCGCTCCTGCTGCGGCTGATCAAGTTTCCGGCGAGCTGGATGTTCGGCGCGATGATCGCCTCCAGCGTGCTGCATGGCGCAGGCTGGGTCGAGGGCGGCCTGCCGAACTGGGTGCGCGGCGTGGCGCTGATCGGCATCGGCGCGCTGATCGGCAGCCGTTTCGCGCGGATGCGGATCAAGACGCTCGCCGGCCACATCCATGCAGCGCTGGGCTCGTTTGCCGTGGCCATCGCCGTCTCGGCCATCTTCGTCGGCATCGTCGCACTCACCACGCAGGTGAAATTATCGGATGTCGTCGTCGCCTTTGCGCCGGGCGCGATGGATGCGATGCTGGCGCTCGCGCTCACGCTGCACATCGACCCGATCTTCGTCGGCGCCCATCATTTGTCGCGCTTCGTGTTCGTGACGATCGCGACCCCGGGCATCGTGCACCTGTTCGGCCGCACGCAGGACGATGTGGATGATTAGCGAAGCGCCGCAGTCGTAGCGGAGCTCCGGTCTCGTAGGGTGGGCAAAGGCGCGCTAGCGCCGTGCCCACCATGCTCCCGCAATATCGCTAAAAATGGCGGGCACGCCTTCGCTCTTCGAGCTACGGCGGACAAGTCGCTTTGCCCACCCTGCGGCAGCTTGCCTAGCGCTTCGCCGTCCGCAAAAATCCCCACGCCGCGATCGCAGCCATCAACAGCGAGATCAGCACATTGTAGCCGGCGAGCGAGAGACCGAGGAAGCGCCACTGCACCTCGTCGCAGCGCACCACCTTGACGGTATCGAGCTTGGACAGCAGGTCGGCGGCATTGCCGAGATTGATGACGGGACCGGAGCAATCGGTCGGGCCCTTCCAGAAACCCCATTCGACGCCGGAGTGGTAGGTGCCGAGGCCGGCATTGGCGAGTGCCGCCAGCGCGAGGATCGCAAGGCCCGCGAGCAACAGCGGCCGCGGCGCCCCGCTCCGCGCCGCAAGCGCCGTGAGCACACCGACCGGGATCGCGAGATAATAGGCGTAGCGCTGCTCCAGGCACAGCGGACAGGGCAGGATCTCCAGCACGAGCTGGAAGAACCAGGCGCCGGCGATGGTCGCGGCGGCAATCAGCGTGACGAGCACCGAGGCGGTCAGCGCGGGACCGGTCCCAGCCGGCCTGAATGCAGGTATTGCGGCACTCTGGGTCGTCACGGCAGCCTCTTCCGGATGGGTCGCTTTCCTAAGGCTCTAACCCCGGCCCAGGCGGCTGTCGAGAACGGCCGGGATCACTTTGGCGCGGGTTGACCCTGCCCTGTCCATGGCTATAGTCCGCCCGCTTTGCGAGGCCCTTTTCCGGGGGCCGACCGGGAGCCCCTGTGGCGGAATTGGTAGACGCGCTCGACTCAAAATCGAGTTCCGCAAGGAGTGCTGGTTCGATTCCGGCCAGGGGCACCAGCCTTCGCTGCTTCGCAGCTACGGCTGGGCGAGCCGGGCGCAAATCGATCCATGCGAAGCAGCGAAGGCTGTCCCGCCGGAGCCTTGGCGAAGGCGGACTAGATCAACGAGTCCGGTATTCCCCTCCCCTTCCAATCGTCACATCCCACCTGTATAAACCGGTAGCTTCTTCTGTAACTCGAAGGAGCTCACATGAACGACCTGCATACGTGGCTTTCGCAACAGCACCACGGCCTGCGCACCTTCCGGACATTTCAGCAAAAGCTCGAGACGCTCGGCCGGGACGATCCCGCCCAGCGGGGTCTTTGCCGCCTGTTGAGCGGCCTCGTCGGCAGCTATGTCGAGGCCTTTGACGAGGAGCCGTTGCCGGTCGAAATCGCCGATGGCGCATATCAGCGTCTGCTAACGCTGGTTGAGAGCATCGATCTTCACGGCGACGCCAACCGCCGGCTCGCCGATATCAACCGCGTGGCGGAGAGTGAGCTCTGGCGGTGAGAGGCGGCACGGCCGTCGCCATCGCGCCGGCATGATCACGGGAAACGCGTGTAGGTCGTGTTCATCGTGTAGTCCTTGCGTGGACCCGATACGACATGACGGACGACGAACGTTCCATCCGGCCGAAACATGTAGGCCGACTGATAGTCGTCGTGCTTGCAAAGATGGCGCGCACGTCCGCTCAGCTTTCCTCCGGAAGCTGCGGACAGTGAAATCTCGTGAAACAGCCGCGGCGGATCTTCCCTGAAGAAGACCTTGAATCCGCCCTCGCTGTTGCTGAAGACGTATTCGCGTTCGGCCTGCACAATGGTGCCGTTCGCGAGCTTCAGATGTCCCTGCTCGCGATAGGCCAACCGCCCCCCGTCCAGGGGCGTGAAGATCGCGATACCCTGCATCGTAGCCTGGCCTTCGATGACGCGGTTGAAGGACCACGAGCCGATCAGCCTTTTCGTGACGTCCGAGGCGTCACCCCAACTATCGATCATCGCTTCATTCATATCTTCAGACCTGCTCTTCAGACCTGCTCTTTAGACCTGCTCTTTAGACCTGCGCAATTAACCAGCCGGTCCAGCCTCACAGGACCCGCAGCGGGGAGTTCGACTTCAGCGAGCCGATACCTATATCCTATCGCAACGAAATGGTGATCCAGCGAGCAGCTTTGATGGCCAGGAGACGCACGACGGAAGCGGACGCCGACGACCTCCCCCGCTATTTCGTCTGGGTCCGGGGCCTCGAAGGCCCCGAGCCGCAGAAATGGATGGCGATGGATTTCGGCATCGGTGACTGGAAGCGGCCGCAAGTGCTGGCCTTTCTGGAGCTGCCGGAAGGCGAACGGCACCTGCCGCTGTCGGCGCTGGCGCGCCGCTATCCGCCGCCGCGGGTGGAGACCTAGCGCTCTCTCACTTCCCCCTCGCCGCGGTCGGCGTCAACCCAAACCGCCTGCGGAAGCAGCGGTTGAAATAGGAGAGGTCGTTGAAGCCGCAGGCAAAGGCGATGTCGCTGATGCGGCCCTCGCGGTGTGCCAGGAGGTCGGCGGCCTTGCGCAGACGCAGTTCGGTGAGGCGGGTGGTGAAGCTGGCGCCAGCCTCGAACAGCAGCTCGTTGACGTAGCGCTCGGATAGGCCGGCGGCGGCGGCAAGCTTCTGGGCGGAAAAACCCGGCTCGTGGAAGCGCGCCTCAAGAATCGACAGCACGGCCTTGAGCCGCACGGCGCGCAGGCCCCCGCGTCGCGCGGCAGTGGCGATATCGCTGCGGGCACCGAGACCGATCGCGGCAAGGTCGAGCAGATGGCCGGCGATCGCCATGCCGGCCTCGTCGGCGGCCGTGGGATTGCGGAGGAGGAGATCGCTGTAATCCATCGCCAGCGACAGCGCGCCGCCGGGCTCGAGCTCGCAGCCGACGAGATCGTCGATGTCGGCGACCATCGCGCGCAGCGTATCGACCGGCAGATGCACGTTGGTGAAGCGCTTTTGGCTCGCGCCGTCGGCCGCGAAGAACGGCTCGTCCAGCTTGAGCAGCACCATCGCTCCCGGCCGCATGGTGAATTCGCGGCCACGATGGATCACCTGAGACGGAAGATCTCCGGTGTTGCGCGCGAGGCAAAAGCGGTCGTCGCCGGTCTCGATCACCTGGCGCTTCTCGCGCCGGACCGTGACGAAGCTGCCGTCGCAACGGCCGAGCATGGTGGTGCCGATATGGATAGAGTTCATCGTGGCGCGAAACGGCACGTCGGACGCCGGATCGAGCTCGCCGGTGTTGGAGAAATGCTCGAACAGCTCCGCGAAGCGGATGAAGCGCTGCCGGTCGGACAAGTCCTGTGGCAGCATCTCGGTCGAGAGCGACTTCCTGATGACGGACATCGAGAACGACTTTTCGAGAATGGCTTTTCTAAGTTCTTAAAAAAAGGCTTGGCGCTCGCCGAACCTCGCACGCCAAACGGACGCCCGCAGAAGACCAGCATACCGCAAGCTATCAGCACGCCAACGTGAATCAAGCCGCGCTGGTCAGTCCAAGCTGCGACGGCGCTGGCGCCGGTCAGTCCAAGACGCCCCGCACAGGCGGGCCCTATTCAGGCCGCGGATGCAGCATCCCGGCACAGACCGGACTGCGTCCGGGCAAACGGGCGGCCCCAGCCTGACGCCCGCTGGAGGAGACAACGACATGCGAACCTCTCTACCCCGCAGCCTCGTGCTCGGCGGCGCCATCGCGACCAGCCTCTGCATCGGTTACGCGCTGGGCGCGCAGCCGCACATGGACGAAGCCATCGCGATCCTGCAATCGGCCCGCGCCGAGCTCGGCAAGGCCGAGCCGAACAAGGGCGGCCATCGCGAGAAGGCGATCGGGATGATCGACCAGGCGATCGCCGAAGTACGCGCCGGCATCGCGTTCGCCGCCGGCCATTGAAGCAACGGCATTCGGGAGGAAGACATGATACGCACCCTGTTTGCCACGGCTCTCACGCTCGGCGCGATCACGGGCGTTGCCCAGGCCATGCCGCTCACCCTGCTCAACGCAGGCGCGAACGGCGACGTCATCGCGGTCGCCGGCGGCTGCGGCCCCGGCTGGCACCGCGGCCCCTATGGCGGCTGCCTCAGGAACTACGCCAACCCCGCCGCGCATGCCTGCCCGCGCGGCTACCATATCGGCCCCGGCGGCGCTTGCCGCGGCAATGGCAGGTAGGAGCTGAACACTCCGCCTCTCCCCACTCGCAGGGGAGAGGCGTCCGCCGACATCACGCCTCTCGCCACGGGCACCAGCAAGACCAAACGTTTTCGTAACCGTCATTGCCGCGGCGTCCGACCGCGGCAGGGCGGCGGCGCGATCCCGCTTGCTACCTCAACGGGACTATGCACAGAATGCACCTGCTTTTCATGACGCAACCATTGATTGAAATCGTGGAATGCTGAACGGCGCCAGCCTGAAGTGCTTCACCGTCGATTGCCAGAGGGGCCCCATGACCCAGCATGATGGCGCGCAGAATGGTAATTCTGCCAGACCCAAGCACACGCATGACGATGCAAGCGCCGGCGGGACGACCGCCACCACCCTGTCGAAGCGCAAGCTGGTGCTGTTCGCCGACGGCACGGGCAACGCGTTCACCGCCCAGGAATCCAGCGTCTGGCGGCTCTATGAAGCGCTCGACCACACCCAGCCCGACCAGATCGCGCACTACATCAAGGGCGTCGGCACCGCCGGCTGGGCGCCGCTCGCGGCCATCGACGGCGCCACCGGCATCGGCGTTCCCTCCAACGTCCGCAAGCTCTACCGCTTCCTGTGCTGGAACTGGCGCGAGGGCGACGAGATCTACATCTTCGGCTTCAGCCGCGGCGCCTTCACCGCGCGCACGCTGGCGGCGCTGATCGCGAGCCAGGGATTGGTGCCGGCGGAGATCAAGGGCGAGCCGGTCTCGCATGCCGAGATGGAGCGCAACGCCATGTCCGCATGGCGGGAATACCGCAAGGAATCGGTGGGCTATCGCAGCCTGCCGACGATCTGGATTGCGCGCTGGATTCGCGACCTGCTGCTCATCATCTACCATTTCGTCTGCTGGCACCGCTCCTATTGCACGGTCCGCAAGGCCATGGCCGGCCGCAAGAACGTCAAGATCGAATTCCTCGGGCTGTTCGACACGGTCGAGGCTTTCGGCGTACCGATCGAGGAGCTGCGCGTCGCGATCGACTGGGCGATTTGGCCGATTTCGTTCCGCAATCACCGGCCCTCGCGCAAGGCGAAGCACATCTGTCACGCGCTCGCGCTCGACGACGAGCGCACCACCTTTCATCCGCTGCGGATCGACCAGAGCCGTCTGGCGAATGATCAGACTGTCAAGGAGGTGTGGTTCGCGGGCGTCCATTCCGACATTGGCGGCGGTTACCCGGAATCCACCCTCTCCTTCGTTCCGCTGGTCTGGATGACCGAGCAGCTCGGTGGCCAATTGCGCTTCCAGAACGGCACGATCGAGCGTTTCCGCGAGTATCAATCGGCGATCGGGCCAAAGCACGATTCACGCAGCGGCGCCGCCGTGCTTTACCGCTACGGTCCGCGGCCGATCCTCGAAGGCAATGTGAACGGCGGCAAACCGGTCGTTCACTTCGCCGTGGTCGAACGAATGCTGTTCGGATGCGACGATTATGCGCCGATCATGCTGCCAGCGAACGCGCGGGTGCTGATGCCCGACGGAAGCATCAGGGAGCTCACCAATGACGGCGCGCACCAAGCCATGCATGACGCCTACGCGAAGAAAGCGAGGCGCCCGATAAGCAAAGAGGAATCCGACGCCTTCACTGGAATGAAAGCGCCAGACGCGGACATGGCGATTCTGGCGCGCGGCGCCGTGTGGTGGCGACGCGTGGCCTATTTCTCGCTCCTGATCATGACGGGCATCATTGCCGCCTGGCCGTGGATCGCCCACAAGATCATAGATACATCCGGCAAGAGCCTGCGCGATTTTGTCAGCAACATCGACTGGGGTTTCAGCGCCATACTCGGCTCCGTCGCGAACCTGCTCAAGAACGTGTTGCCCTCCTATGCGGGGCCATGGCTCAATATCGCACTCTATTATCCTGTCGCGACCTCACTCGTCGTGCTGGTCACGTGGTGGGTCTGGAGCATCAACGCCTCGCTGCGTGATGGCATCCAGGAGCGGGCGCGGCTCGCCTGGTACCGGCCGGAACGGAAGGCGAGCGCAAAAAACCTCAGCCGGATGAGTTGGTTGTTCAGGTTTGGCGGTTTGATGCAGCGAAATGCGCGGTGGATGAGCTTTCCGTTCACCAAGATCATCTTTCCCATTGTCTCCATCGTCGTCATCTACGCCGCGGGCTTGCTGATCGCCTCGAGCAGCTTCTTCACCTGGCGCGTCGCGACCGGACAGGTTTGTGAAGCCCCGGAAACAAAAGCCGCAGAGGCGAAGAAAAAGGGAGCGAACGTCGCGGTAGACATTCCGCCAGCCAAGCCGGTGGGCGACAACGCGCTTCCTGCGGCCGAGCTTTTCAACGTCAACCAGTTCTGCTGGGCAAGCGGGCTCGCCGTGGAGAAGGGCCGCAAATACCGGGTCTGGATCGATATCGACCAACGCTGGTTCGACCGCACGATCATGACCGGCGTCAACGGATTCCAGACCTACGAAAACCACCATTACCTCGCTCTCCCGACCCGGCGACTGTTCGGCGCGGACTGGTTCCAGCCGGTCGTACGCGTCGGCGAGAAGGGCCTGAACGATCAGCCACTGCAGGCCATGAACGTGATGTCGGCAGATGAACTGCCGCGCCGCATTGACCCGACCCTCCCCGAGGACAATGCTCAGGATGAGCCAAAAAACAGATATCCCGTCCGCATCGAAAACGCTGAGGAATCGAGCACGGACGATGCGGCGAAGCTGACGAAACTCAAGGCCGATATCGCGAAGATGGGCACATTCGATGCGCTTCCGCCAGACGAGTCGGCCCGCAAGGTCTGGGACACGCAGAAACTTGCAGACCGGATGGTGGCCGAATTCACCGCACCTGATTCCGGCGAGCTGTTCTTCTACGTCAACGACGCCGTGCAGATCGTCCCGGGCTTCCTGCGATGGCTGGCCCCGGCAAAATACGCCGACTATTTCGGGTCGGACGAACAATACTACAAGAACAACAGCGGCACGGCGCGGATCACGGTACAGCGTCTGCCCGCGCCGCCGACGCCATCGGCTGCGGCAAAGCAGTAGGCGCCGGCCACAACGGAGCGGAAGAGTGACAACGCCCCCATGATTATGGGTGTCGCGGCGTCCGCGCCGCGGCTAAACTTGGCCTCGCGCCGCGGGGGACACGCGGTGCGGGACGATGAACATGAGCGAACAGGGCGAGACGGGTGAGGCCATCACCATCCTCCTCGTCGAGGACGACGCGCCGACCTGCTGGCGGCTCCAGGATGCGCTGGTCAAGGCCGGCTACAAGGTGCGCAGCGCAGCCACGCTCGGCGAGGCGCGCCAGGCCCTGAACGGCGGCGCGCCGCGCGTGCTGCTGACCGATCTGCGGCTGCCCGACGGCCATGGCATCGAGCTGATCCGCGAGACCCGGCAGCGCTTTCCCGACACCGAGATCATGGTGATCTCGGCGCTCGGCGACGAGGAGAGCGTGATCTCGGCGATCACCGTCGGCGCCACCGGCTATCTCCTGAAGGACGCCTTCCCGACCGACATCGCCACCACCGTGCGCGATCTGGTCGCCGGCCATTCGCCGATCTCGGCCTCGATCGCCCGTTTCATCGTGCGCAGAACGCAAGGCGCCGCGCCGAGTTCGGCCGAGCCGCCGCGGGGTCCCGTGCTCAACACCGCACGGCTCACCCCGCGCGAGATCGATATCCTCTGGGGCATCGCCAAGGGTTTCAGCTACGCCGAGATCGCGAGCCATCTCGGCCTCTCCAGGCAGACCGTGCCCGGCCACATCAAGAACATCTATCGCAAGCTCGAAGTGCACACGCGCAGCGAAGCGGTGTTCGAGGCGGTGCAGCAGGGCCTGATCAAGCTGTGAGCGAGATCGCGGCGAAGGCATCTGCACGCCCGCGGCGCCGGCTGATCGCGGCGCGCCTGGTGCCCTATCTGCTGCTCCAGGCGCTGATCGTGATCGTCACCATCCAGGGGCTGCGGCTGCTCCAGCCCAGCGACCCCGACGATTTTGCCGTGAGCGAATTTTCGCTGTGGGAGGACGGCACGACCCGGGCGGTGACGTTGCCGCATTTCACGTCGTCGCGCTACGCGCTCCAGGACCCGCCGCTCTATTCGGGCACGTTCGTCTTCAAGCCCGATGCGGCAAACACGGCCTGGTCGGTCTTTCTGCCGCGCTTCAGCAATGGCGTGGAGGTCGCGGTCAACGGCGTCGCGATCCTGGACTCCCGGCGCGATCCCACCGCCAACCGGCCGGACCGCAACACGCCGGAGATCACGGTGATCCCGTCGTCGCTGCTGCGCGACGGCAGCAACGCCATCACCGTGCGGCTGTTGGTGTGGGGTCCGCTGCGAGGCTTCCTCGACACCGTCTATGTCGGGCCGGACGAAAGCCTGCGGGGAGCCTACGAGACGCGCACGCTGCTGTTCGTGACGCTGCCCGTGGTGTTCTCGGCCTGGCAATCGTTGCTGGCGGTGATCCTCGCCATCATGTGGCTGATGCGACGCCGCGAGCCGGTCTATGGCGTGCTGGCGGCAGGAATGCTCGTCGGCGCGATGCAGGCCTTCGCGCCGGCGCCGCTGCCGCCCGCGCCTTATCCGCGGCTGGCCGCCATCCTGCTGGCGTCCGCGCCGATCGAGAGCGCGCTGGTCGTGACGTTCGCGGTGCTGTTCTTCGGCTGGCGCT
Source organism: Bradyrhizobium sp. 956_D2_N1_4 (assembly GCF_052076025.1). NCBI lineage: Bacteria > Pseudomonadati > Pseudomonadota > Alphaproteobacteria > Hyphomicrobiales > Nitrobacteraceae > Bradyrhizobium > Bradyrhizobium sp. 956_D2_N1_4. The sequence continues at coordinate 8,841,922 of NZ_CP197237.1, read as the reverse complement.
GGCCGCGCTACGGGCTGCTGTTGTTCGCGCCGGGGCTCGTCATCCTGCTGGTCGGGCTCTTTGCGGGCCAGCCGATCCCGCGCATCACCTTCCTGTTCCTCGGCGTGCCGACCGTGGGCCTGTGCCTGATGCTGCTGGTCGTCATCCTGACGTGGGCGGTGATCAGGCGGCAGGACGCGGCGAGCTTTACCTTCGGCTGCGCCGTGACCATCGTGCTGACCTGCTGGTTTCACGACATGCTCTCGGCGTTCGAGTTCGTGCCGGACGATCGCACCTTCGTCACGCGGCTGTCCTATTCCGCGATGCTGGTGGCGATAGGCGCCGGACTGACCTGGCGCTTCGCCCGCGCGCTCAACGAGGTCGACAGCTTCGCCGGCCAGCTCATCGCACGCGTGCGCGAGGCCGAGGAGCGGCTGAAGGCAAGCTTCGCCCGCGAAGAAGAGCGTGCGCGGGCCGCCGCACTCGCCAACGAGCGCACGCGGCTGATGCGCGACCTGCATGACGGCCTCGGCGGCCAGCTCGTCAGCATCGTCGCGCTCTCCGAGCGCGGACACGAGGGCGCGACCATCACGGACGCGGCGCGCGCCGCGTTGAAGGATCTGCGCTTGGTCATCGATTCCATGGACGACATCGGCGGCGACCTGATGCTTGCGCTCGGCTCCTGGCGCGAACGCGCGGCGGCACAATTGCGGCCGCACGACGTCGCCCTCGGATGGCACGTGGCGACGCCGCAGGGCCTGCCGCTGCATCCCGAACTGCGGCCATGGCACGTCATCCAGATCGTGCGCATCCTCGACGAGGCCGTGACCAACGCGGTCAAGCACGCGCAGGCGCGCCATATCGTTGTTACCATCGAGACGCTCGACGATGGCCAGGGAGATGGTGACCGGCCGCGTGGCATGATCAGCGTCGCGGACGACGGCAAGGGCTTTGCCCTGTCCGGCAACGGCGAAGCCGGCAGTGCGGGCCAGACCGCGCGGGGTCTGCGCAACATGCGAAGCCGCGCCGCGCGCTGCGGCGCGGTGCTGGATCTGGCCTCGGATTCCTCGGGGACGCGCGTACGGCTGCAACTGCCGAAAACCTTTCCCGATAGCGACGCCGCCGCCACGGGCTGAAAAGCCCCCTCCCCGAACGTGTGGGACGCACGGAGAGAGGGAACGGGCCGGATTATCGTCATGCGGAGGACGGGGGGGGTTCGTCCGCAAGTCATCCTTTCGCCCGAAGCGATGCAATCAACTCAATCAAACGAGATCGTCAGCGCACGCCGACGCGATTGACCGGGCCCCCGCGATTCATCGGCGTCCCCGCACGAACGCCGACACCGGGCGCGCCGACCCCGGGCGTCGCCACCGCGACCGCGGCGGCCGGCGCAACCACCACCGCCCCGGTCGGCCGCACCACGCAGCCCTTGGGCACGCCGACCGTCTTGCAATAGACCACCGCCTGCGCCGGGCTCGTGCCCAGTGACACCATCGCCGCACCCGCAAGCATCATGACCGTCAGCCCGGCACTCAGCGCTCCCACGTTTTTCGACATCTTGCTCTCCTGCTTCCCGTTCGGCGCCCCGATGCAATCACCGGGTTTCGCAGCCGACGTGCAGCCTGAATGGCAAAAGACGGCGCGCGGATACATGCCATGAAGATGGGGGTGCGCCGAGCGAGCCGATGCCATGAACATGGCATGGACCGGTAACGGCCCTCCGCGAGATGGTCCGGCTCACCCGATCCCAGCGGGACCCGTCACAATCCCAAAGAGGTGTTTCATGAAGACTTCAGTTCTTGCCGCGCTGCTGCTCGCTGCCTCCATCCTGCCCGCCGCTGCGCAATCCGGTCCGACGCCGCAGGAGCAGATGGCCTGCCGCGGCGACGCCGGCAAATTCTGCGCCGAACATGTCGGCAAGCCGCCGCAGATGAATGCCTGCCTGCGCGAGAACAAGACAAAGCTCTCGGACGCCTGCCGCAAGGTGGTGGAGTCGCACGGCGGGTGATCTTCTTCCCCTCTGAGGGAGAAGGTGCCTTGCCGATGGCAAGGCGGATGAGAGTTGCCTCGACGCACCCGAAGCAGAGTCTCTCTGCCGCGAACCACCCTCTCCCGCGAAGAAGGGAGAGGGACAGCAGCTAGTTCGTCAGGCCATAGACGTCGATGCGGCCGTCATAAGTCGGACGATAGATGCGGCCTTTCCAGACGATCGGACGGTTGAACTTGGGATGCATGAAGGCGTGCTCCGGCCCCCAGTCCTCGCTGTCCCAGATCACCTGGAGCCGTTTGGAGCCATCCGGATTGGTGGCGAAATTCTGCGCGTCGTAGACCAGGAAGCGGCCCGGACTGAGAATCATGTTGCTGTCCTGATAGGGCACCATCGCCACGATGATTCCATCAGTGCCGTTGTTGGCGGCAAGCGTGATGCTCCAGCCGGGCATGCCGCCCGGCGGACGTGGCGATTGCGGCGAGGCGATCTCGTTGCCCCCGGCGAGATAGGTCGTTCTCCCGTCGGCCGCAATCGACCAGGCCCGCAAGGCGCTGTTCTCGCCGCCGACGAAATGCATGGTGCCGTGGGTGGCGGACTGGAACAGCAGCGGCGTGCCATGTAGATGCCGCGTCGCGCCGCCGGGAAACACGTTCAGCTCCATCGGTGACGCCGGCGCCGGCGGCACGGCGGGATCGAAATACGTGTACAGGATCGGTGGCATGAGAAGCCTGTTGTAATTCGCCGCGAAATGGCCGGCCGCAAGCTCGCCCGGCTGCGTCTTGCCGAGCGCATTGGCATTGCCGGTGTAGAGGATGCCGTCCTTGCCCGCGGCCAGAATGGCATGGGCGGAGGCGACATAGACCGGACCGCCGGAACCGAAATCCTGGTCGCCCCACATCGACTCGTTCATCGCCTCCATGTGATGCGCCACGGCCGGCGCGATCTGCGCATCGGTTGCACTGCGACCCGAGGTGACCGCGACATGTGGCATCTCGCGCGCATACCGAGGCTTCAGCGTCATTCCCATGCGCCTCGCATGCGCGATCACGGAGGGCAGGGAAACGTTCGACGGCAACGCCAGTTCGTCATTGTCGTCGTCGGCGGCTGCTGCGTCCGCGGCCGCGCCGACCCGGTTGGCGTCGGTCCATGGCGCCCACCACGACATGACTTCGAAATGCGCATGGCTTCCGGTGTGCAAGGCGAGCCGCACGATGCTCTCGCCGAAATCGCCATGCTGCGGCGAGAACGCTCCGTTGCCGGTGATGACGTAGATTGAACCGTCGGGAGCGAGGGCCGGGCCGGCCCCGCTCTGCCACAGCCCGCCGCCGGAGCCGGTGACGGTGGAGCACCACGACGCAGCGAGCCGCCAGGCATGGACGTCGACCGCGAGCAGCCAGCCGCGCGCCGTCTTCGACGTCTCGGCGATCGTGCCGAAAGGAATCAGCACGTGGTTCCGCGTCAGCGTCAGGGCGCTGCGCTGCTTGCGCTGGGCCGAGACGAATTTCTGCACCGGCAGGCCGTTCGGCGGCGTGTAGACCGCGCCCTCCAGGTTCAGCAGCCCATGCACCTTCGAGCCGTCGCGGATCCGCAGCGCCGCGAGGAAATGCTGCCCCTTGGCGACGCTGCCGTCGTCGCTGATCCAGGCGCAGGCGTAGAGAATGCCCGCCCCCTCGTCGATCACCGGGGTCGAGAGAATGCCCCAATGGACGTTGGTCATGTGGCCGTCGATCGCCCTCGTTCCGACGATGGGACGCCCCAAGTTGGTCGCCCAGATCTTCTCGCCGGTCAAAGCGTCGAATGCATAGACCCAATTGCCCATGCTGGCCTGGAAGATCAGGTCGCGGGTCTTGCCATCGGCTGTGTGCAAGCCACCGACCGCCAGCGGCTGCGCCTCGAGCCTGGGATCGTCGGGAATCGGAAGGCTGAAGAGTTTGATGATGCCCCTGGTGCGGACGGCGGTCGCCGTCAGCACCGTCTCGGAATTGTTCGTACCGGTACGGGCACGGTCGTAGCTGCGGGTCGTGACGGAGGCGACCATGGTCAGGCTCCGTAAGCGAGGAGGCTTCCGGCCGCAATCAGGCAAGCCGCTGCGAGCGGTCGTACGTCGCGCAAGCCTGCGCGCCACCCGCGCGACACGACGGCTCCGCAGGCAAACCCAAGCCCGGCCATCATCGCACTCGACAGTGCGGCAACGGCCGGCGCATCAGGCGAGCGCGACACGAGATTGTCGATCGCCAGCAGCGGTGGCAGCACATAGAGCCAGCCCGGCGCATTCAAAAGACGTTGCGTGATGGGGTGGCGCACCACCAGCGATGCGCCGCACGCGATCAACAGGATCGCTGCGAGCCCGCCCGCGACCGGCATCGTGACGCCGAGCGCGGAACCCAGTGCATCGCAAGCGCCGAACATCAGAATGAGCGACAGCACATGCCATTGCGGAACGATGAATGCGAGTGCAAAGGCCACGATGAGACTGTCCGCGGACGTCCACAACAGATATATCGACATGGAAACCTCTAAAAGGTTTGCAATGCGAGATAAGTGAGGTCAGTCGAGAAGGCCGCCCCGCCATCCGCCTTCGCGGGCAATTGCAGCGCGGTGAGGCCGCGATTCCGCGCGTGTCGTGCGAGAAAGTGGAGCAGCCAGGCAATGCCGGCTCTATCAACCGGCGTCGGCACGGTGACGCCTTCGCGGTCCGGCGCGAAGAAGCGACCCCAAGCTAACAGCGCTACGCCCATGACGCGGCCTTTGGCTAGCCACGCCAATCATGCATTGAACGGAGATCGTCTGGAAGTTGAAATTCGAGGCAAGCGCGTCCGCAGAACGAACCGTCGCTCACGATCGCGTGCGCGACGGCGGGGATCGGCGCTAATCGTCGTCGGACCCGAACAGCCTGATCTGCGGCAAGCCGCCGCGCGGCCGGCTCGCGACATCGCGCGCATCGGAATCTTCGCGGATGTTGCGCGCGACGTCATCCCAATCGGTGCGGTCGCGCATGCCACGCGGCTCGCGGGGATCGTAGTGCCGGCGCTCGGCCCAGCGCTCGCGGCGCTCCATGCGGCGCCGTTCGGACGCGGCGCGCTTCACATCGGAATCCCTGGCCTTGGCATAGGCGTTGTCGGGTGAGGATGGCGGCTCTGTCGATGCCTGCTGCTCGGCAGGCCTTGCGACTTGCGGAGGCGATGCCGGTGCCGCCGGCTTGGGCGGCTCGGCCGCGGCCGCCTGGGAAGGCTGCGGCGCTGACGGCTCGGCGTTCGCGTGACTTGCCTGCGTGTCGGACTTTGCGGGTTCGGATTTGGCTTTGGCCTGTGCCGGCGCGGCGATCATGGCGCCGAAGGCTTGCGAGCCGGTGAGATATTGCAAGCGCTCGGAAGGCGCGTCCGTCATCGCGGGTTTGGCAGCTTCAGCGCGCTGCGCCATCTTGCTCGTGTCCGGCCCCAGCTTGGGCGCGACCGGATTCATGATATTGCCGGCGACGATGCCGCCACCGAGACCAATGGCGATGGCCGCGACGATCGTTCCTGCACCGACGAAATAAGCTGTCGAGGCGCGCATTGGTCCACTCCCTCTTTGGAGCGGGCAACGTTTGTCGATTGCCGGATGTTCCCGATGCAGGGCGCAGTTCCCGGAGGAACTTGCGCGTCAGATCTGCTGCGCGACTTTTTCGAGCCCGATGATGCGGGCGAGCTTGCGCACTTCTTCCTTCTGATCCTCGCGCAGCTGGAACAGCAGCGGCATTGCGGCCGACTTCAACTGCTGGACCTCGTCGCAGTTCGGATCGATCGGCACGCCCGGCGCGTTCGGATTCGAGAGCTTGTTCGCGGAGATCTTGCGGACGACATTGCGCAGCGCGGTCTCGACCGAGGGCCAGTAATATTCCTGCGATGACGATAGTTTCAGGCGATCCCTGATGCCTGCGATCTGCACGTCGGACAGCAACGAATAGTTTTTCTGCGGCTGCGGCTTGGCGGCGACCTTCGGCTTGGCCGGAGCTTCGACGGGAGCTTCTGCGGCGGCAGGCGCTTCATGCACACTCGCCTTGGGCATCGGGAAATCGGCGGGCGTCGCGGCGGCAAACGCCTGGCGCAGCGGCTCGGTCAGCACCGGCGCCTGTGAGAGCTTGTCGGCAGAGACCTGGACCGGATCGATCGCGGCCGAGGCCAGTGCCAGCGTCGGAACCAGACGGTCGGCCTTGGCGGCGCGATTTGTCGAAAGCTGCTTGGGCGGCGGGGCCTGCGTGATCATCTCCGCGCTGACGCTGGGCACGCTGTCACGGCCGAGGATGGCGGTGGTGGCGGCGCCGAGGACGAGGAAACAGGTCAGCACGACGATGGTGATGGCTTTGGACAAACGTCTCTCCAGGCCCAGCTTCAAGTCCACGTGACGAGTGCCCGGAAACTGGGCGGTAAATAAGGCTTAACCGAGCCATCGCGACGGCAATCGCGCGGACTGTGGCGACATGCCCCGAAATCTCAAGGAAATCAGGCAGCTAGCGCCAGGTCGTAGGCATCCTGGATGTCGGCGACGATCTCGGAGGCCTCCCAGACCGCGCGCGGCTCGACCGATTGCAGCGTCACCGTCCAATTGCCGCCCCGGCGGGTGCGGGGGACGCTGAGGATGTCGAAGCGCACGTTGCGGCACAGCGGATGACGGGCCAGAGCATGGGCCACGCGGACCCGGATTTCGTCCAGCGTCGCGGCTGTCTTGCTATTGAGAAAATCGAAGTCCATCGCCTGTCCCTCTCGGTCCTGATTGGCGGCCGTGAGGGGGATTCTTGGCGGGCGTTGGTTAATCTGCCGTTAAGTACGGGGCCGCGGAGGAGCGCTCGATTAACTGTGATCGGGAGCGACGGCTCCTCCTCTCCCTCCCCCACAAGCGGCGGCGAGGGGAAAGACGCCGCCTACCGCCCGCCCGCTTCGCGATATTCGGCAAGGGTCCGCGCCACGAGATCGTCGACCGCCATCACGTCGGTCACGCCCGATGTCGCGTGTCCTCCGCTCCAGATATCGCGCCAGCGTTTCGGGCGGTTTTCGCGTGCGTCGACGTCAATGTCCTTGCCGATGTCGATCGCGCCCCGCGCCGGCAGATCGTCGGGATCGAGGCCCGCAGCCACGATCGACGGCTTCAGCATGCTGGTCTGCAACCCCGTGAACGCGGTGGTGAGCAGGATGTCGTCGGCGCTGCTGTCGACCAGCATGTCCTTGTGGCGCTCGTCCGCCATGCTCTCGCGCGTCGCGATGAATTTCGTGCCCATGTAGCCGAGATCGCAGCCGAGGACTCCAGCCGCATGCAGCGCGCGGCCGTCGCTGATCCCTCCGGCGAGCACGATGATGCCGTCAAAGAATGCGCGCACCGCGCGGACGAAAGCGAACGGATTGAGCCAGCCGGTCTGCCCGCCTGCGCCCGCGGTGAGCAGCACCAGCCCGTCGGCGCCGGCTTCCGCCGCGCGCTGGGCGTGGCGGATCGAGGCCACGTCCGCCAGCACCAGCGCGCCGGCATCGTGCAGCGGCTTCAACACCGGCGCGGGCGCCCCAACAGAGGTGATGACGATCTCCGGCTTGTGTCGCAGCAGCACCGCGAGATCCTGCTCAAGCCGCGCGTTGGAGCGATGCACGATCAGGTTCGGGCAAAGCGGCGCGGCCTTACGACCTGTGTGATCTTCGTGTTGCCGCAGTCGCGTTTCGATCTCGGTGAGCCACGCCTCGAGCTGTTCCGTGCCGCGGCAATTCACGGTGGGGAAGCTGCCGATCACGCCATTGCGACAGGCCGCGACCATGAGCTCGACGCCCGACACCAGAAACATCGGCGCCGCGATCAGAGGCAGAGCGAGACGATCACGGAAGTGTTGCAGTCGATCGGATGCCACTCACGCCTCCTTGCACGGGCTTTGTCGTTCCAACCCGCCGTCCCTGTGCTAGCGTTGCGCACAAACATTGGCACGTCAAAAGCCGATGACAAAGCAACGGGGAAACATATGTCCGATCCGCTCCACGCATCGTCCCCGACTTGCGCGCAGACGCTGCGGGCACTGTCGCGCTATCCCGGCCGCACCGCTTTTGCCTGGCCCGGTGGATCGCTGAGCTATCAGGGCACCATCGACCTGATCGGACGCATCCAGGCCGTGTTCATGCGGCTGGGATTGCAGCCCGGCGCGCGCGTCGCCTTCCTCACTGCGAATCGCGCCGACACCTGGTGCGCCGGCGTCGCCGCGCAATTATCCAGGCTCTGCGTCACCTGGCTGCATCCGCTGGGATCGCGGGCAGACCAGCTCTTCCAGCTCGAGGATTCCGAGGCCGAGATGCTGGTGGTCGATGCCGCCACCTTCCGCGATCGCGGCGGCGAGCTTGCCGCGAGTGCGAGCCGACTCAAGGCGGTCTTCACCACGGGACCGGCCGACTATGGCGTCGACCTCCTGCAGGCGATCGAGATCGAGGGCCATGCCAGCGCGCATTGCTTCGCCGGCCCCGACGATCTCTCCACGCTGAATTACACCGGCGGCACGACCGGCAAATCCAAGGGCGCGCTGCGCTATCACCGCGAGAACGCCGGGGGGGCTGCCGCGATCCTCGCCGACTTCGAGATCCCGAACACCCCGCACTATCTCGCGGTTGCCCCGATCAGCCATGTCGCCGGAACGAAAGTCGTGCCGACCCTGATGCGCGGGGGCACCGTGCACATGCTGAACGGCTTCGATCCCGAGGCGGTGCTGGCGACGATCGCGCGCGAGCGCATCAATTTCACGCTGTTCGTGCCGACCATGATCTATGTGCTGCTCGATCACCCCGCGCTGAGCAGGACCGATCTGTCCTCACTCGAGCTCGTGCTCTATGGCGCTTCCGCGATGTCGCCGAGCCGGCTGGTCGAGGGCATCGAACGCGTCGGGCCGGTGTTCTCGCAGCTTTACGGGCAGACCGAATGCTATCCGATTTCGGTGCTGCGCAAGGCGGATCACGATCCAAAAACACCGGAGCTGTTCCTGTCCTGCGGCTTCCCGATCTCGACCTGCGAGGTCAGGATTCTCGACGACAACGACCAGGAAGTGAAGACGGGCGAAGCCGGCGAGATCTGCGTGCGCGCTCCGCATGTCATGGCCGAATACTGGAAGCGGCCCGACATCACGGCCGAGACGCTGAAGAACGGCTGGGTCCACACCGGCGACATCGCGCGCAAGGACGAGCGCGGCTACATGTTCATCCTCGACCGCAAGAAGGACATGATCGTCTCCGGCGGCTTCAACATCTTCCCGCGCGAGGTCGAGGACGTGCTGTCGCAGCATGCGGATGTCGCGATGGTCGCGGTCGTCGGCATTCCCGACGAGAAATGGGGCGAAGCCGTCACCGCCATCGTCGTGCCGCGCGAGGGGGCAAAGCCCGATCCGGACGAGCTGATCAATCTGGTGAGGACGCGAAAAGGCTCGGCACATGCACCGAAGCAGATCCAGTTCGTCAAGCAGCTGCCGATGACCGGCGTCGGCAAGGTCGACAAGAAGGTGCTGCGCGCGGGCTTCTGGAGCGGACGGGACCGGATGGTGGGGTAGTCATCCCCGATGCAACTTGTGGCAGGCAGCACCGCACGTATTCCCGCGGCCGGACCCCGGGGTTCTACGGGTCGCTGTGACCCGCGAACAACAGCTCGGAAGGGACTTTTCAGGCACGCCGTCCGCGCAATTGCAGGCGAATCAACGAATCAACTAGACCGCTGACGGGGCTGGGAAGCGGAGTATCAAATGAGAGTCGCTTCCTTGGAAAGTGCGTTGGCCGCGATCACGTTGATCACGGCTATCATCGTCCTGCTGTGGGAGATCAAAATCGTCTACGGCAGCTGAACTGGCAGGACGCTGGCGTCGAACAGAGACCTCCGGACAAGAAGAGGTTCGCGACCAGGGCATCCCTTCCGCGGCGGCGGAAGTCTGCCGTTCCATCGGCTCAAAGGAGCGATCACGGCGCTTGCCGTCACGCTTAGCGCTTTTCGATCACCAGACTCTGCACCGCACGGCCGAAATAGCCGTGACGATCCGCGAGCCGCGACATCGCGAGGCCGGCGCCGTCGGGACCGATCCAGGATTCGCCGTCGAGCAAGATCCACTCGCCGACCGGCTGGCGCGACAGGTTCACAGTAAGGTCGGCATTGATGTAGGTCCAGGCGCGGAAGTCGAGCGTCGAGGCGGTGCCGTTGGAGAAATCGGCAGCGACCACGGCGCGCATCGCCTGCGAGACCGCTTCGCCTTCGACCAGCGGATGGTCGAGGCGAAACCAGATCGCGCCGGCGCCGGCCTGGCCGAACCGGCCGCGCGCGGCGCGCATCGAGACCATGCCTGCGAACGGACTGGTCGCCCCATGGCCGTCCTCGGCCAGCGAGTCCTCGGGCGACGGCAGCGTGACCGGCAACTCCTTGACGTCGTCCGGCAACGGCTGTGATTGCCGCTTGATCTTGAGCACGGTGGCACCAACGACCTGAACACCGTCGGAGAACAACTTGATCTCGCAGAGCTGGATCTTGCGCCCCTCGCGCAAAACCTCGCTCTCGATCGTGAGCGGCGCCACCGGCACCGGGCGCATCAAGTCGATGGTGACGCGCGCAACATTCATCGGCACCGGCGTCGGAATGCGTTCGGCCGCCCACGTCACCAGCGCAGACGGCGCCGAGCCGTGCTGCATGCGCCGGTCCCACGGACCGGCAGCATTGGGGCTGGTGACGACGTTGTTGCCGTCGACGCGGTAGATGGCGGTCATGTTTGCACGATATCTCGGCTGGCGTTCCCCGGACGCAGTGCAGCGCGTAAGCGGTGCGCTGCAGAGCCGGGGTCCATGTGCTGCAGCGATGAGTCTCGGCTCCGCGCAGCAGCGTTGCACGCTGCAGCGCGTCCGGGACACGAGAGCGGTTAGAGCGGCGGGTCGATCGCCTCGTCATATTCCTTCTTGAAGCGCGCGATCAGATCGGCGGCGGGGATGATGCCGTCGACGCTGCCGATGCCCTGGCCCGAACCCCAGATCTCCTTCCAGGCTTTCGGCTTGGCGCGCTCGCCGGAGGCATCCGTGCCGAAGTTCATCTTGGACGGATCGGACGTCGGCAGGTTTTCCGGATCCATGCCGGCCGCGAGGATCGAAGGTTTCAGATAGTTGCCGTGCACGCCGGTGAAGAGGTTCGAGTAGACGATGTCGTCGGCCGTCGAACCCGCGATCATCTCCTTGTATTTCTCGACCGCGTTGGCCTCCTTGGTCGCAATAAAGGCCGAGCCGATATAGGCGAAGTCTGCGCCGAGGATGCGCGCGGCGCGGATCGCCTTGCCGTTGCCGATAGCACCCGACAGCGCGATCGGGCCGTCGAACCATTTTCGCGTCTCTGCAACGAAGGCCAGCGGCGAGATGGTGCCGGCGTGGCCGCCGGCGCCGGCCGCAACCAGGATCAGACCATCGGCCCCCTTCTCGATCGCCTTGTGGGCGAACTTCTGGTTGATCACGTCGTGGAAGACGATGCCGCCCCAGCCGTGCACCGCTTGATTGAGCTCCTCGCGCGCGCCGAGCGACGAGATGATCATCGGCACCTTGTACTTGGCGCAGAGCTGCATGTCGTGATCGAGCCGGTTGTTCGACTTGTGCACGATCTGGTTCACCGCAAACGGCGCCGACGGCTTGTCGGGATGGGCACGGTCATAGGCCGCGAGCTCTTCGGTGATCCGCGCCAGCCATTCGTCGAGCAGCTCCGGCGGCCGCGCGTTCAGCGACGGAAACGAGCCGACCACGCCGGCCTTGCACTGCGCGATCACGAGATCGGGCACCGAGATGATGAAGAGCGGCGAACCGATCACGGGGATCGACAGGCGTCCCTTGAACAAGGCAGGCATGGACATAGGCGAAACGATCCTTTGGTGGCGAGCAAATCGAAAGCTGGAGGCCATACCAACAAGGCAATCTTTCCACTGTCAAGTATTGCGTTTTGACGCCGTGGCGGATGCCGTTACCGCAATTCCAACATGCGGAATTCGCTACGCAAATGCGGGCGGCATCACCCAATCAAATCCGGATTGATCAGCCGCTCGAACGAGAACATCTCGTCCCATTTCTCCTGTGTCAGCAGCTTGCGCTCGACCACGACGATCTGGTGCAGCGACTTGCCGCTCTTGTAGCCCTCGCGCGCGATCTCGGCGCATTGCTTGTAGCCGAGCAGCGGCTTCAGCACGGTGACGATGCCGAGCGAGTTCAGCACCATGTTGCGGGTGTGCTCCTCGTTGGCGGTGATGCCGACAACGCAATTCTCGCGCAGGCTGTTGACCGCGCGCTCCATGGTGCGGATCGAGAAGAACAGCGCGAACGAGATCACCGGCTCCATCACGTTGAGCTGAAGCTGGCCGGCACTTGCGGCGAGCGTCACCGTGGTGTCGAGGCCGATGACAAGGAAGCTGGTCTGGTTGACGACCTCGGGGATGACAGGATTGACCTTGCCCGGCATGATCGACGAGCCCGGCTGGAGCTGCGGCAGGTTGATCTCGTTGAAGCCGGCGCGCGGGCCCGAGGCCAGCAGGCGGATGTCGTTGCAGATTTTCGTCAGCTTGCTCGCCGTGCGCTTGAGCACGCCGGAGAGCTGCACATAGGCGCCGGTGTCCGAGGTCGCCTCGACGAGATCGCCGGCGAGGATGAAGTCGACGCCAGTCAGCGCGCTCAAATGCCGGACCGCGAGTTTTGGATAGCCGACAGCCGCGGTGACGGAGGTGCCGATCGCGGTGGCGCCGAGATTGATCTCGCGCAGCAGCGCGCGCGCCTCGGAGATGCGGTCGACCTCCTCGCCGATCGTGGTGCCCCAACCGCGGAATTCGGCGCCGAGCGACATCGGCACGGCGTCCTGAAGATGCGTGCGCCCCATCTTCAGCACGCGTTCGAACTCGCGGCCCTTGGTGAAGAAGGCCTCCTGGAGCTGGCGCAGCGCCGTCATGTAGCTCTCGAGCCGCAGGATCAGCGCCAGCCGGAACGCGGTCGGATAGGTGTCGTTGGTCGACTGGCCGTAATTGACATGGTCGTTCGGGCTGACATGCTGGTAGTCGCCCTTGCTGAAGCCGAGCGATTCCAGCGCGAGATTGGCGATCACCTCGTTGGCGTTCATGTTGGTGGAGGTGCCGGCGCCGCCCTGGATGAAGTCGGTGACGAACTGATCCATCATGTCGCCGGCGATGACGCGGTCGCTGCCCTGGATGATCGCGTCCGCAACTTTCGCATCGACCGCGCCGAGGTCGCGGTTGGCCATCGCGGCAGCCTTCTTGACGTAACCGAGCGCCTTCACGAAGTAAGGCTCCTGGTTCATCGGAATGCCGGTGATGTGGAAGTTCTCCTTCCCGCGGATGGTCTGGACGCCGTAGTAGATGTCGTCGGCGATCTCGCGCTGTCCGAGGAAGTCCTGCTCCGTGCGGCTCATGGGCGCTCCTTTGCTGGCGCTACGTCCTCAGTTCTGGCACAGCGCGCTGGTGACGAAGGTATCGGTGCGGCAGTCATCCGGTTTGCGTTGCCGGCCCGGGATCAGAACCTTGGCCGAGCATTTTTCCGCGGAATCGGCGTTCAGGCTCTTGCCTTCCTTGTAGCCCTTGCTCTGGCAGAGCTGGTCGGCGGCTTGCTTGCAGTCGGGTGCGCCATTCGACGAGGCGGGGCAGGCCATGCGCCCCGACACCATGGCCGACGGCGTCGCCAGCCGCGACAGATCGTTCATGGTCTCGCTCGGGCTTTTGATCGGCGGCAGGATCGAGGGCAGCTTGTCGAACAGCTTGCCCATTTCGTTGATCAGCCCGGGATTTTCCTCGCGCGCCGGCGGCGATGAAGGTGCCGATGTCGAGGGCGGCGGCGCGGTCTGCGGTCCCTGCTCCCGCAAGCCGAGCGCCGGCGGCGCGGATTGCGGCCAGCCGGTGCCGCCGGCACCGAGCAGGAGCGAAAGCACTGCAAATATCAGCGTCCCCGGTCGGAGGACCGGATTGCCGGATCGAACCATCATGACGGCAACCGTAGCCGAACCCGGCGCAGCGGCAAAGCGCGCGGTTATCGAGCGAACATGATCTTTGCGGAGAACGGCTTCACACGTTGCGCTGAGGCGGCCCTTCGGGTCCGGATCATTCCCTAGATCAGCTTGACCGCGACGACGAAGCCGAGCACCAGCACGGCGGCGCCGAGCGCCACCCAGAGACCGAGATGCTTCTCGATCCTGACGCGGATCCAATCGCCATAGCGGTTGAGCAGGATCGCGACGATGAAGAAACGGCCGCCGCGCGCGACGATCGAGCACAGGATGAACAGGCCGATATTGTAACCGGCAAAGCCCGAGGTGATGGTGACGAGCTTGTAGGGGATCGGCGTCAGGCCCTTGAGCAGGATGATCACCGCGCCCCACTCCGCATAGGAGGCGCGGAAGGCATCGACCTTGTCGCCGAGGCCATAGACCTGGATCAGCCAATGGCCGACCGAGTCAAACAGCAGCGCACCGATGGCGTAGCCCAGCAGACCGCCCACCACCGAGGTCGCGGTGCAGACCGCGGCGTAGAGCCAGGCGCGCTGCGGGCGCGCCAGCGACATCGGGATCAGCATCACATCCGGCGGGACCGGAAAGAAGGAGCTTTCTGCGAAAGCCACGGCTCCCATGATCCAGAGCGCGTAGGGCTTGTGGGCGGCGTCGATGCACCAGTCGTAGATACGTTTCAGCATGGCGCCGCGATGAAGCACCATGGGACGGATTTGTCCATCGCGAGTTTTGTGACGATTTGGCGTGATCCGGAACAGTGTGTCGCGGTTTTCCGAAAGTTCACGCGCAAACAACAACCTAAAGCGCGATGACGCTTTGCTCCGGTTTCATCGCGCTTTAGTGGCGCTTGCGCGAGACGCGCCCTTCCAGCGCGACAATTGGCCGCCTGGCGGCAACGCGCGGTGACGCGACTTTGGGCAGCTTCATCGGCGACTTCGGCAGCTTCTCGGCAATGCCGAGCATGTCTTCCCGCCGCGCCATCTCGCGCCAGACATCCTCCGGGCGCACGCCGGCCGAGGCCCAGAGCACCGTGAGATTGTAGAGCAGGTCGGCGCTTTCCCGGATCACGGCCTCGCTATCGCCATTGACCGCGTCAATGACGACCTCAATGGCTTCTTCGGCCAGTTTCTTCGCCATTTTGGATGGCCCACGCTGAAACAGCCGGGCGGTACGCGATGTTGCCGGATCAAGATCCTTGGCCGCGAGCACAGCCAGATATAGCCGCTCAAGCGAATCACTCATGGTACTCAAAACTACCCTAAACCAATGGCGAGCGCGTTAACGCGCAGGGTTAAAAGCGAAAAACAGGCCGCCGCGGCAAGCGCGACGGCCTGTTTTGGTCAAGACTTGGTAGCCAGGGACTTGGTAGCCAAGGACTTGGCAGCCAAGGCTAGTAGCAGTTCTGCATGTAGCCCTGGCCACAGAGCTCCGACGGAGCCGTGCCGCCATAGCGCTGATATTGGTAGTTCGGGCCCGGGCCGTAGTAAGGACCGTAGGCGGGGCCACTGTAATAGGCAGGGCCGCCGTAATAGCCATAACCCGGACCCGGACCGTAATCATAAGCGTAGGCGTCACGGGTCGCAGCGATCGCAAGGCCGGTGCCGATGATGCCGGCAAAGGCCGCGGCAGCCGCAGCACCGCCACCGCCATGCCAGTGGCGGCCGCCTGCGTATGAGGCAGTCGGGGCGACCGCGGTCAGCGCCAGCACCGCGGCGGTGGCAAAGACGGCCTTGCGGCCGGCAAATCTCGAAAATCGGTCAAACATGTCCTGGACCCTCCTTGGGACCTCGAATGGTGCCTGACGACAGGCTCATGTCTTTCAAACACCCGCAGCCCATGTTGGGTTCCCGAACCCCAACAGAAGCTGAACGGGGTTGCGTGATCATGACGCAACCCCCGCTCATCCGCCGTTCATGTTGGCGCGCGCAGGCTCGTCGCTGGCCGGCGCTGCGAGCGTCACGAAACCACAACAATGCGGGACCGGCGCGACTGATGTTTGCATTCAAGACGATCGCCCTTCGCGGCCTGCTGGCCATTGCAATCTCGCTCGCCGCGCTGGCTGCGCGCGACGTCAGCGCGGCCGAGACTGCTGCGCCGTCCACTGCCATCCACTTCACATTCGATCGTCCTGTCGATGCGAGCATGGCGCCGTTCTTCCTCGCCGCGAAGGACGGTAATTTCGGCGCCGAGCGTCTCAACGTGTCCTTCAATAGCGCAGCCGGATCGCCAGAGGCGCTCGCGCGCGTCGCCAAGGGCGATAGCGAGCTCGCGCTCGTCGACATCAACGAGCTGATCCGCTTTCGCGACAAGGACGATGCCGCGCCGGTCAAAGCCGTGTTCGTGTTGTTCAATCGCGCGCCTTACGCGATCGTCGCGCGGAGGAGCCGCGGCATTCACTTGCTGCCCGACCTCGACGGCAAGACCGTCGGCGTCGCCGACGGCGATCTGTCGATGCGGCTGTGGCCGGCGCTGGCGCAGCAGAACGGCATCAACGCGTCGCAAGTGAAATTCCACAAGATCAGCGCCGCGGTCCGCGAGCCGCTCCTCTCCGCGGGCCAGGTCGATGCCGTCGCCGGCTTCAGCTATCTCTCGGCGGTGAACCTGCGCGACCGCGGCGTGCCCGGCGGCGATCTCGTGGTACTCCGCTATGCCGACTATGGCTGCGAAGCCTACGGCTTCGCCGTGGTGGCCAACCCCGCTTTCGCCGCCGCGAAGCCCGACGCCGTGAAGGGATTCGTCCGCGCATTGATCGCCGGCGTCAACGCGACCATCAAAGAGCCGGCCCGTGCGGCGGACGAAGCCACGAGCCGGATCGACGACGGCGACCGCGACCTCGAGCGGGAACGCCTGCGCAGCGTGCTCATCGACAACATCCTGACCGACGAGGTCAAGCGCAACGGCCTCGGCGGCATCGACCCGGCGCGCCTGGACCGCTCGATCGACCAGATCGCCCAGGATTTCAAATTCCGCAAACGGCCGGCGGCGGGCGATATCTTCGACGACCGGTTCCTGCCGCCGGTCGCGGGACGGCTGATCAACTGAGCAAAACCGGCAGCTTCCGCTGTATCTCGCGGGCGATCCCTGATTAGAATATGGGCTCACCTCGTTCGATCCGCCTGAGTTCCTCGCCCGCATGTCCATTTTCAGCCTCTACACCCGCGTTCTTGAGCTGCTCGGCAAGGAGGCGCGGCTGGGCTGGCTGCTGGCGTTCGCCAATCTGCTGCTCGCCGCCTCGCAATTCGCCGAGCCCGTGCTGTTCGGCCGGATCGTCGACGTGCTCTCCGGCAAGGCGGTCGCCGGGTCGAATTCGGCCTGGCCGTTCCTGCTGGCCTGGGTGGCGTTCGGGCTGTTCACCATCGGCTGCAGCGCGATCGTGGCGTTGCAGGCCGACCGGCTCTCGCACCGCCAGCGCCAGGCGGTGCTGACCGACTATTTCGAGCACATTCTGCAGCTGCCGCTGACCTTCCACTCAGGCACCCATTCGGGCCGGCTGATGAAGGTGATGCTCAACGGCACCGATGCGCTGTGGCGATTGTGGCTCGGCTTCTTCCGCGAGCACTTTGCCGCGATCCTGTCGGTCGTGGTGCTGCTGCCATTGTCGCTCTACCTGAACTGGCGGCTCGCGATCCTGCTGTTCGTGCTCTGCATCGTCTTCACCGTGCTGACGACCTTCGTCGTGCGCCGGACCTTCGGCATGCAGATGCAGGTCGAGGAGCACTACAGCGAGCTCTCCGCGCGCGCCTCCGACGCGCTCGGCAACGTCGCGCTGGTGCAGAGTTTTGTGCGCGTCGAATCCGAGGTGAAGGGCTTGCGCTCCGTCGCTGATGACCTGCTCGCGGCGCAGATGCCCGTGCTGTCGTGGTGGGCGCTCGTCACCGTCATCACGCGCGCCTCCACCACCATCACGGTGCTCGCGATCTTCACGCTCGGCATCGCGCTGCACGACCAGGGGCTGACCTCCGTCGGCGAGATCGTGATGTTCGTGAGCTTCGCGACGATGCTGATCCAGAAGCTCGAGCAGGTCGTGAGCTTCATCAACAACGTGTTCATGGAAGCCCCGCGGCTGCGCGAGTTCTTCAACGTGCTCGACGCCGTGCCCGCGGTCCACGACCGCCCCGACGCGATCGATGCCGGGCGGCTCTCCGGCCTCGTCGAATTCAACGACGTCACCTTCTCCTATGACGGCAAGCGGCCGGCGGTCGAGGACCTCTCCTTCACCGCGCTGCCCGGCCAGACCATCGCGCTGGTCGGCGCGACCGGCGCCGGCAAGTCGACTGCGATCGCGCTTCTGCATCGCGCCTTCGATCCGCAGTCCGGCTTCATCAGGATCGACGGCATGGACGTCCGCGGCGTGACGCTGACGTCGCTGCGCCGGAACATCGGCGTGGTGTTCCAGGAGGCGCTGCTGTTCAACCGCTCGATCGCGGAGAATTTGCACGTCGGCAAGCCGGATGCGACCGAAGCCGAGATGCGCAAGGCCGCGGAGCGCGCGCAGGCGCTCGAATTCATCGAGCGCAGCGGCGGCTTCGAGACCAATGCCGGCGAGCGCGGCCGCATGCTCTCCGGCGGCGAGCGCCAGCGGCTGTCGATCGCCCGCGCGCTGCTGAAGGACCCGCCGATCCTGATCCTGGACGAGGCGACCTCCGCGCTCGACGCCGTCACCGAGGCCAAGGTGAACGCCGCTCTCGACGAAGTGATGAAGGGACGCACCACGTTCGTGATCGCCCACCGTCTCTCCACCATCCGCAATGCCACGCGGATCCTGGTGTTCGAGAACGGCCGCGTGATCGAAAGCGGAACTTTCGATGAACTCGTGGCCAAAGGCGGCCATTTTGCCGAGCTCGCCAGGGCCCAGTTCATGGTTCAGGAAAATGCACGGGCCAGCGTGACGGCCGCTGAGGCTGCCGCGACTGCGGTCAAGTCCCCATAGCATCGTCGAAATTCGGCCTATTTCATCACGGAATACCCGGCCGAAACCCCTATTCTCGACGCACGAGCCGGTATAGGTTTGCGACGCCGCAAGCGGCGGCGCCGGATTTCAGAACCGAACATCAGATCACGAGAGCCGACCGGAACCGGCGGGTCTCCAAGGACCGGAATCGGATAGTGCACGCCCTTCGCCCGCTGCTTCGCAAGTCCCTGTTCAACCTGTTCGCTGCGGCCCTCGCATCCGCGGTGCTGCTTGCGCCGCGCACGGCCAGCGCCGAAGCACTGCTGCTGATCGAAGCCGACAGCGGCAAGGTGCTGCAGGCCGAGAACGCGACCATCCCGTGGTATCCGGCCTCCGTCACCAAGATCATGACCGCCTACGTGACGCTGAAGGCGGTGAAGGACGGCAGGCTCACGCTCGACACGCTGATCACGGTGTCGCCGACGGCGGCTTCGCAATCGCCGTCGAAGATGGGGTTCCGTCCGGGAACGCAGCTCACCGTCGACAACGCGCTGAAGATGATGATGGTGAAGTCGGCGAACGACATGGCCGTGGTGCTCGCCGAAGGCGTCGGCGGCTCGATCGACGGCTTCTCGGCGATGATGAACGACACCGCGCAGAAGCTCGGCATGACGCAGACGAGCTACGTCAATCCGAACGGCCTGCCCGCCGACGGCCAGATCACGTCCGCGCGCGACCTCGGCATTCTCGCGCGCTCGTTCCTGCGCGACCTGCCGGAATACGAATATTTCGTGCACATCCCGGCAATCCGCTTCGGCAAGCGCGTCACCGGCAATTTCAACAAGCTGATCGGCCGCTACCCCGGCGCCGACGGTTTCAAGACCGGCTTCATCTGCGCCTCCGGCTACAATCTCGTGGCGTCGGCCACGCGCAACGGCCGACGGCTGATCGCCGTGGTGCTCGGCGCCAACTCCGGCACTGCGCGTGCGGTGAAGGCGGCGCAGCTGCTCGAACGCGGCTTCAGCCAGGACAACCTCACCTGGCTCCGCCCCTCGCTCGGCACCGTCGATAGGCTGGTGCCGGTCGACGCCTCGCCGCCGAACCTGCGCGAGGACATGTGCGGCGGTCATCGCAAGCGGCCGGCCAGCGACGATGACGACGCGCTGATCGCCACCAATGGCGGCACCTCCGGATCGGCCTCCGCCACCGGCGGCGAAGCCCAGGTGACCTTCTTCACCGCGGGCCTTCAGCCGCCCCTGATGAAGGCCTCCGAGCTGATGGCCACGGCGCCCGCGGCGGCCGAGCCCGTGCTGGTCTATACCGGCCCGACCCGCACCGGCACCGCCCTGATCGCGGCGGTCGCGGCCGATGCCGACCAGCAGGCCACGCCAAAGCCGCGTGGCAAGAAGTCGCGCGTCGCCAGGAAGCCCGACGCGACCGACAAGCCAGCCGACAAGCCGAAGGATGCCAAGACGGCGGCGGCAAAGCCGGCTGCCGCCAAGCCTGACGCCAAGAGCGATACCAAGTCCGCGGCAAAGCCGGCCGCGACCAAGCATGCCGCGGCCAAGCACGATGCGGCGGCGAAACCCGCCGAGAAGCCTGCGGCAAGCGGCGATCAGGCGGCCAAGCCCGCCAAGCCCAAGGCAGCGACCAAGCCCGCCGCCAAGCCGGCCAACAACAGCTAACGGCACCCACGGCAAGCCGCCCCCGCGCTTCGCACCTGCGGCAGAGCGGCTTGCGACAATTCCAGTAGCCACTCCCTGACCTTTGTCCTAAGCCTCGACCGGCTTGCCACCCGTTCCGGCAGGCTCGATACTGGCCGCAATGAGGCAAGCCCGAGACACAACGGGCTCTGGTAAATTGAGGGGAGTTTTCCATGGAGCGCATCTGGCTCAAGCAATATCCGCCCGGCGTGCCTGCTGATATCGAGCCGACCCAATACGCATCGCTGGTCGACCTTCTGGAGGAGAGCTTCGCCAAGTTCGCCGACCGCAAGGCATTCATCTGCATGGACAAGGCGATCAGCTATCGCGACCTCGACCAGATGTCGCTGGCGCTCGCCTCCTATTTACAGGGCCGTGGCCTGCAACGTGGCGCCCGCGTCGCGATCATGATGCCGAACGTGCTGCAATATCCGGTCGCGACCGCTGCCGTGCTGCGCGCCGGTTTCGCGGTGGTCAACGTCAACCCGCTCTACACGCCGCGCGAGCTCGAGCATCAGCTCAAGGATTCCGGCGCCGAAGCCATCATCGTGCTGGAGAATTTCGCCCACACGGTCGAGCAGGTGATCGCGAAGACGCAAGTCAAGCATGTCATCGTCGGCAGCATGGGCGACCTGCTCGGCTTCAAGGGCGTGATCGTCAACCTCGTCGTCCGCCGCGTCAAGAAGATGGTGCCGGCCTGGTCGCTGCCAGGCGCGGTGTCCTTCAACGACGCGGTATCGGCCGGCCGCAGCCTGACGTTCAACAAGCCGAAGCTGTCGCCGGGCGACGTCGCCTTCCTGCAATATACCGGCGGCACCACCGGCGTCTCCAAGGGCGCCACCCTGCTCCACCGCAACATCGTCGCCAACGTCCTGCAGAACGACGCCTGGCTTCAGCCGGCACTCGCCGCACCGCCGCATGTCGATCAGCTCATGATCGTCTGCGCGCTGCCGCTCTATCACATCTTCGCGCTGACGGCCTGCTACCTGCTCGCGGTGCGCGCCGGCGGCTGCAATCTGCTGATCCCCAATCCGCGCGACATCGCGGGCTTCGTCAAGGAGCTGGCGAAGTACCAGGTCAACAGCTTCCCGGCCGTGAACACGCTCTACAACGGGTTGATGCACCATCCCGACTTCAAGAAGCTCGACTTCTCCAAGCTGAAGATCTCGAACGGCGGCGGCATGGCGGTGCAGCGCCCCGTCGCCGAGCAGTGGAAGGCGGTGACCGGCTGCTTCATCGCCGAAGGCTACGGCCTCTCGGAGACCTCGCCGACACTGACCTGTAATCCCGCGACCACGACCGAGTTCTCGGGATCGATCGGCATCCCCGTGCCTTCGACCTGGATCTCGATCCGCGACGACGACGGCAACGAAGTCCCGCTCGGCCAGCCCGGCGAGATCTGCGCCAAGGGCCCGCAGGTGATGTCGGGCTACTGGAACAGGCCGGAAGAGACCGACAAGGTGATGACCGCCGACGGCTATTTCCGCACCGGCGACATCGGCGTGATGGACGAGAAGGGCTACACCAAGATCGTCGACCGCAAGAAGGACATGATCCTGGTCTCGGGCTTCAACGTCTATCCGAACGAGATCGAGGAAGTGATCGCGAGCAATCCGGGCGTGCTCGAATGCGCCGTGATCGGCATCCCCGATTCCAAGTCGGGCGAGGCGGTGAAGGCATTCGTGGTGAAGAAGGATCCCAACCTCACCGCGGAAGCCGTGATCAAGTTCTGCCAGGAGCAGCTCACGGGCTACAAGGTGCCCAAGCACATCGAATTCCGCGCCGACCTGCCGAAGACCAATGTCGGCAAGATCCTGCGCCGGCAGCTCCGCGACGAGAAGAAGGCGGAGGCGGCGTAAGCCGCGCCTTGGTTCATGACTCTTGGGTTCATGACTGACGTCGGCGACATCACGCCATCAGGCATTCTCGCCTTCTGGCGCGAGGCCGGCCGCGAGCGCTGGTACAAGCGCAGCGACGCTTTCGATGCGGAGGTCAGGCGTCGCTTTCTTCCCCTATGGAAGCGGGCGACCTCCGGCGAGCTGGCCTCCTGGGAAGAAAGCGACGAGGGCGCGCTCGCGCTCGTCATCGCGCTCGACCAGTTTCCCCGCAACATGTTTCGCGGCACGCCGGAAGCCTTCGCCAGCGACGCGCCGGCGCGCGACGTCGCCCGCCGCGCAATCGATCGGGGCGTCGATCGCAGGATCGATCCAATCCTGCTCGAATTCCTCTATCTGCCCTTCATGCATTCCGAGCACCTGCCCGACCAGCTGCATTGCGTCGCGCTGTTTCAGAACACCGACAATGCCGAGAACCTGAAATACGCGCGGGAGCACGCCGACGTCATCCAGCGGTTCGGCCGCTTTCCCCACCGCAACCGCCTGCTCGACCGCGCCACCACCGAGGAAGAACAGGCCTTCCTCGACGGCGGCGGTTTTGCCGGCTGATGACAGAACGGTGAAGGACCGCGACCCTCGCCGCCAATGTTGTGCAGCGCCGCCGCACGGTCTAAAAAGCGGGACCGATTTTCAGGGAGACTGACGATGGCGATCCAGACTGGCGACAAGCTGCCCGAGGCGAAATTCCGCGTGATGACGGCCGAGGGTCCGCAGGTGAAGACCACCGACGACATCTTCAAGGGCAAGAAGGTGGCGCTGTTCGCAGTGCCCGGCGCCTACACCGGCACCTGCCACAAGATGCATCTGCCGAGCATCTTCCTCAACGCCTATGCCATGAAGGATAAGGGCGTCGACACCATCGCCATCGTCTCCGTCAACGACGCTTTCGTCATGAACGCCTGGAAGCGCGATACCGACCAGCGCGACGAAGCCATCTTCCTCGCTGACGGCAATGCCGACTTCGCCAAGGCGATCGGCATGGAGCTGGACGCCTCCGGCAACGGCCTCGGCATCCGCTCCAAGCGCTATTCGATGCTGGTCGAGGACGGCGTGGTGAAGAAGCTGAACCTCGAAGCGATGCCCGGCAAGGTCGAAGTCTCCGGCGGCGATACGCTGCTGGGGCAGCTGTAAGCTTTACGCGAAGCCCTTTCCAAGGATGACGTCATGCCCGGGCTTGTCCCGGGCATCCACGTTCTTGGTCGCGCGCGGTAAGGCGTGGATGGCCGGGACAAGCCCGGCCATGACGAATGGAGAGAGCGAGCCCCCTCGCTATTCGCTGATCCGAGTCTGCGTCCTCGCCTTCACGATCCCGTCCCGCGCCAGCTGATCCGCGCGCTCGTTCTCGGGATGCCCGGCGTGGCCCTTGACCCAGTGCCAGCGCACCTCATGCGCCTTCAGCGCCGCATCGAGGCGCTGCCATAGCTCGACATTTTTCACCGGCTTCTTGTCGGCGGTGCGCCAGCCGTTGCGCTTCCAGCCGTGGATCCAGCCGGTGATGCCCTGCCGGACATACTGGCTGTCGGTGTAGAGATCGACGGTGCACGGCTTCTTCAGCGCTTCGAGCGCGGAGATCGCGGCCATCAATTCCATCTGGTTGTTGGTGGTGTGGCGTTCGCCGCCGTTCAGCTCTTTTTCCTTGTCGCCGAACTTCAGGATCGCGCCCCAGCCGCCGGGCCCGGGATTTCCCGAGCAGGCGCCGTCGGTATAGATCGTGACAATGGGAAGCTCGCTCACGCGACCAGTCCTGACGGCATCAGCCCGTAGTCGCGCACGCTGGAAACGCTCTGGTGGAAGCGCAGCTTGCGAAAATATTCCAGCGGGTCCTTGGGCTTGACCAGCGCTCCTGGAGGCACGTTGAGCCAGTCGACCAGCCGCGTCAGCAGGAAGCGGATCGCGGCGCCGCGCGCGAGCAGCGGCAGCGCGGCTTCTTCCGCCTCGGAAAGTTTTCGCACACGGCCATAGGCATTGAGGAAGGCGCGCGCCTTGGTGACGTTGAACGAATGGTCCGGCTCGAAACACCAGGCATTCAGGCAGATCGCGACGTCATAGGCCAGCATGTCGTTGCAGGCGAAGGTGAAGTCGATGATGCCGGAGAGCTTGTCGCCGAGGAAGAAGACGTTGTCGTTGAAGAGATCGGCGTGGATCACGCCCTCCGGCAGATTGCTCGGCCAGACCCCGCTCGAGAGATAGTCGAGCTCGGCGGCGAGAAACGCATGCAGGCCCGGCTGGACCTCATCGGCGCGGCTTGCCGCCGCGTCGAACAGCGGCCGCCAGCCGGAGACCGACAGCGCATTGCCACGCTTGATCGCAAAATTGGCGCCGGCCAGATGCATCCTGGCCAGTCCCTCGCCGACGCCAGCGCAATGGGCCACGATCGGCTTGCGCGGCCAGACGCCTTCGAGAAAGGTGATGATCGCGGCCGGCCGGCCCGACAGCTCGCGCAGCGCCTCGCCGTCCCCGGCCTTCACCGGCAGCGGGCAGGTGACGCCGTGCTCGGCGAGATGCGTCATCAGCGCGAGAAAGAACGGCAGGTCGTTCTTCGCCACGCGCTTCTCATAGAGCGTGAGGATGAACGAGCCTTTGCTGGTGTGCAGCAGGAAGTTGGTGTTCTCGACGCCCTCGGCGATGCCCTTGTAGGAGAGCAACTCGCCGAGATCGTATGGCTTCAGGAAATCCGCAAGCTCGTCGGCGGCAACGTCGGTGTAGACCGCCATAAAAGTCTACTCGGCGGCGGCTTCGGGACGCACCTGGCGCGGCAACGGGAAGAACTCGTTCTCTTCCGCGGCCGAGACCGTCTCCACATGCAGCGTGTAGCGCTCGGCGAAGGCGTCCATGATCTCCTCGACGATCACTTCCGGCGCGGACGCGCCCGCGGTGATGCCGAGGCTCTTGATGTTGCCGAACCTGGTCCAGTCGATGTCGGTGGCGCGCTGCGCCAGCACCGCAATCCCGCAGCCTTCGCGCTCAGCGACCTCACGCAGGCGCTGCGAATTCGACGAGTTCGGCGCACCGACCACGATCAGGGCGTCGACCACCGGCGCCACCTTCTTCACCGCGAGCTGGCGGTTGGTGGTGGCGTAGCAGATGTCTTCCTTGTGCGGGCCGTTGATGTTCGGGAAACGCTCCTTGAGCAGCGCCACGATCTCCGCGGTGTCGTCGATCGACAGCGTGGTCTGCGTCACGAAGGCGATGTTGTCGGGGTTCTTCGGGACGATGGTCTTGGCGTCCTCGGCGGTCTCGATCAGGGTTACGGCGCCGACCGGAAGCTGGCCGAGCGTGCCTACCACTTCGGGGTGGTGGGAGTGGCCGATCAGGAAGATCTCGCGGCCACGCTTGAAGTGGATCGCGGCCTCGCGGTGCACCTTGGTCACCAGCGGGCAGGTCGCATCCAGCGAGAACAAATTGCGGGAGGTGGCGTCGGCCGGCACCGATTTCGGCACGCCATGGGCCGAGAACACCACCGGCGCGGTGGTGTTTGCCGGGATTTCGGCGAGCTCTTCGACGAAGATCGCGCCCTTCTTCTTCAACCCGTCGACGACGTATTTGTTGTGCACAATCTCGTGGCGAACATAGACGGGGGCGCCGTATTTATCGAGCGCCCGTTCCACGGTGTCGATCGCCCGGACCACCCCGGCGCAGAAGCCGCGGGGAGAACAAAGCACGATCTTGAGGTCTGGTTTGGCTGACATTGAGCGATCTCGGGACCGAATCACCCGTCTCGCCTTCTGGCGGGGGCGGTCAATGGATGGAATTGGGCTTTAATGGGTCTGCTAGGACTTTACAGGCGCTTCCAAGGGAATTGGGCCCCCTTTCGGGCGCTGTCAAGGCACTATCTATAGCAGAACCATTGCGTGGCTAGCCCCTCCGGGCTTATATAGCGCGAATTCCCTGTCATCGCTGATGACCACCGGTTTCGCCTCCAGAGGGGTGGGCGAAGCACAAAGGAGATTTGCCATGAGCAACGCACCTCTGATGCCCAAGGCGACCGCCGTCTGGCTGCTCGACAACACCGCGCTGACCTTCGACCAGGTCGCCGATTTCACCAAGATGCATCCCCTCGAGGTGCGTGCGATCGCCGATGGCGACGCTGCCCAGGGCATCAAGGGCATGGATCCCCTCTCCAACGGCCAGTTGACCCGCGAGGAGATCGAGAAGGGCGAGAGGAACCCGGACTACCGGCTCCGCCTCCAGGAGAGCAAGGTGATTCTGCCGCCCCAGCCCAAGCGCAAGGGCCCGCGCTACACCCCGGTCTCCCGCCGTCACGAGCGCCCGAGCGCCATCCTCTGGCTGCTGCGCAGCCATCCGGAGCTCAAGGACGCCCAGGTCATGCGCCTGGTCGGCACCACCAAGAGCACCATCGCCAGCGTTCGCGACCGTACCCACTGGAACACCTCCCAGCTGACCCCGATCGACCCGGTGACGCTTGGCCTTTGCTCGCAGATCGAGCTCGATTTCGAAGTGGCGCGCGCGGCGAAGGAAAAGCCGATCGACACAGCCTATGGCGGCGCCACCCTGCTGCCGGCCTCCGAAACCACCAAGAAGGACGAGTTCGAGCCGGCGGAGCGATCGAACGACGATCTCAACGTCGACGCCGTGTTCGCCAAGCTGAAGACGCTCGGCGGCAAGAAGCAGGACGAGGAGGAGGAGTAGGCTCCCCTCTCAATTCGTTATCGAACGCAATCAAAACGCGGCGGGGAAACCTGCCGCGTTTTTGCTTTGCGGAGACCCTCGCGATCGGCACAGATGCAGCCACACGCAAGCTGCAGTCCCCTCCCCCCTTGCGGGGGAGGGTTAGGGAGAGGGGTTGCCCCACGGGGACTTCCTCCATCAATTCAAAGCGTCTGGCGAAGCTCTCTCGCGCCTTTTGCTGGGCTGCCCCTCTCCCCCGCCCTCCCCCGCAAGGGAGGGAGCGCAGGGTCAACCGCGGCCACAGCTCGTCTTCAAACAACGCCCTCAAAACTTGTACGTGACACCGCCACCGACCAGCCACGGATCGATATGCGCGGTGCCTGTGACCGGCAGGCCGCTGACGGTCGCTGAGTAATCCGGCCGCAGCCAGAGCTTCTTGACGTCGACGTTGAGACCCCAGTGCCGGTCGAGCATGTAGTCAAAGCCGAACTGCACGGCGCCGCCCCAAGCGTTGCTGACGTGCACGCTGGTGGTGGTGGCAACGATCGCGGGCGGACCGACGATGGCGGCTGGCGTATTGGCAGCCGAATTGTTGAAGAACACGGTGTAGTTCACGCCGGCGCCGATATACGGCTTGAACGCGCCGAAATTGTCGAAGTGATATTGCAAGGTCAGCGTCGGCGGCAGCAGCGTGGTCTTGCCGATCGGCAGGTTCGCGAGCGAGCCGTTGCCGCTGATCGAGTGCCTGGTCACGCCGAGGATCAGCTCGGCCGCGATGTTCTTGGTGAAGAAATAGCTGATGTCGAGCTCGGGCACGACCTGGTCGCTGATCGAGAGCCCGGAATTCGGCGACGACAGCGACGGCACGCCTGCGACATTGACGGTTGAGCCACCGGCATCCGGCAACACGCCAAGCACGCGCAGACGCACCATCCACGGATTGAACGCTTCTACCGGCGGCGGTGCCTTCTTATAGACAGGCAGATCGGCCGCCTGCACCGAGCCAAAAGTCCCCACGAGCATCGCGCCAACCGTCGCAAGCCGCGCCAGGTTTTTTGTCGTTCCGTTCATTGCATTCCCCTTCAGCCATCTCTCGCGCGTCGTTGCGCGACATCAGCGTCAGAGCAGAAAGGGGATGGTGATGGATTTGACGCCGATCAAATCAGGACTGACGCGACACGATTTGGTTGTGGCGTTGCCGATGTGTCACGAGAAACGCGAATGAATGCGCAGGATAATTCCGTAGCCGATGTCACGGCCGCTCGGGATGGTTCAGCATGTACTCGCCGAGATCGCGCTGACGGCGGTCGGACCGGGCGGTGGCAGCGTTGCGCTGGACGTCGCGGTCCTTGCGGCAGGCCACGTATTCGGGCGAGCCCTGCGCATAGCCGCGACTCTGACAGACCGCGTCGTCATCGTCACCGCCCACCGCCACCGGCGTCTGGTAGCGCGCGGAGCAGGCGGAGAGCATCAGGCCCGCAAACACGATCGCAAGAAACGACTTCGAATACATGGCAGCTCTTTTGTCCTCATGGTGAGGAGCCCGCGCAGCGGGCGTCTCGAACCATGCAGGCCCGGATGCAGCAGCGGGGCCTTTCATCCTTCGAGACGCGCGCCGGGCGCGCTCCTCAGGATGAGGGTTGAGCGGAAAAATGCGGCCTATTCAAGCCCCATCTGACCACCTCACACCCTGCCCTTCAGCGCCTCGCCGATCTCGTCCAGCACCTTGGGATCCTCGATCGTGGCCGGCATGGTCCAGGCTTCGCCATCGGCGATCTTCTTGATGGTACCGCGCAGGATCTTGCCGGAACGCGTCTTGGGCAGGCGGCCGACGGTGATGGCGAGCTTGAAGGCGGCGACGGGGCCGAGCCTGTCGCGCACCAGCGCGACGATCTCCTTTTCGATCTCCGCAGGCGCGCGCTTCACGCCGGCCTTGAGCACCAAGAAGCCGCAGGGCACCTCGCCCTTGATCGCGTCCTTGACGCCGAGCACGGCGCATTCGGCGACGTCCGGATGCGAGGCCAAAATCTCCTCCATGCCGCCGGTGGAGAGCCTGTGGCCGGCGACGTTGATAATGTCGTCGGTGCGGCCCATCACGAAGACATAGCCGTCCTCATCCTTGTAGCCGGCGTCCGAGGTTTTGTAGTAGCCGGGGAATTCAGTGAGGTAGGCTTCCTTGAAGCGCGCATCCTGATTCCACAGCGTCGGCAGGCAGGCCGGTGGCATCGGCAGCTTGATGACGATCGAGCCCATGGTGTTGGGGCCGACGGGCTTTGCGGCTTCGTCGACGACGTCGACCTGGTAGCCCGGCATCGGCACCGTCGGCGAGCCATGCTTCACCGGTAGCATGCCGAGACCGACCGGATTGCCGGCGATGCACCAGCCCGTCTCGGTCTGCCACCAATGGTCGATCACCGGCACCTTGAGCTGCTGCTCTGCCCATTCCACCGTCGGCGGATCGGCACGTTCGCCGGCGAGGAACAGCGTGCGGAATTGCGACAGATCGTACTGCCGGATGAACTTGCCTTCCGGATCCTCTTTGCGGATCGCGCGGAACGCCGTCGGTGCGGTGAAGAAGGCGACCGCCTTGTGCTCGCTGATGACGCGCCAGAACGCGCCGGCATCGGGCGTGCCGATTGGCTTGCCCTCGTACATGACCGACGTCGCACCATGCAGCAGCGGGCCATAGATGATGTAGCTGTGGCCGACCACCCAGCCGATGTCGGAGCCACACCACCAGACCTCGCCCGGCTTGACGCCATAGAGATTGAACATCGACCATTTCACCGCGACCAAGTGCCCGCCATTGTCGCGCACGACGCCCTTGGGGATGCCGGTCGTGCCTGAGGTGTAGAGGATGTAGAGCGGATCGGTGGCGGCGACAGGCACGCAAGGGGCCTTCTTGCCGTCGTTCAACGCCTTGCGGCGAAGGCTCGCCCAATCGTAGTCGCGGCCCGGCGTGAGGTCGCAGATGTGCTGGGGACGTTGCAGCACGATGCAGGCCTTCGGCTTCGTGCCCGCAAGCTTGATCGCCTCGTCGAGCAGCGGCTTGTACTGCACGATCCGGCCGGGCTCGATGCCGCAGCTTGCGGAGAGAATGAGCTTCGGCTGCGCGTCGTCGATACGGGTGGCGAGCTCCTTGGCGGCAAAGCCGCCGAACACCACCGAGTGCACCGCGCCGATGCGCGCGCAGGCGAGCATCGCGACGACGGCCTCCGGCACCATCGGCATATAGAGGATGACGCGATCGCCCTTGGCGACACCAAAATCCTGCATGATGGCGGCGAGCGCCTGCACCTCACCCAATAGCTCGGCATAGGTGAACTTCGTGACCGAGCCCGTCAGCGGCGAATCATGGATCAGCGCGACCTGGTCGGCGCGGCCGCGTTCGACATGGCGGTCGAGCGCGTTGTAGCAGGTGTTGACGACGCCCCCCATGAACCAGCGGCCGTAGACGCCCTGCGAGGCATCGAAGATCGTCTTTGGCGGCTCGATCCAGTCGATCTCCGTGGCCGCCTCGGCCCAGAAGCCCTGGGGATCAGCCAGCGAGCGCGCATGGACCTCGTGATAGAGGCTCGTTCCCTTGACGTTCATTCCCGCGCTCCCATCCCTTTATTCGCCTGGCCTTGACCTGACCGACAGGACGAGCGTCCCGCCATGACAGGGATCAAGTGCCGGCGTTGTTTGAGAGGTATTTTCCCGGGAACGGGCCGCGGTTCAAGCTGAAAAGGATGGGTCTTTGGGAGGGAGGGAAGAAAGGCCATCGCAGCAAGCTGGAGCCACGACAAAAGGTGAGCCCTCTCCCCCCCTTGCGGGGGAGAGCGGGAGAGAGGGGTGGCCACGAACTCAGTCCAGAGTTTGTGGCCACCCCTCTCCCTAACCCTCCCCCGCAAGGGGGGAGGGAACGCAGTGTGCGCGTAGAGGCGCCTCAACTCTCCATCGCATTCAGCCGCTGCAACCGTTCCTGCATGATCTTCTTCAGATCGTAGCCCGACGGCGGAAGCTGGCATCACGGGTGGTGAGGAAATCGCGCTGGGTCTTGCGCAGGTCGCCGGCCGAACGGCCTTTCGTGGCCTTCAACACGCGCTCATAGGTCTCGGCGATCTGGCGATCGAGCACGCCGAGTTGCGGATCGGCGCAGATCACCTTCTCGACCTCGCGCTTCGCCGTGGCGCAATCGAACGACGGGCCGTTGCCGGAATTCGCCGCGAGCGGACGCAGGGGCTCGGCACCGAACTTCGCGATCTCCGCGATCACAGTGCGGCGGCCGTTGGCCGCGTTCTCGTTGCCGGGATCGAGCTTCAGCGCCGTCTCGTAATCGGCCAGCGCCTTCTTGCGCTCGCCCATCTTCTTGTAGAGCACCGCGCGGTTGTTGTAGGTCTGCGCGAAATTCGGATCGATCTTCAGCGCGGCCTCGTAGTCGCTAAGCGCCGCGCCAAGCTCGCCCTTGAGCTGGTAAGAGTCGCCGCGGTTGGTGAAGAAGTTCGGCCGCGGCGCCAGCCGCAGCGCCTGGTCGTAGTCGGCGATCGCCTTGTCGTACTCACCCATCGCGGCCAGCACCAGGCCACGATTGTCGTAATATTCGGGGACCTTCGGATCGAGCCTGATCGCCTCGCCGTCATCGGCGACCGCCTTGTCGAGCTGGCCGAGCTTCTTGTAGGCCGCGCCGCGATTGGTGTAGGCGCGCGGCCGGTTCGGATCGAGCCGCAGCGCCTCGCTGAGATCGTGGATCGCCTTCTCGTTGTCACCGCCGAGATAATAGTTCACGCCGCGGTCGGACCAGGCCTGCGCATCATCCGGCTTCAGCTTGATCGCCTGATCGTAATCGGCGAGCGCGCGGTCGAGCCGGCGCTGATTGGTGTAGACGACGCCGCGCAGCTCGTAGGCTTCCGCGTCCTGTGGATCGAGTTCGATGGCCTTGCTGAGATCAGCCGCGGCACGGTTGAGATCGCCGCCGGCCTCGCGCAGCAGGTCGCCGCGCAGGCGCCATGCCTTTGCATTCCTGCCGTCCAGCGCGATGGCGCGGTCGATATCCCGCAGCGCCTGCGTGAGGCCGCCTGAGGTTCGCGCATTGGCGTCGGCGCGCACCAGCAGCGCGGCGGCGCGGTCTGAGCTCGAATTGGTGGTCTGGTCGATGATGGCGCCGCACGCCGTGATCAGTTCGGCGGGCGCAGTCTTGCTGCCCATCACGCAATCGACGGCAGCAGAGGCCGGGGCGGCGAGGACAAGGCTCATCGCAGCGCTGAGCAGGAAGGCGCGAAGCGGAATTTTGGCAAACGGGAACATTTGCGCGGAAGAACGCGTGCCGCACATCAGGGAGACTCCGTGACATCAGGTTTTCACCATTGTCGCGGCGGGCGAGGAATGGGTTCAATTCGGCCCTGTTGGGACGCACCGCCGCCCGCACTCCCTCGCCCCGCTTGCGGGGAGAGCCGAAGACCGCCTCAATACCCGTCCACCCCGTTCAGCCGCTGCAATCTGTCTTGCATCGCTTTCTTGAGATCATAGCCCGGCCGGCCAAATCCAGCATTGCGGCGGACAATGAACTCGTCCTGCGCGCGCTGAAGCGCCTTGGCTTCCGCAGGATTGCGCGCCTCCCGGATCACGCGGGCGTTCGATGCAAAAATCTCCCGATCGAGATCGGCGAGCTCGCGGTTGGCGCAGATGGCCTTCTCGACCGCCCGGGCCGCACTCCTGCAATTGAAGCTGGGCTTGCCGGCCACCGCCATCTGCGCGCCGATCCGCTCGAGCTCGCGCGCCATCGCCTTGTGATTGGCCTTGGCCTTCTCGTGGTTCGGATCGATCTTCAGTGCGGCGCCGAAATCCTGCACCGCCTTCGGCTTGTCGCCCTTCTTCAGCCAGAGCTCGCCGCGGGCGTTGAAGAGGTCGGCCAGGGTCGGATCGAGCTGAAGAGCACGGCTGTCGTCGGCGATCGCGCGGGCGACCTGATCATGCCGCGCATAAAGCGCGCCGCGCGCGACCAGCGCCTTGACCAGGTCCGCCTTGGCCGTCTTCTCGTTGTCGATGACGGACGCGCAGGCGGGGCCGGCCTTGTCCATGTCGTCGGCGGCAGCAGCAGCGAGGCACGGCGCGACATCGACCTGCACGACGGCGGCGGGCTCACCGCCGGTCGCGGCACGGGCCGCCCCGAGCGAAAGCGCACAGAGCGCCACCGCGCCGGACAATCGAATGAGATTTTGAGAACGCATGCTAGCTGCAGTCGGAAAGTCTTGGCTTGAGTCTTGGCCTGGGTCTTGGCCTGGGTCTGGCTTGAGCCTTGCCTTGAGGGTGCACTATCCATCATACGGCCGGATTGGTGCTAGCTTGTGGCACGGCCAAAATCGGTTTCGGGGATCAACGTGTCGACATTCGAATGGATCATCGTGCTTCTGCTCGGCGCCGTTGCATTATCGGCGCTGGCGCGGCGGATCAAGGTCCCCTACCCGACCTTTCTCGCCATCGGCGGCGCGCTGATCGCCTTCGTGCCGAACAGCCCCTCCTGGACGCTCGAACCCGACCTGGCCTTGGCACTTTTTGTCGCACCGGTGCTGATGGATGCCGCCTTCGACACCTCGCTGCGCGATCTCCGCAACAACTGGGTTCCGGTCTCGACCCTGGTGGTCGCCGCGGTCGGCCTGACCACGGTCGGCGTGGCCTTCGTCGCGCACCGGCTGATGCCTGACATGCCCTGGGCCGCCGCCATTGCGCTCGGCGCCATCGTGGCCCCGCCGGATGCCGCGGCAGCGGTTGCAATCCTGAGCCAGGTCAAGCTGCCCTATCGCATGGTGAAGGTCCTGGAAGGCGAGAGCCTGCTCAACGACGCCAGCGCGCTTCTGATCTATCGCATCGCGGTCGGCGCCGTCGTCATGGAGCATCTGAAATGGAGCGAGGTCGCGCCGACGATTGCACTCGGGCTGGTCGGCAGCGTCCTCGCCGGTCTTTTGGCCGGGCGCATCATCCCGCTGTTCCTGGAACGCGTGAAGGAAGCGCCGAGCGCGATCATCGTGCAGTTCGCCACCACCTTCATGGTCTGGATCGCAGCCGAGCATCTCGGCCTCTCCGGCATCCTCACCATCGTCGTCTACGCCATCACCGTCGCGCGCACGGCGGGGGCGCGCATGCCGGCGCGGTTGCGGGTGCCGTCCTATGCGGTCTGGGAGACGATGGTGTTCGTGCTCAACGTGCTCGCCTTCATGCTGATTGGCATGCAGATGCGGCCGATCTGGACGCGGCTCGACGCGGAGGTGCGCTGGGAATATTGCGTGGCCGCAGCCTGGATCCTGCTCACGGTGGTCCTGGTGCGGCTTGCCTGGATCACGTTCTACCGCGCGACGCTGCGCCTCCTGATTGCGCACGGGCTCTATCATCCGAAGGATCCCAAGCAGGTTGCCTCGCCGAAGGGTGGCCTCATCATCTCCTGGTGCGGCATGCGCGGTCTCGTCACGCTCGCCACCGCCTTCGCCCTGCCGGAAAACTTCCCCTATCGCGACTTCATCGTCTTCATCGCCTTTGCGGTGGTGCTGGGCTCGCTGGTCATCCAGGGCCTGACGCTGCGGCCGCTGATTCTCGCCTTCGGCCTCAAGGACGACGATCCCGTCGGTATCGAGGTCGCGCGCGCCCGCGCAGTCGCCTATCGCGCCGCGCTCGATGCGATCGAGGACGATCCGTCGGAGGAAGCGGAAATCCTGCGGCTCGAATACCGCGCCATCCTGATGCAGGCCGACGACGATCCGCACGGCGGCATCGCCAACGGCGAGTTGCCCGCCGATCCGCTGCGCCGCCGCGCCATCGAGGCCGCGCGCAAATCGATACTCGGCCTTCGCGATACCGAAGTGATCGGCGACGACGCGTTTCACCGGATCGAGGAAGAGCTCGATCGCGCAGAATTGAGCGCCGGCGGTTAAACTCCGCTCGAGCGTTGAGCGGCGTGCCGGCCTATCCAGGTGGTTAGGAGCTTGAACCAAACACCGCCTCTCCAGACTCATTCCAGATGACGACCTTGATCGACGACCGTCGTGTACGCGCGCGTGATGCGTCGCCTGCACGGTATTTTTATCTCAATATGGCACTGGCCTGCGCAGCCACCGCGTTTCTCGGCTTCGCGCCGACCTATTTCGTACCGCTCGCGCAGCGGACGTTTTCGGCGAGCCCAGTCATTCATTTTCACGGGCTCCTGTTCTTCACCTGGTCTCTCTATTTCGTGATCCAGACCTGGCTCGCGGCGTCGGGCCGCGTGGTCAATCACCGCGCGCTCGGGATTGCCGGCGTGTCGCTTGCGACCGCGATGACGATCTTCGGCTTCCTCGCCTCGGTGCACGTGATGCAGCACGCCGCGGCGCTCGGCCAGAAGGATGCCGGCATCGGCTTCTCGATCGTGCCGATGAGCGGCATCGCGTTCTTCGCGGTGGTGTTCGTGCTCGCGATCATCAACACGCGAAAGCCCGAGATTCACAAGCGCCTGATGCTGCTTGCCGCGGTCTCGATCCTCGATGCCGCGATCGCGCGCTGGTTCATTACCTTCCTCGCGCCTCCCGGACCGCCCGGCCCGCCGCCGGTGCCCGTCACGATCGCCCCGGCCGTGGTCGCTTCGCTCCTGCTCGTCGTCGCCATGGTGCGCGACTGGCGCACCGATGGCCGCGTGCATCCGGTCTACATTTACGGCACGCTCGCGCTGCTGGCGGTGAAGGTGCTGAACTGGCCGATCAGCGAGAGTGCGGCGTGGCATTCGTTTGCCGGAGGCATCCTGGCGCTGGCGCAGTAGTCACCGCTGTCGTCCCGGACAAGCGCAGCGCAGATCCGGGATCCATAGCCACAGGACGTGGTTTGGCGAAGACTCGGAGTTGCTAGCTCGCGCGGCAACTTCGTCCTGTGGTTATGGGTCCCGGGTTCGCGCTTTGCGCGCCCCGGGACGACGACGGAAATTGGAGCTACGCCCCCGCCTTGCACGTGATCCCGCCGTCGACCACGAGCTCGATCCCCGTCACATATTTCGACTCGTCCGACGCCAGGAACAGCGCGGCATTGGCGACGTCCCAGGCCTCGCCCATGTGCCCCATCGGCACCTGCGCATCGCGGGCGCGCCACATCGCCTCGACGTCGCCCTTGGCGTAGCTATTCGCGAGACCCGCGGAATGCTCCACCATCGGCGTCTTCATCAGGCCGGGCAGGATTGCATTCACCCGCACATGGTTCTTCGCGAACTCGATCGCGGTGGAGCGCGTCAGCTGGTTCATTGCCGCCTTGCTGGCGTTGTAGCTGACATAGGAAATCCCGACATGCCGGATCGAGGCGATCGAGGAGATGTTGATGATCGAGCCGCCGCCCTGCTTCACCATCACAGGGACGACATGTTTCATGGCGAGATAGGCACTCTTGAGGTTGACAGTGAAGACGCGGTCCCAGCTCTCCTCAGCGACCTCGACCACGCTGCCCATCTCGGCGATGCCGACATTGTTGTCGAGCACATCGATGCGGCCATAGGCCTTCAGGCACGCCGCCACCATCGCCTCAATCTCGCTCGCGCGCGAGACGTCCGCGGTGAAGGCAGTCGCATTGCCGCCCTCACCCGTGATGATCTTCGCGGTCTCCTCGGCTGCGGCACCGTTGCGATCGACGCAAAACACCTGCGCGCCCTCGCGCGCAAAGGTCACCGCGGTCGCCTTGCCGTTGCCCCAGCCGGGCCCGATCGAGCCGGCGCCCACCACCATCGCAACCTTGCCCTTGAGCCGATCCATCGCGTTTCTCCCTTGTTGTTCTTGTAGCCCGGGCGTGGCGAGCTACGGATCGTTACAGACTTTCATCGTCGTGACGTTAGCACCGATCGGATGCCCGACAATCTCCGACAACGTCCGGCAGCTTCCATCATGACACAGCCGCCATTCCCCGGCCGCGCCGGAATTGCCAAGCACGACCTCCGGCATCGGTGCCCGCTGCGGCTTCCACTGAAACCAGCCGTCGACGAGCCGCGCCTCGGGCGGCGGCTCCATGCCGGGACCGGTGCCCTTGACGCGGGCCTGCACCAGCTCGAGGCCGGCGGGGGTGACGCGCCAGTCTTCCTGCCAGTCCACCTTCGCGATCGAATGCGTCCACACCAGCGTGAAGGCGGAAAGCGCCAGCGCTTTCACGCCACCCGCTGTTGCGAAGCAGAGGCTCACGTCGCTTCGACGATGGCCGGCGGACGCTGCCTCCATTGCCACAGCACGAGCGCGGCGGAGAGCAGGAAGCCCACAGTGTCGCTGAAGGCGAAGTCACCGAGCAGGCAGAGCGCGGCTCCGAGCGCGAGCACGCGTTCGAGCAGCGTCATGCGCGTGAACAGAAAACCGATCGCGACCATGCCGAACAGGCCGATCGCCACCAGCGCCTTGAAGGTCGCGAGCGCCACCGCGCCGTAGAAGCCGAGCTTGGCCGCCATAGGATCGCCGGCCTGGAGCATCAGCGCCGGCGAATAGACGAAGATGAACGGAATGACGTAGCCGGCGAGCGCGATGCGCATCGCCTCCCAGCCGATCTTGTCCGGGTTCTCCTTCGCGATCGGCGCCGCCGCCAACGCGGCGAGTGCCACCGGAGGCGAGAGGTCGGCCATGATGCCGTAATAGAACGCGAACATATGGCTCGCGATCAAGGGCACGCCGAGCTTCGCCAGCGCGGGCGCAGCGAGCGCGGCGGTGATGATGTAGGTCGGGATGGTCGGAATGCCGGTGCCGAGCAGGATCGACAGCAGCATGGTCATGATCAGCGCCAGGAACAGGCTCTTCTCGCCGAGACCGATCACCCAGCTGCCGAAAATGGTGCCGACGCCGGTCTGCGACATCATGCCGATGATGACGCCGACGATGGCGCAGGCCATACCCACCGTGATCGCCGACTTCGCACTCTCGGCCAGCGCATTGCGGCATTCGCGCAAGGCCGCGAACCCGCCGCGCACGAACGCCGTGATCACGATCAGCCCGACGACGACGCTCGCGACCGGCACGATCTGGAGACCGTCGCGCGACAGCGCGCCGACGACGAGCGCAAGTCCGATCCAGAAGATGGAGCGGACGACCATCGAGGAGGCGCCGGCCGTGATGCTGGCGCCCAGGATCAGCGTCACCGTGAGCGCAAGGCCCATGCTGCCAGCATAGAGCGGCGTAAAGCCCTCGAACAGCATGTAGACGAGCGCCGCGAGCGGCAGCACGAGATACCAACGCGTCACCAGCGCCTTCCAGGCGCTCGGAATCTCGGAGCGCTTCATGCCGACGAGGCCGTGCTTGCCGGCTTCGAGATGGACCATCCAGAAGGCGGAGGCGAAATAGAGGATGGCGGGGATCGCGGCCGCCTTGACGATCTCCGAGTACTGAACGCCGAGCGTCTCCGCCATGATGAAGGCGACCGCGCCCATCACCGGCGGCATGATCTGGCCGCCCATCGAGGCCGTCGCCTCGACGCCCGCCGCAAACGCGCGGCGATAGCCGAACCTGATCATCAGGGGAATCGTGAACTGGCCGACCGTGACGACGTTGGCGACGCCGGAGCCGGAGATCGTGCCCATCATGCCCGAGGCGAACACCGCAACCTTCGCAGGTCCGCCGCGCGTCCTGCCGAACAGGCCGAGCGAGACATCGGTGAACAGCTGGATCATGCCGGCGCGCTCCAGGAACGAGCCGAACAGGATGAACAGGAAGATGTAGGTCGCCGAGACGTAGATCGGCACGCCGTAAAAACCTTCGGTGCCGAACGACAGATGCGTGACGATCTGGTCGAAGTCGTAGCCGCGATGGTTGAGCGGCGACGGCAGGTATTGGCCGAAGAACCAGTAGACGAGACCCGCGCCGCACATCAGCGGCAGCGCTGCGCCCATCAGGCGCCGCGTGCCCTCGAAGATCAAGACCGCGAGCAGGGTGCCGACCGCGAGATCGAGCCGGGTCGGATCGCCGTCGCGCGCGATCAGGTCGGCATAGAAGATCCACTGGTAGAGGCCGCAGAAGAAGCCGGCGCCGCCGATCACCCAGCCGAGCGTACGGCCGACATCGCTCTTCGCGGTAAAGTTGGCGATCAGGCCGAAGGTGAGGAGAACGAGGAAACCGACATGGACGCCGCGCACCACCTGGCTCGGCAGATAGTTGAAGGCGGCGACATAGAGCTGGAAGGTGGCGAAGGCGATGCCGATCCAGTAGGCGAGAGTGCCCCACCAGCCCGGACCAAAACCTTCCGGAAAACCGTGCTCGAAATTGTCGAATTCAACCTTGATAGGCCCTGCGGAGCCCTCTGCCTGCAACATCGATATGTCCCCAACCGTCCAGCGCTTTTAACATCGCACAGCGTCTCGAGACCGTCATGCCCGGGCTTGTCCCGAGCATCCACGGACTTTCTCGCCTAGCCTTAGAACGTGGATGGCCGGGACATCTGCGCGAAGACGCGCTTCGCGCTTTTGCCCGGCCATGACGTCCGATAACGAAAGCTGACTACTTGATCAGCCCTTTTTCCTTGTAATAGCGGATCGCGCCGGGATGCAGCGGAACCGGGCTGCCGGTGGCGGCCGCCTCGAGCTTGATCTCCTTGCCCGCGGCATGGGCGTTCTGCAATTCGGGCAGCGACTCGAAGATCAGCTTGGTCATCTGGTAGGCGAGGTCGTCCGACACCGCGGAGCTCGTCACGAGATAGTTGACTACGGCCGCGGTCGGCACGTCCTTGTCCTGGCCGGTATAGGTATTGGCCGGAATGATTGCCGAGATGAAGGGCGGGCCGATCTTGTCGATGGTCTCCTTCGGCACCGACACCACGGTGATCGAGGCCGAACTCGAGAGATCCTTCAGCGAGGCGACGCCAAGGCCGGCCGATTGAAGCGTCGCGCCCAACTGGCGGTTCTTCATGAGGTCGACGGATTCGGCGAACGGCAGATATTCGACCTTGCCGAGGTCCTTATAGGTCATACCTGCGGCCGCGAGGATCGCACGGGAATTGAGCTCGGTGCCCGACTTCGGCGCGCCGACCGAGAGGCTCTTGCCCTTGAGGTCTGCGAGCGTCTTGATGCCCGATTCGGCAGTCGCGACAATCTGGATGTAGTTCGGATAGATCGCGCCGATGGTGCGCAGCTTGTCCAGCTTGGTTTTGAAGCCGGCTTCCTCGTCGCCCTCCCAGGCGGCTTTGAGCGAGTCACCCAGCGTGAACGCAATTTCGCCGCGGCCCTGCTGGAGCAGGATCAGGTTCTCGACCGACGCCTTGGTGGCCTGCACCTGCGTCTTCACGTTCGGAATCTTGTCGCCGTAAATCTTTCCGATCGCGACCCCGAGCGGATAGTAGACGCCGGAGGTGCCGCCGGTCAGCACGTTGATGAAGGATTGCGCATGCGCGCAAGGTGCCGATGCCGCCAGGGCAAGAGCCGCGGCCGCGCCGAAAATCGTCCGTTTCATGGTTGTTGTACTCCCCAAACCGGCCGGGAAATTGGCCGGATGGGGGAAGCGGGTCAACCCATCCAAAAGTCACAACAGGACTGCGGTAAACGGCTGACCCGGCTCGATTTTTGGGGAACCCGCGGGTGCGGCGAGGTGGCGCAGTCAGGGTCTGGCGCGTGTCTCGCCGCGCAGGCAAGCCTTACTGGCACGCTCTTGCTGGCAAGCCCTTATTGGAAGGTCATGTCCAGGCACTTGGAGATGTCGGAGCCGAGGCCGGAGGAGATGATGATGCAGCCGCGCACCTTCTGCGCGGTGACGTCGGCGGCCCAGACCGAGTAGCCGCCGGGGCCGAAGAACGAGTTGGTGTTCGGCGGTTCGGTCTCGGTCGCGTCGAAATCGTATTTGCCGTCGGTCTCGAAGATGCGCGGCTTCTTGGTGCAGCCGCCGTCGGTCTGGACGTTGATGACTTCCTTGTTGTCGCGGGTCAGCGCCAGCGAAACCTGGCAGCGGAAATATTCCGAGGTCTTGGTATTGAACAGGTAAGTGTAGGACTTGCAGGTCGCGGTGTTCAGCTTGCCCGGGGCGAGGCCACGGCTGCACGAAATCCGCTGGTTGTGGCTGAGCTGGTAGTCATCCGCCCGGGCGGCGGGCGCCAGCGCCGTCACCAACAGCGCGGCGGCTGAGCAGGCTTTCACGACATGGTTCATCCGAATCATCCCCCTACCAATATTTTTGTCGAATTGCGTTCTAGACTGAAAGCGGAACATAGTCGCGCGGGGACGAAGGGAAAATCACAAACTGCTGGGCAGGACGTGATGCGCTGCGGCGCTTTCGCAAATTGACCTGCAAACGCCGTTCGTGATTTGTTCAAGATGGCAACCCCAACGATGGGGAGGATGGGATGATGGCATTTTCAACGAAGACATTTGCACTTGCACTCACTGCAGCGCTCGGCGCGTTCAGCGCACCCGCATTGGCGCAGACCGCGGCAACGCCCTGGGAGCTCAAGCCCGACACCGGCTATGCCTATGACAAGGAAGGCAAGACCTTCTCCTACAAGATGGGCACCAACAATGCCGGTGAACTCCTGAAGGGCGCCAAGAAGGTGCCGAAAGGCACGCTGTTCTTCATCGGCCACAACGGCCAGCTCTACATGCGCAGCGGCCCGTATCTCGAAGGCGACGGCAAGTTCAAATTCGGATCGGATCAGTAAGGGGCGACGGCCAACCCAAGCATTCGGTGTCATCACCCGCCTTGTGCGCGCTTGCGCACTGGGGCGGGTGATCCAGTATTCCAGATGCCGTTGTGCTTCAATCGAGAGGCTGCGGCGTACTGGATGCCCCGGTCAAGCCGGGGCATGACAGCGGAGGATGTGGCAGCGAGGACTAAAACGCCCCTGCCAGCTCCCGCGCGCCGGCATTGTTGCTGTTACTGTCCATCCGCGTGTCCGTCACCGCCAGCAGCTTGGCTACCGTGTTGTGACGGATCGCGACCGGGTTGCGCTCGTAGCCGCCGCGCTGGAAGAAGTTCGAGGTCGGCACCTGCTCGCGCATCGCCTGCGGCATCGTCACCATGTCGAGGCCGGTGCCATCGCCGGTGAGGTTCATCATCTCGAGCTCGGCGGCGGTGAGCGGCCGGGTGTAGCCCTTGGTGCGCGCGAACAGCACCGAAGTCAAAAGCTTATGGGTTTGCAGCATCGGGCCGATATCGATGTCCAGCACCATGGCATGCATGGCCCAGCCCTGCGCGGTGTTGCCGATCTTCTCGTGCTCCGACCAGGTGTCCGGCACCGATTTCGCTTGCGCCACCATCTTCTTCAGCACGGCAAGCTTGTGCTCGAGCGGCTGGCGCGCCGGTCCCGACGCCCGCGCCACCTTGTCGGAAAGCGCGCGGATGAGTTCATGGCCCTGCTCGGCCAGCAGCTCGACGCTGTTGGTGGTCAGGAGCTGGTTGTAGCCCATCGCGGTCGAGATCGCGCGCTTGCCGCCATGCTCAATACCCGCCTGCACGTCGTAATTGCCGGTGCCGCCGGTCTCGAACGAATAGACCCGCACCGCCTGCTCGCGCGTCAGCCCCGAGGCGAGCGCGTAGCGCGCATAGGCGCGTTTGAACTCGACCTCGCTGGACGGCCGCTGCGGCGTGAACTGATAGAGCTCCCGCGCCGCCTGCAGGAGATCGGCGACCACCGGTATCGGCTTTCTGGTCGGACGATCCGGCGTTTCCTCCGGCTCCGGATTCACCGGCCGCTTCGGCCCGTTATAGAGCGGCGGATGCTGCAGCACATAATCGTCAAGCGTCACTTGCTGTCCGCTGCGCCGCTTGGCGTTGCGGCCTTTCCGCTTCTCGGAGATCTGGCTCCAATAGGCACCCGCCTCTTCGTCGAAGGCCCCGCGCGCCGCCTGATATTCCTGCAGCTTGCGGCGATATTCGAGCACGGCCGGCGACGCCCCACCCTGCGCAAAGAACTGCGACAAGAGCTGGGCCTTGGCATCGCGGACGGCCGGCGGCAGCGCATCGGCCTCGCCGCCTCGCGCAGTGGGCG
Source organism: Bradyrhizobium sp. 956_D2_N1_4 (assembly GCF_052076025.1). Classification (NCBI taxonomy): domain Bacteria; kingdom Pseudomonadati; phylum Pseudomonadota; class Alphaproteobacteria; order Hyphomicrobiales; family Nitrobacteraceae; genus Bradyrhizobium; species Bradyrhizobium sp. 956_D2_N1_4. The sequence continues at coordinate 8,798,926 of NZ_CP197237.1, read as the reverse complement.
CAAGCAGGACGAGCGCGAATGGAACCAGCGCGAGATGTTTTCGAATCGAATGATGCATGCTGCCCTCTTAGCAGGCATCCGGTAACCGTCACGTTAACGCGCCGTTTACCATCGTCACTTCCAGGCGAACACCGGCTGTTCCAGCTCGGTGACGCGGGTGTGACGTCCCGCCAGCACCTCACGGAACTGGTAGATCAGCGCCGCCGTCGGCGCGTGGATCAGGCTCGTCTCGTGATGGAAGCGGATCACGCGGCCGGAGCTTTCGGGAATCGCGATGAAGTCGAACGCGTCTTCGCGCTCGATCGTGGCGAGCGCGATGTGGTGGACCGAGGCGACCTCATCCGGGTTCGGCCGGATCGCGGCACTGTCGGCCGTCCAGACCACCACCGGCGTGATCAGATAGCCGGAGCGGGTCGGATAATCGTCGAGCGTGCCGAGCACCTCCGCATGCGAAAGGCGGAGGCCAAGCTCCTCATCAAGCTCGCGCAGCGCCGCTTCGACCGGCGTCTCGCCGGCATCGCAGCGGCCGCCCGGCAAGGCCCATTGGCCGCGATGGGCGCGCAGGTGTGACGCGCGCAGCGTGAGCAGGAATGCGGTGTCATCGCCGTCACTCGCCGCGGTCAGCGCAACCGCCACCGCGGCGCGCTTCAATGCGGCCGGCGCATCGTCCTCGGGCAGCCGCGTGAAGGCCGCGCAGGCAGCCGCGATATTCCGCCGTGTGGCATCGTCGAACGGTCTCATGATGCTTGACTACACCACGTCCGGCCCCGATGAAATGAGCTCGCAAGGCCCGCGCAGCAATGGACGACGACATGACCAACAAGGCCGCCACAAGGCTCAAATCGGACGGCTGGAGCATCCTGGAGACCACGGGCTTCATGCACCTGATCGGCCCGCTATGGGAGCGCAAGGTCGACGGCCATTACGAATTCGCGCTCGCCACCGAGGACAAGCACCACAATCGCCGCGGCATGGTCCAGGGCGGCGTGATGATGACGTTCGCGGACCGCACCTGCGGCATGACCGCCCGTTACGTTTCCGGCAAGGAATTCATGGCGACGGTGCAGCTCGACACCCATTTCGTCGAGGCCGGCCAGATCGGCGACATCCTGATCTCCCGCCCGCGCGTGGTGCGCTCGACGCGCAGCCTCATCTTCATGAGCACCGAAGTCACCGTCGACGGCCGCTGCATCGTGATGGCGAATGGCGTGTTCAAGATCCTGAAGGGGCCGGGGTAGGGTCGCGCAGTCGGCCCACCGCGCCAACCACACCCACCGCCGTCATTCCCCGCGACCCGGCTACGCCAAGGCTTCGCCGAGGTTTCGGTCTCGGGCGCGCCGAAGCTTTAGCGTAGGCGGCAAGCGGGGAATCCAGTACGCCGCGGCTTCTCCGCTCAATCACGAACGTCTCGGAATACTGGATCGCCCGATCAAGTCGGGCGATGACACCGAGTATGAGGCATGATCGTGCCCCAATCTCGTCATTGCGAGCGCAGCGAAGCAATCCAGTATCTCACCGCGGATGCATCTCTGGATTGCTTCGCAGCGCTCGCAATGACGGAATTAGCTGGCTATGCTGCCAGCTTCGATAGCGTTGAGGAAACAGCCCATGCAATACCGCCAGCTCGGCCGCACCGGCCTGAAAGTCTCGCCGATCTGTCTGGGCACCATGATGTTCGGCGGGCCGACCGATGAAGCCGCATCAAACCGGATCATCGCCAAGGCGCATGAGGCCGGGATCAATTTCATCGACACGGCGGATGCCTATTCGAAGGGCGGCTCCGAGGAGGTGGTCGGCCGCGCCATCGGCAACAACCGTCACGCCTGGGTGCTCGCCACGAAACTCGCCAACCCCATGAACACTGGTATGGGCGACGATCCCAACCGTGTCGGCCTGTCGCGGCGCTGGGTGTTGCAGGCCGCCGATGAGAGCCTGAAGCGGCTCGGCACCGACCACATCGACATCTACTATCTGCACAAGGAAGACCATGCGACGCCGCTGGAGGAGACGGTGCGCGCGATGGGCGATCTGATCCGCGCCGGCAAGGTGCGCTATTTCGGCGTCTCGAACTACCGCGCCTGGCGCGTCGCCGAGATCTGCAACATCTGCGACCGGCTCGGCATCGACCGTCCCGCGGTGAGCCAGCCTTATTACAACGCGATGAACCGCATGCCGGAGGTCGAGCACTTCCCGGCCTGCTCCTATTACGGCCTCGGCATCGTGCCCTACAGCCCGCTGGCGCGCGGCGTGCTCACCGGCAAGTACAAGCCCGACGCCGCGCCGGACAAGGAGACACGCGCCGGCCGCAACGACACCCGCATGATGCAGACGGAATGGCGGCCGGAATCGCTCCAGCTCGCGCAGGAGATCAAGACCCACGCCGAGACGAAAGGCATCACCGCCGGTCAGTTCGCGGTCGCCTGGGTGCTGAACTCCGCCTTTGTCAGCTCGATCGTCGCCGGCCCGCGCACCGAGGAGCAGTGGGACGGCTACATCCGCGCGCTCGACTACCGCTTCACGGCGGATGACGAGGCGCTGATCGACAGGCTGGTCGTGCCGGGCCATCCCTCGACGCCGGGCTACAACGACCCCGCCTATCCGATCGAGGGACGCCGCGCGCGGACGGCTTGAGAGCTGAAGACGATGACGGCGCACGAAGACCGCTACGGCCTTTCACTCTCGACGTCTTCGCACGAGGCGGCAAGCGCCTATCGCGAAGGCGTCGATCTCATGCTGGCCGGTTGGACCGGCACGGCGGAGGCGCTGGAACGCGCGATTGCGGCCGATCCGGATTTCGCGCTTCCCCATATCGCCCGCGCCCGCGTGCATGCCTTCTATCAGCAGGGCGACCTCGCCCGGCAGAAGGCGGCACGCGCGCGCGAGCTCACAGCGAAACGCGGCACGGAGCGCGAGCGCTCGCATGTCGAGACGCTGGCGCTTGCGATCGAGGGCCGGCTGCCCGAGGCCATCGCATCGACGCTGAAGCATGTCGAGAGCTGGCCGCGCGACGCCGTGGTGCTGTCGCTGCCGCTCGGCGCGTTCGGCCTGTTCGCGTTTTCCGGCATGCCCGATCACGACCGCGCCCGGCACGAGCTGTGCGAGCACGTCGCGCAGCATTATGGCGAGGACTGGTGGTTTCTCACCATGTCCGGCTGGGCGATGACGGAGAATGGCGACGTCGCGCGCGGCCGCGGCGTCACCGAACGTGGCTTCGACCTGCGCCGCCGGAATGCCCACGCCGCGCACGCCGTGCTGCATGCAATGTTCGAGGACGGCTCGATCGACGCGGCTGACCGTCTCGTCGACGAATGGATCCCCTCTTACGACCGCACCGGTATCCTGCACGGCCATATTCGCTGGCATCAGGCGCTCGGCGCGCTCGAACATGGCGATGCCGCCCGCGCGCTTGCGATCTATGCCGACGTCCTTCGACCCTCCGCCACGCAGGCGCCGCCGCTCAACGTCGTCACCGACAGCGCCTCGCTGCTCTGGCGTTTGTCGGCTTACGGCCACACCGTGCCGGAGGCACTCTGGCTCGAGGCCGACGCCGCCGCGCAAAAACTGTTTCCGAAATCGAGCCTGCCCTTTGCCGACGTCCACATGGCGCTGTTCGCTGCGGCGACGCAAAACCAGGAGGCGCTCGCCGCGCGCCTCGCGGCGATCGAGCAGCGGCTCGGCGACGGCAAGCTGCCGGCCGGTCCCGTGGTGCCGGCGATCTGCCGTGCGCTCGTGGCCTTTGCCCGCGAGGATTACGCGTCATGCGTGCAAACGCTCGCGCCCGTCCTCGGCGAGGTCGTGCGCATCGGCGGCAGCCATGCCCAGCGCGAACTGATCGAGGATACCTACATCGTCGCGCTCATGCGCAGCGGCGAGCTGCCCCGCGCCCGCGCGCTGCTCGATGCCCGCCTGCACCGCCGGCCGTCCTTGCGCGATACGCGCTGGCAGGCGGCGACCGTCTAGCTCTGCCACGAAAAAAACATCGGTCTGGCAGCAAGTGGCCTGCTAGGACGGGATGGGGCGATCGGATGAATCGCCGATGGGTGGTGCGGTGGTATTCCAGTCGGGTTTAGCTGAACAAACGGGATCGCAACCAATTTGTGGTTCGCTCGTTGTTGAGCGGAACTTTTCCGCCGCCGTGGCCCCCTGGCATACGAGCCTGATGATGCGCCTCCGCCGACCGGTCCTCGCCGCGGCCCTCGCGACTCTCGCAAGCCCTTGTTTTGCCGAGTCTTCCGCGCCCATTCCCGTCAACAACCCTCCGGCGCAAAACGCCTTCATCGACCTGCTGGCGCTGATGTCGGGCCACTGCAAGACGCTGAAAGTTGCGGGGCGCACCTTCGCTTGCAAGACGGTGGCTTACGCCCATGGCGACAAGGGCCGGGTCAATTTCGCGGTCGCCGTCGACGATCCCTCCGACGCCAACCATGTCGTGTCGTTCTCCGGCGAGAACGGCCAGCGCGCGGACGACAATTCCTACGAGCTGCGAATCGACCGCATGCTGCTCAATTCCAAGGACCGCCCCAAGGTCGACGGCCTGCCGGTGCCGGCCGAGCAGACCTCGACCGGCGTCTGCCGCCAGACCGGCAATTTCGCCGCAAGGAAGGTCACGGACGTCACCTGCACCGCGACCGACAGCGAGGGCCGCCGGTACGAGCTGCTGTTCGTCTCCGACGGCAAGCCGGTGAGCGTACGCCGCATCCGGCAATCGTCGCCATCGATCCAGGATCCGTTCAAGTAACGGCATCATCAGCTGCTGCCGGCATGTATGATCGCGCCATGCTTTGGAGCGATTCATGACGCGCGACCGCCTGTTTCTGCTGCGCCCTGGTTTCGAGGATCCCGCCTTTCCGGGCCAGCGCTTCTATTGCTGGCATTGCGCGCTGATCGAGGGCGTGCTCGCCTCGTTTCCGCAACTCGCCGAAAAGCTCGACGTTGAGCACATCGCATGGCCGCGGCCAAGGCTGCCGGTGATCGCGCTGGTCAGCGAAGAGAACCAGTCGCTGCCGCTGCTCGTGCTGGCCGACGGGACGACGTCGCCGCACCAGACCGGCAGTCACCACGGCCGCGCCTTCATCGCCGACAAGGACGCGATCCTCGCCGCGCTCACCGAACGCCACGGGTTTCCCGATCCGCATCCGTGAAGGCCGAGCACTCGCGCAGCTCTCCGTGTCCGGGGCACGAGAGCTGTCGCGAAACGAGGGAAAATCGACATTGCCTGTCATGTCGGCCGCCCCGCATACTTCGCGCAGCAAGCAAGTCTGAAAGCCGCTCCTCATGATCAGCCCCCTCCCCGCCCTCGTCGTCGTCGACGTTCAGCGCGCATTCGACGAATGGGAGGCGGCCGGCAAGCGGCGCAACAATCCGGATGCGGTGGCGCGCATCGTCGATCTGCTCAAGGCATTCAGGAAGCGCGGCGCGCCGATCTTCCACATCCGCCACGAGGGCACCAAGCCGAATTCGTCGTTCCTGCCGCAAAGCTCCGGTTACGCGGTCAAGGACGAGGCGCGCGAAGCGCCGGGCGAGGCGGTGATCGTCAAGCGCGTCAACAGCGCCTTCATCGGCACCGATCTCGAGACACGCCTGCGCGCAGGCAACATCACGACGCTCGTGATCTGCGGCGCCACCACCAATCATTGCGTCGAGACGACGACGCGGATGGCCGGCAATCTCGGTTTCGACGCGAGCCTCGTGCGCGATGCGACCTGGACCTTCGACCGGATCGGACCAGATGGCGACAAGCATTCGGCTGAAGAAATTCATGCGATGACGCTGTCGAATCTCAACGGCGAATTCGCGCGCATCGTGGCCGCCGCCGACGTGATCGCTTCGCTCGAAGCGATGCGACAATAGATCGCGCCACATCATTCACACGTCGATCGGAATTTCGTCTGCGTCGTTTCGACGCCCGCACTGGCCGGAACGCAGCGGACAGCCATCTGTTATCACGCGACTTCTCAACTGGAGTGATGACATGAAGTATCTCTTTGTCGCGATGGCTGTGGGTGCAGCGGCGCTCGCCGGCGGATCCACGGCCAACGCGGCGGGCAAGGCCAGCGCGAAGCAGAACGCGCCAGCCGGCCAGTCCACCGACATCAGCGCACAGCACAGGCACCACCACCATGGCCATCGCCACCACCAATGGCGCCATCACAACCACGGCTACTATCGCCCGCACTACCGGAACTATGGCTACTACCCGCGGCACCAAGGCTATTACGGCGGCGGACCGTACGGCTACTATGGCGGCGGAGGTCCCGGCGTAACGTTCAGCTTCGGCGGCGGCCGCTGGTGAGAGATTGCTGGTGAGAGATTTAGGCCCGCCTTGTGCGGGCCTTTTTTCATCCCCGCAAAATCATCTCCGCCGTCTCCAGCCCGCTCGCCAGCGCCGCCTCGACCGTCCCCATGTCGCGGCCGCGATAGAGCGCTTCGCCGGAGAACAGTACCGGACCGTCGGCGCGCGCAAGGATCGCCTGGGCCTCGCGCGTCCGCGGCGTCGCCCAGGAATAGGCGCCGCGGGCGAAGGGATCGTGCAGCCAGTTGGTCGCCGCAGCCGCCACGAGATCGCGCGCGATGTCGTCTCGCGACACGCCGAAGATGGCCGCGAGCGAATCGACCCCGGCATCGATCAGCCCTTGCCGATCGAGCTTCGCAAGCTCGGCCGTGCGCGGCCCGCCGAACCAGCCGGTGAGCACGGGATGCTGGTCCGGATGCCGCGTCCACCACACCGGGATCGACTGGTCCGACAGCAGGAAGGTCATGTCCGCGAGATCTTCGTTTCGCTCGCGCCACCACGGCCGCGCGAACCGCAGCAGGATTTTTATCACGCTGCCGAAGCCGATATCGTCAGCTGCCGCAGCCTTCGCGCGTGCGGGCTCCGGAAGCGCGATCTCGCGCAACAACGGCAGCGGGACGGTGAGGATCACGCGATCGCAGCCATGCACGTCGCCGCCGGCACAGCGGACGGCCAGCGCGCCGCCCGTCTGCTCGATCGCCGACACCGCGCGGCCGAAGCGAAACGTCACGCCAAGCCCGCGGCACTCGCTCGCCAGAAAATCGATCAACGCGCCGTAGCCGCCGACGATGCGCGCCTGGGTGTGATGCCCGCCGTCCATCCATTCCTCGCGCAGCGCCAGCGTCGAGGCGCGCTCGGGGTCGGCGGCGTCATAGCCCTCGACCATGCGCTCGATCGAATGGCGCAGCCGGTCATAGCCAGGCCCGGCGAAGTGGCCGCGGAGGAAATCGGCAACCGTGAGATCATCCTTCAACGCCCCCAGCGCGGCGTACAGCTCTGCCTCGTGCGGATCGTGACGGTCTTCGTGCGAGAGCCTCGTGCCGTCAAAGCTCCACTGGATGCCTTCGATCTCCTGCAGCGACAGTCCCGCCTCGCGTACAAGCTTGCGCGTGACCGGCGCCTCGCCATGGACGAATTCGGCGCCGCCATCGGCGGGGTAGCCGAACTCCGACGCCGGCAGCGGATGGATGCGCCCGCCGCAGCGCTCGCGCGCCTCCAGGATCGTGACCGTCCTGCCCGCGCGTGCCAGCTCGCGCGCCGCCATCAGCCCGGCCGCGCCGGCACCGACGATGACGATGTGCTCCAATTGTCCCATGCCGATGCCTTACTTGGGCATCGCTTGCGGGTCGTTCTTGATCAGATAGCGCAGCAGCAGAACGCCGCCGCCGAGGTCGCGCGTGCTCTCCAGCGTCATCGCGGCGAGCGGCGCGCGCTTGTCGCTGTCCGCGTCCGTCGAATCGAACACGAAGGGTGCGCCCCTGGCGCCATCGATCGCGGGGCTGAGGATCAGGTTGAATTCGTCGATGAGGCCGGCGCGCAGGAAGGCGCCATTGGCGATGCCGCCGCCCTCGACCAGCAAGCGCTTCACCCCTAACTCCCGATTGAGGATGTCCAGCGTCAGCGCCAGGTCGATCTCGGACTTGCCGGCGAAGATGTAGGACACACCCTCGCCGCGCAGCCCGGCCAGATGCGAATCCGGCACGCCCTCGGTCAGCACCACGACGATCGGGTCACCGCCGATGTCTGACCGGCCCCAGCCGATCTTGCCCTGCGCATCGAGCACGACGCCGTAGGTTTGGGCATCGCGCCGCGCGAACCAGCTTTGGCGGGGAAATGTCTCGCCCGCCGTTGCGGGATAGGGCTTGCCCTTGGCGAACTCCGAGCCGGTGACGCGGCCGATCACCCAGGCGTCGCCGCCGAGTTCGTCATGGATCTTCTCGAACCAGTCTGTGCCCGCCCCCTTCGGCCGCCAGCGGCTGGGATGCGTGCGGCCGTCCAGGCTGGAGTGCATCAGGCAAATGACGTAGGGCTTCATGCAATTCTCCGGGTACGCTTCAGGCCGACGATCCATCGCACCCGGCACGATCCTTCACGATCACCGCCAGTGGATTGAGCTTGGGCGGCGCGACGAGCTTGAGCGTGTTGCTGTCGTGATGGTTGAACGGCGCGCCGCGCACGAACAACTCGGTCTGGATCAGATAGCTCCAGCTTCCATCATCGTTGAAGGTGATGTCGCAGCGATAGGAGTCGGTGCGGAAGGCCTGTTCCAGGAAATCGGTCGAGCAGATTCCATAAGCGGTATCGCCGCGCTTCGCCGTGACCGATATCTTCCTGTCATCCGGCCCGGCCTTGCCCGAGGCGAGCAAGACCTGTCCGCGCGGAATCGCGAGCGTCTGCATGATCAGCCCGGTCGCGGGCTCCCACAGCCAGTAGCCGACCTGGTCGTGGAAGGTGATGTCTTCCTCGGGCGTGTTGATGTGGATGTGATAGCGCAGCCCGTAAAACAGCTGCGGCCCGTTGGCCTGCGGGTCGATCGGGTCCATGCGGATGCGCTCGATGAAGGTCCGCCGCTCCGGCCCCTCCGCCTTCGGATTGATGTCGATGCCCTTGTCCGCCTGCCAGCTCCCTGCGAGACGGCGGAGCGGGCCGAGATTGGCAAGGCCGTCGGGCGAGACGTCCTCGGGCTCGGTGAAGATGTCGGCGGGAATGGGGAGCATGGGAACCTCGCGTCAAGTTGCGGGGAGCAGCAATAGCACAAGGACGGCGGGAATCGACTGGAATGGAACCAGAGCGCGCGCCGGGTGTTATCTGCGCTTGAGCACGAGCCCTCGAAAGCCGGCTCGAATGGGCAAGGACGCCCGTGTCACGCGTAGCGGGGGATCCGGTGCTGTCTGAGAAGGCTGCTCGGCGGTCGATTGAATTGGGCTTCCTCGCTGACGGAGGCAAGCTGGGCGCGATGATGAGCGCCCGCGACTGGTCGGATTCACCGCTCGGTCATCCCCGCGATTGGTCTCAGGCGCTGAAAACGACGGTCAGCATGCTGCTGGCCGCGCAAGCCCAGATCGTCCTGTTCTGGGGGCCCGACTTCGTCGCGCTCTACAATGACGCCTACGCCCCGGGCATCGGCGCCAATCATCCCCGCGCCCTCGGTCGCCCCGCGATCGAAAACTGGGGGGAGCTGTGGGACGATCTCGAACCGCTCCTGTCGGGCGTGCGCCGAACCAGAAAGACATTCGCCGCCAAGGATCGTCCGTTCTACGTCGAGCGCCACGGCTACGGCGAAACCAGCTACTGGGACGTCTCCTACTCGGCCGTACGGGACGATGACGGCTCGGTCGGCGGAGTGCTTTGCATCGTGTCCGAGACGACGGAGCGCGTACTGGGCGAGACGCGGCTGCGGGCGAGCGAAGCGCGATACAGGGAGCTGACCACGACCCTCGAGCAGCGCGTCGCCGAACGCACCGCCGAGCGTCATTTGCTGGCGACGATCGTGGAAACCACCGACGGACAGATCCAGGCGCTCGATCTCGATTATCGCTGGCTGGCGATCAACACGTCCTGCGCCGATGCCTATCAGCGCATCTACGGCAGGCGGCCGCAGATCGGCGATTCCCTGCACGAATTTCTGGCCGACCGGCCCGAGCATCTCGCTGCGGCGACCGCGATCTGGAGCCGGGCGCTGGCCGGCGAAGCCTTCACCAACATCGATGAGTTCGGCGATCCCCGGTTCGACCGCCGCGTCTACGAGATGAAGTTCGAGGCGCTGCGCGCTCCGGACGGCACGCGGATCGGCGCGTTCCTGACCGGGGTCGACGTGACGGATCGCCTGGAGGAGCAGGCGCGACTCGCGCAGGCCGAGGAGGCGCTCCGCCAGGCCCAGAAGATGGAGGCCATGGGCCAGCTCACGGGCGGCGTCGCGCACGACTTCAACAATCTGCTCACGCCGATCGTCGGCCTGCTCGACCTGTTTCAGCGCAAGGGCATCGGCGGCGAGCGCGAGCATCGCCTCATCGCCGGCGCGGCACAGGCGGCCGAGCGCGCCAAGACGCTGGTTCAGCGCCTGCTCGCTTTCGCGCGCCGGCAACCGCTTCAGGCCATTCCCGTCAACATCGGTCTCCTCGTTGCCGAGATGGGAGACCTGATCTCGAGCACGACCGGACCGCAAATCCAGGTGACGGTGGACACGCCGGAAGACCTTCCTGCGGCCATGGCTGATCCCAACCAGATCGAGATGGCGATCCTGAACCTCAGCGTGAACGCCAGGGATGCCATGCCCGGCGGCGGCAAGCTGCGCATCTCGGCGAAGGCCCGGACGGTTGGAGACTCTCACAATTCGGAATTGGCACCGGGCGCCTATGTCTGCATCTCCGTCGCCGATACCGGCATCGGCATGGACGAGTTCACGCTGGCCCACGCCGTCGAACCGTTCTTCTCGACCAAGGGCGTCGGGCGAGGCACCGGTCTCGGTCTCTCGATGGTCCACGGCCTTGCGTCACAGCTCGGCGGCGCGCTGACGATCAGGAGCGCCGTGGGCGCGGGGACGACGGTCGAACTGTGGCTGCCGGTCAGCCACGCCGTCGCGAGCGCCATTGATGCCGTCCCGCAATCAAAACTGCGGCCACAGCCCGTCGGCACGGCTCTGCTGGTGGATGACGAACCGCTGGTGCGCATGAGCACCGCCGAGATGCTGGGCGAGCTCGGCTACAACGTCGTCGAAGCCGCCTCGGCGGAGGACGCGCTTCAGCGCGTCAGGGAAGGCCTGCGGCCGAACCTGCTCGTCACCGACCATTTGATGCCCGGCATGAGCGGCACAGACCTCGGCCTCGCGCTGCGCAATCAATATCCCGAGCTCCAGATCCTCGTCGTGTCAGGCTACGCCAACAACGAAGGCATCACGCCGGACCTGTCGCGGCTGACGAAGCCGTTCCGAAGCGATGAGCTGGCGGCGAGCCTGGCGGGCTTGGCGAAGGCGGGGCGATAGAAGACGCAAGCGGACGAACAGCTCGTATGAGCGAGAGCGACATGCCGGTGCGATGACATGTATCGGCGATCACGCCGTGATGATCGATGCGCGGGCGACTGTACCCCAGTCCGATCGGAGGAGGCTGCCCAGCGGACGAACCTCCTCAACCCCAGCCGCATCTACTTCAACGCCAGACTCTGGGCGTGAACTGAGAAGACCGAGGTGGAGGCCCGCCGGTTCACGCTGGCGGGCTCGCTACGTTCTGAGAGCGTCAACCGCGTGGGCGACGAGAACGCCGATGCTGAGTACGATCAGGCAAATAATCGCCGCTTGAAATAACATCGGAGTAAATCCCGTGGGCCAGGGTCGGCTTTTATAAGCCCTCACATTCCGCCAGCATTTGGCCACCCAGAAGGCGCTTCGGTGTCCGCCTCGTTACAAGTATGCAAGGTTCATTGGCCTTGCGCGACGACGTCTCACTCCTTCAAAGCGGTGCGAGAATCTACCAGTCGATCAGCAGCACAACGATTACTAACATGGCGTAGATAGTCCTGCGGTCGATCCGGTTCATTCGAAAACCTCGTATTCGGACGCCACTCCCTCTGCGAACCATGCTTCCGCGGCATCCTGGCTGGCGAACACCTTGATGTGGTCCTTATCGCCGACCTGCTTGGCGATGTTGGCGTAAACGAAGACGGTCGTTGATCCCTCTTCCACTTGCGCCCCGCCGATGCGGCTCTTCCCCTCGGGGTTAATCGTCGGATCGCCGCGCTCGACCACCAGGAGCAGGGCTTCCACCGCTGCCTGCCACTCCAGCACATCGTGCTCTTTCTTCGGCAGCGCGGCGATGTATTCGCCGGCGTTAAGCGGCGTCGCCAGCTTGCGGCCGTCGACCTCGATTGGCTCCTCGAAAGGCCGCCCCCAGCCCTTGGTCATTGCGTGTTTTGATACCCCAGCAGGTGAGCCGGCGGCTTGCCTCGCTCAAAATCTGGCTCGACATCGGCGCCCGCCTGCCGCAGGCGGCGCAGATGAAACGGGGCTCGCTATCCGAAAGCCGTACGTCATCCGGCCAGCAGTCCGCATTCAAGGACACGCAATGACAATTGTTACGTTTACCTACAAGCGGTTCCGAGCCTGAATAGCATGAGCGCTTTTCGCGCCAGGTAGCATCAATAAACGCCCCAGCGTCTGGCAAGGGCTTTTACTGGCGGTATTCCCCTCGCGCCGCCAGTATATTCACCTCCATCCATCCACGGAGATCGATATGCATCGTGTCGCTCCGATGCTGACGTTACTCACTGCCGCTGTATTCCTTGCTTTTTTGGAGCCGGTCCGAGCTGCCGAGGCGGATCGATACTGCCTGCGAGGTCGCAATTGGGGCTTTCCGGGCAATTGTCAGTTCGCCGCCCGCTCGCAATGCCTGGCTGCTGCTTCTGGCACGAACGCATATTGCGGCATCAACCCGCGCTATGCCGCTCCGCGGCGGCGCTAATCAGCGCTCGGAGCTATTCGGCGGCACGGCATGGCAGAAGCGGTCAATCAAGGGAAGGCCCCCGATGCGAAAGCTTGCACTGTTCGTCATCCTGCTCTCGTTCGCAGGAATGGTCCCTTCCAGCGAATCATTTGCTCAGAGTGCGCTTCGAGGTGCCGTCATCGGTGGTGCTGTTGGTGGTCGCCGCGGCGCTGCCATAGGGGCGACGGCCGGAGCCATCGCGGGCGCCCACCGGCGACATCAACATTGGCATCGATATTATTGGAGGAACGGCAACTGCTGGTACCGCTCGACCAGCGGAAGGTCGCACCGCGTGTCGCATCGGTACTGCCGTTGAGCCTTCGCGTAGCGGGCCGTGCGACTGGCCTACAGGAAAGATCGAGAACGGCAACTCAATAAGGGGATCGCAATGTTCTTCGCTCAGGAAGGATTCACATATCGAAATTTTCTGATGGATATAATTGCTGTATTCGCATTTGTCGTTTGGTTCTGGCTGCTCATTGTCATCTATGGCGACCTGTTCAGGCGCCACGACATTTCCGGATGGGGTAAGGCACTGTGGGTGCTTGCACTTGTTCTGACCTCCTACCTCGGCATCTTTGCTTACCTCATCACCCAAGGCAGGGGGATGGCGGAACGCAGCGCTGAGCAGGCTCAGCGGGCGCGCGAGGAATTACGGCACATCGTCGGCTTTAGTGTCGCCGACGAGCTTTCCAAGCTCGATCAGCTCAAAAAATCGGGATCTATAACCGATACCGAGTACGGGCGCCTTCGCACCAAGCTGGTCTCCTAACCATCGGTGAGGGAAGCGGGGAGGCCCATGATGTTCGCAAAGCCTTTTGGCACCGTTGGAGCTCTTATTGCTGGCTTTGCAATTGCGTGGACTGAAAGCGCGCATGCGGAAATATTCATAACAACCGCCACCATATCGCAGGGCGAGTTGGTCATCGTCGGAAGAGTAAGACGGCCCCGCGAGCCCAGCGTGGAAATCAAGATCAGTCCGAGCAAAACCGTGAAAGTCGAGAGCACTTCGACCGGAGGATTTCGGTGGATTGGACCGGAGTTTCCATCGACTTGTATCGTAAAGATCACGTCCGGACCAGATACGAGAGACGTGGTGATACAGAATTGCGGCCTCCCCGGGCCAGCGGGTCCTCCAGGGCCGGCCGGACCTGCAGGCCCGATCGGACCGCCCGGGCCCAAAGGGAATTAGAAGGCAGACTTCGTCTTGCGGGTTTGCAGGTTGCCCACCGGAGCGCTCTCGCATCAACAATCGACGATGCGCGGGCGACTGTGCCCAGTCCGATCGGAGGAGGCTGGCCTAGCCGACGAGCCTCCTCAACCCCCAGCCGCCCCTACTTCAACGCCAGGCTGCTGCAATACGCCGAGGTCTCGCCCGATCGCCAGCCGGTGACCCGTCCGGCTTCCTTGCACTCGTCGTAAGTCTTGAAGTTGCCGACGTTCCGGCACGTAAAGGAGTACACGCCGCCCGAAGCGTTGCAGCCGACCCAGGGCTGATTTCCCGTCTTGAAGCTCGATTGGCAACCGCCGGCACAGCTGCTCGTTTCGCGTTCGAGCTTGGCGAGCCTCGCGGCATCCGACATCGGCGCCGCCACGGCCGTCGATGTGGCTGGCGATGTCCGATACCCGGTGCTGCGGGTGGCCACGTGATGCGTTGGCTTGTGCGGCCTTGCCACCTGTCTCGGCGCGTCGACCGTGATGCTGGGAAGCTGGGTCTCGGTGGGCGTCGGTTGAGACATTGCCGTGCCGCTCAGGCCGCACAGCAACAGTGCAATCGATGGGAATGTGACAGCGGGACGCGCAACGAAGCGTGACGACAACGTCATGGCCATGTCCTTCCAGATGCGGAGGGACAGTCCATTCCATCCCCCGAGACGAGGATATCACGCGCCGATTGAAGTTGCATCGCCAAACCCTGCAACTTGATTCGGCGCCAGGTCGACCTGGTCAGGCTCGCGAAGTCGCTCACCGGTGTAACCCGCGGGATTGAAGGTGACGGTGCGCTTCGTCCGCGGCCGCTCTCGTCATCCGCCCGTGGTGATCAACCACTGGAAGAACGTCATCAGAACGGCGACCGCGATGGCGACGACGATGAGGTTTGGCTCTTGGAGCGGGCGGAAATCATCGTTGCATTCCGCCTTGAAGCGGGCGCAGCCATGAATGAGCATCGTCAGCAGCACCGCGCCCGCTGAACCAAGGTTCGCGCTCAGCCACGATGCGTGGCGTTCGTGGAATAGGCCGGGGAAATTGGCGTCAGCGGATGCCGGAGAACGAGGGCAAACACCAGGATGGTGCCCAGGGGCGGAATCGAACCACCGACACTGCGATTTTCAGGCTCGGGGTTTGGCTAGAGAATCAGGTGTTTAAGCGAGGGACACCTGTCTAACCGCTCGACAACGATCAATGGCTTAGTCTGGATTTGTCTAACGCTCCGACCATGGCACCTGCGGAATCTCATCTCCTCCTTGAGGACGTGGGAATGACGCGAAGGGCTTTGATTTCGGCCTCTAGCTCCAGCCGCCGGGCATCTTTCGCGGCGGAGTAGGCGGCGGTGATATGCAAGAACGCCTAATGCTGTCTTTCAGCACGATGAGGTCCTCTCAAAACCAAAACAAATCTCATGGAGCCACCTCCCAATTGAAGGAAGACTATCCCTGCGTTCCACCGCTAATTGGATGGACAGGACGATGCGGGAGGCTTTGCGCGGGAGATGGCACGACGTTTTCTTGGACGGAAGGAATGAACACGGGGCGCACGTATTGCTGTGAGCCGGCGTTTCATCCACCGCACGCAGCGCGTTTCCGAGGACACCCTGTGGTAGCAGCCCGGATTTTGCTTGCGCGCTGCTATTCCTTCTCTAATCTCGCTAACTGACGCCCATTCAATTTCTTAGGAAGGTGATTGATGTTCATTTTCCGAATTTTTGCCCACATACTGCGACGTCTGTTTCGTTTCATTTATTTTCTCGGCGGCGCTGCGGCCCTCGTATTGATCTTGCTTCTTATTACTGAGGGGGCTCTAGCTGTCCTGAAACTTCCACCCGACGGACCGCTCGCTAAACAAAGCTATGTCGCCAGCGCGCTTGCGGACGGGCATCCGTCGGATCGAGATGTTCATCTCTATATTCGTCCCAGCGCCATACGTGAACTGGCGCTGCTTTACACTAACTTAAAACTGTCTCCCCAGTGGTATCCCTTTACGAAGATTGGCCCGGAGCCCACGTTAGCTGCGGTGACCGTAAATTCTGACATCGGTCAAATGCGGGCCAGCGCAGATGTTGTCTTTTGGAACATGACGTTAGCGGTCGACCTATCAATCGAATTTGACCGCATAGAGGTTCAGCGACATTTAAAGCTCGAAAACGGCAAACACGTCGATGATCCAAAAGATGACGACTGTGACATCGTCTTTGTGCCGCACATAGATCGCATTCGCCTGACCGGTCTGGCGCACTCACTATCCAATTTGTTGCTGCCTCGCTTAACAAACTTTTCAGAGCACGCTCTCGGAGTTATTGCTGACCAACAATTAAATTGGATACGCGAAGATGATAGCTATCGCGTGGAACTTCCGATTAAAGTGCCACGCCGCGTTGTCCTGCCCGTGAAACTCTCTACGGACGATGAGACCACATTCCGTGCTCTCAAAACAAAGAAGTCCGATGATGAAGCTCCAATTATTGGATCGTTGAAAACACACACCGAGCTGAAGGAGACCAAACCTATCGCTTTCTTCAATTTTGGTGCTCCGCTAATTTCGCCTACAGGCATTTGGATTTTTGCTACCGTACAATTTGAAGAACCGAAGTGGCTAACACGAGAGGATGCACGACGACTGCTGTCGTCGGACAGTCCCTCCGCAGCTCAGCAAGCAAGCATCAACGATCTCGCCAAGCTGGCAGACAAAGTACCAAACGACGCTTCGCTGGAGCTGGAAATAAAGACGACAGCCTTTATGGGACTGGTCGACGAGTTGAAGCGCCTCTTGGATGCTCCTCATCGAACCGTCGAAATATCGACCATTGAAAGTAAAGGCGAGATATTTCGTCTGCAAGCCAAGGACGACAATGTTCTGATACTGGAAGCCTTCAAGCTGTTTGCCGACATTCCGCAAGATAGAAGCGTCCAAGCAAAAATCGCGTTCGACAAGGTGACGGGCAAAATCACCTCGCAAGGAATTGAGTTGTCAACCACCGCCACGGGCACGGCAAAGGCCAGCGTTAGAGTTACTGCAGAAGCCTTGAGTTTGCAGCAACCCATCTTTACGCACGATTTTTCGGCATCCCTCACCAATGTACCCTTACGATTTCGACTGTATGCCTTCCCCGCCACGAAGACCATCAAAGACACGGAATATAAGGCAGCCTTCTGGGGGCTCGATGCGTACTGCTCTACCACGGTGGTGGAATTCAAAATGGGCAGCGGAAAAATTGGGGACACCTTACCGATAACGTTTGACAGCTTTGAAGTGGATATCCCAACGCGACTTTTTAAAGAGAAAAGTCGGGCATCATTGATATTGAGTTCTTTGCCCTCTCGCCAACCACTCGTCCGGCTGCCTGAAGAAAGCGACAAAGAAAAAGGCGAGCGGACTAAGACTGGTTGGAGTGCTTTCGTCGCTCAATATAGCAAGCCTCCATTCTTACTCGTTCCACCCTCAAAAGGTTTGGAAATAACAGTTTCGCCCACCGAGGTTACCATTTCTGACGTCGCCTACCGGATCGATGCGGCGCTCAAATTCAACACCGCCCCAGAGCCAAAACTCTCGGAAGAAGAGAAGAAACAACGAGAAGATATTCTCAATGCGATCAAGGACACCCGCTTTCCCGGTGCTCAAGCGTGCGGTCCAGACCTGCCGAGCGTCACCTTCAAGAATCTTGGACTTGGTCCAGCCGCCAAGCTTTGGGACGCGCTCCTTAAAGTGGCGCAGGCGGCTAAGGCTCAGGGAGACGTCGAGAAAGCGCGACTTAGGCTGGCCGTAGCCATTCTTCAAGGAAAAGACATTAGTTCAGAAACACAGCAATTATTACAAAAGGAACTGACAAATCTTGGCGTGCAGTTCGATGCAAGCAAAGCCGTAGTCGGGGCAAGTATTGCGAATGCGGAAGCTGCGATTGATGATGCCAAAAGAAAGGCCGAGGCTGCAATTGATGATGCCAAGAAGAAGAAAAAGGAATTGGAGGACGCGGCTCTCAAGAAGGGAGATCAAGTTACTCCGAAGGGGCTCCCAAAGCCGAGTGAGGTGAGGCGCAGATGTGGAAGATATTGTCCCTAGTTTGTCTAATGGTGTTCGGTTCTGCTGCAAACGCTCAGACATGCAGCACTAGCTGCGTTGAAAGTTGTCGAGTCTGCACAGACATTCCTTTTCTTGGGTTGAAGTGTTCTCCGCCAGAACCGACGTGTCTTTCGATCTGTCTCACTAAGAAAGGAGCGGAATGCGGAAAAGGAGCCACTCGCCGCGATCAGCCCATCCACGGTAACTACTGCGGGCTAGGAAATCGCGGAGGTCAACCGGTCGATTCGCTCGATGCTGCGTGTAAAAAACACGATGAATGTTATGACCGAGTAGGCAGGGGAGCGTGCTCCTGCGACAAAGTGCTTGCAGAAACCGCGGCTGTGTTAGCTGGCTTTGGCTCCGATCTAGATATGGCAGCGAGAGAGAAATCTGCTCTCGTGGCGGCCTTTTTTGGCTCGACGCCCTGCATACCGAAGTAGAAGAATGATCCAACGCCACGCACTTATCGCAACTATCTATTCAAATCCTGCGCCAGCGAAAATCGAGAAAGCCGCTTCGTAGTATTTCGATACGACGTATGTGGCTCGCAAGGTCGTTCGTGCTCCGGTTAAATTGATCGCACTCAACGAGTGCGCAGATCCACGCCGATACCGGTGCTAACCGGCATCCATCTTCCTACGATCTTGGGCCGGAGGATGAGAAAAAGAGCAACTGAAGAAAGTCAAACTGAAACAACATCCAAATCAAGAGCACGCATGCGGCAATGAATGCGATGGGTGCTACGAGACAACCCACAATAAACACGTCGTTTCGACCCCGAACAGGCGGCGGTTGTTGCGGAACAGGCGGCGGTTGTTGCGTCATTCGTTTTTCACCCCTTGTATCGTTCTTCAGCCGCGAGAGCTTCTGGGTGTTCGGTGGAATAGGTGTCCATAGCCGAACGGCCGATTCCAAAAATTCCGACTGACAGCACCCTGACAGCACGGCCCCGCCCGGCGCAGCGATTGTAGTCGCAACCCGTGCCCCCCGTACCCCAAAATCGGCGCTCGAAACGACCGAAATGCCCACCGGCAAAATTTTTGTCTCAGGAACTTCGGGCGAGCGCTGCACTTGCAGCTCAATTGGCGATGCCCTCCCCTGACGGGCCTTCATCGTGTTACGGAGCGCGTTGCAACAGTGTTTCAATTTCTTGCGAGAATTTCCGAGCGGCGTTTTCCCAGCTCAAGACCGAGGAGAGATTATCTCTCAGCTGTTGGGCTTGCCGAAATGCTGTCGGAGGATCGGCCACAATCTTTTCAACGCGGCTCGCCCAATCCGCAATGATTGCATCTGGATCGGGGCCCGTCACGTCGGCGACCCAATCATTTGCGATACCGGTCACAACAGGTGAAATGTTCGCCTGCAACAGCAGCTGAGCTAAGCCGCTGGTCGAGCTGATGAGTGCAGGTATTCCAGCGGCGATGCCCTCCAAAGCAGATAGGCCGAAGCCCTCCGTCCTCGATGGCATAAGCACGACAGACGAGCCGCAAATATCGCCCGCGATATCATCTTCAATCTCAGTGTAAGGCCTGCATGTCACGTATTCTTCAGCTGCCGTGTAGCCATCAATGGCCCGTATTTCGTCATCAACACCATCTACGGTAAAACCTCGCATAATCAAATGGGGGCGCGTCCAGGGCTTGCCCGGCCAACTCGAGTTGATCTTGCCGATCACTTGGCAAGCGAGTGGTGCTCCTTTCAATACGGGGTCTTCAAACCTAGCGATCAAAAGGCAGTTCACTCCTCGCTGTTGAGCAGGATCTACGTTATGCCCGACTAGCATGGAATTGAGTCCGGGCCACATCTCAACAATCGGTACGTCCGCGCGGCTCAGCCGCCCACTAATCTGCTGGAAAATTCTTGGACCAATTGCGACGACCAAATCCGCCGACTTACACTGCTCGACTTGAATTTGCCCCTTCATAGCGCCCCTCAATACAGATTGCGGGCCGCGTGTTTTGTGTCGTTCGATTTCCTCCGGTAGCGTATGAATGAAATGGACATAGGGCACGTCGTACACATCGTGGGCGATATGATGGGCAGCCGTTCCTGTGATGTGGTCATGCCCAACGACGACATCCGGCTGAAATGCCTGAAGATCTCTTTTAGAGAAAAGCAAAAGCCGCAAGATAACGTCGGTCGGCTCAGGATACGGATCTTTGCGCGGCGTGATAAGCCTAACGCTCGCCGCCATCGCGTCACTGATTTCCTCGCTGCTCGCACTCAGAACAAGACAGACCAGTTCGTGTCCGAGCTTTGCGAGCGCTACGCACAGTTCTCTGTTTACCGTAGATAGGCCCCCGTGCCCCGAGCGCCATTCTGTCGCAACCGCCAGAATTTTCTTCCTAACAATTTGAGATGCTGCGGGTCGCTGGCTCTCCTCGATTGTTGCAGCTGGCGTGCTGCTTAGTACCTCATCTACGCCCCTGAGATCATGGGCGCTGGCATCAGCCAACTCAGTCAGTGCTGCCTTCGTGCTTCGTGGGGGCTCAATCGGCCCAAGCAAAGCAATGGCCGAAATGACTTCCGACGGCTCTCTGAGCCTCCACGATGTAGCATCGAACGCTCTGCGCGCATCCAGTATGTGATACTTCAACCACGGAGCCTGCACTACTTCGGTTGCTATACGTCTCACGGATGCGACGGCGGCCGCAGTTCCAAGAGCCGTTAATCGCCGAAGCGCGGCACCACGCAAATGATCGATCTGATCATCCGGCCCAACCCAACTAGCTTCACCACTCTCTCTTGCTGGAGGCGGAATCTCTTTGTAGCTCCAGATGTAGAAGTCAGCGAGGCCCGCTTCCGTCATCCTTGATACGAACGAAGACTCGAAATCGAGCGACCTTATAATCTCAATCGCTTGCGGCCCGTGGGTTTCCCGAAAACGCGCGAAGCTGGGCCAAACAGCGGGCGGATCGCTTTGCAATAGGCTCGCGACTCCCGCAACGAACTCAGGCTCTGAAAACATTGCGCTGGCTGCGCCTGGCTCAGAGCTTAGGTCTCTCAGCAACGCGTCAACGACCGGCGAAAATGATTTGCTCGCCAGATGGCTTATTAGAGCTTCGCGAACTTTACCGGGCTCAAGCTTGCCAAAGACCGCCCACAAAAAGGAGCCCAGAATCTCGTTATAGCTCGAGTCGAGAAGACGCAATGCGTGCCTAGCGTCGTATTCTGACCTGCCCTTGAAAAGGATCCTGGCGAGCGAACGCAAAACCCGCTCAGGAGCCAATTCATATGCCCTTGCCGCAATTATTTCATTTGCCTCTAGTCCATCTTGGCTTTCATTGAATGATATAAAGATGCACGAACACCAGTTTTGCCAAACCTCCGGCGACAGATTGGCAAAGCTCTCGGGGGCGAGCTTCAACAGCAATCGCATCGCACGATAGCCAGCGGCAGCGGGGCGATGAAAGGTGTTTGTGCCCAACCAAGATGAGGACGATAGCTTGTTCTCGGTCAAGTAGCGCGCAGCCACAACGACAAGGCGATCTCGCATCGCGTCTGGGATAGCCGCCCACAGCTTGGTCGAAATTAGGTCAGATTGAAATTCTTGATTAAGGAACCCTCGATCATCTGCAAGAAAAGCTAGGTTCAGCTCCCACCATCCAAAGCTATTTGCCAGCTCAACTGCCTGTAGCTTCTTCTCAACAGCGTCGAGCGCATCAAACCGCCGCTTTTCGGTCTCTGCCAATCTCGCCTTGGTTCTCTCGTAGTCCTCTCGTTGCCATTTGGAAGTGGCCGAGTCCACCTCGCAAGTGAAGAGCGACCTCAGCCCACTCATGAGCAAGGTCGAGTTTTCGGCATAAGCCCAGATTGGCTCGAGGCGCTCGATGTCGTCTCTCGGAATGACAGCGAGAACCAGCTGGACGGCAGCTTCTTCAGGAAATTGACTGCTTGGATTCCGAAGGTGTTTCAACAGCCATGGCAAGTCTTCATACGTAACGAAGGGAAAGGGAAATGCAAAAGCGAGCCAAGACCAATTTGCCGACTTATTCAGCCCTACAATTTCCTCTACCAGCTGAAGCCGGCGCTCGCCGGCACGAGAGAGACGAAGCAAAAACTCATTAGAACCTTCTTGGAGAATGGAATATTGAGCGCTCGAGAATAGATCTAAGAAGAATTTGGCAAGAGCGCTGCGCACGACCGGACGGTCAGATCTTTCCCATACACGATCAAGAAATTTAGGGATGGCCCGGCCCAATGTGCGGCTGCGCCTTTCTTCTGAAGCGACAACCGCAATCCACTGCAATACTTCCTGCGCCTCCTCATCCGTTAGCTCCGGAAGCTCAAGCCGTGAGATGAAAAGTGTGTATGAGCCGATCCAGCTGCTGTTTTTCTCCGGTGTTAGCGAATGGATCAGTTCGCGAACCGATAAATGCTTAGGCCAGAGCGCTCGCAGCGCCCAACCTTTCAGCTCGTCATTTTCGTCGGCGGCGTTGTTCTCCAATAGCGGACGCAAGCGCAAGCGAATTGGCTCATTGGCGACCGCCGACACGGCAGCTGCGGCTTGGGTTCGAATGTGAAGTGTTTCGGTCGGATCGAGTGATACGTTGGCGAGAATATTCTCAATTCCAGCTCCGCCATTCGCCTCCGCAATGTCGATTGCAACTCGACGAACAACTAAGTTCTTTTGCTTGTCAAGAATATAAGGGAGGAGCTGTTCACCCAAGCCCGGGTGGCCAAGGCAGTCATATCGAAGCCTGTCTTCAATATTGAAGTCATGCAGCTCGGCTGTATCAAATCGCAGCAACAGCCCACTAACGAGAGCTTCTCGTGCCTGCGGGGACGCAGAGGCGACATCACTACGAAGAAGGATATCTGGATCGGTTTCCGCGAGCGCGTTGAACAACGCATCATCCATACTTGCGAGCCAGGCGGAAACCTCTCGCAACTGTGGCGGGATCCGTCGATCCTCCGCTGAGCGAAGAAAATCCAAGATATTCTGCGAGCTAAGTCCGCGCTCGATCAGATAGTAGGCGGCCAGAAACTCAGCAAAGGTTTGGTGGCTCCATGCAAATAGCGTTTCGTTCACCGGAATGAAGAGAGGCGATAGCAGTGCTTGGTAAAGATCAATGTCCCCGACCTGAAAGGTGCCACTAGATGCCGGCTCATAACCACCTGCTATTTCGGAGATTGCGACTACGCGTCCAGCTTCAGTTGCGCGATGTGCCTCGATAGAGATCTCCGTGCAATTCGAGAAGATTGATGCTGCACCAATCCTAGCGGCAACGATCATCTTCGAGCGCGCGTCGGGAAATAAACTATCCTTGCTGGTCTCTTCGAGAGATACGAGAAGAGCGTCTCGATAGAGACGCGCCCGTTGCGTGGGAAGTTCCGAATTCTGCGCGAACACATCGAGCAGCATATTGAGGGTAATTGGTCGCCGCGTTAGGGCGTCCACCTCGCGACGTTCGATCTGAGACAGAAATGCTGCGGAACGATCCGGCGGAAGCTCCGAGATTGCTACCTGTACGTCCTCGTCACTCAATTCCTGAAGCTCGTAGGTCTTCGTATGCGACGCCCCCCAAATTTCTTTCAGGGCAGCCTCAATTGAGGAAGGCCACTCTGCCGAACGGCAGGTCAGCCGAAGCCTGACATTACTTAGATCCTGGATGGCAACTAGCTTTCGAAAGACAGAGGCGATGCCGTCCTGAGATTGAGCGATCTGTGGCAGCGACTCGTCGAGGCCATCCAGGAACAAATTCCAGATTGCGCCTCGTAACTCAGGTCGCCTCGCTTTCGACAGCACGAGAGTCTCGAGTTCATCTAGGCCGGTGACGCGCCCTAGAGCGACGACGTCCGCAACTTCGCCGTTTGCGATGGCGCTTTGCGCTTCGAGCCTAATTTCACTCGATTTTCCAAGTCCGGGGGCCCCAAGCAGCACCAAGCACGGAACGTTTCTAAGGAAAGAAAGACTTACATCGTCGTGCTGCGTCTCAGGCCTAGCTGCGTCCAACTGACGCCATTGCCGCCGCCAAAGGTGGAAGTGCCGTGACTTCATCATGCCCCCTTGCAACCATCAGATGATGAGATGCTATCGCTCGACCAATAAGTCGAGACTTGCTCGTTGCCAACTAATCTTTGGACTCATCGTGATGCCGGCCGCGACTGTGAGGGCCAGGCTAACCGCGCATTCGTGGCTTCACGTGCAACTAAGGAAGGGATACGGCGCCTGCCGTCGCAGAAGGTCAAACGGCAGGACGTGCAACCTCATTTCAGATGAAAAGTGAAACGGTGGCAGCGGCTCGGAGAAGACCGCCGTCCGAGGGTAGACCAAGAACAGGTCTCCAACACCGTTTAAATATTTCCGTCCGTAGGCGAACATCTGATAAAAGTCCGATTGGCTCAGTTCGTATTGTCGCGCCCGGTCACTGCTCAGCAACTTCCATTTGGTGTCGATGATCCAACTACGGACTCCATCGCTCAGCACGATGTCTGGCCGAAGACGGAACCACATATCGTCTTCGTGCTCGCAGAGATGCCGGTCGCCAAGCTGGGCTCTGATCTCCATCGAGCTTGGAGCAACCTTTAGGAGCGATGCCAGCACATAGTGCTCAAACAGACGCTCCATCGGGAAAAGCATGCTACCCCCCCGGTGAGCGCCTGAGATCGCGAAGGGTGTTCGGCGCAGCAGGATTAGCTCGCAAAGCGTCCTCATCGTCGAATAATCGGCCATGAGCCGATCCTTGCTCCATCGTCGCAAGTCGGCACTGATGTCGATGGTTTCGGGGATGTCAGCCATCGTCGTTGATAGTTCGCGCGCCAGGCGCCAGTTGTCACTGGCCCGCGTTGACCGAAGGATCAGCTCTATCGCAGAGCGCAGAAGGCGGTTCTCGGGTCTATCGAAGGAAAAAACGTCATGCTGGAAAGAAAGCAGATGTGCGCTTGCGGGTCCCGACCGGATCTGCCGGACAACGTCGAGTGCCCCTCGTAGAAGTGGCTCTCGGGCTTCGACACGTTGATAGCTCTGCCGGAGCCCCCGATGGAGAAGGTCGGATGCCTCCTGAAGGAAGCGCGATGCCAGCCACTCGGGCAAGGGCAGCTTGAATGCCGAGATCTCGGACGTTGCTCCCTGTCTTGGCTTCAGCCGCAACGCTTCCATGACCATGCTCACCAGCAGACGACGCGCACCTTCGACGTCCTCGCTAGACTGCGTGTACTTGGGAAGGATCTCGATCTGCGTCCCGCAGGGCGTCTCGACCACGCCGACATAGTTCAACACCCGGAGCGTTCTGGGCCCCTCGAGCCGCACGATCCCCGACGATGATGGCCCGGTGGATCCATGCTCGGCCAGCCAGTGAAACGCGCTAGGCGTTATCGTAGCTTGATCCAAAGACTGGACCGTAGGCTCGACCGTCAGCCGAGCGAACTCCCTGACAATCGGCATGCTCGCCTCAGCCTATTATCGTCTTGTAAGCCGACGGCCTGACGAGTGCCTCGGGATTTATTTGCCAAGCCCTCAACGTCGGCACATCAAGGTCGCCGGCGCCAAAAAGTTGTTCGACGGTCTCGCTCCGCTCGACGATGAACCGGTCTGCCCGATCACTCTTGCGATGGTCGTTGAGCACCAGTCGGACGCGCTGCCAATCGTCGAAAAAGTACTCCTGCAACAATGGAATAACTTGGCTTACGAATACGGCACGCAGTTGCCGGATGTCGTCACTCGCACTTAGCCCGAGGAAATACGCGTGACCAATGCGATGATCTCGGTCGAGGAGTCGCTCGATGCGCGCGTTCATAGCGTCCAGCAGCTTAGCCACGTCGATGCCAGCAATTTCGATGCCCTCAAGGCTATTCACGTCAGGCTCGACCTCCTCAAAGACGAAGCGGCGGCGGAGGGCGATGTCGATTGCGGCGAGCGAGCGGTCTGCGGTATTCATGGTCCCGATGATGTGGAGGCCACTCGGCACACTGAATGGCTGCTTGGAGTAAGGAAGCACGGTCGTAAGCGCCTCACTTGCGCCGTCTCGCTTCGACGGTTCCAGCAGCGTGATCAGCTCGCCAAATATCTTGGAGATGTTGCCGCGATTGATCTCGTCGATGATCAACACGCGTCGCTGGGAGCCAGAAACTTGGTGGGCCTTCTGGCTCACCGCCTCAAGGATCGGCGGCAGGATGTTGGTGTAGCCGTTGACCAGGTACTTCTCGATGCGGCTCTCAGGAACCTTATCGAACACCTCGCCTTTGCGTACGTCCTCCAACGTGATCCGCCCAACGGCCAGTAGGCCCGAAAGCTCGTCGATAACCTCCCATGGGAACGGTAGGTTTGCGCCATTTGGTTTCACCAGCCACAGGATCTCGTCCGTACACCGTTGAACAACGTAGCCAGTGCCAAACCGCATTCCGGGCGTCAGCCGCGATCTCGGCGCGAGCATCGACCTGCACAACGTCTTCAAGACGCCGTCGGCGACGTAGTAGTTGATTGCCCCGCCCTCCCCAGCCTCAGCCCGGAGCCCCTCAACAAAGTCCTCATAGCTGAAGCTTTGATGGAAGGTGACGAACTGAACGCTTCCCGCCTGAACCAAATCATCGAACCGCGCCTTAAGCGCCTCACGATCTCCCCTGTTCTCGTGAGCAAAGCCCGCATCAAGCACTTGGAGCGCACGGTCAACGGTCTTGTAGGTCTTTCCCGTTCCGGGCGGGCCGTACAAGATGAGGTTGAGTGGCAGCATTGAGGTGGCGGGGAGGCCATCTGGCGCTTCGGCGGCGGTCTCAAAGGTGGCCTGTTCGTCCGCTTCTGGCTCGATTGGAGCCCAGGCCTGCTTCAGGTCGGGTTGATAAAAGTCGATCTCTTCCGTGCGGCCTTCCTGAAGCTGACCCCGGAGGCGCAGCAATGCTTCGTCCTGTTGGACCTTTGACATGCGCTTGAGCTGGTCGCGCCCAATGTTTCCGACCGTTGATAGAATACGACGGATGTCGCCCGCGCCTGAGATACGCTCGAAATGGTCGGGGAATAGCAGAAATGGTAGAATATGCTTTAGCTGGCGGTATCCTTCGTCCGGCACTTCATCGAGCCAGGTCGCGTATGCGATGGGATCGGAGACAAGCGCACGGCGCGCATTTGCATCTCGCGCCTTGAACGCGCGTGTCGAGTTGATAAAGAAACGAAGCTCGCGCCAGCGATGAGCCAGGAAGCCGGGGCCGCCCGATCCCAGTCCGCTCAGAAGGAACCGGTCTAGCATCGGATGATCTTGAGGCAATTCTTCGCCTGACCAGCTCCAAGCCTCCCTGACCGCAGCCTGCTTAGCAGCCGGCCCTATGTTGCTGGGGAATAGGTTCATTACCCAAAGCATCTCGGCTGCAAGCCTTGAGACGAGCGGCAAAGCCTTAGCGAGCTGGCGCTTCAGCTTCTCCTGAAACTTGCCCGCGCCCATGTCCGGCTGGTTATTGAAGCGCTCGTCAAGCTCGGCGACCAACGAAGCAGTCCAAACAGACGCGCTCGCGAAAACCGACCCATCCTCGACGAGGCACCGGTCACGCCACTCTGCCGCTGCGGCGAGTGTCCGGTCAGAATTTTGATGACGTGGATTGTATCGTGCCAAGCGGTTCCCCCTTCACAGCCACTTGTGCGGCCCAGAGCATATTATCCTCTCGGCGCGAGCGCGGCCATGGGCCATGATGTAAGCCGCTCGCTTGCCCACGGAGAAAGTGCGGAGGCCCGCCGCCCGGATGGGGAAGCGCACTGGTGACTCATGGCAAACCCGTATCCCGTCGGCGCCGGTGACCGCCCTGCCCGCCTCGTAGTTGGCGCTTAGGTTAGGTCGCGTCGAGGGAGGCCGTCCAGAGGGTTGGCGTGCACCAGTTCGCGGTCGATGCACCAATTAAAAAAGCGCGACAAGTCTTCCGCACCTCCCGCGCCATGCCGTGCCGCCCCTCCTCCACCATGGTGTCGAGCAATGCATGGATGTCGGTCCTGCGGATAGAGACGCCTCGCGAGTGCACTTTACTTCCGCTTTACGAAATCCGGCTTTCGTTGACGGAAAATTATCCTGGCAATCCATCGATGATTTCGACTCCGCTCTTGTGGTCCCAGCTCATGCAACGGCTTGCGACCGAAATGACCATGTTTCCAAAGGCGTTATTTACTCCCTTGGGTCCGAAGTTAGCAAACGCGATGGAGGCAGTTGCAAAGCATCTTCGGCTTCCTGCAGACCGCATTCTTTCGGGTCTCCCACACCCAAGCGGAGCGAACGCCGAAAGGATCGCGTTTTTTTCTGGGCCGAAAGATTCGCAAAGCTGTTTCAAGCAAGGTCGAACCAGAGCGCCTTCTGGCCGCTCGCGCCTCTCTAAATAGGAAAATTGCTCCTCTTTGTGGCACGCCGAATGAGAATCATTGCAGGTTCGGCTCGCCGAAGTTGTGCTAATTGGGGAGTTAGGAGATCCGGAGCGGGACCAAGCCGCTCAGATTGCTTGGGCGAAGCGTTTAATTGCTGATCCACCAATGCCAGGAATAGGAAAATGGACGAGAATAAAGATTTCTTGAGAACGATAAAACATAAGTTTTTGGATCACAAAGTTGATCCGGGTACGGAGACATTAATCGTCGGTACTTTCAATCCGTGCGCCAAAGGAAACAATGCAGAGTTTTTCTACTCGCGTCCGAGGAACTACTTCTGGACAGTCGCGCCCCTTGCGTTGAACCATGTAAGTCTAAAGCAGAAGAAACTTGGAGATCAGTACGAGGAGAAAATAAATCAAAAGAAGGATTTTATCAGGGAGTACAAAATCGATTTTATCGACCTAATATCTGAGATCGAAGTCGAACGAGGTCAGGAAACCAACTACGACGACAAATATATCGATGCTAAAGTGCCTGAATGGGGTTGGCGAAACGTTGTTGAGGAACTTCAGAAGCTGGGCTCGCTAAAGCGAGTGTGCTTTACAAGGAAAACGCTGTCCGACATTCCTAGAATGAAACCGCGAGTAGAAGCCATAAACTCTTACTGTCAGGACAGAGCAGTTCATTTTCAGTTCATCACCACCCCTAGCAGACCTCCTCGAAAAGATAGACCAAACGAGTGGAGCGACTTCTTCAAATCGGGCTAGAGATACCCCAATTGTTCAGCGCGAGCTTTGCCTGTCCGTCAATTCGACACTCCCGGCTCGATGGTCCGAAGTCATCGAGGACATTAATAGCACGCGGTAGTGTTTTGCTCTGCCGCATGAGACGGCGAACGTTGTACTCGCTGCTAACCGGGCAGACGAGTCTTCCGACTTTCTGCAGCTCAGGCACAAACGGTGGTCGGCCTATTGGGTTTGAAGAAGTGCGTTGAATTAGGCGGGGTCGAAAGTCGCGCTATCCAGCGCAGCCAGGCAAGAACGGCCTAGGCTCTGTGAATTGCTGCTTCGCGCCAGAATGCAGTGATTTTTCCTGTTCGTAAAACAGCCGTTCTTCGAACAGTTCACACTCAAACCGCCGAAAAACCACGGCCAAATCTGAAGGAGGAATGCGATGCCAGCCATCGTAAAACGAACAGTCATGCCAATTCGGCGCAAGAACGCCGAAATTCGTACACGAGAGTATCTGACACACGACGAAGTAGAGAAGCTGATCGACGTTGCCAAAGCAAATCGCTATGGCCATCGCGATGCCACCATGATTCTTGTGGCCTATCGACACGGCCTTCGTGCTTCAGAATTGACCGACCTTCGTTGGGATCAAATCGAATTCTCCTCAGCCACCCTTCATGTCCGAAGAGTTAAACACGGCACCCCAAGCACGCACCCGCTTCTTGGCGACGAGTTGCGTGCTTTGCGAAAACTGCAGAGAGAGCAGCAGCCAAAATCGCCCTTTGTGTTCACATCGGAGCGCGGCACTCCGTTCACCACAGCAGGCTTCGCTCGAATGATCGAGCGCACTGGCGTCATAGCGAGACTCGGCTTTAAGGCTCATCCACACATGCTGCGTCACGCATGCGGCTATTCGCTAGCCAACAAAGGGCATGACACGCGCGCGGTGCAGGCATACTTGGGGCACAAGAACATCCAGCACACGGTCCGCTACACTGAGTTGTCGCCTACCCGCTTCAAGAACTTTTGGCGGTAGATATACTCGTTAGTTCGGGCACGTCGTCTGCCTGATGTCCGAGTCGGGTCAAAAGCAGCGGTCGACGCCAAGTTGGATAGGCGTCCGGTTTACCACCGACAGCCGACTTGACACGCGCTCAATCGACCTTCAGCTAAGGGCGACATGCCCAAACATCGCAATAAGGCGCCACAAGTTCCATTCTCAACCGATAATGAAATAGAGAACGTAGAGCGAGTAACCGATCACAAGGAGGCCCACTACTACTGAAAGCCAGAATAGAAGTTTATCATCTTTCATTGACGATCTACCGGCGGATCAAACCTTTGGCGAGATGGCGAAGCCCAATAGAGCTGATTCCTGACGAACAACGGGAGCAGACAGTCAGATCTCCCCGCTTTGGGTCGAAACAAGCCGAATAGCGGCAGGACCTTCTATGTTGACGCTAACATATTTCTGCGCGGCCGAAATGAGACCTTCCACGGCGGATTTATTGTACGAGGAATGCTTCGGATTTAGGTGCAAGCCAGTTTCTATGATCATCACTTGGGTAACCCCAGACCGCAGAATCTCGACGGCAAACGATACAAACGATACGTGGGGAGCTTTGAAAGACATTTGAGCTGCTTTCACTGGCGTCGAACGTAGGTCGCGCCCCAGCCAAGGCCGAGTGTGGCGGCGACAAGCGAACCGAAGAGTACGCCCAGCTTCGCCGCCCTCAATAATCCTTGATCGGAGAAGGCGAGCATCGAGATGAAGATCGACATTGTAAAACCGATACCAGCCAGCAGGCCGACCAGACAGACGCCACCCCACGTAACTCCAGGAGCAAGGCGGCACCAGCCCAGTCGTATCGCGACCCAAGTCGCACCGACGACGCCAAGCGGTTTCCCAGCGACCAAGGCAAGCGCAGTGCCCATCATCACCAGGTGCCCCCCCGCGGAGAGATCAGCGCCCGTTAAGCTGACGCCGGCATTCGCCAGCGCGAAGATCGGCATGACGCCGTAAGCCACCCACGGATGCATTGCCATCTGCACCCGCGACACCGGCGGCAATATCTCGCGGTGAGCTATGCGAAGGTCTCGCAGCGGTTGCTCTAACAGGTGCGGATCCCTTGCCTTCACCACATCGCTGCTTCGCAACTGCTTGAGCACTCGCGACACGACTTCCAGTGGCGGCTCCCGCATCGGTATGGCGCGTGCCGGAGTTATCAGCCCAAGCACGACACCTGCAAGGGTTGGATGAATGCCGGCTACCATGAACCCAATCCAAACCAAAGAACCGGGCAGTACGTAAAAGGGCGAAGAACCGATCCCAATCCGCTGACATCCCAAAACCGCGAGAACGCCAATTGACGCGATGATGAAACCACCAAGCTGAAGGCTGGCGGTGTAGAAAATGGCAATGATCAATACCGCTATGATGTCGTCGATGATCGCCAGTGCAAGAAGGAAGACCCGCACATTGACCGGGATCGTTGGTCCAAGCAGCGCGAGCACCCCAACGGCAAAGGCGATGTCTGTCGCGGTTGGAACGGCCCAGCCCTGCGCTCTAGCCGGATCGCTGTTGAGGCTCAGATAGATGAGCGCCGGGACGATGACGCCACCAGTCGCCGCGACCAGCGGCAGAACGGCTTGGTCGAGTCTGCTCAGTGCGCCTTCATGGACCTCGCGCCTAATCTCCATGCCCACGACCAGGAAGAAGACGGTCATCAGCGCGTCGTTGACCCAGAAATGCAGCGACCGGGAAAAGACGTATTCGCCGACACCGATTGTGAGCGGAAGGTTCCAAAAGGCGTGATAGCTATGAGCGAACGGAGAGTTGGCCCAGATTAGTGCAGCGGCCGCGGCCGCGAGGAGCACGGCACCGCTGACAGCCTCAACATGCAGGAACCTATGTAGGGTGCTGAGAGCCTGTTCCGCCAGCCGCTGGGCTTTCGGCAGATCGTCGAATGAAGAGCTATCGTTCATGGGCGCACGCTTTCCGCGTGGCGGCCCGACCATCGCTTGACCTGTCGCTGCTCAATGCAGCGAGCACCCGAACGCCGTTATACATCGCGATGGCGACAATTCAACCTCGGAGGAGTGATCGGTCACCGATGTCTGTTCTGGGTGGTCAATAGCAGACATCACGATTAGGCAATTTGCCAAAGCGCCAGGAGCGGACAAGAAAACAATAGGCGCGGCTTGCGATTTGAGGGAGCGCACCTGTCACATACGCTCCCTTGGCTTTGCCTCTGTCGGGACCAAGCCTCGATCCGAGGTGACCTACTGACCTTCGCGGTGCTTGACCATCTCTTCGATCTTCTTCTTCACCGATTCGAGATTGAAGGAAGCCGGGTCCTGCATGGGTGGATAATCGATTGCCGTCAGGGCTAGCTTCCCGACATACTCCTGAACCAGGACGAAGCGCCAGAACTCACGGGCGAAAAAGTCGTTGCCATAGCCGAATGCTCCGGCGTTTGACGACTCGCCGCGAATGAACGGCGTCCGCTCGAACGGATCCTGACGAATGTTGACCATCGAGGGCATGTCGGTGGTGGTTTTCTCGCCCGGCCAGCCCCAAGGCTGCTGATAGAACTGGAACTTGAAGTTGTCGATGCGGACAGCACCAAGCTGCGCGCCACCGAAGTAGAATATCTCATGACGCTTGGATGGGCCTTTTCCGGTGAGCAGATCCATCTGATTGTAGCCGTCCAGATGGTTCTTGTAGGTCCGCTCGCCGAGCTTCACGCCCTTTAACAGTTGCTCGCCGATATTGGGATTGCCCGCCGCGGCCACCAGGGTGGGGAACCAGTCCAACCCGGACATGATTTGGTTCTCGACGGTCCCCGGCTTGATCACCCCCGGCCAGCGGATGATGCACGGAACGCGGAAGCCACCTTCGCCAACGGTGCCCTTGGTATTCTTGAACGGAGTCATGCCGCCATCCGGCCAGGTGAACACCTCCGCGCCATTGTCCGTGGTGAAGATGACGATGGTGTTGTTAGTCTCACCGATGTCGTCGAGATGCTTCAGCAGGGCACCAATGCTGTCATCCATCTGCGTCATACCGGCTTCCTCGAGACCGTAGTTCGTCTCGCTGTTCTGCATCGCGCTGTACTTCTTCGAGAGGAACGTCCAGACGTGCATGCGCGTGGTATTGTGCCAGACGAAGAACGGCTTGCCGTCCCGCTTGGCCTTGTCCATGAAGTCACTGGAAGACTTGACCAACACTTCGTCGAAGGTCGTCATGTCATACTTCGCCTTCAGGAAAGGCAAATCGTGCATGTTGGGCACGTTCGACATATCCGGGAACGGCGGCAACGGACCTTCATCGATGATCTTTTGCTTGCCGACTTTGCCCCAGCGCGGCATCTCGGTCGGATCGTCGGTATCGGTCGCATAGCTATGGATCAGGCTGCGCGGGCCGTTCTTGTTGTAATAGTCCTGGTTGGCGGGGAACGAGTACCAGTACGGATCGGACATCGCGTCGAGGTGGTACAGATATCCGAAGAACTCGTCGAATCCGTGCACGGTAGGGAGATATTTGTTCAAGTCGCCGAGGTGGTTCTTGCCGAACTGCCCGGTGGCATAGCCCTGTGCCTTCAGGGCGGTGGCGAGCGTCGCAGCCTCAGCCGGGATCCCCACATCGGCACCTGCTTGGCCTACGGTCGTCAGTCCGGTGCGGATCGGCAACTCGCCGGTGATGAAGTTCGCCCGACCTGCCGTACAACTTGCTTCGGCGTAATAATCCGTGAATATCATGCCCTCAGATGCCAGCTTGTCGAGGTTCGGCGTCTTGCCCGACATGATCCCGCGATGGTAGGCGCCGATGTTGAACCAACCAACGTCATCGCCCATGATGACAACGATGTTTGGACGCTTTCCGTCAGTTGCGGGAGCTCCCGGTTGCTGCTGCGCTTGGGCCGGGCTTGTGAGCCCGACAGCCGAAAGCGCGGAAGCGGCGACGAGAGAAGTACCGCTCAATAACAAATCGCGACGTTTCAATCCTGCGCTGGTCGGCTCGGCGCTCTTGGAGTTTTTAGGAATGTCGTCGTTGCTCATGGCGTGATCCGCTCCTTTGACAGACGCTGAGGGCGTACAGAATCGGAGCGGCGCACACTTCAGGGTTGATCCAGATCAAAGGATGTCCGAGTCGAGTCAAAAGCAGCGGTGGATGAACGCGGAGTTCGCCTCGCTTCTTTTGCAAGGCTCAGAATTGGGATAACCGGCGGCGATGTCCGGTTGTGGCCGATTCTGTTGAAAAAGTCGAAAATAGTACCAGCGCAAAATCTTGCTGAAATCAGTTCGGGGCGAACTCTGGCAAGAAAAGCCTTCGCGGCAAAGCTAGGAAGATCGTAGAGCGATCCAGTATAGATTGACGTGGTCCCCCGTATCCAGCGGCGTCGACCGCATCAGTAGCCCCTAAAAAATAGGCATTCGCGCCACATAGGACTTTTTCAACAGAATCGACCCAAAGCGGACACGGCGGGCCACTATTTGCTGCCACCGCTCCGAGGCTATGTTAAGATATTATTTTTGGTCCCAAGCTTACGGCGGCCACCATGTCAGAAGTCCGGCCCCAGCTTTTCATTACGCTAGTGCATGGAACGTGGCCACGCGGCTTCTTTCCGAGACTCTTCCGGTTCAAACAATGGGTGCGCGGGCTGATGGGGCGACGGCAACCTTGGGAGCCACCCCCATTTTGGTTTGAGGAAGGCAGTCCGTTTTTGACCCGTCTCAGCACCGAACTCCACGACATCCCGCACAAAATTACGCGCCTACTTTGGACCGGTGAAAACTCGATCCGTATAAGAGACGAGACCGCGCAAGTCCTCGCGAAACGGCTATCGGCTAAACACGCTGAACATCCGCAGGCTACTCAACTCATCATCGCGCACAGTCACGGAGGCAATATCGCACTCCGTGCCCTGCACCTTTTGCACCAGCCTGACGGCTCACGGTTATGCGAGGCAGACGGGCCGCCCCCCCTTGTTGTAACGCTGGCTACTCCGTTTATTGAAGCTCACCATGCCGATTTCGGTGACGAACCTAGTTGGGTAAGAGCCGCCGTCTTCATAGCCCTTTGGACACCACCATGGGTATTGGCGAAATCACTCTTCCCAATGGACGAGTTTGGCAAACCTTTGCTCATAGCCGGAGCGGTTACTCTTGTTTTCGGTGGGTTTAGTTGGTGGTATGGGCTCTCCAAAAGAGCTACTCGACGACGACAGAACCACGTCGAAGTGCTGCGAACCGCTACCCGATTGGGCGAAATACTGTCAGCCCAAGCTCAACGGTTGCTCAT
Source organism: Bradyrhizobium sp. 956_D2_N1_4 (assembly GCF_052076025.1). Classification (NCBI taxonomy): domain Bacteria; kingdom Pseudomonadati; phylum Pseudomonadota; class Alphaproteobacteria; order Hyphomicrobiales; family Nitrobacteraceae; genus Bradyrhizobium; species Bradyrhizobium sp. 956_D2_N1_4. The sequence goes on along the minus strand of NZ_CP197237.1, from coordinate 8,763,570 downwards.
AATCAGAGCGATTGACGACGAAGCGTCCCTCGGATTGGCTTTTGGCACGATTGTTAATTCTTTCATAACAAGGGCGATAAGGTACATACGTTGGATTATATTCGGACCCATTTCAGCAATACTGTTGTCGGTCTTTGTAATACGGTACTTCAAGCTATCATTCGAAGACGTAGACATGTTGAAAAAACAAGATTGGTATGAAGGCGCCATACAGGTAGCATGTTCTGCTTTAATCCTTTTTCTATTTGGTCTGCTCTCGGTAGCGCGATCAGCACATGGCCGAGAACTCGCTCGAAGTCCCATGGAGTGTCAAATCAATACTCAGTCCGCACCCGACGCCAAGGGTCTATCAGAGATAATCACCTTGGTCCGGCACACATACGTTAAAGAGTTGCGCCATGGCATTTACGACCACGAGGACTGTGCTAAGGCGATTTCAGTTTGGGTACGCTCGCGGCTTTGTGCTCTGCCTCCGAGATAGGAGACTGGGGTGATGCCCCTGGGCGGGGGAAACTACGGGGGTTCTCCCAGAGACGCGCGATGTACGCCAGGAGGGTTGTCAGCATCGTTGTCATGAAGACAAACCCAAATGCGCGGCCCATGATGGCGTCGTCGGCGGTTTCCATTTCTTGCCGTAAAAACGTTCTCGGGTTCGAAATTAGCTGAAACAAAGTGCTTAGGTAGCGCGGCGCAGCTTTGACGGCCCAGCTCAAGATGACGGAAATATCCAAATCCGCCTCCTTCAGAAAAACAACAGAGTACGAGTACATCTTCAAGCTGTATGTGCGGTCACCTCTCCTATCGCACCACACACGTCCTATACTCGGGCGTCGCTGTTTCACGGGCGGCGGTTCCGTCTAAAGGCATTGGGTCCCAAACTGGAAGGAAACGGCCCTTCCGGAGTTCGGGGGCGGGCGCCTTTTACATCGGCTGCGGCTCGCAAAAGTAGGCCAAAATGGCCATTTTGTCAATAAAATCATGTATTTAGCTTGATTTTTCGCTTGAAACACGGTTTTTTCGATGCTACATTGAGAGCGACTAGTGATGTTGCGTCGCGTCATTTTCGGCGAACCGCACACAGCTGATGATTTCAGCGATTACAACATTCCGTGCACCGCCCCGTAGACCGTCTGCGAGGCCTAGCGATGGGGAATAAACAGACCGGCCCGAGGCGGCTCCGCCGGTCAAGAAACGCTCCCACGACCTCCGTACATCCCGAACCCCTCGACCACGCCGTTGCGCTGGTGGACACGATCTGCCGACTGGCCGGTGCGGACGGCCTGATCGGGCCAGAGACCGGTCGGCTTCAACAAGCAATCCTAGATCGGGATACGCCCTACCTCTTCGAGCATCTGGTGGGATCGTTTTCCCTGCAGGGTATCAGCGACCGTGCCGCCCTGACCTACATGGAGAACCATGACCGCATCTCTTGGCAGGATCTGCAGCGAGCGACCAGCCGACCACCAGCCTGCCCCAAGCTGAGCGGTTACTGGACCTTCTGCGGGTGCGGATATCGGAAAGCCGCCCGGACTTGCGCTGAGCCTGCAGTTCTCCCGAAATGTTCGGTGCCTCGCCCTGCCCTTCGGAATGGGCGCCTAAACCAAATGACGTACTCACTGTTCTTTTTCATCCGCGATGTCACGGATGGAAAGCTCGTCGATTGGATAGATCGGTCGCTTGCCCAAGCAAATCTGAGTACAGCGAATAATCGCGCCTATCGAATGCGGCATGCCTTGATCGAGCGCTCCGCAATATTTACGGCGTGTCAGACAAGGTTCTCAACATGACTCTGGCCGACATATTGTTGGCGGCTCCGACAAGCAAGCCTCTGTGGCGGGAGACCGGCTTTAGCATGATCGCCATCGACACACTGGTGCATAACTTTCTGAGTCGAACAGGTATCACTCACCGGCTGGGGCACGAGCACTCATATGGGAGCGCCTGCTATTCGACAAACGGTTGCGCCGATATCGTTAGAAGAATCGCACGACGGATCGACGCCAAGCAATTCAACGTCGCCTACCCTAAGAATTTCGGCAGGTTCGTGGGGCACGCAATCTGGCGATATTGCGCCCAGTCGGAACTGAATGTCTGTAACGGCAACAACATCGATGACGGATTCCGATGTCAAAATGGGAATTGCGCATTGTTTCGGCGCTGCGACCGCGCGCCCCTCCGCGGTCAGTCTGCCGAAGACTGAGAAGGGCAACAATTTGAGTTGAGTAACAGTACATCACACTAACTTTGAAGGCCCGCAGTGGGCCTTTTTTGATTCCAGGAGACACCAATGTCAAAGAAGCCGACCAAATCGAAAACGCCGAAGCCCGCGACATCGAAAACACCGCGTCCTCAAACCCGGACCGTTATTATGTTCGGTTTAGATAAGGAACGAAAGCCCCATGCCGCGCGCTTCTCGGGAGAGAACGATGGGCTGTTGGCCAAGGCAGCGGCCGCCATGGGTATGCGGCTCGCCGTACCGATCACCAAGAAGCAGCTCGAAGTCGTGAGTAAACTAGCTGTCGGCAAAATTCATGCAACGGGCAACAGTCTTGTGCCGATAGTCGATCAAGCAGTCTATGATCAGATCAACTCATTAGTAGGCGGCGAGCCAGGGGTAACCGCTGCGTCGCTGCCAAAGTCGGCGGCGCAGCTCGCGCCTGGTCATCTAGTTATCGCTCAGGCCACTGTTGAAGATGGCTGGTGGCCTGCTGTCATCGTCAAACGAAGCAGCGATGCCGTGACGCTAAAGTGGCGTGACTTTCCCAGTGAGCCTGAGATTGTCCGGCCGATCAGCGCACTGGCATTACTCAATACTGACTGAAAGTTTCCTTCCGCGATATCACCCGGCTCAGGTTGTCAACACGGCCTGAGCCATTTGTTTGACAACAGACCAACAGGACATCAGGGATTGGGCGGTAAACAGGAAGTGATACGGTACTTGAATGATGAAATGCGGCGCAATCTCACAGGCGGTGGCGCGTTCATGACAGTTGGCGTGGCAGCTCTAGGGCCAGATATCGCTGAGCGAGTTCTCGACGCCATAATGCTGTACGATAATTTCTGCATGGACACCGACCCATACGGAGAGGGGGACTTTGGCACGGTCAAAATCGAAGGACAGGCCATTTTTTGGAAGATCGAGTATTTTTCGAAAGACATGACTGAGGGATCGTCCGACCCGGCAGATCCCTCCGTTACCCAGCGAGTTCTTACAATCATGCTGGCTGAAGAATATTGATGCTCCACAATCGTGACCATCCGATGCAGTGCTGATGGTAGACCGCAGTCGTTCCGTCCATCCCTTTTTCCTTGGCGTTCTGAAATCATGTTAGGGAGCGTCTGGTCCGCGAAATGAAGTTACATGCGGGCCCTAAATCCATTTTTCGCAAACTCATTCTCCGGAGGTGATCTATGATACGCCTGCTGATCGCATACATTAGCGTCTTGGTATTGCTCATTCCCTCCTCGGCGCTCGCGCAGTCTCTACCCGAGACAGTAGCCTACCTATTCAGTGGAGGAATGGTCGATCCAAGGGACATGAAGTTGATCGATGACAGGACCATCCAAGTACCAAGTTATTTTGCTGCCATGCAAATTATGCCCGTGATGACGATCAAAATCACCGATAGAGAGAGTTGCACGGTGCGTGCAAGCCAGACCGATGGCCGCGGCCCAGGCGAGATCGAGCTATATTTCAACAAGGTCGATCCGGAGCAGACCCAGGAAAGGCCCGCTGGGTTGTTGCCCATGCGCCTTGTCGATCTGAAAGGTAACGACCCCATCATGTGCTACCTTATCGTTGGCCTGAGAACGAATTGTCAACGTACCTGGGACACGAACGTAAACGAGAAAGATTTGACGAGGTACTACGCTGCAGTGAGGCATCTTTACGCAAACTACTGCCGACCGGCTAAGCGGTAGTGTCGCATCCTCGCCAGCTTCGCACCGATCTATTGCGAACAAATCTTATCAAGAGCTGTGGCTTCAAAACATTTTAGCATAGCGCAGTTCTTCGCCTCGACCGCCGCCTAGATGATCGCTGCCGACACTAATTTAGAGCATCTCAACTTTGGAGGTGCTTATGAAATCATCAGTAAGGTCATTGGGGCCATCGACCCGAAAGATTGTCGCCTGGATTAAAAAGGTACGGAGGGCAGCTGAAAAGGCGGCAAGCAGAAAAGACCGGTTCGCGGATTATAGATACCTGCGATCTGTTTTGCGCGCATACTGCTACTTTGACGACAACGATCTGCTGTCCCATCTGATGGAAGTCGCTCCCAGTACACTGCTCACGTCGGTACGCGTGAAAGCGCACCCGCTACGGATTATTATAGATGCCAGCTGCATTCAGCCGGATTTGAAAAAGCGGAGCCGTTGGACCCGAGCTCTGGAGGCGGCTGTCGGAGAACAGATTGACCCCAACGACCTATTGCGCTTCTTTCGAGCTCACAATGGGATCGCGGGATGTGCGGATCTCGCCAGCAAAACCGGTCGAAAGCGTGCCCGACCGGCTATCAAGAAACGTCCTGCGAGTAAGATTTTCCGTCAGGCTATGTCCAACGGACGGTTTGCGACAATAACGCAGTCACCACTTACCGAGACTAGGTAATGTGGGCTGCTTTTATGTTCGGCCAGAGGCAGCCGCCTTCGGCTGCCTCGCCGATACCGCCCTAAGGGCGACGAAACAAAACATTACGACAGATTTAGGAAGCAGCGTGACGAGAGTGACGCCTTTTTCTGCCTTGCAAATGACAGTAATCATAGTGATCGGTTTTCTCTCTTAACTTAAAAAGAAAATCGTCACTCTCGTCACTCTTCGACGAACACTGCTGTTATTGGCAAGGGGCAACGAAAATCGTTACCATCCAAGCCCGGGCAGAGATAGTCGAGTTACCACCCTGCCCGGCTCTCTTACCTAGCCTTGAGACCCAAGACGGTCTGACCTCGATTCCGCTTCTTCATCAGAAAGCCTAGGGAGATCAAGTTGCGCGCTACTGAGCCAGATTGCTGGATACGAGTGTATCCCTTTGCCTGCGACCAAGCGGTGTAAGCCGCATAGAAATCGCTCAGCAGGTAGCTCGCGGAAGGTTCACGAGTACAGCATTCTTCGATGAACGCGGGCAATGGATTTGCCTCGGCGAGCCAAACGTGTGCGGCGGCGCTCACGGCCTTGGGGTACTTAAAGCGCATTCCTCTGCCAAGCACACGCTGCAGCCCCTTGATCGCTCGATTGAGGACGCCAGACATCTCGTCCTTCCAAATGGTCGGGAAGAGCTCGTCATCTTTCTCTTCCTCGGTAAAGGTCCGATCAAATGGGATCACCATCAACCGCCTACGCATTCCGTGCGACACGTCGGCAAGAGACGGGACATTGTTGCAGAGCAGGACCGGCAGAGACCTGATCGTAAAGTTGAATTGCGGCCCGTGCTTGTGCTCGCCAGTCACTGTCTTGGCCTCGCTGATTTTCTTTAGCTGGCCATCCGGCAAGCGGATGCCCGCCTTGACGTCGTCGTCCAGCAGGAGCAGCTTGCCAAGGAGATTGCCTAGGGCGAATTGGTTTTCCAGACTCTCGATTCTTTGCGCCGATACCAGATTATCGCCGAGGAGTTTCAGAGCTGTCTGCATCAGAACGGTTTTGCCGTTACTGCCGCCACCTTTGAGGATTATGACCGCGCCAATCTCCCGCCGATGCTGAATCATGTAACCGACAACTTCATTCCAATGGCGCACCATTCCCCTGGAGGCTGGCTCGGCTCGGGAGAATATTTCTCTGAGCGCCTTGTCGTACTGTGGACACTTGGCGGACGGATCGTAGTTCACGTTCAAGCAATGCCGAAGGTACGACGATGCCTGATGCTTGCGAAGTTCGACGCCGCCGTCGGCGTCGATCCATAGCTCGCCATTCAAACAATTGATCACTGGAAGCGGCTCTTTGACGAAGCGCAGCCGGTCATCGTTAACGGCGCGGCTCGCTTTCAACAGGGTGGCCACCTGACCAATGATTGCCGAAGTAACTGCTCCGCCACGGTCCGGCATTGCCTGAATCGCGGCTAGCGTTCGACCACGTAGCCAACTCTCCTGCGCTGGCTCCCAATACCGGCCATTGTACATCCAGAAGCGTTCGTCTGCGCAGCGGATGAGGTGGTCGCCACCTCCGAACTCATTGTCGAGCATGATCTTCATCACGCGCTCGGCCAAGTCGGCTTGATCTTTGCCAACAGGGTATCCCGCGATGCTTCGTGCTATCCTTTCGACCTCTTCCTTTCGGAGAGGAGGAGCCAGATTCTTGTTTTCTGCCCGCAGGGCGGCAAGCAACGCAGCTTCCGAGAACCCGCCCCTCCGCAACTTGCCAGCCATCGCGGTCAAGCGGCTGTTTCTAGTCCCGATGTCGGTGCCGTCCTTGGTTTCGACATCTGCGCTGTTTTCCTGAGCATTGAATGACCAGTTTAGAAGCCATTTGGGAGCTTTCGCGATCTCGATATCATCCAAAGCGCGCCCTGAGAGAAACCTGTAAACCTTGCCTGATCGGTGGACGCTGCCGGGAGCAACCACATAGCCGCCATCGCCCCTGATATCGACGCCTTTGCCGAGGCGACCAGCCGAGTTGCCGACCGGCTTGTTGCCTAGCCGCAAGTAGTATTGCAGTCCCTTCCCCGTCTTGACCTTTGGTGTTTTCGGCAGTCTGCCATATGTCTTGACCAGTTCGGCGAGTGACTCTTTGCCTTCCTGACCATCCACATCGACAACAACAAGGTTCGAGATTCTGCCGGTTGCAATTCCGATGTTCGCATCGGGATTTGCGATCCACCATTTTTTTATCGTCTTGCGGTCGGTGGATGCATCCTTAAGGCCGCGCGATGTAATCGGATGCTTGCCAGGGCTCGAACAGTCAGCACCCTTCCGACACGTACATTGGCCGTCGCGGATGGTATAGATGGGTATGATGTGAAACCCGCTAGAAGCATAACGAAGCGCCCGCTTCACTAGCGGAATGGGACGATGATTGGCCTTTTCAGAGGACATAGTTGGCCTCCGACTGCTCAGCCGGAAGGATGCAGAGCACCTCAACCGCAAAGCGTGACCGCGCAACTGAAGGTGCATCAGCCCACGTGAGTTTTAGCTGAGACGCGGCATTCCAAGCTGCGACAAGGTCTTGAAACGCCTTGCCTGGATCGCGCCTATTTAAAAAGTCTGGTATGCCTTCGACATCGTTCGTCGACGGACTGCTCGGGGTGGCCAGAACGAGTTCCGAGCTCCCTGTATCGATCTCGGCGGCTTCGTCTTTAGCTGATTGGGGCCTTCGCTTTTTTTGCTTTACAATTTTCGAGGCAATCTTCAGCTGCTCCCCAGCAGTCTTCCCTTCCGCGATCTTGAGGAGTGCAGATTGCTTTGCGTGAAGGCCAAGCTCGCGTGCCGTTGCTTTCGCTTCAGGTGAGATACCGACGATAGCTTCAGCCCGCCTGATCTGCTTCGCGGACACGCCCGTCTGGCGTGATGCTTCACTTATGCCGCGGTCGTTCGGCTGTTGACCACCTGCAGGGTGGGCAACTTGCCCAGCCTGGTCTCGAATTGCTTGCAGCCACTCAATTAGCAATTCGGCACGATCTAGTGGGCACAGTTCCAAGCGGTGGAGGTTCTCGGATATTGCGACCAAGCGATTGTCCGCTTTGTTCGAGTCAAATGTGATTGCATTGATGTGCGCCCAACCCAATCGGCGCGCCGCTTCGAGCCTGTGCTGGCCAGCGATGAGGACCAGCTTCGAAGTCCCCGCGGCCAAAGAGATCGGCGTCGTCAGACCGATGCGCCCGATTGAGGCTTGCAAATCGAGGACGTGGTTCTCGTCAAGCTCGCGGTACGAACCGGAGTAAGCGATATCAGCGATAGGGACCGACAGAAACTTGCTAGCGCCGAACAATGTGCGGGGTGTCACAGGATTGGCGATGGGTCCCGAATCGACTGGAAGAACGGGCTTAGATACAGGCTTGCCGAGTGTTGGCCATTTAGGTGAAGATAGGCTTTTCATTGCTGAGGTTTTCCGTTTGGGTGAACGCGGAGGGTTCTCCGCGAGCGAACACAGTGTCCGCACCAGACGGCGTAGCGGATGGCTGCCGGAATATTATCCTGAGGCACGCTCAGGTTAGTTGTACGGCACCGGGAGAATGACAGATCGTGAAATACAACATCCAGGAAGCTGTTGATTTTATCACGGACAAGGAGAAGCCGGACGCGCTCCGTGCCATTAAGCTCTTTGCGCTAATCTTCGCGCTTCATGCAGGAAAGTCAGAGGCCAAAATAACGGGACACGCAGCCTCTGAGCAGGAAAATAGCCTTATCATCAACGTTAGCATCAGGCTTATGCGGGATGCTGAGTTGCTAGCAGCTATGAAGTTTCTGGATCATCTCGAAACCGAATGGCTGGCCTCCCATAGCGGCCAACAACCCACCATCCAGGAAATGGCAAAAATTTGCGAATATAGCCAATTGTACAACGAGATGATCTTGCGGCATGGAGGGTGGAAAAGGATTCGATACTTTGATGGACTCCGAGACCTTGAGGCCAGAATAGAAGACTTCAAGCCCAAGGCTAAGGACGTTTCGCGCATCATCGAATTCTCTGCTCGATTTGCATCAAACCCAAAGAAGTCGAGGCAGAAGGGTGGGGTGACAATGGGGATTCACATCCTTTCCACGAAAAGTGGCAGAGACTACTTCTTTACACGCACGAAAAAATCGCAATTAGAGGTGAACTGGGCTCGCCTAAAGGCCGCTGCCCCTTTTCACTATCTCCTTTATGTTGAAAAGCATCCATTCGTTCTGAACGCCATCGCGGGAAAGAACTTTGCAAGAAAGTGGCTTAGAAGGGTCCAGGATCGCAACCGACTTTTGGAATTTTTTGCCGCTTACAACACCGTTGCCGCCCAACTCAGGCCGAGACAATATTTCTATTCTCCCCTCCGGCTTCCGGAAGATATAGTTTCAACCATTGCTTTTAAGCCCATTGATGCTCGTGAAGGGGCAAAGGTCCTGGCAGTCATTGACCGCTATAGAAGGTGACAACGCCCCTCAACTACCCTGATCTTTGATCAGGACAATTCTTTTCGCCTGATCCGCTATCCGCATTATCGGAACGGAGAGATCGCGCAGCGCGACTCGCTCGTGGATGGTTCGGATCAAGAGGAAATGAGCGAGAATGAAGCGCGCATCGCACCTCGGCTCCTCACATTGAAGGAAGCCGCCAGGTATTGCGGAATCAGCGTTCCCGTTTTCCTCAGAATCTGCACGACGAAAGCAATCGCGCTTGGCCCGGGACCTCGGCTGCGTCGTTTCGACCGCCAGAGTTTAGATGAGTGGATCGACCAACTGAAAAATACGCCTGCTTCGAGAGATTGGTTAGCCGAAATGGATCGCACCAATGAGCGTACTCAGAATTAAGGGCCTAAAACGATATCGTGTGAAAGGGCGTTGGTATGCTTACCATAGGAAGTCCGGCACGCGGCTCAAGTTCGAGTTCGGCACTGCAGAGTTTGTCGAGGAATTGGCAAACTTAGAAAGCAAGCTCCGAAAAGCAGAGGCTCTGCCGGGTACGCTCGGAAAGCTCTTCGCTTCATACAAAGCGTCTTCAGCCTACGCCGACCTCGCTTCGACGACCAAGCAAGGCTATTTGCGAATGATGAATCTTCTGAGGCCACTGGACGAGATGCCTCTCATCGAGCTTACCCCACAATTCATCGCTGGGCTTCGGGATCGCATTTCGGAGAAACACGGCCGGAGGCAAGCGAACTACGTGATGGCAGTCGTGTCTGTTGCATGTGAGCACGGCAAGGAGCACGGCATCGTTCGCGATAATCCGGTCAAGGGCGTGAAGCGGGTTAGACGCTCGCGGAGCGCACCTGCAGCCAACAGACCTTGGACCGTCGAGGAATGCAGAACTGTCCTGACCGAACTGCCATACCAGTTGAGAGTACCTGTGGCGCTGGCGATGTTCACTGGTCTTCGAAAAGGTGACGTACTGGCCCTCAAGAAGAGCGCAATCCGGGACGGCAGGATTTGGCGGAAAACAAATAAGACCGGCCAGGAAGTGTCGATTCCAATTCACCCAGACCTCGCTCACATCCTGGCTGTGTCTCCGCATCACAATGCGATCACCATTGCTGCCACTACGAGCGCCACGCCATGGACCGAGAGCGGTTTTAATTCGAGTTTCATCAAGGCGATGGCTGCGCTGAAAAAGGTAGGGAAAATCGGCCAGGGCCTCACGTTCCACGGCCTGCGTCACACGGTCGGCACGCTTCTCATTGAAGCAGGTTACGATATCGACACGGTCCGACGTTGGCTTGGCCAGAAGACGCTCGCGATGGCGATCCACTACTCCCACTCAGCGGATACCTCGGAAAAAATGCGGGAGGTGGTCGGTCGGCTCGACCCTTTGGGAAGCAAAACGCGAACGTAAGTGTCTAACCAGCCATGGAAAGTGTCTAACGAGGCGCTTATCGGGGAGGTAACCCCTTGAAATCATGGTGCCCAGGGGCGGAATCGAACCACCGACACTGCGATTTTCAGTCGCATGCTCTACCAACTGAGCTACCTGGGCGTGCTCCAAAGAGGGGCCAAGGCCCATCGAGCGGGCGGTTTATAGTGGGCTAGGAGCGGCATGTCCACCCGGCTTCGCCAAGTGGCTTCGCCGGGCGCGGCCCGGCTGTGCACAAGGTGGGGCGGGCTTGCTGCGGCTGGTGCGCGGCGAATCGGAGGTCGAAATAAGCAATTGATATTATTAATTATTCTTCGCCATCCGCCTCGTCGTCGCGGCCGGGGATGACGTAGGAGCCTTTCAGCCAGCGGTTCAGGTCGACGTCGCGGCAGCGCGAGGAGCAGAACGGGCGGGTGGCTTCCGACTGCGGCTTGCCGCAGATCGGGCAGGTTTTGAGCGGGCCGGCGGGCTTTTTGACGTGGTCGTCCATGATGTCGGCAGCTTACTCGGGGTGAAGGCGTTCAAGAGCCTGTCGGCAAAGCGGTTCCTCGGGCGGTCGCGCAGGCGTCGCGGGCCGGGTCCGGCGGAGCCATTCTACTGTGCATGGGGTTGTTTTCGAGATTTTTGTCGGCGCGCTAGATGGCCGTGGCGTTGAGCCAGCCGAAGCGGATCGGAAAACCTTCGCCGCCGAGCAGCGTCGTGGTCTCGTAGAGCGGCAGGCCGACGACGTTGCTGTAAGACCCCACCATCTTGACCACGAAGGAGCCGGCGATGCCCTGCACGGCGTAACCGCCGGCTTTACCGCGCCATTCGCCGGAGCCGATATAGGCCTGGATGTCGTCCTCGGAGAGGCGCTTGAAGCGGACACGGGTCTCGACCAGGCGCTGGCGGAAGGCCTCGCGCGGCGTCACCAGGCAGATCGCGGTGTAGACGCGGTGGTTACGGCCCGACAAGAGCCGCAGGCACTGCGCGGCCTCGTCCACCAGATTGGCCTTGGGCAGGATGCGGCGGCCGACCGCCACAACCGTGTCGGCTGAGAGGATGAAGGCGCCGCGCAGCTCGTCGTCGAGCTGCACCGATTTCAGCGCCGCATCGGCCTTGGCCCTTGCGAGACGGTTGGCGCAGGCCCGCGGCAGCTCGCCCCGCTTCGGCGTCTCGTCGACGTCGGCCGGCCGGAGCGCGTCCGGCTCGATGCCGGCCTGGTTGAGCAGCGACAGGCGCCGCGGCGAACCGGAGGCAAGTACGAATTTGGGGCGGCCGAGCATCAGGTGATTTGGGGGATGAAGCAGGGGGTGAATTGCGCGCGGAACCTATCGGAAGGGGGCTGATTTCACAACCCGGGAACCCGGACTTTACTGATTCGAGGCGTCCAACATGCGTGTGCCCTCGGTCTGTGACGCGGGTGTTACGGCTAACCGCTCGCCGCGCCGACCTTCGCAAAACGCCTACGGATGCGCATCAGGAGCTGGTCGCAGACCTCGCGGTAGGCGGCGAGCTTCTGGTCGCGGCTGCCTTCGATGGTGGTGGGATCCTGCGTCGGCCAGTATTCGACGTCGGCGGCGAGCGTGCGGGTCAGCTCCAGCGCCTTGTGGTGCGCTTCGGGCGAGAGCGTGATGATGAGGTCGAAATTCAGCCCCTCCCAATCCTCCAGCTCCTCGAAGGTCTGCGGCTTGTGGGCGGAGATGTCCTGCCCCAGTTCGTCCATCACGGCGACCACGAAGGGATCGAGCTCGCCTTTTCTGGCGCCGGCCGACTTCACGTAGAGGCCCTGCGGAAACATGTGCCGGAGCAGGCTCTCGGCCATCGGCGAGCGCACGCTGTTCATCGCGCAGGCGAACAGCACCGATTGCGGATCGCGTGCGCGTGGCGGACCCGCCATCGCGCCTAGCCTCTTTTGAAAGAGGGCATGGCCTTGTCGGAAAACCGCTGCACATTTTTCCGGGCCATTAAGCCGTTTGTCTCGCGCATGATCTGGTCCGAAAACCGGTGCCCACTTTTCGGGATCATGCGCCTAACCCTTCCAGTGCAGGACGGTGATGAGCGTGAACAGCCGGCGCGAGGTCTCGAAGTCGACCCGCACCTTGCCCTTCAGCCGCTCCTGGAGCGTGCGTGATCCCTCGTCATGGATGCCGCGGCGGCCCATGTCGATGGCCTCGATCTTGTCCGGCGTAGCTGTCCGGATCGCCTGATAGTAGCTGTCGCAGATCATGAAATAGTCCTTCACGATCCGCCGGAACGGCGTCAGCGACAACAGATGCGCGACCACGGGCGTGCCTTCCTCGCGGCGAATGTCGAACATCAGCCGGCTGCCGGTGATGCCGATATGCAGCGTGAACGGCCCCTTCCCGTCGGCGCCATCGGGCGCGAACAAATTCTGCTCGATCAGATCGTAGATCGCGATCGCGCGCTCATGCTCGATGTCGGGCCCGGAACGGCCGATCGAGTCCTCGTCGAGGGTGACCGCGACGATGCGATTGGTCGAGTCGTCCTGTTCGGGCGGCTGGGTCATGACAGATTGAGGCGCAATCCAATCGAGCGCGAATGAGCGTCCAGCCCTTCCGCTTGTCCGAGCGTCATCGCGGCAGGTCCGAGCGCACGCAGCTGGTCCGGGCCGCATTTCAGGATCGAGGTGCGCTTCATGAAGTCGGCAACTCCGAGCCCCGAGGAGAACCGCGCCGAGCGCGCCGTCGGCAGCACGTGGTTGGAGCCGCCGACATAGTCGCCGATGGCCTCGGGCGTATGCGCGCCGAGGAACACCGCGCCGGCGTTGCGGATCTTTGCGGCAAGCGCGTCGGGATCATCGGTCATGATCTCGAGATGCTCGGCCGCGATCGCATCCGCGAGCGGAATGGCGTCGGCAAGATTCTTGACCATGATGATGGCGCCGAAATCGGCCCAGGAGGCGCCGGCAATTGCTGTGCGCGGCAATGTCTTCAGCTGCGCTTCGACGGCCTTTTCGACATCGGCGGCGAGGCGCGCGGAATCCGTGATCAGGATCGATTGCGCGCTGGCATCATGCTCGGCCTGCGCCAGCAGATCAGCGGCGATCCAGTCGGCATTGCCGGTGTCGTCGGCAATCACCAGCACCTCGGAGGGACCGGCGATCATGTCGATACCGACCTTGCCGAACACCAAGCGTTTTGCGGCGGCGACATAGGCGTTGCCGGGGCCGACGATCTTGGCCACCGGCGCGATCGTCGCGGTGCCGTGCGCGAGCGCCGCCACGGCCTGCGCGCCGCCAACGCGGTAGATCTCGCTGACGCCGCCAAGCGAAGCGGCCGCCAGCACCAGCGGATTGAGCTTGCCGTCCGGTGACGGCACCACCATGACGAGGCGCGCGACGCCGGCGACCTTCGCGGGCACGGCATTCATCAGCACCGAGGAGGGATAGGCCGCGGTGCCGCCGGGCACATAGAGGCCCGCGGATTCGATGGCGGTATAGCGCCAGCCGAGCTCCACGCCGAGCGGATCGGTGAAGCGCTCGTCCTTCGGAAGCTGGCGGCGGTGGTAGGTCTCGATGCGGTCGCGCGCAAGCTTGAGCGCATCCAGCGTCGCGGCATCGCAGGCCTTCACGGCCGTCTCGATCTCGGCGACGGTGACGCGCAGGCCGGATGCATCCAGCTTCAGCCGGTCGAACTTTGCCGTGGCCTCGAGCAGGGCCGCATCGCCCCGCCTGGCGACGTCGTCGACGATGGTGCGCACGGCGGCCTCGACGTCGGCCGAGACCTCGCGCTTGGCGGCGAGGAAGGCCGCGAATCGCTGGTCAAAATCGGCGCTGCTGCGGTCGAGACGAACGGGCATTTTTGGCTTGGCTTCCGGCTGGTCTTTGGGGCGGATTGGCTCACCGACCCCCTGCTCAATGGCGCGGCGGGGAAGCTGCGTCAACCCTCGGGAGATGCCGTTCCGGCAGCGGCCCGACCTGGTGTGACTGGTATACCGGCCAACTCACCCCTCCTCCTCGATGCCCAGTCCGGCCCCGAGCTCGTCCGCCCCCAGATCGGTCAATTCGCATTCCAGGCATTCGACGTCGAGGCGGATGGCGCCGCCATGGGCGAACAGCAGCAGCGCGCTGCCGCCGGGCTCCTCGTCGCGGCCGTCCTGGGAGTGAAACTCGATGCCGACGAGGTCCAGAACCTCGTCCGGCGCGCCGAGGTCGATGTTGCGTGACTTGCAGGCGAGCACGCGGTCGAAGCGGAGCGCGGCGACCAGCCGGCGGGGTTCGGTCTCGCCGTCCAGCGACTGCTCCCAGTCCAGCCGGCTCATCCCGACCACCAGCCGCTTCTCGCTTTGCCGCCAGATGATGTCGGCGGCCTGGACGCGGGCGTCCTGCACATGGGTCGAGATCACGGCGAGATCGTCGGCGTCGAGCGCGATCAGTTTAAGCTGGGGAGACATCGCCGGCATTTCTCCTCGGGGGACCGATAAGGCTCAACGCGCGCGGCCGCGGAAATTTCCGTGAAACTAACGGGCCAGCCAGCTAGAGGCTATTGATATCCTCCATCTCCAGCACCTTCCGCGGATACCCCTCCCGGGCGACACGAATCATGGCGCGGCCCATCTGCTCGGTCGAGGTGACGAGCCGCGGCGAGATCCGGCGCAGCGCCGACCAGAGCGGCCCGGTTGCGGCATACACGGCCTGCACCCAGGCGGTCTTGGAGCGGGCGCCGTGCAGGGGCTGGATCGCCCCTGGACGGAACATGTAGGCGCCCCGGAACGGCAGCTTGAGCAGATCGTTTTCGGTCTTGCCCTTGATCCGCGCCCACATCCGCGATCCCTGCTCGGTGGAATCGGTGCCGGCGCCGGTGACGTAGACAAACGTCATCTGCGGATTGAGCTTCGCGAGCGTCGTCGCTGCCGCGAGCGTGAGATCGTAGGTGAGATGGCGATAGCGATCCTCGCTCATGCCGATCGAAGAGACGCCGAGGCAGAAGAAGCAGGCATCAAAGCCCGTGAGCTGCGCTTCGATCGCCGAGTAGTCGGTGAAATCGCCGTGCGTGATTTCGGTGAGCTTGGCATTGCGGACGCCGGTCGGACTGCGGCCGACCACGAGCACGCGGTCGATGCCGGTGTCGATCAGGCATTCGCGCAATACGCCCTGCCCGACCATGCCGGTCGCGCCGAAGATGATGACTTGCATCGTGACGTCCCCACCCGGCCCGCGGCTCATGCGGCGACCGCGATCTCGTCGAAGGATACACCGGTCAACGTCGCCGAGACATCCCACAGCATGGCGGCCGCGGCGAAATCCTTCGCCTGCGGCATGATCTTCGCCGGCGCGGGCGGCCCCTTCAATTCGTAGAACCAGTTCGGACCGTAATAGCCACCGGGCTCTGCAGCCGGCGAGGTCGCCGCGAACAGCGTGGGCAGCGCGCCTTCGGCTGCGGAGTGGCTGATGAAAGGCTGGAGCCAACGGCTGACACGCGACTGGAAGGTGTCGGCGCCCGGCCCGTTCGGAATGAGATCGGTCCGCGCGTAGCCGGGATGGGCAGCAAGGCTCGTCAGGCCCCAGCCGGCGGCGAGGCTGTGGCGCTGCAGCTCCAGCGAAAACATCAGCATCGCCAGCTTGGACTGGCAATAGGCGCGCCAGGGACGATAGGAACGCTTGCTTTGCAGATCGTCGAAATTGATCGCGCCGGAGCGGTGCGCGAGGCTCGACAGATTGACGATGCGCGGCGCTTTCGCGCGGCGAAGCTGCGGCAACAGCTGTGCCGTCAGCGCGTAATGGCCGAGATAGTTGGTGCCGAGCTGCATCTCGAAACCATCCTCCGTCTGCTGCCGCTTCGGCAGCGCCATCACGCCGGCATTGTTGATCAGGAGATCGAGCTGCTCGTTGCTGGCGGCAAAACGCCTGGTAAAATCGGCGACGGAGGCGAGACTGGCGAGATCGAGATGCTCGTAGGCGATCAATGCGTTGGGAAACCGCTCGCAAATGCCCTCGATCGCCCGCAGGCCCTTTGCGTCGTTGCGTCCGGTGAGTATGACAATGGCACCGGCGCCCGCCAGCGCCATCGCCGTCTCGTAGCCGAGGCCGCCCGTCGCCCCGGTCACGACGGCGGTCTTGCCGCTGAGGGAGGGGATGTCTGCCGTGCTCCAGTCGGTCATGCCGTATCTCCGTTCGGGGCTGGAATGAGGCCCGCGACCGGTCTAAATGTGCACTGGGTGCAAGTTTGCAAGAGGTGAAATAATTTGAAGGCTTCAAAGCCCGGCGGGAAATCGGTCAGGACAGGCGCCAAGCCATTGCCGGCAGGAGCAAAATCCCCTGACGGCCCCGGCCTGCGCCAGCGCAAATTGCAAGAGACCCGCGAGCGGCTGACCCGCGCGGCGATGGCGCTGTTCCTGGAGCGCGGCTTCGAGGCCACGACCATCGACGACATCGCAACCGCGGCGGACGTGTCACGCCGCAGCTTTTTTCACTACTTCGCGTCGAAAGAGGACGTGGTCGCCGCCTGGCAGGAGGGCGCAGCAAGCGCGCTGGTCGCAGAGGTCGTGGCGCGGCCAGCGGGCGAAACCATGCTGACGGCGGCGGAGAATGCGATCGCGGCGGCGGTCAGGCGGATCGACCCGGCGGAAGCGGCGGCGATGTCGCGGCTCAAGCGCGACAATCCCGCGCTTCACGCGCGCGACCAGCTCAAATACGAGAAGCTCGAGCGCGCACTGGCCGAAGGGCTTTCGCAGCGTGCCAAAACCAAATCGGACAGATTGAAGGCACGGCTCGTCGCCATGATCGCCACCGGCGCGATGCGCGTCGGCGGCGAAAACTGGATCGGCGAAGATGTGCGGGAGAAACCGGAGGTTTTCGTGAAGCGCACGTTCGATGCGATCAGGGCGATCTTGAAGTGACGCTCTTCCCCTCTCCCCTTGTGGGAGAGGGTGGCTCGCCGCGTAGCGGCGAGACGGGTGAGGGGTTGTCTCCGCGCGTGAACTCTTGCAGTTCGACTCGTTGAAGCAGACCCCTCATCCGGCGCTTCGCGCCACCTTCTCCCACAAGGGGAGAAGGAAGACTCCCTCACGCCTTGAAGAACGCGAGCAGGTCCGCGTTGATGGTTTCGGCGTGCGTGGTCGGCATGCCGTGCGGGAAGCCCTTGTAGGTCTTGAGCGTGCCGTTCTTCAGCAGCTTGGCCGACAGCGGGCCGGAATCGGCGTAGGGAACGATCTGGTCGTCGTCGCCGTGCATCACCAGCACGGGCACGCTGATCTTCTTCAGGTCCTCGGTGAAATCGGTCTGCGAGAACGCGACGATGCCGTCGTAATGCGCCTTCGCGCCGCCCATCATGCCCTGGCGCCACCAGTTCTGGATCACCGCTTCCGACGGCTTTGCGCCGGGACGGTTGTAGCCGTAGAAAGGACCGGAAGCGAGGTCGCGGTAGAAGCCGGTGCGGCTGGCGGCGAGCTGCTTCTGGAGATCGTCGAACACGCTCTTCGGCAGGCCGCCCGGATTGGCCGCCGTCTGCACCATCAGCGGCGGCACGGCGGAGAGGATCGCAGCCTTCGCCACCCGGCTCTCGCCGTGACGCGCGATGTAGTGCACGACCTCGCCGCCGCCGGTGGAGTGGCCGACATGGATGGCGTTCTTGAGGTCGAGATGCGCGGTCACCGCCGCGAGATCGTCGGCATAGTGATCCATGTCGTGGCCGTCGGCGACCTGCGAGGAGCGGCCGTGGCCGCGGCGGTCATGGGCGATGACGCGGTAGCCGTGATTGGCGAAGAATATCATCTGCGTGTCCCAGTCGTCGGCCGACAGCGGCCAGCCATGGCTGAACACGATCGGCTGGCCCGAGCCCCAATCCTTGAAAAAGATCTCGACGCCGTCCTTGGTGGTGATGGTGGGCATGAATGGCTCCTTCAGTGAAAATCAATCCGGGGCTCGCAAAACGCGAGCCGGCGATCCGGAGATGGTCGGGCGATGTCACGAGGTCGATGCCGCGCACCGACCGTGAACGTGCGATCAGGCAAACGTCATCGGCTTGTAGCGGCGCCAGGCGCCGATGGTCAGCACCACGAAGAACACCAGCACGATGCCCTGCACCACGGCGAAGACGGGGCCTCCCGGCGGATTCGGCGGCACGGCAGGCGCGAGCGCGGCGAGCGCCGGCACCTTCAGGAACGACTGGATCACCAGCACGAAGACGTTGAAATAGAGCGAGATCATCGCGGTCACGATGTAGACGGGACGCCAGACCCCTTTGAGCTTCATTCCGTAGAGCGCGAGGCAGGCGATCGCGAGCAGCACCAGCGAGATGCCGGCGATGATGTACGAGGGCAGCAGCTCCTTGAACGGAAACAGGAAGCCGGTGACGCTGGTGAGGATCGTGAACAGCAGGAAGATCGCGGTGAGGCCCGGCATCGACTTCGACCCGAGCAGACCGAACATCACGATCAGGCCGGCGACGATGCCGATCAGGCTGATGATGACATGGACCAACGTGAAGGCGGGCAGGCTCAACCCAAGAACCACGGCATCTCTCCTACTCTCTGCATTGAGATCAGGTGATTGATATTACGGTCCTCATCGGATGGCTACATACGCGATGTCACAGACTCGTGCGGAGCCATGCGCCGTCGTGCGAATCGACAAACGCACGACCGAATTTTTTGCAGTGCTGTCACAAACGAGAGCAGTTTGTAGCCCGGATGGGGCGAAGCTAAATCCGGGCTAAGCTTGCAGGTCTTCGACGAAAGTTGAATCGAATTTGGCAGGCGCTTCGCGCGCTCAGACTTCCTTGGTGTCGAAGATCAGCAGATCGGCGCCGCCGCTGGCGAATTTCGGCACGTCGCCTGCGGCCGCCTTGCCCGCTTCGCTGCCGAAGGCCTTCTGGATGTCGCCCACGCTGTCGAAGCTGAGAATGGCGACGAGGTGGACGCCCGATGGTCCGGCGGGCGAGCCGACTGCGCCCGTACTGACGGCGTATTTCTTCAGGCCGGGAAGTTTCTTCGCGAGCGGAATGTGGGTCTCGGCATAATGCTTGTCGAAGGCGGCGACGTCCTTGGGCGTCTTGTAGAGCACGACGAGTTCGGCCATTTTGTCCTCCCTTGTGAATCTTTTGTTCTTCCACGCGCGATTGGCCTCGCGACGGGGCGATAGTCCGTGGGACACGGCAAGATGGCAAGTGAGATTCCGCTTGCCGTCTGCTTGTCTTGTCCTTGACTAAAGCGCCGGTTTTGCGGCGTCGCCGAGATAGCCGTGCAGGGAGGCCACGACCTGCGCGCCTTCGCCGATGGCGCCGCCGACGCGCTTGACCGAGCCGGAGCGGACGTCGCCGACCGCGTAGACGCCGGGCACCGAGGTCTCCAGTGGGGCCACCAGCTTGCCCTGGTTCAGCTCGGACTGCGCGCCCGTCACGACGAAGCCGCCGCGATCGAGCGTGACGCCGCAGCCGTCGAGCCAGCTGGTGGCGGGATCGGCACCGACGAACAAAAAGAGATTCTTGATGTCGGCAGAGTCTTCGTCGCTCGACAGCCGACTCTTCCAGCGGATGCGCCGCAGCAGCGAGGCCTCGTCGCCTTCGAGCGCGGTGATCTCGGTGTTGAACATCAATTCGATGTTGGGTGTCGCTTCGATGCGCTCGATGAGATAGCGCGACATGCTGGCGCCCAGGCCGCCGCCGCGGATGATCATCAGCACCTTCTTGGCATGTCCCGACAGGAACACGGCCGCCTGCCCCGCCGAATTGCCGGCGCCGACCAGGGCCACCTCCTCGCCGGCGCAGAGCCGCGCCTCGACCGGAGAGGCCCAATACCAGACGCCGCGGCCCTCGAACTTGTCGAGGTTCTCGATCTCGGGGCGGCGATAACGCGCGCCGCTCGCAACCACGACTGCGCGCGAGCGCAAGGGATCGCTGCCGTCGAGCGTCACCGCAAAGGCGCCATCCCTGCGCGTGCAGTCGAGCGACTTCACCGTGACGGGGATCATGATGTCGGCGCCGAACTTCTGCGCCTGGTTGAACGCGCGCGCGGTCAGGGCCTGGCCGGAAATGCCGGTCGGAAAGCCCAGATAGTTTTCGATGCGCGCGCTGGCGCCGGCCTGGCCGCCGAAGGCGCGGGTGTCGAGCACGGCAACCGAAAGCCCTTCGGAGGCGGCATACACCGCGGTTGCCAGCCCGGCGGGTCCGCAGCCGACGATCGCGACATCGTAGATGCGGTCGTTGCGGGGGCCGCCGATCATGCCGATCGCGCGCGCAACCTCGGTTTCGCTGGGGTTGCGCAGCACCTCGCCGCTCGCCGCGACGACCAGCGGCCAGTCTTCCGGCTTCGGCGAATAGCGCGCGATCACCTCGGCGGCGTCGCGGTCACGCTCGGGATCGAGCAGATGATGCGGCTGGCCGTTGCGGGTGAGGAAGCCCTGCAAGCGCACCACGCCGGCCGAATACGAGGGACCGATCAGCACCACACCGCCGACGCCGGCCTGAAGCAGATTGACCCGGCGCAGGATCAGCGCGCGCATGATGCGCTCGCCGAGCTCGGCCTCGGCGACCAGCAGCGCGCGCAGGCGGGGCGGCGGCAGCAGCAGCGTCTCGACCTCGCCTTCGGCGCGGCCGTCGACCAGCGCCGGCCGGCCCGAGAGCTGGCTGAGCTCGGCCAGAAATTGCCCCGGCCCCTGGTCGATCAGCGGGGTGACATTGCCGAGCCCGTCGCGCTGGGTGATGGCGACGTGGCCCTTCAGCACGACGAACATGCCCGGTCCGGGCTTGCCGGTCTCGAACAGGAATTCGCCGTCGGCGTAAGTGCGGACCTCGCCGAAATTCCGCATGCGCTCGATCTCGGCCGATGTCAGCGCCGGAAAGGTCTGCTCAGGGCGCGTGAACCGCGACATCTGCGCGTCACCATCGTTTCGTTGCTGCTCGTCCTGCCCCATTGCCACGTCCATGCACTCCAAAAATTCTAATCGCCAGACTTCAATCGCCAGTCTTGCCGGCGGTCCCCTCATCTAGGGAAGCATCGTCGTTCTGCGAGGGGTCGGTGATTGCGGCGCGTTCGCGCGCCTGCATCTTCCGCCGCTTCAGGTTTTCGCGCAGCGCCGATTTCAGCCGGTCGTCCCGCGCCCCCCTCGCCTGTCTCGTGCTCTTGTCGTTCTCGTCAGCCATCAGCGGTCCATACCAGCGATCCGCGATAACATGCCCGGAGAATGCGGCAGCTCAAGAGGCCCCTCGCGAACTGTTCGTGCGAAATCCAAAATGGGCCGAATGCCATGCCGCGGCCAACTGGCCAGTTGGCCGGGGATATCGGAACCGAAATCGGCGGGAAGTCGGTACTTTCACCTGAAAACGGGCATTTTGGCCCCGATATCGACCCGATTTTCTCGTCTTGGCGGAGCTAGCAAGCTTGCACAGGAGGGGGGCTTGTGGCAGATATCGGCCCGCTTGGTAGGCCCCCTTGGCGGCCGATTCTTATCCCAGCACATGCTGCCGTAGCTCAGTGGTAGAGCACTCCATTGGTAATGGAGAGGTCGACAGTTCAATCCTGTCTGGCAGCACCAGTTTCCTCAGAAAATCGCCTTCTTCCGTTGCCCGGTTGCCTCCTGGGAGGGGCCGGACGTGTCGTCCGCCCCCTCCGATTCTCGCAGTGATCGAGCTCAGCTAGAAGCCGAAGCCGATGCCGCCGGCTGCGAGATGGTGCGATGTGCCGCCGAAGCTGGCCGTCCACGGGCTGGTCGCAGCATGAGCGGGATTCACGGTGGAGCCGAAAACCTGATTCACATCGCCGACGTACAGATAGCGGTACTCGCCGAACAGGTAAGCGCCGCTGTTGCCGAGAGCGAAGCGCGCACCGGCCTTGGCCTGTGCCGCAAAGGTCCAGGCTGAGGAGTCCGGACGCGCGTTGAAGTGGTTGATGCCAGGCTCGGCCGGGTCGGTCTGTGTGGACGTGGCGCCGTTGATGGAGACGTTCGCGGCCCCGATACCGCCACCGATATAGGGCGTGATGCCTTGATAGGGCGTGTTGAAGCCGACGACCATGTTCGCCAGCAGCACCGTGGTGCGCGTCGGGAAAGTCGTGTCGAAGGAGTGCTCTGCAAATCGGTCTGTGGGGGTCAGCAACGTCGCACGCGGCTGGTTACCTGCCAGATAGAAACCTTCGATCTCCAAAGCGGGCCGCAGATACGTACCATACGACCATTCATAACCGAGATGCGCGCCACCGAACCCGACGCCGCCGCTGCTGGTCCGCCCTGTGGCGTCGACAGCCAAGGGGCCCCCGACGGCCTCAACGAAAAAGACGGTGCCGAGCTGGCTGACGTCAGTGCCGCCGCGACTGCCGCCGCCACCGAACACACCGACATAGGCACCGCCGGTGCGCGCCGGCGCGACTGCGGGTCCCTTGTTGTACATCGCATAAGCCTGCGCGGGCGGTGCTACCGCAACCGTCTCCCTCGCGGCGTCGCGTCCGGCTGGCTTGGCTGCCGGTGCAGTCGCCTCTCGCGGAGTGACCGTGCGCCGCTCCTGTTTGGCCTGCTTCAATTCGGCGCGCAGCTCGGAGATGGTCTGCTGCTGCGCCTTCAGCATGCGAAACAGTTCGGCGTTGGAGGGAACGTCCTCGGCATGGGCGGCGCTCGCCGTCATCAATCCCGCGGCCACGATGAAACATTTACGCGCTGTCATTTGATACCCCGCCCCTCGGTTGCAAATCATCGCTGACACTATGGAACCTGGTCAGGCCATCGCAAAGATATCGCGTCTGCGGATGCGACCGTTCGAGGCACCTAAGCTGGCGATTCCGAACGCATGTGGATTTTGAGCGACACGCACCCCGCGTCTCGATCAATCCCATCGGGCAACACGATTCTCAATTCACGCATGAAGCGGCATTCTCGCGGCATGAAACGCCCGAGTTTTGCTCTCCTCTTTCGCCCTCTTCCGTGAAGAGGGCGCAGGGAAGGCCGGGTGCCGGCTGACACCCATGATCCGCTGCGCCAGGAATTTGCACACGCAAATGCGCAGGCGGGAAACAGGTGGGCCGGAAAAACACCCGGCCTTCCCTGCGCGATGGTCTGACGGCTTATGCGCGCTCTCCCCGGAGCCGAGTTCCTTCTGGCCTCCGTCACCTCGCGAATTGGCGATGCCTCGAAACCCGGTAGAGCCCCGATCCATCTCCGCAAGGCTTGACCGTAGCAACGACGGTCAGGACCACGCGTTTTCGCCGTACGCAGCCATCCAGCTCCACCCAAGGGCTTCGCCGGACACAGGCGCCGTCCGTTCCGCACGCAGTCAAGGCCCTCACGAGGTTCATCTCGCCCTGGTCCTGCCTTCGCGTGCCCGGCACTGCCGCGTCCACCGCACCCCGGCCCACGTTCGTGACGACGTACGATCGCCCCTCTTCTCGGGTCGGGATGGCGGAGAGAATGCCGTAATTCCGAATTTCGGTAAAGTGGAATATTTTTACTGCAGAGGATTGACGGGTTTGTGCGAGCGGCGGGTGTTTTGCCCGACGCATCAATTAGCGCGAGCGTGTCGGCTTTTGGCGACATCGCATTTGTCACTCACCGCAGGTTCCATCAGGTCATGCTGCTGACGCATTCTCTGTCTTAGTCGGGGACAACCTAAAACACTGCGTGCGGACCGCTCTGGTTCGCACATCGGTTCCGTAGCCAGGGGTTGGCTCGAATCCGCAAAGCACTGGTGCAAGTTCGTGAACGCTTCCGCGTTCGCTTGACCATGTTTGCGGTGTCGGAACCGGACGATCGAAAAAATCACAGGAGTTATAATGCTGTTCCGCTCGAGCGCCGCAATTTGCGGCGCCCTGGTTGCGCTTGCCGTTTCTGTTCCCGTTGATCGAAGTGAAGCGTGTGAAGTTCACTCAAGCGCCGTCGTCGATGCCGCCTCCGGGGAGGCGATCGTTGGCGCCGCATCCATGTACAATCCGTTCAAGCCCGGCAAGGAAGAGGGCGGTCCGAACACAGCCTCCGGCGAGCGCTATGATCCCTCTGTCTGGGCGGCTGCCATCAAGACGAATTTGCGCGGGAAATTTGGTGGGGTCCAATTTGGCGCGAGGCCGAAATATGCCCTCGTCGAGGCCGTCGGCAAGAAGGTCATCGTCAAGATAAATGACGTGGGGCCATTAAGGCCTGGCCGCATCATCGACCTCAACGAGCGGACGATGCGCCATTTCGATCCAAGCCTGGAACTCGGAGTCATTGTTGGCGTAAGGGTGATCCCACTTTCAGGGGACGATTGGATCCCGGGACCGGTGGGCTGAACGTCCCACGCGAAGTGGCGTGGCCCGGATGGAGCGTGAGCGTAATCCGGGACCGTCAGCCGCGGAGCGAACTTGCGGCGGCGCAGAGAAGCACAGTCATCTCGCGGGGGTTTCGTCTTCGTCCGCCTGGTGTCCGGTGAGGCGATCGTCGGCACGGCGCAGCCGCCGGCATAGCTCGCGACTGACGTTCTGCAGGACGATCACATAGGCGTGGATATCGGCCTTGTAGCAGGCGTAGAGCTTTTGCGCCGTCAGCTCGTACAGCACCGTCGGACTCTCCGCGACCACCGTGGCGGAGCGATTCTGCATTTCAATCAGCGTCATTTCACCGAAGAAATCGCCAGCCTCCAGAACGGAAATCGGGATGACGTTCCCCGAGTTCGCCCGCTTGCTTACCGCCAGCCGGCCGGACTTGACGATGAACAGCGAGCGTCCCGGCTCGCCTTCCGCCACGACGGTCGCGCCGGCATCAAAGCGGCACTCGACCAGCATCGAAATCAGCAGGTCGAGGCTCGGGTCCGGAAGACCGCCGAAGAACGGCGTCGCGAGCAGGAACGTTTTCAGCTCGGGGGCACTGACAACCATCGCGCTAGGATACGCCCCGTCGCTATCTGCGACAAGCGGAGCGGAGATCGGCGCTGACGACGCCGAACGTGTTTGAACAAGGCGGTCAGCAAAAGTTTCGTAGGATGGGAGAGCGCTTGCGAAACCCATCATGCTTCCGCGCGGACAAAGTGCGATGGGTTTCGCTTCGCTCTACTATGCGCTACGCGCGGCCATGTCACTGCGGCGCAGTGCTCTCGCCGCGCAAGGTCCTTCGCTTTCGCCACACCTGCAGGTCGATCATGACTTTTACGGTTGCCGCGAGGACGAGCGCGCAGAGCGCCGCCTTCGAGATCGTCTCCATCGTCCCCTCGATCAGCAGGCAATGGACCACGCTGCCTGCGACGATGACGATCGCCAGCGGCATGTGAATGAAGCGCCAGGTTCGCGGTCGCAGTCCCAATCGCCGGCGCAGGGCGGCCAAAAGCGCGACCGCGAAGATGGCCCACATGGCGGTTACGCCAAAGGGAGAGAATGGCGTCGGCGATGAGAAGGTTAGCGCGTCGATCATGTCGGGCGGGCTGGTGATCCAGAGGCCAACGACATGGATCACGATCGCTGCGACCAGCGCGCCGCCAATCCAGTGATGTGCGCGCCGTCCGCGATAGGCCGGAAATCCCGGCAGATATCCGCCGATCAGCAGGGGCTGAACGAGCACGAGGCCGAGGGCAACAATCCCCGCAAACCCGGCCAGGATGTAGAGCGGACCGCGCCATGCGAGTTGCTCGCTTCCCGCTGCCGCGGCGATCGGCACGCCAATGGCCAAAGCAAGCGCGACCCAGATCAGGATCACCCGGGCCAGTCTCCACCCCTTCATTCGCAACCCGGTCAGGCCGGCTGCAGGACGAAGTGCGCTTCCAGGCTCGTCTCCTTCGCGCTCCGCATCACCGGCCGCAGAAAGACGGCTTTGAACTCACCGCTGTCATAGGCGAGGTGACCATGCGGCTGGCCGAAGATCGGAATGATCTGCGGCATCTCGAGCCGGAACTTGCCGTCCTTGTCGGTGAGCGTGGCGCCATGACTTTGCGGCTCGTGCTCCTGCCCTTCGGTCGTGTGCGCCCAGATCTGGATGCGCTGCCCGGCGAGTGGAGCCCCGTCGCCTGCGCGGCGTACGGTGCCGCTCATCCAGAAGCCGCCCTTGCCGATCCGGTCCACGATCGCCGCGCCCTTGCGATAGTTGTTCGCCCCACCCGACATCGAGTCGGTCGGCGCGAGGCCTTCAGCGCGGGCAGGCAACAGGAGCCCGGAGACCCCGGCCGCCAGGACCGAGCCGCCGGCGGCGAGGAGATAGCGTCGGTTGAGTACGACCATGGTCATGTCAGTTCCTCCTCGACCCGTGCAGTGGCTCCGCCGAGGGTACAACAACAGGCGCAAAACGCCCAGTTGAGACAACGGTCACCATAGGTCGCAATAACAGGGTTGTGAACGGAGGCGCAGGCCACTCAAACAGCCGCGAACGAACGCCATTCTCGCGGCATGAAACGCCCGAGTTCGGTTTTGGTCCTTCCCCCTCGTCCGTGAAGAGAGCGCAGGGAAGACTTGGTGCCGGCTGGCACCCATGGCCCGCTGTGCTGCTTCGGCCATAGCGCCGGGCCACTGTTCAGCCTGCTGCGGGCGTAATAGCCTGATCGGTCCAACACATCATGCGGGGCAAACTTGCTCAATGCGGGCTGGGAGAAACCATCAATGAAGCGCTGGTTGCCCGGACTCGACACTCTCCGTCAATATGAAGCAGCATGGCTTCCGCACGATATCTTCGCCGGCATCGTCCTGGCGACAATGCTGGTCCCGGTCGGCATTGCCTATGCAGCTGCATCGGGCCTGCCGGGCATCTACGGTTTGTACGCAACGATCGTGCCGCTGCTCGCCTACGCGCTGTTCGGCCCAAGCCGCATTCTCGTCCTTGGCCCGGACTCGGCGCTGGCGGCAATACTCCTTGGAGTCATCGCTCCCTTGGCTCAGGGCGATCCCCTGCGGGCCGTGACACTCGCGGGCATGATGGCGATTGTCTCAGGGACGGTCTGTATCCTGGCAGGTGTCGCGCGCCTTGGCTTTATCACCGAGCTTCTCTCGAAGCCGATACGCTACGGGTATATGAACGGAATTGCCCTGACCGTATTGATCAGCCAGCTGCCCAAGCTCTTCGGCTTTTCCATCGAGAGCGAGGGGCCACTGCGAAGCCTGTGGGCGATTGTCAGCGCGATCCTTGGGGGACGGATAAACTGGGTCGCGTTCGCGATTGGCTTCGCCACGTTGATCGTGATCCTGCTTCTCAGAAACAACAAGCGGGTACCGGGCCTTCTGATTGCGGTCGTTGGGGCTACGCTCGTCGTCGGGGTGCTTGATCTCGGGACGCAATACGGCGTCAAGGTGCTGGGCCCCCTTCCCCAGGGCCTGCCGGGTTTCGTTGTCCCATGGATCACCTCCAGCGACCTCGTGCCGGTGCTGATCGGCGGTTGTGCAGTAGCGATGGTTTCGTTTGCCGATACGAGCGTACTTTCACGTGCCTATGCTGCGCGATTGGGGTCTCGGGTCGATCCCAACCAAGAGATGGTCGGGCTCGGTGCCGCCAATCTGGCGACGGGATTTTTCCAGGGCTTCCCGATCAGCAGCAGTAGTTCACGGACACCCGTTGCGGAAGCCGCCGGTGCCCGCACTCAACTCACCAGCGTCGTAGGCGCGCTTGCCATCGCGTTGCTCCTCCTGGTCGCGCCGAGCCTGCTCCAACATTTACCCACCGCCGCATTGGCCGCCGTCGTCATCGCATCGGCGATTGGCTTGATTGAAGTTGCCGACCTCAAACGAATCTATCGCATTCAGCGGTGGGAATTCTGGCTGGCGATCGTCTGCTTTGTCGGTGTAGCAGTGCTCGGAGTCATTCCAGGAATTGGTCTTGCGATCGCAATCGCTATCATCGAGTTCCTGTGGGACGGTTGGCGCCCACACTCCGCCGTATTGGGGCGCGCCCACGGCGTCAAAGGCTATCACGACATCACACGATATCCGGATGCGCGCCGGGTCCCCGGGCTGGTCCTGTTTCGCTGGGATGCACCTCTGTTTTTTGCCAACGCCGAATTCTTCAGGGAACGCGTCCTGGATGCCGTAGCGACATCGCCAACACCCGTGCGTTGGCTAGTTGTTGCCGCGGAGCCGGTCACGAGCGTAGACGTCACCGCCTGCGACGTGGTTGCCGAACTGGACCGATCGTTGCACGCGCAAGGCATAGAGTTTTGTTTTGCCGAACTCAAAGATCCCGTGAAGGACAAGCTGAAAAGATTTGGCCTCTTCGCGCAGCTTGGAGAGAATTACTTCTTCCCGACAATCGGCGTAGCCGTCGCCCGCTATCTCGAAACCAACAACGTGGAATGGGAGGACTGGGAGGACGACGATGTGCAGGGCTTGGAGAGAGTAGCGGGCCAAGATACCGCGTCTGGTCCTTAGCCGAGATTCAGACTCAAACCCGACAACTGCGTCCTGACGTGGTGTCATTTTTGTCCCGGATGCGCAGCGATTGCAGTCGTATGCTCGCCGTCCCTTTTTCGACGACAGCCACCGTCATCGTGTCGGGCTCGAAGGTCACCTCGAGGTCGGCGCCGGCATCGACGGCAGTGCCGATCATCACCAGATCGACGAATTCCCTCCCATCGTTATCGCCGAAGATGGCGCGCTTGATACCCAACCAACTTTGGACCGGCACCCTGACCGGGTCGCATTCGTTTGCGTAGGCCAGAGTCACGCTGCCCCGAGGCCTGGCGCCGTTATGCACGAGATAGATGCCTTGGCCACCGACAAGCCAGAAACCGGGCGAATCTCGACCGTTCATGGCTCGCACCGAAACCGGCCATTGCCGGACGGCCTCGTTCCAGAGCGCCTTCAGCCTTGCATGAGGGAAGGTCAGCTTCACTGAAGTGGGTTCCGCCGAGCTGCGTAGTTACGAGTTGCGATCGCGTCGGCAATCTGGTCGCGTGGCACAACGCACACGATCTGGGCATCATTCGGCAGGGCGAACGTCAGCCAATAGGTTTCGGCGTCGTACGCGGCGATCACCACGACGGCTTCGACGTAGGCAGCTTTGCTGTTGTCGGCGACGGAAAACCCAGCGTCCGTCAGCGCGGTGCGTTCCTGTTCGTCAAACTTCACGGCGTCATCTCGTGTCTGGAGGACGCCCCCGCGACTCGCGGTTTACCCACACCGCTTACGGAAACCTCGTTAAATCGCATTAAGGTTGTGAAGGATCGGCAATGTCCGGCGACGACGGGAGCCCGACGACTCAAGCGTCACGGCTGCGCGAACGAGACCCAAGCCATTGAATGATCCTTCTTGTCAGCGCCGCGTCCCTCAATATTCAGCAGGCATCCATTGGTGGCGCCGCAGCGCCCTACCGCGACTGCGTCCAGATGTCGCGCTCCTCGTCCATGGTCAGGACGATCAGCATCGGCTTCGGCCGGATCGGTAGTTACCGCGATTTAACTGGCTGATCTCTCCGGATCGGGCGAGGGCTGCACGCGAGCACACCGTCCGCGAGAACGACCAACAATGCCGGAAATTGAAATCACCGACGAGTGCCGCGCTCTGATTGCGGCCGAGTTCCCGTCCGACGATACTGGACAACGCCTGGCAAGCGGCAAATGGCAGATACAGATCGATGAGGTGACGTGGCAAATGCTGCACAAGGCACGCCGGCCCGGCGAGTCAGTATCGGACTGCATCATTCGCGTTATCATCATCATCCAGCACAAGCGCGGCTTGCTGTAGCTGCCGCCAACGGGAAAGGTGCCGGCCACATCTCGACCGACTGAAAAGCGCGCGCTAACATTTCCATAATGAGCTACTACATGTGAGGCCGCAGCGCACATCGCACTCCCACCCGGTACGCCAAACATGATCCCCTTCTCCGTGCTCGACCTCGCTCCCATCCGAAGAGGTGGCGATGCGGCGCAGGCGTTCCGCAACTCGCTCGACCTCGCCCAGCATGCCGAGACCTGGGGCTACAAGCGGTTCTGGCTGGCCGAGCATCACAACATGACGGGCATCGCGAGCGCGGCGACGTCGGTGGTGATCGGGCATGTCGCGGGCGGGACCAGGACGATCCGGGTCGGGTCCGGCGGGATCATGCTGCCGAACCATTCGCCGCTGGTCATCGCCGAGCAGTTCGGCACGCTGGAGTCGCTCTATCCCGGGCGCATCGATCTCGGGCTCGGCCGCGCGCCGGGCACCGATCAGTTCACCGCGCGGGCATTGCGGCGCGACCTCGCCACCAGCTCAGAGAACTTTCCGCATGACGTGCTGGAGTTGCAGGCGCTGCTCGGTGATGTCCAGCCGAACCAGGCGATCCGCGCCGTGCCCGGCTTTGGGACGAAGGTGCCGCTCTGGATCCTGGGATCGAGCACCTTCGGCGCGCAGCTTGCCGCGATGCTCGGGCTGCCGTTCGCGTTCGCCTCGCACTTCGCGCCTCAAATGATGATGCCGGCGCTGCGCGAATATCGGGCGCGCTTCGAGCCGTCGGCGCAGCTCGACACGCCTTACGCGATGGTCGGCGTCAACGTGTTCGCCGCCGAGAGCGACGCGGAGGCGCAGCGGATGTTCTCCTCGCTCCAGCAGCAGTTCATCAATCTGCGCCGCGGCACGCCCGGCCCGCTGCCGCCGCCGGTCGACGACATGGACGCGCTGTGGTCACCGGCCGAGAAGGCTATGGTTGGCCAGTCGCTGTCCTGCTCCGCCATAGGTTCGCCTGAAACGGTCGAGGAGAAGCTGAAGGCGCTGATCGCCGAGACCGGCGCGGACGAGCTGATGACGACGGGCCAGATCTACGACCACGCCGCGCGGCTGCGCTCGTTCGAGATCGCAGCCGAGATGCGCGACCGGCTGGCGGCACGGCCGGCGGTGTGAGTCAATTCCGCCCTAGTCCGGAAAGCCGAACAGCTTTGCCGGATTGTGCACGAGGATCTTCTCCAGCTCGGCCTGGTCGGGCGCGTAGCGGTACATCAGCTCGAGCAGGTCGGCGTCGTTGGGCGGCTGCTTGACGGAGACGGGATGCGGCCAGTCGCTGGCCCAGACGCAGCGGTCGATTGCGGCCTCGATATAGGCGCGCGCGATCGGGATCACGTCGTCATAGGGCGGGCCAACCTGCGAGGTCTTCTCGCCGAGCGACAGCATGACCCAGAAATTGCCCTTGGCGAGCAGCTCGAGCATCTTGCGCAGGTTCGGATCATCCTTGCCATTCGAGGGCACGGGCCGCGCCATGTGGTCGATCAACACGGGGACGTCGAGATTCTCGTACTTGGCGACGCTGGAGACGATGCCGTCCTTCTCGGGCTGGATCTTCACGTACCAGCCGAGCTCGCGGATGCGCGCGATGGCGCGGGCGAAATCGGCGTCCGACAGCACGGCGCCGAGCTCCTGGCGGAAACTAAAGCGCGCGCCGCGCACGCCCGCGTCATGCAGCTTGGCGAGATAAGCGTCGTTCGCCTCCGCGAACACCAGCGCATTGGCGCAGCCGCGATAGTTCGGGCCCATCGCGGCGAGGCCGTCGAGTACGACGGAATGATCCGCGCCATAGGTCGTGGTCTGCACGATGATGCCGCGCTCGATGCCGAGCGTCTTGTGCACGCGCCGCGCCGCTTCCCAGGTCGCGCTCGGCATCCGATAGGCAGCGCCGGGGCGTTCCGGATATTTGTCGATGGGCCCCAGCACGTGAAACTGGCTGTCGACGGTCTTCGGCGGCGGCGCCTTAATGGGACGGCGCGGGTTCGGGTCGAACGGCAGATAGGTCGGCATGCAAAATGCTCCTTCAGTCGATCACGGCGGTGAAGTCGCACTGCACCAGCGCGCCGCCGTCCATATTGTCCATCGGCAGCGCGTGACGCGCCGGGCGCGAATGCTCGTCCGGAAACATCTTCAGCCACTCGACATTGACCGGGCCGCGCTGCGTACGGTCCTTCAGCCACACCGTCATCTTGATGATGTCGTCGGTGGTGCCGCCGGCGGCCTCCACCGTCGCCTTCATATGCGCGAACATGTTGGCGCATTGCGCGTCGAGGCTCTCGGGCATCACCCCGGCCGCATCACGGCCGAGGATGACACCGGACATCACGAGATTGCCGATGCGGCAGGCGTTCGGAATCGGGTTGGCATGCTTGAAGCCGCCGATGTGGATGCTCTTGCGCCGCGTTTGACCCGTCATGGTGCGCTCCCTCTCTCTTATTGGTTCAGACGAACTGGCACGACACCGAGCCGAACGCGCCATAGTCGGCGTGAAACGTGTCGCCGCGGCGGATGTCGACGGGACGGGTGAACGATCCCGCCAGCACCACCTCGCCAGCCGCGAGATGTTCGTCATGCGGCGCGAGGCGATTGGCGAGCCAGGCGATGCCATTGGCGGGATGGTTGAGCACGCCGGCCGCAAGCCCGGTCTCCTCGACCTCGCCGTTGCGGAACAGCAGCGCGCCGATCCAGCGAAGGTCCGCATCCATCGGGCGGAACGGCCGGCCGCCGAGCACCAGCGCGGCGTTCGCCGCGTTGTCCGAGATCGTGTCCATGACCTTCCGCGTTTTGCCGGTCTCGGGATCGATGCGATGCATGCGCGTCTCCAGGATTTCGAGCGCAGGCGTGACGTAGTCGGTGGCGTTGAGCACGTCGAAGATGGTGCAGTCAGGTCCGCGCAGCGGCGCCTTCAGCACGAAGGCGAGCTCGACCTCGATGCGCGGCGCGTGAAAGCGGTCGAACGGAATGGGCGTGGCGTCGGCATAGAACATGTCGGCGAACAGCACGCCGTAATCGGGCTCGGAGATGCCGACCGCGTTCTGCATCGCCTTCGAGGTCAGGCCGATCTTGTGTCCCTTGATAACACGGCCGCGGCCGAGCTGAAGTTTCGTCCAGGCGCGCTGAATGGCGTAGGCATCCTCGATGGCGAAGTCGGGATATTCCTTCGAGAACATCGGGATCAGCGTCTTGCTGCGCTCGGCCTCATCCAGGCGCGCGGCGAGGCGTTCGATCGTGGCGGTATCGAGCATGGCTTACTGCTCCGCGGCGACGGTGTTGCGCAGCACGCCGATGCCAGCAGACTCGACCTCGACGACGTCGCCCACCCTAAGCCAGCGCGGCGGATCGAAACGCGCGCCCGCGCCCGTCGGCGTGCCTGTTACAATCATGTCGCCGGGCTTCAGGGTGGCGAAAGTGGAGAGATAGGAGATCAGGAAATCGAACGGGAACATCAGCCGCTCGGTCGTGTCCTGCTGCCGCACCTCGCCGTTGACGCGCGTGATGATGTCATGAGGCCCGCGCGGATCGAGCTCGTCAGACGTGACGATCCACGGACCGATGCTGCCGGAGCGATCGAAATTCTTGCCCTGGGTGACGTTGAACTTGCCGTGGCGCAGCCAGTCGCGGATCGTGCCCTCGTTGCACAGGGTCATGCCGAAGATGTGCGCGAAGGCCTGTTCGCGCGGGATGTGACGGCCGCCCTGGCCGATCACGATGACGAGCTCGCCCTCGTAGTCGAGCTGCTCAGATACATGAGGCTTCTCCAGCGGCTGGCCGGCGCCGGTCATCGACGAGATGCTGCGCACGAACAGGCTAGGATATTTGGGCAGGTCCGAACTGTCTTTATACTCGGCGTTGCGCTCGGCGTAGTTGACGCCGATGCACCAGAGCTTTTCCGGCGCCAGCACCGGCGGAACCAGGACCAGGCTTTCCAGCGCGTGGTCGGGTTTTTGTCCGGCCACCGCTTCCTGCGCGTCCGCGAGCGCGTTGGCCGCGATCAGCGCTTTCACGTCGGAAAAATCGCGTCCGATCCGCCTGGTCAGATCGACGACACCGCCATCCACCACCGCGCCATAGCGCGGCTCTCCGTCCAAGAGATAGCTTACGAGTCGCATTGTCGTGTTCTCCAATGGTCTTCAGGCGCGATGGGCCGCGCGTTCAGTCTTTGGATTTGGGCGTCTGGAAGACGGTGTTCAGCGTCACGATCTCGCCGAGACGGGCGTAGCGCGGCCCGCCGATGCGCGCGATCGGGTCGAGCGCCGCGGTTTCGACCTTGCCGTCGTTCACGAGGCCGTCGCGGATGTGGAACATCACGACCTCGCCGACGATGAGCCGGCTGCGGGCCTCGCCGAATTCGAGGCACTGCCGGAAGCGGCACTCCATCGCGACGGGTGCCGCCGCAAGCCGCGGCACCTTGATCCGCTCGCACGGCAGCGTCTCCAGCCCGAGATGCTCGACCTCGCTGATTTCAGGCGGATGCTCGACCGAGCTGTCGTGCACTGCGGACATCAGCGGGGTATCGGCGATGTGGATCACATATTCCTCGGTGTCGAGGATGTTGTGCGCGGTGTCCTTGTAGTCGGCGCCCTTGCGGCCGACGCTGATGGCGAGCATCGGCGGCTTCTGCGAGACGAAGGTGAAGGCGCTGAAGGGGGCGAGGTTGAGCACGCCGGAGCGCGACAGGCTCGTGACCCAGGCGATCGGGCGCGGCACCACGACGCCGGTCATCAGCCGGTAGATGCGCTCCGCGCCGAGCTCGGTGGGGTCGATCCGCATCGCTCAGTCAGCCTTGATGTTGGCCTTACGCACGACCGGAATCCACTTGGCGTCCTCGCGCGCGAGATAGGCCTTGAACTCGTCCGGCGTCATCGGGGTGGATTCGCCGCCAAGCTTTTCGAACTTGTCGATCACACCGGGATCTTTCAGGATCGCAACCAGCGTCTCGTGAAGTTTGTCGACGATCGGCGCCGGCGTGCCGGCAGGCGCGAACAGGCCCGTAAAGGTCTGGCCGTCGAAGTCCTTGTAGCCGAGCTCGGCGAAGGTCGGCACGTCAGGCAGTGACTTCAGGCGATGCGGGCTGGTGACGGCGAGCGCGCGGAACAGGCCGGCCTTGATGTGCTGGAGGCTGACCGTGAGCTGGTCGAATGCGAACTGCACCTGGCCACCCAGGAGATCGTTGATCGCCGGCGCGTTGCCGCGGTAATGCGCGGTAACCCATTGCAGGTCGAGGCTCGACTGCATGAGCTCGCTGAGCAGATGGTTGGTGGTACCGGGGCCGGGCGAGGCCATCGTCAGCTTGCCGGGCTCGCGCTTGGCGAGCTCGATGAATTCCTTGAACGTCGTGGCCTGCACGGACGGGTGCACTTCGAGCACCAGCGGCGTCATCGAGATCGTCGAGATCGGAAGAAAATCCTTCTTCCAGTTATAGGCTTCACGCTTGTTGATCTCGGTCGCGAACAGCACCGGGCCGTTGGCGCCGACGAACAGCGTGTAACCGTCGGGCGCCGATTTCGCGAAGGCTTCGCCCGCGATCATGCCGCCGGCGCCGGCCTTGTTCTCGATGATGAAGGGCTGGCCGAGCTTTTCCTGGAGCTTGTCGGCGACGATGCGCGCCGCGCTGTCGACGTTGCCGCCGGCCGGATAGGGCACGATCAGCTTGACGCTGCGCGCCGGCCATTGCTGGCCCGATGCGGGTCCCGCCAGCATCGCAGTGGCAGCAGCTATGGCAATCCAGATTAATCTCATGTTAACCTCCCGGCGGCGCTTCCAATTCGCATCGAATGCCCTGACGTTGCGCATGGCGCTCGATCGCCGCGCAATCTCCAGATGAGCGCTTTACCTGTCGAGAGAATTGTGGCGTTCTTGTCCATATTATGGACAGAGCAAACTCCGCAAGATCCGCCCGCGGAACGGCGGAGCCGCGACAGGGCGCGCAGGCGATCCGACGCGCGCTCGCGGTGCTGCGTATTCTTGCCGCAGGCCGCGAAGACGGGGTGCCGCTGGCCGAGGTCGTGCGCGCGACCGGCCTCACGCGCCCGACCGTGCATCGCATCGTCCACGTGCTGATCGAGGAAGGCATCGTCGAACGGTACGAGCGAACCGGCCGCTACGCGATCGGCAACCAGGTGCCGGAGCTCGCGCTTGCACGCCCGCGGCCGTCGCGGCTGCTGGTCGCCGCAAATCCGTCGCTGCGGCGTGCCTCCACTGAGATCGGCGACACGCTGTTCCTGACGGTGCGGACCGGCAACGATACGCTGTGCGTCGACCGCAGGATTGGCATCTATCCGATTCAGGTGCTGTCGATCGAGGTCGGTGCGCGCCGGCCGCTCGGCGTCAGCAGTGCAGGCGTCGCCATCCTCGCCGCGATGCCGGCGCAGGACGCGCGAAAAATCGTCGCGGCCAACGAGAAGCGGTTCGAGGCCTACCGGACCGACGTCGCGACGGTGCTGGGCCAGGTCACCGCCGCGAGACGGCTGGGGTATGGCATGAGGGAGATCGGCCTCGTGCAGGGCACGAAATCGATCTCCACCTGGATCAAGACCCCGGACGGACAGCCGGCCGCAGCGATGACGGTCTCCGCCGTTCGGACGAGGCTCGGCCCCCGCCGCGAGCAGGAAGTCGTGGAGATCCTGCTGCGGGAGGCGCGCACGATCGAGCAGGCGATCCGGGGTTAGGCGGCGCTGTCAATGGGCTGACTTCGCGCACCATTTTGTGGCACAAGAGCCGCCTCCGCCGACCGACCAACGAGGCCACGCATGCCCGCTCCGAAACCGCCTGCCTTCGAGACCCTGAGCCTGCATGCGGGCCAGCATCCGGATCCCGCGACCGGCGCCCGCGCGGTGCCGATCTACCAGACCACGTCCTACGTGTTCCAGGATTCCGA
This sequence comes from Bradyrhizobium sp. 956_D2_N1_4, assembly GCF_052076025.1. NCBI lineage: Bacteria > Pseudomonadati > Pseudomonadota > Alphaproteobacteria > Hyphomicrobiales > Nitrobacteraceae > Bradyrhizobium > Bradyrhizobium sp. 956_D2_N1_4. The sequence goes on along the minus strand of NZ_CP197237.1, from coordinate 8,726,668 downwards.
CCACGCTGCCGCGCTGTTCAATCTGGAGCGCGCCGGCCACATCTATACGCGGATCTCCAATCCGACCACCGGTGTGCTGGAGGAGCGGCTCGCGGCGCTCGAAGGCGGCGTCGGCGCGATCTGCACCGCGAGCGGCATGGCCGCGCTGCATCTGGCCATCGCGACGCTCTTGAATGCCGGCGACCACATCGTGGCGTCGAGCTCGCTCTATGGCGGCACCATCAATCTGCTGGCGCACACGCTGCCGCGCTTCGGCATCACCACGACCTTCGTCAAGCCGCGCGACCTCGACGCGTTTCGCGCGGCGATCAAGCCGAACACGAGACTCGTGATCGGCGAGACCATCGGCAATCCCGGGCTCGAAGTGCTCGATATCCCGAAGGTCGCGGGAATCGCGCATGAGGCAAAGATTCCGCTGCTGATCGACAACACCTTTGCCACGCCCTATCTCAGCCGCCCCATCGAGCTCGGCGCCGACATCGTCATGCACTCGGCGACCAAATGGATCGGCGGCCACGGCATCGCGATCGGTGGCGCCATCGTCGACGGCGGCCGGTTCGACTGGCGCGGCTCCGGCAAATTCGGCGTGCTGACCGAGCCCTATGGCGGTTATCACGGCATCGTCTTCGACGAACAGTTCGGCACGAGCGCCTTCATCATGCGCGCGCGCACCGAAGGCCTGCGCGATTTCGGCGCCTGCCTGTCCCCGACCAACGCGTTCCAGCTCTTGCAGGGCGTGGAGACGCTCGGCGTGCGCATGGACCGGCATATCCAGAACACACATCTGGTGCTGGAGGCGCTGAAGTCGAACAAGGCCGTCGATTGGGTCCTGCATCCCTCGCTGGAGGACCACACCGACTATCAGCTCGCAAAAACGCTGCTGCCGCGCGGCGCCGGCTCGATCGTCTCCTTCGGCATCAAGGGCGGGCGACCCGCCGGCCGAAAATTCATCGAATCGCTGCGCATGATCAGCCATCTCGCCAATGTCGGCGATGCCAAGACGCTGGTGATCCACCCGGCCTCGACCACGCATCAGCAGATGGATGCCGAACAGCTCAAGGCGGCCGGCATCGGCGAGGAGCTGGTGCGGCTGTCGGTCGGCATCGAGACGGCAAGCGACATCATCGACGATCTTGCGCAGGCGCTCCGCATCTCGCAAAAGGTCTGACACCATGAAGCTCACTGTCAACGGCGCCGAGGTGTTTGTCGCAAACGGCGGCCGCGAGTTCGACAAGTCCCTGCCTGCGGTCGTCTTCATCCATGGCGCCGGCTTCGATCATTCGACCTGGGCGCTGCATACGCGCTGGTTCGCCCATCACGGTTATGGCGTGCTGGCGCCCGACCTGCCCGGCCACGGCCGCTCGGCTGGACCTTCGCTGTCAACCATCGCCGAGATGGCGGACTGGACGGCGGCATTGCTCGCTGCGGCCGGCGTGGCAAAGGCGCACCTGATCGGCCACTCCATGGGATCGCTGATCTCGCTGGAGACGGCGGCGCGTCACCCCGACAAGGTGTCCGCGCTGAGCCTGATCGGCACCGCCGCGACCATGTCAGTCGGCCCCGATCTCCTGAAAGCGGCCGAGGCCAACTCGCAGGACGCCAACGACATGGTGTCGATCTGGGGTCTCGGCTTCAACGCCGAGCTTGGCGGCAGCCTCGCTCCGGGCCTGTGGATGCATGGCGGCGCGCAGGCGGTGCTGAAGTCTTGCGAGCCGGGCGTGCTCTTCAGGGATTTGTCGGCCTGCAATGCTTACGCGAACGCGCTTGTCGCTGCTGCGAGCGTGAAAGTGCCGACGACGCTCATCCTCGGCGAACGAGACATGATGACACCGGCGAAGGCGGGCAAGGCGCTCGCCGCGGCGATCCCGCATGCCAAAACCGTCGTGGTGCCGGGCGCAGGCCACATGATCATGGCCGAGCGCCCGGATCAATTGCTGGCGGCGCTGAGGGGCTGAGGGTTTAGATAGAAGACAGCCTCCACGGGCGTCATGGCCGGGCTTGTCCCGGCCATCCACGTCTAGCTATTCGGGACTAAGAACGTGGATGCCCGGGACAAGCCCGGGCATGACGACGTCTTCCTAGCCTCATCTTACGAACCCGGCGTCCACTTCCAGACGATGTCGGAGACGTTGACCGGCTTCGGGATCAGGCCGAGCTTTGCAAAACGGTCGGCCACGGCCTGCTGCGTCCTGATCACCTCGGCATCAAGCGGCACCACGCTGTAGACGGAGCGGTTGACGAAGCGCCTGACAGCTTCGATGTCGACGCCGGTCGCTTCGGCCTGCGCCTTTGCGACCTCCTCGTGATGCTGCTCCGCCCACTTGCCTTCGGAGGCGAAGGTCGTGTTGAGCTTTGCGACCAGCGACGGATATTTCTCGACGAAGTCGGTGTTGGCGATGTAGTAGGCGTTCGGCTTGTGCACGTCCTTGTCGAAGACGAGAACGCGGGCGTTCTCCTTCAATTCAGCGAGCGCGAGATAGGGATCCCAGATCGACCAGGCGTCGACCGAGCCCTTCACGAAGGCCGCCGTCGCATCGGCCGGCGCGAGCGGCGCGGGCGTGATGTCGGACCAGGACAGGCCGGCCTTTTCGAGCGAGGCGACCAGGAGATTGTGCGCGCTCGATCCCTTGCCGAAGGCGACGCGCTTGCCTTTGAGATCGGCCAGCGTCTTGATCGGCGACTCCTTAGGCACGATGATCGCCTGGTTGTCGCCTTCGGACTTCACGGCCGCGACATACTTGATTTTTGCGCCGCCGGCTTGCGCGAAGATCGGCGGGGTGTCGCCGACGAAGCCGAAATCGACGCTGCCGACGTTGATGGCCTCAAGCAGCGGCGGACCGAACTGGAAGTCGATCCATCTGACCTCGATGCCCAGTGGCCTGAAGGCATTTTCGAGCGTTTGACGCTGGCGTACAGCCGGGAAGAAGCCACCCTTCTGGGTGCCGATGCGGATTTCCGCCGGCTTGTCCTCGGCGCGTGCGGGTGCGGCCAGGGCGGTTGCGAGGAGAAGCGCTGCGGTCAGGATATGTCGTCGTGCAATCATGTTGCGGTCCTTTGCGTCAGGTTCAGTTGGCGAAGAGTGAGGAATTGGCACGGCGGCTCCGCTCCGAAAACACAGCACGCGCGGCGCGTTCGGCCTCGCGCGCCGAGCGGAACTGGCGGCCTTCGAGGCTGTCGAACAGGCGCTCCGAGGAGAAGAAGCGGAAGCCGCGCTCATCTCTTGTGATGATGCCGGCGGCACGATCGTGGATTTCGATGATGTAGGCGTTGGACTGGGTCTGGGACATGACTGCTCGTTCGCCGGAATGTCGGCGTTCCTGTTGTGGGATTTGTGCTGTGGGAGGTTGCTAGGAGGCGATCAGCAACAACAACAGGCGCCGGTTGCCGCCGAGAAACAGCGCCGCGTCATGCACGCGTGCATGTCGTCAAGGTTACGCTGGTGATCGGTTCTCATATCGCGACATCAAGCTCGAGGAGCAGTTTCGATGCTGCGAATATTGAGCGATTGGTGCGTTCGGTCAATGAAATGGCTATCCATATTTGGCACGAGCGCGCTGGCGCGCTTCTCCCGGCGGAAGCACCAACAGACGGATTCATCTCGCGATGAGTTCAACAGGCGTGGGCGGCGGGCATGGTACGCTCGCGCAACGTCAAAACAGACAATTTGGGAGATCCGGACATGGCGGATGATCTGAAGGGGCGCACCGCGCTCGTCACCGGTGGCTCGCGCGGGATTGGCGCAGCCGTCTGTCGCGCGCTTGCCGCATCAGGCGCGGCGGTGGCGATCAACTGCCGGGAGCAGATCGGGCAGGCCGAGCAGTTGGCAGGCGAGATCGGCAAGCAAGGCGGTCGCGCGATTGTCGTTGCCGCCGACGTCTCGCAGCGCGACGCCGTGGCTACAATGGTCGAGCGCGTCACGGCCGGGCTCGGACCGATCGACATCCTCGTCAACAATGCCGGCATCGCCATCACGCGCGGCGTTGACGATCTCACTGAGGACGATTTCGACCGTACCATCCTGGTCAACCTGAAATCAGTCTTCCTGTGCACGCAGGCGGTGCTGCCGTCGATGCGCGCGCGGAAATGGGGCCGCATCGTCAACATCTCCTCGGGCGCGGCGCGCGGTGCTGGCTCGATCGGCCCGCACTACAATGCATCCAAGGCCGGCATGGAGGGTCTCACACGCGGTTATGCGGCGCGGCTGGTGAAGGAAGGCATCACCGTCAACGCGGTAGCGCCGTCGCTGATCGAGACCGACATGATGAGCGGCCAGCCCCAGCTCGTCAGCCGCATCCCGCTCGGCCGCTTCGGCACGGCCGATGAGGTGGCGAAAACCGTGATGCTGCTGGTCGACAATGCCTACATGACCGGGCAGACCATCGCGCTGAGTGGAGGCATGGCGTTTAACTAGGAGCGAAGATGGTGCCGCCTTTCCTTCTCCCCTTGTGGGCCTGTTGCGTAATTCGTCAATTGTGATTCCCTAGGGCAAAGCCTTGGAGGGTAGCGATGGCGGTCAAGCGGACGGGACAGCCGAGCTTTGTGGAAGCGCTGATGCCGAAGGGGGCCGGCGCCAATGCGGCGCTGGATCGGCTGGCGGGCCTGGTCAAGTGGTACCGGTTCGAGAAGCTGATCGGCCATTTGCGGGATGAAGGGAGCCCCGGTCGACCAGGCTATCCGGTGCTGGTGCTGTTTCGTGCTGTGCTGTTGCAGTCGCTGTATGGTCTTTCGGAGCGCGAACTCGAGGAAGCGCTGGGCGACCGGTTGTCGTTCAAGCGCTTCGTCGGTTTGAGCCTCGAGGATGCGACGCCCGACCATACGGTCCTGAACCGCTTTCGGAACCAGCTTGTCGAACAAGGCCTGCTGGAGAAGCTGTTTGGTGAGCTGGATCGTCAGCTTGAAAATGCCGGCGTCATCCTCAAGCGCGGCACGATGCTGGATGCGACCTTGATCCAGGCGGTGTCGGCTCCTCCGAAGGAGGATCGCCCCTCAAACGATCCCGACGCCCGCTTCACCAAGCGGCAAGGCAAGAGCGGCACGACGTTCGGTTACAAGGCCCATGTCGGTGTCGACGAAGGATCCGGCTTGATCCGCACGGTACTGACCACACCGGCCAACATCAACGACACGACACCGGCGGACGCTTTGATCCGCGGCGATGAAGCTGCGGTGTGGGCCGATGCGGCTTACGACACCCATGCCCGACGGGCCCGGCTGAAGGCGGAGGGCAAGAAACCCCGCATTGCTCGTCGGCCCAACCGGCATCACCCGGAGTTGCCGCCGAGGCTCAAACGCTACAACCTCCTCATCGCGCGCCGCCGAGCCCAGGTCGAGACCACCTTCGCTACTCTCAAACGCCGCATGCGGCTGACCTGCATCCGCTACGTCGGTCTGATCAAGGCGACCGGGCAAGTTCTGCTCGCCTCAATCGCCTTCAACATGAGGCGGTGGGCCACGATCGCCGCGTGAGCTGCCCGCTGAGGGCAACAACTACAGATCTTCGCAGGCATTGCCAGGACCAAGGCCTTCTCTCCTGACGTCTTCAGCCTCAAAAGCCGATAACGCAACAGGCCCCTTGTGGGAGAAGGTGGCGCGAAGCGCCGGATGAGGGTTATCTCTCCGCGCATGCCGATTGAGAGATGAGTTCGCGGAGAGATACCCCTCACCCGTCTCGCCGCTTCGCGGCGAGCCACCCTCTCCCACAAGGGGAGAGGGTAAGAAAAAGATCACCACATCGTCGCAGCAGCCCGTTCCGGCCAGATCCGGTCGTACTCGGCGCCACCGACCTTGTTCTCGCTCATCTCGGCGAGGATCTGGCCGGGCGTCGGCAGCGTTTTCGGATCGATCCGCTTGTCGGGATTCCAGAGGTCGGAGCGGACGATGGCGCGGGCGCACTGGAAATAGATTTCGTCCACATTCATCACCATGACGCTGCGCGGCGCCTTGCCCTCGACCTTGAACGAGGCGAGCAGCTCGGGATCGACGGAGAGACAAGCGCGGCCGTTGGCCCGCACCGCATTGCCGGAACCGGGGATCAGGAACATCAGCGACACCCTGGGATCGCGCACGATGTTGCGCAAGGAGTCGACCCGGTTGTTGCCGCGGCGATCCGGGAGCATCAGCGTCTTCGGATCATGAATGCGGACGAAGCCGGGGAGATCGCCGCGCGGCGAGCAGTCGATCCCCTCGGGCCCGATGGTGGCCAGCGCGGCAAACGGGGCCTTCTCGATGAAGATGCGGTAGAGCGGCGTGACGTGGTCGGCGACTTTCACGGTCGAGGCATCACCAACGGCACCGTAGATGGCCTCCAGCTGTTCGACCGTTTCAATCACCGACATTCCGTTCTCCTTGTTGCGCCGGCTATTCGTGCCAGCCTTCGTTCCTGATCACGCGCACGAGCTGGCGGCTGTGATAGTCCGCGCTGCCCGCGTTGAGGATGGTGACATCGGCATTGGCCGATGTGTCGTCGACGCTGCGCGCGAGGCGATCTGCGATATTGCCGTCGCTGTGCCGGGCCCGGGCGGCAAGCCGCTGCGCCAGCACGTCCGGCGGCGCCGTGATCGCGACCACAACGACGTTGGCATAGGCCTGGCGCAGCGCGCCGATCACCGTGCGCGAGACATTGGCGACGACGGCCCGGCCAGCGAGGATGTCATCGTTGATTTCGAGCGGAAGAGCGTAGGAATGACCATGCGCTTCCCAGTGGACGGCGAAATCGCCGTGCTCGCGCGCGCGGCGGAATTCGTCCTGGCTCATCGCCATGTTGTCTTCGGCTTCGGAGGATTCGCGCGTCACGACACGGCGCGGAAAGACGATGTCGTGATCGTCCACGCAGGCCGCCTGTGCGAGCCGCAACAGCGTGTCCTTGCCGGCACCGCTGGGACCGACCACGAGCACGAGCCGCCCGGGTCCGATCCCGCTGGCCTCATCGTGTGCCATGGTCGCGGTCTCGCTCATGCGACGCGGTTTCCTTCGCGCCAAACGCTGCGGACCACGGGAACGTCGCCTGCGACATGCACGCGGATCAGGTCGGCGCGCTTGCCGATCGCGACCTCGCCACGATCCGACAGGCCAACCGCCTCGGCCGGCGCCTTGGTCACGGTCCGAACCGCCGCCGGAAGGCTGATCGCGGGCACATGCTCCGGCAATTGCAGCGCGGCCATCAGGAGGCTGGACGGGATGTAGTCCGACGACAGGATGTCGAGCAGGCCCTCGCGGGCGAGATCGACCGCGGCGATGTTGCCGGAGTGCGAGCCGCCGCGCACGACGTTCGGCGCACCCATCAGGATGTCGATGCCGGCCTGATGCAGGCCGCGCGCGGCCTCCAGCGTGGTCGGGAATTCCGCCACCGACACGCGATCACGCACGGCGTCCACGACGTTCTCCTCGGTGGTGTCGTCGTGGCTCGCCAGCGGAATGTTGAATTTGTGCGCCAGCGACACGATCTCGCGCATGTTGGCCGCTGCATAGAGCTTCTGATACTCGAAGCGCTTCGCGAACAGCTCGTCGAGCTCGGCATCGGTCTTGCCGCCGCCCTTGCCGCGATAATAGTCGCGCAGCTTGACCTCGTCGCGGAACTGGCGCTGGCCGGGTGTGTGGTCCATCAGCGACATCAGCTTGACGTCGGGACGGTCGATCAGCTCCTTGGCCTCCTCCACCACGCTCGGCATCGGGATTTCGCAGCGCAGATGCAGGAAGTGGTCGGCGCGCAGCAGGCTGGCATCGCGGGCGGTCGTGATCGCGGCGGCGAGCACGCCGGCGCGGCCATCGACTTCCTCGGCGCCATCCTCGCGCCAGACCCGGAGCGAGTCGAACACAGTGGTGATGCCTGAGGTCGCGAGCTGGCCGTCATAGGAGATGACGGCCGCGACCGGATTCCAGAACACTTTTGGGCGCGGCACGTAATGCGCTTCGAGGTGGTCGGTGTGGAGCTCGATCAGGCCGGGCATGATGAGGTCGCCGCCGGCATCCTCCGCACCCGCAGGCGCCCTGCCCTCGCCGATCTCGGCGATGCGTCCGTCGGCAAGAGCGAGCCAGCCCTGCTCGATCACCCGGTCAGCCAGCACGATCCTGGCGTTGGCGATCAATGTTTCCTTCGGCTTGGCATTCATTTCCATTTCCTTCAGGCCGCGGCGGCAAAGCTGGTGACGTCAACAATACGGTCGGCAATCAAATGGCGGATTTCGTCGTCATGGACAATGGCGACCATGGCGACGCCCTGGCGCTTCTTCTCGGCGACCAGATCGACCACGACGGCGCGGTTGGCGGCATCGAGCGAGGCGGTCGGCTCGTCCAGCAGCAGGATCGGCAGCTCCGAGATGAAGCCGCGCGCGATGTTGACGCGCTGCTGCTCACCGCCGGAGAAGGTCGCCGGCGGAAGCTGCCAGAGTCTTTCGGGAATGTTGAGGCGGTGCAGCAACTCGCCGGCGCGCTGCTGCGCCTCAGCGCGTGCCAGGCCGTTCACGATCAGTGGCTCCGCGACGACGTCAATGGTCGCAACACGCGGCACCGCCCGCAAAAACTGGCTGACATAGCCGATGGTGGAGCGGCGGATATTGAGAACCTGCCGCGGCTCGGCGGTGGCGAGATCGACAACCGCGCCGCGATGGCGGATGCCGATACGGCCGGAGTCGCAGCGGTAATTGCCAAAAATCATCTTCAGGATTGACGACTTGCCGGCACCGGACGGGCCAGACAGCACGACGCATTCGCCCGGGTTGACGTGGAAGGTCACGCCGCTGACGACAGGCAGCTCGATGCCGCCCTGCAGGTGCATCGTAAAGGTCTTTTTCGCGGCGGCGATGTCGATCATGGCGGTCATCGGAAAACTCATCTTGGAAGGCTTATGGCGGCAGAATCGAGGAAACGAGGAGCTGGGTATAGGGCTCGCGGGGGTCGTCGAGCACCTGGTCGGTGAGACCGGTCTCGATGACGCGGCCGCCCTTCATCACCATCACGCGATGCGACAGCAGTCGCGCCACCGCGAGATCATGGGTGACGATGATGACGGCGAGGTGCAGTTCGGCAACGAGGCTGCGCACGAGGTCGAGCAGGCGCGCCTGCACGGAGACATCGAGGCCACCGGTCGGCTCGTCCATGAACACCAGCCGCGGCTCGGTGACGAGGTTGCGCGCGATCTGGAGACGCTGACGCATGCCGCCGGAGTAGGTCCGCGGTGCATCGTCGATGCGCGCAATGTCGATCTCGACGCGGGTGAGCCAGTCCGACGCGGTATCGCGGATGCGGCCGTAGTGATTCCAGCCCACCGCCATCAGCCGTTCGCCGACATTGGCGCCGGCCGAGACCGCCATGCGCAGGCCCTGCGCGGGATCCTGGTGCACATAGCCCCAATTGGTGCGGAACAGGAAGCGCCGCTCGGCTTCGCCCAGCGTCGTGAGATCGCGGGTGACGCCGTCGCGCATCCGGTACGACACCTGGCCGGCGCTCGGCGCGAGCTGGCCCGACAGCATTTGCAGCAGCGTCGACTTGCCCGAGCCGGACTCGCCGACGATCGCCAGCACCTCGCCGGGGTAGAGCGAGAAGGAGACGTCGCGGCACGCGGCGATGCGGCCATAGGACTTGCTGAGCGACTCCGCGAGCAGCAGCGGCTGATCGTTTTCGAGCTTGGCTAGATCAGCCATGTCTTGATCAGCCATGTGAACCCGCCTTGTCCTTGTACGGCGCGGCGCTGAGGCTGCCGTGATGGCCGGCGGCCTGGCGGCCCTCACAATAGTCGGTGTCCGAGCACACGAACATGCGCCCGCCCTTGTCGTCGGTGACGATCTCGTCGAGATAGGAATTCTCGGCCGCGCACAGCGCGCAGGGCGCGTTGAAGCGGTACGGCTCGAACGGGTGATCCTCGAAATCGAGCGACACCACCTGCGTATAGGGCGGGATCGCATAGATGCGCTTCTCGCGACCGGCGCCGAACAATTGCAGCGCCGGGCAATTGTCCATCTTGGGATTGTCGAATTTCGGCGTCGGCGACGGGTCCATCACGTAGCGCGCGTTCACCTTCACCGGATAGGCGTAGGCGGTGGCGATGTGGCCGAAGCGGGCGATGTCCTCGTAGAGCTTCACATGCATCAGGCCGTATTCGGCAAGCGCGTGCATGCGCCGGGTCTCGGTCTCGCGCGGCTCGAGGAAACGCAGCGGCTCCGGGATCGGCACCTGATAGACCAGCACCTGGTTCGCGTGCAGCGACGTCTCCGGGATGCGGTGACGGGTCTGGATCACGGTCGCATCTTCTGTTGCCGTGGTCGTGGCGACGCCGGCGGTCTTGGCGAAGAATTTGCGGATCGAGATCGCATTCGTCGTGTCGTCCGAGCCCTGGTCGATCACCTTCAGCACGTCCTGCGGCCCCAGGATCGCCGCGGTCACCTGCACGCCGCCGGTGCCCCAGCCATAGGGCATCGGCATTTCACGGCTGGCGAACGGCACCTGATAACCGGGGATTGCGATCGCCTTGAGGATCGCGCGGCGGATCATCCGCTTGGTCTGCTCGTCGAGATAGGCGAAATTGTAGGCGGGCGCGTTCATTCCGCGGCCTCCTTCATGGCATCGGGCGCATTGGCCTCGGCAAATTCCTTGCGCAGCTTGCGGAGCAGGCCGAGCTCGGACTGGAAGTCGACATAATGCGGCAACTTCAGATGCTCGACGAAGCCGGTCGCCTGGACATTGTCCGAATGCGACATCACGAATTCTTCATCTTGCGCCGGGGCCACGGCCTCTTCGCCGAGCTCGCGGGCACGCAGCGCCCGGTCGACCAGCGCCATCGACATGGTCTTGCGCTCGCTCTGGCCGAAGGCGAGACCATAGCCGCGGGTGAAACACGGCGCTTCCGTCGCCGAACCCTTGAATTGATTCACCATCTGGCACTCGGTGAGCTCGATGGAGCCGAGCGGCACGGCGAAGCCGACGTCCTCCGCGAAAAACTCGACCTCGACCTCGCCGAAGCGGATCTCGCCGACGAAGGGATGGTTGCGGCCGTAACCGCGCTGGGTGGAATAACCCATGGCCAGCAGAAAGCCTTCGTCACCGCGCGCGAGGTTTTGCAGGCGCAGGTCGCGATCGGCCGGGAAGTTCAGCGGTTCGCGCGTGAGATCGCCGACGCTGGCGCCGTCTTCGGCCCGCGGCGAGGATTCGATCAGCCCGTCGCGGCCCAGAATATCGGTCACACGCGGCGTGGGCGCCGTCGACGCTTCGGCCGTCGCCGGCACTTCAGGCACAAAGCCCTGGCCAAGCGAGGGATCGAGCAGACGATGCGTGTAGTCGAAGGTCGGCCCGAGGATCTGGCCGCCGGGAATGTCCTTGAAGGTCGCCGACACCCGCCGCTGCACCCGCATCGCGCCGGTCTCGACCGGCCCGCTGGCGCCGAAGCGCGGCAGGGTGGCGCGGAAGGCGCGGACCAGGAAGATCGCCTCGATCAGATCCCCGCGCGCCTGCTTGATGGCGAGCGCCGCGAGCTCGCGGTCATAGAGCGACCCTTCGCTCATGACGCGGTCCACCGCGAGCCCAAGCTGCTCCGAGATCTGGTCGAGCGTGACTTCGGAAACGCTCTGGTCGCCACGCCGCGCATTGGCGAGCAGGCGATGGGCGTTCTCGATGGCGCGCTCGCCGCCTTTGACTGCGACATACATGCGACTAGCTTCCCTTGTTCACGACACGCGTGGTGCGCGGGATCGCAACCACGGCGTCATCGGCGACCAGCACCAAATCGATGCCGCGCGGAAACAGCGCCTCGTTCATGCGCAGGCGCTCGAACAGGTCGAAAGGCCTGATCGAGGCCTGAAGCGTCGCGACACCGTCGATGCCGGGGCCACGCAGTTCGAAACTGCGCCCCGAATTCAGGCTCTCGACCTGAAGGATCACCGTGGTCGAACGATCCGGATACTCATTCGTGCCCAGTGCGAAGCGCTCGAGCGATGGCAGCGCCGCACCATCGCTGATCAGCGCGAAACTCGCGATCGAGGAGTCCTGCACCACCGGCGCGCCGGTGTGGAACTTGAGCCATTTCACCACGTCCGACCTCTCCGCCATCCGGGCATCGAGCCAGAGCGGCGTGTCGTGATCGAACAGCGTCAGCGCGATCGCGGCAGTGCCGCGCATCGTTGGCTCGGGCGCTCCCGCCATCGGCACGATGCGCTGGACCGAACCCGGCCGCGCCATCGCGTCCATGACGGAACGAAAGGTCGATTGCGCCGACAAGACCTTGTCGACGAAACCCGGCGGCAGTTCCGCAATCGTGGTCATGGCCTCACCCCTCACCGCGCACCATGGTGTAGAAATCAACCTTCGTCGCGGCGGTCTCGGCGGCCGCCTGCTTGCGCTGGATCATAAGCTGCTCGCGCAACGGCGCGATAACGTCACGCTCCACCGCCTCGCCGAAATCACTGGACTGCGCCAGTGCGTCGCACAGCGCGATCAACCGCGCCTTTTCGCCATCGCGCCCCAGCGTGTAGCCGAAGCCGACCTCGCCGCTCGCGAGCCGGACCGCCGCGCGCGACACCGTGGCTTCACCGAGATTGAACGGCGCGCCGTCGCCGCCGACCCGGCCGCGCAGCATGACGAGACCGTTTTCCGGCGCGCGCAGCTCCTGATGAGCCGGCAGGGCGAGAGCGCGGAGGCGAGCGGCGATCTCGCCCGCCTCCGCGTGCGCCAGCACGGCCATCGCGGCCTTGCGCTGGACTTGCTGGTTGTTGTGCTGGGTCACCAAATTCACCGAGCTTTTGACAGAACTTGCCGAATCCAAGTTGTCTATGATAATAGACAACTTGATACGGAAGCGCCATGACTGTTTCGTGACAAACGTGTGATTTCTGAAGTAGGCTTCTCGGCGACATGAGCATGCAGGACACAGCCTCTTCGGGCGTCGCGCTGTGGCGCCTCGTTGCCGACGGCATCGAGCGCGGCATCGCCGACGGCCGCTTTGCGGCCGGCGACAAGCTGCCGGGCGAGATGGAGATCGCCGAAACCTATCGGGTGAACCGCCACACCGTGCGGCGCGCGCTGGCCGCGCTTGCCGAGCGCGGCATCGTGCGCGCCGAACGCGGCAGCGGAACCTATGTCGAGGCGCAGCGCCTCGCTTATCCCTTGCGCTCGCGCACCCGCTTCTCCGAGATCGTCGGCGCCGACGGCCGCGAACCGCATGGCCGGCTGATCGAGGCGTCCGACGATGTCGCGACCCGCGAACTGGCGCGCGAACTGGGATTGAAGGCCGGCGCGCCGCTGGTGCGGATCGAGGCGATCCGCCTCGCCGACCGCACGCCGATCTGCGTCTCCACCACCTGGCTGTCAGCGGAATTGTTCCCGGGCGCGGGCGAGGTGTTCGCCGCGACGCGCTCGATGACGAAACTGCTCGAGCATTACGGCGTCCGCGACTACAGCCGCGGCGCGACCCGGATCACCGCCGGCATCGTGGACGCAACCGATGCCGCGCGGCTCGATCTGCCGCTGGGACGGCCGATCCTGGTGGTCGACGCGACCGACCACGATCTCGCCGGCAAGCCGCTGGTGACGAAGCATTCGCGGTTCGCGGCGGAGCGGGTGGAGTTTCTGGTGGAGAACGGGTGAGGCTGCTCTTCTTCACCCTCTCCCCTTGCGCGAGAGGGTGGCTCGCCGCGTAGCGACGAGACGGGTGAGGGGTATGTCTCTGCAAACACCGATCTGAGCTCGAGGAGGCAGACCCCTCATCCGGCGCTTCGCGCCACCTTCTCCCACAAGGGGAGAAGGAAGAAAGCTACGCCACCGCCCTGCGCCCAATAATCGCAAAGCGCAGCTTGCTCGAGATGAAATCGATCGCGGCGACGGCGACCAGAATCATCAGGATCAGGAACGACACCCGCTGCCATTCCAGCACGCGGATCTGCTCGGCGAGCTGGAGGCCGATGCCGCCGGCGCCGACGATGCCGATGATGGTGGCCGAGCGCGTGTTGGATTCGATGAAATAGAGCACCTGGCCGGCGATCACGGGCAGCACCTGCGGCAGCAGGCCGAAGCGGATCTCGTGCAAAGCGCTGCCGCCGGAGGCGCGGACGCCTTCGACCTGCTTCTGGTCGGCGCCCTCGATCGCCTCCGAGAACAGTTTTCCGAACGCGCCGAAATCCGACACGGCAATCGCGAGCACGCCGGCGAACGGACCAAGCCCAACGACGTTAATCCACACCAGCGCCCAGATCAGGGTGTCGACGCCGCGGATCGAATCCAGGAAACGGCGGACCGGAAAACGCAAAATCTGCGAAGGTATGACGTTGCGCGCGGCCAGCAGGCTGACCGGAAGCGCGAACACCGCCGCCAGCGTCGTGCCGAGCAGCGCGATCGACAGCGTCTCACCCAGCGCCTTCAGATAGACCGGCAGCGAGGTGCCGGGATCGGGCGGGATCATCATCAGGCTGATCCAGCCGAGCTGGCTCAGCCCTGCGAAGAATCGCGACGGCGAGAAGTCGAGATCGACGAGGCCGTAGACTAGGATCGCAAACGCCGCGACGGTCATCGCCGGCATCGCGAGCCGCGCCGAGGCGGGGCGGTCGAACACATCAGGGTAGCGCGCGCGAAGCTCTCGCGTGTCGACCTCCTGCGGCCTCGTCACGTCCGTGCCTCCTTGCCGAACAGGCGGCCGCGCAGCCAGCCCGTGGTGATGTCGATGATGAAGACCGTGATGATGATGGTGAGCAGGATGGCACTGACGTCGGAGTAATAGAACTTGCGGATGGCGACGACGAGCTCCTGGCCGATGCCGCCGGCACCGACGAAGCCCATGACCGAGGCCTCGCGGACGTTGATCTCGAAGCGCAGCAGCGCATAGCTGGCATAGCCCGCGGTCACCTGCGGCACCACGGCGAAGCGCATGCAGGAGAGCCAGCTCGCGCCGGTCGAGCGGATGCCTTCAACCGGCTTCATGTCGGCATTCTCAACGATCTCGGAGAACAACTTGCCGAGCGCGCCGGTGGAGTGGATCGCGATCGCGAGCACGCCGGCCATCGGCCCGAGGCCGAAGGCGATCACGAAAATCAGCGCGAAGACGATGCCCGGCACGGTGCGGGCGAATTCGAGCAGGCGACGCACCACGAAGCGCAGCCAGGGCGACGGCGAGGTGTTCTCAGCCGCGAAGAAATTCAGGCAGAAGGCGAAAGTCGCGCCGATCAGCGTGCCGACATAGGAGATCAGCAGCGTCTCGCCCAGCATCTTCAGCCATTTGCGCCAGCCCCACAGCCACTCGCCGGCATCGGTCCAGACCCGCTGGCCGCTGTCGAGCGTGAGGATGCGGTCGAAATAGCTGATGAAATTGCCGAAATGGGCGAAGAAGGTGCGCAGGTTCACTTCCGCGCCGATCGCGGCAAGAAACAGGGCTGCGGCAAAGATCACCAGCCCCAACAGGAGTCGGAGCCGCTTGCGCGCGACCGCCTGGCGATAGGCCGCGTTCAGCACGGCGAGCTGCTGCTCGGGAAGGATCGAAACCGCGACGGTCATCTGGCCAGGAAAGGTGGTCGATCAAAGAGAAAGAGCCGGGTCCATCGACCCGGCTCCAGTGCTATCGTCCCGAAACTCAGGACGCCTTCTTCTTACGCAGTGCATCGACGAACTTGATCAGCTCGATCGTGCCATCCCAGTCCTTGGTGGTGGCGGGATGAAAACCCTTCTTCTGGCCGTCCTGGAGGCGATCGAAGGCCGCCTTGTCCTTGGCCGGCGCGTCGAAGAACGCCTTGGCGATCGCCGCCTTGGCATCTTCCGGCAGGTCGGAATTGTAGGCGTAGGGGCCGTTGATGATCGGCGCCGACTTGTGGATGATGCGGAAATCGTCCTTCTTCATCGGCGAGCCGTCGGCGTTCTTCAGCATGCCCTTGGTCAGCATCTGCGCCAGCGTGGAATCGTCATCGCTGGTCCACTGGTTGGCCGCAACGTCGACCGTGCCCTGCGCCAGCGCCAGGATCGCGTTCTCGTGGCTGCCGGTGAAGACGACCTTGCTGAAATAGGTGTCGGCATCCGTGATGCCCATCTTGTCGAGCTCGAAGCGCGGCACGTTGTTGCCGGAGGTCGAGTTCGGGTCGACGAGGCCGAGGTTCTTGCCCTTGAGCTGGTCGACGCTCTTGTAGGGGCTGCTCGCCTTAACGAAGAACACCGAGTAGTAGCCGGTCGAGCCGTCGGCGTTGATGTCGTTGGCGAAGGCATCGGTCTTGACGCCGGTCAGGCGGGCGCGGGCGAACGACGCCGAGCCGTAGCTGGCGATATGGATGTTGCCGGCGCGCTGGCCCTCGATGACGGCGGCGTAGTCGTTGGCGATGCGCAGCGTGACCTTCACGCCCAATTCCTTGGAGAGATAGTTCATGAACGGCGCCCAGCGCTCGGTCACGCCCGAGGCATTTTCCGCCGGAATGACCGCGAAGGTCAGTTCGGGATATTTGGCTTTCCAGTCGTCGGCGGAGGCCGAGGTCGTGAACGCGAGCGCGGCGGCGCCGGCAAGAACCAGTCTGCGAGTGATCATGATACCCTCTTCATCGGTTGGGGTCGGTTGACGCAAAAATTGGCAACTACAGGCGCGGCTCAGGCCGCAGCCGCCGTTCCGAGTGCCGGAACGCCCTCAGGCGCCGGCGCAGGCATTCCGCCCATGACGTCGGAGGCTTCGAGATCGTAGAGCTCGCGCGCGACGTGGTCGGTCAATTCGGCCGGCGCGCCGTCGAACACCACGCGACCCTGCGCCATGCCGATCAGGCGATCGCAATAGGTGCGGGCGAGATCGAGCGAATGCAGGTTGCAGAGCACGGTGATGCCGAAATGCTTGTTGATGCGCAGCAGCGCATCCATCACGATCTTGGTGTTGCGCGGGTCGAGCGAGGCGATCGGCTCGTCGGCGAGGATGATGTCGGGCTGCTGCACCAGCGCGCGGGCGATCGCAACACGCTGCTGCTGGCCGCCGGAGAGCTGGTCGGCGCGCTGGGCGGCGAGTGAGGCGATATCGAACTGTTCGAGCGCCGACATCGCCAGCGCCTTGTCGTGCTCGGGCCAGGTCTGCGTCAGCGAGCGCCAGGCCGGCATCGTGGCAAGACGCCCCATCAGCACGTTGGTGAGCACATCGAGCCGGCCAACCAGGTTGAACTGCTGGAAAATCATCGCCGAGCGCGCCCGCCACTGCCGCAGCTCCTTGCCGCGCAGCGCGGTGACGTCGAGGCCGTCGAACAGGATACGGCCCTGCGTCGGCGTCGCCAGGCGATTGATCATGCGCAGCATGGTCGACTTGCCCGCGCCGGAGCGCCCGATCACACCGACGAAGCCGCCGGGGGAGATTTGAAACGAAGCGTCGTCCACCGCGGCTTTTGCGCCGAAGCGGCACGTCAGACCTTCAACCACCAGCATAGAGGGCTCCAGAGTAGCTGGCTGCCACCGCTAACGCTGGCGCTTGACACTTGTGTGACACCGGCGCTGCGGTGCGGCGATCCTACACACCTCTTCCCCTGTCATCGCATCGTCATGACATTGTCATCAGGCCGCTCGAAGAGGTACGCCCGCCCTCGACCTATCGGATGTAGCATGGCCGGCAAGACGCTCTCGGTTCAACCGACCATCGACCCTTCGGCGAAGCTGCATGAGACCAGGCTCGGCACCTATACCGAAGTCGGTGCGCGCACGATCCTCACTGAAGTCGCGATGGGCGATTACTCCTATGTCGTGAACGACGCCCAGATCACCTACACCACGATCGGAAAATTCTGCTCGATCGCGGCGATGACCCGCATCAATCCCGGCAATCATCCGATGCATCGCGCGACGCAGGCGCATTTCACCTATCGTTCCAGCGCCTACTTCGAAGGCGAGAGCGACGACACCGAGTTCTTCGACTGGCGGCGCCAGCATCACGTTCATATCGGCCACGACGTCTGGATCGGCCATGGCGCGATCGTGCTGCCGGGCCGCAACATCGGCACCGGCGCGGTGATCGCGGCCGGCGCCATCGTCACCAAGGACGTGCCGGCCTACACCATCGTCGCCGGCAATCCGGCGCGCATCGTGCGGCGGCGGTTCTCGGAAGACGTCGCCGGACGGCTGGCCCGACTCGCCTGGTGGGACTGGGATCACGACAAATTGCGTGAAGCACTGCCCGATTTCCGCAAGCTCGGGATTGAAGATTTCCTCTCGGCATATGAAGCACGGGCAAGCTCCCTCACCCGTTCCCCTGCCAGCAAACGAAGCGCGGTCGCTTGACAGACATTTTCCTTGAGGGCGGCCGGGCCCTGATCGGCTCCGAGCTCGTCGAAACTTCCATTCTCGTGTCCGGCGCGGACATTGCGCAGGTCGATGCCTCTCGCGGCCGTGCGCGGCTGGCCATCGATGCGCGCAACCTGCTGATGCTGCCCGGCATCGTCGATCTGCATGGCGATGCCTTCGAGCGCCAGATGATGCCGCGCGCCGGCGTCGACTTCCCGATCGACGTCGCGCTCGCCGACAGTGACCGCCAGGCGATCAGCAACGGCATCACCACCGTTTTTCACGCCACGACCTGCTCGTGGGAGCCGGGCCTGCGCAGCGCCGGCAATGCGCGCGCCCTGATGGAGGCGATCGAGCGGCAGCGCCCGCAATTCGCCGCCGATACCCGTTTCCACCTGCGGCACGAGACCTACAATCTCGACGCCGAGACCGAGATCGGCCAGTGGCTCGCCGAGGGCCGCGTCGACCTGTTCGCCTTCAACGACCACATGGACGGCACCGTCGCCGACATGGCCAAGCCGCGCAAGCGCAACCGCATGGTGGAGCGCACCGGCCTTTCGGGCGAGGAATTCGACCGGCTGGTCGAGCGTGTGCTTTCGCGCGCCAGTGAAGTGCCGGCTTCCGTGTCGCGGCTCGCCGCAACTGCTCGCGCGGCCGAGGTGCGGATGCTCTCGCATGACGATGCGACGCCAGCGATGAGGCAGGAGTTTCGCGAGCTGGGCGCTGACATCGCGGAGTTTCCGATCAACGAGGAGACCGCGCGGGCGGCTGCAAGCCAGGGCGATGCCATCGTCTATGGTGCGCCGAACGTCGTGCGCGGCGGCAGCCATACCGGCTGGACCCGGGCGTCCGACATGATCGCGAAGGGGCTCTGCTCGGTGCTGGCGTCGGACTATTACTATCCCGCGCAGCTGCTCGCCGCGTTCCGCCTCGTCGCCGACGGCGTGCTGCCGCTGACCGAGTCCTGGAACCTGGTGTCCGCGGGACCGGCCCGCGCGACCGGCCTTGCCGATCGCGGCGTGCTCGCGGAAGGATGCCGCGCCGACATGCTGCTGGTCGACGACAGTGTGCCGCTGCGGCCGCGGCTGATCGCGGTGGTCGCTGGCGGGAAGCTCGTGCATCTCACCGATGCGACGCGACTGCTCGCTGCGGCGGCCACGCCGCGCGAAGCTGTTGTTGCGGCCTGAACCGGTTATGCTCGGGCAATGACAGATTTTCCCCGCTACGCGATCTACTTCGCAGCCGGCGCCGACAGCGCCCTCTCCCGCCTCGGCGCCAAGCTGCTCGGCTATGATGTCTACACCGGTGAGGAGATGCCGTTCCCTGCCGACGCATCGCGTGTTGCGCCGGACTGGCGCGACGTCACGGCCGATCCCCGCAAATACGGTTTCCACGGCACGCTGAAGGCGCCGATGGCGCTGGCGCCAGGCAGGACTGAAGCCGAGCTCGTCGCAGCCTGCGCGGCCTTTGCCGGCAAGGCGCGGCCGATGCCGTCAATCCGTCCGGTCGTCGACTCCATCAGCGGCTTCATTGCGGTGATTCCGACCGAGCCGGTGGGCGCGCTCCAGCAACTTGCCGCCGATTGCGTCCGCGAATTCGACGACTTCCGTGCTCCCATGACGGCGGAAGACCGCGCGCGGCGCAAGCCCGACAAACTCACCGAGCGGCAGCGCGACTATCTCGACCGCTGGGGCTACCCGTACGTGATGGAAGAATTCCGCTTCCACATGACGCTGACGGGACGGCTGGATGCGGAGCGGCGCGGGCCGATCCTGGAGATGCTGCGCGCGAGGTTTGCGGCGCTCGGTCTCGAGACGCTGGCGATCGACCGGATCACGCTGTTCAAGCAGGATGATACCAGGGCGCGCTTCCGCTTTGTCGGCGAGTGGGCGTTGGCGCGGTAGACCTCAGCGCCAGCTCGCGAGATTGAAGGCGAGCGCCACGACGCCAACCAGAATGAGGCTGGTCGCCCAGATTGCATCCAGATTGAACCAGCTTCGCGCGACAAACCTCAATCCCAGATAGCGGTAGACCAGCCACGCCAGACATCCGCCGGCACTGACCATGGCGACAACGTGCACCAGGGACACCAGCACCGCCATCCCGAGACTCGCCTTCATCAGCGCGCCCGCTGCCTCATGGCCGGCATCGAGCTCGAAGGCCTGGCAGAGCCCGAGATAGATCGGCACGAGCATCAAGGCCGCACCGTGAGCAATGGCAACGGCGAATGACCAGAGCGCTAATTGCGTTGGCGGAATTCGGGCCAGCGTGCGCGGATGGCGCCGCTCGATCAGCCGATAGACGCCGAAGCCGATGACGAGAAGGCTCGCGCCGAGCTGGATCGAGCGCTGCCACTCGGCCAGCACGAGCAGGAACGCGAATGGCAGCAGCACGAGAAGTGTTGCCAGGAGATGTCCGGCCGCCAGAGCCCACAACGCGCGGAACAGCGCGCGCGGGCTCTTGTCCATGAGCCCGGCCGACACGGCGAGCGGCCATCCCATTCCCGGATTGACGCCGTGATAGAGACCGCTCGCAACAAGAGCGAGCCACAGCCAGCCGAGCGGCCAACTCCCGTGCTGCCAGCCTAGGCCGACGGATAGCAAAAGGAGTCCGTCGAACAATCGCCGCCCTCCAGCCTGATCTGGTGCGCACGATATCCGTCGGGGAAGCTCACGAAATAGTCCTTGGCGAGCTCCAGGCCGCCGTCGCGGCCGACATTAGCCATGACTTCCACGCCCGGAACCCCATCGGGATAGAATTGGTCATCCCAGGTGGAATACAGCGAATTGGTCCAGTACACGCGCTTGCCGTCGCGGCTGATCTCGACCATCTGCGGGCCGGCCGCAAATGCCTTGCCGTTCGGATGGGGAGTGCGGCGCGCGATGCCGCCGATGTGAACCGAGCCGGCAAGCTTCGGCTTTCGCGGATCACTCACATCGTA
Source organism: Bradyrhizobium sp. 956_D2_N1_4 (assembly GCF_052076025.1). Taxonomy (NCBI): domain Bacteria; kingdom Pseudomonadati; phylum Pseudomonadota; class Alphaproteobacteria; order Hyphomicrobiales; family Nitrobacteraceae; genus Bradyrhizobium; species Bradyrhizobium sp. 956_D2_N1_4. The sequence continues at coordinate 8,705,532 of NZ_CP197237.1, read as the reverse complement.
CTGGCGCATTTCACCCGTGCCCCAGCACGACACATAGAGAAACCGGTCATCCATCGACAGGTCGATGTCGGTCACCAGCGGCGGCACGGCGCCAAATCCCTGCAGCAGCGGCGGGAGCTGCTCCTTCGGCGCGGGCTCGGGCGGAATCGTCGCCGTCTTCTCCGCGTGGAATTTTCCGCCTTCGCGCCACCAGGTCCAGATCGATGCTTCGAGGTTGGTGGTGTCGACCACAACGCCAACGAAGCCGTATTCGCGAACCGGATCGTGCGCGGGCCGCACCTCCAGCGCCATCTGATGATTGGCGCCGAGGTCGATGGTCTGCACGTTGCGACGGGCGCGGAGATCCCAGAAGTGGAGACGATGGCCATATTTGTTCGCCAGCAGATCTTCCGCGACGATCCCGTTCTCGAACTGCGGCGGCAACGCCCATTCGCTCGTCACCATGTAGTCGCGCGGCAGGTTCCACCAGAAATCATAGTGCAGCGTCTGCGGACCGCGGTCGATCTCCCACCGTCCAAGGACCTCGAACGTCTCGCAATCCATGATGAAGACGCCTGGAGGCCCGTTGGTGCCGTCCTTGCCGCCGCCGCCCAGCGTGCTCACATAGACGCCGTCCGGCCCGCAATGGATGGTATGCGGCCGCGAGTAGCCGGTCTTTTTGAAGATTTCCTCGGGCTCGATGATCTTGTGGATTTTGGCCTTGGTCGGATCGGGCTTGGTATCGATGATGTAGATCCGCGACGAGCGTATCCCGGGGATGATGAGATAGCGCCGCTCGATGAAGGCGTGTCCGGCGAGCGGCGACAAGGCGGAGGAGCAGGCGTTCCAGCCGAAGTGATGAAACTCATCGCCCTTGTTGGGCATCGTCACCGTGTGGACGATTTGGCTGTAGGTCGGCGATCCCGGCTTGACGTCGATGACCGCGAGAGCATCCGGCTTTGAGAAATCCGGACTGAGCAGCAACGTGTAGGCAAAGTTCTCCGCTGGCGCTTCCATCGCCAGCTTGGGCGATGCGTGAAAGGTGGGATCCGGCCTCATCGTCATGGCACTGCCTCCCTGTTTCGTCGGCTCGCTCCAACCTGGCTCGAAATAGCGGCATAATGAAGAGCTGCTCAGCGACGTCTTGAGAAGCTCCGCGGACCTGGTTGGCGAGCGTACGATACGTCATCGCCGGCGTGCGGAAAACCGCCCGAACCGCGCTAATTCGACGCCCTCAGCCAGACGGAAGCCGGCGGGATCAGGCCAGCGCGCACCTCACACTCGGCATCGTCCCCGCGTAGGCGGGGACTGCCGAGAGACCTGGCGACAACCGAGCGGGTACGGCGCTACTTGCCCCACCGCAACGCCAGCGCATCCCGCTCCTTGGCGAGCTCCAGCAGCCCTGCCCGCGTCGCCGGGTGCAGCGGCTGGAGCGGATGCCGCACGGCGTCCGATTTGATCACGCCGCCGGCCTGCATCATGGCTTTGCAGGCGATCAGGCCGCATTGGCGGTTTTCGTAGTTGATCAGCGGCAGCCAGCGCTCGTAGGCGGCCTTTGCCTCCTCACGCTTGCCGGCGAAATAGGGATCGATGATCTGGCGGATGCCGTCGGGATAGCCGCCGCCCGTCATCGCGCCGGTCGCGCCGGCGTCGAGATCGGCGAGCAGCGTGATGGCTTCCTCGCCGTCCCACGGGCCTTCGATATCCTTGCCGCCCGCCTCGATCAGGCTGCGCAGCTTTGCAGCCGCGCCCGGCACCTCGATCTTGAAATAGCGGATGTTGGCGAAGTCGCGCGCCAGCCGCGCGAGCAGCTCGACCGACAGCGGCGTGCCCGCCACCGGTGCATCCTGGATCATGATTGGAATGTTGATCGCGCCCGAGAGCACCTTGAAGAACTCGACGATGCCTTTCTCGGGCACGCGGAAGGTCGCGCCGTGATAGGGCGGCATCACCATCACCATGGCGGCCCCCGCCGCCTCCGCCTGTTGGCTGCGCGCCGCGCAGACGGCGGAGCTGAAATGCGTGGTGGTGACGATCACGGGAACCCGGCCCGCGACATGCTCCAGCACCGCATGCATCACGGTTTCGCGCTCGGCATCGGTGAGCACGAACTGCTCGGAGAAATTGGCGAGGATGCAGAGACCATTCGAGCCCGCATCGATCATGAAATCGATGCAGCGGCGCTGGCCCTCGAGATCGAGCTCGCCGCGCTCGTCGAAGATGGTGGGCGCGACCGGGAACACGCCGCGATAGGGGCGCTGGGCGTTGTGTGGGGTGACCGGCATCGAACTCTCCATCCTTGATACGTCTGTTGCTGCACTCCCGCAGCGCCACAGATGTACCCGCCGCGTGAAGCGGCGGCAATGCCGTTCGCGCGACGCCCAGACGGATGACGATCGACGTTATGCGGTCTTCACGGCCCCCAAAAAGCCTTCGACCGCGACGCGAAGACGATCGGCATCGCCCGACATCTTCTTCACGGATTCGGACAGCACAGTGCCGGCATTGCCGGTTTCCTGGTTGAGCCTGGCGACGCTGCCGATGGTGTCGGTGACCTCGCGGGTGCCCTGGGCGGCCTGCTGGAAGTTGCGCGAGATCTCGGTGGTGGCCGCGCGCTGCTCCTCGACGGCGGCTGCGATCGCCGTCATCTTCTCGTCGATGCCGCTGATGGCGCCCCCGATCGAGCGGATGGCGGTCACGGCCTGGCCTGTCGCGCCCTGGATCTCCTCGACCTGGCGCGAGATTTCTTCGGTTGCGGTTGCGGTCTGCGCGGCGAGGCTCTTGACCTCGCCGGCGACCACGGCAAAGCCGCGGCCGGCCTCGCCCGCACGCGCCGCTTCGATGGTCGCGTTCAGCGCCAGGAGATTGGTCTGGCCGGCGATGGCGTTGATCATCTTCACGACCTCGCCGATCCGGCTCGCGGTCTGATCGAGGATCTCGACCGTCGCGTTGGTCCGCTCGGCCTGCGACACCGCCTCGCGCGCCTCGCGGGCGCTCAACTGCACCTGTGCGGAGATCTCGCCGACGGATGCGGAGAGTTCCTCGGTCGCGGCCGCGATGGTCTCGAGATTGTTGGTGGCCTGCTCGGCCGCGGAGGAGACTGCCGCGGTCTGGCTGGTCGACTCTGATACCAGCGTGCGCACATCAGTCGCCGTGGCATCGAGCTCCCTCGCCGACGCAGCGACACTGTGGATCACCGCCTGCACGGTGTCGTCGAAGCTGCGGCACGCATCGTCCACGGTACCGGAGCGGGCGAGTTGCAGCGCCTGTTGCGATTCGCGTTCCTGGCCCAACCGATCGGCGGTCGCCGCGCTCTCGCGCAGGCTCTCGAGCGCGGCAGCCATGGTGCCGAACTCGTCGGGATATTTCGACTGCGGCACTGGCGTCGCGTAATCGCGGGCGCTGATTCGCGCGATGGCGTCGAGGATGGCGCGGACCGGGCGCATCAGGCGATTGCGCACCACGTAGACGCCGGCGAGGGTCACGGCGAGCGCGAGCAGAAACGCGAGCGACTGCACGATGAGGTTGGTGAGCGCCTTGGTCTGCACGGCCTCGGCACGCGCGATCGACTGATCCAGCGCTTTGGTCGCGACCCCGACAATGAGCGGGAACGGCGACTGGCAGAGCGTATTCCACTCCGAAGCGGGCATCGCGGGCTTGCCGCTGCCGTCGAGATTCTTGGTGAGATCGCCGATCTGCTTCAGGACGCCATCGGTCTTGGTCTTCGCGTCCGACGCTGCCGTCACCAGCTCCGCCGTCACGTCGGGCGCGGCCAGCAACTCGGCCATGCCCGCCCAGCCGGAGGCGATCGTGCCGTCCCATTGCGCCACCGACCGCTTCTGAACGTCGTCGAGCGGCTTGCTGCTGTTGATGTTCGAGCGAAGCGACGAACAATGGACCCCATAGCGGTCGCGCACCTGCCAGGCGAAGCGGCGGACCTGGATCATGCGCGCGATGTAGGGATCGTTCATCCAGGCGCGGTTCGACACCGCGGTGGAGGCGAGGTTCGCCGTATCGATGACCTTGGTGACGGCGTCGTACCAGGAATTGGTCCGCTCCATCTTGCGCTCGGCGCGCGGAAGCCTGGCCTCGTCGTAGAACAGCTGGAATTGCGGCGCGGCTTCGTTCCAGCGCTGCTTCAGCGTGCCGGCGAGCTCGTCGCGGCGTGCGAAATCGACGGTCGCGAGCGCGGCGCTGATCCCTTCATAGCCACCCTGCTCGGCCTTCTCGGCTTCAGCGAGCTTTGCCTTGGGATCGTCCTCGCCAAGAATGGCGCTCTGGGCATCGCCACGATTGTTGCGCAACGCGAGCACGCCATGGAAGATCGCCTTGTCGGCAGCGGCGAGCCGCGCCGTCTCGAGACTGTCGCTGTAGCGACCGAACGCTCCGAACATCTGGATCGCCGTAGAGGCCAGCGCACCCGCCGCAAGCAGGGCCATCAAGGTCAGGAGAAGCGAGCTTACCGATTTCTTAAACATTACCATGAGTCAGGGGGCCTGCATTGTACTGCCGGCCACCCTGCATCGCGACATGCCAAGGATCGGTTAAGGTTTTAGTCAAATTGCCGGGAGCGTCCGGTCTGCAAGCGCTTTAAGACTAGCGAAATCAGGCAACCTTGGTGAAATCGGGCGGCCGGCGCTCGGCGAAGGCGGTGAAGGCCTCGCGTGCTTCCGCCGTGCGCAAACGCTGCGCGAATTGCTCGCCTTCGGCCTGCATCTGTGCGACCAGCGCCTCGCCGTTGCGCATCAACTTCTTGGTCGCAGTAAGCGCGCCGGCCGGCTGGCGAGCGAGCCGCTGCGCCAGCGCGAGCGCCTCGGCATCGAGCTTGTCGAGCGGCACCACACGGTTGGCAAGGCCCCATTCCAACGCCGACCTCGCCGGTACGGTCTCGCCCAGCGCGAACATCTCGTAGGCGCGGGCGTAGCCGATGCGCGCCGGCATCAGCAGGCTCGAGGCGGCCTCCGGCACCAGCGCGAGGCTGACGAAGGGCGTCGACAATTGCGCATTGTCGGCGAGCACGACGAGGTCGCAATGCAGCAGCATCGTGGTGCCGACGCCGACGGCGCGGCCCTGCACCGCCGCGACCAGCGGCCGGGTGCAGCGCGCCAGCGACTGGATGAAGCGCACGACGTTGCGGCTGCCTTCGGACTTGCCGGCTGCCACGGCGGCGAATTCGCCGACATCGTTGCCGGCGGTGAACATGTCACCCTCGCCGCGGATCAGGATCACGCGGGCGGACGGATCGAACTCGGCGGATTCGATGGTGTCGGCGAGCTTGCCGTACATCGCATCCGTCAGCGCGTTCTTCTTGTCGGGGCGCGCCAGCGTGAGGGTGAGAATTCCGTTGTTGTTCTCGATCTGGACGTGCTCGGTCATGGGTCTCTCCTTTAGTCGTCTGAAGGTCTTGGAAACTTGTCCTGAATGCTGGTCAGCCAGCGCGCGACGATGTCGATCTCCGCGCTGGTAAAGCCATCCGTCAGCGCGACGTTGATCTGCGCCGCGTCAGTCTTCGCCTGCGCCAGCACGGTGCGCCCCTTCGGCGTCAGCCATACGCGCCAGGCTCGACCGTCCTCGCGATCGGCCCGCCGCTCGACCAGCCTCGCCGCAGCACTGCGATCGACGAGGCCTGAGATGCCGGCCGGCCCCATGTCGAGCGCCGCGCCTGCCTCGCCCATCAGCACGCCGTCCTGCTTGCCGAGGATGAACAACAGCCCCGCCTGCGCCGGCGTGACCTCGTTCTGCGGCTGCGCCGCCATCCAGCGCTGCAAGCGGCGTTGCGCGACGTTCAGGAGGTAAATAAGCCGATGATGCCTCGCTGCGGCTTCGTTATTTCGCATGCGAAATAGATAGCCGACCCAAACCGGATTGTCAAAGGGAGACGGCTACGCGGCGCGGCAGCCATCGAGGAACAGCGCCGCGCAGGTTTGCACGCGGCGCTCGATCTGCTCGCGTGACGGCAGCGGCATGCCGCCATAGATCGCCGCGCGCTGCGGCGCCGATGCGACCATGCCGATCAGCATGCCGGCAACTTCCTCCGCATCGTCGATGGCGATGCGCTTGCGCTTGACCTGGACGCGCAGCCAGCCCGCGAGCGTCCTGACGGTGCGGGAAATGCCGTTGCTGTAGAAGTTGGCGGCGAGCTCGGGGAACGCGGCGGATTCCTGCAGCACCATGCGCTGCAGCGCCACGACCTCAGGATCGAGCGCAAGATCGGCGCAGGCCAGCAGCGCGGCACGCAGGCCCGTCTCGATATCGACCTCGTCGCTTCCTTGCAGATCGACGGCGGAGAGCAGCCGCTCGAGCCTGTCCGCGCACATCGCCTCGAACAGCGCGGCTTTGCCCGGAAACAGGCGATAGAGCGTCTTGGTCGAGATGCCGGCGCGACGTGCCAGCCCTTCGGTGCTGGTAGCGGCATAGCCGTCGACGGCGAAGGCGTGGCGCGCGGCGTCGAAGACGATCCGCCTCGTCTCCTCGTCGCTGCGCAGTTGGGGCCGCCCGCGGGGGCGGCATTCACCTGATGGTTTTGCCTGAGCCATGCTTTTAAATGACGCCTGTCATTCCATTGACAATTCCAAAGCTAGTCTCATTTTGGAAATCGTCAAGTTTCCTAATTCAGGGGAGCCGGCCATGACCGTCCACACCACCCCATCTGCTGCGACCCAAACCGCTATTCCCGCAACCGTGCCGGAGGGCGTTCTGCCCACCGCGCCGACCGGCGTCCGCCGGCAAAAACTCAATCTCCGCAAGCTGTTGCTGATGGGTGCGGCGATCGTCGCGCTGGCCGGCGCGAGCTGGTACGGCTACGACTACTGGACCGTTGGGCAGTACCTCGTCTCCACCGATGACGCCTATGTGAAGGCCGACAACACCACGATCGCGCCGAAGGTCAGCGGCTACCTCGACTGCGTCCTGGTCGGCGATAACGAGCATGTGAAGGCCGGCCAGATGCTCGCCAGGATCGACGATCGCGACTTCCGCGTCGCGCTCGACCAGGCCAAGGCCGACGTCGCCGCCGCGAATGCGACGGTGACAAGCAAGCAAGCGCAGCTCGAGGTCCAGGAGGCCGTGATCGCGGCGGCAAGAGCGACCATCGATGTCGACAATGCCGCGAAGGTTTTCGCGAAGCAGGAGAACAAGCGCTACACCGATCTCGCGGCAACGGGTTTCGGCAGCGTGCAGAACGCGCAGCAGGCGCAAGCGCGCGACGCCGGCGCAGACGCGGCGATCCAGCGCGATATCGCCAATCTCACCTCCGCCTTGAAGCAGGTCGATCTCCTCAACGCCGAGATATTGCAAGCCAGGGCCGCCGCCGCACGCGCGGCCGCACTCCAGCGTCAGGCCGAGCTCAATCTCGGCTACACCACAATCGTCTCGCCGATCGACGGCGTGGTCGGCAACCGCTCCTTGCGCGTCGGCCAATTTGTGCAGGCGGGCACGCAGCTGATGGCCATCGTGCCGGCCGAGGGCGCCTATGTGGTCGCCAACTTCAAGGAGACGCAGCTCACCCACGTGCAGGCCGGCCAGGCCGTCGATATCGAGGTCGACACCTTCCCGGGCCAGGTCGTGCACGGCCACGTCGATTCCATCGCGCCGGCGAGCGGCCAGGAGTTCGCGCTGCTGCCGCCCGACAACGCCACCGGCAATTTCACCAAGGTGGTGCAGCGCATCCCCGTCAAGATCGCGCTCGATGCCGCGCACGGTCCCGCGATCGCGCTGCGGCCGGGCATGTCAGTGATCCCGACCATTGCAACACGTTCGACCGCGCCGACCGCGAATGCGGCCGTGACGCCCAAGACAAACGTAAAGGCGAAGCTCGTTTCCGGAGGGTCGTGCCATGTCAAACAGCCTCTCACTTTCGACGCCAGCAACACCGGTCGCGACGCCTGATCCGGCAATAGCCGACCCGAACCGCGCGAGTGCCGCGATCTGGATCGCCGTGCTCGCCGCCATGATTGGCTCGTTCATGGCGATCCTGAACATCCAGATCACCAACGCCTCGCTGGCCAACATCGAGGGCGGCATCGGCACCGGCGCCGACAACGGCTCCTGGATCTCAACGTCGTATCTGATCGGCGAGATCATCGTGATCCCGTTGACCGACTATTTGAGCCGCGTGTTCTCGTTCCGCCGCTACATGCTGGCGAGCGCGACGCTGTTCGCGGCGTTCTCGGTCGCCTGCGCCTTCACACATGATTTGCCGTCGATGATCGCGATGCGCGGTCTGCAGGGCTTTGCCGGCGGCGTGCTGATCCCGATGGCGTTCACGCTGGTGCTGACCAAGCTGCCGAAGCCGCAGCAGCCGGTGGGTCTTGCGATCTTCGCGCTGTCCGTCACCTTCGCACCCGCGATCGGCCCGACCATCGGCGGCTATCTCACGGAGAACTACGGCTGGCGTACCATCTTCTTCGTCAACGTGATCCCGACCGCGGTGATGGTGGCGGCGCTCTATCTGACGCTGGAGAAGCAGAAGATGCAGCTCGGTCTGTTGAAGGAAGGCGACTGGGCCGGCATCTTCACCATGGCGATCGGGCTGTCGGCACTGCAGGCCGTGCTCGAGGAAGGCAACAAGGACGACTGGTTCTCCTCGCCCTTCATCGTCAAGCTCGCCGTGATCGCGGCCGTCAGCCTGACGCTGTTCGTCACGATCGAGCTCACGATCGAGAAGCCACTGATCCGGCTGCGCCTGCTGACGCAACGCAATTTCGGCTTCGGCACCATCGCGATGACGATGGTCGGCTTCGCGCTGTTCGGCTCGGTCTATATCCTGCCCGCCTATCTCGGCCAGGCGCAGGGCTACAATGCGGAGCAGATCGGCAATGTGCTGGCCTGGACCGGCCTGCCGCAGCTCGTGCTGATCCCGCTGATCCCGAAGCTGATGCAGCGTTTTGATACGCGCTATATCGCCATCACCGGCCTTCTGATCTTCGCCTATAGCTGCTTCATGAACACGGCGATGTCGCCGGACTATGCCGGCGACCAGCTCTGGATTCCGAACATCGTGCGTGCCGTGGGACAGGCCATGGTGCTGACGCCGCTGACCTCGGTGCTGACAGGCGGCATCGCGCCGCAGGACGCGGCCGCGGCCTCCGGCATCAGCAACATGTTCCGCAATCTCGGCGGCGCGATCGGCACGGCGACGCTCGCGACCATCATCACCAAGCGCGAGCAGTTCCACTCCAACATCATCGGCCAGTCGGTCACGCTCGGCCGCGAGGAAGTCCGCACCCGCATCGCGCAGATGACGGATTACTTCATGGCCCACGGCGTGCCCGACCCCCACGCCGCGCGCGAGCAGGCCATCATCGCGCTCGGCAAGACGGTCAAGCGCCAGGCGCTGGTGATGGGCTATTCCGACGCCTTTGCCGTGATCGGCGCGGTGCTGGTGCTCGCGGCGATCGCGGTGGTGCTGACGCGGCGCGTCAAAGCGGCCGGCGGCCCGGCACATTAGTCAACAGCGCGCCGTTCCTCACGGTGCGCAAGTAAAACTCGACGCCTCCGTCACTGGGCCGCTCTTGTAGTGCGGCCAAGACGGCCAGCGGCACAGCGGCAGCGCGCGGAGCGTTGCGAACGTGGGCGCCTCGACCTTCTGCTCGCTGACCTCGAGGTCGCCGGGTCCCTTGCCCTGCTCGACCCACTCGACCAGCGCGCTGAGCATGTCGACATTGGCCGGCGCGCCGGAGCCGACGTGGTCGACGCCGGGCGCGGTGTAGAGCCGCGCGAATTCCGCCGTCTCGGCCTTGCCGAGCTTGCGTTCGACGCTCTCGAAATAGCGGATGCCGGCATATGGGCTCTGCGCATAGTCAGCCATGTGCTCGAGCATGATGAGCCGGCCGCCGCGTCCGCGAAACCGGCTGAGATCGGGATCGGTCGAATCCATCAGGCTCGAGACCTCTAGCAGCCGCGCCTTGTGCTCCTCGACCTTGTAGGTGGTGACGTCGAGCTTGGGATCGCGTGCGAACACATGTTGAATGCCGCCGGCGCCGTAGATCCAGGCGATGCCGTTGTTGGGGGCAGGCGGCTGCGCGGGTGGCGCTGTGCCAAGCCACCACGCCACCCAGCCACCGGTCGGTCCGATCGCCGCCGCATCCTCGCCCGACACGCCCCAGCCCGGATAATCGTCGAGCCCGTTGGCGAGCGCGAACGGGAATTTGTAGGTCTCGTGCAGCGTGTTCACGGCCTTGATCTGTGCATCGGTGAGGCACTGATCGCCGCTCTGGCCCGCCGCACAACGCAGCGTCTCGACCTTGAACGCTGCCTTGCAGGCTACGGGGTCCTGCACCAGCGCATTATCGGAGCCGTCGGCCTTGTCGCAAGCCTGCCGTACGGAATCGGCCACGAGCTTGACCTGCGCCGGATTGATCCAGCCCTCGCCCATGGTCGCGAGCCCCGAGCGCGTGCCGGCATGCTGCAGGCCGACCCAGTTGATCACGGGCACGCGGGCGAAGATGCCATCGAAATCATCAGGGTAACGCTGCGCCATGGTGAGGCCTTCGCGGCCGCCCTCGGACGAGCCCATGAAGTACATTTTTTCCGGCTTCTTGCCGTATGTGCGCTCCATCAGCCCAACCGCGGCGTCGCGCACCTTCTTGTAGGCACGGTGGGCGAAATTCTCGAAGGCTTCGTCATTCAGCGCGAACAGTTGCGGCGGCTCGCCTGGCTTGGACTCATGGCCGGAATCGGTGCCGTAAGTGACGAAGCCGCGCGCCAGCGGCGACGGCTTGTCGAACGGATAGGCCGGCGGCAGCCCAAGGCCGGTGATCAGCACGCCGTTAAAGCCCCCACCGCCATACTGAACGGAGCGCCCGTTCCATTCGACGGGAAGGTTGACCTGGAATTTAATCGGCGGCGCCTTGGGATCGGTTGGGTCGATGTGACCCAGCACCTTGCAGAAACCGGGATTGGCCGGCGTGATGCGCCCAGACGGCGTCGGCCCGCGCTCGGCGACAGCCAGTTGCGACGGCGCCAGCAATGTCGCGGAAACGATCTTCACGGCATCGGCGCCGCCAGCGAGGCTTTTGCAGACCATCTCCGCATCCTCCGCCAGCGTCGCCGCCGACACGGCATTCGCACTCAGCGCGACCGCCGCACCCACGAGCAATGCACACCGCTTCGCGTTCTTTCGCGTCATCGTTTCCACCCTGGCTTTCCCTATTTTTGTATCCGACGGTTGGCCGCATTCAATGCAACCTTCGCCCTTCCGTCAATCGCTTGCGCTGGCCTTCCTTCAGAACGATCCCAGCGCGCTGCCCAATGCGATCACGGCCACCAGCGCCAGCAGCGACGTCGCGATGCCGACCATCACGATGTCGAAATAGCTGTCACGGTGCGTCAGGCCGCAGATCGCGAGCAGGCTGACCACCGCGCCATTGTGCGGCAGGATGTCGAGCGTCCCCGAGCCGATCACCGCGACGCGATGCATCAACGCAGGGGCGATGCCCGTCCGCGCGGCGAGCTCGACATAGGTCTGGCCGAGAGCGTCCAGCGCAATGGTCAGGCCGCCTGACGCCGACCCGGTCAGAGCGGCCAGGATGTTGGTCGCAACCGCTAGCGAGACCAGCGGTCCGCCTTCGATCGCAAGCACCCAGTCGCGCACGATCGTGAACGCCGGCAGCGAGGCCACGACCGCACCGAATCCGACGAGGCTCGCGACGCTGAACGCAGGCAGGACGGATGCATTGGCCCCGGCGTCCATGGTGCGGCGAAGCGCCGGCAGGCGGGCCCGGTTCAGCGCGATGGTCGTGACGATGGCCGCAGTCAGCGCGACCGCGACCGACCACACGCCCGCGACGGCCGCGAGCGTCGTTTCACCAAAACGCTGCTCGGCGAGATAGCCGACATCGAGCCGCGGCAGCACCACGAGCGACATCACCAGATTCACGATGACGACCACGATCAGCGGCACGATCGCACTCCACACGGGCGACGGCCGCTCGCTGCGCTGACCGTGCTGGAGTTCCGCCGGATCGAACTCGCGCGCGGTCGTGGCGCGCTCGCGCACGAGCTCGTCGGCGGCGGCGCGCTCGGTCGCGCCCTCGATGTCGTCGCCATAGCCTTCTCCGGCGCGGCGCGCCGCGGCTTCAGCGCGGTGCAGCCACCACAATCCTGTCACGAGCATGATGAGGGAGGCGATGATACCGAGGCCTGGCGCTGCGAACGGCGTCGTGCCGAAGAACGGCATCGGGATCGCATTCTGGATCGACGGCGTGCCCGGCAACGCCGACATGGTGAAGGTCGACGTTCCCAGCACGATCGCAGCCGGGATCAGGCGACGCGGGATTGAAGCCGCGCGAAACAGCGAACGGGCCATGGGAACGATGACGAAAAACGCAACAAACAGGCTGACGCCGCCATAGGTCACCGCGGCACCGGCGAGCACCACCGCCAGGATCACACGACGCTCGCCGAGGCGCTCCGCCATGAAGGCGGCGACCGACGTGACCGCACCGCTATCGTCCATCAGCTTGCCGAAGACCGCGCCAAGCAGGAAGATCGGGAAGAACTGCGCCAGAAATCCGGCCGCATGCACCATGAACACCTGGGTCAGGTTCGCAAGCAGCGGCTCGCCGCCGAACAACGCGGCAACGAGCGCAGCGAACGGCGCCAGCAGAAGCACGCTCCAGCCGCGAAAAGCGAACAGGACGAGCAGGGCGAGCCCGACGAGGAGGCCGAGAAGACCCACGTCTCAGCACTCCGCCAAGAGGACATCGAGATCGGCGGTCGAGCGCTGGCCGATATCCGCGCCGTGCTCGTCGAGAAAGGTCTCGGCCGCCAAGCGTCCCTCGGCGCGCAGCATCGAGACGAACTCCCATTCGGCGTTGAGCTTGGATGACGCGCCGAACTTCGCCAGCATGTCGCTCTTGACGCGGTGGGTCCGCATCTTTGCCCAGCGCGCGCCCTCGCCGCTGCCGGGGTCGGCCGCCTGGCGCAGCAGCGCGATCATGCGCAATTCCTTCATCAGGGGCGAATTGAATGAAATCTCGTTCAATCGATTGAGAATCTCCGCAGCCGTCCGCGGCTCTTCGAGCGTTTCGGTCGGATTGATCTGCACCAGGATCGTGTCGTGCGCATCGCTTTCGCGAATGAGCGGCGTGATCGTGGGGTTGCCGGCGAAGCCGCCATCCCAATAGGGCTCGCCGTCGATCTCGATCGCGCGGAACATGGTCGGCAGGCAGGCCGATGCCAGCAGCACGTCCGCCGTGATCTCGGCGTTGCGGAAGATACGGCCGCGGCCCGTGCGCACCCGCGTCGCGGTGACGAACAGTTGGATCGGCGAGCGCGCGAGGCGTTCGAAATCGATGCTCTCGGCCAGCACCGCGCGCAGCGGATTGTAACCCGTCGGATTGAGATCGTAGGGCGACAGCACGCGCGACATCAGGTCGGTGAGAATGTAGAAGGGCGACGTATCGAGCGTCCAGCGCCCCATCAATCGATCGAGCGGCGAGCGCTGGAGAGGACTGAAGGCGGCAGCCTTCGAGACGCGGCGCCAGTATTTTTCGAGCGCGTCGCGCGCGCCCTCGGCGCCACCCGCGATCCACCCGTCTGCGAGCACGGCCGCATTCATCGCGCCCGCGGAGGTGCCGGAGATCGCGGCGATGGTGAGCCACTTCTCTTCCAGAAGACGGTCGAGCACGCCCCAGGTGAAGGCGCCGTGCGAACCGCCGCCTTGAAGCGCGAGATCGATCAGTACGGCGTCCCGTTCCATGGCGGTACCCACGCAACTGAAGCTCAAATTCGACGCGATTTGTCACGCGCCGGAATGACGGCAGTTTAGAGAACCTTGGCAGCGTAATGCAACTGGAACGTGACGCCGGCCTAGTGCTCGAACACCAGCCGCGCGCCGACCGTTCCGTCGAGCGCGCGGATCTGCTGAAGCAATGCATCTGAATCCTGGCCTGCCAGGTCGGCGTCGAGCACGACGTAGCCGAGGTCGCCGGCGGTCTCCAGGTATTGCGCGACGATGTTGATGTCGCGCTGGAGAAAGACCTCGTTGAGCCGCCGCAGCATGCCCGGCACGTTGCGATGGACATGGCTGAAGCGCGCACCGGCGGGACGTAAGTGCAGTTGCACCTCCGGGAAATTCACCGCGCCCATGGTCGATCCCGTGATGAAATAGTCGACCAGCTTGCGCGCGACCTCGCCGCCGATGCGCTCCTGCGCCTCCTCGGTCGAGCCGCCGATATGCGGGGTGAGGATGACGTTCTCGAGGCCCTGCACCGGGCTCTTGAAGCGATCCGAGTTCGAGGACGGCTCGACCGGAAACACGTCGATGGCTGCGCCGGCGAGATGGCCGTCCCGCAGGGCGCCCGCGAGCGCATCGAGATCGACCACGGTGCCGCGGCTGTTGTTGATCAGGAACGAGCCTGATTTCATCGCCCGCAGCTCCTTCTCGCCGATCATGCCTGATGTCTCCGGCGTCTCGGGCACGTGAAGGCTGACGACATCGCTCTGCGCCAGCAGCTCTTCCAGCCTCTCGACCGGCTCGGTGTTGCCGTGGCGAAGCTTGTCGGTGCGGTCGAAATAGATCACGCGCATGCCGATCGCTTCGGCCAGCGTGGAGAGCTGCGAGCCGATATTGCCGTAGCCGATGATGCCGAGCGTGCGGCCGCGCACCTCGCGGCTGCCGGTCGCCGACTTGTCCCAGCCGCCCTCATGCGCCGAAACCGAGCGCGGGAAGATGCGCCGCAGCAGCATCACGATCTCGCCGATCACGAGCTCGGCGACGCTGCGCGTGTTGGAGAACGGCGCGTTGAATACGGGAATGCCGCGCTTGCGGGCCGCCAGCAGATCGACCTGGTTGGTGCCGACGCTGAAGCAGCCAACCGCGAGAAGCCCGTCCGCGGCCGCGAGCACCTCATCGGTGATCTGGGTGCGCGAGCGGATGCCGAGCAGCGACACGCCCTTCAGCGCGCGCCGCAGGTCTTCGCCGTCCAGCGCCTTGGTCAACCGCTCGACATTGGTGAAGCCCGCGCTCCGGAACAGGTCGACAGCGCTGTCATTGACGCCTTCGAGCAACAGCGCCTTCGCGTTCCGCTCGGGGCTTTGGCCTGGGGCTGGCATGGAATCTCCGTAGGTCACAGCTTTGCCGCAGCTCATAGACCGCGGGGGAGATGCAGCACAATAGGGTTTGGATATGGGGAGAAGGTGGCGGGGCGGTAAGTGTTTACGGTGGCCGCCCGGTCAAATGACGTAAAACCCATGCGTGCCGTCGAGCCGGAGTTGCTCGACGAGACCGTATTCCCAGTCGAGATAGGCCTGCATCGCGCGCTCGGCGACGTCAGTGCCCTCATAGGGCCGGCGGTAGCGATGCGCCGGATCGGGCTTGGGCAGCACGCGCGGCGGGCCGACCTCGAGCTCACCCTCGTAACCGCCTTCGAGGACGTAGACTTCCCAGCCCATCTGCGCGAGCCAGGATGCCGTCATGTCGGCACGCACGCCCTGGTCGTCGGTCAGGAGGATGCGCGCGCCGCGCACGGGCGCGGCCATGTCGGTTTCCTGGACGAGCTGGCCACCGGGATAATGCCGGTAGCCGGGGAGATGGCCGGCCGCAAATTCCTCTGCGTCGCGCACGTCGAAACGATAGAGCGTGCGATCGGTCTGCGCTGCGAGCGCTTTCGCCTCGTTCACGCCGATGTGGCGAACACCTGCGCGATAGGCGACGTCGCGGGCATTGGCCGGGCCCCCCTCGAACGGCCCGATCGCACCGCGCTGGTCGGCGCCGTGATCGAGCGCGTGCCGCGCCAGCGTCCAGCCGATGGTACCGTTGCGCAGCGCCCGCACCTTGTTGGGCACGCCGGCATTGATCAGCGACTGCGTGCCGATGATCGAGCGCGTGCGCCCGGCGCAATTGACGATGATGGTGGTCTCAGGATCGGGCGCGGCCTGCCCTGCCCGCAGTACCAGCTCAGCACCGGGCACGCTGACCGAGCCCGGAATGTTCATGGTGGCATATTCGTCGAAGCGGCGAACATCGAGGATGGCGATGTTGGCGTTGTCCGCAATCAGCTTTGCCACCTCGTCGGCGCTGAACGAAGGCGTGTGCCGCCGCGCTTCGACCAGCTCGCCGAATGCCTTGGAATAGGAATTGACGTCCTCGAACACCTGATAGCCCGCATCGCGCCAAGCCTTCAGCCCGCCGTCGAGCGCGCTGACATTGGTGTAGCCGAGCGCGGCAAGCCGCTCGGCGCCGGTTGCAACAAGTCCCTCGCCATCATCATAGAGCACGATCGCGACGTCCTTGCGCGGCAACCGCACCTCGGCCTCGATCGCGATCCGGTCCGCGGCCATGTTGGCGGCAAACAGCGGATGGCCGGTGGCGAAGCCGGCTTCGTACCTGAGATCGAGCAGCGCGATCTCCTCGCGGAGCAGCAGCGCGCGGCGGATATCGGCGGGGGTGACGGTGGGGAGCTTCATGGCGTGAACCCTGGCAAGTAAGGCCAAGGGCTTTTGAACGATTGTCGCGCGCTTGGCTAGCCTTCGCGGCCCTTCACTCGCCCGGAACCAGCCGCCCGAGCGGCGGCTGCGCGGGGCGCCGCAGCCTGCGGCGCGACAGATAAAGCAAAATGCCGGTGACCGAGAACAGCGGCATCAACGCTGCTGCAATCATGAAGGCGAGCTTGCCGGGCCAACCCAGGAACGCGCCGCGATGGATGTCGAGCACGTTCGCGATGATCTTCTCGCCGAGCGTCTTGTCGGCATAGCGCTCCGCCGAGATCACCTGCCCCGTGACCGCATCCACGCGGAATTCGTCGCGCGTGGTATCGAGCGTCGAATCCTTCGGCCACGACCGGATCCGGATGACCGTGCCGGGTCCGGCGGGCAG
Organism: Bradyrhizobium sp. 956_D2_N1_4; assembly: GCF_052076025.1. NCBI lineage: Bacteria > Pseudomonadati > Pseudomonadota > Alphaproteobacteria > Hyphomicrobiales > Nitrobacteraceae > Bradyrhizobium > Bradyrhizobium sp. 956_D2_N1_4. The sequence continues at coordinate 8,688,734 of NZ_CP197237.1, read as the reverse complement.
CGTCAGCAACGCTTTGGAGAAATGTTTCCCCTCCTCATGCTGGAGCGTCGTCCATGCACGATCAAATCCGACCGGCTGAGCCGGCTCGGCCCGGTCGGCTGCGCGCGGCGCCTTTGCGGACATCTTGGGCTGCATCTTCGCAGCAGTGACCTCTGGGCGCGACAGCAGCCAGACGACGCCATCCTTGTACCAGTCGAACGAGTACCACAGCCCGGTCAGTGTCATCACCAGATAGACCGGCAGCACCCAGGTGCCGATGACGGCATGCAGCGAGCGGTGCAGGCCGCGGCCGCTGAGACCGAGATTTGGCTTCAGCCACATCTTCACGCTGCCGGCGCGGCGCGGCCAGCGCAGCACGAGGCCCGAGATGAGCATGACGATCAGGCCGAGCGCGGCGATGCCGGTGATCTGGCGTCCCCACCCCTTGGCATCGCCGGGGATCAGCAGCCAGCGATGCAGCCTGCGGACGGTCGCGAAGAACTCCTCGCCACGCGGCGCACCCAGCACGTGCGCGTCGTAGGGATCGACATAGAGCGATGTCGGCCGCGCGCCCTGCTCGTCACGCGCGAAGCGGACACGCACCGCCGCGGCCGGATCGCTCGACAGCGTGACGGCCGAGACCTTGCCGAGGTCCTGCCCCGCCTTCAGCCGGGCCACCAGTTCGTCCGGCATCAGCGCCGGCGCCTGGCGCGGCGCGACCTGCATGATACCGCTATTCAGATAGTCGCCGATCTCGTCCTCAAAGCTCATGATCGCGCCGGTCAGCGCGATCAAGGCCAGCAGCAGCGCGAACACGAGGCCCGCGATCGAGTGAATCTGGTGCAGAGCTGCCTTGATGTGATGCCCCACCCTACTCATCGAAGCCAACCTTCTTGATAAGCGAGATCGCGGCCTGCTGATGTGCGGCGATCTGGTCGATCGACGTTGCATCGGCGATGAACGTGCCCATTTCGGCAACGATGGGGGCGCGCTCCGCTGCCGCAAGCACGGGGTATTCCAACTCGGCAGCGGCAAAGATCCGCTGCGCTGCCGGCGTGACAAGGAATTCGAGGAATTGTCGCGCCAACGCCGGATGCGGCGCCTGTTTCGCGATGGCCGCGCCGGTGAGGTTCACATGCGTGCCGCCGCCCCTAAAGGTCGATGGCACCGCCTTGACCTCCATCGCCCAGGCACGCCAGTCGGCCCCTTCGCGTCCGTCGCGCAATTGCGCCAATGCCACGGTGTTGCCGATGCCGATCTTGCACGCGCCTTGCGCGATCTCGCGGATCACGTCGTTGTCCTTGCCATCAGGCTTGTGCGCGAGATTGGCCTTCAGCCCGGCGAGCCAGGCCTCCGTCGCGGCCTCGCCGTGGTGGACGAGATAGGCCGCAACCAGCGCGACATTGTTCTGATGCAGCGGCGAGCGCATGCAGAGCTTGCCGCGCCAATTGGGAGCGGCGAGATCTTCATAGTCGATCGAAGCAAGAGCGCTGTCCTCGCGCACAAAGGCAACGCGCGGGCGGACGGAAAGCGCAAGCCATTGCGCGTCGTTACCACGGAGATTTGGAGGGACCACCTGGTCGAGACGAGACGACGTGAAGGCTTGCGTCAGACTGCGGGTAGAGAGCTGGGTCGTCTTGTCCAGCCCAATCGTCATCAATACATCGGCGGGCGATGCGGCGCCTTCCGACGTAAGTCGCTTGACGAGGCTGTCCTCGACGAAGACGATTTTCACCTTGACGCCGCTGGCTTCCGTGAAGGCCGCAACGACAGGCTCGACCAGGGCAACCTCCCTGGTCGAATAGAGCGTGATCTCCTCGGCGCGGCTCGCACCTGTGGCAGCAAGGCAGGCAGACGCCGTCGCGATCAGGACCGCGATGGCTTTGTGCCGCACCGCCATCGCTAGAACTTCACCGTTGCCGACAGCGACACGCGGCGCGCATCGCCGATCGCGACGTTCAGATTGTTGACGGCGGAGGGATAATAGACGGTGTCGAACAGGTTCTTGACGTTGAGCTGATAGATCACCGGCGTGTTCTGGTAGTTCGTCTCATAGGTCGCGAAAATATCGGCGACCACATAGGACGGCAAGAAGAAGCTGTTGATCGCATCACCGGGACGGTCGCCGACATAGCGCGCGCCGCCGCCGAGGCGGAGCTGACCCGGCAAAGCTGTACCGAAATCATAGACCAGATAGAGCGAGGCCGTGTTCAGCGCGACGTTCTGCAGCTTCTTGCCGAGCAGCGTCACATCCTCGGACTCCGTCACGCGGGCGTCGGTGTAGCCGTAGCTGCCGATCAAGGCCCAGCTGTCGGTGAGCCTGCCGGTGACATCCAGCTCGACGCCCCGCGAGCGGGCGCGACCGACGGTGTGGAGCTCGACCAAGCCCGCGCTGTTCGTCTTCGTCGTCTGCACGTTCTTCTTGTCGAGATCGTAGAGCGCCAGCGTACCGGAGATGCGCTTGTTCAGATCGAACTTCACGCCGGTCTCGTATGACACGCCTTCTTCCGGCGCGACATTGGAGTCGATCACGATGCCGATCGGTGCAATGGTCGAGTTCGGCTTCAGCGACTCGGTGTAGCTCGCATACAGCGAGACTTCCTCGGTCAGCTTGAGAATGGCGCCGCCGAGGGGAAGCACCTTGTCTTGCGACACGTTGGTATTGGTGATGAACGGTTTCCCGCGCCCGGCGATCTGGTCGTAGTCCATGTAACGGACGCCGCCGACCAGCGCGAACCGTTCGGTGAGATGCAGGGTGTCCTGGAAGAACAGCGACCATTGGCCGAGCTTGTCGGTCTGTGCGCTATCGCTGTTCGACACCGTCGTGCCCGGTCCGACCCGCCCGTAGACGGGATTGTAGACGTTGATGGCGGGAGTGGCCTGCCGGATCAGATTGTCGCGGTAGATGGTGCGATACTGGCCGTCGCCGCCGAATACCACCTCGTTGCGCATATTGCCGAGCCAGAAGCTGCCGGAAACGTACGACGTTCCGTAGCTGGCATTGCTGAGCGAGCCCTGCGTGCCGTCGTTGCTGCGCGTCTCGACGCCCGTCGTGAAGTTGAGGGTGGAGATGCGGAGCTGGTTGGCGCTGAAGGTTTCGGTGTTGTAGCTGTAGCCGGCGTAAAGCTTCCAATCCTGGTTGAAGCGGTGCTCGACCGAGGCTTGCATCAAGTCCGAGGTGCCCCAGGTGTTGTTGAAGGGCTCATCGAGCCGGCGCGTGGAAGGCACCGCGAGCGGCGCCTTGGTCACCGGATTGAACGCCGTGCCGCGATCGAACGGATAGATGAATTCACGATGCTCGTAATTGAGCTGGACCGTCGTGTCCTGGCCGTACCAGGCCAGAGACGGTGCGACCAGCATCTCGCGGTGACGGCCGAAATTGCGCCAGTAATCCTCGCTGACGCCGTAGCCGATGAAGCGATAGGCAAGGCCCTGATCGCCGATCGGACCGGTAACATCGAGCAGGCCGTCGGCGCCGGTTTTCGAAGCACTGAATGCCGAGCCGAGCAGCGTGACCGAACCGTGCTGATAGAGCTCCGGGCGCTTGCTGATCGTGTTGACGATGCCGCCGGGGTCCATGATGCCGTAGAGCAGCGAGGCCGGCCCCTTCAGCACCTCGACGCTTTCGACCGCGGGATTGAAGCTGCGGCCCTGCACCAGCGGCATGCCGTTGCGCATGATCGAACCGTCACGATTATCGCCGAAGCCGCGGCGGATCACCGCGTCCTGGCTGCCGGCGAGCGTGTTGGTCTGAGTGATGCCGGAGACGTTGATGAGCGCATCGTCGATGTTCCGCGGGAGCTGGTCCTTCAACACCTGCTCAGGCACGATGTTGACCGCCTGCGAGGTATCGAGGGGCGAGGCGCCGCTGCGCAGTGTGGTCGAGCTCGGCATCGCGCGGTAGCCGAGCTTGGCGGCCTGTTGCGTGGCGGCCGCGGCTGCTGCACGTTCCGACATTGTCGGCGCTGCGGGTGCGGGATTGGCATTGCGCTGGCGCGCAACGGTTTGCGCGCGGCGTTGGGACTGTTGTGACGCGCGGGCCGGCTTCGGCCGCTGCACCGGCGCTTCCACTGTCACCGGTGGCAGCGCCGACTGCGCCTGCGCACTCGTCGTGTTCGAGGGGGATTCGACGAGCAGCACCGCTGCGCCGAGGAGAAGACCTGCACGGCTCTTGCCGGCATGATGACGATGGCCGCTGACGCGTTGGCCATCCACGAGGGCACGCACTTTCATTCCACTTCAAGTCAAGAACATTGAAGTGTGCGCCTGTAACAGTCGGCGGGATCGAAGAGAACCGTAGGCGAGCTTGAATCGCTCTAGTGTTGAATCGTTCTAAGCGCATCAGCGCGCCGAACGGCAATCACCAATAGACGTCGCAGTTATCGCAACACGCTGCACGCGAATCCGCGGCAACGTGTCACGAAGATTTCATATCTCACGCGATGGCAGGAGCAATCAGCTCGTCAATCTTTCGCTTGAGCGCCGCGCCATCGGACGAGGCACGGAACGGCGGGCGTACGCGCAGCCAGCCTGCGTCGCCCGTCTGTGCGGCGAGGATTGCCTTCAGCGTCGCGAGGAACGACGGCGTGTTCAGCACGACATCGGTCGCGGCTTGCATGCGCGCCTCGACGTCCTTGCCGTCAACCATGCCCTTGACCAGCTCGGGCACGACGTTGGCCATGCCGCAGATGGTGCCTGCGCCGCCGGCGGCGATCGCGCGGGTGATGTCGGCTTCGTTGCCGACGGTGATGGCGAGATCGGGAGCAGCAGTACGGAACGCCTGGAACTGCTTGAAGTCGCCGCTGGAGTCCTTCAGGCCCGCAACCACCTTGCCGTAACGCTTGCGCAAGTTCGCAGCGACACCGGTCGGGATCGCAACGCCGGAGACCTGCGGGATGTGATAGAGCGAGGCGCGCAGGCGATCGTCGGCGACGCCGTCGATGATCGCGGCAAACGCGTCCTCGATGCCTTCGGGCGTGACACCACGGTCGAAATAGGGTGGCAGATACAGCACGTGACGCAGCCCGAGGCCGAGCACGGTGCGCGTCAGCGCGATGCTGTCGGTGATGGCGGGAAAGCCGCCGCCGATGCCGATACGCTCGGGCGCGACGCCGGCCTCGAGCACGGCCTCGATGGTCGCGACACGCTCGGTGACATTGAAGGAGGTGCCCTCGCCGGTGGTGCCGAACAGCACAACGCCGTCGACGCCCTTGCTGAAGAGCTGCCTGGCGTGAGCGGCGAGCTTGGCGGAGTCCACACTGCCATCCGTCGCCAGCGGCGTCGCCGACGCCACCCAGAACCCGCGAATTGCCTCCGTCATCTCACCACCCATTAGCTGCGGTCCCGGACTAAGCCCCTGATCTCGAACGATCTTAGGAGGCCTTCCGAGCCTTGTTTTTGCTTTACTTTTTATGTTGTACCTTACATACAAGACGGACGCAAATCCTTTCCACCATCACGGCGCGCATGAGACGCAGCCAGATTCCGAGGAGGTCTCGCATGAACATGGTGAGCCCCATTGAGCGTCCCGATCAGTTGCTTGGCGCCTTGCGCGACAAGCTCGGCGCGGCCGCCGTGCTGATCGGCACCGACGTGCCCGCGCGCAATTGCAACGACTGGAGCGCGAGCCTGCCGCAAACGCCGCTTGCGGTGATCCGACCGGTCGATGCGCAAGGCGTCGCCGATGCGATTGCGACCTGCCGGCAGGCGCGGCTGCCCTTCGTGCCGCAGGGTGGATTGACCGGACTCTGCCGCGGCGCCTCGCCCGAACCGGGCTGGGTCGCGATCTCGCTCGAGCGCATGACCGGCATCGAGGAGATCGATCGCGCGTCGGCGACGATGACGGTGAAGGCCGGCACGCCGCTTGAGGTGATTCAAAAGGCCGCCGACGAGGCCGGCTTCTTCTTTCCACTCGATCTCGGCTCGCGCGGCTCCTGCGCGATCGGCGGCAATCTCTCCACCAATGCCGGCGGCAATCGCGTGATCCGCTACGGCATGACGCGCGAACTGGTGCTCGGCCTGGAGGTGGTGCTGCCCGACGGCACCATTATCACCAGCCTCAACAAGCTGATGAAGAACAACGCGGGCTATGACCTCAAGCATCTCTTCATCGGCTCCGAAGGCACGCTCGGCATCATCACCCGCGTGGTGTTGCGGCTGTTCCCGAAACCGCGCTCGACCATGGCGGCGCTGTGCGCGCTGAAGGACTATGCCGCGGTGATCGCCCTGCTCGATGCCGCGCGAAGCGGGCTCGGGCCGCTGCTGTCGGCATTCGAGGTGATGTGGCCGGACTATTGGGACGTGATCACGACGCGCGCCGGGGTGAAGCCGCCGGTCGCCGCAGGCCACGGTCTCTACGTGCTCGTCGAGGCCCAAGGCACCGACGAGAGCCTGGATGCACCGCGTTTCCAGGCCTGGCTCGAAGAGCTGATGGAGCGCGGGCTGCTCGCAGATGCCGCCGTGGCGCAATCGCTGGCGCAGACGCAGGCGTTCTGGCGCGTGCGCGACATCTGCGCCGAGTTCGGCCAGGTGCTGGGCCCGCACATCTCCTATGACATCGGGCTTGCGGTGGCGCGGATGGACGAGTTCGTCACCCGCTGCAAGGCCGCGTTGGCCTCCGGCATCAAGGGGTGCGAGAGCGTCTATTACGGCCATATCGGCGATGGCAATCTGCATCTCGTGTCCTGGGTCACCGGTCTTTCCGTCGAGCAGCAGCCGAAGGAAGAGATGGACGCGATCATCTACGGTCTGGTGCGTGAACTGGGCGGCAGCGTCTCCGCCGAGCACGGCATCGGCACGCTGAAGAAGAAGTGGCTGGGCCATGCCAGGAGCGAAGCCGAGATCGCGTTGATGCGGACGCTGAAGGCCGCGCTCGACCCCGATCACCTGCTCAATCCCGGCAAGGTGATCTGAGACAGCAGATGCGATCGCTCAAGCTCGATACGCCGAAATCGCTGTCGCAGCGGGTGGTGGTGCGGCTGCGCCAGGCCATCATCGACGGCGAGTTCGCGCTCGGCGCCGCCATCTCCGAGGAGATGGTGGCGAACTCCTTCGGCGTCAGCCGCACGCCGGTGCGCGAGGCGATGGGCCAGTTGCAGGCGCAGGGCCTGGTCGTGATCCGGCCGCAGGTCGGCAGCTTCGTGTTCACGCCGAGCGCGGACGACATCACTGCGCTCTGCGCCTTCCGGATCGCGCTCGAGCCCAAGGCCGCCGAGCTCGCGTTTCGTCATGATCGCGACGGCACGATTGCGACGATGAGCGAGGCAATCGCGGCGATGGAGCCGGCGATCGCGGCAAAGGACAACATCGCCTATGGCCGCGCCGATGCGAGCTTTCACGAAGGGTTGTTCGCGCATTGCGGCAACCGCTATCTCATCGAATCCTACCAGCTCGTCTCGGGCCGCGTCGCCGCGCTGCGCACCAATCTGACGTCGCCGATCGACGTGCGCACCCGCTCGTCCTTCGACGAGCATCGCAAGCTGCTCGATCTGTTCGCACGCGGCGAGTTCGCGGCCTTCGAAGCGCTGATGACGACGCACATCACCAATTCCGGCCTAGTCTACGCCAAGGCCTTGAAGGTGGAGGCCTTGAAAGTGGAGGCGCTGAAGGCGGACTGAGCGCCTCTACCCCGCATCCTTCGATCCCGGCCTGTCCAGAAAATCCAGCGCGGTGTTGATCTGTTCGAGCTGGTGCTCGATCTTGTCGCGATCGTCGACCGACTGCGCCTTCTCGAGCTGTTCCACAAGCTTCTGCTTCCGTGACAACAAGTTCTCTATGACCGTACTCACAAGTCCCCCATCGCCCCGAAACGAAGCGTCGAGGCAAAATCCGGTTACGGCACTGGCGCCGGGATGGTCGGGACGCGCGCGAGCATGGCTCGCACCGGTCCCTTGATCAGAATGTTCGCGGAGGCGGTTGGTTCCTGCTAATGAACCACAACTCCGATCAATGGAACTATTTGCGCAGGCTCGCCCAGACCCCGCCGAGGATCAGCACACCGCCGAACAGATGGATCAGTTTTGGCGGTTCACCGAGAATTGCGAACGACAGCAAGGCGCTCGCGATCGGTCCGAGATAAAGCACGAGCGAGGTTCGGACCGAACCGAATTTGCCGCCGAGCCAGGCAAAGCCGGCATAGGCGAGCAGCCCGGGAACGATCCCGGCGAAGACGTAAGCCGACACCGCTTTCGTGCTGAAGACCTGCGCCGGCATGGTCCACATCTCGATCAGCGCCTGCGGCAGCGAGAACAGCGCGCCGGCGCCTGCGAACAGGCTCATGCGCGCCAGCAGCGACGCCTTGGGCGCCGCGCGCGATTGCAGCAGCGTGTAGCCGGACCAGCCGAGCATCGCGATCACGACCAGGCCGTCGCCCGCTGCCGTCTCCAGTGCGAACAAGGTCTCCGGATGACCGCCGGAGATGATGAGCAAGGCGCCGGCGAGCGCAAGCGCTGTGCCGAGCCATTGCAGCGGGCCGACCTGCTCGATGCCGAGCAACGCAGAGATCATCAGCACCGTGATCGGCGACAGCGCCATGATCAACGCGATGTGGATCGCCGTCGTCGAGATGCCCGCGGCATAGACCGGGCCGCCGCAGAGGAACATGCCCATGAAGCCGGCGGCGAGGATCGGCCAGATGTTCTTGCCGAGTGGCACGCGGCCGGCGCGGATTTCGGCGAACGCGATCGGCGCGAGCCCGATGGCGACGATGCTCCAGCGGAAGAAGGCGAGCGCGAAGGGCGGGACCGAGCCCGCAAGCCCGCGCGCCAGAATCTGATTTGAGGCCTGCGCGGTCGCCACCAGGATGAAGCCGATCAGCGCAATCGCACCGAGCCAGGCCTCGGTGGACGGCGCCGCGCCGGCGTCATCACCGCCGTCAGAAGTTTCCTTGCCCATGGAGCAATCGGATATCCGATGTCGGCCGCGGTGAGAACCCGGAAGAGGGCTCGCTCATGTGCATATGCGGCACGCGCACTGTTCCGGGCGGCGAGGCGATGCTCGCCATGCGCAAGGCCTGGATCGAGGCGGCGCTGCTGGGCTCGACAGTGACCAATCTCCGCCTCGTCGAGGACGCCGTACGGATGGTCCGCCAGCATGGCGGCGAGCCGGCCCCGACTGCCGAGGTCCGGCAAGGGTTCGCGAACGGTTAACGCACTCCCGCAAGCCGGATAGCCCCTGGCGGAACCGCAAATCTTCACGCGTCCGTCGGTTGTATTCGTACGCCCGGAGTCCTATGCGTAGGCGCCATGGACATCCAGATCATCACCGCCGAAAAGCCCCTGATGGCGCAGGCGCGCCCGCGCAAGCCGGCGCCGTTCCTTCCCATGAGCCGGGCCGAGATGGACGCGCTCGGCTGGGACGCCTGCGATATCGTGCTGGTGACAGGCGATGCCTATGTCGACCATCCGAGTTTTGGCATGGCCATCATCGGCCGGCTGCTGGAGGCGCAGGGCTTTCGGGTCGGCATCATCTCCCAGCCCGACTGGCATTCGGCCGATCCGTTCAAGGCGCTCGGCAAGCCAAAAGTGTTTTTCGGCGTCACCGGCGGCAACATGGACTCGATGGTGAACCGCTACACCGCGGACCGGCGCATCCGCAGCGACGACGCCTATACGGCCGGCGGCGAAGGCGGCAAGCGGCCCGACCGCTGCACCGTCGTCTACGCGCAGCGCTGCCGCGAGGCGTTCAAGGACGTGCCGATCGTGCTCGGCGGCATCGAGGCCTCGCTGCGCCGGATCGCGCATTACGATTACTGGTCCGACAAGGTGCGCCGCTCGGTGCTGGCCGACGCCAAGGCCGACCTCTTGCTTTACGGCAATGCCGAGCGCGCCGTCGTCGAGGTGGCGCAGCGGCTCGCTGACGGCGAGGCACCGCGCGACCTCAGCGACATCAGGGGCGTCGCGCTGTTCCGCCGCGTGCCCGAGGACTATTCCGAGCTGCACGCCGACGATCTCGACTCCGCTGACGAGGGCGCATCGCGGACGAAAGGCGCCACCGTGATCCGGCTGCCGGCGCTGGAGCAAGTCGAGCAGGACAAGGAAGCCTATGCGCGCGCCTCGCGCGTGCTGCATCGTGAGAGCAATCCCGGCAATGCGCGGCCGCTGGTGCAGCGTCACGGCGATCGCGACCTCTGGCTCAACCCGCCGCCGATCCCGCTGACCAGCGACGAGATGGACGCGGTCTACGACCTGCCCTATGCGCGCGCGCCGCATCCGTCCTACGGCGAGGCAAAAATCCCCGCCTGGGACATGATCAAGTTCTCGGTGACGATCATGCGCGGCTGCTTCGGCGGCTGCACCTTCTGCTCAATCACCGAGCACGAGGGCCGCATCATCCAGAACCGTTCGGAAGGCTCGATCCTGCGCGAGATCGAAAAGATCCGCGACAAGACGCCGGGCTTCACCGGCGTGATCTCCGACATCGGGGGCCCGACCGCCAACATGTACCGGATGGCGTGCAAGGATCCGAAGGTCGAGGCGGCGTGCCGCCGGCCGTCCTGCGTCTTCCCCGAGATCTGCCCGAATCTCAACACCTCGCATGACGATCTGATCCGGCTCTATCGCAAGGTGCGCGAGACCAAGGGCATCAAGAAGGTGATGGTCGCTTCGGGCGTGCGCTACGACCTCGCGGTCGAGAGCCCCGAATACATCAAGGAGCTCGTCACCCATCACGTCGGCGGCTATCTGAAGATCGCCCCTGAACATACCGAGCGCGGCCCGCTCGACAAGATGATGAAGCCGGGCATCGGCGCCTACAACCAGTTCAAGCGGATGTTCGATGCCGCGGCCGAACAGGCCGGCAAGAAATACTACCTGATCCCGTATTTCATCGCGGCGCATCCGGGCACGACCGACGAGGACATGATGAACCTCGCGCTCTGGCTCAAGAAGAACCGCTATCGCGCCGACCAGGTGCAGACCTTCCTGCCCTCGCCGATGGCGACCGCGACCGCGATGTACCACACCGGCGTCAATCCGCTGCGCGGCGTCCGCCGCGGCGGCAGCGACAAGGTCGAGGCGATCAAGGGCCTGCGCCAGCGAAGGCTGCACAAGGCGTTTTTGCGCTATCACGACCCCGACAATTGGCCGGTGCTCCGCGAGGCCTTGATCGAGATGGGCCGCCGCGACCTGATCGGCTCGCGCCCCGACCAGCTCGTGCCCGCGCATCAGCCGCCCGGCACCGGCAAGGCCGCCGGCACACGGCGACCGGTGCGCCCCGGCGGCAAGACGCAGCGGTTCACGACCAAGGGTCTGCGGGTGATGAAGTAGCGGCAGAGCCGGATGAGGTCCGGTTCAGCCTGGCGCTTTCGCGCCGCCAAGACAAAAATGTCGAAAACAACCCCATGCACAGTGGCCGGCATGAGCGGGATCAATGGCTTAGGCGGTCTGCGGAGACGTTAACCCGTCGGGCAAAACAGGCGCGGGATGGCAACGCGCCCCTTACGCTCGCACCGAAACTGGTTGACCTCGGCGCCATCATGTAACATACGAAGTTACATGAAGCGAGACAGCCGATTATCAGGCGTGCTCCATGTCCTCCTGCACATGGCGCAGCAGCCTGGCCCGTTCACCTCCGAGACCCTGGCGAAGGCCATGGACACCAACCCGGTGGTGATCCGCCGCATCATGGCGGGCCTGCGCGACCTCGGTTACGTCCGCTCCGAGAAGGGGCACGGCGGCGGCTGGACGCTGGCTTGCGATCTGTCGAAGGTGACGCTGCGCGATGTCTACACCGCGCTCGGCAGCCCCTCGATTCTGGCCATGGGCAACCGGACCGAGGCGCCTGGCTGCCTGGTCGAGCAGGCCGTCAATGCCGCGCTCGATCAGGCCTTTGACGATGCAGAGGCGTTGCTGCTGTCGCGCTTTGCCGAAGTGACGCTGGCGATGCTGAGCGACGATCTGCGCAGGCGCCTGGGCGCGCGAAAGCTTCACAGCATGAGCGCGCATCACGCGTGACCGACTCCCCCTCAGCAGGACAACATCGTGACCGACATTCAAAACGCGTTCTCCGATCCGCAGATGGTGGCGAAATACACCGAAGGGCCGCCACGGTTCGTTCCCGGCTACAATTCGATGCTGTCCATGGCGGCGATCCTTTTGGGCGAGCGTGCGCGTGAAGATGCGCGAATACTCGTTCTTGGCGCCGGCGGCGGCCTGGAGCTGAATGCCTTTGCGCAAGCGCAGCCGCGCTGGACCTTTGATGGCGTGGACCCGTCCGCTGCGATGCTGAATCTCGCGAAGCAGACGCTGGGCCCGCTCGCGTCGCGCGCGCGTCTGCATCAAGGCTATATCGACGATGCGCCACAGGGGCCATTCGACGGCGCGACGTGCCTGTTGACCCTGCATTTCGTCGATGTCGAGGAGCGGCTGCGAATAGCGTCCGAAATCCGCCGCCGCCTCAAGCCCGGCGCGCCGTTCGTCGCGGCCCATTTCAGCATCCCCGGCGACGACGATGAACGGCCGCTTTGGCTCTCGCGGTATTCCGCCTTTCTCGCCGCAGCCGGAGTCGAGCCCGACAAGGCGGCCGCCGCGCGAAAGGCGGTCGACGGCCAGTTGAGCATTCTGACGCCCGCGCGAGACGAAGCAATTTTGCGCGACGCAGGCTTCTCCGTCCCAACCCTGTTCTACATCGGCTTCACGTTCCGCGGCTGGGTCGCCTACGCCTGAGACGTCACGGCCTCGTCGACACGTCGCCATGAAGAAGCCAGGCAGGGCCTGCCTCTCGCGCTACTCCGCAAGCCGCGCGAGCGGGCCCGCGGCCGCCTTCTGTTCACCCAGCGCTTGGCCCTGGGCCATGCGTTGGCGGATCATTGCGACAACCGGGCCTACCTGCTCGAAAGCCCGGTCGTGGGCGTCGTCGCCGGCGACCGCCAGTTTCGTCAGGTCGTAGACGTCGATCCGGTCGCGCGCGAGCTCAGTTCGATAAGGCTCCTGGGTCGGGTCGATATCGCCCAGGCGGGCGACGTCTCCCCAGATCGTCTTCGACAGCGAGAGCGCGCCGTCGTCACGCGAGACGAACAACGAGATGGGGGGCCGCGCGCCGCTCATCCGGTTCAGTTGCGAGCGGAAGACATCGACATCCACGTCGGGTGCCACCAGCATCACATTCTTCAGCTTGCTGCGCTTCGACGCGACAGCCGGGGCGCGGATCGCCCGCGTTCGCAGTGCTTCCAGTGCGATCCAATTGCCCATCGAATGAGCCAGAAGATAAACTTCGCCGACGGCAGACGAGGCGTCGAGCGTGCTCAACAGATTGTCGAGCGCGTCACGCGAAAAATTGGCGCTTTCCCGGTCATAGGTATACGCGCGCAGCCTCAGCTCGCCGCGCGATGGCCAGGTGAAAAGCACGGGAACGACCGGCACTTTGGAGTCGTGCACGATCTGCGCGAAGCGATAGACCGCATCATCGAAGCGGTTGTTGAAGCCGTGGACGAAGACAAGCACCTTGTTTCGACCGGACTGCTTCATCGCCGCGGCGACAGACGCAGCGAAATGCGTCTTGTCGAGATAGTCGGCCGACACAGTCGTGAAATCCCGTTGGGGGTCGCCGGGCAGGCTCGCGGGCCACTGCACTTCGCCGATCTTCCGCGCGGCATCTGGCGGGATCGAGACAGTCACCTCGGCAAAGGACAGCTCGTCCGAACGGTCCCCGCTGAACATCTCACCGGGATCGACGTCGGATCGCTTGCGATTGGTGACGACGTAGATCGGGACATTTGTGTTTCCGGGGGCGACCTGCGCTGTCGGAACAAGCACGCCCTGCGACGGACGTCCTGCACAGCCGCCCAGGACTGCTGCGATCGACAAAGCCAACAAAACTGCTGGAGCACTGATGCGACTCGTCCGGACCACCGGCAACACTCACAACTGGACGCAAGAGCGCGATAACTCACCATCCGGGCAACGGAAGGGGCACCGGATATCGACCAGTCTATACCGGCTGAGCGTGCCTGGATGTCACGGCGCGGCAACACCCAGCCGGCGACAACTGCGGAACCCGGTCTTGCAGACCATGGTCGAGTGAAATGTTTAAGAGGGAGATGTCGAGCATCTCACGTGGCACAAATTGCATATGCGTTGCCGTTGCGGCGGCGGCCTTGCTTTGGCGGTCGTCAGAGCGCCTTGACGTGCTTGGAGAAGATGCGGAGCCGCTCGCGCTGCCGCCTGCCCTGCTGTTCGAAAGCGTATGATGCAAGGCGCTCGACCGCGTCGCGGAGACACCTGAATTGGGTCTCCCTTTCGTCGGGACGCGTGCCCTTCGAGCCGTGAAGGTCGTCCAGCGCGACGCTGCTTATCTCGCAGTCGACGATGCTGGCGCCATACGTCATCGTAAACAGAAACGCCATCCGCTCCGTGTCGTAGCCAAGAATCTGGCCGCGCGTCAGAAGCGCTGCGTTTTCCGCTGGGGATACTCTCGGTGGACGCGGCAATTGTCAGCCTACGGCTTCGCCGGTGTCGCACGGCGGCACCTCCGCCAGGCGGCTCGCCTGCGAAGCAAAATCGTTGAACGCTGCGACTGCGTCGCTCATGTTGCGGCATCCGCGGCTGTCGCGCGAGGCGTGAACGCGAAGATCGAACAGCTCCATCCAGAACAGGGGCGCCGCAGCTGAACCGGCTTCAAGCGTTTCGAACATGTTGATCTCGCAATCGCCAACGCGCTCAAGCGCAACCGTCCGTGGGCCATGAGCGATATGAGGAATTCCGAGCAATTTTCCGTAACTTCGCAATATCTTCACGTTTATAGGCGGCGCGCCATCGCAGCTGGACATCAAGGCCTTCGGGCTTTTTCGGGGTGGGTTCGCCCCCGAGTACAGACGACGCACCTAGGGGGACAGATCGCCGATTTAAGTCACATGACACCCGGTTTCTTGTTATCGTGAGCCAATAACTTGATTTTCTATGCCGCGATCCCGATGCGCGAGCCGAGGACTCAAGGCCGCAGCGGCAACGACGAAAGGGTTCGATGTGGCTGCTGCCCGTTCGCCCCAATTGCAAGCCATGCCCAGTGCGACCGGCGGCATCGCCCGCCTGGTGTGGGCCCGCCTGCGCGAAGCCGGCATTCAGGCGGACGGCTTGCTGTCCAAGGCCAGATTGACCCTCGAGCAGATCCAAGACCGCAAGGCGCGGCTGAGCGTTGAAAGCCAGATCAAGTTTCTGGAGCTTGGTGCCGAGGCGCTGCACGACGACGCCCTGGGATTTCACCTGCCACGGGACTTCGACCTTCGTGAGATCGGCCTGCTCTACTATGTCGCGGCCTCATCCGGGACAGTCGCTGAAGCCTTGTCAAAGACGGAGCGCTATTGCCGCCTCGCGAACGAGGGAATTTCACTGCGATTTGCCGCGAAGGACATGGCGATTGCGTTGAGCTATGTCGGCGTGGAACGGCGGTCGGATCGGCACCAGATCGAATTCTGGGTGACCTCTATCATTCGAATCAACCGCGCACTGACCAACCGCCGCGTGGTGCCAAGCCGTGTCAAAGTCGCCCATCGCCGTCGAGCGATGCCCGCGGAGGTCAGGTCGTTCCTTGGTTGCGAGATCGAGTTCGGATCAGACGTCGATGAGATCGCCTTCCCTCAGTCCGTGGGACAGATGCCCATCGAAAGTGCCGATCACCACTTGAACGATCTGCTGGTGACCTTCTGCGAGGAGGCGCTTGCACATCGGAAGCCTGGGGGAGTTTCGCTCAGATCGAGCGTCGAGAATGCCATCGCGCCACTGCTTCCCCATCGCGAGGCACGGGCTGAGGAGATCGCGCGCCGGCTCGGCATGAGCCACCGCACGTTGGCGCGGCGCCTCGCGTCGGAAGGACTGACCTTCACCGGCATTATGGACGAGCTGAAAATCGACCTCGCCAAAAGCTATTTGAAAAAGGACGAGTTGCCGATTTCGCAAACCGCCTGGCTGCTCGGCTATGGCGAAGTCAGCGCATTCACCCACGCCTTCAGGCGCTGGACCGGAATGACGCCACGACAATGGCGTGCCGCGGACGATCCCAAGCGCGCCGACAACGTCAACGATACGCCCCCTCGCGCAAAGAACGCCAGGGCAAGCTAGTCCCGGCGGTAACGCCAAAGCGCCCCGATGCAGCCAGGAAAACACCAGATCCACTCAAGCCGCGGACCGCTGCACCCCTCACCGATCCACCGGCACACCCGGCCCGAGATGATACCGGCTTGAGAAGAACACCAGCGGCGTGGTGTCGCGATAGTCGCAGTTCGAGACTTCGGCGATGATCAGCGTGTGGTCGCTGACGTCGACGTGGCGTGTGACCTCGCAGGCGAACCAGGCCATGCAGCCGGAGAGACGCGGCAGGCCGTCGACGATGTCGTAATCCGGCGTCGCGCCGGCGTTCGGCTGGCTCGCGAAGTGCCGCGACAGGTCCCGGCCATGCTCGGGCAGGACGTTGACGCAGTAACGTCCGGTCGCCGAGATCGCCCGGTGCATGCGTCCTGGCATGACCGACACCAGCACGGTCGGCGGGGACAGGCTGACGGTGACAAAGCTGTTCGCGGTCATGCCGCAGACGCGGCCATGCTCGTCCAGCGCGGTCAGCACCGCGACGCCGGTCGTAAAGCGCGATGCGGCCTCGCGGAACGAGGCCGGATTGGCGCGCTGCATGTCAGTCCCCACTCGCATCGGTCCTCACGCAATCGCCCTGACCGGCTCAGGCGGCGCCGACATGCGCTCGATCCAGGCCTGGATGCGCTGCGGCGTGCAGATGCGGTCCCACTGCCGGTCCGGGTAGTTGAAATTCTCGGTGAACTCGTTGGCCAGCGCCGGGTTCTGGCTCATCGCGCCGATCAGCATGCCCAGCGCTTCCGTCGGCGGCTGCAGCATCACGTTGGTCCAGCGCGAGGCCGCCAGCACGCGATCCTGTCGTTTCAGTTCGATCTTCTCGCACAGGCGCACGTCGAGCACGTCGGCGTTGACGATCTCCTCGCCGAGCACGAATGCCGCATAGGACGCGATATTGGCGCCCTGGCCCATCATGGGATCGACGATCGCATGGACGTCGCCGAGCGCGATCGCGCATTTGCCGTCGCCGAACTCGACCACAGTGTTGCGCACCGTCGGGACCACGCCGCCTTGCAGCAGGTCCTGCGGCTGCGCGAGATCGAACCGCGCGGTGTCGATGCGGTCGTAGGTCGTCGGGTGATGCTTCTCGAGCTTGCCCAGCAGCACCTTCAAGAAGTGCTTCGGGTTGTCGTCGTAGCTGAGCGTGGCCAGTTCCTCCATGTCGCCACCGGGCACGTTCTCCATCAGCAGCGCGTTGGCGACACCGCCGAACGTAATGGTCGGGATCACGATCATCTCGCCATGTCCTGGAGACACCGAGAGCGTGACGTTCATGGGATCGGGCTGCCGCACGCCGGTGTAGAGCCCGACGCACAGACGCCGCTGCGGCTGCGAATAGGGGGTGTGTTCCGGCCGGTAAGTGAAGAGCTGGCCCAGCGGGCCCTTCCCGGTCGAGACGACCAGGAGATCGAAGCGGGCGACCAGCGGACGAATGTCGCGCTCTTCGATGCGGCGGTATTCGATCTTGCCGCCGCGGCTGACAAAATCCTGCATCAGGGCAGGAAGATAGATCCGATAGTCGACGGCGCGGCTCGGCTTCGAGAAATCACCGCGAAAACTCAGCGGCTGCGGAAAATTGAAGACGTGGTCGTGGTAGTAATAATGGTCCTTCGGGTCGCTCCAGTGATTGACGCCGAGATAGTCCTCGCGCGCGATCGTCACGTGGTGATGCGCGACGGTGTTGAGCAGGCGGATGTTCTTGTATTCCTCGGGCGGTCGATCCGTGATGATTGTCGCGTCCACGCCGTGCTTCTGCAGGTAGAGCGCGAGATGCAAGCCGGCGATGCCGGCGCCGACAATTCCGATATGGCGTGCCAATTTCGTCTCCTCCCCTGTGATTGCTTGTTTGAGAAAGCCTAACGATCAGCCGTGTTGCGCACTACGGAATAAATGGGATATAATTTATTCCAGATCGGAATGAATTATGGACCGGATCGATTGCCTGCGCGCTTTCGTTCGCGCCCTGGAGGGCGGCAGCTTCTCGGCTGCGGCCAAGGAGCTCGGGATCGGCCAGCCCGCGATCAGCAAGCGCATTGCGATGCTTGAAAGCGAATTCGGCACGCAGCTGTTTTCGCGCACGACGCGCACACTGAAGCCGACGGCCGAAGCGCACCGGATCTACGATCTCGCGCGGCAGATCCTCGACAGCTTCGACATGGCGCGGTCGAGCGTCGAGCAGGCGGCACCCCGCCCCACCGGCACGCTCCGGATCGGCGTGCCGTCGTCGTTCGGACGGCGCTACGTGATGCCCGTCATCGCCGAGTACGTTCGGAATTATCCGGAAGTGCGGGTCGACATCCGCTTCAGCGAGCGGTTCGTCAATCTGGTGGAAGAAGGCATCGAGCTAGCGCTGCGCATTGGAAACCTCGAGGCGAGCACGCTGGTCGCCCGCCGGCTCGGGACCGTGCAGCGCCATCTGGTTGCAACACCCACCTATCTGCACGGCCGCCCGCTGCCGAGGACACCAGACGATCTCAGCTCGCACCAGTGCATCGTCTATTCACGGATGTCGCCGGCGCACCAATGGGCCTTCGAATCCGAGCATGGCCGTCACGTCGCATCGATCAACGGACCCATTCACGTCGACGACGCCGATGCGATGCAGGAGGCGACGATGCAGCATCTCGGCATCGCGATCCTGCCCGAATGGAATGCCGCGGAGGGCCTTCGCAGCGGCGAGCTCGAACATGTGCTTCCGGACTACACCATCGCCGCGCTGCCCCTGCATGCGGTCTATCCGGAGACGCAGTGGATGTCGCTGCGCGCGCGAAGTTTTCTGGATCTCCTGGTCGACCGCGCCGAACATTTCGCGCCAGCCCCGTCGCATACCCGCACCGCCGGCGCAGGCGGTTGACGCCGCCCCCGCCATCATTAAATGACGCCCATGAAAAAGATCGGATTTCTGTCCTTCGGACACTGGACGCCCTCGCCGCAATCGCAGACCCGCTCGGCGGCGGACACGCTGCTGCAATCCATCGAGCTGGCCGTCGCGGCGGAACAGCTCGGCGCGGATGGCGCCTATTTCCGCGTGCATCACTTCGCGCGCCAGCTGGCCTCGCCCTTCCCGCTGCTCGCCGCCGTCGGCGCGAGAACCAGCACAATCGAGATCGGCACAGCCGTGATCGACATGCGCTACGAAAACCCGCTCTACATGATCGAGGATGCGGGTAGCGCCGATCTCATCGCCGGCGGCCGGCTCCAGCTCGGCATCAGCCGCGGCTCGCCGGAGCAGGTGATCGACGGCTGGCGCTACTTTGGTTATCGCCCGGCCGACGGCCAGAGCGATGCCGACATGGGCCGGCGCCATGCGGAGGTCTTTCTGGACCTGTTGCGCGGCGAAGGTTTTGCCGAGCCCAATCCGCAGCCGATGTTTCCCAATCCGCCGGGACTGCTGCGCCTCGAACCACATGCGGCAGGCCTGCGCGAACGGATCTGGTGGGGCGCCGGCTCGAACGCGACCGCGGTGTGGGCGGCGAAGCTCGGCATGAATCTGCAGAGCTCGACGCTGAAGAACGACGAGACCGGCGAAGCTTTTCACGTGCAGCAGGCGGCGCAAATCCGGAGCTATCGCGCCGCGTGGACGGAGGCTGGCCACGCCCGCGAGCCCCGCGTGTCCGTCAGCCGCAGCATCTTCGCACTGATGAATGATCGCGACCGCGCCTATTTCGGCGGGGAGCGCGGAGGCGAAGACCAGATCGGCTTCATCGATCCGCAAACGCGCGCGATCTTCGGCCGCTCCTATGCCGCTGAGCCGGAGGCGTTGATCGAGCAGCTCAAGCAGGACGAGGCAATCGCCGAGGCCGATACGCTGCTGCTGACGATCCCGAACCAGCTCGGCGTCGACTATTGCGCACATGCGATCGAGGCGATTTTGAAGCACGTCGCGCCCGCGCTTGGCTGGCGGTGAGACCGTCGACCAGTTCACTGCGAAAGTCAGGCCGTCTCGCGCTGGCCCCTGATCTTCTCAATCTGTTCGGCACCACCCTGTCAGGCTGGCTCACCGACCGTTTCGATCCGCGCAAGCTGCTGTTCTTCTACTAAGGCCTGCGCGGGCTCTCGCTGATCTACCTGATTTCTCTTTGGTCAGCCTGTCAGTGTGCGCGGTGTTCTACGGGCTCGACTGGATCGCAACTGTGCCGCCGACTGTGCGTATCGCCAACGAAGCCTTCGGCGACAGGAATGCGCCGCTGATCTTCGGCTGGGTGGTCGCCGGCCATCAACTCGGCACCGCCTGCGCCGCCTTCTTCGCCGGCATCATGCGCTCGACACAGGGTGATTATCTGCAGGCCTTCATGATCGCGGGCGCAACGGGCATCGTCGCAGCCATGCTGTCGCTGATGATCGGCCGGCGGCCGGTGCAGCCGGCGCTCGCCACGGCGTGAGGGTGCGCGGATCGTCCGGGAGGAGGCTCCAATGCGTTGACGCGATCTGCGATGGCTCGACTTGAGGTCGCGATTGACTTCGCCCACTACCCTGACAATGATGCCGCCGGGGATTTGGAATCTATCAGGGGCGAAAATGCGTGGTGGTTGTCTGGGAGCTTTTGTCGTGGCTACGTTGCTTGCGGGGTGCGCATCGGGGCCGCTGGGCGGCGCGGCGCTGACTGACAACGTCAAGTCGAATACTGCACGCTTGGTGGTCTATCGCACGTCGGCCCTGGGATTTGCTGTCCAGCCCAACTATGCCGTCGATGGACGCGTGATTGGCGGCAGTCAAGCCGCGGGGTCCGTGGCGTGCGACCTGCCTCCAGGTCGCCACGAGGTTGCCGTCAACAATTTGCCGCTGAGCAGCAATCTGTTCGGGCAGGGAAGCGAGAAGGTGAGCCTCGATCTACGCGCCGGCAGCACGACCTATCTCTCCGCCCAGCCGCAGATGGGAATCGTGACACCCGGCGCGATCACGCTGATCCAGGTCACGGAAAGCCAGGGCCGCGCCGACGTCGCCAGCTTACATCAGAGCAACGGCTCATGTGGCAAGGCCTGATTCGAATCATTCCGGTGTCAAAGCGGGGATGAGACGCGTTGTTCTGAAGACCATCCTGCGTCTCGGTCGCTACGCCGTTCTTCCCGCCGTGGCGCTGGCCTGCGTGATCCTGGCCATTTGGCTGAGGGCCCTCGATCGCTACACGATCACGACGCTGGCCACAGCACCGATCGTGTTCTCCATATTCGTGGCCGCGGTGGCGCTCGCAATTGGCCTCCTGCTCCTGCCCTTGCGAAAGCATGGGAGTTTCGAGGCGAACGAGGATGCCGCTCCAGGCCTCTGGGCAATGTGGAAGGAGCTCGATCGCAGCGTTGCCCGATCAAGCCGCAGCTTGCGGATCGACACCGACTTCAACGCTTCGATCGGGGAGGTGAGCCGATATGCAGGCCTGTTCGGGCGACACGTCACGATGACCGTCGGCTTGCCATTGCTGATCGTCCTGGATGAGCGTGCACTTCGCGCCGTCATCGCCCATGAGGTGGCACATGCCCGGCTTCGGCACACCTCGGGAAGCATCAACCTCGCGGATTTCATCGCGGCTTCGGAGAATGTCCTCTTCTACGCCGATCCGGACCGAACCGTCACCGGGCGCATTGCCCGGGCCCTGCTCCGTTCCATGATCGAATGGCTCGACAAGGAATATCGCGCGCTGTCGCGGGAGAACGAGCTTTACGCCGATCTCGGCGCGGCCGAACAGGTTGGACGTGCCGAGATGGCGCGCGCTCTGGTACTGACGGAAGCGTGCGGAACACGTCTCACCGATCTCGTATACGCTCCTCTGGAGAAGGAAGTGCTCGGCGCAATCAATGCACCGCGCCCGCCCCTCGAGCGCGTCTTCGAGCAGCTTGGTGACATCAGGGCGCCGGAGCCGATGGCCGCAGCTGCCATCGCCGGTCTGACGCGTGAGCACGATCCGGACGCGACGCATCCGCCTTTTGCCACGCGGCTTACCAATCTCGGATACACCGGCATTCCTGACATCGACGAGGTCAGGACGTCCGCCATCGAACGGCTTCTGTCTCAGGATGCGGCAAAGGACATCATCGCTCGCTTCGACGAGGAATGGCGGAGGAAGGCGCAAGCCTGGGTCAGAGTCGGCAGCTAAATAGCCCTTGCGCCCGCCGCACGCCGGCTTCACCCCGTCTTCGTACCGGTGACGACGGCGAGCGCCTCGACGAGGCGGTCGAGATCGGCCTCGTCGGTAAAGAGCGCCGGCGTCACGCGGATGCATTGGCCTTTGGCAACGCCCGCCCGGCGCACCGTCATGACCTTGTGGCTGTCCCTCAGCTTCACGACGATAGCGTCGTTGTCCGCCTTGCTGGTCTTGCCGGCGAGACGGAAGGACGTGATCGCGCCATATGAGCCGACCTCGTCCGGCGTCAGGATCTCGATGTCCTTGAATCCGCGGGCGCGGCTCACCCAGTAATCACGCAAATAGCGGAGGCGAGCCTGTTTCGCCGCCGCGCCGATCTGCTGATGGAGCGCTACGGCCGCTGGCACCGTCAGGACCGTAGCGAAATTGACCGTGCCGGTATGAACTCGCGAGCGGATATCGGTCTCCGCAAAGTCCTCGTCGCCCATGTCACGATCGATGTCGGCGAGGCGATCCTTCCTGATGTAGAGGAAGCCCACGCCGAGCGGCGCGCCGATCCATTTATGCAGATTGAAGCCGACGAAATCGACGTCGAGCTCGCCCACCCGGAAGTCGATCTGCCCCCAGGAATGCGCGGCGTCGACGATGGTGTCGATGCCCTTGGCCCTGGCCATGCGGGCGATCTCGGCGACCGGCATGACGAGGCCGGTGCGATGGCTGACATGGGTGAGGAGGAGGAGCCTGGTCCTGGGATTCGCCTCGAGGGCACGGGCATAGGCGTCGAGCACGGCCTGGCGGGTGGCCGGCTCCGGCACATCGAACCTGACCACGTCGACACCGCGACGCGCCTTAAGCGCGTTCATCGCGTACTGCATCGAATCGTAGTCGAGGTCGGCGTAGAGCACGCTGTCGCCGGGCTTCAGCTTGTTGTAGCCGCCGATCAGGAGCTGCAGCGCTTCGGTCGCGCCGCGGGTGAGCGCGATCTCCTCGGGCGCCGCGCCGACCGCCTGGGCCACCTTGATGCGCACGGCCTCGAAATCCGCACCCGCGCGCTGCCGCGCGTAGTAGGTGTTCTGATAGTTGACCATGTCGGTCTGGCGAATGAACTCGCGCCTCACCGGCTCGGCCATGATGCCCCAAAAGCCGTTCTCCAGATTGACGACATCCGGCGTCACGGCATAGAGCCCCTTCACCGCCGTCCAATAGGCATTGTCGGTGGCGATGGCGGCCGCCGCTCCGGTCGGCTGTGCCAGCAGCCCGTCGGCTGCCATGGCCGGTGCCGCCAGGGATGTGACGGCTATGGCCGCGAGGCCCTTCAGGATCGACCGGCGGTCGGACGACATTGTCTCATTCAGATGCATATCAGCCCCCACGATGCGCGGCGAAGGGAGCAGCGATCCATAGAGCGCGCATGACGAAGCGATGACAGTTCGATGATGCCCGGCGCGCCCGGTTACATCTCGGTCATTGCGCCGTCGACCATCCCTGCGCCGATGTCACCGGCCATTGCGAGACGTCCGCCATCGAAAGCAATTCCAGCTTCGCGGATGATTTTTCCAACAACCCGGCTTGCGCAAGGCGCCGGGGATCATTGCGGTAGTCCTGAAAGTCCGCATCGGATGCGAAGCTGACGATGTGCACCTCGATCGTGCCATCCGGATTTCGAAGACGACGCTCCACACGCCCGTTGAACGCAGCGAGTAGCGGCAGGACGGCATCCTCGTAGGCGCGGAAGGCCTCGATACCCTCGGGCGGTATTCGGGCAATGAGCACCAGCGTTACGGAGTGAGCTTGACAGGTCATCGCCGCAATCCCGGCCCGAGTTAGTCGCGCATTGGTGGAGACGCTGCATCCTGCGGTCGCCGCCTCGCGGCGTCAATGACGGCCCGAATGCAAGGCCGATCCTTCGAGAGGCCCGCTTTGGACGGGCTCCTGGGGATCAACTCGCGCGATCTCAGAACAAGGCGGCGTTGAGGGCCTGTCCGTAGATCATCGCGGCCACGAGAGAGAGCAGCAGGCCTGCGCCCGAGAAGATCACGAGCACCTTTACGGTTTCAACATCAACGTTGGTTCTCGTCGCGCGGGATATCGCCTTTGCCAGTGCAGCCATCATCGCCAGCTCCGAACCGGGCCGCGCGGAGGCGGGCCCTAGTTCATCTAGCGTCATTGGGCGCGTTTGCGTGTGAAGCAGATTACAGGTGCGCTTGCGTGCTGCGCCTCGGGCATGAGCCGCAGCCTTGCCACCGGTCGGCATCGTCAAACCGCCTGGCTCAACGCGCTGCCCTCAGGGTGAGGCGCCACCGAACCCGCCGGCGCGTGATTGACGACGAGACCGGTCGGCACGGTGCCATATCTCGACAGCGCAGCGGTCACCCGCCGCATCGCCGCCGAACCGAGCTCGCCGGCGCGCACCACCGGGATGATCAGATCCGCGTGCGCGGCCAGCGCGATGGCGTCGGGCTGAAGTGCGAGATTGCTCGCATGGACGACGATCAGATCGAACTCCGAGCGAATATCGTCCTCGGGCCGCGCATCGGCTTTTCTGCCGGCGCTCAGCAACTCGTCGATCGACTGCAGCCCCGCCGTGGTCGAGCCGTCCTGCCATTCGGTCACCGGAGGCTGGTGACCGGCAAATTCCGGCTGGAGCCGGATCAGCACGCTCATCATGCCCCGATTCACCGCCGCGCGATTGAGCGAGCGCGCAACGGTGTTGCCGCCGGCACCTTTGCCGACCGACAACACGAGGGCGACCTTGCAGCCACGCACCGGCGCGCGATCGATTCGCTCGAGAAGCGGACGCAGATATGCGCCGAGATCGAGCTCGGCCGAGGCAGTGATCGGCCTTTGCCACACAGTGTTGGCCACGGCGCCAGGCGCCAGATCGGGAATGCGGGCCCAGACAGGCAGGTTCGGCATCGCCTCGGGCTGGCGCGCAGCCGGAGCCGGACGCTGGACTTGCGTGTCCGCCGCTTCCGCACGCGCAAGAGTTTGAGCAGGAGTTTGAGCGGCAGCCTCGGCAGGCGCGGGCCCGTCGGACATGCTTCCCATCGCCGCAACGGCGGCCGTCGAGGTCAGGATCGATCCGATCGCGAGCGCCGCGAGCAGCAAGGCGAGGGGCGGACGCGTCGAGCGCATCGGCGGAATCGCGAGCGAGGCGATCTTGGTCTGGGAGCTCTGCAGCTGGCGCTGCTCGTTGGTCGTCTTGAACCGCGACAGGAACTGCTCGTAGATGTTCTTGTTGGCATCGGCGTCACGCTGCAGCTCCTGCAGCTTCACGAGCGCCTGGCCGTCGACTAGCATCTGGGTCTCGACCGCCCTGAGCTGCTTTTCTAGCGCGTTCTGCTGCTCGAGCTGAGCCTCATATTCGGACTTCGCCGTGTCGATGTTCTTCTTCCGCTCGACCTCGATCTGCCTGTTGAGATCAGCCAGCTGGCTGTAGGAGATCGCGAGGTCGGGATGGCGGTCGCCGTACACCGCTTTCTTCTGCGCGATCTGATCGTTCAGGGTCGAGCGCTGCGCGCGCAGCATGCTCAGGAGGTCCTGCTTCACCGGACCTTCGACATTGGCCTTGAGATCGCGCTGCACCTGCTCGTAACGCGCCCTGGCTTCCTCGGTGCGCGCGCGAGCGGCGGAGACCTGCTGGTTGAGATCGGTCACCCGCAATTGCTGGGTCGTGGAATCCTTGCCGGCATTGAGGATCTTGTGCTCGAACCTGAAGGCGGCAACGGCATCTTCCGATACGCGCAGGCGCTCGTTCAATGCCTTCAGCCGGTCCTTGAGCCAGTCGGCCGCCTCGTCCGTCGCCTCGGTGCGGACACGGCCTTGGCTCGCGACGAACGCCTCGGCGATGGCATTGGCGTAATGCGCGGCCCGTTCCGCATTGTTCGAGGTGAATGAAATCGCAATGACGTAGGTCAGTCCGCGGCGCGAGATATCGAGACGGTTGCGGAATTTTTCGAGCAGGCGCGTCATGTCGGTATAACCGCCCGCGATGTCCTGGTCGTCGGCGATCTTGAGCTGCTCGATCAGGGGGCGGAGAAAGCCGTCCGATTTGGCGATCTCGATCTGGCTCTGAAGTGCCGCGGCATCCTGGCCGATGCCCGGCAGTACGTCCTGCTCCGAGGTGACGCGCAGCTCGCGGGGATCGACGACGACCAGGGCCGTCGCGGCATACCGGACCGGCAAGACCATCAGGACAATGACGCCCAGGGCGAACAGCGCCAGCGCCAGCGTCAGGATGCGCCGGCCATTCTCGCGCAGGAAGGAGAGCGCACCGGTGACGGTCAGCGATCCCTTGATCAGCGCAGGAGCAGCGCTGTCAGGCTTCGCCGTCGCAGCCCGCGGCGCTTCCCACGAAGCCGCAGGCTCCGTCGGGGCGATGCTTCGCGGAGATGCGCTTCGACCGAACGCCATAAGGTTGGACTCGAAATCAACTGACAGCCCCGGTTCAGAGGCTTGCTACACCGTAAATATCCATGGTTAACCGGCGGTTACGGCTGGCGCGCCGTGCTCAATGAACAATCTGTTAACGCGCGTGCCGATGCGCCGCGCTGCATCGGCGAGTCCGGTTTTGAACCGGGCTGGCGCGACCACCACGACGTCGATCAACGCTCCGCTGCGGCAGTTCGAGGGCGATCATTTCGTCGTCGGCATTGCATTCCTCTCGACGACATTCGAGGTGTCGACGCCGCCTCACCGGGAAGCGGGAACCTGGAAAATGGTGGTCGATGGCGTGGAGCTGACCCGCACTCACTAGAGCCCGCTGCAGCGCAATCGGAACGGAGCTCCAGCGCGCCATTCAGAATAAAACCACGAGCTCATACAGATTTGAAATTGCTCGTGATTTTTCTCGCCTCAATGATTCGGCGGCCGTCAGCGCCGCTGCCGTCGGGAATTTCGGCACGCCTCACAACAGCGTGCGCCTTTCGCTCCGGGATCGTAGTATTGTCGCCGGAAGTCGCCGACGCACGAGACCGAGGATCTTGCGTATCCACTCGATCGCGGTGCTCGACGAGATGCACTCCAGAATTAGGCTGAGGATCGCGACTGCGGTCGGACGGCGCGGCAAATGGAGGACATGATGGCGTGGCGTGACGACAAGGCCCGGGCAACCCTGATCCGCGATGCAGCCGGCAGCGTGCCGCCGGGCAAGAGCCCGCGGGCCTTTGCCGAGCCCCTGTTCGGCTACAGCAATATCGAGGATCTCGACAATTACGATGCCGCCTCGCTTGCCGTCCTGGCGGAGCAAGCCTGGGAGCATGTGCAGCGGCGCACGTCGGGCAGCGCCGATATCCGCGTGGTCAATCCGACGTTGCCGAACGGGCGCGAGATTTCCGTGCTCGAGATTCTCAACGACAACATGCCTTTCCTGTACGACTCCACGATGGCGGAACTCGCCGAGCAGGGCATCGAAGTCACCCTCGTCGCCCACCCGATCATCGCCGTCGAGCGCGATGCCGAGGGCAAGCTGCTGAGATTCTACGGCGAAGCACTGCCGGAGGGAGCAAGAGGCGTTCGCGAAAGCCTGATTCACCTCCACATCACCCGCCTGGACGCCGACGCCGATCGCCAGAAGCTGATCGACGGACTGACCAGGGCATTGAACAACGTCCGCGCCTGCGTCACCGACTGGCGCGCCATGCGTGACCGCGTCGAGGAGGCAATCAAGACGTTCGCTTCCAATCCGCCGCCGCTGCCGATCGACGAGGTCGCCGAAGCCAATCAGTTCCTGCAATGGCTCTGCGCGGACAATTTCACCTTCCTCGGCGTGCGCGAATATCGCTTCTCGCCCGACAGCGACGCGTCGGACGACATCACCACCGGCGAAGGCCTCGGCATCCTGCGCGATCCCGACGTGAAAGTCCTGCGACGCGGCAACGAAATGGTGGTGATGACATCGGAAATCCGCGAGTTCATGCACGAGCCGACGCTGCTGATCGTCATCAAGGCCAATGTCTCAAGCCTCGTCCATCGGCGCATCCGGATGGATTATGTGGGGATCAAGCTCTATGCACCCGACGGCCGGCTCGAGGGCGAATTGCGCGTCGTCGGCCTGTTTACCTCCGGCGCCTATACCCGCTCGGTGCGGCAGATCCCTTATGTGCGCCACAAGGTTGCGCGGGTGCTGCAGCGCGCCGGCTTCGACCCGAACGGCCATTCGGGCAAGGCGCTCATGCATATCCTCGAAGATTATCCGCGTGACGAGCTGTTCCAGATCGACGTCGACACGCTCTACAACTTCGTCATCGAGGTCCTGATCCTCTACGAGCGCCCGCGCGTCCGGGCGCTGGCGCGGGTCGACAAGTTCGATCGCTTCGTCTCCATCCTCACCTTCATTCCGCGCGACAAATACGACACCGACGTCCGCACGCGCGTCGGAGCCTTCCTGTCGCAGGTCTACAAGGGGACCCTGTCGGCGTCCTACGTATCGTTCCCTGAAGGCGCGCTGGCGCGCGTCCACTTCATCATCGGACGCTATGAAGGCAAAACGCCCGTCGTCGAGCGCGCCGCGCTCGAAGCCGGCATCAGCGCCATTGCCGCGACCTGGACCGACAAGCTCAAGGCCGCGCTCACCGCGTCGACCGACGGCATGCGGGCGCGCATGATCGCCAATCGTTATGCCCAGGCCTTTAGCGGCGGCTATACCGAGGTTTTCACGGCGGAGCAGGCCATCGCCGACATCGCCACCATCGAAAAGCTGACGCCGGCACGCCCGGTGACGATCTCGGTGCACCGCGACAAGGGCGAGGACGATCCCAGGCGCTTCGGCCTCAAGGTGTTCTCCGACGCCGCACCGCTATCGCTGTCCTACCGCGTGCCGGTGATCGAAAATCACGGCCTGCGCGTGGTCGACGAACGCACCTATCAGATCGTGCCCGGCAACAGGCCGGAGCCGGTCTGGCTGCATGAGATGACGATCGAGACCAGCGACGGCCAGCCGATCGAGATCAACCCGGAATTCAGCCATCGCCTGGAAGCCTCGATCATGGCGGTGGTCACAGATCGCGCCGAATCCGACGGATACAACGCCCTGATCCTGCGCACCGCGCTGGGCTGGCGCGAGGTCTCGACGATCCGGGCGCTGTCGCGCTATCTGCACCAGATCCGCGCTCCGTTCACCCAGGATTACATGTGGGAGACCTTGCGCAAGAACGCCGCGATCACGGCCACCCTCGTCGCACTGTTCCAGACCCGCCTCGATCCACGCCTCGTGCTTACCGATCGCGAGCGTTCGGCGCGCGAGACGGCACTCCTTGCCGAGATCGAGGAGCAGCTCAAATCCGTCGCCTCGCTCGATGAAGACCGCATCCTGCGCCGCTTCACCAATCTGGTGCAGTCAACCATCCGCACCAATCTCTGGCAGATCGGCGACGATGGACATCCGCGTCCGGTCATCTCCTTCAAGTTCGACGCGCGGCGGATCGACGATTTGCCGGCGCCGCGGCCTCTCTACGAGATCTTCGTCTCCTCGCCGCGGGTCGAAGGCATTCACCTGCGCTTCGGCAAGGTCGCGCGCGGCGGCTTGCGCTGGTCCGACCGGCCGCAGGATTTCCGCACCGAGATCCTGGGTCTCGTGAAGGCGCAGCAGGTCAAGAACGCCGTGATCGTGCCGGTCGGCGCCAAGGGCGGTTTCGTGCCCAAGCGCCTGCCGCCACCGTCCAATCGCGACGCCTGGCTCGCGGAAGGCACCGCGGCCTATCGCATCTTCGTGCGCTCGCTGCTCGAGCTCACCGACAATCTCGACGGCGACGCCGTCGTGCCGCCCGATTCCACCGTGCGCCATGACGGCGACGACCCCTACCTCGTGGTCGCCGCCGACAAGGGCACCGCCACCTTCTCCGATGTCGCCAACGCGATCTCGGCCGAGAAGAACCATTGGCTCGGCGACGCCTTCGCCTCCGGCGGCAGCCAGGGCTACGACCACAAGAAGATGGGGATCACGGCGCGCGGCGCCTGGGAGGCGGTCAAGCGCCACTTCCGTGAGCTCGGCACCGACATTCAGACCATGCCGTTCACGGCTGCCGGCGTCGGCGACATGTCCGGCGACGTCTTCGGCAACGGCATGCTGCTCTCGCCGGCGACAAGGCTCGTGGCCGCGTTCGATCATCGCGACATCTTCATCGATCCCTCCCCCGACCCTTCGACCAGCTTCGCCGAGCGCAAGCGTCTGTTCGACCTGCCGCGATCGAGCTGGCAGGACTACAACAAGTCGCTGATCTCGCAGGGCGGCGGCGTGTTCTCGCGCACGCTCAAGGCGATCCCGCTCGCACCGGAAGTCCGCAGCCTGCTCGATCTCGACAAGGAGCAGGCCACGCCGTTCGAGGTGATGACGGCGATCCTGAAAGCGCGCACGGACCTGTTGTGGTTCGGCGGCATCGGCACCTATATCCGCGCATCGGCAGAGAGCGACGATCAGGCCGGCGACCGCGCCAACGATCCGATCCGCATCGCAGGCACTGACGTTCGCGCCCGGGTGATCGGCGAAGGCGCCAATCTCGGCGTCACCCAGCGCGGCCGCATCGAAGCGGCACAGAAGGGCGTCAAGCTCAACACCGACGCCATCGACAATTCGGCCGGCGTCAACACCTCCGACGTCGAGGTCAATATCAAGGTCGCGCTGGCGCGCCCCGAACGCGAGGGACGCCTCAGCTTCGCCGATCGCAACAGCCTGCTGGCCGCGATGACCGACGAGGTCGGCACGCTGGTGCTGCGCAACAACTATCTGCAGACGCTGGCGCTCTCGCTGGCCGAGCGCAAGGGCGTGGCCGAGACCGGCTTCCTCACCCGCCTGATGCAGTCGCTCGAGCAGCGCGGCCTGCTCAGCCGCGCCGTGGAGTTCTTGCCCGACGACGCAGCGCTCACCGAGCGGACACGGCGCGGCCAGGCCCTGACACGGCCCGAGCTTGCCGTGCTGCTCGCCTACGCCAAGCTGACGCTCTACGAGGACCTGCTCCTCACCAGCGTGCCTGATGATCCTTACCTCGCTCGCAGACTGTCCCTGTATTTTCCGCGCGAGGTTCCCGATAAATTCCCGGCCGCGGTCGAGCTCCATCGCCTGCGACGCGAGATCATCGCGACCAGTCTCGTCAATGCCGTGATCAACCGCGGCGGCCCGGCGTGTGTCGTCCGCCTGACCGACGAGACCGACGCCGATATCTCCACCATCGTCATGGCGCAGGTGGCGGTGGACGCGATCTACGAGCTCAGGCGGCTCAATGACGCGATCGACGCGCTCGACACCCGGATCGACGGGCAGGTGCAGCTCGGCCTCTACGCGACGGTCCAGGACCTCCTGATTTCCCGCATGGTCTGGTACGTGCGCAATGTCGATTTCAAGGACGGCCTCGAGGCGGTCATCGGGCGTTTTGGCCCGGGTATCCGCGAGATCGCGGCCTCCCTCGACACCACACTGCCGCCGGACCTGCAGGCCGCGCGCGGCAAGCGGCGCCAGGAACTCACCGATGCCGGCGTCCCGGCCGGCCTCGCCGGCGAGCTCGCCGATCTCGACCCTCTGATTGCGGCACCCGATATCGTGACGGTCGCCGAGCGCACCTCCCGCGCCATCGGCGATGCTGCCGCAACCTTCTTCGCTGCGGAAGCCAATTTCCGTCTCGACCGCATCATCGCCGCCGCGCGCAGCGTGCCGGCAAATGATTATTTCGAACGCATGGCGGTCGATCGCGCCGTCGAGCAGATCGCCAGCGCCGAGAGAAGACTGGCCGCGGATATGCTGGCAACCGGCCAGTCCGGCCAGCAGGCCGTCGAGACGTGGCTTGCGGCTCACCCCGAAGCGGCGCGTATCCGCCGCTCGGTCGAGGAGATTGCGGCCAGCGGCCTGACGCTTGCCAAGCTGACGGTGGCGGCGAACCTGCTGGGGGACCTGGTCAAAGTCTGAGAGCGTGCGAGGCAGCGATGTGAAACTGAGCCGGCGAACGGAGGAACCCCATGATCCACGCCACTTGCCACACCGCCGATAATGTCCGCTGCATCGAGTTCGATGCCACACCGTGGTTCAGCGAGGCTGACGCTCCGAGCATTGTCGATCTGGCCCGACGAGGCTGGACCAGCACGGCGATTGCAGAGTCCCTCGAACACCGGCGAGGCTACGAAGGCTTGCACGACCTCGTCGAATATGCGGCGAAGCGATTGCAATCGGAATCCCTGGAGGACCCGACCTGGGAAACCTTCGCGTGCGTCGTCGATGGACCCGAGGCCGTCGCGTGGCTCAGGGAGAACCGGCCCAACGTTGTGGCAAGGATCCCGTAGGACACGAGAAGCGCAGCAAAAGCCACAATCGATCGGCGGCAAAC
The DNA here is from genome assembly GCF_052076025.1 of Bradyrhizobium sp. 956_D2_N1_4. Lineage (NCBI taxonomy): Bacteria > Pseudomonadati > Pseudomonadota > Alphaproteobacteria > Hyphomicrobiales > Nitrobacteraceae > Bradyrhizobium > Bradyrhizobium sp. 956_D2_N1_4. Next base: position 8,656,296 of record NZ_CP197237.1, on the reverse strand, counting down.
GAAGCGGAAAGGCGCGCCCGGAACGATCTGAACCCCCGACTCGATTGCCGCATTCGAGCGCGAGGCCTATGCTGGCATCCGGCAATCACGCGGCCGCCCATCGTGCGGCGGGGCAGCCTCACGATGGATGGCTCGCATATCCATCCGAAAGGCTACGCCATGACCATTGCCCCCACGCTCCACCGATACCTGGCTGCCGAGAACATCCAGTATGTCGAGATCCCGCACGTTTTCACCATGTCATCCGCGCGCACGGCGCAGGCCTGCCACGTCTCGGGCGATCGTTTCGCCAAGGCCGTCGTGCTGCGCCATGACGGCGGCTATATGCTCGCGATCGTTCCGGCATCGCACCGTCTCAACTTGCCGGACTTGAAGGAGAAGCTCGGCGCGGATCTCGTGATGGCGAACGAAACCGAGATCAACAGGCTGTTCGCGGACTGCGCGCATGGAGCCGTTCCGGCGGTAGGCCGATGCTACGGGCTCGATCTCATCGTCGATGACAGCATCCGGGCGCAGCCCGAGATCTATATCGAGGCCGGCGACCATGAGACGCTGCTTCACCTGACGCATGCACAGTTCGAACGGCTGACGGCCAATGCGCCGCATGGACGCTTCAGCACGCACGGTTGACGCAGCATAGCAGCGGGATGATTTTTCCTGCGCCTTCGTCGCGGCGCGCGTGCGGTCGCGCCCGGTTCGTAGTATAATCGCGTCACGGGGGCTGCGTTCGCAACGGAGGTCCTCCATGAAGGTCAAGGATGTGATGCACAAGGGTGTCGATTGGGTCAGCCCGGACACCCCGATCACCGAGATCGCGAAGTTGATGCAAGGGCACGACATCGGCTGCATTCCGATCGGCAATGACGACCATCTGATCGGGATGGTGACCGATCGCGACATCGTCTGCAAAGGCCTCGCGAGCAAGAACTTCAACGCCGCGCGCATGACGGCGCGGGACGTGATGACCGAAGGCATCCATTGCTGCCGGGAAGACGACGATCTGGCGAAAGCCGTGCATCACATGGAGACGCTGAAAATCCGCAGGCTGCCCGTGATCAACAAGAGCAGGCGGATGGTCGGCATGATCAGCCTGGGCGATGTCAGCCAATTCGCCAGCGTTGATCTGTTGACCCAATGCATCAAGGGCGTGTCGGCCCATCATTGATGGCGACCGCCACCCGGCGCCCGGAACTTCGTCGCATCGCTCGCAGGACCCCGCTGCCGGCGAACGCGCACGCTATGATACGCGACCTGCCAAGAAGCTGCTCCGCCGTCTTCTCGTCCCCATTGTCACCTGCGCAGCTAATTCTTCAATTCGTTCCGCAGCTCATTCTTGGCGTTCCGCATCTTGCTCGCTCCCCTGAGCGGGGGCTTCGGCGGCGGAGTCGGATTCGCCCAGCCTGCCATCTGCAGGCAGGTGAGCAGATCGACATAGCTTTCTATTCCCTCTGCAGCAGCCTCGCCTTCGCAACTATCGCGCGCGGGGCCCGGAACAGTCAGCCAGGTCGAGCTCAGCTGTTGCTGCGCAATTGTCTCGTCACGCACGCACTCGCCGGCGTCCTGCGCCAGGGTGAGCCCTGAGGCCTTGTCGTCGGCGGAAACGTCCCGGCAAAGGGCTTCCACATTGAAGATGGGCACACGGTCTGAAATCGGAATCGTGGGCTGGCCAAGAAGCGACAGGACCAAGAGCGCTGCTTTCATAAAATCCTCCCTTGAATCGGGTTGGACGGGAAAGCTCGGGGAAAGTTAGGCCTGGTTTGTTTCCGGCCGGCTTCACCCGGCCTGCAAAGGGTTTCGTCCTTGCCCGGCAGCGCATTGTGGCTTCCCGACGGACGCCGGTCGCGGCGCGTCACGGCCGATGACGAAGCTTACCCGGGTCTTCGCACGTAGAGCGAGATAAACCGGTCAATCATCGGGTTGATCTGCTCCGGCACCTCCAGCGACAGGAAATGTCCGGAGCCGACGGCCTTGGCCGTGACCAGCTGCGGGCACAGCTCCGCAAAACGATCCAGATCCGCGAGCCGATGGGCCGCTTCGATGTAGAGCACCGGGACCCGGCACGCCTGGGCGCATTCACGCGCCCGATGCACATCCCAGGGAAACAGACTTTTGAACGTGGACACCAGCACGTGCTGTGGCGTCGCCAGAAAGGTCTGTTCAACATGGGCGCGGCATCGGTCGGTCGGCAGACAGGAGTCCGCTACGATTTTCCGTACCTCGTCCGCAAAATTCGCGCCCCTTAAGCCCTCCAGATACCCGGCGAACACCGTCCCTGCCGAGGCAGGGAAGAGCACCCCTGAGTCGAGCAGCACCAGGCCTGCAGGAAAGTCCGGATAGCGGGCGGCGATTTCGAGCGCCATGTTGCCACCCATGCTTTGACCCACGATGATCGGCTTTGTGATCTGCTGTCGGTTGCACAGAAAGACGAGATCATCTGCGAAGCTTTCAATCGAATACGCCTGTTGCGGCTTGTCGCTCTCACCATGTCCCCGCAGCTCGGCATTCAATGCCCGACCTTGACGGGCGAAATACTCCATCTGCGGCGCAAAATGCGTGCGATCCCCGCCGAGGCCATGGACGAACAGGAATTGAAGCGGTCCCGCGCCGGCAATATCGAAGGACAGCTGGATTCCGTCATGCGCGAGCTTCATGGGTCATCTCCATATTCACCGACATGTCCACGCGTCTCTGGCGAGTCCTCAATCTAACCGGCGCCACACGGCCGATAAAGATGGGCACGACTGCTTCGCCATGGTGCCATGACGCTGCGGCCGACCAAGCGCACCGGCCGCACATTCGGCGATGCCACGCGATTTTTCGCTCCGCCGAGGCCGGCCGGAAAGGCCGTCACCAGCTCCAGGCTTACGCGGTGACGAACATGAGCAGCGGCGCGATGATCTCGCCCGGCGCAGAAATGGGAGGTTTTGGAGTGCCCAGTTTTGTAGCGGAATGGCGCGCCCGGAACGATTCGAACGTCCGACCCTCAGATTCGTAGTCTGGTCAGAACCGTTGAAATTGCTAGGGTTTGTTACCGTAACGCGAAGCTCAATCCCTCAAAACCGCGCAATTTCAGCCTTGTCGCTTGGGCGATGTTACCGGGCATCAATCGGCGCTGATTGTTAGGTGGCGGAGAGGGAGCCCTCGCAATTTGGGCCCGGGGCGATTGCGTTCGAAACCATTGCGCGGCCCCGGAGTCGTCTCCCTCGAGAGGAGGAAGGAGGCGGCGACCATGGACGACCGGAAAAAACTGAAGCACCAGATCGCACTGGCTACCCGCGTAGCGGCCTGCACCGCTGATGAGAGCACCGCGAGCAGGCTTAGACGTTTCGCAGATCAACTGAGGCAGAAGCTATTCCCATCTTCCCAGCGGCGCCAGATCACGGCGCGCGCCTATGAGCTGTGGGAGCAGGCTGGGCGCCCCGCTGGGAAGGACTTGGATTTTTGGCTTGAGGCGGAAAGGGAAATCAGCGCGCGGGGCGAGTAGACCGAGCGTTGAGTGGTGTGACAGGCGACGATCGATCTGAGTTGCACTGGCGTCCATTCTGGGCGCTGCGCTTTCGCCATCAATGACCGCGGTCTTCGCATCCTCTTGGAGGAACATGCTCAGGTTCTCAAAAACACTCGCCCTGTTGCAGGCGCGCGGTGGAAACCGACTAGGCACCGGCATGATGAAGGAAATCGAGAGCACCCGCATTAATCCAGGTGAACGCAAGCAGTCACCCACAACCCATTCCGGAACGTTCAACGGTGCCGGTGATTGGGAAGCCATGACCAGGTCCATCATTCTCATTCCCAGCATGCTCAAGCCGCTACGGCAGGTCTAATGGTCTGGCTGATCCTTACGCTCTAAGCTGTGGTCATAAGTACGCAGTTTCAGAATGCTTATTGTCCTAAAAGGAGCCTTTACCCAACTCGCGCCGAGGACGATACATGCGAGGCGAGCAGAGGAGGGCGCTCTGAGCAGGCTAGTGGGGCGGCCGGGTCAGGCCCGCGCCAGCTGAAGTCCGGTCTAACCTGGGCGCCCCTATTCGACTCCCGGCTCGTGCTGTTGGGCCTCGATGACGACAGCCAACAGCCCGAGCACGCCAACTGCGATCAGCACCGCGACAGAAACCCGCTGGGAGCTTTGCCCATGCGTTCAAACACCCCCACCCCGCGGTCAGACGACCTCCCTGGCGAAATAAGGCGTCGGCGGCCGGTTTCTGGCGATCTGTCGGGCAAGCTCACAGAGACGTCTAGCGAGATCCGCAAGTTTCGCATCAAGGAGCTGCGCGCGGCCGCTGATCGGCTTGTTCGCCGTGCGGAGGCGCTCCGGGTGGAGGCAAAGCGATTACTCAAAATAGCCCGGCGCGAGGAAGCGAAGCTGGCGCGCGCCCCCCCCCCGGAGAAATCCCCGAAGCGCGGCGGCGCGCCGGCCTAAGGCTTTGCTGACTAGCGGATAATTTGTCCGCGCCCCGATTGTTTCAATAAAACATCCCGTACCGAAATGGAATTCCGTAAAATGCCGGCTCAGCAAAGCTCGAGATTGCAGTTAGAGGGCGAACGTGGCACGGCTCGCTTTCCAGCCCCCAATGCTCCCGGCTGCCGATCCAATTGCGGATTAGAGCGCCTGGAGTGCCCCTGATTGGCAGATCCCCCAGTGCCTAGATTTCCTTGCTGCTTTTTTGGCTGCGCGGAGGTGGCATCACGTTCAGCTTTCTAGCTCCAGAGAGCTGACTTTCACCTCACCCAAAGGTTAGAAGGACGTCTTGTCGTTCTTTGAGCGTATATCGCGCGCAATGCTTTCCACCTGGGTATCCTTCGCAAGCTCTGTGGCCTCGAGATCCTGTGGTAATTCCACGCCGAACTTCGCAGCGATGGCATCCAACTTATGGAGAATGCTGGTCGCCTCTTTCTCCGCCAGGAGGTTGATCTGAAGATCGAGGTGATTACGCTGCTCGGAGCGTTGATCCATGGCGTTCTGGCGGATCAGAACGAAGGACGTCAAAAGCACGGCTTCGAGCGCGAGGACCGCCGACAGGAAATTGAACGGGTAAGCATCGAAGCGAGCGGACCCGTAGGTATTCCAAACGACCCATCCGACGACGAGAAGGAGCTGAAGGATCACGAAATCAATGGTCCCGACGAACCATCCGACCATGTGAGAAGCCCTATGAAACCTCGATAGTTTTCGTTCCTCTTCCTTTTCCAGCTCGACAACGCAGTCAATATTCCTCGAAACCGCGCTGTGTCGGATACCGCGGTCATGATCGGCTTCACCGTTCATTCGGTGACGAGGTCCGCGGCGCGACGCGCTTTCTTCCTGGCACTCTCTACGGTCTGCTCTCCGGCTTTTTCGGCCTTGGCCCGGACCTCGCATTTCGAGCGTATTTCGTCGAGCTCATCGTCGGTCAGGTGCTCGATCCCGACGAACGAGTTGTGCACGGCACTCACCCTGACGAGCTCGTCCAGCTTCACCTGGATCGCCGCGCTATCGCGATTCTGGGAATTCTGGATCAGGAAGACCATCAGGAACGTCACGATCGTAGTGCCGGTATTGATCACCAATTGCCACGTGTCGGAGTAATGGAAGATCGGGCCAGTGATCGCCCAAATGATCACAACGGCGGCGGCAATCATGAAGGTCAGTGCGCGGCCGGCGGCCTGGGATGTGCGGTTGGCGATGTCGCCAAAGAGCTTTCCGGCGCGCTCGCGCGCCGAACCGCTGGAGCCTTTGTCACTGCGTTTTTCGGTCGCCGCCGACATCATCAATCCCATCTGATCTTCCGAAAACCTGCGCGAGATAACGGTAGCGGAACTCGAAGGTTCCACTTGCGAAACGACTATCCGAGAAGGTGGTGGTTGCGGGCTGTGTACACTTTGTAACTCACGAGGATGGTCGGCGGTGCCGAAAGGATTTGTGGCGGCCCGCCGAACACTGCAACATGCGGGCCGAGGGGTAGGTCAAACGATGCGCGCTTGGCTGCTGGCACTGACGCTCGTTGCGCGCCTTGCAGGGAGCGCCTTCGCGCAGGAAGACAAGAAGACCGACGATCTGAAGCCATCCGATCCCGATACCGGCGAGAGCACGGTGCAGGAATCGACCCTCGGCCTTCTGCCAAATCCTTTCGAGAAAAACGGCATCAAGTTCGCCGTGACATATATCGGCGAGGTACTCGGCAATCCCTCGGGCGGCGCGAAGCAGAGTGCGATCTACGAAGATCGCATCAATTTTGCCATGGACGTCGATCTCCAGAAGATGGTCGGGCTGAACGGATTTACGTTTCATGCCAACGTCTTCCGGATCGACGGGGGCGGCCTCTCGCGCGGGTCGTTGCTGAATTTCCTCGATGTGAGCGGCATAGAGGCACTTCCGACCACGCGTCTCTACGAAATGTGGTTCGAGAAGAAGTGGAACGACGACAAGCTCGCATTGCGCGCCGGGCAGCTTGCTGCCGATTCCGAGTTTGCGACCGCGAAATACACTGACGTGTTCACGAATGCCTCACTCGGTTGGCCCGGCATCTTCGCCTTGAATATGCCGAGCGGCGGCCCCTCACCTCCACTGGCAGCCGTCGGCGCGCGGCTCCGTGCTGATGTGACTGACAATTTGACCCTTATCGGAGCGGTCTTCGTCGGCAATCCCGCCGGCCCGGGTTCCGACGATCCGCAGCTTCGCGACCGGTACGGGCTGAATTTTCGCGTCAACGATCCTCCGCTGCTGCTCACTGAGGCTCAGTTTCTGTGGAATGCGACGAAGGGCGATCCCGGTCTCGACGGCAAGCTCAAGCTAGGCGGCTGGCGTCATCTTGGCAGTTTTGACAGCGAGCGCTTCGATACAAGTGGGCTTTCGCTCGCAGACCCCGCGACGTCGGAAACGCCGGCCAGGTTCGGGGGTGACTACGGGATCTACGGTGTCTTCGAACAGAAGATTTTCCGCGTTCGTGGCGACGACGACCGCGGCATCGGCGTGTTCGCACGTGCGTCGTACTCGCCACCGGACCGCAACCTGATCGATGTCTACGCCGACGGGGGATTTGAATTCGTCGGTCTCGCGGATACGCGGCCGCACGATAAGTTCGGCGTCGCCGTCGCCTACGCCCATGTATCGCAATGGGCAACGGCGTTGGACCACGACTTCCAGTCTCGGTACGGACCCAATTGGCCGGTGCGGACGTCTGAAGGCCTGTTGACCGCCGTCTATCAGTATGAGGTGCGCGCCGGCCTCACATTGCAACCTAACTTCCAGTACATTCGCCGCCCCGGTGGTGGTGCAACCAACCCGACCGGGACCATGCCGGGCGTGTCGTTGAAGGACGCCATCGTCCTTGGGATGCGAACGGTTGCGAAGTTTTAAAGCGGCTAGAGGTTGGGGCCAGCTAAGAGTCCACCAGCTGAGGTCGGCAGGCAGTGCGGCAAGGTTAGCTAAGGTCAATCGCGTCGGTTTGGCTCTCAACCGCAAATTTCCGGTCTATCCCTATCAACCGATCTACAACCGCACTGTGTCACCGGGATGGGCGAATAGACGCCCCTCCTATGACAAGTTTTTGGCGGGCGCGAGCAGCCTTCTTGGACGTCAGATTTCTGCTAGCTTTTTAACGCCATTGTCCAATGAGGTGCCATTATCTTGCTCAATACCAATGTGGTCTCCGAGGCGATGAAGCCCGAACCGCATCCATCGGTCCGCGACTGGCTCGACGCCCAGGCGGCCGAAACGGCACCGAAAGTCTCGCCTGACTGGACGTGCGGCGCCGCGGTCTATCCAACCTCAAGATCGTGGATGATCGGTTTCAGTCCGTCGGGCGTGACTTCGAGGCTCGCAAGCGTGATCGGTAGCTTGAAGCGCCGGCGTCCGGCACTGCCAGGATTCAGATAAAGCGCGCCCTCGACGGTAGCGATCTTCGGCACGTGGGAGTGGCCGGAAACAATTACATCGATGCCCTCAGCTGCAGGATTGACCTGCAGGGTATTGAGGTCGTGCAGAACGTAGAACAGCCGTCCGGCGAGCCGCACCGACTCGTTTTCGGCAAATTCAGTGGCCCACTCGCCCGTATCCACGTTCCCTCTGATTGCCGTGACAGGAGCAATTCTCCGCAGCGTGGGGATGATTCCGGGGTCGCCGATGTCACCGCCGTGAATGATGTGGTCGACATGGGCCGGAAAACGAAGAGCCTCTGGCCTAAGCAGGCCGTGCGTATCCGAGATGATGCCGACGGTAAAGGTCATCCAAGCCTCCGGTCGAAGCACGCTGTCGCGTATTGCGCCGCGTCTTCCTGATGCACCGGCGTCACCATCGAACCGACGCATGACCGGAGTGCGCTCGATGCTCGATCACCAAGCTGATCGCGATCCTGGATCAGATGCAGACCGTTGGGGGCGGATCCGACTCAAACGGTGAGACCTGCCCGGAGTGTCCGAGCGAAGACCGCTGACGGACCGAATAGAGATGCGAGTAAACATCTTCAAGCCGCGAGGCGCTTCAATGGTATGCTCAACTTCAGCCTAAGGCCATTTCGCCGCCAGTCGTGCTCGATCCGGCCCCCAAGCTCGCCAGTCACGCTGCGCTCGGTCAGAATACTGCCAAAACCGCGAGCATGCGGTTTTACATTGATCTCCGGACCGCCGCTCTCGTCCCAGTCAAGGCGGAAGTCATCACCGCTCGCAGCCCATGTGACGTGGATCGAACCATCCGGTCGAGAGAGAGCCCCGTACTTAACCGCATTCGTCGCAGTCTCATGCAACACCAATGCGAGCCCTGTCACGGCCTTCGCTCCGACAGGCACATCAGGTCCGCTCAGGACGATGCGGTCGGGCGAGCCATCTTCATAGGGCTGCAACACAGTGCGCACCAGCGTGTCCATCGTCGTCTGCTCGCTTTCGTGCTCCGTGCCCATGATGCCAGGACGGACGAGATCCTTAGCTCGCAACAGCGCATCCAATCGACCACGAAGAGCGTGAGCCATCTCCTTCGGGCTTCCGGCAGACCGAACACTGAGCGTAATCATCGAGTGGAAATTGGCGAAGATGTTCTTCACTCGGTGATCGGCTTCCCGAGCAAGCAACCGTTGACGCTCTTGTGCATTCTTCTGATTGGTCACGTCCACCACGACGCCGACGAAGCGATCGGGTTTGCCGTCCTCACCATACAAGCACTCGCCGCGAGCCTCGACCCAGCGGATATTTCCGTCCTTCCGCAAAAGCCGGTACTCCTGCACATACTTTTCTCCGGTGACGATGGTGCGGTTGACAGCGTCGGCGATCCGCCGAACGTCCTCTGGATGAATGCCCGCGAGGTAGTCCGACAACGGAGCGCCTTCGTCTCCCTTGGCAGGATCGACCGAGAACATTCCCGCAAATCGAGCATCGGAATAGAAGGTGTCGGACCGCACATGCCAGGCGAACGTACCCACCATACCGGAGGCGTTCAGCGCCTGGCGTAGTCGCTCCTCGGCTTTCGCTAACGCTCGCTCCGCTAAAACCTGTTGCGTCGTTTCCACGACCACGGCGAGAACGCCTTCCGGACGGCCATTCTCCCCCAGCACCGGGCTGTAATCCAGGTTCATCCAGACCTGCTCAGGAACGCCTGAGCGGTGAAGCGTCAGCTCTTGATTTCGGTAAGACAGCGTGCCCCCCCCCAAGCCCACCTTCATCACGTTGTCGTTGAAGTCGGCCACCTCAGGCCAACCTTCCCGCACCTTGGATCCAAACAGGAAGGGATGGCGACCTCCAGCAAAAATCGAGTAGGCGTCATTGTAGATCATGATGCCGTCCGGTCCCCATAGGAGCACGATGGGGACGGGTGAGCGCAGCAGTATTCCGACCGTGGTCTTCAGGTTTTCTGGCCACTCAAAGATCGGCCCCAAGCTGGTGTTCGACCAATCGAGGGAACGAATAAGGGCGCCATTTTCACCGCCACCGAACGGGAAATGTTCGTCGGGTTCCGAGGCGCTCACGTGGCGAAATCCCTTTAAGGCCGTTCCTTAGATGATTGGACCTTCTTTCAATTACTGACACATAGCCAGCCCTAACTTTGGTGCAGCGTGTTTCGCCGGCGACATCATTTTTCCCCATCTCCGCTATAAATTCGCGCTCTCCGGCGGTCCGTTGGGCATCGCGCCAGCTGCGCTTTGCCGGCGGCGCCTGCGCTGTCGCGACCGTTTCGCGAGTGGCGCCGTTCCGTGGCGCTCGATCCCACTTGGGCGCGGGTTTTCGCCGGCTTCTTGCCGGCGATCGGCATCAGCATCTCCTTCTGTCCGATAGCCGTATTGCGCCGCTTTCCCCTTCTAGGCAGCGTTGCCTTCGGCCACCTCGGGACCGCCCGATCGAGCGAAGGCGGTGGCCATCGGTTCGTCAGACCTGAAGCGAGGAGATGACAGGCCGGCGTTTGAACCGACGTTCGACCTGCACACCAGAGGCGGTGCGAGACCGCAGCGGAGCCCGCATCGCCTTCCACTCGGCGACCTGCCGCTGCAGTTCGCGCGCGAGATCCGGTTCGATGGCTTCAGGTTTGTCTTGCGACATTTCGGGGATCTGCATCGTCTTCCCTGTTTAGGCGGCAGCCCGATCGGCCGGCCGCAGACGCATCGGCTTCCCGCCGGGCGGATTGCGAGGACCACCGTCCAACGCACGAAGCGCCTCCAGGATCTCGTCGATCGTCACGGGAGCCTTCAAACCTTGGGGAGCCCGCAGCGAGGGGCAAGACGCGATGGCGGAGGCGTCCGAGGCCCATGACGCCAGGATAGCGCGCTTCTCCGAGAGACTGAGGGCGGGATGCGAGACAACGTCCCGCGGATGTTCGAATACCGTACCGGGATGCAGGACGGCGTTGAGATCGATGACCTTGTCGTCGAGTGCAGTCGTCGGCCGCATGGCTACCTCCAACCGAGACGCGTTATGGGGGATCCGCGCGGGGCGCGCCCGCGCGGCTATGATCATGCCTATGTCCGTTGTTGTCAGGCCGCCTTGGCTTCGATCTGATCGACGTTATTGGGTCCAACGCCATTGATAGCGATGCGGCGCGGCTTTTTCGCCTCGGGGATTTCGCGCTGCAGGTCAATGACGAGCAGGCCGTTCTCGAAGCTGGCGCCCTTGACCTCTACGTGATCGGCGAGGGTGAACTGGCGCTTGAAGTTGCGGGCCGAGATGCCGCGATGCAGGAAAGTCCGCTCTTCCTTGTCGCTCTTGCGGCTCTCGAGCGTCAATACGTTCTGCTCGACCGTCAGATCGACCTCGTCCGGCTTGAAACCGGCGAGCGCGACGGAAATCTGGAAGCGGTTCTCGTCGAGGCGTTCGATGTTGTAGGGGGGATAGCTTTCCTCGCCTGCGCGCTGGGCGGCTTCGGCCAGGTCGAAAAGACGGTCGAAGCCGATGGCCGACCGGAACAGGGGCGAAAAATCTGCAGTGCGCATAGCCAGATCCTCCAAGGAGCAAAATGGTTGAGCGGCACCGGACACGACCGGTGCCCGTCTCGAGTGGCGGGACCCTGACGGCGTCCCGATCGCCGGAGTGGCGACGCCGAAGAAATTTGGAAGGCCGAAAAAAGTTTCAAGGGTGTCACGCAAATTTTGTTGCCCAAGGACTCGGGACGGTTAATCCGGTCTTGCCGCCTATTCCCGCGCGCGGCGCAAGGCGTCCTTCAGCTTCTCCCTCTCGCTTTCCCATCGCCGATCCTCGGCCTCGATCCGCTTGTCGATGTCGCGCCGCTCCGCTTCCAGGCTTTCCGACGGCCCGTCGTGCTCCCGCTGCGCGGCGTCCAGGCTACGAAATCGATGTCGAGAAGGTGCTGCACGCCTGCGCCAAGCACGACGTCGTGGTCGAGATCGATGCCCACCCGTGGCGCCTCGACTTGGATTGGCGCTGGCACCAGGCCGCCCTCGACTTCGGCTGCATGCTGAGCATCAATCCGGACGCGCACTCGATCCCCGAGCTCGACCACATGCACTGGGGCGTCGAGATGGCCCGGAAGGGCGGTGTCCCTGCCGACCGGGTCCTGAACGCGATGGCCCTTCCGCAGATCACGCGCTACCTGCGTCAGAAGCGGCGCTCGCGCCCGGGCGGCCTGATGCCGCAGGCGCTCTCCCTGGAGGGCACCGTGGTCGCGGTCGCCGCCGATCGCGGTCACCACTTCAGCAAACCGCCGCAGGACCGGATCGTGCTGGTGGAAGGCCATGGTGTCGAAGGCGACGCCCACGCCGGCCCGTTTGTCCGGCACCGCTATCTCGCCCGCCGCCAGCCCCGCCTAGCCAATCTCCGGCAGGTTCACCTGATCCCGTCCGAACTCTTCGCCTCCCTCTCGGATGCGGGCTTCAAGGTCGGAGCGGGAGACCTGGACGAGAACATCACCACTGCCGGCCTGGACCTCGAGCGGATGCCGCTCGGGACGCTCATCGAGCTTGGACCCGCTGCGATCGTGGAGCTGACCGGCCTCCGGACGCCGTGTGTCCTCATCGACCGCTTCCGGACCGGTCTGAGGCGGCATGTGCTCTCGTCGGCAAAACCGGGCCCTCGGTTCAAATGCGGGGTGCTGGGCGTGGTAAGGGTCGGGGGAAGGGTCGCGGCTGGCGATAGCGCGCGAATTCGGCTTCTTTCTGTCTTTCGTGATCTACCGGCCCTCTAGGGTGGACGCCCTTGTCCATACATCCAAGAAGTGCGCCGGTTCGGGAACGGCTCGGAGATCCGCAAGTTCCCGATAGAGAGCTGGGACGCGGGACGTGCAGAAAGCGGACCATCGGAGAGCAAATGTCCTCCTCCAGTGGCAGCAACAGGCAAGATATTCAGCGGCGAAAGGCCCGCTCGTTGTTGCTGGTCCTGGCCGTTGGATTCGCGGTCTTTCTGGCCGCTGGCGGAGCTCTCTATTACGTCCTGCAGCCCACGACGCTTCGGGTCGCCGTGGGACCGACCGGCAGCGAAGACCACGCGGTGGTAGAGGCCATGGCCGAGGCGTTCGCCGACGAAAGCCGTACCGTGATGCTGTCCCCGGTAACGACCGCTGGCGCGGCCGAATCGCTCGCCCTGCTCGGCAATGGCAAGGCCGAGCTCGCGGTCGGCCGCGCTGATCTGAGCATGCCTTCGGACGCACAGACGCTCGCCGTGCTGCGCAAGAACTACGTCGTCCTGTGGTCATTTTCCGGACCAGGCGGCAAGGTCGCGAAAAAGAAGAACGCTACAAAGATCGCTGAAATAGCTGACCTCGCCGGACGCAAGGTCGGCGTCATAGGCAGGACCGCAGCAAACGCGTCGGTCCTGCGGGTTATCCTCGATGGGTCCGGCGTGGAGCCGGACAAGGTCGGCGTGGCGCAGTTCAGCACGGACGAGATCGAAAAACTCGCGCAAGATCGCACGATCGAAGCGTACCTGGCCGTGGGGCCGCTCGACAGCAAGATCACAGCCGACGCGATCGCGGCGACAGCCCGCACGCGCGGCACGCCGAAGTTCCTCCCGATCGACGCATCTGAGGCCATCGCGTTGAAGCACTCGCGCTATGAGGCCGAGGAGATTCCGCCCAGCGTCTTCAACGCGAAACCGGCATGGCCCGAGGAAAAGGTCGATACGATCGCTGTCAGCCACTTGATTCTGGCCAGAAAAGGGCTTTCCGAAGCCAAGGCGGCGGCCTTCTATCGGCAGCTTTTCGCGGTCCGGGATACCATCACCCAGCATGCCGCCGGCGCCGCCCATATCACCAAGCCGGAGACCGAGAAGGAGGCCGAGCCGTCCGTGCACCGCGGCGCCGCCGCCGTCATCAACGGCACGGAACGGACATTCCTGGACAAGTACAGCGACTACATTTGGTTCGCCTTGTTGCTGCTGTCCGGCATTGGTTCGGCCGCTGCATGGCTGCGTCGTTATCTCAACCGGGACGAACGGGACGAAAACACCGTCCATCGCAACCGGATCCTTGCCGCGGCTTCCGAGATTCGCGCCGTCCAATCCGATAGCGAGTTCGCGGCGACTCAACGCGAGGTCGATGCCATCATCAAGGAAGCCCTCACTTGTTTCGACGAGGGGGCCATCGAACAAGAGGACCTGGCTGCCTTTGCCCTGGCCCTCGAACTTTTCGATCATGCTGTGGCGGAGAGGCGCGCGGAATTGCAGGCTGGCCTGATGGACCCGGCGCGGGCGCCTACCGGTGCACCCACCCTGGCCTCTCGCCGATGACAGGCCGCCGACGGCACGTCGCGCGACAGATCCCGGTGCTGAAACGAAATCGTTATGGCTTCGACATTTTGCGCCTATACCTGATGCGTCGCAATTGTGCTCCTCCATCTTTGCGCCGCGCGCCGATGCCTATGTCCAGCGTTTCCCGCTCGATGAGCCCGCCCTCCCACAGCCGGTCGAGTGTCTTCGCAACTTCCAGCATTTCTCCGCCCGAAATGCGCTGAATCTCGGCGGCCTCTGCCGAACGAGGAGCGGGCCTCGGCGCCATTGATATAGGCGACGGCTAGACAGCCCGCCGTCAAGTTGGCAACTAATCGCATCATCGTCATCGCCTCAAATGCTGAGTGAGTCTCGCTATTCGCCGCTCGTCAGAGGAGCGCCCTGTGGCTCCAGCAGCTTGAAAGCGGTGAGCAGTGCCTGGATTTCGGCGCGCTCGTTCGGGGGGGATCGGCTTCGAGCCGCGCCAGCAATTGCTCTTTTTGTACTATCAGCTTCGCAAGAGCGGACATCTTTTCACCGTAGATTACCAGCGAAAGGGCCGCTCGGAGAGCGGCCCTTGTCTTACTCACCAGCTCCGGGTACCGAAGCTGAACCCGATGCTCGGCCCGCCGCCGTAGTAGCCGTAGCCGCGGTCGTAGTAACCAGGTCCGCCGTAGTAGCCGTAGCTGCGGCGCGCGACGTAGGCGTCGTCGTCGCCGTAGTAGCGCTGAACGTAGCGCGGACCGCGGGTCCGGAAACAACGCCCGTACTCGTTGCAGACGAGCCGGACCTGCTTCGTTCCAGAGGAAAGCCCGGTCGGGCCTGGGGCGGTCGGATTGAGCGGAGCGGCGATCGCAGCCGATCCCAGAAGGGAGGCGGCGAACAGTCCCAGTACGATAGTCTTCATGGATGTTCTCCTTTCCGTGGCGAGATCAGTCGATCTCTTCGATGATGCGACGCTCATGAGGTTCGACGATATAGGTGCGGCTGTCCCGGTTGATGTATCGGTACTCGCGCAAGGTCGGAGCATCCCGATAGACTTCTTCCGAAAACGCTTCGATCTCCACGCCTTCGGGCACACGCTCGCCGGTCCGGATCTCGGTGCGGACGGTGCTGCCGGTCGTGCGGCGCTCGCGCTCGACTTGGCGCGCCTTGGCCTGCTTGCGGATCACCTCACGGTCGCGATCGCTGAAGGTGACCTTGCGCTGCTCGGTGCGTGCCGGGGCGGCAGCCGTGGAGCGACCCGAATACGGCATGACCGCCACGATCTTGGAGCTGGACGGTTCTACGATGACGATCTCGTCCTTCACCAGGACGAAGTCGTAGCCCCGATACTGCGGCACAATCTCGACCACCTCCGTCGGCAGCGACTGCAGACGGACGTCGCGCGGCACGACGGTGCCGACCGAGAGCGAGAAGTTCACGTTGGCGAGGGGCTGCACGTTCAGGCGCGAGATCGACGCGCTGATGCGGGTCCGCTGTTGATCGTTGACGTTCACCGACGCGTTCACGTTGGTGTTCGAAGAGCGATCCGCCGTGTTCTGCCGGTCGTTTGGCTGCTGCGCCGTGTTGGTTGAACCGCTGCCCGTCGGCGACTGCGCCTGGTTGGTGCCCGAGGCGGGCGGATTGGTGCTCTGCGACTGGGTGTTCGTGTTCGACGGAGGGTTGGTCTGCGCCTGGTTCGAAGGCGTCGCGGGCTGGTTGGTCTGGGCCTGGCGCGAGGTCGGCGCCTCCGTGGCGTTGGTGCCGGTGCTGGAATTCGTCGAAGGATTCGTGGTCTGCCCGGACGAGCTGGACGACGGGGTCGTGGACGATGATGACGGCGTCGTCGTGGATGTGGAGTCCTGCCGCTGCGTCGTTGGCGGATTCGAGCTCGAAGTGCTGGGCGACGACTGCGCGAAAGCCGACGTTGCGATCGCGACTGCGGCGGTCGTGGCTAAGAATAAACGTTTGTTCATCTGAAAACCTCCCAATTTGGTCGCCCGATAACACGCGGTGGCATGGCGAGTTCCAAATCGGGATAATTCGGTAATTGGTCTCTGCTCCCATCTCGAGTTTCACTGCGAATATGGCCACGCTGCGACCGCGCCGATAGCACGCCGTCCATCATCTTTCGGGAATAAGTGGAACTTCTAACTGGGCGTGTTGTTGGCAGTGACTACTTAACGCCATTGGAGGAGGACATCATGAAGAAGCTGATCGTATGCGGCGCTCTTGCCGCTTTCGCCCTCGGCACACAGGCAGCCAGCGCCGCAGAGTTCTACATCGTCCGCGACGCGACCACCAAGAAGTGCACCGTCGTCGACACCAAGCCGACGACCACGACCACCACCGTCGTGGGAGACGGTGTGTACAAGACCAAGACCGAAGCCGAGTCCGCCGTGAAGACCACGAAGGTCTGCACTGAACAGTAATAAACACCAGGCGTCGTTGCCCCGATGTAATCGTTCGGAACAGGTTTGGAGGAGCGCACGCCCGTATTGATCGTGTGGCGTTTCCTGGTTGACATGCACTGAGCGAATTGACGCTAAAGCGGCCCGTCCGGCGAACCCGGGCGGGCCGTTTTCTTTGGATTTCCGTGGTTGCGGATGCGCAAAAAAGGGGCCCGTGGGGCCCCTGTTCCGCGAGCGTTTGCTTGCCTAATTGTAGTCTGAGTATTTGAACTGCGGCAGCGCCTTCAACTGCTCCTTGTTGCCATTCATGACAGCGTGGTCAGGCACCCAATCGTTCGTGTTGCGATGGGTGGTGTTCGTGGAAGCGGCGCCGGTGGTCGTGTCACGCGCAGTCGAGTTGCCGCTGGAGGTGGTCCGGACCGGCTCCTCGACGAACTTCAACTTGTCCATGGAGACCGCAATATCGTGCTCGCCCATTCCCAGGAAGCCGCCGACGCCGATCACCACGGCTTCGATCTTGCCGCTCTTGTCGACCAGCAGTTCGTTGATGTCGCCTAGCTTCTCGTTGGCCTCGTTGTAGACGTTCAGACCCATCAGCTTCGAGGCGCGCCAGCTTCCCTTGAGAGCCATCTGCGCATGAGCCGGCTGGCCCGTGGTCGCGGTAGCGGCGCGATCGGCCGGCTGCGTGGATTGCGCGAACGCAGCGCCGCCGATCACGGCATCGCCAAGCAGGGCGACGGCAAGAACGCTTTTCATCTTCTATCTCCTCCAGCGACGTCGGCGTCCGGTCGGATGCCGCGCTCCACAACGCGAGGAGGTTCCGCTTGTTCCCGATGCAGCGCTCGACTCTGGGAGTTCAGTGAAGGATTCGCGACGAGCGAATTCAGAAGACGTCTTTGGAGCCTGCGGAGCCCGCCCTCCTCATCGGAGGGCGCCTACCTTCGAGACGGCGTCACGCGCGCGATCAACTCGCGATACCGGCTTTCGTACTCCCGCGCCATCCGGCTCGCGACGAAGCGCTCCTCGAACCGGGCGCGGACGGCTCTTCTGTCGAGACGGCCGAGATCGTTCACAGCCTCGATCGCCTTCGCGGCGTTCTCGACGACGAAGCCGGTGACGCCGTCCTCCACCACTTCCGGCACCGAGCCGGAGCGGTAAGCGATGACGGGCGTCCCGCAGGCCATCGCCTCGATCATGACTAGGCCGAACGGCTCGGGCCAGTCGATCGGAAACAGCAGGGCCGCGGCGCCGGCGAGAAACGGTTGCTTCCGCGCCTCGTCGACTTCGCCGACGAGCTCGATTTTCTCGCCGTCGATGTTCGGTTCGAGCTTCTTCTTGAAGTAAGCCGTCTCCGCGCGCGGTATCTTGGCGGCGATCCGCAGCGGCATCCCGGCAGCACGTGCGATGCGCATCGCGTCTTCGGGGCCCTTGTCGACCGTCAGCCGCCCAAGAAAGGCCAGGTACGAACCAGGCTCATAGGACGGCCGAAAGAGATCCTTCGGCAGACCGTGCTGGATCGTAGCGATCCAGTTCGCCTCCAGAAGCGGCCGGCGCTGGTTGTCGGAGATCGAGACGAAAGGCGCTTTCGGAAAGGCTCCGATGACGTCGGGGAGCCCGGGAAGGTCGAGGCGGCCATGCATCGTCGTGAGATACGGGACATCCGTCCGGCTCAGCACGGGAAGGGGCAGCCAGTCGACGTGAGAGTGGATCAGGTCGAAGCCGGCAGCGTGTTCAGCGATAGCTTCGACCAGCATCGCACAGGCGGCGTTGGGATCCACGCCCATCCGTCCCAATCGCAGAGCACGTGGCCACACTGGGTAGAGCTTTGCCTTCGTCCTCGAATCGCCGCTTGCGAACAAGGTGACGTCGTGTCCGAGCTCGACGAGCTCATCCACCAGCCAAGCAATCACGCGCTCCGTCCCACCGTAAAGTCTCGGTGGGACGCTCTCGGCCAAGGGGGCAAGCTGTGCGATCCGCATCGGCTAGGCTCCCAGAACGAAGCGCATGATCACCACCACAACGGCCGAAAGCAGGAAGGAAATCGCGAGCAGCGTCCAACCGGGCTGTGTGCTTCCGCAGGCCACCCGCGCGACGAACATCTTCATGTCCCTCAGCATTCTTCGTCGGGAAGCCGGTCGAGATAGGCTATCCCCAAGCTTGCGAGCTCTTCGGAATCGCTCCGCCGCTCTTCCCATCTCCTCTGCAGGTGACGCTGCAGCAGACAGCGTCGGTCATCTCGCGAATTGATATCGGGGCGCCTCAATCGGTACACCGTCCATGCGGTCTCCGCGGCCATCTTCAACACGACATCGTCGACCATCTACGCGCTCCGGGGCCGCAACCAGTCGGTGCCAACTCGGCGCGCTTGCGAAAGTTTCCGGTTTTTCCCGATCGTGGGCGAAGGACGTATCAGGACGCCTTCGCCCGTGCTCGTTCGCGCGCCGCCCGGCGGCGCTGCAGGCGCCGGCTTCGGGCAGCCCTTATGGAGGCGAGAAGTCGCGGCGCGGGCTCTACGGCCGCGAGGCGCTCGACGGGAGCGTCGGCCCGTTCCACTTGCGGCTCGGAAGACCTGGCTTCCATGAAGTCGAGGACCGTCCGGCCGTTCTCGGTGATCCGCCATCCGCCGTTCAGGCGCTCGACCAGCGCCTGCGAGAAAATGTCGAGATCGGGGACGCGTGCGGCGAGGCGCTTGGTCCGTTCGGTCCAGTCGCGCCCGCTGGTGGCCAGGATGGCCATGTCGCGCTTGAGGTCCGCCATGACGGCGAAGCCGTCGGGATAGCTCACCAGGATCTTGAGAACCGTGACCTGGAAGTTCACGCCCCGCCCCTGATCAGCGCCACATCGTCGGCGCGTCGCGAAGTCTCGCGACCGACCTTCTTCAGGTTTTCCAGCGCGACGTTGCCCTCGGCGACGGCTTGCAGAATCCTGGAAGCGACGTGCGCGCGAGCGCCGGTTTCGAAGCGCGAGATGTCTGCGCAGACATCGTCGAGGACGGCGCGCAGAAGCGCGGTCGTGGCCGGATCGAACATCGGACCCCCGAGAAAGGCGAGAGCGAAGCCTAGCGCAGAAAAGTCCGTCGGCGAATTCAACATTGTTAACCTCGCCACGTCGGTAGTCCCTCTCTCGCGCCGCAGCATTCCGGTCCTGACTCGGCTGCAATGACCGTTGCTGCTCCAGGCTTGGTGCTTCGAGCGACGCTGTCCCGGCGCGGTGCTCCGATTGCCCTCGTCGCCGGGTCAGCAACCATTGCCTATTTTTCCCGTTATCGGCGGGGCATCCGCAATCTAAAAGGAGTTCCGATGAAGAATATTGCAATGTCGGCGCTGACGGTCGGCGCCCTCGGTCTGGCGTCGGTGGCCACGACAGTTGGGGCGGCTGGGGGCCGGGTATCGCCGGCGGCCTGGTTGCGGGTGCCGTGATCGGCGGGATTGCGTCCTCGGCGTACGGCCGGGGACCCGGCTACGACTATTACGGCAGCCCCGGCTACTACGGCGCGGGCTATTACGGCGGCCCACACACCTACGACTATGGCTATGGCGAGCCTTATCGCTGGGGCGGTGGCTACACCACCACCTACTACACGGCGCCCGTCTCCTACGGCTATCGCTATCGCCGGGTCGTTCGTCCCGCCTACGCCTATTATCGCGGCTCCTATCCGGTCGTACGTCATCGCTGGCATCGCCACCACCACTGGTGACCGGTCGATCGGACGCGATGGAGGCCGCGCTCTGCAAGGCGCGGCCTTTTCCTTCCGGCTCACCACCATCCACCGGTGAATGAGTCGTGTCGATCGAAGGCAAGCTGCCGCTCGGCCGCTCTCTTCGACGGCTTTGCCGAGCGCTTCGGATGCGGGCGGGACGCTGCGGAGAGGCGTGTTGGCGGGTCTTTCTTGATCTCGACGGTAGGTGCTGCAGGCATGGAGGCCATGGCTTCGCGCACCGGATACGGTTCTTCACGGGCCGGATGGACCTGCGCGATCATCGGAACATCCGTGCGCGGACGCGTGTCAAAGATGATCTTCTCCGGAAGGCTTCTTGCCGAGGCTATCCGGATGATGGTCCTGTCAGGATCGGCCGCCGCCGCGTGCTCGACGGGAGCCGGCAGATAGCGGTCGGCGGCGAAGAGCAGCGCCAGCAGCAGCGCGCCGACAAAGACGAAGTATCGACCGATGGGCATGGACGGCCGCTCGCAAGGAAGGAATGGGGTATCGGCGGGGCCGGATTGACGTCGAGGCGGGCCGCCTTTTGGGCGACCCGCCTCGAAGGACTCAGTCGATCTCCTGGACGACCGTGCGCGTCGATGGATCGACTAGCATCACGCGTTCGCCCGAGTAGACGTAACGATACTTGGTGAGCGAGGGACCCCAGTCGGCGGGGACGGCCTCGAGCTCGACCTCGCGCGGCACCGGCTGGCCGATCACGATCTTCTCGCGGGTCTCCACCGGACGGACCTTGTGTTCGGTCACGTAGGTCCGGATCTTAGTGCGGTATTCCGGCTCGATCTGCACCGCGGCGGCGTGGCCGGCGCCGGTGGTGGTGGTGACGACCGTGGACTGTGCCATCGCGCCCGTCGAGATCAGCGCGGCAGCCGCAGACATCAGCAACAATTTTTTCATCATGTTCTCCTTGCCGCTAGATGCGACGCAGCGAAAACCTCACCACGGCGCTGAAGTTCCTGAGCAAGGATAGAATATTGCCGCTTTTTCCCGATCGTGCGCTTGTCTTCGTCCCCTATCGCTAGGCCGCCCTCGATCTCGCACCGGGGAGAGGTACGCAAAGCGTTCTGGTGATACTGCCTTCGGCGTCGAACCAGAATTTCGTACTCACAGCGCTGCCGTTATAATCTCGGTAGTCGAGCCGAACGCATTCCGGCTCCCGATGGACTTCGTCCAGTTCGAATGCGGCCTCAATTGCGCCACGTAGCTTGGCCGGCCAATAGCAAAGCAGGCCGGCCTGCCGACGAACCGTTCTCCGCTGCAGCAATCAAGCGTAGCCTGATCTGCATAGAGCGACAGCAAGTCCTCCAAGCGGCGCTCGCGGCAGTCCAGCCCGACATGGTCCACCTCACAGTTGTCCCCGGTGGCAGGTCTCGTTAGGCCCCGAGACTTGAATGGTGTATGAACCGCCGGTTCTGCTCCCGTTTAGGTCCCGCGAACGTCTGCTTTGTGACCGATCGGCAGAGTGCAGCGCACGATGGTGCGCTCGTCTTCGCGTGCAAATTGGAGCTTGCCGTCGAGCGCCCGAACAGGCTCGGACATGCCGGTCAACCCGCGGCAGAATTTCATACCGGGGGTCTTGCGCACATCATCCGCGATCTCGATCAGCAGATTGTCGCCCTCGAGTTTCGCTTCCCGAGCCGGTTGCCAAAGGCGTCCAGCGTCTGCTCCGGATTGCGCGAAGCTTCAAGGGCTCCATTTACGGCTCTCGCGACGGCGCGTGCGTGCCCCGATTCCTGGGCGCTCAGGATCATCAAAGTGATCGGAAACAGCAGGCTCTGCCGAAAGAAGAACATTCCAGATCTTCTGCAATTCGTGCTCCTTCGGTAGGTTCGCCCGACGTCCCGCTCAGATATTTGAACCATTACAGTGCTCGCGACGTTCTTCACAACTGGAGGAAGCGACAGCGTGCTAATGAGGACCAGATCAACATGAGGGTATTGATCGTCGACGACCATCCCGTTGTCGTGACCGGCTGCCGGGCTTTGTTCACGTCGGACCCTTCCGTCGAGATCCTGGAGGCTTCCGATGCAAAGGACGGCCACCGTGCGTACTTGCAGAAGCATCCCGACGTCACCGTGGTTGACGTGAGCCTCCCCGATCTTACCGGCTTCGAATTGACCCGGCGAATCCGCAGGGATGATCCGGCCGCCAAAATAGTCATGCTCAGCGTGAGTGAGGATCCGGCGTTCGTGGTGCGCGCTGTGGAGATGGGCATTCAGGGATATGTCTCGAAGAGCGATGATCCTCGGCTCCTGGCCAAGGCCATCCGGAAGGTTGCAGCCGGGGAGCGCTTCGTCTCACCGCGTCTGACGGAAGCGACAACCTTCGCGGGCGCGGCGATCAAGGCCAGCCCTTTGACGCAGATGAGCCCACGCGAACTAGAGATCCTGAGGCTTTTGGGTCGTGGCGACCGCATCTCAGAAGTCGCGTCCGAACTCGGCATCTCCTATAAAACCGTTGCCAACACGACCTCCATGCTGAAGTCCAAGCTCGGCGCTAAAAATCACTCCGACCTCGTCCGGATTGCAGTCGAGATCGATTTGCGCCGGTGAAGGGTCGTCGACTGGGATCCTGTTTTTCTGCAATTTTCGCGCAATAGCGACATCGGAGAGAGTCCTGCTCACCGTGCGCACTTGGAGCGGCACGACCTCTGACGTGCGCGCGACGTAAGGGGGCGAGCCATATGGAGCTATCCCGACGAACTAATTGACTCATCGTCAGAAGCATCCGCACGAATTCATTATGACAATTTGGAACGCAATCGACCGAGCGGAGTTACACCGCCGCTTCTCATGTTGTGTTGCGAGGCCGAGCGAAGGAAGCCCATGCGTCGCGTTCGACTTGTGATAGCAGATCGACGTCCCATTGTTCTGCAGGGTTTTGCATCGCTGCTCGGAGCGCAGCCCGATTTCGAAGTGGTTGCGTGCTGTCTTGATGGAGCTAGTTGCCTTGCGGCCATTCGCCGTTTGACGCCCGATGTGGTGTTACTGGAGGACGGATTCACCGATGTAACCGCCTCCGACATTCTCGCCGTCGTGGATGACGAAGCCCTTTCCTCCCGGCTGGTGTTCTTCACTGCTACTGTCGCCTGCGGCGATCTTGCCAGGGCACTGGCGACCGGTGCTTGCGGCGCGATTTCGATGAACGCCCAACCAGAAGCGCTGGTCCAGTCCCTGAGGCTGGAAAAACCAGGGTCAGACCTGGCGAGGGTCGGTCACGAAGCTAATGGAATCGCATCGTTCGGCAATAACGTTCTGGCGGTTTTGACCGTCAACGAGCGGACGATCATGGATCTCGTCGCCGAAGGTTTGTCGGACAGTGAAATTGCTCGGGTCCTCGGTGTCTCTCTGGAGATCGTCAGGATTCACATCGACCACGCGCGACAGAAGCTCGGAATCCACAGCCGGACGGAGCTCGCCGCGCTGGCACTGTCGCGCCGTTATGGCGCGATGAGTATCCTGGCAGCTGCGATCCTGGCAGCGTTGGACGATTCGCCCGGTCACGCCGCAACCGAAAGTTTCACGGTCATGGCCGCGAACGGCTGCGCGGAAGTCGTCACCATTAAAATCAGCCGCAAGGAAGCAGTATCAGGTGGCACCCCGGCCAGAGGCGCGAGTAAGGACCGCGCCGGCGCCGCAACCGGGACGTCATCGCCGACCGGCAAACTCGTCGACCCTGTGGCCGAGATTGCCGCGAGCCAATTTGTGCAGGCAGCACTGAACGCGCCGAGGCCGGGTTCGAGCAGCTACAGCATCTTCATGGTTGCAGCTTTCGCCGCCTTGATCTACGAGCTCGATGGTGCCAACCACGCCGTGCAAGCGTTCGATTTCAGCGATGACATCGTCACTTCATCTACCGCAAGCGACGCCAACGGACCGGCATCCGTACTTCCCGGCTTCGCGAATTTCGGCGGCACAGCCGTGTACGATGGGGCGTTCGCATTCAAGTTCGCCCAAGGCGATACAATCGCCACAGACGGTAGCGAGCTTTATGTCGGCAATGCCCATGCGGAGGATGGCGGCAGTGACCGAGAAACTCTTATTCCCCCAGGCTCCGGGACCGTTGATGTTGTTGCGGCGGCCGCGAACGAAGCCGCGCAGCGTGACCCAACGCAGACAGGCCGGGATAACGGGTCAAATCAGGGTCGATCGCAATCCGATTTGCGCGCTTCCGACAACAGCTCCGAAGCCGCTAAGCGGGAGGCCCCGGGAGACGATTTAAATCACGGTCAATCGCAGAAGACGCTACATAAGTTCGACCACAGCTCCGGCGCTGCCAAGGGGCACGCCAAGGATGAGGCCGCGGGAGACGGTTTAAATCACGGTCAATCGCAGAAAGCCTTGCATGAGTCCGACAACGGCTCCGGAGTTGCCAAGGGGCACGCCAAGCATGAGGCCTCGGAACACGGTTCAAATCATGGTCAATCTGAGAAGTCACCCCAAGAGTCCGACAACGGCTCCGTGGCCGCCAAGGGGCATGCCAAGCATGAGGCCCCGGGAGACAGTTCAAATCACGGTCAATCGCAGAAGGCACTGCATGAGTCCGACAACGGCTCCATGGCCGCCAAGGGGCATGCCAAGCATGAGACCCTGGGAGAAGATTCGAATCGCGGACAAGCGCACGGCGATTTGCAGACTTTTGGAGACGGTTCCGCGGCCGGCAAGCAACACGCGCAGCATCCACAGGCAGCTGATCTAGATACTGGCAAACCGGAGCAGGATATACCAATGGCGTCCGTAAATTCTGCCAACGACGCACATTCGGCATTGAAGATTAAGACTGAAGGAAAGGGCGGGCCTTCTTCCGACAACGCAGATCAGGCCAAATCAGCGGTTGGCACCGACCTTGGCGATTCCTTTCATTTTAAGAGTGGCGCCGACAATACGTCTTCAGGCATGTATGACCTTCAGCAGCTGAGCCACGGAAATGGAAAAGCCTATGGAGATGGTCAGCATGCTGTTGCGCACGAGGGGCCGGAGCCAGTCCAGGATGCTGACGGGATTGATATTTCAGATGCGCACCACGATCACTCATGGCACGCCGATCTCCATGCGACTCACGATTTGATTGTGTAGCAATTTACTGATCGAATGGCCGGGCCGCGCTTTTTGTGTATTGCGTAACCGGCTGCCCTGGTCTACCCCCTTGAACCCCTGCAGCCGGGGCCGTTTTCTTCGCCTGTGTGTTGTGTCGGAGTACCCTAGACGTCCCGCCTCAGGTCTCTAGCCCGGTGGAGGCCGCCGTGAACGAGCGAATGTTCATCGTGCTAATTATCCTGCTGGGGATGATTGCACCGGCATTGATGGTCCTCGCACTGCTCGATCGCTGACGCGGCCGCGACGGCCCCAATCGTCCGGGAGGCCTGGGACAGGAGCCGGGACGCCGGGGCCGCGAGCGCGCGGCTTGTCACGCGCACTGGCACCACCCTCTGCTTTCGGTGCGTCCGCGCGCTCTCAAATGATACCTTGCCACATTAAATTTTGGGGTAGCCCGCCCAACACGTCTTCAATAGGAACGCTGGCGCTCGACAGCATTTGAATCACGCTTCGCGCCGATCCAATTCGTCCCGGAGCGCTTTGCACATCGTGAACTGCGCGGCTCCAGCATGCTCGCGACCCTACCGCTGGAGCCGCCTTTTCGGCGCGGTGAGGTCTTTCCCATGCATGCACTCGTCACAATCTTCGTTCACTTTAGGCAGATCGCGACCTGACCGGGGCCCATGTGAATAATCCAAACAACAACCCCAATTGCGACAGCGACAAGTGCCGCTACTCCGCGGGAGAGGTCCGGAGCTACCCCAACAGCCATCCTCCGCTGACCCTGTGCAGAACGTGCCGGGCTCACGAGAGTGCGCGTAGGAGATACAAGACTGGCCTGCGAGTGCTGACTTGGGCACAGGGCGACAGAACTATCAGCGCTCTGTCCTCACATACGGACTGAACTCAGACGTCCGCTGCAAATCCGGAGCGGCATTCAAGGAGAGTGATGTTTCACCTCGCGGGTGCCGGGGTCCTGTGGCGAATTTCCAAAGACGCTCCAGATAACAATCGAAACGGCGACGAGGAGCAAAAGGTCACGGACCATGGTATCCTCCCTTTCGCTGATCAATGGGGCAATAAGCCCAACACTCCTCGACGAGCCGTTCGCGGTCGGCCGGTAATGGCAAACGCGCCGTCGTGCGAACCGCTCGATCACCATTCATGTACCGCGCCTTGCCCTAGTCAAACACGCTGACGCTTATAAAACTCGTGATCCGTCCGGCGTTGTTGAACCTTTGCAGGACTCTCGTGACCTACGTCCGTCGGGTGGGGAACGGAGATTTCCTATGACCGAGCATCGTACGATCACTGGATTGGTAGCTGTTGTTCTCCTTGCTGCCGCCACGACCGCAGCGATAGTCAGGCCCTCTTCCCACCGAGCTGTAGTGGCGACGAACTCGATGTTGATCGGAGAGCTAACAGCGGCTGCAGGCCAGCTCCCGACTAGTGAATTCGATGACCAATCGGTGATTTTCTCGACTAAGCGCTAGTCACCCTATCCAGCTTGCGGCTCGGCCGCTTGGTGCGCTGGAAGCCAGTGTCGCGACGTTGTGCGTTGCCCAGAACTACTCTCGTATGACGTGAAGCTGGCGCGCATGTGCGGCGCAGATGTGGTTGCGGAAACCCCGCGCAAGCACCAGGATAACCCCGAGCGCGACTATGTTCACGAGCTGTGTCATCATGAGCACCACATCGCCTATGGTGATCGAATGACCGAGAAAGAGCGCTGACGACAACTTCCATAGAGCGTACGCGCGCACACTGATTCCGGCGGAGCATTGCTCACTCAAGAGGCGCCAGATCTGAGGGACGTAGGCGCCGATGACAAGCGCGGTCGCAAAATAGCCGACGAGGAAGGGAGACTGAGGATTGGGGCCGTCGCGCGGCTACCGAACGTGCGAGACTTCAGGCTGACATCTGGTGACAAGGAGATTGCGAGGAGGCTCGGCGGCACCGCCAAGCAAGTCTCACAGCAGGAAGCCCAGGCTGCTCGCGCGATTGCAGATCAATTCGCCCGACGAGATCGCCGATGCATGAGCGATGGGCGGCCTGGCCGCGCTATCGAGGCATCACGTAGAAATCTCGCCGGCGAAACCACGCGCACGTCTCTTGTCGGAACGGTCGGCGCACACCAGACGATACATTGACCTAAGGATCAAAGATGCGCCGCTGCCACTGGTCCAGGGTTAACGAATGGTTAAGCCGGATCTGGGAGGTTGCAAAGGGGGTGACCTAAAACGAGGTCCACCATGTTGAGGCTGAAGAAAGCTGCCCCGGTATCCCGCAATTTGAACATCGGCCAGATCGACACCGCCGAGTTGCTGCTGCACCGCGTGTACGCCTTTGGAGCGGCCGAGGGACATGCCTCCGGCGAGTCAGTGGGGCAAGACGCTGCGGGCTGGGAACGGGCAGAAATGGCTCTGCTACAGGCGCAGATCGACACCCGGCGCCAAATTATCAAGCTGCTCCGCAACGAATTGTCAGACGTGAGGAAGGAACGGGACGCTTGGCGCAGTCGGGCTCACAGGCTGTGTCGATCGGTTTCGACTGACCTCACAGCCACCCCGCGCCCCGGATCGTTTGCGGCATTGCTCCAGCAACGTCGAATACATTTCCGGCAGCATTGACTCAAACAACTGCCGCAAGGACCGCACCTCGCGCCGATAATAAGGGGTGCCCCTGGGTCATTGTACTAGAGGTGCAATGTGAGTCTGACGAGACGGCGGGTCGCACGTGGACCAAGCGATACCCCTGGATCGTCGAGGCCGCGCTGAAGAACCGCGAGCAGCAGTTCGCCATCGACGGCGAGGCTGTGGTGCTCGGCGTCGATGGCGCCTCGGACTTCAATGCCCTGCACTTGCGCAAGCATGATCACGAGGTTCAGCTCTATGCGTTCGACATCCTCGCGCTTGGCGGCGAGGACCTGCGCCAGCTGCCATTGACGATGCGCAAGACCAATTTGGCGCGGCTGCTGCGCGGCCGGCCTGATGGCATATTCGTCGCGCCGTTCGAGGCTGCCGAGATCGGTCCGGATCTATTCGCCGCCGCCTACCGCATGGGCCTCGAGGGCCTGGTCTCGAAACGCCGCGACCGGCGTTATGGCGCCGGCCGCTCGAAAGACTGGATCAAGGTGAAGAACCGGACCCATCCGGCAATGACGCGAGAATTCTGAGCGTTCGGTCGCGCGCCTCCTGCCCAATCGGGGCCCGGCGGTTCAATTGCCCCTTTCCGTCCATCCCCTTTCTGGGCCCCTCGGTCGGCTGCGGGCAGCGTTCAGTCTATCGGACTCTGCTTCAGCAGTGGAGTGCGACAAGCCAGACAGAGGCTTCCCGCCTTTTCCGATCGCAGGCACATCTAGTGAAAGATCCAGTACGGTGAACCGGCCGGTTACCGGTCGCTCATACCAAACAACGTACCGCGCCTTCATTTCGGTCATTCTAGACCCCCTCGGTAGCGGATCGATCCTCGAATAGATCAACGTATCGCGCATGGAGAATCACGTAGCCCTTGGCACCGTCTAAGAGCACCTTGACCTGAGTAGCCGTCGCTCCCTGACCAAGAACGATGCCTTTCTTACCGCTAAGGCGCGGTCCAGCCGAAGCACCAATGACAATCCGTCGACCAGCAAGAAGCTCGTCCTTGGCGGCCAATAGGTCTGCAGATTTCGGCAGGTTACGGTTTGCGCTCCGAGGCGTGGCTTTTAAAATATCGCAGCATCGTTGAGTTAGAAAGCCCGTGTGTCGGGGGACCACGGCTTGCGCGATCGCTTTTCGATCGGTCAAGCTGGCGAACCGCTAGCGTGACTGGTGGTCGCAATGCGTACTGCAGAACAATTGTTAAAACCAAAACGTGTATTCCGCCCTGGTACACGTGATCGAACCCGACGCGACCTAAGAAGTCGCTTATTTGTGCGCGGCGCCGAGCGGCGTTGACTTTCAGCGGGTCCTTGGCGTGACACCTAGACGCCCCGGCGCTAGCCTCAGGCCATCCATCCGCGGCAGCCCCTGTCGTAAACCGGCAGGGGTTGCTTATTGGTGGTAGGCCCGCCAGTGAACCAGCGGGCCTTTGAGTTGGCATCCCAACAGATGTCCTGGCCCTGATCCCCATCTCGTCTTCCCCCAGAAACGGAGGTACCGCTTCCGCTGCTCGAACCATGCCGACAGTGCCGCGCGGTCTGCTTGGCGACGTCGAGCTGACTGGGGGATCACCATTGACCGCCCCACGTCCGATCGGTGACCCGCTGAAGATCGAGCAACCGAACAAATTGGCGGGTAGCGCTTTCGCCACTCCTATTTCCGAGACAACCCCTTAAACGAGCTCGCCCTCAATAGACCTTCTGAGGTGATGTCTCGAAATTCGATATCGGCGTAAAACGTCGGCTCGACCCATGTAGCCTTGGGCTTCCTGATCGGTTTGGTCAGCTTAGCCTTGGGGCTCACGACGGTGTCGAGCTTCTTGCGGATCTCGCTGGAGACGGTACG
Organism: Bradyrhizobium sp. 956_D2_N1_4; assembly: GCF_052076025.1. NCBI lineage: Bacteria > Pseudomonadati > Pseudomonadota > Alphaproteobacteria > Hyphomicrobiales > Nitrobacteraceae > Bradyrhizobium > Bradyrhizobium sp. 956_D2_N1_4. The sequence goes on along the minus strand of NZ_CP197237.1, from coordinate 8,626,553 downwards.
AGACCACCCCGTCCCGACCTTGCCCATGTAGACCAGCTCTTTGCCCTCCTTCTTTCCGAGGTACAAGGCAGCGACACCTGAGGGGTCTTTGACGAAGCCGACGACAGGAAATTTGCCGTGCTGGACGGCTTTGACTTTCAGCCAGCCTTCGTTGCGGTCGGAGCGGTACGGCGCTTCGACGCGCTTCGAGATGATGCCCTCGTATTTGAGCAGAGCCGCGTGCTCGAACATCTCTTGGCCGTCGCCAATCAGGTGGTCGCTGTAGTGCGCGGGCGCTTCGACGCCGTGGGTATCAAACAGCTCCTTCAACAACTCCTTGCGGGCAAGCTGAGACGTTTTCCTTAAATCTTTGCCGTCGAGCCATAGCAAGTCGAAGGCGTAGTACAGCAAACGATCCTGCCGCCCGCCTGCGAGTTCAGCCTGTAGCTCGGAGAAGTTGGTACGGCCTTCATGGATGACCACAACCTCTCCGTCGATGATGGCCTGGTATGGAAGGTCGAAGGCACCGACAATGACGGAGAAGCGCTTAATCCAATCGTGGCCGTTGCGGGTGAAGGCCTTGTGGGTGTCACCGTCGAGGTGAAGCTGGATGCGGTAGCCGTCGTACTTGATCTCGTGAATCCAGTCCTCGCCCGCAGGGGCTTTCATCTTGAGGGTGGCAAGCTGGGGCTTGATGAAGCCCGGCATCGCGCGTCTCGTACGCCTTGTCACTCACGCTACTCACAAAAAACCGCCGCCGGTATTGGGGCCGGCGGCGGGCAGTCTACCTACCTTACTCAACGAGTCTCCAACTTCGAGGCCGGAGATGGGTTCCATCCGTGAATACAGCCCAACGCCCCCCACAACCGCGAGCGCCTTTGCAGGTTGTATTTTTGAGAACGGTTCTCGAACAGCGCGCGAACGGGATGTGATAAAAGAGAACGGCGCTAAGGAATGTCGCTCCTGCTTCGGCTCGGGCCGATGCTGTGCGGCTTGTTGAGGAAGAACTCCCGGTTGCCGAAAGCGGCTTCCGCATACTGGTCAATCGCAACCTGGATGGCCTCGATGTGCGCCCTACACCAACCTTCACGGGTCGACAGCCTCCGCGTCTGGTCGAGTGACTTCAGGAATTCCGGAACATCCTGCATGTCGGAGAAATACTTCGGTCGTTCAACTACCACTTCCGCCCTCCTAGAACGCGCGTACGGGTTTCCTGCGGCTGCGTTTTCTTCATCTCATCCCGCTGCAAACAAAGGCCATCGACCTTGGCCTGCATTCGGCTTAGCAGAGCTTCCGCCGAGGTGGTCCCTACCCCGGCACGCCGTAACTGGAGGATCTCTTTGCGCTGGCGACCTACTTGCACGCGCATGCGCTCGATCTCAAAGCGGATGTAGTTGAGGTCAGGCATGGGCATCCTGTGAAATGTCCACAAGAATAGAGCGGGAACATCGAGTCAATAGGAACATGATTTCAGCGCTCTCGTTGGCCCGTACACAGGAGCATTCGATGGAGAAGATCATTATCGCTGCCGCCGTCCTCGGTCTCATCTGCGGCTCCGCCTTCGCTCAGACTTCCGGCCCCGCTCCGCAGTCCGGCAACATGCAGAAGCCTGGCATGCACAACACGGAGAAGGGTTCGATGACCAAGGGCACCACCGGCATGAGCAAGGACGGCATGGCCAAAGGCAGAATGGTGAAACCCGACGCGTCCGGCCAAGGCGGCTCCGGCCCCGGTAGCGACCAGGGCGGCACGAAGGTGGCGCCAGGCAGCATGAAGTAAGCTCGGTTCTCGTAAGGTTTACTTCTCGGCCGCGTCGCTCCCTACAAGACGGCGCGGCCGTCGTCTACGGTCTGGTCGCCAAGGTTATTCAGTAATGGATCTAAAGCAGATTTATCGCGACTATATCGACTGCCTGAATGAGCAAGCTTGGTCACGCTTGGGCAAGTTCGTCGCCGACGAGGTCGTCCATAACAACAATCCCCTTGGCCTGTCCGGGTATCGAGAAATGCTGGAGCAGGATTACGCGGCAATTCCCGACCTTCGCTTCAACGTGGAAATAATGATTAGTGAGTATCCCCACCTGGGAAGCCGGCTACGGTTCGATTGCTCTCCAACAGGCGTCTTTCTCGGCTTGCCAGTAAACAGCAGGCGAGTTTCCTTTCACGAGAACGTTTTCTACGAATTCGATAGCTGCAAGATAATACGCGTTCGATCGGTCATCGATAAGGCAGCCTTGGAGGCGCAACTATAGACGGTTGGGGTCAAATGGTTGGAGCTCAAATGAAGGCGGCGAGCTCATCCCGCGACATCTCAGAAAGCGCCTTCTGTTGTGACGACGTATCCTTGCGAGTTGGAGCGATGTGCCCTGCCCGATCTAGAACTTTGATCGACAGATCGGCTCGGACGCGGGCGCGAATGCTTGTGTCTTGGAGGAGCGACTTCGCAACTCGATAAGCAAGCGGGGCACCTACGACCGCAAGGTCAAGCTGTATCGATTCCGAGATCGCAGCCGCGACCGCTGGCAGTCGCATTGTCTTATAAACCGACTTGGGTGATATCCGGCGAGCTCGGCCGCTTCTTCAGGCTTCTTCCCGTCGTTGACGAACGCGCTTGCGCAAAGTAGGAGAAAGAGAGCGCGCTCGGCCTTGTACCTAGCGCCCGCGCGACTGGACTCCGAGCCGGACATGACGACTTCGCCCGCGGCGGTGCAGACGGCCCACTTCCATCGGCTCCGCCCGCGACGCTTCAGCACGACGTCGAACCCCGCAAATCCATCCTCGCCGTCCGGAGAAGTCACGCCGCCACCCTGTTCGGCAACCCACCCTGGAGCTGGTCGAGAAGCCGTTCCTCGCGCTCGATCCGGCTCAGGTAGAGCTGGCGCTCCCGCTCTGTCTTCGCGCTCGCCAGCAGCAGTCGATAGTGGTCGATCACCTTCCTCGCTGCCGCGGATCAGCAGGTCCCTGACATCGGTCATGACGCCACCCCCGCGCTCGGCCTTTCAGGCAGGACAAATGCGATGGGGAAGGTTTCGGAAGTCAGCGCCTCGAGCGATGCGGTCTCCTCGGAGAGGCGCCGTTCGATGAACTGGCGTTCGAGGTCCGAGAGACGGGTCTTCAGCAGGCTGCGATAGCGGTGGATGTTGTTGCGGTGCGCACGGCTACGGGCAAAATCTTCATCGAGCATCGTCGCCACTCCTGACGGTCTTCTTGTCCTTTTCAGCTGCGAGAAACGGGAAAACGAATTCCCCGTCGCAAAAATATTCGGCGCGAAACCGCTGTCAAGATGGCAGTGGTGCAGCGTGCGAATTCTTGTGCCACCGGGTTGACCAAATCACGTTGGCCCGAAAAAATTTCCGACGGTCCTCTTGAAACCTCTTGTCGTTTTTCTAATTCATTTTTCGCCGCGAGAGCGGTGCAAGACGCCTTCAAGGGTCCGGCTCGTGCGCCGGCCGGCGGGTTCGGACAGCCGTCCTGCGCTTCTTGTAGGGCGACGGAGGGTTCGCGCCCGCCGTCCATCACACCTGCCCATTGAAAGGAGTGAAGGGAGGCCGACGATGACCAATGTCAGAACGAATTCCGGCGATCTCAATCCCCTCTTCCATCCCGCCGCGCACTATGCGTCTCCGGACGACGTGCTGAACAACGAGACCCTCTCGGCTTCGGAAAAACGCGTCATCCTGTCGTCCTGGGCGTCCGACATGTACGCCGTCGAATCCGTCCCGCGCTGCGCGAGATCCCCGACAGGGGACACGCCATCAGGCTCGCCGACATCCTCTCGGCGCTGCGGCGCCTCGACGGCGAGAACGACGATCCGCTCCGCCCGGGCGGCGCCACCATGCGGCGGCGGCCTTCGGCCGGCGCATGGTGGAGGTCTACGTGATGTTCACGCAGGCCGTTCTTGGAATGGTGTTGCTCGGCCATGTCTCGGCGGCCTGGACCGTGCCCTTTCTGACGCTTTTGTCCGGCTCGGCGGCACGGTCGCTCGATCAAAGGTTAGGCCCGCGGGGCTGCCTGTCTCAAGGAGAATCAGCATAAGATGCGAAACTATAATCGAGCCTTGACGGCGGCCTCGCGCCGGTGCCGAATTGCCCGAAAAGCGGCAGCGCCAAGCGCGTGATATCGAGCAGGAATTCTTTAAAGGTTTGCACAGCGCGTGCGCGACCTCGCAGACAGAGCGGACCCCTTTACCAGGCGACGCCTGCTGAAGCTCGCCGAGAGTTACGATGCGAAAGGGGGCCGCGCGGGCCAGGCCTCGCAGCGCGCCGAGCGCCCCCTGCCGGTGCCGCGCATCCCACCGACCTCGATCTTCACCGGGCCGGGAGAAGCCTAACCGAGCGCGCCAACGCGGCTTCTCTTCAACAGCACGCCCTCGCCCATTTGGTTTAGCGGCCTGGCCTTAAAATCTTAGCGCTCCGAACAGGAAAAGTAGCGCGACGGTGACGATGGCTGAAACCACGAGCGAACCGAGACAGCCCAGCCGGTTGGAGAAGAGCTCTCAGACCGGACGATCGGAATTTCCGAGATTACCCTCTAACCGGACCTGCTGCGGACATGCCAAAATCGACGCGAATGACCCATATCCGACATCACCCCTCTGGCACCCCGGCCACGCGCATGCCCTCATAGAAGCGCTCGCGTCCAGCGAGGTAAGTCGGATTGTCGCTCGGCACGTTGGCGCGGAAGCGGGAGATGGTGAAAGTCGGGTCGAGCGCAAGCCCTGCTTGGGCCGCGGATCGCGCCTCATCAAGCTGACCGAGGCGCGCTAGCGCGGTGGCAAGATAGATATGCGCGCGTGGATGATTTTGGTTGATCTCGACCGAGCGACGGAACCGTGCGACCGCCTCCTGTTCGGCGCCGAGCTGCAGCTTGGCGAAGCCCGCGAAGATCATCCAAACAAAAGCCTCCGTATCACGAGGACTGAGGCGGAGTGCCTCTTGGACATGGGCCTCAGTCTCCTCGCCGCGACCGAGAAGATACTTGGCGCGACCGATGTAGGCGTGCGCATTAGCTAGGTTTCGATCCAGCGCCAATGCCTGCTCGCATTCAGCTATGCCTTGGGCCGCGCGGTTTGTGAACATTTTGATGTTTCCTAGAAGCCAGTGGGCGCGTGCGTGCTGGGGGGCCAAGGACAGAGCCATGATCAAGGCCGTCTCAGCCGCTGCGAGACGCGCGGCCCGCTCAACGGTCAAAGCCATGCCAACAGCTGCCGCATCAACAACTGCCAATCCGACCAGCGCTTCGACATTTTTGGGATCGAGCGCCAAGGCTGGTTCAAAAAAGCTGCGCGATTGCGCAAGATACTCGGAAGTCCTTCCCTTGTTTAAGCAAGCCATGCCCTGGAAAATCAAATCCATCGCATCGGGATGCAGCGAACGCTCCGCCCGCCGCGCCTCAGCTTCAACAAGTTGAGTATTTAGCGTGTTAGCGAGCCTCGATACGATTTCGTCCTGCATATCGAATAGATCAGCGACTGGCTTGTCGAACCGTTCGGCCCACAGGTGTTTGCCAGTCTCGGCGTCGATCAGCTGAACATTCACGCGAAGCCGGTTGCCACCACGCTGCACCGAGCCCTCCAGCACGTAGCGGACGTTTAACTCGCGTCCGATCTGCTTGAGATCAACCGCTTTGCCTTTGAACGTAAATGCGGTGTGTCGGCCAATCACGAATGCGCCATTGATGCGCGACAAGTCTGTGGTCAGGCTCTCGGTCACGCCGTCAACGAAATAGTCTTGCTCGGGATCGCCACCAATATTCGCAAACGGCAGCACCACCATGGACAGACGCGGGGCTGAAGCGTGGGTCGGCGTCACGGCGCCGCTATGCGTCGCAATTGTGCGTCCTTCGAGTTCGTGCACTGTGCCAACAAAGCGGAAGCCCTTACGCGGAAATGTCTTGATTAGGCGCTGCCTGTCGCCGCCGTCACCGATTGCGGTCCGAGCGGCATTCAGGCGGGTCGTCAGCGCAGCATCTGATACAATGCGTCCATTCCAAACCGCGTTGATGAGATCGTCTTTGCTCACGACGCGGTCTCTGTGCCTGATCAAATAGTCGAGTAGATCAAACACCTGCGGCGCTGTCTGGACGACGTTAGCCGCCCGACGCAACTCACGTCGGTCGGTGTCGAGAGCGAAATCCTCAAACAAATAGCGCAAACTATCGTTTCCTTGCCTACGCGCCGATGTTACTAATGGCGGTTGCAGCGTAAGAATAAGACGCCGGTGGTTCCGAGGGAAGTCCGTAATTGGCTTCTTTGCGTCGCTTCGCCGCTCTGCAACAACATGTCGGCTATCTGGCAACAGCGGACTTAGCATGTCGAAGCGGACTCCTAAATCGCTGCCCATGGGTGCCTACAAGCGCTCCCCCCGATCCCCTTCAGCAGCTGCGACCGAAGATCGATCACCACCTCGACCGGCTCGCGGTCGCAACCGAGCAATGACCGCGGCTCACGATCCAGCGGGCTTGCGCGGAAGTTGCAGCGCCCGAGCGCCGCGGCTAATGCGATCTTCAGTTCGCGAAATTGGTAAGGATCGCTGGTGGCAAGGCCCCGCCGAAATCGCGCGACGGCCTCTGCGGTTATGTTCGTTGTGTAGCGCCGCTTGTCTCGTCTTAGGCGCGCGGGCATCAAGGCTGGCCGAACTGTTCGAGTGCCCGAGGCTGATGCGATTTTGAACGTCCACATGAACCCGGCGCCGAAGCCGCTGGCACGCCTTACGCGCCTCCTCTCTGCCTCGGCGACCGTACGCGTCGGTCTCAACGCCCGCGTCAACCACTTCGCCGAAGAAGTCGAACTCGCCCAAGCGCCGGCAGCCGCGTGTCTCTTATTTTTGCGTACATGGTCCGCCGGGATCTTCCGCCCGGCGTTCTGGCAAACATTTGTTGCCGCGGTCCCGCCGACGCAATCCCGGCGTATTCCCGGCTTTCAACGATTTTGCGGTCTCCAAATGCTTTTGCAACGTATCTATCTGGCCGGAAGCATATTCTCCGGCAGCATCCTTACTTTTGGATGCCTTCTTGTATTCGGCGATATCCTTTTGGTGGTCTGCGATCATGTGTGTCGCGAACATTTTGACATCTTGTCATGTTCGGCTTTTTGCTTCGCATTCGGTGCGCTTGGTGAGTTCATCCGAAAGCTCGGCTGACAGACTATCCTGTGCTCAATGCTATCACCTGCCGCCTGCATAGCCTTGGCGCCAACGCCAAGACCGAGCCGACTTGTAGCATGGTCTACTGGGTCTTTCGCTGGCGGGTAGTGCATCCGCATCCACGATGCCCGCTGCCGATATCCCGCAATCCAATACCTCGCCAAATCAGCGCTTCTTTCTTGGCGAAGAGGAAATGGCCGACGTCAGTCTGGCCACGTTCCATCTTTTCGATAGAGAAAACTTTGGCAGCGGCGTGCAGCTAGCGCGCGGGTGCGGTGGTTGCGGGTGCGGCCATGGTGGCGGCGGGTGCGGCGGCGGCCGAGGTTGCGGTGGTGGTGGGTTTGTTGGCGGCCGAGGTTGCGGTGGCGGCGGGTTTGTTGGAGGCCGAGGTTGCGGTGGTGGCGGGTTTGTTGGCGTCCGTGGTTGCGGTGGTGGTGGGTTTGTTGGCGTTCGTGGTTGCGGTGGCTTCCGTGGTTGCCGCGGCTTCCGTGGTTGCGGTTGCGGCGGCTACGGGTTCAGCATCGGGTTCTATGACGACATCGGGTTCGATGACTGGGGGTATGGTGGCTGGGGGTTCGGTGGTTGCGCGGGTTGCTGCGGATCCTGGGGAGCGTGCCGCTTGTGCTAAGTCCCACCAAGGACTCTGCTAAGCTGCGATCAGCCTCTCGCTGGTTACGAGTTTAAGGTCGCCTTCGGGTCACACGCGGAAGAACTCAGGTTGAGTATGTCGAGTCCGCTTCACCCCAGAGAACAGACGTCTAGCGGACATGCTGGGTCGACCGCTTGGGGCCACAACCGGAAGTAGAACATCTAGGGCGATTGATCTTAGGCCTGTGATATCCTGCCGCGTATGTCGGATGTAGTCGTCGGTGCTGCTAGTGTCCTTGTGCTGCTCTCTGTTCGCGAGGAAGGCCACTACGACTATCATGCCAATGCCGATCAGCGTGAACATGGGACTTCCTCACTTTGCCTGCCCGTCTAGGCGGCGAGAGCATCGAGCAGAGCTTTGCAGCGATCAGCAATAGACGGATGCGGTTATCCCCCGCCTTCGGGCCGTTAAGCGCGGCGGCTTCGGCCCGGTTAGTTTGAAGCGGGCAACGCTCGTTGTTGCCCGCCCCAATCGCTTACTCGAAAACGCCGTTTGGCCAAATGGAGCCAACGAGCACGGCTAAGGCGATGAACAACTCGGATAGAGCATGCATCGCGGCGGGATCGAGCGCGGACATCGCGTTCCCCCTTCATCAATGATGATTTGTTGCGATGCATGTTGGACGAGACATGCCCAGTGCGCTTGCGAGACACCGATTGCGACCGAAAACGCGCAAGCTCCTGAAACGATAGCGTCTGAACCGTAAAACCTTACTAAAACCGTGACGCTGACCATGCCGTGATGCCGTGCCGCCGGAAACCAGCGGGAGGGATTGGTGAGGGTCGTGCGCTTGATGCTGACGCACGGTCGCGTCGTGGTGACGTTGCGTGGCGACAAGACAAGAAGCGACGCAGTGTCCCCTCAGAACGGGATCGATGGTGCGCGGACCCAGTTAATGAAAAGTTAACGGAACAGGTAAACTTGGCAGTTGTCGTGATAGTAATGACGTGCGGCGCGTGACGCTGTCCGGGCGCGTGAAGTTGTGAGCGGTCCCTCCGCAATCGGTCGGCAGGCTCCTTTGGAGAGCGCCCAAAAGCGCGGGGACCGTGCGACGGACCCCGCGCAAGCGTATTTGCAATCGCGCAATTCCGGCTTTATTTTATGTGAATTGGTACACAAATTCCGTGTGCGCCGACCGGCCAGAAGCAGACCTCAAACTGCACGCCTGATGCCCGCTTCAGCCGGATTATCAGCCAAGTCTGTCAGGTCCGAAAAGGGCCCAACAACGGACTCGTGCAGCGCAGAAGGATCGTTATTCAATCACCTCGTTGGCGCGGCCGCGCAGCGTCGCAGGGATATCGATGCCGAGCGCCTTCACCTTCGAGAACATCGGAATGCTACCGGTCTTCAACCGGGAGGTCTGCAATGGGTGGTCATTAACGGACATCGCTGAGCGCTTAGCGTACGTCCGCTTTAATCAACTCGTCAGCCCTCGCGGTCAAATGCTGAGGAACAGATAGGCCCATATCTTTGGCAGCTTTGAGGTTGATGGCAAGATGGAATTCGCTCGGCCCTTCGACGGGCAAATCACTTGGCTTTGCCCCGTTGAGGATCTTCTCGACGAAATATGCGCCTCGGCGCCATATTCCATCAATTGTCGGACCATAGGCAAGCAGGCCGCCGATCTGCACCCATTCTCGATATTCATGCGCGTTCGGAATTTTGTTTTCTATTCCGAAGTCGACAATCCTCTTGCGATCAAAGACGAACATCGGATCGGTGACAGTAGTCATCGCATCAATCATCGTATCCTGCCTTTTGCGCAGGATTGAAGCAAACGCGACCTCAAATTCCGGCGGTGAACGAACTTCAAACGGCTGCGCTTCAATTCCCAATTTTTCAAATGCCGAAGAAATACTGTTGAGATGATTGCTGGCGTAAGAGGGAAGCGGATTGTAAAGAACTGCCAACCGCGAGAGTTGTGGAACAATTTCTTTCAAGAACTCGACACGTTTGACATCGCGATCAGGCGAGAGATTGTCGATACCCGTAAGGTTCCCGCCAGGATGTGAAAGAGACGGGTATAATTTGGTTTCAACGCCGCCGCGGCTCGAGAGCACGACAATGGGAATTGTCGCAGTAATCTTCTTCACCAAAAGTCCGGGGTAATTTCCCACAGCCACGATCACGTCCACATTCTGCCGGACGAGATCGGCAGCCATCTCGGGCAGAAGTTCCGAATGTCCTTTTGCCTCCCGCCATTCGATGGTGAGATTTTTGCCCTCCGAATAGCCGCGATCACCTAATTCGCGAACGAAGCCGTTTACCCAAGGATAGCTGCTCAAATTAGCCGTCAGATATCCAATTCGGTAAATCTTTTTAGATTGCTGCGCCTGAGCCGCCAGCGGCCACACCGCAGCGCCGCCGAGTGCCGTTATGAACTCGCGCCGCTTCATGTCTGATGCCTCTGCAAAGCCTAGAGACAACCTATTTGCTCTTGGCGTGCTAGTTGATCCGGCATCATTGGTGTCGCCTCCGCACGTTCAACCGGACAGTTAGCAGTTCAACCGCAGTATCGTTTTGCTCATTCGCTAAAAATTCACGAACTAGGACAACTGAGGTGGCCTTACTTCACGGCACAACGCCACCAAGCTGAATACTCATCGATGATCCGGCGCGCTTCTTCGACCCGCGCCGATTGAGACGACGGTTGATCTTTGGCCGGTGGCGGTTCCGGTGATTTCATGCTGCGATGACGGCATAGCGCCAAAGGAAACTTTTGAGCTAAGTCAAGGCTCCCTTACTCTGGCGGTTGCAATCCGGGCGATCTCAGCCACTCGCTCATATGCGAGCCGGTCTCGGCTTGAAGGTTTCGGTCCGAACGGGGCGGTGCCTAGGGCCCGGGCCCATCAAGCACGAACCTGCGATCAGGCCGCTTTAATGTGGCTCAAGGGAAATAGAAGGTCGTTCATGGCTGGCGAGCTGACGGAAGCTCAGGCAAGCCCTGCATCGGACTACTCGTTGGGTGCTTGCAGCGCCGCTTCCAATTCTGCAACGATGTCTTGTATGAGGCCGCGTGCGAGAGGATCGGTGGCATCGCGCTCCATCATGCGGTAGCCCATGATCTGATCTTGAAGGTCTTGCTGTTCCTCATCGTCGTCCATCACGCGCTCCCCAACTGAGCAATGACGCCGAACGAGGCAATGGTTGCCGGGAACTTTGAAAAATCTTGGCCAGAACTAAGGCGTTTCCTCCAATTTAATCGGAGTACTTAACGGAGCGGCTGAGTTCAGCCTTGCCACCCGCAATGCCATCCGAAGCGCCGTTTCGATCCCATGCTCCCGTTGCTCGATCATGCGGGGCCCGTTCAGAACACTCCGATCCAGGCGAAAAAAGCAACCTCGAGTAGGAAGGTGATGCCCATGATAGCGACAGTGAGAACTGCGTCGCCCGCCGGTAAAGGGGTCATAGCGCCTCGTGCAATTGCGAAGCCCCGAAGCCAAGAGCCAAACTCCCAGAGGTGGGAGAATGTTTCAGTTCCAAACTTGGACCCGAGGCGCCTTAGCGCATTTCGAGTTCCTTGATCGCCAGAGCCGAAATCTGGGAAGCGTCTTTGATGCCGGCCTGCGCGATCTTGATGATTGTTTTCGCAATCATTTCCGTGAGGGGGTCGTCGCGGTCCTTGACACAGAGCGCAGGCAACGTTTGTTCGTATGCTTTAATAATGAAGGCAACCTCTTCCGGCGCCATGCCGTGGATTTGCAAATGCAAGTAGATCGCCATCTCGCGCTCGGAACCCGTGCCTCAATTGCAAAAACATTACCATCGGAACCCAGTGCGCACTGCAACAATTCGAGCGGTACGGCTTGCTGAAGCTCAATGAAATTGCGGCATGGACCTAAATCTGCGCGAGGATACCGGAAATCGAAAGGGGCCGCCTCACAGCGACCCCTTGCCGGTTACAATTTTGTTCGGAATGAAAATGCCAGCCCCGGCGCTCTACTTAAAGGTATGTTTATGCCGAGTGCACTCCGGATAACAGAGACGCCACCCAGGGTCTGCCGAGCCGGTGAGGCTCCACCTCGCAAAAAGGTCGAGCATGCCTATTTTCCCGCATGCGTTCGTTTGTGCCTGCCGACCAAGGGCATTGCGGTCCCCGACGGCTCCGATTGGCTCCATGAAGTGAAGTACGACGGCTATCGCCTCCGCTTGGAGCGCGATGGCGACCGGGTGCGCCTGATCACGCGCGGCGGCTACAACTGGGCCAGTCGCTATCCCTGGATCGTCGAGGCCGCGAGCAAGATTAGGTAGAAGCAGTTTGTGCTCGATGGCGAAGCGGTCGTGCTTGGCGTGAAGGACGGGCATGCTAAGATGGGTGCAAGACCGAAAGGCAAAGTAATGCCGGTCTCCGCATCATCACGACACCGTCGAACAGAAATAAGCCACCGTATCTGAGGGCTTGCGAGGGGTATGCGGTATGCTCGCCCCCCTAGCTTGTGACGAGTGAAGAGAAGTAGACCAAGGAGGGAAAGGAAATGAAGCGACTAATCGTACCATTTGCTGTTGCTTCTAGCCTTGCTGTCCTAGCAGCAGCACAAATCCTGCCGAAGGAGGCATCGCAGGCTGCCGAGATGCAAATGAAGCCTCCGGTCAATGTTGAAGACATTAGGTGGGGTCCCGCTCCACCGACCATCCCGCCCGGCGCGCAGCTCGCCGTCGTAGCTGGTGACCCCAGCAAGGAGGGGCTGTTCACGATGCGGTTAAAAATGCCTGCGAACTACAAAGTCCCCGCCCACAACCATCCCACCGACGAGTTCGTGACGGTGATCTCCGGTGACTTCCGTGTCGGTCTCGGCGACAAGCTCGATATGGACAAGGGGCAGTCCCTCAAGGCCGGAGGTTTTGGCGAAATGCCAGCAGGCATGAATCACTATGCCTGGACCACGGAAGAGACCGTGGTACAGATCGCCGGATCCGGGCCGTTCGCTATCAACTACGTCAGCCCGGCCGATGACCCGAGCAAACAGGCCACGAAATAGTGGGTGAGTGAGAAGCAAACAATATGAAACTCGGATGCGGCCGGGGTCGCCAAATTCTATCTCAGCTTCGCGTCCAAGAGGCGATATCCGACAGTCAACGAGTACGCGCCAAGTAAAAGGCCCCGACGATGTTGCACGTCGGGGCCCTTCAAGATCGTCAGGCACGGGTACCTCCGCCGCGCCTTCCGATCAACGTGTCACTGATTACGGCACCTTCTTTGGGGCAAGATGTGGCAACCGCGCGGCTTCAAGGGTAATCACATTCCGCGCGAAAGCGGCTCGCGGCCAGCTCGCTCTTGCGCCACTCAGCGCGACGCCGCTGCTCTATCGCCAACGCCTTGCGCGTCTCCACGTCCCAAATGACCTTGTCGATCTCGGCACCGTCCAGCGTGCGTTTGATCCGCAACACGATGGACAGCACCATCACGACATCGCCATACGGCATCAGCAGATCACGGGCGGCAACATCGCAGTGTGCTCGATGAAGGTCTCAATCGCCTGCTCGCTCTTACAGAACAGCAGCGCCAGTTCACGCGCCTGCCGGAGATCATCTGCCGGTGACACAGGCTCGCCATCCAGCAGCATGCGCTCAGCGGCTCGGCGCCATCAATTCGATCACTTGCGTATAGGTATTGCCGAAGACGTCAGAGACCGAGCTGTGATCTTCGCCAGCGCTGGGCATCAGCGGAGAAAGAACCTCGCGAACATCGGAGGCGTCGCCGCGGCCTTCCGCAAACGCCTCCACGTGGCGCTCGCCCCATAAGCGGCCTTCGTAGCCGGAACCCGGATGGACGGTGGCACCGCCCAACGCATGGCCGCGCAGGCGCGCAGCGACAATGTGGCGCCCGCCTCGTGAATGGCGATCCGGCAGTCCTTGTCGTAAGTGCGGCCGAGCGAGGTGAGGAGGCCGTCGTACTCGTCAACCTCCGCATCGGGGCCGCTGCCATCGTCGCCAACCTCGACCTGGGCAGCGGCCCCCGGACCGCCGACAGAGGTCGCGGGCTGCTCCTTGCCATCCTCGGCCGGGTTCTCTTCAAACATCGCCCAACACCTTCTTGTGCCGCGCCAGCATGCGGGCGCGGGTAGCCGCGACAAACGCTGTCGCCCGGTCGCGGCATCGCGCGAGCGATCATGTCGGCCACGGCGGCCGGGATGTGGTTCTCGTTTTTCGGATCGCTAACCAGTTCCAACGCCGCAGGCACCTCCGCGCGAGATCGCCAAGAACTTGCCGAGCCCGAGCGCGTCGAACACCACCGGCACCGCGCGAGCCGTATGTTCGGACAGGCGCGCCGCGGTGCTGTTGAATTCCGCGCCGACCTGGGTCAGCTCGCGAACCAGCAACCCAATCTCGGCGGCGGTCTCAGCGCGCACCTTGCGATCCGCCATCTCGGCCTTGGTGCGCTCAAGGGCCTCCAACTGCTGTTCGACTTCCGTGAGTGCCGCTTTCAAGGTGGTGCTGCGGTCCTGTGCCGCGCGCAACGCCGCTTCCGCGCGATCAAGCTCGGCGTCATCGCCGGTCAGCGCGGCTTACCGCCCCGCCCCAACGCGATCGATGCCGCCATTTGCATTGCCACCGGCGTTATGACGGACCGCAGCGCGCGCCACCGGACGAGGCCTGAGCACGACCCCTGCCCCGCCAACGCAGCCGGTCGGATATTCAACGTACTGGCAGTACACGACCGCCTTGGCTGGGGCTGGATCGAGAGTGAGACCTGCAAGCCCCAACAAGGCGCTAACAGCAATCCCGGCAACAGTCGCTGACTTGATCGAAAGACGCTTCCTCGGATGCATGGCGGACCTCCCTCGTCGCGCTTGCGTCACTGAAAGGTGACGGGAGCCGCCTCGGTGCGGCTGAACCTAGCGTGGGCCCCAGAGGATCGCTGACGTTGACCTAGATCGATGGAGGGCCTGTGCCGTCGGCGTGCTGATGACGCGATGACGTGGTGCCGTCCGCCGGCCGCACCCGGTTGGTTCGCTTTAAGTCAGTCGCTCTGACGATAGCGATTAGGCCGAAACGGAATGTCGTCGATGTACGGTCGCACAACCCGCTTGGTCTTGAGCATATCGCGCCACGCATAGGCATAAATCGCGATCAAGACAGATACGAAGGACGTCCACAACAGGATGATCCACTTCATCTGTGTTCTCCTCTCGATGTAGGCGAGCAATAGCGTCCATGGGTATCGGAACCCAGTTTGGAGGTGCTTGCGTTAGATCAACCCTTGGGATGCTGTGGCGTGGCCTACGCGACGTCACGCGCGGGCCAACGCCGTGTTCTCGCCACCCATGCGCCGCCGCGTCGAGATGATGTTGGCGGGGACGGTCGCGAGAAGGCCGCCCTCCGACGATGGCGGCCCTCCGCAATCGGGCCGCAGGTACTGTGGAGAGCGCCCCAAACTGCGGGGACCGCGCGACCGCGACCTCTGAGGATATTTGCAGTTGCGAATTCCAGGCTTAATTTTATGCCAGTCGGCACACAAAGGCGGTGCGCCATGTGGCATGTCGAATACGGAAACGGTGCTCTTCATGGGTAGGAACGTCGGGACCGGCACGAGGTTAGATGGATTACGCACCATCGCGGCGGCGCTGACCGGCGCGTTGGACTGGAGGCGGCCCATGAAAATCATTGTGGACGAAGACGGCGAGATCATCGCCCAAGCATCCGATGACCATACTCTAATCGGCGGCCACCACCGCCTCGCAGTGGCGGCCAGCCTCGGTAAAAGACTGTTCTGGCGAGATACCGGCAAACCAGTGAAGCTTGATAACTTCTTCAAGCATTATGGAAGTTCTTTTCGACATACAGCCTAAGGCGCTCGCCAAGCGTATCGTTGTTCGGGTGCATCGCACCGTCTTGGAATAAGTCGCGCGATATTGCCGTCCGCGACCCCACAGCCGGTAGGCTTCGTCCTCGTAAGGATCGTCGGCGGTCGGTGGCGGGATCAACCTCGCGCCTTCCTTGCGGAAGTGTTCGAGACCGCGGCCCAGCTTCTCCCGGCGTGTGTGTGTTGATCGTTGGCCCGGTCGGGATCGTCGGCGCGTAGTCCTCAAGCAAGGATCGAAGCCGATGGCGGCAGCGAAGTGGTAGCCCGCGCGGGACTTCGGCGCGCACGCCATCATGCGGATCGCGATGCCCCACCATCAGGCGGGCTTCGCCGATACTCTCACTGTAGCGCTCCCGCGATGCCGCGAGCGATGCGGCGACGAACGGAAACAGTGCGGCGCGGCCAACGTGTCGAGGTCTTCATGGCAAATGACTTCGAGGCGATTGCGGACCATCGAGTGAAACGCCTTCGCGTGTGTGGATCAATTCGACGGCGAACTCCATCGTTTCGGCTCCATGCCGCGCCTGATCGCCTTCTGCATCGCTGAGACACAGGCCATCGCGGGAAGGCCGTTCTTGCTGTCGGGGATCATCGCGGCGAACCCTTGCGCGACGCGACGATGAGAACGCCGGTCGTGTTCGCGAGGCGGGCCGCGACCAGCGTGCGGGCCTGCCGCGCGCTGTAGGCGTGAATTACGAATAAGAACGTGCCGCTCTGGATGACGACGAAGGGGCGCGGGTCGCGCATTGGCTTGCTCCGGGTTGTGGGCGGCGGTGCCGTCCCGTCCCGGTTCAGCCACCAGTGGCCGTTGCAGTAAAATCATGTTTTCGGCTCGAGAATCATTATCCCCGCCACTGTTGCGGGCCTGATCGTCGCCGCCGATGGCGCAGGCTGATGCCGATGCCGGGGTGCCGCGCCGCGTCCGTTGTGCCCGGCACGCCACCGCAATCTGTAGCGGCTTGCCTGTCCATTGTGGCCGGACGGAGTTGTTTGCTATTTCTGCTCCCCGCGATATTCTGACAATTGGCTGGGGGGCCTTAGGATGTTCGATGTGTATCTGAACACTAAGCGTGATCTGTTGGTTGTGCGTAGTGGTTTGCCAATTCCTCTTTCTGACGCGCCAGGCGGGTGGCGTAAGAAGAAAAAAGCGGCGAGCGTCAGCGAGGACATTAAGCTCGCCATTCAGAGACAGGGTTACTACATGCGCAAGCTAACGGACTTTAAGAAGCGGTAGTCCGCAAAGCGCATGTGCAACCTCTTGTCTGATTGCGGTTGCTGGCACAAGGGTTCAGCTCGTTACCGACAGCCTGCGAGGCTCGCTCTTGTCTACGAGGTCGACGTTCATAGCCGCCTCACGATGGTAGTCCGAAGATCGGGAGCTGCTATCTATTAGGCGCGTGCTGCAGGCACAGAGGTTGCAGTGCAGTCACCCCGACCTCGTCCTCGCAGGACGTCGTCCCGCCTTTTCGGCGGATCCGCTGAATTGCTAATTGATCATGCGGTCGCCTCCTCACGGGTCCATCGGAACTCGCTTCCATCTCCCCAGATCCGATGCATCACGATCGCTAATTTTCGTGCGACTGCTACGACCGCTCGGCGAAGACCGCGTCGCTTGGCCACCCTTACACCCCAAGCTTTCAATGCGGACCAACGCTTGGTGCGGGTTAGAAGTGCAAGCGCGGCCTGATAAAGTATGGTCCTGAGCATCACATCGCCACACCTCGAAATAGCGCCATTCCGATCGGTTTCCCCAGATGCGTATTTGCGTGGCGTAAGGCCAAGATGCGCGCCAACATCGCGGGATCGTTGAAAGCGATCCGGGTCATCAATGGTTGTTAGAAACGTGATTGCCGTCAGTGCACCTACGCCCGGTATCGTCATGAGCCGCTGACATGTCGATTCGCGGCGTACTATTTCAAGTACCATCTTGTGCAGGACGCCATACTGTTCACGCAGCGCGGCTCGAGCCAGAAGCGTTGGGCGCAGCATCGCCGCGAGTCGTGGATGGCCATCTGTGAGTTCATTGGTCTGCTGCTCAAACGTCGCTTGAGATATACGACCAGACAGCTTTAAGCCGAAGACGCGTAAGACGCCGCGAATTTCGTTCTCAATATCGATCTGCTTGATCAAAAGCGTCTTGCGATTGTTGAGAAGCATTCGTAGCTCCTGGCTCACGTCACCCTTGATATGAACAACGGTGTACCAGCCGACCCGCATTACCTGTGCAATGGCGCGAGCGTCGTTTCGATCGGTCTTAATAGGCATCGTCTTAGTCACGCCACGCAGTCTTCGGGGATCGATGCAGACTGCGTGTAAGCCGGCAGCACGCAGTTCGCTGTACAGCCAACGAGCGAGACCACCAATCTCAATCCCGATCTTGACAATGGGCAATCCGCGTTCGTTGAGCCCGGCAACAATAGCCTCCGGTTCCGAAAGTGCCTTGCCCTCGCGAATGACGACGCCATTCTCGTCCACAACACAGATAGCCGTCTCCTTTAGCGAAACATCCAGACCGACATAGTGCTTCATGTTCCCGCTCCTGCTGCCACCGGCTCGCCGGCTTCCCTTCCAGGCTGAGCCTTTCGAGCAGCAACCGCAATCACCCCATCTACAGCATCACCACGAACAAAGCTGCGATCATCGCGCCGTTCCGCGTGGTTAATCGCTACGTCGGCAACCTACCGCCGATGCCGGCCGTGTTTCCGGATTATTCAGTTCCGGTGGTGCCAACGCCGAGACCGGACCCGAGGTGAGTACGATGCCGTGGTGGATGCCGTTGATAGCTGTGCACGCGCAGCTGGGGATCTGAGATACTGAGATAGAGCAAGTTGCCACGCAGCTGCTGCCACTAGGGCACCTATCCGTCACGCTGCGCCCCAATAACATGGGTTAAAGAACTCAAGGTCCGCGCCTGGTAAGTTGTCACCGTCGCCGCCCGGCCTTTGGCATCTTATCGGCGATGGAAACGCCAGATTGCACTCTGGCTGCGTTTGATTCGGAGGAACGCAATCGCGTCACAAGCACTAAAAGCCCGGGTGAAGCAGACCTACGCAACTAAGTCCGGCATTTTGCCTGTCGACCCGAAATGGACCTCATCGCCAACGCCGCGTCGCAACCGTGCCAGTTTCCTTGATTTGTCCGCTATCGGACGGACAAAACCCGGGAAGAGTTTTATACTGCCGAGCGGAACATTCGTTGAATGCGCCGATATGAAAAATCCGTTAGACGAGAAACCGACCGGCAAAGGGTCCAAACTGTCCCGTGCCGATCAGGCCCGGGAAGTCGCTGAGGAATATGCCGATGATCTGCGCCGGATCATCAGGAAGCTGCGCAAGATGCTCCCGCGCTCGCAGAACCAAGACAGCCCTAATTAGCTATGTCCGGACATAGCTGATATCGTTAGGTCGTTCGCTCGCGACCGAATAACCTACGATTACTGAGGGCGCGGTCGCTCCCGGACCAATCGGGAGGCCTTCGATGATTTCCGTCAATGAGTGCAAAACATATGCAGCCGAGTACAAAATTCTGGGGCGCGAACCGCATATTTCTGCTCGCCGATCCACTGTGCTACTTGGCATCTCACGTAGTTGGACAGCGCTGGCGCACCAACTTGAAAGCCTGACATGGTAGTCAAAGACGAACAGAAGTAAGGCCGCCGCAGGTGGCGGCAGTTGGCGATCTAAACTATCTCAACCGCCATATCGCTTCCGCGTTTTGCGTGGTCATCGTCCAATCGAAAGATCCTGCGCGGCGCTAAACCCGATACGACAAGCCACTCGTCAGGCTTATTCCCCTCGCCAATAACCCCGTAGCATCCTGATCGGGCAGCGCTTGAAGCGCCTGCACAAGTTCACGAACTTTCATCTGCCGTTCCCCTCTCAGCTGGAGGCCGCCTCAGGCATCAAAGAAAGCATAGTGAGCATGCTGATACTGGCGAGCCCAGACCATCGATTGAGTCATGGTCGCATGCGCGATACGGGTTTGGTCGCCCATACCAAGCAGCACCTGAGAGTGGGAAGTGAATTGAGATAGATCAATGGTGGAGGATCAACGCCGAGACGGAGGCCTCGGCGAAGACACCCGCCACAACGCCGACCACACGCACCATTAGCTCACTGCCCATGACCTAAACTAACTCGGGTTAAGGCCGAAAGCCTGCGCAGTTCGCGCCAAAACGGACCACTGGGAATTCTAGGGGGAGACAAGCTGCCCCCGCCCCGGGGCAAAGGGAAGTGAAACATCGCCGAGCGCGCGCTCAGGGTCAAACTGAGAAGAATTCAGGGCGAGATATTTTTTTCCGCTTTGCCCTCGAACGCGGACGTTCACCGTGGAGGTCGGCAAGTCTCTGAAGGGGCCAAAAGGCGACATCGCAGGCTTAGCCCGATATGAAAGAGGAGCCAACAGGCGGCCTTGCTCGCCCCGGCCTAGTTCGCCTTTGAGCCAACCCGCTTTGTTCTCGGTTTCATAGGTCCTCCCAGCGCCTTGTAGGCCAGTTTGCACTTAGGACATTCAAGCGTGCGCAAATCGGGACCAGCAAAGCTGGGCTCGACACCGACCAGCATCATGCAAATCTCGCACTTGGGGCAGCGAGACCGCTCGATCATGCGAGCGGAATGAGATTCCGGCATGCGATGCACTCCCCTACGATCCGGCGGGAGCGCAACACTCTCAGTCACCGATAACAGCCGAGGGCGGGCGGTGATCAGGTATCCTACACCGCCAAAGATGGCGGGGAGCCGACGTAAAAGTGTATTCTGGGACACGATTTCCAACTGATGCGGCCTATGTCCGAGCCTTCGGAGATCCCCCAGCAGGCCCGAACCGAGCGGGCGTTCAAAACGTCGCGTCCGTCGAGAACGCCTTCCTGCGTAGAATACCAACCGTACTACAGAACCGCACCGGTCTCGACCGCGGTTGCGATGTCCGATGTACAAGCCGACATCGTCAGCGCGGCTGGCGGGTCGCTTTACGCATCATATTTCGCAAGTCCGGCCCGGCTTAGGATTATGAACCGTTTTCGGGTCGCCCCGTCGCACCACAACAGCCCCTCTTCTTGTAGGGTCGAAAGAGCGCGTGATACTGTTTCCAGCGACAGTCCGAGATAATCGGCGATATCGCGACGGCCCATCGGCAAGACCATTGCGTCCGGATGCGCCTGCCGTTCGTCCATTTCAAGGATGAACGCCGCCACTTTCTCAAGCGCCGTCTTTCGGCCCAAGAGAAGCATATGGTTCTCAGCGTGCCGAAGGCTTTGAGTAACGAGGCGGAGCAGTTGGGTTCTGCCGTTTGCTCGACTTTCGAACGCAGCAAGAAGGTTACGCTGGTTCACGATACGAACTTTGGTCTCGACAAGAGCTTCGGCAGAAAAGCGATATTTTGCGCCATTTTCTAACCCAAACATATCACCTGGAAGGTGAAACGAGTTGATCTGACGGCGTCCATCTGCGAGCCGCCTGTGGGTCCGAACCGCACCAGAGATGATTTGATAGACGTACTCAGTCTCACCTCCCTCGCCGAAGATTTCCGTTCCTTTGCGATGCTTAAACTCGCTACAGAACGCGCACTCGCCCGCAAGGGTAAGTGAGTGATCGTCAGAATTACGGTTAGCTGCGTTCACCTTAACAAGCATCGCTGCGCCCGTGAGTTAACGAATGCTGTGCGATCAACAGAAGAAATTTGGCCAGCGCAAACTTCACCGTACCCGCGCAGATCGACCCTCCGCCCTCTCGGTCGTCCCTCAACTGCGCGCCGCATTCTGACTGGTGTCAAGGGCTAAGTCTGCGGAACCACAAGGGACTTGGATCGCATCAGAAAGTGTCTGCGACGGGTCAAAAGCGCCGGTTTGGCTACGGCCTGCGCACTTCGGGTCTGCACCGCTAATCGGACATACTCGGTGTCGGCAGCCACTTCGCAAGAGGGCCAGAGGCGGACATGCGGACCTTGGCCAACGCAACCAGTAAGCGACGCTATAAATCTCCCTCCGCTGATTTCCTCAGCGGCTCGATGATCGCTCGGCAAAAGATACGAGGTGCGCAACGGATTGGACCTGCATTTTCTTCATGACCATGTGGCGATGGGCCTTGATTGTACGTTCGGTGCAGCCAAGCGCACGGGAGGCATGCTTGTTCGTGTTGCCGATAACGATAAGGTCGAAGACCTGTCGTTCGCGCGGCGTCAATGCCGCAAGACGGGCATGAGCTACATCCGACTTGATCTTTAAGCCGCGCGCCGCGGCGTGCTGCACAATCGCCCGCTCAATGACCTCAAGAAGTTGCTTCGATGTTATAGGCTTGATCAAAAAGTCAACCGCACCCGCCTTTATCGCCGCCACCGTTGTCGGGATGTCGGGATAATCAGCAACGAAGACGATTGGCAGGGTCGCGCCGAGTTCGCTCAATCGAGACTGAAGTACCAGGCCATCCAATCCGGGCATTTGCACGTTGAGGAGAAGACAACCTGGGGCACTTTCGCGCGGCAGGTAATCCAGCAGGTGCTGAGAGGAATTGTAAGTCGCAATCGCATAACCGGCGTGCCTTAAACAGCGCTCTGTCGCTTTCAGGAAAGTCGCATCGTCGTCAACGACATGCACAGTCCCCCAGTGCAGTCGCTGAGTGAACCGAAACTCTGGATCAGAATGAGGATCGTGTTGGTTCATGTCGCGCCGAATAGTTCAGGCGGGAGCATGAAGCACTCTCAGTCACCGATGGATGCCTATGGCGGGCCGATGATGAGATTAAACTAGCTCTGTCCGGTGCCCGACACAATGGCGTCCGAGTGGCGAACAGGTAGCCGGAGGGACAGTCTCGCTGCTGAGGTCAGCCAAGCTGCCCCTTTACTGTGGTTCGATCAAGCTCTTGTGGAGCCTAGCGCGATTGATGTCCCGCGATGGCGAGGTGATGTGCCGTCGGCTTTGCCTCGGAAAGCCGTCATGACGCGGGTTCAAGCGACCTTCGGCTTAGGGCCAACTCCAGACCATACCGGATTCGGCCTGCTTTCTCTCATCGCCGGAGCTGCGTAGCAGGAACACTCCACGAAACCTACGGACCGACCGTCAACTCCCGAAGTGTCGCCATCAGTTGAGCCGGATGATAGGGCTTAGCAAGAAACCGCCCGCCTTCAGGCAGGTCGTTTGGCCGCACATTAACGAACCCGGAAGTCGCAACGATCTTAATCGGGGGCCAGCGTCCTTTGACCGCAGCGGCCAGTTTTAGGCCATCCATGCTGCCCGGCATCTGAATGTCCGTAAATAGAACGGCGATATCCGATCTGGCTTCAAGAATTGAAATGGCTTCATCTGCATTCGATGCCTCAAGCACATCGAACTCGGCATCTTCAATGATTTGAGCCGCGTGGGACCGGATCAGAAACTCGTCCTCGACGATTAGGACAACGGGCCGCCTCGCTGCGTTTGCAGAACTCATGGCGCCCGTCCTTTTAAGGTCTATCTAGACAAAGGGTCCCAGCAGCCAACGTTCCTGGCTGATCGAAATATATGTCCGGGACCGGACGATTATTTTTCGACCTAAGATCCGGCCCCTTTGCCCCCACCTAAGCGATAGGTATTGCAAGACAATCAGATCGTCGCAGATCGACTGCAAACGTACGAGTTGGCGCAAAGCACGGTACCGGACGGACAATCCGTTTCGTTCGTCACTATATTAAGTTCTTCCCGCGAGGACCGCCTTCGGAGCGGCTTCCACCTTCCCCCTGCGAGAATCGGCCCGACCGACCGGGCAGGAATATCGCAGTGCACCTCAAAAATTTAGGCCGTCCGTTGGACAACAAGCTGCTTGCGGCTCTGCCGCGCCACCACTTCGATTTGCTGGCGCACCATCTGACCACCGTTTCATTGCAGCAAGCCGAAGTTTTGGCGGAGCCGGGTGATGAATTCGATCAGGTCTACTTTCCCCAAAATGGAATGCTCTCGCTACTTGCCGTGCTGCGAGACGGCAAAGCGATCGAGACGGCGACGGTCGGGCGCGAGGGGGTGGTCGGCGCGATGGCAGGATTGGGGCTCTACAAGTCCCTCGTTCGAGTTGTGGTTCAGCTCCCGATGATGGTGAGCAAAATTCCTGCTTCACAATTCAGAAAAGCCGTGGCTCAAAGCGAAGCAGCCCGAAACATGTGTATCCAATATAATGAAGTGCTTCTCTCTCAGGCCAGGATCACCGCGGCCTGCAATGCGTTGCATGCCGTCGAGGCGAGGTTCTGCCGCTGGTTATTGCAATCCGCAGATCGCGCCGAAAGCGATACCGTGATGCTGACCCACGAATTTCTTGCCGAGATGCTTGGAGTTCGCCGTACCTCGGTCACGGAAGTTGCGAGCAAGATACAGGCTGCGGGGGCCATTACCTACTCGCGCGGGCAAATTACGATTCTGGATCGATCCACTTTGGAGAGAATGTCGTGCGAGTGCTATCAAACACTGGTGGACCAGTCGGCTATTCTAATCTAGGCCAGCCTTGCTGCGACTTTGATCTCTGCTCGACGGCAAACTTGCCCGCCTCATCGGCGGCGGATTTACTGCCTGATTTTAATTTCTGCGATCTTTCTATCTTGGTGCCATAACTCTATGTCGTGGCCGTCTGCGTACTGCTCGGCGTGCTTTTTGGCTGTTTCATCGTCTTTGGACCAAAACTCGATGCGGTCCTCTATGTGACCATCCGGTCCCATGACATATGCGCGGTAGTCTCGCATCGCCCCCCTCGGCGAAAAACAAACAGACTACGATTATATAAACTAATCATTTCGGCGGCTGCAATCCCGGGGACCGTAGCCACTCTTTCAAGTGCGAGCCTGTTTCGGCTTGTCGCGCGCGGCGCAAAAGCAACTCGCGAGCGGTGCTACCAGGAGGTTGCTCTTCGGCCGCTTGCTTAAATCGCCGGGCCTCATCCGCTAGCAGCTCCTCAAAAGTGGCATTGTGCTTGAGCTGTGCCATCGCACGGCACTCCACTCTTACCGCTACTGCCCCGGAAAAATTAAACTCTTGTCCTCGTTCCCTGTCTGTCCGGGACCGGACACAAATCAACAAGACACCTCCAAATTAGAACCCTTGGGCAACTACGGATAAGCGCCGGCCGTGTCTGAACACGCCGTCGTCAGTGGGCCAACGCCCGCGCGGCACACAGATCGATGATGTTGCTCATTGCCGCACCTCCTCACAGGAGAGGTCTTCAGCGAGCTTGCGGGAGTCGCTGGTGCGTTTGCCGATTTCAGGCTGTCCCTACAGCGGCGACGGGCGAAAACGAATCCACGGACTCCGCTCGCGGCTCCCGCGTGGGACTGCCGTCCGGAATTGAGGACGAGTTTAAGGGTGGCGTGCTATGCACGCTGTCAGCTTCGGTCATCTTGAATACCCTTCTGTGATCGAGGTTAGGGTCGAGGCGGAATTGGCACGCGTTGGCCTGAGGGTACGGTTGCAGCCATCGACGCCTGGGCGAAGGAACAGGGGGACGAACCTCCTCGCTCCGAAGCAATCCGCCGCCTCGTCGAGCTTGGCTTGGGCAAATCCGCTCGCGCTAGCGCGGTTACACCCACGGCCAAAGCCTCATCAGACAGAGCTCGGGAGATGGCAGGTAACACGATCGACAAGCTCAAAGACGCCTAGGCCAGTCCGGATGACCAGGTGAGCCGCAAGCGACGGCTCGTCAAAGGGCCCGAGGAATTCCAAAACATCCGACGCGACCGGCCAAATCGAAAATGAACTAATGGAGGCTACGATTGTTGGTGGATATCGGCCAGAAGGCAAAAAGCAAATGATCAAGCCCACGCGGTCCGCCAAGCAACAGGTTGCGGACGATGCCGATCGAAGGGCCCTCAACCCGGTGGGGTCGAGACAGACCATAGCGGACAGTCAGGCCGCTCCAGAGTTTCAGGAAAATCTCAAGCGCCTAAAAGCCGAACGGCTCGAGCGCGAGGCTCGACTGAAGGCGAAGCCGAAGGATTGAGTTAACCCACCTCTTTCGCCAGAAGGCTAATCATGTCGAACCGACGGTGGGTGATCTTCCTGCTGGTTTCCGTGATGATTGTTTGCTCGATCGCCGCGAGTGCCCGGTATTATCTAAGCAAGTGCCATGGCATGGACGCGTGCGCGGCCGCCGAAGCCGAAAGCCATGAACGAGATAAGCCGAGCGAGCCACAATAGCGAAAAGCCTGCCGCGAACCAGCGCGGCCTGAGTCGGGGCGGGTCCTAACGCGCTTGCATTCAGCCGCGATCCTCCCAACGCCATCGGGACGGTATGCGGACCAGGCATGATGCGGCTATAGCTCTGGTCCGGATTCTCACGCCCACGGACATCCCATCACTGATTTGGTTAAAAATCTCCCTTTCGGGGCGCTTGCGCTCGTCTTACGGTTGGGCGACGCTGGCAACATGAATTGGCGGCGGGGACTCTTCCGACTCTGGCTCGTGCTCACGATCACCTGGCTGATCGTCGGAGGCGGCGTGGCTTTTGCGATCTGGAACGCGGACACTTCCGCTCGGGAATCAGCCCGCATCTGGAGCGAGCATGACGCTCAGTGCAGCGATGGCTCGAAACGGGGGCCGTGGTGTGACTTTGCGCCAGCAAGATCACGAGAACACCCCATGCCGACTGCATTTTATCCAGGCTTGGTATTAGCTCCGCCAATGCTCTTGTTCATCCTTGGTTGGATGGGGTTGTGGGTCGCGCGCGGCTTCAGCGCGCGGCAACTCGAATCCCGCTGAGTGCCAATATGCATCCCTTCTGGGCGCCTCGGCGCGTCGCAAGCAAAACGCGCTGCCAGAGCCGAGCGGGACTAGCCTACTCTGCGCCGTTGACTCCGCCATAGAGCTGCCCCCACCATCGGCGCAGACCCCATGACACACCCCCAGCCCATGCCCATACGATTCGGCGTTCTACTTCTCGGAGATAGCGGAATGGTTACGGCGTGATGACCTGCGGCGTGACGTCGATCATGGGCGGCCTGGGATCGTGAGTAATGATCTGGATGACCACGCCTGGCGACGTGGGGCCGGATGGAGCCGGCGGCACCGTCTGCGGCGAGATGCCGGCCAGCGAGAGAATGTAAGAACTAGCGCGGTCGGCAACCATGCCGTTTTCACTGGAGAGCAACCTGACCTTGGTGACGCCAGCCTTGGCGGCATTGATGGCGAGGTTCCGCTCGATCTTCTGACGGAGCAGCGCCGCTATATGTTGGCGTCCTAATTCTCTGGACAGGTGCTCGCGAGTGAGGCCCGCGATACGCGCCGCTGCGGTGATGTTCTCACCGTCGACAAGAGCGTCGATAGCCGCCCGGATCTTCTTGGAAATCGGCTTGGCCTTTTCAGACATGGTTGATCACCTTGGGCGCCGGCGCTGGATCGTCCGACAAGTCGATGACATAGCCGGCCCGGACCTCGATGTTGACGTTGACGCTCGGCTGGCTGCTCGGCTGGATGCCTGCAGGCCCCAAAACGAACGAACTTGCCCGATCACGGACAAGAGCGTGGTCGCAGTCCAGTAAGTCGACCTTGACCGCACCCGCTCGCGTAGCCGCAATGGCGAGATTGCGCTGCACCTTCTGGTGCATGAATGCGGCCACGTGTGGCTTGCTAAGCTCACGGCTGAGATGCTCCCGTGTAATCCCGACCTTCTCAGCAGCAGCCGTTACGGTCTTGCAGTCACCAGCGACCATGCTGGCGGTCGCTTCGCGCACTTTGGCCGAAATCGGTTTGGGACGGGCGGGCTTGTCTTCCGGGCGCACAGTCGCGGGAGCGGTGCGCGTCATTATTGATCTCCTTTGATCCAGGTCGCGAAGGCCGGCGGAGCATCAGCAGTCAAACTGTTCCCCATCGGGCCCCACCCTTGATGCGCGGTTCGATGACCCGCAAGTGAGAACGTCCTAAGCTCTCGCGCGACGGAGTCACAGGGCGCTCGCGCACAAGCAGCGGCGCAGGCGGCCAATGGGACACGCCGATGAAGCACGCCGAAGAACGACCCTATGCTGACCCGGAGGCGGCCGCGCGCAAGCTCGTCGAGCTAGCGGCCAGCGTCGAGGCCGTCCAGGATGGCCGCATTTATATCGAGCGGATCAACGCGCCGTTCATGTTCGATCTGAAGGGAAGCGGCAGCGAGTTCGGCGCCGGGCTCAAACACGCGATCGAGCGCGGCTGGCTCCAGCTGCACGAGAGCACGTGAAGCTGACGTCGTAGGGTGAATATCTGCTAACTCGCAACGCCAACTGAGGCGGCCTTACTTTCAGGTGGGGGCTCTTAGACTGGGGGTCCGCAGCCACTCGCTGATGTGCGAGCCGGTTTCAGCCTGCCTTGCTTTCCTTTGTCATTCGGCCTGCAATATTGACCCCCTAAGCCGGGGGATCGGCGTCCAAAATTGACCCCCTATAGGTTGGTCTGTTGCGCTGCCTGCTTTGGAATGAAGCAGGTGGTCGAGGATGCTGATCGTGGAGACGATTGCGCGGATTCGGCGCGAGCACTTCATCAAGGGCAAGACGATCAAGGAGATTGCCCGTGACCTGAAGGTGTCGCGGAACACGGTCCGGAAGGTGCTGAGGTCAGGAGAGACCTCCTTCGAGTACGAGCGGCAAGTGCAGCCGCGGCCAAAGCTGGGACGATGGGCAGTAGAGCTCGACGGACTGCTGGCGGCGAACGCGGCCAAACCGGCTCGTGAACAGCTGACGTTAATCCGGATCTTCGAAGAGCTGCGCAGCCGTGGCTATGACGGCGGCTACGATGCGGTGCGGCGTTACGCCAGGCGGTGGAGCAAGGAACGCGGGCAATCGACCGCGGCTGCTTATGTCCCGCTAAGCTTTGCCCCAGGCGAAGCCTACCAGTTCGACTGGAGCCACGAGGTGGTCTTGCTGAGCGGCACCACGGTGATGGTGAAGGCCGCCCATGTCCGGCTCTGTCACAGCCGCATGCTGTTCGTGCGGGCCTATCCGCGGGAGACGCAGGAGATGGTGTTCGACGCCCACGACCGGGCGTTCGCCCTGTTCAAAGGCACCTGCACCCGCGGCATCTACGACAACATGAAGACCGCCGTAGAGACGATCTTCGTCGGTAAAGGGCGTCTCTACAATCGCCGCTTCCTGCAGATGTGCAGCCACTATCTGGTCGATCCGGTCGCCTGCACGCCAGCGTCGGGCTGGGAGAAGGGGCAGGTCGAGAACCAGGTCGGGCTGGTCAGGGAACGCTTCTTCACGCCGCGGCTGCGGTTCAAAAACCTCGACGAGTTAAACGCCTGGCTGCTCGACAAATGCATCGCCTACGCCAAGGTTCATCGCCATCCGGAGCTGGTCGATCAGACGATCTGGGAAGTGTTCGAAGCCGAACGCCCCAAACTCGTTCCCTATGCCGGCCGCTTCGACGGCTTCCATGCGGTGACGGCATCGGTCTCGAAGACCTGCCTGGTGCGCTTCGACAACAACAAGTACTCGGTCGCAGCCAGCGCAGTCGGACGACCGGTCGAGGTTCAAGCCTATGCCGATCGCATCGTGATCCGTCAGGATGGACGCATCGTTGCCGAGCACCCGCGATCCTTTGGCCGCGGCGATACCGTCTACGACCCCTGGCATTATGTGCCGGTGCTCGCCCGCAAACCCGGCGCCTTGCGCAACGGTGCTCCCTTCAAAGACTGGGTGCTGCCAGCCGCGATCGAGCGGATCCGGCGCAAGCTTGCCAGCACCGACGACGGCAATCGGCAGATGGTCGACATCCTCAACGCGGTGCTGACTGACGGTCTGCCCGCGGTGGAAGCGGCCTGTGCCGAAGCGCTCAGTCACAGCGTCCATTCGGCCGATGTCGTTCTCAATATCCTGGCCCGTCAACGTGAACCCGCCCCACCGGCCAACATCATGACGCCGGCCGCACTGACGCTCCGTCATGCACCGATCGCCGATTGTGCCCGCTACGACAACCTCCGGAGGACCATCTGATGGAACGAACCCAAATCTTCGACCTCATGGGCGAACTCAAGCTCTACGGCATGAAGGCTGCCTTCGACGAGATCATGGCAACTGCCGTCAAGCGCCAGCACGAACCTCAGCGCATTGTCGGCGACCTGCTCAACGCCGAGATCAACGAGAAGCAAGCCAGGTCGATCAAATACCAGCTCACCATTGCCAAGCTTCCGCTTGCCAAGGACATCGCCGACTTCCAGTTCGACGGCACGCCGATCAATCAGACACTCGTCAATGATCTTGCTGGCGGCGGCTTCATCGCCCAACAACGCAACGTCGTGCTGGTTGGCGGCACCGGCACAGGCAAAACCCACCTGGCCATTGCCATCGCCAGAAGCTGCATCCGATCCGGTGCCCGCGGCCGCTTCTTCAACGTAGTCGACCTCGTCAATCGCCTCGAGACCGAGACCCGCAACGGACGGCAAGGACGGCTCGCCGAGCATCTGACCCGGATGGACTTCATTGTGCTGGATGAACTCGGCTATTTGCCCTTCGCCCAGTCCGGTGGCCAGCTTCTCTTCCACCTCGTCAGCCGGCTCTATGAGCGCGCCTCCGTCATCGTGACCACCAATCTCGCCTTCGGCGAATGGCCGAGCGTGTTCGGCGACGCCAAAATGACCACCGCGCTGCTCGATCGGTTGACCCATCACTGTGACATCGTCGAGACCGGCAATGACAGCTGGCGCTTCAAAAGCCGCGACGACGATCACGCCACCCGCGCTCGTCTCGTCTCCGCTATCCCGGCCAGCTCCAACGAGCCGAGCGCTACCGTCAAACCGCGGCGCACGAAGGGGTCAAAATTGGACGCCGATGAGGGGTCAAATTTACAGGCCGATTGACACCTCGAGTTCCCGCTCGAGGATGGCCAGCAGCTTCTCAATGTTGAGATGCTCTTGGGATAAGCGCTCTATGATCATGGCAGAGCTCCATAAACCAGTCTCCAGTATAGTCTTTGGTCCGGTGTCAGCATTTGCCACAGATCAATCCGAGACAACTTAAATCGGCCGCCGGCTTTCCCGACGGCAGTCTCAGCCGTGCCTAAAGCTCGATCACGACATTGGACGGGAGCGCTTCTTTCGCTCTGTGGCTGCTTAGCTGAAAGTAGGGCCCGCCAACTCAGCCAGCCCCGGCGGCCTTCCCTCTTCGCGTGCCGTGCGCGCGGTTAGTCCTCGTGACCGCACAAAGAGACTGTCGGTTTCGTTGAGAGGGCGATGCGTGCGGACGGCAATCGCGCTGCCATTCGCTAAAACGGAGATGCCGGCATGTCCCGTCTCAATGAGCAGCATTAAAGAAACTATATGATCTCCGGCTCATCCGAAAGTCAGCACAACTGACCGGGTATCGCGACTCCTGAGACGATCAACCAGCGCGTCGCAAGGTCCGCTAATGGGATGGACCGGCTGCTTCCTCCGCGGGATAGTCTGGAAAGACTACCCCGCAGCATCCGGAGAAACATCCCATGGACACCACCACACAGCCGCTGGCCTCGATCGGCATCGACATCGGGAAGGAAGTCTTCCACGTCGTCGGCTTTGGCACGGACGGCAAGATCGCGCGAGCGTCGACCAGTCGGCACGCCCTTGTGCGGTCGGTGACCGCATAAGGCTGTCATGGGTTGCAGCCAACGTGCGCCGATTGACTTCAACCTCGGACCGGAAGCGGAAGCAATCGGCACCGGCCCGGTCCAGTGGTGCAGAGGACCACTTCATATCAGGCGTTTAGCCAGTGTTCCCTCTTGAAGCCATTGACCCCCGCGCTTACTCGCAGTCCTGGTCGGCCGCCGTTACCTTTTTCTGGGACGGCGCGGGCTCGGCCGCACCGGCCGTCGCCTTCTTTGATTGTTCCGTGGGCGCGGGGCGGGTCTGCTCGACGGTGCCTGCCGTTCGATCCGGTGACTGGGCAGAGGGTGCGGGGCGGGTCGCCTTTGATTGTTCGGCAGCGGTCGGCTGGCTCTGCATCTGGCGCTGAGCATCTTCCGACGACGTTGCGGTATTCTCCGAGGCTTTGCTCATCGAAGATGTCGGCGGTTGCTGCTTAGAATCAGTTGCTGTGGAACCAGTGGTTTGTCCCGTATAGCCCGGGACATTTCCTGATCCTGCATCGCGGCTCACCGTGGTGCAAGGACCGGCATAAACGGAGTTGGCGCTGAAGGCGAGCAACCCACCCAAGATCATAAATCTGTTAGCGATCATAGCCCTTCTCCTTTGAACTCTCTGGACGATTGAACAAAGGATGGCGCCTTCCGTTCCGGACGCGCAAGAGCAGCGCCAACATTGACGAGTGGCTGAGTTCACCGGGGCCAAAATCGCCACCTAAAATAGGGCCGCTCAGTTGGCGGCCTCATTATCCTCGTCTTTGCCCACTTCGCCTTCCGATACAGGTTTTCGCCATGGGATCGGAGCTGGAGGTTGTTTGAATCGATGTCGACGACGATAGATTGATGATTGGCGTGCGACACTATTCTCCGAAGCTAGGAACACCCCCTGGAGTGGCCGAGTTAGACCGACAAAACCTACATTCAAGGGACCGAGGTTTATGGAGCAGATCGAAAGAACATCGGTGAGATTGATCACCTCATCATCGACAAGGTCACAGGTCGCGTGGCTTATGCCGTCTTGAGCTTGGGTGGATTTGTTGGATTGGGCCATAGCCATTACCCCATTCCGTGGGGCGCTCTAAAATGCGATACGTCGCGCTTGGTGGTTTTCGAACCAACATCACCGAGCAACAGCTGAGGGACGCGCCTGAGTTCAGTGATGACTCATGGCAGGATCGAGACTGGGAAGCGCGCACCCACCGGTACTATGGGACGCCGACGTACTGGGAGGGTCGGGGTGGCTTTTATGACGCCCGGCAGTGCATCTGAAACTTCCCAGTCGTGTGTTGCCAGACTGAAGAACTGAACGACCAGCCCTTGGGTCGGCACGGCTGTCAGCGGCGCGTTTATGGGAAATAGAAAAGCACGTTGTTGGGCGGACGACATTCCCGCATCTCCCTATCGCGCGCGAACATGGCGTCGCCTATGTTGACGTGCTGTTGCTCTCCGATCGGCTGGAGGGGTGCAGACCCGAGGTGCGATCCCGCCGTCCTCGCCGGCCTGGGCGCATGCGACGTTTACTGCTTGGGCTGAGGAGCGCGAGCGGCGCGCACTGGCGTGATCACCGGAGCGCTACGCGGCGCACGATAACAAGGTGCAGCTCTGGCCGCACGAAGCGCTTAAGCGTTGACCAACAGATAGAGCCCTGAGACCAGAGCAGGCCTCAAAATCCAGCGACTGGTCCCGCGCGTGACTTGCCCCTATTCTTGTGGAATGACCGCCCTCACCCGTCGCCGCGGTAACAATCCGCACGAGGAATCTTGGCAGATCTACTTCACCGACGTCCGCACCGGGACCATCGGCGCGCGCGCCGGCGTACCGATCCACGCCGATCAATGGGGTTGGTCCATCGGCTTCTATCGTGGCATGGAGCCAGGCACATGGCGGAGTGGCATAGCCGCCACCTTCGAAGCTGCGCGCGAGGCGCTTATGCGCTGTGTCTGCGGCACCACATTCGCAGCTGGAAACCGGCTGAGAGCTACCCGCACCGAACACACATCGCCGCGCGAGCGGCCAATGGGACACGCCGATGAAGCACACCGCAGAACGACCCTATGCAGACCCGGATGCGGCCGCGCGCAAGCTCGTCGAGCTCGCGGCCAGCGTCGCGGCCGTGCAGGACGGCCGCATCTACATCGAGCGGATCAACGGGCAGTTCATGATCGAGCTGAAGGGCAGCGGGAGCGAGTTCGGCGCCGGGCTCAGATACGCCATCGAGCGCGGCTGGTTATCGAAGCATGAAAGCGGCACCTACGTGAAGCTGATGCCGCCCGGGGAAGATCTGCTGACTCGCAAATAGGAACCGTCCTTACTGCTTCGTCCTACTTCTGTCGAAAATGAATGCGGCTTGAAACACCCGCTCAACTTCTGTCCTCACTTCAACGGAAACGTCCTGCCGTATGGTGGCAAAGTCCTTCGCCAAGTTCGCAAGCGACCTGGCGGCTTCGACCTCGGCCTCTTGCTGAGTGTCGAATTCCAGACCTTCCTCGTCCGGGTACAAACCGGTGTCGTCCCGGATGTCGAAGTAGTACCGGGTCATGCGCCGCCCTCATTCGAGGGAGAGCAATGGAATTAAATATCCACCTGTTCCTATTCCGGCGGCTGCAACCCGGGCGATCTCAACCACTCGCTCAAGTGCGAGCCGGTCTCGGCCTGTCTGGCCTTGCGGAGGAGAGCTTCTCGCTCGAAGCCGGCGGGGAGCTTCTTGGCTTGCTCTCTTAAGCGTGCGGCTTCTTGGGCAAGACGTTCTTCGAGGGACACAGCTTGTTTAAAACGACGGCGTCGCTGCATGACACACCTCGATCTTACGGGTCCTAACCGTTGGGTTTGAGTTGTTGCAGCCTAACGCGCGGGCAGTTCCGTGGTCTGTGCCCTAGTGAACACAAGTTCCACGCGATAACGCGGGAACCTCGGAGCAGAATTGAATGTTACTTATCGCGGGCAGCCGGAGGGGAACGCCATGGAAATGGACCTTGCCGAGCGCTTCTTTTTGGGTCTCGCATTCATAGGTGCAAGCTGCCTCTGTGTCGTTTTCTCCGTCTGGATGCTTACTTGAAGTTCTGGCCCGCCAGCGTGAACCGGCCGCCGGACTTGCTTTTCCGCACCCAACGACCAGCAGTAGCCCGCGCTCTCGACGAGCCACCTCACGCCCTGCCGCCTGCCGGATAAGCACGGGTGAACTCTCCTTGGCGCTTGATGCGGTAGCGAAAAGTGCAGCCGTGCGCCCGGGCAAAGACCTCCGCCTCTGCAATCGCGATGGCACGCGTGCCGCCGAACGCGCGCTCAATGTATGGGTCGCGAACTATCAGCCGCTCGTCCATCGCGAGACCTTCCAAACCACTCGCTAGGCGAAGCAGGTAGTCCTCGCGCCTTTCCATGAAGGCCCGCCGTCCGCTAATAGATCATGTCATCCATGGGAGTACATGGCACGGCTCGCTTTCCAGCCCCCAATGCTCGCGGCTGCCGATCCAATTGCGGATTAGAGCGCCGGGAGTGCTAGGCCCGCCAACGTGAACCGGCGGGCCTTTTACTGTCAGATGCCGGAGACCCCTGCCCGGCGATGTCGAGGCACATACTGAGCTTAATTTCAGGCCTCGACCGCCCAGGCGGCGAGCAGAATGAGCGCTGCGATCGCCTGGCCCACCGAAGGAGTACCCCTAGAAATCCCAATCAATACAGACTTGGCACAAGGTGCATAGACCCTTACTTCGAGCCATAGCATCCTGACCAGGCAATGGTTGGGGGCCTTCGTGCTCAGTGCTGGCGAGTATCGAGAGCTAGCGGAAGCGTACCGCGCGAAAGCCGGCGCCCCTGGCCTTGCCCCGAATAAGGCCACTGCACTGAGGAACATCGCCCGAAGCCTGAGCGCGCTCGCGAGCCAGCTCGAAATACTTGATCTCTACGACAAGGCCCCGCCGAAGCGGGTGAGCGCGCCATGATCGAGCGGCTAATCCAGACGGGCATTGTCACGGTAGGCGCCCTCAACGCCGGTCTAATGGTCTGGCTGATCCTTACGCTCTAAGCTGTGGTCATAAGTACGCAGCTTCAGAATGCTTATTGTCCTAAGGGGAGCCTTTACCCAACTCGCGCCGGGGACGATACATGCGAGGCGAGCAGAGCCTTCATTGTAACGAATGTGGGGCTTCCAACTCGGTGACCTATTGGCGCTTTGAGGGCGCTCTGAGCAGGCTAGTGGGGCGGCCGGGTCAGGCCCGCGCCAGCTGAAGTCCGGTCTAACCTGGCCGCCCCTATTCGACTCCCGGCTCGTGCTGTTGGGCCTCCATGACGACAGCCAACACCCGAGCACGCCAACTGCGATCAGCACCGCGACCGAAACCCGCTGGGAGCCTTGCCCATGCGTTCAAACACCCCCACCCCGCGGTCAGACGACCTCCCTGGCGAAATAAGGCGTCGGCGGCCGGTTTCTGGCGATCTGTCGGGCAAGCTCGCAGCGACGTCTAGCGAGATCCGCAAGTTTCGCATCAAGGAGCTGCGCGCGGCCGCTGATCGGCTTATTCGCCGTGCGGAGGCGCTCCGCGTGGAGGCAAAGCGATTACTCAAAATGGCCCAACGCGAGGAAGCGAAGCTGGCGCGCGCCCCCCCCCGGAGAAATCCCCGAAGCGCGGCGGCGCGCCGGCCTAAGGCTTTGCTGACTAGCGGATAATTTGTCCGCGCACCAATTCGCAAAGCGCAGAACCACTGAGGTACCTTCCGAGAACGGCATCGCGGAGCCAGGAAAACGTTGGACAGCTCGTGCGTTAAAGAGGATTGGGGCGACGCACTGGAGCAGAAGCATGCGAACTGCAACTCTCGTGATGATTGTAGTTGCCGGAAGCGCGATTGCCTTCCAAGCAACGGCGCAACAGCAAAAGGCCGCACCTAGCGAGCAAACCAACGAGGAGATTCACCGAGATGTAGACAAAGGGCTCAAGACTAGCGAGCCGAATGAGCAGATGCAGCGTGATGCAGACAGAGGAGTAAAGACACGCAACTCTGGAGATTCCGGATATGTGGCAGATTAAGACAAGCCGGGCGCTTCTGCGCATCCTCCGGGCCGGCCGGTAGGTGAGCAGACCACGGGTTCAAGTAGCCAGACCGGAGCTCCGAAATAGAGCCGTTAGCAAGCTTACGTCGGCGCAAGATCGACGTACCGGTCAACTCACTTTTGAGAAGCGATCAGCGGGACCGTTCGTGCGAACTGCACATGAGCTGGTGGTTGCAACCGCAAACACCAGGATGAGTGCAAGCAAAGAGCCGTAAAAGCCGACAACGGCAAGCCGCCATTTTCGTAACAGAGGACGCTCCGATGTGGTGGGTCCTGCACGAGAAGCTCAACGACATCGAAGCCAGCATGCTTCGCCCAAACCTCGACCTCCTACGCATCGCAAGAGAGGTGTTCCGAGCGCTTGGTTCGCGATGACTCTGCTCCAACATACTTGTCGAGCGCCTGCACAAAAGCATGGGCTCCTTGGCGTTCTCGATAGCGCTGTAGAAGCTCAACCCAGCGCGGCCTCCTGGCTTGAGTACTCGCACCATCTCCTTCAGCGCCCCCGGCCGATCAGTGAAGAATTGTAGGCCGACCTGGCGAGCACAACGTTAAAGGTGTTTGCATGGAACGGCAGGTCGAGCGCGCTACCCTCGGCCCAATCAACAGTCGCAGACTTTACCCTCGCCACGAGCATTGCCGTGTTGGGATCTATGCCGACTAACCGGCCGACGTGCCCTCGCTGCTCAGCGAGCCGCGCGACGACGCCTGTCCCGCAGGCGATGTCGAGTATGCTTTCTCCACTCCTTGGCCCGACACGGTCGAGCAGATCATTGGCCCATATCGAAGTGATAGCTGGAACGAGGTAGCGCTCGTAAAGCTCGGCGCGCTCGCATCCATTTGCCAGTGTTCATGAGCTGTCATGACTCCCCCAATAGTGTCCGTGCGATAGTAGCAAAAGGGCGCCCCAAAGCGGAAGTCGATGCCGAATTGCCGGTGGTCCGCTCATCGAGGTGGACCGGAAGCAACCGGCCGCCCATCCGAACGACGCTCATGCCCCAAAGCGGTCATTAGCTGACTGCATCTCGCTCCCGCGCCGATCTGGAGTACGTGGCTCAGCTGGGATCCCTTCGTGCGTAACGAACGCCGCGCGGCGAATCGCCGAAGCGAGCTCGGAACAAGCGATTGAAATGCGAAACATCCGAGAAGCCGACCTCTAGAGCGATATCGGAAATTAGCCGCGCGCTGGCGCTGGACTCGGTCAGCAGTTTGAGCGCTCGTTGGAGGCGTAACTCATTGACGTGCCCGGTGAACGACGATCCTGATGATGCCATCAGGCGCTGCAGATAGCGAGGTGAGATGCCTTGGCAACGAGCTACCATCTCGACGCTGAGTCCTGGTTCTTGAAAGTGTGTCTCGATGTAATCGAGGGCGGCGCCGTGGCGCGCAGTCACGACAGCGCTCGCATTGCTCTCGCCCAAGGGAGCGCACTCGCCGATTGCGAGCGCCAGGAGATCGTGGATGTGAGCCACGACCGCATCTCGCAGCTTCGGGGTGGCCAGAACACTCTCATTAAATGCCGACTTGAGATAAGCCATGAGAAGTCGGAGCGCTTCACTTCGGTGAGAAATCGGCCGCATGGCGCGGCTTTCGACGTTCGTCACGCGCTGTGCGAGGGCGTCGCGCGGTACGGCAAGACCAAATAGCAATCCGTCGACATAGGTGACGGTGGCCGGCTCGGAATGCAGAATTGCGATGGCGTCGCCGGCGTGAAGCTCGATTTCCTGACAACGCTGCGATAGTTGACTTCTGCCGGGAGAACTGAGGATGACTCCGATCGAGTCATCACCATCAGCGATGCTTGCTTGCAAACGCTTGAAACGCATAGGGGACCCTTTCAGCGCGAGCCTGCGCAAACCTCGGATCGCTTGCAGCGTTGCGTAGGCCTGAAACGGTGCGTTCGATAGAGGCTCAATATCAGCGTGGACTATGCCTCGCCCAAAGTCCTCGCGCCATAGCGGGATTCGCATCCGCTCCGGAAACTCCCGCGTCGAGAATCGATGTGATACGAATTCGGCTGCGTCCATAGACATGGGGACCTCCAGCCTTGTTGGACATCGGGATCAAATGCGACAAACTCACCGGTATCTGCATTTTGCAGTTCGCGCACCGAACTTGTTTGATCTGTGCGCAAGAGTCCAAGAAGCTACGCCATTGGCCTGCTAGTCTCGCTCAGCTAAGTTCAATGCTGATGTGAACTCGTTCACTTAGCGGCCAGAAATTAGGTTTACAGTGATTGCGAAGGCCGTGGCGTCAAAAAATCTCCTTTAAGAGGAGGCGGTCGTGATGGCTCTATTTCTGATTGCCGTTATCGGATCTAGTTTAGATATCCTTGGCGGGGTGAACCCGTAAGCTCCGCTTCTATGATTCTCGCGATTGATCGAACTCAACGATCCGCGGACAGACTGTCCTGCAGCACTAGACGTTCT
Organism: Bradyrhizobium sp. 956_D2_N1_4; assembly: GCF_052076025.1. Classification (NCBI taxonomy): domain Bacteria; kingdom Pseudomonadati; phylum Pseudomonadota; class Alphaproteobacteria; order Hyphomicrobiales; family Nitrobacteraceae; genus Bradyrhizobium; species Bradyrhizobium sp. 956_D2_N1_4. The sequence goes on along the minus strand of NZ_CP197237.1, from coordinate 8,587,975 downwards.
CTGATACCGATTTTGTGTCGCGCCTCGTCGGCCACATCGTCGTCATCCGAGTTCGTCGGACACAAACTACTCCGGCGCCGTTGATATTTACCGCCGGTTGAAATGGTCGAAATCTATCGTCAATGGTGATGATCAAGCGAGGGTTCGATCATGTCCACCCTAGTCGAGATGTTTTACCGTGAGTATTGCCGTGCCCGCCTCGCCGAAATGCGGAAGCAGCTTCTGATACCGGTTGCCAGCGACGACATATTGCAAACGTTTTGGGAGGACGGCGAAGCTTCCGGCCCAGGCAATCAAAGCGCCGGTTGGCGAACGAAAGAGCCTCCAACCATCAGGTAGCTCAGGCTCGTAACCGCATCGTTTGGTCGGATACCCCGCTCGGCAACACCCCCAGCCCGGAGCAGCGGAGCCTCTCATCGACCGATGTGCGAGCACGCCGGCAGGTCAAACAGATGCACGATCGAACTCACACCTCGAAGCGATTGATCGGCGAAACTCCGCCGGAGTTCCGGGGGGCTGGCCGCGACCTGCGCATCGATGTCTGTCGAGGGATCGCGCTATGGTGGATCTTTCTTGATCATGTTCCCAACAACATCGGAAGCTGGCTGACACCGCGCAACTACGGCTTCTGCGATGCCGCCGAAATATTCATGTTCATTTCGGGCGTGACCTGCGCGCTGGCCTACGGCAGGGCACGTCAGCGCGAGGGCTGGAGCGGCATGATTGGTCGTTCGCTGCGGCGGGGATGGGACATCTATGCCGCGTTTCTGCTGCTCACGCTCGCTTGCACCGTCCTCGTCTACCTCGCGGGCAACGATCGGCTTGCCGACGAGAGCAATACGCGGATTCTGCTCGATCATCCGGGCGCGACGCTTGCGCATGCCGCAATCCTGCAATATCGCCCTGTCAACACCGACGTCTTGCCGACTTTCGTCATCTTTCACGTGTTGTTCGCGCCGCTGTTGTGGCTGCTGCTGCGTGCACCAAACGTTACGCTTGGTGTTTCGCTGTTGCTTTATGCGCTCGTGCACATCTTCGGCTGGAGCGTTCCAGCCTGGCCCAGCGGCGCCTGGTTCTTCAACCCGTTGGCTTGGCAGCTTTTGATCGTGCTGGGCGCCTGGTGCGTCATCGGAGGGGAGAGGGTCTGGCCCTGGGTGACGTCGCGCACGACGCTTACTCTTGCTGTTGTCTATCTGGTTTTTGGCCTGGTCCTGACGCTGAGTTGCAGCGGCAAACCGCTGGTCCCGCAAAATTTGACGAACCTGCTCTTCCCGCTAGATAAATCGAATCTCAGTCCGTTCCGGCTGCTGCATTTCCTGGCTCTTGCAATTGTGGTGCTACGGTCCGTTCCTCAGGATTGGCGCGGGCTGTCGACGCCAGTCATGCGCTGCGCGAGGTGCTGTGGCGAGAATTCGCTGCCAATCTATTGTCTCGGCGTCCCCCTGGCCCTGGCCAGCCACCTGACGCTGCTCGACATCTCGGATCGCCTTGCGATGCAGTTCGTGCTTAGTCTTGCTGGAATCCTGGCGATGATCATCGTCGCGATGCTGCTGAACCGGATCAGCGTCAAGCACGGTCATTATCCCGGGTGGAGGCAGTCGACCGAGAAGGTCGCACCGGCATTCTCTAGCTGGCAGGTTGCGGATGGAACGCGGAAGGAAGCTCTTGACCCATAATTGGTATCGCGCCCGCCTTGCTCCAGGTCGGCGAGCTGTCGCCACCCTAACCGCGGTGCTCGGGCACGCTGGCGCTCGGCGCCGGCGTCAGACGCAGGTCGATTTCAACTCGCGGCAGTTCACGGCGGAGACCTGAACCGCCGCCTGATCTAAGGAGGCACTCATGAACGTCATCAACATGCGCATGGCCCCCACATTCACCGCAGCGATCAGACTCACCAAAGCAACAGCATTTGCTGCGGCGCTCATGTCCTTTGCCCCCGCGGCTGTCGCGGGAGATTCGATTGAAAAGAAGGGACTACTCCTTATGTGACGCACTTTATTTTTCGGCCCTTGATGAGCATTGACACTGCCGAACTCGGCAAAGCCACTACGCTGGAGGCGGTCGGGACGACTCAAAACATGAAGGGAGAGAAGATGCTGGACAAGATGTCAGCACGCTGCGTGGCGCTGAACGTCGCGTCCGGAGACAAGAAATACATTGACGGAGCTTGCGTGCTTGCCGACAGCGACGGCGACAAGATTTTCTCGACCTTCGATACTCGAGACCTCGACAAGGCCCAGCCGAAGATGGATTGTGGAACGCATATCATCACCGGCGGTACCGGTAAGTATAAGGGCATCACCGGAAGCGAACCATTTTCGTGTATAGCGATGCCTGCGCTGGCTGGCTCTGGCGATTATTTTGCGATGGACATCCCGCACAACACGTCCTGGGAAATCAAATGATCCCTGAACTCGATGTCGCCGTAAAGGCGGCTGTTGAGGCAACCATGGAAAGCTGAAGGAGAGCCTCGCCACCAGGACTGGGCTCTTCTTCTGTTCATAATTTAGAGGCCCGTGAATGGCGCCGACTACACTGTGCTAGACCGGCTAGTCTAAAAAGAAAAGCCGCCCGGAGGCGGCTAGTTTTTGGTCTTCTTTCTTCTACTTATTTCTTTAGGGCGTCAGCGGCGTCCCGCGCTGCGTCTTTCACGTCTCCCACTGCGTTGTGGGCGGATCCCTTGGCCTTATCAATCTTGCCTTCGGCTTCCAAGTCCTTGTCGCCAGTGAGCTTGCCAGCACCTTCTTTGATGGCGCCTTTTGCCTTGTCGGCAGCGCCCTTCACATGTTCGCGGTCCATAATCGTGTCCTTTTGCTGTTGGAAGATAAACCAACAAAAGCGTTGCGCAGTGGTTCCTCAAGCGGCGCTGACGCTTCCACAAAGGTAAAGGTGACTGGCTATGCCGACGACGTCGCCGAAATTGCCGAGAGCTGGGCCTTGAGCCGGTACCGTCGCTCCCTTCATGAGGTTCGCCGCCAAACCCGTCTAAACGGCCCGACGGCTTCGACCAGATACCATACCGTAAACAAACAGCACGACGATCGCGCCGACGATGGCACCGATCAGTCCTGCGCCTTCTCCAGGCCGGTACCAACCCAGCGCCTGGCCGAGGTAAGTCGCTACGAACGCTCCCACGATTCCCAGAATCGTGGTCAGGATGAAACCGGACGGCTCGTTGTCGCCGGGCATGATGAACTTCGCGATGACGCCCGCGACGAAGCCGATGATGATCGTCCAAATAATGCTCATGACTTTCCTCGAGCCTTACGATGGTATCACGCCGATGGAGCCGGCAGACGTCCGTCGGGCGTGTATTGGTCCACGGCTGTAGGAAGCTCGCGCGATAAGCGGTCGAGTATCTCCTGCTGCGACAGGCCTGTCCTGCTCCAGTTTTGAAGGACGTCGGGACCGATAGCCTGCCGGAGTTCGGGCGGGGTGACTTCCCGGTTCGGCCCCTGATTGATCCAGGATTGGGCCCCCTTGCCCATTCTGCCTGAAGTGCTCGAGCAACTCGCCGAGGCCGCCGTTCAGGAGCGAACCTACTCCACCGCCGCCCACGAGACCGCCAAGATTTGCCGAGCATACTACTCAGCGAATTCTTGGCGCCCGCCGGCTGACCGGAAGTAGCGTCGCGGAACATGTCCGCCAGCTTGTCCCGATTTTGGTAACCGGCGATCGCGAGCATACTAAAAAGGGCAGTCATCGATGGCATTCCGCGGTTCATGTTCGGCTCATCGATTTAAGTTTGTGGGAAGAAAAAGGCGGACCGCCAAGGCGGGCCGCGGATTGATCTACCGCACGCCGGTGCCGTAGAGTTGGCGCTCCCTGCGCACCTCGTCCGCGCCATAAGGCTGAGCCGACGGGTCGTAATTCTTCCATCCAGCTTTCTGCCAAGCCACGCTCCGGTCGCGCAGATTGACGGCGGATTGGTTCAAGATCGCTTCGTATCGCGCGCGATCGGCATCGGGGACGCGTGCCGAAACAAGCGTGCCGCCCCTTCTCACGCCTTCGGCGTAGAGCGGAGCTTCCTCATCGGATACACCAGCCTGCGTCAAAGCCCCAACCACGCCACCCGTGGCACCGCCGGCAGCGGCACCCAGCGCGGTCGACGCGAGCCACCCGGCCGCGACGACCGGACCCAAGCCCGGGATCGCCAACAGCCCGAGGCCTGCGAGCAAGCCCGCGGCGCCGCCGAGACCCGCGCCGACGCCAGCTCCCGTCGCAGCACCCTCGGCACGATCGTCGACCCCATCGCGATCGCGATCGACCTTCTTGTCGGTGCTGTACCAGTTGTCGGAGTTGTTGGCGAGGATGCTCAAATCCGAATGCGGCACGCCCGCCGCCTCCAGGCTCGTCACCGCGCGCTGCGCGTCGGAATAGTTGTCGTAGAGACGTGAAATCGTAACGGTCATAATCGAATCCTTCTCGGTTATCGCGGCGGTTGAGCGAGGGGTCACTTCGCTGCGCTGACATCGGCCGACGCACCGCCCTTGCTCGCCTTTCCGCGCCACACGCCATTGTCGTCCTTCTTCAAGGAAGTCACGTTGGTGTAGCCAGCTTCTTCGATCTTCGATTTGGCCTGACCCTCGGTAAAACTGTTGGCGCCCGAAACCGGCTTCTCGGAATTGTTCTGGCCCGAGCAGTTAACCGCGTTATTGTTCGGCCGATCCGTCGCCGGCGGATTCTGGGCAAACGACGGACCGGTCAGAAGCGAAACCGCCGTTAGAAACAGAAGAAATTTCTTATTCATGTCGTCCTCCTTAGTGGCCGGTCACAACACGCCCGTACGATGTTCCTATTTCTCCCGTTTCGGGTAAACGAAGCACGCCATGAGGGACAGATCGCATCTGCAAATCCGCAATCGCGTAGCGCCAGCTGACTGACGGCGAGACCTCGGCGTACCGCCCGCCCGACAGGTTACAAATCGGGCGCGCCCCTTGGCCGAGCTTCCCCGATTGAATCAGAGGGGAGTCGCATATCGGCAGTGGACCGGACGCGGAACCGTACTTGCCTCGGTCGCCAGCTTTTGACCCTGGCTGTGTGAAAACGCTGCGCTTGATGTGATTCGCGCGATATGATTCCCGCACGATTTGCGGGGGGCTGGGATGAAGCGCTTCGTTGCGGAGGCGGATCGTGGGCAGTCGACGTTGTTGCCCGAATGCCTCGACGATTTCATTGATGAGAGCAACCCTGTTCGGGTGATCGACGTGTTTGTCGATGCACTCGATTTGGCCGAGTTAAGCTTCGAGGGGGGAACCGGCGGCGACCGGGCGGCCGTCATACCATCCCTCGGTTCTCCTGAAGCTTTACATCTACGGCTATTTGAACCGGGTGCAGTCGAGAGTGACGACGCGCTGTAGCTTTCCGATAGCGCCAGCACCTTGTCCAAATTGAACGCCGGGCCCGGAATGCCGGGGACGCCCTGGGGACCGGCCGGGCCTTGCTGGCCTTGGGCCAGAAGGAGGTAGCCGAAAGGACAGCTTCAATTTTCCGGTCGTGGCCTATGAAATGGTCGACCGCGATCACATCGCGACAATCCAGTTCACCGACTTCAATGGTCGCGTGCGTGTCGTCGCCGAAAATCCAGACGGCTCATGGACCTATTTCCCGAGAGATCATAGCAAGTGGGTCTATGGCTGCTTCAACAACAACAGGATTGGTGATGGAACTGACGAGGACCATCCTGTTGGGCAGCCTGCTGCTGCTCGCCGCTAACGCCGCCGACGCCGCCGAGATGCCTTCGATGTTCCACGGCCGATGGTGCGGCGAGCGGCACATGATGAAGCACTGCGGGAAGGATGAGGAAGGCATCCAGATCACCCCGCGCGGGTTTCATTACGAGGCTGGAAACGACGCTGGGTGCAGACTTGTCGGGCTGAGGCCGCAATGGCCGACGACGCGGGCCGATGTCGAGTATCGCGCGATGTTCGTCTGCCGCGGCGAGAGACCGCCTAACCACCGGGAATACTACTGGATCGGGTTCTACGATGATGACCGCAACGAGGGTCTGTTCCTGCTGAAGTCCGACAAGACGTTCGGGAGGTCCAAATGAGGCGCTGATCGCGCTGCTGGTTCTGATCGCCTCCGGTGATGCGATGGCTCAGCAGCGCCAGTTCTACGATACCGCGGGGCGCAACGCTGGCCGCGCGATCACCGACACCCAAGGGACCACGACGCTATATGGACCGGACGGCCAAGGTCGTACAAGCAACACGCGCCGTCGGCGCAGATTGCACCCTCGCAGTTATTGCGCCTCATGCGCGAGTGCCGCGTCGTACTCGCACAGCAGATCGATGATGTGCTGCTCCTCAGGCTCGATCACTTCAGGCACCTGCCCCCGCCAGTTGATGGCAATGAAGCCTTCGGCCAGCTTACCGATATGTCGATCCCTGTGATGGAGCAGTCGCGCCAATGCCACGTCTTGCCCACTCAGGCGTTCCAATTCCGCCAGCAAGGTCGAAGACTGCTGTTCGGGCTCGGTCGATGCTGATGTCGCCACGGTCATAGGCCCTCCAGATGTCGTCAACTGCAGCGTTATTCTTAGCGGTTTTCCACTTCAAAGGGAATAGCTCGCACACCGGCTCCTACGTCGCCTACTGTCCGGCGCGCGCGATTAGGCCGATACTCTCGGCAAACTGACGCGTCGCATCGTTGACGAGGCCGTAGGTACCGGGAACCAAGCTATTATTGCTATGTTGCAATTCGCCGGGATCACCGAGACCAGTAGTAGGAATTCACATGTCAGCCCAGATCATCAAGTTATCCGACCGCAGGACGCGTCCTACGCCATCTTCGAGCTTGATAGACCTTCAGCTTTCGTTTTTCCTTACGTACGTTGAGATAAGCCTCGCGGCCTATCACTGGGTAGTTAACGCTGCCGAGCAAGGTTGGAAGGCGGTTTGTCTGTCACGATGATTGATTTTGATTTCAAGGTTGAACCTCAAGGGCAAAGAGCCGCATGGGGCCGGCGCAAGCTGAAGAATGATCAATAAGCGGGCCACCAACTGAGGCGGTCCTTACAGGTGCGGCGCCAGATAGTCGAGAACCTTGAAAAACCCGTAGAGGGCGAGAGCGGTTACAGCCACGAAAGCGATAACCATCGTCGCCCATTCGCGTTTCGAAAATAGATCGAAGTCGAACATGCGAGCCCCTTGCAGTGGGGGATACTATGCTCGTACCCGGCCAAGATGGGCCGCCAGTTGGCGCGGCTTTACAAAAGAAAAACGCCGCCCGCTTAAACGAAGCGCAGGCGGCGGCTTCCAGCCCCGGGAGGGAGATTGTAAATCCCGATACCGGTGTATTGATCGCATTTCAAAAGTGGAGCACGCGAAATATCCCAAAAGACCCCTCGCACTCCTTGACACGTCGCGCGCTGATGACCCTGCTCGAATCCGACGCGGTCTGCAATTATGTCACGAATACCGAGAAGGACACATAGGCACCTGCCGGTTGCGTTGGTCGTGCTGGGAAGCGGGTTTTCGGCCAACCCGCTTTGCTCATGCGAGCTTGCCGACGCCGCTGCCCAGTGCCCGGCGCGAGGACCTGGCGGGCGGGGTAAGTTCGACGACCGAAAGCTTCTAGCAGACGCCCGTGGTCTGCTGCATGACGCGCGCCAGTTCATCTTCAGAGAACTGTTTTCGGATCAACGGAAAGCCCTCCCGGCGTCGCTCTCAGCCCGACAGCTGCAATACCTTTAGCCCCGAGCGAAGACGCGTCGCTCGCTCGGCGAGTTCGTAACCGTCCATCCCCGGCGTGTATGTCGGTGAACCGAAGCTACTTGCTGAGATCGAATACCGAGCGAAGTCGGCCGAGGGGAAGGTGCGGCACCCGTTCTTCAAGGGGTTGCGCGAGGACCTGTAACGGCGCGGCGATCGGGGGCAAAATTTTTTCAGCCCCCTCTTGAAACCAAAACCGGCTTTGCTAATTTTTTTGTCGCCATCTGACGATGGTGTCCGGGCGCCTCATGGGCCCGGGCCAAGAGACGGGCACCGTGTCCGGTGCCGCTCGTAGACATCTTGCTCTTAGGAGGATTTGGCTATGCGCACCTACGATTTTGCCCCCCTCTGGCGCTCGACCATTGGTTTCGACCGCCTCTTCGACCTCGCAGAAACCGCTCAGCGGGCCAGCGAGGACAATTACCCGCCCTACAACATCGAACGGCTGGCGGAGGATCGCTATCAGATCTCGCTGGCGGTGGCGGGTTTCTCGCCCGACGATATCGTCATCACCGCCGAGCAGAACGTGGTGACGGTTGAAGGCAGCAAATCCGACAAGACCGAACGTGATTTCCTCTATCGCGGTATCTCGCACCGCGCCTTCAAGCGCCAATTCAGCCTCGCCGAATATGTCCAGGTGAAAAGCGCCGCATTCGACAACGGCTTGCTGACCATCGAACTCGTCCGCGAGATTCCGGAAGCCATGAAGCCGCGCCGGATTGCGATCGGCGATGCCTCGACCGGCAGCGTGCGGAAGCTGGAAGCCAAAGCCGCCGCCTAGTAGAGGCGCCATGGAGCCGCGCTGCAAGTCGTGCGGCTCCCATCCATTCGTCAATGAAAAGGAGAGGACCATGCGGCCGACGACCGCTGACGACAACGTTTTCGACTTCGACGCGCTGCTTCATCCCGGCACGGTCTTTGAGACACCCAAAGACGTTCTGGATCACCCTGCCCTGACGCTGGCCGAGAAGCGCGCAATCTTGGCATCATGGGCGTCCGACGCGTCCGCGATCGCCTCTTGCCCGTCGATGCGCGCACCTGCCGGCCTCAAGAAGCCGGTATCGATCGACGAGATCTTGGACGCGTTGCGCGCCCTGGACGGAGGTCCCCGAACGCCACCCGGTGGAAAACCTTCCCGTCTCCGTTCGACCGAACGTGCGGCCGCGTGAAGTTCGGAGCCTCAGATGACAACGGACGAAAAACTGGCGCGGCTTCGCGTCCATCGCAACAATGTCCACCGCTACCGCCGCCTGCTGAGCACTCGGCTCTCAGATCTTGAGCGCGAGTTCTTGATGAAGCGACTCTCGGAGGAGCAAATCGCTATTGATGCGCTATCGACGACGACTTTCCCATTTTCCTTGGATCTCGACGGTCCAACCCCCGGTGCAGCATCCAGGGTGGCTTAGCTTCAATGCTGGAGATTATGTTGATCGATCGCAATCGTCGTGGTTGGGAATGGCGAGTTTGCGACCACTCTGGCACTGTCCTGGATAAGGGCCGTGAAAGAACGCGAATGGCCGCGAGATATCGCGGCTATCAGGCGATGTTTCTATTGCTCGCAAGCGGAGCCCGATTAATCGATCCGGGGCCGTGGGCGCCATAAGATGAGCTTACGGCTCCTCCCCGGCAATGGCCGAAAGCGGCGGGCCTGCAACAATATCCTCTGGCCGGCCCGGGGCGGCCGGGTAGGCGCCACTCCCTGACGGACTCCGTTTCCGTAATTGGCCCCTTAGCGTCGTCACGGCAACGATGACGACGTGTTGAATTCACGGGGCATCAGACGTGGTCGGCAAGTCCGGCCCAGCATCCAGGGATATCCCTCCGTTATCGCGATTGCCGCAATGGGCTTCATGTCGCGCGGCACTCCTCATCGGTACTTTGTTCTGAGTCCTCAGGGCGCATTCCGCGGATGATCCAGCTCAGTGCGAATTGGTCCTTTGGCAGGATTTCGGGAAACCCCTCGGCCTCACGCCCTCGGCCGTCCGAACCACGGTTAGCAGCTGCTTTTTGTAGGCATATCCGGAAGGGGAACCTGGGCTTGCTGCCCGCCGTTATGCAATTCGTCTGCGGATCGCCTGGCTCAGGGCACGCCCCTGAAATATTAAGAAATCAATATGCTCAAAGAGACAAAGGGGGATCGATGACGTTACGGGCTACGCCATCGGTCGACCGCATGTCCGTCCTTGACACCCTGAGCGATTTCATCCGTCGGATCGACGATCCCGATGCTCTTGCGTATGCCGCGGCTGAACTTCTCGGAAGCAGCCTGGGGGTCAGCAGGGCCGGCTACGGTACGGTCGATACATCGGCCGAAACGATCACCATAAGCCGTGACTGGAATGCGCCGGGCATATCGAGCCTGGCGGGCGTTCTTCGCTTCCGCGACTACGGTAGCTACATCGTGGATCTGAAGCGCGGTGAGACGGTCATCTGTGCGGATGCGGAGAAGGACCCTCGTATCGGCGAGCGTGCCGATGCTCTTGAAGCAATATCGGCTCGCGCCCTGGTCAACATGCCAATCTCCGAGTCCGACGGTGTTGTGGCACTCCTGTACTTGAACAACGCGGAGCCACGGGAGTGGACCGCAGAAGAACTCGAACTGGTGCGCGAAGTTGCCGAGCGAACCCGCACAGCTGTGGAACGTCGTCGGGCCGAGGTCGCTGTCAGGGGAAACGAGGCTCGCCTGACGTTTCTAGATGCCCTCAACAGGGAAACCGCCAAAACCAGAGACGCAGACGGCGTTTTAGCTGTGACGACTAGGATGCTTGGCGAACATCTGATGGTATCGAGCTGTGCCTACGCCGATATGGATCCGGACGAGGACGGCTTTACCATTCGGGGAGATTGGGCGGCACCAGGGGCAATGCACATTCTTGGGCACTATAGCCTGGCCGATTTCGGTCAAAAGGCCGTAACCGAGCTCGGAGCGGGCCGCCCCCTGGTCATCAATGACAATTTGAAAGAGATTGCGCCCGAAGAAGCGGCTACGTTCCAGAACATTGGAATCGGCGCTACCATTTGCATGCCCTTCGTGAAGGAAGGACGGCTAACAGCTTTGATGGCGATCCATCATCGGCAAGCGCACCGGTGGAGCAAGCGGGAACTCGCATTGCTTACAGAGGTGACCGAACGCTCGTGGGCGCACATCGAACGTGTACGGTCGGAGCAGGCAGCCCGGGAAGCGGCAGAGCGACTCGGCCTCGCCAACAAGGCTGCCGGCATAGGCACTTGGGACTATGATCCGGTCAATGACGTTCTGCGATGGGACGATCGTTGCAAAGAATTGTTCGGCTTGTCGCCTCAGGCGGAAATAAGTTACGAAGGCGCGTTCCTGAAGGGCTTGCATCCGGACGACAGGCAACGTGCGCACGAAGCGGTCTCTGAAGCACTCGAGCCGACGTCTCCCAAGCCTTATAACATCGAATACCGAACCATAGGTGTCGAGGATGGAACCGAGCGCTGGATCGCGGCGACCGGCGAGGCGATCTTTTCGGGAGGAAAGGCCGTCCGCTTCATCGGCACCGTTCTGGACATCAGTGCGCAGAAGAAATCCGAGCGCCATCTGCGCATACTGAACGACACCGGGGCTTCCGTGGCCCGCGAACGAGATCTCGAGAAGATAGTTCAGACCGTAACCGATGCCGGCGTCGAGCTCTCGGGGGCTCAATTCGGCGCCTTCTTCTACAACGTCCTTACACCGGACGGTGGAAGCTATATGCTTTATTCGTTGTCTGGCGTACCACGATCGGCATTCGAAAACTTCCCTATGCCACGCAATACGGCGGTCTTCGAGCCGACGTTCTTGGGTACGGGCGTGGTGCGATCAGACGACATCCTGAAAGATCCGCGCTATGGCAAAAATGCTCCGCGAAAAGGAATGCCGGAAGGTCACCTTCCCGTCAGGTCATATCTGGCGGTACCCGTAATTTCACGTTCGGGCGAAGTACTTGGCGGACTTTTCTTCGGTCACGCTGAGCCAAGGAAGTTTCAAATCGAGCACGAAACCACACTTCTGGGCATCGCCGGCCACGCCGCCACTGCGATCGACAACGCGCGTCTTCTGATGCGACTGGAGTCCCTCAATGCCGATTTGGAGCGACGCGTAGCCGAGGAGATATCGGAACGTATGAAGGCCGAGGAGCAGCTCCGGCAGTCTCAGAAGATGGAAGCTGTCGGTCAATTGACGGGCGGGATTGCTCACGACTTCAACAACATGCTGGCCGTGATCATCGGCAGTCTGAATCTTGCCAAACGACGACTGGGCAAGGGAGAAATCGACGTGGACCGCTTCATCGAGGGAGCCATAGATGGTGCAAATCGGGCAGCCACACTGACTCAGCGCCTACTGGCGTTTTCACGCCAACAGCCGCTTGCGCCCGAGGTCATGGACCTCAACAAGATGGTCGGCGGGATGAGCGAGCTGCTCGACCGATCGCTGGGAGAACTCGTCCGTCTCGAGATGGTTCTGGCGGCCGGAGTTTGGCGAGTCAAAGCTGACCCCGCTCAGCTGGAAAGTGTCGTGCTAAATCTCGCAGTGAATGCGCGTGACGCCATGCCGAGGGGCGGCAAGCTGACGATCGAAACAAGCAATTCGTCTATAGACCAGAAGTATGCGCGTGAATACGCGCTGACGCCCGGTCAATATGTCCTGCTTGCCGTCACTGACAATGGCGTTGGAATGCCTGAAAACGTGCTTGGTAAAGCATTTGACCCATTCTTCACGACGAAGGCGGTGGGCAAGGGCACCGGCCTAGGTCTCAGCCAAGTCTACGGCTTCGTGCGGCAGTCGGGCGGTCACGTAAAGTTATATTCCGAAGTGGGAGTAGGAACGACGGTCAAAGTCTATCTTCCGCGCTTTTTCGGCGTCGAGGAGACATCGGGTGCGCCCGAGCCGAAGGCGAACATCGGCGCGAGCCTGCACAAAGAGACCATCCTCGTCGTGGAAGATGATGACCGGGTTCGCAATATCTCGTCGGAAAGCCTGCGTGACCTGGGCTATACGGTCGTCGAGGCGGCAGGTGCTAAAGAGGCGATCAGAAAGATCGACGACGGACTCGTCCCGGATCTGCTCTTTACGGACGTGGTCATGCCCGACACGACAGGCGCCGAATTGGCGAGCCGGGTCTTAGAGCGATTGCCCGGGTTGAAGGTGCTGTTCACGACCGGCTATACGCGCAACGCCATCGTCCACAATGGCATGCTCGATGCCGGCAGACACTTGATTTCCAAGCCATTCAATATCGAAGACCTAGCGGCGAAGGTCCGCGGACTGCTCGATGAGATCTAGGTCCAATGCTGGTCTGTCCGACTTCGCGAATCGCGCTGCTACGTTTGTTTGTTCAGTTCGGCGTAAGCTCTCTGGTGCATCGGCTTGATAGCACACTCCAGAGACATGTCTGGAGCAAGAGCTCGTGCAGAAGTGGTCCGACTCAGAGACCGCCCCCTGCCTTTGACCCGACTTCTTGCAGCACGGTAAAGCTCACTACCGGGACCAGCTGTGATTGAGCAGACTCCAAGCCCTTTCGGGGCCCCCGCCTCCTCCATGCCGCTCGGAGGGCAAGCCTGACGTTCGCTGAACAACGCCTCTGGAAGCTTTGCGAAACTGACGGACCTCGCCTCGAACTCGTCCGATTAAACCGGAAGAAACGCGGCCGGCTCAGACAGGTTCCTATCGCTCCGGAAATAAGCTTCAGGCGGCTGCATTGGTTGCCGCTACACTTTCTGATAGCCTAGAGCGATGTCGCTTCTGAACTTCAGCCTGCCTGCCCGGACACCCGCTCTCTTTGCGTCTTTCCTATCACTCGACCAGACCGTCCTCGACGCGCTGCCGATCGGCGTATATGCCTGCGATATTGAGGGAAGGATCGTGAGGGTCAATGAGCGGGCGATCCAGCTTTGGGGACGCGCTCCGAAGCTGCTCGATCCCGAGCAGAAGTTCTGTGGCTCGTTCTGGCTCGAGACCCTGCAAGGCGATTTCATTTCGCCCCACGAAACGCCGATGGCGCGGGCCGTACTGGCGGGGGAGAGCTTCGAAGGCGCCGAGGCCGTGGTGCGAAATCCCGACGGACGGCGATGGGTGGCGCGCGTCAATGTTGCGCCCATGCGCGACGCTGGCGGCCAGGTCGTCGGAGGGATCAATTGCTTCCTGGACGTCACGCATGAGCACGACATGCGGCTGGCACTAGAGCGTCAGCAGCGTACCTTCGATCTCGCGATGGTCGCTTCGAAGATGGGCACGTGGCGCTACAGCATGGCAGACAACGTCTGTGTCTACGATGAGAACGCCCAGCGGCTCTATGGTCTGACTGAGGCGCGCTTCCTCCACGACACGGCCGGCGTTGAAGCCAAGTTCCATCCGGACGACATGGATCTGATGTGGGCCCGCGTCGCCAGAGCGATCGATCCCGAAAGCGACGGACGCTATGAGGTTGAGTACCGGGTGAAGCAGACTGACGGGAGCTGGCGCTGGCTGAGTGCCTGGGGCCTCGTGGAGTTCGAAGGGCGCGGCGCCGAGCGCCAACCCGTCGCCATCGCCGGCGCGAGCCGCGATCTGACTGAATTGAAGAAGTCCGAGGAGTTGCAGCGCCTGCTCACCAACGAGCTGAATCACCGCGTCAAAAACAGCCTTGCCACCGTGCAATCGATCGTCAATCAGACGCTTCGGGACGCGACGAATGTGCAGGCGGCCCGCAGGACGATCGACGCACGCATCGTTGTCCTCGCCGGAGCACACGATCTGCTCACTGCCCGCAGTTGGAAGGGCGCCGATATCGCCGATCTCGCTGCGGGGGCGGTCGCGCCCTTCGCCACGGATCAGATCCTTACCGAGGGGCCTTCCCTGGATGTTTCCCCCGGCCAGGCTCTGGCACTCTCGCTGGCGCTGCACGAGCTTGCCACCAACGCCGTAAAATACGGAGCGCTCTCACGGCCCTCGGGCCGGGTCGAGCTTCGCTGGCGTGTGCAGGAGGAGATGCTCAATCTGAGCTGGCGCGAAAGCGGCGGCCCGCAGGTTTCTCCGCCGACTCGCCGCGGGTTCGGCAGCCGCCTGATCGAACATGCAAGCCGCGACGTGAACGGGAAAATCCGGCTCGACTTCGCGCCGGAGGGGCTTGTCTGCTCGATCACCGCCGCGCTTGAGGCGATCGAGACACGACCGCAGACGGCCGTTTGATGTTGCTGGTCTGACTTACACGGCGAAGCTTGGCTCTGCCGACAGACGCGTCGGTAAAACACCTATAATGTGGCACCATCACAAAACTCGTCGAGCTCGATGTCAACGGTCGCGGGCTTCTGCGCCATCCAACACTTGTGCCCCTCCGCATCGACCTCATAAACCTGATAGCTTGGCATGCCTCCCTTTCTCCCTGCGTCCTCGCTGAAGCGCTGTTCTGCCCAGAACGACGGAGCCCGATCCTTAACATTTGTGCGCTGGATGAGAAGTGCCCAGAAAGTTAGCCTATGGACAGGAACGAAAATCGCTCACGAAGCGTTCTGCGTTCATTGGGTAGGAACTCATTCTTGAGCAAACAATCAGACAGATTGAGGGAGCAAGCTTTTCGGGCGGAGCGGCTCTCCAACACCGTCAGCGACATGTCGGCATCCCGTACCTTACGGTCCCTTGCCGAGCAATACCTGCGCAGGCCGACGAGCTCGAACAGGCAGAGATGTCAGGCCAGGCGGCTCCGCAAGCGACCCAAATTGCCGCTTCCAAAGGGTAGTTAGGCGAGTCTACCTCTTAGGATGACTGGCGACATCGTTGTGGTGATGCCAAAGGTTATTCAGTGATGGACCTAAAGCAGATTTATCGCGACTATATCGACTGCCTGAATGAGCAAGCTTGGTCGCGCTTGGGCACGTTCGTCGCCGGCGACATCGCCCACAATAGCAATCCCCTCGGCCTGGCGGGTTATCGAAAAATGCTCGAACAGGATTACGCGGCAATTCCCGACCTTCGCTTCAACGTGGAAATGATGATTAGTGAGTATCCCCACCTAGGAAGCCGGCTACGGTTCGATTGCTCTCCAGCAGGCGTCTTTCTCGGCTTGCCGGTAAACGGCAGGCGAGTTTCCTTTCACGAGAACGTTTTCTATGAATTCGATAACAACAAGATAATGCGCGTTCGATCGGTTATCGATAAGGCGGCCTTGGAGGCGCAACTGTAGACAGTTGGCGTCAAGCGGCTAGCGCTCACACCGCCGAGTCTCGAGCACGCCGCGCAATCACCCTAAATACGAAATGTCCTTCGCTCGCGACGCGAGCTCACCCTCCACTTTGTCGAATTCGGTTGATTGCGCTCGATGAAAGCCGCGAGCTCATCCGCGACATCTCAGAGAGGGCTTTCTGCTGGGACGACGGGTCCTTGCGAGTAGGAGCAATGTGCCCTGCCCGATCTAGAACTTTGATCGACAGATCGGCTCGGACACGGGCGCTAATGCTTGTGTCTTGGAGGAGCGACTTCGCAACTCGATAAGCAAGCGGGGCACCTACGACTGCAAGGTCAAGCTGTATCGATTCCGAGATCGCAGCCGCGACCGCTGGCAGTCGCATTGTCTTATAAACCGATACTTGGGGTGATATCCGGCGAGGTCGGCCGCTTCTTCAAGCTTCTTCCCGTCGTTGACGATTAGGCGCACCAGCGTCCGCTGCTGTTCGCTGAGGTCGTAAGCTTCAATCCACGGCATCCTAAGCCCCTTAGTTTTCACGGGATGCGTTGGCGGCCGCGATAAGACGACACTAGTCAATGTTGTACTGCGGCACGTTCGGGTTCTTTACAGCCCGCTCCAGCAGGAGCTGCCACGTTCGGATCGAACCGAGCCATGTGCATGATCTCGTCCGCGTTCTGGTTGTTCGAAGGAAGCTGCTCGAGAAGCAACTTAAACCGCTTGATCAAGCCTCCGCCGGCGAGATCGCCCTTGAAGTGGCGAACGACCTGTTATTCGGCGCATGGTTTGCCCCCCGATCGGCGCCCAAGGCTGACCCCGCCCAACACCATCGAAACCCTTGAACCATCACAAGCCGATGGGGGTCAAAGTTCGGCGCTTATTTACAGTCCGGTGCGCAAGGTTTCCGGTCCCACGGGTGCCTAGCGCCGACTCGCCACCCAGATCCCAAGCAGGAACGCCACAAACAGGGATTGCAGCGGCGCCTTCAAAGTCATCTCGCGCAACTGTTCGGCCCAGCGCATCGCGGCATCATGCGAATGCGACGGGCGACGGCTCGCATCCGCCTGGCGGCTCGACCTCGCTAAGGAAGCCTGCTCCATGCCGCCGTCATCATTCGTCAGCCCGGAGGCTTCCGTCATTGCCGAGGTTTCTTTCATATCCATGCGGTCCTCCTACGATAGCGTCGGAGCAACCGATCTCCCGACGGCTCGTTCCTACGCGGACTTCCGCCGCGTCCCGGCCCCCGGCTTCTTGGCGGCCGCCTCCTTCGCCGACTTCTTGCCGGCGATCGGCATCAACATCTCCTTCTGAACTGCCGAGGTCTCTTTGGCCTTCTTGGCCGACTTTTTTGGAACCTTGGCTACGGCTGCGGCGCCCCCGACGCTTTTCCGCCGCGTCCATCAGATCGACGACGTTTTCGCCGCGCGGACGCTCCTTCGGAGTGATCGGCTTGCCGGCGTGCTTCTGATTGATGAGCTTGATCAGAGCCGTTTCGTAGTGGTCCTCGAATTTCTCGGGATCGAACGTGCCGGACTTCTGGTTGACAATGTGCTTTGCGAGATCGAGCATATCCTTGGTGACTTTGACGTCTTGGATCTCGTCAAAATACTCCTGCTCCGATCGCACTTCGTACGGGTAGCGCAGCAGCGTACCGACGAGACCCTTCTCCAACGGCTCGAGCGCGATAATGTGCTCGCGGTTGGTGAGAACCACGCGGCCTCGCGACCTTGTCCATCTCCCTGATGGTCTCCCTGATCACCGCGAAGGCGTCGTGACCGACCTTGCCGTCGGGACGCAGGTAGTACGGACGGATCAGATAGCGCGGGTCGATGTCGGCCGTGTCGACGAACTCGTCGATCTCGATGGTCCGCGTCGACTCCAGCGCCAGCTACTCGAGCTCCTCCTTGGTGACCTCGATGTACTGTCCTTTGTCGAGTTCGTAGCCCTTGACGATGTGCTCGTTCGCGACCTCGTCACCGGTATCGGCGTCGACCTTCACGTACTTGATCCGGTGACCGGTCGCTCGATTGAGTTGATTGAACGAGATCTTTTCGGATTCCGATGTCGCCGGGTAGAGAGCCACCGGACAGGTGACGAGCGACAGACGCAAGAAGCCTTTCCAGTTGGCTCTCGGGGCCATGGTACGCAGAACTCCAGTTCGGGACGGCTAGACTTGCTTAGGTTGAGTTCTTCACATTTGACCCTACTCGAACTCCGCCCATAATTCGCATTTACGCGGCGCGTTCCTCCTTGTCTGACTGCCCCTCGACAGTGGTCGTGGTTTCTTCCAACCCCTTTTCGTAGTTGCCCGCGAACCTCTCGATGCTGTTGGCCCACATCCTCAGCATTGAGACCTGAAAGTGCATAAACGGCTTCAAGGCATTCATGCCGGTTGTTGTCACTGCGGTGATGCTCCGTTGTGAGTCGCGCGCGAAGCGGTTTGCGTTAGCTGTCTTGTCTGCCATGCTGTTCGCTCCTTAGCTCTAGTGTTATGGCCTAAAGCTACGTGTCAGATTGTGCATTGCGTGATGCTGAAAACTCGGCCAAAACTTGATCTGCCGCGAGTCTCGCACATCGGTCGTCATGCAATTCGTCGAGTTTTCTCAAATAGGCGACTGCCGCTATTTGCAAGCGATCGAAATCATCTTCGCCGGTATTACGAAGATGAGCGACGTAGCGATAGAGGGCGGAACACCTGTCGTCGTTCTCGCTGATGCCACTGTGGAGCAGCAAGTAGTTCCGCCACGCGAACGCGCACGCACCATCTACGGCCTGAGATGTCATGGGCGTCTCCCAAAGTCAGAGAAACACTGACGATGCCTTTCGTTCCGCGAATCTCACAGATGTAACGTTGTTCCGTAGTTGCGCCGCAAGATGGATTCCACGGGGCAATGTCGATCGTTGCACAGAACGGTCAATGCGATTGGCTGTTCGAAAAAGCGTCGAGCTGGGCTGGCCGCCTTGCAAGTAGCTGCTTTGCCCGAATGAGCCTGCATATGTTCCCTAGAAAAGAAGATTTGGGAACATGCCACCTTTGCTCATGGGGGCCCTTAACCGACCTCGGCATCGGCACCAATGTCCGCTTTGCGCGCGACAAGCTTCCGCCCCAATGAAACGCGTCGTAGCCCAAAGCTTACCCCTGAGCTAAAAGTGCGAATTGGGTGGTGCGTCCCGACGGGTTTTGAACGGCCGACCTCCGCCATGTCACAGCGGCGCTGCTACCAACTGAGCTGCGGACGCGGGTCGGTATCGACGCTCTGACGCGTACGTCGCTGGCGTTTACCCCAGCGGCCGATCTCCGGCTCTGCCCCTTCCAATTCACATATTGCCGCTCGTCCTCGCAGTTCAGGCACGAGGCAGGTGGATTTCCGCTGTCTGAAATCGGGCGCCGCAGGTTTCGCGGGTCCAGAGAGGCATGGCCATGATCCAGGAGAAGCAAGGGGCACCCACGAGATGACGCCGTAACCATCCCATCGCAGGGGCGGAGGAACCACCGCGATTGGCCCTTATTATCCTCTGGTCCGCCCCCGCGCCAATTGGCTGGCCATGTCATCGCGTCTTGTCAGCCCTGCGTGTACGGGACCACATTCTGTCGGAAGTCGTTCAGCGTCTCGATGGCATCGCGCTCCCCTCCCCGCCTCTGGCCCCTCTACGCAGTCAACTTCTTCATGGCCGACATGCAGTCGGGCATCGGACCGTTCGTCGGCGTGTTCCTCCAGGAGCGCGGCTGGGCGACCGGACTGATCGGCACCGCGCTGACGATCGGCAATGTCGCCGGCATGCTGGTCACAACGCCGATCGGCGGCTTCATCGATTCGAGCCGCAACAAGCGCCTGTGGGTCGTCATTCCCGGCATCTGCGTGGTGCTTGCGTCCGCGATCATCCTGATCTCGCAACATTTCTGGGCGGTCACGTTGTCGCAAGTAGCGCAATCGCTCGCGAGCGCTGCGATCGTGCCGGCGGTCACAGGCATCACGCTCGGCATCGCCAGGCAAAAGGGCTTCAATGCGTTGAACGGCCGCAACCAGGCCTTCAACCACGCCGGCAACATGGTGGGCGCGGCGCTGTCGGGCTATCTCGGCTACAAGTTCGGCTACGTCGCCGTGTTCGTGCTTGCGGCGGTATTCGGCGCCATCGCGATAGCCTGCGTGCTGATGATCCCGGACAACTCCATCGACGATCGCCAGGCCCGCGGCAGCAAGGAAGACGAGAGCAAGAACCCGCCGGATGGCATGTCCGTCCTCCTCAAGCACACGCCGCTACTGGTGCTGGCGTTTGCGCTTGCCATCTTCCATCTCGGCAATGCAGCGATCGTGCCGCTCTATGGACTTGCAGCGGTCGCCGAAGGCCAGGCCAACGGACCGAGCTTTGTTGCGACCACCGTGGTGATCGCCCAGGGGGTTATGGTGGTGACCTCGCTGATCGCCATGCAGGTCGCGGGAAAGCGCAACTACTGGCCGGTGATCCTCATCTCCTTCATGTTTCTGCCGATCCGCGGCGTGCTCGCCTTCTTCGTAACGGGATGGTGGGGGGTGATTCCGACGCAGGTGCTGGACGGCATCGGCACCGGGCTGCAGACCGTCGCCGTGCCTGGCATGGTGGCGCGCTCGCTTGACGGCACCGGCCGCATCAATCTCGGCCAGGGCGCCGTCATCACCGTGCAGGGCGTCGGCGCAAGCCTGAGCCCCGCGCTTGGCGGCTGGATCGCGCAGTGGATCGGCTACGGCCCGACCTTCTTGCTGCTGGGCGGCTTCGGGCTCGCATCGATCGGGCTGTGGCTGGCGTTCGGTGCCGCAGTGAAGAAGTATTGAGGCACGCGGCCGGCCGAAGATTACGGCGCGAATTGCTTTTGCGATCCCGGCACACCAAGCTGCGGCACCTTTGGCAGAAGACCAGCCATGCGCCGAAGTCTCGCCGGTACCAATGGCGGCGACCACGGCGGTCGAGATCAGAGGGCCGACGCCCGGAATGCTCTTGAGGCGACGGCAGTCAGTTTCCTTCTCACCGATCTGGTCAATCTCGCCGGAAAGGCTCTCGACCCGTTCATCGAGAGATATCCAGTCTTCGTACAAGCCAGCAATCAGGCCGCGCATTCGTGGCGATATCTCATCCTGACGGCTCTCCAGGATCGCCAATGAGCGCGAGGGCGCGAAATGCCACTGTTCCCCAGCGATACGTGAGT
The DNA here is from genome assembly GCF_052076025.1 of Bradyrhizobium sp. 956_D2_N1_4. Taxonomy (NCBI): domain Bacteria; kingdom Pseudomonadati; phylum Pseudomonadota; class Alphaproteobacteria; order Hyphomicrobiales; family Nitrobacteraceae; genus Bradyrhizobium; species Bradyrhizobium sp. 956_D2_N1_4. The sequence continues at coordinate 8,566,916 of NZ_CP197237.1, read as the reverse complement.
TGGTTCAGGCGCCCTTCATATTCGGCCCGCTAAACTGGCGGACTGGGATTTGAGACCATCGAAATAAGCGCCGCCAGGACAATGTATTTTGAGCCTGGCGGCGTTCAATTTTAAGGCCAATGAGAAGCCCGCCCGCTGAACCGGCGCATACGAAGAGGCTGCCAATTGAGGGCTTCTTTATTTTGGCGCCGTTTCACCGATCAGATCGAATAACCGCGTTCAACGTACGACTCATGTACCGGGCGCGCGCCGGATTGGGTTATCCCGCCCGGAGGCGGTTTTCGGCGGTGCACACATTGGCGAAAGCTCGATTCTTCCCAATTCCGTTGGCTCCATCAGGACGCTTGTGCCGTCAATCTTGCGGCCGGGTGCAATCAATCTCGTGCGCCATAAGAACCACAGAGACCTAGAGCTGCGCCCGTTCGATACGAAAGTGAACTAGCGGCGTCGTGCACAACCTCCCCACGTGCCGCCGCCTCCAATGCGTTGCGCTGTGATTTGGTAAGAGTCGATCGGCCAACCCCGCTCACGATTTGACTCCGAAGCATCGCCCCGATGGGCTCACCAGGTGTGGGCCCGCCAGCGTGAACCGGCGGGCCATGATCGCTAGCTAGCCAGAGCCGAAGCGCAATGTTGTCGCCGCGATCGAGACAGTGGCGAAGCAACTCGGCAACACGCCTGCCATCTGCCGCAGGAGCTACGTACACAGAGGTCTTGACTGCCTACATGTCCGGCGAATTCGTCGATATGATCGAAGCGAAAATAGCTTAAAAATTCAAGAAGCAGTACGCGCAACTGACGCCCATCATGGTTCTGGCCTTTCTACACATGCGCCTGGCGGCGTTGAAGGCGGCAGATTCAGAATCTTAGAGGACGGCTGCGAGATAATTCGCTGTCCGGCTCCGCGATTTCTTCGCGACCTGCGACGGCGTGCCTGAGGCTACTATCCGACCCCCTTCGTCGCCGGCACCGGGCCCGATATCGATGATCCAGTCGCTGGCGGCAGCCACCGTCATGTCGTGCTCGACCACGATGACCGTATTGCCGGCCTCAACGAGGCCGTGCAGTTGCCTCATCAATTTGGTGACGTCCGACGGATGAAGTCCAGTCGTCGGTTCATCCAAAACGTAGAGTGTCTGACCACGTTGCGCCCGTTGCAGCTCGGTGGCGAGCTTGACCCGCTGCGCCTCACCTCCTGACAGTTCGGTCGCCGACTGGCCGAGCCGGACATACCCGAGCCCGACGTCGCGAAGCACGCCCAGACAACGACGTAGAAAATCCTCACTACTGAAGAACTCGAACGCTTCGTCCACAGTCAACGCCAGCACGTCAGCGATTGATTTGTTCCGGATCTTGACCTCCAACGTTTTGGCGTTGTACCGCGCGCCTTTGCAAGTCGGACAGGGAGCGTAAACGCTCGGCAGGAAGAGAAGCTCGACACAGACGAAGCCTTCCCCTTGGCACGTCTCGCAACGGCCTTTCGCTACATTGAAGGAGAACCTGCCCGCGTCATAGCGCCTTGCACGCGACTGTTTGGTTGAGGCGAATATCTTGCGAACATGATCCAGCAGGCCGGTGTAAGTCGCGAGATTCGATCTCGGCGTACGGCCGATCGGCTTCTGGTCCACGACTACCAATCGCTTGATGTCATCGAGGCCTTCCGCAATCTCGCCACCTAAGGTTTCGACCGGAGTCTCTAGCTTGTCGTCCTCGTCGCCCGCCTCTTTGCGCTGGCCCAGTTCGTCGCCCACGGCATCGACAAGAAACTGACTAATGAGGCTCGACTTGCCGGATCCCGAAATCCCCGTGACGCTCGTAAACACGCCGAGCGGAATTTCCGTGTCTAGCCGATTGAGATTGTTGCGCGTGACACCGCGAAGCTTGAGCCATCCGCGGGGGTCTCGTGGAGCCCTTGCCACCCTCTCGTGCTGGCCACAGAGGTAAGGTCGCGTCCGAGACGCTTCCACGTCTTTCAGTCCTGCCAGGGGACCGCTGTACATAATACGCCCTCCCTGCGCGCCTGCGTCGGGGCCGACGTCGACGATCCAATCGGCGTGCCGCACCACGTCGAGCTCGTGTTCGACGACGAAGAGCGAGTTGCCGGCCGACTTCAGGCGGTCGAGAGCGCGCAACAAGGCTTCCGTGTCCGCCGGATGCAGTCCCGCAGAGGGCTCATCCAGGACATAGACCACTCCGAACAGATTAGAGCGGACCTGCGTCGCCAATCGAAGCCGCTGTAGCTCGCCTGGCGACAGCGTCGGCGTGCTGCGTTCGGGCGTCAAATAGCCAAGACCGAGATCAAGTAGCACTTCAAGGCGTGCCGACATGTCCTCCGTTATCCGTTGCACCACGAGAGCCTTCCCAGGATGGCCGACGAATTGATTCCTTTTCTTGTCGAGATGCCCGCCCAGCAACAAGCGGAGCTGGTTCAACGGCAGTCGCGAAACCTCGGCAATGTCCATTCCGGCGAAAGTGACGGACAGCGGTTCGGGTTTAAGCCGCTTCCCCTTGCAGACTGGGCAATTTGAGCTCGACAGAAATTGCGCCACCCGGCGTTTCATCATAGCGCTCTGCGTCGTGGCGAACGTCTGCAGCACGTATTTGCGCGCGCCGGTAAAAGTACCTTGATAGCTCGGCTCCTCCTTCCGCTTCAGCGCCCGCCTCGTCTCAGCAGGCGTGTAACCGGCGTAGACCGGCACCGTCGGCTGCTCGTCAGTAAACAGGATCCAGTCCCGATCTTTCTTCGGCAATTCGCGCCACGGCCTGTCAACATCGTAGCCGAGGGTAACGAGAATATCGCGCAGGTTCTGGCCTTGCCACGCGCTTGGCCACGCGGCTATGGCCCGCTCTCGGATGGTCAGCGTATCGTCGGGAACGAGCTGGCGTTCGTCGACAGCATGGACGCGGCCAATGCCATGGCAATTGAGACAAGCGCCCTCGGGCGTGTTGGGCGAGAACGACTCCGCATATAGCAACGGTTGATGCTGCGGATAGTCGCCGGCGCGCGAGTACAGCATCCGCAGCAGATTGGACAGGGTCGTCACGCTGCCGACTGATGACCTTGTCGTCGGCGAGCCTCGCTGTTGCTGCAAGGCGACTGCGGGGGGAAGCCCCTCGATCGAGTCTACTTCGGGCACTGCCATTTGGTGGAAAAGGCGGCGGGCGTACGGTGAGACCGATTCCAAGTAACGCAGCTGGGCCTCTGCGTACAAGGTCCCGAAGGCGAGCGACGACTTCCCGGATCCGGATACGCCCGTGAACACCACGAGCGCATTTCGGGGCATCTCGAGCGAAACGTCCTTCAGATTGTGCTCGCGGGCTCCGCGGACGCGGACGAAACCGTCGTCTGTATGGATATTCTGCTCGCCCATATCGCCGATCAGCGACTTGTCCATCGTACGGTTCCTCGCCACTCGCGGAAACGCTGTGGCCGTCTCGAAGAGGAAAGTCTCCGGGAAATGACCGGTTCCGTAACAGTCACCGGCCGTCCCTTAGCGCCGAAAGCCCGAGCTCCTGTGATTTACATCTAGGAACCGGCTCTCGCGCCCGTCGTTCAATTCCCGACAAATGTTGAGGATTTTCTATGAATGACCGCGCGCGACAGATCTTCAAACCGGAATTCCGATTCGGCCTCGGTGGCGTTTCCCTCGGGAACGAGTTCAACAAGCATACCGATAAGGAAGCCGAGGCAACCCTTGAAGGCGCCTGGGCGATGGGCGTTCGATATTTCGATGTGGCGCCTTGGTATGGGTTCGGACTCTCCGAGCGTCGCTTCGGTCATTTTCTGCATAACCAGAAGCGCGAAGATTACATGCTCTCGTCGAAGGTCGGGAAGCTTTTCAAGGCGTCAAAGAACAACAAACATGCGGATATTTATCCGCTGTCAGATTCGCCCAATGACATCATTTTTGACTATACGGCGGACGGTGTGCGCCGCTCGATCGAAGACAGCCTGCAGCGCCTCGGCGTCGACAGCCTGGACGTGGCTTTCGTGCACGACATCTCGCCGGATTTCGCCTTCTTTCCGAACGGCTGGGAAGAACAGTACGAAATCGCCCGTAAAGGCGCGTTTCCGGCGCTCTCCAAAATGCGTGACGAGGGCATCATCCGCGCTTGGGGCATCGGCGTGAATACCCCGCTTCCCATCCTCAAAGTCATGGAAGATGCGGACCCTGACGTCTGCCTGTGCGCCCGCCAATACTCGTTGATCGATCACGCAAGTGCGGTGAACGAACTTTTCCCGGTCGTGCGAAAAAAGAACGTTTCGCTCGTCATCGGCTCCTCTCTCAACGCCGGCTTCATCTCAGGAAGTCCACGTTACAATTACGGAAAAGAGAACTTCAAGATTCCCGCAGCCGTCATCGAGAAGCGGGAGAAGCTCAGGACGATCGCCTCTCGGTATGGCGTGGACCTCCGAACTGCCGCACTTCAGTTTTCGGCGGCGGCCGACGTCGCGGTCGCTCTGGTCGTGGGGGCACGGAGCGCTCAACAGATCCAGGAGGACTGGAATTCGCTCCAAGCCAAGATCCCCTCGGATTTCTGGGGTGATCTCAAGCAACAAGGCCTCATCGAGAAAAGCGCCTCGCTCCCTGCTGCTTCGGAGGCTTGAGCATGAAGGTCGGCGATTTTGTGGTCGAACGGCTCCACGCTTGGGGCGTGCGCCGCATCTATGGCTATCCGGGCGACGGCATCAACGGTGTGATCGGCGCGCTGCAGCGCGCCGACAGCATTGAATTCATCCAGGTGCGGCACGAGGAGATGGCCGCCTTCATGGCGGTCGCGCACGCCAAGTTCACCGGTGAATTAGGGGTGTGCTTGTCGACCGGCGGCCCGGGAGCAACTCATCTCATCACGGGATTGTACGATGGTAAACTGGACCATGCTCCCGTTCTTGCTATCTGCGGGCAAGCTGAGGCAACCGTTCGAGGTGCCAGTTACCAGCAGGAACTTAACTTAGACCGGATGTTTGCGGACGTCGCTGGCTTCGTACAGGAAGCCTCGTCCCCTGCCCAGGTGCGGCACCTCCTTGACCGCAGCATCAGGGTCGCTAAGGCCGACAACACACCTTCCGTCATTATTTTGCCGAAAGATATTCAGGACGAGGAATACGAAGAGCCCGCGGTGGCGCACGGGTTTACGCGGTCTGGAGTGGGCTATTCCAAACCCAAGATCATTCCAGAGGATGCGGACCTATCCGAGGCGGCCGAGGTCCTGAATGCCGGCAAGAAGGTAGCCATTTTGGTCGGCGCGGGCGCTCGCGGCACCGCTCCTCAACTCATCGAAATGGCGACCTTGCTCGGCGCCGGCATTGCGAAGGCATTGCTGGGCAAGGATGTGTTGCCGGACGACCTGCCGTTCGTTACCGGCGCGATAGGCCTGCTCGGGACCGAGCCAAGCTGGGATCTCATGCAAGGCTGCGATACGCTACTGATGGTCGGCACGGGCTTTCCCTGGTCGGAGTTCTTACCCAAAGACGGGGCCGCACGCGCCGTCCAGATCGACATCAAAGCCTCGATGCTGTCGCTGCGGTATCCGGTCGACGTCAGCCTCCACGGCGATGCCGCAGCAACGCTTAAGGCGCTCCTGCCCCTAATCCAGCGCAAGGAGAACCGGGAATGGGCGAAGACGATCGAGACCAACATAACTGGGTGGTGGAAGAAGCTGGAAGGTCGGGCTAAGGCGGAAGCCAATCCCGTCAATCCGCAGCGCGTCGTTTGGGAAATGTCACCCTTGCTACCTGCTAACGCCATCGTGACCAGTGACAGCGGATCCTGCGCCAACTGGTATGCCCGCGATTTCCGGGTGCAGCAGGGCCAGGCTGCATCGCTTTCGGGAGGCTTGGCGTCGATGGGCGCAGCAGTCCCCTATGCCATCGGGGCCAAGTTCGCCCATCCGGACCGGCCGGTCATCGCACTTGTGGGCGATGGCGCAATGCAAATGAACAACATGGCCGAACTCATCACGGTCCAGAAGTACTGGAAGCGTTGGGCGGATCCGCGATGGATCGTATGTGTATTCAACAATCAGGACCTCAACGAAGTCACTTGGGAGCAGCGGGTCATGGAGGGAAACCCAAGATTCGAGGCTTCGCAGGATATCCCCGACTTTGCCTATGCCAAATTTGGCGAACTGCTCGGGCTCAGGGGGATCTTCGTTGATTCCCCGGGCCGCCTGGCATCCGCATGGCAGGAGGCCCTTTCGAGCGATCGCCCTGTCGTGCTGGAAGTGAAGACAGATTCTGAGGTGGCTCCGCTGCCGCCGCACGTCACGTTCAAGGAGGCCCTCTCCTTTATGTCTGCGATGGCTAAAGGAGACAGAGGCGCTGGCCGTGTCATCGGCGACACCGCAAGACAAGTTGTCGACGGACTATTCGGCAAGAGAGATTGAATTTGGGGCCCGCGGCGCTTCAACGCGTTGCGAACCTCCGCCGACGGCGGGTAGCTTACTTAATTTCCAACTTCGAAGGCGATGCGGTGTTCCGAATCAAAAGACACGGTGCACGCCCGAACACAGCTAAGGGCGGATCACACGTTGCGCTTTGGGATACCGCGCCTGCCGCATCAGCCTCAGCAAATGTACTATAACCCCGCGCTGCGCTTCGTACGAGGTTCGCTATTACTTCTGACAGGGGCGCGTTGGCGCACGTCGCCCTAGGTCCGAGTTGGACCACGTCAGGGCTCTCCTTCTAATAGGTTCAAGTACGCGCCCCGGAGCTCGCTCCCGCTTTCTTGTAGATGCTTTTTTAGATCCTCCATGCAAGCCCTGCGGACCGGGAAAACTTGGAACTTCTCAGTTCAGCGTATGTTGGGCCTTGCCACTACAGGAGGACGATATGAAAAAGACATTTCTTTTGCTGCTGACGGCTGCTTCGCTTCTGGCGGGTCCGTCGTTGGCGCAAAATCCGCCGGCGACCGATCGGCCCAACAACAATGCGGTCAACAGTTCCGGCCAGAACAATTCCAGCAAGCCGGTTGAAGGCGCCAACAGCTTCACCGAGGGCCAGGCCAAGTCGAAGATCGAGGACGCGGGCTACAGTAACGTCACATCACTGAAGAAGGACGACAACGGCGTTTGGCGCGGAAAGGCCAGCAAAGGCGGTGCCTCGACCAATGTCAGTCTGGATTTCCAGGGCAACGTGAACGCGGCCAAGTAACCTGGCGACCACCAGCGAAAATTAAGAGGGATTCAGCATGACCGTTACGATTTCACGTCTTTACGATAACTACTCCGATGCGCAGCGCGCGGTGACGAGCCTGGAGGCCGCGGGCGTGCCGCATTCGGATCTGAGCATCGTCGCGAACAATTCCGACAACTGGTACAGCACCGACAAGAAGGTCGATCGCGATCGCGATGGGGTGGACGATCGGGCGGAAGGCGCAGCCACGGGAGCGGGCGTCGGCGCAGGTCTTGGTGGCGCTGCCGGCTTGCTCGCGGGCCTTGGTTTGTTGGCTATCCCCGGCCTGGGTCCGGTCGTGGCGGCCGGATGGCTCGCATCGACCGCGCTCGGTGCCGTTGCCGGCGGCGCCACAGGCGGGGTCGTTGGGGCGCTGACGCAGGCCGGCGTATCCGATGAGGAAGCACCACTCTACGCTGAAGGTGTGAGGCGCGGCGGCACGCTGGTTTCAGCTCGTGTGCCGGATGCGGATCGGGCGCGATACGAAGCGATCCTGAATCGGTCCGCCGTCAACCTGCGCGACCGGAGCGCAGCCTGGCAGAAGGCAGGGTGGAAAAATTATGATCCATCCGCCCAGCCTTATGGCGCGGAGGAGGTCCGGAGAGAGCGCCAACTCTACGGCACCGGCCTGCGATGAATTACCCGGCGGCCCGCCAAGGCGGGTCGCCCTTTTCTTGCGTATGTTTGCCCATCGAACTCAGGAGCCGAAGATGAGTCGCTGAATGCCATCAATGACCGCCCTCTTGGGCATGCTCGCAATCGCCGGTTACCAAAATCGGGACAAGCTCGCCGACATGTTTCGCAACGCTACCTCCGGTCAGCCGGCGGGTGCCAAGGATTCCCTGAGCGGTATGCTCGGCAATCTTGGCGGCCTTGTGGGAGGCGGCGGCGTGAGTTCGCTGCTGAACGGCGGGATCGGCGAGTTGCTCGAGCACTTCAAGCAGAACGGACAGGGCGATGCGGCCCAATCCTGGATCAATCAAGGGCCAAACCGGGAAGTCACCCCGCCCGAACTCCAGCACGCTATCGGTCCGGACGTCCTTCAAAAACTGGAGCAGCAGACCGGCCTGTCGCAGCAGGAGATTCTCGACCGATTGTCTCGCGAGCTGCCGGCAGCGGTGGACAAATACACGCCTGACGGACGTCTTCCGGCTCCATCGGGATCGCAAGGCTAGGGGAGAGACATGAGCATCATCTGGACGATCATCATTGGCTTCGTCGCAGGCGTCATCGCGAAGTTCATCATGCCTGGCGACAACGAGCCCTCCGGCTTCATCCTGACCACGATCCTGGGAATAGTGGGAGCGTTCGTTGCGACCTATCTTGGCCAGTCACTAGGCTGGTATCGGCCCGGAGAAGGCGCAGGGCTGGTGGGGGCGGTCGTGGGCGCCATAATCGTGCTTTTTGTCTACGGTTTTGTGGCCGGTCGCAGTCGACGGGCTATCTAACCGCGGTGACCGGAAATTCTTCGCGTAAACGCGAGTATCCGTCCGGACGCGAAAGGCACAAACAGATGAAATGGATGCTCGTTGTTCTGGTAGGAGGCATGACACCGGTCAACACCGACCTCGTCTTCGACAAATTCGCCGGTTGCCTTGCCGCCGAGAAGCAGATGAGCACTACATCGACGCCTTCGAGGTCTGGGACCGATCGGCCGCGGCAAATATCGAGCGACGACGCGAATACTCAAAGATGCGCGACCTCCAGGCCAAACGCCTGCTTAGCAGCATCGGTACGTGCGTTCCTCATGCAGGCGGCGACACCATAGCGCCGCGGCAGCCGAGCAATTCGATGCCCTCTCAGCCTCCTCAAGCCGCACCCACGTCGCCACCAAGTCCGAAATCGTGACGTCTGAACGTTCGGAACATAGGGGTCGCAAACGAGTGTTGTAGCTGCCTTGAAAAGCTCTTCACCGCCGTTGCCGTCGGCAGGCGTAAGCTCCGGCGGCTTAGTGTACGTCGAGAGGCAGCCTGATAGGGAAACTTGCGCTCATAAGAACACGCCTAAATGCCGACTAGAACAGGCCTGCGGCCCTCACCACGGCGACAGAACTAAAGGCGAGAATGGGCGCTTACCGAGATCATGTCGGACGCTTTTGATTACTTCCGCGCCTATCCCGTCCGGGCTCTTTGCAAAGCCCGATCCATGTCGCGGGGCAGGATGAAGCATCTGCAGCTGGTGGCGGGCCGAATTTATAACCTCCTCAAGAAAGAGGCCGCTACACTCCTAACACACAGCACATTGAGGACTTCCGGACAGCGCAGAAACTTGAGGCATCTCTCGATCGTCGGCCCGATGACGGCCCACCCCCTCAATGTCACTTTGCTCCGGCGCCGCCGGGCGCGGAACGGGAGGCTTGGTTAAGTGCCTTCCCTCGACGCTCGCACTGTCGCAAATCTCTTGCGAGAATACGACAGGCTACTCAACGCCAGAACAGGTTCCGGGTTCGATGCTGCGCTTACCTCGATAAACACTTGCCGACCTGGCCCACCGGAGTCATTCACGCCAATCGGCGCCGGGGGGCCACGCTCGCGGTGCATTTGCTGTCATCGTGAGCCCTCGACGAAGGCGATCGGAGTGCCCTTTGCGACGCTCGCAGCAACCCGCTCCGCATCCCAGTTCGTCAGACGGACGCAGCCATGGGATTCCGCCTTCGAGACCTTGTCGGGCGAGGGTGTGCCATGAATGCCGTATCCTTCAGCGGTGAGGTTGATCCACACCGTTCCGACCGGATTGTTGGGGCCCGGCTTGATGGTGAAAGGTTTTCGGGATTGAACGCCCTTGAAGTGGTAGTCCGGATTGTAGCGATAGGTCGGATTTCGGTCGACCTCGGTCACATTCAGAGTGCCGGATGGCGACGGCTTCTCCTCGCTCCCGATCGTTGCTGGATAGAAGCCGATAAGCACGTTAGACTTGTCGAACAGCTTCACGGTCTGCCGACTCTTGTCGACCTCGACCCTGTCCGCCCTCGACGGCGCGCCGGCCTCTGCACTGCCAGTATCCACAACGATGATGACGTCGCCGGGGCGGTCGAAGCGCTGCCCGGGATTGAGCGCCGCCAGCAGTTGCTCGCTCATGTGGAATTTCTCGGCCAGTCCTTCTCGCGGACTGGTGAAACCCAGCTTCGGCAGGTCTTTCATTTCCTCCATCTTCGACGGGAGCTTGCTAAGAAAAGGTCCGGCGACATCCTGCTCGGTGATCGTGTAGTTCGCCGTGACCCGCCGATCGTCCGCGCGCAGTGCGTTCCAGACGTCCTCGGTCGGAACGTCCGAGCTCGGCAATTGCCGCGCCTCCGCGAAGGCGCGTAGGGCCTTCTTCGCGTTCTCGCCGAATCTGCCGTCGATCTCACCTGGCGAGAAGTGGGCCCGGTCGAGCAGGACTTGTAACCGAACCCCCGCCGGCGTCGGCTTCTCGTTCGACAAGATCTTCTTCGATGGTTCGGCGGCATCGATAGCAGCCGCGCCCATTTCGGCGCACCGCGCCGCCGGGCCGGCCATCACGGCCAGGAGGACAATGATGTGTTTCACCTTTCGAGGCCACATCGCCAAATCCTTTCATGGTATCGATGGCTGAGCACCTGGGCAAAGGTCCGTTTCCTTCACGCCGGGATCGGCGATCAAGCCTCGGTAGGCGCGCTCATACTCTCGCGCCATCCGGCTTGCGGAGAAGCGCGCTTCGAAGCGGGCGCGGACTACCCTCCGGTCGAGACGGCCAAGCTCGCCAACCGCCCTTACCGCCTGCTCCTCATTCTCCACGATGAAACCCGTCACGCCGTCCTCAACGACTTCCGGCACGGATCCGGATCGGTAGGCAATAACGGGCGTTCCGCATGCCATCGCCTCGATCATGACGAGACCGAACGGCTCAGGCCAATCGATCGGGAACAGGAGGGCCGCTGCGTCGGCGAGGAACGGCTGCTTCTTCGCATCGTCGACTTCCCCCACAAGCTGAACCATTCGACCATCGATGTGCGGCTCTAGCTTCTTCTTGAAGTATCCGGTCTCACCGCGCGGGATCTTTGCGGCGATGCGCAGTGGCTTGCCGGCCGCCCGCGCGATCCGGATTGCGTCCTCGGGACCTTTCTCCGCCGTGAGGCGACCAAGGAAAGCGAGATAGGATCCCTCATCGAAAGACGGGCGGAAGAGGTGCGAAGGCAGCCCGTGCTGGATCGTGGCGATCCAATTCGCCTCCGGAAGCGGCACGCGCTGGTGCTCGGATATCGAGACGAAGCCGGCGCCGGGAAACTCGCGCACCACGTCCGGCAGGCACGGGAGGTCTAGCCGACCATGCATCGTGGTCAGGAAGGGCACGCCGAGCCGGCTGAGCAGCGGAAGCGACAACCAATCGATGTGTGCGTGGATCACGTCGAAGTCTTTCGCGCGCCTGGCGATGGCCTCCAGCAGCACGGCACTGGCCGCATTGGGGTCCACGCCCTTCCGACCGAGGCGCAGCGCGCGTGGCCACACGGGATGGAGTTTGCCTTTCGTCCTGGAGTCGCCGCTCGCGAATAGTGTGACCTCGTGACCGAGCTCTACCAACTCGTCCACCAACCACGCCACGACCCGCTCGGTGCCGCCGTAGAGCTTTGGGGGAACGCTTTCGGCGAGGGGAGCAAGCTGAGCAATGCGCATCTTGCCGATCCTCTAGACTGGAAACATCAAAAGGAGGATCAGCATGATGGCAGCCGAAACGAGCTTGGAGATGATCAACAGCGTCCAGTCCGGCCTCGCGGTGCTTGCCACCAATTGCCTGACGAGCTTCTCCATAAGCCTCAACATTCGTCCTTGGGGAGACGGTTCAAGTAGGCCAGGCCGAACCCGGTCAGTTCTTCGACCTCGCTCACGCGCGCTTCCGATCTTCCTTGAAGGTGGCGCTGCAGCAGACAACGCCGGCTGTCCGCGGCATCCACGTCGCGATGCTTCGCGCGATAGAGGGACCAAACCGTATCCACGGCTCGCCGCCGCAGGGCTTCGTCGACCATGTTCCGGGTCCAACAAAATTGACATCGTGGGACGGCAACTCATCCCCCGAGCGGAGGTTTCCAGTTTTTCCCGAAAATCTTAAGCCCAGTGACGGAGATGGACCGTATCGAGGCCGTGACGGCTCACGGGACACCTGGAGTTCGCCATCGCCGTCCAAGCGCAATCCCATCGCTTCGAGCTCTAGTGCCCGAATGCTAAACATTGGCGATGCGAGTAAGATCGACGAGCAAGAGCAAGCCCTGCGCCGGATTACTTCCATACTTGCCGAGCGGCCGGAGAAGACCCTCGACCCAACAGCGCCTAATGGGATCCTCCAACCGACTTAAGTCATAGCAGTTCATACAAACGTACCGATCCCGCCCCCGCCGGGTTCTGTCAGGCGCGCGTTCATTGGACCCGCCGCACAACGGTCAAGGCTTCCGCATCGGTTGGTTTGCCGCCGACATCTGAGTATCCCCACCGGGTGAGCATAGGCTCCCCTCAGGCCGCAGCTCAGGCGCGTGGCGCATGTTTCCCCAACCGGGGGCTAAAGGCCGGAAACCTCCGAAGTCGCCGCGAGGAACTACCTTCAACCACTCCGATTAACTTTCGCGGAGAGGCTCATGAAACATGTTGTCGATGGCACGCCCCGCGGTCGCGCTGACCATAGTGGTTGGAGTATCGCCGCGGCGCTCGGCTTGTTGGCCGCGGCATTCCTGGTCGAGCGCTTTGCCCCTTTAGAGGACGAAATCCATCCGCCGCAGGCGGAGGCGAAGCGGGACACCTCCGCTGCCGTCCTGGCGGCAGAATGCGACGGTCGCGGCCGGAGCGCGACTTCTCCGTCGGAGATCCCGGCGAAAGGGTGGAAAGACATTCTTTGGCGTGTATACGGCAACATCGGCGAACATCGCATTCTCGCGCTGGCCGCCGGTATGACCTACTACAGCATACTCGCGATCTTTCCGGCGATCGCCGCTCTCGCCGCCATCTACGGGTTGTTTTCGGATCCAGGCAGCATCGCCAGGCACCTCGACGACGTGTCCGGCTTCATCCCGGGCGGTGCCGTCGACGTGGCACACGAACAACACATGCGCGTTGCCACCAAGGGAGATCGGACCCTGGGCTCTTCACATTCGCGATCGGGCTGGGAATCTCGCTGTGGAGCGCGAACGCCGCTATGAAGTCGCTGTTTGACACCTTAAACATAGTCTACTGCGAACAGGAGAAGCGCGGCTTTCTGAAATTGAATGCGATGTCCCTAGGCTTCACCGCCGCCGGGATCGCGTTTGTTATAGCGGCGCTGGGTGCGGTCGTCGTCGTTCCACTGCAGTACGTTGGCCTGTCGAACGCAGCCAAACTCCTGGTCCGGATTGGGCGCTGGCCGGCGCTCTTTGTCGTCCTCGCGCTCTCTCTCGCCTGTATCTACCGCTTCGGGCCAAGCCGCCAAGCGCCACGCTGGACGTGGATCACCTGGGGCAGCACGGGCGCGACCGTGCTCTGGCTCGTGGCTTCGGCGCTGTTCTCCTGGTACGCCGCCAACTTCGGCACGTTCAACCAGACCTACGGCTCGCTCAGCGCCGTCATCGGCTTCATGACGTGGCTCTGGATCTCAGCGATCGTGATCCTGCTCGGATGCGAACTTAACGCGGAGATAGAGCATCAGACCGCACGTGACACCACGACCGGCGCGCCTAAGCCGCTCGGCGCGCGGGGCGCGAAGATGGCGGACACGGTCGGCGCGGCCCGTGTGGACCGATAGACCAGCAGGAACCGCCCAAACATTCGGCGGTTCAGACTCCTGAGTGAATCGGAGTTCCGCGTGCGCATCCTTTTCGTCGAAGACGACCCTCTGATCCGAGAATTCATCGTCGAATCGCTACGCGAGGAAGGCTATGACGTCATCCACGCCTGCGACGGCGAAGAAGCGCTTGCGTGGTGCAAACGTACGGCGGCCGACGTTCTTGTCACCGATGTGAGGCTGCCCGGAAAGATCGACGGCTGGCAGATCGCCGAACACTGCCGTCAACATCATCCGGAGTTGCCGGTGATCTATGCGACGGGCTCTCTCCCGTGACGCCCCGACCGGTGCCGAACAGCCTCATGTTACGGAAGCCCTACCATCCGGAGCAGATTGTCGAAGCCGTGAGAGAGATGACGGCGGGTCGCTAACGTCTGCTAGTTTTTGCCGTTGCCGCGGTTGGTGACGCGGGCGTTGCCCAGTCCCGTCCCGATCGTCAGCACGCCCCACCGCTTCATGTCCTCGGATGCCGGTCGAGTAGTGGCGCAGCGAGCTCGTCGCGCTCTGCGTCGCGCGACGCAGGAACGGCGACCGACATCGAACGTTGAATAAGCTTCGAGGATGTCACGATACTCGAAGAGCAAAACTTAGGGCCCGCGCCCTCGTGGCGCCGGCCCCTTTTCCCGCCATCGCTCCTGCCGACGTTCGAAGAAGAGTGTCTCTTAAATATGGCGTGGCACGTCGCTCTAGTCGCCCATGGCCGCTCGCTCGAGCCGCGCTACGAAGGTATTGGTTCGATCTGTCATCAGTGTCTCCGTGTCGCAAGGCGGAACCGCCGAAGACCCTTCGGCGTTCCGTTGACATCATTGCGAGAGGAGAAATCGATTATGGGCTTCTTCACCAAAGACATCAAAACCATGGATGACCTTCTGATCCACGGTCTTCAGGACATCTACTACGCCGAGCAGCAAATCTTGAAAGCGCTGCCGAAGATGATCGAAAAGGCCACCAACCGCGACCTGGTTACCGGCCTCAAGAACCATCTGGAAGAGACCAATAAGCAGGTAGAGCGGCTCGAGAAGGCCTTCGCAAAGCTCGGCAAGGAGCCCAGCGGCACGAAGTGCCCGGCCATCGACGGCATCATCAAGGAAGCCGACGAGACCGCCGGCGAAATCCAAGACAAGGCGGTGCTGGACGCGGCCATCGTCGCCAACGCGCAGGCCGTCGAGCACTACGAGATGTGCCGCTACGGGACGTTGATCGCCTGGGCCGAAGAACTCGGCCATGACGAGATCGTGCGCTTCCTCACGACCAACCTGAACGAAGAGAAGGCGGCGAACACCAAGCTCAACACGGTCGCGCTGCGCAAGGGCGTCAACGCCAAGGCCTCCGACGCTGCCTGACGGCTGACCAACTTCAGAAGGGCCGGCTTCGCGTTAACGCGGGCCGGCCCTTTCGGCTGCGGGCGAGCTCCGACATGATCTCGCCTTGCGTCGCACGAACCAAGCCGCGACCGACACCGCCAGCCACGCCAGCGAGGCGCTCGCAAATGCGCCCGCGACGCTTCGTTCGACCAGTAGCCAGAACACTCCGGCGAACGCCAGCATCCCGAGCGCGCCGAGCGCCGCGCCGGCGGCGTCGAGCGCTGCGGCTTGTTGCCCTCGCCGCTTTCCGTCAAGTCCGGCCTCGCGCATGCGGCGGATCTCATGCTTCTCGATGAGAGTGGCGCTGGCGCAGAAGATCGCCGGTAGAGCAAGGAATAGGCCGCCGATCGAAGCCCCGTACCAACTGCTGACCAGGCCGGCGAGGACGGTCGCTGCGCCGCCCAGCGCGAAGCGGACCGCGTATTCGTGCCAGCGTCCTTCTCGCAGCGAGGACGGCGAGATTTCAATCGGCGCGCTCATGTCTGACCTCCCGCGGCCGCCCACAGGCCGAAGGCAGCTGCGAGCCACACGACGATCGACAGCAGCGTGGCCGGCAGCGCACGCATGCGCGCCCGGATCAAGAGCTGGCAGACGACCAAGCTGTAGATCCCGAGCGCGATCGCACCGGCCATCATCGAATGGGTTTGGACGGCTGCGTAGGATTCGCCGTGCTGATAGATCGCGATGCCTAGAGTGGCGAGCGCGACCGAGGGCGCGGCTCCGAACAGCCCGGCGAAGCTCTTCGGCCTGAGCACGTCTCCGAGCATCGCGAAGGCCGACACAACGGCGCCGCCTACCAGGAAGCGGACGACGTACTCGCTCATTTCGGTTTCTTCCATAGCTTTGAGAGCAGGCCTCCCGCGCCGTACACCGGATCCTTGCGCGGGACAGGCACCTTTGGAATCGTCTTCAGAGCTTTCGGACGGTCCTCGACCTGCGTGCACTCGTCGTAGGTGCCGACGCGCGGATAGGCGCCGACGACGAGGAAGTCCTCATCTGCGAACAGGCATTGGTGTCCCGTGCCCGCCGGCAGGATGGCGACATCGCCCGCCTTAAGCTTGAAGATCCGGCCTTTGCTTCCGCCGAAGCGTACACGTCCCCTACCCCGCGCGATGCCAAGCACCTCATGGATACGTGAATGGTAGTGAACGTAGTCGTAAATCCCGTCCCGCCAAGTTTCGCCCCAGCCGTTGGCCTCGAACAGGTCCTCCATGACGGCCGCCGGATCATGCCCGTCGCCGAGATCCACAGCGCCTCGGTAGATGACGAGAGGCCAGCGCGGATGGTTCGGGATGAGACCGTCGTCCTTGAAACGAGCCGTCTGAGGCTTTCTTGGCCGCGCTAGGTCAGGCGCCTCCTTCTTTCCGGGTCGGCGCAGACCGGTCGCGCGCTGCACGTATTCCTTCACGTCCTCAAGGATTGGCATTGTCATCCTCCTTCGGTGGCGACATCGGATAGCCGGTCCAGAGACGCAGTAACCGCTCCATGATGACTCCGAGCGCGAAGCCCGCGATCACGTCGCTCGCCCAGTGCGCCAGCACTATGACCCGCGTCAGGGAAAGGCCGACCGCCAAGGTACGGATTAGTCGCCGCAGCAGAGGCGGCAATGTGCCCGCAGCGGATGCCAGGGCGCCCATGTGGAGCGCGTGGCCGGACGGAAATGCGTCCTCGCGCTTGCCGGAAAACGAGACCCCGTGCAGATGACCGAGCACCGTCGTGCGATCCGGGCGGGTCTGGTCGAAAACCGATTTCATACCGTGAGGCGCCAGGGAGGCTGCGACTGTGACCAGGAGAGCGTGGTTGCCCACGCGCTGCAGCTGCTCCGATCTGCCCCTCGTCACGACCCAACCGGCGACGGCCAAAGCCAGGAGGATCTTTTCGTCGCCGCCCCACGTCAGGCCGCGCGAGACCCTCTCCGCGCAATGGTTGGTCTTACTCGCCACGGTCCGTGCAATGAGCACGTCAGGCTTGGTAGGTTTGACAGTGACCAGCGCCATCACGTCGATCCGTGACGGCGTCCGCGTAGTCGCGAACGCCTCGTTTGAATTGCCTTTGCCATCATAACGTCGGAGCAGGTTCCAAGTTCATCTGCCTGTCATGGAACCAATCGACCAGGCCAAGATTTGGAAAACGATGGGTACAGTCGGGAAGAAGCGGAAATCGCAATGGCTCGCATCTAGTGGAGCGCTGGTGCTCGCGACCGTTTTCCTCAGTTACCCGCTGATCGGCGGGAAGAATTCCGGCTCCGTCCACGCCAACTCCGGTGTGAGCACCGAGCAGGCCGCGGCCGATGTCGGCGCGAAAGTCCTTCCTACCGATCCTAAGCTCAAGATCGAGCCCAAGTAGCTACCGGCTTGTCGACCCTTGCCCCCTACGTCGGCGCACTTGCCGCCTTTCTCGCCTCCCTGTCCTACGTGCCGCAGGTCCGGAAGGCTTGGCCACGCGGATCCACGGACGACCTCTCTCTCGGCATGCTCACGGCACTCACGCTCGGCCTGACGCTCTGGATCGTCTACGGCGCCATTAAGGGAGTTTGGGTCATCGTCGGCTCCAACGTGGTCGGCGCCGCCCTCGCCGGTGCCGTCCTCGGCTGCAAGCTCCGCGACCTCAAGTGCCACTCGCACAAGCGAGGAACCAAGCCCTAGCAGGTCCGTTGGGGCTGGCTTTCGAGGATGCGAGCGATGTCAAAAAAGGACGAGCTCAGGTACGGGCCCGTGGGCGCCGAGGCGATCCACCTCTGCGTCGATATGCAGCGCATGTTCGCCGAGGACACGGATTGGAAGATGCCGTGGCTGCCCCGCGTCCTGCCGAACGTCGTGGCGATAACGGCCGCGCACCCGGCGCGCACGGTCTTCACCCGCTTCATTCCGGCGAGCGCTCCCGGCCACGGCGTCGGCATGTGGCGCCGCTACTATGAGCGCTGGAGCTCGATGACCATCGACGAGATCGGTTCCGACATGATCGATCTTGTACCGAATCTCGCCCGCTTCGTTCCACCTGCCCGCACTTTTGACAAGTACGTCTACTCGCCGTGGATCGGCAGCGACCTGCACGCGCAACTGCGCGCCGCCGGCGTCGACACCGTGATCGTCACGGGCGGCGAGACCGACGTCTGCGTGTTGGCGACCGTGCTGGGCGCGGTCGATTGGGGCTTTCGAGTCGTCCTCATGACCGACGCGATCTGCAGCTCCGCCGACGAGACCCACGACTCCATGATGACCATCTACGCGAACAGGTTCGGGCAGCAGGTGGAATGCGTGACGACGGAAACGCTCCTCGCCGCCTGGCCCGGCGGCACCCGCACGGGCCTTCTGCCATGAGCGAGTCCTATCTTGTGCAGATCCTGCTACCGAAGGAGACGGGCAAGGGAGAAAAGATCCCGAAGGATTGGTTCGACGGGCTTCTGAGAGAGCTGACCGACAAGTTCGGCGGCGCAACGAGCTTCATCCGAGCGCCCGGCGAAGGTCTGTGGCGAAGCGGCGGCGGCACCGAGCGCGACAATATCGCCGTCGTTGAGGTCACGACGGAGCTTCTCCTCCCGGACTACTGGCGCAAGCAGGTGCTGGATGCGGCTCTGATTGCGGCGGCCCAGGCCGTCGAACACTATGAAATCACCCGGTACGGCACACTGATCGCATGGGCCAAGATGCTCGGCCGCGATGATTGCGCCTCCGTCCTGCAGCAGAATCTCGATGAGGAGAAGGCGACGGACGAGAAGCTCAATACGATGGCGCTGCGCAGCGTGAACCGGAAAGCCGCCTAGTCCGTTGGCAGGATTGAAGTGGAGGGCCGCCCGGAAGGCGGCCCTTGTTTTGAGCAGGAAAGCATGAGCCTTGAAGTATTAAGGACATTGGCAGCCGCCATGACGATTATCGCTGCCGCCATGGTGGCGGCGAACTGGAACGCGCGCATCACCGTGTGCGGGTTCGCTCTCTTTATCGCCGCGTCTCTCGCATGGATCGCCGACGGGATAATGAACCGAAGAACTCGCTCATCATCCAGAACGCCGTTCTTCTTCTGATCAACGTACTGGCGTACGGCGCTGGCTACCGCGCGCCAGTAAGAAGCCGCCACATCTCAGCCTACGGATCACAGCCCTATAAAGGATCAGGCCTGCTTCCTGTCTGAAATACCGCCGCGCGAGCGCGGCTTCTCCGCCTCCGTCAAAGCGCCGATCGTCGTCTGCCCTTTCCTCGCGCAGGCGAGCATTTGTGCCCCGTGCCTGTCCGCCCATTCAGAGCCGTTTCTTTCTCCCGTTCGCCGGTTAGTTGACGGGGCGCGACCCCGGCCACTCGCGCCGTTCCTCGTCTCCGAGTGCGCGGCTTCATAAGCCGCCTTCTGCTTCGCGATCAGCTCGGCGCGCTGCGCCAAGCGACCTCCCGGTAGAGCAGCCAACCCGATTTGAACTTGCAGTCAACTTGAAGACAGCAACAATTCTCGGGCTCGACATGCCGCCAACGCTGCTGGGCCGCGCAGACGAGGTAATAGAATAACCGACTTCTGCTTCTGGCCGATTTTTTTGCAAAAGTCAGTTGAGATGAGACGGCAGGCGCGTGACCTGATCACCAGTCCGGCCTATGTGGTGATCAAGGCCGCGGACGAGTTCTCTCCCAGGCCGCAAAGATACATCGCGGCCGCCGTCGTGACACCCACCGTGGCATTCATGGCCGTGATTGTTAACAGATAGGCCGATATGTCCAACGAGCGCTCGGCGGCCGATTTAGGTTAGGCTTGAGGCGAGCACCGGTTCACAGCGTTCGCCGCCTTTGTGGCAGTAACTTGGAGATCGAGATGCGTGCTACAACTTCAAAGCTGTTGCTTATCACCATTCTGGCAAGTGGGGCCGGCGCCGCGTGGGGACAGTAGAGGGGAGGCGGAGCCTGCACGGTTGAATCCCTGAAGCTGGCGATCGAGCGATGTCTCGCGGAGCACTCGGCTCAATAATCAGGTGACGAGGTCACCAAAACTTTGGTTTGCCGACCATGCCAAACAGGCGAGAGGTCCGACATCTCGTATGTCGGGCCTCGTTTTCTTTGGAAGCACTATCTTTCAACTTGTAGTCACTACCGGAAAAAGGATCTTGTGCATCGTCTTCTAAAGGGTAACGAACACAGCGAACCGCGCGCGGGAAGGGATGAACATTGTTGCGCGCTAAGCTTGGAACTTCAAAACCTCTTGCTGGTTTTTCCCGGCATGGCGATGTTTTACTTTGATCTGCATGATAGCGACGGAGAGCTTCGTGACGACGAGGGGATCGACCGCCACGATTTGGCGACGGCGCGTCGTTTGGCAATCGAAGCACTGGGGCAGATCATCATCGATAATGGCTTCAAAGATCAGTACGGACTCAAGTCCGTCAAAATCCGCGACGCTCGCGGTGAAGTCTTACAAGTTTCCGCGAACGTGCGTGTCGCGCATTGAACGATGCCAACATTCGCGGCTCCGCGGAAGGGCGCAGGCCCGCCGAGTAAATCATCGCGCCTGATGATGGCGGGCTCCTATCAGATAAGGTTCTCTCCGCGCTGGAGCAGTTTCCCATAGGTGCCGCTTTCGTGCAGCTCGAACCGCGCACGCGCCGCGTCGTCAAAATCATCGACTAATTGGTCAAGGCGTCAAGGAAGAGCCGGGGCCCTGCGGAGCGTCACTCCCGCGCGGCCCTAGTCGTCAGAGCCGAATTGGCGCGACACCGCCGGCGGCCGCTCCGCCAAGCCGAGCCAGCGACGACTCAAATATTCGCCCGCCTTTGTCGTTCCCCTTGAGTCCTCGTGCCGGCCCCAGCTCAAATGAGGGATAAGCCGGGGCCTAGAGGTTACCTCGACGAGCCTCGAGGGCGTTGGGAAACTTGCAGCATGCATTACTTCTTGAGAATGCCGATGTCGGTGTTGCCCAAGCTCTTTATGGCGCGTTCGGCGGCGGGCGTATCCACCGCGTTGTCGTGGGAAGTTGGAGCCGGACTAACCGAGGAAGCATCCACGTCGCCGGTCGCTGCGTGGCTGAGCGCGTTGCCCACGTTGGGACTGGAGGAGCCCGCAGTGCCGCTTATGGTATGCCCGGTCGATAGGGTGCCGCCCGCATAACCTCTGGAGCCGGTGACCGCAGTTCCACTCGCCGCCGAGCCGCCATTGCTCGATCCACCTGTACTCTGGGCCAAGGCGAGCGAAGAGCCGCCAACGAGTAAGATCAAGGTAGCGGCGATGTGTTTCACAGATCGATCCTCTACTTGGATGACGGCTTAATGGGGTGCACCTCCGAAAGTTCCTAGGGGACCTCCCGCTCTCCAGGCCACCGCGTTGATGGTCGATCGCTCGCGGAAATCTTAGTGCGCCGGAGCCACGAGATGGCTTCGCTTGTACGGATAGCCCCGCACCGCCGAGCGATCCTTGCATCTCTTGTGAGGCAACTCAGACGTCGCAAATGCGGCAATGCCAGCTCGGGGTTGCCGGCCGACCGCCTCGACCGCGACCTCTATCTGGTGCTTGAAGATTTCGGCGCGCGCCGGTTGCGCGTGGCGCGAGACGGATCAGGCTGACACTGACCTTGAGGGCGCCCTGCAAAATCTACTATCATCGTCTTTTGCTTCGCGGTTTCCAGCCGCGACGCGGATGGCGTGCCTCGTGCTCCGTATAGCAAACCGAATTGCGTTCGCTTCCGCTGTTCGTGATCATCACCAGCATCGGCTGCCGGCGAAACTTGAAGCCGCGCTCCAAGATTTCCAGCACACCGCCGTCGGGATGTTCGTGGAGCTCGTCGACAAGGGCGAAGTGCGGACGCGGACCCGAGCCGTCGTCTCTCGCGACACCGGCCTGAAGAACGAATTCGTCTTCAGAAATGCGATGTTATGTTCCTTGCCTTCGCCGCCGCTGAATTGAGCTGCTGCTCGAGCGCCGGGGATTTCTTCAACCTCTTCACCGCATCAGCGAAGAGGATGCTGGCCTGCTCCTTTGTCGCACCGGCCGAGTAGACCTGCGCGCCTCGCCCGCCGCGGTCATGCCGCTGGCGAGCGGCGACTTGGCGTCATGCTCTCGGTTTCGCTGACGAACGTCGAATGTCTTGGGTATCTTGATTCAGCGCATAGCTATCCAATGCGGCAACTCCATTCAGTTGCCCAGGAGCGGAAAGGCCCAGTGACCACATCGCTTCTGTTGGACGCTAACCATGGCTGCTTCGTCCTTCATGCTCGTGCTGCTACTAGCTAGTAATCTTACGCAGTCTCTTGCCAGGACGCGGCTTGCGCCGACGGGTTCGCGGCGAGGCACCGGAAACGTGCGCGATCTCGTTGTGCGCTCCACCTGCATGGTCGAGGGCGAGCCTGATCATCTCCTTGTCCTGCACGGGCTGGCTTTGCCTTAGGAGTTGACCAACGAATGAGACCGTCAATCATAGCGACGTCACCAAGGACTCGGAGCCCGTGTAGAACCGCGCGTATCCAGGAAGCAGCGGCCGTTCACGCGCGAACCGCAGATCGCGCCTTACGCCCGACTATCGGTAGGTCGCGAGAAGGGCCCCGTAGTTGGAATTCTCGATCTCTGACCTTACGACGTGCTCGCGGCCAGCAATCACCGGGCAACCCTTCTTCTGGGTCGTCATGCTGTCTTCCCCTCCAAAACCTTCCTGACCAATTCCACGGCATCGCGCACGCCTAAACGGCGATAGACTTGAGCCCGATGGAATTCGACCGTGCGATGACCGATGCCAAGCCGGACGCCGATCTCCTTGTTCGATAGCTCTTCGGCGACGAGCTCGCAGACCTGCTTCTGTTTGCGCGTCAACGCCGTGACCGTCATTCTCCCCACCCACCTTTTGCGGCCAGCTCAAAACGGAGGAACGTTGACGCCTCAAGACAGTTGTCCAGATGGGAAGCCCCAGCGGAGGAAGTCCCATGAAGCCAATTCTGATCGAGAACGAATTGATGGCGGAACTGGAAAAGCGGTCGCGTATCCACGGCCTGCATCTGATCCGTCGAAAGGGCTGCGTCCCAAGCTGGGAACTGGGTGGCATGCGACCGAATGACATGGACGAACCGGCCGAGAAGAAGCTCCAGAGCACGGTCACTAAGATGCAGGACGAATTTGATATGGCCTAGTGAAGGCCATCCGGGAGGAGTGCAGTGCGGTGTTCAAAGCGTTCGTCTCCAAATCCGAGCTCGAGCGTATCGCGCTGCAAGAGATCCGGGGTTACGCGGGAGGAGAGAACGTCATTTCGGTGGAAGTCGAGCGAGATCCAGGCCCTGCCCCGCGGCATGGATTGGCGACTTCACGTCGCAGCATCCGAGAATGCCGATATACACCGCATTCATCAGGCTGCGCACACCACGACGCAACGCCTCAAGCGCCGATATGATCTTAGAGCAGATGATTAGCGGCAGCACTTGAACTTCCATCGCGCTTCCATCGGTCGCTTCTCCCTCGTCGCTTCCGAATTGCTTGCCGTCCGATCGGCGAACCCATGGAATGGGTGTGAAGCCTATTCGCGCTGGATGCTGGCCGGGACCTCACAACCGGGATATCCCGGCTCTCCGGCGGGGGGTACCAGACACGCGAATGCGCCGGCAGGCGCATTCCCGCACCGCGCACACATCACCGCGGAACGCGCCGATGAAGCACGAAGGACGACCCTACGCGAACCCGGAAGTGGCCGCGCGCAAACTCGTCGAGCTCGCAGCCAACGTCGAGGCCGTCCAGGATGGCCGCTTCTACATCGAGCGGATCAACGCGCCGTTCATGTTCAAGCTGAAGGGCAGTGGCAGCGAGTTCGGCGCCGGGCTCAAACACGCGATCGAGCGCGGCTGGTTGTGGAAGCACGAAAGCGGCACCTACGTAAAGCTGATGCCGCCTGGTGAAGATCTGCTGACTCGAGAATAAGATATTGGTCGGCCGCCAACTGAGGCGCCTTACTTTTTAGGCGGCTGCAGTGTGCCCTCTATCAAATCCTGGAGGTCTGCCAATTGCATCGGGTCAACGTCATCGCATCGGACACATTGAAGTTTGCGGACGCCGTTTGGCCCGATCAGCAGGTGCATGGGCTTATTGCATAGCGGGCAGCGGGGCGGGTCCGGAGCCATAGAAGTGCTCCTCGATCAGGCGGGAGCGCGACACTCTCAGTCACCGGCAAGTGCCCAGGACGGAACGATGATGAGGGAACTAAATTCCAGTTCCATTCGAGAGTCGAGTTAAATCGCGGAGGTCCGCGGTCCTGGCGGCTCGTTAAGTAAGCAGAGGCAGTCTTGGTTTCGGGACGGGGCCGTGGGGACATACGCGGCCTTGTGCTTGGGGTGAAGGCCGGCCAGCTTAGTCCCGGTGATTCTCGAGAAAGAGCGCCGGGCCTTTTATTTGCGCGGCTTGCACAATATTTTGGCGAGCCTACTAAGCGGTTGTTTGCTTCAGTGATACGGGTTCTTGGAGCGACACCTCATCCGCGAGCCTCGTGCCATCCATCCGCGAGCCCCTGCTTGGCTATGCCAGCAGGGGCTTTGCCTTTCGCATTGTCGCGGGCAACCCCTATGCCTCTTTTTACCTACAAGCTCATTGATACGCATTTCGTTTCGGACTTCGGAGCGCATGATTTGCCTAGCGAAACTGAAGCCCAAATAGAGGCCATCAAGCTCGCTCGTTCGTTACGCGAGACCCGACCCGAACTAGTGGGCAAAGGGTACTCCATCATTGTAATCGATGATGACGACGCCGCCATTTGCGTC
This sequence comes from Bradyrhizobium sp. 956_D2_N1_4, assembly GCF_052076025.1. Lineage (NCBI taxonomy): Bacteria > Pseudomonadati > Pseudomonadota > Alphaproteobacteria > Hyphomicrobiales > Nitrobacteraceae > Bradyrhizobium > Bradyrhizobium sp. 956_D2_N1_4. Next base: position 8,541,925 of record NZ_CP197237.1, on the reverse strand, counting down.
ATTCCGCTCGACGCTGCTTGGTGACGGTGGTACGCGCCACTTCTGTAATGGGCCCGATGATGTCAAGCCTCCCGAGTGAATGTCACGCCGCCGAGCTCATGCTTCTGTCCGTGGTCAACGCCTGGCCGCCACATCATGCTGTCAGAGAGAGCGGTAAGCCTATCTAGATACGCGTGGTCCATCAGAAGACGGCCACTGGGCGTGTAACGGCTTCACCGGATCCACCGTCCCGGCGACGGGACTTCGGGCACCAGGCTCAGTTCAGCCCGGTTGCATTCCAACTCTTCTCCTCGTGTTCTATGCTGCGATCGGGCCGCGTCGGTCCATCGGTAGGTTGTGCCGTCGACCCAGATTCGATGCAGGATCACTGCGAGCTTGCGTGCCAAGGCGACTTTTGCGCGCTTCGAGCCTCGCCGCTTGGCGACGTCCATCCCCCAGCGCTTAAGTTTGAGAATCGCGTGATGCGCGATAGCAGAACGTTGGCGGCTTCATACAACGCTGTGCGAACCGTTTCGTCGCCGGCCAGCGTGACCCCGCCTGTGACGTCCTTTTCTCCCGATTGGTACTTCTTTGGCGTGAGCCCGAACAGCGCGCCCGCTGCCTTCGATTTTACGATGCGATGAGGGTCATCAATCGCCGATTTGTAAGTAATTGCCACCAGGGGACCAACGCCTGGTACTGTCATCAGCCGGCGACAAACTACATTGTCACGCACAATTGCCAGCACAGTCTTGTGTAGCCTTCCGTACTCGACCTTCAAGGCCGATCGGGCCGAAAGCATCGCTGTGGCAATGCGCTCCAATGTCGCTTGCCCCGCAACCAACTCTCGGATCCGCGCTTCGAAATTCCTTCGCGTCACCGGGCCAACCTTCAGACCGAAGCCACGCAAAATCCCCCGGATACTTAATTCCACATCGATCAGCCGTCCGAGAAGCTGTTTGCGTGCGATCAGGAGTGCCCGGATCTCTTGAGCCCCTATCGACTTTGCGTGCACCGCGCGGAACCATCCCATCCGGATCAACTGGGCAATTCCGCGTGCATCCTTGCGATCCGTCTTCACTGTCATCGCCGACAATGCTGCCTTCACATGCCGTGTTTCCAGCAGAACCGTCTCGAATCCTGCTCTTTGCAGCCCCGCATGCAGCCATTGCGACAGTGGCCCAGCCTCCAGCCCGATCCGATTCACTGCAAAGCCAAGCGTCTCGAAAAATTCGACTAAGGCGTCGGGTTCGCTTGCGACCTTCGCCTCCTTCAGGATCTTACCCTGGGAATCCACAACGCATACGCTCGACAGTTCCAACGACACGTCAATTCCGGCATAATTCTCCACGGCTGTCCTCCGTCTCCAGATGCTTGGGGCCGACTCAAGTCGTGACCCGTTTCATCATCTATCGGGGGACAGCCACCATCATCCCCCCTTGCTCGGAGCCGGGCCCATTACGGCATCTAGGGGACCGCAACGTTCTCCATAGGTCTCTGGGATCAAATGTCCCGGCGGAAAATCTGGCCCCGCTCGGCCGCGAGCGCGAGCTCCGTCCATTCGCTCGCAAGCTTCAGCCAGCCTTCTCGATCGACCTGGTCGAGGCTCCGAGCCGCCTCCTCGCGACACGCCGTCGCCTCCTTGAAAAATTGCTGAGCGGAGGCGGCCATCTTATCGTAGTGTGACAACTTCCCGGGTAGCTTGGTCTTCATCGATGCCTCGGCGCATAACCATGCAACACAGACGGTTCGGAAAACCCGTGGAATTGCCACTTGTTCCCGCACCAATAAGTACGGCCAGCGCCTGCTCTTCCGAAAAGCGGCTGCGCTTCATGCTCTGGTCCTTGTCTTGGGCCAGAACGAACTTCAAGCTGGATTAAGCCCGCGGGGCAAGGTCAGCGGTTACGAGCCCCATGGTCGCAGAACATTCGGCTCGGACGCGAGAAAGGTACAAATCCCGGACCCACAACAAACGCCTCCCTAGAGTTGCCCCGCTCGTAATATCCCTGTGTCTTTGAGAGGGCGCCAACGGTGCCGTGACTCAGGAAATCCTAACTCGGGCGTTGGGGATCCGCTTGCCGGCACTTGTCCACTGCCAGCGTCGCCGCGCGTCAGCCGCGCGATATGGACATCCCCGCGAGAAGCGGAGCGTACGCGGAGAGCCTGAGGGATACGAACTCCATGAAGAGCCGCACGCGCTTCGTCTTGCGTGTCTCCCCCTGTGTGAGAAGCCAGAGCGTTCCGTACATGTGCAGGTCGGTGCCCGGCACCCTCACCAGTAGGGGGTCGGCATCGCCAACGAAACACGGCAGTGTCGTCAACCCGAGCCCTTGCCGTACAGCAACGATCTGCGACTCGGCGTCAGTGGTCCTGAATGGAACCCCCGTGGTGCGAACCTCACCCTCGCTGGCCCAGTCCGGGATTCCATGAATGCTGATGACGATCCACCGGACGGGATCGGGCGCGCCCGCACGCCACGCGGCCAGTCGATCGCGGGACATGTAAACGCCGCCGAACAGCTCCGGTCCCTTCAGGCCGTGAAGATTGAGCGGCAGGGTTTTGCGGTCGTAGACGACGCGGATCGCGACGTCGGCCTCCCGGTTGGTCAGATTTGCCAGCTCGCCGAACGACAGGATGTCCATCTCGATGTCCGGATGCAGACGCGCGAAATCGGCGAAATCAGGCATGAGCAGGTGTGTCGCAAGCGGCGGTGCCAGCGTCACCCGCAGAAGCCCGCGCACGCCCTGGTCGCGGCCGAAGACACGCGTCTCCAGCAGGTGCGACGACGCTTCCATCTGGTCCGCGAGCTCGAGGACCTCCTCCCCAGCCCCCGTCAGGCGGTAGCCCGAAGGCAGCTTCTCGAACATGAGCGCCCCGAGCCGTTCCTCCAGCTGAGCGACCCGTCGCAGCACGGTCGAATGGTTCACCCCGAGGCGCTCGGCGGCGGCCCGCACCGAGCCTCCGCGCGCGACGGCAAGAAAGTAGCGAACGTCGTCCCAGTCGATCATGGTGCAATCCGGCACCGCTGGGGTGCGCCTTCCAGAGCCCGTCCAATACATCGAACAGCATCTCGTATGTGGGTAGCACGGGCGGTCATTACAGCCCAAGCCGGCAAGCGCAGCCCAATTCCGAACGGCGGACGCCAATCGTCGCGGCTGGCGCCAGCCGTCCAGCCGGATCGATTTCGCACCACCGATGTGCGCGCTTCCGCACTCAACGCCTGACGACGACGGACCTATGTCGAGTTCCTCGGGGGCCTCCCCCGAACGACCAAAGACGGAGTCTCAAAGGAGAAGTCATGGGAAAGCTTGAAGGTAAGGTTGCAGTCATCACGGGTGGATCGAGCGGCATGGCGCTGGCGAGCGCCCAGCGGTTCGTTGAAGAAGGCGCCTATGTTTTCATCACGGGCCGGAAACAGGAGGCGCTGGACCAGGCCGTCAAGCTGATCGGCCGGAACGTGACCGGCGTGCGCGGCGACGCGGCCAATCTCGACGACCTCGACCGTCTGTTCGACACGGTCAAGCGGGAACAGGGCAGGATCGACATCCTGTACGCGAGCGCTGGCACGGGCGAAGCCGTCCCACTGGGCGAGATTACCGAGCAGCATTTCGACGCGACCTTCGGCCTGAATACGCGCGGCACGCTGTTTACGGTCCCGAAGGCGTTGCCGCTGTTAAACGACGGCGGATCGATCTTGATGACCGGGTCAGTTGCTTCGATCAAAGGTTTTCCCGGTTACAGTGTGTATGCGGCGAGCAAGGCGGCGCTGCACGCATTCGCACGCGGGTGGCTCAACGAACTCAAGGGCAGGAATATCCGGGTGAACGTGCTGCACCCAGGGCCGATCGCCACACCGATGCAGGACCAGGTTCTCACCGAGGAAGCGACGCGGATGTTCGAATCCCTGATCCCGAGGGGAAAGATGGGTCGTCCCGAGGAAATTGCGGCAGCCGCGCTATTTCTTGCTTCAGACGATTCGAGCTTCGTGAACGGGGTGGAGTTGTCCGTCGACGGCGGCTTCTCGGCCATCTGAATTCGCGCCGAGCCGAAAACGGAGAGATACGATGAGCACCGAAGAGAATGTCAAGCTTGTGAAGAATTTCTTTGCCGCCATGGGCAGCAACAACGCGCGCGATCTGCTGGCGTTGGCTGCAGAAGATATCGAGTGGATCATTCCGGGCGAATGCTGGCCGCTTGCAGGCACGCACCGCGGGCACGCGGAGTTGGCGGCTGTTCTCAAGAAGGCGTCCGAAGAGGTGGAAACGCAATACCCGAAGCCCCCCGAATTCGTAGCGCAGGGAGACAGGGTTATGGTCGTCGGCGTTGCTACGGGAAAAATCAAAGCCACAAACAGGCCGTTCAAGGACGAGTGGGTCTTCGACATTACCGTTCGAGACGGCAAAGTCGTCCACATCCGGGAATACGTCGACACGCAAGCATTGGCGCGGGCCTCGCAGATCGACGCAAGGACCTAGTCAAGTTCGACGGGTGAATTGCGATCGCATCTCCTGATTTATGCCGCTTATACGAATGGACCCTATCTATGAATTCCGCTCTAAACGATCAGTCGCTTGATCAGATCTTCCGCTCCGCTCGCACCCCCAACGGATGGGCAGATCGTCCAGTAGGGGACGATCTGGTACGCGAGATTTATGACCTACTGAAATGGGGCCCGACCTCTGCGAACAGTAGCCCCGCGCGGTTTGTCTGGGTGCGTAGCCCAGATGGAAAGGCAACGCTCGCCGGGCTCGCTGCGGAACCGAATAAGCCGAAGATTCCGAAGGCTTCTGTCACGGTCATTATCGGCCACGATTTGGATTTCGCCGGCGAGCTGCCAAAGCTTTTGCCTCACGCTGCCGAGGTCATGCAGAAATACTTTGCGGCACCAGACGTGGCCGAGGTGACGGCAATGCGAAACGGAACGCTGCAGGCCGCTTACCTCATCGTCGCTGCGCGGGCGTTGGGACTGGACTGCGGACCCATGTCCGGCTTCGACAACGCCGGCGTGGATGAGGCGTTCTTCTCAGGCACGCGGATTCGGTCGAACTTCATTTGCAGCATTGGCCACGGCGATCCAGCTTCCGTGTTTCCGCGCAATCCTCGCCTTAGTTTTGAGGAGGCCGGCCGCTGGGCCTAAGTCCAGGCTTCGGAGCGAACAGTCAAAGCGCTGGCCGTCTGTGGCCATCGGTTCGGGGTCGGCGGTGAATGAGCCGTAGATCGCCGCCTCGCAGGCCGCGCGCTCGTCGAATTCCCAACCGCAATGGAGATCCCGATGTACGACCAATCCAAGCTATCCGAGTTGATCCGGTTCGCACGTTTAGACGCGGGCGCCACCGTCATCGACGTTTACCCAGGCGACGGCGACTGGACCCGTCTCTTCTCCGACGTCGTGGGACCCGAAGGACGGGTCTACAGCTTCGTGCCGGCCGAAGTCGCCCACTTCAAGAACGATCCGGTCGGCCGCATGCGAACGCTTGCGAAGGAGCCGGGCCGAGAGAACGTCGAAGCCGTCTCGGCGGACCTAGTCGCGATGCCGGAGGCCACGCAACCAGCCGATGTCCTGTGGCTGCATCTGTTCTACCACGATCTCCACACTGCGCTGATCCAGGCCAGGGGTGCGACAGCGGCCCAATTCAATCGATCTGCCTACGAGCGGCTGAAGCCCGGTGGGTCCTACGTCATCGTAGACCACGCCGCCGCCGTCGGGGCGGGCACGAGCGACGCCCAGTCGCTGCATCGGATTGATCCTGCATCCGTTCGCGAGGAGGTGGAGGCGGCCGGCTTCGTACTGGACGCGGAAAGCACCATGCTCGCGAACAAGGGCGATCCGCACTCGATCAAGGTGTTCGATCCCTCGATCAAGGGCGAGACCGATCGCTTCGCCTATCGGTTCGTGAAGCCCTGACAGGTCCCCGCGCCAACTTTATGTCGACCTCGAAGTGCAGATCACCGCCGCAGAGCCGGCGACTGATCGTCTGACCACTTCACTTCGCAGACCTGTCCTATTTCCACGCCATCGTCGCCGATTTCCGCACGCGCATTCGGCACCGCTTTTCCAAGCCAAGATATTCGGCTTTGATGAGCCCGCACTTCAGTCGGTCCAGAGCCGTGCGGGGAACAGGACGACTATCAAAAAACACGCGAAACAGTCGATCGGAAAGCGAGCATCAGAACGTGTAAAGCAGCCCGTTTGTCAGAACAAAATCCGACCCGCTCGCTAAGTCTATGAAAAGGCTGGAGCGGGTGAAGGGAATCGAACCCTCGTATTCAGCTTGGAAGGCTGACGCTCTACCGTTGAACTACGCCCGCGAGGATGATGTATGATGAGCATGATGGAATACGTTCGCCGCACCGACGAGACGATCGTCGAGGGCAAGATTGACGTCTATTTCCAGGACGCCGAACTCTTCGGCGAGCTCGTTGACCGCGCGGAATACCAGCGCCGGCTCGCCGTCGAACTGGCTCCTCGGACCGACACCGCGGTCGGCCGCTTCATAAACAGTCGTGGGCAAGGAGCGAAAGTGACGTGAAGCTGTTCGGCCAAAATAACCACGTAGTCGCCAACACCGGTCCCCTTGCTCGGGCCGCGCGATCGGCTGGCATCGAGGTGGATGACATTTCCTTCCCGTAGGTGGCGGCGCCCGCCCGGCCAATTGGCCGAACCTTTGTCTACGGCTCTGTGGCCTTCGTGCGGGCGTTGCGAAATGTCGCCGGCTGGGGTGAGCAAATAGCTTGGACGAAAGATGCCCTCTGCGCCGCGAAATGGCGAGACGCATATGCCGAGCGCTATATCGGGTCCGGTGGTAGGGCATTGCCTACCTCAGATGTTGCAGGGGCTTTGCCGGCAGCCGTGCGCCCGCTCTATGGCGACAAGGCATTCCCTGGTGGAATCTATAGCCCTACAACGTGGGTTGATCCAGCGGCGCCCGGAGAGGCTTGGGTTGCGCCTATCGTGCCGATTGAACGAGAGGTGAGAGTTTGGTTTGTGGGCGGGAAACCGAGGGGCCTTACAGGCGTGGTGCTAGGTAGTCGAGAAACTGGAAAAAGCCGTAGAGGGCGAGCGCGGTCACAGCCGCGAAAGCAACAATCATCGTCGCCCATTCGCGTTTGGAAAATAGATCGAAGTCGAACATAAAGAGCCCCGCTAGGAATCCAGCGCCGAATGTGAAGCCGTCCTACTGACTGCCTTGCTCTTCCGGTGGAGACGATGAATGAGGGCCTTCGCGTCCGTCGCCTGTGCGATCAGGACTGCAATTCCGTCCAGCGTTTGTCGGTCGTTGATTCCGAGCGACAGGCGCCGATACCGGGCGATCTTGTCCTCGTACTGAATGCACTTCTCACACATGGCTTCCGCTCGGCATAGAGGGCGGGAGTATGGAGCACTCTCAGTTACCGATAGGCGCCTCGGACGGGCGGTGATTTTGAGACCATAGACCCGAACTTGGGTTCCCGACAGAAGGAACACAGCCCGCCAACGGAGGCGGCCTCAATGCCTGCGCCGTTCGACCTCGAATGTAAATTTGAGCTGGAGCACCGGACCGCCGTCGTCCCGGACTTCAATCGACATCTGGTGGCTGCCGTCCCCTGGGGTCCGGACGGCATCTCGGGCCATATCGGCAAGCGAGCGCGCCGCCTCTTCCTGCACCTTCTCTATGGTTGAGAGTTCCAGACCTTCCTCATCCGAGAAAATCTCGTCACCCTCTCTGATGTCAAAATAGTACCGTCTCATCAGACCAGAACGACGCCAACCTCAAATTGTTTCTTTCGTAAAACAGGCCACACCCAAATCAAACTAGGCGACTGATGCCGGAAGCAGGCCGGTACCCTACCTCTGCTCATTCCTCGCGAGAGAAGCCAGTCTATCCAGTTGGCCAGCCAAACCCACATAAGTTCGGGCGATGTTTTTCAGGACATCGGCTCGATCTTTGGAAATGCCGCTCGCGCCAGAAAGTCTCTTGTAGAGATCAGCATGTTTTCGGCACTCAGCAATGTTGATCACTGGCTCTGCCTTCTGTTGGCCGTGCGGGTCACAGGAGCGCCTTCCCCGCTGGCTTGCCTTCTACCATGTTAGGCCCCGTTAAAATCAGTCTTGTGACACCGGTTAAATACGGAAGCGCCCCTTCAGTTTGGAAAAGGAACCACAAGGGCGGCTGATGTTTGAGTCGTCGCTGGCTCGCCGCCAGAGCTGGCGGAGCGGCCTCGGCCTACCCCCTAGACCCCTGCAGCCGGGGCCGTCTCTCCTCCTTTGTCGTATCGGAGTCGCGTATGCGTTCCTCGCCCTCGATCGTGCCGGCCGACCGCCCCGACCGCGATATCTATCTGGTGCTTGAAGACTTCGGCGCGCGTGCCGGTTGCGCCTGGCGCGAGACGGATGAGGCTGACACCGACCTCGAGACGGTCCTGCAAAATCTCCTGTCTGGCCAGTACGCCTATCCAGTGCGAATTGTATCCTTCAATCCCGTCGAGGGATGGTCGCGGGATGTGACCTCCGACGTCGCCGACGCACTGGCCCAGCGCGCAGCCGACACCGACGCCGAGATCGCGTCTGCACTGCAAGCCTTCATCACGGCCAACGCCACAAGGCGCTTCGACATGCAGCTAGCGCTGCCCTTGCGCGGGATCGCCTAATGCCCAGCGAGGAAAAGGCCGCCGGTGGAATGACCACGACCTGCACCAACTGCGACAACCTCGGCTGGGTTTGCGAGAACCACCCGGACCGCCCTTGGGATGGACCACGCGCCTGCGCCTGTGGCGGCGCTGGCGCGCCCTGCTCGGCCTGCAACGCTACTGCAGGTGAAGTGCCGCGCATGCCGGAAGGCTTTCGGGTGGAGGTCGACAAGGACGGCTGGCGGCACTGAGAGGCCGCCCGCGCGGCTAGGCTCTCCTCGTTTTTCTCGTCGCGGTCTTCTTCTTGAGAATGCCGATATCGGTGTTGCCCAAATTCTTTATGGCGCGTTCGGCGGCGGGCGTATCCACCGCGTTGTCGTGGGAAGTTGGAGCCGGACTAACAGAGGAAGCATCCACGTCGCCGGTCGCCGCGTGGCTGAGCGCGTTGCCCACGTTGGGACTGGAGGAGCCCGCAGTGCCGCTTATGGTATGCCCGGTCGATAGGGTGCCGCCAGCATAACCTTTGGAGCCGGTGGCCGCAGTTCCACTCGTTGCCGAGCCGCTACTGCTCGATCCACCCGTACTCTGGGCCAATGCGAGCGACGAGCCGCCAACGAGTAAGATCAAGATAACGGCGATGTGGTTCACAGAGCGGTCCTCTACTTGAATAACCGCTCAATGAGTTGCACCTCCGAAAGTTCCTAGGGGTCCACCACTCTCCAGGCCACCCACGTTGATGGTGGATCACTCGCCGAAATCTTGGTGCGCCGGAGTGCCACGAGGTGGCTTCGCTTGTATGGAAATGCGGGATCTTCCAGAGGAGCCTGGACCGCGCTACACGGCCCGCGAATACTCTCGGAAGAACATCGAAGCTATGGTTGATGACGCGCTAGGCCCGCTCTCCTCCATCCCACGTCGCCGCAAAAATCGGCGTGCATCCACTGCATCGCTGAGGTTTTTGGAATCGGGGGACTTCCGCCGAGCCAGGAACATCGTGGCTTTTGCCAAGTTTTCCCGATGCCCTCAACTCGTGAGGGCATACTTGGAGGCCCCGGCTCATGCCCCATTTGGGCCGGGGCCTTTTTGACGAGACCTGTTGACCAACCTGTTGGCCTAGCCGCAATGCCCCTCGATCCAGCGGCTGGCCCGTTCTCTGACTGACCGCCCTCCCGCCGCCGCGCCGACAATCCGCATGAGGAGACTTGGCACATCTATTCCGGCGAGGTCCGCGTCGGGACCATCGGCGTGCGCGCCGGCGTGCCTGTGCATGCCGAACACCACCACACCCTAACTGGGAGAAGCCCGAAAGCGGAGGCATTGTGCTCGCTAGTGATCAAGTACAGTCGCCTCATAATCGTGATAGCCATTCAGATCGCAACAATCTAAGCTAGAAGTTGCAAGCGACAAAGTCACTGAGTCAACGCGCGACGCGCGCGGTTTATGAGCCGAGCCGACCAACGCACCTCGTTGGTTGATACGCAATACGCTGCATCACGGTTGAAGAACGGAATAACGTCGCTGTTGGCCCCTCGCCGGTATCATAGCGAGACGTGGGTGACACCCTGAGGATGTAAGCTATTCCAGTACTAACAGGAACAGGAAACACGAGGCAATACATTGGAAGTACCCAAGCGGAGCCGTAGAGTTGTAAAAGCAAGAGTTGTAAAACCTGGACTCGATCAGAATATGCGCACGATCGCTGAACACGACGCGGTATGGCGGGACCAGCTCGCCGAACTAAATGAACGGCACGTTGTTGAGTGCGGGATGAGCGAGCTCCTTGACCCAGCGGAGAAGTTGCGCAGGAAGTGGAATTAGCAGGCTAGTGGCCGATACCCACCTCCAGAACTTCTAAGCGACCGCGTCGAGCAGGCGATGCGCAACGAATGGTAGTTAGCGCGCACGCCTCGGTCGAGCTGTCTAGCCCGCCTGTTTAGACTTCATCGCCAGCTCAACCTCATCAGCAAGCCTACTTAGATGTATGTGCAGCCTATCGTAAAGGTCGCGTTTGATCCGGTCCGTCGCGAGATCCCGGATCAGGGCGGCTTCGGCTGCGTCACGCCGAAGCTTTTCAATTGAAGCCTGAAAATCCTTCATTTCGGCAAGCCGGGAGATCGCGCCCAATCATCCAGATGGATCGCAATGTCGGCTTGCCGCGCCTTTACGGAAAGGGCTTCTCGCTCGGGACCTCGCGGAAGCTGGGTGACCTGCTGTTCAAGACGCTCGGACCAAGCCGCCAGCCGGTCCTTAAGCGCTAACTGATGTCTGAAACGTCGCCGCTGAAACATGGCGTGCTCCCTTGTTGGATTGGGCGGGAGCGCAGAGAGGCGATCTCATCACCGATAGAAGCCACGGATCGGGCGGTGACAGGAGTTAACGCTGTGAGGCGGGGCAGTTCTTATAATTCGTCGCTGCGTCGCAGCACTAAATTTAGCTATGTGCTCGCCTGCGGGAACGTGCTGTGCGCGACGGGTTGCTCGAAATAGGCCAGCACGAAATTCAAATTAGAACTGAGGCGGCAACCACGGGGCCGCAAAAAAAGCTCCGGCTCCAGCCTTGGCAGAAGCTGGAGCCGTGCTGTCACGTAGCTTCCGACCTCCGGGGTAAAGGCCAGAAGCGACTCGAAAATGCTCCATGCCTGAGAAGGTTCCTGAACCGGTTCTCAGCCGCTCGTTAAGTAAACACGAGCAGTCTCGGTTTCGGGACGGGGCCGTGTTGGGAGAACGCGCGCTCTTGTGCTTGGGGTGAAGGCCCGCCAGCTCAGCCAGCCCCAGGCGGGCCTTCCCTCATCCCGGGTTAAGCAAGCGGCCCACTTGTGAAATAGTTCATCTTGCAGGCCGAAAACGCCGGGGCTGGCTCCATACTCCACTTAGATCTTTTAGATCTTTTATCCGGCATTTTTTGACACGGCGCGGGCCGCAGCGAGAAAATCGCCGCCTTCGTTTCTTTGGGATCGCCAGCGGTGAGTCAGAGGCCTCTTATTGGCATCCCGCAAACTGAACCATCCTAGGTCTCGTGCGTAAAATGTGTATCCGAGGTTTTTGTTAGTCCCACCTCGGGGCTGGAAATGAACACCGCCGCCGGGACAATGTATTAGAGCCCGGCGGCGTATTTACGGCTCCCACTAGAGTGAGGCACTGATGTCTGACGACGACCCACTCAAGCAGGAAACGGACGCTCTTCAGCAGATGATAGAGGATGAGCGTAAACTTTTGTCTGCCTTCGAAGAGCTCGTTACGGGCAAGGTTGCGCGAGGCGTGCCCAGAGAGCGCACCTCCGCCCTAGTTACAGAGATAATCCCCGACGTTCGGGAGACCCAAGCTCGAAATCGACGCCCCACGTTTAGGGTTCGTCTAAGGCGTCCGACGATCCCTAGCTGATTGCCCGCCATGGTGAGCGTCGCCGTGCGCGCCATCGCCCTCGCGGTCCGTTTCCTATTTGATGCAGCGTTCGAGCATCGCGTCACGCCGGGCAACCGCCTTGCCAACCTCGCGCAGCGTGAACGCGAAGCCGACCAACGCCGCCAGATTGATAATCAAGATGGCGAGCAGGAACGGTGTTGCCCGCATGGTTTCGACAACCTGCTTGGCGATGTCGCGCATGGTCTAAGTGTATTGCCCGCCCGCGCTGGTGCTGCCTGCGATGCCTGGTGCGCGACAGCGAGGCCGTGCGGCTTGTCGGCCAGAGCCTTGGCTGCTTCCGTTCATGCGGCAGGCCGCGTCGAACAGATCCGGGCCGATCGCGCCTGGCTCGAATGGCGCGACGAAGATGCCGGCGGGGGTGGGGGCAATGTGCCGAAAGCGGACGCATTGTGCTCTCTTTGAGTTTTGTCGAGTTTAAGCCATAGCCGACGTGGTGAGAGCGTAGCCGACGTCCTGACTACTCGCAGCGGACCTTAGTCGTCGCCGGCTCAACGTCCGATATGCATTTTAGTTTGAAGGACCGCAGGTAAGTGACGCGATCTGCCCGGATGCATCGAAAGTTAATAAGGCGCTCACGACACCCTCGCGTGTGACATACGAGATTACTGTTCCATCCCCTGATAGCTGCAGGTTGTCTAGATGGGACGCGGGACGCTTCCTAAGGCGGTCATCCCAGTAAGCACGCAAGCTGTCTGTGCTGGTGATAATTTTTATGCCTTCGCAGCTGCAGTGAACCACCGCGTCTTCGGCATACATTGCCAAGATAGTTTCAATGTCTCCAGCGCGGTAGGCATCAAGCCAGGCAACGGCAGCGGCCATCGGGTCAAAGGACATATTCCTACCTCCCTGCCGTGTTCTCGTTCGTCGCAGCGAGTAGGGAGAAATTGCCAGTTGTTCCCGGGATTGTCACCTCCTCTTAGTTGGTCGAGGATAAAAGGCAGGTCGGTTCGGTCTGGCCAATGCTTCTGCAAAGAGCAAGAAAGACGACGGGTCGCCTTCGAGCATCCGCGGCCGGTGGGTCATAGACCGCTACTAGCGGCGCAAGCCTTCCAAGGACCACGGCAGATGAAGCTACGCCTAATGACCTGAAACGGACGTTATATAGAGCTGTGATCACGCGTGACAAAGTTGCAGGCGCTGATCGTTCATCAACATGAACTGTTCACTTGTGAATTGCCACTTTTGCCCTGCATCTTGCGGGGCCGTTTTTTCTTGGGTGAATTAACAAAGGTTGATTGACGAAACCGGCTAACTGCACCAACCTGATCGTGTCGGGTGGGCTCTCCAAAGCTTCCTGACGCGCTCGAAATGGAACAGCTACTTTCAAAAGCCCCGCTTAAGCGGGGCTTTTTTTTGCGCTCTGCGCTCCTCTTCGAGCACCAGATAGTGGCCGTCTCTCCCCCGTTATTGTATCGGAGCAGCGTATGCGTTCTTCGCCCTCGATCGGATGTCGCGATCGAGGCGGTCGGCCGGCACGGACATGCAGTTGGCCCTGCCCTTGCGCGGGATCGCCTGACGCGCAACGCAGGTGAGCGAAAACAATCGAGTCAATGGCCCGGCGCTGACTGGGCTGTTGACGGTCGACGCTTTGGCAGCCCGTGGTATCGCAAAGAGATGCCGAGCTGATGCGCTTTGACAGCCACCGACGAGACGCCTCGGTTCAATTCAGCGGCTATCTCGTCGCGGCGGTGATTCCCGGCCATCGCCTTGAGCTTCTCAAGGTCATCTGAGGTCCACGGGCGAACAGAATTGGCCATTACCGATCCTCCGAAGCGAAATTTGGCCCGATACACAATTTCCGCCGGGACCAAAAGTTTCATTGGGACGCGCCCGCAGACCGTGCGCAAACGGCTGCCACCTCGTCAGCCTAGACACGAGAAAACCCGCCACAGTTGCCTGGCGGGTTTCTCGGAACGCCTGATCTCCCAACTAGGCGCCGGCGGTTTCGCGCCAGTTCGGCTCTGACAAACTAAAGGCCCCGCGGAGCGTCACTCCGCGGGGCCCCGCCTCTTAAAAACCTACACGCTTTGACCGATTAGTCGATGATTTTGACGACGCGGCGCGTGCGCGGTTCGACGATGACGCGGCGATCATTCACCACCGCGTAGCGATACTCGGTGTAGTTCGGCACCGGGCGCAAGACCACGGTCGGGGGCAAGGGCTCGCCGACGACGACGCGCTCGTGGATCACGACGGAGTCGTCGCGCGGGATTCCGCCGAGCACGGCATTCGGAATTTCGAGGCCGGCGCCAACGGCCGCACCGACGGTGCCGCCGACCATCGCGCCGACCGGGCCACCGATGTCGCCGCCCGCACGCGCGCCGTCCCTGGCGCCCTGTTCGGTCGTCGACTGGGCAAAGGCTACACTCGACGCCGCCAGCAGCGACACAGCAGCCAATGAAATCGCAAGACGGGTTTTCATGTCCACTCTCTCCAGTGGTTGTTGATGCGCCGTCAACCGCTGGGCCAGAGCATTGTTCCGGTTCCTCCGTGATGAAAGGCGCGCTGGAGAATGTTACTGCGTAACAGTTCAGGCCGCGGCGGCGCAGCGTTGCTGTCAGGCATACGTTGCTAAGACGGGTACCTCTTGATTGGAAAGCCGCAGTTTCATGGACCGGTTGCAAGAAGTTGCGACTAAGAAGGCTTTCGCAATTATTGCTATCTTTTGCTCGACGGATTCAAAATCCGCATTTTCCTGAACGATGCGGAGCAGATCGAATACACTGCGGCAAATCCTGAAGAAGGATGGGTTCGGGTAATTCCTCCCGCCAACTCGCTGTCCGCTCGCGTTACTCTGAAGGGCTATGTTGAGATCAGGATTGAGCGAACGTCCAGATTAGGGCGCACGTGAAGAGCCGCCTAGCTCTTCTTTGCTTTTTTCTTTTTGGTAGCTTTCTTCTCAAGCCGCACGCCCTTAAATTTCTTTGCGGCCTTCTTGCCCTTCGCGGGCTTCTTGACGCCCATGAATTCGCCGGACGCCTTGTCGCGCTTTAGTGAAGGCGGAAGCTCCACCCAATGTCGCCTTCGTCTGCGAACGCTTCTTGACCGCACCTTTGCGAGCGCTGTCGCCGGTGGGCTTGTTGACCGCCATTTCGTCCTCCCGATATTGCTTTGCCTCTCTGGCGCCCCTCTTCACAGTTTCTGGAACGAATCGGGCCCCCTCAAATTGAATCCGGGTTCTTTGTGGAGTTGCGTATTATGCGTCAGTCCCGGTGGACCCCGTCCATTATTCCGGCCGATGAGCCGACCGTTTATCTGGTCGCGGACGATTTTGGCCGCGCCGGCAGCGCTTGGCGCGAGACGGACATGGAAGCGGCCGACCTGGAGACGGTTTCAAGACCTGATGACGGGCCAGTACAAGCGACCTATCAAGGTGGTCGCCTTCAACACGTCGGAGCGCTGGTCCGAAGATGTGTCAGAGGATGTCGCACGCGAAATTCAACATCGCTGTAATCTCCAACTGAACGACGTGCCCTCGCATCTTCAGGAGTTCGTCGATCGCTACGCGCCTCAAGATGCGCGGCAGTTCAGCCTGCGCCTGGTCTAGCCCGTGGCGTTTCAGCGGAAAAAGCCGGATGCACTCGGTGTCAAGGCGCCCCTGCCCGGCTTCGTCGTGCCGGCTCTCGCCTCCGCGACCGACCGCGTGCCATCCGGCGAGCGATGGATTCACGAAATCAAGTTCGACGGCTACCGCGTGCAAGTCCACCTCGCGAACGAAGCCGTCAAGGTCTTCACACGGCGCGGCCACGACTGGACCAAGCGTTTCAAGAAGGTTTCCGATGACGCCTGGCACTCGGCCATCATCGACGGAGAGATTGTCGTACCTGCCACCGACGGCACGACGGACTTCTCGGTTCTGCAGAATGAGCTCACAGGCAAGTCAACGAAGATCGTTCTGGTCGCTTTCGACTTGCTCTACCTCAACGGCAGGGACATCCAGAAGTTACCGCTGTTTCAGCGCAAGGCGGAGCTGAAGAAGATCATTGCCGGCACCGACGTTCAGTTCAGCGCGAGTTTCGAGATCGACGGGAACGAGATGTTTGCCCATGCCTGCAAGATCGGCTCGAAGGCGTCGTCTCCAAGGTGCGCGACAGCGTCTACCCGGTCGGCCGCACCAATAATTGGGTCAAGAAAACCTGCGCCCAGCGCGAGACACTCACCATCGCCGGCTTCGCGCTCGACGACGGCAAATGGTACGGCATATACCTTGCTCGGCGAAAGGGTTCTGACCTGGTTTACGCTGGCAAGGTCGACCATGGCTTCGACAAGACGTCGGCGGCCGAGCTGCGGCGGCGCCTCGAGCCGCTGGTCCGGAAGACGCAGCCCTACGCGAAGCGGATAGCGCACAAAGGCATCTGGGTCGAACCGAAGCTTCTTGCTGAGATTGAGTACCGAGCGAAGTCGGCCGAGGGGAAGGTGCGGCATCCGTTCTTCAAAGCGTTGCGCGAGGATCTCTAGAGCATGGCGGGCTGCCCGGAAATCCGCTCCGTTAATGCAGTCGACTTTTAGCGATTTCGACTAGTTCAACATGCCCTGCGAGCGCAGTGTCGAGGTCGCTGTTTCCCCAGTACTCGCACAAACGTTTACTGTGTGGGAATGTCGCCCAGAAACATAACGCTAAGCCGCAGGCGCCGCTCTGGGAGCGCCCCGCCCGGCGCCGCGCTTTTTCGCACGATCATCGCGCCATGTTGACATGCCAGCGCATAAGCGCAGCAATGAACTAGGTAACCATGGGCGTTCCCGACAGGAATGCGATCTGTCCAAAGATATACCTCTTTATAGCTCGCGCGCGGTCTGACGTAACATCCTAAGATTGCGCTGGATGCAGTCGAGGAGGACTCGCGATGCGCAGGCAGCCTGTTCCACTTACTCCGGAGGACCTGGTCAATCATCAATTCGGCACCGACGACAACCTGATAGGCACCCCGGGCGCACCGACCTTGTTCGGCGATGCTGGTGGGAACCTGTTCGACTTCTCGAAGGGGGGCAACGACACCTTCGATGAAGTCGGACTTTCCAATTACACATTTTATGGTGACGTGGTTGGCAGCATTTTCGATTTTGCGCAGGGCGGCGATGACACGTTCAACGGACTCCCATTGGCTGGTGTCACTGCCTACGGGGACGCTGGCGCGGACATGTCGGAGCACAGTAAGGGCGGCAACGACACCTTCTTGAGTGGAACTGGCAGACAGCAAATCAATACGTTCTTCGGCGATGCCGGCGGCGCCATGTCGGGTCACGCTCAGGGCGGCGACGACACTTTTATAACTCAGACGGTACAGGGTGGCACCCACACCTTTTATGGCGATGCGGGCGGCGACATGTCTGGCTACAGCAAGGGTGGCAATGACAGCTTCCAGGGCTCCAGGCAGGCAACAAACGTCTTTTTTGGTGATACCGGGAGCAATATGTCCGGTCACGCCCACGGCGGCGATGACACATTCACAGCCAGAACGGACTCAGGCAACACATTCTACGGAGATGCCGGCGGTGACATGACCGGCTACAGCAAAGGTGGCAACGACACCTTCAACGGGGCCTTGTTCGCCACGCAGGTGTTCTATGGTGATGCCGGAGGTAACATGTCGGGCCATGCTGAGGGAGGCGACGACAGTTTCATGGGCTCCGGTGGGGCGGTAACGTCAAAGACCTTTTATGGCGATGCCGGCGGCGACATCTCCGGCTTTGCCAAGGGCGGCAACGATACTTTCGTCAACGAGGGCGGCTCCACAGTGTCTTTTTACGGGGACGCCGGCGCCACAATGTCCGGGCATGCGCAAGGCGGCGACGACGTTGCGACGTTCCAGGGGAGCAAGAACTTCGCCGTCGGCGATGCTGTTACGATGCTCGACGCTGCCAGCGGGGGCAATGACAGTCTAAGCGGCGGCGACAGGTCCCTGACTGATGTTGTAAATGAGCTGTATGGGGACGCTCAGGCCATGGGCGGCGCGACCCAAGGAGGCGATGATCTTATTGTCGGCGGCGAGGCCGTTGGTAGCGGCCGGGTCGATAACTTCTTATGGGGCGACGCGGAGCAACTTTCGGGTCGTGCCAAGGGAGGCAGCGATGTCCTCTACGCTGGAACCGCGGCGCCCGGTTGCACGGTCAGCAACGAGATGTGGGGCGATGGCCAACTGCGCGGCAATGCTCTTGGCGGTAGCGACACGTTCGTATTCAAGGATGATGGTGCAACGACGGTCGGAACTCAGAATGTCATCGGGGACTTCAGCCAATGCCAAGATGATAAGATCGCTTTCATTGACGTGGCGGGCGTGCAGTCGTTCGATGATCTTGTCATAACCCAAAATGGAACTAGCACCATTATCATCGCAGGAGTCGATCAAGTTACACTTGCAAACTTCACCAATTTGATGACGGCGAATGACTTTTTGTTTGTCTGAGAGCGTTCCTCTTCGTCGGCGATTTAGTCACCGATCCTCAAAACCAAGGCAATCGCTCCAACGAATGCGGTCCTCAACCGCGACTGCTCCTGCTCATAAGCGAACGCATCATGAAGATAGCCCGCTGGATCATATCCGGCGGCCGCTCGCGATGGGACTACTTCCCCTTCATCTTCGGGTCATTGATGTCGCGCCCGGGTTGGTCGACCCAGGGCTGCTCGAAGCGCCTTGACCGCTAGCGGCCGAATTGCACCGCCGCCCGATCCAGCACCCCCAGCCCGCGCCGCCGCCGGCTCCGCCTGATCCAGCAGTCGCACTTCCTGCCCGCCAGCTTCTGCTACCGACCCTGGCTGTGTGAAAACGCCGCTGCTTTGCTATGATTCTCTCGTGATTCTGCGGGGGAAGCTGATGAGGCGCTTCGTTGAGCAGGCGGATCGTGGGCAGTGGACGCTATTGCCCGAATGCCTCGATGATTTCATTGACGAGAACAACCCTGTTCGCGTGATCGACGTGTTTGTCGATGCGCTCGATTTGGCTGAGATGAGCTTTGAGGGTGTGGAGCCAGCAGCGACTGGTCGGCCATCGTACCACCCCTCAATTCTCCTCAAGCTTTACATTTACGGCTATCTGAACCGGGTGCAGTCGAGCCGGCGACTCGAACGCGAAGCCGGACGCAATGTCGAAGTCATGTGGCTGCTGGGTCGGCTCACACCTGATCACAAGACAATCGCAGACTTCCGCAAAGACAATGGCCTGGCGCTGCGCAGGGTATGTGCTCGCTTCGTCGAGCTCTGCCGCGAGATGGGCCTCCTCGCGACGGCGAGCGTTGCCATCGATGGCAGCAAGTTCAAGGCCGTGAACAACCGCGACAGGAACTTCACACGGGCGAAGGTGGAACGACGGCGTGCCCAGCTGGAGGAGAGCGTCTCGCGCTATCTGAGCCAACTTGACACGGCCGACCGGCAAGAGCCGACGGAGGCACTGGCTGCGAAGGTGACGAGGCTGAATGAGAAGCTTACAAAGCTGAAGGAGGAGATGGGCAAGCTTGCCGTCTACGAGAAGCAGATGCGTGCTTCGCCTGACCAGCAGATCTCACTGACCGATCCCGACAGCCGTTCGATGGCGACGAGCGGGCGCGGTTCCGGCGTCGTTGGCTACAATGTGCAGGTCGCCGTAGATACCGAGCACCATCTGATTGTGACGCATAAGGTGACGCACAGCGGCTCGGATCGGGCTCAGCTGGCCAATGTGGCCAAGCAGGCGAAGGCTGTTCTCAAGACCGAGACCCTCGAGGCCGTTGCCGATCGCGGCTACTTCAGCAGCCTGGAAATCCTCGCGTGCCACGAGGCCGGCATCATCGTGACTCTACCCAAGCCGCAGACGTCGGGTGCCAAGTCAGATGGTCGCTTCGGCAAGCAGGACTTTGTCTATTTGCCGGAGGAAGACGCCTATCGCTGTCCGGCTGGGGAGCAACTGCCGTATCGCTTTACGAACGAGGAAGATGGCAAGCGGATAAGGCGCTACTGGACCACAGCCTGTCAAAAATGTTCGCTCAAATCGCAATGCACGACAGGCCCGGAGCGACGGATTCCACGATGGGAGCATGAGCATCTGCTCGAAGCTGTGCAGCAGCGCCTTGAGGCAAACGTACAAGCCATGCGCGTGCGTCGCGAGACGGTTGAGCATCCGTTCGGCACCATGAAGGCCCGCATGGGAGCGACACACTTCCTCACCAAAACGCTTCCAAACGTAGCCGCCGAGATGGCTCTCTCGGTCCTGGCCTATAACCTGACACGGGCCATGAACATCGTCGGGACCAAGCCGCTGATGGCCGCGATCGCGGCCTGAGACCGAACCGTCATGGCTTATCACCGCCCTCCCGCGGAAGGCGTTTTTACACGACCAAGACCCAACCCGGACATATCTTGCACCGGAGACAAGTAGCCCTTTTGGGCGTCCGGTAAGGCCGCCGCCTCGCCGGACCGATTAAGCTTCGACCGCTTTAGTTGAATGTTTGCAGCCTCAATTTGAGCGATCCGTCGGCTTGGCGTTCGAAGACGTGCGTCGCCAAACCACTGAAGGGAGACGGCTTGCCCTCCTTGTCCTTACCCGTAGCGCTCCACTTGGCTGTGCCGAAGACGACCTTGTCGTCTCCGCCGGCATCGATCATCTCCAACTTGTGATCCGTCACACCGCTCGCGAAGAGTCCGGCAAAGAACTTCTCGATCTCGGCCGGCCCCGACGCGACCTGATGTGTGGGCGGCATCAATTTTGCCGTCGCGACATAGGAGGCGCCGATGGCTTTCTCGTCGTGCTTATTAAATGCGGCATCCCAAGCGGCGTAAGCCTTCTCCACGTCCCCCTTGGCGTCCGCGGCCAACGAAATTCCCGGCGCGCCGAGCAGACAAATGAGTAGTGTTGATGTTTGAGCCAACTTCATAGGATACTCCTCTGTTGGATAACGCCTTTCCCGAATGATTAGATCATCTCTCCGGTCGTCTGCCGCGGCTGCGCTCCCGCCAGCATGACGACACCGTCGCCGGTCGCGCTGTGGCCGGCCATTGTTTCATTACGAAAGAGGTGCAGGCGATGGCAACTTCAACGGCGCCGTTCACCTCGGGAGTCCATATCGCGCGTCATGACATCGCTAATGCATCCGGTCCACGCGCCGAACTTCAACCACCATGACCAGTTCTGCGAAGGCACATTCATCATGATTGGTTGGAAGGACTCCACCCAATAGTTCGCGGAACAGCAATTCCGGGCAATTACCGTCAACGGCGCTGACAAATGGGAGACGCGGCACACGGTCGGAAATCCCTGCGTTGGTCACAGTGTAATTCGGCCTTGGCCCTTAGCTATCATCTGTCTCAATCGCCGTATTGTCGGCTTTGGGCTTTGAGCTGACACCAGCTGGACAGCCGCTTGTGACCTTGTATGGTCCGGCCGTGCGTAGCAAGAGGTTCGTCGATCAGGTGGTGAGTGGTCTTGCATCAATGTATCCGGCCTTTGATTGGTTTGCTCCGGGCCATCATGGATATCAGCGCGCGTGCGTTCTCATTAGCGAACAGGCCTCGATTGGGCCATTTGGGTCACCAGTGTTCGCATGCGCCGGGAAGACCGGACCTCCATCTCGTCTCATCCTCTCGCAGACTTCGGCTGGAACCTGTTGATGGGGTTACGTCATCGCATGCTCCTCCTACCTCGCAGTTCCTGTGTTCGAGCCAGGGGCCGTTCCTTCGTCCCGGCCCGCAGGACGTGCGTCGCGTCGCGCGCACGGGCGGTCAAGGCCGGCCGTTGCGCTTGGCTTGCGGCTGGCTCCGGCGTTGCCAGGCCGCGCCTTGACCGCGCCGAGCACGGCGCGAGGATCAAGCGGGTCGGACGCCTGCATCGTTGGTCCTTGTCAGCTCGAAGGCGCGTCCTTTAGCCAGCACCGCCCAGGCGATGCGGGCAAGCTTGTTGGCGAGTGCGATCGCCAGCACGTTGTGGTGCAATCGCTTCTTGGCGGCTTCGATCCAGGATCTGAGTCCGTAACGTTCCCAGTTCTTGATCCTGACCAGCACCACCCATGCCGCCTGCACGAACAGAACGCGGAGGTAGCGATTGCCGCGCCGTGAGATTTTGCCGAGGATCGTGCGGTCTCCCGTCGAGATCTGCTTGGGCACCAGTCCGAGCCAGGCGCCGAAGTCACGGCCTTTGGAGAAGACGTCTTCAGTGCCGATCGCGGCCACCATGGCGCTCGAAATGATCGCATCAGGCGCGAACATGCCTGATCTTGACGGGCCAGTGCTTCGATCTCGCCGGAGAGGCTATCGATGCGATCGATCCAGCTGACGCCAGTCGCCTGTCAACTCCTCGATGACACGCAACATGCGTGGCGACAGGGCATCGGTGCGCGTCGCAAGGATGGTGGGCAGTTCTGTGCGCAGGAAGCCGATACCCTGGCGCACCGCGATCCCGCGTTCCAGCATGAAGGCGTTGCGACACCAGCCGCTCGCGCACCCGATGCAGCGCCTGCAGATCGAGTTGCTCCGCGGTCTTGATCGCCACGAACTTCATCGTCGGGCGCTGCACGGCTTCGGCAATCGCTTCGGCGTCATTGAAGTCGTTCTTCGGTCCTTTGCTATAAGGGCGGACATATTTGGCCGGCATCAACCTGGCATCGTGACCTAACGATGCGAGTTTGCGGCTCAAATGATGTGCGCCGACGCAGGCTTCCATGCCGATCAGGCAAGGCGGCATATTGGCGAGCCGCGCCTCCACCTGGCCACGCGACCACTTTTGCCGCAGCACGATGGTGCCGCGCGTATCGTGGCCCACGACGTGGAACGAGTTTTTGCCGATATCGATGCCGATCACGGCGATCGCGGTACTGGGTGTCTGGGACATGGCGTGCTCCCTGTCTTGGCGCCCCTGGCCAGCTTATCGCTGGCGGGGCAGGAGCACGGCCGGACCATCCCATTCGCCGACGTAGGTCAGGAACGCGCTGAAGTCGACTTCTGACCCGAAGCGCTCGTCACCCTTCCGGCACGCCAGCGAGGCGCCAGCCTTCACACAAGCGCTGCAGCCCGGCAAGGTAAATTGGATTGTCGCTTTGTTGAGCTGCGAGCAAGCGACGAATGGTGAAACCTGAGTTGAGCGCAAGTCCCGTTCTCGCAGCAGTTCGCGCCTCATCGAGCGCGCCGGTCAAGGCCAAGGCAGCGGCGAGCGATATATGAGCGAGATGAAAGTTACGGTTCGCCTCGGTGCTTCGTCGCAGCCAACTGACGCCTTCGACGTCTGAACCAAGCAGCAGCTTGGCCACGCCCGCAAAACACGCCCACTGGTAGGCGAAAACGTCGCGAGGAGAGAGCCGTAAAGCTTCGAGTATATGGCCTTCGGTCTCGGCAGCGCGACCTATGTAGGATTTTGCGAAACCAAGGGCAGCATGAGCGTGGACCAAATTCGGAGCCAGCGCCAACGCAAGTTCGAACTCACGGATGCCTTGGGCGGCCCGGTTCGTAAAGGTCTGGACCCACCCCCGAGCCATGTGGGCTGAGGCACTGTTCGGCCTAATCGACAATACCTTGTTCACTATCGCCTCGGCCGCCGCAAGCCGCGCGGGCCCATCATCCGTCGTAAAGCTACCTCCAACTACCGTATCAACATTTGCCAGACCAATCATTGCTTCGACGTTGCCGGGATCGAACTCCAGCGAGCGCTCGAAGAAGCCCCGCGCTTGCGTCACGCATTCAAGGCTAATCCCCTTCATCAACCAGGCCCGGCCCTGGAAGCACAAGTCCATCGCATCGGGATGCAGCGTACGCTCGGCTCGTCGCGCCTCAGCCTCGATGAGCTGGGCACCTAATGTACCGGCGAGCCTCGACACGATTTCGTCCTGCATATCGAACAGGTCGCCGACAGGCTTCTCGAAGCGCTCGGCCCAAAGATGCTGACCGCTGTGGGCATCGATCAACTGCACGTTCATCCGAAGCCGATTGCCGCTGCGTTGCACTGAGCCTTCGAGCACGTAGCGAACGTTTAATTCGCGGCCGACCTGCCGAACATCGACTGCTCTACCCTTGTATGAGACGGCGCTGTTCCGTGCGATTACAAATGAACCACTGATGCGCGACAAGTCCGTGGTCAAGCTCTCGGTTACACCATCCACGAAATAGTCCTGCTCACGATCACCGCTCAGGTTCGCGAAGGGTAGCACGACGATGGATAGGCGCGGCGGCGTGTCGCCGGTTCGCTCGACTGGGCCAACCGTCTCATTTGCGGGCCTCCGGGCTTCCTGCACTGCACCAACGAAGCGGAAACCTTTGCGCGGCAATGTTTTGATTAACTGCTGTTTATCGCCCGTGTCCCCGATTGCGCTCCGGGCGGCATTGAGGCGAGTCGTCAGCGCAGCATCCGAGACGATGCGACCTTTCCAGATGGCGTTGATGAGGTCGTCCTTGCTGACGACGCGCTCTCTGTTTCGGATCAGGTATTCGAGTAGATCGAACACTTGGGGTGCGACAACAACCACGTCTGTTGCGCGCTGCAGTTCGCGCCTGTCGGTATCCAATGCGTAATCCTCAAAAAGAAACCGCAAGCTGAATTCCCTCTCCGGGGCCACCCTCGGAAACCATAACAATAAGCTGCCGGTGAGGAAAATGTAAGCGAGCTGTTAGCGCGCCACTAAACCAACGCCTTCGTCCTTAAATCCGCGGCCGGACTGGCGTTCCTTATTCCCTCTCCTCCCGCTTGTGATGCTGTGGACGGCTCCTCCACCGGCGCGAGAGTGCCAAGGATTGGGCGCCGTTTTGAAGCTCCCACGATTCGGAGGAGCATCCTATGCAGTCAATTTCGACAATCGGTCTGGATATCGCGAAGTCGGTCTTTCAAGTGCATGGCGTTGATGCAGCCGGCCAGGTGGTCATACGCCGTCGCTTGAGGCGCCGGCACGTCCTGGCATTTTTCCGGAAACTGCCGCCATGCCTGGTGGGGATCGAGGCTTGCGCATCATCGCACCATTGGTCCCGTGAGCTGGAGACATTGGGCATACGGTGCGGTTGATGCCTCCGGCCTATGTGAAGCCCTATGTCAAGCGGCAGAAGAACGACACCACGGACGCGGAGGCGATTTGCGAGGCGGTCACGAGTTCTAACATGCGGTTCGTGCCGACCAAGACGGTCGAGCAACAGAGCTGTCTGATGCTTCATCGAGCGCGCCATCTGTTCATCCGCCAGCAGACTGCCGTCATCAATTCAATCCGCGCCTAT
Organism: Bradyrhizobium sp. 956_D2_N1_4; assembly: GCF_052076025.1. NCBI lineage: Bacteria > Pseudomonadati > Pseudomonadota > Alphaproteobacteria > Hyphomicrobiales > Nitrobacteraceae > Bradyrhizobium > Bradyrhizobium sp. 956_D2_N1_4. Next base: position 8,516,764 of record NZ_CP197237.1, on the reverse strand, counting down.
CTTGCCGAGTTCGGGATTGTCGCCCCCGTCGGGCGCAGGGGTGTCGAGCAGTTGCTGGAAGTCGTGGCCGATACAGCTGATCGCCGGCTCCCAGAGGCGGCCCGCGCGTGTCTTGCGGCTCTCGGCAGCCAATTGCGAGCCCTGAAGGTCCAAATCCTGGAGTTCGACCGACGCATCATCGCCTGGCATCGATCAAGTGCGACGAGCAAACGGCTGGACGCTATCCCGGGCGTCGGGCCGGCGCTGGCAACAGCGCTGGTCGCGAGCGTTGCCGATGCCAACGCCTTCCGATCGGGACGGGACTTCTCGGCCTGGGTTGGGCTCGTGCCGAAGCAGAACTCGAGTGGGGGCAAGGGCAAGCTTGGCAGTATCAGCAAGCAAGGCGATCGCTATTTGCGCCGCCTGTTCACGGCAGGCGCACTCGCCGTGATCCGCTATGCTAAAATCCATGGCACGGGCCATCGGCCCTGGCTCACTACGTTGTTGGCGCGGCGCCCCACCAAGGTCGCGGCCATCGCACTCGCCAATAAGCTCGCCAGGATGGCATGGGCGATGATGGCCAGGAGCGAACACTACAAGGAACCCGCCGCTCTTACGGCGTGAACGAGATCACAGCCGGTCATCCGGGTGTGACGTAACGGTTGGAAGGGCGAACAGCACTAATGCAGCGCCGGGTCGATCCGGCGATCAGGACAACCCACTTGGGCCACAGCATCGTCGAATGCGTGCTATTGACCGGGACCTGATCCGCGGAGGGCATTATGGCCAGCGGTCATGCGTACCGCGTAAACAGGCCGAACACATGGCTGCTCCGACCAATGCTGCAGAGTGTACTAGGGGTTCCATTTTTCCCGGCTGCCGATTGTCTGCACGGTTGGGTGCAGACGTGCTGCATGGGATATGCGCCTGCAGTCACGGTTCCATCGATGCGGCTGAACAAGCACCGCCATCGAAGGAACACCTCAGACAGGATATATCAGCCTGATAGCCAAGACGGTCGTAAACGCGCCAAGGGCGATGACAGCAATTTTGAAATGAAGATCCTTATCCAAGCCACTGGCCTCCGCTCACTCAGCGGCGTCAGCCCCTGGCCACTGGCAAACCGGAAAAACCCGGCGGCCCCTTGGAGGAGACCGCCGGGCTGATCCGCCGATCACACCACTTCAATGGCTGACAGGCTGAATAAATGGCGCTGGCTCGTCTGTCCGAATCCCGACAAACCGTCTCGGTTTAGTCGGACGTGTGGCCGACAAGCCACGTCCCCAGCTTGCACTCCCCCTGCCTGGCTGGAGCCGCTTGTAGCTCAGTGGTAGAGCGGCTGACCTGTAATCAGTGTGTTGCCGATTCGAGTCCGGCCACGGGCGCCAGCAAGCCATCGCGCAGGAACATCGCGGCTAGTGCCAAGTTTTCCCGACGCCCTCGGGCTCGCCGAAGGTAACCTCTAGGCCCCGGCTCATCCCCATTTGAGCTGGGGCCCTTTTCTTCCGGGACAAGGGTCCCAAGGGGAACGACAAGAGCAGGCGAATATTTGAATCGTCGCTGGCTCGCTGCCAGAGTTGGCGGAGCGGACTCGGCCTACCCCCTTGATCCCTCCGGAGCCGGGGCCGTTCTCTTCGCCTTTGTAGTATCGGAGTAGCGTATGCGTTCCTCGCCCTCGATCGTGCCAGCCGACCGCCTCGACCGCGACACCTATCTGGTGCTTGACGACTTCGGCGCGCGCCGGTTGCGCCTGGCGGGAAACGGATGAGGCTGACACTAACCTCGAGGGCGTTCTGCAAAATCTCCTGTCCGGCCAGTACGCCTATCCGCTCCGAATTGTATCCTTCAATGCCGTCGAGGGTTGGTCGCGGGATGCGACTTCCGACGTCGCCGACGCGTTGGCCCAGCGCGCGGCCGACACCGACGCCGAGATCTCGTCTTCATTGCAAGACTTCATCGCTGCTAACGCCACAAGGCGCTTCGACATGCAGCTCGCGCTGCCTTTGCGCGGGGTCGTCTGATGTCCAGCGAGGGTAAGCCGCTGGCCGGCGGACGCGCCACGACGTGCACCACTGCGACGATCTCGGGTGGGTTTGCGAGAACCACCCGGACCGCCCTTGGGACGGCCCGCACGCCAGCAGCTGTGGCGGCGCTGGCGCCCCCTGCCCGGCCTGCAACGCTGCTGGCGAAGGTGAAGTGCCGCGCATGCCGGAAGGCTTTCGGGTGGAGGTCGACAAGGACGGCTGGCGGCACTGAGATGCCTCTACCGATGTGAGCGGCCCCAAGCGCCTTCGGGCTGGAGAGGAAGGAGACGCCGGGACCGCCACGACGCACCGGCTCAAGGCTGGGCGCCGTCGATATTCTCCGCCTTGGTTTCATCGCAGGCTCCAACAAATGTTGAGTGTTCTGAATTTAGGCGTGTACTCATCTGTGGACGCCCCGCCAGATGCAGGCGGTTTTTGAAGAAGATTGGCACGTCGTCGGATGCTGCCATCTGTCCGGCCTCTGATGCAGCGATGGAGCTGCGGGCCCGTATGGGAGTTCGCGGACCGGAACCAAATCATAAATGCGTGCTCCAGGCACGATGAGTACATCTGGTTCTTCCGGCCCCGTCTCGCCGACTGTTGCGCCATACCCTCCTTCGACCGACTGCACCTGCGACGACCTCTGGCCCGCCAAGATCACGCCTTGGCCGCACCGGAGCTCTGTAGTTTTCGCACTTGACGAGTAGCGCCCAGACGATCCGCGCCATCTTGTTAGCGAGCGCGACGGTTACCAGCATCCGCGGTTTGCGAGCCAGCATCTGTTCGAGCCACGCCCCCCTTGGCGCACCGCGTTTGCTCGCCTGTTGCACGACCGCGCTGCTGCCGATGATGAGGAGGCGCCTGAGCGTGCGTTCGCCCATCTTGGATGTCGCACCGAGCTTCTGCTTGCCGCCTGTCGACCTTTGAAGAGGCGTGAGACCCAACCAAGCGGCGAAGTCACGGCCTTTGGCAAAAGTCTCGGCCGGCGGTGCTAGAGCGGCGATCGCGGTGGCGGAGATCGGGCCGATGCCAGGAACGGTCATCAGCCTGCGCGATACTTCGTCCTCGCGAGCGCGTCGCGCGATCTCCTTGTCGAGGTCTGCGATCTTGCCATTGAGGTCGGTCAGCAGGTCTAACATCAATCGGAACATGGTGTGGGCCGCTTCGGGAAGCGAGCTGGCCATCGCTTCTTCCTCGATCAGATCGACAAGAGTCGCCACATGCGACGGCCCCTTGGGTGCAATCCAACCATATTCAGTGAGGTGACCCCGGATCGCGTTGATGAGCTGGGTTCGCTGCCGCACGAGTAGGTCACGGGTCCGAAACACCAGACCCGCCGCCTGTTGCTGTTCGCTCTTCACGGCCACGAACCGCATGCTCGGCCGCTGCGCCGCTTCGCAGATCGCCTCAGCATCGATCGCGTCATTCTTTTGCCGCTTCACAAACGGCTTTACGTAGGCGGGAGGGATCAGCCGAACTTCATGGCCAAGCTGGGTCAGCTGACGGGCCCAGTGATGCGCTCCGCCACATGCCTCCGGAGCTACCGTGCAACTCGGCTGGGCTGCGAAGAAATCCAGCAGCTTTCCTCGGCTGATCCGTTTGCTGAATATAGCTCGCCCTTTCCCGTCTGCTCCATGAGCGTGGAAAACATGCTTGGCGATATCCAGACCGATTATGATAAGCTCTGACAAGGACGCCTCCCTTAAGTGGTGCTCAACACCTCCACTTTGGCACATCGATGCCGTCGGGCGGTGCGTCCACCCCATCATAGATCCGCGGTGTCCGCTTACTCGCCAACTGCGGTGCAGACGCTGACATTTCACGAAGACCTGCCAAGGCCAAAAGCGGATTCCACCGATCGCCTGGACCAAACAGCCAGCTGAGCTGACATTTAGTTAAGCTGTTGTTGTTGAACCTTTGCCTCGAGTTGAAGGACTTACGTGCATAAGCGCCGGGGACGAAGGTCTCCCATGACGAAGCCTCGAACGATTGTGGCCGTTGCGCTCATCATCGAGACGCAGCTGTAAGCGCCATCTTGTTTTCCGGATTGCCAGCCTTGTTCGCATCAAGACAGCGGATCGGCCGGTGAAGATCGCGGAGGCAAAGAGATGTTTCCGGCAAAACCTGCGGCACTGTTGCTTAGCTTGGCGGTGCTAGTAACGCCAGCACTCGCACACGATGATGGCCGATACGACAACTCTCCGCTGAAGTCATGGTTTGAAAGCTTGCAGAGCGAATTTGGAAAGTGCTGCACCGATGTTGACGGATACATCGTTTCTGATGCGGATTGGGAGTCCAATAGCGGGCGTTACCGCGTCGCATCGACAACGAATGGGTCAACGTGCCTGACGACGCCGTCGTCAAGGAACCAAACCGCTTCGGCCGTACAATGGTCTGGAGGCATTACATCGACGGCCATCCACGCGTCCGGTGCTTCATGCGTGGCAGCATGACTTGATGCAGTCTTAACGGAAGACGCTTCTAGCCTTTTTCGGTAACGAATTTCGCAGCGCAAAAAAAGCTTGACACCGATCCCCGTCATTTTAAGTTTTTTGGCGGGAATATCCTTGGGAATTGAAGGACAATCGAAGACGATCAAGAGTGATGACCATGATCGACGAGAACCTCGCCCGCTTGCGTGCCCATCGCAACAACATCACCCGCTATCGCAGTCTGCTCGGGACCAGATTGTCGGATATCGAGCGTCAGTTCATCACGCGGCGACTGTGTGAAGAAATGGCTGAGCTTCAACGCCTAACTCAGCCCGAACCCCTAATCTATGTTTCAGAGCCTTCCGCGCCCGGCACTTCGACAATAGACATGGGCATGGTCGCGCCACCCGCGAGCACCTGATATCTCGGGAGCGGATCATGAAGAAATCGCGCAACACGCCTGCCATCTGCCGCAAGAGCTACGTACATCCAGAGGTCTTGACTGCCTACATGTCCGGCGAATTCGTCGATATGATCGAAGCGAAAATAGCTCAAAAATTCAAGAAGCAGTACGCGCAACTGACGCCCCTTATGGTTCTGGCCTTTCTACACAAGCGCCTGGCGGCGTTGAAGGCAACAGATTCAGGATCTTAGAGGACGGCTGCGAGATAATTTGCTGTCCGGCTGCGCGATTTCTTCGCGACCTGCGACGGCGTGCCTGAGGCTACTATCCGACCGCCTTCGTCGCCGGCACCGGGCCCAATATCGATGATCCAGTCGCTGGCGGCAGCCACCGTCATGTCGTGCTCGACCACGATGACCGTATTGCCGGCCTCAACCAGGCCGTGCAGTTGCCTCATCAATTTGGTGACGTCCGACGGATGAAGTCCAGTCGTCGGTTCATCCAAAACGTAGAGTGTCTGACCACGTTGCGCCCGTTGCAGCTCGGTGGCGAGCTTGACCCGCTGCGCCTCGCCTCCTGACAGTTCGGTCGCCGACTGGCCGAGCCGGATATACCCGAGCCCGACGTCGCGAAGCACGCCCAGACAACGACGTAGAAAATCCTCACTACTGAAGAACTCGAACGCTTCGTCCACAGTCAACGCCAGCACGTCAGCGATTGATTTGTTCCGGATCTTGACCTCCAACGTTTTGGCGTTGTACCGCGCGCCTTTGCAAGTCGGACAGGGAGCGTAAACGCTCGGCAGGAAGAGAAGCTCGACACAGACGAAGCCTTCCCCTTGGCACGTCTCGCAACGGCCTTTCGCTACATTGAAGGAGAACCTGCCCGCGTCATAGCGCCTTGCACGCGACTGTTTGGTTGAGGCGAAAATCTTGCGAACATGATCCAGCAGGCCGGTGTAAGTCGCGAGATTCGATCTCGGCGTACGGCCGATCGGCTTCTGGTCCACGACTACCAATCGCTTGATGTCATCGAGGCCTTCCGCAATCTCGCCACCTAAGGTTTCGACCGGAGTCTCTAGCTTGTCGTCCTCGTCGCCCGCCTCTTTGCGCTGGCCCAGTTCGTCGCCCACGGCATCGACAAGAAACTGACTAATGAGGCTCGACTTGCCGGATCCCGAAATCCCCGTGACGCTCGTAAACACGCCGAGCGGAATTTCCGTGTCTAGCCGATTGAGATTGTTGCGCGTGACACCGCGAAGCTTGAGCCATCCGCGGGGGTCTCGTGGAGCCCTTGCCACCCTCTCGTGCTGGCCACAGAGGTAAGGTCGCGTCCGAGACGCTTCCACGTCTTTCAGTCCTGCCAGGGGACCGCTGTACATAATACGCCCTCCCTGCGCGCCTGCGTCGGGGCCGACGTCGACGATCCAATCGGCGTGCCGCACCACGTCGAGCTCGTGTTCGACGACGAAGAGCGAGTTGCCGGCCGACTTCAGGCGGTCGAGAGCGCGCAACAAGGCTTCCGTGTCCGCCGGATGCAGTCCCGCAGAGGGCTCATCCAGGACATAGACCACTCCGAACAGATTAGAGCGGACCTGCGTCGCCAATCGAAGCCGCTGTAGCTCGCCTGGCGACAGCGTCGGCGTGCTGCGTTCGGGCGTCAAATAGCCAAGACCGAGATCAAGTAGCACTTCAAGGCGTGCCGACACGTCCTCCGTTATCCGTTGCACCACGAGAGCCTTCTCAGGATGGCCGACGAATTGATTCCTTTTCTTGTCGAGATGCCCGCCGAGCAACAAGCGGAGCTGGTTCAACGGCAGTCGCGAAACCTCGGCAATGTCCATTCCGGCGAAGGTGACAGACAGCGGTTCGGGTTTAAGCCGCTTCCCCTTGCAGACTGGGCAATTTGAGCTCGACAGAAATTGTGCCACCCGGCGTTTCATCATAGCGCTCTGCGTCGTGGCGAACGTCTGCAGCACGTATTTGCGCGCGCCGGTAAAAGTACCTTGATAGCTCGGCTCCTCCTTCCGCTTCAGTGCCCTCCTCGTCTCGGCAGGCGTATAACCCGCGTAGACCGGCACCGTCGGCTGCTCGTCAGTGAACAGGATCCAGTCCCGATCTTTCTTCGGCAATTCGCGCCACGGCTTGTCTACGTCGTAGCCGAGGGTGACGAGAATATCGCGCAGGTTTTGGCCTTGCCAGGCGCTTGGCCACGCGGCTACGGCCCGCTCTCGGATGGTCAGCGTATCGTCGGGAACGAGCTGGCGTTCGTCGACAGCATGGACGCGGCCAATGCCATGGCAATTGAGACAAGCGCCCTCGGGCGTGTTGGGCGAGAACGACTCCGCATATAGCAACGGTTGATGCTGCGGATAGTCGCCGGCGCGCGAGTACAGCATCCGCAGCAGATTGGACAGGGTCGTCACGCTGCCGACTGATGACCTTGTCGTCGGCGAGCCTCGCTGTTGCTGCAAGGCGACTGAGGGGGGAAGCCCCTCGATCGAGTCTACTTCGGGCACTGCCATTTGGTGGAAAAGGCGGCGGGCGTACGGTGAGACCGATTCCAAGTAGCGCCGCTGGGCCTCTGCGTACAAGGTCCCGAAGGCGAGCGACGACTTCCCGGATCCGGACACGCCCGTGAACACCACGAGCGCATTTCGGGGTATCTCGAGCGAAACGTCCTTCAGATTGTGCTCGCGGGCTCCGCGGACGCGGACGAAACCGTCGTCTGTATGGATATTCTGCTCGCCCTTATCGCCGATCAGCGACTTGTCCATCGTACGGTTCCTCGCCACTCGCGGAAACGCTGTGGCCGTCTCGAAGAGGAAAGTCTCCGGGAAATGACCGGTTCCGTAACAGTCACCGGCCGTCCCTTAGCGCCGAAAGCCCGAGCTCCTGTGATTTACATCTAGGAACCGGCTCTCGCGCCCGTCGTTCAGTTCCCGACAAATGTTGAGGACTTCTACTCTGCACAGTACTCAACACGCACACCCTTACGCTTGCACAAGAACTCATAATACGCGCTCTCATCAAAGTCCTGGAAGCGCCCCCAACGGCTGACGTCGTAAACGAGTATGCAGCCAAAGTCCGCGCGCCCACACTGAACGTCGTCGATCCGATCTAAAAGACCCTTCCTATTCTTGGCGATTGCCGCCAATCTGAGGCCCGATTGACTATAGCTGATAGTCGGTCGACATCCTAAGTACTGCGCCGCACGGCGTGCTCGCTGTACCTTTGGTAACTAGCTCTTGTGCTGAACCAGCGAGCACCGCGAACGCGCACGTAGCCGTGCGCCGGTCGGCCCACGACTGGTTGTTCCGTCCGTTTCACCGCTTCATCCATCAATGAACTCCTCGCCCTCCACGCCGAGGAAAGACAACCGCTGTGTAACCCTACGATCCTATGCGCCGATACGGCGACGGCAGAATATATGGATCCTCTGGCTTTCCTCTACTAGACGTCGAGCACGAGAAGCAGGGCCACCACCAACCTCTCGCGCTCGGCCTGGGAGTTTTTCCGCCTAGCACTCGTTGTCGCGGGCGCCGGTGGTCGTCTTCTGTTCAGCTGCCGTCGGCTGGCTTTGCATCTGGCGCTGGGCGTCCTGCGACGAGGTTGCGGTGTTCTCGCTCGACTTGTTCATGGCAGAAGTTGGCGGATGCTCCTTGGCGCTTGGCGAGGGGGTGCCCGTGCTCGTACTCGCTTGGCCCGTCGTGACGGGTCCAGAGCCGGCATCGCGGTTAGCTGTATTGCAAGGGCCGCCGAAAGCGATAGTTGAGCTGACAGCCAAGACGGCGCCAACCAGCATTGATTTCGTAAGCATGACATTTCCTCCTGCCGGCTAATGCTTGGCGGAGCCGGGTTCCGCCATTTTACGATGCTGTTTTGCGAGCATCTCCGCGGGCGTCGCATTTGCCACTGCAGACTGGACAACATCGCACTCGCCTTTCACCATGGCGTCGAAGCCCTGGCGCGCGACCATGGCAGGATCGTCTTTGTCCTCTGAGCCCACCTTGGTGTCGAGCATGTCGGCGCGCTTGAAAAACTCGGTCTCGGTCGCGCCCTGCATGAGGCAGGTCACGCTGATTTCGGAATCGCGAAGCTCCTCGCGAAGCGCAAACGACAGTGAATTCAGAGAGGCCTCGATTGCCGGCTCTACGCCCGGCAGCTTTCAGGCGGTGTACAACGCGTCGAAGATTCGCCGTGAGCACGTCGATCGGACGGCCCCTGATGGCCGCGTGGAGATGCCTTCCTGCGTGGCGAGGTCGAGGTGGAGGGCTTCGACGACCTCCGCGCCAGGCTCACGTCGCAGGTCGGCGGCCGCCCTTTCAATTTCCACCTCGTCTGCGGCAATCAGAAGGTCATACCCATCGCGCGCGCATATGCGCGCAAACTCGTAACCGATCCCTGTAGATGCGCCGGGCACGATTGCAAATTGCCTGACCATCTCGGCTCTCCGTTTGGTCCCAGGTTGCCTCCTTAATCGCGCTAGGCAGCCGCCGTTCCTAACGCGATAGGAACTTCGAGACGCAATTAAGCTTAGCCGTCATCATTCGCTTGGAGTTCCCTACATGAAAGCTCTCACTTGGCACGGCAAAGGCGACATCCGGTGCGAGACCGTGCCGGATCCCAAGATCGAGCATGGCCGCGACGCCATCATCAAGGTGACTGCCTGCGCGATCTGCGGTTCGGACCTGCATCTGCTCGACGGCGTCATGCCGAGCATGGAAAAAGGCGACGTGGTGGGCCACGAGACGATGGGCGAGGTCGTCGACGTCGGCAAAGACAATACCAAGCTCAACGTCGGCGACCGCGTCGTGGTGCCCTTCACGATCTCCTGCGGTGAATGCTTCTTCTGCAAGAACGGCTTCTACTCCGGATGCGAGCGGTCCAACCCCAACGCCAAGATGGCCGAGAAGATGTGGGGGCATTCTCCGGCCGGTTTGTTCGGTTATTCGCATATGCTCGGTGGTTTTGCCGGCGGTCAGGCGGAGTACCTGCGCGTGCCCTACGCCGATGTCGGTCCTTACAAGGTCCCGGAAGGTCTCACCGATGAACAGGTGCTGTTCCTGTCGGACATCTTTCCGACCGGCTACATGGCCGCCGAGTTCTGCAACATAAAGGGCGGCGAAACAGTGGCTGTCTGGGGATGCGGTCCTGTCGGGCAGTTCGCTATCAAGAGCGCCTTTTTGTTGGGGGCGGAGCGCGTGCTGGCGATCGATACCGTTCCTGAACGGTTGGCACTCGCCAGACAATCGGGTGCAATCACACTCGATTTCCAGAACGACGACATCTACGATCGCATCCAGGAGTTGACCGGCGGGCGCGGCGCGGATGCCTGCATCGACGCCGTCGGCACCGAGCCTGAAACCACTGCCAGCATTGGCTCTGTGATCGACCGGATCAAGGTCGCGACCTTCATGGGAACGGACAGGCCGCACGTTCTTCGACAGGCGATCGAGTGCTGCCGAAATTTCGGCACGGTTTCGATCGTCGGCGTCTATGGCGGGTATCTGGACAAGATTCCTATGGGCAGCGCCATCAATCGCGGCCTCACCTTCCGGATGGCCCAGACCCCCGTCCAGCATTACATGCCGAAGCTTATGGAGCGCATCCAGAAAGGCGAAATCGATCCATCCTTCGTCATCACCCATCGGGCAACACTCGAGGAGGGGCCGGAACTCTACAAGACCTTCCGGGACAAGAAGGACGGTTGCATCAAAGTTGTGATGAAGCCTTTCGGAGCCTGACGACTGTCGGCTATCCGAGCAGGATTAGGATGGAGAGCACAGACGCGTATTTCGATCGCAAGCTGGAAGAACTGAAGCTTCTGAACAGCTGCCTGGCTGCACCGCTATCACTGGATCGTCCTGATTCGGTCGCCGAAGTCATTCGTCGTAAATTTCAGCTGACCGCAGCTCTCAGAGCCGCGCATGAGACGCAGGAGTGGAACGCCACCGAGACCGCATGGGCGGGCAGCGCGCGTCCATCCAGCGGGCCCTTTAAGTTTCAATACGACTATCAACGCGCTGACCTGGCCGTAGAAGGACCGTCATTCTATGCGCTCGATGAGCGGCACGCTCGACAAACGATCTACACGGCTTCGGGAATGGGGGCGATTGCTTCGCTACTCCTCGCACTCTCCAAGTCGATGAAAGGTGGCGAGGTCGTTGCGCTGCCAGGCTCTTACGGGGAAACATTAGAACTGATCGACGGCTATGCGCAGCAACTGCACCTGGTAATCGGGTCGATCCAGAGTTTCTCGACGGACAGTACCTCTCGCAGAGTCCTGTTGCTGGATTCATGCATCGCGTCTCGCGATTTCGGCGACGTCGTCAATTGCGGAAAGCTGCATTTCGACCTCATCATCTTCGACACAACATGTTTCACCGGAAGTTCGGGACGTATTGAGCAGGTAATCAGGTGGTCGAGGCGCCGGGGCGTTCCGCTGATCCTGGTCCGGAGTCACAATAAGTTGGATTCGTTGGGTGCGGAGTACGGGCGGCTAGGTTCCATTACGTTGATCCGCAGCGATTTCGCGACACAGCGGATTCCTTCCTCATGCCTCGAAGAGCTTATGGCGGAAACGCGCAACGCCATAAGGCTCCTGGGCAACGCAGCCTTACCCGCGCACTTTCCGCCATTCGTAGGCACATCCGCTTACCGTCGCCTGACGAGGAGGCGTATGGCCTCGATCCTTCGTAACGGTCGTTTCTCCTCCCGGCATTTCGCCTTGAGGCTGCGAGGCGTGCCGTCGCAGTTGCAGCCCGTTCACGGACTATACGTCACGTTGGGATCTCGCGAACCTCTCGACGAAGCGGCAGCCCGGCAGGCGGCCGCAGCCATGAGCGAGGAGCTAAGCGAAGTCGGCTTTCCAATCCGTCACGCTGGGAGTTTCGGCTTTGATTTTGCCGCGACCGAATGGTTTCACGACCTGACGACCGACCGTTACAGCGTCCGCATCGCCGTGCCTGATCTCCCCTCGAGCCTCTGGATCGATCTGACGCGAGCGATCGGCGACTGGTGGCTTGCTTCAGTTTCCCGATCCTGAGCGTCAGAGCTCAGTCAAGGTCAGGCTCGTTATACTGGCCTTTCAATCCTGGAATCGCCTCCACGGGAAGGCCACGGGGACATAATACAGCATGACCTTGAATGCCCATCACGACCCATGACTGACGAACAGCGCGGCGAGATCACGAAGCTCTGCCGTGAGGCCGATATCCTGGACAAGTCGGGCGAGCTTCTCACACGTCAGGGCGCACATGATCGCATCGACGATTTGCGTGAGAAGGCGCGCAACCTCAAGAATTCGTCGTCCGCCTGATCCTAGTTCTCTCCGAATTGCGCCGCCGTTTGCCGAGCATGGGCGAGAGGTGTGTAGCGCCTTCGACAACCGGCTCCGAATTGTCTTCGGCATCTTCTCGTCACATACCGGGGGGGCCGCCAGCTTGACAGCATCTTTCACGTCCATCAATGCCAAGTCCCTCTTTCTGCCGTTACCGAAGCTGCAGAGACCCGCGAGACGCAGCTTTCCGAGCGAACTGCAGCCTTTCATCCAGTACTCCGCGTCAATGAATTCAACATCGGCGTCGTCATCGCGTGATCGCAGTGATACGGCCAGGTGGTGCAACGCGGCTTTCGGGAAAAGCCTTTGACATCGCTGGTCTCTTCCGGCGCAAGTGGCCAGAATTTTGAACCCAATGGTATCGTTGGCTTTTCATTCTTGCGACGTAGAGCGGCTCGCTGCAGCCAGACTCGGCCGGGCTGCTTTTGGCTAGGAACAATCGCCTCAACCTCATGTTGCCGTGCATCAATCCTTTTACTTATGGAGCGTTCCGATGGCCGACAAAGATCTAAATGCGCTTTTCCTCGATACCCTCAAGGATATCTACTACGCCGAAAAACAGATCTATAAGGCTTTGCCGAAGATGGCGAAGGCCGCCAATTCCGATCAACTTCGGGCGGCATTTGAAAAACATCACGATGAGACCGAAGGTCAAATCGGTCGCCTCGAACAGATCTTCGAGCTTCTCGAAAAGCCGGCGCGCGGAAAGAAGTGTGACGCGATCGAAGGCATTCTCGATGAGGGCACCGAGATCATGGACGAGTACAAGGGTGAGCCGGCACTTGATGCCGGGCTCTTGGCTGCCGCTCAGGCGGTCGAGCACTATGAGATATCCAGGTACGGGACGCTTAAGAGCTGGGCCACGAAGCTTGGTATGAAGGATGCGGTCAAGTTGTTGGATCAGACGTTGGCCGAAGAGAAGAAGACCGACGATGCGCTGACAAAGCTTGCTGAGACGGCAGTCAACGCGGAAGCAGCCTGAACCACCCTGTAAGGATCGGGAAGCGCCGCCCTCCGGACGGCCCTTCCCGGCTCTCAATGCAGCGTTTCGTTTCGATTTAGAAAGACAATCACATGAGTGAAAAGTTCAATCCGGCGCCGACTGACAAACACGCCGCCGATTCCAAGCAGGAAATGCGCAGTGATAAGAAGCAAGACGATGAACTTGAGAGAGGCTTGAAAGACAGCTTTCCGGCTCTGACCCCGGTGAGTAGCACGCAGCCTACAAAGGCCGCGCCTAACGCCGAGTTGGTCTAGTTGGCCGTATGAGGCGTGGCCACGCGGGTCCACGGAGGATCTCTCGCTCTTCATGCTCTGGGCGCTGACCCTCGGTCTCGGGTTTTTGGATCGTCTACGGTGTTATTCGATTGGATGATCGTCGGCGCGAACGTGATTAGCGCCACGCTCGCGGCCATCGTTTTCTGCTGCAAGATACGGGATCTCAGGTCGCGAGGCCGCTGTAGAATCCATGGGCCTGACAAACGGAGGCCGAGATGACGGCGATACGAATCCGCCATACGACCACCTATCGTTTTAGAGAGGCAGTACATCTCTCTCCACACCGCCTAATGCTACGCCCTCGCGAAAGCCGCGAATTGCGGCTGATGTCACACATCTTGACGATCACGCCGGACGCTGTGACCAAGTGGGCCCAGGATGTGTTTGGCAACACTGTCGCCCTGATCAACTTTGCAGACACAGCCCCGACGCTCGTTATTGGCAGCGAAGCCGATATTCTTCTCGATGCAGTCGATTGGCCGGTGTTCGATATCGCTGCCTCGGCCATTTCATACCCGTTCCGCTACTCCGACGAAGAATGGACCGACCTCGGCGCATTAACTATTGCCCAATACCCTGATCCGGGCGGGCGACTGCAAAACTGGACGAGAGGGTTTATACGTAGCAACCCAACCGATACGCTTTCACTGCTCAAAGACCTGAACGCCGGAGTCGCCCAGCGCGTTCGGTACCAGAGCCGTGAAATCGAGGGCACGCAATCTCCCGAGGAGTCACTCGACCGCGGGCGGGGATCGTGCCGCGACTTTGCAGTCTTGTTCGCCGAATCCGCACGAAAGCTCGGCTTCGGCGCGCGGCTCGTCTCCGGCTACCTCCACGACCCGAGCCATCAGCTCCTAGGTTCGGGCGATGCTGGCTCGACCCATGCTTGGGCCGAGGTGTTCCTACCAGGTGCGGGCTGGGTCACCTTCGACCCGACGAACCGCAGCGTCGGTGGTCGAAATCTGATCCCCGTCGCAGTTGCCCGCGATATCAGCCAGTGCATACCAGTATCAGGAAGCTTCTTTGGCCCAAGCGATAGCTTCCTGAGCATGGGCGTGACTGTCTCGGTCACCGCGGAAGGCGGGAGCGCTAATGGCGTTCTCATCACCGATAAGAGCCAGGACAAGGCGAGATCGCCCTGATGAACTGCGCCAAGGGGAGGACCGCCGTAGTGCTCGCAATCCAAACATGTCCGGCGACAACGTCAACAAGCCGGATCGCGGGCTGCTCGCGAGCGCATTATGCCAACGATAGCGCCCGCTCATTCCGGAGTAACGGTGCGCAACCTCTTTACCGAGACAAACGTCCACCAATCCCGAGCCTTGATAGGAGGGTGCGATCGGCTCTTTGCCTAACCTGTTCGAACGTGCATTGAGAAGGCTTTTTGTCCGGTCGCCACCTGATGATCGAAGTCCCGTGACGAAAGCGACCGCCGGTGAAATGATCGTAGGACACTTCGACCACATATTTCGGCTTGACCGGCTGCCATTCTGGCGATCGCTTCGTCGACCAGCGACTGGGACCGCCAGGGGCATTTCCTGTAAAGCTCTGAGCTTGCTTGACGGCTTCGAGCTTGTCGGTCAAAGCCGGCCTGTCCTTTGCTTTGATCCCCGACGAGAATCCAACGTGGTGCAGCAACCCGTCATCATCGTAGAGCCCGAGAAGAATCGACCCGACGACCTGCCGGCCCGCTAGACGGTTTTCGCCGTAGCGAAAGCCGCCGATGACACAGTCCGCACTACGATAACGCTTGATCTTTTGCATACCCTCTCGATTGCCGGCCTGGTATGGAAGGTCGAGGCGCTTCGCGATGACGCCATCGCTTCCACCGCCCGCCGACGCGAGCCAACGTTGGGCATCCCTCAGCTTCGAGCTGGCCGGCGAAAGGCGAAACAGGTTTGTCTTCGAGAAGAAACGAGCGGCGAAATTCTCCAGAAGTGGCCGCCGCTTGGCGAGAGGCTCACCCGCCAGATCGCTTCCGCCTTTCAACAAGAGGTCGAACGCGAGGAACAAGGCCGGGCTCTCTGCCGCCAGTTTCTTCACGCGGCTTGCAGCAGGGTGAATGCGCTGCAACAAATCATCGAATGAGAGTTGACCGCCGGTCGGAACGACGATCTCGCCATCGAGGACAAAGCTTTTTTCGCGGACCGCAAGCGCGCCGGCCATGACTTCGGGAAAGTACCGGTTGAGGTTCTGCCCGGACTTCGAATGGAGGTCGACTTGCTCGCCCTCCCGCACCAGAAGGCAACGGAAGCCATCCCACTTCGGTTCGTACAGCCATAGCTCGCCGATCGGAATGGCGTCGACCGAACGGGCCTCCATGGCCTTGATTGCGATGCGGCGCTTTTTCACGCCGCTCAGTCTTCCACACGAGCGAGAGGCCCGATGGCAGGAGCGTTGATTGGCTGTCCGTCGACATCGAACATCGATCCATGACAGGGGCAGTCCCAACACGTCTCAAAGCTGTTCCAATGCAGGTGACAACCCACATGCGTGCAACTCGCCGACCTCAGGTGCAGCGCACCTGCCTCGTCTTTAAAGGCTGCAAGTTTTTTCAGTCCACGCCGCACGACCGCGCCTTTGCCAAGCTTGAGATCGTCCAGTGAGTTAATCTCGCCAGGCGCCGCATACTCAGCAAAGCTTTTAAGTGCGGTAATGTTCTCAGTCACAAAGTTCTTCGCGGCCTTAAGAGGAACCCGGCCCGGCTCGTAGATGTCTTTCCAGGGGTGATCCTCACCAAAAACGAGGCTCGTATTCAGCATCGCGCCGGCGACACCGTGCGTCAGGCCTTGCCCGGAATCGCCCATCGCGACGTAGATATTCTTGCCGCCGGAATCCCGTCCGATGAAGCCGGCATAATCGATTGTATCGAGCACCTGCCCGGACCAGCGATGCGTCTCTTTGCCGAGGCCGGAAACCAGGCTGCGGGCCCAGGCTTCCAGTCTGTCAAAACGCTCATCAGCGTCGTCTGCCTCTCCGCTTTTGTGATCTTCGCCTCCCACCAGCACATAGTCGGTATTGGCGGGACCGGGCTGCAGGCGGACATAATGGTAAGGATCTTCAGTGTCCCAGTAGAGCGCGTCAGGTATCGCACCGCGATTGATCTCGAAGGTGATAACATAGGTCCGATAGGGAGCCGTCTTCGTGTGGATGGCAAAGCGGTCGGAGATCGAAGAGTTGGTTGCGACAACGGCATGTTTGGCGCGAATGGCGCCGCGCGCGGCTTTAACCGTCACGACACCATTGTCTTCAGTCACTTCGTCGACCGGACTGTCTCGGAAAAAGGTCACGCCATTCTTACTGCAGGCCTTTGCCACCCCGGCCAGGTATTTGAGGGGATGAAAAGTCGCTTGCCGGGGATAGCGCAGAACGTGGCGGCCCTCGCACCCTTTGAGGGATACGCCCATCAGCCGGTGGAAGGGAGCTCCGACCTCGCGGACCGCATCCATTTCCTGGTCGATGATATCGGACGGCATGTCCCGCCCCTGAATGAGATAGCCGTCAAGCCTGCGAAAGTCGCAGTGGATCTTCTCTATCTTCTGGATTTCCTCGATGCGGTCGATGGCAGCCGCCTGGCTGTCGCAAAAGAGCTTTGTCGCCTCGTGCCCCCTGATCTTCGTCATTTCGCTGACGAGATCATCGCACAAAGGAGCAAGGTGAGCCGACGTCCTCGACGTCATGCCACCGCAAATTCGGCCGCGGTCGATGACAATGACGGACTTGCCGCGCTGGCAAAGCTCATACGCCGTTGATATCCCGGCGATCCCGGAGCCAATCACGGCGACGTCGCACTCCTGCGCGCCATCGAGCACGCGCGCATCAGGTGCGACGTCAATATCCATCCAGAGCGATTTGCTGGTCATGATGTTCTCCAAACACGTGAGAACGTTCCCATGTCAGGCAGAGTTCCAATTCTACGTCTCAGACCTTGAGTACAACGGCCAGCATGCGCCTGAAGGTCGTCGCGTTCTTGGGAGCGTGCGCGTCGTTGTCATTGTTGAAATAGACCCAGGCCCGCTTCGCACCGCTCGCCTTGATCCTTTTGGCCCAGATCTCCAGCTCGCTCTTGGAATAATCGTGACGATACCATCGCTTTGGGCCGTGCAGGCGGATGTAGAGTTCATCGCTCGTCCGAACGAGTTCGTCCGGCAAGCGTGGCGCGCTGCAGGAGCAGAAGATAATCCCCGCGATACGAAAAGCCTCATAGACCTCTTCATTCCACCAACTCGCGTGCCGAAACTCCACGACGTTGCGACGCTCGGGATCCAGCTGGCAGACTATGTCATTAAGACAGGTCTTGGTGTAACGATAGCTCGGCGGCATTTGAAACAGAAAGCAGCCCATCCGGTCACCCAGAATGTCGGCGATCATTCCAAAATCCCGGATGAGCGTCTTTGTCGCTTTGAATCGTTTCACGTGGGTGATGAGTTCGGAGACTTTGACGGTGTAGATGAACTTCTTCCTCCCGGGCTGCCGCCGCCAGGATTGGACACCGGCGACTGTCGGCCACGAGTAAAAGGATGCATTGATTTCGACAGTGTCGAAACGCGTTAAGTAATGATTAAACCACTCGGTTTGCGGCACGTCTGCATAGAATGAGTCCCGCCATTTCCAATAACGCCAGCCGGAGCATCCGACGTGGACAAACTGTCTGTGTCGCGGCGGATCCTTTGGACGGTCAGTTTTTGTCTTGAGGCGAGCAGCATGCATCTTTGCGGCACGCTTGATATTGTCCTCGCGCTGCTTTTCGCGTCGCAGACGTCTGCGTTCTCGGAGCTCCTCGGGGGTCAATTCGATCCGCGTCGGTGGTGCCATCTGCGAACGACCCTCGATTGCCTACCGCTACAGCCTCGCGAGCCCTGCTGGCGCCGTTACAATGCAAGTCCGCGGCGACATCTGGGCTCCCGCTCCCGCGTGCGGAATCTTTACCGTCGTTTAAAAAGGGTCGTGAATTCGTAGAGAAGAACGACTGCACCGAGAGAGCGCCGCCAAGGATTGACGCCACGGACGATTTCATCCACCGTCCAGAGAACGAGGCCACCGTTGGCCGCGATCGTCAGGGCCAAGTTTGCTTTGCGTGCTGATGGCCATACCCAGAGCAAAAGGCCGGCCACGATCACAATCCACAGAATGAGATTGGGTGACTGTACAATCGTGATAGCGCCGGTCTTGCGGTTGCGGAAAAATCATCGAAAGAGCTGGCCCCACTAGGGTTTCGCCCCGGTTGAATCTTCAGTCAGAGTCCAACCTCACCTTCTTCGCGACCTTTCCAATAGGTCGCGCGGTTGGCTTTGACCTTGATCAGGACAATGCCTGGAGTATCCACGCCATTTTCGAACCATTTGTCGAGCTCACTTGTCCAGTGCTGATGAAAGACGGCCTTGTCGCGGATCAGTTCGGCAGTCCCTTCGACGGCCACTTAGATCCGTTCGGCGAATAGACCGGTCTCGGATGAGAATCCGAGCGCGACATTAGGATTCCGTTGGATGTCAGAAACTGTCCGCGTCTTTTCGTAAGTGAAGTAATAAGACGTGCCGTCGTAAGCCACGTCGCCGTTGTTACTCATGGGTCGATTGGCGATCTCACCGTTTTCTGTGTGGGTCGAAAGAATGGCGATGTCGATGCCGGCCATTTCCTTCGCGATTTCAGCGAGCGATTTCTTGGACATCTTTCCTTCTCCATTGGCCGGGGAGCAACTGCGGGGTTCAACCCATGTTCCCTTGAGGTCCGCAACTGGTTAGCCGTGGGAGCGACGACAAGCGATTACGCCGCTCATTGCTCGCGGACGGTCAACGTTACGATCCGAAACAAGGATGGGGCGAACAAACCCTTGCCCACTCTGCAGCATCACCTTGGCATGGCGCAGGAACTCGACAGAAACCGAATGTAAAAAGTAAATCGGCTTACCTAGATGCCGGCATACGGGGCAGCCCACGTAGGCAGCCCCGCCTTGTTAAGGCGCGCCCGCCTGTTGCGTGAACAATGGTCTTTTACTGCCGTAAGAGCGATCAGAGGCCCCGTACATTGGATGGAACCTTGATCAAGCCTCGGATGTTTTCTGACGAGCGGTGCCTACTTCACGGCAAGATTAGCGACCCCGGTAGGATCGACGAGCGCCGGACCGCCAAGCGAGGTAGCAAGTGGGTCGCCCGAACACGGTTAGCAAACGGATAGCAAAGCCCGGCACATCGAAAGCTTCGGATCGCGACGCATCTCGCAACCCGGTGCAGCAAAAGCCGCTCCCACTTGGTTCGGGCGCGCGCATGAACGCCCGGGTGGTCTTTGCCGTAGCGGTGGTAGCGCTCTCCCTGTGGACAGCGGGGGGATTCCTGCCACCTTTGATCTGGGCGACCATTCTCGCCGTCACCTTGTGGCCTCTCTACATCAAGTTCGCTGCACGGCTCACCTCGGGCCCAACAAGGCTGGCAGCCGTCGCCTTTACAGCGATCGCCGCGCTCATCTGTTTACGCCCATGGCGCTTGCCATCTACCAGGTGGCCGAGCAAAGCGGTGACATCGCGAACTGGCTGAAGAAGGCCAGGGAGAGCGGAATCGAAGTGCCCGACTGGATCGCTCGCCTGCCGGTCGTAGCAGAAATCGTGCAGCAATGGTGGCGCGATAATCTGTCGGATCCGAAAGCCGCGACTGCTTGGCTCAAGACCATCAATGCGGATGATGCGTCTGGTCTATTCTACACTTTCGGCGGTCAGCTGATGCGTCGCCTGTTCATGCTCTTCTTCTCTCTGTTTGCCTTGTTCGTGCTGCTCAGCAACGACCGCTCGGTCGCTAACCGTACCATCGAGACGTGCGATCGCATCCTGGGGCACCCCGGCGAGGGCGTGGTGCAGAAGATCGTGGATTCGATCCGAGGGACGGTGAACGGTACCGTGATCGTCGCTATCGGCGAAGGCTTGTTGATCGGTGTCGGATACCTTGCGGCAGGCGTACCAAATGCCGTGATGTTTACCATCATAACCACAGCTTTTGCGATGCTCCCATTCGGTGCTTGGGCAGTGTTCACGGCCGCCGCCGCGACGCTTTTGTCCGGCGGTGGCAGCGGGATCGCGGCCGCAGGCGTCTTTTTCTGGGGCGCGACCGTCATGCTTGCAGGGGATCACTTTGTGTGGCCAACTCTGGTCGGGGGCGCGGCTCGGCTCCCTTTCCTCTTTGCGTTCGTCGGAATTTTCGGGGGGCTGGCTGCGTTCGGCCTACTCGGTTTGTTTTTAGGACCAGTCATCATGGCCGTACTATTGACGGTTTGGCGAGAGTGGATTTTTCGTCCTGAAGAGCGAAGCAGGTCTGACTGACTGCGCTGACGTGCGGGCCCCGAAGTGCTTTCGCTTAAGGCTTACAGCGAGCGCTATTTCCGGCGATATCTCTAATACGTCGCAGACTACCGCCTCCGCCTTAGCGCTTCGCACCGATTCCTATTTCTGAGTTTCCCGTTCAAGACGTCCCGCTCTCCAAAGTCTTTCCAGCGCGCTGTCTCGTGAGCTTCACCGCCGCAGACACGCTGAATCCGTCCGGCCGTCTGCCAAGCGGATCCGACGATCATCGCCAATTTGTCGTCGAGCGAGCGCCTCATTAAGTGATATCCTACGAGGCGTTCGCGCGAGCACGCTGCCGCGCCTCTCGGCGTGGTCCCAGGCGTTGACGTCGGCGCAAGGCCCTCTCGGCGAGCTGCGGCATAGGCTGCACCGGGGCGGGAGCGCCGTCGCGGATGCCACGGCTAGAACGAGGGGTCTTTGCACCAAGCTCGTACTTGGATTTTTACGGGTGCTACTGGCCGCAGCCTAGTGATGTCAGCCCAGTTCTTAGCTGCTCGTTAAGCAAACACGAGCAGTCTCGGTTTCGGGATGGCCGTTGGGACATACGCGGCCTTGTGCTTGGGGTTGAAGGCCCGCCTGCTCAGCCAGCCCCAGGCGGGCCTTCCCTCGTTCGAGGTTAAGCAAGCAGGCCATTTGTGAAATAGATCATATTGCAGGCTGAAAACGCTTCAGTAAGATCATCTCACCCGGGGCTGGGTCCATACTTCGCTTAGATCTTTTTAACCGGCATTTTGTGACACGGCGCGGGCCGCAGCGAGAAAAACGCTGCGGCCTTCGTTATTCTAGCGCCTTAAACGTCGACGATGCGTCATCTGCCGCCGCCGATCGCGCGCGCCTCCTGCCCAATCGGGCCCGGCGGTTCAATTGCCCCTTTCCGTTGCTGGCGAACCGCTAGCGTGACTGGTGGTCGCAATGCGTACTGCAGAACAATTGGTAAACCAAAACGTGTATTCCGCCCTGGTACACGTGATCGAACCCGACGCGACCTAAGAAGCCGCTTATTTGTGCGCGCTGCTTAACAAATCTGCTAGCTACGAGGCGCCGAGCGGCGTTGACTTTCAGCGGGTCCTTGGCGTGACACCTAGACGCCCCGGCGCTAGCCTCAGGCCATCCATCCGCGGCAGCCCCTGTCGTAAACCGGCAGGGGTTGCTTATTGGTGGTAGGCCCGCCAGTGAACCAGCGGGCCTTTGCCCGGCGGAGTATTTACAGCTCCCACTAGAGTGAAGCACTGATGTCTGACGACGACCCACTCAGGCAGGAAACGCACGCCCTTCAGCAGATGATGGAAGATGAGCGTAAACTTTTGGTCGGCCTCGAAGAGTTCATCAAGGGCAAGGTCGCGCTAGGCGTCCCCAGAGAGCGCGCCTACGCATAGTTGCGGAGATAGTCCCGTACGTTCGAGAAGTCAGAGCACGCGAGTTACGCCGCACGTTTAGCCCGGGAGCGGTTAGGCCCGGCGACGTGCACCAGGGGGCCTGAAACCTTCCCAAGTTTCATGCGTAGGACCTGTATCCGAGGTTTTGTTAGTTCCCATCTCGGGGCTGGAAATGAATACCGCCGCCGGGACATGTATTTGAGCCCGGTGGCGTATCTTTAACTTTTCCTTCGCTTCCCGGCATGTGCCAGTCGCTCCCTGTCACGCTACGCCCTACTCTGCTCGATCAGATCCTGGATGCGGGCGCTAGTGAAGATGGCGAAAGTGTCGCGCAACCAGGCGCGGACGTAGCGGATCAATATCCGCGACTCCGCCGTCTCGATGAAGCTGCCGAACGCCAAGCCCTGCCGCTGCACCTCGGTGCAGGCGCGCGCTCGCCGGCACCGACGTCCAGTTTAGCGAGAGTCTTAAGATCGACGGGGGCGCGATGTTTGCCCATGTTTGCAAGGTCGGGCTCGAAGGCGTCGTCTCCAAAGAGCGTGACAGCGTGTACCAGGTCGGCCGCAGCAATAAATTGGGTCAAGAAAACCTGCGCCCAGCGCGAGACCCTCACCATCGCCGGCTTCGCCCTCGATGAGGGCAAAAACCATGAATCGAGGAGGTGAGAATGGTCCTGATAGGATTTGGCGCCCTGCTTGTTCTCGGCGGAATTTTGTACATGGCACGCGCTACAATTTGGCGGGGATCGCTTAGTCGGCCCGCCGGCGATACACTGGAGCCGACGCGGCGCGGCGTGGGATTCCTGGGGGTCAGAGCGAACTGGCCGGGTATTCTCCTTGCGGCAATCGGTGCCGTTTTGTTGGTGTTGGGTGCCAGTCTCTAGCTTCAGCCACCCGCCGAGCTGCCGCCCTGGTTGACAAGTTGGTATCGACGCTTCAGCCGATGGCTCGTGGTTGTAGCGGCGTTTTGGAGGCGATCGAGGTCCGCACCGTCTTTAGCAATCACGAGCAGTCGCCAATTCAGGCCATCGGGTTCCGCGTCGCCGTGTTCAATCTCGACGGAGATAACGAGCTCCCCGCCGGGAACGTGCCGGATCTCCTGAAGAGCGATCAGTTCGAGATCGGACTTGGACACCAACGTTCTTGGCACCGGTCTCCTCCCGGCCGGTCTAACGCAGCCTCAATCGCTCCGCGACTGCTTCATGAAAGCGGCCCGCTCGATCATGTCAGCGGGCCATTTCTTTTCGCTTCTATTTCCCTTTCATCTTCGGGTCATTCATAGTCACCCCGGGGTTAGCCGAACCCGGGCTGCTCGATGCCCCTTGACCGCTGGTCGCGGCTGGAGGATTGCCGCCGCCTCCAGATCCCGCACCCGCGCCTCCGGCGCCCCCTGATCCCGCACCTGCGCCGCCGGCTCCGCCCGAGCCAGCGCCCGCGCCGGCCCCTGCTCCGCCAGCACCACCGGCCCCGCCACCAGCGCCACCCTGCGCGGAGGCGGCAGCGATCGATCCGAACAAAAGTGCAGCTGCGAGCGCCATCTTGCCGATCTTCATGGTCATTTTCTCCTATAAGTTTGCTTGCAACCGACCGCTGTAACCTTCGTTCCTAAGCTGAAGCAGCACCAAACGCGTCGAGGTGCCTACCTCACTTACAGCAGACGACTTCCCCGTGGAGGTCGCAACTGCCGAGACAGAGGAGCTCGCCGACAACTCGCAGACTCAACGAGCATGCGCACCAAGAAGAGCACCATCGCTGGCCTTAGCGGACCTTCGAGGCGATCCCCACTCGCGTTGCCCCCTTGAGCGCTCTGTGCCGGCCCAGACAACACTGGCCAACTATTCTTGGGGAAGCATTTCGCGAACAATCGACATTTGAACACGGCTCTCCGGCGAAAGGCCCAGTCTCCATCGCGACCTTCCGGCGAGGACGTCGTTCCTTGAACTCGAAATCAAGTCCAGCGCCCGCGCCGCTCGCGGTACAGGGAATATGCCCGGTAACAACCACAAGGCCCCTGGCTATTGTTCGAACGCATTCCGCAAGCCGCGGCAGAATGTCTCGATTTGAGCAACCATAGCCAACGAGGCAGGCAGTGACGCGGATCGTATCGGATCGCTTGTGCCGCCCGCGCAAGCGCGAGTCCTGCGAAGATCCTATCGACGCGACATTCTCCGAGCTCTCCTTCTCGGCACACCACCGCTGCTCGAGGCTGTTTTCTTCACGTACCAAAGTCTTGCGCCCAGCGGGGAGTTTGGCCGGTGGCACGTCATCCTCGTTCAGCTAGGAACGATTCAACAAAGCGTGTGTTCGTCCTTAGATACAAGAAATAAAGTAAGAGGGTGAGAAGCGATGGCGCGATCAGTGGAGGAGTTGAAGCGTCAGTCTGAGCGCAACCGCGCAGAGCTGGCGGCTACCGTAGGGCGATTAAGGGAGCAGATATCGGACACCGCCGAGGACATCCGCCACAAGGTCTCGCCGCAGCACATTAAATCCGAAGTCTCCGAATACGTCAGCCACAAGACCCAGAGCTGGATTGAAGGGCTCAAACAGCAGATCATGGACAATCCCATGCGCGCAGTGGCCGCGGGCGCTGCAGTAGGAATTCCGCTGCTGCGATTGGCGCGAGGTGTCCCGCTGCCACTTCTGATGATCGGCGCCGGACTTGCCCTGACCTCGAAGACAGTACGTGATCGCGCTGCGGACGCGTCCGGTCCGGTAATGGATAGAGCGGGGGAAATGCTCGAGGAGTTGGCGGAGGGTGCCCGTGCCATGCAGGGCGACGCGACGGAAAAGCTATCCTCTGCTCGAAGCCGAGCCGCTGGCATGGCTGGAGACGCACAAGATCGGGCCGCCAGCCTTGCGGATGACCTGCGAACAGGCGCAACACAGGCTGCCAGTTTTGCAGGTGAAAAGCTCAAGAGTGGCATCGACGCAGCCAAGGATGCGGCGACGAACGCGCCTGACCAGGCCCGTCAGACCATCGGCGACAATGCTGCTCTGATCGGAGGCCTGGGCATCGCGATCGGTGCCATCATCGCTGCGGCTCTTCCCGAGACCAAGGTTGAAGGCAACGTGATGGGTCGGGCCAGCGATGGCGTGAAGCAGGCTGCGGCCGCTGCGGCCCAATCCGGATTTGAGGCAGCGAAAGAGACGACCACGTCGGCAGCCGACGCGGCGGCGCAGAAGGTCGCCGAGGCCGATCTCGGCACCCACGCTAGTCGTATGACGCAGGATGTGGCGGGCATTCTGAAAGAGGCTGCGGACGACGTCGTCAAAGCCGCCTTTAGCCCCTCCCAAAACACCAACACCTGAAGGAAACCATCATGAACGATGTGGACCCGAACAATATTACGCAGTTCGCGCCGAACCGAGACAAGGGACCCTCGAAGGATCTGAAGGAACAGATCGGTGAAGCCGGCGCAGAGATGAAGCAGCGCGCTGGCGATGCCTTTCACGCAACGGCCGATCTCGCGCGGGACAAGTTCAGTGAAGCGGCGGATGCGGCCAAAGGGGTGACGGAAGGGACTGTGGACCAAATCCAGAGCCAGGCCCGCGAGCAGCAGCGGTCGGGCGCGGATTTCGTTGAGCGCCTCGCAGGCAACATGCGTGAAGCCGGCCGAGCATTCGAGAGCGACGTACCGTTCGCTGCACGCGGCATCGGTTCTGCTGCGGACTATGTCGAAGAAGCCGCCCAGAAGATCCGCGATGGCAGCTTCCGGGATCTCGTAGAAGGCGCAACTGATTTCGCCAAGCGTCAGCCCGCGGCCTTTCTCGGAATATCAGTGCTGGCAGGCTTCGCAGCGGTCCGCTTCCTAAAAGCATCCGGCGAGCAATCGTCATCATCAAAGCGGAGTGGCACAATGAACAAATCGTCGTCGGAAGACGCTCATAAGTCCCGTGACGCCCCGTTCTCGGCGAGAGACGAAACTTGGCCTCAAGGTTCCGCGCGGCCCGGTTCGAGTTCGCAACAGACGTCATCCTCACAGGGCAACACCGTACCATGAGCATCGAGCACGATATCAAAACCAGCCAGGGCGAGTTTCGGGCCATCTCGACGCTGCTGGGCGATACCATGTCGCAGTTTGCCAAGCTCTTCCAGAACGAAATGGACCTGGCCAAGGCCGAAGTTGGCGACAAGCTTCAGAAACTTGGTGGCGCGCTAGGTTTGATTGCAGGTGGTGCCGTTCTGGTGATTCCGGCGATCGTCATGGCACTGTTTGCCCTATCCGCGGCGTTGATCTCGGCAGGATGGTCGCAACCGGTGTCGTATCTAACATCGGCGTTCATAGCGGCGGTAATTGCGGCCTTGCTCTTTGCAGTCGGCATCAACCGGCTTGATGTGCGCAATCTGGCACCTCGAGAAACGATCGGGCAGCTTGAAAAGGATAAGGACACTATGAAAGGAATGGTGCGATGAGCAACACGAAGAGCAGTTTTATTGACAATTTGGTGACGGCGGCCCGGGAAAACCCTCTTGCCGCTGCGCTAATCGGAGGTGGAGCGCTTTGGCTATTGGCTGGCGACCAGAAGCTGAAGACCGCGACCCGCTCTGTTGTGGATGCAGTTTCGCCCGTGGCCGATGCTGGGACGAGTCCTCTCAGGTCGGCAGCGTCGGCTGTTAAGCAGACTACGGCGCCACCCACGGCACCTGAGATGGGCGACGAGGGATCGCTGGGCATCGGTGAAACTTTGCGAGGCGCCACCGCTGCCCCTTACGATGCAGTCTCAGAAGCTGTCGACAACGTTCAGGATCGGTTCGACGAGGGAGTCACCTTCTTCCAAGACAAACTTGGCACTGCGCTTCCAGGTAAAGAAGCGCTCACCAGTACGCAATCGTCACTAACTGAGTTGCTTGAAAGACGACCCTTGGTGCTTGGGATTGTGGGCTTGGCGATCGGTGCAGCAGTCGCAGGCACGTTTCGCGCTTCCGAAATCGAGAACGAATATATCGGCAAAGTTGCCGACGATGTGAAGGCCGACGTTAATCGTCGCGCCGGCGCGGTATCGCAGGCCTGGCGCGAAGCCTCAGATACAGTGATCGCAGAAGTCGGCGACAAAGGTGCCGAAGCCCTGGATAAGGTGAGGCAGGCCGGCATTGATGCCGCCGAGGCAGCCACCGCCAAAGTGAGGTCTCCCCAATCGGGCTAATGGAGCAGTCGGCGCGGACCACGTGGTCCCCCGGGGATGAAGCCAATAACGATGCTCCAAAGAGCTCATCCTCCATCCCTTTCAAGAGCGACCGGGGGCAGTCGAAACTATAGGCCGGGCAAGCGTCCCTCCGGCGTATACTTGTCGACTGCTGAGGCGAGCTCCCGGGATAGCCTTGCGAGAATCTCCTCTCGAGAAAGCCCGGTCTCCAGTTCGAGCTTTTCCAACACGTCTGGGCCGATTGCTTCGTTCAGTTGCGGAGGCGAAATGTCCTTATTGGGCCCTGTGCCGATCCAGGACTGAGCTACATCACCGCGACCATTTTGATTGAATTTCTCCAGCAGCTCGCTGATCCCTCCTTGAAGCAATCCGCCGACGCCGGCCCCGCTGAGCATGCCCGTAAGATTGCTGAGCAGCCCGCCAAGCGGCTGTTGAGAACTAGGGGGTTCTAGCGACCCCGCTCCCGGGCCCTTTAGCAACTCCGCCAGCTTGTCTCTATTCTGATATCCGGCAATGGCGAGCAGTCCCAAAAGCGCAGTCATGGACGGCATTCCGCGGGTCATCTTGCAGCTCCATGATAAGGATTCAACAGTCGAACTCTGACGCATCGGTTCTGTTCCTAGGCACGCGTACGCAGCCCGCCGCGCCGGATCTTGAAGTCACACCGGGCGTTGCCCGGCCGAATTCACTTTTGCTCCGCCAGCGTCCTCCGCGAAAGCGGCCGGGAAAAAGAATGGCCAGAGCAAGAGCACGAAAGATACTCATCGCGCGATTCCCAACGACCGCAGCCTCTGATTAATACGTTCCCTATCCCACGCTCCAAGAGGAGGTAGGATTTCGAGAGGAAGGCTTGCCGTGCAGAACTCTGGGAACCTCCGCTCCGGGCTTGGCTCTTGAGACAAACAGCGAGAGCGAAAATGGGAAACAGTGGCGTCGGAATGCTACTCGGCGATACCTCGGTGACGGCTCTCTGGATGATGTTTATCGGCGCCTTCATCCTGGGTGGCACATTTCTCTATGGCGTCATGAAGGCCGGAAGGTTGCGCCGCAGCGAGCGTGTGCAGCTCGACCGAAGCACAGAGACGGCGCAGCGTCGGGACGCCCCGGAGAAAAGAGCTGTTCGTTAGCAATCGGCGCTTCGGCAAATCGGCAAGGACGGCGTCTCGCATTTCGAGTTGCTACAGAACGCGCTGCGTGACGGGGCCACGCTCCTTTACTGCGCGTTCGACCTGATGTTCGCGGACGCCGAGGACGACGGAAGCTGCCGCTACTTGAACGCAAGAAGCGGCTCAAGGCCGTCCTTTCGCGTTACAAGTTGATCGTATTCAGCAAGCATCGCAAAGGCAGCGGAAAGAAATTCTTCGCCGAGGCGGAGCGCACGGGCCTCGAAGGCATTATGGCCAAGCGCGCCGACGAACGGCGCGAGCTTGAAACCTTCGTTCTCGGCTTTCGCGATTAGGTCCTTGAGCCATGACGCCCCTCAAAAACGCAACCGCAGCGCCGTCAACACCGGTTGCGGTGGGCAGTTCCTAGCTCGGCTTGACCGGGTGTAGCGTGCGCGGATGGCGGTCGTGCAGGAGACGGGCAAGCTCTTTGTGGTCGTCCTCCCGGCCCTTCAACGCCGTCTCGAACAGTGCTTCCTGGATGTCGCGCGGTATGTCGCCCCACACGTCCAGGGCCGCCCGCCCGAGCAGCGCGGCGAAGGTCTCGGACTAATCGCTCATCGGTTTTCTCCCATGTTCACAAAGGAACCGCCAAGGACCGAGGAGCGTTGCATTGCCATCATTGCGAGAGGAGAGATCGAATTATGGGTATCTTCACCAAGGACATCAAAACCATGGAAGACCTGCTGATTCACGGTCTGCAGGACATCTACTACGCCGAGCAGCAGATCCTTAAAGCGCTGCCGAAAATGATCGACAAGGCCACCAATCGCGATCTCGTCACCGGCCTGAAGAACCATCTGGAAGAGACCAACAAGCAGGTCGAGCGGCTCGAGAAGGCGTTCGCGAAGCTCAGCAAAGAGCCGAGCGGAACCAAGTGCCCCGCCATCGACGGCATCATCAAGGAGGCCGACGAGACCGCCGGCGAGATCGAGGACAAGGCCGTGCTCGACGCCGCTATCGTTGCGAACGCGCAGGCCGTCGAGCACTACGAAATTTGCCGCTACGGGACGCTGATCGCCTGGGCCGAGGAGCTTGGCCACGATGATATCGTGCGCTTCCTCACTACCAATCTGAACGAAGAGAAGGCGGCCAATACCAAGCTCAACACGGTGGCGCTGCGCAAGGGCGTCAACGCCAAGGCTTCGAGCGCGGCCTAATTGAGTTTCAAGGCGGTTTCAGCGGCCCCGCGACATCGCGGGGCCGCTGTCTCGTTGAGCCAATCGGGTAAGGCGGACCTGCCGGCGCACGAACCAGGCGGCGACAGCCACAGTCAGCCAAGCCAGCGAAGCGCCGATGAACGCGCCTGCAACGCTCCGCTCGACGAGGAGCCAGAACACAGCGGCGAAGGCGAGCATACCGAGAGCGCCCAGCGCGGCACCGGCGGCATCGAGCGCGGCAGCCTCCCGCCCTCGCCGCCTCCCCTCGAGACCAGCCTTCCGTTTGCGACGGAGTTCGTGCTTCTCTATCAAGGTCGCGCTGGCGCAGAAGATAGCCGGGAGCGCGAGAAAGAGACCTCCGATCGAGGCTCCGTAGCGACTACTGATCAATCCCGTGAACACGGTGGCGGCGCCGCCCAGGCCGAAACGCACCAAGTATTCGTACCACCGCCCTTCCTGCAGCGACGAGAGCGAGACCTTGATCGGGAGCCTCACGCTTGCCCTCCCGCGATCGCCCATAGGCCGAAGGCTGCGCCCAACCAGACGACGATCGAGACGATCGTAGCCGGCAACGCCCGCATCCCGGCGCGCATGAGGAGCTGGCAGACCAGGATGCTGTAGACGACCAGCGCGTTCGCGCCGACCATCATGGAAAGGCTTTGGGCCCCGGCGTAGACGGCGCCGTGTTGATGGATCGCGATGCCCAGCGTCGCGAGCGCGACCGAAGGCGCCGCCCCGAAGAGGCCGGCGAAGCTCTTCGGCTTCAGCACGTCGCCCAGCATCGAGAACGCCGACACGACGGCACCGCCGACCAGGAAACGGATGACGTACTCGCTCATTTCGGCTTCTTCCAAAGCCTCTTGAGCGGCCCTGCGGCGCCGTAGGCTGGAGCCTTGCGCGGGAGCGGTACCTTCGGAATGGTCTTCAGCGCGCGAGGACGGTCCTCGACGGTCGTGCACTCGTCGTAGGTGCCTGTCGAGGGATAGGCGCCGACGACCAGGAAGTCCTTGTCCGCCCATAGGCATTGATGGCCGGTCCCGGCGGGCAGGACTAGGATGTCACTGGCCTTTAACGTGAAGATCCGTCCCTTGTTGCCGCCGAAGCGGACGCGCCCCTTGCCGCGCGCGATCCCGAGGACCTCGTGGATCCTCGAATGGTAGTGAACATAGTCGTAGATGCCGTCGCGCCAGCTATCCCCCCTTCCGTTGGCTTCGAACAGATCTTCGACCACCGCCGCAGGATCGTGCTGCTCGTCGAGGCTGACGGCGCTTCGGTAGAGCATCAGGGGCCAGCGCGGGTGGTTGGGCACAAGGCCGTCATCCCTAAAGCGGACCACGTGTGGCTTCCGCGGACGAGGCAGTTCTGAAGCCCAACGCTTACCCGGACGACGAAGACCGGTGGCGCGTTCGGCGTATTCCTTCAAGTGCTCAAGTAGCGGCATCATCTGTCTCCTCGATGGGATAGCCGGTCCAGAGGCGAAGCATTCGTTCGAGCGCCGCACCAAGGGCGAAGCCGGCGACGACGTCGCTCGCCCAGTGCGCCAACACGACGATGCGCGTCAGACAAAGGCCCACCGCCAGCGCGCGTATCGCCCAGCGGGGCCCCGCCGGCAGCGGCCCCGCGGCCGATGCCAGCGCTCCCATGTGCAGGGCGTGTCCCGACGGAAAGGCGTCTTCGCGCTTGCCGGAGAAGGAGATCCCCTGAACATGCCCCAACACCGTCTTCCGGTCCGGACGCGTCTGGTCGAAGACCGTCTTCAACAAGTGCGGAAACATCGAGGCCGTGGCGGCCACAAGCAGGGCATGATTGCCGGCGCGGCGCAGCGGCTCTCCTTGCGTTCGGGACAGGGCCCAACCCGCTGCCGCCAAGGCCATAAGGATTTTCTCGTCGGCGCCCCAGGTCAACCCGCGGGCGACCGTTTCCGCACGACGGTTAGTCTTGCGCGCCACCGTCCGCGCGATCCTCTCGTCGAACTTGGTCGGTTTCACGGTGAGAAGGGACATCGATCCTCTGATGTTCAATAGGGAATCCTATAACGCGCGGCAGTTCTCCAGGTGCCAAGCGTTCGCGCCGAGGAACGGCCGCTACTCGCCCCTCGTTGACGGACCATGTCCGGATCTCTCTCCACCTACGTCGGCAGCATTGCCGCTTTCCTTGCCTCGCTCTCCTACATTCCGCAGGTCCGGAAAGCCTGGCCGCGCAATTCCACGGACGATCTTTCGCTCGGCATGCTGAGGGCGCTGACGCTCGGGCTCGGCCTCTGGACCGTATACGGCCTGATCCGGGAAGATTGGGTCATCGTGCTGGCCAACGTTGGGCCGCAAGATACGGGATCTGTGCGCTTAAGGCCGACGTCGCAACACGTGCACGTTCGAGCCGTCCCTGTCCGCATCATTCAGGGTCGCGGAGATCACCTGAAGCAGTTCGTGCAGCGTGAACGGCTTCTGCAGTTCCGGCAATTTCAGGTCCGAGGAACTCAGGTCCCCGTAGGCCGAGGCGATCAGGATCGGGCAGGTCCGGCCGCTGCGCGCACTCTCTCCGCAAACTGCAGGCCGTTCATGCCGGGCATGAGGTAGTCGGTAACCACGATGTCCACCGCGGGCCTGGCCTCGAGCATATCGAGCGCGGCCTGGCCTGACGAAGATTCGATCCGGTTCGTGACCAGCGTCTTCCAAAGCCACCGTCGTTTATGCAGAACCAGCGGGTCGTCATCTACGACACGCACGATCAACGCTTTCGCCGTCGGGCTGACCTCGGCTTGCCGATCCATTCCCCCGTGAGGTCGCGATACCTGTCCACTGGTGTCGCGAGGTAACCAGATTTCGGCGGTCGTACCCTTGCCCTTGACGCTCTTCAAGGTAAGGCGGCCGCCGGACTGCGCCGCGACGCTATGCACCATCGGCAGTCCAGGCCCGTTCCGCGTCCGCCCCCCTTGGTGGTGTAGAACGGCTCGACGGCCCGGGCGAGGGTCTTGCTGTCCATGCCACTACTGGTGTCCGTCACGAAAATCCGGACATAGTCGCCGGCCGACAAGTCTTGCGCATTCGGATCCGCGAGGGCCCCGACGCGCAGCGCCTGCTGGCCTTCGCCCGCAAGCAGGATCTCGAGATCGTAGCGGTCGATGTCGTCGAGACGGTGCGCGGAATGGCAAGCCTCCTGCATCGGCGTCGTATACCGGGTCGATCACGACGTGGGCCCAGAACGACGACCCGTCCTTGCGCCGGCGCGGCCCCTCGCGCTCGAATTTGCCTTCGCGCAACGCGGTGGCGAGCGCCTCCATGGGCGCACCTGCGGCGGCGTCCTCTTGCGCGTAGAAACGGGAGAAATGCTGACCGACAATCTCGTGAGCCTGATACCCCTTGATGCGCTCCGCGCCGGCGTTCCAACTGACGATGTTGCCTTGGGTATCCAGCAGATAGATCGCGTAGTCGGTGACGCCCTGGACAAGGAGCCGGAACAGCTTCTGAGTATGCCACAGTTTCTCCTCGGCCTCTTTACGCTCCGACAGGTCGCGGGTGATCTTGCCGAAACCGATCAACTTGCCGGTCGGATCCCGAATCGGGTCGACCACGACGTGCGCCCAGAACTGGCTGCCGTCCTTGCGGACTCGCCAGCCCTCGCTTTTGAACCAACCTTCTCGTTCCGCGGTTGCAAGGACTTTGGATGGCAGATCGGCTTGGCGGTCCTCCGGGGTGTAGAACCGGCTGAAGTGCTGACCAAGAACTTCCTCGGCGGCATAGCCTTTGAAGCGCTGCGCACGGGCGCTTGTTCAGCTCGAGATATGGCCCTTGGGATCGAGCATGTAGATCGCCTCATCGGCGATACCCTCGACGAGCAGGCGGAAGCGCTCCTCGCTCTCGGCCAAGGTTTCGGCGGAGCGCCGACGCTCGTTGAGGTCGCGGGTGATCTTCGCGTAACCGGGTGCCTTGAGCCACGAAGGGGGCAGCGTGACCGTCACCTGGGCGGCGGAAGCGGACCGGGTCCTGATCGAGTGGACCGAGAGCGGCGCTTGCGGGGTCGATGCTCCCGAGACCACGGGTTTCGGCACGAAGCTGGTCGAAATCACGATCGAGCGGATCGGCGGGGAGATCGAGCGCGACTGGCGACCCGAAGGTCTCAGCGTCCGGATTTCGCTGCCGCTGAAATCGCTGCGAAGCTGACGAGCCTTGCGAGCAGGAACTCAACCTCCGCGGTGAGATTGAAGTCGCGGAGGATGTGATGGCGGAACCCGCAAAGATTGTATCCCGACGCCCGGATGGCACCGGATGGAGCCTGGCGGCAGCCCTAGGTCTTATGGCGATAGCCTTTCTGTGGGATCGCATCGCACCGCCCGACCGGGTTGCCAAGCCGGAAAAGGGCGAAGCATTTCCCGAAACCGCGGAAGCCGACAGACACGCCTCGCCCGCCGAAATTGCGACCGAAGACGGAAACCGGGGACGCCAAGCGAGTTCGCCCGCAGAGATCCCGGCCCGAGGATGGAAGGATATCCTCTGGCGGGTCTATGGCAATATCGGCGATCACCGCGTCCTCGCGCTCGCCGCCGGCATGACCTACTACAGCCTTCTCGCTATTTTTCCTGCCATCGCGGCGCTCGTCGCCATCTACGGTCTGTTCTCCGATCCTGGCAGCATCGCCAAGCACCTCGACGACGTTTCGGGCTTTATTCCGGGGGGCGCCGTCGAAGTGGCGCGAGAGCAATTGACGCGTGTCGCAACGAAGGGCGACCGAACCCTGGGCTTCACTTTCGCGATCGGGCTTGCGATCTCGCTCTGGAGCGCGAACGCCGCCATGAAGTCGTTGTTCGATACGCTGAACATCGTCTACGGCGAGCAAGAGAAACGCGGTTTCTTCACGCTGAATGCGATGTCGCTGGGATTCACCATCGGCGCAATCGCCTTCGTCGTGGCGGCGCTTGGCGCCGTCGTCGTCATCCCCGTGGTCCTGCAGTACGTCGGAATGTCAAACGCGACGGACCTGCTTGTCCGGATCGGGCGCTGGCCTGCACTCTTCGTCGGTCTGGCCTTTGCCCTGGCTTGCATTTACCGGTTCGGCCCCAGCCGCCAGGCGCCGCGGTGGACATGGATCACTTGGGGCAGTGCGGCTGCGGCCCTGCTTTGGGTTGCGGCATCCGGCCTGTTTTCTTTCTACGCCGCGAACTTCGGCACCTTTAATGCCACCTATGGGTCCTTGGGCGCGGTCATCGGCTTCATGACGTGGCTCTGGATCTCGGCGATCGTGATCCTACTCGGAGCCGAGCTCAACGCGGAGATGGAGCACCAGACGGCGCGCGACACCACGACGGGACATCCTAAGCCGCTCGGCACCAGAGGCGCCAAGATGGCGGACACGGTGGGGGCCCCCCGATCGTGAGGGACACCATCGAGGGCGCGGTCGTGGCAGTGGCCGCCGACGGCGAACACCGCTTCAGCAAGCCGGTGCAGGACGGCATTACGCTGGTGAAAGGGCACGGCGTCGACGGCGACGCCCACGCCGGCGAATATGTGCGGCACAGGTACGCTGCTCGGCGACACCCTCGTCTGCCCAACCTACGTCAAGTCCACCTCATTCCAAGCGAGCTCTTCGCGACTGTCCGTGAGGCGGGCTACGACATAGGGCCCGGACAACTCGGCGAGAACATCACCACGGCCGGCCTGGACCTTGAAAAGATGCCGCTCGGCACGCGCATCGAACTCGGGCCTACGGCGGTCGTCGAGCTGACCGGGCTGCGGACGCCCTGCGTGCTCATCGAACGCTTCAGGACCGGCCTAAAAAGGCAGGTCGTGTCGTCGGCAAAAACGGACCCTGCATTCAGATGCGGCGTCTTGGGCGTGGTGCGAGCTGGCGGACAGGTGGCAGCCGGCGATCTTGCGCGCGCCATCCTGCCCGACGGATGTCAGAAGCGTCTTCCTTCGCTGTAGCCCGTTGGCAGGCCCGGAGGAACCAAAGCCTCTACACCTCCGTTGGAGCTGACTTTTGAGGAAAGGGCCATGACGAAAGGTGACGACCTCCGCTACGGCGCTCCCCGGAATGCGGTTCATCTTTGCGTCGACATGCAGCGGATGTTCGCGGGAGGCACGGATTGGACGATGCCGTGGTTGCCGCTCGTCCTGCCGAACGTCGTCGCAATCACCTCCGCCCATCCCGAGCGGACAATCTTCACGCGGTTCATTCCGGCGCAAAGCCCAGGCCAGGGCGCCGGCATGTGGCGGCGCTACTACGAACGCTGGAGTTCGATGACCATCGATAAGCTCGGGCCAGAAATGGTGGACCTGGTACCGGAACTCGCCCGCTTCGTGCCGCCCGCGCGCACCTTTCGACAAGCACGTCTATTCGCCTTGGACCGGGAGCGCGCTTCACGCGCAGCTTCGCGAAGCCGACGTCGAAACGGTCGTCATCACAGGCGGCGAAACCGACGTCTGCGTGCTCGCGACCGTATTGGGCGCGGTCGACTGGGGCTTCCGCGTGATCCTCATCGCCGATGCGCTCTGCAGCTCGGCAGACGAAACGCATGATTCCATGATGAACATCTACATGAACCGGTTCGGCCAGCAGGTGGAATGCGTCACGACCGAAACGCTTCTCGCCAGTTGGCCGGCCAACGGCCGGGCCAGGCCCCTCTTATGAATCATTCCTATGTCGTACAGATCCTCGTTCCGACGCAGACCGGCAAGGGCGAGCCGGTTTCCACGGAATGGTTCGACAACTTCCTGCAGGAGCTCACCGACAGGTTCGGCGGGGCGACGAGTTTCGTCCGCGCACCTGGACAAGGCCTGTGGCGAAGCGACGGTACGACCGAGCGGGACACGATCGCGGTTCTAGAAGTGATGGCCGCGAAGCTCGCCCCCAGAACCCGCCGCCACCACCGGCTGCGACGACCGGCGCACCGTCCAAGTCCTGAGCAAGACGTCTTGCCATTAGAAGCGAGGACGGTGTCGGTTAATATGGTTACGGTTGGCGCATCTCGACCAACAGGCAGCCGCCCCATCGGATTGGGGCGGCAAGGGCCGAGCTATGCAAGCTATCAAACCCGATCCGGCCGCGAAACCGAGATCGTCGCTAACAGCCCTATTGGAGGCGAACTTCAAGGGTTGTCAGCAGCGAGCCCGTAGTCGTGCTGAGAGCCACCAATTGCGATAGCATCGAGAAGACCTGCTTCATCGTTTCGCCTGCATTCGACGGGACACAGAAAAAGTCAGCATTTAAGGACGTGCTGGCAAACAGCCAACTCCAGGTCCCCGCGAGATAGCCAAAATCTGAAGATTCCACGGCTCATTCGAATTCAAACCTCGATCCGGCCAGCAGAGCCGCGTCGGGGTTGCAGGATACGAGCGAAGCATGTGACCAAAGTAAGAGAACGCAGAGAACGTCGACCTAATCTTCAGAGTGAACGTCAGCTCCGGCCGGTCGACGCCGGCGGCCTGGCTTTCGTAGACGAGTTTCGCGTTCTCAGCACCACGAAGCTTTCTAATCAGAGCGGCGCCAAGTGCGCCGAAGTCCGCGCTGTCATGCCGCTGACGATGCCCTTGCGATCAATGACGATGATCGACTGATCGCGCTTGCAAAGCTCGTAGGCGGTCGAGATTCCTGCGATCCCGGAGCCGACAACGGCCACATCGCAATGCACACCGCCTTTCAGCGCGCCCGCCGCCGGCAGTATCTCGGTCGCCATCCATAGCGAAGTGCTCACCATACTGAAGCAAAACACCCGCTCGGTGCCGCAGTTCCTCCTGCGGCTGGAAGCCGCCTCCGCGCCCTTCGCAGACGGACGGTCAGTGCGGCGCCCCACCCCATGCGGCCGGCTGCCGCAAAGTGCGAGGAACAAAGCCCAATGCGCGCCGTTCCATCGCTTTGAGATCAAGGAGTGACGTCATGGGACTATTCACAAAAGACATCAAGACGATGGATGATCTGCTGCTGCACGGCTTGCAGGACATCTATTATGCCGAGCAGCAGATCCTCAAGGCGTTGCCGAAAATGATCGACAAGGCCACCAACCGGGATCTGATCACGGGCTTCAAGGGCCATCTCGAAGAGACGAACAAGCAGGTCGAGCGTCTCGAGAAGGCCTTTGAGAAACTGGGCAAGTCGCCGGGCGGCACGCAATGTCCCGCCATTGACGGCCTCATCAAGGAAGCGGATGAGACGGCCGGCGAGATCGAAGACACGGGGGGACTCGATGCGGCGATCGTCGCTAACGCGCAGGCGGTCGAACATTACGAGATATGCCGCTACGGCACGCTGATCGCGTGGGCGGAAGAGCTCGGCCATGACGATATCGTGCGCTTCCTGACCACGAACCTGAACGAGGAGAAGGCGGCCAACACCAAGCTCAACACAGTCGCGCTGCGCAAGGGCGTTAACAAGAAGGCCTCAACCGCCGCTTGATCGCCGCCCCCGGGTCTGGCGCCTGATTTCGACAGGCCCGTACCCATTTGTCGATGCCGAGATCGACTGTCGCCATGACCAATGTGACAAAACTGCCGAGCTGGATCGACGACGACAACATCTTCGCCGTTGTCGAGACGCCGCGGGGAAGCTCGTGCAAGCTCGATTTCGATCCCAAGCAC
This sequence comes from Bradyrhizobium sp. 956_D2_N1_4, assembly GCF_052076025.1. NCBI lineage: Bacteria > Pseudomonadati > Pseudomonadota > Alphaproteobacteria > Hyphomicrobiales > Nitrobacteraceae > Bradyrhizobium > Bradyrhizobium sp. 956_D2_N1_4. Next base: position 8,478,570 of record NZ_CP197237.1, on the reverse strand, counting down.
GGTGTTTTTACCCTGGCAAAGCCGCTGATGGCGGGTCTGACCTATCCTTACGATTGGGGCTTCATTCCCTCGACCAAGGCCGAGGACGGCGATCCGCTGGATGTGCTAATCCTGCATGACGCGCAGACCTATCCGGGCGTCGTGCTGCGCTGTCGTCCGGTCGGCATTCTCGAAGTCGAACAAAGGAGCAAGGGCAAGAAGGAACAAAACGACCGGGTTTTTGCGGTACCAGACCGGTCACCGCTCGAAACGGATCTCAAGGATATCCGTAATCTCCCCTCCCATGCGCGCGACGACCTTGAGCAGTTCTTTCGGGCGACGAATGCGCTGGAAAACAAGGAACTGAAATTTCTCGGGTGGCACGGTCCGAACCGTGCGGCGAAGACCATCAAGCGTCTGGCCCGCTAGTCGGCCCGGTCTTACTGCACACGGCATCCCTACCCAAGGCGAGAGAACGCTAGGGGAAGTCCTCGATCCCTGTTCGATCAAAACGCTGGAAACTACGCAGGAAAGCGAATTGACCGGCCGTTAATCGTCGATGCTGCAGCTCGCAAGGGTGCTGGCAACTGGCGCCACCGCGCGGCGAAGCGGCGCTAGCGATCAAGGCCGCGACTTCCTCGCGACGCCGCATTTCGCCACGACACGATAAAAGAAAGAACCCCCGTAACAGAGCGGGGGGCCGAGTGGATAGGTCATAGGTATGATGCCAACCACTCTATTTGAGCTCGTTCCTACCGCACCTCGCGAAGCTGCCGATCGTGATCGGAGGGATCGACCTTGGCAACTCGCTGGCTCCAAACCGAGCAACGTATTTGCTGCACAAGCGTTCTTCGCTGGCACCAAGACTTTGAATTCTCTCGACCAATGATGGCTCGCAGAAATGGCACGCATCCTGATCGGTACTTCAGGCTGGCATTACGACTCCTGGCGCGGTCCTTTCTTCCCGGAGGGATTGCCGTTGAAAGAGCAACTTCGCTACTATGCCAGCCAATTCGAGACGACGGAGCTCAACGGCGTCTTCTACCGAACGCCGACACCGCAAGCCGTGAAGGCATGGCGGGAGCAGACCGGCGAAAACTTCGTCTTCACCTGGAAAGCGTCCAAATTTATCACGCATTGGAAGCGCCTGTCTTACACCAGCGAAAACAGCCTCGAGCTGCTGGAAGATCGCATGTCCTTTTTACGCGGCAAGGCGGGGCCGATCCTGTTTCAGCTGCCACCGCAATTCGAGATGAATGCCGACAGGCTCGCATCTTTCTTCAAACTGCTGTCGAAGAAGCGGCGCTATAGCTTCGAATTTCGCCACCCGAGCTGGTATCAACCCCGCATCCTGCGAATGCTGGCTGACCAAAACATCTCGCTCTGCCTCTCGGATCATCACGACGCGCCCGCGCCGTGGAAGCGCACAGCGGATTTTGTGTATGTACGCGGCCACGGTCCAAGCGGTCGCTACTACGGCCACTATGGAAGGCCGACGCTGACGCAATGGACGCGGCGCATCGAATCCTGGAAACGACAAGGATGCGATGTCTATGTCTATTTCGACAACGACCAGAAGAGCGCGGCGCCTGCCGACGCGCTGAAACTGAAGGCGATGCTCTTAGGCTAAGGCCCGCCAGCAACCGAGCCGGCGATCACCATGACAAGATCGGCAAGATCGATCTTTCCATTGAGGATGAGTTCTTCCGAGGAAACCTCGACCTTCAGGGATTGCGGCCGGTTGGCCGCCTGACGCGGCCATCATGGTCTCGTCGATGCTGCTGCTGGTGGGCGCGGCCGCAGTGCTGGTGTCACGGCCCGAGCTGCTCGGCGCGGTGAGGTGAAGAGCCGGTTCGCGCGCGGCATGGTCGTCATGCTGGGCTGGCTCGCCCTGCTCGTGCTGCTTGGTGCCCTGTGGGCGCGGCTCGGCTGGTAATTGGCCTACTTCCTATTTGCTAGCTGGTCTGGCTCGCCGCCCGCAAGAACGCCATACCGTTCCGAAAGAGAAACAAGTTCCGCCACGTATTCGCTTTAGGGGGCGGTGCGTTTGTTCCAATGCTCGGCCGCCTACTTAACGGTGGCGCATTGGGGCCGAAAGCCGAACATTTCTTACATACTACGAATTTTGGATCGATGTTGCTGTTGATTCAAACCTCCGAACCGCCGCAGAAAGGGCAGGGCCGCAGCGGTTGTACAGAAACAGGGAATCCGCGCAGTGGATCGATAGCTGCGCGGTCGCTTGGCTTCCTAGGCATATTAACGCGAGCGTTTAGACAGACAGTATTTCTGAGCCGATGTCGACGACCTCGACGAAAAGATGACCGACGTCGCTATTGAAGCCGATGAAGTCCCACTTGGCGCCGTCGCCTTGGCAGGTAGCGCCGGCGAAGCGTGTCGCCTGCCACTCGGGATGTTTCGTGCTTGAGCGCACAAGGACCCAATAGAAGCGACCTGGAATCAACTGTGTGACGTCAGTCATGGAATCACTTGCAGACCCCTCGCTCACGCCGCCGCGCGACGCTCGGCCCAGCGCAGACGCATGAGCTTGCCGCCCGGCGGGTTGCGCGGACCGTTCCCGTCTAGCGCGCGTAGCGCTTCCAGAATTTCGTCGATATGAACAGGCGCCTTTAGTCCGTCCGGCGAGCGTAACGCTGGACAGGACGCGATCGCCGAGGCGTCAGAAGCCCATGACGCGAGGATGGCCCGCTTCTCGGCCAGACTCAAATTCGGGTCAGCGACGACCTCGCGCGGATGCGAGAACACCGTGCCGGGTGAAGAAGAGCATTTAAATCGAAAACGTTATCGTGTGTGGGCGTCGTCCGCATGGCTAAAGCTCCTACCCATCGTAAGACGCATTAGGGTGGCCGCGCGGGATCACCCGCGCGGCGGCGATCGGAACCAGGCCGCGGGTTGGTCAGGCGGCCTTGCCTTCGATCTGCTTGACCTGCCCGGCGCTTGCGCCCGCGATGGCGATGCGCCGCGGCTTCATGGCCTCGGGAATCTCGCGTTGAAGCTCGATGACCAACAGACTATTCTCGAAGTGCGCGCCCTTGACTTCAACGTGGTCAGCCAGGGTGAACTGGCGCTTGAATGACCGTGTCGACATTCCGCGATGCAGGAAGCTCTTCTCGTCCTTCTCGGCCTTATGGCCTTCCAACGTCAGGACATTCTGCTCCACCGTAAGGCCCACCTCGTCCGGTGTGAATCCGGCGAGCGCCACCGAGATTTGGAAGCGGTTCTCGTCGAGCCGCTCGATGTTATAGGGGGGATAGGTCTCTTCAGAGGTCCTGACCTTGCCCCCAAGTTTTATCCAGTCCTGAGTTCGCCCCGGCTGTTGGATTTGCCCGGTTGGACGGTGGCAGCGGCGGGAGCCGGCGCGGAGCCCTCGGCATAGCGCAGCGCCGGCTCCCGGCGCGGGTGGCAGGTGAAGGCGAACGGCGTCTTCCATCCGAGCTGCGAGTGTGGTCGTGCCTCGTTGTAATCGGCCCGCCAGCATCCGAGCGCGACGCGGGCCTGGGCCAACGACGTGAACAGCGTCTCGTTCAACAGTTCATCGCGCAGCCGGCCGTTGAAGCTTTCGATGAAGGCATTCTGCATGGGCTTGCCCGGCGCGATGTAGTGCCATGCCACGCGGCTCTGATCAGCCCATGTCAGGATGGCGTTGCTGGTGAGCTCGCTGCCGTTGTCGCTGACCACCATCTTCGGCTTGCCGCGCTCAATCATCAGCCGGTCCAGCTCCCGCGCCACCCGGGGGCCCGAGAGCGAGGTATCGGCCACCAGCGCCAGGCACTCGCGGGTGCAGTCGTCGACCACGGTGAGGATACGGAAGCGGCGACCATCGGTGAGCTGATCCGATACGAAGTCGAGCGACCAGCGGTCGTTCGGCGCCATCGGCACCGTCATCGGCGCCCGGGTCCCGATCGCCCGCTTGCGGCCGCCACGGCGACGCACCGCAAGCTTCTCTTCCCGGTAGAGCCGGAACAGCTTCTTGTGGTTGATCACATAGCCCTCCCGCTTGAGCAGAACGTGGAGGCGCCGATAGCCAAAGCGGCGGCGCTCCTGGGCGATCGCCCTCATGCGTTGGCGAAGACCGGCATCGTCCGCCCGGGTCGTCTGGTATCTCATGGTCATGCGACAGCAGCCGATGGCTTTACACGCCCGCCGTTCGCTCATCCCGAAGGCGTCTCGGAGATGGGCGACAGCTTTCCGCTTGGCCGCGGGCGTCACCATTTCTTTCCCACGAGGTCCTTCAAGGCTGCGTTGTCCAGATGGCGTCGGCCAGCAACCGTTTCAGCCGCGTGTTCTCGTCCTCCAGCGTCTTCAGCCGCTTGGCCTCCGAGACCTCCAGCCCGCCGAACCTGGCCTTCCATTTGTAGATGCTGGCGTCGCTGACGCCATGCTTGCGGCACAGATCGGCGACCGACACGCCGGCCTCATGCTCCTTCAAGATCCCGATGATCTGCTCTTCCGAAAAGCGGCTGCGCTTCATGCTCTGGTCCTTGTCGTGGGCCAGAACGAACTTCAAACTGGATTAAACCCGCGGGGCAAGGTCAGTCCGCTGGACCTCGTCGAGAACGTCAAACAGGTGGTCGAACCCAATGGTCGACCTCCACAGGGGAGTCCAATCATACCTCATAGCCAAATCCTCCAAAGAGCAAGCTGGGTACGAGCTGGCACCGGACACCTTCCGGCGCCCGCCTTGATTGCGGGGCCCCGAAGGCGCCCCGGCCGCCACGTCTGCGGCGTCCAAAAAATCTGTCACGAGCAAAAACGTTTCAAGAGGATGACGAAAAACATTTAGCGCTCTAAACGGGCGGTCTGGTCTAGCGTTGTTGTCGTGAAGGTTACATCCGCTTCTCTGCGGTCGATTGCCGCATGGGTTCGAAATCAGCGGTGGACGCCAAGTTGGATCGGTGTCCGGTCTGCCTGACAGCCGACATGACACGCGCTCAATCGACCTGCGGCTAAGGGCCACAACCCGACTACCCACCTCGGCGACGATATGGGGCTTTGCTCGGTCCGCAGGTGTACCATCGGCCGACCCGGCCCGCGATAGCTGAGGCGCAGCCTATCCCGTGCCTGCTCAGCAGGTCCCACTTTACATTATCAAAGGGAATGTAAGCGTTGTTGTTGTACCCGCGTCGCTGCTGGTCTGGTTGACGGTACCGCCAATTTGTCTCGCCAGAGAGGTAATCAGCTTAAGGCCCGACCCGTTTTTGTTCGGATGTTGAATGCCGCGACCGTTGTCAGTCACTGTCAATCGGGCCTCGCCGTAGCCGACGCCTCCCACCAAACTTACGCTGATCCTGCCTCCCTCTGCACCGAACGCATGCTTGATGCTGTTCATCGCAGTCTCATTCAAAATGAGGCCAACCGGGAGGGCCCGGTCGATCGCCAATTCGAGCTCGTCGCATTCGACGTCGACTTCAACCTCATCCACCTGATTGCGGATCGCGCTGCAAAGAGCCCGGATGTAATGGGAAAGTCTAACGATCTGCCCCTCTTGGCGAGGGGCAAGCTGATCATGTGCGAGCGAGATGGCGTTGATGCGGCTGGCCACGTGGTCCAGAGCGCGGTGTGATTCTGGATCAAGATAGCGGCGCTTCTGGATGGAAATCGAGGACAGGACGAGTTGAAAATTGTTCTTGACCCGATGTTGCATCTCTCGAAGCAAGATCTGCCCCTTTTTAGCTTCCGCGACCGCAGCCATAAGGCTTGCATGTTCGTCCGGTTGCGCACCGCGACGCAGCACAGCACCTATCAGCGCGGCGGCGGCGGTCAGAAACTCGGTCGTATCCTGGGAGAAGTCTCTCGGCTTTGTACTGTCCACCTCCAGCACGCCCCATGCGGCGCCGCCGATGAGGATCGGGACGTTGCTGACAGCCACAATGCTGTGCTCCGCCAAGAACTCGGAACAAACAAATTCGTTCTGCTCGGCGAAATCTCTGATGCTGACAGGCTCGGCCGTTTGGAAAGCGCGGCCAGGCGGCGAGCGGAGGTCGGCCGACAGCGTGGCGGTGCGGACGGCACCATCCTTCCAGCCGACTCCCGCAATCAACAGAAGATCGGACGTGTCTGGACGATATTGAAGCACCTTAACGTGGTCGATTTCCACGGCTCGGGCAATTTGCAGCACCGCTTGGTCCAAGAAGCGTTCTGTTCCGGCCTCTTCAACCGAAAGACGACCGATATCGACCAAAATGCGGATATGGCGCCGGAGTTTGTCCAGCACATCGCCCTCAGTTTGTTCGGCCGGGTGGTCCTCCATTCGTTTCTAACATCGGGCCTCATGAATTGTGCCTAAGCGCGAGACCGTACAATAGGAACGAAACAGGGAACCTCCGCTCCAATGCGGGTTTGGTTCTCCAGACAAAACAGCGAGAGCGAAAATGGGAAACAGTGGCGTCGGAATGCTACTCGGCGATACCTCGGTGACGGCGCTCTGGATGATGTTTATCGGCGCCTTCATCTTGGGTGGCACAATTCTCTATGGCGTCATAAAGACGGGAAGGATGCGCCGCAGCGAGCGTGCGCAGCTCGATCGAAACACAGAGATGGCGCAGCGCCGGGACGACCCGGAGAAAAGAGCCGCTCGTTAAGCGATCGGCGCGTCGACCGGTCAAATGTAAGATTTAGGAACTTAGGCCGGAATGGCGCTGGGGCGTCTACACATAATTCGCGATGTCCGCTTATTCCCTAACAGTCGCACGGAAGAGGACAATGCGCGAGGTCCGAAGTACAGGCTTAAAAGATTGTTCTTCAAAACGCTCGAACGCTAACGCCCGCAATGGGTCACAACCGACCGTCGAAGCGAGCGCGGGTCCACGTCTGCTCTACCACGATAGACGTATGACAACAGGATCAGCGGGGTTCGGTCCAGGGCCACTTCAGGACACGGCGCGACTGGTTGGCCTCGATGAGCCGGTCACCCTTTCCATGCAGGATCCTAACGCACGCAAGGCGCGGCGGCATCGCCCCTTTCGAAATCCGCGTTTGCGTCCATCCTTTTCCGCAGCGGGTACGGCTTCAGTTATCGTCCCGGCAGAGCCGTGAGCTCTCGGGGGCGCTTGATGCGCCAGAACGGATATGCCGCCAATTCTTTCGAATGCTGCCCGAACATATCGACCCGTCTGCTTGTAAACTCCGTAATGACGCCGAAAAATTCAGTTGGTGACCTGATCGTCGCAAGTCTCAGGCCGAATTCAAAAGCAAATTGCGCGTTGGCCTCGGCTATCTCAAGAAGCTTCCCTTGATACGCCTGCATGTTTGCCGTCGCTAAAGCAAAGCCTTTCGTTGGATCGCTATCCGTCATTCTCTGACTGAGGTCATTTGGTAAGGCATCCACCCGAGGCTCAATGATAGGAACCTCGTGTTTAGGATCATGAAGCTCAGGAGGCGGTTCAATCGAGACTGCCGCAACAGAGCGAAGTAAATTCTCTGTCGGGCTTCTAACAATGCTCTGCTTGTTCCGTTGGGCCCGCGCGGTCATTTTCGGATTCCGGGCGCGCTTCGGCGCCGTCGCCGGTTTGCGTTTGCTCATCTGACGCTCCACGAAAATGGGGGTGCGACCACAACGTTCATTTCTGAAAGGACAACAGGCTTTGTGACGTGGCGTTCCAAACCCGTGCATTGTTGAAGTTCCGCATGAACTGAGATCAATCGCACGTTCTGCGCTGTCGACGATGATTTTAGGTAGCAACTCCAACCAACAAACGTCTAACTGGCGATCTTCCTGACCACTGCTCAACGGCGTCAGTCTGAGAACAATCAGCCCTCCGCTCGTTGTGCTCTCTGCGGCGACTACACAGGCGTTCATGCCTTGATTTTCGCGAGACTTTCTCGAAGCGAACCCTCGGCCATTGATAAGCCGTATCGCTGGAGCAAGTTGAATGCTCTAGCACTAACAGTATTACTAGCAGTTCGTGGTGGACGCTTTGCGAGAGGAAGAGTACGAGGTCATCCATGTGGCTGACGGCGAAGAGGCATTGGCGTGGCACGGGCGGCGAATCACCGACGTTCTCATCACGGACGTCAAGCTGCCCGGAGGCATCGACGGATGGCAGATCGCCGAACATTGCCGGGCGACGCTTTCCGACAGCGCGATGAACTTAGCCAAATTATACGGCCGACCGCCTCGACCGCGATATCTATCTGGTGCTTGAAGACTTCGGCGCGCGTGCCGGTTGCGCCTGGCGCGAGACCGACGAGACTGACACCGACGTCGAGATCATCCTGCAAAATCTCCTGTCCGGCCAGTACGCCTATCCGGTTCGAATCGTATCCTTCAATCCCGTCGAGGGGTGGTCCCGCGATGCGACTTCCGACGTCGCCGACGTCCTGGCTCAGCGCGCAGCCGACACTGAGATCTCATCTGCGCCGCAAGACTTCATCGCCGCCAACGCCACACAGCGCCTCGACATGCAGCTGGCTCTGCCCTTGCGCGGTGTCGCCTGACGGTGGCGAACTTCCGCTCCAGGTCGAAGAGGGCAACGCAGGTTCGAAAACAATCGAGTCAATGGCCCGGCGCTGACTCGGTTGTTGAAGGTCGACGCTTTGGCACGGCGTGGTATCGCAAAGAGATACCAAGCTGATGCGCTTTAACAGCCACCGACGAGACGCCTCGGTTCAATTCAGCAGCTATCTCTTCGCGCCGGTGATTCCCGGCCATCGCCTTGAGCGTCTCAAGGTCTTCCGAGGTCCATGGGCGAACAGAATTGGCCATATGCGGCCTCCCAAACAACAAATTTGGCTCACGTAGCGCAATAGCCCATGGGACCAAAAGTTTCACTCCGCCCTCTTGGATAGATCGGGAATACGGCACGTCGGCTCTGTTATGAGCGCCACCGCGCTAACCGCAAAAATCTAGAAGCACACCGCAGAACGACCCTATGCAGACCCGGAGGCGTCCGCGCGCAAGCTCCTCGAAACGCAACATTGCGGCCGGGGGCGCCAGCAACCTGACCTTGTCCTTTGGTACAATGATCTAAGGGACATGGAATGATATGGTCGCTCATCGAACGACTTGGTGGCAAAGGATTATTCAAAGGATTTGATGTGGAAGAGGAATGACCGATGTTTGTGCGTATCAATTATCGGCCTCAGCGAATTTAAATACCGAAAAGACACCGGAATCTTCGGTGAAAAAGAGCCCGCTGTGTATGTCTATCAAGTCAAGCATGGTGCGGTGCGAAGTTACAAGTTGCTCTCGGACGGTCGGCGTCAAATCGCCGTCACCTACAAATCGGCGATTGATGATCCTCATCGCATCGTAAAATCGAAGGCAGCAGGCGCGCTATTCGGGATCACGCCAAAGAAATACCAATCAGGAGAAAAGGACGTCACGGGCGGGATCACGCTGGCCGGAGACGAGATAGTGCGCACGGTGTTGTATGAGGCTGCCAACGTTCTGCTATCGCGCATCACGCGGTTCTCAAAACTCAAGCGTTGGGGGATGGACGTCGCCAAGCGGCGAGGTTCGAAGCGCGCAAAAGTCGCTCTGGCACGTAAGCTCGCAGTGATCCTGCATCGGATCTGGGTCGACGGCACAACTTACCGATGGACCGAAGCGGGGCCGATCGCGGCATAGAAGACGTGGAGGAGATCAAGAACGCAACCGGGCTGAACTGAAGCCCGGTGCCCGAAGTCCCGTCGCCGGGACGGTGGATCCGGTGAAGCCGTTACACGCCCAGTGGCCGTCATCTGACGAACCACGCGTATCTAGATAGGCTCACCGCTCCCTCTGACAGCATGATGTGGCGACCAGGCGTTGACCACGGACAGAAGCATGAGTTCGGCGGCGTGACGTTCACTCGGGAGGCTTGACATCATCGGGCCCATTACAGAAGGCCGTGTACCCATAAACCCGGTGGCGTGATGCGACTAAGGCAATATCTGCTTTGCCCCTATAAGCAACCGACTTCGTGCGGCAGCGCAATATGTCGCGATGGGCCAAGCTCGAAAGTCGCTAGACCATTGGACTGGTTCACGACGCCAAGTCATCGAGCAACGCCTTGGCCTCTTTCAAATCGAGCGTGTCGAACCCTTCAGTGAACCAGCCGTAAACCGGAGCCAGAAGATCACGTGCCGCGGTGCGTTTGCCCTCATCGCGCAATAAGCGGGCAAGGCTCGTCGCTGCCCGGAGCTCAAGTGATTTCGCCCGTTGTTGCCGAGCGGTCTGTAGGGACTTCAACAGCCATTTGCTCCCTCCGAGCTGGCCGCGAGATAATGCCACCAACCCTCGCAGCCGAGAGATTTCCGCATCCCACCAGTGCTCGCCGCTTTGTTCCGCAATGGCAGCAGCACCCGTCAGGGCTTCGGCTCCGCCGGGGTAGTTTCCCGTGCGACAAAGCACCTCGCAAAAAAGCGCAAAGCTATAGGGAGCGTACTGGATCGTGCCTTGCTTCGCCGGATCAGCAAGCGCGGCGTGGTAGGAGGCAATCGCCGCCTCAATCCTATCCGGTGCCAACAACGCCCAGCCGCGGAGGACTCGTGGATCGAGCGGCAAGGCAATGCGCTTCTCAGCCGCTAGGGTCTCTGCGCTCTCAATGCGCTGCAGCACCGAAGCTGAGTCACGTCGGAACTGGTGCAATATCGACGCATGCAGATGCGCCATAGCAAGGCTAAAGGGATGGTTCACCCGTTCCGCAAGCGCCAACGCGTCATTCACGCGAGCGAGCGCCGTGTCAGGGTAGCCGAGCAGCCAGGCGCTCCAGGCACCTAGCGTTCCTGCACAGACTCCGGGGTCGTGGCCGTAGATGTGTGCGTGCGTCCGGTGCTGCTCGAACTCATAAAGGGTTCGGCCCTTCTCGCAATGTTCCTGCGCCGGAGCAAGTTCGCCGCAGAAGAAATGTGTTGTCCAACCCGTATGATGAGCTTCGAGCCGAAGGCCGACATTATTACTCTTTTCGACCAGGCTCAGGAGCCTATCTGAAAGCTGGCGCGCCGCATTCCAATCCGACGTGCGTCGGAAAGTCCACAACCCCCATATCGCGGTGAACTGAGAATCGATGTCCCCTATCTTATCGGAAAGCTCGTGCGCACGAGCGTGCGCTTTTGCTGCTTCGGCCGAGGAGAAGCCGTTGGCGTTACTTAGAGACACGCCTTTAGCGAGTTGCAGCTTGATCTCCTGCCGATCGCGCTGCGCATCCAAGAGAGATGGCAGCAGGGACAAACCACGATCGAAATGACTGACCGCCTCGGCATACGCGGAGCGGGAAGCCGCAAACTGGCCCGCTTTTAGCCATTGATCAGAGGCCCGTTCCGCCTGTCCGGCACCCGTCAGATGATGGGCCAGTATCTCGGGCTGCCGATCGACCAGATCTGCGAAATGCTGCTCCAAGGTGGTGGCAACTCGTGCATGCAACTCTTGCCGTCTTCGGCGCAGCAGCGTGCCATAGGCAGCGTCCTGCACCAGCGCGTGCTTGAATAGATAGCTGGAATACGGAGGCACACCTTGCCGGAACAACAAGCCAGCGGAGATCAGACGGTCTAAGGCGGATGCCAACTCTGGCTCCGGCTTGCTCGCAACGGAAAAAAGCAGGGTGTGAGAGAACTCTCGCCCGATCGCGGAACCGATCTGGGCCACCTCCTTGGCGGGCCCGAGCTGGTCGAGCCTCGCCATAAGCGAGGCGTGCAGGCTTGCGGGGACCGCCGCCGCAGGTGACGGAATATTGTCTGTAGTAGTTCGCCGCGCTTCGCCCTCACTCTTGGTCTCCAGGACCGCTTTCGTCATCTCCTCCACGAAAAGGGGAATCCCGTCCGTGCGCTCAATGATGTCCTGCCGCACGCTCGCCGAGATAAGCTGGTTGCCCACGATGTGATCAATCACCGTCTCGATTTCGCGCTGCGCCAGCCGATTGAGGGTGAGAGCAGTGACGTAGGGCCGCCCGAGCCAGTGCGGTTCGAACTCTGGACGAAACGTCACAATCAACAGCACACGGTAGGTCCGAAGCCGGTCAACGACCCCGCTGAAAGCTTCCTGACTCGTGGGATCGGTCCAATGTGCGTCCTCGACGATCATTAGCACAGGTGTGGAGCGCGACAATGCCTCCACCTGTGACCCGAGCGCTTCAAATGTCCGCTGGCGGTGCTGTTCGGAGGGTATGTCGAGCGCCGCGTAGCGTCCGTCTTTCGGCAGCGACAACATGTCGGCGAATAGCGCCGTATCCTCCAAAGAGGTTGAAGTCTGCGCCAATACTGTATCGAGCTTGTCCAGCTTTGTTTCCAGCGCGTCGTCATGCGCAAATCGTGCTGCCCGTTCCATCTGGCCGATGATCGGATAAAAAGCGCTGTCGGTATGCTGCGGCGAGCAGAAATAGCGCAATCGGGTATGCGGCTCGTTAGCGATGCTTTCCAGCAGCGCCGCCGTAAGCCGCGATTTGCCAATACCAGCCTCGCCGGAGAGCAGCACTACTTGGCCTTCACCACTCTTTGCCTTGGACCAGCGTCGCAACAGGAGTTCGAGTTCTTCGTCCCGCCCAACAAGCTCGGTCAATCCGTTCGCGTGCAAGGCCTCGAAGCGGCTTTCGACTGAAGCCGGCCGCAACGCAGCCCATGCCCCTACGGCGCCTGAGATACCTTTGAGTTCTTTCGGCCCAAATTCTTCAAGCTCGAACAGATTGCCCAACAGCTTCCGAGTACTCTCCGCAATGACGACGCTGTTCGGCTCAGCAACGCCCTGCAAACGTGCCGCAAGGTTTGGCGTTTCACCGATTATGGCGTGCTCCTGAGAAGCGCCGGACCCGATGAGGTCGCCGACAACCACCAGTCCCGTTGCGATGCCGATACGCGTCTGCAGGGGCGCACGAATCTTCAGAGCACCTACGCCAGCCACCAACTCCAGCCCCGCCCGGACGGCCCGTTCCGCATCGTCTTCGTGCGCCTGCGGATACCCGAAATACACCAGTACCCCATCGCCCATATACTTCGCAACGAAGCCGCCGAACCGCTGCACGATGTCGGCGACGCAATTCTGATACGCGGAAATGATCTCGCGTAGGTCTTCAGGGTCCATGCGTGCTGAAAGTGCTGTTGAACCCACAAGGTCCGAGAACATAACAGTGACTTGGCGACGTTCGGCGGCATCTTGGGGCTTCAACTCGGCCGTAACGCGTTCAGCTACGGCAGGGCTCCCAAGCTCCTGGATAGCCGCAAGCATTATGCGCCGATGCCCGAGCAGCACGCCGATGTCCTTAAGGTCCTGATCAGTCAGATGGCGAAGTGCTGCGAAACCAATCCCGTTTTCAGCAAAACGCTGCGCGTACTCGAACATTCCGAGCTTTTCGAGCCAGTCGGCAATTTGCTGCATCGCGGCCCCTCCGGATTTTGTGCAACCCACTCTGGACCGATAGGACCGAAAGTCTACCACGCGCGCCGACTTATTCCAGCGCCCGCCGCGAGGTTGCATGTCCGGTCATTTTTCGAGAGTTTTGGCAGAGATGCCGTGATTCAAACTCTCGAACTGGGGGCTCGAATCATGCGCTACGAACTCGCCGACTATGAATGGTCCGCCATCAAGCCGTTGCTGCCGAACAAGCCGCGTGGCGTTCCTCGGGTGAACGACAGACGGTCCTGAATGACATCTTCTGGGTCCTCCGATCAGGAGCACCCTGGCGTGATCTGCCGACGGCGTTTGGCCCTTACACTACTTGCTACAACCGCTTCGTCAGGTGGCGGCGGGCCGGTGTTTGGAGCCGCATCATAGAAGCGCTTGCCACTGCCCGGGATGCTGCTGTCCAGATGATCGACACTTCCATTGTCCGCGTGCATCAGCATGGAGCCTGCATCACAACGAACCAGTGCCAATCGATGGGAAGGTCCCGCGGCGGCTTGACGAGCAAAATCCATGCGGTGGTCGATGGCAATGGTCTGCCGGTACGGCTGGCGCTGAGCCCCGGTGAGGCCCATGACGTTCGACTTGCCGGAAAACTGCTGTCTCGCCTGAAATCCGGGTCAATGCTGCTTGCCGACCGTGGCTATGACGCAGACTGGATCAGGGAGCTTGCCATGAAGAAGGGCGCGTGGGCCAACATCCCGCCGAAAACCAACCGCAGCGATCCGATCTGCTTCAGCCCCTATCTCCATCGTGCTCGCAACCAGGTCGAGCGGTTCTTCAACAGGATCGGCCGATCGCGCCTTTGGTGCTTAGTCCGCAGGAGCTCCTTAACCAATGCGAGACCAGGACATTGGTGATTTGGATGGCGATCTGGCTTATCCAGCCACTTGAAACCTAGCGTCCGCGTTTACCCTACCGCTCAAGCTTAATTCCATGCTTCGATTGCGCCATTCGGCGGCCCGGTTACTCTATCGTAGCCGGACGAGTTGCCCTGTCCGGGTTCAGCATGGCGGAGTTGGCGCGCCATCATACTCGGCGCGTCGGCTTCGTTTTTCCCAGAGGAGATCAGCGGTGTGGCCCTACGGAATCGCGGCGCTATGCGTTGCGCTCCTGATCGTCGGAGTTTTCGCACTCGTTATTTTCAGCTTCGATTTTCCGGACGAGCCTAAGGCCTAAGTTTAGCAGAGAGGCGCATACGACGCCGTGTCGCAAAGGCTATAAAGCGTTTCCGCACATCGCTTTCCGGCAAACCCACAATGCCGCTCCAAGGCCCGGTGACAGCCGCAAGCGTATCGGTTTGATCGGACCAACGCTCGTGGCTACAAACAAACTATAAACGGACGGCATAGTCCAACCCGCCGGCAACCCGCTTTGGATTGTGTAGCCCTGTCCGGTGTTTTCCATGGCCCCGACCGCTGCATAAAACGTCGAAGCGGACACAGCCGTAGCGAAGTCAAAGCCGTCCGAGCCCGCAGCCACGTTAGCAGCCGTCCGCGCCGTTCCGCTCGATCCATAGAAGTTGACACCATCGACAGTGAACCAAGCGAGCTTGCTGCTAGCATCGATGCGGAGGCCGGCCATCGCCCAGAAACCATACTCGGGTCGGAGCCGACGTTAGAGCCATTCACCCAAATGCCACCTGCGTTGCTGAACCAGCCCGACGTTTCCTGCGCCAGCGAACCTTGGGCAGCCCTGGTTGACCCCATCTGTGATACCGATGACGCCGCAGTTCGACGGTTGACTATCAACATGGACGATGAAGAACTTTTTACCGGCAACGGCCTGGGGTGCCAGTACCTGCGCCGCGTCAATACCGTGCGAGGGGGTAAAGACTAGGGCCGTTCAAAGAACCGTTTTGTTGCCATTCGAAAAAGTAGCTGTCCCGGTGTTGCACCGCCGCCTCCGCCGGCTGGTGCGGGCCGATACCAACCGTTTTGGCCTTGCCATCGGGCACCCCTTGGGTCCATCCTATCTTGCTTTTCTCCTTTGGAAATTACTCAACCGACACGATCGAACCGACGATCAGCATCCCAGCCGCCAGATCGGTCCAACCGAACGTGCAATATAGATTGTGGTTGTTGCCGCGCTCGCACGCTTTCCTACCTGTCCGGATGTGTTTGTTCGCACCACTTGGGAGTACGTGTTGTTTCCGGCAAACCCCACAATGCCGCTCCAAGGCCCGGTGACAGCCGGAAGCGTATCGGTGGATCGGGTCAACCCTCTTTCCAACAAGCCATAGCGGAGGGCATCAACCATCCGCCCCCTAACGGAAAAGCGAAAACTTCTTAATAAGCGAACGAATCGCCCAGAGGCGCGGTTACCCACGACTTCCATGGAAGTGGGACTTGCACGGGGCGGTTGTGGTGAGGAAGTCGAAGATCGCCTCGCGATAATCGTTGAATTGCTACGTCCTCTCGGGAAGAGAGCCTCTCGGTCACCTCGGTCGAAACCCCTCCTGACGATCATGTCGATTGCCGCGCAGCGACCGAGGAGAGTAAGATCTCTCTAGATCGCGATACGGGGCAGTCAACAACAACTGGAACAGGGCTCTAGCGGCAAGGTATTGCGCCGTGTTGCGGCTGCGTTCCCTTCCAACCACCAGAAGATTTCCGCATCTATCTGAGACACACCACCGCCATGCGCGGCCCCGTTTTCTGATGGAGAGTTCGTATAGAGCAAAATTGCCAGACGTCATGGCACGACCAACCTCAAACAGGAAAGTGACAATGACAATTTTGACAGACAACAGCGGTCTGCGGGCTGGGTTCCAAGCAGAATTCAAACCACTCAAGCTGCTCTATCTGGCGCTCATCGTCTCCCGTGACTATGTCCAGAAAGCGCGCCGCCCATTCGTCCTTAGCGAGCAAATCCTTCTACTCTCAATTCATCACTTTAACTTCTGCGAACAGCACAATGGCGTCCCCTGAAAACAAGATCGCGCTCTTCATCGATGGGGCCAATCTCTACGCGACGGCGAAAACTCTGGGCTTCGACATCGACTACAAGCGCCTGCTGAAGGAGTTTCAGAGCCGCGGGACGCTGTTGCGGGCGTTCTACTACACCGCGATCATCGAGGATCAGGAGTACTCCTCGATCCGCCCGCTGATCGACTGGCTCGACTACAACGGCTACACGGTCGTCACCAAGGCGACCAAGGAGTTCATCGACGCCTCCGGCCGCCGCAAGGTCAAGGGCAACATGGACATCGAGCTCGCCGTGGACGCCATGGAGCTCGCCGAGCACATCGACCAAATGGTGCTGTTCTCGGGTGACGGCGATTTCCGCCCCCTGGTCGAAGCCGTCCAGCGCCGCGGCGTCCGGGTCACCGTGATCTCCACCATCGCGAGCCAGCCGCCGATGATCGCCGACGAGCTGCGCCGCCAGGCCGACGTCTTCACCGACCTCGTCGAGCTGCAATCCAAGCTCGGCCGCGACCCGTCCGAGCGCCCCGCCCCACGTGATCGCGGCGAGGGCCGCGGTTATCCGCCAAAGTTCCTGCAAGAACCGAAGGGGAATGCCCCTCACGATTGAACCCTGTTTGCCTTGTGGGCCCGTTGGCCCAAGGTTTTGCTGCATTGCGCCCAAAAGACACGCCGCGCGATCGGCTTGTTTGGGTCGACGCCACCCGAGGCAGGTATAGCGTGCGGCTGGCCCTAGCGTTTGAGAAAAGCACGGAGGTAATGATACCAAGCGGCTGCATTCCGCTTAGCGAACGCATAACCCGCGAGAGCTAGCGGGTACAGGTGCCTCGCCCAAGAGATCGTGACGCTCCAGGTTGCAATGGCAAAAAAAATGGTCGTCCTGCGCATCATTTGTCATGGTGCACCCGATTCTGTTCACATGCTCGATAGAAACCATGAAATGACCTCTGATACCTGAGCGCGGACATAGTTGACGGTTATCTTCTCCCTCAAGCTCGAGGTACGTGGCAGGTGCTAATTTGACCGACCTCGTGACAATTAAAGTATCCGCATTCCGCGGCGAACAACAGGCGGCGTTCTAAGCTCTCCTGACTGCAGATGGGAGTGATGCAAACCTTGATCCGTTACGTAACATCGATGGTTCGGAGCGGCATTTCTTGGCGCGCTGGTCGTCTGACGAATTGGCCAGAATTGAAATGGCTAGCGCCGGCCTCCGGGAATGCTGACCTGGGAAACAACCGACGGCTCGTATCCAGCGGTGGCAGCGGCGTCCCGCTTTCGAGACTAGACGCTCATAGTTGCATAATCCAATATGGTTTCTTTGATGTCGTTTCCGTGGGGGAGCCATGTCGATCGCGGAATGGTTCGTTTGGCAAGACGGAAATCAAGTCGGACCAATAACAATTGAAGAGTTGAGGTCGATGCGCGCCACGGGAAAACTTCGACCGACCGGATACGTGTGGAAACAAGGACTCGGGACTTGGAGACGTCTCTCCGATCTTTTTCCCACCGCACCGGCGCAGCCTCTAGCGGCACTCCCCCCTAATCCTCAACCGGCTTCGACTACATACTTTGATCAAAACCTCACCATCAGTAATGGCGAAGCTCAGCTGGACGGCCAGGAATTTCTCCTAAGCATGATACGCGACATTTCGGTAAAGACGGAGACGCCCGTGGGCGGGCTGACGTGCTTAGCGTTCGGCGCAGTGCTCCTAATACCTGCATTGATTCACATTCGGGAGCCACGAGATGGGCCGTTCTATATTGCTATATTCACAGTCGTCGGAATGATCTTTGCTCTGTACAATGTCATCGATGTTTCATCAAATTCATACTTGAAGGTCGTACTACGGAACGGCGCAAGTGTTGTTTTTCATGCCCGCGATAAGAGCTACCTGAACAAATTGGCCGACAGACTCCGAGTTGCTCTCGAGGCCGCACAGCAGATCTCTAGAGATAGCGAACGGCAGTCACAAGGAAGCGTATAATTCAGCATCCGAGCCAGGGCGTCATTCTTTGTACTCCCCACGGCCCGCGACGGTTCACTACCATTTCGGTCGAGAACGGGCAGGCGCGTGCCCCGCTTCTAAGCTAGGTAATTCTCACTTGGTAGCCGGCGGACCTCATTCTCGATAACCGCTGATTTCGAGTGTGCTCGACGACGCTCTTTTGGCTCACTCTCACGCATATGCCGGCAAATGCGAAGCTTTGGGCTCCATGCGTCGCTGAACCCGTTGTGGACGGCAAGTCTTAGGGCTTTCAAGCCAAACTTCGATTAACGTGAGAGGCTCTCAGCGGGGGCCAGATGGGCGATCACCTTGGTGCGGCTGTCGCCTTTTCCGCAGTCGCCAATCAGAAGCAGACAAGAGACCGCCCCGTCTAGTTTGCTGACGCGCACGCTCACCACTCAGAGTGCTTGCCAA
The DNA here is from genome assembly GCF_052076025.1 of Bradyrhizobium sp. 956_D2_N1_4. Taxonomy (NCBI): domain Bacteria; kingdom Pseudomonadati; phylum Pseudomonadota; class Alphaproteobacteria; order Hyphomicrobiales; family Nitrobacteraceae; genus Bradyrhizobium; species Bradyrhizobium sp. 956_D2_N1_4. Next base: position 8,459,914 of record NZ_CP197237.1, on the reverse strand, counting down.
CAGCTGTTGGGGGATGGGAGGCGGCGTGATGCAAGCACACCTCAGGTGAATAAAAACCACGGCCAATCCGCACGACTTCAGTCTAAGGCGGAGTCATTGTTGCGCCGCAATCAGAGATTAGTTGATATGAGGTTAATTTTGCAGCAAAACCGCTAGCGGCGTGCTTTTCGTGCCGTTTTTTGAGTGTGTTTTTTATGTCAAATAGTAATGGTAAATTGGCCTCGGATCGGACAGTTCCCTCTCTTGATCAAATTGGCTTTGCAACCAGGGAGTTTCGACTCCGATTTCCCCCAGCGGCAGCAGGGTGCTTTTGCGCCGCAGTCGATTTTTTAGTCATTACGGCGTCGAGCATTCTAGGCTGCTCAATTTATCAAGCGTTCTCAAGCCGCGCTGTCAATAATTTCGATGCCTTTGCGTTGTCGGGAAGCATTGCGGCGATCCTTTATTTGTGGATGGCGCACGCGGCTGGATTCTACCAACTCGGCTCAATCGTTTCGTCGCGCCCCGCTTATCGAAGAATCATCAATCGTTGGCTTATCGTCGGGCTTCTGCTCACCTTTCTGGCGTTCCTGCTCAAGGTTGGCGCGATCTTTTCGCGGGGGTCGATTATCAGCTTCGTCGCTTTGTCGGCGACGCTGTTAATGGGTGCGCGCTGGGCTGTCACGCGCGTCGTTAGGGGGGCCGTGACCGGAGGTCTGCTAGCTGGTCGTCGAGCTGTCCTCGTTGGATCACGGGATGAGTTGGCGACTTTGGACGGCGATCAGCTCTTGAGGGATTTCGGCTTAACCGAGATCGACCGCTTAACTCTCCCAAGCCACAGCCTCTCGATGATGCAGCTGAGCTTCAGTGAGATGAGCGTGCTCAATCAGGCTATGGAGAGCGCGAGGCAGAAAGGAGCGGAAAGGATTGTACTGGCAATTGCCTGGAATGAGTCGCGGAGGCTTGAACTCGTACGCGACCGCATGCGGGCCTCCCCGCTTCCCGTTCAATTGATCCCGGACCGGGTTGTTCGAGACATCACACGGGACCTGACCCTAGCCGCGAAGCCCTACTCCGCGATTGAAATCAAACGCGGGCCCCTCCGCCACTTCGAGCAGTTCTTGAAACGCGCATTGGACATCGTCGGTGCCGTGGCGCTGCTCGTGTTGCTATGGCCGCCTATGCTCTTAGCTGCGATTGCAATCAAATTGGATTCGGCAGGACCGGTTCTGTTCCGACAGCGGAGAAACGGATTTAACACGAAGCAATTCAGGATACTGAAGTTCCGCACCATGACCGTGGTCGAAGACAGCGACAAGGTTGTCCAGGCGACGCGATTCGATCGGAGAGTAACGCGGGTAGGTCGCCACTTGCGCCAGTCGAGCGTCGACGAGCTTCCGCAACTCTTTAACGTTCTGAAGGGTGAAATGTCGCTGGTCGGACCACGACCGCATGCTCTTGTGCATGATATCCAGTATGGCGAAATACTGTCAGACTACGCATTTCGCCACCACGTCAAGCCCGGCATCACCGGTTGGGCTCAGGTGAATGGATTTCGGGGCGAGACGCCTCGAATCGAACAAATGCAGCGCCGAGTGGAACTCGATCTCTGGTACATCAACAACTGGAACCTGTTGTTGGACCTGAAGATTCTGTTCAAGACAGCCTTTGAGGTTGCGGGCGCGCGAAACGCCTATTGAGCATCGCGACGTGTCAGGGCCCGCCAATCAGTGAATTTCTCGAGACGCGCGCCAGGATGATTAGTTATCAGGAAGCGCACATTGCGTGGGCAATGGAGAGCGCATTGGCGGCGCTTCCGAGGCCGGAAGTAGAGATGATACTCGTAGATAGCCCTTCGGTAGACCGAACGCTTGAGTGCGCAGTACACCTTAGCTAAGCAAGGATTCTAGTTTCAGGAGCTCGGATTTGTCAGCGTTCGATCTCGGATTGCATCCAAATTCAAAAGAATGACCGCGCGATGTGCCCCCTATTTAATAGACGTTCGATCATCCTGGGGGCAGCGACTAGCCCCCTGCTTGCACGCCCCGGTCGAGTAGTCGCCGAGGTGTCTTCCGGAGGCTTACCACCGGCCCAGCTCGGTGAAATCACGCTGACCGATCTAAGAGGGGCAAGCAAGCAGGAATACAGTTCGGGTCACTTTTTGGCCTTTCAGGCAGTGAACGACGCGTCGGCTGATCGACTTCAGACAATCACGCTTCTTCCCGAAAGCTTTCCCAAAGGCACGATTCTGCGATGGAAATGGCCTGACAATGCGAACGACAGCGTAAAGAGCTGGAACGCCATCGATTACGGAAACTACCTCAATACGATTACACCCGCCCAAGTCCCACCGAGCAGGATAAAAGCGATATCGGCACTAATTCACGAAGCCGATATCGGCTACTCGGCACCTTCGGACAGCGCGAACGTGGCGTTGGACCTCTTTCTTTACACATCCGGCTCATCGACCGAAGCGACGATGGCGTGCGAAATCCAAGTATTCCTCCACGCCACGCCATCGGCACGGCGTTTCATGGCGACTTTGGAATCATTGGGACTCTATGAGTCCGCCGCCATCGGAAGCAGTCCATCCGTCAGGTGGGCAGTCACACGTCAGCAATCGAATTTCTTCAAAACTCCCTACTACCTGTTTTGTCCGAGCGACGGATCGGATCAACTGGCCTCAACTTTCGATGTGAAGGCTCTTCTCAACTGGCTCAGGTCGGTGAATCAGACAACAGGGAAGATCTATCTGACGGGCGAAGAGTATTTCAATGGATTGGCTACGGGTGTCGAGCCGGTAAGAAAATCAGGTTCCGCGCTCTTTCATTCGATCGAGGTGACGTATACGAGATGAGGCGCCCCGCGCGCTACGGAATAGCTTGCACCACACGCAAGCGGCGGTAACGCTCTTGGATTGCTCTATAAGTCTCAACTACTGTCTCGCGGTTTACGAGAGCCACGACGCCGACGAGGATGATCCAACATGGGTTGGAGCGATCGACGATCGAATCTTCGAGAAAGTCACGAAAAACGATAAAGAACAACAACGCAGTCAGAACAAATCGGTCTCTTCCCAGGCGTTCGGCTGAAAAAAGTTCCTTCGCTGGCATTATTACCGCAGCGATTAATGTCAAAACAAGGCCTGCGGCGCCGACTTGGATCGCGATGTTGAGATAGCCATTGTGGGTGTGGTCAATCTGCTCAGCGACCCAACCGTCGGCGTATTGAAAAACCGGACTGGCTTTGCCGATCGCCCAAAACGAACCGTAGCCAGCCCCTAGAAACGGGTGATCAACAAAATAGGATGAGGCGATGGCCCATATTTGAGGCCGGCCGGTAAAGGCGCCAGGATCGTCAAGTTTACTCAGCAGTTCGGATATCTCACGGTTGTAGAAATTCAGAAATCCGAGCACGCAGACGATGGCCAAAGAGCAGACAACAAGCCGAAGCCGGCGGTATGGCCACGTCATCGCGGCGAGAACACCGAATGCAATCGCCACGAAGAGCAGGCCAAGAGAGGTCTTTGATCCCGTTCCGATCAGGAAGCAGACCGAGAGCAATGCAAGCAGCGGGCAGACCAGGAACGATCGATCTCGCATGGCTCTGTCGATGAACACAATGGTCGCGATCGCGGTAAACGCGCCGGTCTCGTTCTTGTGAATGTGAGCCCCTCGCCAGTCTCCGATCAATCCAACATCTGGCCCTGCCGCTGTGTGAACGCCATTGGGTGACACCAGCAATGCGACCCAGTCCAGGAATAGTATGGCTACCGAAATCATGAAGAGCGCATTCAGAAACTCTGCGGCAGTCATGCGCCGAACAACGAGCGAAATGGCTACAGTAACCATTACGAGCAGCAGGACGCGTCTCACCGCGATCATCGGGTCAACGGCCCAGACGACGCTTACCAAGCACCACAACAAAACCATGGCGAGCCATGCCGGCACGCTGCCAAGGCTCTCCACTCCCTCCTCGTACCACACCCTCCACACGACGAGGGCAAAAAGAGCCGCGAAAGTGCATTGCTTGGCGAGGTCACCGCCCCCCGCTTCAAGGCTGGCAAGTTGAATATCGCCTTCGCCGAAAATGAAGACCGGAGTAAAGCCGACCCAGGCCACAAACAATGCGGCGCAGACAATCCATTGTCCCCAAAAAGACGGAGCGACTTCGAATTTACGAGCGGCTGACAAGCTCAAGACACCTTGTCTCGCACGCGATCCAGCGACGTCAGGCTAAATTCCTCTGACGATTCGAGGTTGAAGACCTGGTTGCGGTCAGACTTATTACCCGAGAGCTTGAGGCCCTTCCTTCCAAACAGCAGGATGCCCGCAAAGCCGAGCAAGAGCGAGGCGATTGCAGCCGACCCGATGGCCAGAGTGTACTTTGGAAATATCGGACGAAGCGGGACCGTCGCTAGTTGCAAAACTTTCAGCGGCGAAATTTTCGCCGCTGAGAGTTCGGCATTGATTTGCTCTTCGACCATTCGGCGCGAATATAGGTCCGAGTTCGCCACCGCTTGATCGAGCGCGCGCCTCCTCACCAGAAACTCCCGTTCATTATCCGATAGTTTGTTCAATTGTTCCGTCATCGCCACGGCTTCCGCCGCCTGTTGCTTCTCGAGGGTTACTGCGCCTACGAGTTCCGAGTTTATCTTGAATAGATTGACCATCGACTGCTGGTAGACCTGGATCATCAAAAGCGGCGGATTATCGCTGACGTCGGAACCGGAACGAGGAGCACTCAATTGGCTCGATGCCGGCGGCTGCGCTGGCCCAACCTGCGGGCGGTCCGGTTTGAAGCTATCGACCAGCGATGAGAGGTAGGGAGAACGCGTGACGGGAGCGAGCTTTCGAAGTTGATCGAGCATGTCTTTCAGCTCGCCGTTTTTCTGTGCGATTAATCCGCGCGTGCTAGCCATCGAATTCAACAAGTCGCTTTGACGCTGCAGCAGCAACTTGCGCTGCTCATCGGCCGAATAGGTCTGTGTCCGTTCCGCGAATTCATTCACAGACATCGCAGCCTCCTTCAGCTGATCGTCGAAGCGTTGCTTCTGTCGCGTGAAGAATTCCGAAGCGCTATGGCTGCTGTATAATTCCAGATAACGATCGATCAGCGAGCGCGCAATCGCGTTTGCGAAAGCCGCGGCCACGAGCGGGCGTCTATCCCGGAACGAGATTCGCAGCACATCGCTGTTGGGCTCAGCTTGGATGGACAAGCCATTCCGAAGTTGGAACGAAGCAGCATCGAGCTTATCGAGGCTTGCCGGCGGTAACGTGTCACCTGCGAAGAAATGTTGCCTCAGGCGAGTGAAAATTGAGTCCGGCATCGTCGGCGTGTGATCGAAAAGCGTGTCCATTCCGACCGATTCAATCGCGGAATGGATGACCTCGTCACTCTCAGCTATCCGAACGAGAGACGCGCCCTTTGTGGGAACCTTCTGGGGCGTCCCGCTTGCATCTTGTGTGCTGCTTTGACTGGCAAAGACGAGCGCTAATCCTTCGTACTTTGGTTGTAGGGCAAAAATTGCCGACAAAAGACCAGCAAAAGCAATTGCCGATAGGGCAATAAACAGAACGAAATTGCGCCAAACGAGGCTGAACAGGCCAGATGTGCGCTGTCCGATCATCCTGTCAAACTGACCTATATCCATGCTGCAACCTTTGCCGAATTTGTCGGGAACTTGCCCCGCGTCGTTACGACGTTTACGAAATTGATCGCTCGATAAGCTTTGAGTTAGAGTGAGGAAATCCCAGGAATCGTCTCTCACTTGCGGGTTGGAGTTTAGCCCGGATTTCTCAATTCATCATGCCCATGCATTTACCATGCCCCAACCGGAGGAGCCACAACGGTCTCTGCAAATGGTAAGCGCCCTCCGGTTAGGCTAACAGTCGGGCACGCTTCGGCAAATCTCGCGGGCGCTCCGCAAAATGACGGAGTTTTTCGCCCAAAGGGCGCTCGATCGAAAGATGCACCAGATATCCCGTCAAGTTGCACAGTAAGATAGAGGCGATTAAGAACGCCATCGGATGTTGCATCGAACGCGGCAGCAGGCCCCAGACGGTCGCGAAAACCATCAGGACGAGTGGATGAATGAGGTAGGTGCTGTAAGACGCATCGCCGGCGGTCTCAAGTACCTGTTCGACCCTGCCAGGCGCGGCTGTGACAGCGTTGGTGCAAATATAGACAGTACACACCGCCATCGCGGCAAAAAGAATCTGCCAGGACATCGGCAATGGGAAGGCTCCACCGAGCGCTATGAACGCGCCTCCGCAGGCGACTATAAGAATTAGAGAGCAAGCGATGGGATGAGGCACTGCACGCCGCCGAAGCGCGCTCTGCTCCAGCAGCCCGATGACCATTCCCAGAGCAAACAGCAGAATGATGGGATCGCTCCAGAACTGAACAGGAGTGACCGGGTCCGAATAGGGGAACGGCGGCCAGAAGATCACATGGCAAACCACCAAGGCGACGAAGACGACGAATATCCAGGCGAGGCCTAAGCCTCTTCTGAGTGTCAACGAGAGAGCGAATATCGCGTAGAACATCATCTCATAGTTGAGAGTCCATCCCTGTCCTACCATCGGCCTCATGCCCGACGCCCCCGGCGATAGATATGGAACGAAGAGCAGACTCTTAACGAGCTCTACGGGGTTGAAAGCATTCGTCCGCACCACGGAAACAACCAGAAAGACCGAGGTCGCCAGCCAGTATAGCGGTACGACCCTCAGGACGCGTCGAACAGCAAACCGCCTCGCCTGCTGGATGTCGCCGAATGTATCGTACGAGCTACGGACCATAATGAGCCCGCTGATCACGAAGAAAACAGCAACCCCGACCCAGCCTAGCATCCAGGCAAGCGCGTAGTTGTGCTCTCCGAGAAGTTGCCTGCGTATGGGATACTCCAAGGCATGATCGGCGACGACGAGCGAAGCCGCGATCGCACGGAGCGCCTGCAGGTGATGAATTTTGCCGGTTACACGCATGTCATTCTGCTTCGTGCCGTCTTGGTCCAGCGCTGGCCGATGCATTGGGCCGCGGGACCGAGACCCGAGCCGATACGTCACCTGAAGCCTGCAGCTAGCTGAGCGCCTTCAGGCTTTCCGCGACGAATGAGTTGGGTCAGAGGCCGCTCGATCAAGAAGTGCGCCAACACACCGGCAACGACCGCGGCCGGAAATATGAACCAGAAAACAAGATTGGGCGACGATTGTCCGATCTGAAAACGAAAGAATATCTGACAAAGAATCGATATGGCCGCCGAATGAACAAGGTAGATTGCATAGGATGCCTCGCCAAGCACCAATAGGGGCCAGCTCGGAACAAAGCCATGCCTTCGCTCGGCCAGCGCGAAGCCGAGCAGGATTAGAAAAAACGGAACTCCGAGCGCCATCAAATCCTTGGGCAACCCCTGCTGAGCCTCGATGGATTCGTATGCCGCTCGCGGGGCCAGTGCGACAAGCAGGAAGATTCCCAGTGTGCCGATCGGCAAACCCAACCAATCCGGAAGCTGCCTGTAAGCAAGATAGGCCAGCATCCCGAAGAAGAAGTTGATGTTCCACATGCTCATCCAGCCCATATCTAGGCTGTGCAGCAAGAAAGACGATATCATGATCGCGACGAACCAGCAGGCGAGTACGACGGCACCGGCCGCCCTGTTCAAGATCGCAATTGCAAAAATGCAGTAGAACAAGACTTCAAACAGGAGGGTCCAGGCGACCTTCAGCGGCAGCGATGGCTCATTTACCCATCGCAGAAGTGTGTAGGACGAGAGAAGGTCGCCCCAAGTGATGCCGAAGTTGATCTTTCCCACGCCAGCGACAGCTGCGGCAATAAACAAGGTCAGAAACGCCCAATAGGCTGGATAGACGCGCGAGAACCGCCGCCACAGATACGTCGTCAGTTGACGCGGCTTGCCGATGTCGCTTGCGTGAGCGAGAAAGATGATAAACCCGCTCAGCACGAAAAAGAAATTCACGCCAAACCATCCGCGGCTCGCGACCGCCTCGATCCATCCGAACGGGTGCAATCCGCCATATTCAGCATGGGCCATGATAAGACCTACGTGAAACGCCACCACGCTCACGGAAGCTAACCCGCGCATGACCTGGACGGATTGGATCGAATTGCCGGACTTCACCCTGCCTTCTGACATTACATTCTCACGCGGCTTCGGATTTGCCCGGCTCTATGCCACGGCCTTGTCCGCGGGAGTTAGAATTAGCATGATCAGGGTTACTGCTTGCGATCTCTGATGAGCCGCTGACCTTAGCCCGTAGGTTTAATCGGCTAACCCAAGCAACTTGAACTATCTTTGTAGAGAAGATCACGCCGCCGACGATGTAGCGGCGCCACAACCTCCTTGGCTCCAAAAGCAGCCTGAAGAGCCATTCCATGCGAAAGCGTCTGAGGCCTTCAGGCGCGCGTGGAAACCTATCGGCGAGGAAATCAAGTATCGCTCCGCCGTTCAATATCAAACACGGATGCCGATCGAGGTGCTTGACGAGTTCCACGGCGACGAATTCCTGCTTTGGCATTCCCATGCCGAGCAAGATGATATCCGGAGCCGCGCACGCAACCTCCTCGACATAGGCGCCGACATCCTTGAAGCCATCGATGCGAAGCACGACGTTTGCGCCAAACTCCTCGATTCGCGCGCAAGCCGCTGAAAGCCAAGGCTCTCTGGTTCCTATGACGGCAACTCGCGCTCCCGGCCGAGACTGAAGAACCGCAGGAATTAGATCAGTGCCATTGGTATTAACACCCGCCTTCAGTGCGGCCGCCTGCATGATCAATTCGGTACCGATGCCATCTCGCAGCACGATCTCCGAAGCCATCAACGCGCTATAAAACGCGGGATTACGGCAGGACAAGTTGAAAGCGTGCGCATTCAAGAATGAAACAATTGCCGGGCTGGCTCTGACTGAATTCAGACAATCTATACAATCTTTGCCGTTGCCGAATACGCGAACTTTTTCCAGCAAGCTGATTGAATGCAAATTTTCACCATCACAAAAGAGAAAAGTAATAAATCTTTAAAGTTTCTGATAACAATCGGCGATTCGTACGTCAATCGCCCGCGGAGGGCAAAAATGCGGCACTTTAAAGATATTTTTAGGCACATGACATGAGTTTTCCGCACCAGAAGCTTGCATTTAGTAGGCCGAACCAACCCGCGGCTGAGGCGCTGCCGCGATGAGAATTCTCGTCATTGGTGGCACGTGCGATCACTTGGGAGGCGTCGAGGCGTTTTGCGATCGAGCCAAAATCTCGATGGAGCGAATTTGCCCCGAACTCCGGATCGAACGTCTGTGGACCAGCACGGCATATTTGTCATTGCGGCGGCTTCCTGCATTTGTGCTCGGCGTGTTGCGCCTCATCACCTCCCGCGCTCGGGGCAATGCTGTGGCCTGGATCCAGTATGTGAATCTCCCCGATCTGATCTACATTCTCGTTGCCAAGGCACTGGGCTACGAAACCGTCGTGACCCCGCATTTGGGCTTGAATTGGAAGTCACAGCGCAATTCGACCTTGCGGACGATATCTCGGCTAATTCTGTCAAGAGCCGATCGGATTGCGTTGCTATCGCGAACCCAGGAAAGCGAAATAGCTCTCCCATCGAACGTCCAACGGTCGCTCATCCGAACCTTCTTACCGCCGGAGGTCCTTGAGCCGATCTCTGCGCCAGCCAACACCGACAACTTAGAGCTTCCGTCGGGTGAACTGCGGCTCATACATGCGAGCAGGCTTTCCGTTGCGAAGGGCACTTTTTTGATGATCGATGTTTGTGCGCGTCTTCGAGAGGCTGGCGTGACTTTTTCGGCGCAGATCGTCGGCAGTGCAGACGAGGAAACGCGCGTTTCGCTGCGAAAAAGTATTGAGGAGAAGAGCCTCTCCGAGCATGTCAGCCTGCTTGGGTGGGCCACGCCTGAACAATTGATGGGCCAACTCCGCAACGCGGACGTGCTTGTGCACCTCTCGCAAGTGGATTCCTATCCGCTCATCGTCCTTGAGGCGTTGGCTTCGGGCACGTTACCGCTAGCGCTGGATCTGGCTGGCGCCAGATCCATGATCTCGGACTATGACGGGTTGCTTGTGAGCCGCCTACAGCCCGTGGAAGACGCCGTCGCACATCTAACCACCTGCACCTTGGCTGACATCAGATCCCGCGCAGCGGCGCACGCCGGACAAGTGAGAGCGGATTTTGCGTGGCCCTCGGCAGCAATGCTACTGCTCGAATCACTGCAACCCACACGGAGCCCAACTTAGAAGCGTGCTCGTAGGCCGAGTGGAAAGAAACTTCAGCAGACACAACCCGTTCGTGCTGATGGCGTTATTGATATTCAGCGATCATTTTCGCAGCTATTTTGGACCAATCGAGACGGGCACGGGCGGTTTCCAGCGCCCCTGCCCGTAGCCGCTCGCGCAATCCAGGGTCTCCTGAGAGGCGCCTCAATGCCCGCGCCAAAGAACCGGCGTCGTTCGGTTCGACCAGGAGCCCGTTGACGCCATCCTGAACCACATCAACAATGCCGCCAACGCGACTTGCGACGACAAACCTCCCGTTCGCGAAGGCGGCTGACAGCACGCCGCTTTGGGTCGCGCTGAGGTATGGCAACACCAAGCCGTCGCACGCGCCCATCTTGACGATAATCTCGGCAGCCGGAAGGAAGCGATTGGTCACATCGACTGAAGGCAGAGAACGGAAGCGCCCTTCGAGTCGATCCAGTTCGGGGCCAGCACCAGCGATATGCAATGTACCCTCTCCGCCCTCCCGGAGGAAAATCTCCATGGCTTCGCACAGTACCTCCAATCCCTTGTAGGCCTCCATTCGACCGAACATCAGCATCGAAAACGGACCTGTTGGGCTGGAAATTTTTTCTCCCGCAAGGATGATCCCATGCTCCGTGATATGAACCCGGTCATCGCGATGCGGTGCCGGGAGGTACTCCTCAAGGTATTGCTCGCGGCATGAGAGGCCGTGGACAAAGATATGGTGAACACTTCGTCGCGTATATCGACGAAGCGGCGCTAGTCTCCTAGCGATCGCGTGATCCCCACCCATGTGAGGGACAGGATCATGGATGGTAAGCGCGAGAACCGCAAATCGTCGCGCCAGCGTTACTACAATAGCGGCTAAGACCGCCTTCCGAAATCCGCTTGGCTCCTGCCAGTGTATCACCGTAGGCCTAAACCGAATGATGCCGATCAGGAGCGTCCACAAATCGCGAATTGAGACGAGGTTGGTTTGCTGGACCTCGACCCGGGGCGCAGCGGGACGCGATCGTCCTTCATACTCGGAAATCAGGGCAGCCTGATCGATCATCAATCGAACGTCGGATTGTTCCGACAGGGCCCTAGACAGCAAATAAGAGTATTCCGGGAAATGGGGGGCAATCATAACTATCCGTTGCATTCGGCCGCTCTCTCTAAACGACTGGCTTCTCTCAACCATTTTCGAGCAAAATAGAGGGTTGCTCCAAGATAAATGATTGCTCCAAGACACAGGCCGGCGATGGACCACAGAGGGCCGGCGAACATCACCAACATCCAAACGGCTCCGACGCTCCCGATCGACGAATAAACGCTAGCCATTGCAAGATCCTTGAATTCTCCCGCGGCCTGGAGGAGCGCGCTCTCCGGCGTTTGCAGGAGACGAAGTGCGGCGAATACGGTCCAGAGCACGGTTGCAGTTGCTACGTAATCCAAATCATAGGTCGGCGGGAACAATAGACGTGGCAACCACAGAAAGATGACGACGCTGATCAGAACGGTGGCAATCCAAATCGCCGCAAGCGCGGCACGGAACAACACAAGAGACGGTCTGACGGCGGAAAATTGTCCTCCTGCGATCAATCGTGCCATCTGTGGGCGCTCAAAATCGGTAAGTGCATTCTGAGCGACGTTAATCGGGCGCATCAACAGAGAGCTTGCGGCAATTGGTGCAAATGCAGAGGGCCCCTGCAACAAAGTGACGATGTAGACATGTGCATTTGCGGTGGCCTCGGTTGTCAACACACCCAATAATGCCCATCTGGCTTGATCTTTCCAAATCAGCCGGTACCGGGCAAATGCATCGCCCCACCCCTCGCCGACGTGCAGCGAAAAATACGCTTTCCCGATCGGCACCACCCCGATTATGGCGCCAACCAACATCGAAAAGTAGCAGGCGATCTGGGGGGGCCAGCCAAGCAGTCTGATCGTGACCGCAAGCATCGCGAGAAGACTGACGCTGTACGCCAGATCCGACGCCACCGCCCTTAGCTGCTGGCAGCGGACATAGGCGAAAGAACGCCCAAACCAGCGAATAAGCGCGACCGCGCCATAAAGGGCAAAACAAATCGACGCTGATGTGCTCAGCCCGAGCCGCTCCGCAACCACAAAGAAAACGGAGATCGAAAACGCTGCGGCAATCCAACTGATACACCTAAGAACGTTGATCCCGATGCGCTGTTCGGCGATCGAAGTTTCCAGCAAGAGTACTGGCAAAGGCGCACAAAACAACGCGCTCCAAATGCCCCAGCTGAATTGAGCTGCTACCAGCAAAAATGTAAAAACGCCGAATTCGGCAGGTGACAATACTCGCAGCATAAGCAAGGAAAGCGCGAGATGGATCGCTGCCACGCTGACGGGCCCGACGACGGCGATCGCGTAGCGCAACAGCTTTGTCGAACTCCAGGAAAAGGTGCTCATGCGTCAGTCTCGATCTGATCAAGGGCCACGAAATCTAGCTGCGCCGACGGCGGCCTGCGATGGACATCGGATCGGTGGTAACCGCTGGGGATGATGTCTTCAACTACGACTGAAAACGCAATCACTTGGGATGGGCCCCGATCGGCCTCGAATTCGTTAGAAATTAACGACCGACGACCTTGAACTACTCCTGCTTATTTCAACATGTATTGCATGTGCCAGTATTTTTCGTCCAGTTGCATCATTAATGTAAACTCGTGGTGGACGTTTGCTTGAAGAAAGCGCCACCCCAGCGTGTTTTTGCCGCGCGACCTGCCGCCTTTTATCTTTCAGCTTAAAGTGACAGAAACAGGCCTCGTCCTAAAAGTTGACCCACATCATTTGTGGGAATTTGATTCATGGACGCGCCAAGCTCGAGTTACGAGATCCATATGGTCGGTGGTCAGAAGACCATCGTCAAGAATGGCGTATATGTTGCGAACAATGCCTGGAATCCAGGCTCTCTCGTTGATGGCGTTGACTACACGATTCAGAGTACGTCCAACTTGAATAACCTGACGGAAGGGACCACGTTTCAATGGTCGTTCCCAACCGTCACCGATCTGTACTCGCCGGTCCGCGCCTATCCGGACATCATTTTTGGCGTCGCGCCTTACGGCGATACGGTTAATGCGACCGATACGACACACACTTTTCCGATGCAGTTGGGGAACATCGCAGCTCTCACCGCCGACTACAGTACGACCTATTCGGGAGATACAACCGGTTTCAATGTCTCGTTCGATATCTGGTTGACCAGTGCGCCGAATGGCGACGGATCAACCGTCACAAACGAGATCATGATATGGACCCATGGCAATGGCTTCCAACCCTGGGGAGATGCCATAGGCAAATACTCCAATGGGGCGTATTCGGGAACATTCTACCATACGGGCACCTATACGGCGCTCATTTTGGACAAAGATGTCCCTGCGGGTACGATCGATATCAAATCGGTGTTCGATAGCCTCAAAAGCCTCAATGTCGTTTCCGACAAGGAATGGCTCGCTTCCGTCGATTTTGGATCCGAGGTAATTTCAGGTTCTGGATCTCTAACCGTCAACAATCTTGATCTTTCGCTGACGACGACTGACGGCACCCACAAGGAGATATCAGGCAACGGCACAATGATTGTCGGAGGGAGTGCGGACGACCTTCAGCCCATAACAAATTCTTTGGGAGTCCTCACCGGTTACCACGAGACGACATCCGACGCTGCCGGCAATCAAATTGTTCGGACGTACGACAGCGAGCGAACGTTGCTCACTACTGAATCGATCAACACCGCTTCGAACGGAAATGTCTTTACTGAGACACACGACGCTAATGGCAATTTTCAGAGCCTGACCGGCGTCATTCAAAACGCCGACGGGTCAACCCTAACGGCGCACTACAGTGGGTCGCACGCGTTGACAGGATGGGAGATATCTAAAACCGGCAGCGCCGGAGACGTCACGACCGTCTACTATTCGAGCACAGGCAGCGTCACTGGAAGCTCTATCGAGACCACAGCCGCCGACGGCACAAAAACGGTTGTTCAATACGATGCCCACGGCCAGGCAGCCGGCAACACTCCTTACCAAGCGATTACAGATCCGAATGGAACGTTCACCGGTTACAAACTTGTCTCGACCGACGACGTAGGTGATCCGCTCATCAAATTGTTCGATTTCAACAAGTCGCTCGCATTTGTCGATAGCATCAAGCATGCCCCTAACGGAGACGTATTTGTCAGCCACAGCGATGCAGCGGGTAACGCGCTCGGCGTCACCGGTCTGATACAAAAGGACGACGGCTCGGTGCTTGTGGCTCAGTATGACGCCGCTCACACCCTCCTGAACTATCACGTGGATTCCACCATGCACTCGGGAGCGGACCTTCTTCAACTGGCGCAGACGAACGCCGCCTTCCTATTGGCCGCTTGAGGATCTCGCGCTCAACGATCCGCTTCCGGTAAACCGTCGATCGAGCTCTTAAGCCTATCGAGATCTCCAGGAATTCTCAGTCAGAGGTAGCAGAGTTGCTCCTCCGTTCAAGACAAGCAATGATCGCGCGGCTCAAGTGCGTGATTTCTTGAAGTCTCGAGCGCTTCTCTGGATATCCTGCGCCGGCCGCAAGGATGGTGACCCGCGTGTGATCACAGACGATGAAGGTCGCAATTTGGGCGCAGTGGGGCAGACCGCTCGCTGCCGCGCAGTCCGCCTGTTCCAGGCGGCTTAGGCCGTTGTCGCCCCTCTCAAGCGAGCAAGCGTCTCGCGAGAGGTCTACGACATCGGTAACTCGGACGCTTCAACGCAATTCGCCTCCCCTCTACCCTGATGGTGACTCTTCAGGGTATTGGCGGTCTGCGCGCGGAAGTCGCTTCGATGGGATGACGCACTACGGAGAATCCGTTCACGTCCCTCATGAAAATTTCTCCGTTATGACCGACGGCGCCAAAACTCGCTGGTGTTATCTACTACTCGCGCTGCCCCGGGCAGGCGACGCTTCGAACCACCAGATTGCCGCCGCGTCGATGCACGGCGGGGTAGTAACTACCATCTGCACTTTCGTCGATGAAGCGATACCGTTAACCGCGTTGCATCATACTTGCCTCCCGCAGGTAGTGACAATTGGAGCTGAGCCACCGTTCGCCTTGCGGCCGAAGCGACTTATCCGATTATATCGCTCGTTCGTATTATCGAAGACGGCCTCATGGCGTTGCAGAAGCGCGGCGATCGGCACGCTTTCTAGGCAGACGACGGCTCCGCTCGACGGAAAAACGCGTTACCCAAAATAGGCAATTCAATCATTTGGTGGACGATCACTCCGACAACCGTTGCAGTCAGCACTGCGCCAGCGAGATACAACTGAACTCCGTGAGTTAGTTCGAACAGACCCACTCGCTGATACAACTGCCCGAACGCGGATATCACCAAGGAGTGGGTGATATAAATCGAATAGGACGCATCTCCCAGCAAGCATGGCAACCAGTAGAATTCAATTGGCTGAGAGACATCCAGAAGCACGATTCCAGCAACGACTGCCGTGGACGCGATTAGCGCGCCGATCAGACCAGATTCAGTCGCAGGCGACAAAGACGCGCCCAGAAGCAAGAGCGCTATACACGCGGCTCGTGGCGCGCGCCCTCCCCTTGTCACATAGAAGCCGAGCAGCACGCCGATAGCGAATTCAGCAAGATATGGCGACGTGTAAAACGCAATTGTCTTGTTCTCAGATTTCAAAACGAAACCGGCGGCAATGAGCACCACCAATGCAATCAAGAGCACGAGCAATCGAAAGCGTCTTCCCAAGAACAAACATGCGCCGAAAATGAAATAGAAAAACATTTCGTAGTTCAGTGACCAACCAGGAATAACGACTGGTTCCATCTTCCCTGTGATGGGATGACTCGAGGGAACGAACAGGAACGAACTCACGGCGTGCCAGAGATCAAATTTTCCGGACTTAACTAATGATGGCGTCAACACGAGCGCGGCAACGGCAATTGAGGTGACAAGCCAATACAGCGGAACGATACGACGCACACGCCGCCACCAGAAGCGCCAAGGGCTGACATCACTTGGCGGAGCAGTAGAGACCCACATTATGAAGCCGCTGATTACGAAGAAGACGTCAACTCCCATGGTGAGCCATTGATGATTAGGAAGTGGAGCACCTCCGCGGCTTATTTGCGCTCCGCAATGAAAGACGACAATCATCAAAGCAGCCGCGCCTCTCAAATATTGGATACCGATAAACTCCAAGCGAGATGTCGATGATTGTCCCAAATGATTAATCCTACTTATAAAGCGTGACTGAAGGACCGGCTCGAATTAATGTTCGTCTCGGCAAACCGACATTTCGCGGGCAATCGAACATCGCGACGATAAGTAGTAGAAATAAACGACGTCAACAAATCGGCCCATACAGCATCGGGTCCTCGACGCCAAGAATGGGTTGCCAAAAGCTCTCGAAATGGCGCTCGGTGGGCGAAATAGATGATGCCGAGCGGGATATTAGATGTCCAAACGCGCAAATGTTTCTCGCGTAGACTACTGGAACAGCCCGGCGGCGCAATAGGGGTTCAAGTATTTGGCTTTAGCCGTAGAGTTTAGACGCGCACAAGCTACCACAGAAAACTCTACCCCCGCCCCCGGAACACAAAACCTGCCGTGATCGCCGCGTCCATCAACCGCAGCCAAATTGACCAACCCCTTGCGCCCGCTAGAAATCGGCCTGCAAGCCCAGCGGCTGGCTCGGCGCCATGCTAGCGCATATCCTCTCGCCATAACCAATGACACCACCCTCACCGGTTGTCGCAATAACAATCCGCACGAGAAGACTTACCAAATCTACTCACCGATGTCTGTGTCGGGGCCATTGGCGTGCGCGCAGGCGAGCCGATACATGCCGATCGATGGGGATGGGCAACTGGCTTCTACGGGCTTGGGGCCGGGCACCGGCTGAAGAGGCATTGCCGCCACCTTCGAAGCCGCGCAAGGTCTTCGAGTCCGCGTGGAGGAGCTGCGGCCCACCATCCCCGACAGCGCCCTTCGCCGAACGGAGGCACGATCGCGACTCGCGCGGCGAAATGAGGGCCAAGCGCGCACGTAGCTCAGGATGGCCGCATCTATATCGACAAGTTCTATGCACTATTCCTGTTCAAGCTAAAGCCAGCGGCAGCGAGTTCGGCGCGGGCATGAAGTTCGCGGTCGAACACGGCCGGTTGTCGAAGCACGAGAGCGGCACTTACGTGAAGCTGATGCTCAGTGAAGGTCGGCTGACTCGCAACTAGGAACGTACCGGCCGAACAACTGAGGCGGCCTTATCTCGGCCTCTCCGCGCCGATGTGCAGAATGTATAGGGTGTTTTGAAATTCGTCCGTGACCTCCATCCGCCAGTCGCATTCGGGCTTAAGCTTGCCATCGAGGCCTTTCAACCTCTGTCCTGCCGTTTCGGCGGCTGCTTTCCAAGCGGCGTGCCTATCGAGCAGGTCTTCACCCTCTTGATCAATCCGGCGGCGGTGGTGAACCACATGAAAAAATATCGCGGCATAATCTTTAAAACCGAAGAATTGTTTGTTCTTCCTTACCCCGGAGGCGCTAGTCCCGAAGAGGTAAGCCCATCGCTCAGCCGAGCCCCTGTTTGCTACGCGGGCCTGTCCAAGAAGCGCCGCGCCAGCGGCCATTTGGTCGAGCCTGCGGTGCCCGAGCTTACCTGCGCAGACACCCGCAATAGGTTACGACGGATTGGCCTGCGTCGGCCGGCGATTTTGCGTTAGTGCAAAATCCCGATAAAGATAGTAAGTTTTAGAACCAAATAATTAGAATGCTGCGGATTTAGGCGACGCGCGCTCGGGATTTTTAATGCGCACAATTCTCATCATTCTCGGCGCCTGGCTGTTGATCAATGTATTGGCCGTCGTGGTGTTGATAGCTCCGCGGAAGCGCCGGGCGCCCAACTCCAGGCTACCCGTCCGGGCCGATGCCCCCCCTGCTGACGACCCGCCCCTCTCGCTTCGACACGTGATCATCGCGGTTGCGCTTGGCGCCTTCTTCTCGCTGACACTGCCACTCCTCGAAGCATACGACGCCCTTCGCCGCGGCTTCCTCCGCTTCAGAGGACGAACTGTAGGCGAGAACGGAAAAGTGCCACGTGAAGAGACCCTCGTCTCGAAGCTTACCAAGTTACGCACAAAGCATGACGGGCGCTTGGGGGAAAAGCAGTCCGACGAGGATAACAAAGGTTAGGCTACTATTGCTTCGCTGCGGATCGTATGCCGGCGTACCTAGAGACTGCTCCGATATATTCTTAGTGTATTGGGACACAATGGTCGCCGGATTCGCATTCGTGAAGATTCCAGAGCTTGCCGAAAGGCGCGGGCGAAAAGACAACAATACGCGCTGGCCGCGGCGGCACGTATTTTTGGGAGCAGCCCCCCACGTACCCCGCAACGTGAATAAAGGCCGAAGAGCTGCAACGTCGAGATTTCTCCACGCAAGGCAGCCGACTCGCCTGCGGCCTCTGTTACCCCGGAGCGATCGACGGTTACTGGAGTCTATTAAGAACGCCACGTGTCAGCACCCACCCGGGCTTGCTGGATTGGGCTAGGTATCGTCTCTTCAGTAGCACTCATATGGCACTCACCAAACGCACAAACCTGTCGTGCTCGCCGCGGCCATCAATCCACGGCACGATCGCGAAAGCGCCGAAATGAATGCAAAGCGGGCGCGGGGCGACAAACACGACAGCGAGATCAGGAACACCCTGATGCGCAGCGTCTGTGGAACCACATTCGACAGCTGGAATCCGGCGGAGAGCTTATCCACATCACCGCCGCGCAGGCGGCCAACGGGAGACGCCGATGAAGCACGCCGCAGAACGCCCCTATGCGGGCCCGGAAATGGCCGCGCGCAAGCTCGTCGAGCTCGCAGCCAATATCGAAGCCGTACAGGACGGCCGCATCTACATCGAGCGGATCAACGCGCCCTTCTTGTTCAACCTGAAGGGCAGTGGCGGCGAGTTCGGCGCCGGGCTCAAACACGCGATCGAGCGCGGCTGGCTCCAGCTGCACGACGTATGTCCGGCTGATCGGCACCAGCGCTTAAGGAACCACAAGGGCGGCGAAATATTTGAGTCGTCGCCAGCTCGCCGGCAGAGTTGGCGGAGCGGCCCCGGCCTACCCTTGACCCCCTCTCAGCCGGGGCCTCTCCGCCGTTGTCGTATCGGAGTAGCGGATGCGTTCCTCGCCCTCGATCGTGCCGACCGCCTCGACCGCGACATCTATCTGATGCTCGAAGACTTCGGCGCGCGCGCCGGTTGCGCCTGGCGCGAGACGGATGAGGCTGACACCGACCTTGAGGGCGTCCTGCAAAAGCTCCTGTCCGGCCTGTACGCCTACCCAGTCCGAATTGTATCCTTCAATCCCGTCGAGGGGTGGTCCCGCGATGCGACTTCCGACGTCGCCGACGTCCTGGCTCAGCGCGCAGCCGACACTGAGATCTCATCTGCGCCGCAAGACTTCATCGCCGCCAACGCCACACAGCGCCTCGACATGCAGCTGGCTCTGCCCTTGCGCGGTGTCGCCTGACGGTGGCGAACTTCCGCTCCAGGTCGAAGAGGGCAACGCAGGTTCGAAAACAATCGAGTCAATGGCCCGGCGCTGACTCGGTTGTTGAAGGTCGACGCTTTGGCAGCGCATGGTATCGCAAAGAGATACCGAGCTGATGCGCTTTGACAGCCACCGACGAGACGCCTCGGTTCAATTCAGCGGCTATCTTTTCGCGGCGGTGATTCCCGGCCATCGCCTTGAGCTTCTCGAGGTCTTCTAAGGTCCATGGGTGGCGAACAGAATTGGCCATATGCCGATCCTCCGAAACGAAAGATTTGGCCCGAAGCACAATTTCCGCTGGGACCAAAAGTTTCATTGGATCAGCCCGCAGACCGTGCGCAATGGCTGCGCCAGCGCGATCCGCTCGAGATCCCGCGCGCCGTCGAGACCCTGCTGCCGCTGCTGACGCAGGCGAAAGCGCGGCGCCTATCCACACCCACGACGCGCAGTAGCTCGCGCGCGTTTCGAGGCCCAAGGGATTGATAATTTGCGAGCCGCTCCGGTGCCGCTTTGATGGCTGCATGCCTCGCCCTGTCCGCCGTCACACGCCCACGCACACCGACGGGCGACCGCTCAAAATCACCTTCGGTGAGATGCGCGAGATGGGCTTGCGTGGCGTCTTGATCGATTGCCATTGTGGCCATCACATCGCTCTGGACGCCGACCTTTGGCCTGACAGCGTAAGGCTTTCCGATCTCGAGCCACAGTTTGTCTGTCAGGGGTGCGGGAGCCGAGGTGCCGACGTCCGACCCAACTTCGATCGGGGCAACTCACGGCTTGCAATCACTGAGGCGGCCTCTCTGCGCTGGGAGGCTTATGTCGAAGCGCGCAGACCGGGTGAATCCAGCACAGGGTAACCGAGTTATCGATCCGGCTGGCCATCCGTAGAAGTTCGTCGCGTCGAATGCCATCAGGCATACCCTCAGCCTGCTTGCGCAAGTCAATTGTCTCGTCCTCTAAGCGGTATTGAAACATCGATGATTGCTTGAACATGGGTGCTCCCTGTTCGGTTGGGCGGGAGCGCAATGGGCGTTCTCGTACAACCGATAGAAGCCATGAGCCGGACGGTGATAAAGGTTGTTAACACTTGTGGCAGACCAAACCTGAGCAATTTTGATCATCCCCTTGGGCGCACTCGGGACTGCCGGCGCCCATAAACGCACGAGCCTGCCGGAACGGCCCGCCAGCGTGAACCGGCGGGCCCTTTGTCTCAGTAACGAGCGATCAGTAGCCGTATCAGGCGCATTCCCGTACCAAAGTTAGTACTTAAACTCCGGCATGGCCTTCAATTCGTCCTTAGTGGCGTTATACACCGCGTGATCGGGATACCAACGCGCACTGGCGCTGGTTGTGGTGGTTGTAGTGGTGGTAGTTGCGGCACCGGTGGTGGTTCGCGTGGTGCTGTCTGGAGCGGAAGTAGTTGCAGGCGCATTCCCCGGTGGGGACGTTGTTGACGCAGTTGTCGAGGTCACCGGCTGGTCAACCCACTTCAGCTTATCGAAGGCGACCGCCACGTAATGCTCGCCCAGGCCGAGAACGCCGCCCACACCCAGAATGACATTGGCCACCCTGCCTGACCTATCCAAAATCACGTCGTGGATGTCGCCGATCTTCTCGTTTGCTTCATTGTACACATCGACGCCGGCGAGCTTGGACGCGCGCCATTCACCCTCCTTGTGCGTGGTAGCACTGGTAGCCGAGGCCGCTTGGTTTGTAGCTGTTTGAGCCGCCGCCGCGCCGGTCATCGACGCGGTGGCCAGGAAGGCTATTGCAAGATATTTGGAAATCATGATGTTCCTCCAATGTTTTTAGGGAAACAATATTGCGGTGGGAGTGGTTCCAGCGGCGGAACGGTTATTTCCCTAGTGCCAGCCCCGCCTCCGCACGCGAAGGCCGGCGCTGGACCGCGGTCGGGACGGCAAAGGAAATGGCTGGTGCAAGGCGGCGGCTATCAATCGCAAGTATCTGACCCCCGAGGCCGAAGAGGGACCAATGACTGTCAAAGGCGTGGCGTTTTAGTACGACGTGATAGGCTCGCCAGCGTGAGCCGGCGGGCCTCGTGCCTCCGCTTCAACTGCCGGCGGTATGCCGCCAGCTGGCGCCCCTGTGCGCTAGCTGGCGGCTCCCCACACTCACGCGCTCTCGACGAGCCACTTCACGCCCTGCCGCCTGCCGGATATGCACGGGTGAACTCTCCTTGGCGCTTGATGCGGTCGTAACGAAACGTGCAGCCATGAGCGCGGGCAAAGACTCCCGCCTCTGCAATCGCGAGGGCACGCGTGCCGCCGAACGTGCGCTCAATGTATCGGTCGCGAATTATCAGCCGCTCGTCCATCGCGATAACATCCAAAACACTCGCTATTCGAAGCAGGTAGTCCTCGCGCGTTTCCATGAAGGCCCGCCGTCTGCTACTAGATCGCCGGCCGGACGATCTGCGGCTGTCCGATTTCGAGCCGCGGTTCGTCTGCCAGGGTTGCGGCAGTCGCGGCGCCGAGATCCCGCCCGACTTCGAGCGTGGCGATGGGCGACTTGCCATCGTGGACCACTGGATTGGCGCGCAGAAGTAGCGATCCATTCAGATCGAAGGTCAGAAGTTAAATCCGATGATAAACCGGATGGCAAAGAAGGAGCCGGCGGCGACAATAGCCGTCGCACTAATCGCGAACACAACTCTCCAAGTCTCATCCAATCGATGCCTCGCACAAAAAAACGGCCCCAGCATCGGCCGGGGGGCATGATGATGCTGGGGCCTCCGGACAGGCTCTGACCTTGTGGGACAGAGACCGTCACCGGAAAGACAAGCCGGCCAGCATCCGGACGTTCCCAGCCCAAGTCTTAATCTCCGCTACTTCCTATCTCTTTCCGAGAGCACGCGGGATCTAAGCCGCGCCGCCCTCGGGTGCAACTGTCCAGTCCCAGCTGGATTCCGTCGCCGTAGGCAGCCTAAGCGATTCCAACGCTAGGCAGACCTAAGCGACACCTTTTCCACACCACGACGGGCAGTAGCTCGAGCTCGTTCCGCGCCGCCAGGTTTTGACGCAGGTTTTAACGAGTGGCTTCGGGAACGTTCGGTGCTGGCGTTGCTTGGAGAGCAATGACGAGCACGACCGTAGTTCTCATTCCCGGCATGCTGAACGCCCTTCGCCTGGTGCGCGTTTACGGCTTTATTGTCGAGCGCAGAGACGGCCTGTATTACCCCGGCAGCAACCAGGCGGCATGCTCGAAGGCTTTGGCAGAGAAGATGGTTGAAGGCGGCTGGCTGGTGAAATACGGAGAGCGTTATCAACCTACAGAGAAGGGTTGGCACGCAGGAGAAGCCGGTTCGGATGTGGGGTAAGACAGGTGCATCCCAAAGCCGCCCGCGGCTTGCTCCCTCTTCGCGACACCGAGGCCGCCAACTGAAGCGCCCTTACTGCTTCGTCCTACTTCTGTCGAAAATGAACGCGGCTTGAAACACCCGCTCAACGTCTGTTCTCACTTCCACGGAAACGTCCTGCCGTATCGTGGCAAAGTCCTTTGCCAAGTTCGCAAGCGACCTAGCGGCTTCGACCTCGGCCTCTTGCTGAGTGTCGAATTCCAGGCCTTCCTCGTCCGGGTACAGACCGGTGTCGTCCCGGATGTCGAAGTAGTACCGGGTCATGCGCCGCCCTCATTCGAGGGAGAGCAACAGAAGAAATGTTCGCCCGTTCCTACTCCGGCGACTGTAGCCCGGGCGATCTCAGCCAATCGTTGATGTGACAGCCAGTCTCAACTTGTCTGGCTTTGCGGAGGAGGAATTCGCGCTCAGGGCCGTGCGGGAGCCTCTTGGCTTCCTCTCTCAATCGCTGGGCTTCTTGGGCGAGACGTTCTTCGAGGGTGGTGGTCTGCTTAAACCTGCGGCGTTTCATCATGACTGGCCTCGTGCATACGGGTCCTAACCGTTGGGCTTGCAGCAAGAAATTTAGCCAGCCTCGTTCGGCTCGCCACCAACAAATGTTGGGAAAATCAAATCAGGCCACACAGATTTCAAACTAGGTCACTGAGGTCTGTCCAGCGCCCGGGCATGCGGAACGTGGGGCCTTGGAAGTCAAGTAGCGCTCCGAAGCAGCGGCAACTGGACTGGGCCTTCTGCCCATTCCACCTAAAGAGAAAGGGCCGCGTACCGGCGGCCCCTCCCGCCGGTCACAATATTGTTCGCAAATGAAAACCAGCCCCGGCGATGCCAAAATCAAAATTCGGCGTCTTCCAGAAATCAAGTCCTCGTCTGCCAGGCGACTGGATCTTCTCGCACGAGAGGTGCCCTCCCGGGCAGAACAAGCGCGTGCGGCGTGGCACAAGACAAGGGCCGCTGCTTTCGTACAGCGGCCCTAACTTTCCGGGTTTCAAAATTTTCGAAATGAAATTTGCCAGCCTCCCCGGTTTGCCGAGTTTTCCCGACCATCTCAGCTACTGCACTAACATTTGTGAATCTCGCCGGTGAGGAGAAGCGAACTTTCCACGCTGGGACCATAAGGAACCACAACGGCGGGCGAATATTTGAGTCGTCGCTGGCTCGCTGCCAGAGTTGGCGGAGCGGCTCCGGCCTACCCCCTTGATCCCCCCGCAGTCGGGGCGGTCTCTCCCCCTTGTCATGTCGGAGTAGCGTATGCGTTCCTCGCCCTCGATCGTGCCAGCCGACCGCCTCGACCGCGACATCTATCTGGTGCTTGAAGACTTCGGCGCGCGCGCCGGTTGCGCCTGGCGCGAGACGGATGAGGCTGACACTGACCTCGAGGGCGTCCTGCAAAATCTCCTTTCCGGCCATTACGCCTATCCGGTCCGGATTGTATCCTTCAATCCCGTCGAGGGGTGGTCGCGGGACGCGACTTCCGACGTCGCCGACGCGTTGGTTCGGCGCGCGGCCGACACCGACGCCGAGATCTCGTCTTCATTGCAAGACTTCATCGCTGCTAACGCCACAAGGCGCTTCGACATGCAGCTCGCGCTGCCTTTGCGCGGGGTCGTCTGATGTCCAGCGAGGGTAAGCCGCTGGCCGGCGGACGCGCCACGACGTGCACCAACTGCGACGATCTCGGGTGGGTTTGCGAGAACCACCCGGACCGCCCTTGGGACGGCCCGCACGCCTGCAGCTGTGGCGGCGCTGGCGCCCTCTGCCCGGCCTGCAACGCTGCTGGCGAAGGTGAAGTGCCGCGCATGCCGGAAGGCTTTCGGGTGGAGGTCGGGCCGCGAAGTCACGGCCTTTGGCAAAAGTCTCGGCCGGCGGTGCTAGAGCGGCGATCGCGGTGGCGGAGATCGGGCCGATGCCAGGAACGGTCATCAGCCTGCGCGATACTTCGTCCTCGCGAGCGCGTCGCGCGATCTCCTTGTCGAGGTCTGCGATCTTGCCATTGAGGTCGGTCAGCAGGTCTAACATCAATCGGAACATGGTGTGGGCCGCTTCGGGAAGCGAGCTGGCCATCGCTTCTTCCTCGATCAGATCGACAAGAGTCGCCACATGCGACGGCCCCTTGGGTGCAATCCAACCATATTCAGTGAGGTGACCCCGGATCGCGTTGATGAGCTGGGTTCGCTGCCGCACGAGTAGGTCACGGGTCCGAAACACCAGACCCGCCGCCTGTTGCTGTTCGCTCTTCACGGCCACGAACCGCATGCTCGGCCGCTGCGCCGCTTCGCAGATCGCCTCAGCATCGATCGCGTCATTCTTTTGCCGCTTCACAAACGGCTTTACGTAGGCGGGAGGGATCAGCCGAACTTCATGGCCAAGCTGGGTCAGCTGACGGGCCCAGTGATGCGCTCCGCCACATGCCTCCGGAGCTACCGTGCAACTCGGCTGGGCTGCGAAGAAATCCAGCAGCTTTCCTCGGCTGATCCGTTTGCTGAATATAGCTCGCCCTTTCCCGTCTGCTCCATGAGCGTGGAAAACATGCTTGGCGATATCCAGACCGATTATGATAAGCTCTGACAAGGACGCCTCCCTTAAGTGGTGCTCAACACCTCCACTTTGGCACTCGATGCCGTCGGGCGGCGTCCACCCCATCATAAGTGTCCGCTTTGAGGGGGCAAAGCCCGCTTTGACGGGCAAAGCCGACATGCTCCTTCGGCCCTTGGTTTATCGGCTAATGACCCAAAGGGTCTCTGGGAGCAAAGCCAACTTTGACGCAATGGTTGTGCATCGCACTTATTCCTTCATGGAGACCACCTACTTCAACCGGTTGTCGTTAATCGCGCCGAGGACGTATCCCAGCGATTGTCGCTGCCGCGGCTAAAGAATGCGCGTCCGGAGACGGCGTTTCGTCGATAATCAACAAGACGTTTTGAGGGTTGCCGTTGGCTTCTGCTTTGCTCCTCAGGCGAGATAGAGATTCCGCCGGCATTCATGGAACCGAAACGATTGACCTGTGTTTTCAGTACGCTGAGTCCCACGCTCACAGGGGCTGGGATAGGATTGGTATGGAAACCTTAAACCGCTTTGAAGATGCCCAGACCAACGACGGCCGTTACCGGCTACTAGTTGAGGCAATCACTGACTACGCGATCTACATGCTGGATCGCGAGGGTCGTGTGACCAGTTGGAACCCCGGGGCTAAGCGCTTCAAGGGCTACGAAGCAGACGAGATTATCGGTCAGCATTTCTCGACCTTTTACACCGAAGCTGAGCGGTCGCAGAACGTCCCTGCTCTAGCCTTGGCTGAGGCCGAGCGCACTGGCCGATTCGAGCGCGAGGGCTGGCGCGTGCGCAAGGACGGCACGCAGTTCTGGGCTCATGTTGTCATCGACGCGATCCGCTCCCCTGAGGGGGAGCTTGTTGGCTTTGCCAAAATCACTCGCGACTTGACTGAGCGCAGGGCCGCCGAGGCCAAACTGCGCGAAAGCGAAGCACAGTTCCGGTTGCTGGTTCAAAGCGTTATCGACTACGCCATTTACATGCTCGATATCGAAGGCCACGTGGCGAGCTGGAACGCCGGTGCTCAGCACATCAAAGGCTATGCCCCCGAGGAGATCATTGGCCGGCACTTCTCCGACTTCTACACGGATGCCGACCGCGCCGCCGGACTTCCGCGCATCGGCCTAGAGACCGCAACCCGGAACGGGCGCTGGGAGCATGAAGGTCAACGAGTCCGAAAGGACGGCACCGCCTTCTGGGCGCACGTCGTGATCGATGCCATCCGGGATGACGCCGGCAAGCTTGTCGGATTTGCCAAGGATGATGCCATGCGAAACGATATGGTTTGCCAGTGCGTCGACGGCGAAATGCGGCTAGATCATCGCGATGGCCATCCGTTCACGGTGAAGAGAAACGACGTATGGACCTGTGTCAAAGGTGAACCGGAGGACACTGAGAACATAGGTGATGGGGCCGCCATCATGCGAGTCATCAATCTGATGCCCGCTTGAGTTCCGACTGCCTACGTTCGAACCGCCCAGCATATTCAATCGAGGAGGCAAACTGAACTGCACCGGAGCGAGTCCGCAATGGGGCACAGGCGGACATCCGAAGCTGGGTCTGTCATTCGGCCTGCAATATTGACCCCCTAAGCCGGGGGATCGGCGTCCAAAATTGACCCCCTATAGGTTGGTCTGTTGCGCTGCCTGCTTTGGAATGAAGCAGGTGGTCGAGGATGCTGATCGTGGAGACGATTGCGCGGATTCGGCGCGAGCACTT
Source organism: Bradyrhizobium sp. 956_D2_N1_4 (assembly GCF_052076025.1). Lineage (NCBI taxonomy): Bacteria > Pseudomonadati > Pseudomonadota > Alphaproteobacteria > Hyphomicrobiales > Nitrobacteraceae > Bradyrhizobium > Bradyrhizobium sp. 956_D2_N1_4. The sequence continues at coordinate 8,432,468 of NZ_CP197237.1, read as the reverse complement.
CATCAAGGGCAAGACGATCAAGGAGATTGCCCGTGACCTGAAGGTGTCGCGGAACACGGTCCGGAAGGTGCTGAGGTCAGGAGAGACCTCCTTCGAGTACGAGCGGCAAGTGCAGCCGCGGCCAAAGCTGGGACGATGGGCAGTAGAGCTCGACGGACTGCTGGCGGCGAACGCGGCCAAACCGGCTCGTGAACAGCTGACGTTAATCCGGATCTTCGAAGAGCTGCGCAGCCGTGGCTATGACGGCGGCTACGATGCGGTGCGGCGTTACGCCAGGCGGTGGAGCAAGGAACGCGGGCAATCGACCGCGGCTGCTTATGTCCCGCTAAGCTTTGCCCCAGGCGAAGCCTACCAGTTCGACTGGAGCCACGAGGTGGTCTTGCTGAGCGGCACCACGGTGATGGTGAAGGCCGCCCATGTCCGGCTCTGTCACAGCCGCATGCTGTTCGTGCGGGCCTATCCGCGGGAGACGCAGGAGATGGTGTTCGACGCCCACGACCGGGCGTTCGCCCTGTTCAAAGGCACCTGCACCCGCGGCATCTACGACAACATGAAGACCGCCGTAGAGACGATCTTCGTCGGTAAAGGGCGTCTCTACAATCGCCGCTTCCTGCAGATGTGCAGCCACTATCTGGTCGATCCGGTCGCCTGCACGCCAGCGTCGGGCTGGGAGAAGGGGCAGGTCGAGAACCAGGTCGGGCTGGTCAGGGAACGCTTCTTCACGCCGCGGCTGCGGTTCAAAAACCTCGACGAGTTAAACGCCTGGCTGCTCGACAAATGCATCGCCTACGCCAAGGTTCATCGCCATCCGGAGCTGGTCGATCAGACGATCTGGGAAGTGTTCGAAGCCGAACGCCCCAAACTCGTTCCCTATGCCGGCCGCTTCGACGGCTTCCATGCGGTGACGGCATCGGTCTCGAAGACCTGCCTGGTGCGCTTCGACAACAACAAGTACTCGGTCGCAGCCAGCGCAGTCGGACGACCGGTCGAGGTTCAAGCCTATGCCGATCGCATCGTGATCCGTCAGGATGGACGCATCGTTGCCGAGCACCCGCGATCCTTTGGCCGCGGCGATACCGTCTACGACCCCTGGCATTATGTGCCGGTGCTCGCCCGCAAACCCGGCGCCTTGCGCAACGGTGCTCCCTTCAAAGACTGGGTGCTGCCAGCCGCGATCGAGCGGATCCGGCGCAAGCTTGCCAGCACCGACGACGGCAATCGGCAGATGGTCGACATCCTCAACGCGGTGCTGACTGACGGTCTGCCCGCGGTGGAAGCCTCTGCCCCGAGTAGTGCGGCGTGCTTACTAGGCCGCTCATGGGCGGGCCGCCGCTTGTGGCGACGGCCCCTCGCCGTGAAGGCCTCGATACGCGAAACGAGAACGGCTTCGCAACTGCATCCAGCATCGGCGCAGCGTCGGCGAATGCAGGGGCCTTCGTGCGTCAGTATTACTCGGGCTTTACGGATAGGCCCCGCGAGATTGCTTCAACGCTTCGCAGGGTCCGAGTGAATTCCGATCGCAAATGTTTTACGTGCGCCGCATCTTTTGGCTCTGAGAGAAAAGCTATTTTCACAAGGAAACGGTTCAATATCGCTGTGACCGGAAGATTGTCGGAATGCTGCGAGCGCAAAGCCGTGATCTGTTGTCGCATCCCGATGAGATCAAGCGAGTCATCGTCCTGTTCATTCGTCACAACGAACTCGCCTATCGACGTTAAAAACGAAGCCGCCGCGCCGAGTATCTTGGCGCGACGGCCTCGCCATGGTGAACCCGGACGGGGACAATTTGTCCGGTGCGTAAAGCTACCCCTCCGATGCGTCACCGCAATCAAAGTTTCAAATTAAGCTTGATATCCCCGCTGGAAGATAATTCGGGAACTGAGAAGCCGCACCGGAAGGTCGAGCCGGTGAGTGCTCAAGAAGGAACGTCTAGGCCTGCGTCGGAATTCCTGACTGAACAACAGCTGCTAAACTTCGATGCGCTGCTATCTCTCCACGCTCGACGACTGCGGTAGCACACTGAACGCGCAAGAGATCGACTGCAATAGCGCCGAAGAGGCTCTACAGCTGGGCTCTGCCGCGGTGGCGAACGACCCTGTCGAGGTTTGGTGTGGTCCACGGCGTCTCGCCCGCTTTGAGCCGGAGCAGAGGCAGGAGCGGCCGCTTTCGCGCTTGCGCGAGCGTTTGATCGTCGCCGAACGCCGACTTCGCGAGGGCGAACAACACATCAGTCAGCAAGAGAAGGTCATCGCCAAGCTCAAGCGCGAGGGACGTGATCTCGCTCTCGCGCTTTCCGTCCTAGACACCCTGATCGAGACCCAGAAGGCTTATTTACAGGAGCGGGATTTAATCGTCGCCGAAGTGGCGAAACGATCTGGATTGAGAGGGCCGCGCAGTCGCAGCTCGCGATGGACGGCGTCAAATGCTTCGGGTTCTTGACCGTTACGAGATCCGTTTACGACCCGCGAGGTAGCGCCGATCGCTATCCTCTTGGAGACGGCGCCCATCGAGGCTGTGCCGCAGGCGACGACGGCGTGCCGTCATACCGTTCAGGATTGCCGATGTCGAACGCGCCCAGGTCCCCAACTGACTGCTCATACTCCGTTTGCGTGATCAAAGTAAACGTCGCGTCCGGATACCGTGCCCACACATTGAGGTCGTCAGGCGTGACCGTGAGATATCCGAAGAAACACTTGTATCGACCCGGCACCGTCACCCGGCCGATTTTGTCCCAATTGATCTTGTTTACGCGCATCGCTAGCTCCACTCGTTCTCAGGCAGCGAACCGGGCGGAAGTTTAAGCTCTTCTAGGCCGGCTTCGACCAACGCCAGCTCTTCTTGGATCGCTTTGACCGTGTTTTGTGGGTTGATGCCAGACACGGCTTGCAGCTGAGCGAGCAACTTTCGGCGATGCGCCAGCAAATCCGTCAGGGCACGTTCATCTTGCGCCCTCACGTAGCCAGCGACGATCAGTTGCATAGCAGTCGACACGTCCGTCGTTCCCCGATGTGCGACATGGCAATTATCGTGGCTGGCTCAATTCGGCCAAGCCTAGTTCAGTTATGCGGTATTCGACGCCATCTTTGTTGAGCGCCGCTCGATCCATCCATTTCGCAGAAGGGTAAGGGTCGTTCTGCGGGTGTCGGGGCAGCTTCGTGCAGGCGATCCAATCGCATCCCGCAGAAGATTGAGAAATTGGCGGTGATACTGGTTGAAGATCACTGGCTTTTCCTGACGGCGGAGGTCTTGCAAAATTGTCTCAAGCGAGCGGTCTGTTTCCATGATCGCGATAGGTTTGCATCGCTCTATTGACGATCTGTTACGCGGTTGGGAAAAGTCGGCAATCTTTTAAATGGCTCAAAAGTCAATCTTCGAGCATAGATGTAGAGAACGCATCGGCGGCTTGGTTAGTTCCGGCTCTTAGGCGAAGCTACGCTCGTCTGGCAGCGTGGATGACGCGCGGTAATCGCGCGCCTGAGCCCAGTCGCTTGCCGGCCCCGTCGCGCTTAGAGCGGCCAGCTCGCTTTCCCGACCCACCGCGGCCGCCAGCGCCGCCGCGCATTTAGGTGTTGCGGCCATCGCAAATCACGAACGATCGCACATCGACGCGTCCGTGGTCGCCTGAGCAAGAGGCGGAATTCCTCTCGCTCTTTGGCGTAGGTTTCACTGCTGAGGATCCTGTAATAATCGAAACATGCGCGCGAATGCCCGCGTTCATCTAAGCCCTTGCTTGGGTATGTCCGAGGCCTTCAATGAAGAGGCCCCGGGGCTATGCCCGGGGCCTTGTGAAGTTTAGCGATTGCCCTGCTGTCCGCCTTGCCCAGGCTTCTGTTCGCCGGGGTGCTGTGTCTGCTGGCCGGCTTTTGGTTGGGGTTCTGGCCCTGCTGGCCACCCTTATCGCCTTGCTGGTTCTGCTGGCCGCCTTGGTTCTGATTGTTCTGGTTCATGCGAAGCCTCCTTTGGCCGCGTCATCATTGACGGGCTGCAATTCAATCGCAGGAGAGCGGGCAACGTTCCTATAGGTTCGCAGCAATCGCCGATGCGACGCGCGCGCTGTGTGCACTTTTGTGCTCGCGAAAGGGGTAGCGCAATCGCTGCTCAACGGCTCTTCCTTCAGTCACCAGCTAGCTCTTAACCTTCAGAGAGCTTTGATGTTGAGCTTTGCATCGCAAGCGGCAAGCTGGTGTGCTTCTTCTTTCGAGGAAATCAATCGATGGGCGAACTCAGCTCCCGGGTGCGGCGAGCATGGACGTCGTGTTAGAACAAGTGTGCGTCGAGCTCCCGAACGGCGGCGATCACGAGAGCCGGAAGTACATCGCGGAGCAACTGATCCAAGCGGCCGAAGAAGGGCATTGCACATTAGGCGAACTTACGACAGTCGCCCGGCGCGCTTTGCTTCACCTCAACAACCACCCGAAGTGCGCCTAGAGCGTCGCCGGGCTGACCGCTGGTGGGCGCCCCCAACGCAAGGCCGCACGTGTGCTCCGTGGCCGGCCGTGCCCGCACTTTGCAATGGCACGATTGATAAGCAGCGTGAAACATGAAGGCCTCCGAGGCTATCCCAGCGGCTCTATGGCCCGCACGACGCCGTTAAGTTCGTGAGCGGGTAACCTAATGTCAACCGTTATGGCTATACGATTTGCCCTCGCGGATCGGTGACGACTACCGCGGTACGCATGGGCAATCGGAAACCCGTCAGCCCCACGCGGCTGGCGGGTTTTTCGTTGGGCACACCGCGAAGTCTTGCTGCTCGGCGCAGTGATAGTCTGCATCTCCACTGACGCTAAGCCGAAGGTCAAGAAGGCGTCGGCGTCCCAAGGCAAGAACGGGTGGGCCGTCTAGGAAGGACTAAATCCAGAAGGAAACAGTGCAGGAACGTCGCAGACAACAGCGCATCGAAACAAACGAAGTCGCCTACATCTTCGGCGACGGATCGAGCATCTGTTGCCGCGTCGTCGACCTCACCGACCACGGAGCAGCAATCGAGCTGCCCTTATCAGCGGGGCATAATATGAGAGACCGTTTCAAGCTCATGATTGCGAAGGATCGTGTTGAAAGAAATTGCCGTATAATCTGGCGTTCAGGCAGTTGTATCGGTGTTGAGTTTACGAATTGACGTGGAGGCGATTGCAGAACGCTAGCCGCCGTTTAAACGCTCGATCAATCGTTGCGAGAAGATGTTTAGGTCGGGCACGCTTGTGATCGTGGTGCTGCTGGTCATCTGGCAAATTCTCGCGCCACTTTGAAAGGCCGCCGGCGTGCACCGCCGGGCCTCGTATTCACCGTCTCAGACGGCAAGCCGAACTTGCGATCCTGCGGCTACGGCTTCCACGCGGCGCCGCGAATTTTGGACAGATAGCTCGGCTCGTTTCACCCGGTCGCGCAATCTTTCCACTTGGCTATGTTGCCGCCTCAGACTGGCTATGTCCCTCTTGAGAATTCCGAGGAGCGTGTCGGCTAGTTTCGTGATTCAGTGCTGCTGTTGCGAACTCATTTGCCCCTCCTCTGCAAAGGTTAAATGAACGCTGAGGATGATAATCCTAGACCTAGGTCTAGGCAGTCACCGGAAAGGTTCAATCGGGCCGAGATGGCGCGGGCCTGCGTGCAGTGTCAGGGTTTCACGAGTTCAGGGCCTGCAGCCTGGCCTTTGGTCCTAGACGCCTGACGATCTCGCGCCGCGGTCAGTTCTTTCTGGAGCTTCAATTGCTGGTCGGCCGTCATGGCAGGCCCCCGCCTCGGCGGCACGTCTTCTACGGCCGGATAGCTGCCACTCGCTTTCGGGCGCGCCGGTGCCTCAGCCCGCGCGTCCATCGGTGAAGAGCCAGCAGTTGAAGTTGCGCACCCGCAAAGCGAGAGGCTGGACAACAACAGCGTTGCTCCAGCTAACGCTGCGATTTTTCTGTCCTTCGACATTACGCTCAACAAGCACTTAATCCTTCCCTTAAAAGTTACCCAGCCGGCCGTCCTCGCGGATTCGGCCGTTTTTCGTCATGAAATCGTTCACTGGCATATCGCGCATCCTGGCGGCGACGGTCGGACCATCCAGCGTGCCTGCCGCCTTGACCGCTTTGAGGTAGTGCATCACCGCGCCATATGTGCCGGCGTGGATCATGGTCGGGACCTTCTGGGTCTTCGCGATGAAGCGCTTCGACCACGCCCGCGTGTCCTCGTTCTGGTCCCAATAGAACGCCGAGCTCAGCATCAAGCCCTGGGCGCTCTGGAGCCCGAGACTGTGAATGTCGGCAATGAAGACGAGCAGTCACCGCTCCTGAAGATACTCAGGCTTGAGGCGCCGGCGATCGACCTGATCAAGCCGGTGACACGGATCGACCTCGCCGAGCAGATCGACCTTGGTCGCATCGACGTTGCGATCGGCGTCTTCTCGGATCCGCCGAGCCGCTTCCGGACCTCGCTGTTGTTCGAATATGACGACGTGCTGATCGTGGGCGGAAAGCGCAAGCTCGCCGGATCGACAACGCGGCCCTGGCGCGCATGCCGCTGGTCGTTGTCTCCTTTCGGCGGCGAGCAGGAGGGCGCCATCGGAGGCTTCATCTCCGAGCGCGGTCTCGCCAGGCGGTCGGAAATGTATGACCGCGCGGCCCTCGAACGGGCATTGTCCGAAAGCGACCGGCCGCCGCGCATAGCTGTTTCGCCGCCGCATTTCCTGGCCCTGCCCGCCCCGCTCGCGGACTCCGAACTCGCGGCGATCGTTCCGCGTCCATTGGCACGCGCCTTCGAACGCGCGCACGCGGTCACGATATACGAACTGCCCTATGCCACAACCCCGGTCGAGGTGCGGCTATTGTGGCACGAACGCATCGAGGGCGAGCCGGCGCACGACTGGCTTCACGATGTCCTCCGGCGCGCGACCGAGGAGCTCAGGCGGGGGCGGTAGCATCTAGCGCGGCGCCAGATCGAGAAGCCCGCGTAGCTTTCCCGCTGCGTCCATCGCGGCGCACCAGCCGAAGACAAGCCGATCATGGTGCCCGGCCCCGGATATGTGCCGCGGAAGATCGAGGATGAATCGGTCCCGACGGCGTAGAGACCGAATAGAACCGTGCCGTCGCGAGACAATACGCGTGCGCAGGAATCCGTGCGTAGACCGGCGCTGCTGGCGAGGTCCGAGGGCCATACGGCGACGGCATAATACGGTCCTGGGCCGATCCGGCGCAGACAAGGGTTCGGCTTGCTCCGGGCGTCGCCATTGAACCGGTTCAATTCGCTTGAACCGCGCCCGAAATCTTCGTCGACCCCGCTCTCGGCATACCGATTGTATCGTTCGACCGTTTCAGCAAGCTGATCTGGATCGATAGGGATTTTCTGTGCCAGCTCTGCGATCGTTTCGGCTTCGATCAAATAATTGGTTTGCAAGAACTCGGTCAGGTCTTTGGTCCCGGGATGAACCAGTCCGATGCCAAAATCCTTGATGAAGGCCCTGTCGCAGATCAGGAAGGCCGGCGTGGCTGACGAGGCAGATGCGTTCGAACGCAGCATCGCGGCGACGAAGTCGTGATAGGAGTCCGCTTCGTTCACGAAGCGTCGGCCGGATTTGTTGACGGCGAGCAGGCCCGGCTTGGCGCGATCGAGCATGATGTGCGGGAAGACCGAGACGTGGCCGTCGGCTTGCGCCATCACCGAGCTCGGCATCCACAGGGCCGGGCTCTCGAGGTCACGCTCGATGATGGCGTTGACACGCTCGGCGGCTTGGATTCCGTCACCTGTGTTGGATGAGGGCGCGAGCGAAAAGCGGCGCGCGGCATCTGGAAACAGCCGCTCGCGAAGCTCGCGGGTCCAGCCGATGCCGCCAGTTGCCAGCACCACGCCCTTGCGGGCGCGTATGGCGACCTCTCCGGTCGGAGACGTGAGGACCGCACCGACGATGTCGTCGCCCTCGCAAATGATCTCGCGAAGCGCCGTCTCACATCGCAGCTCGACGCCGGCGCGGCGGATGCTGTCGAGCAGTCGTGCGACCAGCGCATTGCCCATGATCAGGCGCGTTCCTCGCTTGTGGCGCAGCCGATCCAGCGCATGCCGGGCGAGAAGGCCGACGGCGTGTCGAAAGTTGGTCCAGTTGCGGAAGGGCGCCAGCAGCGCCGGAATGTCCGCCTTCCCGACCATCATGCCGCCGAGGACCATGAATTCGCGACGTGGCGGCCTGACTCGCACGAAATCGTCGCCGAGCTCGCGGCCGTCGAACGGCACGGCTCCGAGCGCGCGACCGCCGATCGCAGCGCCACGAAGCTGCTTGTAATCGGGATGGACCGGCGGTGCCGCGAACTTCACGCTCGTCTTCTGCTCGAGATAATCGAGAACGATCGGGCCGGCCTTCAGGAACATATCCACGCGCTGGTCGGTCGCGTGCTCGCCGAGCATCGCGGCGAGATAGGTCCGCGCGGCCTCGACCGTATCAGGCGTTCCAGCGCGCCGCCCTTGCCGGTTGCCCGGGATCCAGACGGTGCCGGCGGAGGTTGCGGTCGTGCCGCCCACCATGTCCGACTTCTCGCTGAGGATAACGCCGAGCCCTTCGAGGGCGCCGACCAGCGCCGCCGTCATGCCCCCCGCACCTGCGCCAATGACCAGCAGGTCGGTCTCGATGTCCCAGACGCGATCGGCTTGCGGCATCCCACCCTCTTACGAAGCGGCGCGCGCCCTCTCGACCACGGCCCTGCCCGCCGCGAGCGCCCGGCGTGCCCGTGTTACGGCATCGACGGTCTTCGCCAGCTGAACGGTCGGGACCTCGATGCTGATGGTTAGGCTGTCGGGCATGGCTTGTGTCAGTCCGACGAGATCGATGCCGCCCTCGCCTGGAAACATCCGTTCCTCGCGTGCGGCATGAATGAGCTGCTCGGTCGTCGCCGGGCGTTCGGCCGGACCGTCGCAGAGTTGCCAGTAGTGAAGCTGCTTCGCCGGGATAGCCTTGATATCCGCAAGCGCGCTTTGCGATCGATCGAAATGCAGCGCATCGACCAGAACGCCGGCCGCGGGGTGATCGATATCGGCGACGATCCGCATCGCGGTCTTCAGGTCCGGAACGCTGGTCCAGGGCATGAATTCGAGATCGGATGTCAGGCCGTGCTGTGCAGCCGCTTCGCAAAACTGCCGGTAGCGGTCCGAGAACCGTGCCAGGTCCGGATCGTAGGCCGCAACGAGAATATGTTTGGCGCCGAGGCGCGCGCCCGCCTCGAAGAAGGGCGTGAAGGACGCGACGTCCGTCGCCGGCCTGAACGCGACGACTTCGAGATCGGCGACGGTCACGCCCGTCGACTGCAACCGCTGCAGCGTCTCTCGCATCTGCGGCGCATCGTCCATCAGGCGATAGGCAATTCCGCCTTGCGTCGCGGGCAGCAATCTGAGCCCGACTTTCTCGTAGCCGCAGCGGGCCGCCAGCTCGATCATCTCGGGCGGCGCGAGATCGAGCACGGTCAGGGCAGCGAGCGAGAAGACGGCCATCAGCCGAAGTCCGCGATGCGGGCGTCGAGCGCGAACATGCCTTGGTAGACTTCCGGCTCGCTCGCCCGGCCCAGGATGTCGGGCGCAATCGCGCGCGCCTGCTGCAAGGCGGCCTGCAACGCGGCGACGTCGAGCGCCTCGATCAGCAATAGGCCTGCGAAAAAGCCCTCGTCCTTTCGCATGCCCTTTTCGGCAGTCGGCACCGATGTGCGCGCCTCGTCGGTCGCGCCGATCTGAATGGCGGCAATTCCGTCGCATGCAACGAGCGCCTCAGCCAGTTTTCGGGCGTCCGCGGGCAAAGCCTCGATCCGCAGCGCCATGATCGTGGCGCCCTCGCCTCGCCCCGCGCGCGCGACCATGATGCCCCCGCCCCGCATGAAATTGCCGAGCTTTGGCATGATGCGCTGCGACCAGGGCGTCGGCGCGTTGAGGCGCGCGAGGTACGCTTCGCCGTCGAGCACCTCGGGCGCATCGAGCTCGTACAGGATGAAGAAGCGGTTGATGTCGTCCCTTGCCGCGCGGAAGACGCGCACCCCGCGGAAGCCCTTGGTCGTCACGCGCTCGGTGGTGTGCTCGCGCGTCAGCCAGTGCCGGTAATCGGTCAGGTCGTGCGCCTCGACGTCGCTCCAGATGGCGAGAAATCCTGCACCGCGCATGTTGCTCTCCTCCTTACGCCGTGGCAGCGGCGGCAAGCCCGTGCAAGGCCTGCGGAATGGTTTCAGGCAATTGTCCAAGCCGTTGAACGGCTGCCAGGATCGCGGCGAGATAGCCGTACGGACCCAAGCCGCAAATAACCGACGTGCAGGCACTCGACGTGATCGAGTGGCGGTGAAGCTCGTCCCGGGCATGGATGTTCGAGATATGCACCTCGATCTTGATACCCTCGAAGATCTTCAGTGCGTCGATCAGCGCGATCGAGGTGAAGGAATAGGCCGCCGGATTCATGATGATCGCATCCGCCTTGCCATGGGCGGACTGGATCAGATTGACGAGCTCACCCTCCATATTGGTCTGGTGGAATGAGATCGATACGCCGAGCTGGTCGGCCAGGGCCTGGCAGCTGACCTCGATCTGCTTCAGCGTCGTCCGGCCGTAGATGTGCGGCTCCCGGATGCCGAGAAAGTTCAGATTGGGTCCATTGAGGATCATGATCTTAGCGGCCATTGTTCGCCTCTCCTTTGTCGACATATGTGACTAGCCGCCGAACCATTTCGCCGGAATCGTCACCAGTCCCGGGAATAGCACCATCGCGAACAGGACGATCAGTTGCGCGATCATGAACGGCCAGACGCCCTTGATGATATCCTCCATGCTGATCCTCGAGACGCCACAGACCACGTTGAGCACGATGCCGACCGGTGGCGTGATCAGGCCGATGGCGTTGTTGATGATGAAGAGGACGCCGAAATAGACGGGGTCGATGCCCGCCGCCTTGATGATCGGCATCAGGATCGGCGTGAGAATGAGGATCGTCGGCGTCATATCGAGCGCCGTCCCCACGATGACCACCACGACCATGATGGCGAGCATCAACAGCGTGTTGTTGCCCATGAAGGGCTTCAGCAGGGTCACGACCTGTGCGGATATCTCGGACACGGTGATGAGCCAGGACGATACCAGCGCCGCGGCGACAAGGAACATCACGATGCTCGTCGTCACGGCAGAGGAGACGAAGATGGCGTAGAGCTGCGACAGTTTCAGTTCACGGTAGATGCAGGTCGCGACGAACAGGGAGTAGACGGCGACCACCACCGCGGCTTCCGTCGGCGTGAAGATGCCGAAACGCAGGCCGACCACGATGATGACCGGCAGCATCAGCGCCCAGAAACCATCGACGACGGCCTTGATGATCTCAGCCCCCGAGGCTCGCGGCGGCGGCGTCAGGTTCTCTTTCCGCACCACCCACGCCCACGCCATGCAAAGCCCAGCGCCGAGCAGCAGCCCGGGCACGATGCCGGCCAGAAACAGTTTCGAGATCGAAACGCCCGCGGCGACGCCGAAGATGACGAAGCCGATGCTGGGCGGGATGACGGGGGCAATGATGCCCCCCGCCGCCACGAGACCCGCCGCATAGGACTTCTTGTGCCCTGCCGCAACCATCATCGGCACCAGCAGAGCCGCGAGCGCAGCCGCATCGGCCGCGGCCGAACCCGAGAGCGAGGCCAGGATGCAGGACGCGAGGATCGTGACGTAGCCAAGCCCCCCGCGGAAATGGCCTACGGCAACGAGCGCGACATTGACGATACGCTTGGCCAGGCCGCCCTTGTTCATGATCTCACCCGCGAGCATGAAGAAGGGAATGGCCATCAGCGGAAAGCTGTCCGCGCCGTTGATGACATTCTGCGCCACGATCTGGGCGTCGAACATGTCGATCGTGCTCATCAGGGCGACGCCGCAGACGATCAGCGCAAAGGCGATCGGCATGCCGAGCGCCATGGCGCCGAGCAGCGATAAGGTAAAGACGGCGATCGTCATAGCGTGATCCCGATGGTCCGCATCAGTGCTCTTCCGATTCCTTGACTGCCACCATATCGGCCTCGCTGGCCTGTCCCGTGAGCACGCGGACGAGGTCGTAGAGAAGGATGACTGCGGCCGATACGCCGAAGATCACGCCGACCGCGTAGAAGATGGCCATCGAAAGGCCGGTCGCCGGCGCGCGATCGTCGATGTTGATGATGGTCTGGCGCCAGCTGCCCGAGAGCAGCAGCCAATCGGCAAACAGCATCAGGCAATAGTTGATGATGAAGCAGATGCGTTTTCCGTAAGCCGGCAGCATGCGGACCAGGCTGTCGACGCCGAGATGCGCGTGCTCGCGCAGCGCGACGATGGCGCCGAGGAAGGTCAGCCAGACCAGCAGCCAGCGCGACAGCTCCTCCGAAATCGTGATGCCGGAGTTGAAGCCGTAACGCAGGACGACGTTGCCGAACACCAGCACCACCATCACTGCAAGACACGCGGCAATGACGGCTTTCAGGAACGTGCAGTAGAGGTCAAGAGCTCGCGCCATGCGTGACGTCCGGGCAAATGAGGGGTGTGAGCCGGCCAGTGGCCGGCCCCGCCGCCTGCGTGATGGAGACGTCGGCTACTTCACGTCCTTGCGGATGCGCTCGACCTCGTCGTTGAAGAGCTTCACCGTCTCGGACCGAAGATTGGCCGAGATCTTGTCCACGACCGGCTGCACTGTCTTACGCATGCGATCGGTCTCTTCAGGTGCGATCGCATTGTACTGCATGCCCTTGGCCTGCAATTCCGCCAGCGCCTTTTCGGTCTGAAGGCGCGTCTGCTCCTTCTGGTAGTCGCGGCTCTCTGCATAAGCCTCGCGCATCAGGCGCTGCTCGGTCGGCGACAGCTTGTCCCAGAACACCTTGCTCACCAGAATGATGTTCAGGGTGAAGGTGTGGTTGGTCGCGGAGACGTATTTCTGCACTTCGTAGAATTTGTTCGAGAGAATGACCGTGTAGGGATTCTCCTGGCCGTCGACGGTGCGGGTCTCGAGCGCCGAATACAGCTCGCCGAAGGCCATCGGGACCGGATTGGCCTTAAAGGCGCTGAAACTTTCGAGATAGACCGGGTTCGGAATCACGCGAAGCTTGAGCCCGCTGAAGTCCTCGACCTTCGTGATCGGGCGGGTGCTGTTGGTGACATTGCGGAAACCCAGGCCCCAATAGCCGAGACCGATCAGCCCCTTCGACGGCAGCGTGTCAATCATCGCGTTGCCGAATTTACCGGTCGCGAGCGCGTCGGCCTGCTCGGTCGTGTTGAAGAGGAACGGGAAGTCGACGAGGCCGAATTCCGGAATGACGGTTGCGAGCGAGGTGGTCGAGGCCGACAGCATCTCCTGCGTGCCGCCGCGCAGTGCCGATTGCTGCTGCAACTCATTGCCGAGCTGGGAGGCTGCGAACTCTCGCACCTTCATCTTGCCCCCGCTCTTCGCCAGCAGGATCTCGGCAAACTTCTGCACGCCAAAGCTGACAGGGTGATCGGTGTTGTTGAGGTGGCCCCACCTGATCGTCCGCTCCTGGATGTCGTCAGCGGCGGATGCGCCGACCGTCAGCGCCACGCAGATCGCCGTCGCAGACAGCGCCCGTATCAACAAGCTCATCGTTTCCTCCCTGTTCGCCGGGGCACGAACGGCGGCTTAAGGCCTTGTTTTCCGTACCCTCCGTTTATTTACACATCATACATATATTTCCATGTCAAACGACAAAATCAATTTCATATGAGATTTCAGTAGACGTCATGTGTCGTCGGTCTGCTATATTGCTGGCAACATTGATGGTTCGGCCGCCGCACGGCGGGCCGGCGATCCGGACAGCGGGACTAGAGCGCATGACGACACTCGAGGAACGGCCAATGTCGGCAGGCGACAGCGGCTATCAGCGCATTCGCTCCGACATCATTTTCGGCGTGCTCACGCCTGCCGGGCGTCTCAAGCTCGATGCCATGAAGGAAGATTACGGCGTCAGCATCTCGACGCTGCGCGAGATCCTCAATCGCCTCACGTCCGAGGGTTTTGTGGTCGCCGAAGGCCAGCGCGGCTTCGAGGTGGCGCCGATCTCGATCCAGAACCTGCGCGAGCTCGCCGAGCTGCGCATCCTGCTGGAGCATCACGCGATGGCCGAGTCATTCCGGGCCGGCGACGTCGAGTGGGAGGGCCGCGTCGTGTCCGCGCATCACAAGCTGGCGGCGACCGAACGCACCGTCCTCAAGGAAGGCGACGATCCCGAGCTGCGCAAGCGCTACGACGGCGAATTCCACCAGGCGCTGATCTCGAGCTGCGGGTCGCGCGAGTTGATGCATACCCATGCGATCGTGTTCGACAAATACTTCCGCTATGCGCTGCGCTACCGCGGCACGGAGACGATCAACCAGCACAAGGCCTTGCTGGAAGCCGCTCTGAAGCGTGACATCAAGAGCGCCAGGGCCGTCCTCAGCGACCACATCAATGGCTGCGTCGCGCATGCGCTGTCCTCCTGGAAGGACAGCTGACCGCCTTCGCCCGCCCAAGAGATCAAGTCGTCAGCGAAGAAGAACGATCAATGAGTTCGAAAATTCCGTTCTCCACGGCAAGGCTCGACGGCCTGCTCGACGATTTCGGCATCGACGTGCTGATCGTCACCGCGAAGCACAACATTCAGTACCTGCTCGGCGGTTACTATCACTTCCAGTTCGATTACATGGAAGCGATCGGCATCAGCCGCTATCTGCCCATCTTCGTCTATTTGAAGGGCGCCCCGGAGAAGTGCGCCTATGTTGCCAACCGGAACGAGCGGGACAGCGTCGAGAACAGGACCGGCGCCGGATACTGGATGCCGCCGGCCGTATTCGGATCGTCGACCTCGGTCGAGGCGATGGCGCTCGCGCTCAGGCATGTGAAGGCGGTCGCGACGCCGGCGCTGCGTGTCGGCGTCGAGATGTCGTTCCTGCCCGTCGATGCCGCCGATGTGCTGCGTCGGGATCTCCGCGATTGCCAGCTCGTCGAGGCGATGCGCCCGCTCGAGAAACTGCGGTCGATCAAGACCGCAGCCGAGCTGGAGATCCTGCGCGAAGCGTCCGAGCGCGTGGTCGCCTCCATGATGGATGCGGTGAACCACGCCCGGCCCGGACACAGCAAGCGCGAGATCATCGGGCATTTGCGGCAGGCCGAATTGTCCCGCGACATGATCTTCGAATACGCCCTGGTGACGATGGGAACGAGCCTCAACCGGGCGCCGTCCGAGCAACGTCTCGAGCGCGGCGATATCGTGTCACTGGATTCGGGCGGGAATTACAAAGGCTATATCGGCGATCTCTGCCGGATGGCCATGCATGGGGCGCCGGACGGCGAGCTCGTCGATCTGCTCGGCGAAATCGACCTGATCCAGCAGGCGGCCCGCGCTCCGATCCGCGCCGGTCTCATCGGCGCCGATATCTACGCTGCAGCGAACGAAGCGCTTGCGCGGTCTCCTCACGGCAAGCACATGCACTTCGTCGCCCATGGCATGGGCATCGTCAGCCACGAAGCGCCGCGCCTGACGGCGAGCGGACCCATTCCCTACCCCGCCGACGACGCCAATGCGCCGCTTGAGGCCGGCGTGGTCATCTCGATTGAAACCACGCTGCCTCACAAGCGACGGGGTTTTATCAAGCTCGAGGATACCATCGCCGTCACCGCCGATGGTTATCAGGCCTTTGGCGATAGCGCGCGCGGCTGGAACCGGATTCCGGAATGACTGCGAAAACGATTCCCGCGCACAGGGTCGAGACCGCGGTCGCCAGCGCGGACATTCTTGGCGAAACGCCGCTGTGGTGCGACCGGTCCCGCAAGCTGTGGTGGATCGACATCGACGGCCGGCTTCATCAATCCTTCGATCCCGCGACGGGCGCCCATTACAAAGCCTCCTATGATTGCCAATTCCTCGGCAGCCAGGCCCTGACGTCAGACGGTTCGCATCTGCTCGCGCAGGACTTGACCCTCCACCATCGCCAGACCGTCGTCGAGGTCGAACGCGGCCTGGACAACCGCCTCAACGACGGCCGCGTGGACGCGCGCGGCCGCCTGTGGATCGGCACTATGGACAATCAATTGCACCGGCCGAACGGCTCGCTGTACCGCGTCACCGGAGACGGTCAGGTGACGCGCCTGTTCGACGACGTCATCGTGTCCAATGGGATCGCGTTCTCGCCCGACAATCGGACGTTCTATTTCACGGACACGCGGCGTTACTGCACCTGGGCGTTCGACTTCGATCTCGACGACGGCCTGATCAGCAACAGGCGCCTATTTGCGGATTACAGCGCCTCCGGAGAAAGACCTGACGGCGCGTGCGTTGACGTCGATGGCGGGCTGTGGACGGCGTTCTTCTCGGGCGGTCGGGTGGTGCGTTATCGGCCTGACGGGACGATCGACACGGTCATTCCCCTGCCTGTCACCAATCCGACCTGTCTTTGCTTCGGAGGAAGCGATCTCAAAGCGCTGTATGTGACGACGGCCAGAAAATTCCTGGATCGGCAGCAGCTTGACGTCGAGCCGCAGGCCGGCCATCTCCTGGCCATTGACGGCGTCGCGCAGGGGCTGCCGGAACACCGTTTCCGGATCGGTTAGTTCCGAGGGATCCTACCGCGCGAGCAGCAGCTCCAACTGGCCCCGCGCCTTCTTCACGGCCGCCGCGAACCAGCTTTGACCTGGCGCCTCCTTGGCAAAGGATTTTGTGTAGGCGTCCATGGCCCGGTCTTCCTTGGCCATGGAATCCTCCGGTGTCTTCCTCGCCATCATTTGCTTCCAGACTTTTTCGCAGGCCGGAATCTCGGCCGTCTTCACCGCATTGGTGACAGCGAGAAAGAAGACCTTGTCGCCCTGGATCGCGACGACGTCGATTTCATGGGGCGGCCCCTTCAGGTCGCCATTGCCGCGTACGCCCAGCACGGCGACCGCGGCACTCGCGCCTGCGGGCTTTGTGACCGGCAGTTCCGCATATTTGGCAAACGCTAGTTCTGGATTGCCTGGTAGTAGAAGCGGTCCGATTTGAACGCCGCGCCGATCTCCTGCGGCAAGCCGTCCTCGCGGTGCTCGCGCAGCCAGTGCTTGTAAATGCCAGTCGCCGGATGCCGCCTGGGCCTGCCTACTGCACGGACCATGTGTACCGCCTTTGTGTACCGGCGGCTGCCCGGAAGATCCTTGGGATTCAAGGATTAGGCTAATTCTTCGGCGATTTTCGACGGGATGGCGGAGAGGGAGTGATTCCCGTCAAGGTTGAATACTTTCCTTTTAAAATCAAAGATTTGCCCGAAGAGCCCTCTCACCCCCGAGCGCCATAGTTCTAGTCAAAGAAGCACGATCAGATGTCTTACCCAGAAGCGTGCGTGGTCGAAAGCGTAACATTACTTTGGGTCTTCGAATGAGGGCCGGCCAATCTTTGCCGTCAGCTCGGCTAACCGCCTGCCCATAAGGCAGCACAAACGAACTGTTGGGCGCAGTCGTGCCGGTGAACGGCAGAAGGCCACCGACCGGAATGCTGTATGGATTGCCGAAGAAGCCTGAAGGTAGAAAGCTGCGTCGACAAGGTGCCCGCAACCAGTTCGGTGCTAGGTGCCGAGCGCAGCGGCTTGGCCCCCAGGCCGTCAACATTGAGCGTGGTAAACGTTGGCTGGCCGCCCAGTCGATCGCTTTTGATAGGTTCGCTGGGGCACGAAACTGCACCAACTGCTCGAAGTTCACGGGATCGTCCATCTCTCGTCCTCATGCAATCTGCATGCGGTTGTAAGTACGAGAGTAGGAAGCGATCCGTCATGTTAAGGCTGCGGAGGTTGCGCGTTAGCCGGACGCGGCGGATTTTGATGGCCGCCGGCGGGACACGGGTGCAAAGGAGCCAGAGCTCAAGGCCCAGCGTCCCGGAGGGGCGAGTGGGTAGGGAGCTAAAGTTGCCTCTCACCTCGGCCGGGCAGCAGAGGCAAACCCAATTCGCGAGCTCGTCGCCTAACGGATGCGATGTGACGTCCAATCTCTCGCGCCATCGCTGGCACTCTTTCCTTACGTTGCGCGAGTTCGATCAGCAGCTTGGTCTCTTCTTCGGTCCATTTGCGGGGTTTTGCGGGCTCCATTGCTGTTCTTGCTCCACGAATCGAAACCGGCATCAGTCTGTGACTGCGATTCTGGCCCGATGAAGGCGATCACGTTCGCCGTCGTCGGGCCTGCACCTTGGTACAATGATGGTCTCCGGCCAGTCGCCCTGTGGCTCACCGGGCATATTCGACGTCGCGCGTCAGGAACATCTAGGCCGGCGGTTAACCCTGTTGGCAAACACCCCGTACGTGGTACGTGAGCCGCCGCCATGTTGCCTCATGGATCGATGAATTTTTACCGGCACTATTTTAAGGTGGAGAAGCATCATGCTGAGAATGGTGTTGTTGGGTCTCCTCATCCTATTGGGTGTTGGATTTCTGGTGTCGATGGAACTCAGAAATCCGGCGCGAAGTACAGTAGCGGTCGTCCAGCCCCTTGCCGAAACGACCGTAGGCATTTCCGATTCACATGGTGCGTTGGCGAAAGCTGATCGACTAGAAATTGCCGCTGCGAGCAGCGAAACTCCAGCGCAGCCTTCTCTAGTCGAGGAACGCATTTCTCCATCGGAAGGCATGGGTATCGATTCTTCGGACTCCCCCAAGGTGATCGACCACCATCGGCACCATCCCAAATCAAAGAAGGTTGCCGCTGCCCTTCCTAAGTCGAAGTCAAAGGAAACCGAAATCAAGCGAGCTACCATTTCCGGGCGTTCAAAGGCTGCCGGCGACACCGAGCCCTGTCGGCTAAGCGCGTTCGGTGGTTTGCGTAAGGCTTTGAACTCAATCGACTGCGAGATCTGAATAGGAAGCTGGACGATGCGCCCTTGAAGTGGATGCCGCCGCCCTCATGCACACGGTCCGACCAACGGACCAGCAAAGGCCGCCGACAGAGCCAGCACCCGGCCATTGCCCTTGGCGTAGCGCGCCACTGCTTGCCGACCGAAACGAAGAATAGTTAGCTTAACGTTGGCAATACCGTCTTTAACGGCAGCCTTCTCGCTGCGGCCTCCACCAATAGGTCAATCGCGTCGGTTCGCCTCTCAGTCGTTGGCTTCCCGTCTGTCCCCGGCTCCGGACATGCCGTGCACTGTGCCAACTGACGCTATGTGCCAGCAGCCTTCGCGGGCCGGCCAGCAAACTGATAAAACCTGGCCAAACCGCGTAAATAGATGGCATAGGCGTCGAGACTCTCGGTCGGCTTGCGCTTGGCACGCTCGATCTCGGCTTTCTCCAGCGCTGGCGCGATCGCCCCGACAACGCTCTCGGTCACCTGGTCCTGCAGATCGAAGACGTCGCCGAGACCACCATCAAACCGGTCCGGCTATAGATGTGCGCCGGTGGCGGTATCGACGAGCTGTCCCGTGATGCGTACTCGGTTTGCTGCTTTGCGAACGCTGCCTTCCAACACGTAACGCACCCCTAGCTTTCGCCCGATCTGCTTCACGTCAACGGCGCGCCCCTTGTAGGTGAAGCTCGAATTGCGGGCGATGACGAACAGCGCCTTGAACCGGGATAGCGCCGTGATGATGTCATCTACCATTCCGTCCGCGAAATACTCCTGTTCGGGATCACCTGACAGGTTGTGGAATGGCAACACCGCGATCGAAGGCTTATCGGGCAGCGCGAGGGCGTGTTTCGACGGGTCTACGGCGTTATCGGCGACTACCGCGCCTGCGGCTCCCTGCGCTTCCCGCACTGGTCCGACGAAACGGAAGCCCTTGCGCGGGAGGGTTTTGATGAGGCGTTGTTCCTCACCGGAATCGCCGAGCGCACTGCGGGCGGCATTCAGGCGCGTTGTCAGCGCCGCATCGGACACGATACGGCCGTTCCAAATGGCATTGATGAGGTCGTCTTTACTGACGACGCGCTCCCTGTTGCGGATCAGGTAGTCGAGCAGGTCGAATACCTGTGGCGCGACGGAGACGACGTCCGCCCCGCGATGCAGCTCGCGCCGGTCAGTGTCGATTGCGTACTCCTCGAAGAGATAGCGCAAGCTGCCAATCCCTCAGGCGGCCTCCGATCGTCGGGGCCTCTAGCACCGCTTGGAACGCAAAGAATAAGCCGCCGGTAAAGAAATTGTAAGCCGAATGTCAAGCGCGCTCGCTCATGCCTTGGCACCCTCGTCCGGGTAAAAACAACACCCAGGAGATTCCGCCATGAGCACGACCTATGGTGCAACAGGGTTGGGACAGTCGGCCGTATCGACCCGGCGCGTCTCCAGTTTTTTCATGACATATTGGGGCGCGTTTCAAGGCGCGCATCGAGTGGGAAGCTCGAGCGCAGTGGAAGAAGAAGCCGTTGGAGGGCGCTGTGGATAAAGGCCACTCAGTGGGCGGCCTCATGAGAACGCCTCTATTTCGGTGTCCCGGTCTGGCTACCCGAACCGGTGGTCTGCTCCCTTCCCGGTTGGCCGGGAGAATGCGCTCGGCCACGTAACCGGACGCTCCGGAGTTGCGGGTCTTGATCCCTTTGTCCGCATCGCGCTGCATCTGCTCGTTGGGCTCGCCAGCCTTGAGCCCTCCCCTCCTTGGTTTGCACACTGGGCGCGATGTTTTGCTACCGTCGCCCCGGTTCTAGACAGGAAGCCGCAACGTGGTTTCCACACTTGATAGCGTACCGGTTGGCGTAGCTATTGCCATGTCTACGATCGTCAACGAACCCGGCTGATTGTCATACAGGTACTTGAGATGCCAAACCGGCCCGACGTCCGGCGAGATAGCAAAGTCGTTCAACGCGTTTGTGATGTTGCGAACGGCATCGCGTCGTGCGATCGGTGCCGAGAACATCGCGTCTATCAGCGCTGCCAAGGTCATCCCCTCCACCAGCATAGCCCGTGCAGCTTCGTCACCGTGAACCAGCCGTAGGGCTGTCACGATGACGGCAATAGCCTCGGGGTTCTTGAGAGGCACGGCAAATTCGCTTCGGCGCCCGTTGCGTGTTTACAACACCTCGGCACGAACTTGAGCCACGCCACGATCCGTAATCCCTAAGCTGTGCGCGGCGGCCAAGGATAAGTCTAGAACGCGGCCCCGGACCCATGGCCCGCGGTCATTGACGGTGACAATGACGCTTCGGTTCTGCGATTGCGCAATCGCGATCATTCTACAAAGAAGTCGCATGATTGGCCTCATGCACAAATGAAACTAGTGGACAATGCAAACTCATCGGCCCGTGTTCCTGCATACGCATTTCGTGCAGAACAAAGGTGAACGCATACCGGTGGTTCGGATGCGAGGTGCCGGAGATGTTCGGGCGCAGCGCAGCAAGCAGTTATCTCGCTGCAGCGCATCACACGAGCATAGGGGCTTCGATTTTACGAAATTGAGGACTCTAACCGAACCATAGGAAAACTCACATATTCCCAAAATCGGGATTCTTCAGCGCCCGCAAGAATCATGAGCATTGGGTTCGCTACCGGCTGGGGACGAGTGGTTGAATACATCAAAAGCGGGACGGATTTTAACAACGCTCGCCTCGGCGAAGCGTCGAGCGCAGAAGGGGTCTCCAGCCCACCGCCTTCTGCGCAGACGCCGAGCCGGCAGTGGATTAATCGTGCACCGCCGCGAAATCCGGTCCAAATGTTTGACGACGCACTCCGCGGACCGAACTCTCGTGCCCATTGGCGCCTCGTCAACACAGTCACCACCAAAAGCGATCGGGCCCGACTTCTTTCGCAGGGACGGTTTGCACTGAACGGCGCCAGGCATTTGGAGGATGGGCGAGCTAGCAATGAAAGTTGCATGCCCTTCCGGCGGTCGTGTCGAGCTGTCGGTCGTTGTTTGTCTCGTTTCCGTCGAGATTGAAGAGGCAGGCGTGCGACGCGAAGGCAGGGCATCGGGCGTTCCTGCAGAAGCGCGCCGGTGGCACTCGTCGATATCGGACTGCTGGACGTTTCCGGGTTGAGCTAATCCGCCGGATTAGGAAGGAAGCTCCCGCGGCCAAGGATGGTTCTGCTTAGCAGAGCGACCTTTTGTCATAGCGGGTCGTCAGCAGATTGGAGGATTTTCCGAATATGGAACTACCGAATTGCCCCGACGTTGGTGGACCGCACCAAACCCAATGGGACAGATGCACAATTTCGCCAACGCGTCGTTTTCGCCCGAAGTGATTGAGGCTATGACATCGGCCCTAAAGGCCGCTGTAGCAACGCTGCCGGAGCCTGTGCACTCCGGCCACGTCAATCTCATTGCGGAGTCAATTCTACGGACAGCAGGTACGGGGGAACGCAACCCGTCAACGTTGCAACGGATCGCCCTCATGGAGCTTCAGCTGCAGCGGCGGGATTGAGCAGGCCGTCGACCCAAGAAAACGAGACCGCCACCTGTGGAAGTGTAGGCCCGTCCCAAGCCCCGACCCGCTATTCATCGCTCGGCAGCCGGGTCGCTTGAATTACCAGGCAAACCCTTCACGTTCGCAAGGTGCTGTTCTTGTATGGCCCCTCCCGGGCGGAAGGACAGTCGCTATTGCGGGGTGCGCCGGCAGTTTCCGCTCCCGAACTGTCGGCACTCTCGGCGCAGTGGCCGCACCCTTACGCGAACCCGATTAGCTCCCTATCGAGCAAGCCATGCCAACAATACACAAAAACATGGTTGCGGTGGCGATCCAGCCTAGCCAGTAGACTGGCCCCCGGACCACAAGCTCGCCCATTACGGACTTACGGCGCACAAGCAGCATCATGACGGTCATGATCGGCGCGGCCAGCACACCGTTGATGACGGCGCTCCAATAGAGCGCCTTGATCGGGTCGAGCGCGGTGAAGTTGAGGGTAACGCCGGCGGCACAACTGACCCTTTGGGGATGTCACCCGGTAAGCATCTCAAGAATGCGACCGTTGTCGGATTGCGCTCAGTCATCAAATTCTGAGGCTCTTTAAATCACGTCAGCGGGGCCCGACAGACCTTCGCCGAAGTCGGCACGGGTTACTCGTAACGTCGCACAGCAAAATGTGCCTTGCCACAAACTGCTTTTCGTAACTCGACGGACTTATCTCAAATTGTGGGTCGATTGGCGCGCGTGTGCCGGAGAGCTACCGGCATCCCGCACATATTACCGCCGCCCAGGCGGCCATGGGGACACGCCGATGAAGCACACCGAAGAACGACCCTATGCAGACCTGGAGGCGGCCGCGCGCAACTGAAGCCGCGTGCGAGGCCCGATGCCTTCACGCGCGAAATAGTAGGGAGTGGATATTAAGCCGCCAAAAAACACCTAAGTGGTGTTGATTTCAGCGGTTAGCGTGAGGGTGAGCAAAGTCCGACCTTTATCGGGGGAAGGGCCGTCCGTGACCTTCAACTCCCATGGTATCCCCTTCCACATGTCGGTGGGATGCTCAGACGTCAGGACATTACCTGCGTACTTCACTGCCTCAAGTTTCGCTGCCTCGGTGTCGGCCACTTCAACGCCGACGTCATCGATCAGCATTTTTCCGTTCAAGATATGGAAGTAGTAGCGCGGCATAGACGCTCCTCCGTTTGGGCGGGAGCGCAGTCGTGTCTCTCAGTCAGGGGGCCCCTTGATCGGTCCCGGTGATAGAGGGACAAGAGCAGCTACAGAGTGGCGTTCCTAATTAGGCTACCGCGCTAGGAAACAGGCCAGTCCCCCTTTTTGGGGGCGACCGGCTCAAAGGAACCACAAGGGTGGGCGAATATTTGAGTCGTCGCTGGCTCGCTGTAAGAGCTGGCGGAGCGGCCCCGGCCTAACCCCCTAGTCTCCCCCGGAGCCGGGGTCGTCTCTCCGTCCTTGTCGTGTAGGAGTAGCGGCCGAACCGCTTCCGGCGAACGGATGAATCCAAGCGCGATGACTGCAGCCCATCGCACTAGGTCGTTCGGTTCTGACGTCACAGTGACCTCGCACTCAAGCGGACGAAGCGTCACTGTCCGAGTCAATGACCGCGGTCCCTTCGTAAAGGGACGCTGCATAGACCTGTCTACCGGGGCCGCGCGTGCACTGGGAATGGCTGGCCTTGACAAGGTCTCCCTCCGCTGAGTTCGAGCATCTCGGAAAAGTAGCTCTGCAAAGCGACAAGCTAGCGCGTAAGGGTCATTTTCGGACTTAGGCGCGCTCTGTTGCGAGGTCCGCTATCCCAATGAGCCGACATCGCGAGTGTGACGCTGCCGCAAGATATCGGGTGCCGAGCTAGCGATCGAAGGTTCGTGCCTCTCGCAAGGGGAACCCGGATTGCGCTTGTTCAGTTAGGTATAGCGCGCGGGCCCCCAACCAGTAAGATTGCCGAGCCAGCCTATGCCCAAGATCCGCGTTTCAATCCAGGAATTGCAGCGACGAGCGTTGTTAGAAGTGAGAAAGCAGCCCGGTTGTCATAACGTCCTGGAAATAGCGATCAATCGCGTTGCAAAGCACGCTGAAAATAACTGGTCGCTCTGTGTGCTCGCAGCGGGTGCGGCAGATGCAAATACCGCCGCGCGCGCGGCGGTTCACGTCCAAACTGTTTTGCGCCGGGACTATGATCTGCTGACGGATTGATCTGTAGTCCATCAATGGAAGGCCACGCGGGAAGGCTCGGACTGGGGAAGGCTATCAAGTGCCCGCGCCGCTGGTAGTCTTGTCGGCCTGCGGCATGCTGTTCCGTTTCGCCACGTTCCGCTGCTGCCGCTTTACTCGCAAGGTAGATCGGGACAAACTCCCGATGCGGCAAAGCGGATGACTGGCGGTGCAAGGCAGCGGCTTGTGCTCCGTCGCTCTCGAACCGGGAACGTCAGCTTGCCAATTGACCGAGCGAAAAGTGCCGACCCGATCGCGACACCAGGACCGCCGGCAAGTCCTTGGCGAGGCGAGACATGCGGACGGAGCAGAACCAAGTGGAATATGCGGCGACCCGGCCGACAATAATCAGGTCGCGCGCTCTTGCAGCTATTGGCGCTGCCATCGCTATCGTTGTCTTCATTCTTGACACAATTACCCCAAAAGAGATTGCCCTCGCGGTGCTGTACGTGGGCGTTGTGCTGCTATCTGCGAAGTTTCTTCAGAAGCGTGGAGTTGTGCTCGCGTCGTTGGGATTAATGGCTCTGACGGGGCTAAGCTACATGCTGTCGGAGCACGATGTATCGCCAGGTATCGCACTTTCGAACGGCCTTCTCACCCTAGCGGCAATCGGCATTACGGCCTTCCTCGCCGTGCAAAGCCGATCGAGAGAAATGGTGCTGCGCGAGCAAGCCGGACTCCTCGACCTCACCCACGACACGGTGTTCGTGCGCGACATGAACGATGTCATCTCCTACTGGAATCGCGGCGCCGAGGAACTGTACGGTTGGAAAAGAGGTGAAGCCGTCGGCAAGATTACCCACCAACTCATGCGGACGATCTTCCCCATGCCGCTCGAACAGATCATGGCAAAGTTGCTCCGCAACGGCCGCTGGGAAGGGGAACTCGTCCACACGAAAAAAGACGGCACGCAAGCAACCGTGGCGAGTCGGTGGTCTGTGCAAACGGACGGACGGGGCCGGCCCGTCGCGATCATGGAGACTAATAACGACATCACCGAGCGCAAGCAGGCCGAAAATGCGCTGCGGCTCAGCGAGGCCTATTTGGCCGAAGCGCAGAGATTGAGTCTCACGGGCAGTTTCAGTTGGAAAAGCTCTTGCGGCGAGTTCTTCTGGTCGGAGGAGAGCTCCAGAATCCTTGGATACGACCGAACAACCAAGCCATCACTGCAGCTGCTCATACAAAGAGTTCATCCTGCGGACATCGACCGAGTTAGGCGGGTAATCGACCGCGCATCGCGCGAGGGCATGGACTGGGAGCTCGAACATCGATTCCAGATGCCTGATGACTCGGTCAAGTTCGTGAAGGTTGTGGCTCGCGCCATAGCAGATGAATCGGGTAAGGTTGAGTTCGTTGGAGCGATCATGGACGTCTCTGCGGCCAAGCAAGCGGAACAGGAGTTGCGCCAGGCACAAGCGGACCTCGTTCACATCACGCGTGTCACGACCTTGGGCGAGCTGACGGCCTCGATCGCCCACGAAGTCAACCAGCCCATTGCGGCGGTAGCCACCAATGCCGCAGCCGGCTTGGGCTGGCTCGAAGCTGAACCGCCCGATCTGGATAAGGTCCGCGCGACCCTCGGCTATATCGTCCAGGACGCCGAACGTGCGGGCGATATCATGCACCGGATCCGCGCCCTAGCCAAGAAGGCGCCCCTACGCCTGGCGCGGGTTGACGTCAATGAGGCCGTCCTCGAAGTCATCGCCTTGACCCGGAGCGAATTGGTGAGGCATGGCGTATCCCTGCAGACCCAGCTCGCGACGGGCTTGCCGCTCATCGAAGGCGACCGCATCCAGCTGCAACAAGTAATCCTCAACCTGATCCTCAATGCGGTCGAAGCCATGAGCAGCATCGACAATGGGACGCGCGACGTGAGGATCACCAGTGAGAGAGAGGCCTCGAACGCCGTGCTCGTCACCGTGCGGGATTTCGGCCCAGGGCTGGACCCGCGGAGTGTGGACCGCCTGTTCGAAGCCTTCTACACGACCAAGCCTAGCGGCTTGGGCATGGGCCTTGCGATCTGCCGTTCGATCATCCAGGCCCACGGTGGCAGGCTGTGGGCCACTGGGAATGAACCTCGGGGCGCCGTCTTTCAGTTCACCCTCCCGCTAGAACGGGGTAAGACCGTTCCCGCCGAGCACGCCGGCGGTTGAGCTTGCAGGAGCGAAAACGGATCCCATTCTTGGCGACCGCCGATATCGATGCCGTGATCACCCGCCACTCGGAACGTCCGCTAATGGGATGGTCCGGCCGTGCTCCTGCCCCGCCAGCGATAAGCTGGCCAGGGGCGCCAAGACAGGGAGCACGCCATGTCCCAGACACCCAGTACCGCGATCGCCGTGATCGGCATCGATATCGGCAAAAACTCGTTCCACGTCGTGGGCCACGATACGCGCGGCACCATCGTGCTGCGGCAAAAGTGGTCGCGTGGCCAGGTGGAGGCGCGGCTCGCCAATATGCCGCCTTGCCTGATCGGCATGGAAGCCTGCGTCGGCGCACATCATTTGAGCCGCAAACTCGCATCGTTAGGTCACGATGCCAGGTTGATGCCGGCCAAATATGTCCGCCCTTATAGCAAAGGACCGAAGAACGACTTCAATGACGCCGAAGCGATTGCCGAAGCCGTGCAGCGCCCGACGATGAAGTTCGTGGCGACCAAGACCGCGGAGCAACTCGATCTGCAGGCGCTGCATCGGGTGCGCGAGCGCGCTGGTGTCGCAACGCACCGGCATCATCAACCAGATTCGCGCCTTCATGCTGGAACGCGGGATCGCGGTGCGCCAGGGTATCGGCTTCCTGCGCACAGAACTGCCCACCATCCTTGCGACGCGCACCGATGCCCTGTCGCCACGCATGTTGCGTGTCATCGAGGAGTTGACAGGCGACTGGCGTCAGCTGGATCAGCGCATCGATAGCCTCTCCGGCGAGATCGAAGCACTGGCCCGTCAAGATCAGGCATGTTCGCGCCTGATGACGGTGCCTGGCATCGGGCCGATCATTTCGAGCGCCATGGTGGCCGCGATCGGCACTGGAGACGTCTTCTCCAAAGGCCGTGACTTCGGCGCCTGGCTCGGACTGGTGCCCAAGCAGATCTCGACGGGAGACCGCACGATCCTCGGCAAAATCTCACGGCGCGGCAATCGCTACCTCCGCGTTCTGTTCGTCCAGGCGGCATGGGTGGTGCTGGTCAGGATCAAGAACTGGGAACGTTACGGACTCAGATCCTGGATCGAAGCCGCCAAGAAGCGATTGCACCACAACGTGCTGGCGATCGCACTCGCCAACAAGCTTGCCCGCATCGCCTGGGCGGTGCTGGCTAAAGGACGCGCCTTCGAGCTGACAAGGACCAACGATGCAGGCGTCCGACCCGCTTGATCCTCGCGCCGTGCTCGGCGCGGTCAAGGCGCGGCCTGGCAACGCCGGAGCCAGCCGCAAGCAAAGCGCAACGGCCGGCCTTGACCGCCCGTGCGCGCGACGCGACGCACGTCCTGCGGGCCGGGACGAAGGAACGGCCCCTGGCTCGAACACAGGAACTGCGAGGTAGGAGGAGCATGCGATGACGTAACCCCATCAACAGGTTCCAGCCGAGGTCTGCGAGAGGATGAGACGAGATGGAGGTCCGGTCTTCCCGGCGCATGCGAACACTGGTGACCCAAATGGCCCAATCGAGGCCTGTCCGCTAATGAGAACGCACGCGCGCTGATATCCATGATGGCCCGGAGCAAATGCTCCAATCAAAGGCCGGATACATTGATGCAAGACCACTCACCACCTGATCGATGAACCTCTTGCTACGCACGGCCGGACCATACATTCGGGTCAAAATCCGAAAAGCTCAGCGTGAGCAAATCTAGTCCGCTCCGACCCATTAAGCTGACCTCAAAGCGAAGGCTAGCCACTTCGCTGACGGGCCAAAACCAGACCTCCCGTTCATGACCCGCCAGTGGCAAAATAGGCGACATAGAACAGGCGGATGGCGCATCATTGCGTCCGGAACTTGATTTAGCGCAAAGAGCTGAGGCGACTTGGGGCTAAGCTTTCAAAGCCTCTCAATCGGTCACCTTGTGGATCGCAGCAATGATCATTGAGCGCTTAAGCCAAGAGCACCGCAATATTGAGAAACTGCTCGCCATCCTTGAGCGGGAACTTCAGGTTTTCGACCGGGGCGACCGCCCCGACTATAAGGTTATTGACGCGGTTATTAGCTACTTCGAACTTTACCCGGAGGTTTACCACCACCCTCAGGAAGATCTGGTCTTCGCTAAGCTAAAAATTCGCGATCCCGGTGCGGCTGCAAAGGTCGGTGATCTCGCTCGCGAACACCAAACAGGGGCCGAATGTTTGCGCCGCGTCGCTGATGCGGTCGAGAGTGTTCTCGCGGATCGCGAACTCCTTCGGCAAGATGTGCATGCCATCGTTCGTGATTTCATAGAGCACGAGCGGCGCCACATCATGATGGAAGATCGCGATTTCTTTCCTGCTGCCCTAAAGGCTCTCGAGCCTCAAGATTGGACGGAGATCGCTTCGGTTATGACCAATCCTGAGGATCCGCTGTTCAGCGAGGCAGCCGAAGAGACGTTCGACGCGCTACGCGAGCGCATCTTGCAGTTGGAACAAGAAGCCGAAGCCGAACGACATTAGTCGAGCTCATCCGCATTGCGCTGATCGGACTCAATTGTCCGAAAGGGGGCAGAAGCGTCGTTCTGGTCGCCGCTAGTAACTTCCGGTGTGCCACGATAGACGGACGATTGGGCGGGCGCCCGCCCATGAGCGTGGGGTTGAATCTTGGGGCAGTCCAATCGCGTACCGCCCAATTTTCATGTGTGCTACCTAGTTGGATAAAAAGGTAGCAGGAGTAGCCAATGATGACTGACGATCAAGTCAATCTCGTCGTTCAGCACCTTTGCGAGCAATTGCACTTGGCGCTCCGATTGAAGGACACCGAGGCACATCCACCAAACGCCAAGGATATTGGATTTGATCCTGCCTCTGTAAGAACTGTATTGCTGACCGGGTTGCGTTCGGCGGGTGTCACGATCAACCACGAGGCAGCCGGGGCGGGCGAAGAGCCACCGTGGTCCTAAACGCAAAACGCGAGACAGAAGCTCGCGCCAATGTCTCAGTTGGGTCAATCTCGACATTCTTGCAGTTGGCCAGCTGCGTCCGATCTATCCCCAACTTCAGACATACTGCTGCACTGCGCCAACTGAAGGGATGAGCCAAACCCGGACTGCCAACGGTCCAACGATCGCCATGAACGCCGGCGAGTTTGGGCGGACGGACCAATCGGACCATCATATCCTCTAGCTCCAACACCAGTATCGCCAAGAAAGCTCGCACGAAGGCCGAGGCGGATTTTGCAACTTGGCTCATGATGGCCAAGCTCGGTGGTTTCGATGACCTTCCGTCAAACGCACAGAGCTTTCTGACTAACTATCGAACCCGACTCGAGACGATGAGTAAGGCCGAGTCCACCGCCCTGGCCGTTCGCGAGGTCTACAGCGCTTATTACAGCGAGATGGGAGGCGTGGGCGCGCCCCCGGAACCAAAGGCTCGCACACCAATGACAGAGGGCAAAGTCGTGCGGCTCCAGAGACGGCCTAATCAGCCCGGTCTATCGGCTGCAGTGCATTCGACGAAGCCAATGATCCGAAAACCCCTTCCGGCACTGCTGATTTTCGCGAGCATGGTGGCTCTGATTGTCACATATAGGTTTCTGGCGCAGTAACACCGTCCGCGGATTGTATGCGGGGACGAAGTGCTGCTCACAGCAACCGCGGACATCGCGGCACTTCGCATTTGTACCAAAGGCGGAAGTGATCCCGACTCGCGGCGTCGGCGATTGTGCGACACATCGAGAATGGCTCTGTTAAGCTACTTCCCTGCTTAAAGGGAGCGGCCGCCGCGCCGGCTCCCCATTTTGGCTGCGGGGGCGAGCCACGTCCTCGTGTGCCGTCGGAGACGGGCAATGACCATAAGAGCCTTTTGCACGCTCGCCGCCGCCATCTTTGCCCTGATCGCTGTCAATCGGCCTGTAAATTTGACCCCTCATCGGCGTCCAATTTTGACCCCTTCGTGCGCCGCGGTTTGACGGTAGCGCTCGGCTCGTTGGAGCTGGCCGGGATAGCGGAGACGAGACGAGCGCGGGTGGCGTGATCGTCGTCGCGGCTTTTGAAGCGCCAGCTGTCATTGCCGGTCTCGACGATGTCACAGTGATGGGTCAACCGATCGAGCAGCGCGGTGGTCATTTTGGCGTCGCCGAACACGCTCGGCCATTCGCCGAAGGCGAGATTGGTGGTCACGATGACGGAGGCGCGCTCATAGAGCCGGCTGACGAGGTGGAAGAGAAGCTGGCCACCGGACTGGGCGAAGGGCAAATAGCCGAGTTCATCCAGCACAATGAAGTCCATCCGGGTCAGATGCTCGGCGAGCCGTCCTTGCCGTCCGTTGCGGGTCTCGGTCTCGAGGCGATTGACGAGGTCGACTACGTTGAAGAAGCGGCCGCGGGCACCGGATCGGATGCAGCTTCTGGCGATGGCAATGGCCAGGTGGGTTTTGCCTGTGCCGGTGCCGCCAACCAGCACGACGTTGCGTTGTTGGGCGATGAAGCCGCCGCCAGCAAGATCATTGACGAGTGTCTGATTGATCGGCGTGCCGTCGAACTGGAAGTCGGCGATGTCCTTGGCAAGCGGAAGCTTGGCAATGGTGAGCTGGTATTTGATCGACCTGGCTTGCTTCTCGTTGATCTCGGCGTTGAGCAGGTCGCCGACAATGCGCTGAGGTTCGTGCTGGCGCTTGACGGCAGTTGCCATGATCTCGTCGAAGGCAGCCTTCATGCCGTAGAGCTTGAGTTCGCCCATGAGGTCGAAGATTTGGGTTCGTTCCATCAGATGGTCCTCCGGAGGTTGTCGTAGCGGGCACAATCGGCGATCGGTGCATGACGGAGCGTCAGTGCGGCCGGCGTCATGATGTTGGCCGGTGGGGCGGGTTCACGTTGACGGGCCAGGATATTGAGAACGACATCGGCCGAATGGACGCTGTGACTGAGCGCTTCGGCACAGGCCGCTTCCACCGCGGGCAGACCGTCAGTCAGCACCGCGTTGAGGATGTCGACCATCTGCCGATTGCCGTCGTCGGTGCTGGCAAGCTTGCGCCGGATCCGCTCGATCGCGGCTGGCAGCACCCAGTCTTTGAAGGGAGCACCGTTGCGCAAGGCGCCGGGTTTGCGGGCGAGCACCGGCACATAATGCCAGGGGTCGTAGACGGTATCGCCGCGGCCAAAGGATCGCGGGTGCTCGGCAACGATGCGTCCATCCTGACGGATCACGATGCGATCGGCATAGGCTTGAACCTCGACCGGTCGTCCGACTGCGCTGGCTGCGACCGAGTACTTGTTGTTGTCGAAGCGCACCAGGCAGGTCTTCGAGACCGATGCCGTCACCGCATGGAAGCCGTCGAAGCGGCCGGCATAGGGAACGAGTTTGGGGCGTTCGGCTTCGAACACTTCCCAGATCGTCTGATCGACCAGCTCCGGATGGCGATGAACCTTGGCGTAGGCGATGCATTTGTCGAGCAGCCAGGCGTTTAACTCGTCGAGGTTTTTGAACCGCAGCCGCGGCGTGAAGAAGCGTTCCCTGACCAGCCCGACCTGGTTCTCGACCTGCCCCTTCTCCCAGCCCGACGCTGGCGTGCAGGCGACCGGATCGACCAGATAGTGGCTGCACATCTGCAGGAAGCGGCGATTGTAGAGACGCCCTTTACCGACGAAGATCGTCTCTACGGCGGTCTTCATGTTGTCGTAGATGCCGCGGGTGCAGGTGCCTTTGAACAGGGCGAACGCCCGGTCGTGGGCGTCGAACACCATCTCCTGCGTCTCCCGCGGATAGGCCCGCACGAACAGCATGCGGCTGTGACAGAGCCGGACATGGGCGGCCTTCACCATCACCGTGGTGCCGCTCAGCAAGACCACCTCGTGGCTCCAGTCGAACTGGTAGGCTTCGCCTGGGGCAAAGCTTAGCGGGACATAAGCAGCCGCGGTCGATTGCCCGCGTTCCTTGCTCCACCGCCTGGCGTAACGCCGCACCGCATCGTAGCCGCCGTCATAGCCACGGCTGCGCAGCTCTTCGAAGATCCGGATTAACGTCAGCTGTTCACGAGCCGGTTTGGCCGCGTTCGCCGCCAGCAGTCCGTCGAGCTCTACTGCCCATCGTCCCAGCTTTGGCCGCGGCTGCACTTGCCGCTCGTACTCGAAGGAGGTCTCTCCTGACCTCAGCACCTTCCGGACCGTGTTCCGCGACACCTTCAGGTCACGGGCAATCTCCTTGATCGTCTTGCCCTTGATGAAGTGCTCGCGCCGAATCCGCGCAATCGTCTCCACGATCAGCATCCTCGACCACCTGCTTCATTCCAAAGCAGGCAGCGCAACAGACCAACCTATAGGGGGTCAATTTTGGACGCCGATCCCCCGGCTTAGGGGGTCAATATTGCAGGCCGAATGACACTCAGCCAACAGATTGTCATCGACGTAGAGCGGCGTCGGGATGATGAGTCCCTTTCCACCTATCGCGCGATAGTCCAGCCGCTTCACCATAACACCTCCAGTGGACCAAATATGCCACTGAATATTCAATGGAACAATAGGTCCACAGAAGCTATAGTTAACGAATTGGCGATTCGGAGATCAGCATTGGTATCATCGCGAGAACTAGCCGACGTCGTGGGCGATGCGATCGGGATTCCGCGCGAAAGCGCCCAGCTCCACTTGAAAACGATCAGAGCGGCCGGCGAGATCTCATTTAAAGGCTACGGACGGGCCGCTGCGAGCATGACTGCGCTGGACGCATCGCGCCTGCTGATCGCGTCGGTCGGCAGCACCTTCGCAAAGGACTCGCTTGAGGTGCTGAAGCGTTTTTCAGGGCTCAAGCCTATCAGCCCGCGCAGACGGGCGACGGATACACTTGAAGACTTCCTGGCAATGCGGATCGAAGAGCTCATCTTCGATCTTCCACCGCCACACGACATCGGGCGCAGCGCAGCCTGGCAACAATCGTTTGGCTCCAGACGTCCGGCCGAAAATGCCCTTCAGCTCCTCGAGCCAGTAGGAAAGGGAGCTGAGAAGCTTGCTCGCTATGCAATCGTCAGGTGGATCGATCAAACCGGCCGCAGTGATGTGCTCATTTTTGGCCCGGCTGGGAATGGTACGGTGCGAGGGACGGAAATCAGCGATCTAACCGAGCGCTACTCCGGCCATCGGCTCTTCCAAGTCAGGGCAGTGGCTCGAGCTGCACTAATCGACATCGCAGCCGCGCTGAAAGAGACGTCTGCAAGCCTACGGTAACGCTTACGGTAACACTCGGTAACGCGCCTGAGCGACGCAAAAAAACGCAAGGAAATCAAAGCCGAATGGCGCGCCCGGAACGAGGCGACCGATGCACAGCCTTCACATTGAAAAATCAGTACAAATCAGCGCGACTGCCGCCGGGTTTGTACCACCACTTGTGACCACCGACAAGGCGCGGCACAGCAGGCATCCAGCGCAGCCAACAGCTCCCCGGTGCACTGCTCCCTTTCATCCCGCTTTGCAATCGCTCTTCACGAGCATGAACGAGCCTAGAGGCTTAGATTGTTGATCCTGATACATGTACTCGAAGGCAATCCCGCCATCGAGACCGTTGGTTGTGCGTTTTCCCAAAGCAGAAGGCGAATTTCTGGCCGAACTGCAGAAACCTTGTCCCCACGCCATGCAAGACGTACCGGGAACACGATTCCATAGATCGATGCCAGGACCGCCAAACTCCCAACGACTATTGCAACGTACATGGTCCGTCGGGCCGCTCGCTCAATCCGATAACTCATCGTCAAGCCTTTAGCAGCGTCCTCTTTTGAGAGGGAGCTAACGGCACGTTGCAAACGCTTCTGCTTTACGTGCTTCATGAGCCGGTCACATCATGGAAGTTTTAGTTGCACCGAAGACGCATCGGTTGGGCAATGAATTCATCTCCACCTCATTTGTGCTTCCACGTCTTTGCCGAACATCGCCTTGAGTCTAGCCGCAATTCGAAAGTACCGAACGCGAAAGCGGGAATACTGGATCGTTGGCGGCTGCGGCTCAAAGCCTGTTCTCTGTCCGGCGGCCCAGCATCGAAGCTGAGATTGCATGTAACGCTTGTGAGCAACGCGATAATAGTGCCTGAAAACCGGATACATCGTGGCCACGGAAATTCCGTGGATACGCAGACATTCGGACAATGCGATTTGCTCGATTGTGAGTAGCCTCGCGCCATGATCAAGCATGGCATCGGTCAAAGCTATGGCATCTTTCAGAACCGGAATATGCCTTGCTGGGTCGACTGCAGTTAGCCCGCTATTATACTCAACAGATCGTTTTGTGTCGTATTCGTAAGGTCCAGCATTAGGCAGATTTGTGCGAAATCCCGAAATGGCGCGGAACGGATTACGTCCGTGAAAACGGTCCACGGCAATCGATCCTTCACTTAGCGCCGACCAGAGCTTTTCGAAGAAGCCCTCTTGGAAGAATGTGTCCGTGTCGATCATGACACAGAAATTCGGATTGTTCCTCATTTCTTCCAAGAGAACGCAAGGCTTGATGCGATGATGATAGAGACCATTGCGAGAGAACTCTGTAATTTTCTGTGAGATGTTGACGATCCTAACAGGCAGATCCAAGTAGCGACTTGGCTTGTCCGTATAAACAACAACCTCTACGGGGCGATGAAATTGCAAGTATAGCAAGGTTGTCAAGCTATATCGCAACTCCAAGAAAAGACGCTCAAGATCCCCGTACTCGACATAGATGAACGTAAGCCCCCGATTATCCATACGCCTGATCTTCCAACTCAATCTAATTTCTTATCTGCTTTACTCTCAGCGCGGAGGGCCGACCCAAAGGCACCATCGAATAGGCCTCTGAATTGGATCGCGTTGACATTGGAAATGTGGGCTGTATCGCGGAAATTGGCCTGCCCGTTCCTGACGAGAAAACATTGGTTTTGCTCGCAGACCACCGATTGGGGATCCACCATAACCAGTCGCGGATTGTCCCAGTGCTCGTGGAGGTTTTGAGCGATTTCGGCTCGGAAGCCGCTCATCGTCAGACTAGGATCGGCGTCCACCCTCCATTCACCGATGGCTCCCCCAACGCGGACCTGTTTCTCAATCCATCGCTGTGGCAGGTCGAAGCCAATATTGAGTAGCGGCATGATCAGCACAACGGTCTTGCCGGAGGAAAGCAGTCGGTCAGCCAGCGAGGAGACCTCAAGAGCATTTCCCCAATTACCGCCAACGACAACGATGCTTGGCTCAGTGTGGTTCAGCACGTAGTCCAGCGTGCTGCGGTTGAAATCCCGGCACGGCTGCTGATCTGCAGAGTTTCTAACAGGATCGTCAAGGAAGGGCCTGCACGCGCTCTGGGTTGCGATCAATCCATGGATTCCGTTGGCAAGCGCAGCCGAAGAAATTGGCTCAAGGTACTGGTTAGCAAACGAATCTCCCCACAGCATTACGGAAGGCTTTCCGGCGACCTCCGCGCTACCGAAACTGCAATAGGTCTCGGCCGCCCGCTTTGTGGAGTTGGCGTTCCTGAAACACTCGTCGCGAGGTGTGTTGGTCCTTCTCGCCAGCTCGGCTGGCAACAGGTAATCCGGCAACCGGTTTGGGAAACCATTGGTCAAGGAAGCCAGCGCGATGAAGCCGAGCAACAGAGCGAACGCTGCGCCAGAACTCGTCAGAAGCCTTCGCGGCGTCCAGAAGTCCCGTCGCATTCTGATTGGCTGCTCCACGCAACGATACGAAACGATGCTGAGCGCCAGCGACGCCAAAACCATTAGCACCTTTTGCGTGGCGTCTACGCCATACCCTCGCAAGGACAGCCACCCTAGTGCGAAGACCCAAATCGGCCAATGCCAAAGGTAAAGTGAGTAGGACCAATCGCCTAACCGCTGAATGGCAGACATCCCGAGCAAGCTCGCTTCCCCGGTCCACTGCCGCGCCCTGACTATCATTGCCGCGCCCAGAATCGGCAGGACTGTAAGAACGCCCGGCCATCGCGATTCGGGGAGCGGATAGACGATACAAACCGCGACCAACGCCCAGCCCACGGTGGCGACTATCCCAGTTTCCAGCCACGGAATCTTGGAAGCACCGTTGGATCGTCGCCTGATTTCTGCGGCAGCGATCAATCCACCGGCCAAAGGTTCCCAAGCTCGGGCACGCAAGGAGAAAAAGGAAGAGCCCATCGCATCCCTTTGGGTCTCCCACAAACACCACGCCAAGGAGAGGACAGCGACGACCTGAAGCGCAATCATCACTGTGCTGATTTTAGACTTCGAGCCGGAAGCGAAACGCCAGATCAGCGATACGACCAAAGGCATCCAGATGTAGAACTGCCACTCCACCGAAAGAGACCAAGTGTGCAAGAGCGGCTTGGTCTGGGCCGCCATGGCGAAATAGCCGTTGTCGCTGTCGAAAGCAAAATTCGACACGAATGTCAGCGCGGACAACGCCTGCAGCAGGTGCTTCAAGTATTCGCGTGGCAAGGTCACGAACCAGCCAGCAACGACCGACGAAGCGGTCATAACCGCAAGCGCAGGATAGATGCGGCGTATTCGCATGATGCTGAAGTCACGGAATGAAAAACGACCCAAAGTGAGGTCGGTCAACACTTTGCCCGTCATCAGGTACCCGGTTATCACCAGGAAGACATCGACGCCGACAAATCCTCCGGCGAACCCCGATATTTGGAAGTGGTAGCCAACGACAGCCACCACTGAAAGCGCCCGGAGCGCGTTAATATCTAGCCGGAAGGCATCGCCACCTGCACTCACCATTCGAGGAGACAGCGGGCCAAATCCAAACGACGAACTACGCCCGTCAAATCGGACGGGTAACGACGCACCCCGCCGCACATGCGGCTGAGCACCGTCAAGCGAATAAGACAATGTGAGGCCCCCCGGCCCTTTGCGAATGCTGGTGGGGGACCATAGACGGCACAGCACAACCTAGACAAGTAGCGGATTGCTAAGGCTCGCAGCCCGCCAGAGCTATGCAAAACGGAATCGCTGGGATTCCCGAACGGGGATTGTCTAGAACCTAAATGCTCAATAAGGTCTTTGACAGACGCCTTTGGAGGCCCACTGTGACGACCGAACGCACCTTAATCACCTACATCCGCGTCTCGACTTCCCAACAGGGCCGCTCAGGATTAGGCATAGAAGCGCAGCGGCAAACCCTCGCTCACTTCGCTCAGGCTGAGGGGTTCACGGTAGTGCGCGAATTCGTAGAGGTGGAGACCGGCAAGGGCGCTGATGCTCTGGACCGCCGCCCACAGCTAAAGGCGGCACTCGCTGCCGCAAAGAAGCTCAGGTGCCAGGTCGCTGTAGCTAAGCTGGACCGTCTCAGCCGTGACGTTCACTTCATCTCCGGCCTCATGGCCCACAAGGTGCCCTTTGTGGTCGCTGAGCTTGGCCCCGACGTTGACCCGTTCGTGCTGCACCTGTTCGCTGCACTGGCGGAGAAGGAGCGCTCCCTGATCTCCGCACGCACCCGGCAAGCCCTTTCGGCGGCTAAGGCCCGTGGGGTGACGCTGGGCAACCCTAAGCTCAACGTGGCCCGCAAGAGCGCCGTGGAGGCCGTGAAGGCCGAAGCTGACCGCTACGCGGCGAATGTCCTGCCAATCATCCGCGAGGCACAGAAGGCAGGTGCGAGCACGCTCAGGCAGGTGGCAGAGGCATTGAATGCGCGCGGTATCCCTACGGCGCGCGGCGGACGTTGGTACGCGCAGTCAATCGCAAACATCCTTGAGCGCGCCTAAGCAGAACGGGGGCACAGGCCCCACAGTGTATAATTTCGGCTGAATGCAACAAATTCAAACGCTTAGCCGACAAACGCCCGCACTCATAAGAGAAAGCGGGGCCGACCTTGCGCACAAGGGACTCCGTCCGGGCATGGGACCCTTTGGCTTATCGCTACTGGGGCCCCGCCTTCAAAAAGCTCGGGCTAAAGGCCAAGGCCCCTGCTCAGCTAAACAGGGCGGTGTGCTTCTCTGGAAGTACCGTATTGGGCCCCGGTCCCTAATGAATCCAGCGGCTTAGCTGGCAAACGTGCTTACGTATAGAGGAAGCGTATCAATCCGGCTGAAAGCAACAGCCTCAAGCACTTAGCTGACAAACGTTCGCACGCTATAGAGAAGCGCATTATTTCGGCTGAAAGCCACCAGCTTCAAACACTTAGCCGATCAACGTACCTACGTATCAGAGAAACGGCATCCATCGTGGCGCCCTCTCAATAAGTACACAGCCCAACAGGACATAGATCACCGACCATCACGGCCACCCAACACGGGTTCGCTGTGAGGTGACGCTTGCCCAAAATCAGTAACCACACACAGCACTCAGCCGCGCCTCAGCGGCTCAAGAAAGCAACAGAGAGAACACAATGGCTCGACTACCAAGGGGTAAGACTAAGCACCCCCCGTCTCATTCAGCGGCCATGAAGGCTAAGTGGCAGGACCCTAAATACCTGGCAAAAATGGCTGAGCGAGACAGCAGAAGAGAGGAACTCCGCAAAGCTGACCCTGAGCGCTTTACCCGGACAGGCATCCCAAACGGAATGAGAAAAGAAGAGGCTCAGCGCCTATGGGCCGTAGCTGAAGCACAGGCCGATAAGAGCATCCAGACCCTAAAGGCGGCTGGGGTGCTTCCAGAGACAGTAGCTCAGTCTAGCGTCCCTGTCCCAGACACAGAAGCTGGAATGGCTGAGGCCGCACTCCGAGAAGCCTTCAAGCTGGCCTTGGGACCTACAGGGACACGGTCCAAGCTATCAGCGCTAGCTACCATCATGAAATACACAAGGCTGCCGCCCATGTCGGTCCTACAGTTGGCCACAGGCACTGCTGAAGGTGTGCTCGATGAGCTTGCTGGCAGAAGCTAGTTAGAAAACAGCGGAGGGAGATAACAGCAGCAATCAATTACTGGCTAATAAGCTTCTGCAATCTGCGCTCTGTGCTGGGTTAGTCGATAATCTACAGGTGAAAATCGACGATATGTCCCTTTCCCTTCAGAAGCGCAATCGTCACCATTACGCTCTGAAACATTTCTGCCTCCGTCCATAAAGAACCCCCTGAACCCTCTAATGTCTTTCTTATTAGGGCTTTCGAGGGGTGCTTTTCATCAAAGGTCGTATTCAGGCGCGGCAAGCGCCGTTCGACCACCGCGAATCCCCTAATCCCATTCACAAGCCCACCTCCGGTTGCTCCCCAAGGGCACCGATCGGCTTGTCGTGTCCATAAGGAACACCACGCCCTATGACTTCTACCACCACCCTTCTTCGGGATCAGCACGCTCTCGCCCTTGTCTGCCCTATTGAGTTCGCCCAGCGGATGAACCAGCACTGGACCACGCCCCGGCCTGTCGGGCTAGGGCACCACTCATCATCAGCCCTAATGGCCCTATGGCGCATCATGGGCGAAACCTTCCAGCTAGCAACAGTGGAAGCTGCCTCTGGTGTTCAATCACCTTGGCGCATCTTACAGCCACCAACCGGCACAGGCAAAACCCAAGGCACCTGTGTCTACGCGGCCATGCAAGCGGGCCTCAATCACGAAGCTGAGGGCACACAGCTAAAGCCCGTGGGTATCCTCATCGTTACGCGGCTGAAGGAGGACGCCAACACGATACGGGAAACCATTAACACCTTGGCAGGACGTGATGTGGCTGTCGTGCATCATTCCGACAGCTACGCTACGCCTGAGCAGCTACACGCGAGTGACGTTGTGGTTATCACCCACACGGCATTCATCAAAGCCAAGCGGGAGACCAAGGGGCGCGATTGGAAAGCTTGGGACCGCTTGGTGTCTTGGCGTGGTGGGGACAGACACCTCACTGTTATCGATGAGGCGCTGGCTAACGTGGTCGATGAAAGCAATGCAACCACCGAGAACCTGGGCTTTGTCATCAACCTCATCCCACCGGAATTGCGCTCCGCATTTCCACAGCAGGTTGGCGTTCTTGAACAGGTACATCGCGTGCTTGTTGCCTTCGCCGACTCTGATGACCAAGCCAGCCCCATGTCTCTGATCTGGGGAGAGGGGGGAGCGCCGGCTGCTGTAGACTTCGCCCCCTTCATCTTGGCGATGAGCGCGCTGCCCTACGATAAGATTGTATACGCCAGGAGCAGTACCAAGGACCGAACCCAACTAGCCGAGCGTGTAGCGGACACCATCACGACCGTGCAGACGTGTCTTGAGCAGTTCGCCTATTACTCCCGGTCAGGTGATTGGCATTCGATCAACACAGCGTCCTTAGCCGTTCCCTTGGACGCCCCCGGACCTGTGGTGCTGGATGCTACCGCTAGAGCGAACTTCCTCTGGGACCTATTTGAAGAGCACCACAGGCTGATTCCCGTCCCTAGCCATGCTCGGGACTACAGCAGCGTGACGCTTCATGTGGCTCGCGGCGGCGGCGTCGGAAAGAACACTATGACTGACAGGATCAATGAGCGCCTGCCCCGCATCAAGAAGGGTCTCGAAGAAGCCATAGGTCCAGAGCGCTCGGTATTCCTATGCGTCCACAAGGATGTTGAGGCCGTCATCACGAAGAAGCCGAAGAACGGGGGCAAGAGCTGGGTCGAGAAATTGCCATTCCGGGAATGCTCAGTAGGGCACTGGGGGGCCGTAGACGGCCGGAATACGTGGCAAGACTCCGATACTGCGGTGATCCTTGGATTGCCCTATCTTCCTCAGACGTGGGCCACCAGCATGTTCTGCGCGCTGCAAGGGGCACAGGATGACGAATGGCTGCAATCCCCGGAGTGGAAGCAATACAAGAACGTACGAAGGACGATGGAACAGCGTCAGATGTCTGTGTCGGTGATCCAAGCGGCCAACCGTATCTGCTGCCGACAGGTGATTGATGCTGAAGGCCACTGCCCTCCTGCTGACATCTTTATTGTGCTGCCCAAAGATGCCCTTGGTGACGCGGTGCTTGATGACATCAAGGCCGATATGCCGGGGATCAAGGTTACAGACTGGGCGTTCGCATTGGACGCCCCGAAGGAGAAGAAGCCCCGTCTCGGTAGCTCTCACGTCAGGCTCATCTCTTTTATGGAGAAGCAGGACGCTGGCCCGGTGTCCTTGTCTATTCTTCAGCGAGAGATACAGCTTCCCAGTTTGAAGAAGCTGCGCGAAACGCTGAACAACAGCGAGCACCCAGCCACACAGGCTCTCCGACAGATAAAGGTAAGCTACCTTCCCGGCGTCGGTCGGGGATCAAAAAGCTATCTCGTGAAGGCAGCGTAGCCAAGAAACAGGCAGCACAAAGGTTTCCTCGGAGCCCGCGTGCGGCCTGTCCACGCGATGGACGACAAGCGGCCTTTCAGTATCATGGCTGCTGCCTTCCGTTTGAGCACCGGGAGCGGACATCACGGGCGTTGGTCGGCAGGTCCGAGATGGCCAATTCCGGCTTCGTGACAGTCACTCTGAAGTGGGGCGCCTATTCGATCACCTCGTTGGCGCTGGCAAGCAATGTCGGTGGTACGGTCAGGCCCAGGGCATTCGCGACCTTCAGGTTGATCACCAGCTTCAAGCGCGTGGGCTGTTCGACGGGAAGGTCAGCCGGTTTTGCGCCCTTCAGAATTTTATCGACGTAGCCAGCTGTCTTGACGATAATTTCGGATACATCTTGCCCATACGACATCAGCAGACCATAGGCCACTTTTTCAGACCATATACTCAAAGTTGGCATTCGATGCGCCAGCGCTGATGCGCCAACCTGCGCTCCTTCGTTCGCCAGCATACCGCCAAACAAGACGGTCGCCTCGCAGCCGCCAGCTACAGCCGCTGAAAATGCTGCATCGATTACTTCTGGCGTCAGCACGTCGATTGGATGCAGCATAAGGCCCATCGCTTTGGCGGCGTTCGAGTACGATTTGATATTGTTTGTTGTGGTCGCCGGGTCCAACGATCGATCATGCAGCAGCGCCACGTGGCTCAGACTTGGGACAGCTTCCTTCAAAAGACTGAGACGTTTGCCGGAAAGATCGGTTCCAATAACAGATAATCCCGTCAGATTTCCACCGGGATGCGCCAGACTAGCAACAAGTGCGGTGCCCACCGGGTCTGGCGCGATAGCGAAGACGACGGGTATTGTGCTCGTGGTCTGCTTTAGTGCAACCGCCCCTTGCGACGTTATCGCAACAATGACATCGGGATTACTTTCGACCAGCTCTCGGGCAAGGCTACGAAACCGCTCCTGCTGTTCGCCGGGAAATCGATGCAAGAACACAACGTTCTTGCCTTGGACATACCCAAGATCATTAAATGCCTTGGTCAGGATATCCAGATAGACCTTCTCTTCCTCGGCGCTGCCCGCATGCCAAAGCACGCCAATCTTAGCCACTCTGCCGCGCGTCGCGCCCTGCTGAGCGCGCGCCACTAGCGGCAAAGCGGGTGACATTCCAACAAGCCGGATAAAGTCCCGCCGTCGCATATGTCCCTCCTGTAAGGACGCGCGTATTGGAGAAACACCCTAGCACTTTTTATCGTCGGGTGAGTTGTTCTGAAGACTACTTCGGGTCACAAGGCGACGTGACGGCCAACCTTGGCCTGCTTCATTCTGAAAGCGAACGCACTTTAGTCGATCTGTCCTACCAGCCCGGCCGTTAGGTTACCTTGGCGCCGCGTGTACGCACTGGTGCCGCCAGCGGCTTGACCCGCGACAGGTCAAGGCCGGGATAGGAAATCCGGTTGATAGCGTCGGACAATCCGGCAGCGCCGAACCGCGACAACATCGCATTAGCGCCGTAGCCCCAGCTCACCGAGGACGCCTGTGCGTGCCCAATCAATGCCTCTCGCATCTCGTGGTCCGCCCTGCCTCTGCGTAGTGCGTCCTTCACGGTGTGCCTGAAGCTGTGGAATACCTTGGCTCTGTTCGTGACCCCTGAAGCACGCAGATAGCGGCCGAACCACTGGGACCACGCGGGCACACCAGCGCGGCCACGGTCGGGCGACACCGAAGGAAATAACCAAGCATCAGGGCCATCGGCCTTCCTTCGCGCCTCGACATAGCTGAGAAAGCCCAATCGGATCACTTCGGGATGCACCGGTACAACGCGCTCGGACGCGTCTGTCTTCACGCGCTTTCCCCGTGCCCGCTCGGTCATAAAATAGAGCAAGGGCACTCGCGTTTCAGCGTCCACCCGCACATTAGCAGCGGTGAGGCTTCCCAGCTCTGCCTGCCGTGCGCCTGTGAAGAGAGCCAGCACCGGTAACCAGAACCCAGCGGCCCCATGCGCCCCTAATGGAAACTCGTGCTCGGTAAACACCGACGCATTGAACAGCGATTGAAGCTCCGCAATCTCAAATGACGTGCGTTCGGAGCGCTCCTCGGGAAGCCTGAGTTTGCTAAAGGGATCAGTCCACTGCGTGTCATCCGGCACAAGCCCGTTTTCGCTGGCCCAGATGCAGATGGACTGCACAGCGCCAAGTTGCTTGTTGATGGTGGCTGCGGTGATCCTTGGCGCCTCTGGGTGCTCGCGGCCCCAAGCGGCCTGAGCAGGAAGCGTTGCCCGCAGCAACTCGCCAGTTCGGTGGCGGGGCGCGTCCTGAAGAGCTTTGCGAAACTCCAGCGCGTGGGCCTTCTTAATCGCCACTACGGACATGTTGCCGTGAAGCTGGATAAACATATCCACACTGCGTCCGAACTCGTCCACGGTGCGCTTGGGGCGTGCCCGGTGACGCTTCCAGCCATCTAGCGCATCTTGCAGCGTTCCGCCTTCTCTATGGCCGTCTAAGGCTTTGGAATCAGATAGGCGCGGAGTTTCAATAACTGCACCCGCATAGCGAAGCCCAATGTCATCAAGGGCCTTGAGGAACGCCTTGGCGCTTTCGATACAAAGGCTGTGATAGGCCGTGCAGCTTTGGTCCAGAGTGATACCGAAGCTAGCTAGGGCATTTTGGGCGCGCTGCTCGGCGAAAGAAACATCCCCGACAGCAAACTGCTGCTGAAAATCTCGTAGGATGTCACCATGTGCATCCGCGTTAACATTCTCGCCATGTGGTCCTATTAGCTCTAGCCTGCCCGAAAACCTTAGCGCCTCATCTTCCTTCAATGCCGTTGCGTAAACGTACTCG
Source organism: Bradyrhizobium sp. 956_D2_N1_4 (assembly GCF_052076025.1). Classification (NCBI taxonomy): domain Bacteria; kingdom Pseudomonadati; phylum Pseudomonadota; class Alphaproteobacteria; order Hyphomicrobiales; family Nitrobacteraceae; genus Bradyrhizobium; species Bradyrhizobium sp. 956_D2_N1_4. The sequence goes on along the minus strand of NZ_CP197237.1, from coordinate 8,387,836 downwards.
GCCATGCGCTTGATTTCGGTGTCGTTCAGGCTGGTGCGCTTGACTACGGGCACCGTGGTTGCTGCAAGGCGCGCTTTGGCCTTGGCAATTATGCGGTCAAACTCCGCCAGCACAGGCTTTGCGCGGACGTTTGCGTCACGGACATCCTTGGTGCCCAGCGAGCGCTTCAAGTGCGATTGCGCGGGCTTGGCTGTGCCCAGTTCAAGCGCGACAGCCTTCCTCAACTCCGTTGGCTTCGCTGGCACAGTCTTCCGGGCGTAGTACGTCCCGTGTCGATCCTTGATAACGCCCATCAATACACGCACGATTAGCACCACCGCTTGTGACCACCACGCGGCAGCTAAGCGCTTGTATCTGCGTTAGTTCTTGATTCTCAATGAGAACTTGTGCGACTGGCGCGCCCGGAACGATTCGAACGTCCGACCCTCAGATTCGTAGTCTGATGCTCTATCCAGCTGAGCTACGGGCGCGTTTTTCGCAAACAGTGCGGGCTGAGCCCGCAGGCAGCCTCCAGACAGCGCCGGAGGGGTGCGAAAGAGCGCTCTGACTAACCGCTCTTGCCTCGATTGGCAAGGTCCGGGAAGGGGAGATTTTACAGGGAGGTGACGATTTCCCGGCTCGGCCTCTGGCCGACTACGCCCTCTGCCGCTCGTTGCGGATGGAGAGGAGTTCCACGGGGCGATCGGGGATGACGATCCGGAAGGTGGCGCCGATGGTGCCCTCGACCAGATGGATCTCGCCGCCATGGGCGCGGACCAGTTCGGCGGCGATCGCCAAGCCAAGCCCGCTGCCGCCGGGGCGGCCGGAGGTCTGGAACGCCTCGAACAGATGGTCCCGGGTCTTCTGGGGGACGCCGGGGCCGGTGTCGGAGACCTCCAGGATGGCGACGGCACCTTCGCGCTTTCCCGTGATCCGGATCTGCTGGGCGCCGCCGTCGCCCGACGAATGGCTTTCCAGCGCCTGGGCGGCGTTGCGGACGAGGTTGAGCAGCACGCGGAAGAGCTGGTCGGGATCGGCATCGACCGCGAGCCCGCGCTCGATCGCGGCCACCCAGGCGATCGAGGCGTCGCTGGCGAGGCCCGCGGTTTCGCGCACCTCCAGCACCACAGGCTCGATCATGATCATGCGGCGGTCGGGCGCCGCTTCCTGGGCGCGGCCGTAGGACAGCGTCGACTGGCAGAAGGCGATGGCGCGCTCGAGCGAGCGCACCAGCTTCGGCGCAAAACGCTGCACCCGCGGATCCGGCACGCTGGCGAGCTGGTCGGACAGAAGCTGGGCCGACGCGAGCAGATTGCGCAGATCGTGGTTGATCTTGGAGACGGCGAGGCCGAGGGCGGCAAGCCGGCTCTTCTGATGCAGCATCGACATCAGGTCGCGCTGCATGTCCGACAATTCGCGCTCGGCGACGCCTATTTCATCGCTGCGCTGGCTCGGCACGATGATCCGCGCCGAGCTTTCGGGGTTTTCGTGGAAGCCGACCAGGCTCGCGGTCAGCCGCCGCATCGGGCGCACGAAGAGATAATGCAGCACGAGATAGACGAGGCCCGCGGTCAGCACCGCGATGATCAGCGCGACCACCACGACGTTGCGGGAGAAGCGATACATCTGCTGCCGCAGCGGCAGCTCATCGGTCACGATCTCGATGAACTGGGCGTTGCCGACGCCGGGTCCGACGATGCGGATGGCCTGGTTGCCGGTCTCCAGCATCATCCGGAACGAGCCGGTGATCGCCTCCCACACCGTCATGTCGCGCAGGTCGATGTCATGCTCGATGGCCGTGGGAAGGTTGTCGCTGGCGAGCAGCCGTCGCTGCTGCCCCATCTTGATGGCGACGGCACGGGCATTGATGCTTTTCAGGATCTCGCGCGACAGCGACTCGGGGACCATGCCGAGCGGGGCGGCGTCGAGCACCAGCGCGGCGGTGTTGGCCGCCGCGACGCGGTCATTGAGCCGGTTGACCCAGAAGTTGGCGATGGCGGGCACGTAGAGCAGGACGGCGGCGATCATCACCAGGGGGACGGTGAGCAGCAGCAGCTTGCCGGATAGCCCGAGCCCGCTGGGCCCACGCGGCCGCATCGCCGGCTGGCCCGGCTGATCCGTATCATGGACCGGCTGGAGGTCTGTCGCTGCCACGAAGTTCGCCCCTGTTGGCTTTGTAATAGAGCCTGGCTGATGAAGGATGCGACCCGGCCGGGGGCCGGTCAAATTACGGATCGCTAATCTCTCAAGGTGGGATGTAAGCTCTGATATCGCGAGTCGCCACCTCAAGGGTTAAAAACCCCGCACAAACAGTGATATTCACCGGAACAGCGCGCTCTTGCGACGTTGACGAAAAGAAGACGCTCGCATATAAGCCGCGCAAATTGTCCGCGATGACCCGGTGCGCACGCCGGGAGCGGCTCTCTTGGGGCCGAAAAGGGCCCGTTTTGGGCCGCATCTTCCGGACTTTATCATCAATTCTACAGGCAAATTGCCCGGTCAGCGGAGAAAAACCCGTGAAGCGGACTTATCAACCCAGCAAACTGGTGCGCAAGCGCCGTCACGGCTTCCGTGCCCGTCTCGCCACTGCCGGCGGCCGCAAGGTTCTCGCCGCCCGCCGCGCCCGCGGCCGCAAGCGTCTGAGCGCCTGAGCCGGACCCCCATTTTTGGGATTTCATCATGGATCGGCTGAGGCAGCGAGCGGATTTCCTCGCCGTTGCCAATGGCGCGCGGGCGAATAGTCCCGCGTTCGTCCTGCAAAGCCGCCGCCGCGACGACAGCGGCCCGATCCGGATCGGCTTCACCGTTACCAAAAAGAACGGCAACGCCCCCCAGCGCAATCGCATCCGGCGCCGGCTTCGCGAATTGGCGAAGCGGCTCGATCCGGTGTCGATGCAGCCCCATCATGACTATGTACTGGTCGGCCGAAGGGACGCGCTCTCGCGCGACTTCGCCACCATGCTCGACGATCTGCGCATAGCGTTCACGAAGCCTGCGCGGCATACGCACAAGGGACGCGGCCCAAGAACCGACGGCTCAAGGCCCGGCCCCGCTCCTGCGACCAGCCGCAAACCGGATTGATGACGAGACAATAGTGATGACCGACAATCGCAATACCATCCTCGCCGTCATTCTGTCGGGCCTCGTCCTGATCGCCTGGCAATATTTCTACAACGTGCCGGCGATGGAGAAGCAGCGCGCCCAGCAGCAGGCGCAGGCCGAGCTCCAGAAGAACACGCCGCAGCCGACGGCCTCCGCAACGCCGGGCGCCGCGCCGCAGCCCGGCAGCGCGGCCCAGCCGGCAACACCGGCCGCGAACCAGGCCCAGCCGGTCGTTTCCCGCGAAAGCGCGATTGCAGCCAGCCCGCGCGTGAAGATCGACACGCCGCGGCTTGCCGGCAGCATCTCGCTGAAGGGCGGCCGCATCGACGACATCGCGCTGGTGCAATACCGCGAAACGGTCGACCCGAAGTCGCCGCCGATCATCCTCTATTCGCCCTCGGGCACCGCAGAACCCTATTACGCCGAGTTCGGCTGGGTGCCGGCGACGGGCGTGACGGCCAAGCTGCCGGACGCCCAGACCCTCTGGCAGCAGGACGGCAACGGCAGCCTGACGCCGACGACGCCGGTGGTGCTGAAGTGGGACAATGGCGAGGGCCTCACCTTCCGCCGCACCATCGCGGTCGACGACCATTATCTCTTCACGCTCAAGGACGAGGTGAGCAATGTCGGCAACGCGCCTGTTACGCTCTACCCGTTCGCGCTGATCTCGCGCCACGGCACGCCGCAGGTCTCCGGCTATTACATCCTGCATGAAGGCCTGATCGGCTATCTCGATGGCTTGCAGGAATACGCCTACAAGAAGATCGACGAAGCCAAGGCGGTGAACTTCAAGGCCACCAATGGCTGGCTCGGCATCACCGACAAGTACTGGGCTTCGGCGCTGCTGCCGGACACCAGTGCCCAGCTTCAGGCGCGTTTCTCGTCGAACCCGGTCGGCAACGTCCACACCTACCAGACTGATTATCTGCTCGACCCCGTCACCGTCGCGATCGGCGGCACCGCGACCGCGAACGCGCGGCTGTTCGCCGGCGCCAAGGAAGCCGGCGTCGTCGGCGTGTTCCCGTTCGCCGGCCTCGGCGGCTACAACAAGGAGCTCGGCCTCAACCATTTCGATCTGCTGATCGACTGGGGCTGGTTCTACTTCATCACCAAGCCGATGTTCCTCGGCCTCGACTTCTTCTACCGTTTCTTCGGCAATTTCGGCATCTCGATCCTGCTCGTCACCGTGATCGTCAAGCTGCTGTTCTTCCCGCTGGCCAACAAGTCCTACGCCTCGATGGCGAAGATGAAGTCGGTCCAGCCGCAGCTTCAGGCGCTGAAGGAGCGCTTTCCCGACGACAAGGTGAAGCAGCAGCAGGAGATGATGGAGATCTACCGCAAGGAGAAGATCAATCCGGTCGCCGGCTGTCTTCCCGTGGTGATCCAGATCCCGGTGTTCTTCTCGCTCTACAAGGTGCTGTTCGTCACCATCGAGATGCGGCACGCGCCGTTCTTTGGCTGGATCAAGGACCTCTCCGCGCCCGATCCGACCAACCTCTTCACCCTGTTCGGCCTGATCCCGTTCGATCCGACGACGATTCCGGTGTTCGGCCACTACCTCGCGCTCGGCATCTGGCCGATCATCATGGGCATCACGATGTGGTTCCAGATGAAGCTGAACCCGACGCCGCCGGATCCGACCCAGCAGCTGATCTTCAACTGGATGCCGCTGATCTTCACCTTCATGCTGGCGGGCTTCCCGGCGGGTCTCGTGATCTACTGGGCCTGGAACAACACGCTCTCGGTGCTCCAGCAGAGCTTCATCATGCGCCGCAACGGCGTGAAGGTGGAGCTGTTCGACAATCTCAAGGCGACGTTCGCGAAGAAGGCGACGTAGCGCCGTCATTGTTGGGCGCAAATGCCTCCACATCGTCATGCCCGGGCTTGTCCCGGGCATCCACGTTTTGGAGGGTACCGTGTGGACAGACGTGGATGGCCGGGACAAGCCCGGCCATGACGAGAGGTGAGATCTTCGCATGACCGACGACAAAGATGCGAAGCTGATCGAGACCGGGCGAAAGCTGTTCACCCGCGACTGGCAGTTCATCTGGGCCTCGCCCTCGATTGCGACGCTGCCGCCGATGGACGGGCTGGAGATCGCCTTTGCCGGCCGCTCCAATGTCGGCAAGTCCAGCCTGATCAACGCGCTGACCGGCCGCAACGCGCTTGCGCGCACCTCGCATACGCCAGGCCGCACCCAGGAACTGATCTTCTTCGAGGTCCCCGGCAAGAAGGACCTGCGCCTCGTCGACATGCCCGGCTATGGCTACGCCAAGGCGCCGAAGGCGCAAGTCGCGTCCTGGACCGAGCTGATCCACAAATTCCTGCTGGGGCGCGCCTCGCTCGCACGCGTCTACGTGCTGATCGACGCGCGGCATGGCCTCAAGGACGTCGACCTCGAAATCCTGGGGACGCTCGACCGTTCCGCGGTGAGCTACCAGGTCGTGCTGACCAAGGCCGACCAGGTGAAGGCGTCCGAGCTTCAGTCCCGCATCGCCGAGACCGAGGCCGCGCTGGCAAAACATCCGGCGGCGTTTCCGAACGTGCTCGCGACCTCGTCGCGGAGCTCGACCGGCATGGCCGAACTGCGCGCCGCGATGGCGAAGCTGCTGGAAGAGCGAACCTCGTGACGCCTGCATTCCGCCTGTTGCTAGGGCTTGCCGGTTTGATGGGCGCCGCCGGCGTCGCGCTGGCCGCCGCCTCCGCCCACGGCGCCGACGCCAGCCGGCTCGCCTCCGCCAGCGCCATGCTGCTGTTTCACGCAACTGCCATACTCGCAGGCGTCGCCCTGCTCGCGCGCGGCCTTCTGCACGGCGGAATTGGCCTCATCGCGGCGTTCGGCTTCGTGATCGGCGCCGCGCTGTTCGCGGGCGATCTCACCTTGCGGCAATATGCGGGGCACTCGCTGTTTCCATTCGCGGCGCCGACCGGCGGAACGGTGATGATCTTGAGCTGGCTGGCGGTGACGCTCGCAGCCGTGGCGGCGCGGAAGTGATGCTCCGTCTTACCCTCCCCTGGAGGGGGAGGGTAAGAGGCAACACCCACTTTGCGCCGCGCCCGCCAATCGGATAGAACGCGCACCGACAGTCCCGCCAGCGAGATCCGCCTCATGACCGACATCTCCCCGCTCGACCAGGCCCGCATCCTGTCCGAAGCGCTGCCGCACATGCAGCAGTATGACGAGGAAACCATCGTCATCAAATATGGCGGCCATGCCATGGGCGACGAGGAGACCGCGAAGAACTTTGCCCGCGACATCGTGCTGCTCGAGCAGACCGCGATCAACCCGGTGGTGGTGCATGGCGGCGGGCCGCAGATCGCGACCATGCTCAAGCGCCTCGGCATCCAGTCGGAGTTCGCGGCAGGCCTGCGCATCACCGATGCCGCGACCATCGAGATCGTCGAGATGGTGCTGGCCGGCTCCGTCAACAAGCAGATCGTCGGCTACATCAACGAAGCCGGCGGCAAGGCCGTGGGCCTGTCGGGCAAGGACGCCAACATGGTGAAGGCGTCGAAGACGACGCGCACCATCGTCGATCCGGGTTCGAACATCGAGAAGGCGATCGATCTCGGCTTCGTCGGCGACCCCGAGAAGGTCGACCTCACGCTGCTCAACCAGCTGATCGGCTACGAGCTGATCCCGGTGCTGGCGCCGCTCGCGACCTCCAAGGACGGCCAGACGCTCAACGTCAACGCCGACACCTTTGCCGGCGCGGTCGCCGGCGCGCTGAAGGCGAAGCGCCTGCTGCTGCTCACCGACGTGCCTGGCGTGCTCGACAAGTCGAAGAAGCTGATCCCGCAGCTTTCGGTGAAGGATGCGCGAAAACTGATCGCCGACGGCACCATTTCCGGCGGCATGATTCCGAAGGTCGAGACCTGCATCTACGCGCTCGAACAGGGCGTGGAGGGCGTCGTCATCATCGACGGCAAGATGCAGCACGCGGTGCTGCTCGAGCTCTTCACCAACACGGGCACGGGAACGCTGATCCATAAGTGATGATGAGCGGGCCAAAGCAAGCCGTCATGGCCGGGCTTGTCCCGGCCATCCACGACCTCTCATCTCGCGCCAAGAACGTGGATGCCCGGCACAAGGCCGGGCATGACGAGTTGAGGGCTCGGCGACATCGTCGCTCAACCCTCACACGTATCCTGATGTCCCTTCCGGCCGCAGCCGTTTCGTTTGTCTTCTCCGCCGCGCCCGCCCTGGCCGACCTGAAAATCTGCAACCGCATGTCCTATGTCGTCGAGGCCGCGATCGGCATCGACGACAAGGCCGCGACCGCGACGCGCGGCTGGTTCAGGATCGATCCCGCCACCTGCCGCGTCGTGGTGCAGGGCACGCTCTCCGCCGACCGCATCCTGCTCAACGCCCGCGCGCTCGGCGTCTACGGCGCCTCGCCGATCCCGCAGAACGGCAGCGACATGCTGTGCGTGGCGCAGGACAATTTCGTCATCGCGGCTGCGCGGCAATGCCGCAGCGGCCAGACCCAGGCCGCGTTCACCCAGATCACGCCGACGCAAGCCGCGGACGGCAATTTCACGGCCTATCTCGCCGAGGATTCCGAATATGACGACGAGCAGGCGCGCCTCGCCGGCATCCAGCGGCTGCTGGTGATCGCGGGCTACGACGCAGCGCCGATCGACGGCGTCGACGGGCCGAAGACGCAAGCAGCACTGGCCGCCTTCCTGAAGAGCCGCGGACTGGCGGCGGACATCATGTCGTCGCCGAACTTCTTCAAGACCATGGTCGATGCGGTGCAGACGCCTTCTGCAACCGGCCTGACCTGGTGCAACGACACGCCGCACAAGGTGATGGCGGCGGTCGCCACCGACGACGGCAAGTCCGTGACGAGCCGCGGCTGGTACCGCATCGATCCCAAGACGTGCCTGCACCCCGATGTGACCGGGCAGCCGAAGCAGATCTTCAGCTTCGCGGAAGCCATCGACGCCGACAACCGCGTCATCAAGCTGAAGGACAAGCCGCTGAACTGGGGCGGCGACAGGCAGCTCTGCACGCGCGAGACCAAGTTCGAGACCAACGAGCAGGCCGATTGCGGCGCGCGCGGATTCGCGGCGACGGGTTTTGGCGTGGTGGACATGTCGAGCGGCGGCAAGACGCTGCGCTTTGCGATGCCGTGATTGAGAGACCAGTGATGAATCCACCCCGCACCTTTGCCCATGTCGACACCTGGGTGTTCGACCTCGACAACACGCTCTACCCGCATCACGTCAATCTGTGGCAGCAGGTCGACGCGCGGATCGGGGAGTTCGTCTGCAACTGGCTGAACGTCGGCCCGGAGGAAGCGCGCAGGATCCAGAAGGATTATTATCAGCGCTTCGGCACCACCATGCGCGGCATGATGACCCTGCACGGCGTGCACGCCGACGACTACCTCGCCTACGTCCACAAGATCGACCACTCGCCGCTGGAGCCGAACCCGGCGCTCGGCGAAGCCATCGCGAAACTGTCGGGGCGCAAGCTGATCCTGACCAACGGCTCGGTCGACCATGTCGATGCCGTGCTGGCGCGGCTCGGCCTGGCAACGCATTTCGACGGCGTGTTCGACATCATCGCCGCCGGATTCGAGCCGAAGCCGTCGCCGCAGACCTATCAAAAATTCCTCGCCGACCATGCGGTCGATCCGACCAAAGCCGCGATGTTCGAGGACCTCGCCCGCAACCTCACCGTCCCGCACGCGCTCGGCATGACCACCGTCCTGGTGGTGCCTGACGGCACCAAGGAAGTGGTGCGGGAGGACTGGGAACTGGAGGGCCGGGACGCGCCCCATGTCGACCACGTCACGGATGATCTGGCGGGTTTTTTGGCGGGACTGTTGCCCAAATAGCCGCCGTCGTCCCGGGGCGCGAAGCAAGCCCGGGACCCATAACCACAGGGAGTGGTTGTGGCGCGAGATCGATAACTCCGAATCCTCGCCAAATGACTGCCCGTGGCTATGGGTCCCGGGCTCGCGCTTCGCGCGCCCCGGGACGACGGCGGAGTATGCCTTGACTCCTCCCCGCCAAATCCCGAAAAAGCGCCCCAATCCGTCAAAATTCCCATTTCCCAGAGGAAATCCCGATGTCCCTGTCCGCCCTCGAATCCACCATCAACAGCGCCTTCGACGCGCGTGACGGCATCTCGACCTCGACCAAGGGCGAGGTGCGCGAGGCCGTGGACCAGGCGCTGGAGATCCTGGACAAGGGCGAGGCCCGCGTCGCCGAGCGCGGGGCCGATGGCAAGTGGAAGGTCAATCAATGGCTGAAGAAGGCCGTGCTGCTGTCCTTCCGCCTCAACGACATGGGCGTCATTCCCGGCGGCTCCGGCAAGGCGACCTGGTGGGACAAGGTGCCCTCGAAGTTCGAGGGCTGGGGCGAGAACCGTTTTCGCGATGCCGGTTTTCGCGCGGTGCCGGGTTCTGTGGTGCGCCGCTCGGCCTTCATCGCCAAGAACGTCGTACTGATGCCGTCCTTCGTCAACCTCGGCGCTTATGTCGATGAGAGCACCATGGTCGACACCTGGGCGACCGTCGGCTCCTGCGCGCAGATCGGCAAGCGCGTGCACATCTCCGGCGGCGCCGGCATCGGCGGCGTGCTCGAGCCGCTGCAGGCCGAGCCCGTGATCATCGAGGACGACTGCTTCATCGGCGCGCGCTCCGAGGTCGCCGAAGGCGTGATCGTGCGCAAGGGTGCCGTGCTGGCGATGGGCGTGTTTTTGGGCGCCTCGACCAAGATCGTCGACCGCGAGACCGGCGAGATCTTCATCGGCGAGGTGCCGGAATATTCGGTGGTCGTGCCCGGCGCGCTGCCCGGCAAGCCCATGAAGAACGGCCAGATCGGCCCGAGCACGGCCTGCGCCGTGATCGTCAAGCGCGTCGACGAGCGCACGCGCTCCAAGACCAGCATCAACGAGCTGCTGCGGGATTAAGACTCTCTCCTCTCCCTCTCCCCGTTCTTACGGGGAGAGGGTTGGGGTGAGGGGCCTCTCTCCACACGCGAGATATTCGAGAGACCGGTACCCCCTCACCCGGATCGCAAGAGCGATCCGACCTCTCCCCGCAAGCGGGGCGAGGTGAAGCGAGCCCGCGGCGGCTTTCCTATCGAACCCTCCTTCTCCCCATCGCGACCAATCACCGGACGGCCTCCGCTGCCCGGAACCTTCGCCATGGACTGGACCTGGTATCTTTTTCGCTTCGACGGCCGCATCAATCGCGCCTTGCTGTGGCAGGCGCTGCTGATCGTCGCGGTGCTGGCAGCCTTGCTGGGAATCATTGCTCAGGTGATCCACCTCATCAACGCCGAGGGGGCGTTGAAGCTATCCCTGAAACTCGATTTCGACTTCGGCCTCGACGACCTCTTCAAGCTGGTCGATCCCCGGGCCTATCGCTCGCTGGCGCCCGTTGATCGCACCAACCTGATCCTGAAGGCGTTCGGCTTGTCGCTGTTCCTTTGGATCTATCTCGCGACTGCGATCAAGCGGCTGCATGATCGCGACAGGAGTGGCTGGTGGCTCGTTCCGTTCTTCTTCCTGCCCGGCCTGTACAACCAGTTCTCGGACCTGCTGCCGAACTCCACCTGGATGCTTCCGTTCTGGCTGGGCGCATCCATCCTGTGGCTGTGGGGATTTGTCGAGATGTTCATCGTATCAGGCAGCGTCGGCGACAACCGGTTCGGTCCTGATCCATTGGCCAAGACCGAGGACGGCCCGTCCCCTGCAAAAAGCTGGGACCAGCAAAGCGAGCTCGAATTGGTGCCGCCCAGCGCTAGCCCACCCGGCGGCATGCATGTTAAGCGGGGCGCATGACCGATGCTCTCTCGATTGCCCGCGATCTCATCCGCTGCCCCTCGGTAACCCCGGCCGATGCCGGTGCGCTGGGCGTGCTTGAGAAAGCCCTCAACGCTGCCGGCTTCACTTGCCACCGCGTGACCTTCAGCGAAGCAGGCACAGCCGACGTCGACAATCTCTATGCGCGGATCGGCACTGAGGGCCAGCACATCACCTTCGCCGGCCACACCGACGTGGTGCCACCCGGCGACGAGAACGCCTGGAGCGTCGGCGCATTCTCGGGCGAGGTGAAGGACGGCTTTTTGCACGGCCGCGGCGCGGTCGACATGAAGGGCGGCATCGCCTGCTCGGTGGCAGCCGTGCTCGAGCATCTCGCCGCCAATGGCGGCGCGCCGCGCGCCGATGGAAAGGGCTCGATCTCGTTCCTGATCACGGGCGACGAGGAAGACGTCTCGGTCAACGGCACCATCAAGCTGTTGAAATGGGCCGCGGAGCGCGGCGAAAAATTCGACCATTGCGTGCTCGGCGAGCCCTCCAATGTCGAGACGCTCGGCGACACCATCAAGGTCGGCCGCCGCGGCTCGCAGTCCGGCACGCTCTATGTCGACGGCGTGCAGGGCCATGTCGCCTATCCGCACCGTGCATCCAATCCGGTGCCTGATATCTCACGGTTGATCGTGGCGATCAGTGACGAGCCGCTCGACCATGGCAGCGCGCAGTTCCAGGCCTCCAATCTCGAATTCACCTCGGTGGACGTCGGCAACAAGGCCAACAACGTCATCCCCGGCGAGGCGCGCGCAAAATTCAACATCCGCTACAACGACAACCACACCCAGGCATCCTTGCGCGAGCTGGTCGAGGCGCGCCTGACGAAAGCCTGCGGCAACCGCATCAAGGCTCGCATCGTCTGGGAGCCCTCGAACTCGAACGTGTTCGTGACCAAGCCCGGCCCGTTCACCGACCTCGCGGTCTCCGCGATCGAAGAGGTGACGGGGCGCAAGCCGGAACTGTCGACCTCAGGCGGCACCTCGGATGCGCGCTTCATCTCGAGCTACTGCCCGGTGATCGAGTTCGGCCTGGTCGGCCAGACCATGCACCAGGTCGACGAGCGCGTGCCGGTTGTGGATTTGGAGAGATTGACGAAGGTGTATCGGGGGATTTTGACGCGGTATTTTGGGTAGCAAACCGCGACCTTCGCCAAATATTCCGCCGTCATGCCCGGGCTTGTCCCGGGCATCCACGTTCTTCGCGAGCCGAAAAGAAGATCGTGGATGGCCGGGACAAGCCCGGCCATGACGATGTGGCGAGAGCCCGGGCCCGTCTCATTGAACAATCGTCTCGTACAGATCCTTCCATTCGGGATTATCCCTGAGGATCAACCTGACCTTCCACGTCCGCGACCAATGCTTGATGTTGTGCTCGCGCTGGATAGCGGTTTGGATATCCTCATAGCGCTCGAAATAGACCAGCAGCTTGACGCCGTACTTCTTGGTGAAGCCGGGAACGAGTCCGTTTCGATGCTCATAGATGCGGCGAATAATGTCGCTCGTCACACCGACATACAAAATGCCGTTTGGCGCGCTCGCCAGGATGTAGACCCATCCACCATGCATGGTTGCATGTTGGCGCACGTCATGGCCGGGACAAGCCCGGCCATGACGTCTGTGGCGGCAGCGGGCGCTAATAATCCACCTTCATCAGATACAGCCCGTCAGGCGGTGCGACGATGCCGCAGGCCGCGCGGTTGCGGGCTGCGAGCGCCGCTGAGAGATTGTCCGCGGTCCAGCGGCCCTCGCCGACCCAGACCAGCGATCCCACCATCGAGCGCACCTGGCTGTGCAGGAAGGAGCGCGCCGACGTAAGAATCGTGATCTCGCGGCCGTCGCGGTGCACGTCGAGCTGGTCGAGCGTTTTCTCCGGCGACTTGGCCTGGCACTCGGTGTCGCGAAACGTCGTGAAGTCGTGTTTGCCGAGCAGACGTTGTGCCGCCGCATGCATCGCATCGGCATCGAGCCGGCGCGGCACGCGCCAGGCGTGACCGATATCAAGCGCGAGATTGGCGCGGGTGTTGACGACGCGGTAGCGGTAGTGCCGCTTCACGGCCGAGAACCGCGCCTCGAAGGTGTCAGGGACGATCTCGGCCTCCAGCACCGCAATTGGATGCGGGCGCAGATGCGCGTTGAGACCATCGCGAAAACGGCCCGGCGGAAACTGCTTGTCGATGTCGACATGCGCGACCTGGCCGCGCGCATGCACGCCGGCATCGGTGCGGCCCGCACCGTGCACGCGCAGATCCGCGCCGGTCATCGCCTTCACCGCCGCCTCTAACGCGCCCTGCACGGAAGGCAGCGTGTCCTGCACCTGCCAGCCGAAGAACGGCGCGCCGTCATATTCGATGGTGAGCTTGTAGCGGGGCATCTCAATCCGGGTGGTGTCATCGCCCGGCTTGACCGGGCGATCCAGTACTCCGAGACATCTCTGTTCAGCCGAGAAGCCTCGGCGTACTGGATACCCCGCCTTCGCGGGGTATGACAGCGCTACGTGAATTTGGCTCCCGGCTTCACCGGCACGCCGCGCAAAAAGTCCGTGGCCTGCATCCGCGCCTTGCCCTCGCGCTGGAGCTCGAGGATGCGGATCGCGCCCTCGCCGCAGGCAATCGTGAGCTGGTCGTCGAGCACCTCGCCGGGTGCACCGGAGCCCTTCGCCAACTCGCAGCGCAGGATTTTTACGCGCGCATTCTCAAGCTCGGCCCAGGCGCCGGGAAACGGCGACAGGCCGTGGATGTGGCGCAGCACGGCGTGCGCCGGCTTGGTCCATTCGATCCGCGCTTCGGCCTTGTCGATCTTGGCGGCGTAGGTGACGCCATCCGCGCTCTGCTTCTTGAGCTGGAGCCCGCCGCGGGCGAGCGCGGCCATCGCGCGCACCATCAGATCGGCACCGAGCCGGGAGAGGCGGTCATGCAGATCGACCGCGGTCATGTTGTCGGGAATCGCCATGCGCTCGGCCATGGCGACGTCACCGGTGTCGAGACCGACATCCATCTTCATCACCATGACGCCGCTCTCGGCATCGCCTTCCATGATCGCGCGGTTGATCGGCGCGGCGCCGCGCCAGCGCGGCAGCAGCGAAGCGTGCAGATTGTAACAGCCGAGTTTCGGCGCATCGAGGATCGCCTGCGGCAGGATCATGCCGTAGGCGACGACGACGGCGGCATCGGCGTCGAAGGCGCGAAACTCGTCGAGCGCTTCGGGCGTCTTCAGCGACTTCGGCGTCAGCACGGGAACGCCGAGCTTTCGCGCGGCTTCCTCGACCGGGGTCGGCTGCAATTGCAGGCCGCGCCGTCCGCCGGGCTTGGGCGCGCGCGTATAGACCGCCGCGATCTCGTGGCCATGCGAGACCAGCTCGAGCAGCGTCGGCACGGAGAAATCGGGCGTGCCCATGAAGATGAGGCGGAGGGGCATGACAAGGACTCGGTATGTTCCCTCCCCCCTTGCGGGGGAGGGCTAGGGAGAGGGGTGCCACACGACGCGCTCTCTCGGCGTTAGCGCGGGCGCCCTATTGTTGGCATTCGCAAACGACGGGCGCCTTTTGCTGGGCTACCCCTCTCCCCCGCCCTCCCCCGCAAGGGGGGAGGGAGCGCACGGGAGTTCGCGGCAGCACCAGCGCTTACAAATGACTTACTCCGCGCGCTTGGCGGCTTTCTCGAACTTCTTGATCACGCGGTCGCGCTTGAGCTTTGAGAGATAGTCGACGAACAGCACGCCGTTGAGATGGTCGATCTCGTGCTGAATGCAGGTGGCGTAGAGGCCTTCGGCGTCCTCCTCGTGCACCTTGCCGTCGAGATCGGTGAAGCGCACGCGCACCTTCGCAGGCCTTTCGACCTCCTCGTAATATTCGGGGATCGAGAGGCAGCCTTCCTCGTAGACCGACAGATCCTCGGAGGAGGCGATAATTTCAGGGTTGATGAAGACACGCGGCTCCGGCTTTGTCTCGCCGTCCGGGTCAGGCTTGGCGAGGTCCATGGTGATCAGCCGCAAGGGCTGCGCGATCTGGATCGCCGCGAGCCCGATGCCGGGCGCGTCGTACATGGTCTCGAACATGTCGTCGGCAAGCTTGCGGATCTCCGTCGTGACCTTCTCGATCGGCTTGGAGACCAGACGCAGCTGCTTGTCGGGCAGGATGATGATTTCTCTGAGGGCCATGGCCGCGATTTAAGCCGCATGCCGGATGCGGTCAATGCGGCGAGGAACTCCGTTAACCCTCCGCTAACCATAAAACTTCAGGTTTCGTTAACCATAAAAATTAGGGGGCTATTAACCATAAGCGTTCGCTATTCGTTCGCGGAGAGTGTCGAATCGGCTACAAGGGCCGCCATGAACGAGATCATTTTCCTGGCTGGCGACTGGCCGGTCCGCACCATCGATGCGCTGATCGGCTTCGGCGCCCTCGTCGTCATCCTGCTGGTGGTGATCGCGGTCGTGATCGCGCGATCCGGGCGGCGCGGCGCGGAACTCGCCATGGCCAATGCCATCCGCGCGGACGAGCTCGAGGAGCGCCTCAGCCAGGTGCTGCACGCCCAGAGCGAGGCTGCCGGCCGAGCCGACGCCATGACCCAGGCGCTGGCCGGCCGCCAGGCCGACATGGCGCGCGCGGTCAACGAGCGGCTGGATTCGGTGACCCATCGGGTCGGCCAGTCGATGGAACACTCGACGCGCAACACCATGGAGAGCCTGCGCGCCCTGCACGAGCGGCTCGGCATCATCGACAACGCGCACAAGAACCTGACCGACCTCACCACGCAGGTGACGACCTTGCGCGACGTGCTCGCCAACAAGCAGTCGCGCGGCGCCTTCGGCCAGGCGCGGATGGAGGCGATCGTCCAGGACGGCTTGCCGAAGGGCGCCTACGAGTTCCAGTTCACGCTCTCGACGGGAAAGCGGCCGGACTGCGTGGTGTTCCTGCCCGACCAGCGGCCGCTCTGCATCGACGCAAAATTTCCGCTGGAGGCGATGACCGCGCTGCACGATGCGCGCACCGACGAGGAGAAGCGCATCGCCACGCAGCGGCTGCGCGGCGACGTGATGAAGCATGTCAGCGACATCGCCGACAAATATCTCGTCGCCGGCGAGACCCAGGAGATGGCACTGATGTTCGTGCCGTCGGAATCGGTCTATGCCGAGATCCATGACGGTTTCGACGACGTGATCCAGAAGGCCTATCGCGCCCGCGTCGTGCTGGTGTCGCCTTCGCTGCTGATGCTCGCGATCCAGGTGATGCAGCAGATCATGAAAGACGCGCGCATGCGCGACGCCGCCGACCAGATCCGCACCGAGGTGATCAAGCTCGGCGACGATTTGGGCCGCCTGCGCGACCGCGTGCTGAAGCTCCAGAAGCATTTTGCCGACGCGAACGAGGACGTGCGGCAGGTGCTGATCTCCGCCGACAAGATCGAGAAGCGCGCAGGGAGAATCGAGGAGCTCGATTTCAGCAAGACCGATGCGCCGGAGGGGCCGCATCTGGTGGCAACCGGTGCCGCGGAGCTGTTCCCGAGGAAGCTCCAGGCGGGGGAGTGAGTTTTGAGGCACACTGTCGTCGCCCGGCTTGACCGGGCGACGACACCTCACTTGTGGCAGCCAGAATCTGCTAACACCTCCCCATGACCGCACCCGACGCGACCTCCCCTGCCAGCCCCGACACGGCCCCCACCTCCTGGCGTGACGGCCTGGCCGTGTACCTGCAACCGCGGGTGCTGATCGTACTGTTCCTCGGCTTCTCGTCCGGGCTGCCGCTGGCGCTGTCGGGCTCCACGCTCCTGGTGTGGATGCGCGAGGCCGGGGTCGACCTCAAGACCATCGGGCTGTTTGCGCTGGTCGGCACGCCCTACACGCTGAAATTCCTGTGGGCGCCGCTGGTGGATGCGCTGCATGTGCCGCTGTTCACCCGCGCGTTCGGACGGCGGCGCGGCTGGCTGCTGTTCTCGCAATTGCTGCTGATCATCGCGATCCTGCTGCTGGCACTCACCGATCCCGCGCGCTCGCCGTTCTACGTCGCGCTCGGCGCGCTGCTGGTCGCGACGACGTCCTCGACGCAGGACATCGTGGTCGACGCGTTCCGCGTCGAGAGCCTGCCGGAGAGCGAGCAGGCCGCCGGAATGGCTTCCTATGTCGCGGCCTATCGCATCGGCATGCTGGTCTCGACCGCGGGCGCGCTGTTCATCGTGTCCGGCTTCGAGGGCACCGGCATTCCGCGCGCGTCGGCCTGGATGTGGGGCTACGTGGTGATGGCGGCGATGGTGCTGATCGGCACGATCACCGCGCTGGCCGCGACAGAGCCCGAGCAATCGGTGCGGGCGGAAGCCGCGACACAAACCGAGACGGCGTTCGCGCGCGTGCTGCACGCGGCGATCGGGGCCTTCTCGGAATTCCTGTCGCGCAAGGATGCGCTCGCCGCGCTCGCCTTCGTCGTGCTGTTCAAGTTCACCGATGCCTTCTCCGGCACGATGACCGCGCCGTTCGTGATCGACCTCGGCTTTTCCCGCAACGATTACGCGGCGATCGTGAAGGGCGTCGGCCTCGCGGCAACGCTGATCGGCGGCTTTGCCGGCGGCTTCCTCGCGCGGCGCTATTCGCTTGCGACCAGCCTCTGGATCGGCGGCGTGGTGCAGGCGCTCGCCAATCTCTCCTTCTCCTGGCTGGCCTTCGTCGGCACCAGCCAATGGGCGCTGGCCTTTGCCATCACCTGCGAGAACTTTACCAGCGCCATCGGCACCGTGATCTTCGTCGCCTATCTCTCCGCGCTGTGCCAGAATCCGCTGCACACGGCGACGCAATATGCGCTGCTCACCGCGCTCGCCGCGGTCGGGCGCACATATCTGTCAGCGAGTGCGGGCTATGTCGCGGAGACGACCGGCTGGCCGCTGTTCTTCGTGATCTGCGTGCTGGTGGCGATCCCGAGCCTTGTGCTGCTGGCCTGGCTGCAGAAGCGCGGGCATTTCGAGACGCTGGGGCCGGTGAGGGTGTAAACTCGGCACGCGCTACGCCCGCGATGCCGTAGGGTGGGCAAAGCGAAGCGTGCCCACCACCTGAATCGTCGCCGGGAGAATGGTGGGCACGGCGCTTTGCGCCTTTGCCCACCCTACGGTAGCTCGGCTGGAGCGGCGCCCCCTACTGCTTCCTGATCAAGCTCCACTTCGTGATCACGGCTTCGCTCATCTGGCCGGGATCGCTGGCGCAGGCGACTTCGTCGACCTTGACCGAGATCGCCTTGCCGACGAACGATTTCAGCTGCGTGGCCTGCGCGTCGCTGGAAGTGACGAGTTGGAACGTCTCAGGACCGGTCTCGAGATTGCACAGCCCGTTCGGCGCCGGCAGTCGACGCGGCTCGGAGGTGATCTGGTACATCGCAATCCGCTTGCCGGCGTTCTTGATGTCGCGCACCTTCATTGCGTTCAATTCGCCCGAGAGCACCTCGCCGGCACTGATTGGCTTGCCGGGCTTCGGCGGCGGCGGCGCCCCGTCGTCCTGCTGCGCGGAGATGGCCGGGGTCGCCAGCAGCATCATCGTCGCGACCAAAGCCGATCGTGTGGCGAAAAGTTTCGTCATGTCGTCCGTTCCGTAAGTCTGGATGGCTAGAACAAGGTCCGCTGCCGCATCGCGGCCGATAGCGTACCTTCGTCGAGATAATCAAGCTCGCCACCGACCGGCACACCATGGGCCAGCCGGGTTACTTTTACGTTGGCGTCCTGAAGCAGGTCGGTGATGTAGTGCGCCGTGGTCTGGCCGTCGACCGTCGCGTTCAGCGCCAGGATGATCTCGTGCACCTCGGCAGCATGCGCGCGCGCCACCAGCGCGTCGATGGTGAGGTCCTGCGGCCCGACGCCGTCGAGCGGCGACAATGTCGCGCCGAGCACATGATAGCGCCCCTGGGTCGCATTGGCCCGTTCCAGCGCCCAGAGATCGGCGACATCGGCGACGACGACGATGATTGCATCATCGCGTTTCGGATCGGTACAGACCGTGCAGGGATTTTGCGTGTCGATATTGCCGCAGGTCTTGCAGACCTGGACCTTGTCGAGCGCGACCTGCAGGGCCGAAGACAGCGGCATCATCAGCGCTTCGCGCTTCTTGATCAGATGCAGCGCCGCACGCCGCGCCGAGCGCGGACCAAGGCCTGGCAGCCGTGCGAGGAGCTGGACCAGCCGCTCGATTTCGGGACCTGCAACCGAACCCATCTTATTGGCCGAACATACCCGGTGGCAGGCTGAGGCCGCCCGTGAGCGCCTGCATCTTCTCCTGCACGGCCGTTTCGGCCTTGCGGCGGGCATCGCCGAGGGCGGTGACGAGCAGGTCCTCGAGCACCTCGCGCTCTTCCGGCTTCATCAGCGAGGGATCGATCTTGATGCCCTTCACGTCCATCTTCGCCGTCATGCGCACGGCGACGAGACCGCCGCCGGAGATGCCTTCGACCTCGACGCTGGAGAGCTGATCCTGCATCTCCTGCATCTTGGATTGCAGCTGCTGCGCCTGCTTCATCATGCCGAAAATATCGACCATCGGTGCTGTCCTTGGTTGCGCGATGACTCGTCATCGCGCCTTAACTCTTGGTTTGAGCATGATCTAATCGGAAAACCGCTTCACACTTTGCGCTACGCGGCCCTTCGGGTCCGGATCATGCTCTAGAGATCGTCGCCGTCGGAACCATCGGGCGGATCGTCACTGCCATAGTCCGCATTCATATTGGTTTCCGGCGCCTCGGGGGCAAGCCTGCGGACCTCGACGACCTTCGCACCGGGAAAACGCGACAGCACCTCCTGCACGCGCGGATCGGCTTCAGCGGAGCGCGCATGTTCCTGCTTCGCCGCGTGGTTCACCGAGCGCAGCGTCGGCTGGCCCTGCTCGTTGGAGACGATCACGGTCCAGCGCCGGCCGGTCCAGAGCTCGAATTTTCGCGCAAGCTCGGAGATCATGGTCTTGGAGGCGTTGGGCTCGAGCGCGACTTCCAGCCGGCCCTCCTCGAAACGGACGAGGCGCATGTCGCCTTCGAGCGCGGCCTTGATCATGAGATCGCGCTTCTGCCCGGCGACCGCGACGAGCTGGGTGAAGCTCGTGATGCGCAGCTGGGGCGCGGCTCCTTGCGGATCCGGCGCGGGCGCCGCCATCTGCGGCCGGGCGGCGCCGCCGCCGAACGCGGACGGTGACGAAGTCGGTGCGCGCATGGGCGCGGCCGAGGCAACCGGCGCCGCGGAGGCCACCGGCGCACCCGGCGCGCCGCTGCGCGCGGCACTTCCGCCGCCCACGACCGGCGAGCCGCCGCCGTTCTGCTCCAGCATCTTGATCGCTTCGTCCGGCGTCGGCAGGTCGGCGACATAGGCGATGCGCACCAGCACCATCTCGGCGGCCGCTGCGGGGCGCGTCGCGGCCTGCACCTCGGTGATGCCCTTGAGCAGCATCTGCCACATCCGCGACAGCACGCGCATCGAGATCTTCGAGGCAAAATCCCGCGCGCGCACGCGCTCGGTCTCGCCATAGGCGACGTTGTCGGCGGTCGCCGGCACGATCTTCACGCGGGTGACGAAATTGACGAACTCGGCAAGGTCCGACAGCACGACGATCGGATCGGCGCCGACGTCGTACTGGTCGCGGAACTCCTTGAAAGCGGCAGCGATGTCGCCGCGCGCCAGCGAATCGAAGAGGTCGATGACGCGGGTGCGGTCGGCGAGGCCCAGCATCTGCCTGACCGCATCCGCCTTCACGGTGCCTGCCGCGTGCGCGATCGCCTGGTCGAGCAGCGACAGAGAGTCGCGCACCGAGCCTTCCGCGGCGCGCGCGATGATGCCAAGCGCCTCGGGCTCGATCTCGACGTTCTCCTTCGCCGCGATATTGGCGAGGTGCTTCATCAGCACGTCGGCCTCGACCCGGCGCAGGTCAAAACGCTGGCAGCGCGACAGCACGGTGACCGGAACCTTGCGGATCTCGGTGGTCGCGAACACGAATTTGGCGTGCTCCGGCGGTTCCTCCAGCGTCTTCAGGAAGGCGTTGAACGCCGCCGTCGACAGCATGTGGACTTCGTCGATGATGTAGACCTTGTAGCGGGCGCTGGCCGGCGCGTAGCGCACGCTGTCATTGATCTGGCGGACGTCGTCGACGCCGGTGTGCGAGGCCGCGTCCATCTCCAGCACGTCCATGTGCCGGCTTTCCATGATCGCCTGGCAATGCACGCCCAGGGTCGGCATGTGGATGGTCGGGCCCTTCACCGATCCGTCCGGCATCTCGTAGTTGAGCGCACGGGCCAGGATACGCGCGGTGGTGGTCTTGCCGACGCCGCGGACGCCGGTGAGGATCCAGGCCTGCGGAATGCGCCCGGTCTCGAACGCGTTCGAGACGGTGCGCACCACGGCCTCCTGGCCGATCAGATCGTCGAAGCTGGAGGGCCGGTATTTGCGCGCCAGCACCCGGTAGGGCGTGCTGGCCTGGCCGGCGCTGTCGGGGTTGGGAGGGGCGCCAGCGTCGGTCATCGGTCGATCCGCAATGGAATGTCTTTCGCCCGGCTTTTGCGGAAAGGAGCGCGCTGACGGGAAGCCCGCCGGCGCAATTCGCTCGGAAAAACAGGTAGGAGACTGACGAGCGACCCGATCCGGACCTCGTTAGGGCTGCTTCCTTCCGGACCTGACCCGGTTGGCGAGTGGCTCGTCCACCGCCAATCTCCCGGTCCCTATTTGGGGCCAAAAGGTCGGGAAAGCAAGCGGGTATCCGTAGGTCCCGCACACCCCGCTGGGCGGCCCCCGCCGGCCCATTTGGACGCGGAAGCCGGCTCAGTGTTGGCGAGCTGGAACCTACGTGATTCGCGCAAACCGCTTGCGATACTCGGCGGGCGTCACGCCGACGTGACGATTGAACGCGCGGCGCAGCGTATCGGCATCGGCGAATCCACAATGGAGCGCCACCTGCTTCGGGGCTTCATTGCCAAACTCGAGCAGCCGCCTCGCCGCATTGACGCGGGCTTCCTCGACCCAGGTCGCAGGCGTGACGCCCACCTCGGCGCGGAACAGCCGTGCAAAGTGCCTCGGGCTGAGCTCCATGCGCGTCGCCAGGCTCGCAACGCTGTGGTCGAGCCCGGGATTGGCGGCGACCCAGCGCTGCAGCTCCTGCAATGCGGCGCGGCCGGCGGGAACAGCCTCGCCCTTGCGGGTGAACTGCATCTGCCCACCCGGGCGCTTGAAGAACATCACGAGCTGGCTTGCGACTCTCATGGCCGTGTCGCGCCCGAGATCTTCCTCGACCAGTGCCAGCGCGAGGTCGAGCCCTGCGGTCACGCCGGCGGCCGTGCGGAGCTTGCCGTCGGTGACGTAGATGGCATCCTTGTCCACGGTGACCGACGGGAATTTGCTGGCCAGCATGTCTGCGACCGCCCAATGCGTCGTGACCCGCCTGCCATCAAGGAGACCGGCGGCGGCAAGGAAGAAGGCCCCGCTGCAAACCGAGCCGAATCTGCGGGTCCGCGAAGCCCGCCGCCGCAGCCAGTCGATCACGCTCCCGTCCGCCGGGACTTCGGCCGCGTTCGGGCATCCCGCCACCAGCAAGGTGTCGATCGGCTCCTGGAAGTCGCGGTCGACGATTCGGTCGGGCATCAGCTGGACGCCTGAGGAACTGCGGATCGGCCCTGGCTCCGCGCCCGCCACGAACAAGGCATAGGCGGGATAGCCGGCCTGCACGTTCGCCTCGGCGAACACATCGAGCGGCCCTGCGACATCGAGCAGCTGCACGCCTGGCAGCGCCACGATCACAACCGTCCTTGGTTTCGGCTTTGCACCCATGTCCGCCTCGATCCGGATTTGTCCGTTTTTGACGTATTACGTCGATTTAAGACAACGTAGCCCGGATTTACAGTGGACGCGATCCAAAATTTCAGGAGCTGCTCATGTCAGAAATCACCGAGGCCGCCGTCATTCCCGACAGCAAGCTGGCGCGCGCCATCACCGAATACGTCCGCGATACCGAAACGGACCTGCTCTTCAACCATTCCAGCCGCGTCTACCAGTTCGGCGCGATGGCCGGCGTCCGCCGTGGGCTGACGTTCGACCGCGAACTGCTCTACGCCGGCGCCATGTTTCACGACATCGGCCTGATGCCGGGCCATGGCAGCCAACACGAGCGGTTCGAGGTCGACGGCGCGCATGCCGCGCGCGATTTCCTGCGCAGCCACGGCATTTCGGAAGCCGACGCCTACACGGTGTGGACCGCGATCGCCCTGCACACCACGCCGGGCGTCCCCCAGCACATGCACCCCGTCGTCGCGCTGGTGACCGCGGGCGTCGAGATGGACGTGCTCGGGCTCACCTACGACGAATATTCCGACGCGGAGCGCGAGGCGGTCGTGAACGCCTTTCCGCGCACGCCGCACTTCAAGGAAGACATCATCCAGGCCTTCTACGACGGCATCAAGCATCGGCCCGATACGACGTTCGGCAACGTCAAGGCCGACGTCATCGCCGACAAGGAGCCGCATTTCCATCGCGGCAATTTCTGCAGCGTCATCCGCAACTCGCATTGGCGCGGTTGACCGGCGTTCGCGCAAGGACAGTGCGATCTCGAAATCGACTGCTGTGGACCCATGCGAGCCTGAGATTTCGCACGCGGGCAGCAATAGCCAATGACCCCATATTCAGGAGCATCCCATGGCCGATGAGCCGAAACGTTTGACCCATGCGACGGGCGCGCCCGTCAGCGATAACCTCAACATCATGACCGCGGGCCGCCGCGGGCCCGCGCTGCTGCAAGACGTCTGGCTGATCGAGAAGCTAGCACATTTCGATCGCGAAGTGATCCCGGAGCGACGGATGCATGCCAAGGGTTCCGGCGCCTTCGGCACCTTCACCGTGACCAATGACATCACCCGATACACCAAGGCGAAGATCTTCTCGGAAGTCGGCAAGCAGACGCCGATGTTCGCGCGGTTCTCGACCGTTGCCGGCGAGCGCGGCGCAGCCGACGCCGAACGCGACATCCGCGGCTTTGCGCTGAAGTTCTACACCGAGGAAGGCAATTGGGACATGGTGGGCAACAACACGCCCGTGTTCTTCTTCCGCGATCCCTTGCGCTTTCCCGACCTCAATCATGCGATCAAGCGCGATCCCCGAACCGGAATGCGCAGCGCCGACAACAATTGGGATTTCTGGACGTTGCTGCCGGAGGCTCTGCACCAGGTTACCATCGTGATGAGCGAGCGCGGCCTTCCCAGAAGCTTCAGGCACATGCATGGCTTTGGCAGCCATACCTACAGCTTCATCAATGCCGCCAATGAGCGGACCTGGGTGAAGTTTCACTTCCGGACGCAGCAGGGCATCGAAAACCTGACCGACGCCGAGGCCGAAGCCCTCATCGGCAAGGACCGCGAGACTCACCAGCGCGACCTGTTCGAGAGCATCGAATGCGGCGATTTCCCGCGCTGGACCATGTTCGTGCAGATCATGACCGACGATCAGGCCAAGGCGTTTGCCTTCAACCCGTTCGACCTGACCAAGATCTGGCCGAAGGCGGACTTCCCGCTGATCGAGGTCGGCTATTTCGAGCTGAACCGCAATCCGGAAAACGTCTTCGCCGAGGTCGAACAGGCCTCCTTCTCGCCGGCCCACGTCGTTCCGGGCATCGGCTTCTCGCCCGACAAGATGCTGCAGGCGAGGCTGTTCTCCTACGGGGACGCGGCGCGCTATCGCCTCGGCGTCAACCATCATCTGATCCCGGTCAACGCGCCGAAATGCCCGTATCACAGCTACCATCGCGATGGCGCAATGCGGACCGACGGCAATCTCGGGAGGACGCCGACCTATTTCCCGAACAGCCGTGGCGAGTGGACGGACCAGCCCGATCTCAACGAGCCGCCGCTCGAGATCGATGGTGCAGCCGCACATTGGGATCACCGCATCGACGACGATCACTATCGGCAGCCCGGCGACCTCTTTCGCAAGATGAACGCAGCCCAGCGGCAGGCCTTGTTCGACAACACGGCGCGCGCCGTCGGAGCGGCGGCCATCGCGATCCAGGAACGGCACATCGCCAATTGCACCAAGGCCGATCCCGCCTATGGCGCGGGCGTCCGCGACGCGCTGACGCGCCTCGCGACCGTTCGTGCCAAGGGAACGGAAAAGGCCGCGGAATAGGGTCGGTCGATCCGCACCGACCTCTCGCCGTCTTCGGCGAACGGCGCCGACAGGGCGCCGTTCGCATTTTTAAAGCGAACCGCCGAAACCTCTCAATTTTCTCGCGAAAATAGCTCGAGCCGACGCGCTCGCCGGGCCTTCCCTCGCGCATCGTCGCGAAGTGCAGATGCGGACGTTCGCCTCGGAAAGCGTCATGGCCGATGGGCTCCCTGCCTATCTTCGAGGCCCCGCACATCCCTGAGGCAATCGAGTCTTGACAGGGCCCGCCCGGCAGCGCCTTTCTATGAAATCCTGCCGGAACCGAAACAAAGGGTGCGCGAAAATCCGATCCTGAGCATTTTTCAGCCGGCTGACGCCGATTGATGGGCGAATTTTTCGCGCGAGATCAACCACTCACCTTCATCCAACCAGAAAAGCGATTCCTCAAAATGGTTACACGTCGTGATGTCGCATCGATTGTCGGACTTGGCGCGATGGCTGCAGCCACGCTGGCCTCACCGGCCGTGGCGCAGACCGCAGCGGATTCCAACGAATCGACCTTTGCCCGCATTCGCCGCACCAAGAAGATGCGGATCGGCGCGGTCGGCGGCGGCGCGCCCTATTACATGAAGGACCTCGCCAGCGGCCAGTGGAAGGGCTTCTACATCGACATCGCCAAGGCGCTCGCCGACGACATGGAGGCCGAGCTCGAGATCACCGAGACCACCTGGGGCAATTCGGTGCTCGATCTGCAGTCCAACAAGATCGACATCTTCTTCGGCCTCAACCCGACCCCGAAGCGCGCGCTGGTGGTCGACTTCTCGGTGCCGGTCTTCAACAACGCCTTCGGCATCCTCTGCAAGAAGGACTTCAAGCCGAAGAGCTGGGCCGAGCTGAACTCGCCCGACGTCAAGATCGCCGTCGACCAGGGCTCGTCGCACGACCAGGTCGTCAGCCGCCTGACGCCGAAGGCGCAGATCTCGCGACTGAAGACCGCCGACGATGCCACCGCCGCGCTGCAAACCGGCCGCGTCGACGCGCAGTGCCTGATCACCATGCTGTCGCTGACCGTGTTGAAGAAGAATCCCTCGCTCGGCCAGTTCGTGCTGCCGACGCCGATCTTCGCCACCACGTCGAACGCCGGCTTCCGCCGCGAGAACGACAAGACCTTCCGCGACTACGTCAACACCTGGATCGACTTCAACAAGGGCCTCGGCTTCATCCGCAACGCGATCATCACCAACATGGAGCTGGTGGGCGTGACCGAAGCGGACATTCCGCCGGGCGTTTCGCTGTAGGTGATGAGCGCCTGAAGTATCCACACCGTCATGGCCGGGCTTGTCCCGGCCATCCACGCCTGACTCGCGGCACCAAGAACGTGGATGCCCGGGACATAGGCGAGCGGAAGCGACGCCGTCCTTCGGACGGCTACGCCCGGGCATGACGACAAGTTTCTGAACTGACATCGGGTAAAAGTAACGCACGCATGTATCAGTGGGACTTCGGCATCCTCTGGAGCTATCGCTGGCTCTTTCTCAACGGGCTCGGCGTCACCGTCGGCTTCACCGTGGTCATCGTCGTGCTCGGTCTCGTCTTCGGCCTGTTCGGCGCGTTCGGCAGCCTGTCGCGCTTCAAGGCGGTGCGTCTCCTCGCCCTCACCTTCATCGAGGCGTTCCGCTGCACGCCGATCCTGGTGCAGCTGATCTGGTTCTATTACGCGCTGCCGATCCTGGCCGGCGTCGAGATGACGCCGATCACGGCCTCGGCGCTCGCACTCTCGCTCTATGGCGGCTCGTTCTATTCCGAGATCATCCGCGGCGGCATCATCTCGATCGACAAAGGCCAGTCGGAAGCCGGCGCCGCGCTCGGCATGACGCCGGGACAGAGCATGCGGCGCATCGTGCTTCCGCAAGCGATCAAGCGCATGATCCCGGCGCTGATGAACCAGTCGATCATCCAGTTCAAGAACACCTCGCTGGTTTCGGTGCTCGCCGTGCCCGACCTCGTCTACCAGAGCCAGGTCGCCGCCCATGACAGCTACCGGCCGCTCGAGACCTACACCGCGGTCGCGGTCGCCTATGCGGCGATCCTGATTCCCTTGACCATCATCGTCCGCCGCGGCGAGAAGCGACTGGCGGTCAGCGAATGAGCGAGCCATCCAGGAACACTTCGAAGATCGAGATCCGCAGCCTTCGCAAGAGCTTTGGCAGCAACGAGGTTCTGAAGAACATCAGCCTCGACGTGGCCAAGGGGGGCGTGGTGGCGCTGATCGGCCCATCCGGCTCCGGCAAGTCGACACTGCTCCGCTGCATCAATCTGCTGGTCGTGCCCGACGGCGGCAGCGTCCGCGTCGGCGACACAAGCTTCCAATTCGGCGAAGGCGCCAAGCTTCCGGACGTGAAGACACTCGCCAAATTCCGCACCACCACCGGCATGGTGTTCCAGCATTTCAATTTGTTCCCGCACATGACGACGCTTCAGAACGTCATGGAGGGGCCCGTCACGGTGCGCCGCATGGCCAGGGCGGACGCCGAGAAGCTCGCGCGCGCGCAGCTTGCCAAGGTGGGCCTTGCGGAGAAGGCCGACCAATATCCGGCGACGCTGTCCGGCGGGCAGAAGCAGCGCGTCGCGATCGCACGTGCGCTCGCGATGGAGCCGGACGTGATGCTGTTCGACGAGGCCACCTCGGCGCTCGATCCCGAGCTCGTCGGCGAGGTGCTCGCCGTCATGCAGCGGCTGGCCTCGGAAGGCATGACCATGGTGATCGTGACCCATGAGATCGCCTTCGCCCGCGAGGTCGCCGACCGCCTCATCTTCATGCGCGACGGCGTCGTGGTCGAGGAAGGTCCGGCGCGGCAGGTGATCGACAATCCGCAGGAAGCCGCGACGCGCGCCTTCCTCAGCCATTTCCACCGCACCGGCGCGTTGCCGCCGGCCAACGTAGCACCGTGATGCCTGATATCGATCGCGCCTATCTCGTTACCGGTGCCGCCAGCGGCAT
Organism: Bradyrhizobium sp. 956_D2_N1_4; assembly: GCF_052076025.1. Lineage (NCBI taxonomy): Bacteria > Pseudomonadati > Pseudomonadota > Alphaproteobacteria > Hyphomicrobiales > Nitrobacteraceae > Bradyrhizobium > Bradyrhizobium sp. 956_D2_N1_4. Next base: position 8,359,837 of record NZ_CP197237.1, on the reverse strand, counting down.
CGGCCGCGCCACCGCAAAACTGCTCGCGGCCCCCGGCACCGCGCTGCTGCTCCACACCCGCTCGAACGCGGAAGGTCTCGATGCCGCCGCGGCCGAAGCCGAAGCGAAAGGCGCCGCCGTCGCAAAATGCCTCGGCGATCTCGCCGAGGAAGCAGCCGTTACCGACGCCGTCGCCGCCGCGCAACGCGTTTTCGGACGGCTCGACGGATTGATCCTGGTCGGCGGTCATGCCCGCCGCGGCAGCGCGATCGGCACGCCGGCGGATCAGTTCCGGCAGGCGATGGACGAATCGGCGCTGGCGTTCACGCGGCTGGTCGACGCCGCGCTGCCGCTGCTGCGTGCCGGGCGCGATACGCGGATCGTGGCGGTGTCCTCTTTCGTCGCGCATGCGATCCGGCCGGAATTCGCACCCTTTGCCGCAACGGCGGCAAGCCGCTCCGCGCTCGAAGCGCTGGTGCGTCTCACCGCGATCGAGCTCGCAAAAGACGGCATCACCGTCAATGCTGTGTCACCCGGCCTCATCATCAAGGACAAGCCGAGCGAGAGCCGGCTCTCGCCCGAGCAGATCGCCACCACCGAGGCGCTGATCCCGATGCGCCGCCGCGGGCGGCCGGAAGAAGTGGCCGAGATCATCGCCTTCCTGGCATCACCGAAGGCGTCCTACGTCACCGGCCAGGTCTGGCACGTCAATGGAGGCCTGACATGACCGAAGCAACCGTCGAACGCATCAGGCTGTTCCTGATCGAGAGCCCGATCAAGATGGCGCGCCTCCAAGGCGTCGGCAACGTCAAGGGCACGGTGAAGCGCGTGCTGATCGAGCTCACCGCGAGCGACGGCGTGATCGGCTGGGGCGAGGCGGCACCGTGGGAAGTGTTCACGGGGACGCCGGAAGCGGCCTTCTCCGCGCTCGACATCTATCTGCGGCCGATCGTGCTCGGCAAACCCGTGCGCCGCATCCGCGCGCTGATGACCGAGCTCGACCGCGCGCTGGTCGGTCATGCCGAGGCCAAGGTCGCGATCGAGATGGCGCTGCTCGACATCGTCGGCAAGTCGTCGGGATTGTCGGTCGCCGACCTGCTCGGCGGCCGCGTGCGCGACACGATTCCCCTCTCCTTCTCCATCGCCGATCCCGATTTCGCCGCCGATCTCGAACGCATGCGAAAAATGGTTCCGGACGGCAACGTCATCTACAAGGTCAAGACCGGCGTGAAGCCGCATCGCGAGGATCTCGATCATCTCGAAGCGATCCGCAAGGAATTCGGCGACAAGGTCGATCTGCGCGTCGATTACAACCAGGCGCTGGCGCCGTTCGGCGCGATCAAGATTTTGCGCGACATCGAGGAATTCGCACCGACCTTCATCGAGCAGCCGGTGCCGCGCAAATATCTCGACGTGATGGCGCAGCTCACCGCGGCGCTGGAAACACCCGTTCTCGCCGACGAAAGCTGCTTCGACCGCCGCGACATGATGGAGGTGGTGCGCCGCGAAGCCGCCGATGCCGTCTCGATCAAGCTGATGAAAGCCGGCGGCCTGTTCGAGGCGCAGGCGATCATGGCGATCGCCGACATCGCCGGCCTGCCCGGCTATGGCGGCACGCTGTGGGAGGGCGGCATCGGGCTTGCCGCCGGGACGCAGCTGATCGCGGCAACGCCGGGCATCTCGCTCGGCTGCGAATTCTACATGCCGCATCACGTGCTGACCGAGGACGTGCTGGAAGAGCGCGTTGCCAACCGCGCCGGCCATGTCGTGGTGCCCGACGGCCCGGGCCTCGGGATCCGCGTCAGCGAGGCCTCCGTCCGCGCCAATGCGCGGGTGCTTGCGGAGGCGTGAGTTCGTCATTCCGGGGCGCGCGTAGCGCGAGCCCGGAATCCATAACCACAGGGAGGGGTTGTCGCGCGAGCTGGTCACCACGCATCTTCGCCAAACTTCTCTCTGTGGTTATGGGTCCCGGGCTCGCGCTTTGCGCGCCCCGGGACGACAGCGGAGCATGCCGCCCCCGCGGTCCCTAACCTTCCCCTAGCTAACTCCGTATCGTATGGTCCGGCCAAACAAGCCCGCCCCCATCGGGCCATCCGGAAACGCATATGTCTGAACCCGCCTGGTCGCTGCACTCCCGCCTGAAAGAGGACACCATCGACATCGGCGACCTGCCGCTCTCGAAGGTCCTGGTCATCAAGGACGCGCATTATCCCTGGCTGCTGCTGGTGCCGCGGCGACCCGATGCGGTCGAGATCATCGATCTCGACGAGGTGGAGCAGGCGCAACTCATGACGGAGATCTCCCGCGTCTCGCGCGCGCTGAAAGAGATCACCAAATGCGACAAGCTCAATGTCGCCGCGCTCGGCAACCTCGTGCCGCAGCTTCACGTCCACATCATCGCACGCCGGACCAGCGACGCTGCATGGCCGCGGCCGGTCTGGGGCGTGATGAAGCCCTTGGCGCATGACGCCACCGAGGTGCAGACTTTCATCAGCGCGCTTCGCCGCAAGATCTGGTTGGGTTGAGAACAAGAAATGTCAGCATTCGACTCGTTTCCGCTGGGACAGCCGGCCTTCGTCACCAACGTCCTCGATCGCGCCGCGCATCTGCGCCGCGACGACGAAAAGCTGTTCGCGATGGAGCAGAAGCCATTGTCGCGCGCCTATGTCGTCTACCGCGACTCGCTGCTGGTGAAGCGCGAGGGCGACAAGGCGCGCGCGCTGCTGGGAGTAGACGAGGCGCTGAAATGCGGCGCCAACCCCGGCACGATCTTCTTAGGCCTGCGCGACGGCGCCGCGGTGTTCGGCATGGGGATGTCGCAGGCGGCGGCCGAGAAGCTGATCGGCCGCGAGGACTACACCGTCACCGAGCTGCGCGGCATGGCGATGCAGGGCGCGATTCCGCCCGGCGAGCTCTCGGCGATCGCGATGGCGAAGTCGATGGTGAGCTGGCATCAGCGCCACGGCTATTGCGCCAATTGCGGCACGCGGAGCGCGATGAAGGAAGGCGGCTGGAAGCGCGAGTGCCCTGCTTGCAAGGCCGAGCACTTTCCGCGCACCGATCCCGTCGTGATCATGCTGGTCGCCTCCGGCGAGAAGTGCCTGCTCGGCCGCCAGAAGCAGTTCCCGCCGGGGATGTATTCCTGTCTCGCCGGCTTCGTCGAGGCCGCCGAGACCATCGAGGACGCGGTACGCCGGGAAATCCTCGAAGAATCCGGAATCCGCTGCACCGACGTGCAGTATTACATGACGCAGCCCTGGCCCTATCCATCGTCGCTGATGATCGGCTGCAGCGCGCGGGCGCTCAACGAGGACGTCGTCGTCGATCATTCCGAGCTGGAGGACGCGCGCTGGTTCACCCGCGAGGAGGCCGCGCTGATGCTGACGCGGACGCATCCGGACGGGCTCGCCGGCCCGCATCCGTTCGCGATCGCCCACCACCTGCTCGGCCGCTGGGTGCACGACAAGACCGGCGCGTAAGCTGGGGCCGCCGGTGGCCATATCAGGGACCGCGCCGCACATCCTTTGCATCGGCATTCCCGTGCGCGACCTCACCTTTCGCGTCGAGGCCGTGCCCGCGCGCGGCAGCAAGGCCAACGCCACGCATCTCGCCGAGATCTGCGGCGGCAACGCGCTCAATGCTGCGATCGCCATCGCGCGGCTCGGTGGCCGGGTCTCCTTCGCAGGACCGATGGGCGATGCACGGGAAGCGTCGAGCGGCTTCATTCTCGAACAGATGGCCAGTGAAGGCATCGACACGACGCACGTGGTGCGCGTGCCCGGCCTGACCACGCCGGTCTCCGCGATCCTGATCGAGCCCTCGGGCGAGCGGACGCTGACGATCTATCGCGATCCCGGCCTGTGGAGCGTGAAGCTGCCGGACGGTGACGCGCTGCTCGCCGATTGCCGGGCGGTCCTCGTCGAGAGCCGCTGCGGCGCCCTTTGTATCGATCTCTGCGCCGAGGCGCGACGGCGCGGCATTCCTGTCATCGTCGGCGTCGATCGCGCGATGTCGTTGCAGGACGGCCTGCTCACGGCCGCCTCGCACGTGCTGTTCGCCAGCGACCAGGTGCAGGAGACGGCCGGTGTCGCCGATGACGGCGAGGCATTGAAGCGCCTGGCAGGGCTGACGCCGGCCCTTCTCGCCGCCACGCGCGGCCCGCGCGGCACGATCTGGCTGAACGAGGCGGGCAAGCTGGAGGAGACCCCGGCCTTCCCGGTTCAGGCGGTCGATACGCTCGGGGCCGGCGACGTTTTCCATGGCGCCTTCACGCTTGGCCTCGCCGAGGGCGCGGAGGTGCGGGAGGCGCTGCGATTCGCCGCGACCGCCGCAGCGCTGAAATGCACCCGCCACGGTGGCGGCATGGCCGCCCCACAACGCGTTGAAGTTGAAGAGCTTTTACGAGGCAGGCTCTAGAGAAGTTCCACTGTTACGCCGAGATTATAGGCTTGCCGTGGAAAGATTTTCTCTATATCAGGGAAATCAGCCCCTGAAATGGAACAAAGTTCTTCAAATGACTGACCTCGCCGTGCAACTCCCCGAGACCAGCCGCCGCCTCGATGCCATCGACCGCAAGATTCTGATGGTGCTCCAGGAGGATGCGTCCCTCTCCGTCGCCGAGATCGGCGACCGCGTCGGGCTGTCCTCGACCCCCTGCTGGAAGCGCATCCAGCGCCTCGAGGCCGACGGCGTGATCCTGAAGCGCGTCGCCCTGGTCGACCAGAACAAGATCGGGCTCGGCATCTCCGTATTCGTGTCAGTCGAGAGCGCCGACCATTCGGACGCCTGGCTGAAGAAGTTCGCCGAGGCCGTGAGTGCCATGCCCGAGGTGATGGAATTTTACCGCATGGCCGGCGACGTCGACTACATGCTGCGCGTCGTGGTCGCCGACATGCAGGCCTATGACGTGTTCTACAAGAAGCTGATCAGCGCCGTGCCGCTGAAGAACGTCACCTCGCGCTTCGCGATGGAGAAGATCAAGTCGGTCACCGCGCTGCCGATCCCGGCGGTGGTGGCGGCTTAGAGGCTTAGTTCTCAGGTCTCACCACAAGGAAGCTGTCATCGCCCGGCCTTGACCGGGCGATCCAGTATTCCAGAGGCGGCGATTGGATACGGAGAAGCTGCGGCGTACTGGATGCCCCGGTCAAGCCGGGGCATGACAGCGGAGATTTGCGGCGCGGGTTGTGCTCCCTGATGCCCCTCAAATCGTCTGATTGTACGCGCCGACTTCGGGATGCGTGCGGAGCACGCTGTTCACCATCTCGAACATGTCGTGCATGCGCTGCTCGGAGACCGGGCTCTCGACCACGACGACGAGCTCGGGCTTGTTGGAGGACGCGCGCACCAGGCCCCAGCTGCCGTCCTCGACCGTGACGCGTACGCCGTTGACGGTGACGAGATCGCGGATCGCCTGGCCGCCGATCTTGGCGCCCTTGGCCTGCAAGCCTTCAAAATGCTTCACCACCTGGTCGATGACGCCGTATTTGGTCTCGTCGGCGCAATGCGGTGACATGGTCGGCGACGACCAGGTTTTCGGCAGCGCGTTCTTCAGATCGGCCATCGACTTGCCCGGCGCGCGGTCGAGCATGTCGCAGATCGCGAGTGCCGACACCAGGCCGTCGTCGTAGCCGCGTCCATACGGCTTGTTGAAGAAGAAGTGGCCGGACTTCTCGAAGCCCGCGAGCGCACCCGTCTCGTGGGTGCGGCGCTTCATGTAGGAATGGCCGGTCTTCCAATAGGCGACCTTGGCGCCCTGCTTCTGCAGCACGGGATCGGTGACAAACAGACCGGTCGACTTCACGTCGACGATGAAATGCGCATCCTTGTGGATCGCCGACATGTCGCGGGCGAGCATCACGCCGACCTTGTCGGCAAAGATTTCCTCGCCGGTGTTGTCGACGACGCCGCAGCGATCGCCGTCACCGTCGAAGCCGAGACCGACATCGGCCTTGTGATGCAGCACCGCGTCGCGGATCGCGTGCAGCATTTCCATGTCTTCCGGATTCGGATTGTATTTCGGGAAGGTGTGGTCGAGCTCGGTGTCGAGCGGGATCACCTCGCAGCCGATCGCCTCCAGCACCTGCGGCGCGAACGCGCCGGCAGTGCCGTTGCCGCAGGCGGCGACGACCTTGAGCTTGCGGGTCAGCTTCGGACGGCCGGTGAGATCGGCGATATAGCGCGCCGGATAATTCTCGTGGAACTGGTAGGAGCCGCCGGCCTTGTTCTTGAATTCGGCGTTGAGCACGATCTCCTTCAGCCGCGTCATCTCGTCGGGGCCGAAGGTCAGCGGGCGGTTGGCGCCCATCTTCACGCCGGTCCAGCCGTTGTCGTTGTGCGAGGCCGTGACCATGGCGCAGCAGGGCACGTCGAGATCGAACTGCGCGAAATAGGCCATCGGCGTCACCGCGAGCCCGATATCGTGCACCTTGCAGCCCGCAGCCATCAGGCCGGAAATCAGCGCATATTTGATCGAGGCCGAATAGCCGCGGAAATCATGGCCGGTGACGATCTCCTGCTTGACGCCGAGCTCCGCAATCAGCGCGCCCAGCCCCATGCCGAGCGCCTGGATTCCCATCAGGTTGATTTCCTTCTGGAACAACCAGCGCGCGTCGTATTCGCGAAAACCCGTGGCCTTCACCATCGGCTCGGATTCGAAGGCATAGGTGTTGGGCAACAAGACGGATTTCGGCTTGGGGAACATTGAGACGGTCTCGTGAAAATGGCGGGAATTGATGCAGCCTTAGCGAATGCCGGGCCGCAGCGGAAGGCGGGAATGGCAGCTTATGGCTTATAATTGCGGCAGTTTGGTAACGGGAAAACGCGGCCCGGCGCGAGACTTCCGCCAATGCCGTCCTGAAAAAATCCGTGCGAACGACCGTTCGTCGGCGCGGTGAGCGCCTTTGAGGCGGCTTACTGCTCCAGCACCATCTGGCCGTTGGCGTATTCGAAGCGCTTGAGGCGGGACAGGAAGGAGAGGCCGAGCAGGTTCTCCGACAGAGCCTCGTCCGGCAGCACCATGGCGTCGACGTCGCGCACGACGAGGCCGCCGACCTCGAGCATGGCGATGCGCGTGCGCGCCGCCTTGATGGTGCCGTTGGCGGTCGAGACGGTGGCGTTGTACTCGCCGCGCGAGGGACGGAGGCCAAAGCGGGCGGCCGAGCTCTCGTTCAGCGCGACCACGGAGGCGCCGGTGTCGATCATGAAGCCGATCCGTTGGCCGTCGATGCGGCCTTCGGCCTGAAAATGGCCACGGCCATCGCGGGAGATGGCGAGGCTGCGCCCACCGGCCGGCGCCGTCGCAGCAACCGTGATCGTCGTGCGCGGCGCTGACGTCGCGGAGGCGGAACTCATCCTGTCCGCCATCTGCGCCATGAACGTGCCGAGGCCGATCATGATGGCCGCGAGGATCATTATGTTACGCATCACACCACTTCCGAGCCGGAAAGCTCGATTTCACCACGCGACACGTCTGGCCGCGAGCGACGCTGCGGTCAGAGCGCCGCTATTTTGACGAAAAGGATGAGCGGAGGGTTAATGGCGCAGTGTCGCCAGTACGACAGATCCTCATCCTGAGGAGCCCGCCAACGGCGGGCGTCTCGAAGGATGGCCGCGGGCGAAAGTTGGGCCTGCATGGTTCGAGACGCGCGTTCCGCGCTCCTCACCATGAGGGTCTACTTGCGGTTCACGTCCCGCGCGGCTTGACCCGCCGGGTCGGCAGCGCGCTCGCCGGATCCTCCGGCCAGGGATGGCGCGGGTAGCGGCCGCGCAGGTCGGAGCGTACCGCGGCGTAGCTGCCGCGCCAGAAACCGGGGAGGTCGCGCGTCACCTGCACAGGGCGCTGCGCCGGCGACAGCAATTCCAGCACCAGCGGCACCTTGCCGGCGGCGATCGACGGATGGGTGTTGAGCCCGAACAATTCCTGGAGCCGCACCGCGATAGTCGGCCCCTGCTCGGCCTCGTAGTCGATCGCGAGCACGCTGCCGGTCGGCGCCTCGAAATGCGTCGGCGCCTCGCGATCGAGCCTTGCGCGCATCTCCCAGGGCAGCAGCGCCATCAGCGCGTCGGACAGATCGCCGGCCGAGATGTCTTTGAGTGCGATCTTGTCGTAGAGCGCCGGCACCAGCCAGTCGTCGCGCCGCGCGATCAGTCCGTCGTCGGACAAATCGGGCCAGCTGTCGCCCTCGGCCTTGCGCAGAAACATCACGCGGTCGCGCCACTGCTTTGCGGCCTTCGACCAGGGCAACCGGTCGAGACCTGCGGCAATCAGCCCATCTGCTAAGATGCGCGCGGTGTCCTCCGAAGGCGACACCGCGAGTGTTGCCTCCGACAGTGTGATCGCATGCAGCGCGCGCTTGCGCCGCGCGCGCAGCGCCATCGCGCCACGATCGAAGGAGATCTCGTCGACGGTCTCGATATGCTCGGCGAAATGCCGCTCGATGTCGTCCTCGCCGATCGGCGCTGCCAGCAGAACGCGGCCGCTCGCCGCCGTGCCCGTCATCTCGCCGATCGCGATGTAGGGCGCGCGGGCGAGCGACGAGGTCTGCTCCACCGCGGCGCCGCGACCATTGGCGAGCACGAAGGTGCCATTGCCGCGGTTGCGCGCGACACGGTCCGGGAAGGCGTAGGCGAGCATCAGGCCGGTCGAGAGATCGTCCTGTCCGGTTGCGGCCTTCTCCGACGCCGCCACCTGCGAAGCCCAGCGCCGCGCGAGATCGCGCGCGCTCGCGGCGCGCGGCGAGCGATCGCGGCGGAACTGGTCGCGCCGGTACTCGAGATCGACGCTGTCGCCGCCGAGCCCGCGCTCGGTGATGATGGCCGCGATCTCGGCGGCGGCTTCGCCGCTGCCCACGCGATGCGAATCCACGATCATGCGCGCCAGCCGCGGCGGCAGCGCCAGCGCGCGCAGGCTTTTGCCTTCGGCGGTGATGCGGCCGTCGCCATCAAGCGCGTTGAGCTCGGAGAGAAGGCTTTTCGCCTCTTTCCAGGCGGGCAGCGGCGGCGGATCGAGGAATGACAACGCCGAAGGATCGGCGACGCCCCATTGCGCGAGGTCGAGCACCAGCGAGGAGAGGTCGGCGCTGAGGATTTCCGGCTGGGTGTAGGGCGCAAGCGAGGCCGTCTGCGGCTCATCCCAGAGCCGGTAGCAGACGCCGGGCTCGGTGCGGCCGGCGCGGCCGCGGCGCTGGTCCACCGCCGCACGCGCAGCGCGCACGGTCTCGAGCCGGGTCAGCCCGATGTCGGGCTCGTAGCGCGGCACGCGGGCGAGACCGGAATCGACCACGATGCGCACGCCCTCGATGGTGAGCGAGGTCTCCGCGATCGAGGTCGCCAGCACCACCTTGCGCGTGCCCTTCGGCGCGGGCGCGATCGCGCGGTCCTGCACGGCAGCGTCGAGCGCGCCGAACAACGGCACGATCTCGATGCTGGCATCCTGGACGCGCTCGCTGAGGAAATTCTGGGTGCGGCGGATTTCGGCGGCGCCGGGCAGGAACGCCAGCACCGAACCGCTGTCGGCGCGCAGCGCGGACGCGATCGCATCCGCCATCTGCCGCTCGACCGGCGCATCCGCCTTGCGGCCGAGATAGCGCGTCTCGACCGGAAAGGCGCGGCCCTCGCTCTCGACAACGGGCGCTTCCCCGAGCAGCTTTGCCACGCGCGCGCCGTCGAGCGTTGCCGACATCACGAGGATGCGCAGATCCTCGCGCAGGCCGGTTTGCGCGTCGCGCGCCAGCGCGAGGCCCATGTCGGCATCGAGCGAGCGCTCGTGGAATTCGTCGAACAGGACGGCCGCGATGCCGGAGAGCTCGGGATCGTCGAGGATCTGGCGGGTGAAGATCCCCTCGGTCACCACCTCGATGCGCGTCGCGCGCGAGATCTTCGAGCCGAAGCGGACGCGGTAGCCGACGGTTTCGCCGGCGCGCTCGCCAAGCGACTTGGCCATGCGCTCGGCACTCGCCCGGGCAGCGATACGCCGCGGCTCCAGCACGATGATCTTCTTGCCCGCGGCCCAGGGCGCATCCAGCAGCGCCAGCGGCACCCGCGTGGTCTTGCCTGCGCCGGGCGGCGCCACCAGCACAGCGGCGTTATGCACCTCCAGCGTGCGCGAGAGGTCGTCGAGCACGGCGTCGATCGGGAGGGGCGTGTCGAAGCTGCGGGGCAAGGCCTATCCATTCGTCATGCCCGGCCTTGTGCCGGGCATCCACGTCTTCGACTAGAAACAGACGTGGATGGCCGGGACAAGCCCGGCCATGACGAAATCGTTGCGGCAGTGGACCGTCAGCCCTGCACCGGCGGACGGCCGATGCTCTCGTAGGTGAAGCCGGCGGCTTCCATGTCTTCGGGACGGTAGACGTTGCGGAGATCGACGACGACGGGCTGCGTCATGGTCGCCTTCAGCCGGCCGAGATCGAGCGCGCGGAACTGCACCCATTCGGTGACGATGACGAGCGCATCGGCGCCTTGCGCGCAGGAATAGGCGTCCTCGCAATAGGTGATGTTCGGCAGCTCGCCCTTGGCCTGCTCCATGCCGACGGGATCGAAAGCCTTGACCGTCGCGCCCATGTCGATCAGGCCGGTGACGAGCGGAATCGACGGCGCATCGCGCATGTCGTCGGTGTCGGGCTTGAAGGTGAGGCCGAGCACGGCGATGGTCTTGCCGCGCAAGCTACCGCCGAGCGCCTGGCTGACCTTGCGCGCCATCGCGCGCTTGCGGTTCTCGTTGACGGCCAGCACGGCTTCGACGATGCGCAGGCTCACGTCATAGTCCTGCGCGATCTTGATCAGCGCCTTGGTGTCCTTCGGGAAGCAGGAGCCGCCGAAGCCGGGCCCCGCATGCAGGAACTTGGTGCCGATGCGGTTGTCGAGGCCGATGCCGCGCGCGACTTCCTGCACGTCGGCGCCGACCTTTTCCGAGAGATCGGCGATCTCGTTGATGAAGGTGATCTTGGTCGCGAGGAACGCGTTCGCGGCGTATTTGATCATCTCGGCGGTGCGGCGCGCCGTGAACATCAGCGGGGCCTGGTTCAGCGACAGCGGGCGATAGACGTCGCCCATCACCTTGCGGCCGCGCTCGTCGGAGGTGCCGACGACGACGCGATCGGGATACTTGAAGTCGCGGATCGCCGCGCCCTCGCGCAGGAATTCGGGGTTGGAGGCGACGACGACGTCCGCCGCAGGGTTGGTCTCGCGGATGATGCGCTCGACCTCGTCGCCGGTGCCGACCGGGACGGTCGACTTGGTCACGACGACGGTGAAGCCCGACAGCGACTGCGCGATCTCGCGCGCGGCGGCGTAGACATAGGACAGATCGGCGTGACCGTCGCCGCGGCGCGAGGGCGTGCCGACCGCGATGAAGACGGCATCGGCGTCCGCGACCGGCTTCGACAAATCGGTGGTGAAGTCGAGCCGCTTGGCCTTCACATTGGTCGCGACCAGTTCGTCGAGGCCGGGCTCGTAGATCGGAATCTCGCCGCGATGAAGCGCCGCGATCTTCTTCTCGTCCTTGTCGACGCAGGTGACGTCGTGACCGAAATCCGCAAAGCAGGCTCCGGACACCAGTCCCACATAGCCCGTTCCGATCATCGCGATTCGCATGAAAAACCCTGTTCCAGCTTGGTTAACGAAACCCCAACTCGAGCGGTTTAGCATTTTCCTGAGGGGAGAGAACAGCCCGGATGCAAAAACCGGCACGCGAATTGTACCGGTAAAGAAACCTTAAACCGCAAGGCTTCACACTGCGCCACGTCCGCACAGAGCCGGGCGGACCGCGCCTCGAAACGGGACACCATGGCACTATCAGGCACAATCGCCGCGAGCGGGCTTTCCAAGGCCCCCTCGCCCGCACGTGTCGACTGGGTCGACTATGCCAAGGGCATCTGCATCGTCATGGTCGTGATGATGCACTCGGTGCTGGGGGTGGAGATCGCGGCCGGCCAGACCGGTTTCATGCATGTCGCCGTGGCCTTCGCAAAGCCGTTCCGGATGCCGGACTTCTTCCTGATTTCGGGCCTGTTCCTGCCCTTGGTGATCGATCGGGACTGGCGAACCTATCTCGACCGCAAGGTGGTGCATTTCGCCTATTTCTATGTCGTCTGGGTGACAATCCAGTTCGGCTTCAAGGCACCGGCATTCGCGGCGGAGACGAGCTGGCGCGAGGCCGGCCTGCTGTATCTGGAATCCTTCGTCGAACCGTTCGGCACGCTCTGGTTCATCTACCTGCTGCCGATCTTCTTCGTGGTCACAAAATTGACACGGCGAGTCCCGCCGCTGGCGATCTGGCTCATCGCTGCCGCGCTGGAGACGGCGCGCATCTCGACCGGCTGGACCGCGATCGACGAATTCTGCGCGCGCTTCGTCTATTTCTATTCGGGATATCTGTTCGCGCCTTACGTGTTCGCGCTGTCCGATCGCGCGCGCAACCATCCCGCACTCGCGCTGGCGGCGCTTGCGACCTGGGCGCTGGTCAATGCGGGCCTCGTCGCGCTCGGCGCCAGCGAATGGAAGATCGTCTCGCTCGCGCTCGGCTTCGCCGGCGCCTGCGCCATCATCACGATGGGCACGCTGCTCGCGCGCGCACAGTGGTTGAACTTCTTCCGCTTCTGCGGCGAGCATTCGATCGTGATCTACCTCGCCTTCTTCCTGCCGATGGCGGCGACACGAACGCTGCTGCTGCGCGCCGGCATCATTGCCGACATCGGCACGGTGTCGCTGATCGTCACCATCGTCGGCGTGATCGGATCGCTCGCGATCTGGTACGTCGCATTGCGGCTCAATGCCCGCTTCCTGTTCGAACGGCCGCAGACGTTCTGGATCGCGCCGAAGAAGGCGGGGCCAGTGTTGCAGGCGGCGGAGTAGCCGCCCTCTCGGTGTCGTCGCCCGGCTCGACCGGGCGACCCAGTACGCCGAGACGCCAGTGATCGAGCCGAGAAGCCGCGGCGTACTGGTTTCCCCGCCTTCGCGGGGAATGACAGCGGGGATGTGGGGAACGACAGTGGGGATAGCGGCACCAGCGGCCCAAAAATCCCCCGCTCAAGGCTGTCAAAGCCCGCAAAAATTCATACATTGCGGCCATGCCCAAAAGCTCCCCAACGACATCCCCGAAGACCGCCGCCAAAGCCGACACCAAACCCGCTGCTGACAAGCCTGCTGCCAAACCGGTCGCGGCGAAGGTGGCCGGCAAGGGCGACCACATCTTCCTGGTCGACGGTTCCGGCTACATCTTCCGCGCCTATCACGCGCTGCCGCCACTGAACCGCAAGTCCGATGGCTTGCAGGTCAACGCCGTGCTCGGTTTCTGCAACATGCTGTGGAAGCTGTTGCGCGACATGCCCGCGGACAACCGCCCGACGCATCTGGCGATCGTGTTCGACAAGTCGGAAGTCACCTTCCGCAACAAGATCTATCCCGAGTACAAGGCGCACCGGCCGCCCGCGCCCGATGATCTGATCCCGCAATTCGCGCTGATCCGCGAAGCCGTGCGCGCCTTCGATTTGCCCTGCCTGGAACAGAGCGGATTCGAGGCCGACGATTTGATCGCGACCTATGCGCGACAGGCCAGCGACCGCGGCGCCCACACGACCATCGTGTCCTCCGACAAGGATCTGATGCAGCTCGTGAACGACAAGATCATGATGTACGACACCATGAAGGACCGCCGTATCGGAATCCCCGAGGTGATCGAGAAGTTCGGCGTGCCGCCGGAGAAAGTTGTCGAAGTGCAGGCGCTGGCCGGCGATTCCACCGACAACGTGCCCGGTGTGCCCGGCATCGGCATCAAGACCGCGGCGCAGCTGATCGTCGAATATGGCGATCTCGAGCAGCTTCTGTTCCGCGCCACCGAGATCAAGCAGCCGAAGCGGCGCGAGGCGCTGATCGAGAATGCCGAGAAGGCGCGGATTTCGCGCCAGCTGGTGCTGCTCGACGACAAGGTCGAACTCGAGGTGCCGCTGGACGATCTCGCAGTGCACGAGCCCGACGCGCGCAAGCTGATTGCCTTCCTGAAGGCGATGGAATTCACCACGCTGACACGCCGCGTCGCCGACTATTCGCAGATCGATCCCGCCAATGTCGATGCCGATGCGTCGAACAGCAGCGGCGCCAGGGCCGGCGGCGACGCCGCCAAGGCAAAAACGTCGGAGATCTCCGGCGATCTTTTCGCCGCTCCAGCCGCGACCGCAACGGGCGGCGACAAGGGCGATAAGTCGGCCGGTCTCAAGGGCTCGCCGATTTCACTGGCCGCCGCGCGCGAAGAGGCGCTGCGCAAGCTGCCGGTCGACCGCAGCAAATACCAGGCGATCAAGACGCTCAAGGAGCTCGATGCCTTCGTCGCGCGCATCCATGACACCGGCCATGTCGCGATCGAGACGAGAGCCAACTCCATCGATCCGATGCAGGCCGATCTGTGCGGCATCGCGCTGGCACTGGCGCCGAACGAGGCCTGCTACGTGCCGCTCGCGCACAAGCAGTCCGGCGGCGGCGCCGGCCTGTTCGACACGGGCCTCGCGCCGGACCAGGTCAAGCATGCCGACGCCATCGAAGCGCTGCGGCCGGTGCTGGAATCGGCGGGCATTCTCAAGATCGGCTTCGACGTCAAGTTCACCGCCGTGATGCTGGCGCAGCACGGCATCACGCTGCGCAACGCCGACGATGCGCAGCTGATCTCCTATGTGCTCGATGCCGGCCGCGGCTCGCACGCGATCGAAGCGCTCGCGGAGCGCTGGTTCGGCCACGCCATGCTGAAGGAGAGCGAGCTGCTCGGCAGCGGCAAGGGCAAGATCACGTTCGACCAGGTGCCGATCGACAAGGCCGCACCGCTGTCGGCGGAAGGCGCCGACATGGCCTTGCGCGTGTGGCGCGTGCTGAAGCCGCGCCTCGTCGCCGAGCACATGACCGCCGTCTACGAGACGCTGGAGCGGCCGCTGGTGTCGGTGCTCGCGCGCATGGAGCGGCGCGGCATCTCGATCGACCGCCAGGTCTTGTCGCGGCTATCAGGCGACTTCGCCCAGACCGCGGCGCGCGTCGAAGCCGAGATCCAGGAGATCGCGGGCGAGCCCGTCAATGTCGGCAGCCCCAAACAGATCGGCGACATCCTGTTCGGCAAGATGGGACTGTCCGGCGGCACCAAGACCAAGACCGGCGCATGGTCGACGACCGCGCAGGTGCTCGACGAACTTGCCGAGCAAGGCCACGACTTCCCGAAGAAGATCCTGGAGTGGCGCCAGGTTTCGAAACTGAAATCGACCTACACCGACGCGCTGCCGACCTACGTCAACCCGCAGACCCATCGCGTCCACACCACCTACGCGCTGGCCGCGACCACGACGGGCCGGCTGTCGTCGAACGAGCCGAATCTGCAGAACATCCCGGTGCGCACCGAGGACGGGCGAAAGATCCGCCGCGCCTTCATCGCGACACCCGGGCACAAGCTCGTCTCCGCCGACTATTCGCAGATCGAGCTGCGGCTGCTCGCCGAGATCGCCGACATTCCCGTCCTCAAGCAGGCGTTCAAGGACGGGCTCGACATTCACGCGATGACGGCCTCCGAAATGTTCGGCGTGCCGATCGAGGGCATGCCGAGCGAAATCCGGCGCCGCGCCAAGGCGATCAATTTCGGCATCATTTACGGCATCTCGGCATTCGGCCTCGCCAACCAGCTCGGCATCGCGCGCGAGGAAGCCTCCGCCTACATCAAGAAGTATTTCGAGCGCTTCCCCGGCATCCGCGCCTACATGGACGAGACGCGCGACTTCTGCCGGAGCAACGGCCATGTCACCACGCTGTTCGGCCGGAAGATGTACTATCCCGACATCAAGGCTTCGAACGCCTCGGTGCGCGCCTTCAACGAGCGCGCCGCGATCAACGCGCGGCTCCAGGGCACCGCCGCCGACATCATCCGCCGCGCCATGACGCGGATGGAGGATGCCCTGGTCCAGAAGAAGCTGTCGGCGCAGATGCTGCTCCAGGTGCACGACGAACTGATCTTCGAGGTGCCTGACGCCGAGGTAGAGGCGACGCTCCCGGTGGTGCAGCACGTGATGCAGGACGCGCCGTTCCCGGCCGTGAACCTGTCGGTGCCGCTGCATGTCGATGCGCGCGCGGCGAAGAATTGGGACGAGGCGCATTGATGTCTCCACCAGCACGGTGTCGTCCCGGCGAACGCCGGGACCCATAACCACAGGATCGAGTTGGGCGAAGATTGCCCATGACGATCCAGCCTCAAACTCCTCCCTGGGGGTATGGGTCCCCGCTTTCGCGGGGACGACGTTGGGGTGAGATGCGGGACTCGAATTGTCCTCCGTGCAATTGCGCGATGGCTCCGCCGCGCGGCGCACATTAGAACGGTGTCGTCTCCCACACCGGTTCACGCATGCCCCACACCTCCGCCCTGCTCGGCTTCGCTCTCGTCTGCCTTGGTCTCGTGCTCACGCCGGGGCCGAACATGATCTATTTGATCTCGCGCTCGATCACGCAGGGGCCGGCGGCGGGCATCGTCTCGCTCGGCGGAGTGGCACTCGGCTTCGTGTTCTACATGCTGTGCGCGGCGTTCGGCATCACCGCGCTCTTGCTCGCCATTCCCTTTGCCTATGACGCGCTGCGCTTTGCCGGCGCGGGCTATCTGCTGTGGCTGGCCTGGCAGGCGGTGAAGCCGGGCGGACGTTCGCCGTTCCAGGTGAAGCAGCTTGCGATCGACAGCTCGCGCAAATTGTTCGCGATGGGTTTTGTCACCAATCTGCTCAATCCGAAGATCGCGATGCTGTATCTGGCACTGCTGCCGCAGTTCATCGATCCCACCGCCGGCAGCGTGCTGACGCAGTCGGTGGTGTTGGGGGCGATCCAGATCGCGATCAGCGTCAGCGTCAACGCGACGATCGCACTTGCAGCAGGGTCGATCGCGCTGTTCCTGGCGAGCCGGCCGAGCTGGATGCTGGTGCAGCGCTGGCTGATGGGCACGGTGCTGGCCGGGCTTGCGGTGCGGATGGCGGTGGAAGCGAAGAAGGTGTGATTATTTTTCTTCCTTCTCCCCTTGTGGGCCTGTTGCGTTATCGGCTCTTGAGGCTGAAGACGTCAGGAGCGAGTGCCCTGGTCCCGGCAATTGCCTGGCAAGATCTGTAGTTGTCGCCCTGAGCGGGCAGCTCACGCGGCGATCGTGGCCCACCGCCTCATGTTGAAGGCGATCGAGGCGAGCAGGACTTGCCCGGTCGCCTTGATCAGACCGACGTAGCGGATGCAGGTCAGCCGCATGCGGCGTTTGAGAGTAGCGAAGGTGGTCTCGACCTGGGCTCGTCGACGCGCGATGAGGAGGTTGTAGCGTTTGAGCCTGGGCGGCAGTTCCGGGTGATGTCTGTTGGGCCGACGAGCGATGCGGGGCTTCTTGCCTTCCGCCTTCAGCCGGGCCCGTCGGGCATGGGTGTCGTAAGCCGCATCGGCCCAGACCACGGCTTCATCGCCGCGGATCAAAGCGTCCGCCGGTGTCGTATCGTTGACGTTAGCGGGTGTGGTCAACACCGCGCGGATCAAGCCGGATCCTTCGTCGACACCGACATGGGCCTTGTAGCCGAAGGTCGAGCCGCTTTTGCCCTGCCGTTTGGCAAACCGGGCATCAGGATCGTTTGAGGGGCGATCCTCCTTGGGCGGAGCCGAGACTGCCTGGATCAAGGTCGCATCCAGCATCGTGCCGCGCTTGAGGATCACGCCGGCATTCTCAAGCTGACGATCCAGTTCGCCAAACAGCTTCTCCAGCAGGCCTTGTTCAACGAGCTGGTTCCGGAAGCGGTTCAGGACCGTGTGGTCGGGCGTCGCATCCTCAAGGCTCAAACCGACGAAGCGCTTGAACGACAACCGGTCGCCCAGCGCTTCCTCGAGTTCGCGCTCCGAAAGACCATACAGCGACTGCAACAGCACAGCACGAAACAGCACCAGCACCGGATAGCCTGGTCGACCGGGCCCCCCTTCATCCCGCAAATGGCCGATCAGCTTCTCGAACCGGTACCACTTGACCAGGCCAGCCAGCCGATCCAGCGCCGCATTGGCGCCGGCTCCCTTCGGCATCAGCGCTTCCACAAAGCTCGGCTGTCCCGTCCGCTTGACCGCCATCGCTACCCTCCAAGGCTTTGCCCTAGGGAATCACAATTGACGAATTACGCAACAGGCCCCTTGTGGGAGAAGGTGGCGCGAAGCGCCGGATGAGGGGTCTTTCTCCGCGCATTCGAAGACAGCTGGACTCGCGGAGACAGACCCCTCACCCGTCTCGCCGCTGCGCGGCGAGCCACCCTCCCCCACAAGGGGGGAGGGAAAAAGGCCCCTCAATCCAGCTTCGCGTCCATGCCCCGCTTCACCGCGGGACGGGCCATCAGCGCCTCATACCAGCGCTTGACGTTGGGAAAATCGGCCAGCTCAACCTTGTGGCGAGGGTGGCGCCAGGCCCAGCCCAGGATGGCAAAATCGGCAACCGAGAGGTCGCCAGCGACGAAGTCGTGGGCCTCCAACCGGCGGTCCAGCACGCCGTAGAGCCGGCGCGTCTCCGCCATGTAGCGCTTCAGGCCATAGGCGCGATCCTGCTCGTTCTCGAGCGCGATGAAATGGTGCACCTGGCCGGGCATCGGGCCGAAGCCGCCCATCTGCCACATCAGCCATTCATAGACGGGGATGCGCCCGGCGAGCGATTTCGGCAGGAATTTGCCGGTCTTTTCGCCGAGATAGAGCAGGATCGCACCGGACTCGAAGATGCTGACGGGCTTGCCGTCCGGCCCCTCGGGGTCGACGATCGCGGGGATCTTGTTGTTGGGGCTGAGCTTCAGGAAGCCCGGCGCCATCTGCTCGCCCTTGGTGATGTTCACCGGCACCACCTTGTAAGGCAGCCCCATTTCCTCCAATGCGACCGAGATCTTGCGGCCGTTCGGCGTGTTCCAGGTGTGCAGCTCGATGGTCATTCAGGCATTTCCTTCCCCGAGATATCTGGCATCCAACTACTCCAGAAGGTTGCACCCCCACAACTGGCGGACCGGGATGGCCGATCCCTGTTGACTCGACCGGTCCCCTCTGGAATGTCGCGGCCGTCGCGGATAAATTCCGCCACCTCCAAAAAGCCCCGAGGGACCGCCGTGTCGAAATCTGCCTCCCGCGCCCGCCTGTTCGAAATCATCCGCCGGCGCTCCTTCGGCCGCGGTGACGTCACGCTCGCGTCGGGCCGCAAGAGCGATTTCTACTTCAACCTCAAGCCGACCATGCTCGACCCCGAGGGCGCGACGCTGCTCGCCGAGCTGACCTATGAGGCGCTGAAGGACGACCAGCTCGACTTCATCGGCGGGCTCGAGATGGGCGCGGTGCCGCTGGCCGGCGCGCTGGCGCAGATCTCCTGGATCAAGGGCCATCCGATCGCAGCGTTCTTCGTGCGCAAGAAACCGAAGGAGCACGGCGCGAAGCTCGCGATCGAAGGTCTGCCCAAGGGCGAGACGCTCGAAGGCAAGCGCGTCGTGATCGTCGAGGACGTCACCACCACCGGCGGCTCGGCGATGAAGGCGGTGGAATCGGTGCGCGAGACCGGCGCCGAGGTGGTGCTGGTGCTGACCATGGTCGACCGCGAGGAAGGGGCCACCGATACGTTTGGCGCGGCCGGCCTGCCGTTCCGCTCGCTGTACAAGGCGTCGGAGTTCCTGAAGGCTTAAGGCCGCGAGACAGTCCGTCCATGCCCGGGCGTTGCCCGGAAGCAACCATCCGCCGGAAGCTGTGCCCGGCCTTGAAGAGGTCACGGCCTCGACTTGAAATCGCCTCCGCTCAACTGCTCATTTACCATCCAGCACTATGGTGAATCATGTGCCGAGACCTCGGAAGGTTCCGGCCGGTTCAGTAGCGTCGGAGTGAGCATTGCGTACAGCCTTGTCCCATGCGCGTCGCGCGATGCTTGTGGCCGCCAGCCTGGCGGCCCCGCTGCTTGCGGCTCCAGCCCCGGCTTCGGCCGAAGGCCTGTTCGACTTCTTCTTCGGCGGAATGCAGCGGCCCCGGCCGCAGCGTGAGGTTCCGCAGCAGTCGAACTCCTTTGCCGATCCCTTCGCCAGCCAGCAGAATCCCGCAAACCCGCAATATGTGCCACCGACACGCGCGGCGGCGGCCGGCGGCTCGGGCCCGGCCTTCTGCGTGCGCACCTGCGACGGCAAATATTTCCCGCTGATGCGCGGCCTCGCCTCGCCCGCCCAGATGTGTCAGGCGTTCTGTCCTGCCACCACGACAAAGGTCTATTTCGGCTCTTCGATCGACGGCGCCGCTTCGCAGACCGGCGAGCGCTACGCCGACAGCGAAAACGCGTTCGCCTATCGCAAGGCGCTGCGTGCCGACTGCACCTGCAACGGCCGCGAGCCGGTCGGCCTCGCCCCGGTCGATCTCGCGCTGGATTCCTCGCTGAAAGCCGGCGACGTGATCGCGACCAGCGACGGCCTCGTCGCCTATACCGGCATCCGCGTCGGCAATGACCAGGCTGCGGACTTCACGCCGGTTGCCTCCTACCCGGGCCTCACCGCGCAGGTCCGCGCGCGGCTCGGCGAGATGAAGGTGGCACCGGTGCGCGCGGAGACGGTCGCGGCGGATGCGCCGGCCTCAGTCGAGATCGTGCGCGAGGCGCTGCCTGACGTGACGGTGCCGAAGACCCCAGCACAGAAGCCGGCGAAGCGGGCGGGGCTGGACTA
Organism: Bradyrhizobium sp. 956_D2_N1_4; assembly: GCF_052076025.1. Classification (NCBI taxonomy): domain Bacteria; kingdom Pseudomonadati; phylum Pseudomonadota; class Alphaproteobacteria; order Hyphomicrobiales; family Nitrobacteraceae; genus Bradyrhizobium; species Bradyrhizobium sp. 956_D2_N1_4. Next base: position 8,339,183 of record NZ_CP197237.1, on the reverse strand, counting down.
AGCCCCAACTGAATCAAAGTCGTCATTGCGAGCGCAGCGAAGCAATCCAGTCTGTCACCGCGAACAGATTATGGATTGCTTCGCTACGCTCGCAGTGACGGAGAGTGCTGCGTCATCTCCCGATGATCACCCCGATCACGTTCGGGGCCGCCAGATATTTCTCCTCGATCGCCGCGCGCGCGGCGGCGCGGTTTTCCTGAGTCAGCAGGCCGCGCTTCTCGGCCAGGATCATCCAGCAGAAGCCCCACCAGTCGGTGAGCATGCCCGCCTCGCCGATGAGATCGTAACCCTGCTCGGCTGCGAAGATGCGCGCATGCGCTTCGTCCAGCGTGTCGAGGAACAGATGATCCTCGGTCGAGAACAGATCGTCGCTGACGTCGTCGATGGTGTAGCCCCAGATCGACTGGCACACCGCGTTGAACTCGCGGTCGAACTGGTCGTCATCGACCGCGTAGCGCCGCGCGGCCTGATGCAGCCGCGACAGCGAGCGCGCGAAATCGGCGATCCGGGTGAGGGCAAATTGATCGAAGGCGATGGTGGACATGTAGTCCTCGCAAAGTCTGACGGACGCTAGATATTGTGTCGGCAACGCGCCGAATCACAATGATATATCAAAGACTTGCTAAAGTGTTCTTAATTTGTTCCGGATCTGGGGACAAAGTCCGACTGGCGGAATCGAAAGGGGCCGCCTCGCAGCGACCCCTTTGCCGGTTGCAATCGTGTTCGGGATGAAATCCAGCCCCGGCAATTGGCAAGTTAGAGGTACCTATGGACTTAGGCGATTCCGGATAAGTACTGGACGTAGTCCTGTCCTATTTTCCGTTGACGAGCCCGATGGATCCGGGTTCGCGCGAGGCCGGGATCTCAATAACAGCGCGAGGCCGCAATAGCGTGGACGCGGCGGTCACCGAGCAGATGGGCGACAAAGCCATTACTGGGAAAGATCTTTGCGAACGCGGCATCGCGGATGCTGAGACCGCCGGCATAGGCGCCGAAGGCGGGCATCACCGCGCGCATCCCGTCACTGGCGAAACAGCGGCGTTCCATCGAGCGGCCGCGTGCGGAGACGCGCGCCTTCGGATGCAGATGGCCGGCGATCTCGCCGCGCGCACCTGTCGGCTCATGACGGAAGGTGATTGGGCCGATCGCGACTTCGTCGGCGACGGTCCCGCCCAGATCGCGCGGCAGCATCGGATCGTGATTGCCCGAGATCCAGATCCAATCGCGGCCGGTCTGGAGTGCGGCAACAGCATCGCGATCGTCGGACGACAACCGCTCATGCGCGGTTCGGTCGTGAAAACTGTCGCCGAGCGCGACAACCGTTCGGGGATTATGGCGGGAGATGACAGCAGCGAGACGGCTCAGCGTTGCCAACGTATCGTAAGGCGGCAGCAGCACACCGCGCGTGGCGAAGCTGGACCCTTTTTCCAGATGCAGATCGGAGACGACGAGCAGGCGTTGCTCTTCCCAGAACAGCGCACCGGAGAGATCGGTTGCGAAGGTCACACCGGCGATATCCAGTGCAAGCGTTGAAGTGATTGATAGTGCCACTTGCTCCGTCATGGCCGGGCTCGTCCCGGCCATCCACGTTCTTGCCGCGGAAGCAAAGACGTGGATGCCCGGGTCAAGCCCGGGCATGACGATGTGGATGGAGTTGCGCGCACCACTGGTAAAATTCTCTACGACATCGCCTCTTTGACCAGCTCGTCGGCGGCTTCCGCCAGGAGCTCGTCACCAGCTTCGCCATAGACTGACTCGCGGCCGATTTCCAGCATCACGGGGACGGCGAGCGGCGAGACGTGATCGAGTTCCCGATGCGTGATACGACCCTGGATGCGGGCAAGCATGGCGCCGAGACGGCGCAGGTCGAGCAGCCCGGTGGCGGCATCGGCACGGGCGGCGCGCAGCAACACGTGATCTGCCTGGTGCTTGCGCAGGACGTCGTAGACGAGATCGGTCGAGAACAGCACTTGGCGGCGGCTCTTGTCCTCGCTGGTGAAGCGCCGCTCGATCAGGCCGGAGATCAGCGCGCAATTGCGGAAGGTGCGCTTCATCAGCGCGGATTCCGCGAGCCAGGCTTCGAGATCGTCCCCGAGCATGTCCGGGTTGAACAGCGCGTCGAGATTAAGCTCGCCGTTGCGGATCATGAAGGAGGCATCGCCAAGCCCCCAGATCGCCACCGCATATTCATTGGCGACGAAGCCGAGCGGCCGGGCGCGCATCCGCTCCAGCCGCCGCGTCAGCAGCATGCCCAGCGTCTGGTGCGCGAGCCTGCCCTCGAAGGGATAGCAAATGAGATAATGCTTGTTGCCGCGTGGAAAGGTCTCGACCAGCAGCTCGCGCACGCCGGGCACACGTGAGACGTCTTTCTGCAACGACAGCCAGTCGCGCACCTGCTCGGGCAAACCATTCCATGCACGGCGGTCGTCGAGCAGGCGCCGCACGCGCTCGGCAAGATAGGTCGAGAGCGGAAATTTGCCGCCCATATAGGACGGCACTTTCGGGTCCTTGTCGTTGGCGCGGGAGACATAGACCTGATCCTCGGCCAACGCCTCATAGCGCACAACTTCGCCGCCGAACACAAAGGTGTCGCCGGCGATCAAGCCCTCGATAAAATATTCCTCGATTTCGCCGAGCACGCGGCCGCCGCGCGCGATGACGCCGGTCGAGCCGCTGCCGGTGGAGCGCCCACGAACGAGCCGCACCTTCAGCATCGGCTCCTCGACGATGGTGCCGACATTGAGACGATAGCTCTGCCGCACCTTTGGATTGGCGACACGCCAGCGCCCCTGCTTGTCCTGCTTGATGCGGGCGAAGCGCTCATAGGTCTTCAGCGCGTAGCCGCCGGAGGCGACGAAATCGACGACGTCGTCGAAATCCTGCCGGGCGAGATCTGAGTAAGGCGCGGCCGTGAGCACCTCGCCGTAGAGATCATCGCTCAGAAACGGCTCGCCGCAGGCGCGGCCGAGCACGTGCTGGGCCAGCACGTCGAGTGCGCCGGTGCGCAAGGGTGGCGTATCCTGCGCATTCTCGGCGATCGCATCGATCGCGGCGCGGCACTCCAGCACCTCGAAACGGTTGGCCGGCACCAGCACGGCGCGCGAGGCTTCGTCGAGACGGTGATTGGCGCGGCCGATCCGCTGCATCAGGCGCGAGGCGCCCTTGGGCGCGCCGATATTGACGACGAGATCGACATCGCCCCAGTCGACGCCGAGGTCGAGCGAGGAGGTGCAGACCACGCCGCGCAATCTGCCCGCCGACATCGCGTCCTCGACCTTGCGGCGCTGGGCGACGTCGAGCGAGCCGTGATGCAGCGCGATCGCGAGGTTGTCGTCGTTCATGCTCCAGAGATTCTGGAACAGCATCTCGGCCTGGCTGCGGGTGTTGACGAAGACGAGCGTGGTCCTGTTGGCCTTGATCAGCTCGTAGATTTCGGGAAGCGCGTGGCGCGCGCTGTGGCCGGCCCAGGGCAGGCGCTCGCGGGTATCCAGCATCTCGACCAGCGGCGGCGCGGCACCGCCGGCGACGACAATGTCGGCGGCCGCCTCCTTCCCGCCGGGCTGCGGCGCCAGGAAGCGCGCAAGCTGGTCCGGCTCGGCCACGGTCGCCGACAGGCCGATCGCGCGCAGCTGCGGCGCCAGCCGCCAGAGCCGCGCCAGACCCAGCGAAAGCAGATCGCCGCGCTTGGACGTCACCAGCGCGTGGAGCTCGTCGAGCACGATGCGCTTCAAGGAGGAGAACAGGAACGGCGCGTCGTCGGAGGAGAGCAGCAGCGCGACCTGCTCGGGCGTCGTCAGCAGGATATCGGGCGGATAGCGCCGCTGGCGCTGCCGCCGCGACACCGGCGTGTCGCCGGTGCGGGTCTCGACCTTGATCGGCAGCCCCATCTCCGCAATCGGCCGCTCGAGATTGCGGGCGATGTCGACGGCGAGCGCTTTCAGCGGCGAAATGTAGAGCGTGTGCAGGCCATCGCTGCGGTGAACATCGCGACCGGTGGAGATGAGGCTTTGCTTCGCCCTTCCGTCCCGTTCGACCGGCTGCGTCGAGAGCTCCACCAGCGTCGGCAGAAATCCCGCCAGCGTCTTGCCCGCGCCGGTGGGTGCGATCAGCAGTGCGGAACGATCCTCGCGCGCCTCGTCCAGCAGCGCGAGCTGATGCTCACGCGGCGACCAGCCGCGGGCCGCGAACCACGCCTGGAAGCGGTCGGGCAGCAGCGTGGCCGGCTCGGCCGGGATTTTGAGGATGCGGGGCGGCACGGCATCACAGGTAAGCCGTGGGGGTGGGTTCGTCGAGGGGTGGGGATGTGAATAGGTCTCGTAGGGTGGGCAAAGCGAAGCGTGCCCACCATTCGCACCGAGGTGTTCGGAGAGATGATGGGCACGGCGCGAGTGCGCCTTTGCCCACCCTACGGCACCCTGCCCGCACCTACTCCGACATCGGCTTGTCGGAGATGTCCCAGTCCTTGCCGCTGAAGGTCGAGATGAAGAGCGTCTTCATCGGCGTGTAGTCCTCGGGCGTGTAGCTGTAGGCGACACCGTCGAGGAAATAGGGCGAGTGGAAGCCTGCGAGCGTGGACGCCTGCTTCAGCACGTTGGCGCGGGTGAGATCGTCGCCGCAGCGGCGCAGGATCTCGCCCATGGTGACGGCCTGGCCGTAGCCGGCAAAGGCGATGGTGTTGTCTTGATCGATCGCCGGCGTGTACTTCTTGCGCAGCTCCTCGAACGCCATCACGTCCGGGTCCTTCTCCCATTTGGGCAGGCCGACTTCCTTGTTGTAGCGGATGGCGACGATGCCGGTGGCGTTCTCGAGGCCTGCTGCGTTGAGGATCGAACGACCGGTCGAACCGGCTGACAACAATTGCAGCGGCTTCCAGCCGAGCTCGGCCACTTTGCGGATCGACTGCGACGACGCCTTGCCGGTGGAAATGTTGTAGAAGACGTCGGCGCCCGATTTCGAGAGATTGATGAGCTGGGAATCGACGGTCGGATCGGTCAGATCGTAGGTCTGCTCCATGATCACCTGCGCGGTGCCCCCGGCATCCGCCAGCACCTTCTTGAACGGACCGAGGAAGTCACGGCCGAAATCGTCGTTCTGGTAGAGAATGCCGACCTTGGCATTCGGCTTCACGCTGAGGACGTGCCGCGCCAGGATGCGCGCCTCGGTCGGATAGAGCGGCAGGCCCGCCATCGTCCATTTGAACTCTTTCGGATTGTTCCACTTGGACGCGCCGGTGTTGAGCAGCAGTTGCGGCACGCCCTTGGAATTGAGATATTTGTGCACGGAGGTCTGCGGCGCGGTGCCGAGCGAGCCGTAGAGCGCGAGCACTTCCTCCTGCTCGACCAGACGCCGCGTCGCCTCGACACATTTCGGCGCGCTGTAGGCGTCGTCCATGGTGAGGAACTTGACCTTGCGGCCGTTGATGCCGCCCTTCTCGTTCAGCATCTGGAAATAGGCTTCGCCGATGCGGCCGAGCACGCCGTACAGCGAGCCGGGCCCGGAATGCGGCACGGTCTGGCCGATCTTGATCTCGGTGTCGCTGGCGCCCGCATCGTATTTCTTCTCCGCGGCCCAGACATACGGCGCAGGCAAGGTGGATGCAGCGATGGTGGCGAGCGCACCGGCGCTGAAATCGCGCCGCGATGGATTCTTGGTCATTTTTGTTTCTCCCTAGTGCGCGCATTGTGCTGGCAACGCAGCACGGCTCGCAAGTAGGAAGACGCCGCTTTGCGACGCAATGACGCTTAAATCGCGGGGTTTTTAGCGCCTAAACTCAAGTTTTCTCGGCGACGACGACGAGGCCGCGCACCGGCTCGTTGTTCTCGATGCGTGGCGATGCCGGCTCCAATGTCAGCAGCTTGAGCCCGGCCTTCGCCATCGCGTCACGCACATATTCCGCCGAATGGGCATAGCGCAGGCCTTCGCCGAGCACGATGCCGCTGCCGTCATGCGTCTCCAGCGTGAAAGCGAGCACGCCGCCGGATACGAGCACGCGCTGCGCTTCCGTGAGCACCGGCGCGAGATCGGAGAGATAGACGAACGCATCTGCGGCGACGACGAGGTTCGCGCTCGTATCGCCCTTGGTGCGCAGGCCTTCGATCATGTCGGCGACCTCGAGCTCGGCATAGAGCTCGGTGGCGCGCGCCTCCTTGATCATGCCGGGCGACAGATCGATGCCGATGAAATGATCGACCTGCTTTGCAAAGGCAGCCGCCGCAAGCCCGGTGCCGCAGCCGAGATCGATGGTGCGCTTGAACAAGGCCGGCTTCTTCGCGGCGACGCGCGCGGCCACCACCGCCTTGAAGATCAGCGACGGTGCGCGATAGTCGAGATCGTTGATCAGTGTGTGCTCGAAGCGCGGCGCGTACTGGTCGAACAGCGCCTGCACGTAGGCCTTGGGCATCTCCGCCATCTGCGCGTCGCCGAGCCGCATCAGATGCAGGCCGGCGCCGTGCTGGTCCTCGGGGTCGCAGTCGCATGCTTTCCGGAACGCCGCGATCGCCTTGTCGCCCTCGCCGAGCTGCTGACGGATCTCGCCGAGCGTGAACCAGGCCGAAGTGAAGTCGGGCGCGAGTTCGAGCGCCTGCTCGATGAGGTCGGCGGCGGCGGGCAGATCGCCCTTGAGCTGGAGGTCGCGCGCGAACTCGAAACGGCGGTCGGCCATGAGATCGCCGGAGGAGTGGAACAGGCGCAGGGGCATAGGAACTCGGCTCGTCATTGCCGGGCTCGAGCCGGCAATCCATCAAAAAGCGAACTGTTTAAAAGGATGGAGGCGCGGGTCCCGCCTCCGCCAATTGGCTTCGGCGGGCTTTTACACCGCCGGGCCGGCGAAGCCTAGCGGAGACGGCAAGCCCGCGAAGACGGGTTCATTTGGGGTGGCCGCTCCCTATATGACGCACATGCGTCCGCAAGACATCCTGCTGCCAACTGCTGACGGCCTGTGCTGCAAGCCCGGCACCTTCCACATCGACCCTGTCCGCCCGGTCGAGCGGGCCGTGATCACCCACGGCCATTCCGACCACGCCCGCGCCGGCCATGGCGCGGTGCTGGCAACGCAGGAAACGCTGGACATGATGCGGCTGCGCTATGGCGAGAACTTTGCCGGCTCGACGCAAGCGATCCGCTATGGCGAGGAGATCGGGCTCGGCGACGTCCGTGTGACGTTTCACCCGGCCGGTCATGTGCTGGGCTCGGCGCAGATCGCTGTGACCTGCAAGGACACCTGCATCGTCGCCTCCGGCGACTACAAGGATGCGCCCGACCCGACCTGCACGCCGTTCGAACTCGTGCCCTGCGACGTCTTCATCACTGAAGCCACCTTCGGCCTGCCGGTGTTTCGCCATGGCGACGCCGCCGACGAGGTGAGGAAGCTGCTGGCCTCCGTTGCATTGTTTCCCGAGCGCGCGCATCTGGTCGGAGCCTATTCGCTCGGCAAGGCGCAGCGCGTGATCGCGCTGTTGCGACAGGCCGGCTATGACGCACCGATCTACCTGCATGGCGCGATGGAGAAGATCACCGAGTACTATCAGAGCCGAGGGGTCAATCTCGGCGAGCTCAAGCCGGTGATGGGCGTCAAGAAGGCGGCGCTCGCCGGCACCATCACGCTGGCGCCGCCGTCGGCCACCTCGGACCTCTGGACGCGGCGCTTTCCCGACCCCGTCACCGCCTTTGCCTCGGGGTGGATGCGGGTGCGTGCCCGCGCACGGCAGCGCGGCATCGAGCTGCCGCTGGTGATCTCCGACCACGCCGATTGGGACGGCCTCACCGCGACCATCGCCGCGACCGGCGCCGGCGAGATCTGGGTGACGCACGGCCAGGAAGATGCGCTGGTGCATTGGTGCAAGTCGCAAGGTCTTCGCGCGCAGCCGCTCGATCTCGTCGGCTATGGCGAGGAGGAGGAGAGCGAGACACCGCTTCAAGATGAGGCCGAAGCATGAACCGCTTCGCCGAACTGCTGGATCGCCTCGCCTACGAGCCCGGCCGCAACAACAAGCTGCGGCTGATCACCGGCTATTTCCGCGAGGTCGGTGATCCCGACCGCGGCTACGCCCTGGCCGCGCTGACCGGCGCGCTGAGCTTCAAGCATGCCAAGCCCGCGCTGATCCGCGATTTGATCGCGGCGCGCACGGATGAGGTGCTGTTCGGGTTGTCCTACGACTACGTCGGCGATCTCTCGGAGACCGTGGCGCTGATGTGGCCGCGGCGGGTGCCCGGCAACGGAAAGTCTTTTCCGGGCCACCCCTCTCCCCCGCCCTCCCCCGCATCCGCCTTCGCTAAAGCTTCGGCGGACAAGAGGGGGGAGGGACAGAGCGCGGAGCAATCGACAAGCAAGACGCCGATAAACGCGGGCGAGTCAATTTCGCATCAGGAACATACTTCCTCCCCCCTCTTGTCCGCCGTAGCTCGAAGAGCGAAGGCGGATGCGGGGGAGGGGCAGGGAGAGGGGTACCGCGGGCGGGATGCTCATGAGTCCACACATCCAAGCAACCACAACAACCCACCGCCCCCCACCCTCACCGAAGTCGTCACCACGCTGCGCACGCTCGGCAAGACCGAGCTGCCAAAGCAGCTCGAACGCTGGCTCGACGAGCTTGACGAGACCGGCCGTTGGGCGCTGCTGAAGCTCGTCACCGGCGCGCTGCGCATCGGCATCTCCGCGCGGCTGGCGAAGACCGCGGCCGCGGCGCTCGGCGACAAGGACCCGCATGAGGTCGAGCTGATCTGGCCGGGGCTCAGCCCTCCCTATCTCGACCTGTTCGCCTGGCTGGAAGGCCGCGGCGAAAAGCCGGTCAATCGCGATCCCGCGCCGTTCCGCCCGGTGATGCTCGCGCACGCGATCGAGGACACGGATTTCGCCGCGCTCGATCCCGCCGACTACATCGCCGAATGGAAATGGGACGGCATCCGCGTGCAGGCGGTGGCGGGCCGCGATGAGCACGGGCAGATCACGGCGCGGCTCTATTCGCGCACCGGCGAGGACATCACGGGGAGCTTTCCGGACCTCGTGCCGTCGCTGCGGCTCGCAGGCGCAATCGACGGCGAGCTTCTGATTCTGCGCGAAGGCCGCGTGCAGAGTTTCAATGTTCTGCAACAGCGCCTCAACCGCAAGGTCGTTTCGCCGAAGCTGATCAAGGAGTTTCCGATCCATTTGCGCGCCTATGATCTGCTCGGCGACGACGAGAACGATCTGCGCGAGCTGCCCTTCGCGGAGCGGCGCGAACGGCTGGAGACGTTCATCGGCAAGCTCGACGATCCCCGCATCGACCTGTCGCCCACCGTGCCGTTCGCAAGCTGGCAGGCGCTGACCGCGGCGCGCGCCGATCCCGCGAGTGCCGGCGCGGGCGAAGATGCCGATGCCGTCGAAGGCGTCATGCTGAAGCGGCGCGATGCGCCTTACCTGCCGGGGCGGCCAAAAGGCCAGTGGTGGAAGTGGAAGCGCGATCCGCACATCATCGACGCCGTGCTGATGTATGCGCAGCGCGGCCACGGCAAGCGCTCGTCCTATTACTCCGATTACACCTTCGGCGTCTGGACCGAGGGCGAAGCCGGCGACGAGCTGGTGCCGGTCGGAAAAGCCTATTTCGGCTTCACCGACGAGGAGCTCTTGCAGATCGACCGTTTCGTCCGCCGCAACACCACCGAGAAATTCGGCCCCGTGCGCCACGTCGTGCACGAGCGCGACAAGGGGCTGGTGCTGGAGGTGGCGTTCGAGGGGCTGCAGCGTTCCCCGCGGCACAAATCCGGCGTCGCCATGCGCTTTCCCCGAATCAGCCGGCTGCGCTGGGACAAGCCGCCGCGCGAGGCTGACCGGCTGGAAACGCTGGAAAAGATGCTGAAGGCTGACGAATCCCTACCAACAATTAAGGTTGCGGCTTCCGCCGACAGCCATTGACGAGGGAATGCGGGTTCCCCATGTGCCCCGCCGTGACCTATAATGGGGTCGAATCCCCGCGAGGAGTTTGAGATGGTCCAAGACGTCAGAGATTTGCCGGCCGGCCGCAGCGATGGGCTGAACCGCTTTCTCGGCGGCTCGCCGCTGGCGGTCGCGTTTCGCCTGGTCCTGCTCTCGATCCTGGTCGGCGTCGTGCTCGCCGCGATCGGCTTCGATCCCTGGAATATCATCTACAGCATCCGCTTGCTGTTCCAGCGTCTGTGGGATCTCGGCTTCGACGCGGTGAACTGGCTGTGGCGCTACTTCCTGCTCGGCGCCGTCATCGTGGTTCCGATCTGGCTGCTCTCGCGCGTCTTCGGCGCGCCGCGCAACAGGTAAGGATTTGGGAGCCCGCAGCCGATGCAATTGCGCTTTGTCGGCTGCGGCGACGCCTTCGGCTCGGGCGGCAGGCTCAACACCTGCTTCCACATCTCAGGGCGCGCGGCCAACTTCCTGATCGATTGCGGCGCGTCGGCTCTGCCGTCGTTGAAGCGACTCGAGATCGACCGCAACGAGATCGACCTCATTCTCATCACGCATTTCCACGGCGACCATTTTGCCGGGCTGCCGTTTGTCCTGCTCGATGCGCAATTCTCGCGGCGGACCCGGCCGCTGACGATCGCGGGCCCGCAAGGCCTCGAGACGCGGCTCGGCCAAGTGATGGAGGCGCTGTTCGAGCACTCCTCGAAGACCAAGCAGCGCTTCGAGCTGAACCTCATCGAACTCGCGCCCGGGCGAAGCCAAACCTTTGGCGGGGTGAATGTGACGCCCTACCCGGTCGTGCACGGCGAATCCGGCGGGCCGTTCTTGGCCTACCGCGTCGAGGTTGAAGATCGCACGCTCGCCTACAGCGCCGATACCGAATGGACGGAGGCGCTCATTCCGCTGGCGCATGGCGCGGACCTTTTCATTGCGGAAGCCTATATGTACGAGAAGGTGGTCAAGAACCATCTCAGCCTGAAGACCTTGGAACAGCACCTCCCCGCCATCGGCGCCAAGCGGCTTGTCCTCACCCATATGAGCGACGACGTGCTGTCGCGCCTGGACGACGTACCGCATCTCGCCGCCGAAGACGGCATGGTGGTCGTGTTCTGACATGCACGCGCCCGTTCATCCCAGGATCGGTTCCCGCCAGGTCTTCACCATCGCCGGTCCCGCGATGGTCGCGAACCTCACCACGCCGCTGATCGGCGTAGTCTCGACCACCGCGATCGGGCGGCTCGACGATGCCGCGCTGCTTGGCGGCGTCGCGATGGCCTCCGTCATCTTCGACTGCCTGTTCTGGCTGTTCGGCTTCCTGCGCATGAGCACGCTCGCCTTCACGGCGCAGGCGCTCGGCGCGGGCGAGACACGCGAGCAGACCGTGATCCTGGTGCGCGGCTTCATTGTCGCGGGCCTGATCGGCGCCGCGCTGATCGTGCTGCAACTGCCGCTGGCCGCCGGGCTGTTCGACCTGATGGGCGGCAGCGAAGGCGTCACGCGCGCGGCAAAGACCTATTTCATGATCCGGATCTGGTCGTCGCCGTTCGCCTTCGCCAACTACGTCGTTCTCGGCTGGCTGGTGGGGCAGGCGCGCGCCAATCCGGCGCTGCTGCTGCAGGTCGTCATCAACCTCATCAACATGGCGGCGACGATCTTGCTGGTGCTGGTCTACGACACCGGCATCGCGGGCGCGGCGATCGCCGCACTGCTCTCGGAGACGATTGGCTTCGTGCTCGGCGTGATCGTCTGCCGGCGCTATGCGGATGGCGGCTTTGCGGTGCCCCTTGCCACGCTGCTCGACCGGGCAAAACTGATGCGGCTGCTGGCGGTGAACTCCGACATCATGATCCGTACCGCGGCGCTGATCGCCGTGTTCCTGTTCTTCACCGCCAAGGGCGCACGCGCCGGCGACGTCACGCTGGCGGCGAATTCCGTGCTGAACAATTTCCTGCTGGTCAGCGCCTTCTTCCTCGACGGTCTTGCGAACGCAGCCCAGCAGCTCTGCGGGCGCACGTTTGGCGCGCGTGATTCCAGGGGCTTTGCGGACTCGACCCGGCTGGTGCTGCTGTGGGGCCTCGGCTTCGCGCTGGTCGTCGCGGTGCTGTTCGCGCTGTTCGGGCCGAACCTGATCAATGTCATGACAGCGAGCGAGGACGTCCGCCGCGCCGCGCGCGAATTCCTGCCGTTCATCGTGCTCGCGCCGATCCCCGGCGTGTTCGCCTTCGGCTTCGACGGCATCTATGTCGGCGCGACCTGGGCGCGCGAGATGCGCAATCTAATGCTGTTATCGTTCACGATCTTTATCGGCGCCTGGTGGGCGCTGCAATCGTTCGGCAATGCCGGGCTGTGGAGCGCGCTGATCGCGTTCTACGTCGCGCGCGGCGGCTTGCAGGGCGCAAGGTATCCTGCGTTGTATCGGGTGACGTTTCCGAAATCGTAGATTCGTAGCCCGGATGGAGCGCAGCGAAATCCGGGGTCTTCGTGCTCGCGGAAAGATTCCCGGATTGCGCTGCGCTCCATCCGGGCTACTGGACGGTGGCTACATCCCCGGCCAGTCTTCCGCCGTGAGTGTCGCCGCGTCGGCGCCGACGATTTCGGACAGCGAATCCCGCCCTGTCCGCAGCAGCGTCGAGGTGAGATCGCGTTTGATCTCGTCGACGAGGCCGAGGCCCTTGTAGACCAGCGACGAATAGAGCTGGATCAGGCTCGCGCCGGCGCGGATCTTCGTCAGCGCGGCGCCGCCGGAATCCACGCCGCCGACGCCGATCAAGGGGAAGGCGCCCTCGACGCGCACATAGGTCTCCGCGACCATGCGCGTCGACAGGCGGAACAGCGGCCGGCCGGACAGACCACCCTGCTCCTTGGCGCGCATTTCCTCGCGCAGCGTGCTCGGCCGCGCGATCGTCGTGTTCGCCACGATCATGCCGTCGACCCGGCGCGAGCGCGCCACCTGCACGACGTCGTCGAGCTGGGCGAGGCTCAAATCAGGCGCGATCTTGAGCAGCACCGGCGTGTCGCCGGCCTTCTGGCGCACCCGCTCGCGCGCGTCGATCACCCTGGCGAGGAGATCGTCCAGCAGCGCGCCTTCCTGCAAATTGCGCAGGCCCGGCGTGTTCGGCGAGGAGACGTTGACGGTGAAATAGCTCGCGACCGGCGCAAAAGTCTCGATCAGCTTGACGTAATCGCCGACGCGATCCGGCGAATCCTTGTTGGCGCCGACATTGACCCCGACGATGCCGCCGTGCTGCGCACGCGCCGCGAGCCTACGCAGCGCGACTTCAGCGCCGTCATTGTTGAAGCCCATGCGGTTGATCACGGCCTCGTCGCGCTCCAGGCGAAACAGCCGCGGCCGCGGATTGCCGCTTTGCGGCTTCGGCGTCACCGAACCGATCTCGACGAAGCCGAAGCCGAGCCGCAGCAGCGCATCCGGCACCTCGGCGCTCTTGTCGAAGCCCGCGGCCATGCCGATCGGATTGGGGAAGTTGAGCCCGAAGGCGCGCACGGCGAGCTTGGGATCGTCAGGCCGCGGCTTGACCGGCGGCAGGAAGCGCAGGCCCTGGATCGCGAGGCGATGCGCATCCTCCGGATCGAGCCAGCGCAGCACCGGCAGCGAAAAGGCGTCGAAAGCGCGGATCACGGGATAAGCTCCGGAACGTCGTGGCCGCCATCGGAGCGCATGTTGAGGTTCATCACCGACAGCACCGCGCCGAGATCGAGCTCGCCATAGAGGTGCGGAAACAGCTCCTCATTGCGCGAGCGCTCCCAGCGCAATGCGCTGCCGAGCGCGTCGCCGTCGACCTCGACCAGGAACAGCGCGCGCTGCCCGAAATAGTGCTTGCGCAAGGTCTCGGGAACCTGGGGCGCGGTCGAAAAATGGATGAAACCGTCGCGCGAATCGTCCGCGCTGCCCCGGTAGACGCCCTGCCGTTCCGCCTCGCGCCAGGCCGAGGCCGGACAGATTTTGTAGATCTTGACCACCGCTCACGCAGCCCTGTTTGCTCTTTGAGTCTTTTGGGTTTTTTCGTCTCGTGCGGGTCCTCAAAACCCGGGCGCGACCGTAATGGCCGCCCCCTCCGAACTCAAGGCTTAGAGCCATTTCCGTTCCGATGAAATCGGAACGGGGCTTTAAATTCTTGTTTTGACGCGTTTTCTTGACGCGAACCGGTATCCGCTTCGCTTGAAAATGCTTCTCCCGCCACCCCTTGCGCGAAAAACGGAAAACCGGTTGATTTGAGGACAGTTTTCCTGAGTTGCGACGGGCTGGACCTTCCATGGTCAGACAGGCCAAAGCGCAGAGGATACTGACTCACGACCAGATCTGGGGAGCGCTGGATCGGCTGGCGGAGCGTGCCGGCCTGTCGCCGTCCGGCCTCGCCAAGCGGGCCGGGCTCGATCCCACCACCTTCAACAAGTCCAAGCGTGTCACCCCCGACGGGCGCGAGCGCTGGCCATCCACCGAATCGATCGCGAAAGCGCTGGCGGCGGCCGGCTCCTCGATGGACACCTTTGCCGGGTTGACCGGTGACGACGCCAGCGACGGCCGATCGGTGCCGCTGCTCGGCCTCGCGCTAGCCGGCGCGAGCGGAGCTTTCGACGAGTCCGGCTTTCCATCCGGCAAGGGCTGGACCGAACTTGCGCTTCCCACCGCCGAGGACAGTCGCGCCTTTGCGCTGGAGATTTCCGGCGATGCGCTTGCCCCGGCCTATCGCGACGGCGACGTCATCCTGATCTCGCCCCGCGCGCCGATCCGCAGAGGCGATCGAGTGGTGGTGAAGACCAAGGCGGGCGACGTGACGGTCGCGACGCTGAAGCGCCGCACGGCAAAGGCACTGGAATTGCAGCCGCTCGATGCATCGCAGGCCGAGCATACGATGGCGCCGAGCGACGTCGGCTGGATCGCGCGAATCGTGTGGGCGAGCCAGTGATTGCGTCGTGACCGCACCATGACGCCGGCCGCGCCGCTTCTCGCCCCGGCGACCTTGCGACTCACCATCCCTCTCGCATAGGTTGCGGCCGATTTTGCCGATCAAATTCATCGCAGGGGGATATGATGAATCGCCGTCACGCATTGAAGGCCCTGGCGGGTCTCGCACTCTGTCCGCTGTGCAAGCCGGCCTTTGCCGCCGAAGGCACGCATTGGAGCTACGAGGGCGCCGGCGGCCCGGCCAAATGGGGCGATATCGACGCGGCGAACAAGGCCTGCGCGGTCGGCTTGCAGCAATCGCCGATCGACATCGAGGGGACGATCAAGTCGCAATTGCCTGTTCTGAAGCTGAACTGGGGCAAGAGCGCCGACACCATCGTCAACAACGGGCACACGATCCAGCTCAACTTCGCCGAAGGCAGCACGCTCACGCTCGGCGATATCAAATACAAGCTGCTCCAGGTGCACTTCCACCGGCCGAGCGAGCACATGATCGGCGGCAAGAACTTTCCGATGGAAGCGCACTTCGTGCATCGCAACGATGCCGGCGGGCTCGCCGTGGTCGGCGTGCTGATGGCGGAAGGCAAGCCGAACACGGCCTTCGGCAAGATCGTCAAGACCATGCCGGCGGCGGAAGGCCCCGCGGTGAAGGCCGATGCAGCGATCGATCCCCACGCCATGCTGCCGCACAGGCTGAGCTATTTCCGCTACTCCGGCTCGCTGACGACCCCGCCCTGTTCGGAGGTCGTCGAATGGCTGCTGCTGACCGACCCGATCCAGGTGTCAGCCCCCGACGTCGCTGCGTTCGCAAAGCTCTATCCGATGAACGCGCGCCCGGTGCAGAAGGACAACCGGCGCTTCGTGCTGCGCTCGATCTGAGGCGCGCTTCAAATCTGTAGCCCGGATGAGCGTAGCGACATCCGGGCTACGGCATCTATTACGCACTTCGCGCCAGCGCGCCGTCGATCATGTTCACCGCGTTCTGCACGCCGTAGACCGCAACGAAGGAGCCGAAGCGCGGGCCCTTCTCCTGGCCGAGCAGCACCTGGTAGAGCATGTTGAACCAGTCGAGCGTCACGCCCGGACGGCCGTCCTTGCCCTTCTTGACCTGGTCGAGGAACGGCTCGCGGCGGCCGATCTCGTAGACGACGTTCTGGATGTCCTCGGCCGAGGATTCCTGCGGAAGCTGCGACAGCGCATCGCGCAGATCCTGCAACGCGGCGCGCTCAACCTCGGTCGGCTCGCGGAACTGCTTCGTCGGCGCCACGAAGTCACGATAATAGTTGATGGCATAGCCGACCATCGCATCGAGCTTCGGATGCGTTTGCGGGCTCACGCCGGGACGATAGCGACCGATGAAGCCCCACAGCGTCTCGGCATTCTCCGCATTCGACGACGACACCAGCGTCAAGAGGAGCTGGAACGTGACGGGCATGTCGCCCTTCGGCGGATGGCCGTTGTGGACGTGCCAGACCGGATTGCCGAGCTGCTGCTTGCCATCCTGCTTCGCAAAGCCGTCGATGAACTGCTGGTAGTCGTCGACGTTGCGCGGGATGACATCGAAATACAGCCGCTTGGCCGCCTTCGGCTCGCGATACATGAACAGCGACAGCGATTCCGGCGACGCATAGCGCAGCCATTCGTCGATGGTCAGGCCGTTGCCCTTCGACTTCGAGATCTTCTGGCCCTTCTCGTCGAGGAAGAGCTCGTAGTTGAAACCTTCGGGCGGCGTGGCGCCGAGCGCCTTGGCGATCGCACCGGACAACTTCACGGAGTCGATCAGGTCCTTGCCGGCCATCTCGTAGTCGACGCCGAGCGCGACCCAGCGCATCGCCCAGTCGGCCTTCCACTGGCACTTGACGTTGCCGCCCGTCACCGGCGTCTCGACTTCCTGGTTCGTGTCCGGATCGACATAGGTCACGGTACCGGCCGCGACGTCGCGCCGGATCATCGGCACCTGGAGCACGACACCGGTGGTCTTACTGATCGGCAGGAACGGCGAATAGGTGGCGCGGCGATCGGGGCCGAGCGTCGGCAGGATGATCGCCATCACCTTGTCGTAGGCAGCTAACATCTTCAGCAACGTCGCGTCGAAGCGGCCGGACGTATAATAGTCGGTCGAGCTCGCGAACTCGTAGTCGAAGCCGAAATGATCGAGGAAGGCGCGCAGGCGCGCGTTGTTGTGGTGCCCGAACGACGGGTACTCGTTGGAGAACGGATCCGGCACCCGCGTCAGCGGCTTGCCGAGATGCGCGGCCAGCATCTCCTTGTTGGGGACGTTGTCGGGCACTTTCCGAAACCCGTCCATGTCGTCGGAGAACGCCAGCAGGCGCGTCTTGATCTTGTCCTCGGTGAGCACGCGAAAGGCATGGCGCACCATCGAGGTGCGCGCGACCTCACCGAACGTGCCGATATGCGGCAGGCCGGACGGGCCGTAACCGGTCTCGAACAGCACCTCGTCCTTCGGGCTTTTCTTCAGCCGCGCGACAATGGCCTTCGCCTGCTCGAACGGCCAGGCGTTGGATTGTTCGGCGAGCGCACGCAGATCGCTCGGGTTCGCGGCAAGATCGATGACAGACATTCAGGGGCCTCCGGGCCGCGGAAAATAGCGATTTCCGGGCAGAATGCAAAAGTAGCAGCGCCTTTATCGTGGAATCGTAGGGTGGGCAAAGCGAAGCGTGCCCACCACTGCCAAAGACGGTGGGCACGGCGCTAGCGCGCCTTTGCCCACCCTACGGCACTAAAACGGGCTCACCGAAAAATACCGCAGCCACAGATCGGTGTAGCGGCCTTTCTCCCAGACGCGGAACAGGGCCCAGTTCAGGGCCTGGCGCAGCACGTCGTTGCCCTTGCGGACGGCGATGCCGATGCCCTCGCCGAAGAAACGGCTCTCGACAAAGGGGCCGCCGGAGAAGGCGCAGCAATCGCCGGAATCCGTGCCGTTGATCCAGAACGCCAGCGAGATGGCGTCGCCGAAGATGAAATCGACCTCGCCCTTGCGCAACGCCGCGCGCATCGCATCGTCGTTGGGATAGGGGTGCAGCTCGGCGTCGGTGAACATCGCCTTGAGGTACGCTTCGTGCGCGGAGCCGGCGATGACGCCGACTTTCTTGCCTTCGAGATATTCGGGCCGGATCTCCGGCATCACTGCGTCCTTGCGCGAGGCGAAGCGCGCCGGCACGCGGTAATAGGGATCGGTGAAATCAACGCGGACGCGGAGCTGCGGACTCACCGCCATCGAGGCGATGATGGCATCGCCCCGGTTGGAGGAGAGCGCGTCGACCAGGGTCTCGAAGCGGCGCATCTGCACCGTGCAGGTGACCTTGATCTCCTCGCACAGCGCGCGGGCGAGATCGACGTTGAAGCCGGCCGGATTGCCGTCGGCGCCGGTGTAGTTGAACGGCGGATAGTCGGTCTCGGTCAGGAAGCGGATCACGGTCAGGCGCGACAGGTCGGGCCGCTCCGGCCGCCGCCGCGGGTCCCAGAAGCCGGGCACAGCCTGCGGGGCCGCCTGAGGCGCGACCTGCGGCGTGGCCTGGGGCGCTGCCGGAGGCTGCTTGGCCGGGGCCGGGGCCTGCGCCTTTGCGGCGGGCAGGCCTACGAGCAGACATGCGCAGGCGACCAGCCCGGTCAGGACGCGGCGCACGGTTTTGGACGATTTTGCCTGTCGCGACGGGGCCATCGGCGGGAAATGAACGAATTTCGTTGGGATCGGAAGGCGTTATAGACCATCCCGCCGGGAACGCGAGCGCCGATTGCGGGATGGGTAAAGGTCTCTCAGCCGTCATGCCCGGGCTTGTCCCGCCTGCGGGGCCGAAGCCCATCCGGCGAGGCGAAGGCCCGGGCATCCACGAACATTAGCACCCCCCGAAGAACGTGGATGGCCGGGACAAGCCCGGCCATGACGATGTGGAGAGGACTGCGCCCGAAAGGGCCCTCAGAGATACCGCTTCAAATCGGCCGCGGCCTCTTCCGGCGTCCGCTTCATGTTGAACGGCGATACGAACCGCCCGTCGCGGTCCATCAGGTAGATCAGCGCGGTGTGGTCCATGGTGTAGTCACCGTCCTTGGTCGGGACCTTCTTGGCATAGACCCGGTAGGAGGTGATCACCTTGGCGGTCTCGGCGGGGTCGCCGCTGAGCCCTTCGAGGTGCGGGTCGAAGCTCGACAGATAGTCCTTCATCGTCGCCGGCGTATCGCGCTCGGGATCGACCGAGATGAAGACGGCATTGACCTTGTCGGCATCCTTGCCCATCGCGCGCAGCACCTCCGAGATCTCGAACAACGAGGTCGGGCAGACGTCGGGGCAATGAGTATAGCCGAAGAAGATCAGGGTCGGCTTGCCCTTCAGGTTCTTGTCGGTGACGGCCTTGCCGTGCTGGTCGGTGAGCTGGAACGGGCCGCCGATCGCGGCGGGCTGCGCCACCTTGCTGACCCCGCCCATCGCCCAGAACACGATCAGCAGTCCGACGACGAGGCTTGCAGCGAAGGCGGTCGCGATCACCAGCGGACGGACAGTGGAGCTCATGAGCGGAAAACTTCCTGTCGCAGGTCAGAAGCAGGCGGCAAAGCCGGTCCTGATCATTTCGAAGAATACCTGGCTGCCGTAGTGGAACCAGAGCGCCAGCGCGCCGAGCACGACCAGACCGCCGATCCCCGCGCCAGCCAACAGCAGCACGAACGGCAGCCGGCCGGCAGTGGGCGAATTGTCCTGTAGCGGTTGGGCCGGGTGCAGTGGTTGAGCCATGACAACGATCGGGGCGAAGGCCCCGGTTCCCTGCCATTCAAATAGGTGTTGGCCCGGGCCCGGGCAAGCGCCGCGGGTGTTCCAAGGAATACTTCCCGGAGTCAGATCGCGCCGATGACGTCAGCGAAGCAGCTGGCCCCGAGCGGACTCCAGCTCTTCCGCTTGCGGGAGAGCCCGGCGCAGGGGTCGGTTGGTCGAGGCCTGCGCGTCGAGGTAGCAGGGCTTGTACATGGCCTGGAGCTGCTTGCCCCTCAGGAAGAGCATGTGCGGGGTGAGGCCGCCGCGCTGGTTGATCCAGCGCTTCACCTGCGAGGGATACATCGCATAGAGCATCTGGGTCGCTTCGGAGTTGGTCACCGCACGGCCGTTGGCGCCAAAATCCCAGGCGGCGTGGAAGCCGAGGGTCGCGTGCGAGGTCACACAGATGCGGTCGCGCGGAATGGCGCCGAGGACGATGGTGCAGGCCGAGGCACAGAGGCCGTCGATGATGACGGTGTCGCCTGACTGGCGCAGATCCTGGTACCTGTCGACGTAGGTTCCGATCCGGCCACCGCGGTCATCCGCAATCCGAACCACTGCGTGAGAAGCCCCCATGCCCGCGATCAGGAGAACCGCCGCGAGCAACCCCGTCAGAAACTTCATTGTCCCCCGCCCCAGTCGAATTCGAATCTGCGTGTCAGGTGGTGATGCGTTGCTAGCGTCCGTCCTAACCGTGGTTTTGTCTAGGCACGCCGGCTGGCTCAAAACAAATTCAAATCCAGTGTTGCGCCCGCGCTGCAGTCGGACGGCCCTAATCCCAAAGCGGAACAAGTTAACGATGCCTTATGCGCCACACCCTTGATCTCAGCTGCAACCGCTGGCTTCAATCCCGGGTAACTACAGGGGGGAACCTATGGCTGAAGAGACAGACGTCATCGTCGTCGGTGCGGGACTATCGGGACTGGTGGCCGCAACCGAGATTGCCGACGCGGGCAAGCGCGTGATCGTGGTCGACCAGGAGGGCGAGCAGTCGATCGGCGGCCAGGCATTCTGGTCGTTCGGCGGCTTGTTCCTGGTCAATTCGCCGGAGCAGCGCCGGCTCGGCATCAAGGACTCCTTCGACCTTGCCATGCAGGACTGGATCGGCACCGCCGGCTTCGACCGCGACGAGGATTTCTGGCCGCGCCAGTGGGCCGAGGCCTATGTGGCGTTTGCGGCGGGCGAGAAACGCGATTGGCTGCGCGCGATGGGGCATCGCATCTTCCCGGTGGTCGGCTGGGCCGAGCGCGGCGGCTATGACGCGATGGGCCACGGCAATTCGGTGCCGCGCTTCCACGTCACCTGGGGAACCGGCCCCGGCATCGTCGAGCCGTTCGAGCGCCGCGCGCGCGAGGCCATGAAGAGCGGCCGGCTGACTTTCAGGTTCCGCCATCGCGTCGATGCGCTCTCCATCACCAATGGCACGGTGGACGGCATCAGCGGCGCCGTGCTCGCCCCTGACAATGTCGAGCGTGGCAGGAGCTCGTCGCGCAACGTGGTCGGCGAGTTCGCGCTGAAGGCGCAGGCCGTGATCGTGGCGTCCGGCGGCATCGGCGGCAATCATGAGCTGGTGCGGCAGAACTGGCCGAAGCGGCTTGGCGAGCCGCCGAAGTTCATGATCTCCGGCGTGCCGGAGCATGTCGACGGCCGCATGATCGGCATCACCGAGAAATCGGGCGCGCGGCTGATCAACCGCGACCGCATGTGGCATTATGTCGAAGGCATCCAGAACTGGAATCCAATCTGGCCGCGCCACGGCATCCGCATCCTGCCCGGCCCGTCCTCGATGTGGTTCGACGCAACAGGCACGCGGCTGCCGGCGCCGTTGTTTCCCGGCTCCGACACGCTCGGCCAGCTCCAGTACATCATGTCCACCGGCTATGATTATTCCTGGTTCATCCTGACCCAGAGCATCATCAAGAAGGAATTTGCGCTGTCGGGCTCAGAGCAGAATCCCGATCTGACAGCCAAGAGCTGGCGGATGACCCTGCGCCGCGCCACCAACAAGGGCGCGCCGGCGCCGGTGGAGGCATTCAAAAGCCATGGTGTCGACTTCATCGTACGCGACAAGATCGAGGATCTCGTCGCGGCCATGAACAAGCTCGCCGACAGCGACCTCCTCAAGCTCGAGCACGTCAGGATGCAAATCGAGGCGCGCGACCGCGAGATCGCCAATCCCTACGTCAAGGATGCGCAGGTGATGAACATCCACAATGCGCGGCGCTATATCGGCGACAAGCTGATCCGCACCGCCTCTCCGCACCGCATCCTCGATCCCGCGCAGGGGCCGCTGATCGCGGTCAAGCTCAACATCCTCACCCGCAAGACGTTGGGCGGTTTCGAGACCGATCTCGACTCGCGCGTGTTCGGCAGCGAGGGTAGCGTCATTCCCGGCCTCTATGCGGTCGGCGAAGCCGCAGGCTTCGGCGGCGGCGGCGTGCACGGCTATCGCTCGCTGGAAGGCACCTTCCTCGGCGGCTGCCTGTTCTCGGGCCGCAATGCCGGCCGCGCCGCGGCGAAGGCCGTGGGCTAGATCATGCGGAGGTGGATGCAGATCGGGGCGCTTCTTGCGGCATTGGCCGCAGCCTCGGCCGCATCCGCCGATACGATCGACGTCAACGGCGTGAAGCGATCCTACACCGCGCAACTGCCGGCGAAGCGGCTGGTGCCGCTCGTGGTCGTGCTGCACGGCAAGACCCAGCGCGGCGCTGACATGGTCGCGCGAACGGCGTGGCCGCAGGTCGCGAAGCGCGAGGGTTTTGCCGTGGTCTTTCCTGATGGCCTCAACCATGCCTGGGCCGATGCGCGGACGAAGGCTGGACCGGCGCTGCGTGGCCCGCCCGAGGGCACCGACGACGTCGCCTTCATCGCAAAGCTGGTCGAGACGCTGGTGACGAACGGCACGGCGGACCCGAAGCGGGTCTATGTCGCCGGCATCTCCAATGGCGGCGCCATGGCGATGACGCTGGTTTGCGCGCGCGCCGATCTGTTTGCGGCGGGCGCGAGCGTGATCATGAATCTCACGGATGAGGCCGCAGTCACCTGCCATCCATCGCGGCCGTTGCCGATGCTGCTCATCAACGGCACGGCCGACCCGCTGGTCCCCTACGAGGGAGGACGGGGATCGAGCTATTATGCCGCAGAGGGGTTCTGGTCCACCGAAGAGACGCTGGCTTTCTGGCGCAAGCTCAATGGTTGCGAGACCGACGACGCCGAGGTGACCGATTTGCCCGAGAAGGCGCCCGCGGATCAGTCTACGGTCACACGGATCTCCTCACGCTGTCCCAAAGGGCACGACGTCGTGCTCTATCGCATCAACCATGGCGGCCACCGCATGCCCGGCTTCGCTCCGGATGCCCGCTTCCCGAAGGTTGCAACCAGCCTGCTCGGGCCGCAGAACCGCGACATCGACGGCGCCGAGACGATCTGGTCGTTTTTCAGTCAGTTTCCGTGAACGACGCTTGCATCAGCGGGCAACGCATGCGTGCCCGGCAACGCATGCGTGCCTGGGGTGGCAGAGCTGGGGGCGCTGGGTTAGACAGGGCCGCCATTCCCACCAGGAGATCCCCCAATGAGCATTCAGCGTTTCGAAACCGGCCCGCGCATGAGCCAGGTCGTCGTGCACGGCAACACCGTCTATCTCGCCGGCGTCGTCGCCAACAAGGCCGCCGGTGAAAGCGTCACGAAGCAGACCCAGGACATCCTGGCGACGATCGACAGCCATCTCGCCAAGGCCGGCACCGACAAGTCGAAGCTGCTCTCGGCCACGATCTACATCACCGACATGAAGACCTTTGCCGAGATGAACGCGGTGTGGGACGCCTGGGTCTCGCCCGGCAACACCCCGGCTCGCGCCACTGTCGAAGCCAAGCTCGCGGCGGCTCAGTACACCGTCGAGATCATGGTCACCGCGGCGAAGTAAATTCGCGCTGAAATTGTTGCGAACGTCCGAAGCGCGATGAGAGCATCATCGCGCTTCTTTTCTGCGTGCGCATGACCTCCGAGGTAATCGATCTGCGCGTGCGAACCTTCGATAGTCGAGACAGCCGAACACGGCGCCATCGAAGGAGAACACCATGACCGACCCCGTCACCATCGCCCGCCGCTACATCGAGCTCTGGAACGAGCGCACCGCAGGCCGCCGTCGCGAACTGCTCAGCGAGAACTGGACGGCGGATGCGAGCTATGTCGATCCCCTGATGAAGGGCGACGGCCGGGACGGCATCGACGCGCTGATCGCGGGCGTGCAGCAGCGCTTTCCCGACTTCAAGTTCACGCTGATCGGCGAGCCCAACGGCTACGGCGAGCATGTCCGCTTTTCGTGGGGCCTTGGTCCCGACGGTGTCGACAGCCCGATCAAGGGGACGGATTTCGCCGTGCTGAAGGACGGCCGCATCAGGAGCATCACGGGATTTCTGGACCAGGTGCCCGCGGGCGCGTGACGACACTGCCCGTTGCTGTGCCCTCTCCCCTTGCGGGAGAGGGCATCTCCGCTCGTAGACGCAGGCTCACTGGGGTGAGGGGTATCTCTCCGCGCGAGAATCTTGAGAGTTGAGTTCGCGGAGGCATACCCCTCATCCGGCGCTTCGCGCCACCTTCTCCCACAAGGGGAGAAGGAAGAAAGAAGCGCGCATCGACTGCAATCAAGCCAACCGATACGCAGCCTTCGCATTCACACCAAACGCCTTCTCGCGAACCTGCGGCCCGAGCCTCGTCAAACTCGCCTCCAGCGCCCCCTTGATCTCGCCATAACTCCCGGCAAGCAGACACACCGGCCAGTCCGAGCCGAAGATCAGGCGATCCTCGCCAAAACATGTTGCGGCATGTTCGACGAACGGAAACAGCCGCTCCGCATCCCAGTCACTCCACACCGCTTCCGTCGCCAGGCCCGAAATCTTGCACCAGACATTACCGCAGGCCGCGAGAGCTTTGATGCGATCGGCCCATTCGGCGCTGCCGCCGTCGGCGATCGGCGGTTTTGCGGCGTGGTCGAGCACGAAACGCGCTTGCGGAAAGGCCTGCGCGGTTGCGATCGCGGCGGGCAGTTCGCGGGTGCGGACGAGAAAATCGTAGGCGAGATCGCGGGCGAACGTTGCGGTGAGGCCGCGTTGAACGTCCTCGCGCAACAACCAGTCCGAATCGGCCTCGTCATGCACCTGGTGACGAATGCCGACCAGCTTGTCGCCGTCGGGCGAAGCGCGCAAGCGGTCGAGCGTGTCGCCAAGCGCACCGTCCGTCAGATCAGCCCAGCCGACGACGCCAATCACCGAGGGCGTCGCATGCGCGATCCGCAAGAATTCCTCGGTCTCCTCCAGCGCGGAGCGGCACTGCACCAATATGCTCGCGTCGATGCCGTTTGCTTTCAACAGCGGCGCGAGATCGGCGGGGCCGAAGGCGCGGCGGATCGAGGCCAATTCCGGCGCGTCCATCCAGGGATAGTCGGCGCGCGTCGGATCCCAGAAATGCTGATGGCCGTCGATGATCATGCCCTCACGCTCCGCCCGGCAACGGCGCGCGTGCGTCGACGAGTTTGCGCGCACGCAGCTCCTGCCAGAAGGCTTGTGGCACCGCCTTCTCCGACATCGCGATGTTGTCGGAAACTTCCGCGGCGTTGCGCGCGCCCAGCACGGCAATTGTGACCGCCGGATGGGCCATGCAGAACTGGAGCGCGGCGGCCTTCAGCTCGGTCCCGTGCTTGCGGCAGAGCTCGTCGAGCTCGAGCGCACGCGCGATCAGCGCCGCGTCGGCGTCCTGATAGTTGAACTTCGCGCCGGGATGCGGATTGGCCAGAATGCCGCTGTTGTAGATGCCGCCGAGCAGGATGCCGATGTTCTTCTCGCGGCAGACCGGAAATAGCGCATCCAGCGCGCCCTGGTCGAGCAGCGTGTAGCGGCCGGCGAGCAGGAAGCAGTCGACCGCAACGGCCTGGGCAAAACGGACCAACATTTCCGACTGGTTCATGCCGGCACCGATCGCCTTGACCGTGCCGTCGGCGCGCAGGCGCTGGAGCGCGCGGAAGGCGCCGGCCACGGCGTCGTCATAGTGATCGTCGGGGTCATGCACGAGCAGGACATCGATGCGGTCGAGCCCAAGGCGCGTCAGGCTCTCCTCCACCGAACGCATCACGCCGTCATGGGAGAAGTCGAACACCGGCCGCTCGCGCGACGTACCCTTGTAGTGCGCGTCCTCGGCGGCCGCGCCATCAGGCGCGCGCAGCAGACGACCGACCTTGGTCGAGATGACGTAGGAGTCGCGCGGCTGCTGCCGCAGGAAAGCGCCGATCCGCCGTTCGGCGAGGCCAAAGCCGTAGAGCGGCGCGGTATCGTAGAAGCGGATGCCGGCCGACCAGGCGCGCTCGATCGTGGCGAACGCATCGGTATCGCTGACGGCGGTGAACAATCCGCCGAGCGGGGCCGAACCGAGACCGATTGAGGTGACGTCGAGGGAGCCGAGCCGCGACCGTTTCATTCCCATTGCCTTCCAAAAGTCTTCCTTCCAACCGTCCAATCATCTCTCCCGCTTGCGGAAACCGCAAGCGGGAGAGGCTCGCAGGAGCACGGGGCTGGCGACGCTCCTACTTCAACATCTGCGCAACGTTATCCTTGGTCACGAGATCGAGGCCGGTATAGACGATCTCCGGCACCTTCTCGCCCTTCTTGATGGCGAGCAGCGTATCCATCGCCTTCTCGCCCATCTCGAACGGACGCTGGCCGACCAGCGCATTGGCGTAACCGTCGCGCAGCAGTTCGAGCTGCATCTTCAGCGTATCGGCGACGACCAGCGTGAACTTGCCGGAGTCGATGTCTTTCTTGTTCCTGGAGGCGAAGGCCTTGAAGCCTTCGGGGGCGAACATCGGCCAGCCGCCGATGGGAACGATCGAGGCGAGGTCGGGCGTTGCGGTGCGCATATCCGTCATCTGCTGGACCGCCAGCGCCGGATCGTCGTTGCAGAAGGTCGGCGAGCCCGCGACCTCGGTCCATTTCGAGCCCTTCAGCGCCTCGCGGACGCCGTCGACGCGCTCGGCGAGATTCTTGGCGCCCGGACCGCCCGAGACCATCGCGTATTTGCCGCCGTCGGGCCGCAGCTTCAAGAGCTCCTTGCCGAGCGCGACGCCGAACTCCTTGTTGTTGGTGCCGATATAGGCGATCCGCTTGGAGCCAGGCGCATCGGCATCGAAGGTGATGACGGGGATGCCGGCCGCGGTCGCCGCCTCGATCGACTTGGTCATGGCCGCAACGTCGGCGACCGAGATGGCGAGGCCGTCGACCTTCTGGGTGACGAAGTCCTGGATGATCTGCGCCTGCGTCGCCGGCTCATGCTCCACCGGCCCCTTGTAGATGCACTCGATGTTGCCAAGCTCCTTGGCACGCTTCAGGCAGCCGTCGCGCGCGAAGTCGAAGAACGGATTGTTCATCGCCTTGGGCACGATCACGAAACGGTAGTTCGCGGCGAACGCCGGCGTCGCCATCATCGCGACCGCGATGCCGGCAAGAAGAAGTTTCCTCATTGTTTCCTCCACCCTTATTTGGCGCCCGTCCTCTCAAGATCGTCCGGGGAGCGGACAGGCGACATTTTCGTTGCCCTCCCGGAACGACGTCATTTCAGATCATCCGCGAGCGGATGCGGTCGACCAGCACGGCCAGGATGATGATCACGCCGACCAGCGTCTGCTGCCAGTAGGAGCTGACCTGTGCCAGCACGAGGCCGTTGCGGATCACTTCCAGCAGCACGCAGCCGACGATGGCCCCCAACGGACCGCCGATGCCGCCGGCGAGATTGGCACCGCCGATGACGGCCGCCGCGATCACGTTGAGCTCGTAGGACGTCGCCATGTTGGCGGGCGCCGATCCGAGCCAGCCGGAGATGATGATGCCTTGCAGCCCTGCGGCAAGCGCGCAGATCACATAGACCTCGATCTTCACCCGCACGACCGGTATGCCCGTGAGTTCGGCGGCCTTCTCGTTGCCCCCGAGCGCGAACACGTGGCGGCCGAACGAACTGTGGTGCAGGACCACGGCCATCGCCAGCGCGAGGACCACGAGGTAGATGAAGGGCACCGGCACGCCGAGCACATCGCCCGAGGTGAGCGCGTAGAAGTAATCAGCGTCCGGCCCGCCAGGAAAACTGCCGCGGCCGTTGGAGACGACGTAGCCGAGCCCACGCACGATCGAGAGCATGCCGAGCGTGGTGACGAAGGGCGACAGGCCGAGCACGGCGATACAGAAGCCGTTGACGAGGCCCGCGATCAGCGCGACGCCGAGCCCCGCGAGGATCGAGATCAGCAGGATCAGACCCGGCACGTTGGCCAGCACGGTCTTGCCGTCAGCGGCCATATGCACAAACAGCGAGCCCGCGGGCGAGCCGGGCGCCGACAACTCGGTCATGACCATGGAGGTGATCATGGCCGAGAAGCACATCATCGAACCGACCGACAGATCGATGCCGCCGGTGATGATCACGAAGGTGACACCGAGGGTGGCGATGGCGATGAAGGAGAAATTCTTCGCCACGTTCTGCATGTTGCCTTCGGTGAAGAAATAGGGGCTGGCGAAATGCATCACCACCAGCAGCATCGCCAGCGCGAGCAGGACATAGCCGGTCTGGGAGGCGAAGATGCCGCGCTGCCACCATCTGATCCGGCCGACATTGGTGAAGCTGATCGGAGATTCCAAGGGCATGGCCATCACGCCGCCTCCTTCGCGCCAGTGATCAGGGCGGTGACTTCCTCGGGCGACGTCTGGTGGATCGGCTTGTCGGCCCGCTTCTCGCCGCGACGCATGACGATCACGCGGTCGCACACCGCGAACACATCGGGCATACGGTGCGAGATCAGCATGACGGCGACGCCCTGCTCCTTCAGCCGGTGGATCAGGCCGAGCACCTGCTCGACCTGGCGTACCGAGATCGCGGCGGTCGGCTCGTCCATCATGACCAGCCGCGCGTTGGACAGCCGCGTCCGCGCGATCGCAACCGCCTGGCGCTGGCCGCCAGACATCTGCTTGACGAGATCGTCGGGGCGCGTCTCCGAGCGCAATTCGCCGAACAGCTCCAGCGCACGCGCCGCCATCGCCTTGTGGTCGAGCAGTGCGAGCGGGCCGAACCTGCGCTTCAGCTCGCGGCCGAGGAAGACGTTGGCAGCAGCCGTCAGATTGTCGGCGAGCGCGAGGTCCTGGTAGACGACCTCGATGCCAACGGCGCGGGCATCGATGGGCCGGTTGAAATGGACCGCGTTGCCAACAAAGCGGATCTCGCCATGGCTGGGACGGAAATTGCCGGCGATGATCTTGACCAGCGTGGACTTGCCCGCGCCGTTGTCGCCCATCAGGCCGACGACCTCGCCCGGCTGGACCTGCAGGTCGACGCCGTGCAGAGCGCGGATTGCGCCGAACTCCTTGCCGATGCCGGTCAGCTCGAGGACCGGTGTCGCTTCAGCCTTTGTCATCGACGGCGTTCCTCAGACGTAGCGGTTGACCAGGGATTCCAGATATTCCTGCCGCCCCGAGCGCGGCTGCGGATCGAAGCCGGGGCTGAGCGCACGGTCGGCAAGTTCGGCGAGCGAGCGCTGGCCGCCGAGAATGGCCCGGCCCTCGGGCCCCGCCCATCCCTCGTAGCGCTGCGCGAGCGGTGCGGTGAGGGCGCCGGCATCGAGCATGTCAGCGGCGGCGAGGAACGCGCGCGCGCAGGCATCCATCGAGCCGACATGGGCATGGATCAGATCGTCGGGGTCGATCGACTGCCGTCTGATCTTGGCGTCGAAATTGAGCCCGCCCGAGGTGAAGCCGCCGCGATTCAGGATCTCGTGGAACACCAGAGCCAGCTCCGGCACGTTCATCGCGAACTGGTCGGTGTCCCAGCCGAGCAGATCGTCGCCACGATTGACGTCGAGCGAGCCGAAGATTCCGAGCGCCTCGGCGAGCGCGACCTCGTGATGGAAGGAGTGGCCGGCAAGGATGGCGTGGTTCTGCTCGATGTTGAGCTTGACGTCGTTCAGGAGATCGTAGCGTTCCAGGAAGCCATAGCAGGTGGCGACGTCGAAATCATATTGATGCTTGGTCGGCTCCTTCGGCTTCGGCTCGATCAGGATCGGGCCCTTGAAGCCGATCTTGTGCTTGTGCTCGACGACCAGCGAGATGAAGCGGCCGAGCTGGTCGAGCTCGCGCTTGAGATCGGTGTTGAGCAGTGTCTCGTAGCCCTCGCGGCCGCCCCACAGCACGTAGTTCTGGCCGCCGAGCCGGTGCGTCACCTCCAGCGCGGCGCGGACCTGGCCGGCGGCATAGGTGAAGATTTCGGGGTCCGGATTGGTCGCGGCACCCGCCATGTAGCGGCGATGCGTGAACAAATTGGCCGTGCCCCAGAGCAAGCGGACTTTTGCGGAGGCCATCTTCGCTTCGAACAGATCGGCGACCGCGTTGAGATTGGCGACGGACTCGCTGAGCGAAGTGCCTTCCGGCGCCGCATCGACGTCGTGGAAGGTGAAGAAGGGCACGTCCAGCAGGCGGAACAGCTCGAAGGCGACATCGGCCTTGGCGCGTGCCTGCGCCATCGCATCAGCACCTTGATGCCAGGGGCGCAGAAAGGTCTCGCCGCCGAAGGGATCGCCGCCCGGCCAGCAGAACGAATGCCAGTAGCAGACCGCAAAGCGCAGATGATCCTCGAGCCTGCGGCCATGCACGAGCCGGTCCTTGTCGTACCAGCGGAAGGCGGGCGTGTTTCCCGCATCCTTGCCGCCGAAGGCGACAGGGGCGCTTGCATCGAAGAATTTTGCTGGTGCGTTCACTTAAGACTCTCCTTCAACGCAGGATAAAGTTCGCGCCATCGCCGATAGGCGTCGTCATAGGCCGCAGTGACGGATGCGCGGGGCGCAAAG
The DNA here is from genome assembly GCF_052076025.1 of Bradyrhizobium sp. 956_D2_N1_4. Classification (NCBI taxonomy): domain Bacteria; kingdom Pseudomonadati; phylum Pseudomonadota; class Alphaproteobacteria; order Hyphomicrobiales; family Nitrobacteraceae; genus Bradyrhizobium; species Bradyrhizobium sp. 956_D2_N1_4. Next base: position 8,308,717 of record NZ_CP197237.1, on the reverse strand, counting down.
CTCGCGAGCCGCCGCGGGCGCTTGCACACTTCCGCGGGATCTTCGCCGGTGGCGGCGAGCCGGCCGAGCCGTGCGGCGCCGAGCGCGGCCCCGACCTCGCCTTCCTCGACGCGGTGGACGGGAATGCCGAGCACATCGGCGCAGATTTGCGCCCACAGCGGCGAGCGCGAGCCGCCGCCGACGAGATCGACCTCCGCGATTGGCCCGCTGGCCGCGCTCAGCGCCGCGAGGTTGTCGCGCGCGGCGAAGGCGACGCCTTCCAGCACGGCCTGCACGATCTGGCTGCGCCCGCTCGCACCGCGCAGGCCGACGAAGGCGCCGCTGGCGGCGGCATCGTTGTGCGGCGTGCGCTCGCCATCGAGATAGGGCAGGAATTTTATGGAGCTCGGTCCGTCGACACGCTCGCCGAGCGGCGCCAGGAGCGCGGCGGCCGGCGTCTCCATCACGCCCGCGAGCCAGGCCAGCGAAGCCGCGGCCGACAGCATTACGCCCATCTGATGCCAGAGGCCGGGCAGCGCATGGCAGAACGCATGCACGGCCGAAGCCGGTGCCGGTGCAAACCGGTCGGTGACGCGGAACACCACGCCGGATGTGCCGAGCGACAGGAATGCATCGCCCGGCGCGATCGCGCCGAGCCCGATGGCGCTCGCGGCATTGTCGCCGGCACCGCCGGCGATCACGACATCATTCGCCGTGCCCCAGCGCCGCGCGAATTCCGGCGCGAGCACTGCACTGACCTCGCTGCCCTCGACGAGGCGGGGCATGTGGTGGAGATCGAGCCCGACGGCATGCAGCAGCAGCGCCGACCAGCGGCGCAGACCGACATCGAGCCACAGCGTGCCGGCGGCGTCGGACATGTCCTCGACCATCTCGCCGGTGAGACGATAACGCACATAGGCCTTCGGCAGCAGCACCTTTGCCACGCGCTCGAAGATCTGCGGCTCGTGCCGCGCGACCCAGAGCAGCTTTGGCGCGGTGAAGCCGGGCATCGCCAGATTGCCCGCGATCGTGTGCAGCGACGGGCAGCGCCGCCCGAGCGCGACGCATTCGGCGTGCGAGCGGCCGTCGTTCCACAGAATAGCGGGGCGCAGCGGCCGTCCATCCTCGTCCAGCAGCGTCGCACCATGCATCTGGCCGGACAGCCCGATGCCGCGCACCTGCGCGACCTCGCGCGGATGGCGGGCGGCGAGATCGTCGACGGCGCCAACCGCCGCGTCGACCCAGGCGTCGGGATCCTGCTCGGACCACAGCGGCGCGGGATGCGACAGCGCAAGCTCGCGCGCGGCCGTCGCGACAATCGCGCCGGTTTCGCTCACGAGCACCGCTTTCACACCGGATGTGCCGATGTCGATACCGAGATACACGCTATCCTCCCTTTCGCCTGTTGCGGTGCGCGATCTCAGAGTCGCCCTTTCCACAACGGACCGTTCTGAAAATCCGCCTGCCCCTAGGGCAAATTGTCCCGCATCACGATGTCGATCCTGATCTTCTCCTGTTCGCGCAAGATCGGCTCGCCGCGCGCAAGCGCGAGCAGCACGCGCACGGCGGCGCGCGCTTCATGCCCGGGGTTCTGCGAGATCGCGGCATCCATCACGCCCTGCAACAGCAGCCGGCGCGTCAGTGCGGTGACGTCGTGTCCGACGAACACCACCTGCTTGCCGCGGCCGGCATCGCTCAACGCTTTGGCGACGCCTTGCGTGCCGGCGCCGACGTTATAAAGGCCGACAATGTCAGCATGCCTGCCGAGCAGCTGCGCCAGAACCTGTTCCGAACGGCCGTCTTCGTCGCGCCCTTCCAGCACCGGCAGCACGCTGAGATCGGGGAATTCCGACGCCATCACCTGGCTGAAGCCGAAGATGCGTTCGGAATGGTCGCGCAGGCCCTGCGAGCCCGCGACGATCGCGACCTTGCCGGACCGTTGGCCAACCAGCCGACCGACCAGCGCGCCGGCGGTGCGCCCCGCCGCGATGTTGTCGATGCCGACATAATGGTGGCGACGCGAGGACGGCACGTCCGAGACCAGCGTCACGACCCTGGTCCCCGCGTCGACGAGATCGTTGATCGCGGCGCGGACCCCCGGATGGTCCAGCGCCACCACGGCGACGCCGTCGTAATCGCCGGACAGCGCCTCCAGCGAGGCCGCGAGCACGGACGGGTCGAACACATCCGTGGTGACCACCTCGACGCCGAGGCGGCGGGCTGAGAGCCAGGCCGACATCTCGCCGAGATAGGCCTCGATCTGCTGCATGAAGGGGTTCGGCCCCGCCGGCATCACGAAGGCAAAGCGGCGGGCACGGCTGCGGGCGAGCTCGGCGGCGGCGACGTGCGGCTGGAAGGCGTTGCGCTCGATCGCCGCCTTGACGCGCCGGACCGTATCGGGCCGCACGCCCGGGCGGTTGTGCAGGACGCGGTCGACCGTCGCAAGGCTGACACCCGCCTCGCGGGCGATGTCCTTCAGCGTCAGCGCGGTCGCGGTGAGAGTATCGGCCATGGCTGAAGGTTATCGAGGTGTTTTGAGGTACGCAACTCATTTTGAGGCGCAGGGCGATGTTTTCGGGCCCGGGTTACACCGCGCGGCCTCAGCCGCCGGTCAGGTCGAGCGTCAGGAACAGGCTGTTGGGATCCTCGACATAGCCCTCGAACGGGCCGCAGAGCACAAAACCGTGCGCCTGGTAGAGCGCATGCGCGGGCTTGAAATAATCCCAGGAGCCGGTCTCGAGGCTGAGCCGCTGCGAGCCACGCGCGCGGGCCTCAGCGATGATGTGGCGGAGCATCTGGCCGCCGAAGCCGCGCCTCCGCGTCGTTTGCAGCGTGTGCATCGACTTCACCTCGCCATGGTCGGCCGAGAGCATCTTCAGCACGCCGGTGGCGACCAGCGTCTCGCCGTCCCAGCCGGTCCAGAACGCGACGTCGCTCGCGCGCAGCCCAGCGAGATCGAGCGCATGGGCGCTGCCCGGCGCGGTCTGCGCCCGCGCAGCCGCGACGTGATGGTCGAGCAGCGCAATGACGCGGGGATCAAAGGTGTCGCCGGTGCGGACCTGCATCGTCACGGCCTCACCCCGCTTGAAAGCCGCTTCTGCATGAGAACCATATCGAGCCAGCGGCCAAACTTGCAGCCGACCTCTGGCATGCGGCCAACCTCGGCAAAGCCGAACGACGCGTGCAGCCCGGTCGAGGCGGAATTCGAGGCCTCGATCGCGGCGACCATCGTGTGCTTGTTGAGCGCGGTAGCGCGCTCAATCAGCGCGGCCATCAGGCTGCGGCCGACGCCGAGCCGATGATGTTGCACGCCGACATAGACCGAATTCTCCACGGTGTGGCGATAGCCGGGCCAGGGGCGGAAATCGCCGAATGACGCGAAGCCGACGACGTCCCTGCCTTTCATCGCAACCAGCACGGGATAGCCGGCCGCTTGCCGTGCGCGCATCCACTCGCGCCGCGAATCCAGATCGGCCGGTCCGTCGGTCCACACCGCCGTGGTGTTGATCGCGGCGTAATTGTAGATGGCCAAAATATCTTCGGCATCCTCCAGCGTGGCATCCCGCACGATTAGCGACATCACATTTTCCCGTACGATGTGCCGCGCCGCGTGATGATGACGTAGCGCGCATCCTGTTTGGTTTCGTTCTCGAAGGTCACCGCCCGCATCACGTCGAAATCGAGACAATCGCCGTCGCGCAGCCGCACGGTCTTGGCGTCGATATGCACGCAGACCGCACCCTCCAGCATCAGCAGCTGCTGGGTGAACGCGTTGCGGCCCCAGGGGCTGTAGGAGACGCGCGCTCCGGCCGGCAGGTCGACGACGATGATCTCGATGCCGCTCGCCGCATCCGGCGGCGAGGCATGACGCCGCCGGTAGCCGCTGTCGGGATCGCGCCAAAGCGGCTGGTCGGCAAGCCGCATCAATCGCTCCGGCGGTTTCTCGGCGAGCGCGACGACGTCACTGAGGGTGACATCGAGCGCCGCGCAGAGCTTGTTGAGCAGCGCAGCGGTGGCGCTGCTCTGCGCCCGCTCCACCCTCCCGATCATGGCCCGGCTGACACCGGAGCGCGTCGCGAGTTCGTTCAACGTCATGCCCGCCTGCGTCCTCAACGTCTTCAAGCGACGACCGATCGCACGGTCGAGTTTCTGCTGGTCCATGGCTTTCATCCGAATATTGCCCGACAGGAGGACCGCACCCATCAGGGCGGGAGAAGCTTAAGCCGGGCGGGGCGCGCATGCCGGATGCGAAGAGCTAATATATTAGAATTTTTGCGCGGCAAATTCCCTGGCGAATTGCCACAGCCCGCCTGGACATGGCGGGCTCGGCAAAGTGTCCTTGGGGAAATTCGCTAGACCAGAAAATCCGGCGCCGCGCCGTGGGCCTGCGGGATCAGGGATCCGGGCGCGAGGTGAAGCGTCATCGCATGATGATCCGCATCGGTCAGCGTCAAAATATTGGTCTGAGTGTCGAAGGCCGCGTTCACCTTGGCGTCGAAGCCATCCAGCACCAGCGTCGTGCCTGGCGTATAGTTTGAGATGACGCCGGATGTTTGTTTGGCATCGGGTCCGAAGACAAATGAGTCCGTACCCGTCAGAACGACATTGCTGCTTAGATTGCCAGTGACCACCAATGTCCCGTTGTTGACGTTGACAGCGCCAGTCCCGCTTAAATTATCGACCTTGAGCACGCCACTATCCAGGACAGTGCCGTTGTTGACGAGGTTGCCCGAAACATCCACCTCACTGCCGGTGTGCACATTGACGATACCGCCATTGGTCAATCCATTCTTGAAGTCGATCGTGCCGGCCTGATCGGCGGTGATCGTTCCAAAGGTGTTGAAAACGGCGTCGTCGAAATCGAGCGAGGCATGCACGGCTTCGATCAGGCCGCTGCTGGTGACGGAATTGCCGGTGTTGACCGCAAGCGGCTGGGACCCGTTCGCCTCGAGCGTGCCGGAGAAGCCGATATCCAAGGTGAGGCTGTGATCTCCGTTTCCGATCGTGCCGGCGCCGTCGATCGTGCCGCCGTCAAGGTCGAGCGTGTGATGCGCACCGCTGTTCAGGATCGAGGAGCCCGGATCGAGCTTGATCTCGCCATTGCCAATGATCGTGGCGTCGCCGGTCAGGATGACTTTCGCGAAATTGAAGAACTCGATCTTGCCGCCGTTGTTCAGCGTGCCGCTGACAAACAGACCGCTTGCGGCACTGACGTCAAACACGGCGCCGGCCTTGAGCGTCACATTGTTGAAACTGTTGGCGCTGCCTGCAACGGATTCGATGAGTCCGCCTGATGTCGCATCCAGCAACGTCCCGTCCAGATGCACGTTGTCGAAGGTGATGGTGCCGCCATTGGCGACGATCGCACCGAGGGAACCGCCGGCGATCGTATCGTTCACGAAGGCGAGCATCGCCTGGGTTTCGCTCAGTGAACCGAGATTGTTGATCGTGCTGTTGCTGATCACACCGGCGCGGCCGGTCTCGTGCAAATTGCCGGTCACGCTGATATTGATCGTTGCCCGATCAATCGACGTGAAGCCGGTCGAGCCGGTGACCGTCAGAACGCCACCGCCGCCGCTGGTGTCATTCACGTCAGTGACCGTGATCGCGACGTTCTTTGTCGCGATCTCTGTCCCGTCGCTGACCGCGACGGTGACGTCGTAGACGTTGTCGTGGTTCGCGTCTTTCGGCGCCTCGAAGTCGGGCGCGGACTTGAACGTCACATCGCCCGTCGCCGACACGTCGAACAGAGCCGCGTCAGTGCCGGACAGCGAATAGGTCAGCGCGGGACTGTCCACATCGGTCGCCGCGACGTGGTAGGCGACGCCAGAGCCATTCTCCGCGAAGCTTGCCGTCGTGCCCGAGCTGATCACGGGCGCATCATCGATTCCCGTCAGCGTCACGGTGATGCCCTGTGTCCCGTAGAAGCCGTCGAGGACCAAGATGAAGATGTCGGTATGGGTCTGTCCGGCCGCGAGCGGAGCGATGTTGGCATGAGAGACATCATAGCTCCACGTCACCTTGCCATCGGCAACGTCGATGGTGGCCGTGAGTGTGCCGAGATTGCCGTCTTGCGGTGCCACCGCGACCGTGTGGGCACCGGCAAAGAAACCCGCCTGCGATGTCGAAACATGGGCAGCGCCATTGTCCGTCAGCTTCGCTGCGGTGAAGGAACGCGTAGTAAGATCTCTTACAAAGATGTCGTAGGTATGGTTGGTATCGCCCGGCACCAGAATGCTGGATAAAGACTCGAATGCCACCTTGGTGCCATCAGGCGAGAACACGGGAAGCCGGCTGCCGCCCCCGAATTCCCACGGCCTGCCCCCATTGGTCGAGACGGCCGTGATGGCACCCGTGGCCAAGTCCTTCACATAGACGACCTGATCGGCATTGACACCCGGCACGAGATTGGTGGCACTGGAATAGAACGCAATCTTGGTGCCATCAGGCGAGAACACGGGTTTCTGGGCTTCGCCGTTGTTCTGCGGGACTCCGTCGGCATCGGTCGATACCAGCGTGACCGCGCCTGTGGTCAGATCCTTAATGACGATGTTGCCGATTAGGTTGTTAGAACTACCCGGCACAAGATTGTCGGCAAAGGTATAGAACGCCACCTTGGTGCCATCTGGCGAGAACACCGGGTCGAAGCTGCCGCGATCCCCACGAGCGCCGCTGGCGCTCTCCGACACCAGTGTGGTGGCCCCGGTGGAAAGGTCCTTGATGTAGATCTCGGTGGTGTCGCCGCGCACTGTGGCCGACCCGAACACGATTTTGGTGCCATCGGGTGAGAACGAGGGGGGGAAGGTAAAGCCATTCTCAAGCCCGCCGCCGCCGGGTCCTCCGTTGTATGGACTGGGCGCCACGAGCGTTATCGCGCCAGTGGTCAGGTCCTTCACGAAGATGTCGCGCACGTGGTCGGTATCATCAGGCACGAGATTGTCGGCATCGGAATAGAACGCAACCTTGGTGCCATCAGGCGAGAATATCGGGTTGGTGGTCGATAAGCCGTCCGCCTGTTCCCCACTGGCACTCGTCGATACGCGCGTGAGGGCACCGGTGGCCAGGTCCTTCACGAAGATGTCGGCGCCCGTTGCGAACGCCAACATGGTGCCATCGGGCGAAAAAATCGGCTGGTAGCCACCCAGCTGAACCCCGCTGGCATCGGTCGACACGAGCGTGATCGCCCCGGTCGAAAGGTCCTTCACGAAGACGTCGGGTGCACCGTTGGTATCGCCGGGCACCAGATTGTCGGCATAGGATGCGAACGCCACTTTCGTGCCGTCGGGCGAGAACGCTGCCTGGACACTCGCGCCATCCGCCTGCGCCCCGGTTGCGCTGGTCGACACGCGCGTGAACGCATCGTCGCTGCCACCGCCAGCGGTGAAAACAGGTGCTGAATTCGTCATCAATGCCTCCGTTTGCCCGGCAACAGGCCGGGTCCGAATGTTTTGCACGACAATCAGAAACAGAAACGCGGCACCAATGAGTCCCTGCTGTCCAAGGCAAGTTTAGTGCCCTAGATGACGAACGCTTGATGCAGCCGCGAAGGATCAGATGAAGGATCAGATTGAGCGTCGTTGGCTGCGCCGCTGCACGACAGGCAATCAAAACTGCGCCAGCAGTCTTTCACGATACGCAGCCGCGCCGAACTGCGAGAGCGCATAGCATCCCTCAGGGTGATCTCGTGTCGTCGGGATGAATAAGCCGCTCCTTCTGAAATGCAGCGCGAGCGGTGATCCGTTACATCACCAAGAATTGCCATCGCCAAAAATTGGCCACTTTAACCGACGCTGGGGAGACCGACGCCATTTGGCGGATCTTCGGCCCCTTCATGCTTCCGGATACGCCAAGATGAACGTGGCCAGGGGTCGGAGAAACATCCAACACGCCAAATCAGCGGCCATCAATTTTTGAATGGAGCGGGCGAAGGGAATCGAACCCTCGTATGCAGCTTGGGAAAACGAATCCTAAAGCTTTACGCTTCTCGTTCATGGCGCTCTAACACATTGAAATTATGATATTTTCTGCTATTCTAAGGCGTAGGTGCCCGCTGCCTTTTGGGCACCTCTCCGATGGCTGTTTTTGTACGATCGTTGTACGGGGTTCAGGTGACCGAAAAGATCCTTTATGAGCGCAAAGCCGTCCGGTTCAGAGACGCCTGGGATATTCAGCCGGCGATCACCTACAGCAACAGCGGACAGATCAAAGGCAAAATCGCAGAATGGCGCGACACGAAGACGGTCGGCCTGACGCTGCGGATCATCCCCGGAAAAGTGGTGTGGTATATCCGGCGGCGCGAGATCACGCTTCGAATTGGACTTGCCAATGAAATCGATCTGGACACTGCAAGATACGTCGCGGAGCAGGCCCATCTAGCTGCTGGGCGCAAGCGCAACCTTCGCGAATTTGTTGAGACGCTGGTACGTCTTGAGACCGATCCCGCTCGATATAGAGACCGCCAAGGTAACGCGGAGCGGGCAGATAGTTTTGCCGATGAAACATCGCTCATTGCGTATCGGAAGCGCATTGGCGACACCGGCACTACTTGGACTTGGAAGGCACTTACTCAAAAGTTCCTCGACTATCAAAAGCCCAAGCTTAAGGCGAAATATCGCGAGCAATACGAACATTATCTGAAGTTGCCGGAGTTCGCTTCGATCAACGATAAACTCGTCAGCGAGGTCCGGTTGCGCGATCTCGAGTTAGTACGCGACCGCATCAATCTCAATCATGCGCCATCGGCAGTGCATCGTGCGCTGACCCAGGCAAAGAAGATGCTGACGTGGGCCTGGAAATATCATGCCACGGCATCCGGTCTAGAGGACGTACAGGCGGAATGGTGGACCAGGTGGTCATTCGAATACAAGACACAGGAGCGTACGCACACTCCAACCATTGAGGAGATCGCGCGTATGCTGATCCTTGCAGAAGAGCATAGACACCTGGCTGATGGCGAGCATGACACTTATCCCGGGACGCTCGGGGCACTATGGGGCGTGGCGCTGACGGCGCAAAGAACGGGAGCTTTTCTTCAGTTGCGTCTCGATCGTCTTTTTGACGCTTCGAAGATCGAACGCAAACTGCGTGGATGGAAGATTGCGAATTGGACATCCGAAGAGATGAAGGGAGGCCGTGATGGCGGCCGGCCGCATTCACTTCCGATTCCTCCAGAAGCGCTGAAAGTGATGCAGGCGTTCCATAACGATGCCGGCGAGAACTCCCCATGGATGTTTCCAGGACGAGACTCGAAGAATCGCGTTACGCCGGCCGCTCTAAACCTCCTCATGTATCGGCTACAGGGACGCGTCTACGACCATACAGTTCGCCAGAAGCCAAATCGAAAGGGGAAGCCGGGACCGAAGCCTAAGCCAAAAAAGCCACGTCCCGACCTTTTCAAGGAGCATGGAATTCGCCCCTTCACGCTTCACGACATTAGAAGGGCGATGACTACCTTCCTCGATGACAACCGGTTGGGCGGGGCGGCCACGGCTATCCTAGGGCATAAGATGACGCACTCTGGCGTCAACGAACGCGAGAGGTTGGCTCCGGTTACCGAGCAGCATTACAACCGCTCCCAGAAGATCGATCTCAAAGCAGAAGGCATGGCTCTCTGGGTCAAGGCTCTGTTGACAGCCTGCGAGAAAGAGCGCCGCAAGTCTAGTCGGAGAATCGAGCCGCATCGTCGCGCCGCCTGACTCGAACGCATGAATGCCGAGTTTGCAGATTTGCAGAACTTCTGCTCGAACGTCGGCGCCTTCAGATTCGTAGTCTGATCAGGACCGTTGAATTTGCTAGGGTTTGTTACCGTAACGTGAAGCTCAAACCCTCAAGAGCGCGCAAATTCAGCCGTGTCGCATGGGCGAGGTTACCGAGAATCGATCCGCGCGGATTGTCAGGTGGCGGAGAGAGTGGGACTCCCTACCCCGATGCCGCAATTGCGCGAAAACCGCCGAAAAACAAGGATTCCTACAAAGCCGGGTCTAGTTTTGTGACCACCGGTGTGTACCACTGAGTCGGCCGCTCGGGCAGTCAATCTCGGTCGATTTCGAGGCGTCCCGCGATGCCTACCTGACCGAAGGTCAGGTTCAGCCCTACTTGTCGAGCGGCGAGCTCATTCGGGTGCTGGGTGACTGGTGCGCGCCATTCTTAGGATATCACCTATACTATCCGAGCCGTCGGCAGCCATCGCCGGCATTCACGCTGCTGGTCGACGCGCTTCGATACCGAGGCAGACCATCGCGGAGGTAAGGCTGTGGCCCAAGCTTCGTGTTGCATCCGTGTTGCATGGAGCAGACGTCGTCCCAGATAACCCCTTGTAATTCCACGTACTGCACGGAGCATACGGAATCGGCCCTGAGACGGCCAAATAGACCTCAGAACGGACCGCGTACGTCGAGGAAATGCCGATATTTATTGAGTTTCTTGCGTCGGAATGACTGGCGATCCCGGGAAGACTCGAACTTCCGACATACGGTTTAGGAAACCGTTTTTGAGACAATAATGTCAACAGGTTAGAGGTGCCGTGTTGCAGATGTGTTGCGCGCGGGGTCGCCGGCGTGGGCGCTATGCTCACTCCATGGTAATGGAGAGGTCGACAGTTCTATCCTGTCTGGCAGCACCACCCATCTCACTGGGAACATTGATTTTATTGCAATTTCGGTCCTGAGTGCCACAAAAGTGCCACACAGACCAATGGTTTCCCTGAAGTTCTCAATGTCCAAGCGTGCCGGCTCCTCCGTTCCCCAATTCCGAATTCGCGTCCGTTCCCATCTCGTCGATCGCCTCCGCGGCAAGCGCGTATTATTTAGCGTTGCCACACCGCATGACTATCCGTGCGTCAAAGTGGTGACGATCGGAAGCGAGATAGCCTTCAGCCTCGAAACGGACGATCTCACCGTCGCAGAGGCGCGCCAGGCCAACGCTTTGGATCATGTTCGCCGACTGTTTGAACTGACTGAAGCGGCACCAACTAGCCTAAGCCATAAGGACATGGTCGCACTAAGCGGCGAAACGTACCGGCTCTATCAGGAGATTCATCGCGACAATCCGGGCGAGCCCGACGCATGGATGTATCACAAGGCGCTCAGTCGCGCGGCGCTTGAGGGGCGCATTAAGAATCCACCGCCAGCCGCATTGATGCCGAACGAAGCGAGCACCGCGATTGAACTGTTTGGCGCCGGCGATCTGTCCGCGGCGGTTAACGCACTCCCGGTCAATCAGTATGACGCGCTTGAGGATCGTTTTGGACTTCTTGCGGACTGGGTTCTGATCCGCCACCGCATACACCTAAATGCCGACGATCGACAGCGCTTCCTGCGTCTTGTTGGGGCAGCCAGCCTTGATGCTGGCTGGCAACTTCGTCGCAATGCGGAGGGCGATTACTCTCCTGATCCGAAAGCCCAACGCTTCCCGGCCATCGAAAGCGTTGCAGCCGTAAAGCCGCGACAGACAATTACCGGTCTGTTCGATCGCTGGTGGGCGGAAGCCAAGGCCACGGGACGAAGTCAAAGTACTCATGACGCCTACAAGGGCGCCATAGACCGGCTGGTGAAACATCTCGGGCATGACGATGCAGGGCGCGTGACTGAGGCGGATATCCTTGGTGACTTTCACATCCTGGATCTCGTCGAAATACTCCTGCTCGCTGCGCACTTCGTAGGGATACCGAAGCAGCGTGCCGACGAGTCCCTTGTCCATCGGCTCGAGCGCGATGATGTGCTCGCGGTTGGTCAGCACGACGCGCCCGATAGCGACCTTGTCCATTTCGCGGATTGTCTCGCGGATCACCGCGAAGGCATCATGGCCGACCTTGCCATCCGGACGGATGTAGTAGGGCCTGATCAGGTATCGGGGGTCGATGTCGCTGCGGTCGACAAACTCGTCGATCTCAATCGTCCGCGTCGACTCCAGCGCGATCTCCTCAAGCTCTTCCTTCGAGACCTCGATGTACTGCCCCTTGTCGAGCTCATAGCCCTTGACGATGTCCTCGTTGGGCACCTCATCGCCGGTGTCGGCATCGACCTTCAGGTACTTGATCCGATGACCGGTCTGCCGGTTGAATGGTTGAAGGAGATCTTCTTGCTCTTCGACGTGGCCGGGTAGAGCGCCACGGGACAAGTGACCAGAGAAAGACGCAGAAACCCTTTCCAATTCGCTCGGGGGGCCATGGGTACGCAACGCTCCAGGGTACGGGACACGGACGCAAGACGAACGACGGCGGCCGGTTCCGACACTGCCCGCCGCTGTCCACGCAAATTCGCGCCGAGTTCCGGCCAGGCGGAAGGGAGACATGGCGCCAGCCTTGACTCCAGCGAACAAAATGAGAACATATTCCGATGAGCCAGCCCGAGCCATCCGGACCGACCGCCTTCGACCTTGAGAACGCCGCCGACCAAGCGATTGCTGCCTGCGGCGGTGACGCTCGAGAAGCCGTCAAGGCGCTCATCGTCGCGAACGGCTTCCTCGAAGCGCAGATCGAGGAGCTACGGGCTTCGGTTTCCGCTGGCTATTCGCGCGGCCGGTTCGACGTCCCGCGCGACCGAAAGGATTGGTACGACTGAGATGACCGAGGTCACGTACTACATCGCCCTGCCTTTCGTGGCCGCCGACGACGGCGTTGCCGCCGGCGAGGCGGTCGAATGCTTCAACCCGAACGCCGCCGTGATGAAAGCCGAGGCGCTTTCGCGGAAGACGCGCGACTTCGGAGACGCAACCGTGATCCGCAAGTTCGGCGACGTGCCGGATGACCTGAGCGCGCTGTGAAGCCGATTTGTTCAGCTTTTCAAGTCGAATTCGGTGCGCAACCGGTCTGCGATCGTTTCAATCATCTCGGACCGCCCCGCGTCCAGCTGTCCGTCGGTCATGATCGCGACCTTCCAAGTGTCCTGACAAGGGACGACCGAGATGGCGATATCCGTGGGCAACTCGCAGATGTCTTCCATCTCCAGCTTGATCGCCGCTTCGAGTTCTTCGCGCGTTTTTGCTGGCTTCTTCAAGGTGATTCTTTCACCCGCCCGGAACGGGACCACCGCCTTTGGCTATCCGCGCGAGCGCATGTTTTTGAACAGCGGGCCTTTGAGCCTTTGGTTATCCGCTACAGGCGCCGTACTCAAACGGCGGGCGGTGGTCCACCGAGTCAAAGATGTCGTCGCGTTATCGTTCCTTCCGCTTGGCGCTTTCGAAAACGGGTCAGTTGGGCTGCCTCGACAACTGAGCACCTCTGCGCCGCCGGAACGATGTCGAGCGCAGCGCATACCCAACCGGTGAGCAACGTGTGGAGACGTGAATGCCGGCCAGACCAATCAAATTCCCGTCCGAGGGCGTCATGGCGGGCGTGTGTCTCGGTGTAACCGTGACCGGCCTGTACACTTTGGTTGGACTGGGGGTTGTCATCGTCTTCATGTGAGGGCCGGCAAGCTGGTTCGACGTGGGCTCCTGACTATCCGCCGAGCGGGACACTGGCGCGGTTGCGTCCGAACCTCGCGTCTGCGGCTGAACCGCAGCGGCATCTGCGACACCGTGCGGGCGGCGGATTGGTTTGGCGCCCTTCGGTCGAGTGTAGTTCGGCTTGCACGATCAATGCGCGACGCGCTGCTTTACCACAACTTCGGTCATTCCGTTCTCGCCCGGGGCTCTACAGAGCGGGTGTCTTGGTCGCCGCCGGAACCGCTGATGCTGCCGGCACCAAGCAGCATCACTTGCGGACAGGCTCCGCTCCTCCACATCTTCAGATAGGAACGAGCGAGATTGCCCTAGGTTGGTCCCACTCATGGGAGGAGATCTCGCATGGCCTATGAAGAACGGGAAACAGGAAATCTGATCGGCAGCGACAAGGTCGAAGGGACCGAGGTCTATAGTGCCGACAGTCAGCGCATCGGTTCGATCGAGCGGGTGATGATCGACAAGATCAGCGGCAAGGTCGCCTACGCGGTGCTGGGCTTTGGCGGATTCCTCGGAATCGGAGACGACCATTACCCGCTTCCGTGGCAATCGCTGAAATACGACACGAACCTTGGCGGCTACGTGACGGGCATCAGCGATCGTCAGCTCAGAGGGGCGCCAAAGTACAGCAACGAAAGTAGCTGGAACTGGTCGGATCCTTCGGTCGCCCGCTCCGTGGACGATTACTACGCCGGCATTCCGGCTCCATGAGCTGTAGAGGCGCAGCGTAGACCCGATCGCTGGCTGCGCGGCGACCTCGCCGCGCAGACGGAGCTCGCAGGCGCGCTGCGACGCGGCAGCGTCCGCTCACTTCGCCGGCGGCCGCAGTGGGCTGTCCGCCCACTTCCGGGCGGTCGGGTCGTGCAGCGGGTCGTCGTCGCAGTTGGTGCAGACGTACCGCGGTGACCCTCCCTGGGCTTCGTCGGACACAGCCTTCATGGGCCTACCGCATGCCGGGCACGCCTTCCGGACTGGATAAGACACTGGCATCTGATTTCCCCTGCGATGCCACTCTAGGTCCGCCGGCGTCACGGACTCAAGCCCGATGCGGAACAAGCCCGCAACTTCCTCGATCGGCGTCTCACGAAGCCTTCGCCGTGGCTCGTTCACGGGCTTCGAGGCGGCGCTCGCGGCGCTCGCGACGCCGCCTCGCCCGCTCGGGGGCGTGCGGTAACGGGGGCACAGGCGCATCGATCGTCTCGGCCGGGGACGGCATGATGGCCTGATCGGCTGCGGCAGGGCGCGCCTCCATGAATTCCAGGGTGGCCCGCCCCTTGGCGGTGATCCTCCAGCCGCCGTTTTCGCGCTCGACGAGCGCCTGCGAAAAGATGTCCAGATGTGACGCGCGCGCGGCCAAGCGCTTGGTCCGCTCCGCCCAGTCGCGGCCACTGGTCGCCAGGATCGCCATGTCGCGCTTGAGGTCCGCCATCAGAGCGAAGCCGTCGGGATAGCTCACCAGGATCTTCAGCACCGTGACCTGGAAGTTCACCTGGCCGCCCTCTTCCGCCTATCGCCACATCGTCGGCGCGTCGGACAGAGCCTGGCGTCCGACCGACTTGAGGTGGTCCGCAGATGTGTCGCCCCTGGTCACGGCTTCCAGAATTTTCGAGGCCACGTGGGTACGGGTGCCGGTCTCCGTCCGGGAAACGTTTTCGCAGACCTCGTCCAGCACCGCGCGCAAAAGCGCGGTCGTAGCAGGATCGAACATGGGAGACCCCCATAGAAAACTAGCGCACGACGTCAAAATCAAGAGGCCGTAAATCTCGCGAATTCTACCTCCTCGTTAAGGCTTGGCAATAGGGAGAGTGCGTCTGGCAGCGACCGCCCGACGGCACTGGCCGTAGATCACGGAATCCACGGTTTGCCCGGCTTGTGCTTAGAAAGGGAGTTATCCAGCACGAGCATTTCAGCAGCTACTCCTTTTTAGAAGTGGGCCGCAGCTCCAGGGGGGCTGCGACCTTTTGATTCCGCCTCCGACGTCGGCTGGTTCGGAGCCGCGATTGCGTCACCTCTAGTCCTTCGTGTGCCAAGCGTTTGCACTGTTGCTGCCGAACGCCGGTGCGGACGGCTGCACCAAACCGGCGAGCGCGTACGCCAGGCGCTGCGCGAATTGGACATGCTGTACGCGCTGATTTCCTCTTGGCGGTGGCACCAAGCTTTCCCGCCCAATACATGACCGAGGATTCTCTTGTCCGCGGCAGCCCACCGGGCGCTCTACGCGGCCAAGGAGGGCGGGCGCGATCGGCTGGCCATGTCAGGACAGGTCGTCCTGGCGAGGCGCGAAGAGCGCGTAAGCCGCGTCGGCAGGTCTCTCAGTTAGCCGAACGGCTGCGCCGCGGGCCGGCCCGGCTCTTGTCGAGGTCACCGTCCGACCGAGGCGCGGCGAACAGCAGCACCTCGAACAGCGCCCGATTGGCCCGATATCTGGCCGCAGAACGCTTGCCTTCCGACCCGTGCATAAGCGTGCGGCCGTCGGCCGTGCACAAGAACCACCACCACGTGCGTCCGCGCTTTCTCAGGTGGGTCTCGAAAACAGGGAATCGCATCGCACCGCCAACCCGTCAGGGGGACTTCCCATTGTCCTTTGTCTTACCCATGCTGCCGCCGGTTCAGATCTGCGTGCCCAAGCTCGCTCGCGGCGATCAACGGATAGCCCTTCGTTGAAGGAAAAAATGCTTTGAGGCGGGAAACATTTGCGCGTAGCCTCCGACCTGTCGGAGCTCGGATTCCGCCGTAGAATGCGGGTGAGCGGAAGCGAGACCCCTGGCCGCCCGACCTTACCTAAAGCTTTTTGCCTCAATGACCCAGAGTCCAGATGGAAGCGCCTGTTTCCGTCCTGGAAACCAATTTCCGGCAGCGTCCAAATGTTCGCACCGAGCAGGATCGCGCTCTTCATCGATGGCGCCAATCTCTACGCCACCGCAAGGACCTTGGGATTCGACATCGACTACAAGCGCCTGCTGAAGGCCTTTGAGGGCCGCGGCACCCTGGTTCGCGCCTACTACTACACGGCCGTCATCGAGGATCAGGAGTATTCCTCGATCCGCCCGCTCGTCGACTGGCTCGACTACAACGGCTACACCGTCGTCACCAAACCGACCAAGGAATTCGTCGACGCCGGCGGCCGCCGCAAGGTCAAGGGGAACATGGACATCGAGCTTGCGGTCCACGCGATGGAGCTCGCCGGACAGCTCGACCAGATGATTTTGTTTTCTGGTGACGGCGACTTCCGCTCGCTGGTCGAGGCCGTGCAGCGCCGCGGCGTCCAGGTCACGGTGGTCTCCACCATGGCCAGCCGGCCACCGATGATCGCCGACGAACTCCGCCGCCAAGCCGACGTCTTCACCGACTTGGCCGAGCTGCAGTCCACGGTCGGCAGAGATCCCTCCGAACGCGGCGACGTGCGCCAGAATGGCGCGCCGGCGAGGCGCGGCGCTTCGAGCCGCGGCGAAGCTGAGGATTCGATCGTCAGGGCGCGCGCCCCCGGCGCCAGGCCGAGCGACGACTAGCCCAATATACCCGTGAAGTTGGTGACGCGACGATGTCGCGTCCGCATTGCTCGCCAAACGATTGAGACCATCCAGCGGCACCGCGCACGCCGCCGGCTTCGATCTTCTCCGGATCAGGCGAGGCCTAAGCTCCTCGGGGGCGGAGCCCGACTCGAAGCGGATCGCCCACTAGCGGATTTTGGTAAAGCCGAAGCTGCTTGCGGTATCGAGTATCGGGACAAGCCGGCCGACGGAAAAGTCCGCCACCGGTCTTCAAAGGAATTCGGGAGAATTTCTAGACATTAGCTGTCTGCAAAGCTGGTCCGGCCATGACTGGCTTCGACACAAGTAGCGGACATCGCGCCGGTTGCGGTCGGAGCTAATGGCCTTTTGCGAAGTATCGTCTTGCCCTCTTGGATGTCCGCTCAGCGAGGCATGGCGGACTGGATCTGCTCAGGTTGAGTTTTTCGCATTGTGACCCAATTCAGACATCGGCCTCTCACTCTTCATGTTCCAGTAGTCTTTGAATTGAGACGCCCCGACCAATTGTCGGGGCGCTCGTCGATTTCATATCGTCCGCCAAAGTGCAATTCTCTTATCCACCTCGCCGCCTGCTCCGCGGTGAGGCTGTGGGGCGTTAGGGTAGGGAACATATTTTCGGAAAAAGAGCACGAGCCATAAGCGCCCCAACCGAATGCAACCAAGGAGGGGGCGCCTTCTTCAGACTCTCACAAGCATCGAGTCTCTGGCAATGGTCTTCGATTACATTTCAGTAATCGAATTGAACTTCATAGTCTTACGATTATCTCTGGTTCAGGCGGCAGCGTAACAAGCCGCTCCTTAACTGACCCGGCCCAACCAGCCCCGGAGCTGGGTCCTTCTTATTCCCCAAGACCAGGCCCTGCCTCATTGACCTTAGAGGCAACGATGATGGCTGCCCGCACTTACAACCACGAACGGTGGACGGAAGAGGATGATCAGCTCTTGCGTACCATGTCGGCAAATGGGAAGAGCCTCACGCTCATGATAGTGAAACTGAAGCGGCCAATCGCCTCTATCAGGTCGCGCGCCATCGAGCTGGGGATACAACTTCCAGGAACTCGCATTGGCTTAAGGCGAAAACCCAAGCAAACCGCTTGAAGCTCTTTGCCCTCTAACGCCCTTACACCTCCATTGAACGGCAGCTCGCAAACGATAGGCTGCCTTCATGGAGGTGGGCTCATGCATAAAATCGTCGCTGACTTTCGGGCTCTCACGCTGGCTCAACAACACGAAACCTTCCCGCTAATCACCGCCGCTTACAACGCGACCAAAGAGGCGAGGCGGCTGGAGCTGGAGGCGGAGATAAAAGCCATGGGGTTTCGCCCCGGTAGGACCAAGAAGCCGCTAGCCGCGGTGAAGTACCGGTCGAAAGCGGATGTATCGAAGATCTGGGCGGGCAGGGGTTGAACCGCCTGCGCAGCCTCAGTTGCAACGGCGGGCGCTCTCGTTTTGGCGCTTATCGCCTACCACGGGATCTACTCGCTAACGCCAGAACAATACGCCAATGCGCGGCGCGTCTTGAGCGCATCGCTCCCCGGCAACATTAGCGAGACGAACGTCAAACGGCCAAAAGCGCGGCGGCCAGTCCTAATTCCCAAGCAGGTCCGCTTGTGGCCCATCGCTTCCGTTGGCGTGGTGCAGCTGTATGTCGGCTCACAGGGGTAGACCGGAAGGTTTGCATCCGAGCGCCAAACCGACGCGAATGACCCATAGCAGACGACCGCCGTGTCAGACCGGCGCTTATTTTTCGATGTGCCACGACCCGTCCCAGTCGCACGGCGGTGGTTCTGCTTTGAAGCTTTCGATGCGCTCGATTAGAGCCCTTGCAGGCCCGTCGCCGGGCATCGCTTCGAGCGACGCATTGAGCGCGGCAAGCGCATCATCGCATCGCCGGTCCCGATAGGCCGAGAGCCCTTCAAGGTACTTGGCCCGTGATGCAAGTTGCTGTGGTGTAAGATCACCTTTGTTTCCAACTATTTCGAAAACGGCTTCGAAACGACTCTGCCCCGCTACCACGATCCGATCGATCTCTCGCACCTCAAGTGAGGTGCCCACGGCAGCAATAGTTCTTTCGGAAACGAGATTGCGGGTGCCGTACACCTTGTTCGCGCCCTCCAGCCGCGAGGCGAGGTTCACTACGTCGCCCATGACGGTGTAGCTCATCATCACGTCGGAGCCGATGCTGCCGACCAGCGCCTCGCCGGTCGCGATCCCGATCCTTAGATCGCATTTCTCCATTGGGGTTGCGCGAACGCCAAGTAGCTCAGGAATCTCCTCACGCAATTTTTCGATACGTTCGATCATTTCCAACGCGGCGAGGCATGCAAGCCGGGAATGATCGGCCTCATCGACGAAAGGGGGGCCCCAATAAGCCATGATGCCGTCGCCGATATACTTGTCGATGATCCCTCGGTTGTTCCGAATTGGTTCGGACATGACCGAAAGATAGTGGTTCATGACCTTGACGAGACCTTGCGGGGTCATGCCTTCGCTCAGGCTGGTGAAGCCCTTCAAGTCGCAGAACAACACAGTCATCACTCGGCGCTGGCCTTCGGCGGCCGTCAAATTAGGGCGATCGATCAGTCCTTCAACGACGCGCGGATCGATATACTTGCCGAATGTTTCCTTGATGCGTTGGTTGTTGCGCAATTGCACAACCATCCGATTGAAGGCGGCCGCCAGTTGTCCGATTTCGTCAGTCGCCCTTACATCGATTGACTGATCGAGCTGGCCCGCTTCGACCGCGCGGGTACCCTCTAGCAGTTGACGGATCGAGCGAATGATGCCGCCACTGACCAGGTTGGCGAAAATCAATCCGACGATCGCGGCAAGCAGCGTAACGATGGCCGAGGTCAGGGCCACCCGGGTTTGTTCCGATCTAATTTTTGCGATAGCCCCATCGCTGACGGTCAACATGCTCAACCGAATAGCGTTGACTTTCTCATCCAGTTCGTCGCGAGCAGCGTCTGCTTGCGCAAGGCTGCGCCTGACCGCCGCAAAGTCTCTGGCCTCAAGGTGTGAAAGTAGCTCTCCGGTTTCCTGCTTCAGTTGGCGGCGAGTATCGCTCAGATTTTCAATTCGGTTTTCGATGCGCGCCAGGCCTGCATTGTCCGAGGGTGTACTTGCGTCCTCAATGATCGAATTGATCAGTGTCCGCGCGGCTTGCGCCTCACTTTCGACCTCGTCTCCCTTCGCGTTGTATAGCTCCAAGCGGGCCCTATAGCCGAGCACATCGGGCGGCTCCTGCATCTTCGCGATCACCATGCGGCGGACCGCGAGACCTCGTTCCAGAGACAGAGTATTGATCCGCGTCAGATGCTCGTTGATCGGGGCGTACCGTGCAGAGAGTTCATCAAGCAGATGGCCGACCCGCCTGACCATCACTATCGATAGGACCGATGTCGCCAGCATGAGGATGATCAATCCGACGGAGATCGCAACAATCCGCCGCCGTATCGACTGTTTGATCATCGATCCGGAGAATTTCTTGAATCCTTTAAGAGCGAGAACCTTTGAGATGTCTCGTGCTCCGTGGTGAAACGTCCGATGTACTCACAGTCGAGCTTCCCCGCGCTCAGCCACGTCAAGCGGTCAGAGACCAACTTCGTTCATTCCTCATTCAAGCTGAATTCGAAGGTTTTGGCGGGCGGGCCTTGGTGAACAGCCCCGAACTGGCTAAGCGGCAAATTTATCACCAGCGAAGAGGAGTAAAGGTCGGTGAGTTCGAGTTTGAGCTGTTGACCGGCTTCCATTTGGGCCGCCACAGTTGGTTCGATTCCGCGGGCTGCGATGCAGATGTTGGTGAGACACCAGTTGAAAGGAACCTGGATAGGGCTGCCCTGATCTACCGTCACCTTGACTCCCTGCTGCAGATTTGCCCCTTGCGGAACGAATAGCTGCAAGCGAGCCGGACCGTCAGCTCGCTCGATCAGATCGACACGCACCACGACCTGATCGAGATCGTCCGTGGCGGTTGATGTCGATCGGCATATCGTGGTTCGATCGGATGAAGCGAAACAAAATTTTTGCCAGGTTGATAAATGGATGTTTTCAGGCAGCCGCAATCGCGGCGGCGTCGACTGAGGCTCCTGCCGGGCCGAAGCGCCGTTGACTTGTTGCCCAAGCGGCGGGGCGGTCGCTGAATGCTTCTCTAGAAATTGCGATACCAAGGGCGACCAGATCGGCACCGCGTCGGCGGAATCGATCATGAAGTGCCCGTCGGTCCCAAAGGACGGGAGCATACGATAATCGGCATTTCCGCCCGCTTCGACAAAGGCCTGATGCATCCGCTTCGTCAATTCCGGTCCGAAGTAGGTGTCGTTTTCCGCGTAGATCCAAAGCATCGGGACGCGTGCGGTGCGGCCAAACTCTCCAGTAGCGGCAACGAGCTTGTCGGGAGCACAATTGTTGTTGGGTTTGCCGTCAACGCGGCCTCCACGGCCAGCCGCAAATGTAATGATGGCCTGAACTGATGACGGGTTTAGGCTCCCAAGAGCGATCGAACCCCATCCGCCGCCGGACTGGCCAACGACGACAACCTTGCCAGGCTGGATCATCTTCCTCTTACTCATGTAGTCGATGACCCACTCATTCAGAGTGGCGATAGCGAGCCCGGGACCACGAAAGTTCGGGTTGTCGCAGCTACCGACGTGGGCAAAGACAGACCCGTAGAGACCCTGATCCTTGTCATCGAGACTGCTCGCCCCGTACCTGATAGGCGAGATGACCACATAACCGCGGCGTGCAAACCAACGTGCCGCGTCCCGATATTCGATCGTCGGAAACATCGTCCGCTGATTGGCGTCGAGAGAAATCCCGTGGTTCATGACCATCAGGGGGAACGGGCCATCTCCGACCGGCCGTACCAGGAAGGCAAGCACGGGCAGTGGAAATGGCAGCGCCCAGATTTCCTCCTGGATTTGTGGTCCCGCAGTTCGATTATCTGCTGCGGTAGCGGCATGGAATGCAGAGGGGAAAAGCAGCAAAAGAAGAATCACAAGCAAATGCTTCAGCATCTTCTTTCTCCGACGACATGCTCAGGCGTGACGTTAGGTCTGGGGGGTGGGCATCTATTGATTTGGATCAAGTATCAAACCGCAAGTTCCCCACGTCGTGCGGCTTAGTGGCCCAGCGAAAAAGAAAAAAGCGTCGTCGGAAACTCGGATGAGCATCCACGGCCTTTCATGCGGCTCCTGGCTTTTTGGGGGCCTTGGGGCCTGTTTCGAGCAGCAAGGCGCGCCAGCCTGAGCCCATGGCTGGGGCTTTCACATTATTAGCATTGTCGATGACGCGACCAGGGATTGCCTAGCGCCTTTCCGGATAGTCGGTCGCCTTTGAGCTTCGTGTCGCCAGCGAACTGACGGCGATCGTCGCAGATGTGGCGAGCGGTGACGGTGGTGCCGAACACTGGGCGGTCGTCGCGTCGCTGGAAGATTGATGTGAGATGATTTGCTGCCGTCTTCACACTTGCCCTTTTTGCTTCGCTGTTGGTCGGCTTGCCCGCTGGTGCGTTGTCAGCGTGCGGCAGTACTGTTTGTTGACATTATCGGGTTCACTGACTTCTCATCCAGCAAGCCGCCGGATGTCGTCGTCAAAACGCTGCGACACCACTTGCGTATGTATGGGGCTGGAGCCTTGGGTTTTATCCAGGCATGGAGCCCAGCACGCAGCGCTCGGGCTTGGCTCCAACATTCGCCCAAGCCCGCGCCGCATTCGAGCTGGCATGGCAGCAGGTGGAGCCGACGCTTCGCGAGGACGATTTTGAAGTTTGGCGGCGCGACCGCGATTTCCACGCATGGAAGAGCCGCATGCAAGCTGAGGGGTGCCGGATGCCGACGCAAAACTCCAACGGCTGGTCGAGGTGCTTCTGCGGCGAGCCGATCCCGATTGCGTACGAGGTGCACATCTACACCGTTCACCGGGGGATCGGCGCATGAACAAACACGTCAAGAAACGCCCCTTCGCCGAGCCGGAAGCCGCCGCGCGCAAACTTAGTTCCGTCAGCTCAAGTAGAGCATCACCAAGCCTCCGGGAAAACTCGGCAGTCGGCTGAGAAAATCCAGGCAGCTCGACCAGAGGCACTTGCCAAGCCTCCGGGAAAACTAGGAACCCGGCCCGGCAGTGCAAGTTGGTGCGGCATGCCAAGGTTTTACTTCGACTACCGCAGTCCGGCCGTCGTTATTGATCGTGAGGGTATCGATCTTGCGGACCTTAAGGCCGTCGAACGATTAGCGCGCGAATTATTAGGAGAAACCATCATTTTTGGTGCTGGCACAGGACCTATCGAAGTCGAGGCAAGAGACGAGTTTGGTCCAATACTGCGCGTGACCGCTACGATAGAGGTCAAAAGGCGCACCGAACACGGCGGCCGAACGTGATCGCGTTTCGGAAGCGACCATTCATTTTCCTGACAGGTGCGGGAACATAGCGTAGGCGCCGCAGTGTGCAGGTTCGATTGATCTACATCAACCTCCCGCACGGAGAGAGCCGCAATCTCGCGAGCGGGGCTTAAGGACTTCATAGAAGGGTTTCTGTCATGCTCCGCTATATTCTCGCTCCTCTTGCCGCTTTCGTTTTGCTCATCGCCTGCTTGATCCCCGATGATGCCGAGGCTCGGCGCGGCGGAGGTGCCTATCGGGGTGGCGGTTACCGCGGCGGTGCGGTCGCAGTTCGAGGACCGCGAGGCGGCGGCGCTGTTGCAGTGCGCGGCGCAGGCTACCGGGGCTACGGCTATCGGGGCGGCTATCGCGGCTACGGCTATCGGGGCTACGGTGTCGGAGCGGCAGCGGTAGGCGCGGCTGCCGTTGGCGCTGCTGCGTACCGCCGCAGTTGCTACGATGCGTACGGAAACTATATTTGCGCCTATTAATACGTGGCGACGCGCGATAGCGGTCCTGCAACTGCAACCACGGATTTTCTAGCAGCAGATATTCTCGACAATCATGCAGCCGAAGTTCAGGACGGCGGTTCGCAGCCGCCGTTCTCGCTATGCTGCAGCTCGTCGACGGCCGTAGTAAATTTGTAAGATGGCCAAGACGCCCACTGCGCGGCGGCTTCTGCAATTTCAGACTGGGAAACTGATTTGCAGTTTCTGCAGCAGGCGTTTCCGCTGTTCGCCAACTTGTTCTGGTCTTCCGCCGATCTGAACCGCAATGGCACGATCAGAGTAGCCTCGGGCTAGACGCCGCAAGATGCGCTTCTCGCGCGGGCTCAAAAAAGGGACGCTACCGTTGATCAATTTTGACCTCTGCAATAGCACGCCACCGAGCATATCCCGGTGGCCACCGGCAGTCACTCGAAATAGAACTGCTCAAGGTCCGTGGGCGATCCGCATTTGCGTCCATCCCTTTGCCGGAGCGGCCTGCAGTTATCGTCCCGGCAGAGCCGTGGGCTGCCCGGGTGGCTCGATGCGCCAGAACGGATATGCCGCCAGTTCTCTCGAATGCTGCCCGAACATATCGACCCGTCTACTTGTAAACTCCGTAATGACGCTGAAAAATTCAGTTGGTGACCTGATCGTCGCAAGTCTTAGGCTGAATTCAAGCGCAAATTGCGCGTTGGCCCCGGCCATCTCAAGTAGCTTCGCTTGATACGCCTGCATGTTTGCCGTCGCCAAAGCAAAGCCTTTCGTTGGATCGCTACCCGTCATTCTCTGACTGACGTCATCCGGTAAGGCATTCACCCGAGGCTCAATGACAGGAACCTCGTGTTTAGGATCATCATGAAGCTCAGGAGGCGGTTCAATCGAGACAGCCGCAACAGAGCGAAGTAAATTCTCTTTCGGGCTTCTGACAATGGCCTGCTTGTTCCGTTGAGCCCGCGCGGTTTTCGGATTGCGGGCGCGCTTTGGTACTGTCGCCGGTTTGCGCTTGCTCATCTGACGCTCCAAAAAAATGGGGGGTGCGACCACAACGGTCATTTCAGGAAGGACAACAGGCTTTGTGACGTGGTCGTTCCAAACCCGTGCATTGTTGCGGTCCGGGATGAACTGGAGATCAATCGCACGTTCTGCGATGTCGACGATGAGTTTAGGTAGCAACTTCAACCAACAAACGTCTAACTGGCGATCCCCAACGACCAAACTTGACGCCCCCGGCACGACCCGCTTGGATTAGCGGGTTGATGGAGAAAGCGTCATGCGTATCTCGCCGTCGATCGTGCCCGGTTCCGAGCGGGACATTTATCTGGTGCTGGATGATTTCGGCGGCCCTCTTGGCCGGGCCTGGACCGAGACCGACGAGGAGCACACCGACCGCGAGACGCTTCTGAGCCACCTGATGGAGGGGCAATTCAGCAACCCGGCCCGCATCGTGAGCTTCAACACTGGTGAGGGCTGGTCGCGGGATGCCTCCGAGGACATTGCCGAGGCGCTGCAACAGCGATGCGCCGTGCGCGGCGAGGTTCCGCCATCCCTTGAGGCGTTCCTCGAAACCCACGGGCCCGGGGCCACCGTCCAACTATCCCTGCTTTGAGCAGGCCATGACCCCTTTCGGCCTGGTCATCGTCGCGGTCATCGTCACGCTGTTTGTCGTCGCGCTGGCGACGCCCGCCGGACGGGTCGCCTTAATCGGACGCGCCCGCGGGATGGTCCTCATGCTGGTCTGGCTCGCCCTGCTCGTGCTGCTCGGTACCATGTGGGCGCGGCTCGGCTGGTGATTGGGCCTACTTTCCTATTCTGCTAGCTCGTCTGGCCCGCCGCCCGATGCAAGAATGCCAGCCCGTTCCGAAAGAGAAACAAGTTCCGGCAACGACCTTACCTGCATTTTCGTCATTACATTAGAGCGATGGGCCTTGATCGTGCGCTCGGTCGTGCCCAGCGCGCTGGCGATCTGCTTGTTGATTTTGCCGCGAATGACCAGTTCAAAGACTTGCCGCTCGCGTGAGGTCAAGGTCGCAAGATGAGAAAGAAAGGCTTCCCGCATCCTCTTCAGGGGACGCGCCGCGTCGTGTTGCGCTATGGCTCGTTCGACCGCTTGAAGAAGCTGGTCCGATGATATCGGCTTGATCAGAAAATCTTGCGCGCCTGCCTTGATGGTCCGCACCGTAACCGGAAAATCAGCGTAACCAGTCAGGAATATAATGGGCAGCGTTAAGCCAAGTTCGATTAGGCGCTCTTGCAGCTCTGGACCGCTCATTCCCGGCAACCGCACGTCAAGAAGAATGCAGCTCGGCACCTCGTTGCTCGGCAAGCGATCCAGCAGATGCTGTGCCGAAGGATAGGCCGAAACCTCGTAACCGAAATCCGTTAAGCGATCTCCTATCGTTTTGCGGAAGGTCGCATTGTCATCGACAATATGCACGAACCTCGGACCGAGCTTCACCTCCACTGCTTCCGACCTCCGGCTTTAGGGAAAAAGTTGCACGCGCCACCATAATTGTTGGTTCAATACAACGTTAGCGGGAGCTCGCCAAGAGCTTGAAATCAAACCTCATTAAAAGAGACCCCAGATCAAATGGGGCGATGAGCTGGGGCCCTCAAGTATGCCCTCACGAGTTTGAGGGCGTTGGGCAAACTTGGCAAAAGCCGCGGTGTTCCTGTGCGCGTCAGAACAGCGCACGCGGTGCCCTGGGGAAACGCCTTGGCGGGCTTTCAACTTGCGATTTCCTGCCCTGGTACATAGATCGCGGCTCATGGCACCGCGTATTGAGTTCGCCATCCCGGTCAAAGGCATCAAGGTTCCGACCGGGCCCGATTGGCTCCACGAGATCAAGCATGACGGCTACCGCATCCGACTGGTGCGGGACGGCAAGCGCGTGCGCCTCATCACCAAGGGCGGCCACGACTGGACCGACCGCTTCCCTTGGATTGTCGAGACCGCGCACAAGCTCCGCAGCGAGCAGTTCATCCTCGACGGCGAGGCGGTCGTGCTCGGCGCCGATGGCAATTCCGATTTCCGCGCCCTGCACTCGCGTAAGCACGACCACGAGGTGCAGTTCTACGCCTTCGACATCCTGGGCGCCGACGGTGACGACTATCGCCGCTTGCCGCTCACGCTCCGCAAGACGAACCTCGCGCGGCTGTTGCGCAACCGAGCCGAAGGCATCCACGCCGCCCCGTTCGAGCAAGGCGAGATTGGCGCCGATCTATTCCGGCACGCTTGCATCCGGGGCTCGAAGGCATGGTCTCGAAGCATCTCGACCGCGCGTACCGCGAGGGGCGCTGTGACCACTGGATCAAGAACAAGAACCCGAAGCACCCCGCCTACCGCCGGGTGCAGGATCAGTTCTAATCTGAAACGCTCTCGATAAAGTCTACGGCGTTACTCATCTGTGGACGCCCCGCGAGATGCAAGCGGTTTTTGAAGAAGATCGGCACGTAGTCGGATGCTGCCATCTGTCCGGCCTCTGATGGTGCAGCGATGAAGCTGCGGGCCCGTATGGGAGTTCGCAGACCGGAACCAAATCATAAAAGCGTGCTCCAGGCACGATGAGTACATCTGGTTCTTCCGGCCCCGTCTCGCCGACTGTTGCGCCATACCCTCCTTCGACCGACTACATCTCTGACGACCTCTGGCCCGCCAAGATCACGCCTTGGCGGCAACCGGAGCCCTGTAGTTCTCCTGCTTCACAAGGAGCGCCCAGACGATCCGCGCCATCTTGTTCGCGAGCGCGACCGTTACCAGCATGCGCGGCTTGCGAGCTAGCATCTGTTCGAGCCACGAACCCCTTGGCGCGCCGCGTTTGCTCGCCTGTTGCACGACCGCGCTGCTGCCGATGATGAGGAGGCGCCTGAGCGTGCGTTCGCCCATCTTGGATGTCGCACCGAGCTTCTGCTTGCCGCCTGTCGATCTTTGAAGAGGCGTGAGACCGAGCCATGCCGCGAAGTCACGGCCTTTGGCAAAGGTCTCGGCTGGCGGTGCTAGAGCGGCGATCGCGGTGGCGGAGATTGGGCCAATGCCGGGAACGGTCATTAGCCGGCGCGATACTTCGTCCTCGCGAGCACGTCGCGCGATCTCCTGGTCGAGGTCCGCGACCTTGCCATTGAGCTCGGCCAACAGATCCAACATCAATCGGAACATGGCGTGGGCCGCTTTGGGAAGCGAGCTGGCCATCTCTTCTTCCTCGATCAGGTCGGTAAGCATCGCCACGTGCGAAGGCCCCTTAGGTGCGATCCAACCATATTCAGTGAGGTGTCCCCGGATCGCGTTGATGAGCTGCGTTCGCTGCCGCACAAACAGGTCACGGGTCCGAAACACCAGACCCGCCGCCTGTTGCTGTTCGCTCTTCACGGCCACGAACCGCATGCTCGGCCGCTGCGCTGCTTCGCAGATCGCCTCGGCATCGATCGCGTCGTTCTTTTGCCGCTTCACAAAGGGCTTTACATAGGCGGGAGGGATCAGCCGAACTTCATGGCCAAGCCGGGCGAGCTGACGGGCCCAGTGATGGGCTCCGCCACATGCCTCCAGAGCTACCGTGCAACTCGGCTGGGCCGCGAAGAAATCCAGCAGCTTTCCTCGGCTGATCCGTTTGCTGAATATAGCTCGCCCTTTCCTGTCCGCTCCATGAGCGTGGAAAACATGCTTGGCGATATCCAGACCGGTTATGCTAACCTCCGACACGGACGCCTCCCTTAAGTGGTGCTAAACACCTCCACTTTGGCACATCGATGCCGTCGGCGGGGCGTCCACCCCATCATAAATCGGGGAGGCCATTGCAGCTCGACCTTCTTGGGCAGCCGCCCGCGCCGAGTGTCTCAATTCTTGGGTTTTGCGCCAAACTCTTTCCACAAGCCCAAAATGAGCAGCGAGTGGACAATCAAATTGCCAAGGTGCCAGTAAAACTGGCCTGCGTCCATCAAGCCATGAGCGATCTGGTTGCGCAGGTTCATTCCACGCGGATCGGCATATAGCGCCTGCAGATGCAACGTAACATCGGGACCAAGAGCTTCTGCGACTCTCTTGTGGTACAGAATTTCACCCATTCCGATTGCGACGCTCGCTTCGGGAACCGCTGGGTGGGCCTTCGTGATCGGCACGCCAAGATCGTCCGCCAGCTTACGCAGCGCGTGCTCAACCTGCGGAACGAGCACATGCGCGGCCTTCACCTGATCGTCCCGCTTCCACGCGCGCAGACCTTCCAAGAGTGTCAATCGGCCTGTAAATTTGACCCCTCATCGGCGTCCAATTTTGACCCCTTCGTGCGCCGCGGTTTGACGGTAGCGCTCGGCTCGTTGGAGCTGGCCGGGATAGCGGAGACGAGACGAGCGCGGGTGGCGTGATCGTCGTCGCGGCTTTTGAAGCGCCAGCTGTCATTGCCGGTCTCGACGATGTCACAGTGATGGGTCAACCGATCGAGCAGCGCGGTGGTCATTTTGGCGTCGCCGAACACGCTCGGCCATTCGCCGAAGGCGAGATTGGTGGTCACGATGACGGAGGCGCGCTCATAGAGCCGGCTGACGAGGTGGAAGAGAAGCTGGCCACCGGACTGGGCGAAGGGCAAATAGCCGAGTTCATCCAGCACAATGAAGTCCATCCGGGTCAGATGCTCGGCGAGCCGTCCTTGCCGTCCGTTGCGGGTCTCGGTCTCGAGGCGATTGACGAGGTCGACTACGTTGAAGAAGCGGCCGCGGGCACCGGATCGGATGCAGCTTCTGGCGATGGCAATGGCCAGGTGGGTTTTGCCTGTGCCGGTGCCGCCAACCAGCACGACGTTGCGTTGTTGGGCGATGAAGCCGCCGCCAGCAAGATCATTGACGAGTGTCTGATTGATCGGCGTGCCGTCGAACTGGAAGTCGGCGATGTCCTTGGCAAGCGGAAGCTTGGCAATGGTGAGCTGGTATTTGATCGACCTGGCTTGCTTCTCGTTGATCTCGGCGTTGAGCAGGTCGCCGACAATGCGCTGAGGTTCGTGCTGGCGCTTGACGGCAGTTGCCATGATCTCGTCGAAGGCAGCCTTCATGCCGTAGAGCTTGAGTTCGCCCATGAGGTCGAAGATTTGGGTTCGTTCCATCAGATGGTCCTCCGGAGGTTGTCGTAGCGGGCACAATCGGCGATCGGTGCATGACGGAGCGTCAGTGCGGCCGGCGTCATGATGTTGGCCGGTGGGGCGGGTTCACGTTGACGGGCCAGGATATTGAGAACGACATCGGCCGAATGGACGCTGTGACTGAGCGCTTCGGCACAGGCCGCTTCCACCGCGGGCAGACCGTCAGTCAGCACCGCGTTGAGGATGTCGACCATCTGCCGATTGCCGTCGTCGGTGCTGGCAAGCTTGCGCCGGATCCGCTCGATCGCGGCTGGCAGCACCCAGTCTTTGAAGGGAGCACCGTTGCGCAAGGCGCCGGGTTTGCGGGCGAGCACCGGCACATAATGCCAGGGGTCGTAGACGGTATCGCCGCGGCCAAAGGATCGCGGGTGCTCGGCAACGATGCGTCCATCCTGACGGATCACGATGCGATCGGCATAGGCTTGAACCTCGACCGGTCGTCCGACTGCGCTGGCTGCGACCGAGTACTTGTTGTTGTCGAAGCGCACCAGGCAGGTCTTCGAGACCGATGCCGTCACCGCATGGAAGCCGTCGAAGCGGCCGGCATAGGGAACGAGTTTGGGGCGTTCGGCTTCGAACACTTCCCAGATCGTCTGATCGACCAGCTCCGGATGGCGATGAACCTTGGCGTAGGCGATGCATTTGTCGAGCAGCCAGGCGTTTAACTCGTCGAGGTTTTTGAACCGCAGCCGCGGCGTGAAGAAGCGTTCCCTGACCAGCCCGACCTGGTTCTCGACCTGCCCCTTCTCCCAGCCCGACGCTGGCGTGCAGGCGACCGGATCGACCAGATAGTGGCTGCACATCTGCAGGAAGCGGCGATTGTAGAGACGCCCTTTACCGACGAAGATCGTCTCTACGGCGGTCTTCATGTTGTCGTAGATGCCGCGGGTGCAGGTGCCTTTGAACAGGGCGAACGCCCGGTCGTGGGCGTCGAACACCATCTCCTGCGTCTCCCGCGGATAGGCCCGCACGAACAGCATGCGGCTGTGACAGAGCCGGACATGGGCGGCCTTCACCATCACCGTGGTGCCGCTCAGCAAGACCACCTCGTGGCTCCAGTCGAACTGGTAGGCTTCGCCTGGGGCAAAGCTTAGCGGGACATAAGCAGCCGCGGTCGATTGCCCGCGTTCCTTGCTCCACCGCCTGGCGTAACGCCGCACCGCATCGTAGCCGCCGTCATAGCCACGGCTGCGCAGCTCTTCGAAGATCCGGATTAACGTCAGCTGTTCACGAGCCGGTTTGGCCGCGTTCGCCGCCAGCAGTCCGTCGAGCTCTACTGCCCATCGTCCCAGCTTTGGCCGCGGCTGCACTTGCCGCTCGTACTCGAAGGAGGTCTCTCCTGACCTCAGCACCTTCCGGACCGTGTTCCGCGACACCTTCAGGTCACGGGCAATCTCCTTGA
The DNA here is from genome assembly GCF_052076025.1 of Bradyrhizobium sp. 956_D2_N1_4. Taxonomy (NCBI): domain Bacteria; kingdom Pseudomonadati; phylum Pseudomonadota; class Alphaproteobacteria; order Hyphomicrobiales; family Nitrobacteraceae; genus Bradyrhizobium; species Bradyrhizobium sp. 956_D2_N1_4. The sequence goes on along the minus strand of NZ_CP197237.1, from coordinate 8,277,382 downwards.
TCGTCTTGCCCTTGATGAAGTGCTCGCGCCGAATCCGCGCAATCGTCTCCACGATCAGCATCCTCGACCACCTGCTTCATTCCAAAGCAGGCAGCGCAACAGACCAACCTATAGGGGGTCAATTTTGGACGCCGATCCCCCGGCTTAGGGGGTCAATATTGCAGGCCGAATGACATCGTGACTTGCGAGCTGAACCGGCTTTGGCATTTGATGCTCCTGGACAGAGGTTTTTCGTTATCGACGAGCGCCGATGGTCGACGACGGTGCCACATGTGACTTGGCGACGTCGCACGTGAGGTAACCCGGTTGTCGCTGACGGACGGGGCAGCATGGGAGCGCGGCAAACTCAATTGAGCGCGCAATCGTCCTGCTGGAACGGCGCTCGTGGTCGCGGCTATTACCCGATCTGAACAAAAAGACTTGGCCATGCTTCTACGGCCGACCGCCCTCGCGTGCTGCGAAGGTTTCGATAGACATGCATCCGTCGTCGCGGAAGCCAATGCGCTTACTTGCGCACGGCTAGCATGCTGCATCCAAACGCTTGATCGTGGTCGGAATTACGCCCCCTCACTGAAGATCGAGCAGACCATTGCATGCCAAAACTCAACCAGAAGTTATCAATCCACACCCGCTCGCGAGATGGTAATCGAATCCTTGAGGCGAGGGCCTCAACCTTTACAGATTCGCAGATTGATAGTGCCGGCGCACGGGCGACGCCGCAGGCACGAAATTAGGGTCATGCATGTCGAATAGAATCGATGCGGCTTCCTCACCGCTTATGCGGCCGCGATCGAAAAGGCGCTTTGCGATGCTTTCGATCGCCGCTCGTCTCGGTGCGAGCAGCGACTTGGTTGCAGCAGCGGCTGCAGCAAGCTCGCGCGCGACCGCCCGACGCACCTCCGCAAACGACAGCAATTTCTCAGTGTCGCCGCGCTCTCCAAAATAGGTGATGTGGTCATCCCCGACGAGACCGAGCGAGCCCACCATTGATGCGGCTAGCGAGGTTGCGACCTCGAGGTCCGATCCCTTAGCACCTCCTGCCGCGTGAGACAGCGCGCCGAGCAGCAACTCTTCCCCAGTACGGCCTGCTAGTCCGACCTGGAGATACTTGCGGTAGTCCTCCAGAATTCCTGCAGACGGAACAGGAGACGCTCGCAACGTCATGCCCCCGCGGGATCCGACAGACACGGTGTTAGCGAATACCCCCGCTGACCCGAAGTGGAGCACCTGGGCGACTAGATGAGCAGCCTCGTGCACGCAGAACCTCCAGCGCTCCTCGTTCGAGAGATCGCGATTGGGCCTTAATGCTTCGCGAAGGTCGCCCATCGCGATCGGTCTATCGTCTTCTTGGCGAGCCAACCGGCGAGCGTCCTTGACGACGCGCTCCACGTCGGCACCTACCATCCCGACCATTGCCTCCGCGATGGACCAAAGATCCTCCTCCTGAAGGTCATTCCGAAGCCTCACTCGGAGCATGCGCTCCAGCTCTCTTGTGTCCGGTCGCCCAATACTGACAAGCGTCTCGAGGCGGCCGGCGCGAAGCAAAGCGGGTTCGCAACGGCGGATGTCGTTACTGGCGCCAACGACGATGACGCCATCGCGCCCCTTGATGCCATCAATCTCCGCAAGCAGTGCGTTGACGACTTCCACGACATAATCTCGAAAGCGATGAGTAACGCCGGCACGCTCGGGAAAGGAATCAATCTCGTCAATAAAAATGCACGATGGTGCGTTAGCGCGCGCCTCCTCGAAGTCCTGCCTCATGGCCCTCAGCAAGTGGCCTAGGTGAGCCTCGCCCGCACTCTGCCATTTCGCGAGAGATGCGGAGACCATATGTAAACCAGCCTCTTGGCAGAAGACTGAAGCGAATGTTGTCTTGCCGCAACCGGCCGGTCCGACAAGAGCGATGCCGGATGATAGTTGGGACCAAGGGATGCGCCCTTCCTTCCACGCTTTAATATCGGAGATGGCACTGTGTGCCCAAGCGCGCGCCTCGCCAAGTCCATGAAGATCCGCAAGGCTCAAATCGCGGCTGTCGCGCATCCGTTGCTTCTCAGTGGTCAAGCGCTCTAACTCAGCGACGCATTGAGCCGGCGTTCGATCTGGCCGTATTGCAATGACAAGATCCGCCGATTGAACCCGTTGAGCTAGATCAGGTGAGATGTAATCTCGGCAAACTCGACCGGTCACAATTCTGATTATGCGCGCGATAGTAGGAGCATCAAGCCCGGGAAGATCGACCCTAGCTGTGGCCGCTCTAGTCAAGATATCTGGGAGGCATCGTTTGGCAATCGGCGAAATAGCGATAAGGGGGCGCACCGAGCTAAGTGCCTCAAACGCAGCCTCCTCTTGGCTCTGCTTAAGGGATGCTTTTGGTATCTCGTCGATGATAAGATAACGGATGTTCATCGGCGGTCGAGATTTCCTCGCCTCGTAAGATTTTACGGGCCGTGCGCCATCGTCCAGCAAAATTTCTTGCCACGCATTCTTTACTTGACTGAGCATGACGCTGTCGGCGACGTCGATCAGGATCGTCGGCGCTCCTCCATGAATTTCTTCCAAAAGGTCACGACGAAGGTCGAAGGCACGCGCGAACAGCAACGATGCGGCCGCAAACACGGGTGATACAGGGCTCGAGACCGGGGAGCGATTTCCCCGCGACTGCGCAGATCCGATGCTGGTATTGAAACTTTCGAGGCGTTCCGTCACCTCTCTCAAAGAGCGCCAGGTACCCGTTCGCGGGCGGCTGTCCCTCGGATCCCTATCTATTGTCTCTGCTTCGATAACGCTGGCTGCGGCGCACCTTTGCAGCGACCGCCGATATCGCGCGGAGGCCCGCCAGAGGCGTCGGTAGGTCGTAGCTTCGAGACCTCCCATAAGTGAGGCGAGTTTCATGACGTCCTCCGGACAGCCTTCATCATCAGAAAAGGCCGCGCCTCACCTGCAAAAGACTTACGGGATCTTAAGTGATGCGCCGCCCACGACGCCGAGAGTACTGCTCGCTGACGGTGCGGGAGTGGGGACCGCCTCAAGGCCGCGGAGAGAACGCTGGCCGCAGCCGCGTTATCGAACGCACAGGCGAGCAGAATGGTCATGACCACATCCTCGAGCGGACACAGCTCCGCGGATGGCCACAAATGCAGCGCCATTCCGATCGCCGCCGCGGCGTCGCCATTGATCGCCGCTCGCCATTCTGGCGATGCAGACGAGAGCTTGCGGATCCGACTGTTAATCTCAGCGCGACTACGAGCATTGAACGATGTGGCCGGCACGGTTCGCCAATAAGAAAGCACCCGGTCCTTCGTTCGGCTTTTGTCGCCAGACGACTTTTGCTGCAAAGTTTTGTGTCGCATCGGCAATACCTCATCGTTCGCACCTTTCGGGTGCGCTATGGGCTGACTGGTGGTGAGAGATTTTGCTGCCCGGCAATTATGCCGGGCCGTGCCATGGCTCGCCGGGCCACGCCCCGCCTTGCGCCGGGTGGCAAGCCACCTGGCGGGTCAATTGTTTAGGCCACTTCTTCAACCAGGAACCTTCCGAATTCTGGTCTGTAGTCACCCAATCCGTACGGCCCTGCGATTCTGAAATACTCGACGACCTCGGTGCGATTTATCATCGAGGAAAGATAGGTTGCCCGAACCTGTGCGCTCCATTCGGGAAAACAAGGACGAGTGCGAGGCGTAAGCGCGTCGTGGACACGCACCATCTCGCGATGCCGAAATCTCGTGTCCGCCCATAGCTCGGAGACAGAAGTTGGACCGTCATAGCTCAAGATGGCGGGCCCGTCCGGCCGAAAGCTAGCCTTCGCGATCGGCCCCTTTCTGCGTTGTTTCGCGCCATCTACGAAGACGCGTTTTAGTGTATGGGGCGGAAGACATGGCTTACCCTTGAATAGCCAGAGAGCGCCATGCCATTCAAGCTCCGCAATTCTTTCGTGATCTGCGTCCGTCTTGGCCTTTTTGGACGTGATCGCGGAGATTGCCTTCACGGTCGGATGCAGCGGGTCAGCTAGTATGCTGCTGTGCATTAGCATCGGTCCAACGCCGACAAGGCGCAACGTTATACGATCTACGCTCATTTCGGTCCTGGCGTTGATGGGTCAAAAAGTGGAGCTGATTCAGGCTTGAGATAGTCTTGTGCTTCAGGTGGAGAGAGTTTGGCGTAGCGACGCCCACGCAACATCGATGTTACGCCCTTATGGCAATCTCGGCACAGAGCAGTGAGGTCGCCGTCCTCCTCGCAGCCGATGCGGCTGTAGGTTCGATGATGTGCCTCCAATACGTGGCCGCTAGTCGAAGAGTTCGGACAAAGCCGACATTGGAAGCCAGATGCCTCCAACTCGCGTAGGCGAACTAGATTTTGGCGCCACGAGCTGCTCCTGATGTATTTCGCATAGTCCATCTGGACAGCTCCTTGCGAGGCTTGAGCGCACGGATGGCTTCAAATCCAAGTTGGACTGAAATCAAGCCACTCGTCCGAGAGTTCGCTGGTCGCCTCGTCGATCTCAGAGCGTCTCAAAAGCATAGCCGATAGGAACAGCTTCGCTTCGTCCTGGCCTTCCAATGCCAGGCAAAGCACCGCTGTCATTGCGAGGTCCAGTGACAACAGCGACTGTCTCTTCGAGGCACGCATTGCGACGTTGAGCGCGATGGCAAGATTACCGGCAGCGCCAAGGTGCCAATGAGGTTCGCCGATGACCGCCGACTTGGAAAGCACGTAACGTGCAATGTGGATGTCGACCTCCTTGAAGCGCTCGGGCCGACGAGTTCGCCACCAGCTCAATGGGTGGGGAAAAACGATCTCCACCGGGGCGCTTTTGCGCACTCTTTCCAGCGTTCTCGCGCCCTGGGCCGATTGGCCGGCACTTGAGCGCGATGTCCTAGGATTCGCCGAGTCCTTGCAGTGCATCGACAAAACTCCGTCTATATGATATCTCATATGCGGGTAGGCGAGCGGAAGCTTCGCCGGTGAGCGATTGAGATCGGGGGTTGCTACGATTGGAGGAAACGCACGTCTACAGTGCGCGGCCACACACGAGAAGGCGTGCTTAGGCCGCGTTTATTGCGCTATCAGACTTCAGTGAAAAATGGTCTTCCTATCGCCTCGCGACTAGAATCCCATTCAAGGATTCAATGTGCGCTGGGAGGACAGTCCGCTAGCGAGGCGTGCCCGGAAGCTTATTGTCCTGATCGAGAGGCGTATGAAAGTTGATTAGAACGTACCATGTGATGGCCTAGATGTCTCGCCCTGAGCCAACTGATGGTTAACGAGATCCTCTCTCCTGCGCAGGCAAGGGCTGCGCGTGCGTGGCTAAACTGGACCAAGCAGGAATTGGCTGAGCGGGCCGAGGTCTCGAAGAAGACGATCACGAGATTTGAGCAGGAGCTCTCGCTTCCCTATCCGGCCACGCTAAAGAAAGTTCGTGCGGCCTTTGAGTGCGCAGGCATCATCTTCCAGTTCGACGGCGTGGTCGCCAAGGGCCTTCGGTTGCTGTGAACTCGCCTATTTGGAAGGCCGCGACAATTCGAACAAGTCAATAAATCGAACGCCAAAGCAATCTGCGATGACTTCAAGGGTCTCAAGGGTCGGATTGGACCGCGCATTTTCGATCAAACTGACCGCCATTTGTTCGACACCTAACTTGGCCGCTAGCTCATCCTGGGTCCAACCCTTGTCTTTTCGCAATCTCAAGACATTCCGCGCGAGCGCTTTCGCAATCTGCGAGTCGCGCGCGGGAAACCGCTCATCGAATCCTGACCGAACCATAGGCGGACGGTCCGGAACCTGCGATCGTCAGTCCATATGATAAGTCATATTTTTGATTAGCTAGCTTCGACTGCTTTCCAAACTGGCCGTAAGTGAGATGCCGTCGTCGCGCTTTTTGTTGATCAGATTCAATAAATGGGCCGCTGCCCTCGCGTCGGAAAGTGCTCGATGGTGATTCTCGAGCTCGATCCCGTAGATCGCGCATAGTTTCCCGAGCCCGTACGATTTATGTCCGGGAAATCGACGACGCATTCCGACACAAGTGCACAGCTTCGGAAAGCGGAAGCGCCGTTCGAGCCGCTCGTACTCGTACGACAGGAAGCCGTAGTCGAAGTTTACGTTGTGAGCGACGAAGACCCCATCGCCCATGAATGCCGTAAAGCTGTCTGCGATCTCGTGGAATACGGGCGCATCGCGAACCATCTGATTGGTAATGCCGGTCAGTTGGACGATCTTCGCGGGGATAGGCCGCTGCGGATTGACAAGCGAATGCCACTCGTCGACGACCTGATGGTTACGGACCTTGACCGCTCCGATCTCGGTGATGCGATCACCGGTTGACCAGGCTCCCGTGGTCTCGATGTCGACGACCACATAATCCTGCTCCAGATCAAACCGGTAATCCACACGGCCGATCTCGGCCGGGATCCCGGCGATCTCTAGCTGGCGCAGACGGGTCAGCTGATTTCTTCGGACGGCATCGCCTTCCGCCTTCACCTCGACAAAGGCGACCTTACCGTCGCGCACTTGCATCAGATCGGGGAAGCCGTCCCGCATGCCGCGGAAATCTTCGCACATGGCCCGGATGATCTCGGCAAGGCCTCCCGCAGTGGCGCCTTCGAGCAAGGCTCGAAGCGCGTCCATCTGCACGTGATCCCAAGCGAAGATACCGTTTAATTGCCCCCACTTGGCCGCGACCGTGCGCAAGATAATCACCAGCGCTTTGCCGGATCTGACTTCCGCCAACTTGTCGTCGATCTGCGTGGCGAACCGCCGATGGAACGTCCGGTCCCGAAGGCAATGAGGGACCCAGTCGAAACCGCTGTGAAGCTGACCGGATTCGAAGAGCTCATCCCAGAACAGCAGCCCGAACAGCGTGTGCCACAGCGTGTTCTCGGCGAAGTAGACCTGCCCGCCCTGGCGCCGCAGTATGCCGGCGACGCCCGCCTCGGGATTCCCGCGATGTAGGTCGTCGACGACGATCGTCCGTCCCGATCGCAGCAACTCGGTGCACAGACCCGTCCTCCGGCCGCCAAACTTGCGCGCGTAGAAATCCGTCGCGAAGAGGTGCTCGTCGTCGCTTTCGGGATCGTCGATCATGTCCCGCAGCAGGCTCTCAGCCGTCTCCTTGTCGCCGTTCGCGTAGAGCAACCGGACGAGGCGCTCGCGGCAATCGCCCGAGCCGCCGAAACGATAGAGCCTTTCGGCCAGATCCTTGTCGCCTTGCTTCTCGAAGAACTGGCCGACCTGGCACGCGGCGCGGGCCGCAAGGTCGGCGGCGTATTCGGTTGTCCGCGGGAGTCCGTCCAGGATCGCCGCAGCCGCCGCTTGGTAGATGTCGGCGGAGCAGACCTCGATACGGTCCAGCACCCGACTGTAGTGAAAGCACGCATACGCTTCGTCGGCGTCGGCAAAGCGCGCGCTGAACGCCGTCTCCCTGTTCGTACGCAGGACGCCGAGATCGCGCAGAGCGAAGTTCTTGAGGTCGTCGGCCGTCTTCCCGAAATAGAGATACAGCAGGAATTCGATCGGCCGCGTGTTGTCGAGCGCTATGAAACCGCCGGCGCCGCAATGCCTCGCGGCAAGATCGAACGGGATCGCGGCGACGAAGAAGTCGGCCAGCACCGGCTTCGACCACGAAGTACGGATGTCACGGCCGAACCCCGCAGCGCGGGCGCCGTCGAGAAGTGCGGTCTTCGGCAAGCAAAGGACGAAAGCGGAGTAGTCCTCGGCGCGCAGCCCGCGCGCCTGGCCACAGTCGATCAAGTCACGCGCCGCAGCTTCGAGGTCGGTGATCTCGGGATACTTGAAGAGTGCGCGATTGAAGATCGCCCCTCGCCGGTTGACCATTCGGATGAGCAGACACTGCGCGTCCTTCGAAAGGCCGCGAAAGCGCGAGGTGAACGAGCGGTGCTCGTCGGTGAGGATCTCGCCATACGTCCTCTCGACGAAGTCGAGCATTTCGACGAAATGGTCGAGATAATAGTAGACCGGCAACGTGGTAGGCTTCATTTGACGCGCGCCGGGTTCCCAACTGTTTGGGTCAACGAATCTGTCCTCAACGACCAGCCAAATACGGTTATCGTTCCTTTTTTGTTCTGATAGCTCTATTTGTCAAGGCGGAGCGAAGGACGGACCCGTAGAGATGGACGCACCGGCCCAAGGCCGCCCCGACGCCGGTGCAGCTACGGGCATAGTTCGTCCCCTACAAGTTTGTCCCCTTTACCGGGCAAAGTAGGTCCCCCAGTCAGAAAACGAAAAACCCCCGCTGGAAACGGCGGGGGTTTTTGTACCGCGCGGTTTCAGCCCGCCCTGACGAGGTGCTACCTGAATTCGTACGAAGACACCGGCAACACGGCGCGTCGAAGCAGGTCTCCGCTTTCCGTCAGGATGGAATGTTGTAGGCCTGTTTCCGAGAGTTGAGCCACTCGCTTTGCCGGCAGAAATCGTTTCATCTCGCTCAGGAAGGCGTTCGCGGTCGCCTCGCTGGAGAGCTCAGCCAGCCGTTTCTCCGCCTTCGCTTCCATATCCGAAGTGCCGTAGTCGGCGAATTTCTTCTGAACGATCTCGCGATCGACCTTCGCATCGAGCTTGTTCTGTAAAAACCAGACGTCCCAGACGTCGCGGAATTTGAGCACCTCCCGGGCGGTAAGGGCGACGGCCTTGTCGGCAAGGATCTCGTTTGGCGTTTCCGCGGTCAGGATCACGTCCTGGACTTGAACGAGGCCGGGTGTCGCGCGCACCGGCATCGGCTTGGTTTCATAGGCGGGTACGTTCGCGAATTCGATCTTGATGCGGGATTTCGGCGCGCGGGGCGTTGCTTCGATCGGGACGATGATTTGCCAAGCGGCCACGGTGATCGGGGTCTGCTTGACGAGATCCGGATGCGGCGGCTTCTTCAGCGAGATCCGGTCGGCAGCGATGCCGAAGTCGCGATTGAGCGTCTTCTTGGTCGTTTGCAGAGCCGCTTCGATGAGCTCCTTGAATTCGACATCGGTGAAATAGGAGCCAGCTTTTCCGCAGACGAAGTCGAGGTCCTCGCTGTAGCGATCTCCGCCGTAGCAGAGACGCAACGCAGTACCGTCCTGGAAGACAGCATGTCGCAGGATGCCTGCGTCGGACATGGCAGACAGGAGATGGAGGTGGATCGCCTCTTTGACGAGGTTCTGATCCATCTCGCCGGCGATGCCTTGCCGCCGACTGAATTCCTCGATCTGACTCTTAAGGCTGGAAACTTTGTTGCTCATGGGTTTCTTCCTCGGCAACTGCGTCGGCAAGCGTTTCGGGGTCGATGAGATCGACGTTTCTGCCGACGCGGCGCAGATCGCGCACGGCCCGGGCGACGGTTGCCTCAAGCGTGCCGTCGTCCCGCCGGTAGACGTCTTTTTCGAGATTGATGTCGCGATCGGTGTGGGTGAACTCGATAATGCCCCATGGCGTCTCGAAGGTGCCGGGGGATCCCGTGGTCATGCAGGTGAGCGCAGTGGTGATTTGCGAAATCGCGCCCGCTTCCGACAACTTGCTTTCCAGGCTGACGTAGCTGATCTCCCGCGGACGCAGGAAGCGGATAAGACCACGGCGGATGTCAGCCGGAAGGGAGCGAGCCTGGGGATTGATGTAAACGCCCCGGGCGGCTCTGATCAGGACGCCCTGATCGGTGAGCCGCTTCATCATCAGCTTGAGGTAGTTGGGTTCTACTTGATCCACCAGCGCGCCGAAGGTCGCAGGCGTGAAGGCCCAGATCGACTTGCGATCCGCCTCGAGCAGCTTTTTCGATAGGTCGGCCCTTTTCATAAGTCGTATTCTAGTTATCAAAATTGATAACTTCAATGGCAGATGATGGATTTTCCGGGTGCCGGCGTATGCAGCGATTAGGGGGCTAACTTTGCCCGGCCAACCAGGTTGGCGTGCCAGAGCGCCAAATCTCGGACTAACGATTTCAACGGGTTGTTAGGGCCGTAGGGGACGAACTATGCCCGGTGCCGCACTGCATTGTGGCGTCGGCCAAAGTTGGCCACCCAGCACATCACCGTGTCCACTCTGATCTGACTACCGCGCGGCCGCAGCTGTGCGGCTGCGTGCGGCACCGGGGGGATAATATGTCCCTTAATAAAATGCCCCCTACTCGGCGGACCGGGGTCAACCGCTGGCCCGGTTCGCGGTGGGCGGCGAGCCGGTGGTCTCGCGCCAATCAACGACCCATCGGAGAGCCGGGGTTCTGGCGGATATCATCGCCGGCATCTGGCGGTACGTCCGGCGCCTTGGCGAGAACAGCCGATGCGGCATGTGCCCGTACCCGCCGCACCCTTTCCGGCGTCATGTTGCTCCAGCCCTTGAGATGATATTTCGTCACCGCTTCGCGCCACGTGACGAAAAGCGACGAATCCGTCACCGCCAGGTCGGGAGAGGCATCCTGCGTTGCGAGGCGCGCGACCTCTTCGAGCAAATCCCAATCACGGGCGACCGCCACTTCGGCCATCCGTCCCTTCAGAAGGACATCAAGTGCCTCGACGTAAAGGGCGCGGGTCGTTCGCATCATTTCGGACTCCGTTCCGAGCCGACTAACTCCGCCAGAACTACATTTTCGGAGGCCGTCTCGCGCTGAATCGGATCCGGTAGAGCACCAATCGCGCGGCGAATGTCGTCGGCCGTCAAAGCACGCTCTCTCATCCACCAAGCCGCATCTTCCACGTCGCGCGGCATGCCTCTTGCCAGCTTGGCCGCAACCAACAGACTTGGATCTGGCATCACGACACGAAGATTGCCGAATTCTCCGACCGATTCCACCTCGAACCCGGGCGGAAGATTGACGATGCCCTTCCGAACAACCTGCACGTAGATCTCTTCAGGATCCAGATGCTCTCCGCGCGGGTCGAACAGTACGCCAGCCTGCTCGCATGCTCTCCGGAAGGTGCTCTCGTCATAGCTCGATTCCTGGCGCCAGACATCGATGTAAGGAGCCTGGCGCTCAGGCTGTCCCGACGCTATCCCTGGCGAACTTCCGATGACACAGATCGTCGTCGGTTTGGCGAGGGTGTCTCCCAGGGCTTCGAAAATCTCCATTAACCGTTTTCTGTCGAAGCCCATCTTTCCTGCCCCCAGCCAATTCGATACTCGCCCAAGCATTTGGCAGCGGCCATATATATGGGAACTTGTTGGGCTTTTTCAAATATCTGCAGGGTAACCCTCCGGTGGGGCACATGTCCCTGCTGCTGGATCTCGAAGAGGTTCGGGCGCTGGTTCGCGGGCCCGACCTTAGCGGACTCACCGGGCTGCAGATCAAGGACAGGCTGTCCACGACGGCCAAGGTCGCGTCAGCCCTCATGAGGCACGGCCACCTGAGGACGATCACTGTGATCAGCCCGATCAACCGCTGCCCGACCGTGGTCGTGCCCGCCGGAGAGGTCGAGCGCTTCGCTCGGGAATACGTCTCCCTGTTCGCGATCTCCAAACAGCGCGGGCGGCATTTCATGGTGGTCAAGAAGAAGCTTGCGGAGGCCGCGGTGGAGCCGGTGTTCAACCCCAAGAAGATCGGGGCGACGTTCTATCGGAGGGCTGACGTCGAGGACGAAATTGGGGCCTAATTTGAGGATCGTGAACTTCATCAAAGGGGACTCACGCATTTGCACGGGTTCGGTTCGGAATGACTGTCAGAACCCAGAGACGCTGCTGCTGGAGCCGCCTCGGGGTGACAACCAAATGGCTATTGTGATTTTCCGCAAGATAATATAATCTTTTCTTGTCTAAAGTCACATGGTCCATTCCATGCCTCAGAGCCGCGAAGCGCCTTCAAATTCCTCCGCCGAAATCCTTGCTGGCTTGCTAAGCGGCAATCGACTGCGCGTGCGGTCCGACATTGTCGCTGCCGGCGTGCATCCGCAAACCCTAGCCAGAGCCGTCGAGGCCGGATCGGCAGTCCTCTATGCCCGCGGTATCTACATGGCTCCAAATGCCGATTTGCCCGAAGGCGCTGGCTTCGCGGCGACAACCCTCCTCAATCCTGGTGGCGTCGTCTGCTTGAGCTCGGCCGCTCTGTATCACCGTCTTTCGGACGAAAATCCCGACGCCATCTTCTACGCCGTTGGGAATAAAACCATGAAGGTGGTCGGCGCGGCGCGCGATCCCGTCAGACTGGTGCACTGGAGTGAAGCCGCCCGCAGCATCGGCGTCGATACTGTAGAGATCGCGGGCGTGCCCGTGAGGATCACAAGCCCAGCCCGCACCGTCGTCGACATGCTGCGCTACCGTACCAAGCTCGGCGACGAGCCGGCTATGAAAACGCTCAAGGACTACTCCGCCTCCGGCGGCGATCTGAATTTGGTACTCGAAATCGCCCGCGAACTGGGATGGACGAAGTCCGTTGAGTCCGCGGTGCGTGCTGCCGAAGAAATTCAACCTCTCATCCCGAGGCCGATGCGATGAACAAGGATGCTCTCGCCGACAGCACGCGCCAGCGTATCCTCAACGAATCCCGGAAACTCGGGATCTCTCACGAACTGCTGACGCGCCGCTACGTGTTCGAACGCTTCCTGGCCCGGCTGGCGCATTCCGCATTGCGTGATCGGCTGGTGCTGAAGGGGGCCATGGCACTCGTGGCAGTGACGAGAAGCTTCGGACGCGCCACTCGAGACATGGATATGCTCGGACTCGACAAACTGACGGCAGCCCAAGCCTTGGATGTTATCCGCACCATCGCTACAACGGAGCCGGGCGACGCAGATGCGATCTCGTTCGACCCGATGTCGTTCTCCGTTGTCGAGATCAATCAGGCCCACGAGGAGCCGGGGCATCAGATATCGGGCGTCGCCAAAATTGGTTCGATGCAGATTCCGCTTAAGATAGAGATCGTGCACGGCAACGTGGTGTCGCCAGCGCCAATGAAGATGCGTTATCCGACAGTTCTCGACGGGACGACTGCTCCGGAGATCCTTTGCTATACGCCGGAAACTATGCTGGCCGAGAAATTCGAGGCCATCGTATCGCTTGGCACCGGCACCTCGCGCTTCAAGGACTTCTACGACGTCCGCGAACTATCACGAAAGGTTCCGTTCATAGGCACGGCTGTAGCCGAAGCCTTCAGGGCTACGTTCAGCCAGCGCGGCACCGAACTGCCGACCGTCGTGCCCGAGTCCTTCCTATTTGCGTTCGCACAGACCGGAGAGACCGGCTGGAAAAACTTCCTCAGAAAGTTGGCGACCACCGACGCGCAGTCCTTCGCTGATATGGTTGCCGAGATTGAGCCGTTCGTAATGAAGGTCTCCGCGATGGCGCGAGGAGACGAGAGCGAGGTCGATTGGACGCCAGGACGAGGCTGGTCGTCTCATTCGTGTTCGCTCTAGCCAGGCAGCAGGGTCGGCATTTCATGGCGGTCAAGAAAGAGCTTCAGCACGCCGGCGCGTGGAGCCGTGGCTGGCCGCACGGGAATAGTTCGTCCCCTACAAGTACGTCCCCTAATCGGGGCAAAGTAGGCCCTCTACTCGGCCTAGTCGTTCGCCATTCCCGGCATGACTATCTGGTGCCCGTAGAGCAGGTCTTTGAGCGTGCTGGCTCGCCAGACCTGTTCCAGCATGGCAGCGAGGGCGCTCTCGTCGGCATAGATGGTGATCGTCTCTGCGAAATTGTCCGGGACCGCCCAGCCCCGCCGCGCCATGCGCGAGCTCAATTCCTCAGCCACCTTGGCTTTCTCTCCGTCGCTGGCTGTGGTCGGGGCTGGGGTCTTGCTCGCCTCGGCGACGATCGACGGACGCGACTGGTACAGTCCAGGAAACCAGCGCTCGAAGACGGTCGACGGGAAGCCAAGACGGACAGGGCCCTTCGGCGTATCGGACACTAGGAGGCCTTTCGCGACCAACTCGCCGAGTACCGTGCGCGCCTGCCTGTCCTGGTAACCTGTCAATTCGACAGCGCGTGCGCGCGGAAACTCTCCGACCAGGATAGCTTCCCGCAGGAGTCGCCATGAACCCTTGGGAAGACGCTTGGCTCGAACCTCCTCGTCCGCCCAGACCTCGACGCGGTTCATAAGCTCGGAGGGATTCAGCAGAGACCTCATAAAGTCGATCTGATCGATGCAGACCTCAAGGAAGAACCGGCAGAATTCGGCAAGGCCAGCTTCGGTCAAGGTGCCGCGCCCGTCCAGATCTCCGCGACGAGGCTCGTCCGCGGCCTGCAGCAGTTCCTTGTAGCGGCCGACGTTGCGCGCCAGGCCGCGCGATACGGACCACAACTCCGAGCCAATGCCGAGTTCTTTCAGGAGCGCATGCGACAGGAGGCGCGTGACGCGGCCGTTCCCATCCATGAAGGGATGTATCCAGGCCAGACGGTGATGACCGGCCCCAACCGCCAGAATCCGCTGCGTTTTGCTGAGCATCGGCGAAGAATAGGCCTGCACGAAACGAGCAAGAAGCGCTGGCAGCGCAGCTGGCCCCGGCGCGAGGTGCTCGCCGACCTTTACGTGTCGCGTTCTGAGTTCGCCAGGCGTCATGCGGATCGTCACCTTCGTGACGGGGTCCTCGATTGTTAGCAGACTGTCAGGAAGACGGCTGCAGAACTCCCGGTGGATCCAGCAGATGCCCTCGACCGACAAAGCCGGAGACGGCATCTCTCCGCGATCGATGATCCCCTGCACTTCGATGTGAGCTTTAGCCTCGAGCTGAAGGTCCCGCTTCTTCGGCTCCTTCGAGTAGTCGTTCTTCATCGCTCGCTCGATATCGGCGAGATGGATATCGTGACCTTCGATGAGGTTGGAGTAGTAGCAGTTCACCGCCCTGACGAAGTCGCCGACGGAAGCTTTAAGCGACGCGTTGAGGCCTCCGCTGAAGGAGCTGGACTTCTCGACCAGAGCGAGTACCTGATCACTGAGGCCGGGATCAAGGTCCGGAAGCATCGGTTCCATGTGGACGATACTGTTCATTTTGCCGATCTTTTCTGCCTTCGCGATTCAGCTATAGCAGCATAATATTGCATCATTTTCAGGTATGTCGGAGAGGTTTTTCACCCCGATTTTTGCCGATCTCCTTGCCGATTCCGAACGAGAGAACGAACCTTGATGGCGGATCGGAGCGTCGGACGCTCCCCTCTCCACGTTCGGAACTTGGAT
This sequence comes from Bradyrhizobium sp. 956_D2_N1_4, assembly GCF_052076025.1. Taxonomy (NCBI): domain Bacteria; kingdom Pseudomonadati; phylum Pseudomonadota; class Alphaproteobacteria; order Hyphomicrobiales; family Nitrobacteraceae; genus Bradyrhizobium; species Bradyrhizobium sp. 956_D2_N1_4. The sequence goes on along the minus strand of NZ_CP197237.1, from coordinate 8,262,300 downwards.
TCCGCCCCTGGGGACTCAGTGGCAGACAGGGCGGTCTTGTAAAAATATCATCGCTGGTCTATGTATATCCCATTTGGATATACACTAGGAAGCAGCATGACGACCTCGACGGTGTTCATCAGTAATCGCAGCCAAGCCGTCCGCCTGCCCAAGGCAGTCGCCTTTCCAGAGAATGTGCATCAGGTTGACATTCTGAAGATTGGCCGCAGCCGCGTGATCGTGCCTCAAGGCAAACGATGGGATGATCTGTTTCAGCACGGACCGCGCGTCAGCGGGGATTTCATGGTTGAGCGTGGACAGCCGGCAGCCGAGAAGCGCGAGCCGCTCTGATGCTCACCTATATGCTCGACACGAACATCTGCATCTACGTCATAAAGAACTATCCACTGGAACTACGCGAAAAGTTCAATGCACTGGCCGAACAACTCTGCATCTCAAGCATCACGCTTGGCGAATTGCATTATGGCGCAGAGAAATCCGCACGCCGCGCCGACAATCTAACGGCTATCGAGCATTTCGTGGCGCGTCTTGACGTGCTGCCATTTGCGGACAAGGCGGCCGCGCATTACGGTCAGGTCCGGGCAGAACTCGAGCGTGTGGGAACGCCCTGTGGTCCTCATGACATGCAGATCGGTGGACATGCCCGCAGCGAAGGATTGATCATCGTCACTAACAACATGCGCGAGTTTACTCGTATGCCGGGGGTTAGAGTCGAGAACTGGGTCTGATTGAGGACAGGAAGGCCAGAAGTACCTGCGCAACGCACGGCTTCCACGTCGCACCCAGATGCATCAGCCTTAGAGGATGCACTTTGCTCGATGTCGGCGTGTCTCTGCGCGCGTCGGTAGAATCTCGACTTAGCGATTCCAGCAGAGGTTGGAGAGCTGCTAGGGGACAAACTATGCCCGGCGCGTCAGCGGCGACGAGTGCGGCCACGGGGAAAACGTGTCCCCTGATAAAGTGTCCCTAGGCGGGTAGCTGCCCGTTTATCCGGCGCCACGGCGCCGGGGGCATCAGATAAATGCTTCGCGGCGGGCTTCGGCTTCGCCGCGAAAGTGCGAAGCCGAACGAATCGTGAATTAGCCCGAATGCAAGACGATCTTGCTATCGGCGGGCGGCATGAGTTTCCCAAAAATGGAAATACCCCCTTCCATTTTTTGGAAATCGACGGTAGTATCCTTTTCATGCTGGTGATCGGCACGGACATTGTTGAGCGCTATTTTGCCGAGCGCTCTGGTCATCGGGGCATCGATGCGGCGCGCGCTCAATACAGGGCATGGCTGGCGATTGCGGAGGCTTCGGACTGGCGGACGCCGCATCAGGTGAAGCGATCGCATCCCAAGGCGAGCATCCTGAAAGGCGGACGTGTGGTATTCAACATCAAGGCCAATGACTACCGCCTGATCGCCATGGTTCAATATCGTGATGGCGTGTTGATGATCCGCTTTTTCGGCAGTCATGAAGACTATGACAAGGTGGACGCGGAGACGGTGTGATGAAGGCAACATTGATAATTATCCAGAACCAGGCCGATCATGAGGCGGCCAAGGCGCTTGTCGGCAAGCTGGTGCAATCTAACGAGGCTGCCGATCGAGCGCGCATGGTAGCTCAGGCTCGCCTTATCGAGGCGTATGAACGCGCGCGCTGGCCGCGCAAAGCGCCGCCGTTGCCCGATTTGCTGACCTATCTGGTGGAGCAACATGGTTTGACGCGCGCTGATCTTGTGCCGCTTTTGGGCACTGCGAGTCGCGTCAGTGAGGTCATGTCCGGCAAGCGCGAATTGAGCATGACGATGGTGAAGCGTCTGCGCGAACGCTTCCATATTCCGGCGGATTTGCTGATTTCCGCGAGCGGAAGTGTTGCGGCTTAGGCCAATCGGGACCATGACTTGCGATAGAGTGCGTACTTTGCCCGGCATCTATCCGCATCCATCGGTCCGCGATTGGCTCGACGCCCAGGCGGCCGAAACGGCGCCGAAAGTGTCGCCTGACTGGACGTGCCGCGGCGCGGCCTATCCGACTTCAAGATCGTGGATGATCGGTTTCAGTCCGTCGAGCGTGATTTCGAGGGTCGCAAGCGTGATCGGTAGCTTGAAGCGTCGGCGCCCTGCACTTCCTGCGTTCACATAAAGCAAGCCGTCTACGGTGTTGATCTTCGGCACATGGGAGTGGCCGGAAACAATGACATCGATGCCCTCAGCTACGGGATCGACCTGCAGGGTGTTGAGGTCGTGCAGAACGTAGAACTGCCGTCCGGCGAGCCGTACGAACTCAGTCTCGGCAAATTCGGTAGCCCACTCGCCAGTATCCACGTTTCCTCTGATTGCCGTGACGGGGGCAACTCTCCGCAGCGCGGTGATGATCTCGGAATCGCAGATGTCGCCGCCGTGAATGATGTGGTCGACATGGGCCAGCATGCGAAGAGCCTCCGGCCTGAGCAGGCCGTGCGTATCCGAGATAATGCCGATGGTGAAGGTCATCGAAGCGTCCGGTTGAAGCACTTTATCGCGCGTTGGGCCGCAGCTTCCTGACGCACCGCGGCGCCCCGGACATCAACCGCCTAAGCCGACTTCCGCCGCTGGCCCGTCACGGGTTTCTTCGCCGCTGCTTCCTTCGCCGGCTTCTTGCCTTGGATCGGCATCAACATCTCTTTCTGGCCCGCCGCAGCCTTGCGCGGCTTCTTGGCGGGCTTTGCTGCCTTCGCCGGCGCAGCCTCCCGACCGACGCTCTGCCGCAGCGCCTCCATCAGATCGACCACGTTTTCGCCTTTGGGCCGCTCCTTCGGGCGGATGGTCTTGCCTGCGCGCTTCTGGTTGATCAGGTCGACCAGCGCGGTCTCGTAGTGATCCTCGAACTTCTCGGGGTCGAACGTGCCCGTCTTCTGGTTGACGATGTGCCTTGCGAGGTCGAGCATGTCCTTGGTGACTTTGACGTCCTGGATCTCGTCGAAGTACTCCTGCTCGGAGCGGACCTCGTAGGGGTAGCGCAGCAGCGTACCGACCAGGCCTTTGTGCATCGGCTCGAGCGCAATGATGTGCTCGCGGTTGGTGAGAACCACGCGGCCGATCGCCACCTTGTCCATCTCCCGGATGGTCTCCCTGATCACCGCGAAGGCGTCGTGACCGACCTTGCCGTCGGGACGCAGGTAGTACGGACGGATCAGATAGCGTGGGTCGATGTCTGCCTTGTCGACGAATTCGTCGATCTCGATGGTCCGCGTCGACTCCAGCGCCAGCTCCTCGAGCTCCTCCTTGGTGACCTCGATGTACTGTCCTTTGTCGAGTTCGTAGCCCTTGACTATGTCCTCGTTCGCGACCTCGTCACCTGTATCGGCATCGACCTTCACGTACTTGATCCGGTGACCTGTCGCTCGATTGAGCTGATTGAACGAGATCTTTTCGGATTCCGATGTCGCCGGGTAGAGAGCCACCGGACAGGTGACGAGCGACAGACGCAAGAAGCCTTTCCAGTTGGCTCTCGGGGCCATGTTACGCAGAACTCCAGTTCGGGACGGCTCGGATTCAAGACGAACGGGAGAGCATGGTTCCGACAGCATGGACGGGCCCACAAGAGGATATTTTTCACACCGGCTATCGACTCCTTTGTTCTTGTTATGTTCTATTGAGGCATGACGGACCGGCCCGCCAGTTGGCGCATGCCGAACCTGAAGGAGATGGATAAGATGGCCGCTCTCGTCGGCAGGAACATGCCTCCGAAGGCCGGATTGGCTCCGGAAGCTAATCTGCCGCCGGAATACTGGCAGGCGCTTCTGGACGACCCTCGCGCAGAGAGCAGGTCGGGCCCCTCCGGAGGGGCGCTGCGACCGAGCCAAATTCCTCAGCATATTCTGAGGGTGGGCTGCCGGCGCTGCGGCAGGACGGTCGAAATCCAGAAGGTCGACGCCACCCGCCTGTACGGTCCGGACGCAATCTGGAGGGACGTCGGCCAGCGCCTGCTGGACAACACGTGCACGCAGCGGACCGGTCGCCATGAGGAAGACGGCTGCTGGCCGTCCTACGACATGCCGTAGCCGGCGGGATCAGCTTTGGCCCCCAAACGCCACCCCACGCCCCGATCCGGAGGCGATCGCAGGGCGCTCGCCAAGGAGCTCGGCCGCTCACGCGCGATGACAACGATTCTCGCGGGGCAGGCCGCCGAAACCCGCACCAAAGGCAAAGCTCTCATCCGTCAGGCCGACCAGTTGCTCTGCGAATCCTGGAATGGGCGAATGTGGGCGGATGGCGGGCCGATCGACCCCTCGCCGGCCGTCGACCAGGCCGTCAACGGCGGCTACGCCTGGTTTGAGATCGAGTGCTCGCGGTGCAAGACCAAGCGCGACGTCGATCTGGCGGCGCTGCGCCATCCGCCGACTACCTTCGTCCACGACCTGGCCAGCCGCCTCCGCTGCAGCAAATGTAGCTTCTGCAACGGGCATCGCGCTCCCGCCAAACCACTTCGGAGCCTTGAGCATGTGCAATCCTAACCAAGCCTGGGTCGATCAGACAGATGGCACGCAAGTTTCTGCGATGGCGACAAAAGTAGAAAAGGCCCCCTTTCGGGAGCCCTTTCAGAATAAGTTAGTTTAGACTCAGGTCGAGGCCTTGCGGCAAATATCCCCGAAGCGATAACTCTCCCGGAGTGAAGGTGGCTGTTATGGGGAACGCCCGGCCACTTGTCAAGGTTTCATGCGGCGCGGTATTCTTAGTAAATGGCTGATACTTCACACGAATTCTTAATCAATTTTTTTGTGAACTATCTTCCATTCACACCAACGCCAGGGCAAGTGGACGATTTCAAGCGGGATTTATCGCTAGTTAGCCCCTACCTGATGGAAGCCTCCCTCGTCGAAGTCAAGAATGGAACTCTTGGGAAACAACTCTCTCGGGGGAAGGATTGGCGACCGGCGATCTTCCAAGTTTACAACCGAAAGGTCGCGGAGCACGCCCAGTTGTTTCCGATCTTTCATTCGTTCGAGACCGCCTTCCGCTCAACCGTCGCGGTCAAACTTGAAGAGTATTATGGCGATAAAACCTGGTGGAGCCAGATCAACGAAAAAATCCGTGCTCGCCAAGATCCCCGTGATGTGAGGACCATTGGCTCTCAGACGATCAGTCGCGACACCGCGAATGCAATCGCCCAATTGATCCGTTCGATAGATGGGGCAGAGCTAACAAGAGACATTGTCAACGACTGCGAAAATGGCTTCCAATTCCTGGAATGTTGCGAACTGGCCCAAGTCTCCCGATTGATCGAAGAACACTGGGCGCTGTTCGCGCCCATCTTCAACAGGAATAAGAATCGCCTCTCGGTTTCGCACTTCAAGAGAAAATTCAAAACCGTCCGCGAAGCCCGTAACGACATCTACCATCATAAGTCGGTCGCGCGGATGACCGGCGTCGTTTATCACGCTGAAGATCTCCTTGATTACCTAGGTTTTTCGCTTCGATTTGTATTCGACAAAATTCTAGATGCGGTTCCCCAAGAACCGCGCTTTCTCATGAAGATCGAGAAGAAGCATCGAACTTGGTAGCCTATTGGACGCACGCTTGGATCGGGTGGATTCTCTTTCTGGAGGGGCCGCAGCCGTCCACGACCTCGTGATCCGACGTCGCAAATGCAGCAAGCCGTCCGCGACTGATGTCGCGTCTCCCGCCAAGCCGCTCCGGACACCCAACGATGTGCAATCTGTACTCCATCACCACCAACCAAGCTGCCATTAGCGCGCTGTTCCGCGTAGTCAACCGATACGTCGGTAACCTCGCGCCAATGCCCGGCGTGTTTCCGGACTACAGGGCGCCGATCGTCCGGACTGGTCCCAACGGCCGCGAACTCGTCACCGCGAGGTGGGGCATGCCGTCGTCGGCGCAGGCGCTGCTGATAGCGACCAAGAAGCGAGCCGAGAAGCTCGAAGCCAAGGGCAAGGCAGTGGACTTCAAGGAGCTGCTCCGGATGGAGCCGGACACCGGCACCACGAACATTCGTCGACTGGACAGCAGCCACTGGAAGCGGTGGCATGGCACAGAGCATCGCTGCATCGTGCCCTTTACATCATTCAGCGAGTTCAACAAGGCCGCCGGCGGCGACATCTGGTTCGCCCTTGACGAGACCCGCCCCCTCGCCTGCTTGGCTGGCCTCTGGACGAACTGGACATCGGTCCGGAAGGTGAAAGAAGGCGAGACCACGAACGACCTGTTTGCCTTCCTCACCACCGATGCGAATGCCGAGGTCGGCCAGATTCATCCCATGGCGATGCCCGTTATCCTGACGACATCCGCCGAGGTGGACGTGTGGCTGAGTGCGCCTTGGGAAGAAGCCAAATCGCTACAGCGTCCGCTGCCCGACGGGGCGCTCAAGATCGTAGCGCGAGGCGTCAAGAAGGATGAGGCCGAACCAGCGATCTGAGCGAGAGGCCTGAGTCCGCCGGCTAGGAAGGCGCTACATGACGTCTCGTCCGCGTGCTAACCGTCGTCCATGCCCCACGCAGACGAAGCGTCCCAGGACGTTGCCGCGCTCGCAGCCATGGCGGAGGCGTTGGGCCGGTCGCCCGACTATCGCGTCCTTCGACGGCTTGTCCCACGGCTTCCGATCGCTCCGTCTGCCGGTCAGGACGCCAAGACCGCCATCCTGTTGGACACCGAGACGACAGGCCTCGATCATCGCAAGGACGAGATCATCGAACTCGGAATGGTGAAATTCGACTATCTGCCAGACGGCAGGATCACCTGCGTCAAAGACACATTCTCCGCCTTCAACGAACCGTCCGCACCGATCCCTCCCGAAATTACCGCGCTTACCGGCATCACTGCCGACATGGTGGCTGGGCATAAGATAGACGAGGCAGCCGTCACCACCTTCGTTGACGACGCCGTGATCGTCGTCGCCCACAATTCTGGGTTCGATCGCAAATTCGCCGAACGTTACTGGCCTATCTTCGAGCGCAAGGCATGGGGGTGTTCCGCCACCGAGGTCGATTGGCGAAAGCACGGTTTCGAAGGTTCGCGCCTCGGCTACCTTTTGAACGGCGCCGGCTTCTTCCACCAGGCTCACAGGGCCGTCGATGACTGCCATGCGCTGCTCGAGATACTCGCACTAGAGCTATCGACGACTGGGGCGCCGGCGCTCGCTTCGCTGCTCGAGCAGGCGCGGAAAAAGACCATGCGGATATGGGCTGATCAATCGCCGTTCGATCTTAAAGACGTTTTGAAGCGCCGCGGCTACCGCTGGTCCGACGGGAGCGACGGTCGGCCCCGGTCCTGGTACGTCGACGTAGATGAGAGTGCGGTGGCCGACGAGATCGCATTCCTCAAGAACGAGATCTATCTCCGCGAAGTCGAACCCCGCCTTCAGGCGTTGACCGCCTTCACCAGATTTTCCGAGCGAGCCTGACGCGTCACTCTCGGGAGGAAGACTACGCTGGCAACCGCGGCTCTAGCGGCCGAGGCGCTTTTCGACCTTCTTGCGCCAGCTGCCTGCGCGAAGTCAGTCGAAGCTGACGGACGTCGATGTCAATCGGCCTGTAAATTTGACCCCTCATCGGCGTCCAATTTTGACCCCTTCGTGCGCCGCGGTTTGACGGTAGCGCTCGGCTCGTTGGAGCTGGCCGGGATAGCGGAGACGAGACGAGCGCGGGTGGCGTGATCGTCGTCGCGGCTTTTGAAGCGCCAGCTGTCATTGCCGGTCTCGACGATGTCACAGTGATGGGTCAACCGATCGAGCAGCGCGGTGGTCATTTTGGCGTCGCCGAACACGCTCGGCCATTCGCCGAAGGCGAGATTGGTGGTCACGATGACGGAGGCGCGCTCATAGAGCCGGCTGACGAGGTGGAAGAGAAGCTGGCCACCGGACTGGGCGAAGGGCAAATAGCCGAGTTCATCCAGCACAATGAAGTCCATCCGGGTCAGATGCTCGGCGAGCCGTCCTTGCCGTCCGTTGCGGGTCTCGGTCTCGAGGCGATTGACGAGGTCGACTACGTTGAAGAAGCGGCCGCGGGCACCGGATCGGATGCAGCTTCTGGCGATGGCAATGGCCAGGTGGGTTTTGCCTGTGCCGGTGCCGCCAACCAGCACGACGTTGCGTTGTTGGGCGATGAAGCCGCCGCCAGCAAGATCATTGACGAGTGTCTGATTGATCGGCGTGCCGTCGAACTGGAAGTCGGCGATGTCCTTGGCAAGCGGAAGCTTGGCAATGGTGAGCTGGTATTTGATCGACCTGGCTTGCTTCTCGTTGATCTCGGCGTTGAGCAGGTCGCCGACAATGCGCTGAGGTTCGTGCTGGCGCTTGACGGCAGTTGCCATGATCTCGTCGAAGGCAGCCTTCATGCCGTAGAGCTTGAGTTCGCCCATGAGGTCGAAGATTTGGGTTCGTTCCATCAGATGGTCCTCCGGAGGTTGTCGTAGCGGGCACAATCGGCGATCGGTGCATGACGGAGCGTCAGTGCGGCCGGCGTCATGATGTTGGCCGGTGGGGCGGGTTCACGTTGACGGGCCAGGATATTGAGAACGACATCGGCCGAATGGACGCTGTGACTGAGCGCTTCGGCACAGGCCGCTTCCACCGCGGGCAGACCGTCAGTCAGCACCGCGTTGAGGATGTCGACCATCTGCCGATTGCCGTCGTCGGTGCTGGCAAGCTTGCGCCGGATCCGCTCGATCGCGGCTGGCAGCACCCAGTCTTTGAAGGGAGCACCGTTGCGCAAGGCGCCGGGTTTGCGGGCGAGCACCGGCACATAATGCCAGGGGTCGTAGACGGTATCGCCGCGGCCAAAGGATCGCGGGTGCTCGGCAACGATGCGTCCATCCTGACGGATCACGATGCGATCGGCATAGGCTTGAACCTCGACCGGTCGTCCGACTGCGCTGGCTGCGACCGAGTACTTGTTGTTGTCGAAGCGCACCAGGCAGGTCTTCGAGACCGATGCCGTCACCGCATGGAAGCCGTCGAAGCGGCCGGCATAGGGAACGAGTTTGGGGCGTTCGGCTTCGAACACTTCCCAGATCGTCTGATCGACCAGCTCCGGATGGCGATGAACCTTGGCGTAGGCGATGCATTTGTCGAGCAGCCAGGCGTTTAACTCGTCGAGGTTTTTGAACCGCAGCCGCGGCGTGAAGAAGCGTTCCCTGACCAGCCCGACCTGGTTCTCGACCTGCCCCTTCTCCCAGCCCGACGCTGGCGTGCAGGCGACCGGATCGACCAGATAGTGGCTGCACATCTGCAGGAAGCGGCGATTGTAGAGACGCCCTTTACCGACGAAGATCGTCTCTACGGCGGTCTTCATGTTGTCGTAGATGCCGCGGGTGCAGGTGCCTTTGAACAGGGCGAACGCCCGGTCGTGGGCGTCGAACACCATCTCCTGCGTCTCCCGCGGATAGGCCCGCACGAACAGCATGCGGCTGTGACAGAGCCGGACATGGGCGGCCTTCACCATCACCGTGGTGCCGCTCAGCAAGACCACCTCGTGGCTCCAGTCGAACTGGTAGGCTTCGCCTGGGGCAAAGCTTAGCGGGACATAAGCAGCCGCGGTCGATTGCCCGCGTTCCTTGCTCCACCGCCTGGCGTAACGCCGCACCGCATCGTAGCCGCCGTCATAGCCACGGCTGCGCAGCTCTTCGAAGATCCGGATTAACGTCAGCTGTTCACGAGCCGGTTTGGCCGCGTTCGCCGCCAGCAGTCCGTCGAGCTCTACTGCCCATCGTCCCAGCTTTGGCCGCGGCTGCACTTGCCGCTCGTACTCGAAGGAGGTCTCTCCTGACCTCAGCACCTTCCGGACCGTGTTCCGCGACACCTTCAGGTCACGGGCAATCTCCTTGATCGTCTTGCCCTTGATGAAGTGCTCGCGCCGAATCCGCGCAATCGTCTCCACGATCAGCATCCTCGACCACCTGCTTCATTCCAAAGCAGGCAGCGCAACAGACCAACCTATAGGGGGTCAATTTTGGACGCCGATCCCCCGGCTTAGGGGGTCAATATTGGGCTCTGACGCAATTTTGGTGCAGCTCCGATTATTCTGCACCGATTAGCCTGGCCTGAAGGAGATCGATTTTCCCGCGACCGTACATCTGCCTTCTCACGAGCTTGAGGCGGGTGATCTGACCTTCAGTCTGTCCGTTGGACCAGGGCGAAGTGATTGCCGCCCGAACCGCCGCTTCATCCTTCGTGACGCCGCTGGCGAAGGAAGTCACGAGACTGGCGCGGGCGCGGTCGATCCACGGCGTGAGCCCTGCTTCGGCTCTGCGCCGGATCATCAAGTGGAATTCGGCGATGATCTCGCGAGCCTCGACCAAGGATGGTACGCCAGCTTCGATTGCCGCGACCGTGACGGTCTCTGCTTTCGTGAGCAGATCTCCGCCGATTGTCATGAGGCGCGCGATCGTTCTGGCCGATGGAATCCGCTGAAGTTTTCGTGCGTCGGGCTTTTCAGCCCTTCGTCTGCGGGTCGCCCACTCGCTGATGACGCGGAGCGAGCCTCTGAAGCCACGCGCCGTTAAACGACGCCAAAGTTCAGCCCCGTTTCGGCAGCCGGACGCCCACTGATCGTCGAGCCACGGCAAGTGTAAGTCCAACGAACTTTGCCGGGTCCGGAAGACATCGTGTCGTTCGCCGCGAATCGCCTGCCGTACCAGCTGCCTGCTGTGACCAGTCTGACGCACGATCTGCTTGATGGGTATGCCATTCTTCGACAGAGCCAGGATAGCCGCATTGGTCTCCTCGCGGCGCAGATAACCCTCATACTGGATCCGCTCTGCGGCTGTTAGCAGCTTGGGATCAATCGTGGTCGCGCCGATCACTGTGCGTATCTGGCGCATCGATTTGCGAACGGCATCGAGGAAGGCCCGACTGGCGTTCTCCATCAGATGCCAACGATCTGCAACCTGTACCGCATGCGGTAAGGCTCTTGCTGTCGCTTCGCCATATCCCCCACCACGGTCACGGGCAACGATCGCGATCGTGGGATGAGCAGCGAGCCAGGCTTGGGCAGTTGCGGGCTCCCGATCCGGGAGCAGGGTGACTACTCGGCGCCGCTCCAGGTTGCAGATGATGCTGGCGTATCTGTGGTTGCGCCGCCAGGCCCAATCATCAATGCCGATAACCCTGAGCGGATCAGCTGGCGGACGGCTACGGCGTCGGACCACGCGAAGGAGCGTATCCTTGCTCACCGGCAGCATTAGCCGTTTTGCGAAGCCTGCTGCCGGTCGACCGCCAAGTGCCAGACCGAGGTGATGGACGATAGAGTCCAGCCTTGCCGTGCGTCGCGCCGACGGTGCCAGCACCCCTTCGGCGAAGCGCTCGGTGAAGATTTGGCGCCCGCATAGGACGGCGCCGCAACGGAAGCGACGAGCAATCACCAGAAGCTGTACGATCCGCCCCGAAAGGGGAAGATCAGTCACACGACGCCGGTATCGGCTATGGACGCGTCGGGAAACCGTTCCGCAAGATGGGCACAGACCAATGCTTCCCGACGCCCGGACCGCAATAACAGCCTTATCACCTTCGTAGTACGCACTCTCTACAACAAATCCACTCGGCACCAGACTGGAGCGCTGGAGTGCCTGCTGCATGGCGCTGATTCTCCCCCAAATCAAAGCGCCAGACATCCCTCGAACTGCATCAAAAGTGAGTCAGAGCCAATATTGCAGGCCGAATGACAACGCCTTCTAAGTCTGCCTGGATCAATCTGGTCGACCTGTCGCTGACTGCGCTTCCCGCCCTCGATGCGTCCCATTTGCCGCTCGACCCGATCGTCGCTTTGGGTAGCACCACTAACAATCAGACTCGCGAGAGCTTCGCCGCTGAGGCCAAGGCGATCGCTAACCGGCAGGTGCGATTGACCTGGCTCGCACCGAGCCGCGACGAGAATGCAACCGGCACGGCATTGCAGCAGAAGGAAGCCGACATCTCGATCAGCTCGGATCATGGCCCTTCCGCTGAGCCCGAAGCCCCCGCTCCCGTGCAAGGAGGCCGCGAACGCGGCCTCATCCTGCATAAGTTGATGGAAGAGATCCTGACGGGCGAGACCGATGAGAGTCGTTCGGCGCTCGCCACACGGGCTGAGGGGCTTATCCGGGCTCTCGGCAGGATTCCGGCAGGCGATCCGGCAGCCGGACTCGCGCCGGAGGAACTGGCGGACTGTGTCGTGCGGACGCTTGCGCTCCCTCAAATCGCTGTGCTCCGGCCCACACTGCTTGCCGAGTTTCCGGTCTATGCCATCCGGGGCGAAGACACCGACCTTGTGGCAACGGCGGGCATCGCGGATGCCCTAACGGTCAGCAGCGACGGTCGCCCCGCCGTGATCGTCGATTGGAAAAGCGACGTGAACCCCGATCATCAGTCGATTGAGCACTACCGCTCGCAGGTCCGCACCTATCTTGACGTGACCGGCGCCGAGCGTGGTCTGATCGTGCTGATGAACAGCGGTACGGTCATCACCGTCATGCCCTCGCCCCGTATGATGGCAGCTTGAGCGAGGTGACCCAATGTCCTTTGGCAAAACTCTTCAACTGCTCACAGCAGCGCTTGTCGGACGGCAAGGCCCCCGGTGAGGCAAATCGGAGCTTCCTGTCAGCGTCCCCAAGACGGTCCACGTGCCATCGACCTCCTTTATTGTATTTCAAAATCTCCTTTTCCATCGACCGAGTGCGGCCGGTCACATGCCTTCGCCTTTTGGATAGCCTCTCTCTGGTCTCTGTTGAGTTAGGCGAATATGATTGTACATTCGCGTTCCATCGATTTTTAATTGAGTGAATATCCGTAGTTCATCGCTCGCCGGCAGATATCCATAAAAGGACTATACATGGAGCTGTTCGACTTGGATTTGCTCCTCATTCTCGAGCGTCAAAGAAAATGAAGCGCGTCCCTCAGAGACGCCTGGTAGTGCACCCGTGCTGCAATTTTCCGGAGCTGGATTCCGACAACTCCGCGCGTGCCAGCTCGAAGGGTCCTTTCGAACCGACATGCATTTGAAAGCCGCCATCGTTGACGAATATGGCGCCCAGTCGACCGACCCTTATCGCAATTGATTGTCCGGCGATATTTGTCGAGAGATCGAATTTGCGACCCTTCCTGTACTCGCGAACCTTGTAGGAAATAGAACGAGAAGGGGAAATTACCATGGAGACAGACGAATGAGGCGCGTTTCCTTGCGCTTTGTAAGACGAAATGACACTGGCGCAGGTGGTCGATAACCCCTGGATCGATGATTGGCCCGCGGTGAGGCTGTGAACGATCAAACAGCAGGCTCGTCTCTTTGACGTGCACCCCGATCAATATCTTGGAAAGCCAGCGAGCCAGAGAAAATCTCTCCTCGCGATGTACCACGTCGCCACGACGGAAGAGGGGCCGAACGGCAGTTTCGATATTCGATAAGAACTCTGTATTGCACTCGATGCAGCATGGAACGGCCAGCTTGCGATACGGGATCAACGACTCCGCTCTTTGACGAGCGCGCGCGTCGCCGCGAACTCGCGGCCGAACCATCCGATCGCGCTACGGCCGCCCATTGGTTTTTCCCCATGCGATCATTCTGGTCTAAATTACGCTACACGAGATAGCGATCAAAGATCCTTCAACTCCACCCCGTGGCTGCGGCAAAATGTAAGGATTGTCTGAACGTCACCGCTACGCAGTTGAGTCTGAGACCACAGATCGTTTTTTGAAAATCGGCTTAGATCGTCAATTCGCTTTACACCCATCCTCCGAAGGACCGCCTCAATATGCCTTGGAAAACTCGCCGAGAGGTCGATCTCAGCCGAAATTCCTGCAGATTGTCGGCCCTCCAGCCTGCGAGCACGATCCTTGAGCGTTGCGATTACGGCCTTGGTCAGATGCTTCGAGAGAGACGCGTCGCTGGCAAGTAGGAACTCTTGCAGAGTTTTTATGTGCATAGAATGCAAGATCATCATCTGCCGCGTCGTGAGCCCAAGATCTCCCAGACCGTCGCTCGACGCGCCGTCTCGGCCGGCGAGCCGCTTATCCAAGGATTCGTTCGAGGCTGTTATTTCAGGTGGAATTGAAGAACTTTGAGGTGGAATTGAAGATTTTCTACGCGCAGGTTTCGAACGGATGCTGGGTCTCAGACCCAAAGCCGCCTCCGTCAATCGATCCTGGATGACGCTCCGGGCGACCGGTCCCCAGATCAATCCCCCGACGCCGGATTGAAGGTCGTCGCGCAGACTGCCGATATTCCTCCACTTAAGCCTGCGCTGTGTACCGGCTTGGATCATGCCTCGGCCGTCAACCAACTCCTCGAGTCTCTCCTGAAGATCGACTTCGAACCCACGCGCGTACGGAGTAAAGACGAACTCGCTTCCGGTCAGTGCGCTTAAGTCCAGATTTTCGGCGTCAGGAAATTCCTGGAGAAAGCCCGGAATGCCCAGCTCTGGCAGATCGTCGGTGTCGACAACATCAGACCATCGAGAAACCTCCATTTGAAGCGTCGCGAGCCATTTGCAGACGCTTCCGGAAAAGGAAAGGATCAATTGGTTCTTTGCACGCGTCATAGCGACGTAGAATTCGCTCGCGTTGCGAAAGACCTCCTGCTCCGGGGCTCCACTCGGTGGAAGCTGCCCGTGCGCGCAGTTGACGATCACCATCGTGTCGAATTCGTAGCCCTTTGTCTGTTCCAAGTCTGAAAGAAACCGGGAACCGTGAAGAAACTTCGAGGCTCCGTCGAGAACGGGAATGCCGATCTCGTTTCCATATTGTTGCACCTCGAAACCGGAGTAGCCTACGATGGCTATGCAACCCGAGTGGCTGGCCCCACGGCGCTGCGCAATTTCATCGTTTGCATCCAGCAGCTTTATTGCTGCGGCGATTTCCATGCTGAGATTCTCAGCCTCAAGTAATAAGGGTTCAGAAGCCGACCTGTAGGAAAGTTCGGGGTCCGAAATCTCCAGCTCCCCCTGTTCAAAATGCGATTCTGATAAGTTCTGGGTGAGAATCTGATGAGCGAGTCTCAATATTTCTCGGCTGTTGCGGTAGTTGCGAACGATCCGAGATGACCTCCCTTTGACGTCGATGCCGGCTGCCTCAAATGATTGATGTTTAGGTAGGATGTGCTGCGCTGCATCCCCGCAAAGAAAGAGATCGTTCTTGTCCGGAGCGACGAGTTTTCGAATAATCGAAAGCTCGACGCTACCAAAGTCCTGCGCCTCATCGACAATAATGGACCGGTATCGCGGAGCGATTTCTTCGATGTGTCTCGCGACCGCAGTGACAACGCCCATGTAGTCAATGACGCCGACTGCCGACATCTTCCGCTCCCAACCGGCAAGCCCTTGGAGTATTGCGGGTCGGTGATTTTCTGAGATTTTGTAACCACGGCCTTGCCGCAAAATTGCTGCGTACTCATTTCGATTCTCGCGCGGGAGTGCGCTTCTGATCCAATCGAACTCTTCGGAGATGTACTTTTCCGCGTCGATTGATTGCGAGGTAAGCAACCGGTGCATCGGACGGAGCACCTCTGCGTCCCTCACGTTGCTCAGGCAACGATAGAACTCCCGATAGACTTCGTCCTTGTGCTCCTCCAAGCCCCAAGTCACATCGCTATAGATCCTCGAATTCTGAGGCTCAAACTCCCGCAGCAGGGTCTGGCAGACGGAGAAGAGCGAATTGACTTCTATCCGCCCCCTTAAAGCTGCATCCGATCCGCAGGCATGATCTACGATTTCTGAGATGAACTCACATAAAGCCCGGTTCAAGCTAAGGACGAGGATTCTGTCGGCGGAATACTCGCGTGCAAGGCGGACGGCTCTCTTGACCGCGATACTGGTCTTTCCCGATCCGGTCACACCGGATAGCTTGGCAGGACCGGCATAATCGGCGGCGACATGTCGCTCCTGCTCCGGATGCATGAACAGGAACCAGTCGAACGGATGGCTGGTCTCCATGAAGCGCGATACCCACTCGCTGTATTCCACTGAACCGAGTTGGACCTTTCTCGCCCCATCCCCCAAGTCCAGTTCGAGCACTTCCTCGGCGGACAGCTCGGAGATAGGCTTGAACGCGCCAAGATGGAGAAGAGCGCGGTTCTCCGCCTCTTCGATCGCTCCCCCATTCAGGAGCACAAGGACGTCGAAAAGAGTCGCGCGAAGATTTTCGTCTGCTATGTGCTCCACAGCGCGCCGTATAAGATCGTCTGGACTTCCCGCTCGGACCTGTCTTATCAGCTTGACCTCGCGGAACGGACGGTCGCCAAATAACCGCTCGGACAGGTCCTCCGGCAATCTATCGATTAACTCGCCAGACCAATTGTCGGGCTGGTTGCTGATGATCACGCCGCTGTCGGTGTCGGAAATCTTGGTCTTGCCGAGCGAGTGTCCCGAAACGGCGCCGATGGTAAGCCCGCGGTGCTTGTCGAGCCAGTCGTCAGCCTCGTCGTGATCACCAACGAACAGGAGAAATACGCAACCGTTGCCCGCAACGGTGATCAGCCTGCAGAAATCCGACAGATCGTATTTCACACATCCGCTAATGCGGCTCTCGCCGTTTTTGGTTTTGCGAAGACTTTGGAACGGGTCGTCAAACAATCCCACGCTACTACGCATTGCCAGCACTTGGTCGGCCGCTTTGCTCTTGCGGCCGCCGGTGATCTTCATTGATCGCAACGCCTTCAAGAACTCCTTCGTTTCAAAAATCTCAATATCCATTCCACTCCCACTCCAAAACAGCTGTCCGCTGGAAATAGCCCGCGCTTGTGCTTCGCGCCCAGCCAATGGCCACACGTTTCCCAACGTTCGAAATAGCTTCGCCGGTTAAGGAGATTTTGCGATTGCACCCACGGCTGATCATTGGCCTATTCTAAACGATGCTCGCTTTGGTAGAAGTAGGCTATGAAGTACATCTTGTTGACAACGGGCGGTTTCCGGAATTGGGCCGGCTTGCTTGCCGAAGAAGTGTTCGAGTATTTGCTCGGATGCGTCGAGGTCACGCCTTTCATTGGTCAACGGCTGCGGCTCAGCGAGGGGTGAGCATAGCTTTGAGGACGCGTTGCCCGAAATAAGGGTCCGTGCGCCGCCAACCGCGACGATCTCCACAAAGGAGAATTAAAGGCATTTGAAACGATGCCGGAGAGCATATTTCATATGACGGCTGTCGGTTCGCCCGTGGGAGTTGAATCCAGCCCGGACCCTCAGAGACTTGGTCCCCAGTCCTCATGTTCGAGATTTTCTATGTCGCTTCGACGAATATTCACACTCAACCAGGAGCCCCTGCTCGAGCAATGTTACGCATAGTCCAATCTATCCGAGGTACGGAAACCGCTCTATACCGTAAGAAATCAACAGCTTAGATCAGTTGTGTTGCGAAACTGTTGCGGCAACCCCCGGCTCCGCCACGGAAGGAGGGGCCTTCTTCGGCTTAATTAGCCTCGGCCGTTTCCTTGTTCGCGCCTCGTCATGTTTGGTCTCCCTTGTTCGGCGCTCACTTGCGCGCCCCATGGTGGAAAGAAGGTGGACAGTCGTCGCGATAGGATTGACCCGGCGGTAGATCATACGAAATAATTCAATCATAGAATGAATTGATACTCAAAAGGCTTGGCCATATGACCTTCTCGGCGGGACGAAAGGCGTGCGCCTTGCTCGCCTCCGCATTCCTCGGCGGCTGTGCCATCCATCCGCTGCCAGATGATGTCACACATCTTTCCACGTACGAGATCGTGCGCCAGGTGCGCTGTGAGACCAGGAATGCGCTGATCGAGTCGATGCTCGGATTTCTGACGGACGAACGTAACAACAAGCCCCTCAAGACATTCGACGGCCGGCCGTTCAAGAAACTCGACGATCGGTCGTTCACGATAGGCCGGCAAGTCGCGAAGGATTATGACAATCGACCTGACTCAATCCTCACATTCGATCCTGGAACACTATCGGGGCTCGCCCAGGAATTGGTGAGCACGCTCTATCATACCGGCATAGCCTACAACTTCGACCTTCAGGGGACCGTGACGAACAACGTCGATCCTGAAGTGAACTTTCTTCGCCCTATTCCTCTCTCCACTCAAGTCGGACTAAAGCTGAGTGGCACGTTCGACAGACAACGACAGAATGACCGCCAGTTCACGATCACCGACAATGCAGGAGACCTGATCCGAAAGGTTCACGCGGATTACTGCAAGCGCTCGATCGTCCAGGAGAACTTCGTGTACCCGATCGCCGGCCGGGTAGGAATGGACAAGGTCATCCAGGACTTCCTCGAGCTATCGCTTTTCGCCAATCTCAGCGGCGACGGTAAGGACGTCACCAAAGTGACGGGTCCGCCGACGATGGTCGACCAACTCGAATTCCAGACCACGTTCGGCGGCACGGGCACTCCGAAGATTACCTTTCTGCCGATAGGGGGCGCGTTCTCAGTGAGCGATGCAACGTTAGGCGTGACCGCAACGCGTCAGGACATCCACAAACTGACCGTCGGACTGTATCTCGACTCGACGGGTGCGAAGGTCATCGGAACGTACCGCGACGACATTTTCGGCGGAACCCTGATAACGGCATCGGGAGGCATACCCGAAAGAGGTGCGGCTCAAGCGGTCGAACAATTCCTGAGGCAGAAGTTATTCAAACAGACGATCGTCATCAAACAATAGTTGGATCCCATTATGGCAAAAAAACCTGATAAGACCAAGAAAGCAAAGACCAAATCAGCCTCAGCTAAGAAGACAAAGAAGGCCGTTAAGAAGGCGAGGAAAACCCCGACAAGGCGCCAACCTCCCGCAGGTACGCCGCCTGAACGGAAACCTAAGACTGTTTCCGACTCAAGGGTGAGCGTCTTCGGCATGGCCGAACTCGTGAAGATGTTCCATGAAGCGGGCAAGGAGAGCGAGCTTAACCGTATCTTGGGACCCCAGCCGAGGGATCGGGCCGTAAAGATCGACGCCGGCAAGCTAACCGAGATCAAGAATTTCGTCCGTTCGCAGCGCGAATGGGATGCTCATCCGCTGACTATCGATATGAATGCGGATAACTGTCAGGACGACGATCCCTACTGCGTTCATTGGGGGCACCGGCGAACTTTCGTTCGCGAGTGAGACCCAGGTGAACGACAAGGGGGACAGGTTCATCTTACACCGCCATTCAAGACTCCGGCTCGACTATCACGCCCGTATAACCCGGAGAGCAGTCATGGCCGACGTCCAGACTTCTTGTGGCTCCGCGGCAACACGGCTGCCTCTCTCATCCGCATCTCGGCGCCGGGTCGGATCGAGGAGGTGGTCGAAGGATACATGACGTTCCAAATAGTTTAGCGACACTCCGGGCCGTGTTGTGCCGATGGCGACAATTCGCTCCACACCGAGTTCCCGCCCCTTTGCCAACGATGCCACGAATGGATCACCGAGCGTATCGTTAAGCCAGAAGACATGCTTGCTGCGCTTCGGGATGTCCTTGACGCCGAGCAAAAGCACACGACCGCTGGCCGCACAATCGAATAGCGATACCCATAGCTTGGTTTCGGCCTCATTTTCCGCGACGATCGCCACGCGACCGCCGTCCGCGATTTCGTAAGGTGCGCGCTCTCCGGGCTTCAACTGCGGCAGGTCGGGATCCTGCGCAGTGGCAGCAGCGATCGCTTTGTCCCCGCAGTCCAGGAGCCACAAGCGAAGCAGTCCCGGAAGATCGCGGCACGTTCGCGCCATTCGAATCGGCATCTGGTAGTCGCGATAATGTTCGACGACTTCCCGCGCGAGGTCGAGGCGGTTTGAAGGGATCGCGGCCAGCACCGGTTCGTGCTCGTTATCCCCCGCCCCGTGGACGTCATCGACAAGAGCCCACCCCTCCCCGAATCGGACGAGCGTCAATTCGGCGTCCTGCGGCTGAACCAGTTTGACAAGAGATGAGCGTGCAAGCGCCTTCGTCAGATCCTGGTCCTGATGCGACAGGGCGACCTGAAGGCGGTCCGGATCTCCGACGGACACGAGACGACCGCGCGGGGCTTCGGGCAGTTCGAACGGCTTCATCGCCACTCCCGTGCATGTCGCGCGATCGGCATCGGTGACGAGGATCGTGCCTTTCCGGTCGGCAATGTCCTCGGGGCTGGCCAACGCTCGAAACGATGGAGGCTCTGGCCCATACACTCCAATCTCGGCGCCGGGAGTCACTCCAGCGAGTCTCCCGACGTCTAAACGATAGCCAGACGTCTCCCGAACTATTGCATAGCCCTGGTCGACGACTTCGTCCGTGCCGAAGCCGAACACGCGGCGACCGAAGCTTCCGAATAGCCATGGACTCTGGTGCGAATTCGCTGCGCGCACTGACGCCTCGATATCACGCCAGATCCTTCCCCAACGCAGTTCGGAAAGGTCACCATCTGGCACGGCCGTCAGCCGGGCACTCAGCGCGCGCGTCAGTTCGCCGTAGGCGAGCTTGCCTTCCCCCACCGATTCCCGGGCACGCTCGACGTCGCGACACGCGGCGACCACCTGGCATCGTTCGATCGAACCCAGCCCGGCAGCAACACCCCGGATCGGATCTATCGGCGCAGCCGTCCCGGTCGACACTTCGTAGGTCATGCCCGTCGGGAAAAAGCGATCGCCGGTCGAACCCATGTCGCGTGTAGCACCGGCGGAACAGCAGCAATCGAGGATCATCGTGACCGCAGGCGTGCGCGATGCTATGCGCGCGATCAGCGCGTTCAACTCCCAATCGAAAAGGAGACGATATTCGGCACCCGACTTCTTGTCCCTGGGAAGCAGGGCCTCGCGCGAGAAGCGCCGCTTGTCGCCGCACTCGACGAGACACTGGGTACCGTGGCCCGAGTAGTAGATGAAGACATGGTCGTACGCATTCACCTCGTCGCCGCCCAGGCGCGTCAGCTCGGCGCGCATGTTCGCCAACGTTGGAACGCTTTCCGGAACGTCGGTTTCGTGCCGGTCTCCGGTGCGAGGGGCGGCCAGGCGCCGGATCTGCTCCCGCCGGACACCGACCCGATCGATCAGCAACCGTTGTATGACGTCGATGTCGTTCACGCACCCTGTCAGCATTCCGCCGCCATCGTAGGCGTCGATGCCGATCAGGAGGACGTGGTGCCGCCCACGCATGGCTATCCCGGCGGCTTCGGATATATCTGGGCGGCGAATGCGTGATCATCCGCCGTGATATCCGTTCCGCCGACGATCGGCTCGCCGTCAAGCGTCAATCGTCCGTCAATCTCGTAGCACATGATGGAGTTCGACTGGGCCGGCGTTCCCAGAAGCGACGATTCTTCGAGAGGCGTGAGAATTTGGTCTATCACCTCTTGCTGGGTCCATCCCTGCGATTTCATGTAGGCGTCGATTACCTTCTGACGGTTCAACCGACTGACCAATGCCTTTCGCATGTGCTCATGCGGGAATCCGAGCGTGTGACCGGCTTCGTGACGCACAACGCGGTGAAATTCGGAATCCGGCGTCTGCATCGTGAAGGCCTCGAGAT
Source organism: Bradyrhizobium sp. 956_D2_N1_4 (assembly GCF_052076025.1). Lineage (NCBI taxonomy): Bacteria > Pseudomonadati > Pseudomonadota > Alphaproteobacteria > Hyphomicrobiales > Nitrobacteraceae > Bradyrhizobium > Bradyrhizobium sp. 956_D2_N1_4. The sequence continues at coordinate 8,240,906 of NZ_CP197237.1, read as the reverse complement.
TCATGGTCGGCCGATCAGGATGGATAAGAAGGATGTCGGTGCCGAGGTACGACCAATAGCCGTCCTGCCCTGGAGCGGCCTCTTTCGCGCTCCAGCGCGCGATGCGTACCTGCGCCTGGTCGGCGGATTCGACGAACAGAACGTTCGCGGTCTTGCCCCAAGCGTTCAGGTGCAAGAGGATCCGATTGCGCAACGCGAGCTCTGGCTGATCGAGGAATCCGACGGTCAGATTGACACCTTGTCTGCCCCAGTAACGGGTGACATCGAGGGCCAGCCGCTCGCCGTCGCTTCCTGTCGGCACTTCAGTCATCTCGAAACCGGGCGGGCGGTTCTCTGGATTGACGGCGATCGCGTTGGTCGCAGCCCGCGGCCATTCTTGGCGAGGCAGATATCGCGGCGCGCAAGCGATACGGCGACTCGATCCCACCATCGGTCTCTCCTTTCGACGGGCATCCGCAATGCTTTACAAGCAATAGCCTATCGCAGAACCTTCGTTACATCAATCCGCGTTTAACGACCTATGATTGTGATCGGCTAAGCGTTTTGATTTCACAGGTGGATCGTCGGTCTTTGCGCCCAAGCTTTTGTCCTCCTTGCGCAATCAATGACGGCTTCAGAAAGTCCAGGTCCAACGGCGATATTAGTCCTAAGCGAGCACTCGTTTCTTCGTGATCTGAGGTTGTAGTCGGCTGCCCGTTGAAATAGCCTCACCCGAAGCGAGCATTCCGATTGCCCAGCGCCTAGGTCTTCGGCGGCACGAAACGGGGTCTGGCGGAATGCGTCGGTGCTGCGAAGTTCGATGCTTGAGACGCCAGTCTAAGGGTCGTCGACGTCCGTGAAATCCAAATCCCACGTTCTCGCCCTGGCAGGCCGGTTCAGGAATTTGTTTTTAGCGAAGCAATGTTTCTCTTGGCTTCCATTGAGAGGATACGCTTCCATGGTGGACGATCGACAACTCGAGCAATGCTTCGCGGCTTATGAGGCCGAGGACTTCGAGGAATGCCTGAGGTTGTGCGAGGACCTCTCCAGTCAGGACGACTTTCCATTAGCTCACCGGCTGAGCTGCGTTTGCCTTCTCCGATCGGGGCGTCCCAACGAAGCCGAAAGCTTGGCTCGCCGAACCCTCACCGGTACGCCGCTTCTCCCTTGGGATCGCGTACTCCTTGAACTGCTGTTCGAATACACGACGATCGACAAGGCCGACGCCCTTGCCGAAACGCCCTCGCAGAAATGTCAGGCATTCTTTTATCTTGGCGCATGGTTTCTGGCGGGCGGCAGGCCTGGAGATGCGATCAACGCGCTTCGTCTCAGCCTCGCTCAAGGCAGCGACTGTATCGAGAACGGATTAGCCAAGGCCGACATTCCCGCGATAGGCCGAATGCTAAGTCGATACGTCCAGAAACAGTACGAGCGCGGAGAATACGAAGACGCCGCCGGCGCTGCCTCTGTGTCGGTCTATGCCATGGAAACCGCCTACGGAGGCGATCATCCCCAGCTTGCGTCGGCGCTCAACAATCTTGGGCTCATGCTGACGACGGTCGGACGTCACACGGAAGCGCAGCAAGCCTTGCTTCGAGCGGTGGCGATCGTGGATTCCAGCGGCGAAACGGAAACGGCCTCTTATGCGATGTATCTCCACAATCTGGCGGGCGTGTACCACAGTACTGATCGCGATCTCGCGGCGCTGCATACGAACGAGAAAGCGCTTGCGATTCGTCGCCGCGTTCTAGCCAACGATCATCGGGACGTTGCCAATAGCCTTAACAGTCTCGGGGTCCTTGCGGCGTCACGGCATGATTTTAGGTCCTCGGGGGAGTTTTTCCGGCAGGCGCTCGAAATCGAAGAGAAAGCGCTTCCCGATGATCATCTTCACCTCGCGAGCACGCGCGCAAATTTAGCCGGGACGTGCCAAAGCATGGGCGAATACGCGGACGCTGAGGAGCTGTACGCTAAGGCATTAGGGGTCCGTCGAAAGGCCTTGGGCGACGTGCATCCTACCACCGTCGCCAATTTCGATGAGGCGGGCAGGCTCTATCTGGACATGGCTAAGTACCGCGAAGCGGAGGCACTGTTGCGGCTCGGTCTGCAAGGACGTCGGCATTTGTACGGCGACGATGATGCCCGCGTTGCACTCAGCTTGAACAATCTCGGCGTGCTGAACAAGCTCTCGGGACTGTTCGACGAAGCCGAGCAGTTCTACACGAGGGCTCTGGACCTGCAACGTAAGCTACATGGCCCGCGGCATTCGAGTGTCGCCCAAAGCATGAGCAACCTTGGGCTACTGTACGAGCTCGTCGGGCGCTACGCCGAAGCTGAACCTCTTCTGAAGCAAGCGGTCGAGATCGATAGGGCGCTAGGAGCGATCGGGCGGACCACGATCGCCATTAGACTTAACAATCTTGGCATGTTTCATATGAACCAAGGAAAGCTTGTTCTGGCGAGGGCATGTTTCGAGGAGGCCAGGGAGATCGACAAGGATGGTGTCGGCGAGCGCCATCCTTATTTCGCGACCCGATTGCACAACCTGGCTCAGGTAGCTCACGCCGAAGGGCATTACGCCGAAGCGATCGACCTCTACAAACGAGCGATCGAAATCCGTTCGGAAAAGCTCGGTTTTTCTCACGCGGACTACGCACTTTCGCTGAATGGCCTGGCGTCGGTGTACAGCACCATGGAAGACCCCTATCAGGCGATAGCCATATATCAGGCTGCACTCCGTGCGATCGAGAACGCGGTCGGAACGGATTATCCATCGTCCGCGATCATCCTCGAGAATCTTGCGATCCTCTATCGCCAGTTTGGCCAGCCCGAAGCCGATGAGATGTTCCGTCGCGCCGTCGCAGTTCGCCGCCGCACACTTCCTTCCGATCACCCAAATATTGGTCTGAGCTTGCAAAGGGAAGCGGAGCATTGCCTCCAGACCGGGCGCTTCGTCGACGCCGTCGACTTGTTCCGCGAAGCGGGACAGATAGCCGCGAAGGCGTTCGGGCAAGATCACAGCCAATACGCTGCCGCTCTACACGGTGAAGGTCTCGCACAGTCTGCCAGCGGCAGACCAGAAGAAGCCATTAAGCTCCTGTCGAACTCCCTAGGGAAAATAAGCTCGTCCATGGGAGCTCGAAGCGTCAATCTTGCGTTGGCCCTCGTCGACCTCGCCGTCGCTTATGCCAAAGCCGGACACCTCGATGAGGCGATGGTCAGCATTCGCGATGCTACGTCCGTGATGGACGTGGTCATTGCCAGGGTGTTCCGAGCAGGTTCCGAACGAATGCGGGCGGGATTTATCGATAGGATATCCGACGATTTCCGTCTCGCCTTGGCGCTCATCGCGCGGTACCGCGCGAATTCGGCCGCCGACGTGCGGTTCGGATATGAACTGGTGCTACGACGAAAGTCGCTGCTCTCTGAGTCGCTCGCCGCTCAACGGGATGCCCTCCTCGAGAACCGGTATCCCTCACTCACGCCGGCGCTGCAGGAGCTGAAAGATTTTCGCAGTCAGCTGGCCGCGCTTTCGCTCGCTGGTCCTGGAGACGTTGATCCGAAGGACCACGAGACTCGATTGGCGAGGCTTTTCGCTAAGCACGATCAGGCGGAGGCTGGTTTGGCTAGACAAATTCCAGAACTCGAAATCGAGACGCGCCTTCGAAGAGCTGGTCCCGACAGCGTTGCGGCTGCGCTTGATGCCGGCTCCGTGCTGTTGGAGTTCGTGCGCATATCGACACTTCTTCGAACGCCCGCGGCGGATGCTTGGGCCGTCGAGCGCTATGTGGTCTTCGTCGTTCCCTCGAATAACGCCGCTGGGATTCTTCTGTTGGATCTCGGCCTCGCGTCCGAGATCGACGGACTGATCGATGAGTTTCTCCGATCGATCCGAGCCGAGGTCGGCGTGCGCGGCGAAAACGCACCGGACGGCGGCACGCGGGATCTAGGTGCGGCGCCAGGAAGCCTTGATAATGCCGCGAAGGATGCCGGCGAACGCCTGCGCAAGTCGATCTTCGACCCCGTTCGTCCGTCTCTGGCGGGAGCCACGCGGGTGATCGTCGCACCGGATGGCGACTTGAACAGGTTACCGTTCGAAGCGCTTCCTTCCGGCAGGAAAGATTCAGGCGACCGCCTAATCGATACTTTTTGCTTCAGCTACGAGGTTTGTGGGCGGGATTGCGTGCGACCAACGGCTTCGGCGGAGGAGGGAACAGACGCTCTCGTGGTGGCCAGCCCGGACTACGATCTAGTCGACCACGGTGGCGCGCAGCCAGAATCGGTTTCCAGCGAGGCACTTGCCGGCAATCTGCGTAGGAATTCCATTGTATTTCGCCCACTGCCCGAGACATTGGAGGAGGGGCGACTCGTCGCAGAGGCGCTCAACGTCTCGGCGCTGACTCGCGACGAGGCTACCGCCGGAGCGGTCCGTGATTGCCGTTCGCCGCGGATCATCCATTTCGCCACTCACGGCTTTTTCCTGAAGGACGGGCTTCCCGGCGGCAAATCCGACCTGCTTTTGACGGAGCTGTCGCAGCAGGAGTTTCGCTTTCGACCTGAAACCGGCCTCGACAATCCATTACTGCGCTCCGGACTGGCGCTGGCGGGAGCCAACACCTTTCTTCGCGGAGGCCGACTTCCCCCCGCCGCAGGAAATGGTCTCCTCACTGCCGAGGACATCGCCGGCATCGATCTGACGAATACGGAAATGGCCGTGCTTTCGGCCTGCGACACGGGGATTGGCGTCATTCGCGCAGGCGAGGGAGTTTATGGTCTGCGCCGTGCATTTGCGGTTTCGGGTGCACGAACTCTCGTGCTGAGTCTCTGGCCGGTGGGAGACGCCGCGGCGCGCTTGCTCATGACGAAATTCTATTCTGAAATTCTATCCAGTGAGAAGATATCCCGAGCGGAGGCTCTTCGGCAGTCAATGCTTGCGATGAAGACACAGGATTCACGGCCGTGGTACTGGGCGGCATTCATCTGCCAAGGATATCCGGGTCCGCTGGCACGCACTCGCAACTGAATCCCTAGCTGGTCGAAGAACGACAAACGGCAGAGGCGTCGTTGCACCTTCTCATTAGCAAGGGACGAACGAAGCGAACATCAGTGGATGCCGGGCTATTTCGGCTGCTTCTAGGTGGGCGCCCTTCTGACGATAGAAGCAGACCTCCGGCGTCCTGCGCGTCGCCGAAAGCTACTCTCCGCCGCAGCCGGCAATGGGAGGCCACGCAAACTTGGTCACCCTGCTTCGCAAGCCGTTCCCTTTCAACAGAAGCCGTGCACAGCCCGAGCCGGTGAGGCAGATATATTGGATCTTCGACTATGAAGGCGCCGGAGTTTGCGCGCTTGTTTGTACGGATTGAGACTCGACTGCCTTGCGACGTTTGAGGTTCGCAAGAAAGTCCGCTTCACTAGGGATCAGGTCTGCAATCATTTCGTCGGCCTGCAGATAGACCGCGGAAACCGACGGAACGAAGAAACCCACAACAAAACCAATTGCAAATATCAGGGAAAGAAAAACTATCGTCTGGCTCGACAATCGAAATGCTGGAGGAATGAAATTCCAGAGTACCGCTTGCGTCAGAATAGCTACAGCAGTGACTGTGAACGCGAGCGCAAACCCATCACGCCAGCGATTCCTTCGGTAGTCATACGACTGAACGCGCAACCGAAGATCAATCAAGTAGCTCGCCAAAATGGTTATAACCAGAAAAGTAATCGAATTGACGGAGATAAATAGAACTGGATGCTCCGCCATGGGCATCCCAGGTATAGGATGGATCAGGAACTTCAATCCCGTCCACACGAAGCATCCGCTGATAAATGATGCTATGCCAAAAAGGCAATAGGACCATATCGGAAGTCCTCTTAGCGAAGGGCGGGCAAAATCATAGGACGCCTTAGGAAAGATCGCCCATGCAAGTGCTGCGGTCAAAGATATCGCATGTGCCAAAGCGAATGAGATGACGTTGAATTTCGGAAATGGCTGGTTAAACAATATCCACGGTGACAGGATCAAGGGCCAAAGCAGCAGCAACCAATCCAAGGCGAATATGACTACGATCGACAAATAGGGCAGCTGCGGTGGAAGCGACACCTCATAGCCAAATTGCGCTAGGAGTTTTTCGCGGCCGCCCGGTCCGGGAATGCAGGACATCACCGCCTCTGCCAGCAGAGTACGATACTCCGCGACGACGGCCTCGCAATCCTCCGCCAAAAATTGTGATACTGCGCGCAATTGGCTTCGGTCCTCAGCGCTTACCGAAAGGACTATTTTTGCGGTGCGGCGCAGTACTTTTTCGAGATCTAATTCGGCTTTGTTCAAGGACGCCGCGCGAGCCTGATTGAAGCCATAAAACATTGGCTTGGCACCATTTCCGGCAAAGAATGTCTTAAGCGACCACGCCTCTTCGAGAACTCTCAAGGCATTCGGAGAGATCATGGTGGACAGTCGACCTTCCGGCACAAGGTATCGTCCGAGACTACTATCGAGTTGTCGGCTCGCATCCGGATGCGCCTTGAACCGAGAAGCCGCCAGGAGGGTCAGCAAAAGTTGGATTGATTTAGGATAGAGGGCGATCTCGTGGGTGAACTCCCTGATTTTTGCGAAGAACGTCCTTAGCACCGGCAAATGCGGAGCAACGACGATGATAAGCAACGATAGGACAAGCGATGTTTGCCGAATGCCCTGAGGTAACCCATCTACTAGTCCTAGGTCGCGGGTAAAGCGCTCGACGAATATGAGCAGCGCTTGCATTAATCCAGTTAGCCAGAGAAATAGAATACAATGCATGCCGATGTATATTGAAGCGGCCAAGAAATATCGCCGTCGTGAAACTGCGTACCTCAATTTCTTTGGATGGTATGGTAGATGGAAGTCCCAAAAAGACGTCACCATCACCAGCAATGTTGCGATGAATACAGCTGGTAGGTAGATGGGAAAGTAATCCATTGCCACGGAGCTCCGATCTACAGAGAGCTTTCAACCGTCGTACCCTCTAGAAACATCGGACTGTCCACGCCGCCCAGATAGAGGACTGGGGCCATCCATTCGGTAAATTTTCGATCTTGCAGATTGGACCGAGTGACAGCCAATGCCGTTCCTATCGAGTCGCCTTTCGCGAGGCAATCGTAAAACTTCTTGCTGAATGCGATTGCAAACTTATCTGATACGACGAATTGCATGGCGATCACGGCGGGTATTCCGCCAAGTGCCAAATCTGCTGCCGTACTTGAGAACAGATCGTTAGCACCGGTGAATGCGCCTTTGCAGGAATTGAGTACGACCAACTGTGGGCAATTAGGACCCACCAACGTATTTCGGAGGCTTCCGGAGTAAAGCAGGTCCGCGTCAACGCCCTCCTCCTCTTGGACAACCAAGTAACCGCGGCCTTCATCGGGATCAAACCCACCGTGACCAATAAAATGGAAGACGTTCCACGGTTTGAAAGGATGCGGCCGTATAACAGCGTCCTCCAGATCCGATCTTCTTCCCGAAAGAGTCCAGTGCAAGTCGATCTTCTGCAAATCCTGAAGCTTTTGCAGTGCCATCTGCATGACACGCTGTTCTTCTTCGGCATCGATATGGTCAAGGGAGAAGAGGGCCGCCTCGCGAGGGCGAGCAACCATTCCCAATATTCGTAACCGCGACTTTCGCTTCCAAGTTAGGTCCGCGACGTCGCGCTGGGCGGCTCGAATGATCGGCGTTTGTCGCGACAGCGCGAGAAATCCACGGGTCTTTTGATCGTAGAGCGTTTCCCAAGGAACTCCTGAAAGCTCGGGCAGCGACTCAACGAATATTCGAATTGGAAGTGCTTCATCGTTAGAGAACGATTCTCTCATGCTGTCGCGAAACAGTCGCTCGACGTCTGCCTGGAACAGGAACCCGAAGAGGGACTCTCCGAGTTCTGCCGTGATCTTTAGATCGCGCCTCCGAGCCTGGAGCCTCTCCGCTTGTTGAAGTGCAGCTGGATTGGAGGCTCCGAGGTCACGCTGATCGGCAGCGGGTTCAACTTCGTTTAGATCCGCGCGTCGCGCGTTTGCAATTCGCCCCATTTCTTTATGAAACGGCGCGATCCTATCGACGAGATCTTTGTCGGCGGTTGAGTCGGCCTCCGCCCGCCCAACTTTGGATTCGGCAAATATTTTGCACTCGCCGGCACCACCGGTCTTCATAATACGGATCTTGAAAACGTCCGGCATTTGGCAACTCAAAAACGGATGCCACTAAAAGTATTCAGGAATACTATCAGTTGCTCGTTTGGTTGCAATAGAAACTACAACTACCTCAAGCAGCTGGATAGAGTTCGGAGAGACCGCCGGACAGGAATGTTGTCCGTCTCTTGCCGCACCGCCTCAATAGGTGCTGCCGTCGCCCCCGATCCCGACAGCTTTGCTGAACCAGAGAAACAACGTAGCGCACGCTAGGCCCGATGTTGCGCCGTTAAGCGTGAGCAGATCCAGCATATGCCGTCTGGCCGCCGGCCCATCCGGGCTGGCTTCCGACATGACGCAGATCGCACGCTGGATGCTCGGAAGGCGGCTGTACGAAGACGGCGGGCATGGCGCGCTTTTCAGGATCGCCGATCTACCAGGCTACGACTTCATCAGCATCTTCAACCGGGACGTCCTCGTCGAACGGGGCGTCCAAGGCGCCCACTATCGATTCCGCTGGGACGGCCGTCGCATCGGTCGGCTCTACGATTTCGCCGCCGATCGGGACATCGATCGCGACGACATCATGTCGGGATCAATGGCGGCCTGATCGAAAACATCTCGCGGCGGTCCGGAATGCGTACTTGGCTTCTCGTTGCTGTCTCCGCCTTTCCGGGCCATACTGATCGGGCAGGCGCCCGAATTCGCGCAGCAATACGCGCAGCGTATCGGCGGCGCAATCGAGGAACTGCAACGCATCGTCGATCACTTCGACGACGATTCACGACGCTCGGGATACGATCGCCAGGGGGCGCTCGCCCTCATGGGTCGAAATTCCGAGCAGTTGGTCCGGGATCAGGGAACGAGGATATCCGAAACGATCGATCGTCTTGCGCACCTACGTGCGCAGCACATCGCGATGAGTGCAAGGGGCGCGTTCACGCGCATCATCGCGCTCGCGACGGGCGCCGATCGGGAAATCGCCGCTCGCACGTGGAGGGATTTCGAATTCGCTCTGCCGCTTTCGATGGATGCGATCCTGTTCACTCTGCTCGGCTTCATCGCGTCGCTCGGCTTCACGTGGGCGGTGGCTTTCGGATTCACGAGAATGCAGGAAGCTTGATCGCCAATTTCGCTCCGATGCCGTCAGGTCCGTCGGCTCGGCCACGTTGCAACTCGCGGACCACCGTGGCAAATTAGGGCTACCCCGAGGGGCTACACCTCGGGGCCACACCAGAAGCTCCTGGCGTGCAGTAAGACCTGATTTTACGGGGCTTTCTCGAAGCCGTTTTATTATGGCGGAGAGGGAGGGATTCTCATCCCCGCTATAGAACTCGCCCCCAGAAGATCACCTTCAGCTCACAACCCGCAATTCCACCGCCGCAGCCAACATCTAGTGCAAATTTGTACGAGAGTTGTACGGACTACGACCGCACACGACTGCATCGCTTTCAAAAAGCTGAGAAAATGCCTTATAAAACCGCAGTTGGTGTATTGGAGCGGGCGAAGGGAATCGAACCCTCGTATGCAGCTTGGGAAGCTGCCGTTCTACCATTGAACTACGCCCGCGAATGCGCATCTCACGCCAACCCTGATTAGCCGAGACGGCGCCGCTCGCCAAGCGCTTTGGCGCGGCCGGCCGGACGGTTGTTAACGTCCTGGCAAGATTTTGGGTGCGCCGGATTGTGGCGGTGTTATGATCGCGCGTCTGGGGAGAGACGTGCACTGAGTGGGGCGTGTGCATGCTGGGGCGTGGCTACACGATATTCAACACGGCCATAGGGCGCTGCGGCATCGTCTGGAGCAGCACCGGCGTGGTCGCCGTGCAATTGCCGGAGGCGCGGGAGATCGATACCCGCCGCCGGATTTTCGCGGTCCATCCCGAGGCGCGCGAGCAGCAGCCTCCGCTGAATGCCGAGCTTGCGATCGAGGGCATCGCAGGCTTGCTGCAGGGCGGCGACCCTGATTTTTCCGAGGTCAGCCTGGACGCCGGCGGCGTCCCCGGCTTCCACCGGCGCGTTTATGAAGCCGCCTGCGCCATTCCGCGCGGGGAGACGCGCACCTATCACGAGATCGCCAAGGCGCTGGGCGCCTCCGGCGCCGCGCATTCGGTGGCGCAGGCGATCGCCAAAAATCCCTACATGCTGATCGTGCCCTGCCACCGGGTGCTGGAGGCCGGCAATTACGCCGACCGGCTCTCGCCTTACGGCGGGGTGATCTCCAAGCGGCGGCTGCTTGCGCTCGAGGGCGCCCATCCGGTCGCGAGCAAGACGCTGTTCGAGGTGCTGCTGCCCGTTGCCCCACCGAGGCCCAGCTAAGGCGCGATCGCAATCGCACCTTAGCTTTGTTTTTTGGGCATGATCTTGTCGGACAACCGCTACACACTTGTCCGGATCATGCCTAGATGGGTGGCATGGATGCGACCACGCTGCTGACCACGCAATCGATGACGGTCTCGGAGTTTCGCTGCGATGCGGGACCGGACGACAAGCCGTTCGCGGAGTGCCGCACCGGCCATTCCATTGCGTATGTTCGCTCCGGCAGCTTCGGCTGCCAGTGCCGCGCCGGCTTCTTCGAGCTGGTGGCGGGCTCGATGCTGGTCGGCGCTCCCCGCGAGGAATACACCTGCACGCATGAGCATGTCAGCGGCGACGTCTGCCTGGGCTTCTTCTTCAGCGAAGACCTGGTCGATGCCCTCGGGGGACGACGCGAGATCTGGCAGGTCGGCGCGACACCGCCGCTGCCGGAGCTGATGGTGCTGGGCGAGCTCGCCCAGACGGCGGCAGATGGCAACAGCGACCTCGGTCTCGACGAGGTCGGTCAAATTCTCGCCGGCCGCTTCATCGATGTCGTCTCGGGCAAGGCGCGCAAGCCGGCCACGCCCACCGCACGCGACCGCCGCCGCGCAGTCGAAGCCGCGCTGTGGATCGACGCCAACTCGCATGCCGAGGTCGACCTCGAACAGGCGGCGCGGCAGGCGGGCCTCAGCCCGTTCCATTTCCTGCGGCTGTTCTCGGCCGTGCTCGGCGTCACCCCGCATCAATATCTGGTGCGCTCGCGGCTACGCCACGCGGCGCGGCTGCTGACAGATGATGACATCGCGGTCACCGACGTCGCCTATGACGTCGGCTTCGGCGATCTCTCCAATTTCGTCCGCACCTTCCATCGCGCCGCCGGCGTGTCGCCGACGAAGTTTCGGCAGGCGTCGAAGGGCGAGCGCAAGATTCTCCAAGAGCGCGCTACCCTCAACTGAATAGGGTCGTCTCCGGCGCGCGCCAGTCGCGGCGCGCTTTGCAATGGAGACGATCATGTACGACCACATCGGACTGCGTGTTGCCGACCTCGACGCCGCCACGCGCTTCTACACCGCGGTGCTTGCGCCGCTCGGCTACGCCCTGTGCTCGAGCGGCGACGGCTATGCGGGCTTCGGGCCGAAGGGCGAGCCGGCGCTCTGGCTGCACCTGAACAAGGGACGCAAGGCCGACGGCGCGCATATCGCGTTTCGCGCCAAGGACCATGATGCGGTCAAGGCATTCCACAGCGAAGGCTTGAAGAGCGGCGGCCGTGACAATGGCGGCGCCGGCCCGCGCAAGGACTATAGCCCGACCTACTACGCGGCGTTCCTGATCGATCCCGATGGCAACAACATCGAGGCGGTTTGCGTGTGAGCGTCGGCCGCCATCGCCTCACACGCTGTCATGCCCCGGCTTGACCGGGGCATCCAGTACGCCGCGGCTTCTCGATTCAATCACAGCGGCCTCTGGAATACTGGATCGCCCGATCCCGTCTCCGCCAAGGCTTCGCCGGGCCAAGAACTCACTTGGCCGCCGAAGCCTTAGCGAAGGCGGCAAGTCGGACGATGACGCCTGAGATGATGGCTCGCTTGTTTCTCCAAATTATAGGAATCTACCATGGCCTCCATCCACAACGACATTTCCCTCCCCGTCCCGGCCCGCGACGTCTGGGACGCCGTACGCGATTTCGGCGCGCTGCCTCAGCGGCTGGCGCCGGGCTTCGTCACCGCCTGCACGCTCGACGGTGATGCACGCATCGTCACCTTCGCCAATGGATCAGTGGCGCGCGAGGTGCTGGTCGATTGCGACGATGCGCGACAGCGGCTGGTCTACGCCATCAACAACGAGCGGCTCAGGCATTACAGCGCCTCGGTGCAGGTGATCGCCGAGGGCGAGGCGAGCTGCCGCCTTGTCTGGATCATCGACATGCTGCCGAACGAGCTTGCGGCTTACGTCCAGGGGCAGACCAAGGACGCCGTCGCCGCGATACACCGGGCGTTCCCGGCTGTGGCTGCGTGATCTTTCTCACAGAGCCCTGCCCTCGCCGACCCTAACCATGGCCGCGTGCGTCCGGTTGGCTCCGCTCTCCCGGCGGAGCCACGCACGCGAGGAGCAGGCCATGAGAGGTGCGGATAAGGTGATCTGCCAGGCGGCCGCCGTGCTGCTGCTATTTTCGATCTCGAGCGCGCCGGCAAAGGCGCAGTTCCTCGGCGGCGGAGGCGCCGGCGGCGAGGACATGATGACCCAGATGGCGCCGATGCTGGAGATGATGAAGGCGAAGATGGGCAAGCGCCGCTTCGCCATGCTGATGCAGACCATGGGTCCGATGATGAGCCGCATGATGGAGAACGGCGGCGGCGGGCTCGGCGGCATGATGGGGGGCGGCGGCAGCCTGAGTGGCGGCAATTTCGGCGGTGGCTTCGGCGCGCCGAACTACGGCGACTACACGCCGATGGGCGCAGGCGGCTACATGCCGACCGGAATGGGCGGCATGGGTGGCGGCGACATCATGGGTATGCTGGGTGGTTCCGGCGGCGGCGACATGATGGCGATGATTCCGCAGCTGATGCGGCTCGCCAATGTCGGCGGCGGTGGCGGCCATCGCCGCCACAGACACCGCTAGTCTGCAACGCCCGAAAGCGCAGGCCTGATCGCAGGTTTCGTCTCGCGCGGCCCCCAGCGTGTCAGCACCACGCTGGAGCACGAGAGCAGGCCGAGCACGACCATCGAGCTCGCGGCCAGCCAGAAGAAGCTCTGCGCGGTGGCATCATGCGTCGACAGCCACCAGCCGATCGCCGCGATGTAGATCAGGCGCGCGGTCTGCGCCAGCACCGGCCCGATCACCTTGGCCGCGCCCTGCGACGAGAAATACATTGTCGAGGCGAGCCCGATGAAGGCGTAGAACGGCGCCACCGTCGACAGATATTCATGGCTGGTCGCGCGCACGGTGGCGCTGTCGGTGAAGATGTTGACCCAGAGATCTGGGAACAGCGCGACGAGGCACGCCGGCGCGCCGACGGCGACGAACGCGCTCGCACCGGCGATCCAGGCGATGCGCCGGGCGCGCGCGATGCGCACCGCGCCGATCGCCATGCCGATCATCGGCACCGAAGCGATGCCGAACGAGAACGCGATCGAGGTCAGCAAAAATTCCAGCCGCGCGCCGATGCCGTAGCCGGCGAGGATCGCAGTGCCGAACTTTGCCAGCATGTGGGTGAAGATCGAGATCGTCAGCACCGATTGCAGCGGCGAGAAGCAGGCGATGGCGCCGACCTTCAGGATATCGAAGAACATCGCCCATTGAACGCGCAGCCCGCGCAGTTTCGGTACGATTCGGGCGCGGCCGGAGAACAGGTACCAGCCCATCACACAGATGTTCATGGAATAGGCGATCAGCGAGCCGGCCGCGACGCCGCGCATGCCGAACTGCGGCACGGGCCCGAGCCCGAGGCCCAGCGTGCCGCCAAGCACGACCTGCATGACCGCGGAATTCAGCATCAACAGCGAGGGCAGCTTCATGTTGCCAGTGCCGCGCAACACGCCGGCCATGGTGTTGAGCAGCCACGGCAGCACGGCCCCGCCAAAAAACACCTGTGTGTAGGCGACCGCATGCGTCAGCACATCCCCGCGGCCACCAAGCATTTCCAGCACCTTGGGCCCGAAGATCAGCATGCCCAGCATGAAGACGAGGCCGAAGGTGATGCCGATCAAGAGCGCATGCGCGGCGAGCGTGCCGGCGCGCTCGCGGTCGCCTGCGCCGAGCGCCCGCGCGATGGCCGACGCCACGGCGCCGCCCATTGCCCCGCCGGACATCGTCATGGTCAGGATCACTGTCGGAAACACCAGCGCCATTGCCGCCAGCGCCTCGACGCCGAGCCTGCCGATATAGGAGGTCTCCGCTATCACCACACAGGTGCCGGCCGACAGCGCGACCACGTTCGGCCAGGCGAGTCCGAGCAGCGTGCGCAGAATCGGCCCGTCCATCAGCGCGCTTCGTACCGGCCGCGGAGGCGGCGGCAACGGACGCTCTTGTTCATCGACCGGGATTTCGGCGATGTCGGACATGTCCTCTCCCGGGCGCAGGCCATTCGCGGCGCGGCAATGCGTAGGTGTGCCAATAAATTTCTTCGCGCGGAAGGCGCGGCGACAGGCTTAGCACGACAATTGCCGATTCCTCCTGCGCCGGATGCAGGCGTGCCCTGCGGCAGCGCATTTCAACAGATGGAATTACTCAATGGTCCACACCAGCGGCGGCTGACCGCCCGCTGTCGGGCGCAGGTGCACGCCGATGTGCCGCCCGCATCCGGCAGCGAGCCCCTCGAACAACCCTTCCAGCACCCTGGTGCAGACGCGATGATAGTCGGCGACGTCATCCATCAGCTTCCAGCTCTGCTGACGAAATTCAAACGTGCCTTCTGATGCCGTCGTCTCGGCAGCGTCATCCTGCGCGGCAAACAGAGCGTTCAGGAACGCTGCGAACTCGCTGGCGCCACCACGGCTCATAGACAGCGCCGCGGCGACCTCGTCAAAATACTGCATCCCGATCAGCTTGCCAGTGAGGTGCAGGAGATAGCCGGCGTCTTCGGGGCCGAACAATTGCACCATGACGGGCGCGGCGGTGCGCACATATTCCATCGCGTAGTTGCGGTAGGCCTTTTCCAGCCGCGGCTTCGGCCAACTCGCGACGGGCAAGGCAGGCGCGGCTTTAGCGTCGAACAACGGCGCTTCCAGATGGCGCGCGAACACCAGGCGTTGATCCAGCCCGAGCTGGTGGTCGTACTGATAATAATAGCCTTCGAGCCCATCCTGACCGTCGACGCTCTGCTTGGTGCAGACGAAGCCGAGCCTGGTATCGCCGAGCGCGACGCCATTGTTGGCGTGCCAGCCGCGCAGCATCGCGCGGCTGACCTCACCCGGCACGCCGCAGATCGCGGTGCCCTTCCAGATCCAGCGCGGCGGCGGATAGCGGATCCAGGCTTTGCGGTCGCTCTCATACATGTACTCGACATGCACGCCGCCGATCCAGTTGGAGAGATAATGATATTGCGCGGCGGCCACCGCCGGCGGCAGATGATTGAGACCGAGCTTTTCGAGCCCCGGCAGGAAGCGCTCCTGCTGCTGGCGGCGAAACACGCGGAAGACGAATTCGGCAGCATCCGCCGTGCCGCGCCGTGTGACGACGGTGAGGATGAGTCCGGTGAAATAGGCGTGATAGAGGTCGGCGACCGCGCGCCAGCGCTTCCATTGCGCTTCTTGTGCTGCGTCTGTTGCGGCGGTCATGTTCGCTCCCGATCGTTGTTTTGATCGAGTGTGTCACTGCGACCTGTACGAGGCAACCTGACGCTCAGGCAGAGCGCCCTGCACGCCAGCCCGTCAATTCCGCATCACGAATTTTGCGCAAGCCTGGCCCCACGCTCGCGCTCGACGCGTTCGGTGACGTCGCGCGCCATCGCGACCGATCCGACCACGGCACCACCGGCATCGCGCACCAGCGCGAAGGTCATCTCGATGTAGAGCTTGCGTCCGCTCTGGTGCAGCGCGCGGGTCAGCGTCGGCCTGCCCGCAAGCTTCATCGCCCCGGTGGCAAGCGCAGCTTCGAAGCCCTTCCAGTGCGCGGCGCGCAGATGTTCGGGAATGATCAGATCGAGGTTCTGGCCGAGCGCTTCGTCGGCGGAGAAGCCGAACAAGGCGGTCGATGCACGATTCCAGCGCGTGATGGTGCCAGAGCGATCCGAATAGATCAGCGCGTCCGCGACGTCGTCGAGGATTCTTGCGTCGAGTTCGGATTGAACACTCATCTCGCCACCTCGCATGCAGCCGGATTTCAGCTTGCATCCCGGCAGTAGTCAATCGAGGGGCTGCGGCGTACTGGATGCCCCGGTCAAGCCGGGGCATGACAGTAGAGTGTGGAGCTACACCCGAAAATGCTTCGATAGTTTGAGGCCCTGCGCCTGGTAGTTCGAGCCGATGCGCTGGCCGTACATCGCGTCGGGGCGCGCCAGCATTTTCTCGTAGACGAGACGGCCGACGATCTGGCCGTGCTCGAGAATGAACGGCACCTCGCGCGAGCGCACTTCGAGCACGGCGCGCGATCCCTGCCCGCCAGCTCCGGCATAGCCGAAGCCGGGATCGAAGAAGCCGGCATAGTGCACGCGGAACTCGCCGACCAGGGGATCGAACGGCACCATCTCCGCGGCGTAGTCGGGCGGCACCTGCACGGCTTCCTTGGAGGCGAGGATGTAGAACTCGCCGGGGTCGAGGATCAGGCTGCCGTCGGGACGCGCCGAGATCGGTTCCCAGAAATCCTCCACCGCATAGCCGGAGCGGCGGTCGACGTCGACGACACCGGTGTGGCGCTTGGCGCGATAGCCGACGAAGCCGTTGGCCTTCTCGCCGGAGAGGTCGACGGAGACGGCAACGCCGCCGGTGAGATCGGCATCGTCGAGATCGACGAGACGCTCGGTCGCATGCAGCGCCTCGAGCTCGTCGATGTTGAGGATGGCATCTCCGGTGCGGAAGCGTACCTGGCTCAGGCGCGAGCCCTCGCTGACCAGTACCGGAAACGTCTTCGGGCTGATCTCGGCGTAGAGCGGGCCGTGATAGCCGGCGCCGATCATGTCGAAGCGTCGGGTGCCGTCGGCGATGACACGGGTGAAGACATCGAGCCGGCCGGTCGAGCTTTTCGGGTTCGCGGCGGCGACGATCTCCGGCGGCAGCGCCAGGCTTTCCAAGAGCGGCACGATGTAGACGCAGTTGGTCTCCAGCACTGCGCCATCGGCGAGGCTGAACTCGTGCAGCTTTAACTCGTCGATGCGCTCGGCGACGGTCGCGCCGGGACCCGGCAGGAAGCTGGCGCGAACGCGATAGGCGATGTCGCCGAGGCGAAGGTCGAGGCTCGCCGGCTGGATCTGGCTTTCGACGAAGTCATAAGCGGGCAGGATGAGGCCCGCCTTCGCCATCGCCGCGATCATGCGGTCGGGCAGGATACCATTGGCGTCGGCGGCAACCGTGAAGCTCAACCGGGGGTCCTCGTCAGGGGTCAAATGCATCCGGACATGCGGGAAATAGCAGCCTTTTACGGCTATCCGATGGACGCCTTGACGGAAAGGCCATTGCGGAATATGAGCATCACTTATCCCGTGGTGATTTGAGCCGGCCGGCTTGCAGCCACGTTAAATAAGTCGCTAAACAGGCCGGGGACCTCTGTGATCCCGGCCCGTGGAAGTTATCCAGGCCGGTTTTTTTGTGACCATTTTCGATGGTCACGCAGAGGAGGTCCTATGTCGAAGTCCCCGGCGTCCACCACGCAATACCGTCCCGAAACCCGCCTGGTCCATTCCGGCACCCTGCGCTCGCAATATGGCGAGACGTCGGAGGCGCTGTTCCTGACCCAGGGCTACGTCTACAACAGCGCCGAGGAGTGCGAGGCGCGGTTCAAGGGCGAGGACCCCGGCTTCATCTATTCGCGCTATTCCAACCCGACCATCTCGATGTTCGAGCGCCGCATGATCGAGCTCGAAGGCGCCGAAGCCGCCCGCTCGGCCGCGACCGGCATGGCCGCGGTGACGACCGCGATCCTGGCGCCGCTGAAGGCCGGCGATCATGTGGTGGCCTCGCGCGCCCTGTTCGGCTCCTGTCTCTACGTCATTCAGGATCTCTTGCCGCGCTACGGCATCGAGACGACGCTGGTCGACGGAGCCGATCTCGACCAGTGGCAGCGCGCCTTGCGGCCGAACACCAAGACGTTCTTCCTGGAGAGCCCGACCAACCCGACGCTCGACGTGCTCGACATTCCAGGGATCGCCGAGATCGCGCACAGCGGCGGCGCGCGGCTCGTCGTCGACAACGTGTTCGCGACGCCGATCTGGCAGAGCCCGCTCGCGTTAGGGGCCGACGTCGTGGTCTATTCCGCGACCAAGCACATCGACGGCCAGGGCCGTTGTCTCGGCGGCATCATCCTGTCGTCGGAAGCGTTCATCGCCGAGCACATCCACAATTTCATGCGCCAGACCGGCCCGTCGATCTCGCCGTTCAACGCGTGGGTCCTGCTCAAGGGCCTGGAAACGCTCGGCGTACGCGTGCGCGCGCAGACCGAGACGGCGGGACGCATCGCCGACGTGCTGGCGAGCCATCCGAAGATTTCGCGCCTGGTCTATCCCGGCCGCGCCGATCATCCGCAGGCAGCTCTCGTGAAGAAGCAGATGCGCGGCGGCTCGACGCTGGTCGGCTTCGAGGTCAAGGGCGGCAAGCAGGGTGCGTTCCGCGTGCTCAACGAGCTCAAGCTTGCAAAAATCTCGAACAATCTCGGCGATGCCAAGAGCCTCGTCACGCATCCGGCGACCACGACGCATCAGCGCCTCAAGCCGGAAGACCGCGCCGCGCTCGGAATCAGCGAGGGCTTCATCCGCTTCTCGGCGGGGCTCGAGCATGCGGATGATCTGATCGAGGATCTGACTGCGGCGCTGGAGAAGGCGTGAGGGCTTCACGAGCTCGGAACGTAGGGTGGGCAAAGCGACTTGTCCGCCGTAGCTCGAAGAGCGAAGGCGGAAGCGTGCCCACCATTCACGATCATATCGCCGATAGATGGTGGGCACGGCGCGCGAAGAGCGCGCCTTTGCCCACCCTACGGCACCGAGCTACATCGGCCGATACGTCCGCACGTCGGCGGGCACGTTGACGCCGAGCTTGATCTGGCCGACGGAGCGGATGATGTCGTCGCCGAGGATCTGCGCGAAGCAGGCATAGCCCCAATCGTTCATATGCAGGCCGTCGGCGATCACGAAACTCTCGACCGGGATCGATTGATTCTCGTGCCAGTCGCGCATCACCTCGAAGCGGGGGAAGATGCCGACGTGACGGAGCTCGGCGACCTTGCCGAGCAGGTGCACCATCTTGCCGGCGCTCTCCTTGCGCTGGTTGACGGCCGGCGAATATTGCGGATCGACCAGCACGATGTCGGCGCCGCCAGCGGCCTGGATGCGGGAGATGCCGTCCTCGACCATCTTGGCGGTGTCACCGGGATCGAGATTGCGCAGCACCGCATTGGTGCCGACCTGCCAGATCACGAGATCCGGATGCACGTCGATCACCTCCTTCTGGAGGCGCTTCATCATCTCGGGCGCGTCCTCGCCGCCGACGCCGGCGTTGATGACGGTGATGTCGGCGGTCGGATATTGCCGGCGGAGCTGCGCGGCGAGACGGTTCGGATAGTTGAAATCGGGCGAGCTCGCGCCATAGCCTGCCGTCGACGACGAGCCGAACGCGACGATCACGACGGGTTTGCCGGCGACGAGCTTGCCCGCGACATGCGGCAGCGAGCCCATCGCCTTCGAGCCCCCCTTCGGCGTGAGGCAGGGCACGCGGCTGAAAATGTCCCCGGCGGATTTCGCGACCTGCTTCACCTTGTCGATGGCGCGGGCGGTCACGCCGCGCTGCTCGTGGGACGTCGCGGCGACGGTGGTCTGGGAGGGCGAAGCGGAAGCCGGACTAGCGGCCTGCTGCGGCGCGGGCGTTGCCTGCGTGGCCTGCGCCTGCACTGGTGCCAGCGACACCGGCGTCAGGAGCAGCAGAGCCGCCGCGGGCGCAGCCAGCCATGCCGTCAACCAAAAAGGGCGGAGAGAACTCATTAACGCTAGACCTCAATTTTGCTGCTGGGCCGGCCCCAGATGGGCTGCGTCGATCACAAACTGTGCCAACGCCCGGCCGAGGCAGTCATGGACCTGTTTCGCCAGCTCTGGCCCGCGGGACGGGCTGAACAGGTCGAACTGACCCTGATCATTCCACTGCCGCATGATCGCGAAACGGTCGAACAGCGGGATGTCATGCTCCTGCGCCACCACCCGCATATTGTCGAGATAGGGCGGCACCGAGATCATGGTTTCGGTACGCGGGCTGTACTGCAAGTTCATCAACACGACGTCAGCCCCTGCTTTTTGCAGCGCGGAAACCCCTTCGGTCACCGCCCCGCGAAAATCATCGGGATCAATCGCTCGGATAGCATCCACAGTCCCGGTCTGCCAGATGACCAAAGTAGGCCTTTTTGCTTCCATCAGCTTAACGAAGGTGGCGGCCGCCTCCTCGGCCGTCTTCTTGCTCTGTATTTCTACGGAGACGTGCACAGTCTCCGACGGCAGCAACCTGTCCTGCAGGATGGCCTGCATGCGCGCCGGATAGGAGCTGTCCTCCGAGGCCGGAATCGTGGTCGAACGGCTGCCAATGACCAGGATTTCCAGCGGTTTGCCGGCCTTGATGGCATCGGCGACCCTCGGAAGCTGGCTTTCAGTGGTGAGCAGATAGGATGGCAATTCGCAGGCTGGGGGCGCGGCCGGAGCAGCCGGCACGGCATCGCCCGCGCGCGCCAGGGGCGCGGCGAGGTTACCGCACAGCAGGACCAGGCTCAGGAGAACCTTCGCCTTCATCAGCCCCCTCCCGCCAGATCGGCGTTGCCGACGGCGTTTTTGGTTTTCGCACCGCTCTTGTCAGCCACGCGCTTGTACCACGAAATCACCCAGGCAACGCCCCACATGATCAGGATTCCGGAGAGACTAATCAGCGCATGCATGGCTGCGCCGCCGGAGACTTCGGCCAGGATGAAATGGCCGGCGAAGGCGAGGAAGACGCCGAGACAAAAGATCTCCAGGGAATGCTGGCCGCAGAGGATCAGCGGCCGCAGCCAGGGCGATTTCAGGCCCGGCCATTCCCGGGGCAGGAAGCGAACGGTGAGTGCGGCGAACGCCAGGAAATGCGTGAAGCGCAGCACGTCGAGATCGGCCTTGTCGATCGGATACATCCACTGCTCGAGCCGCCTCGGCATGAAGTGGGAGAGCTGCGGCACATACCAGGTCAGCGTCACGTAGAACGCCGCGACGAGATAGGCGATCGATATCCACATCGTGACGCGGGACGCCAGGATGCGCGACATGCGTCGCGCACCTCCGAGCGCACACCATGCACCGAATACGAAAAGCAATTGCCAGGCGAAGGGATTGAACGCCCAGAAGCCGTTCGGATAGGCCGACAGATAGAGGTCGTATTCCCAGGTCACCGCGTAGAGCACGACCGAGAGGCCGAGCGTCACGTCGGGCCGCCATTTCATCAGCCACAAGATCAAGGGCAGCGCCAGCATCAGCACGATATAGAGCGGCAGCACGTCCATGTTGACCGGACGAAAGCGCAGCAGCAGCGCCTGCACGATCGTGACATCGGGCTGCTTGAGGAAATCCATGATGCCCATCTCTTCGGTGTAGAGCGGGTTCTCGAACCTGGTCGCAACGTAGGAGATTTCGGCGAGGAAGATCGTGAACAGAAAGACGTGGGCGACATAGATCTGCCAGACGCGCCGCAGGATGCGCGCGGTGGCGACGACGAAGCCGCTTTCGAGCATGGCACGACCGTAGACGAACGCCGCGGTGTAGCCGGAGATGAAGATGAAGATCTCGGTGGCGTCGCTGAAGCCGTAATTGCGGATCGTGAACCAGGTCAAAAGGCTCGGCGGCAGATGGTCGACGAAGATCAGCCACAGCGCGAGCCCGCGGAACAGGTCGAGCCGGAGCTCGCGCTCGCCGATGGCGGGCAGCGTGATGGCCGGCGCGGCGGAGCGCGGCTTCGCCTCCGCAGGTCTGGCCTCCGCAGGCTTGCCGGTTCCCGCGATCGTCGATCCCGTCACTTGGTCGGCAATGGTCATCGGGGGTTCGAAACCCTTCCGCAAATCGCGACGTGTCATGGAGTGTACAGGTCCGGCCGTCGTCTCGCAAAGCGGCCGGATCACATTGGGTCTACTTCCTCGGCAATTCTGGCGGCACGATGTCACCAAAACCGCCTGCGGGCGTTGGTTCCCGGCCGGGTTTTCGTTATGATGGCCGCCATGTATCGCGCCGTGACCCGCCAGATCGAAGTGACCGTCGAGCCGAACTTTGTTCCGGAGCAGTCGTCGGCTGACCGCTCCCGCTATTTCTGGTCCTACACCATCGTCATCACCAATTCCGGCGACGAAACCGTGCAGCTGAAGACGCGGCACTGGATCATCACCGACGCCACCGGCCGCCAGCAGGAGGTCAGGGGCGAGGGCGTCGTCGGCGAGCAGCCGACCCTGGCTCCCGGCGAGCGCTTCGAATACACCTCCGGCGTGCCGCTCGCGACCGCCTCGGGCTTCATGACCGGCCGCTACCAGATGGTCAGTGAAAGCGGCGAACGCTTCGAGATCGACGTGCCGACGTTCTCGCTGGACAGCCCGGACAACAAGCGGGTGTTGAATTAGCCCGGTGCCGTAGGCGCCGTAGGGTGGGCAAAGGCGCAAAGCGCCGTGCCCACCATTCCAAACGTGGCGCATAAGATAGTGGGCACGCTGCGCTTTGCCCACCCTACGACTGGATTGCTTCGCTGCGCGCGCAACGACGGAGGATGCGACGCCTACGCGTCTTCCACGCCGGCCTCGTGCGGCGTGAACTGGTACACCGACGAGCAGAACTCGCAGGTCACGACGACCTTGTCGTCCTTGACCATGGCGGCGCGGTCGTCGGGCGAGAAGCTCTTCAACATCGCACCAACCGCGTCGCGCGAGCAGGAGCATTGCGCCTTCAGCACCAGCGGATTGAACACGCGCACGCCACGCTCGTGGAACAGGCGGAACAGCAGCCGCTCGCCGGAGAGTTCGGGGTCGATCAGCTCGACGTCCTCGACGGTCTCGACCAGCGAACGCGCCTCGACCCAGGCGTCGTCTTCGGCGACAGCATGCACCTCCGCGCCTTCGGGCGCATCGCCGGGATGCAAATCGGCCTGCCGCGCGCGCTCGGGCGCCTTCGGCAGGAACTGCATCAGCATGCCGCCGGCGCGCCAGCGATGCTTGCCGCCGTCGTTCGAGCGCCACTCCTCGCCGACCGCGAGACGCACGCGCGTCGGGATCTGCTCGGAGCGCAGGAAATATTCGTGGGCGGCATCTTCCAGGCTGCCGCCGTCGAGCGCGACCAGACCCTGGTAGCGGCTCATGTCGGGACCCTGGTCGATGGTCATGGCGAGATGACCGTTACCGAGAAGCGTGCCGGAATCTTTTGTCTCGCCGAGGCGCTCGGCATCGTAGCGCGCATAGGCGCGCAGGCGATCCGGCGCCATGTAGTCGACGACCAGGAACGACACCGGACCGTCGGTCTGGGCCTGGAGGATGAAGCGGCCCTCGAACTTCAGCGCCGAGCCGAGCAGCGTCGTCAGCACGATGGCCTCGCCGAGCAGCTTGCCCACGGCAGCGGGATAATCGTGCTTGGTCAGGATCTCGTCGAGCGCGGGACCGAGCCGCACGAGGCGGCCGCGCACGTCGAGTGCGTCGACCTCGTAAGGCAGCACGGCGTCATCGATGGGAACCGCTGATGGTGCGCGAACCGGGCCTTCAGGCCCGGTATTCATGTCAGGGGATTGGGAAACCATGGCGCTTTATCTGGGGTCGATGGAGGAAAATGGAAGAGGGCTCAAGGGTGGTGTGTTCCGGATGCACTTATGATCGCTCAGGATCCTGCAAATTCGATGTCGTCCCGGCGCGCGCAAAGCGCTGATACGGGACCCATAGCCACAGGATTACGCGATAGCCCGCGTAGCCCGGATGGAGCGTAGCCCAATCCGGGACCACTCCAACTGCGGACACAAACCCGGATTTCGCTGCGCTCCATCCGGGCTACAAGTGAGATTACTTCACCGCGTCAAAGCACCAGGCCAGAATGCCCTTCTGCGCATGCAGGCGGTTTTCGGCCTCGTCGAACACGACCGATTGCGGGCCGTCGATCACTTCGTCCGTGACCTCCTCGCCGCGATGGGCGGGCAGGCAATGCATGAACAGCGCATCGGGCTTGGCCAGCGACATCAGCTTCGAATTGACCTGATAGGGCTTGAGCACGTTGTGACGGTGCTCGCCTTCCTTGTCGCCCATCGACACCCAGGTGTCGGTGACGACGCAGTCGGCGCCCTTCACGGCGGCCTCGGGATCGGTGCCGAGCACGATCGGCGCGCCGGTGGCCTTGATGAAGTCCCGCATCACCTTTTTCGGCGCAAGCTCCGGCGGCGTCGCGACATTGAGCTTGAACTTGAAGCGCTCGGCGGCATGCGCCCAGGACGCCAGCACGTTGTTGTCGTCGCCGGTCCAGGCCACCGTCCTGCCCTCGATCGGGCCGCGATGCTCTTCGTAGGTCATGAGGTCGGCCATCACCTGGCAAGGGTGCGAGCGCCGTGTCAGGCCGTTGATGACGGGTACCGTCGCATATTCCGCCAGCTCCAGCAGGGCCTCATGATTGAGGATCCGGATCATGATGGCGTCGACATAGCGCGACAGCACGCGCGCCGTGTCGGCGATGGTCTCGCCGCGGCCGAGCTGCATCTCGGCGCCGGTCAGCATGATGGGCTCGCCGCCGAGCTGGCGCATGGCGACGTCGAACGAGACGCGGGTGCGGGTGGAGGGACGCTCGAAGATCATCGCCAGCGTCTTGCCTTCCAGCGGCTTCACCGGCTGGTGCGCTTTCTGCTTCGCCTTCATGGCGGAGGAGGCCGCGAGCATGCTCTTGAGCTCCGACAACGGGAGCTCGTTGATATCCAGAAAGTGCTTCGGGGACTTGCTCATCAGCTTGCCGCCCGCTTGGTCTGACTGGACGAGATCGCGGCGCAGGCGCGCTCCAGCCGCCCGACGCTGTCCTCGATTTCGGCTTCGGTGACGATCAAGGGCGGCAGGAAGCGCACGACATTGTCGCCGGCGCCGACCGTGAGCAATTTTTCGTTGCGCAATGCCGCGCCGAGATCGCCTGACGGCACCACGGCCTTGATGCCGATCAGAAGGCCTTCGCCGCGCACTTCGCTGACGATGTCGGGATAACGATCGATCACGGAGGCGAGCTTCTGCTTGAGCAGCAGCGACATCTTCTGCACGTGATCGAAGAAGCCGGGCTTGAGCATGACGTCGAGCACGGCGTTGGCAGCCGAGATCGCGAGCGGATTGCCGCCGAAGGTCGAGCCGTGCGAGCCGGGCCCCATGCCGGCAGCCGCATCCGCGGTCGCCAGCACCGCGCCGATCGGGAAGCCGCCACCGAGCGCCTTGGCCAGCGACATCACGTCAGGCGTGACGCCGGTGCGGCGATGCGCGAACAGATCGCCGGTGCGGCCCATGCCGGTCTGCACCTCGTCGAACGCGAGCAGCAGGCCCTTCTCGTCGCAGAGCTGGCGCAACGCCCTCAGGAAGGCGGGCGTTGCCGAACGCACGCCACCCTCGCCCTGGATCGGCTCGATCAGGATGCCGGCGGTCTGCGGACCGATCGCCTTCTTGACGGCTTCGATATCGCCATGCGGGACCTGGTCGAAGCCGTCCATCGGCGGGCCGAACCCTTCGAGATATTTTGCCGAACCGGTCGCGGCGAGCGTTGCCAGCGTGCGGCCGTGGAAGGCGCCTTCGAAGGTGATGATGCGGTAACGTTCCGGATGACCCTTGGAGAAGTGATGATGGCGGACGAGCTTGATCACACCTTCCAGCGCTTCGGCGCCGGAATTGCAGAAGAACACGAAGTCCGCGAAGCTTTCGTTGCACAGACGCGCGGCGAGCTTCTCGCCGTCCGGGCTCTGGAACAGGTTCGACATGTGCCAGAGTTTGGTGGCCTGCTCCTGCAACGCCTTGACCAACGCAGGATGAGCATGGCCGAGCGCATTCACCGCCACGCCCGAGGTGAAATCGAGATAGCGATCGCCATTGGTCGCAATCAGCCAGCAGCCTTCACCGCGCTCGAAACCGAGGTCGGACCTGGCGAAAACGGGGAGCAAATGCGGCGCTGCGCTGTTAGTCATGACGATCACTTGAATGTTGCGGACGGTGTGAGCGTGCATTGCGCAACGCACCATTGACCGGCCCGGAAAACGAAACGTGCCGCCTTTTAAGGGCGGCACGTGTGACTATCTTATGCCTGGTGAAACCGGTGTCAATGCCGCCCGGAAAGCCTCGCGAAACGCAAAATCCGTAGTCTTGCGGTGGCGATTTTGCGTATTTCCGCCACGGAACATGTGGAAGCGAGTCGGCGGACTCTTGCGCGTGAGTCACGCCATATTGTAGCGTTTGGCTTGTCAGATACGACATCTCGTGCAGCAGTTCTGATCCTCTAAGTCCTCATGTACCGGCGTAAGCGTTCGGGCGCATCTGGTGCGCCCGGCGAGCCTTAAGGGATTCTGGCGGCACGGGTTTTTCGAAGCTTAGGCATTCGCCGTGCGGCCGCCAGGATGGCAGGCGCCGGCGAAGGAAAGGGTGCAATGACCGTTTTGACCTGGTCGGATGATCGCGTCGAGCAGCTGAAAAAGCTCTGGGAGGCCGGACTTTCGGCCAGCCAGATCGCCGCTGAACTCGGCAATGTGACCCGCAATGCCGTGATCGGCAAAGTGCACCGGCTCGGCCTGTCGGGCCGCGCCAAGAGCCCTTCATCGGCAGCGCCGCGGCCGCGCAAGGCGCGCCCCGCCCAGCACATGATGCGGGTGACCCGCCCGATCGCACGCGGCAACACCGCGCTGGCGCAGGCCTTCGAAGTCGAGGTCGAGGCCGAACCGGTCACCTACGACAACGTCGTGCCGATGAGCCAGCGGCTGTCGCTGCTGGAGCTGAACGAGGCCACCTGCCACTGGCCGGTCGGCGATCCCTCGAGCCCGGATTTCTTCTTCTGCGGCGGCAAGGCGCTCTCCGGCCTGCCCTACTGCGCCCAGCACTCGCGCGTGGCGTATCAGCCCGCGGCCGATCGCCGGCGCGCGCCGGCGAAGCCAGGTCCGCGCTGAAGTCGTTCTGAGCTCAGAAAGGAGCCGTCACACGATGGCGGCTCAACAAATCCGATGTCGTTCCGGACAAGCGCGCCTCAAGCGCACGCAGATCCGGGACCCTTAACCACCGCAAGATGTGGCTACGGGGACTCGGAGTTACCTTTTGGCACAATAATCACTCGCGGTGGGTGTCCCGGACCCGCGCTTACGCTTGTCCGGGACGACACCGAGAGTGTGGCCGCAGCTCACCGAGCTACGCCTGCTCCGCCTTCGCAAAGCGATCGTCCAGTGCGTAGCCCGCGCCGCGGACGGTGCGGATCGGGTCCTGCTCGCGGCCGAGATTGAGCAGCTTGCGCAGACGGCCGATATGGACGTCGACGGTGCGCTCGTCGATGTAGATGTCACGGCCCCAGACGCTGTCGAGCAGCTGCTCGCGCGAGAACACGCGGCCGGGATGCTCCAGGAAGAACTCCAGCAGGCGATATTCGGTCGGGCCGAGATCGATCGGCCGGCCCGAGCGTGCCACGCGGCGCTTGTCGCGGTCGAGCTCGATGTCGCCATAGGCGAGCACGGTGGCGAGCCGCTCCGGGCTGGCGCGCCTGAGCAGGCCCTTCACGCGTGCCAGCAGCTCCGGCACCGAGAACGGCTTGACGATGTAGTCGTCGGCGCCGGTCGCAAGACCCCGCACCCGCTCGCTCTCCTCACCACGCGCGGTGAGCATGATGATCGGGAGCTGCTTGGTCTCGGGCCGGGTGCGCAGCCGCCGGCACAGCTCGATGCCGGAGAGGCCCGGCAGCATCCAGTCGAGCACGATCAAATCGGGGATATGCTCCTTGAGGCGGGTGTCGGCATCGTCGCCGCGCATCACCGTCTCGACGTCATAGCCGTCGCCTTCGAGGTTGTAGCGGAGAAGCTCGGTGAGAGCTTCCTCGTCCTCAACCACCATAATGCGTGCGCCCATGGTGTTCGTCGCTCCTTAAGTGTTCGGGACCGTCGTGGCGAAGGTCGTCATGTCGCCCTTCGGCCGCTTGTCGGTGATCGCCTGGCCCTCGATCATGTAGAACACGGTCTCGGCGATGTTGGTGGCGTGGTCACCGATGCGCTCGATGTTCTTGGCGCAGAACATCAGATGGATGCAGAACGAGATGTTGCGCGGATCCTCCATCATGTAGGTGAGGAGCTCGCGGAACAGCGAGGTGCAGATGGCGTCGACTTCCTCGTCGCCCTTCCACACCGCCATCGCCGCCGGCAGATCGTGCGCGGCATAGGCGTCCAGCACCGACTTGACCTGCTGCTGCACGAGGTCGGTCATGTGCTCCAGGCCGCGGAACAGCTTGAGCGGATGGAAATCCGTCTCCAGCGCCGCGACGCGCTTGCCCATGTTCTTGGCGAGGTCGCCGATCCGCTCGAGATCGGTCGCGACGCGCATGGCGCCGACGATCTCGCGCAGATCCACCGCCATCGGCTGGCGGCGCGCGATGGTGAGAACGGCGCGCTCCTCGATCTTCTTCTGGAGCGCGTCGAGCTCGGCGTCGATGGTCACGACGCGCTGGCCGAGCGCGACGTCGCGGCGGATCAGCGCGTCGACGGAATCGACGATCATGCGCTCGGCGATGCCGCCCATCTCGGCGACCAGGCGCGTGAGCTCCTGGAGGTCGGTGTCGAAGGCCTTTGCGGTATGTTCAGAACCCATGTTCCGTCTCCTCAGCCGAACCGGCCGGTGATGTAATCCTGCGTGCGCCGGTCGGTCGGCGACGTGAAGATCTTGCTGGTGTCGTCGAACTCGATCAGCTCGCCGAGATACATGAAGGCGGTCTTGTCGGAGACGCGCGCCGCCTGCTGCATGTTGTGGGTGACGATCGCGATCGTGTAGTTCTCGGACAGCTCCTGGATCAGCTCCTCGACCTTGGCGGTCGAGATCGGGTCGAGCGCCGAGCAGGGCTCGTCGAACAAGATCACCTCGGGCCGCACCGCGACCGTGCGGGCGATGCAGAGGCGCTGCTGCTGGCCGCCGGAGAGCGACAGGCCGGAGGCGTTGAGCTTGTCCTTGACCTCGTTCCACAGCGCGCCGCCGCGCAGCGCCTTCTCGACGCGGTCGTCCATCTCGGACTTCGAGATCTTCTCGTAAAGGCGGATGCCGAAGGCGATGTTCTCGTAGATCGTCATCGGGAACGGCGTCGGCTTCTGGAACACCATGCCGACGCGGGCGCGCAGCAGATTGAGGTCCAGCTTGGGGTCGAGGACGTTGGTCTGGTCGAGCATGAGCTGACCGGTGACGCGCTGGCCCGGATAGAGGTCGTACATCCGATTGAAGATGCGCAGCAGGGTCGACTTGCCGCAGCCCGACGGGCCGATGAACGCCGTGACGCGGTTGGTGCCGAGCGCCAGATTGATGTTCTTCAGCGCGTGGTGCTCGCCGTAATAGAAATTGAGGTTGCGCACCGTCACCTTGGCCGGAGCTTCGGGCAGCACCGGCGCCTGCGGCAAACCACCGGCCGCGCTCATCGATACGGAAAGATCACTCATTTTGCGGTCCTCTCGGCGCTCAGAATGCGCGCGCCAATATTCAGGGCAAGAACGGTCAGGGTGATGAGCAGCGCGCCGCTCCAGGCGAGCTGCTTCCAGTAGGCGTAGGGGCTCTGCACGAAATTGTTGATGGTGACCGGCAGGTTCGCCATCGTCTTGTTCAGACCCAGGCTGAAGAACTGGTTCGACAGCGCGGTGAAGAGCAGCGGCGCGGTCTCGCCGGCGACGCGGGCGGTGGCCAGCATCACGCCGGTGATGAGGCCCGAGCGCGCCGCGCGATAGGCGATGCGCTTGATCACCAGCGAGCGCGGCAGGCCGAGCGCCGAGGCCGCCTCACGCAGTGCGTTCGGCACCAGCAGCAGCATGTCCTCGGTCGTGCGCAGCACCACTGGGATGACGATCACCGCAAGCGCGAGGCAGCCGGCAATCGCCGAGAAGCCGCGCATCGGCACCACCACCGCACCATAGATGAACAGGCCGATGATGATCGAGGGCGCCGAGAGCAGGATGTCGTTGATGAAGCGGATCACCGAGGTCAGGCGGTCGTTGCGGCCGTACTCGGCGAGATAGGTGCCGGCGAACAGACCGAGCGGCGCGCCGATGCCGACGCCGAGCACGGTCATGATGATCGAACCCACGATGGCGTTGCGCAGGCCGCCCTCGGTCGAGCCCGGAGGCGGCGTGTCCGCAACGAAGAGCTCCAGGTTCAGGCCGGCAATGCCGTTGTAGAGCAGCGTCATCAGGATCAGCGCGAGCCATGTGACGCCGAAGGCAGCGGCAGCCAGGCAGAGCACACGGATGACGATGTCCATGCGGCGGCGGCGTGCGTAGATCGGGTTCATGTTACTTCCCCGCCTTCTTTTCAAGACGCATCAGCATCAACCGTGCAGCCGCGAGCACGAAGAATGTCAGCACGAACAGCAGCAGGCCGAGCAGGATCAGGCCGGACTGGTGCAGGCCGTCGCTCTCGGCGAACTCCGATGCGATCGCCGCCGAGATCGTGGTGCCCGGGGCGAAGATCGACGACGAGATGCGGAACGAGTTGCCGATGATGAAGGTCACCGCCATGGTCTCGCCGAGCGCGCGGCCGAGCGCCAGCATGACACCGCCGATGACGCCGACGCGGGTGTAGGGGATCACCACGCTGCGCACGACTTCCCAGGTGGTGCAGCCGACGCCGTAGGCGGCTTCCTTGAGCACCGGCGGCACCGTCTTGAACACGTCGACCGAGATCGAGGTGATGAAGGGCAGCACCATGATGGCGAGGATCAGCGCCGCGTTGAACAGGCTGAGATAGGACGGCGGGCCTGCGAAGATCGCGCCCAGCACGGGGATGCCGTCGAAGATCTTGATCATGAAAGGCTGGAACGTGTTGGCCAGGAACGGGCCGAGCACGAAGAAGCCCCACATGCCGTAGATGATCGAGGGAATGCCGGCGAGCAGCTCGATCGCCATGCCGATCGGGCGGCGCGCCCATTGCGGGCAGAGCTCGGTCAGAAAGATCGCAATGCCGAGACCGACCGGAATGGCGATCGCCATCGCGATGAAGGAGGTGATGAGCGTGCCGTAGATCGGGCCGAGCGCGCCGAGCACGGGCGGATCTGCCGACGGCGCCCAGCGCTGCGTCCACAGGAAGGCGAAGCCGTATTCCTTCATCGCCGGGAACGCGCCGACGATCAGCGAGATGATGATGCCACCGAGGATGAGCAGCACCGAGATCGCGGACAGCCGCGTGATCCAGTAGAAGGTGAGGTCGCCGAGCTTGAAGGCGCCCAAGGCCTTGGCGCGGTCATACGGTCCGGCGTCGTCGATTACATCGCTCTGAACGGCCATCTCTGCCACGCCGATCCCCTGTGCCCGTTTGATATACGCTTGTTGTCGGTCTTGTTGTTGGTCTTGCGCTCCGGATGCGGCGCGAGGCCGATCCGGAGCGGAGGTCTTGTGAGATCCCGGCGCCCAGTCCGGGACGAGAGCGCTTAGCTCTTGATCTCGGCAGCCCAGGTCTTCTCGATCAGCTGGACGACCGGGTCCGGCATCGGGATGTAGTCGAGCTCTTCAGCCGCCTTGCCGCCGCTCTTGAAGGCCCAGCGGAAGAACTTGATGGCTTCCTGCGAGGCTGCCTTGTCGGTGGCATCCTTGTGCATGAGGATGAAGGTCGCCGCCGTGATCGGCCAGGACTTGTCGCCGGGCTGGTCGGTCAGGATGACGTAGTAGCCGGGAGCCTTGGCCCAGTCGGCATTGGAAGCGGCCGCCTGGAAGGCTTCGACCGTCGGCTGCACCGGCTTGCCGGCCTTGTTGACGAGACCGGTGTAGGTCAGCTTGTTCTGCTTGGCATAGGCGTACTCGACGTAGCCGATCGAGTTCTTGGTCTGGCTGATGTTGCCCGACACGCCTTCGTTGCCCTTGGCGCCGACGCCGACCGGCCACTCGACCGCGGTGCCCTCACCGACCTTGCTCTTCCAATCCGCGCTGGCCTTGGCGAGGTAGTTGGTGAAGTTGAAGGTGGTGCCCGAGCCGTCCGAGCGGCGGACCACGGTGATGGCGTCCGACGGCAGCTTCACGTTCGGATTGAGCTTCTTGATCGCGGCGTCATCCCACTTGGTGATCTTGCCGAGATAGATGCTGGCCAGGGTCTCGCCGTCGAACACCAGTTCGCCGGGCTTCACGCCCTCGATGTTGACGACCGGAACGATGGCGCCCATCACCATCGGCCACTGGACGAGGCCGTCCTTTTCGAGCTGCTCGGCCTTGAGCGGCGCGTCGCTGGCGCCGAAGGTCACGGTCTTGGCCTGGATCTGCTTGATGCCGCCGCCGGAGCCGATCGACTGGTAGTTCAGACCGTTGCCGGTCTCCTTCTTGTAGGCGTCAGCCCACTTGGAATAGATCGGGAACGGGAACGTCGCACCGGCACCCGTGATGTCGGCAGCAAACGCCGCCGTCGCCGATGCGGCGACCAAGCCGGCAGCGACGATAGTTTTGATGAAATTCATGGTGGTCTCCATACAGGGGAGCGAAGCGCCATCCGCGCCCGATCGCGCTCCCCGTGCCGCCCCTTTAGGAGCGGTCGGCTGTGCTTTTACGAAGGTTTCGTGACAGCTGGATGACACGGCCAAGCGATTGAAATCGCTTGAATATCAGGTTGAAGCCGCGGTCTTCGCCTGGGGAAAACAGGCCGTGAAAACGGCGCCCTGCTTGGGCACGCTCTCGATCAAAAGCCGGCCGCGATGGCGGTTAAGAATATGTTTCACCAGCGATAATCCGAGCCCCGTCCCGCCCTGCGAGCGGCTGTCGCCGACATCGACCCGGTAGAACCGCTCGGTCAGTCGCGGCAGATGCTCGGGCGCGATGCCGGGGCCGAAATCGCGGACCATGACCCGGATTTCCTGAGTTCCATCAGTGGCTGCCGCGGCGGTCAGCGACACGATGACACGTCCGCCCGACGCCCCGTATTTGAGCGCGTTCTCGATCAGGTTCTCGAACAGGCGGAGCAATTCCTCACGGTCGCCCGCGATCATCACCGGGGTCTCAGGCAGATTGGTTTCGACCTCGACCTGGCGCTCCCGCGCCAGCGGCTCGAGCCCGTCGGCGACCTGGAAGATGATCGGCAGCAGGTCGACCAGGGTGTCGGGCCGCACATGGGCCGACAGCTCGACCCGCGAGAGCGAGAGCAGATCGTCGATCAGGCGGGCCATCCGGGTCGCCTGGTTGTGCATGATGCCGAGGAAGCGCTCGCGCGCCTTGGGATCGTCCTTGGCCTGGCCCTGGAGCGTGTCGATGAAGCCCGACAGCGCGGCGAGCGGCGTGCGCAGCTCGTGGCTGGCATTGGCGACGAAATCTGCGCGCATCTCCTCGACCCGGCGCAGCGGCGTCTGGTCGTGGAAGGTCATCAGCATGCATTTGTCGGCGCCGCCGAAGGAGGTCGGCACCGGCACCGGCGTGATGGTCAGCTCCATCCAACGATCGACCGGCACATGGTCGAGATAGGTCGTGCGCCGCGGCTCGGTGGTCGCAATCGACTCCCGCAGCGCCGTGATGATCTCCGGCGAGCGCAGCGCGAACTGGGCGAGCTCGTTCTTGCGCAGCGCCGGCGCCAGCTGGGCGGCGGCGGCATTAAGATGGATGACACGCCCGGCGCGGTCGAGCAGCACCGCCGGATCCGGCATGCCGGCGACGACCGCGGCCACCGCCGCGCTCTCGACCGGGTTGACGCGGCGGGTGTCGTCGCGCGAGGCGGCATTGTCGTGCAGCCGCCAGGGGATCAGCGCCGCGGCCGCGATGCAGAGGAACACCGTGGCCGCCCGCATCACCGACAATTCGCCGAGCGAAACCACCACCGACAGCGCCAGCGCCGCGGCGATCAGGATAACGGTCGAGTGCCGCAGCCGGTCGGACCAGGGCTGCGCGGAGGGAGAAGATGGTGCGTCGATCGCCATCGGGGCGGGCTTCTCCTAAAGGGGATGCGCCGGTCAGGCGCCGGTGTCGCTGCGCTCTCTCACATAGGCGGCTTCACGCGCCGGGCCGGGGTCGAGCTTGAGCGCCGCCTGCTGCAAGCGTTTCGATCGAGCGCCGATTATAACCTCGCGAAACGTCAGCAAGATTACAGATATGACGAAGGGGGAGAGATAATAGAGGACGCGGAACAGGAGCATGCCACCCAGCAGTTCTTCGCGGTCCATCTGCCAGAGGCCGACCAGCATGGCGGCATCGAACACGCCGAGCCCTCCCGGCGAGTGGCTGGCGAAACCGAGCAACGTCGCCGAGACGAAGATCACCGCCACCACGACGAAGCCGAGATTGGGCTCGTCCGGGACCAGCACGTACATCGCGAGCGCGCAGAAGCCGAGATCGATGATGCCGATGGCGATCTGGAGCAGCGTCAGCGGGCCGCCCGGCAGCACCACGGTCCAGGGCCCGCGGCCGACCACCCGCGGCTGGGTCCAGACCCAGACCACATAGGCGACCAGCCCCGCGATGATCATCATCGCCAGCATCCGGTTCAGCCAGGGCGGAAGCTGGTCGATCGCGGCAGCGGCTTCCGGATGGTAGGAGATGCCGAGGCCGAGCACCGCGGCATTGCCGAGCCAGAAGGTCAGGCCGGCGAGGAAGCAGATCTTTGCGACGTCGATCGCGTTCAGGCCATAGGCCGAATAGATGCGGTAGCGCACCGCGCCGCCGGTGAAGACGCTGGCGCCGACATTGTGGCCGATCGAATAGCTGGTGAAGGCGGCGAGCGCATTGATGCGGTAGGGCACATGGGCGTGGCCGATCGCGCGCACGGCGAACAGATCGTAGAAGGTCAGGGTGAAATAGCCCGCGGCCACGAACAGCGCCGCCATCGCGATCTGGCTCGGCTCGGTGCTCTTGATCGCTTCGAGGACCTCGTTGACGTCGATGCCCCGCAGCATGTGGTAGAGCACACAGCAAGCGATGCCGATGACCGCGACGCTGATCACAACTCCAAGCTTATGCAGGACTTGCTTCTGGCGCAGAAACGTCATCGCCCTGCGTATGGCTTCCAGCATCTAGACCTCGAACAACGCTTCAGCGGCCGGGGTGGCCGGCGGACAGGCGGACGACGCACAGGCATTCAACGAACCCTTGCCGCCGGCTCCGGCATCGCGCATGCCCCATGCCCTTCCACTAGCGCGTTTTGGGGCGGAGTGGAATTCAGCAATTCGAACAAAAACTCGTGCCTTCAATATTTTAGGCAGGGTTGCGGGCTCCTGATGCACGGATTGGCGCTTTCGGCGGCAAGACTGACGCGAATCTCCATGGCAATCCTGCGCAGGCGCCATGAAGTTTTGATGATTTCGACCGCACAATGTTCCGTCACGACTTAAGCCGACGTCAATCTATGGGCCGCCCCCGCCTGGCGAAAGAGGGGGTGGCCGGCGCTGTTGTTCAGGGATTTCAGGTGGGCCGAAAGGCCGCGGCGACGGCCGCGGCCTCAGGAAGCGATCGGAATCCGCCCCTGGATCAGTGCCACGCGGAAGTGACGGCGGCCACGATTTCGTCGGTACCGGGAAAGTGGCCCTTGCTGCGGCTGGCGACGATGCTGTCGCCGACCTTGACCTGGAAGATCCCACCCTTGGCGGGCACGAGAGCCGCCTCCAGCGCCAGATGCTGCCGCAGCGCAGCAGCGCCGTCCTTGGCGCGCTTCTCGTAGCCGCAGGGGCGGCAATAGATGATGGTCAAATCAGCCATCTCGCCCGCCTTCAGGCAGCGCGCTGCTGGCGCACGGCTTCGATGCCGGCGATCCAGCCGGCGACGGAGCGGCCGATCGCCTCGGGGTGATCCTCCTGGAGAAAGTGCAGCCCAGGTCCGAGGCGCACCAATGCGCAGTGATTCAGCGAGGCTGCGAACCGCTCGGCGAATTCGGGCGCGACGAGCGCGCCGGGCGTGCCCGAGAACAACAGCTTCGGATAGGACGATGCAGCCAGCGCCGCATGCGCGGATTGGAGCGTCTCGTAGACGTCGGCGGGCTCGCCTGCGATCGGCAGTTCGCGGGGGAAGGCGAGAACGGGCCGGCGGCTCTCCGGCGTTGGGAATGGCACACGGTAAGGCGCCATCTCGTCCTCGCCGAGCTTGCGAACGATGCCACCGGGCAGCACGCGTTCGACGAACGCGTTCGCCTCGAGGATCATCGCTTCGCCCTCGCCCGGCGTCCTGAATTTGCGGAACGCCGCCCTCGCCGCCTCGGCGTCGTCCTGCTCCTCCGCGACCTCGGTGTGGTGAAAGTCCTGCCAGGTCGGCATCGGGCGGATGAACTCCATGAAGGCAACGCCGCGCACGAAATCCGGCCGGCGCGCGGCGAGATGGAACGCGAGCGCGGTGCCCCAGTCCTGCGCGACGAGGTAGGCCGATTTGATGCCGCGCTGTTCGATGAATGCATCGAGATAGCGGACGTGGTCGACGAAGCGATAGCCGATGTCGGGCTTGCCGGATTGGCCGAAGCCGACGAGATCGGGCGCGATGCAATGTGCGACCGGCGATACAAGCGGCAGGATGTTGCGCCAGATATGTGACGACGTCGGGTTGCCGTGCAGGAACAGGGCAGCGGGTGCATCGCGATCTCCCGCCTCGCGATAGGCCATCGTGCTTCCCAGCACAGATGCTTTGAGAATCTCGATTTCAGTTGGCTTGCTCATGTCAGCTCCCTGAAGACGGTTTGAAAGGCGATGGTCTTGAAACGTTCGAGGGCGTTGGGATTGCGGTCGACCTTCATGCGCAGGATCGCGCCCTGCCAGGACGCGAGCAGGAAATCGGCAAGCTCTTCGGGCTCGAAATCGGATGCGATCTCGCGGCACGTCTGGGCGTCCCTGATGCAGGCGGCGAACGGCGTGCGCCATTCGGCGAAGATTTCGGCGAGACGCACGCGCAGCATTTCGCTGCTGGCTGATGCCTCCAGGCTGAGATCACCGATCAGGCAGCCGCGGCCATAGCCGTCGGCCTCGAGCCGGCCGGTGATGATGTCGAGATAGCGGCGCAGCCGCGCGCGCGGCGTCAGCGAGGTGTCGTCGAGTGCCTGCGCGACCAGTCCCCTCGTGGTGTCGAAGTAGCGGTCGAGCACCTCGGAGGCGAATATCTCTTTGGAGCGAAAATGGTTGGTGAAGGACCCCTGCGGCGCGCCTGCCGCAGCGGTGACGTCGCGCACGCTGGTGCCGTGATAGCCGGTCCTGAACATGACCTTCAGGCCGGCATCGAGGATGGCGTCTTTGAGTGAGGGCTTTGGCATGAGGGAATTAATACGTACGTACGTATTAACGTCAAGCGCATTCTGATCGTTCAGCAATTTGCTTGCCGATCAGGCCGTTATCGCAATGTTGGATAGAGGCCGGCCCTCCGAGAGAGCCCAAGGGCTCAGGCCGCCGGCTGGCTCCGCGAGACCACCCTGTCGCGCAGCCAGGCGCCGATGGTGCAGCCGACGAGGTAGCAGGCGAACATGACCAGCCCGAGATCGAGCCAATAGCCGAAGCGGCCGGGCACCACATGCGCGAACGAGGCTGCGACCAAGGCGGCGGCAAGCACGGCGAGCCAGCGCGCGGTCACCTTCGAGGTGCCGTTGCCGCGCTGGACCACCGAGATCCAGCCCATGCAAAAGCCCAGCAGCAGCGAGCCGATCAGCCAGCCCAGATGGAACGAGACGAGATAGGGCATCATCACCTCACCAGAAATTCGATGCGGCGGTTCTGCGCCTTGCCTTCGTCGGTGTCATTGCCGGCGAGGGGTTGCGTGGCGCCATAGCCGACCGGAGTGAAGCGGGTGGCCGGCAGCCCGGCCTTGACCAGATAGTCGATCACGGCCTGCGCGCGCTTCTCCGAGAGAGCCTGATTGAAGGAGTCCTCACCGTCGGCATCGGTGTGCCCGGCCACCTCGATATTGGTGGTGGGGCAGCGCAGCGCCGTCTCGATCAGGTGGTCGAGAATGCCGGCGGAATCCGGGTCGATGTCGGCGCGTTTCGTTGCGAAGCGGATCTTGCCCTTGTTCAGGAGCTCCGTGAACAATTGCTGGCAGACCGTGCCGTCGACCGGGCCCGCGGCAGGCTTCACCGTAATCTCCGGCTTGTACTGCCAGTTCTTCGGGAAGTCCTTGCCGAGGCCTGCGCGGATGTCGTTGGCGGCCCCTTCATAGAGCGCGTCGCCCGACAGCTTCACCTCGCGATCGGACACCACGAGCGTACCGGTCGACAGCCGCGACAGCCCGCCGAGCGCTGCGACCACGGCAGTATTGAAGGAGCCGGGTGCGCCGACGCTGGCCTTGAGATTGTCGACGACCTTTTCGGTGAAGAACTTTCGCGAGGCACTCGTTGCAATGGCCGCGTGCACGTTGTTGTCAGGCACGTAGCCCGTCAGCGTCACGGTCGCGGCGACCGGGTCCTTGTACGCCTGGAAGATGTAGGGCGGCGCCTTGACATCGTTGGCGGCGACCGAAAAGCCCTCCGGCAGGTTCTTGAGCGCGGCCGCGATCGCCTCACGGCCGCCGAGGTCGCGCGCCATGCCCGACAGATTGACCTTGGTGTCGGTGATCGTGATCTTGCCGTCCTTGAGCTTGCCTATCTGGTCGAGCAGCAGCATCGCGGCCGCCTCGAACCGCGGCGGCGCGCCGCGCGCGAGACCCATCTGATCGGCGACCTCGGTCCCGTTGACCTCCTTGCGCGCGGCCTCGGTCAGGCGCGCCTTCATCGACGGCAGGGGCGCGGAGCCGGACAGCGTCACCCGCACCACGTCACGCTCGGCATTCCAGACGAAGGGCGTTGCTTCGGGAACAAGGCGGGTCCGGTCGTCGACCAGGCGCACGCCCGGGACGAGCTCGACCGCCATCACGGCATCGCGGCGCCCCTCCTCGGAAAAGGCGTCCGCGGCCAGGCCGACGTCCCGGCCGTCCACCGCGATCCGGGTCTTGTCCAGAACGGTCTCCTTGAGCGCCGCCGAGCTGCGGGCGGACAGATCCGCCTCGACCGGCAAGGTATTATTCCAGGCCGCAAATCCCCACATGACGGCCAGGGGGATCAGCCCTGGCCACCATTTGCTGGCCCACCTGAAAAGCTTCTGCATTCAACGACCCGAACTCTGGAACCGGAGACAAAACAAACCCTTGGCGGGCTGTCAAACCGGAAATGATGCCCTTCCGAAGGCCATGCGTCGACAATTGGAATAACTTTTTCTTCAAGGGTTCTTCCGTAAGTTGAAAGTGGAATGCCAGAGTTCGCCAGCCGGTCATGAAACAACTCCGAAACAACGTCATCCGCGCCGGGCTGGGGGCACTCTATTTCAGCGGGGCGCACCACCTGTTGCGCCCGCTCTTGTCGGGCGTCGGCGCCATTTTCATGCTGCACCACGTGCGGCCGGCCCGCGAGGCCGCGTTCCAGCCGAACCGGCACCTCGAAGTCACCCCCGATTTCCTGCGCGCTACGCTGAGCCATTTGCGCTCGCGCGGGATCGACATCGTCAGCATGGACGAGCTGCATGAGCGGCTGGTGCAGGGCCGGTTCACCCGCCCCTTCGCCGCCTTCACCCTCGACGACGGTTACCGCGACAATCTCGAATTCGCGCTGCCGGTTCTGCGCGAATTTGACGCGCCCTTGGCCGTCTATGTCGCGAGCGAATTTGCCGAGGGCACCGGACGCCTGTGGTGGACCGCGCTGGAAACCGTGATCGCCAAGGCCGAACAGATCGACATCCAGATCGGAAATTCCGCGCTGCGGCTGGACGCAACGACCCCTGCCGCAAAACAAATGGCGTTCGACCGCCTGCACGATTGGCTGCGCGCGCTGCCGGGCGAACATGATCTCAAGCGCGAGATCGAGGCGCTCTGCGCCAGATACGACGTCGACATGGCCGCGCTGTGCCGCAGCCTGTGCCTGTCCTGGGACGAGGTGAAGGCATTTGCCGCCGATCCGCTGGTCACGATCGGCGCGCACACCATCAGCCATTGCAATCTCGCCAGGCAGAGCGAGGGGATCGC
The DNA here is from genome assembly GCF_052076025.1 of Bradyrhizobium sp. 956_D2_N1_4. Classification (NCBI taxonomy): domain Bacteria; kingdom Pseudomonadati; phylum Pseudomonadota; class Alphaproteobacteria; order Hyphomicrobiales; family Nitrobacteraceae; genus Bradyrhizobium; species Bradyrhizobium sp. 956_D2_N1_4. The sequence continues at coordinate 8,200,734 of NZ_CP197237.1, read as the reverse complement.
CGCACAGGAGATGGCGGTAAGCCGCGCGCGGATCGAGCAGGCGCTCGGCCGTACCGTGCTGCACTTCGCCTACCCCTATGGCGACCGCGAAGCCGCGGGCGAGCGCGAATTCGCTCTCGCTGCATCGGCCGGCTTTAAGACCGCGGTGACGACCCGGCCCGGCATGCTGTTCGCAGAAAATGCCGGCCACATGACCGCGCTGCCGCGCGTCTCGCTCAACGGCAATTACCAGGACGCGCGAATTTTGCCGGTGCTGACCTCAGGCGCCGCGACCGCGATGTGGAACGGCTTTCGCCGGATTGCGGCGGCGTAGCCACGCTGTCGTCCCGGCGAACGCCGGGACCCATACCGCGGAATCCATCGATTACATTTGGTAGAAGTACCGAACGACGAGTCGTCGCCAAACTACTCCCTGTGGTTATGGGTCCCGGCGTTCGCCGGGACGACACCGAGTGAGTTGGACCGCAGCCGCACCACACTCGCGCCTTCCTTGACTCCCCTCTCCGCCGCGCTCAAAACGTCGCCAACCAAGGGAGGCACCATGTTCCACGATCTGTTCTCGCTCAAAGGCCGTGTCGCGCTCGTGACCGGCGGCTCGCGTGGCATCGGCAAGATGATCGCGGCGGGCTTCCTCGCGCAAGGCGCGGCGAAGGTCTACATCACCGCGCGCAAGGCCGGGCCGTGCGAGGCGACGGCGAAAGAGCTCTCCGCCCAATATGACGGCGAATGCATCGCGCTGCCGATCGACATCTCGACCATCGAAGGCTGCGACAGGCTGGCCTCCGAGATCATCAAGCTGGAGCCGAAGCTCGACATCCTCGTCAACAATGCGGGAGCTGCGTGGGGCGCGGAGTTCGACGAATTCCCGGAGAGCGGCTGGGACAAGGTGATGGACCTCAACGTCAAGTCGCTGTTCTTCCTGACCAAGGCGCTGGCAAAGCCGCTGCGCGCGGCGGCCTCGCACGAGCGGCCCGCCAAGGTCATCAACATCGCCTCGGTCGACGGCATCTTCGTCAATCCCAGCGAGACCTACTCCTACGCCGCCAGCAAGGCCGCCGTGATCCATCTGACGCGGCGCATGGCGACGAAACTGATCAAGGACAACATCAACGTCACCGCGATCGCGCCGGGCGCGTTCAAGTCCGACATGAACCGCGCCGCGCGCGACCATGCGGACGAGGTCGCAAAGCGCATTCCGGCGCGGCGTATCGGAACCGATGAGGACATGGCGGGCGTCGCGATCTATCTCGCCTCGCGCGCGGGTGATTATGTGGTCGGCAACACCATCGCGGTGGATGGCGGCGTGGTGTACGCGAATGCCGGGCTGGAGATCGCGGGGTAGGCGGCTTAGGGAGAAGCCGCGCCGCACACTCCGCTGTCATGCCCCGCGAAGGCGGGGCATCCAGTACGCCGCGGCTTCTCGGCTGAAGCACAGCCGCCTCTGGAATACTGGATCACCCGCTCCAGTGCGCAATCGCGCACAAGGCGGGTGATGACAGCATTCGTGTGGCGCGAGCGGCGTCTAACGCTTACGACTCGATCTTCACGTACTCGAAATCGCCGGGCTTGTTGTCGATGCCGACTTTCGGCGGCGAGATCCAGGAGGCGAACTGGCCGGTCTCGGTGACGGGCTGCATCAGCGAGGTGATGAAGTCGCCATCGGCGGTCGAGGGCAGCCACTCGTCCTTGCGCTTCGCCCAGGTGGCATCGTCGATCAAGATGCCATCGGGCGTCGCATGGATGCCCTTGAACTCGCCGATATGGCGATGGAAAGCGACGTTGGGCAGTTTGAGCTGGAAGTTATAGCCCGCGGTCGAGATCACCTTGTTCCAGCGCAGCATGCCCTTGACGCAGTCCTGGCTGTAATCGTCGCGCAGGCGCATGTTGAGCGCGGTCAGCGCCGGCTCGTCAACCAGCTTGATCTCGCCGTCGATGAACTTGAGCACCGGATAGGTGGCGTTCTTGAGCTGGTGATCGTCGTCGATCTGGGTCTCGTGATAGCGGCCTTTGATGCCGGTGTTGAAGGCGTTGGCCGCGTTGGTCGAGACCTCCGAGCCGAACAGGTCGAGCGACAGCGTATAGTGCAGGTTCAACTTCTTCTGGATCGTCGGCAGGTCGATCACGCCGAGCGCGCGGACCTTGGCGATGTCGGTGGGATCGGTGATGCCGGCTTCGCGCATCGCGTCGCAGGTGCGCTGCACGACGCGGGTGATGCCGGTCTCGCCGACGAACATATGGTGCGCTTCTTCCGTCAGCATGAAACGGCAGGTGCGCGACAAGGGATCGAAGCCCGACTGCGCGAGCGAGTGCAGCTGCATCTTGCCGTCGCGGTCGGTGAAGTAGGTGAACATGAAGAAGGACAGCCAGTCCGGCGTCGCCTCGTTGAAGGCACCGAGCATGCGCGGCGCATCGGCATCGCCCGAGCGACGGCGCAGCAAGTCATCCGCTTCCTCGCGGCCGTCGCGGCCAAAGTACTTCTGGAGCAGATAGACCATCGCCCAGAGATGGCGGCCTTCCTCGACATTGACCTGGAACAAATTGCGCATGTCGTAGAGCGAGGGCGCGGTCTTGCCGAGGTGGCGCTGCTGCTCGACGGAAGCCGGCTCGGTGTCGCCCTGGATCACGATCAGGCGGCGCAGCATGGCGCGATACTCGCCCGGGACTTCCTGCCAGGCCGGCTCGCCGAAATGCTCGCCGAACGGAACGACGCGATTCTCCTCCTGCGGCGCGAGCAGAATGCCCCAGCGGTAGTCGGGCATGCGGACATAGTCGAACTTGGCCCAGCCACGCGGATCGACGGAGTAGGCGGTGCGAAGGTACACCAGCGACTCCTGAAAGCCTTCCGGCCCCATGTCGCTCCACCAGTCCATATAGCCGGGATGCCAGCCTTCCAGCGCCTTCAGCACCTGGCGGTCTTCGGCGAGATTCACGTTGTTCGGAATCTTGGTCGAGTAGTCGACGTTCATGATGTTCATGGTGGACCTCCCGTGGGGGACTGATTCATTCAACGATTGGCATCGAACCGTGAGCTTGCGAATGGCGAATGGTGAGTAGCGAATGGAAATCCCTATTCGCCATTCACCACTCCCTACTCGCTAAACTCTCGTCATATCGAATTTCGGCTTCTGGCCGCTGCCGTAGCGGCGCAGCGCGCCTTCCTCGCCGACCGCGTTCGGGCGCTGGAAGATCCAGTTCTGCCACGCGGTGAGGCGCGCGAAGATTTTTGATTCCATCGTCTCGGGGCCGACGAAGCGCAGGCTGGCTTCCATGCCGGTGAGGCTGTCGGGCGAGAAGCTGGCGCGCTCCTCCAGGAACACGCGCACCTCGTCGTCCCAGTCGATGTCGTCGAGCGCGAAGGTGACGAGGCCGAGCTCTTCCGCCTGCTCGGCGTCGAGCGCGGTGCCCATGGTGGCTTCCGCACGCTCGACGTCGGACGGATCGGCCTGGAAGCGCGATTCCAGCCGGGTCAGGCCGTGGCTCATCGGATACGGACCGAAGTTCATGGCCGACAATTCGATCGACGGCGGCGGACGGTTGTCGCCCTGGCGCGCGCCGATCAGCATGTAGGAGCGGTCGGCGGCGAAGACGAGCTCGGCGAGCGTGCCGGCAAAGCAGGAGCCGGGCTCGACCAGCGTCACCAGCGTGCGCGAGGTGACGTCGATGCGCTTCAGCACGCGCTTCCAATAGTGCCTGATTTCGTTGACCAGCCAGTGCGCCTTGTTGGCTTCGAGGAAGGCGTCGGATGACAGCACATGGGCGCGGTCGCCATGGCTCTTGAAGACGAGCATCGCAATCTCGAGCTCGTTGATGCGCAGATGCAGGATGGCGTCGTCGAGCTCGCGCGCGACCTGGAGCGGCCAGAACGAAGATCCCTGCGCCATCATGCCGTCGATGTCGGCCGGCGGCGCGGCCTCCGGCGCCTTGATCGAGATGGTGGCGATGCGCGCCGTGCGATCGATGTCGACGCTGACAAAACCGTAGCGGATGCTGGTCTCGTCGATGACGCGCCTGAGCGGTGTCAGCGCAATACCTTTGCCGCTGCCCTTGCGCTTCGACTGGCCTGCGAACTCCTTGGCGCGCTCGGCGATCTTGGCCTCGAGCTTCGAGTTCGGCGCGATCTCGTCGACGAGACGCCACTGCACGGCGCGCTTGCCCTTCACGCCTTCCTCGATGGTGCAGAAGAAATCGGCGTGGTCGCGGCGCACCTTGCGCTTGTCGACGACGCGGGTGAGGCCGCCGGTGCCCGGCAGCACCGCGAGCAACGGCACTTCCGGCAGCGCAACGGCCGACGAGCCGTCATCGGCGAGGATGATGTGGTCGGTCGCGAGCGCCAGCTCATAGCCGCCGCCGGCGGCCGAGCCGTTCACCACCGTGATGAAGCGCTGGCCGGAATTCTCCGACGAATCTTCCATGCCGTTGCGGGTCTCGTTGGTGAATTTGCAGAAGTTCACCTTGTGGGCATGCGTCGAGCCCGCGAGCATGCGGATGTTGGCGCCGGCGCAGAACACCCGGTTCTTGGCCGAGCGCATCACGACGACCTTCACCTCGGGGTGCTCGAAGCGCAGGCGCTGGACGACGTCAGCCAGCTCGATGTCGACGCCGAGATCGTAGGAATTGAGCTTGAGCAGATAGCCCTCGAACAGGCCGCCGTTCTCGTCGACGTCCATGGTCAGGGTGGCGACGTCGCCATCGACCGCGAGCTTCCAGTGCTTGTAGCGGGACGGTTCGGTCTGGAAATCGATGAATGTCGCGCCGCCTGCGAGGCGCCGATCTTCCCCGGCCATGGGCCACCCTTGAGCTTGGTTAAGCGTTTTGGCTGTAGCGTTAAATGCACAATAATGCATCTTTTTGAACGCGTCTAGCCCTTAACGGCCATCGCATGCACTTTGTTTCATGAGGCCTATTGAGACCGCACAATGGCGCCGAGGGTGATCCAGTCCGCCTTCGAGAGTTCGGAACGGCCCAGCTTGGCCTGGAGCAGAGCCGTCAGCGCCGGAATGGGGAAGCTCTCGACAAAGCCGTCGCCGCCCGCAGCCGCCTTGCGCGAGTTCAGCGCCCGCAACTCCGCCTGCGCGTCGCCGAACAGGCGCGCGGCCGAATGCAGCCGCTGCATGCGCAGTCGCAAATTGGCATTGGCGATGTGAATGCAGGCACGCAGCAGGATGCGCTCACGGCCGCCTTGCGGGGCTGCGGCCCAGACCGCTTCCAGCACCTCCTGCGATTCCCAGAAATAGCCGCGATCGTTGAGCGCGAGCCCGTAGCGCAGCGCCGGATGGCGCGCCGGCACGTAGCCGCGGAACGCCGGGGGCACCAGCGCCTTGGCCAAATCAAGCGTCTCGTAATCCGCGTCGACCCCGTCGGTCTCGCCCGGCACATAGGCCCATCGCGGCCACGGCAACGGGCCGCTCGCATCCGAAGGCACATTCATGGATGTGCCTCCGCAGGATCATGCGGCGCGTCCCTGAAGTCCCTGATCGTCGCGCAGGGCCGCTCTTGCAAATTGCTCAATCGCGTCAAGCGTCGCCCCCGGCGCTTCACGATACGGGGAATGTCCCGCGTCTGAAATAACTTTCAAATCTACCGGACAATAACACTCTTCCTGCGCAATATCGACCTGTCGCAGTGTCCCATATTGGTCGTCCTTGCCCTGCACGACCAGGATGGGAACGCGGATGTAGGCGAGGTATTCCGAGATGTCCCAGTCGCGGAATTTCGGATCGAGCCAGGCACGGTTCCAGCCGTAGAAGGCGTTGTCGACATCCTTGTGCCAGCGCGCCAGCTTTGCCTTGAGGTCGGTGGTCTCGAAGGTCGTCTTGATCGCTGCGATGGATTTCACCGAGATGTCCTCGACGATGAAATGCGGCGCCATCAGCGCGAGGCCTTGCAGACGGTGATCCTGATGCGCGCCGGCATAGATCGTCGCGATCGAAGCGCCATCGGAATGGCCGAGCAGGAGGCCGCGCTTGAAGGAAATCGCATCGAGGATCTTCGGCAGCACATCCAGCGCCTCGCGCTGCATGTAATCGAGCGGCCGCGGCAGCGTGACCGGGCTCGACTGGCCGTAGCCCGCGCGCGAATAGACGAAGACGCCCGCGCCGGTGGCTTGCTGAAGTTTTTCCGGGAAGTCGCCCCACAGACCGACCGAGCCGAGGCCTTCGTGCAGCATGACGATGGTGGGTGCATCGGCGTCCTGCGGGGCGAGCCATTTGTATTCGAGGCTGGCGCTGCCGATGCTGAGGAAGCCGGCGGGGGAGAGGTTGGTCATTTCTTCGCTCTTCTTTCTCCGTCGTCATGCCCGGGCTTGACCCGGGCATCCACGCCTTTCCTCAATCGCGGATGCACGTGGATGGCCGGGTCAAGCCCGGCCATGACGACCGATTGCTAGTTTGCGCCCTCGCGCAATTTGAACCGCTGAATCTTCCCCGTCGCCGTCTTCGGCAGTGACTCCACCACGTCGATCCAGCGCGGATATTTCCAGGGGCCGATCTTCTGCTTGACGTGCTCCTTCAGCATCTCCTGCAAGTCCGCCGTCGCCGCGCCCGGACGCAGCACGACGAAGGCCTTCGGCTTCAGCAGGCCTTCCGGATCGGCTTCCGGCACGACGGCGGCCTCCAGCACGGCCGGATGAGTGATCAGCGCGCTCTCGACCTCGAACGGCGAGACCCAGATGCCGGAGACCTTGAACATGTCGTCGGCGCGGCCGCAGAAGGTGTAGCGGCCTTCGCCATCCCTGACATATTTGTCGCCGGTGCGGGTCCACGGACCTTCAAAGGTGCGGCGGCTCTTGTGGCGCTGGTTCCAGTAGCCCTCGCCGGCGGAGGGCGCATCGACCAAGAGCTCGCCGACCTCGCCGTCGGCGACATCCTGGCCAGCCTCGTTGACGAGCCGCACCGCATAGCCCGGCACCGGCTTGCCGGACGAGCCGTATTTGATGTCGCCGGGCGCGTTCGACAGGAAGATGTGCAAGAGCTCGGTCGAGCCGACGCCGTCGAGGATGTCGACGCCGAAGCGCGATTTCCAGCTGTTGCCGACGGATTCCGGCAGCGCCTCGCCGGCCGAGGTGCAGATGCGGAGCGACTTGCCGCCGCGCTCGGCTTTCATCGCCTCGTCGTTGAGCATCGCCGCGAACAATGTCGGCACGCCGTAGAAGATCGAGGGATTGTACCTGTTCATCAGGTCGAACATGCGCGCCGGCGTCGGGCGCTCGCTGTTCAACACCACGGTGGCGCCGACCGACATCGGAAAAGTCAGCGCATTGCCGAGGCCATAAGCGAAGAACAATTTTGCCGCGGAGAGGCAGACGTCGTTCTCGCGGATGCCGAGCACCTGGCTCGCATAGGTGTCCGCGGTCGCCTGCAAATTCGAATGGATGTGGCGCACGCCCTTGGGCATGCCGGTTGAGCCCGACGAATACAGCCAGAACGCAGGCTCGTCCGGATGCGTCGCGGCGGTCGTGAACTGGTCGCTCTCGCCGGCGATCTCTTCCGCGAGCTGCCTGTGGCCGTTCATCTTGGCGCCGGAGACCACGACATGCTCGAGATCCGGCATGCGGCCGACGACGTCCTTGATAACAGGGTAGAGCGCTTCGGAGACGAACAGCACACGCGCGCGGCAATCGGCGAGGATGTAGGCGTATTGGTCCGCGGTCAGCAGCGTATTCAGCGGCACCGGCACGATGCCGGCGCGGATCGCGCCCAGAAACACGATCGGGAAATCGATCGTATCAAGCATGATCATCGCCACGCGCTCCTCGCGGCGGACCCCGAGCCGGCGCAGCATGTTGGCGGCGCGCCGGGTCTCGCGCTGGAGCTCGCCATAGGTGAGCCGCGAGACGGTGTCGTCGAAGACGAGCTTGCCGCCCCTGCCGTCCTCGACGTTGCGGTCGAGCAGCCAGGTCACCGCGTTATAGGATCCCTCGCTCACGGACTTCTCCCCCGAATTTAGAATTATAATTCATAGAAAGACACCGCGGCGGCTTGCTGTCAATGCTGGCAGGCACTATGTTTCATTAAAACGCGCCGCAGGGCATCAACTAAAGAAGGCCCATGATCTGCAGTCCATGACCGACAGTCCCGACGCCGAATCCCGATTTCTCGAACAGCTCGGCCAGCGCGTGCGCACCATGCGCGCGCTGCGCGGCATGTCGCGCAAGGTGCTCGCCAAGGTATCAGGGATTTCGGAGCGCTACATCGCGCAGCTCGAGAGCGGCAAGGGCAATGTCTCCATCGTGCTGCTGCGCCGCGTCTCCGACGCGATGGGTGCGCATCTCGAAGACCTGCTTCCTTCGGCCGACCCGACGCCGGACTGGCAGATGTTTCGCGATCTCCTGCGCAAGGCGACGCCGGCGCAGATCGCTCAGGCCAAGGACGTTCTCGCCGGCGGCAGCGCGTCGGCGCCGCGGCGCGCACCTTTCTGCGGCATTGCGCTGATCGGCCTGCGCGGCGCCGGCAAATCGACACTTGGGCGGATGCTGGCGAAGAAGGTCGGCTGGAGTTTCGTGGAGCTCAACAAGGAGGTCGAGCAGCAGAATGGGCTCTCGGTCGCCGAGATCATCGCGCTCTACGGCCAGGAAGGCTTTCGCCGCATGGAGCAGGCAGCGCTGCAACAGCTGCTCGCGCGCAACGAGCTGATGGTGCTGGCGACCGGCGGCGGCATCGTGTCGGAGCCGTTGACCTTCGACCAGATCCTGTCGTCGTTCTACACGATCTGGCTGAAGGCCGAGCCTGAGGAGCACATGGCCCGCGTGCGCCGCCAGGGCGACCTGCGCCCGATGGCGGACGACCGCTCCGCGATGGCCGAGCTGCGCAACATCCTGCTGAGCCGCGAACCGCTGTATTCGCGCGCGACGGCGGTGGTGGATACGGCAGGGCTGTCGGTCGATGCGGCGGCTGCACGGCTGATCGATGCGGTGCGGCCGGTGCTGCAGAACGAAGCGCGGAGTTTCGGCCTGCGCAGCGTGGCGCTGTAAGGCGATCTGCCAACTCCGTTCTCCGCTGCATTCCCTCCCCCCTTGCGGGGGAGGGTCAGGGAGAGGGGTACCACACGGGGACTCCATCACTCGCGCAACGCGCTTCTTCTTCGCGACAACCAACACCATTTCCTGGGCGACCCCTCTCCCCTGCCCTCCCCCGCAAGGGGGGGAGGGAGCAGAGCTGAGCGCGCAGCTACGCCATGCGTCCCCTTTTCGTTTCGCAAAGGGAGACGATATGAAGAGCCTTGCACCAGACAGGACTCACGATGACCTCCAGCGACGTCACCACCTCCATGTTCGAGCGGATCGGCGGCAGCGCCACGATCGACCTTCTGGTCGACCGCTTCTACGAGCGCATGGACACGCTGCCGGAGGCGAAAATGATCCGCGCGATGCACGCGGATGACCTCGGACTGATCAGGGACGTGCTGAAGCGCTACCTCACCGAATGGACCGGCGGCCCAAAACTCTATTCCGTCGAGAAGGGCCATCCGCGGCTACGGCAGCGGCACATCGGCTTTGCCATCGGCGACGCCGAGCGTGATGCGTGGCTGCTCTGCATGCGCGGCGCGCTGGAGGAGACGGTCACGGACGCCGCCGCGCGGCAAGACCTCGACAAGGCGCTGTCCGGTCTTGCCGACTGGATGCGCAACCGACAGTGACACAGAGCGCGAGGCGGGGACGCGGTGGGTTACGCCAGCGGACTGCGCTTCGCGCAGTTGCAGGCTAACCGACCCTGCGCACCCCAGCCCGATCGTTGCACGCATCGAACACCGAACGGTCGAGTGCTTCGGCGGCAAAGCCCGCCATATAGATCAACGCCAGGATCGCCGCGGAGATCGCCATTGTCTCCGCATGCGCGAGCCCCCACCGCAACAGCCGCTGCAACAATGTCGGCGGCGGGAAGCGGTAGGTCCGGCCCTGCGGCGTGATCAGGTCAAACGATCGAACCGACCGCGAGCGCACGGGGATCTTGCTGGGCAGCATCTGGAACTCTCCTCTCCAGCTCCTCGATCATGCCGCGCGCGATCTCCCGCTCGCCCATGATGACGACATCCGCCCCCAGCCCCTTCAAATGATCGACCTCGGCATCCGCATGCGCTCGCGCGATGATGCGGATGTCCGGATTGGCCGCGCGCGCCTGCTGCACGATCTGCCCCGCCTCGAACGCCTCGGGGATCGCGATCACGAGATGCCGCGCCCGTGACGGATTGGTGGCGCCGAGAATTTCGGGCTGCGCGGCATTGCCCATGACGGTCTCGATGCCGCCCTGCTTCAGCTTCGCCAGCGCACTCTCGCCGACCTCGGCGACAAGGAACGGCAATTGCCGCTGCTTCAGGGCGTCGCCGACGAGCGCACCGACGCGGCCATAGCCGATCACGATCGTATGGTCGGTCAGGTCCGTGGTGCGGATCGGTTCGGGCACGGCGGCCGCGGCCTGCGGTGAATCCCGGCGCGGGTCGAGACGCGGCGCGAGCCAGGTGGCGGCGGCGAACATCACCGGGTTGAGCATGATGGAAAGGATCGCGCCGGCCATGATCAAGTCGCGGCCGTCACTGGGCAGGATCTGCGAGGCGACACCGAGCTCGGCCAGGATGAAGGAGAACTCGCCGATCTGCGATAGGCTCGCCGAGATCGTCAGCGCGGTCGCGACCGGATGCCGGAACAGGACCACGATCAGGAACGCCGCGAGTGATTTGCCGAGCATGATGATCGCCAGCGTCGCCAGCAGCGGCCAGGGCTCGCGAACCACGCTCATCGGATCGAACATCATGCCGACCGAGACGAAGAACAGCACGGCGAAGGCATCGCGCAGCGGCAGCGATTCCTGCGCGGCGCGCGCGCTGAGAGGCGATTCCCGCAGCATCATACCGGCGAAGAACGCGCCCAGCGCCAGCGAGACGTCGAACAGCTTCGTCGCCCCGAACGCGATGCACAGCGCGATCGCAAGCACGCCCAGACGGAACAATTCGCGCGAGCCGGTATGTGCGATGTAGTGCAGGATCCAAGGGATCACCCTGCGCCCCACCACCAGCATCAGCCCGATGAACACGATGATCTTGGCCAGGGTCAGCATCACGATGCCGGCAAGCCCGAAGCCGGCCTGCGCGGCCAGCGGCTCGAAGGCCGGCTTATCGCCGCCGCCCTGAAGGCTTGCGATCGCCGGGAACAGCACCAGCACGAGCACCATCGCGAGGTCCTCGACGATGAGCCAGCCGACCGCGATGCGGCCGCGATCGGTCTCCATCAGGCGCCGCTCCTGCAGCGCGCGGAGCAGGACGACAGTGCTCGCGACCGACAACGCCAGTCCGAACACGAGTCCCGCACCGACGCTCCAGCCCATCAGCCATGAAAGGCCGAGCCCCATCAGTGTGGCGACCGCAATCTGCACGACGGCGCCCGGAACAGCGATGTGCCGGACGCTCAGCAGATCCTGTAGCGAAAAATGCAGGCCGACGCCGAACATCAGCAAGATAATGCCGAGCTCGGCGAGCTCGGTCGCAAGCGCCTGGTCGGCGACGAAGCCTGGCGTGAACGGGCCGACGGCTACGCCGGCAAGCAGGTAGCCGACAAGCGGCGGAATGCGGAACCGCTGCGCTATAGTTCCTAGTACGAAAGCTAGTCCAAGTCCGACGACGATGGTGGCGATGAGAGGTGTGTCATGCGGCATTTTTGCCTTTTGACACAGCGCGCGCGCCGGCGCACCGCGACCAAGTGAGGCGGCTCAGCGCGCGACGCCTCGGCAATCGCGCCGTCAGATCGACCAATAATTCGGGTGCGCGTAGGGCTGCGAACGATCGCCCCAGTCGAATTCGTCGCCATCGAACTCGCACGGTCCGCTGGCGAGTTCGTCCTGCGTCACTTCGACACGAAAAGCCTGCCGCGCGGGATCGTATTTCAGCGCGCCCCACTGCACCGGATAATGGTGGTGCGTGCCGAGCAGCCCGCCAGTCTTGATCACGGCGTAGGCGACCGTGCCGGTCACCTTGTCGAGCATCAGCCGCTCGATCGAGCCGAGCTTCGCGCCGTCGCGTCCGTAGACGCAGACGTGCTCCACGCGATCACTGGGAACCATGGTGTGTTTCATGGCGTCCTCCCTGTCGTCTTGCGTGACGAGATTATAGGCCCGCGGACGCGCGGCGCCAACGATCGTTGCTAGAACAGCTGCGACCGCACGGACTCCGCGCCTTCGCGGAGCAGCGGGAGCAACCGGTCGATCAGCTCCCCTGCCGGCACGCGGTCGACATGGGCGCCCATGTTGATGGCGGCGACGATCACGCCGTCGTAGCGGCGCACCGGAACCGATATCGAGCGGAAATGCGGCTCTGCCTCGCGATCGACCAGCGAATAGCCTTGGTCGCGATCGGCTGTGATGCTGGCCAGCAGCGCCCTGGGATCCGTCACCGTCTGCGGCGTCAACATCTCGCGCTTCATTGTCTTCAGGCGTGCGGCAAGCGCTGCGTCATCGAACTGCCCGAGCATGGCGCGGCCGACCGAGGTGCAGAACGCCGGCAGCCGGTAGCCGATCTCGAGCCCACCCGAGAACATCCGCGCCGGGCTGCTGCGTGCGACAAACACGACGTCGTCGCCGTCGAGCACCGCGAGCGAGGAGATTTCCTGCGCTGCCGTGGCGACGCGATCGAGCACCGGCTGAAGCACGGCGACGAGCTGGCTGGAGCGCAGGTAGGACGCCGCGAGCGTCAGCACGTGCGGCGTCAGCGAGAACAGCTTGCCGTCGCCAGCGACGAAGCCGCCGCGCTGAAGCGTGAACAGCATGCGCCGTGCGGTGGCGCGCGGCAGCTCTGCGGCCCGGGCGAGATCGCTCAGCGTCATCGGGCCGCTGGTCGTGCCGAAACATTGCAGCAGGCGCAGGCCGCGATCGAGGCTCTCGACGAAATCCGTCGCCCGCTCGTCGCTTTCGCTTCGCTTCAGCTTGGGCATAGGTCCGGGAACATCCTGCAAAATATTGCTTGCCGCCGGACCAAGGCATGGCATAATTCGCCCATTCGTTCAATAGGCGAACAAACGCCTCTCCGATAAAGGACGCCCGCCATGATGAGCCAGGAGCAGAACGACCTGATCACCCGTACCGGTCCGAAGGACCCCTGCGGCAAGCTGATGCGGAGCTACTGGCAGCCGGCGGCGCTGGTCGACGAGCTGGAGGGCGCGCGCCCGATCCGTCCCGTCAAACTGCTCGGCGAGAACCTGGTGCTGTTCCGCGACGAGAGCGGACGCTACGGCCTGATCGATCGTCACTGCGCCCATCGCGGCGCCGACCTCGCTTTCGGACGTCTCGAACATGGCGGCCTGCGCTGCGCCTTCCATGGCTGGCTGTTCGACGCCACCGGCCAGTGCATCGAGACGCCGGCGGAGCCGAAGGATTCAAAACTCTGCCAGAACATTCGCCAGCGTTCCTATCCCGTGGTCGAGAAGAGCGGCATCCTCTGGGCTTATCTCGGCGAGGGTGAGCCGCCGGCCTTTCCGGAGCTCGACTGCTTTGTCGCGCCCGGCACGCACACTTTTGCGTTCAAGGGCCACATGGCCTGCAACTGGCTTCAGGCCCTCGAGGTCGGCATCGATCCCGCGCACGCCTCCTATCTGCACCGCTTCTTCGAGGACGAGGATACGTCGACGGCTTACGGCAAGCAGTTCCGCGGCGCCTCCGCCGGCAGCGACCTGCCGATGACAAAGATCCTGCGCGAGTACGACCGGCCGATCATCAATGTCGAACACACCGAATATGGCCTGCGGCTGATCGCGCTGCGCGAGATCGACGAGGAGCGCACCCATGTGCGCGTCACCAACCAGCTCTTCCCGCACGGCTTCGTCATCCCCATGAGCACGGAAATGACGATCACGCAGTGGCACGTGCCGGTCGACGACGAGAACTGCTACTGGTACGCGATCTTCACCAGCTACACCAACCAGGTCGACAAGCAGAAGATGCGCGACCAGCGGCTCGAGCTCTATGAGCTGCCCGACTACAAATCGCGCAAGAACCACAGCAACGATTACGGCTTCGATCCGCACGAGCAGGCGACCGCGACCTATACCGGGATGGGCACCGACATCAACGTGCACGACCAGTGGGCGGTGGAATCCATGGGCGCGATCCAGGACCGCACCAAGGAGCATCTCGGCTCGAGCGACAAGGCGATCGTGCAGTACCGCCGCCTGCTGCGGCAGGAGATCGAGAAGGTCGGCGGCGGCGAGAAGCCGATGCTGTTCCTGGACGAGAGCAGGGCGCGCAGCATCCAGGGACCGGCCACCATGGACGGCATCGGGCCGACCCAGGGTTGGGAGCTCTACTGGATGGAGGTCGACGTCAAGCGCCGCCGCGGCGCACCTTGGGCCGCGCCGGTGCCGAAGGAGATCGCCGACAACGTGCACCGGCTGACGGCGGCGGAGTGACGATTGTGGTCGGCTGCCGTAGGGTGGGCAAAGGCGCAAAGCGCCGTGCCCACCATGCTTCGGTGCGGACGATAGATGCGGTGGGCACGCTTCGCTTTGCCCACCCTACGGCAGTTGAGGGAGTGGTGAAGTGACTTTCGTCGCGCGTCATGCGCTGTGGTCGGATGAGCAGAGGGACGCCGCAGCGCGCCTGCGCCGCATCGTCGAGGAAAAGAACCTCGAGGTCATCCGCCTCGCCTTCCCGGACCAGCACGGCATTTTGCGCGGCAAGACCATCATCGCCGCCGAGGCGATCGCCTCGTTGGAGAGCGGCTGCTCCATCACCACGACCATGCTCGCCAAGGACACCTCGCACCGCACGGTGTTTCCGGTGTTCACGTCAGGCGGCGGATTCGGCATGAAGGAGATGGAGGGCGCGGCCGACGTGTTGATGGTCGCCGACCCAACCACGTTCCGCGTGCTGCCATGGGCGCCCGCGACGGGCTGGGTGCTCTGCGATCTCTATTTTGGCGACGGCCGTCCCGTGCCGTTCGCGACCCGCGGCCTCTACCGCAAGGTGCTCGATGATCTCAGCGGCCGCGGCCACGATTTCGTCGCCGGCCTCGAGGTTGAATTCCACATCTTCAAGCTCGACGACGCGCATATGCGGCCCGAGGATGCCGGTCAGCCCGGCACGCCTCCGTCGGTGAGCCTGCTCAGCCACGGCTATCAATACCTCACCGAGCAGCGCTTCGATCAGATGGAGCCGGTGCTGGAGATCCTGCGCCGCGATATCGTCGCGCTCGGACTGCCCTTGCGCTCGGTCGAGGTCGAGTTCGGACCGAGCCAGTGCGAATTCACCTTCGCGCCGAGGAAGGGGCTGGAGCCCGCCGATAACATGGTGCTGTTCCGCTCTGCCGTGAAGCAGATCGCGCGCCGCCACGGCTATCACGCCACCTTCATGTGCCGGCCGAAACTGCCGAACGTGTTCGCGAGCGGCTGGCACCTGCACCAGTCGATCGTCTCGCGCGCGTCTGGCGAAAATCAGTTCATGGCGAAAGACGGCAGCGAGCCGCTCAGTGCGTTCGGCCGGGCGTACCTTGCCGGCCTGCTCGACCACGCCCGCGCCTCGACCGTGTTCACCACCCCGACCATCAACGGCTACAAGCGCTACCGCTCCTATTCGCTGGCGCCGGACCGCGCGATCTGGGGCCGCGACAATCGCGGCGTGATGATCCGCGTGCTCGGCGGCGCCAATGATGCCGCAACGCGCCTGGAGAACCGCATCGGCGAGCCCGCCGCCAATCCCTATCTCTACATGGCCTCGCAGATTCTCTCGGGCCTCGACGGCGTCGACCGCAAGCTCGACCCCGGCCCGTCCGCCGACACGCCCTACGAGACCAAGGCGCCGCCGTTGCCGAAGAGCTTGCGCGATGCGGTCGCCGCGCTGAAGGACGATCCGTTCTTCCGCGAGAAGTTCGGGCCTGAGTTCGTCGACTACTACACCCACATCAAGAATGCCGAGATCGACCGCTTCCTGTCAGAGGTGACCGACTGGGAGCACCGCGAATATTTCGAGGTGTTTTGACGGAGATACGTCTCACGCCCGCGTGAGGCGACTTCGTCCGGTCTGTTCCGACGACATCACGGCGCTCACCGACGAAGCCATTTTCCCTGTCCCTCGAAAACGGCCGGAAAGACTGGGGGCCTAATGTCCCTGCATGTGATCAACAGTGGAGTTCGATCATGTGGGTTCAATTGTTCAGCCTGATCTACCACCTGTCCTGCCGGACCACCTTGGTTGAAATCGGCACCCACCACCTTGCGCGTTAGTCGCCGGCGTGTGCGATTTGGGTAAGACATATTGACCGGATAACGGGAGTTCTCGCCCCGAAGTCTCGTTCCAGCCTGGCGTGGCATCGGGTGACGGTCGCGCTCCGCGTCTCGCACAACGGTTATGGCGGGACACACAGGACACAATATCTCATCCTTTAGAAACCGCTCACCAGCGATAGCCGAGCGTTGCGATCACGGTCCGCGGCGCGCCGCGGTAGCAATAACCGACTTGGCACGTGGTGTAGTGCAGATTGAACAGGTTCTTGGCATTGACCTGGAACTGGAGGCCCTTCAGCTCCTTCGCCGCCTGGCCAAAATCATATTTCAGCGCCGCGTCGATCAGAGTTACCGAGCTGTTCTTGAACGTGTTCGCATCATCGCCGTAGCTCCAGGACATGTAACGCGCGCCGCCACCGACGCTCAATCCTGCAAACGGTCCGGCCAGCGGCAGGGCATAGTTCGCCCACAGCGTCGCCGTGTGCGGAGGATTGCCCGAGGGAACCTTGCCAATCAGCGAGTCGTCAGCGGCCTGCTTGGTCACCATGTCGAGATAGGTGTACGACGAGGTGATGTCGAAACCACCGCCCAGGCTTGCAAGCGCCTGCAATTCGAAGCCGCGGCTTTGAATCTCGCCACGCTGGACCGTCACGCCCGTCCCCGTCGTGACCAGGCCGCCGTCCTGGGTCAAATCGAACACCGCCGCGGTAATGAAGCTCCTCGTTCCCTGCGGCTGGTACTTCACACCGACTTCGGTCTGCTTGCCGGTGGTCGGCTTGAAGAAGGCGCCCGACGGATCGACGCCGAGATTGGGAAAGAACGAGGTCGAATAGGCAACGTAAGGCGCAACGCCGGAATCGAACACATAGGTCAGCCCGGCTCGCCCGCTATAGGCCTGATCGGACTGCGTCTGCCGGGTCAGCGCGAACAGATCCTCACCCGTGGTGCTGACCCAGTCGCTGCGGCCGCTCAATGTCAGGATCCAGTGATCGAGCCTGGCCTGGTCCTGAACATACACGCCGGACTGGGTTTGCCGCTGGGCCGTCGAGGACGAGATCGCGGGATCGGGAATGGATTCCGGCGCGTAGACCGGCGCGGCCAGGTTGAGATCGGAGACGCCGAAGCCGAATCCCTGCTTATCGTTGAACTTCGACGCGGTGTAGTCGGTGCCGACCAGGAGCGTGTGCTGCACGGGCCCGGTCGATAGCCTGGCCTCGACTTGGTTATCCATGATGGCCGATTGCAGCGTGTCGTGGACGTAGCCGGTATAGCGCGAGACGACATTGCCCACCGGCGCCCCGAGAAAGCCCACATAGCGGGTGACCGCGTCGACATCGACGTAGCGGAATTTCTGGCGGACGGTCACGGCGTTATTGAACGCATGCTCGAACAGATAGCCCACGCGTCCCTGCTCCTGGTCGAGCGAATTGTAGGACGGGCTGCCCGTGAAGATGTCCGTGGCGGTGCCGGTGCCCGTGGAGTAGGTGAACATGGATCCGGGCGTCTTCGACTTCTGATAGGACCCGAGAATCGTCAGGGTCGTCGATTGATCCGGCTTCCAGGTGACGGCGGGCGCGATGTAGGTCCTGTTATCCTTGCCGCCGGGCACGAACACGTTCGCGTCACGCATCACGCCGGTCAGCCGATACGAAAACTGACCGTTGGCATCGACCGGACCCGAAAGATCGAAATTGCCCTGGACGCGATCGCGGTCGCCAAACACCGTTTGCACCTCGTGAAACGGCTGGCTGGTCGGCAGCTTGCTCGACAGGTCGATCAGTCCGCCGGGCGAGCCGAGCCCGTAGAGTGCCGAGCTCGGCCCACGGACCACGGTGATGCTGTCGACCCCATAAGGCTCGGTCTTGAACACGCTGAGACCGGCTCCGACGAGGCGCAGGCCGTCGAGATAAACGCCGTTATAAGTGATGTCGAAGCCGCGAATCGCGATCGCGTCGAAACGCGGATCGTAGCCTGAAGCATCGATGCGGACGCCGGGTTCATAGCCAACCGCCTCCGTCAGCGTCTGGACGGCGCGGTCGTTGAGTTCCTTGCGCGTCACGACCGAGATCGACTGCGGCGTCTCGAGCAACGGCGTGTTGGTCTTGGTACCCGCCGAGCTGCTGTCTGCAACATAGCTGCTTTCGCTCGACGCGTTGGCGCGACCGGCACCGGCCTCGCGCACGCCCGAATTTCCGGCTGGCGCGGGCCCGGCATTGCGTTGCGTCGCGACGCGGCCGCGCGACGACTGCGAAGCTCGCTGGGCGGGCTGGGTGCGCGGACGCGCCTGGATCGGTGCCTCCACCGTGACGGGAGGCAATGTCGCCGCCGTCGACGTTGCATTGGTCCCGGAGGTCTGTGCGACCGACGGCGTTGCGTGCAGGACTATTCCCAGGCCGGCCGCTCCCAGACCAGTTCTCGCCATCCGTTCCCAGCCGAGCATCCGCCCGTCGTTGCGCGTCATTGTCTTCCCCGAGTTCCGTGTTCGAACAACCCGGGAGTAACCAGATCGAGGCGCACACCGCCTTTGCGCGCGCGCAAATCACCTTTGATCGCACGTGGAGGCGTTCAAGTTCACTGACAGCGGCTCGGCGAATAGCCGAAGTGCCTGCGGAACGCCGTCGCGAAATTGGCCGGATGGGCATAGCCGACCCGAAAGGCCGCCTCGGTGACCGACAACCGTTGATGAATCAGAAGGTCACGTGCGGCATCGAGCCGGCGGGCCCGCAAATAGTCGATCGCGCTCTCGCCATACGCCATCTGGAATTTCTGGTTGAAGGACCGGCGGCTCAGCCCCGCATTCCGCGCCAGTTCGTCGATGCTCCAGGGATAAGCGAGATCGGCATCCATTCGCGCCTTGACCGATTGCAACCGCACCCGCTGGAGGTCGGCTGCAGGATCGAGCGCGATCCCGCGCTCGCCGAACAAGGCGTGGACCACGATCTCGGCGGCATGCGCCGACAGCAGCAATTGCGTCGCGCTTCCGGCCACCGGTGGCGAGAACATTTCTGCCGCGAGGGCCTGCACACGCGGAGACGCCGTGAGAGAGACGATGGCCGTGCCCAACGCGTCGGTCTTGAACAGCGCCCGAACCTCGTCGCCGAGTCCAAGCCCGTCGATGGAGGCTTGGGGAAGCGCCAGGCCGATCGCAGGACGTTCGCCGCAGCGAACCGAGCCTCCCACAGCGAGGGATTCGCGCACGGCAATCGCCGTCATCTGCCCTGCACCCGTTGTGCGCGTCAGAATGCCGCGGCCTGCGCCTTCATCGAGCGCAACGGAGATGAACAAGCCCGGCCCTACGATCGCGGGCCGATCGGGATCGGCGCGAAACTCACCTCTGATGAACACACAGCCCGGGAAATCCAGCCACTGAGGCGCTGTCGAAGCGCCTCGCTGTGCGGAGCCGATGATGTCGTCGTCAGGCCGTCCGGCAATTTGATTGTAAAAGTCCAGCATCGAATCCGCTACGCCGCGACATTGGCGGCTGGCGGCGGCGCACTCAAGACCTCTGCGCGCAGTTTGGAGAGCTTCGAAACTGACGTCCTCGACGAGGTTCTGCGCGCGCGGCAATCCTGCACGGACGATACGGCAACCAGATCCAGGAGCGCGTCAGATGCCCAGATATTTGTGCTGGAGATCCGGCTCCGCCATCAGCTCGACGGACGTGCCGCTCCACACCGTCTTGCCGCGCTCGATGATGTAGTGGCGGTCGCAGATGCGGGCGAGGTGGTCGACGTTCTTGTCGACGACCAGGATCGACTGTCCCCGGCTCTTCAGCAGCGACAGGCAATTCCAGATTTCTTCGCGGATCAGCGGCGCAAGGCCTTCGGTCGCTTCATCCAGGATCAGCAGCTTTGGGTTGGTCATCAGCGCGCGGCCGATCGCGAGCATCTGCTGCTCGCCGCCGGAGAGCTGGTTGCCCATGTTGGCGGCGCGCTCGGCAAGGCGGGGGAACATCACGTAGATCGCGGCCAGCGTCCAGGGATTGGGGCTAGCGAAGCGATCGGCGGCGGCCGCGACGAGATTTTCGCGCACGGTGAGGTTCGGAAAGATTTGGCGTCCCTCCGGGACGAGGCCGACGCCGAGTTTTGCAATTCGATAGGACGGAAGCTGCCGCACCTCGGCGCCCGCAAAGCGAATCGTGCCTGATCGTGCCGGTGTCAGGCCCATGATGGAGCGGATCGTCGTGGTCTTGCCCATGCCGTTGCGGCCCATCAGCGAGACCATCTCGCCCGGCTTGATCGACAGCGACAGGCCGAACAGCACCTGGGAGAGGCCGTAGCAGGTCTCGATGCCGTCGACGTCGAGCAGCGTGTCAGCCATCGCCTTTTCAGACATGGTGCGTCACCACATGCTGGTCGCCGAGATAGGCGCGCTTGACGTCCTCATTGGCGCGGATCGCGGCTGGATCACCGGAGGCGATGACGCGGCCATAGACCAGCACCGAGATGCGGTCGGCGAGCGCGAATACCGCCGGCATATCGTGCTCGACCAGCACGATCGAGACTTCCTTCCGCAGCTCCTGAAGCAGTTGCACCATGCGCTGGGATTCGGTGACGCCAAGACCCGCCATCGGCTCGTCCAGCAGCAGCAGCTTCGGCTTGCTCGCGAGCGCGACCGCGAGCTCGATCTGGCGGCGCTCGCCATGGCTGAGCCTGGACACCAGGACATCGGCGCGATGGCCGAGCCCGACGCGGTCGAGCGCGGCATGGGCGGCATCGCGCAGGCCCTTCTCCTTGCGCGCATTGGCGAAGAAGCGGAACGAGTGGCCTGCATGCGCCTGCGCCGCCAGCGCGACATTGTCGGCGGCGGTGAAGTCGAGCAGCAGCGAGGTGATCTGGAACGAGCGTGCCAGCCCCAGCGCGCAGCGGCGATAGGCCGGCAGATAGGTGATGTCGCGGCCGCCGAGCGAGACGCTGCCGGAATGCGGTTCGAGGTGCCCGGTGAGCTGGCTGATCAGCGTGGTCTTGCCGGCACCGTTCGGGCCGATGATGGCGTGCAGCTCGCCGCTAGCTACGTCGAGCGAGACGTTGTCCGTCGCAACGATGCCGCCGAAACGGCGCACCAGTTTTTCGACGCGGAGCAGCGGTTCAGCCACGATTGAGCCTCCCGAGCAGGCCCATGATACCGCCGCGGCCGAACAGCACGATCAGCAGCAAGAGCGGGCCCATGATCAGCGCCCAGTATTCGGTGATCTGCGACAGGAATTCTTCCAGCAGCAAAAACACCACCGCGCCCATCACCGGGCCGAACAGCGTGCCCATGCCCCCCAGGATCACCATCACCATGAGGTCGCCGGAGCGGGTCCAGTACATCACGGCCGGGCTGATGAAATCGGTGTTGTTGGCGAGCAGTGCGCCGGCAAGGCCGCACATCATACCGGAGATGACGAAGCAGACGAGCTGGTAGCGTTTTGCCGGAAAGCCGATCGCCTGCATCCGCTGCTCGTTGGAGCGCAGGCCCTGCAAGACGAGGCCGAAGCGCGAATTGGCGATGCGCCAGATCAGGACGACCACGGCGAACAGGCAGGCGAGGCAGAGATAATAGAATTGCGTGCGGTTCGACAGGTTGATCAGGCCGGAGAAGTCGCTGCGCTTGTAGACGGTGAGACCGTCATCGCCGCCGTAACGCGCGAGGCCCGAGGCGACGTAATAGGCCATCTGCGCGAAGGCCAGCGTGATCATGATGAAGTAGACGCCACGCGTGCGCAGCGAGAGCGCGCCGATCACCAGTGCATAGATCGCGGAAGCTGCGAGCGCGACCGGGAACTGGATGAAGCCGGAGCCGACGCCTTCCTGCGCGAGCATGCCGACCGCGTAGCCGCCGATGCCGAGATAGGCGGCGTGGCCGAAGCTCATCATGCCGCCAAAACCCATGATGAGGTTGAGGCTCGCGGCCGCCAGCGCCAGGATGACGATGCGGGTAAACAGCGTCAGGATGAAGATGTTGCCGGACAGCTGCGAATAGAGCGGCAGCAGCACGAGGCCCGCCAGCATCAGGGCCGTGACGGCCTTGCTCACAGTGAAAGCCTTCATCGACGGTTGGCCGGAAACAGCCCCTCCGGGCGCACCACCAGCACGATCGCCATCAGCAGATAGATCAGCATGGACGATAGCGCGGGCGCGGCGGTGGAGGCGGCAGCGCCGCTCAGCACCTGCCGCAACAGGTTGGGCAGGAAGGCGCGGCCGAGCGTGTCGATCATGCCGACGAAGATCGCGGCGAGGAACGCGCCGCGGATCGAGCCGATGCCGCCGATCACGATGATGACGAAAGCGAGGATCAGGATGTTCTCGCCCATGCCGATCTGCACGGTGAGGATCGGCGCCTGCATCAGGCCGGCGAGGCCGGCGAGCGCGGCGCCCAGGCCGAACACCAGCGTGTAGAGCAGCTTGATGTTGATGCCGAGCGCGCCGATCATCTCGCGGTTGGAGGCGCCGGCGCGGATCAGCATGCCGATGCGGGTGCGCATCACGCCGAGATAGAGCAGCAGCGCGACCAGCAGCGCCACCACGATGATGGCGAGACGATAGGCGGGATAGTGGATGCCGGGCAGGATCGGCACCGGCACCGTGAGCCAGGCCGGCAGCGGCAGCGCAAGCCCGGCCGGACCCCAGATCAGCCGCACGGCTTCATTGAAGAACAGGATCAGGCCGAAGGTCGCGAGCACGTGGTCGAGATGGTCGCGCCCGTACAGATGCCGCAGTGCCGACATCTCCAGCACGATGCCGAGCACCAAAGTCGCACCTAACGCCAGCAGCGCACCGAGCAGGAAGCTGCCGGTCCAGGCCGCAAAGGTCGCGGCGAAATAGGCGCCCATCATGTAGAGCGAGCCGTGCGCGAGGTTGACGAGATCCATGATCCCGAACACCAGCGTCAGGCCGGCGGCGAGCAGGAACAGGAGCAGGCCGAACTGCAATCCGTTCAAGAACTGTTCGACGACGAGCAGCATCAAAACTCTTTCAGGCGCACGCGGTGTCGCGCCGATGTTCGAACTCGGTCGCCATCAGTGAAAGAGCTCCCCCTGCCTCTTCAAGGCGGAAAAATGGGTAATGGCAGTATCGTTCCGAGGCAAGAGCGATTCAACACCAGACATGCACTTTGTTGCATGCCGGTGCATGCGATCCAAATTGGCCTTGCAAGAAGGCTGCCGCGCAGGATGGGTCAACCTGCCGCACCCAAACGATCGCCCTCCCCCCGGGCATGCCGGGGAGAGGGCGCGAAGGTCGACGGAAGTAGGGGAAGGCGTCTAGTGCGACGTCATCTGCCGGGGGAGATCATCCGGCTCGGCCAGCACGCTGTTGGCCGTCGAGGCTTCCAGCGCCGCCATCCGGAACAGATAGGCGAGCGTTGCCAATCCGGTGTCTTCCGCCATCTGCGCCAGCTCTAGCGCCATGTCGGACATGTAGCCGAGATTCTCGTCCTTGGTCTGCGCCATGATCTGGCTGTCCCGCATCATGTTCGACATTTCAGGCGCCCTTTCGTTGCGCGGCAGCAAGGCCGCAGAGGTTGGCACGGGCGACGGCGTCCAGACGCGGGCCGTCTTGTTGTACGATCGAATCCATGCCGATGCGATCATGCAGGGCATCGAGGGTCTCGCGGCGAATGTCGATGGTCGCCGCCATGGTCCAGGCGTTCTCCACCAGCTCGGGCAGACCAAGCGGCGTCACGACGAAGCCGGCCTCATGGAAGCGCGGCAGCCACCAGGTCTCCATGATCGCGCTGACCTGCGCGATTCCCTGATCGAGGCAGAACTCCTGCACCGCTGCCATCAGTTGCAGGTTGAGAGTGCCGTCGCGGCGATCGCGCACGACAAAGTAGCGCGACCATTCCCAGACCAGCGGATTCGCAGGGCAGCCGCGAACCGATGCCAGATGCGGGAAGACCTCGCTCATCATCGAGGGTTTGGTGGTGGGGTAGAGCCGGTGACCGCCGACGACGCGCCGGCCTTCCAGCGCGAGCAGATAGACGGTGTCCTCGTCGTCGTAGGAATCGACCTCGCGGCAATCAGGCCGGCGCAGCGTCTCCCAGTGCCGCTCCTCGACGAAGATGTCGTGGCGTAGTCGGAAGTGCTGCTCGAGTACGTCTTCGTAAAGGTGGCGATTGACCGAAGAAATTGCGTGAATCATGAAAACCCCCATTCAGCCGGAATGAGGGGCAGCCTCTGCGAAAAGAGGCAGGTTCGATATTGGGAAATTTCCCAGTACGTCGCTTAGGGATTGATGAGCTTGTTGCGAATCGCCAGTGCAACCGCATGCGTACGGTTGACGGCGCCGAGCTTGCGCGCAGCGGTTGCAAGATGCTCTTCTGCGGTGCGCTGCGTGATGTGCAGGATCTCGCCGATCTCCCAGGCCGACTTGCCCTGCGAGGCCCAGGCGATCACCTCGCGCTCGCGCGGGGTGAGACGCGTCGACAGATGCGGCGCCGGATCCAGCAGGCGGCGAATATGGTCGAAGCCATACATTGCCATCAGGTGCAGTGCCGGCTTGCTGCGGGGATTGAGGTCGAGATGGACGCCGCCGAGCGACACCGCCGCCTCGTAGCCGGTGAGCCCGTGGATCGGCACGATGAAGCCGCGCGACATGCGAAAATCGCCGGCGCGGTTCATCACCTCGGCCGCGCTCGGCTCGAGCTCGGCATCATAGGGCGCTTCCGACCACTCGAACGGATTGACCGATTGCCGGCACAGCCGCACCACGGGGTCGACGCGGTCGTAATTATTCTGGGTGTAGAGATTGAACCATCCTGCCGGCCAGCGCTTGGCGAGCACCATCTGCGCGAACCGCTGATCGGGATTCGGCAACCCCGTCACGATGATGGTCTCGAAGCCGAAGCGACCGAACGCCGCCTCAAGCGCATTCATGGCGTCCGGTACCTTGCGATAGGTCCCCAGGCCTTCGATGAAGTCGAGCGCTTCCCGGCCATAATCTACGGCGTCTACGGCGGACATCGGTGCGTTTCCTGAGCCTCGCCGTCGGTATAGCACGTATTTGGGAGCTGCCTCAATTCGCTGCTTCCGTAGTTTACCGGCCCTCGTCTGCACCCGAGATTTAATCTACTTGTGGAGGAAGTGACGTCAAGTTACACCTATGGCGTCTGAAGCGGGAAAATCACGATGGAAGACGAGGACATCGCCCTCAACAGCGTGCTCGGCCTGGAACTCAACCGCGTGTTTTTCGCCGTCCGCGAAACGGCAAACAAGCAGAAGATCATCGAGTACGCGCGCGAAGTGCTGCAGCGCGAACGCGCGGAGCGGCCCGGCAGCGCGTCGCCCGAGAGCCCGGCGAGCTAGAACGCAGTTACAGGTGAGGCGTACGTTCTGCGCGAGCGGCGCCCTTCCATTCGAACGTGCCGATTTTGGCCGAAACATTCTGACTGCGAAGTTAATCAGCAATTGTTGCCGGTGAGCGAGCTGCGCTCTTACCCTCCCCTGGAGGGGGAGGGTGAAGCGCCGCCCGCTCCGTCGCACACTTGCCGCTGGATGACATCACGGCTCTCGTGAGATGATCGCCACCACGATCCTCTTTGGGATGCCCACGACATGATGACGCTGCGCCAGGTTGAAGTGATCCGTGCCGTGATGGTGACGGGTACCATCGGCGGCGCGGCGAAGCTGCTCAACGTGTCGGCGCCGGGGATCAGCCGGCTGGTCAAATACACCGAGCGCACGCTCGGCATCCGCTTCTTCCAGCGCCAGAACGGGCGCTATTTCCCGACGCCGGAAGCCGAGAACATTTTTGAGCAGATCAACGGCGTCTACAAGAAGGTCGACGACCTCTCCGAGCTCATCTCCAAGATCGGCCGCGGCGGTTTGTCGGAATTGCGCATCGGCTCGGTGCCGAGCATCTCCCAGGTGATGGTGCCGCGCGCGATCGAGCGCGTCCGGCGCCGCTACCCCGATCTCGGCATTGACATCAACATCCTCAAGCTCGAGGAGGCCATCGACTACCTCCTGCTCGGCCGCGGCGAATGCGTGGCGATGAGCTATCGGCTCGAGCATTCCGGGCTCGACTTCATGCCGCTCGCCTCGGGTGAGCTCTATTGCATCGTGCCGCCGGGTCACGAGCTTGCCGGCCGCAAGCAGGTCTCGGCGGCCGAGATCACCCGCTATCCGCTGATCGGCATCGATCCCAACGATCCCTACGGCCGGATCATGGCCGGGATCTTTGCGCGCCACCGGCTCGACTACAACATCACGATCCGCGCGCGCTTCGGCACCACGGTGTGTGCGCTGGTGAAGGCGGGGCTCGGCATCGCCATCATCGACCAGTTCACGGTGGCCCATGGCGGCTATCCGGGAATCGAGCTGTTGAAGATCACCGAGCCGACGCGGTTCGAGACCTATATCGCGGTGAAGCGCGGCGCGCCGCTGTCGCTCCATGTCGAGTATTTCATCGAGTCCCTGCGCGCCGAGATGCGCGCGGTGGAGCCGTCCCGCAGCGAGGGCAACGCCGCCCCGGCACGGGGGCGGAAGAAATAACATTATGTTAGGTTTGCCCAATAAATGGGTAATTGTGTTAGGCTCGGGAAAGGCTATCGTCGCAACTGGAAGCCCCCTTGGAATTGTGCGGATTTCTCCGCTAATGGCCAGGACCCAACGCTCCCAACGAGACGATAGCCAATCATGTCCAAGCGCGGATACGCCGCCAGCAAGAAGCTTCTCACCGGCCTGATCGGGGCGCCGATCGCGCATTCCGCCTCCCCTGCCATGCACGAGCGGGCCGCCGAGGCGCTTGGCCTGCGCGGTCACTACCAGCTCATCGAGGTCGCCGGCGCCGATGCGGCCGGGCTCCGCATGATGCTCGAGGGCGTACGGCGGCTCGGATTTGCCGGCGTCAACGTGACTTACCCTTACAAGGAAGCGGTGGTCCCGCTGCTCGACGAGCTGGCGCCGGGCGCGGCCGCCATGGGCGCGGTCAACACCGTCGTCGCCAAGGACGGCCGGCTGATCGGCCACAACACCGACACGACCGGGTTTGCACGCGCGGTCGCGCCGCTGCTGGCACCGTCCGGAAATGCAGTCGCCGTGATCGGCACGGGCGGCGTCGGCAAGGCGATCGCCTTTGCGCTGGCGAGCCTGAAGGTCTCCGGCCTCCGCATCTTCGACAGCGAGACGGCGCGCGCCGAAAAGCTCGCTTCATTGCTTGCCAGGCACGGCGGTGCCACGGTGGCGAAAAGCGTCGAGGACGCGCTCGATGGCGCAACCGGCCTCGTCAACGGCACGCCGGTCGGCATGCTGCCGAACCGGGGCATGCCGGTTCCGGCGGCCTTGCTGCACGAGAAAATGTGGGTCGCGGACGCCGTCTATTCGCCGCTGATCACGCCGCTGCTGGCAGCGGCACAGGCCAAGGGCGCGCGGATCATGACCGGGCGGGAGCTAGCGATCTACCAGGCCGCTGACGCCTTCGAATTGTTCACCGGCCTTGCCCCATCGACCGAGGTCATGGGAGAGGCATTTGACGAGGTGATGGCGGCGCGAAGCGCGGCCTACCACGCCGCGTAACCGAAGCGGCCGGACACAAGGCCGCGGACAACATCAACGAAAATTGGGAGGAGTGACTATGAAATCGACCCTAGTGGCAGGCGCCTTGCTTGCCTTCGCGACTGCAACCAGCGTCCACGCGCAGGCGATCAAGCTCGCCGACGTCGCCGAACTCTCGGGCGGCGGCGCCACTGTCGGCACCAACTGGAAGAACGGCATCGACCTCGCGATCGAGGAGATCAACGCCAAGGGCGGCGTGCTCGGCCGCAAGTTGGAGGTCACCCATGCCGATTCGCAGTCCAACCCCGGCGTTGCCCGCGCCCAGGTGCAGAAGGCGCTCGACGCCGAGCCCTATGTGCTGCTGGGGCCCGGCTATTCCGGCTCGGTCAAGGTGACGGCGCCGCTCGCGGCCGAAGCCGGCATCGCGCAGATCATGGGCGGCGAAGCCGCCGAGCTGACGCAAGCCGGCAACAAGTTCCTGTTCCGCACCTCGTTCGGCCAGCAATCGTCGATGCCGAAGGTCGCAAAATACATCCACGACGACATGAAGGCGAAGTCGGTCGCGGTGGTCTGGGTCAACAACGATTTCGGCCGCGGCGGTCGCGACGTCGTCGTGAAGGAACTCGACCGTCTTGGCTCCAAGGTGGTCGCCGACCTCTCGACCGAAGCAGGCCAAGCCGACTTCGCCGCCGACGTCGGCAAGATCAAGGCCGCCAATCCCGACGCGGTGTTCGTCTACCTGAATGAAGAAGAGAGCGCGCGCATCCTGAAAGAGCTGAAGCGCCAGGGCGTCACCGCGCCGCTGATGGGCGAGACCACGCTGATCGGCCAGAAGGTGATCGAGCTCGCCGGCGATGCCGCCAACGGCGCGCGCGGCCATGTCGGCCTCACCACGGACGCGCCGGTCGACCTGATCAAGGCGTTCCGCGACAAGTTTTCCAAGAAGTACAATTACGTGCCCGACCATAACGGCCTGAAGGGCTATCTCGCCGTCTACATGGTGAAGGCCACCACCGAGAAGATGGGCAAGGTCGACAGCAAGGCATTCGCCGACACGCTGCACGGCCTGACCATCAAGGCCGCGGACGAGCCGGGCATCCTGATGGACGTCACCTTCAGCGAGACCGGCGACATCGACCGGCAGAGCTTTCTGGTCGAGGTGGTCGAAGGCAAGCAGGTGGTGAAGCAGGTGCTGCCCAAGGTGAAGTGAGGCTTTTTCGCCTCTCCCCGCGCCCGTCCCGCCGAAGCTTCAGCGAAGGCGGATGCGGGGCCTCTCTTCTCCCTCGCCCCGCTCTTCGCGGGGAGAGGGTTGGGGTGAGGGGTAATTCTGCAAGGACGGTGAGAGATGGGCTCGCGGATAGAGCCCCTCACCCCGCCCTCTCCCCGTAAGAACGGGGCGAGGGAGACGACAGAGCTGGGCGAGGGACACGAGAGGGGAAAATGTCCAATCTGTTCGATCTTCTGGTCGCGGGACTAGCCACCGGCGCGATCTATGCGCTGGTTGCGGTCGGCTTCACGCTGCTGTGGCAGACCTCGCAAACCATCAATTTCGCGCAAGGCGAGTTCGTGATGCTGCCGGCGTTCCTGATGCTGGCGGCGATGCATGCCGGCGCGCCGTTCTGGCTTGCGATCATCCTCGGCATCCTGCTCTCGATGCTCCTGCTGGGCCTCGCCTTCAAGATGCTGCTGGTCGATCCGATGATGCGCCATGGCGTGCTGCCGCTGGCGATCGCGACGATGGCGCTCGCGATCGGCATCAAGGAGGCCGTGAAGCAGTTCTTCAGCGCGGAGGCCTCGCCCTTCCCCTCGATCGTGCCGACCGGTGATATCTTCATTCTCGGACATGCCGTCTCGCTGCAAAGCATCGGCGTCCTCGTCCTCGCCATTCTTGCCGTCTTCGGCCTGACGAGCCTTCTCAACCGCACGTCGCTCGGTCACCAGATGCAGGCGGCGGCGCAGAACCCGACGGTGGCGCGCATCATCGGCGTCCCGGTCGAGCGCATGATCCTGCTGACGTTCCTGATCAACGCCTTCCTGGTCGCGCTGGCGTCGCTTTTGATCACGCCGATCTACCTCGCAAAATTCTCCTCCGGCGAGGTGCTCGGCCAGGCCGCCTTCATCGCCGCGATCGTCGGCGGCTTCAACCAGGTGCGCGGCGCCATCGCCGGCGGCCTCCTGATCGGCGTGCTCGACAATCTCGCGGCCGCCTATGTCTCGACGCAGTACCGCGCCGCCGTGCCGATGATCTTCCTGATCGCCGTCATCCTATTCCGGCCGCAGGGCTTGCTCGGCCGCGCCGAGGAGCGCACCGTATGAGCGGCTTCGCCAAACCGTTGAAGATCGCGCTCGGCCTCATCGTCATTGCCGGCCTGATCATCGTCCCCATGAACTTCAACCGCTACGGCCTGTTCATTCTGAGCCAGTGGGCGGTGATGAGCATCGCCGCGATGGGGCTCAATTTGACACTCGGCTATGCCGGCCAGGTCTCGCTGGCGCAAGGCGCCTTCGTCGGGATCGGCGCCTATGCGGCAGCGATCATGATGACCCATGGCTGGCCGCTGCCGGCGGCGATCGTGGTCGCGATTGCCTTGAGCTTCGCGGTTGGCTGGGTGCTCGGCTATCCCGCGCTGCGCGTGCAGCACCATTACCTCGCCTTCGTCACCCTCGCCTTCTCCACCCTCGCCTTCCTGGTGTTCCGCAACGAAAGCTGGCTCACCGGCGGCATCTACGGCATCTCCAACATTCCCCGGCCGCACATCTTCGGCATCGCGACCAACAAGCCGCTGCCGTTCTATTATGTCTGCCTCGGCTCGCTTGCGATCGTGTCGCTCGCGGTGTGGTGGCTGATCCGCTCGCCCTGGGGCCGCGCCTTCATGGCATTGCGCGAAAATCCGCTGCGCGCGCAGTCGCTCGGCGTCGACACAAGGCGCTATACGCTGATGGCGTTCGCGATCGGCTCGGCGCTCGGCGGCGTCGCCGGCGCGCTCTATGCGCCGCTGACGCAATATATCGATCCCGTGCCGTTCAACCTATCGCTCTCGCTCGACCTCTTGATGATGGTGATCGTCGGCGGTGCCGGCTTCTATTTCGGCCCCTTCCTCGGCGCGATGATCGCGGTGCTGTTGCCGGAATGGCTGCGCTTCACGGAAGGGTATTATCTGATGCTCTACGCGGTCGCGGTGATGCTGCTGTTGATCTGGTCGCCGACCGGCATTCTGGGAATTCTCGACCGCTACCTCGCCGAGCGCCGCACCAAGGCGGCCTCCGCGCTGCGGGCCGTTGCAAAGTCCCGGCTGGAGACGGTGCAATGAGCGCGGTCCTGGAAGTCACCGGCATCAAGAAGAATTTCGGCGGTATCAGCGCGGTCGATGGCGTCTCATTCGACGTCCGCGAGGGCGAGATCCTCGGCCTGATCGGCCCGAACGGCTGCGGCAAGTCGACCCTGTTCAACTGCATCCTCGGCCAGCTCACACCATCAGGCGGCGAGGTCAAGCTCGACGGCAAGGTGGTCACGGGCCTGCGTCCTGCCGAGCTCAACAAGCTCGGGGTCAGCCGCACCTTCCAGCTCCTGCAGGTCTTCCCAAAGCTCTCGGTGCGCGAGAACCTGATCCTCGCAGGGCAGGAGCACCAGGGCAATATGGCCTCGCGCCTGGTCGGCCGCTCCGATGCCGGGTTGACCGAGGTCGCCAACCAGATGATCGGCTTCTTCAAGCTCGACCATCTCGCCGACGAGCCGGCCGGCGGGCTCTCCTATGGCCAGCAAAAACTGCTCGATGCCGCGATGGCCTTCATGGGCGGCCCGCGCCTCGTCCTGCTCGACGAGCCCGCCGGCGGCGTCAACCCGTCGATGCTGTCGGACCTGAAGGACCGCCTGGTCGCGATCAACCGCGAGAAGAACGCGACCTTCGTCGTGATCGAGCACAACATGGAATTCGTGATGTCGCTGTGCTCGCGCGTGATGGTGATGGCGGAGGGCAAGGTGCTGGCGATGGGGCGGCCGGACGAAGTGCGGAAAAATCCCGCCGTAATCGAAGCCTATCTCGGACATTAGGAAGCCATCATGAGCGACCCGATCCTCTCGGTTCACAATCTCGTCGGCGGCTACGGCAAGATGACGATCCTGAACGGCACCACCTTCGCCGTGCCGCAGGCGACCATCACCACCATCATCGGCCCCAACGGTGCCGGCAAGTCGACGGTGTTCAAGGCGATCTTCGGCCTGTTGAAGCTGCGCGAAGGCAAGATCAGCTTTGCCGGCCGTGACGTCACCAATTTGAGCCAGCGCGCGCTGCTCAATGCCGGCATCTGCTACGTGCCACAGGGCCGCAACATCTTTCCCGAACTGTCGGTGCGCCACAATATCGAGCTCGGCGGCGTCTCCGCCGGCAAGGGCATCGACCTGCCCACACGGATCGAAGCCGCGCTCGACCTGTTTCCCGCGCTGCGCCGCAAGTCGGCGCAGCAGGCCTCCACACTCTCCGGCGGCGAGCAGAAGCAGCTCGAGATCGCGCGCTCACTGCTGCTCGAGCCCAAGCTCGTGCTGATCGACGAGCCCTCGATCGGCCTGTCGCCGCTGATGGTGCAGCAGACCTTCGACATCCTGAAAGACTTGCGCGACCGCGGCGTCACCATCCTGATGATCGAGCAGAACGCACGCTCGGCGCTGGAGATTTCCGACATCGGAATCGTGCTCGAGCTCGGCCAGACCCGCATGGTCGATGGCGCGAAGCGAATTCTGAACGATCCGCGCATCGGCCAGCTCTTTCTCGGCGGCGCCATGGAGGACAACGCAGCATGAACAAGCGTTCGATCGCGACCGTCTCGCTCTCTGGCAGCCTGGACGAGAAGCTCCGCGCCATCGCATCAGCCGGGTTCGACTCGGTCGAGATTTTCGAGAACGATCTGCTGTCGTTCGGCGCAAGTCCGCGCGAGGTAGCGCAGCTGTGCAAGGACCTTAATCTCGAGATTTGCGCATTCCAGCCGTTCCGCGATTTCGAGGGCATGCCGGAGCCGCAGCGGACGCGCAACTTTGCCCGCGCCGAGCGAAAGTTCGACCTGATGCAGGAG
This sequence comes from Bradyrhizobium sp. 956_D2_N1_4, assembly GCF_052076025.1. Lineage (NCBI taxonomy): Bacteria > Pseudomonadati > Pseudomonadota > Alphaproteobacteria > Hyphomicrobiales > Nitrobacteraceae > Bradyrhizobium > Bradyrhizobium sp. 956_D2_N1_4. Next base: position 8,167,996 of record NZ_CP197237.1, on the reverse strand, counting down.
CTCGGCACCGACCTGCTGCTGATCTGCTCCAACGTCTCGCCCGCCTCGCTCGGCGGCATCGATCGCGCCGCGGACGATTTTCGCGAACTGGGCGAGCGCGCGGTCAAGCGCGGCTTGCGCGTCGGCTATGAAGCGCTGGCCTGGGGCAGCCATGTCAACGACTACCGCGACGCCTGGGAGATCGTGCGGCGCGCCGATCATCCCGCGATCGGCGTCATCCTCGACAGTTTTCACGCGCTCGCGCCCGGCTTCCCGGTCCGCGCCATGGCCTCGATCCCCGGCGACAAGATCTTTCTGGTGCAGCTCGCCGACGCGCCGAAGCTCGAGCTCGACATCCTCTCGTGGAGCCGGCACTTCCGCTCCTTCCCCGGCCAGGGCGACCTCCCGGTCGGTGAATTCATGCAGGCCATCGCAGCGACCGGCTATGCCGGGCCGCTGTCGCTCGAAATCTTCAACGACCAGTTCCGCGCCGGCTCGTCCGCGCAGACCGCGGTCGACGGCCTGCGTTCGCTCATCCTGCTGGAGGACCAGCTTGCGCCGGATTGGCCGAAGCTTGTCAGCGAGCCGCTGGCGCCGAAGGCCAAGAGCCACGGCACCGGCTTCATCGAGTTTGCCGTCAACGAGACCAAGGCGGTCGACCTCGCCCGCCTGTTCGCGCAGCTGGGCTTCCGCAGGACGGGCAAGCATCGCAGCAAGGCCGTGGAGCGCTGGTCGCAGGGCAAGGTCGAGCTCGTGATCAATTGTGAGACCGACGGCTTTGCGCATTCGCACTACGTCACGCACGGCCCCGGCGTCTGCGCGATCGCGCTCGACGTCGACAATGCCGGTCTTGCCATGCAGCGCGCCGAAGCGCTGAAGACGCGCACCTTCTACCAGCCGGTCGGGCCGGGCGAGCTGGAGATTCCCGCGATCCATGGCGTCGGCGGCAGCCTGCTCTATTTCCTCGATCAGGCCGGCAAGAACTGGGATACCGATTTCGAGCCGGTCGCAAGTGACGCGAACGCCGACGCCCTGCTCGCCGTCGATCACATCGCGCAGTCGATGCCCTATGACGAGATGCTGTCCTGGCTGCTGTTCTACACCGGCATCCTCGACCTGAAGCGGCTGCCGCAGATGGAGATCGCCGACCCGCGTGGCCTCGTGCAGAGTCAGGCCGTCATCAACGCCGACCAGAGCCTGCGCTTCGTGCTCAACGGCTCATCCGCCAACCGTACCCTGCCGGCGCGCTTCATCTCGGAGTTCTTCGGCTCGGGCGTGCAGCACGTCGCGTTCTCCTGCCGGGACATTTTTGCGACGGTCGCCGCGATGCGCAAGCGTGGCGCGGATTTCCTGGATATCCCTGATAACTACTACGACGACATCGAAGCCAAATACGACCTCGCGCCCGACCTGATGGCGCAGCTGCGCGCCAACCACATCCTCTACGACCGCGAAGGCGACGGCGAGTTCTTCCAGGTCTACACCCACATCTTCGATGAGCGCTTCTTCTTCGAGATCGTGGAGCGACGGGATTATCAGGGATTTGGCGCAGCCAATGCCGGGATCAGGCTCGCGGCGCAGGCCCGCGAGGTAAGGCCTGCGAGCATGCCACGGGTGTAGGTCTGTTTCCCCTCTCCCCTTGTGGGAGAGGGTGCCTCGCGAAGCGAGGCGGGTGAGGGGTATCTCTCCGCAGACTCGATAGAAGTTGCTTTGCGGAGCCGACCCCTCATCCGGCGCTTCGCGCCACCTTCTCCCACAAGGGGAGAAGGGAGCGCACCGTGCTTGTGGCTAAATCAGCCTCACTTCATCGCGCACTTTTCGTGGAAGCGATCCTGGTCGTTCTCCACGATCGTCGCGACCGTCTTCAGCGAGAGCTGGCCTTCGCCGTCCTTGACCACGTCCTGGAGATAGAAGCTCTGCACCGGAATGTGGTTCTTGCCGTATTTGAACGGGCCGCGCAGCGACTTGAAGTTGGCCTTCTCCATCTCGGCCTTCATCGCGTCCTTCTTGCTAGTGTCGCCCTTCACCGCGACCACCGCGCTGTTGATGAGCTGGGCCGCGTCATAGGCCTGGGCGCCGTAATAGGTCGGGCGCAGATTGGGGTACTTCTTCCGGTAGTCGGCGACGAAGCGCTTGTTCTGCTCGTTCGGAAGGTCGTTGACCCATTCCTGCGCGCCGGGCACGCCGAGCGCGTTCTCCTTCTGGAGCGGCAGCGACAGCTCGTCCACGGTGAAGGCGGTGTAGAGCGGCATCGTGCTCTTCAGTCCGGCTTGCGCATATTGATTGAGGAACTGCACGCCGGCCGCACCGGGATAGAACACGAAGATCGACTCGGCGCCCGAGGCGCGCGCCTTGGAGAGCTCGGCGGAGAAGTCGAGCTGACTCGGCCAGACCGTATATTCCTCGCCCTTGACCTCACCCTTGAACGTGCTCTTCAGGCCCGCGAGCATGTCCTTGCCGGCCGCGTAGTTCGGCCCGATCAGGAACACGCTCTTGACGCCCTTCTGGTTCATGTAGAGGCCCATGGCGGCGGGCGTCTGGTCGTTCTGCCAGGAGGTCGAGAACACGTAAGGCGAGCACAGTTCGCCGGCGAGCTGCGACGGACCGGCATTGGCCGAGATCAGGAAGGTCTGCGAGTCCACTGCGGTCTTGAGCGAGGCCAGCAGCACGTTCGACCAGATGTAGCCGACGATGAAATCGACCTTGTCGGACTGCACCAGTTTCTCGGTCTTCTGCTTGCCGACATCGGGCTTCTGCCCGTCGTCCTCGTAGATCACCTCGACCGGCTTGCCGTCCATCTTGCGGCCGATGTGGTCGAGCGCGAGCTCGAAGGAATTGCGCATGTCGTTGCCGATCACGGCGGTCGGGCCGCTGAAGGTCGAAACGAAGCCGATCTTGATGGTGTCGCCGGCGAAAGCCTGATTTGCCAGCACCAGCGCCGCTGCGCCCGCCAGCCAGAATGCCGTCCTCATAACCACTCCCCTCCTTATTATTGATCCCGGAAACGGGGTGATCGCCGCCCCGGGTCTGTCTCTATTGAACGCAAAATCTGTCGCGCCGCCAATGGCTCAGCGCCCGCCCCTGCACCATATTTCGCCCCAATCGAGGATGGCAAGAAATATAATTCTACTCACTTCGACCAAGGCTGCGGCGCTTTTTCGCGGGGCATGACGATACGCCCAGCCTATGCCGCGATTGATGACGGCTATTGGACTACGGCGCCCAATGCGCACTTACATGAAGGAGAGCAGCAGCGAGATTCGAGGGTGTTATCATGGCCGCAAATCCCCACCGCGTCGTCATCGTCGGAGCCGGCTTCGGCGGGCTGGAGGCGACCTACCGGCTTGCGGGCGCGCCGGTCGAGATCACGCTGATCGACCGCCGCAACCATCATCTGTTCCAGCCGCTGCTCTATCAGGTCGCGACCGCCTCGCTCGCGACCAGCGAAATCGCCTGGCCGGTCCGGCACCTGATGCGCGACCGGCGCGAGGTGACGACCCTGTTTGCGACGGTGAGTGGCGTCGACGCCGACCGGCGCTGCGTGCTGATCGACGACGGCAGCGAGGTGCCCTACGACACGCTGGTGCTCGCCACCGGCGCGCGCCATGCCTATTTCGGCCATGACGAGTGGGAGCAGTTCGCCCCCGGCCTGAAGACGCTGGAAGACGCGACCACGCTACGCCGTCACATCCTGGTGGCATTCGAGCGCGCCGAGCGCGAGACCGATCCGGCCAAACGCGCGGCGCGGCTGACCTTCGTCATCGTCGGCGCCGGCCCAACCGGCGTCGAGCTCGCCGGCACCATCGCCGAAATGGCGCACCACACGCTCCCCGCCGACTTCCGCAACATCGACACCCACAAGGCACGCGTGGTGCTGATCGAGGCCGGACCGCGCGTGCTCGCAGGCTTCCCCGATGATCTCTCGGCCTATGCGCAAGCCTCGCTGGAAAAGATCGGCGTCGAGGTCGTGCTGGGCCAGGCCGTCACCGAGATCAACCGTGAGGGCGTCGTATTCGGCGGCAAGCTGCTCGAAGCAAAGACGCGGATCTGGGCCGCCGGCGTGCGCGCTTCGCCCGCCGCCGAATGGCTGGGCGCACCAAGCGATCGCGCCGGGCGCGTGGAGGTCGACGACGACCTGACGATACCCGGTCATCCCGAAATCTTTGCGATCGGCGACACCGTTGTGATCAACGCCTGGGAGGGTAAGCCGGTGCCCGGCATCGCTCCGGCCGCCAAGCAGCAGGGCCGGCACGTCGCCGAAACCATCAAGGCGCGCCTGCGTGGCGAGAACAAAGGTGCATTCCGCTACAAGCACTCCGGTAGCCTCGCACAGATCGGCAAGCGGCTCGCCGTGATCGATTTCGGCAAGGTCAAACTGCGCGGCACCATCGCATGGTGGATCTGGGGCATCGCCCACATCTACTTCCTGATCGGGCTGCGCCACCGCCTCAGCGTCGCCCTGAGCTGGCTCTGGATCTACGCCCGCGACCAGCGCGCGGCGCGGTTGATCACGCAGGGGAGTAGCAAGGTGGCGTAGCTCTTTCGGCGCGAAGCGCCGGATGAGGGGTTCTCTCCACTCGCAATACCATTCGTGAGGAGAGAACCCCTCACCCGGCTTCGCTTTGCGAAGCCACCCTCTCCCACAAGGGGAGAGGGTGCAGTGGCGCGCGCGGCACTACTTCACCAACTCGCACCCGCCCTCCGCGAGTGGCCTAAACGCCTGGTCCGCGGGAATCGTCGAGACCAGCTTGTAATAGTCGTACGGATATTTCGACTCCTCCGGCTTCTTCACCTCGAACAGAAACATGGGATGCACGACGCGCCCGTCCTGGCGGATCGTGGTGTCGCCGAACAGCTTGTCCTTACCCCTGAACTTCTTCATCTCGGGCACGGCGTCCTTCGCATTGTCGCTGCCGGTCGCGGCGACCGCGTTCAGATAAGCGAGCGTCGAGGCATAGACGCCGGCCTGGTTGCCGCTCGGCATCTTGCCGTTCATGCCGGGCCGCGCGGCGAAGCGTTTTGCAAACGCGCGGGTATCGTCGTTCATGTCCCAGTAAAACGCTTCCATGAGCTGGAGGCCCTGCGCGACCTTGATGCCCATGCCATGGACGTCGTTGATGAAGAGCAGGAAGGCGACGAGCTTCTGCCCGCCTTGCTGGATGCCGAACTCGGCAGCCTGCTTCACCGCGTTGATGGTGTCGCCGCCGGCATTCGCAAGGCCGATCACCTGCGCTTTCGAGCCCTGCGCCTGCAACAGGAAGGAGGCGAAATCGGAAGTGCCGAGCGGATGTTTTGAGGAGCCAAGCACCTTGCCGCCATGCGCCTCGATGTATTTCTGCGCCTCCGCCTCGATGCCCTTGCCGAGCGCATAGTCGACCGTGAGGAAATACCAGTCCTTGCCGCCGCGCGCCATCATCGCAGCCGCGGTGGTGTTGCCGGTCGCCCAGGCATCGTTGACCCATTGGATCGTATTGGGCGAGCAGGCCTTGCCGGTGAGATCCGAGCTTGCCGTGGACGATGCCAGGAAGGTCATGCGGCTGTCGCGCAGCACCGTGTTGATGGAGAGGCCGACGGCCGAATTCGGCACGTCGACGATGGCATCGACACCCTCGACATCTAGCCATTTGCGCGCGATCGCGTTGCCGACATCCGCCTTGTTCTGGTGGTCGGCGTAGACGATCTCGACCTTGATGTTCTTGCCGCCGCCGTTGAAATCCTCGGCCGCCATCCGCGCGGCCTCGACCGAGCCCATGCCGTTGGTGTCCTGGAAGATGCCCGAGATGTCGTTGAGCACGCCGACGCGCACGACATTGTCGGAGATCTCGGCGCTTGCCGCGCCGCTCATCAGGCTCGCCGCCAGCGCGAGAGTCCATTTCAGGTGTTTCATCGTTCCCTCCCCTTTGTGTGTCGCGCCGGTCGCCGCCGGCACGTTCTGGAATCAGACCTGCCGTTCCGGCAATCTCAGCACCAGCCCGTCGAGCGCGGGCGTGATCATGATCTGGCAGGCCAGCCGGCTGTTCGGCAGCCGCTCGGCGGCGGTGCCGTCGAGCAGCGCGTCTTCGTCATCAGCCATCGCGGGCAGGCGCGCGAGCCAGGCTGCGTCGATATAGACGTGGCAGGTCGCACACATGGCATTGCCACCGCACTCGGCCAGGATGCCGTCGAGACCATGGCGGGTCGCGGCCTGCATGGCGCTTTCGTCGCCTGAAGTTTCGACACGATCGGACTTGCCGTCGGCATGGATGAAAGTGATGGCGGGCATCAAGGCTCCTCGTCAGGCCGGGGTGATGGTGACCGGCAGGCTGTCGAGCCCGCGCAGCGTGTTGTTGAAGCGGCGTTTCGGCTCGCCCGTGATCTCGATCTTCGCGATACGCCGCGCCAGCGCCGTCAGCATCACTTCGCCTTCGAGGCGCGCGACGAGCTGGCCGACGCACATGTGGATGCCGGAGCCGAAACCGACATGGCCGGACGAGCGGCGCGTGATGTCGTAGCTGTCGGGCTTGTCCCAGCGGCGCGGATCGCGATTGGCGGCGGCAAGGAACATCAGCACCTTCTCACCTTCGCCGATCGTCGCGCCTGACAGCTCGACCTCACGTGTGGTGGTGCGGAAGAAGGTCTGCACCGGGCTTTCGAAACGAACCGCTTCCTCGAAGGCGCTACGCGCGAGCGTGAGATCGCCGCGCAGGCGCTGCCATTGCTCGGGGAAGCGCGCGAGGCAATAGACGGCCGCGCCGATGCCGTTGACAGTGGTGTCGAGGCCGGCCGACAGCAGCGAGCGCACCAGCAGTGGCGCTTCGGTGGCCGTGATCGCGCCCTCGTCGACCTGGGCATGAATGCAGGCGCCAAAGCCGCCGGGCGCAAGGTTCTCGCGCTGGCACTGCTCGGCAACATAGGCTTGATGGGGCGTCGAACGCGCGATCGCCTCCCGGCGCAGCTCATTGGGCGGCCCGAATGCGTTGAACACGACGCTCGCGTAGGGAATCAGATGCTCGCGCCCCTCGGATTTCAGCCCGAGCGCATCCGGGAAGATCGAGAGCGGATAGGCCTCGGCGAGGTCGGCGATCGCGTCGAAGCTGCGCCTTTCGATCAGCGCGTCCACCCGCTCCTCGGCCGCCGCGGCAAAGCGGTCACGCACCTGCTTCATCACGGTCGGCGACAGCACCTTTGAGAGCACGGCGCGGGTCCGCGTATGCGCGGGCGGGTCGGCCTCGAGGATCAGGCTCGGCGGCCGCCACGGCGTCTCCTTCTTGAAATCGGAGAGGCCGACGCCGCGGCTGGAGCAGAACGTCGCGGGATCGTTCAGCACGGCATGGACCTCGGCATAGCGTGCGACGCCATAGACGTTCCACTTGTCGAGATAGACGACCGGCCCCGCCTCCCGCAGCAGCTCGTGCGTGGGATAGGGGTCGGCGAAAAAATTCATGTCGAAGGGATCGACGTCGAGATGCGGGACGCCTGATACGGCGGAGCCAGGTGCGCTCATTGAAGTCCTCCCTCATTTTGATCTTGTGAAAGGGCCGCGCTTGCCCTTAGGTCTTCGGACACGCCGCGAGACAAAAGACCGATATGCCGCCGTCTTCGACCAGAGCCCGCCAAAGGCCCGCACCCGCCGAAACCGGGCCGACGCTCGATCTCGACCGTTATGTCCCGGCTTTCATCACCTTCATCGCCAACAAGCTCTCGAACAGCGCTACCGCGTTCTACCAGCGCGAGTTTGGCGTCAACGTCACGGAATGGCGGATCATGTCGCTGCTGGCGATCGAACCCGGTATTCCCGCCTCGCGGATCTGCCACGTCATTGGCTTCGACAAGGGCCCGGTGAGCCGGACGCTTGCCGGCCTTGAGAAGCGCGGACTGGTCTCGATTCGAACCGACCCGAACGATGGCCGCACCCATTCGATCTCGCTCACGGCCAGAGGCCGCGCCACCCATGACAAGGTGATCGTCGCGGCGTTCGAGCGCGAGCGGCGGCTGCTGTCCTGCCTGAGCAAGGACGAGCGCGAGGTGCTGATCGATCTGCTGCGCAGGCTGCACGAAAATCTCGGCGCAGTGACCGGCAGCAACACCACCTGACGCGCGCGTGAATCGCGCGGCATCGCCGCCTTCAGGCATACGCCGGCATTTGCCCGCGGCACCCTCTCTGCCGAGCATCGTTTCCTCCAGGATCAGGCGCAGCGGTTCCCCCGCCGTCATCCTTGTCTGGAACGGTTCGCACAAATTAGTTGCTTAAGCAACAAAAGAATCATGCAGGATATTGCGGCAGAATGGCTGGCGTATTTTGCGAGCTGCTCGACCCATCCCCGTCATTGCGAGCGCAGCGAAGCAATCCAGAGCCCCACCGGGGAAAGATTCTGGATTGCTTCGCTGCGCTCGCAATGACGATATGGACAGAGCGTGGCCTCACTCCGACTTGATCTGCCCGTGGCTACAGACCGATCCACTCACCCGACGCATCATCATTCACCCGCGCCACCGCATCGGCACGCCGCGTCAGCACGGCGCGCTGGTTGATGTAACCCTTGTCGGTGATCTCGCCGCCGTCGACCGATGGCGGCTCGGCGAGCAGCAGCGCGCGTGTGGCGTGGCCCGAGGAGTTGGCACCCTGCTGTTTCAGCTTCGCCAGGCCCTGCGCGATCGCAGTCCTGACCTTGTCATGCGCGAGCACATCGTTCACGCCTGCCGTCTCGGGCAAGCCGGCATGGGCACGGCAAGCAGCCATGTTCGGGAAGACCAGGAAGCGCACCTCGTCGCCGCCATGGCCGGTAACGACGATGTCCTGCGCCAGCGGCGCGAGTGCCGCGATGCCGGCGACGCGCAGCGTGCCGACACTGACCCAGGTGCCGGAGTTGAGCTTGAAGTCTTCCGCAACACGACCATCGAAGAACAATCCGCGCTCAGGCCGTTCCGCATCGGCAAGCTTCACGGCATCGCCAATGAGATAGAAGCCCTCGTCATCGAAAGCCTGCTTCGTCAGCTTCGGCGCCTTCCAGTAACCCGGCGTGACATTGGGGCCGCGCACCCGCACCTCGAGCTTGTCGCCGGACGTGACGAGCTTCAGTTCCGTCCCGGGAATGGGCACGCCGATATTGCCCGAGCGCTCCGCGAGAAAATGACAATCGGTCGCGAGCGGTGACGTCTCGGTCGAGCCCCAGGCCGACACCATCGGCAGCGGACGACCAACAGTCTCCACCGAAAGCTGTTCGAGCGCGTCCCAGAGGTTCTGCGGCAGCGCGGCGCCGGCATAGAAGGCGATTCACCTCGCCGAAGAAGCGGCGGCGCAGCTCCTCGTCGCCGCGCAGCGCTGCGATCAGCATGTCGAAACCGCGCGGCACGTTGAAATAGACCGTCGGCATCACGCTTTTCAGATTGGCGAGTGACGTTGCGAAGAGACCGGGCGCGGGCTTGCCGCCGTCGATATAGAGCGACCCGCCGTTGCGCAGCACGAGATTGAAATTGTGGTTGGCGCCGAACGTGTGGCTCCAGGGGAGCCAATCGAGAATGACGAGATCGCTGGCAGCCTGCTCCAGGAACGTCCAAGTTTGCGCCTTGGCCTGCTGGCTCGAGGTCAGCATGCGCTGGGTGTTGATGACGGCTTTCGGCGTGCCGGTCGAGCCCGAGGTGAACAGGAATTTTGCGATCGTGTCCGGTGTCACCGCGGCGAAGGCTTTTGCGACGTCGGGGCTTTCGGGCGTTGCCGCGATGTCACGGAAGGCCAGCGCATCGGCATCGCCGGCATTGCCACTGATGATCTGCGCCTTGTGCAGCGGCTCGATCGCGGCCAGCGCCGCGGCAAACGGCTTTGTCGCCGAGACATAGATCGCGCCCGGCTGAAGCAGCGAAATCATGCTCTTGAGCTTGTCGAAATCTTTCGACATCAGCGAATAGGCCGGCGAGATCGCGGCCGAGGGGACGCCGACATGCTGGGCGGCCAGCGCAAGCAACGCGTGATCGATGCTGTTGTCGGAGAGGATGACGACGGGACGCTCGGCGCTGAGCTCTTGCGCCAAAATCCAGCTCGCCGCTGCGCGTACCCGCCGCAGGGCGCCCGCGTAGGTCATGGTGGCCCAGGGCGTGTCGGCGCTGTCGCGCTCGGCGAGGAAGATCGCATCAGGCGTCTGCCGCGCCCATTGCTCCAGCCAGTCGCCGATGCAGCGCGCGCTGTCGCGCAAGGGGTCTGGCGAGCGCAGCACGATGCTGCCGTCGGGGCGATGCTCGGCGACGGTCTTGGGCGTTGCGAACAGGCTCGAAGCGTCACCGCGTGCGGCGGTTGTCATGGTTTCCTCCTCGCCCGTATCAGGGATCGGCTACAGCCTCGTTCCGGGCCGCTTTGGCCATATTGTTGGGCACGACAATTGTTGTCGTCAACAACAATCTTCCGTAGAGGCCTTCGGGGCGCTAAGGTTGCACGGCAGGAGAGATCACGTGACAGCCAGCGCAGCCCGAGCCGACGCCCGCCCCTCCCCACGCAAACGTGCCGGCAACGGCGCGGCGCGGCCGAACGACGCGGACGAGATCGGCCTCGACGCACTGGTCGGGCACGCCGGTTATGCAGTGCGGCGCTTCCAGATCTGGATCTTTCAGGACTTCATCAAGACGCTCGGCGAGGTCGACATCAAGCCGACGCAGTATTCCGTGCTGACGGTCATCGGCGCCAATCCGGGCCTGTCGCAGATGGCGGTGGCGAAGCGTCTTGGCATCGAGCGCGCCCGGCTGGTGCATCTGCTCGACAGCCTCGAACAGCGCAAGCTGGTGAAGCGGGTCAAGTCGAAGGCGGACCGCCGCTCCCATGCGCTGCACCTCACCGCACCGGGGGAGACGGCGCTTGCCAAATTCAAGCGCCTCGCCGCCGAGCATGAGCGGCATGTCGTGGAGAAGATCGGCAAGGAGAACCGGGAGCGGCTGCTCCAGATCCTGGCCGGCTTCACCTGATCGAGACTGCCCAACATTTACGCAAATGCCCATATCAGGGCGCTGGCACGACGGCCCATCAGTCCTCGAAATATCCGACAAGCCACTGATCCTTCGATAATATCCGAGGCATAGCGCCTGCCCGGATTGTGTACACAATGGCACATCGCTTGCTTCAATCCGGGTAAGACCTGTTGCCGGAGTTTTGTCACCATGAGGGCTGAAATGGGGGCTGAGCAGCCTGAAACGATCGCCGCGATTGTGGCCGCGCATCGCGCGGGCACGATCACGCCTGCGCAGACCGTCGCGCGAACCTATCAGCGCATCCGCGATCACAACGATCCCGCAATCTTCATCAGCCTGCGCGACGAGAAGGACGCGATCGCGGAAGCCGAGAAGCTTGCCGCAAGGGATGCCACCAGCCTGCCGCTCTACGGCGTGCCGGTTGCGGCGAAGGACAATATCGACGCGCTCGGGTTTCCGACCACCGCGGCCTGCCCGGCCTTCTCGTATACGCCGACGCATGATTCGACCGCGGTGGAACGCCTGCGCGCGGCCGGCGCGATCATCATCGGCAAGACCAATCTCGACCAGTTCGCAACCGGCCTCGTCGGCGTGCGTTCGCCTTATGGCATCCCCAAAAATTCGATCCGCGAGGATCTCATTCCCGGCGGCTCGAGCTCGGGCTCGGCAGTCGCGGTCGGTGCCGGACTCGTGCCGCTGTCGCTGGGCACGGACACCGCCGGCAGCGGCCGGGTGCCGGCGATGCTCAACAACATCGTCGGGCTGAAGCCGAGCCTCGGCATGATCTCGACTGCTGGCCTGGTGCCGGCATGCCGCACGCTCGACTGCATCTCGGTATTCGCTTTGACCGTCGACGACGCCGCCCTCGCGCTCTCCGTGATGGCGGGTCCAGACCAGGCCGACCCGTTCTCGCGCGACCGGCCGCTCGGCGCGATCACGCCGTTCCCCGCGAATTTGCGCCTCGGCGTACCGCGCAACGGACAACTGATCTTCTTCGGCGACAGGAAGGCGGAAGCCGCTTACGGCGATGCGCTGAAGCGCTGGACCGCGCTCGGCGCTGAGCTGGTCGAGTTCGACCTCGAGCCGTTCTACGAGACGGCGCGGCTGCTCTATGAGGGGCCGTGGGTCGCCGAGCGTTATCTCGTGATCAAGGATCTGCTGGCATCCGCGCCTGATTCGATTCATCCGGTGACGCGCGAGATCACCGTCGCCGGCGCGCGGCTGACCGCTGCGGAAACCTTCTCTGCGCTCTACCGTTTGCAGGGCCTGCGCAAGATCGCCGAGCGCACCTTCGCCAATATCGACGCGCTGGTGCTGCCGACCGCGCCGACGGCGTATACGACCGCCCAGGTGCTGGCCAATCCGATAGAGCTCAACAGCCGGCTCGGCACCTACACCAATTTCGTCAACCTGCTCGACCTCTGTGGCCTCGCGGTACCGGCGTCGATGCGCACCGACGGCATTCCGTTCGGTATCACGCTGCTCGCGCCCGCAGGACGCGATGCACTGCTGGCGAGCATCGGCCGTGTATTCCATGCGGATACGAAACTGACCGTTGGAGCGAAGGGCGTTGCGCAGGCCCCGCTAGCGCCGCTCGCCGCAAGCAGCAGCGACGAGATTCCGATCGCAGTGGTCGGCGCTCACCTGTCCGGCATGGCGCTGAACGGCGAATTGAAGACGCTCAACGGAAAGCTAATCGAAGCGACCAGGACAGCGCCCGACTACAAGCTCTATGCGCTCCAGACCACGCCCCCGAAGCCGGGCATGTTGCGCGTCGAGGCTGGCACGGGCGCGGCGATCGAGCTTGAAATCTGGTCGTTGTCGTCATCCGCGTTCGGCAAGTTCGTGAATGCGATTCCCGCGCCGATGGCGATCGGCACAATCAGGCTTGCGGATGGCCGCAGCGTGAAAGGGTTTCTCGTCGAGCCGGAGGTGCTGGGCGAGGCGCGAGACATCACGGCGTATGGCGGCTGGCGGAAGTTTATGGCGGAAGCTGCGAAGGCGTAGCTGCCGTAGGGTGGGCAAAGCGTAGCGTGCCCACCAACAGCATTAGTTAGGATAGATGGTGGGCACGGCGCTTTGCGCCTTTGCCCACCCTACGGTACCGCATTTGCCGCTCTAAACCGACACCGCGTAGATCTCGTATTCCCCACGCACCAGCTCGATATGCGCGCGCATGGCGGCGGCGGCGCCCTGCTTGTCGCCGCGCATGATGGCGACGACGACGCGGTCGTGCTCGGCTTGCGACTTTGCCAATCGGCCGAGGTTGCGGAACTGGGCGCGGCGGAACGGTTGCACGCGGACGCGCGTCGCCAGCGTGATCTCGGCGATGTAGCCGTTCTGCGATCCCGCATAGATCGCGTTGTGGAAGCGCTCGTTAACCTCGTGGAAGCGATCGGGATTGCCGGCATAGCTGAGCACGCGCAGCTCTTCGTGGATGGCTTCGAGACCATGGCGTTCGGCAGCGGACATGCGCTCGGCGGCCAGGCCCGCGCACAGCGCTTCGAGCTCCGCCATCGCCTCGAACATGCTCTTGAGACGCTCGACCGAGGGCTGCGCCACCACCGCGCCGCGATGGGCACGCGATTCGACGAGGCCGCTCGCCACCAGCTGGCGCAACGCCTCGCGGACCGGCGTGCGCGAGACGCTGAAGCGCCGCGCGATGTCGGTTTCATCAAGCGGCGCGCCCGGGGCCAGGGTTCCGCGCACGATCTCGTCGGCGAGCTGAAGCCGCAGTTCCTCGGCGCGCGTGATCTTGTGCACGCTGGGCTGCGCTCGGTCGACGCGCGGCACCACCGGCTCGGCCGGCAATGTTCCGGGCGGAAGATCGTCAAGCGTCATACGATCAGGTCTCTTTCGACTCGTCGATGATGCTGACATGGGCGGCGACGACGCGCCAGCCCTCCGGGAAGCGAATCCAGGTCTGCATCTGCCGGCCGACCTTGCCGGGAGCCGTGTCGCGGTAGAACAGGGTGGAGGCCACGGCCGTGTCGCGGCCATAGCTGGTGATCACGGTCTTCGCGGTGCGGCGGTTGAGGCCGACCGGCGAACGTCCGGCGCGGAAGCCGGAGATCGCCTCATAGCCGTAGAGGTTCTCGCCGATGCCGTAGCGCAGCGTGCGGGGATCGTTGCGGAACAGCTCGCCGAGCACGGCGACGTCGTTGGTGATCAGGGCCTGCTCATAGCGCTCGAACGCGGCCTTCACTTCCGCGATCACCTCGGGGAGATCGATCTCCATTTTAAATCCCTCTCAAAGTCCCCTTGGCGACGGCGCGGAGACCACGCCCATCTTCTCCAATGCGTGCGCCACGCGCAGCGCGATGTCCTCGCGCCAGGGCGCGGCGATGATCTGGACGCCGATCGGCAGCGGCTCGAGCGGTACCGGCACGGCGACCACCGGCAATCCGATGAACGAGATCGGCTGGGTGTGGATGCCGATGTTGGCGCGCACCGGCAACTCGACGCCGTCGAGCGTGAAATTCACCTGGCCAAGCTTCGGCGCGGTGCAGGGCGTGGCCGGTGCAATCAGCACGTCGACGGATTTGAAGATCTCGGCGAGCTGCGCGCGATACCAGCGGCGGAATTTCTGCGCGCGGTCGACCAGCGGCGCCGGCACCATGGCGCCGGCAATCAGCCGGTCGCGCACGGCGGGATCGAAATCGTTCGGGCGCTTGCGCAGGCGATCGAGATGCAGCGAGGCGCCTTCGGTGGTAGTGATGACATAGGCCGCCGCTCGGGCGCGCGAGGCTTCGGGCACCTCAACGATCTTCGTCGCGCCGAGCGCCTTGGCGATACGGCTGACGGCTTCGACGGCCTCAGGAAACACGCTCTTCTGAAAGTGCCCGCCGGCAATCGCGATGCGCAGGTCCGACACCGGATTGGCGAGCAGCGGCAGCGTCGGCTCCAGACCGCGCGTGGTGCAGGCAGCATCATCCGCATCCGGTCCCTGCATCGCGTCATAGGCGAGCGCGAGATCGGTCGCCGAGCGCGCGAACGGGCCGAGATGATCGAGGCTCGCGACGAACGGGAACGAGCGCGCCCGCGACAGCCGGCCATAGGTCGGCTTCAGACCAAAGATGCCGCAGAAGGAGGACGGCACGCGGATCGAACCATTGGTGTCCGAGCCGAGTGCGATCGGCACCAGCGCGCCGCCAACGGCGCTCCCCGAGCCACCGGACGAGCCGCCGGTCATCCGGGTCGTGTCATGCGGATTGCGCGAGGGACCGTCATGGACGTTCTCGCCGGTGAAGTCGTAGGCGTATTCGCCCATGTTGAGCGCGCCGACGAGCACGGCACCTGCGGCTTCCATCCGCTCGATCAGCGTGGCGTCGCGCTTGGCAGGCGCGAGGTCGCGGTTGATCTTCGAGCCGGCCCGCGTCGGAAGGCCGGCAACGTCGAACAGGTTCTTCACCGCGAAGGGAACACCGGCGAGCGGGCCGACCTCCTTGCCGGCAGCAATGTCGGCATCAACAGCACGCGCCTTCGCACGGGCGCGATCGGCGGTGACGTCGGTGAAGGAATTGAGGACGCCATCGTGCTGCTTGATGCGCGCAAGCGCTGCTTCGGTGGCATCGAGTGCCGACATCTTGCCGCCGGCCACAGCCTTGGCGATGTCCGCAGCCGTCATCTCTGGCTTGGTGGTCATGGCGGGGTCAGACCGTGAAGA
This sequence comes from Bradyrhizobium sp. 956_D2_N1_4, assembly GCF_052076025.1. NCBI lineage: Bacteria > Pseudomonadati > Pseudomonadota > Alphaproteobacteria > Hyphomicrobiales > Nitrobacteraceae > Bradyrhizobium > Bradyrhizobium sp. 956_D2_N1_4. The sequence goes on along the minus strand of NZ_CP197237.1, from coordinate 8,152,419 downwards.
TCGGCGCCGGCTCGGTCTCGTCCGGCAGCGCGAATTCGTCGACCAGTCGGCCAAGCCGGAGTGAGACTTCGAGATTGGCGCGCACCGCAGGCCTCCAAGCCTCCTCGACGGGCAGCGCCAGCGCTTTCGATACGGCGTCGATATAGTCGTCCAGCGGCTCGGCCATCACGCTCCCAAACAATCTCTCAGTGCACTCTTAGTGGACCTGCAACGGCGGATGCGGGATCGCCGTCAGCAGCTCCTTGGTATAGTCGTCCTGCGGATCGCTGAGGACCTTTTCGGAAGAGCCCTCTTCGACGATTCGACCTGTCCGCATGACAATGACACGATCGCACAACAAGCGCACTACGTTCAAATCATGCGAGACGAACAGATAACTCATACCTAAGCGCGCTTTCAGGTCCTGAAGCAGATTGAGGACCACGGCCTGGACCGAGACGTCCAGCGCCGCGGTCGGCTCGTCCAGGATGACGAGTTTTGGATGCAGCGCGATGGCGCGCGCGATGCCGACGCGGGCCTTCTGGCCGCCGGACAGCTGGTGCGGGAAGCGGTCGAGCAGATTGTGCGGCAGGCCGACCATGGTGGCGAGCTCCTCGCAGCGCGTTCGCAGCGCATCGCGGCCCCTGATGTCGCCGAGCTGCATGATGGGGTCGGCGATGGCGCGGGCGGCGGTGAAACGCGGGTTGAGGCTGTCGGTCGGGTCCTGGAACACCATCTGGATGCGGCTGCGCTGCGGCAGCCGGGCGAAGGAGGCAGGCGCCATGGCGCCGATGTCCTCGCCGTCGAACTGGATCAGGCCCGAGGTCTGGTCGAGCAGACGCATGACCATCATCGACGTGGTCGATTTGCCGCAGCCGGACTCACCGACCAGGCCGACGCTCTCGCCATGGCCGATGGAGAGGCTGATGCCGTCGACGGCGCGGAAGACGTCCGGTTCGACCGGAGGCTTGCGGCCGAACAGTTTTCCGAGTGTGGCCGTGGCGCCCTGGCGGGGATATTCCTTGACGAGCTTTTCGATGAGGAGGAGAGGCGTCTTCTCCCTCTCCCCGCTTGCGGGGAGAGGGTCGGGGTGAGAGGGACTCTCCGCGAGCACGGTGCTGGGAGAGCCCCCCTCACCCGCCGCACTTCGTGCGTCGGCCTCTCCCCGCGTGCGGGGAGAGGCGAAGGCAGCGGCCTCCTCCTCGGGCAACAGATCCCGCAGGCTCACACCGAGCCGCGGCGTCGCGCGCATCAGCTTCTTGGTGTAGGGGTGCTGCGGGTTGGCGAAGATATCGGCGGCTTTCGCGGTCTCGACGACGCGGCCCTTTTCCATCACGACGACGCGGTCGCAATAGGCAGCCGCAAGGCCGAGGTCGTGGGTGATCAGGATGGTGGACATCGCCTTGCGCTTGGTCAGCTCGACGATCAGATCCATCACCGCCTTCTGGGTGGTGACGTCGAGACCCGTCGTCGGCTCGTCCGCGATCAGGAGCTGCGGATTGCAGGCGAGCGCAAGCGCGATGACGACGCGCTGGCACATGCCGCCTGACAGTTCGAACGGATAGGCGTGGTAGCGCTCGCGCGGGCGGGCGATCTTGACCTGCTCCAGCGCCTCGATCGCCTTTTCTCCGTGGTCCGAAACCATCGCCTGCTGCACATGAGTACGCAGCACGTCCTCGATCTGGTCGCCGACTTTCCGGATCGGGTTGAGTGCCGCGCGCGGGTTCTGAAAAATCATCGAGACTTCGCGGCCGCGCAGATCGCGCATCTGGTCTTCGGTCGCGGCCTTCACGTCGATACCCGAAAACATCACCGAGCCTTCGGCGATCCGTCCGGCGCGATCGAGAATGCGCATCACCGCATAGGACGTCACCGACTTACCCGAGCCGGACTCGCCGACGATGGCGAGCGTCTCGCCCTTGGCCACGGAGATGTTGACGTGCTGGACGGCTTTGACGATGCCGCGGCGGGTGGTGAATTCGACCGTGAGATCCTGGACGTCGAGCAGGGGCTGGACGGTCATGAGGGCCTCCCGATCAAAAATGTCGAAAACAACCCCATGCACAGTAGAACGGGGTTGGAATCATTGGGGAATTTCGGCGGGAAATTTGCGTGTGAGGCGGGCACCGGCCTCTCGCTCCCTCCCCCCTTGCGGGGGAGGGTTGGGGAGAGGGGTGGCCCCGGGAGAGGTCGGAGTTCGTGGCTACCCCTCTCCCTGCCCCTCCCCCGCAAGGGGGGAGGGAATGAGAGAGCAGTGGCCACCTCACTTGTTAGCTTGGCGCTCCGCTGCTCGCACTCAAGGCCAACCATCATCACGTCCTCCGCTGGGGGTCGACGATGTCGCGGAGGCCGTCGCCGAGGAGGTTGAAGCAGAACACGGCGATCATCAGAGCAAGGCCGGGGAATAGCGCGATCCACCATTCGCCCGACACCATGAAGCCCGCGCCTTCCGCGACCATGATGCCCCATTCGGCGGTCGGCGGGCGGACGCCGAGGCCGATGAAGGAGAGGCCCGCGGCATTGAGGATCGCGTAGCCCATGGTTAGCGACATCTGCACGATCATGATCGGCATGATGTTCGGCAAGATGTGCACCAGCAGGATGCGGAATTCGCCGTTGCCGGACAGACGCGCGGCCTGCACGAAGCCGGCATTGCGGCGGACGTTGGCCTCGGCGCGCGCGACGCGGGCGTAGAGCGGGAAGTTCACGATGGCGGTGGCCAGAATGATGTTCTGCACGGTGTTGCCGAGGGCAGCGACGATGCCCATCGCCAGCACGAACAGCGGAAACGCCATGATGGTGTCGGCGATGCGGCCGACGATGCGGTCGGTCCAGCCGCCAAAGTAGCCCGCCGCGATACCGGCGAGGCCGCCCATCAGGAACACCAGCACGACGGAGGCGACGGCGATGAACGTATCGAGCCGCGTCGCCACGATGACGCGGCTGAAGATGTCGCGGCCGAGCTGGTCGGTGCCGAACCAGTGCGCCATCGACGGCGGCTTCAGCGCCGCGGCGGTATCGGAAGCGAGTGGATCATACGGCACCACATAGGGACCGAAGATCGCGGCAATGAGGATCACGATGAGCAGCGCGAAGGCAAAGCCCGTGACCTTGTTTTCGCCGAGAACATAGCGGGTCTGTTCGAGGATCGCGACGAGCCCCGAGGTCCGCGCAGGGCCGACGGGTTCAACAGCAGGCGCAACGGAGCTCATGATTTAGCCCTCCAACCTGACACGCGGATCGATCACGCCGTAGAGAATGTCGATCACGAGATTGAGCAGCACGTACATGACCGCCATGGTCAGCACGAAACCTTGCACCGGCGCGAAGTCGGACGAGATCAGCGCTTCCACCGCATAGGAGCCGATGCCGGGCCAGGCGAATACTTTTTCCACCAGCACGTTGGCCCCTAGCAGGAACGAGAACACCATGCTGAGCGTGGTGATCACGGGCAGCATCGCATTGCGAAACGCGTAGGTGACGATGACCGTTGTCGGCGACAGTCCGCTGGCGCGGGCCGTCCGCACGAACTCCGACGACAACACCGCCAGCATCGAGGCGCGCGTCATGCGCGCGATCGGCGCCAGCGAGAAGATCGCGAGCGTCGTCGCCGGCAGGATGAGCTGGCTCAGCGCCGAGCGGAACGCCTCGAAGTCGCGCGCGATCAGGGTGTCGATCAGATAGAAGCCGGTGATGGTTGGCGGCGCGCTGTAGAACACATCGAGGCGACCGAGCGGCGCCGGCGACCAGCCGAGCCGGAAATAGAAGACATAGACCAGCACGAGGCCGGTGAAGAACACGGGCAACGACACGCCGGCCGTCGTCGTGACGCGGCAGAGATGGTCGACCCATGATCCCGGCCGCGTCGCCGCCAGCACGCCGAGCGGAATGGCGATCACGACCGAAACGATGAGGCCGAGCAGCGTAAGCTCGGCCGAGGCCGGCAGGCGATTGCGGATTTCGGCTGCGACCGGCTGCCCCGTGGTGAGCGAGTTGCCGAAATCGCCATGGGCGAGGTCGTTGGTGTAGCGGAAGAACTGCTCGATCAGCGGCTTGTCGAGGCCGAGTTTCTTGCGGATCTGCTCGACGGCTTCCTTGGTCGCCGCGGGACCGGCGAAGTACGCCGCCGGGTCGCCCGGCAACGCGCGCGTCAACAGGAAGGTGACGATGACGACCCCGATCAGCGAGGGAATCGCGAACATCAGGCGCTTGCCGATCATGGTCAGCATGGGAGCGCTCTCCTTCTGCTTGGCAATTGTGAGCAGGCTTGCTCCGCTGCGTTCCCTCCCCCCTTGCGGGGGAGGGCTAGGGAGAGGGGTGGCCCCGGGAGAGGTCGGAGTTCGTGGCTACCCCTCTCCCCGACCCTCCCCCGCAAGGGGGGAGGGAGCGAGAGATTGGTGGCCATCTCATGCGATGACGAAACCGCATCGCGATCAGAGAGACAAACACATGCCGATGCGTCGCCGACGATCAGCATGACGGCTCACCCCTTCACCAGCGCGCGGTAATCCAGCCTCCGGTGGAACCAGTATTGGTAGCCGCTGATGTTCTTCTGCATCGCGACGTTGACGAAGGGCTGGTACAGCGGGATGCGCGGGATGTCGGTGAACGCGAGATCGACAAAGCCCTTCACGTCGGCATCGTAGGTCGCGGCGTCGCCGGTGGCGGCGGCCGTGCGCGCGCCGTCGATCAGCTTGTCCATCTCCGCCGACTTGTAGCTCATGGTGTTGAAGACGGAATTGTTGCCGTGATAGCACCAGTAGAAGAAGTACTCGGGGTAATCGAGCCAGCCCGAGAACACGTTGGTGAAGAGCGGCATCTCCTTCTTGTTCAACTCGGTGCGCCAGTTGGCGCCGGGCACCTTGTTGATGGTGGTCTTGATGCCGATCTGCGCGAGGCTCTCCTGCACCAGCACGCAGAGCGGCTCGTTGACGCCCGCGAAGTTGAGATCGAACGAGATCGTGGTCTCGAAGCCGTTGGCGAGGCCTGCCTCCGCCATCAGCGCTTTCGCCTTCTCGATGTCGGTGTTGTATTTGTGCGGCTGCGGCCAGGCGACTTCGGTCGGCTTGTCCTTGGGCGCGCCGAACATCGGGTTGGCGAGGCCGAACATCACCGCGTCCATGATCTTCTGATAGGGCAGCGCATAGGCAACCGCCTGGCGAATTTTTGGATTATCGAACGGCGGCTTGGTGACGTTCATGCCGATATACTGGATGCCGTTGGAGAACGGCAGCGACACGACGTTGAGCTTGCCGTTCGCCTTCATCTCCTGAAAATCCTTGTTGGGCAGCTCGTAGGAGATGTCGGCGTCGCCCCGCTCCAGCAGCGCGCGGCGGTTGCCGGCCTGCGGCACCATGCGCCAGATCACGCGCTTGATCTTCGGCAACGGACCGCAGACCCAATCCTCGTTGCGCTCCATGATGACTTCGGTGCCGGCGGTCCACTTCGTCACCTTGTAGGCGCCGGAGCCCGCGGTCTGCTGCTTGGTGAATTCGAGACCCCAGGGGTCCTTCTCACTGGCGTTCTTCTTCACCAGCTCGGAGTTGACGATGCAGGGCACGATGACCGCGAGATCGGGGATCGTCAGCTTGTCCTTCTTCAGGAAGTCGACGCGCACGGTGGTGTCGTCGATCACGACGAACTGCTCCGGCTTGGTCAGCGAGCCCGCGCTCATCTGGAAGGTTGGGAAGCCGCCGACGCTGACGGCGCGGTCAAGCGACCACTTCACGTCCTTGGCGGTGACGGGCGTGCCGTCGTGGAATTTGGCGTTCTTGCGCAGCTTGAAGGTGACCGACATGTCGTCGATCTTCATCTCCTCGGCGAGTTCGCCCTTGAACTTGTCGCGGTCGTAATAGGGCACGCCGCCAGGGCCGGCCTTCATCTCGTGGCTGATCAGGCGGTCGTAGCAATTCCACGACACTTCATAGCCGGGCACGTTGGTGCCGACGCCGTGGATGTCGAGATTGTTCGGGCCGCCTTCCGAGACGATCAGCAGCGTCTCCGAACGCGCATCGGCATAGGCGGTGGAGATGACCTGCGGCATCGCCGGAAGCGCCGCGCCTGCGGCCAATCCGGACACGGACTTGAGGAAATCGCGGCGCTTCATGGAAAATGCTCCAACGCAAAAGTTTCTGGTTGGAACAGGGATTCGCAAGGTTCGTGCCAGCGCTTAATGGGATCTTAATTTCCAGATAAAGCGTTGATTCCAATCGATATTTTTGTGATTTCGGCGGCTGATCGCCTTTTGGGCAAGCCGATCAATTGCATACAAAGATGCGATTCTGCTCCAAAAATAAGCTGAAAGATTGAGCGCTGCCGGATTGAGCAGGACGTCGCAGATGGCCTGGGCGGTTCAGCCCGACCAGATCAGATCCTGGAGTTCGACGAGATCGTTCGCCCTGTCCTGCCAACCCTCGATACAGACGTGGCTGTTGAGGTCGCTGGCGCGGTGCAGCAGCATCAGCGCCATCAGCCGGCGCTTCAGTGCGAAATCCAGCTTCGCATAGCCAAAGCCCTCGAGCAGGCTGCGCACCCTCCCCGGCCGGCCCGCCGCCATGAAGGCGCCGGGGCCGAGCAGATCGTAGTCGCGCCATCCCGTCAGCACGTCGCCGAAGTCGAACAGGCCCGCGAGCGACCATTGATCGTCATGACAAGCGAGCAGGAAGTTCTGAGGGATATATTCGCCGACCAGGATCACCGGCGGCGCATCCATCGGGATCAGGTTTGCAGCGTCACGCAGGAGATCGTCGAGGCCTTCGAGGAATTTCGGTGCAAGGCCGAGGCGCGAGTGCCGCGCCTTGCAGCCCCGCATCTGCGCGCACATGAACTCGTCCCAGTGCGGCTGGATTTGCGCGAGCGGTCCGAGCGGCGCGCGCTGCACGGCGGCGATGGTCTCGCCGATCTGGCGCAGCAGGCGTTCCTTCTGGTCTTCCGCAAGCTGCGGCCAGACCTCCGAGCCGAGCGTGCCGGCAAGGCGCGTCATGACGAGATAAGGCCAGCCATCACGCTCCCCTTCCGCGACGATCTCGGGGATCGGCAGATGAAGACGGCCGGCAAGCTGCATCAGCGATCCGCGCTCGGAGACGAACTGTGCGCGCAAGTGCGGCGGGAAGATTTTCAGGATCAGCTTGTCGCCGAGGCCGACGACGAGATTGGTGCCTGTTACGAACACATGCGGCGCGCTGACATCGAGACCGTGGCTGCGCGCGATGTCGAGCGCGATCGGCAGCCATCGAGACGAATCGGAGCGGAAGGCGCGAAAGGCTTCAGCGTCGGCGAATTGAGGAAGTGTCATCGACATCACGAGCTTAATCATTTGAGTCCGTCATGCCCGGGCTTGTCCCGGGCATCCACGTTCTTCGTGCTGCGGCCAAGGCGTGGATGGCCGGGACAAGCCCGGCCATGACGACGTGGAAGGGTCTCGCGCTCCAACCAACGCCAAGCTTCCCATCGCTAACGGTCCGGGCTGGCGCGCTCGAACTGGCGCAGCAGCTTGTTGCCGCGCTCGACCGCGGCATCGAGCGCTGCCTGCGCGCCCTTCTGGCCGGTAAAGGCCTGCTCCAGCTCGTCCTCGATTGCGCCGCGGATCAGCACGAAGGAGCCGAGCCGGATGCCCTTCGAGTTCTCCGTCGGCTGATGCAGCGTGATCTCCTCGAACGAGATCGCGGAGCCCGGATTGCGCTCGTAAAAGCCCTGCGCGCGCGTCAGCTCGAAGGCGGCGCGGGTGATCGGCAGATAACCGGTGTTCTGGTGCCAGGCCGCCTGCACGCCGGGCTGCGACAGATAGGCGAAGAACCGTGCCACGCCCTTGTATTCCGCGCGCGGGCGGTCGCGCAGCACCCACAGCGTGGCACCGCCGATAATCGAGTTCTGCGGCGCGTTCTTCACATCGGGCCAGTACGGCATCATGCCGTAGCCGATGTCGAACTTCGAATTCGCCTTGATGTCGGCCCGCGTCGCCGAGGAGCCGATGAAGATGCCGCATTCGCCCTTCTGGAAGCGCGGCTCGGCCGACTGCCCGCGGCCGCCGTAATCGAACACCTTGTCCTTCTGCCACTCGGCGAGCTGGGCGATGTGTTGCACGACGACCGGGTTGTTGATGGTCAGCTCGGCATCCAGCCCCGCAAAGCCATTGGTCCGCGTCGCGAGCGGCAGATTGTGGAAGGCGGAGAAATTCTCGATGTGGATCCAGGACGGCCAGGAGGTGGTGAAGCCGCACACAGCGCCGCGCTCGCGCAGGCGTTTTGCGGCAAGCCCAAGCTCGGGCCATGTCTTCGGCGGCGTCTCCGGATCGAGGCCCGCGTCGCGGAACATGGTCTTGTTGTAATAGAGGATCGGCGTCGAGGAATTGAACGGGAAGGACAACAGATTGCCGGCCGCATCGGTGTAATAGCCGGAGACTGCGGGAAGGTAATCGCCCAGCGAGAACGGCTCGTTCATGTCCCGCATCATGGTGAACACGGGATAGATCGCGCCCTTGGCCGCGGTCATGGTGGCGGTCGCGACCTCGTTGACCTGGACGATCGCCGGCTGGCTGCGCGAGCGGAAGGCGAAGATCGCCGCCGTCACGGTCTCGGTGTAGTTGCCCTTGTAAGCAGGCACGATGCGGTAATCGGATTGCGAGGCGTTGAAATCGGCGGCGAGCTTCTCGAGCTGCCGGCCGAGCTCGCCGGACATGGCGTGCCACAGCGCGATGTCGGTTGCGGCGCGCGCCTGAACAGGCATTGCGAGGACGATGAAAGCGGCGAGGATCCGCAAAAGACTCGATGCTGAAATCACGATGGCTCTTCCCGTGTCGCGCGGCAAAGGCGACCGTACCTGCTTAAGGCGCGGCATTTCCTGTTTCAACCGGGAATGAACGGCGGCCGCGCCGCACAATCGCTCCGCCGGGTGCGGCGGGATGGCCTTCCCTCAACCATCTGCTAGATTGCATTGAACCTTTTTGCTTCGCCATAGACTCCACCACTGAGGGGTTGAGTGTGCCAGTGCTGAACCGTGCCGAACTCTCGCGGACCGGGTTGATCTTCGTCGCGCTTCTGCTCGCGGTCTGCGCGACGAGCGCAGCTGCGCGCGAATTCCGCGCCGCCGACACCCAGGCCGAGGATTACCCGACCGTCCAGGCGCTGCGCTACATGGGCGCGCTGATTGCCGAGCGCACCGGCGGCCGGCATGAGATCAAGGTGTTCCATTCCCGTCAGCTCGGCGAAGAGAAGGAGACCATCGAGCAGACCAGGGTCGGCGCGATCGACCTCAACCGGACCAATGTGGCGCTGATCGGCAACTTCGTCCCGGCGATGAACGTGCTCGCCATGCCGTTCCTGTTCCGGTCCATCGAGCACATGCAGAAGGTGCTGGACGGGCCGATCGGCAGCGAGATCCTCGGCAGTTTCGAGCCCTACGGCTTCGTCGGGCTCGCCTTCTACGATTCCGGCGCGCGGTCGATCTACAACGGCGTCCGTCCGATACGGACTGTCGCCGACCTCAGGGGATTGCGGATCCGGGTGCAGCAGTCGGAGTTGATGAGCGAGATGATTCGCTCGCTCGGCGCCGAGCCGGTCGAGATGCCCTACGGGCAGGTGCTCACCGGGCTTGCCAACCATCTGATCGACGGCGCCGAAAACAACTGGCCATCTTTCGTGACGACAGACCATTACAAACATGCCGGCCACCTCGCGCTCACCGAACACACGATGAGCCCGGAAGTGCTGGTGATCTCGCTGAAGGCCTGGAAGAGCCTTTCGGCCGACGACCAGCAGCTATTCCGCGAAGCAGCGGCTCGCTCCAGCCGGTTCATGCGCGAGAAGTGGCGCGACCTCGAGGAGCAGTCGCAGCACAAGGCTGAAGCCGCCGGCATCACCGTCGCTAGGGATATCGACCGCAAGCCGTTCGAGGAGGCGATGGCTGCGATCTATGCCAAGGCGGGGCGCGATCCCGCCGCGGCCACGCTGATCGAACGCATTCGCAAGGTGGAGTGAGCCGCTTGGCCGCGCCTGGACCCAGCGAGCACGCAGACAGGCCGCCCGGCCCGCTCGGGCGGCTGCGCGCACGTTTGGTCGGGATGCTCCGCGCGGTGCCGATCCGCTGGCGCATCCTGTCGATCGCGGCGCTGAACTCGGCCGTGGTCGTGGTGCTGGTGGGGCTGATCTGGAACGGCACGCAGGTGCTGGGCTCGGCCTGGGGCGACGTCCGCCAGGTGCGCGAGTCCGATCGTATCCTGGCGCTGCTCGAGAGCGAGACCGGGCGCCTGCACAATCTGATCCACCGCTACATCAACCAGCCGAGCCCGGACCTGTTCGCCGAGATCCTGCTGCTGCGCGAGGCGGTGCTGGGCACGCTGACCGACCGTGCCGCCAAGGACCCGATGCTGTCAGGCTCGGTCGAGGAGCTGGAGCGCACCACCGACCGCTTCCTCAACGGCTTCGGCGAGCTGCGCAGCGTGCAGGCGACCATCGCCAAGACCTATGAGGAGCAGGTGCAGGGCCCGGCCAGGGACATGGCCGGTCTCTATTCCATCATCGAGGGCGCCACCGGCCATCGCGACGCGCTGATCTGGCCCTCGCTCGGCAAGTCGCGCGAGGCCTTCACCGCGATGCTGGTAGCCGCCAACTCCTACTATCTGTCGCTCTCGCCCGGTGCCGCTGACGATGCGCGCCGCAACACCGAGACGATCGAGAAGACCATTCCGGTCATGATCGATCTCGCCGACAACGACCTGCAGCGCATGGCGCTGCAACGGCTCGGGACCCGCACCATGGCGCTGCGCGAGGGTTTTGCAAAACTCTCCGAGCAGCTGACGAGCCGCACCGAATTGCTGCGCAACACCATCGACGCCAGCCAGGCCGAGGCGATCGGCGCCATCGACGATCTCTCCACCAAGATGCGCCAGCGCGAGCAGAAGGCGCAGGAGACGTTTGATCGCACCCTGGCCGATATCTCGCGGCGGGTGCTGTCGATCGCGGTGATCTTCCTCGGCATCATCCTCACCGCGGGCGTGCTGATCGCGCTGTCGATCCGCCTGCCGCTGCAGCAGATCATGACCGCGATGCGCGCGATCACGCTCGGCGACCTCGACCGCGAGGTGCAGGGCACCAAGGCACGCGACGAGGTCGGCGCCATGGCGCGCGCCGTCGAAGTGTTCCGCGAGAACGCGATCGCGAAACGCGAGACCGAGGACGAGCTGCGCGCGTCCAAGGAGAAGGCCGAGAGCGCGCTGCTCGAGCTCAACACCGCGCAGCAGAATTTGATCGACGCCGAACGGCTGGCGGCGCTCGGCGGCCTCGTCGCCGGCGTCGCGCACGAGGTCAACAACCCGATTGGCATCAGCCTGACCGTCGCTTCCAGCTTCGCCCGGCGCACCGAGATCTTCGAGGCCCAGCTCAAGGGCGACGGCGGCCTGCGCCGCTCGCAGCTGGAGGAGTTCGTGCAGTCCTCGCGCGATGCCTCGCAGCAGCTCGTCGCCAACCTCACCCGCGCCGGCGAGCTGATCCAGTCGTTCAAGCAGGTCGCGGTCGACCGCTCGCATGCCGAGCGGCGGCAGTTCTCACTCAGCGAAGCCACCGACCAGATCATCGCCAGCCTGCGTCCGGTCCTGAAGCGCTCGCCGATCACGCTCCAGGCCGACGTGCCCGAGGGGCTCCTGCTCGACGGCTATCCCGGCTCCTACGGCCAGATTCTGACCAACCTCTTCCTCAACGCCGCCAACCACGCCTTTGCCGACGGCCGCGCCGGCACGATCACGATCTCGGCGCGGCCGCGCGGGACCGACGACATCGAGATCATCTTCGCCGATGACGGGGCCGGCATGACCCCTGACGTGCAGCGCCAGGCCTTTGACCCATTCTTTACCACCCGGCGCAATGAAGGTGGTACGGGACTCGGCTTGCATATCGTCTATAACCTTGTCACCCAGCAGCTCGGCGGGCGCATGATGCTGGAATCCAAGCTGGGACAAGGCACTACTTTTCGCATTATCATGCCCCGGGTCGCCAAGGGCGGCGCGCAAAGCACAGAGACTGACGGGACTTCTCAATGGCCGAACAGGACGATGTCCTCCACCTGATCGACGATACCGGTACCGCACCGGAGGACCAGAACGCACGGAAGTGGAAGATCGCCGTCATCGACGACGATCCGGCCGTGCATGACGGCACCCGCTTCGCGCTGTCCGACTACAGCCTCAACGGCCAGGGGCTGGAGATCCTCTCCGCCCATTCCGCGGCGGAAGGTCGCAAGCTGATGGCCGCGCATGGCGATATCGCCGCCGTGCTGCTCGACGTCATCATGGAGACCGATGTCGCCGGCCTCGAGCTGGTCGAGTTCATCCGCAACGAGCTCAAGAACGAGACCGTACGTATCATCCTGCGCACCGGACAGCCCGGCCAGGCGCCGGAGCGGCGCGTGATCGTCCAGTACGACATCAACGACTACAAGGCCAAGACCGAGCTCACCGCCGACAAGCTGTTCACCTCGCTGACCGCGGCGCTGCGCTCCTATCAGCAGCTCGAGCGCATGGTGCAGACGCGGCGCGGGCTCGAGATCATCATCGACGCCGCCTCGACGCTGTACGACTTCAAGTCGATGCAGCGGCTCGCCGAGGGCGTGCTGACCCAGCTCGCCTCGCTGCTCAATGTCGATTGCGCCGGCATACTGGTGCTGCGCGACAATGGCGGCGTGGACCCCGAGCTCTCCGTGCTCGCCGGCAGCGGCTGCTACAGCCGCTTCATCGGCACGACCTCGTCGAAGGCGCTCGACCCCGATCTGCGGACGATGGTGGAAGCCGCGTTCCAGGGCCGCAAGAACGAATTCGCCGACCACCGCAGCGTGATCTATCTGCGGACCGGCTCCGGCCGCGAGGTGGTGGTGCTGCTGCAGGCCGAGCGCGAGCTGTCCGAGACCGACCGCTCGCTGGTCGAGATCTTCTCCAGCCGGCTCTCGATCGCCTTCGACAACGTCATCCTCTACCAGCAGCTCCAGGACGCCAACACGCAGCTCGAGGACCGCGTCGCCCAGCGCACCCGCGCGCTGATGCAGGCCAACCGCCGCCTCTCGGCGCAATGGCTGCGGCTGCAGCGCGCCAACGGCTTCAAGAACGAGATTTTGGGCACCGTCGCCCACGACCTCAAGAACCCGCTGGGCGTCATCCTCGGCCGCACCGAGATGCTGAAGGAGCTGATCTCGACCGGCGCCTCGTCCGACGGCGTGGTCGCCCAGGTCGATCACATCCGCGATGCGACGAAGCGCCTGACCACGATGGTCGATCATCTGATCTCGGACGCGATGGCCGATGCCTTCGACATCACCATCCGCCGCGAGCCGGTCGACGTCGCTGCGCTGGTGAAAGAGGTCGCCGATGCCAACCACCCGCTCGCGGTCAACAAGCAGCAGGCGATCAGCGTCACGGCGCCACCCAACATCGTCACCATGTGCGACACCGACCGCATCCGCGAGGCGATCGACAATCTGATCAGCAACGCCATCAAATACAGCCCGATCGGCGGCAAGATCATCGTCGCCGTCACCCATGAGGCCAGCGATACCGTCGTCCGCGTCAGCGACGAGGGCGCCGGCCTGTCGCCGGAGGATCTCGGCCGCCTGTTCGGCCGGTTCCAGCGGCTGTCGGCCAAACCGACCGCGGGCGAGAGCTCGACGGGGCTTGGGCTTTCCATCGTCAAGCGTATTATCGACATGCATGGCGGCGAGGTGACGGCCGAGAGCGACGGTCCCGGCAAGGGATCGACCTTCACCATCACCCTGCCCGCGACCGAGTTGCCGTGATTCGAGTACCGAGATCTGAGTGATATGACCCAAAGCCAGCACATCATGATCGTCGACGACGAGGCCCCGGCCCGGGAGATGGTCGGCGATTACCTCAAGATGCACGGCTTCACCGTGACGCTGTGCGACGGCGGCAAGAGCTTGCGCACCGCGATCGACGGCAGCATGCCGGACCTCGTCGTGCTCGACCTCAACATGCCCGAGGAAGACGGCCTCTCGATCATCCGCGACCTCAAGAGCCGCATCAACGTGCCCGTGATCATGCTGACGGCGACCGCGAGCCCGATCGACCGTGTCGTCGGTCTCGAGCTCGGCGCCGACGATTACGTGGCAAAGCCCTGCGAGCTGCGCGAGCTGATGGCGCGCATCCGCTCGGTGTTGCGGCGGAGCACGCCGGTGAAGGCGGCCGAGACCGCGCCCGCCAAATCGGACAAGGATCAACTGGTGCGCTTCGGCACCAAATGGCTCGACCTCGAAGCGCAGGCCTTGCGCGACGACGAAGGCAACGAGCATCCGCTCACCGCGTCCGAGTTCGGGCTGCTGAAGGTGTTTGCGGCCAATCCGAAGCGCGTGCTGTCGCGCGAACGCCTGCTCGAACTGGCCAATGCCCGCGACGCCGAAGCCTTCGACCGCGCCGTGGATCTGCGCATCATGCGCATCCGCCGCAAGATCGAACCCGACCCGACCAAGCCAGCCGTGATCCGCACCATCCGCGGCGGCGGCTATCTGTTCTCGCCCGCGGGCGAGAAGGCGTAAGTCGCGCGGCACCTACCGCTGTCGTCCCGGGCTCGCTTCGCGCCCCGGAATGACGGCATGGGTGGCGCGACCGAACGCAAAGCCCGGAATTTCGTTCCCGGCTGCCTCGGGCGCTCCCCAATCCCCACCCCCGTATTTTCCGTACATTGAAATTCCACGGCTTTTCACCCCGAATGTTTCGTCGCGGCCTGTCCGACGAAACAATTTGGCGGCGCACGAAACCATTTTTCGCTTTTCGTGCAGACGTCCCGAAACGTTCGCTGATTAACACTTTGGTCCAAGGAAACGCCGCTCGGTTGCGGCGCTACGGGGAGCTAAGTCAATGCCGAACGTCATCGCCATCAACGCCCAAGCCAGCCAGAGCATCATTGCCGCTCAGGCGACCTCGGACGACATGCTCCTGGAGAGCATTGCGGACGGCAACCGGACGTCCATGCACATCCTCTATTGCCGGCACAATGTGCGGGTTTATCGCTTCATCCTGCGCATCGTGCGTGACGCGACCACCGCGGAAGACCTCGTCAGCCAGGTGTTCCTCGACGTGTGGCGCACGGCAGGCCAGTTCCAGGGCCGCTCGCAGGTCTCGACCTGGCTGCTCTCGATCGCGCGCTTCAAGGCGCTGACCGCGATGCGCCAGCGCCGCTTCGAGGACATCGACCAGGACGACGTCCGCCAGATTCCTGACGATGCCGAGACGCCCGAGACCTCGCTCGACCGCAACGACACCAGCGCCATCCTGCGCGCCTGCGTGCAAAAACTGTCGCCCGCGCATCGCGAGATCATCAACCTAGTCTACTACCATGAGAAGTCGGTGGAGGAGGTCGGTCAGATCATCGGCATCCCGCAGAGCACGGTGAAGACCCGGATGTTCTATGCGCGCAAGCAACTGGCCGATTTGCTTAAGGGCGCCGGCGTCGACCGTTTCGCCGCCTAAGACCAAGGATTTCAATGGGATAAGACCGAACTTTCGGCCCTGTCCCCGGACACGGAAGTGTTACCGCCGACGAAATAATTGAAACAAAGCACAACATCAGGCGGAAAAACTTCCCTCCTATAAAGCTCACATACGGTTTCGTTAAACCTCCCAAGACTTCCAGCGACCCGGACGGGATGCCCCCCTCCGGGTCGTTTTGTGTTTGGGGGTGGCTGAGGCCCCGCTTCCCGCTGGCGTGAGGTAGGCACCGCTCTTTCATTCCCTCCCCCCTTGCGGGGGAGGGGCAGGGAGAGGGGTACCGCACGGGGACTCCCTCGATTTGTCGTGCGCGGCACGATCGAGGCTCGATAGACCTTTTCCGGGGCTACCCCTCTCCCCCGCCCTCCCCCGCAAGGGGGGAGGGAGCGCACCATCGCCGTGGCCAGCAGAGCGGCCGCGCGAGGCACCCGCCCCTCACGAACGTGTGACGCCACGTAACAACCCGCGCAGCCATCCCGAACTGCCCTCGTGACCTCCTTCACGAGTGCCCGATGCTCGAACTTGTCTTCGCCGTCCTTGCCGGCATCCTGACCATCGCCGCGCCCTGCACGCTGCCGATGCTGCCGATCCTGCTCGGCGCCTCGATCGGGCGGGTGGGGCACTTGCGGCCGGCGATGATCGCGCTCGGCTTCGTCGTCTCGTTCTCGGCGACCGCACTGCTGTTGGGTGCGATCACGCGGCTGTTCGACTTCGATCCGAACGTGCTGCGCGAGGCCGCGTCGATCCTGCTGCTCGGCTTCGGCCTGTTGATGCTGTGGCCGGCGCCGTTCGAATGGCTCTCGATCCGGCTCAACGGCTGGCTCGATCTCGGCAATTCCGGCGCCGTGCAGCGCGAGGGCGCGCTTGGCGGCCTTGTGCTCGGCACCACACTCGGCCTGGTCTGGACGCCCTGCGCCGGTCCCGTGCTCGGCTCGATCCTGACGCTGGTCGCGACGTCGAAGAACGCCGGCTGGGCCGGCGTGCTGTTGATCGCCTATGCCATCGGCGCAGCGATCCCGATGCTCGCGATCGCCTATGGCGGACAGGCCGCGACCACGCGCGTGCGCAGCCTCGCGCGGATCTCGCCGCGGCTGCAGCAGGGCTTTGGTGTCGTCGTGATCGCCTTCGCGGTCGCGGCCTATTTCCAGTACGACACGCTGATCGTGGCGTGGCTCACCGGATTCTATCCCACCGGCCAGATCGGCCTGTGATCATCCCTCATCTTCACCGGAGGACGCTTCCATGACTTTCAAATTGCTCGCCGTCTCCGCCGCACTGATCGGCATCGCCGTGACAGGCGCCGTCATCCCCGGCATCTGCGACGAGGCCGCGCGCGCCACCCCTGTCGTCACGGCTGCCGCAAGCCAGCAGGCTGCGCCCGACTTCACCGGCATCAATACCTGGTTCAACTCGAAACCCCTCAGCATCGCCGACCTCCGCGGCAAGGTCGTGCTGGTCGACTTCTGGACCTATGGCTGCGTCAACTGCGTCAACACGCTGCCGCACGTCACCGACCTCTATGCCAAGTACAAGGACAAGGGCCTCGTCGTGGTCGGCGTGCATACGCCGGAATTCCCGTTCCAGCGCTCCGCCGCCAATGTGCAGGCCGCGCTGAAGCGCCACGGCATCACCTATCCGGTGGCGCAGGATAATGATTCCAAGACCTGGAACGCCTACCAGAACCAGTATTGGCCGGCGCAATACATCATCGACCAGACCGGCAAGATCGTGTTCCAGCACGAGGGCGAGGGCCGCTACGACGAGATCGACCGCACCGTGGCAAAGCTGCTGAACGCCAACAGCTGAGGCCGGATCGCCGCTGCCGCCGTTGTTGCTTGACTCCACGGACCCGTCCGTGGAGTTTCCCGAGCGACGGAATCAGCGCCCGCAATGGATGACGCGACCACCAGCACCGACTTTCGCCTTCGCGAAGGCGCCTCGATCGCGCAGCGGCTGGTCATGTCCGGCTTTGCGGCCGCCGTGGCGCTGTGCTTCACGCCGGGCCTGTTCACGCACGACACGTTGGAGGTGATCGTCTCGGTGGCCGCGCTCCTCGTCGGAGCAGCGTTCGTCGTCGGCATCATGCTGGCGCCGGCGGTGGTGTGGATCATCACGCCGAACGAGATCCTGATCGGGCAACAGCGTCCGTTCGGAAAGCTCCGGACCAGGATCGTCGCGAAGGACGATATCAGGGGATTACAGGTTCCCGGCAGCAAGCGGGCGAAAGCCCGTTTCCAGCTGGCCTTCACGCTGGCCTCGGGGGAACGCCTGACGTCCCCGCCGATCTCCGACGTCACGCATGTTCGCGACACCGTGGCGCGGATCGCCGCACAGTTCGATGTCCCCGATGTCGAGTCACCCGTCAATCCGCTTGATGCGAGCAATCCCGAGATGCGTCTCGGCGAGCCGCTCGAGGCGTTTTCCGCGCGGGACATAAGGATCGTCGCACTGATCGCCGTCGCCTTGTCCGCCGTTCCCTACGCCTACAAGCTCTGGCGTGGATGGCCGCCCAGCCATGTCGACATCCTGCTGCTTCCGCTCGGCGCGATCGCCGCATTCGCCGTTTACAGATACGCCAACCTCGTGACCGGCGCGTTCTGGATCATCCGCGAGAGCGATATCCGCGTCGAACGCCTGTGGGGCGACGGCACGCCGCGCGCCGACCATATCGAGGGGCACGACGTGAAGACGATCACCGTCGACCGCCGCGGCCGGTCCGAGGACGAGCACTGCATCGTCACGATCCGATTGCGCTCGGGGCGACGCTTTCGCAGCCCACGAATCGGGTCGCGGATCGAGGCCCGCGCGGTGGGGACCGAAATCGTCCGGCGGCTCGGGATCGCGGCGGAGAATAACAAGATTTAGCTCTCCCCCGCTTGCGGCGTCGCGATCGCATTTGAAGGCGATCTGACAGAGTCGCCTGCGGCCATCCTTCGAGACGCCCGCCTACGGCGGGCCCTCAGGATGAGGACGGAGTGCGCGGCGACAATTTCGACGGGCTCCGATGCGTCTTAGCCTCATCCTGAGGAGACCGCGAAGCGGTCGTCTCGAAGGACGAGGCGCGCGCTCAGACCGCCGCTAGGAACTCCTGTGCGATCGTCCTCCCCGGCAAGCGGGGGAGGGAGCGCACCACCATTGCCGCGACAATCTAGGCTTTTCGCGCCATCCCCTGTTTGTGGCATTGCCCGGCCTCGTCAAAAAACCAAAGCATTCTCGTGACATACCAGCCGGGCGTGCCATGAACTTGCCACGAAGCTGCCCCTGAGTTCAGATGGTCCAAATGATTTACGCTGTGGCAGCGGGGAGAGCTTGAAATGACGGATTATCGTCGCCTGACCGGGGCGTTCATCGCGGCGCTGGGCCTGGTCCTGACCACCTCATACGCCTCCGCCCAACAGCCCGACCGCGGCGATGAGCCGGGGCTGGTCGCCGACGACGCCTATCAGCTCGAGCCGGAATGGCAGAAGCAGGTGGTCTACTTCCGCACCACCGAGACGCCGGGCACCATCATCATCTCGACCGCTGAGCGCCACCTCTACCTGGTGCAGCCGGGCGGGCGCGCGATCCGTTACGGCATCGGCGTCGGCCGCGACGGCTTCCAGTGGCAGGGGCTGGTGAACATCACAAACAAGAAGGAGTGGCCGGACTGGACGCCGCCGCCGGAGATGATCCAGCGACAGCCCTATCTGCCGCGCTTCATGGCCGGCGGCCCCGGCAATCCGCTCGGTGCCCGCGCCATGTATCTCGGCACCACCGTCTACCGCATCCACGGCACCAACCGTCCTGATACGATCGGCACCAAGGTATCCTCGGGCTGCTTCCGTCTCGTCAACCATGACGTCGCCGATCTCTACGATCGCGTCCCGGTTGGCACCAAGGTGGTCATCCGACAGAAGCCCGAACTCTGATCTTCCTCGCCTTAGCGAATAGTCCTTTTCCCGATTATTTCGAGAGAGCAACATGATGCGCACTTTTCGAGGCGGCCTGCTGATCGGGCTCGCCGTTGCCGTACTGGTCGGCGCCCTGGCGGTGATCTATGAGTTCTACGATACTCGCACCCTGAAGCGCACCGTTCGCCGCGGCGAGGTGCTGTGCGGCGTCAACAAGGGCCTGCCGGGCTTCTCGATCCCCGATGACAAGGGCAACTGGACCGGATTCGACGTCGATTTCTGTCGCGCGGTGGCAGCCGCCATCTTCAACGATCCCGGCAAGGCCAAGTTCGTTCCACTCGACGCCAGCGAGCGCTTCAAGGAATTGCAGAGCCGCAAGGTGGACATCCTCTCGCGCAACTCGAC
Organism: Bradyrhizobium sp. 956_D2_N1_4; assembly: GCF_052076025.1. Classification (NCBI taxonomy): domain Bacteria; kingdom Pseudomonadati; phylum Pseudomonadota; class Alphaproteobacteria; order Hyphomicrobiales; family Nitrobacteraceae; genus Bradyrhizobium; species Bradyrhizobium sp. 956_D2_N1_4. The sequence continues at coordinate 8,132,664 of NZ_CP197237.1, read as the reverse complement.
CTGGAGCATGGCGCGCGAGCTCGACTATGACCTCTATTTCCCGGCGGTGGCCTATTACGACGGCGCCGGCTTCATGCTGCCGCGTTCACGCAACAAGGAGACGTCGCTGGACCTGACCGGCAGCAAGGTCTGCGTGCAGGCTGGCACGACAACGCTGCTCAACGTCGCCGACTACTTCCGTGCCAACAACATGAAGTATGAAGAGGTGAAGTTCGACAAGTTGGATGACGTGGTGAAGGCCTACGACTCCGGCAAGTGCGACACGCTGAGCGCCGACGTCTCGCAGCTCTACGCGCTGCGGCTCAATCTCTCCAAGCCCGGCGACCATATGATCCTGCCGGACATGATCTCCAAGGAGCCGCTCGCACCCGTGGTGCGCCAGCGCGACGACGACTGGATGATGATCGTGAAGTGGACGCTCTACGCGATGATCAACGCCGAGGAGCTCGGCGTGAGCTCGGAGAACATCGACGAGGCGCTGAAGTCGAAGAAGCCGGAAGTGATGCGCCTGGTCGGCACCGAGGGCAATTACGGCGAGCAGCTCGGCCTCACCAAGGACTGGGTCGTCCGCATCATCCGTAACGTCGGCAATTACGGCGAGATGTACGAGCGCAACATCGGCGAGAAGTCCAAGCTGAAGATCCCGCGCGGCATGAACCAGCTATGGAATGCCGGCGGCGTGCAGTACGCGCCGCCGATGCGGTAATAGACTTCGGTTGCAGCCACGCTCTCAATCGTCATGCCCGGGCTAGTCCCGGGCATCTACGTTTTTGAGGCACCGCAAGAACGTGGATGGCCGGGACTAGCCCGGCCATGACGGAGCTTGGGGCAGGCGCTCTCCACACTCTCAACTGTCATCGCCCGGCTTGACCGGGCGATCCAGTATTCCGAGACGTCAATCGTATCCGGAGGGGCCGCGGCGTACTGGGTCGCCCGGTCAAGCCGGGCGACGACACCGCGTATGAGGCGCGCCCCTCGCGCCTCTCCTCAACTCAGCTCAATACCCCCGCGCCCTTGCCAGCTGCTCGGTGTGGTAGTTCGCGTCGCCGAACAGCTCCTCGCACACGCGCGCGCGCTTCATGAAGAAGCCGATGTCGAACTGGTCGGTCATGCCCATGCCGCCGTGCATCTGCACGCCCTCCTGCACCGCGCGCGTCGCGGTCGTGCCGGCGCGGGCTTTTGCCACTGCCACGGCCGAGGCGGCCTTGGCGACGTCGGTATCGAGTGCCTGGAGCGCCTTCATCGTGGCGGCGCGGGTGATCTCGATGTCGACATAGAGCTCGGCGGCGCGGTGCTGCAGCGCCTGGAATTCGCCGATCAGCTTGCCGAACTGCTTTCTGTTCTTGAGGTACTCGACGGTGCGGTTGAAGACTTCTTCGCTCAGGCCCACCATTTCGGCGGCGACCGCGCCGCGGCCGATGTCGAGCACGCTGTCGAGCAGCGCCGCGCCCTGATCGACCTCGCCGAGCACGCTATCGGCGTTGACCTCGACATTGGCAAGCTCGAACCGTGCCGCGTTGTGCGCATCGACCATGATGGTGCGCTCGATCGCAACGCCCTTGGCCTTGGGATTGACCAGGAACAGCGTCAGCCCTTCACGCTCGCCGGCGGCGCCAGCGGTGCGCGCCGCGACGATGAAGAGGTCCGCGACGTGGCCGTCGACGACCAGCGCCTTGGCGCCGGAGAGCTTGAAGCCGTTGCCGGCGCGCACCGCCTGGAGGCTGGTCTGAAGCGGGCGATGCTTGGCGCCTTCGTCGATCGCGAGCGTCGCGAGCAGCGAGCCGTTGGAAATTTTCGGCAAGAATTCCGACTTCTGCGCGGCATTGCCGCCGCGATTCAGTGCGGAGGCCGCCACCACGCTGGTGGCGAGGAACGGCGACGGCATCAAGGTGCGGCCGATCTCTTCCATCACGACGCCGGCCTCCATGAAGCCGAGACCGCTGCCGCCGAACTCTTCCGGCACCAGGAGGCCGGCAAAGCCCATCTCGGCGAAGGAATGCCACAGCTCCTTGGAGAAGCCGGTGGGATCCTTGGCGTCGCGCAAGGATCGCAGGTGCGACACCGGCGCCTTGTCGCTGATCAGCCCGCGCGCTGAGTCGCGGAGCATCGATTGTTCTTCGGTGAGGACGAGGGCCATGTGCGTGTTTCCCATTCGAAATCTACTTTTTGTTCGTCATTCCGGGATGGCCCGTAAGGCCAGGCCCGGAATCCATAACCACAATCGGGAGTATGGATTCCGGGCTCGCCGCTATCGCGGCGCCCCGGAATGACGTGCGGTTGCAGCGTGCCTCACGCCCCCGGCAAATCCAGGATGCGCTTGGCGACGATGCCGAGCATCACCTCCGTCGTGCCGCCCTCGATCGAATTGGCCTTGGTGCGCAGCCAGGCGCGCGGGCGGGCGCCCTGCCTGGAGCGCTCGCTCTCCCATTCCAGCGCGTTGACGCCGCCGGCCGACATCAGGATCTCGTGGCGGCGCTTGTTGAGCTCGGTGCCGTAATATTTCATCGCGGACGAGAACGCCGGATGCGCCTGGCCGGCCTTGGCGAGATCGACCGCGCGTTCGGCGCAAGCGGCGAGCGCGGCCTCATCGACGTCGAAGCTCGCGATCCGGCCGCGCAGCATGGAATCGTCGAGCTTGCCTTGTGCATCGGTGCCGACGGAATCCGCCGCGATCTGGCCGAGCGGCCGGCCGACGCCGCGCTCGCCCATGCCTGATATCATCGCGCGCTCATGCTGGAGCAGATATTTTGCCACGTCCCAACCGCGATTGACGGTGCCGACCACGTGGGACTTCGGCACGCGGACACCGTCGAAGAAGGTTTCGCAGAACGGCGAATAGCCGGAGATCAGCAGGATCGGCTTGGTCGTCACGCCCTTCGAGGCCATGTCGAACAGGATGAAGCTGATGCCGTCGTGCTTCTTCGCCGTGGGATCGGTGCGCACCAGGCAGAAGATCCAGTCGGCATAATTGGCATAGGACGTCCAGATCTTCGAGCCCGTGATGACGAAATCATCGCCGTCGCTCTCGGCGCGGGTCTGGAGCGAGGCGAGATCCGAGCCGGCGTTCGGCTCGGAATAGCCCTGACACCAGCGGATCAGGCCCGCCGCGATGTCAGGCAGGTGCTCCTTCTTCTGCGCCTCGTTGCCGTATTTGAGCAGCGCCGGCCCCAGCATCCAGATGCCGAAGCTCGACAGCGGCGGACGCGCGCCCATCCTGGCCATCTCGGCGCGCAGCACCTTGTGCTCGGCAGCGCTCAGGCCACCGCCGCCATATTCCCTCGGCCAGTCAGGTACGGTCCAGCCCTTGTCGCGCATGCGCTCGAACCAGAGGCGCTGCGGCTCGGACGCGAATTTCGTATTGCGTCCGCCCCAGAACACGTCGCTATCCGAGGTCACCGGCTTGCGCATCTCCGGCGGGCAGTTGGCTTCCAGCCAGGCGCGCGTTTGCTCGCGGAATTGCTCAAGATCGGCGGGTTCAGATTCACTCATGGTCGTTTCCATCAATCAAAAAGACTTGTTGGGCGCGACTCTGAGCCATCGCACCGTGGAATTCAACCACTTCCGTGGCGCTGCATTCGGCTATAGTCGCCGCCACGGCGAGCTTGAAAACAAAGAGGAAATAACAATGCGCCTGAAACTCCTTTCGCCTGGCGAAATGAACGAGAGCCAGCGGCAGACCTATGACGAGTCGATTGCCGGCAAGCGCGGCAGGCCGCCGGCGCCGATGATGGCCTGGCTCAACAGCCCCGACATGGCCCGTCACGCCACGCGGCTCGGCGAAGTGCTGCGCTACGACACGATATTCCCCGCCAAGCTTTCGGAGATCGCGATCCTGGTGACGGCGCGGCACTGGACCGCGCATTACGAATGGTACGCGCACAAGCGCCTGGCGCTCCAGGGCGGCATGGATCCTGAGATCATCGACGCGATCCGCGATCGCCGCACGCCTGTCTTCGACGATCCCAAGGGCAAGATGATCTACGACATCGCGAAGTCGCTGCATGAAGGCCATGGCGTCGAGAAGGGCCTCTACGATGCAGCGGTGAAGGTCCTCAGCGAGCGCGGCGTGGTCGAGGTGATCGGGCTGTGCGGCTATTACACAATGGTGTCGATGACGCTGAATACGTTCGAGTTCGAGCTGCCGGAGGGCGAGGTGCCGGAGCTCTCATAGTTTCGTATCCGGAAACGATGGGTTTCGGGATAGGCAGGTAGCACTGTCCCGAAGCCGGCCTTATCTGGAGTTGGTCAACGGAGCAGCACCATGTCGCAAAGCCCAGCCGTCCATGCCGGCACAAGGATCGGCCACGTTCACCTCAAGGTCGCCGATCTCGATCGTGCGCTCGGCTTCTATTGCGGCGTGCTCGGCTTCGAGCTGATGCAGCGCATGGGCTCGGGCGCGGCGTTCATCTCGGCCGGCGGCTATCATCACCACATCGGGCTCAACACCTGGGAGAGCAAGGGCGGCTCGCCGCCGCCGCCGGGCACGACAGGCCTCTTCCACACCGCGATCCTCTACCCGACGCGGCCGGCGCTGGCGGATGCGCTGCATCGCGTGCTCACGGCCGGCATTGCGCTCGACGGCGCCAGCGATCACGGCGTCAGCGAGGCGCTGTATCTGCGCGATCCCGACGAGAACGGCGTGGAGCTGTATTGGGACAAGCCGAAAGAGCAATGGCCGCTCGGGCCGGATGGCAAGCTGGCGATGTTCACGAAGCGGCTGGATGTCGAGGCGTTGTTGAAGCAGCGGGAGGGGTGATCCCCACTCCCCTCGTCATTGCGAGGAGCGAAGCGACGAAGCAATCCAGACTGTCTCCGCGGAAAGATTCTGGATTGCTTCGCTGCGCTCGCAATGACGGAGTGTGTGGAGGCGCCGTCGCGACTCTAGGCGACCTTTGACCGCGGCTTCCCCCGCACCATGATCAGCGCCGCAGCCGCCACCTCCAGCGCGATACACAGATAGAACGGCAGCGTATAGCCGCCGGAGAAATCTCGCAGGAAGCCGACGACGCCGGGGCCGAACGCGTAGGTCACCTGGTTGATCGCCGTATTCAGGCTGATCAGCACGCCGAACGAGGCGGAGTCGAATTCCTGCTGCACGATCAGCGACGGCAGCGTGATGAGATTGCCGACCGAGAAGCCGAACACCGCGCAGGCCGCGATCAGCACATAGTCGTTGTGCAAATTGATGACGACGCAAAGCGCCGCGGCCTGACTGAGGAACGACAGCGCCGACGCCAGCCGCTGGTTGAGGCGGTCGATCACCATCGAGAACAGCACCCGGCCGATCACCGCCATCGCGGTCAGCACCGCGACCGCCACGGCTGCGCGCTCGCGGCCGATTACGGGATCGAGGAACGAGATCAGGTGCACGATGAAGCCGACCTGCGCGAACAGCACCAGCGCAAAGGCAATCGTCACCGTGAGGAACCCGACGTCGCGCAACGCCCATGCGCGGATCTCCGTCGACGATTGCGGCCTGGCCTTCGCCGTCGCGTGCCAACCGTGAAGATCGGGCGGCCGGCCGACGAGAAGGAGGATCACCGGCAGCAGCAACACCAGCATGGCGCCGGCGGCGGCGTACATCGCGCTGGCAAAGCCGACATGGCCGATCAGGGTCACCAGCAGCGGCACGCCGACGATGCCGCCAAAGCTGGCACCGTTCAGCGCCAGGCTGATCGCCATGCCGCGCTTCTGGTCGAACCACAGGCTGATCGTGTTGGTGATCATGGCGAGACTGGTGCCGGCCCAACCGAAGGCGAGCACGGCGTCGGCGAGATAGAGCTGCCAGGGTTCGCGCACCGCGCCGATCGCGACCGCGGCCGCCGCCATCGCCAGCGTGCCGGCGATCAGGCAGAGCCGCGGGCCGTATTTTCTGACGGCCTCGCCAACGAAGACGACGAGCAGCGCGCCGAACAGATAGAAGAACGTCGTGCCCGAGGAGATCAGCGAAGCCGGCCAGCCCCGCGCGCGCTGGAGCTCGGCGACATAGACGCTCTGGCCGTAGAAACCGAGCCCCCAGCCGAAGGTCGCGAGCAGGAAGCAGACCGCGACGATGCGCCAACCTTCGTAGCGGAGGGAGGATTCGTCGATCCTGGGCTGTTGAGGGTTATCGAGCATTGGCGCTTACTCCGTCATGCCCGGGCCTGTCCCGGGCATCCACGTTCTTCCTTCGACGTAGCAAAGACGTGGATGGCCGGGACAAGCCCGGCCATGACGACATCTAAATAGCCCTTCACCCGAAAATCACTTCGACCTGGATCGAAGTATCAACGCTGCTGACAGTCTCCTGCCAACTCAGATCGCATCCGGGAATTCGCCCATCGCCGCGTCCAGCCGCGCCTTGCGGCGGCGGGCCCAGGACGCCAGCGAGAGCACGGCAAGGCCGAGCACCACCGGCGGGAATACCACCATGTTCACCGCGGACCAGCCGTAATTCGCCAGCAGCTGGCCGGAGGAGAACGAGCCGATCGCCATCATGCCGAACACCAGGAAATCGTTGAAGGCCTGCACCTTGTTGCGCTCCTGCGGCCGGTGCGTCTCCAGCACCAGCGCGGAGGCGCCGATGAAAGAGAAATTCCAGCCGACACCGAGCACGATCAGCGTGGCCCAGAAATGCATCGCGGTGAGGCCGGAGAGACCGATACCCGCGGCCACGGCCTCCAGCAGCAGGCCGGCGGCGACGATCTTGGGCGCGCCGAAGCGCGCGATGAGCGCGCCGGTGAAGAAGCTCGGCCCGTACATGGCGACGATGTGCCATTGAATGCCGAAATTGGAATCGCTGACACTGAGGCCGCACATCTTCATGGCGAGCGGCGCCGAGGTCATCACCAGGTTCATCATGGGATAGGAGATGACGCCGCACAGCGCGGCCGCGATGAAGCGCGGCTGGGTCACGATGTCGAGCAGCGGCCGGCCGCCGTGCAGATCTGCCGGTGCCGGCTTCGGCATATCGACGCCGGCGACGATGCCCATCGCGACCAGCGCAACCGCAGCCTGCACCAGGAAGCTGAAGGCGAACAGATAGGGCGACCAGACGTCCATGGTCCATTGCACGAGTTGCGGACCGAGCACGCCGGCGAACACGCCGCCGGCCATCACCCAGGACACAGCTTTCGGCCGGTAGGCCGCGCTCGCGCCGTCGGCGGCGGCGAAGCGATAGGATTGCGCCACCGCGCCGTAGAGGCCGCCGAGGAAGGTCGCGACGCAGAACAGCGCGAACGAGGCATGCAGGATCGCGAACGAGCCGAGCACGCCGGTGAGGACGCCGCAGCCGGTGCCGATGACGAAGGCCCAGCGGCGGCCGAAGCGGCGCGAGATCGCACCGGTCGGCAGCGTGCCGGCGGCAAGCCCGACGACGTACATCGACAGCGGCACCGTCGCGAGCGACATGTCGGGTGCGAGCGTCGCGCCGACGATCGAGCCGGTGGCGAAGATCACCGCCGAGTTGGCGCCGGTCAGCGCCTGCCCCGCGGCAAGGCGCACCACATTGGCACGCACGCGGGCGTCGGCAGCGATTTCGTGGGCTGTAGTCACGTCTAACATCGGCATTTCCGCCCGAGAGGACTTGTTGATTCCCGGCACTATGGAGGGGCGCGGAAGGGCGGGCAACCGGCGCAAACGGGCGCAGGCCATGCCTCTGACGCAATCGGGCGGATGATACCGGCTCGCGCTATTGACGGCTTGCGCTCGATCAAATCCTATCCGCCGCGACCTCTAGGAGTATCGTTCATGTCCGTCGACGACCGGCCCACGCTCAGCGCTCCCGACGACGATCCCTGGCTCTGGCTGGAGGAGATCGAAGGCAAGCAGGCGCTCGATTTCGTCGCGCGGCAGAATCAGCTGACGCTCGCCGCGTTCGGGGGCGCGGCGTTCGAGCGCGACCGCGATGTCCTCGCGGCGATCTACGATCGTCCCGACAACATCCCCTATGTCAGCCGGCGCGGCAGCGATCTACACAATCTCTGGAAGGATGCCGCCAACCCGCGCGGCCTGTGGCGGCAAACCACGCTGACGGAGTTTCGCAAACCGCATCCGGCGTGGGAGATCATGCTGGACATCGACCAGCTCGCGGCGAGCGAAGGCGAGGACTGGCTGCTGAGCGGGATCGCCACGATGCCGGGACACTCGCGGGCGATTCTGAGCCTGTCGCGCGGCGGCAGCGACGCCGTCACCTTGCGGGAATTCGACCTCGACACGAAGAGCTTCGTTGCGGACGGATTTACGCTGCCGGAGGCCAAGGGCGGCGTGGACTGGATAGATGCCGATACGCTGCTGCTGTCGAGCGCCCATGGCGAGGGCATGGCGACTACTTCCGGATATTCGCGGACCGTTCGCGTGTGGCGGCGCGGCCAGCCCGTCGATCAGGCGCAAACGATCCTCGAGACCACGGCCGATCACATGGCGATGTCAGGCATGGCCGACGACACGGGACCGGCGCCGCGGGTCTGGATCGTCGACCAGATCGACTTCTTCAATCACACCATCTGGCTGCGCGATGCGGCTGGCACGACGACGAAGCTCGATCTGCCGACCGGCATCTGGATGCAGGCCCATGGCGACTGGTTCGCGATGAAGCTGCGCAAGGACTGGCAGGTCGAGGGGCGGACCTATGCCACCGACACCGTGCTCGGCATCTCGCTCTCGGCATTCCTCGCCGGCAGCCGCGATTTCATCGTCCTGTTCGAACCCGGGCCGCGGCAGGCCCTGCAAGGTCTGTTCTGGGCGGCGGGAAAGTTGGTGCTGTCGATCCTCGACGAGCTGCAGCCGCGCTTCGAGATCTTCACACCATCCGCCGGCGGCTGGAGCCGCGAGACGCTTCCCGGCCTCCCGCAAATCGGCGTCGTCGACATCTGGCCGCTCGATCGCCATCCGTCCGAGAGCAATGGCGACCTGCTCGCCAATGTGCAGGACCCGCTCACGCCGCCGTCGCTGCTATTGCTGGAGCGCGGCGTCGCAAGCCCGACCGTGCTGAAGCAGGCGCCGAAGACGTTCACCGCCGACGGCCTCGTGGTCACACAGCACGAGGCGATCTCGATCGACGGCGAGCGCATTCCCTATGTCCAGACCGGTCCCGCCGGCGAGACCGGCGATGCGCCCGTCTATATGAGCGCCTATGGCGGCTTCGCCCATGCGGTGAAGCCGTACTACAACCCCTCGCTCGGCAAGCTGTGGCTCGAGCGCGGCGGCACCATCGTGCAGGCGAATTTGCGCGGCGGCGGCGAGTTCGGCACCCGCTGGCACGATGCCGGACGCCTCGCCGGCAAGAAGCTCTCGCACGACGATTTCGCGGCCGTTGCTGCCGATCTCGTGCGACGCGGCGTGACGAAGCCAAAGCGGATCGCGGCGCAAGGCGGGTCGAACGGCGGCATCCTCATCACCAACATGCTGGTGCGCTACCCCGAGCGCTTCGGCGCGTTGTTCTGCACCATTCCGCTGATCGACATGCGCCGCTATACAAAGCTGCTCGCGGGCGCGAGCTGGATCGCGGAATATGGCGACCCTGATAAGCCCGAGGAGTGGGAATGGCTGAAGACCTACTCGGCCTATCACAACGTGAGAGCCGGCCAGTCCTATCCGCCGATCCTGATCGCCACGACACGCCGCGACGACCGCGTTCATCCCGGCCACGCGCGCAAGATGGCCGCAAAGCTGCAGGCGATGGGCTACGAGGCCTGGTTCTACGAGCCGGAAGCGGGCGGCCACGGCTACGGCAAGGACAACAAGGAGCGCGCGGGGTTCGAGGTGATCGGCTTCCGGTTCCTGAAGGACAGGATCGGGTGGAAGGATGAAGGCTAGCGCTCGGACGCTGACGCCTCCACATCGTCATGGCCGGGCTTGACCCGGCCATCCACGCCTTGCCTTGCCACTCGAAGAACGTGGATGCCCGGGACAAGCCCGGGCATGACGACGTCCCGAATTAGCTCCGCGAAAACACCAAAGTCAGATTGTTTGCCGGCATCTCGATCGTGTCGACGAGGCGAAGGCTGGCTCCGCGGGCGAGCGTCTCGACGTCGCTGATATCACGCACGCCCCATTCGGGATTGCCTTCGCGCAAGGAGGTGTCGAACACGGCATTGCTGAGCGCGGTGTGCTTGCCGTCGCGCTTGAACGGGCCGTAGAGGAACAGCTTGCCGTCGGCCCGCAAGTAACGGCCGGCGCCGGCGAACAGGCCCTCGGCCACGCTCCATGGTGCGATGTGGATCACGTTGGCGCAGAACAATGCGGCAAGGCTCGTCGGGCCCTGCCCGCTTCGCATCTCCGGACACCAGTCGGGGTCAGTGAGATCGATCCGCAGCGGCGAGCGGATGTTTTGCAGGCCCGAATGAACGCGCCAGGCCTCGATGCTCTTGAGGTGGCGCTGGTTGAGGTCGCTCGGCCACCAGATCAGCCCGGGCGTGTGCTGGGCGAAATGGACCACGTGCTGGCCGGTTCCGCTGCCGAGCTCGACGACGTTGCCGGTCAGGCCTGCGAGATGCTTTTCCAGCGCCGCCCAGAGCGGCTCGTGATTGCGATGAAATGCCGGTGCATCGAGCCGCCCATCCGACTCCACCCGTCCGCCGTCCCTGCCAAATTCGACGACATATTCAGCCAATTGAGGTCCCCTTGAAAAAACGAGAACGGGAAAAAAACACGATGGGCGCCCAAACGCCCCGAAAACAGCCGGCCAGCGCTCCTGGCCCGAATCCGCCGGACAAATAAGCTCTTTAGTTGCAATGCGGAAGATATTAACTCCATTTTGCCGCGCGCATAGTCTTGATTGTCAGCCGATGCCCTTTGTGCTTTGGAACACTATATTTCCGCGAACGAGATCATCGACATAACGCCTCGGAATGACGCCTTGACCGCCTTTCCACGGACGCCCGTCCTTTACGTCCTGCTGGCGATCGCCGCCGGCCTTGCCGCAGGCCCCGCGCGGGCGCAATCCGCCGTGGCTGACGGCCAGAAGCTCGCCTTCGACCGCAGCAAGGGCAATTGCCTGACCTGCCACGTCATCAAGGGCGGCGACCTGCCGGGCACGATCGGACCGGAGCTCAAGGACATCAAGTCAAAATACCCTGATCGCAACGAGCTGGTCGCGATCATCTTCGACGAGACCAAGCGCAATCCGCAGACCATGATGCCGCCGTTCGGCCGGAACCGGATTTTGACCGAGCAGGAGATCAGCGCGATCGTTGATTTCCTCCAGACCCTGTGACCGCCGGCACGCCAGGAGACCTCTTATGACCATCACCACCGGCCCTCATCCGACGCGGCGCCTGATCCTTCAGGGCGCAGCCGGCGTCGCGCTGCTCGGCCTCGGCAACCTGCCGTTCGCGCCCGCACGTGCAGCGGCCAACGACAAATATCCGGAAGAGGCGTTCAAGCAGAAGAGCGAAGCGGACGCGATCAAGGCGCTCTACGGCAAGACCGCCGAGCCGTCCGACAAGGTCAAGCTCGACGCACCCGAGATCGCCGAGAACGGCGGCGTGGTGCCGATCTCGGTCACGACGACGCTCGACAAGGTCACCTCGATCTCGTTCTTCGTGGCCGAGAATCCGAGCGCGCTCGCGGCGAGCTACAAGATTCCCGATGGCACGATCCCCGCTGTCGCCAACCGCCTGAAGATGGCCAAGACCACCAACGTGACCGCGATCGTGGAAGCCGACGGCAAGCTCTACAGCGCGACCAAGGAAGTCAAAGTCACAGTCGGCGGCTGCGGCGGTTAGGAGAATTTAGATGGCATCCAGCATTCGCGTCCGCGCCACGGCCAACGGCGACATCACCGAGGTGCAAACGCTGATCCAGCACCCCATGGACACCGGCTTGGTCAAGGACGCCAAGGGCGAGGTGATTCCGGCGCACTTCATCCAGCGGCTGAAGTTCGAATGTAACGGCAAGGACGTTTTCGTTGCCGATTGGGGCACCGCGGTCTCCAAGGACCCCTACGTGAAGTTCAGCTTCAAGGGCGCCAAGAAGGGCGACGACCTCAAGGTCTCCTGGACCGACAACAAGGGCGGGTCGGACACGACCACTGCGAAGATTTCGTGATGAATGTCCGCTTCTGTCTCCTGCTTGGTTCGGTGAGCGCCGCGCTGGTCGCGTTCGCCCTCACCTCGCCGCGCGTCATCGCGGCCGACAAGGTCGATCCCGTTGCCGATGCGAAAGCGTTCCAGAACTTCTTCTTCCAGAAGTTTCCGACCGTAAAGCACGAGGATTTCGTCAACGGTCCTTATTCGATGAACGAGGACATGAAGCGGCAGTGGCAGGAGAAAGAGGAATTCCCGCCCTACGAGTTCGCGCTCGACGCCGGCAAGGAGATGTTCGCGACCCCGTTCAAGAACGGCAAGACCTATGCCGACTGCTTCCCGAACGGCGGCATCGGCATCCGGCAGAACTATCCTTACTTCGACACTGGGGAGGGCAAGGTCGTCACACTGGAGCTCGCGCTCAACCGCTGCCGCGAGGCCAATGGCGAGGCGCCCTACTCCTACGTCAAGGACGAGATGGCCTCGCTGACCGCCTACATGGCGTTCACCTCGCGCGGCAAGCCGATGGACATCAAGATTCCCGATGATCCCCGCGCGCTCGCCGCGTACGAGAACGGCAAGCGCTACTTCTACACGCGCCGCGGCCAGATGAATTTCTCCTGCGCGAGCTGCCATGTGCAGAGCCCGGGCGAGCGCATCCGCGCCGAGATCCTGGCGCCGGCGCTCGGCATTCTGAACGCGATGCCGATCTACCGCTCCGAATGGAGCGGGATGGGCACGACCAGCCGCCGCTTCGTCACCTGCAACAGCCAGACCCGCGCGGTTCCGCTGGAGCCGCAGGCCGATGAATATCGCGACGTCGAATATTTCCTCTCTTACGTCGCCAACGGCCTGCCGATTTCAGGGCCGGGAGCGCGGCCATGAAGCTGTCACTTCCTCTCGCCATGTTGCTCGCATTGAGCCTCGCGCCAGCAGCGCGCGCGGCAAACGAGGCGGACTACAAGGCGGCCTATGCCGCTGCGGAGGCCGCCTCCAAGGAGGCCGCCGGCATGCGCAACCAGTGGACCGTGACCGTATCTGCGCTGGCGGCAGCCAAGAAGGCGGCCGACGGCGGCGATTTCGACCGCGCGGTTGCCGCTTCGAAGGAGGCCGAGGCGCTGGCGAAGGCCTCGATCTTCCAGGCGACGTCAGAAAAAGAGGCGTGGAAGGCGATGGAAATCCGCTAGACTAAAAATCTCGTGGAACCGTCGAATTGCCGTTGAGAGGCGCGGAGAATTTCTGGATGGCCATCCGCCGCCGCGATTTCCTGAAGAGCACCGCTGCTGTCGCCACATCGCTCAGCCTGCCGCGGCTCGCGCGCGGCGCCGAGACCGCGAGCATTTACGACCTCGAACGGTTCGGCAATGCGCGCATCCTGCACACCACCGACACGCATGCGCAGCTCAACCCGGTCTATGTCCGCGAACCCAGCGTCAATATCGGCATCGGGGAGATGGCGGGACGGCCGCCGCATCTGGTTGGCCGCGCTTTCCTCGAACGGTTCGGGATCCGCTCCGACAGCGCCGATGCCTATGCTTTCAGCTGCTTCGAGTTCGAGAAGTCCGCGGGCCGCTTCGGCAAGCTCGGCGGCTTCGCGCATCTGAAGACACTGATCGATCGCTTGCGCGGCGATGCCGGCGAAAAGCACTCCGTGCTCGTCGACGGCGGCGACCTCTGGCAGGGCACGGGGCTTGCCAACGTCATGCAGGGCCGCGACATGGTCGAGGTCGCCAATCTGCTCGGCATCGAGGCGATGACCGGGCATTGGGAATTCACTTACGGCGAGCAGGCGCTGCGCGACAATCTCGAGCGCTTCAAGGGCGAATTTCTGGCGCAGAACGTCTTCCTGACCGAGGAAGCCGCGTTCAACGACGCACCCGCCTTCGACAAGGCGAGCGGGCGCGTGTTCAAGCCTTCGATGATCAAGGAGCTCGGCGGCCATCGCGTTGCGATCATCGGCCAGGCCTTCCCCTATGTGCCGATCGCGCATCCCAGGCGGTTCACGCCGGACTGGACTTTTGGCATCCGCGAGGAGGAGCTGCAGAAGCATGTCGATGCCTTGCGCGGCACTGAGAAGGTCGATGCGGTCGTCCTGCTGTCGCACAACGGCATGGACGTCGATCTCAAGCTCGCGAGCCGCGTCACCGGCATCGACGTCATCCTCGGCGGCCATACCCATGATGCGATCCCGCAGCCCATCGCGGTGAAGAACGCGAGCGGCACGACGCTCGTCACCAATGCCGGCTCCAACGGAAAATTTCTGGGTGTCCTCGATCTCGCGCTCGACAAGGGCAAGGTCGGCGATGTCAGGTACCATCTGCTGCCGGTCTATTCCGAGCTGCTGAAGCCCGACCCTGGCATGGCCGAGCTGATCGGCCGGGTGCGCGCGCCGCATGTGACCGACTGGTCGGAAAAGATCGCAACGCCCGACCGCCTGCTGTACCGCCGCGACAATTTCGCCGGCCCCGTCGACGAGCTGATCTGCACCGCGCTGCGCAGCGAACTCGATGCCGAGATCGCGCTGTCGCCGGGCTTCCGCTGGGGCGTCACCGCACTGTCCGGCCAGCCGCTGACCATGGAGGATGTGCTCGCGGAAACCGCGATCACCTATCCCGAGACCTATGTGCAGGAGATGACCGGCGCGCAGATCAAGGAAGTGCTGGAAGACATCTGCGACAACCTCTTCAACCCCGATCCCTATTACCAGCAGGGCGGCGACATGGTGCGCGCCGGCGGGCTCAGCTACACCTGCACGCCGACGGCTGCGATCGGCAGCCGCATCTCCGAACTGAAGCTCAATGGCGGCAAGGCGCTCAGCGCGAGCAACCGCTACAAGGTCGCGGGCTGGGCCTCGGTCAACGGCCAGCAGGGCGCACCGGTGTGGGATGTCGTCGCCAAATATCTGCGCTCGGGCCGGATGTTTCAGGAGCGGCTCGGCTCCGGCGTGACGCTGAAGGGCGTCGAGGGCAATCCAGGCATTGCAGGACAGGGATGATGCGATCGCAAATCTGCTGCGCGATGCTGCTGGCGACGTTCGCCTTCGCCACGCCATGGGCCTCGGCACAGCAGGTGCCGCTCCAGGACAAGCCGTTCGCCGAGCACAAGATCGTGCTTCAGCTCTCCGACGGCGATGCGAAGAAGCACGCGCTGGTGCTGAGCGTCGCCAACAATCTCCTGAAGGCCTACGATCCCGACAAGGTCGCGATCGAGGTGGTGGCGTTCGGTCCCGGCATTGATCTCCTGTTCACCGGCAGCGAGCGCCGCGAGCAGGTCGAAAGCCTGATCGTGCAGGGCGTGCGCTTCGATATCTGCCTCAACACGATCGACACGATCGAGCGGGAGACCGGACGACGGCCGGAGTTCATTCCGACTGCGACGCCGGTGCAGGTGGGCGTCGGGCAGATCCTGTTCCTGGCGGAGAATGGCTACACGGTGGTGCGGCCGTAGGGGTGCCCGGAGTTTGTGGCACGTCCCTGCAGCACACTCACCGTCATCGCCCGCGAAAGCGGGCGATCCAGTACTCCAGAGACAGCGAGGGGTACGGAGAAGCCGCGGCGTACTGGATTCCCCGCCTTCGCGGGGAATGACAGCAGTGGGTTGGGCGACACCATGGCGTCCCTGACGGCTCTCGGGCGCGCAATCCGGCTCTGCCGATCCGGCCCCGGCCCCATCACACAGAACAAAAATCTTCTAAATTTTCTTGTCTACACAGTGAATTGCTTCTCTTTCCAGCCTCTGGCGTAGTAGAATCCTCGAAACCAGTTCCACGCCGGGTCTTGCCATGATCTTTCGCCAGCTCTTCGACAGCGTTTCGGGCACCTACAGCTATGTCCTCGCCAGCCGCCCCGGCGGCGAGGCGCTGATCCTCGATCCCGTGCTGGAGAAGGTCGACCGTTATTGCCAGCTGCTGCGCGAGCTCGACCTCAAGCTGGTGAAAGCCGTCGACACCCATCTCCATGCCGACCACGTCACCGGCCTCGGTGAGCTCCGCGACCGCACCCATTGCATGACCGTGATGGGCGACCAGACCAAGGCCGACGTTGTGGCGATGCGGGTCGCCGACGGCGACAAGGTGACGATCGAGGGCCTGTCGCTCGACGTGATGTACACGCCCGGCCACACCGACGATTCCTACTCCTATCTGATGGGCGACCGCGTCTTCACCGGCGACACGCTTCTGATCCGCGGCACCGGCCGCACCGATTTCCAGAACGGCTCGTCGCGCGCGCAGTACGAGTCGATCTTCAACCGTCTGCTCAAGCTGCCGGACGAGACGATGGTGTTCCCGGCGCATGACTACAAGGGCGACACGGTCTCCACCATCGGCGAGGAGAAGCGCTACAATCCGCGGCTCCAGGTGCGTTCGGTCGACGAATATATCGAGCTGATGGCAAACCTGAAGCTGCCCAATCCGAAGATGATGGACGTCGCGGTGCCCGCCAACATGCATGTCGGCCTGCATCAGGAGGAGCTGGAGAAAGAGGGCCGCGCAGTCAGCGCCGTCGAGGCGATCCGCATCCTCGGCCGTCCCGATATCCTGCTGGTCGATCTGCGCGAGACCAATGAGCGGATAAAGCACGGCATGCTCGAAGGCGCGCTGCATACGCCCTATCCGTCCGTTGAAGACAGCCTGAAGCCCGGCGGCATGCTGCGCGAGGTCGCGGCCGCCACCGGCCGCCGCGTCGTGTTCTTCTGCGCCTTCGGCGAACGCTCGGCGATGGCTGTCGCCGCCGCCAAGGAAGCCGGCCTCAGCAACACCGCCCACATCGCCGGCGGCATCGATGCCTGGAAGAAGGCCGGCGGGCCTGTGGTGCACTGACGCCCCCTTCTTGCGGTAAGTCAGGAACCGCACATATTTTTGAGGTAGAAGCGGATGATGCATCACCATCCGGGATCACCCATGGCCAAGACTGGCAAGCCGGGCAAGCCGCCCAAAGTCGCTGATAACGAGCAAGCGGACGACAGGGCGAAGAAGCCCCCGCCTGCGCTCGACGACGACGATTGCGACGACGGCGACATCGCGACGCCGAAACGCGACCGCTACGGTTCGGATGACGAGCCGTTGTGAGTTGAAGCCTGCCCCACGAACGGTGCGTTCCCTCCCCCCTTGCGGGGGAGGGTTAGGGAGAGGGGCGCCACACGGCACACTCTTTCGAGAGCGCGACGATCTTTGCATCGACCACGGATAGAGCTTTTGCTGGGCTACCCCTCTCCCCCGCCCTCCCCCGCAAGGGGGGGAGGGAGCGCAGTGTGCCTCATCGCATCGTCGAGTAATGATTGAGACAGCGCCCCACCCGCGCTACCTGCCATGCGCCTGCGTTCATGGACAAATAACCGCTCTCCCCGATAGTTTGCGCTCGCTTTAGGGAGTGAAACGGAACTGGAATGGTCGACGTTCTCGCCGCACCGCAACAAGGCAAGGCGGACAGCGCGCTACGCACGCTGATCGGGATTTCGATCGCGCATTGGGTCAGCCATTTCCATCTGCTGGTCCTGCCGATGCTGTTTCCGTTCCTGAAGAGCCAGCTCGGCGTCGGCTACATCGAACTCGGCTTCGCGCTCACCGTATCAGCAGTCGTATCCGGCCTGACGCAGGCGCCGACCGGCTATCTCGTCGACCATTTTGGCGCGCGCAGAATCCTGCTGGGCGGGCTCGCGCTCGGCGGCTTCGCGCTGATCCTGCTCGGCCTGCACCTCAGCTATGCCTCGCTGATTGCCTGCGCGGTGCTGCTGGGTCTCGCCAACAGCGTCTACCACCCCGCCGACTACGCCATCCTGGCCGAGCATATGGACGAGGCGCGGATGGGCCGCGCCTTCTCGGTCCACACCTTTGCCGGCTATCTCGGCGGCGCCGTGGCGCCGGCGATCGTCGCGGCGCTCGTCACCGTCTCCGGCGGCACGGGTGCGCTGATCGCGTCGGGCGCGATCGCCGTGCTGGTGGCCCTGCTGCTGGTCGTCATGAACATTCCCGATGCCGGCGCGCACAAGACCAAGCCGGGCAACGAAAACGCGCCGAAGCAGGCCGTGATCACGCCGGCGCTGATCACGCTCACCGCGCTGTTCATGCTGCTCAGCCTGTCGGTCGCCGGCATCAACAATTTCGGCGTGGTGGCGCTGATGAGCGGCTACGGCGCGTCCTACTCCGCCGCCAACGTGGCGCTGACGGCGTTTCTCGGCTCCAGCGCCGCAGGCGTGCTCGCCGGCGGCTTCCTCGCCGACCACACCGCGCGCCACGGCTATGTCGCAGCCGCCTGCTTTGCCGCGAACGCAGCGATCGTGCTGCTGATCGCGCTGGTCACGCTGCCCGGCTGGATGCTGACCGCCGCGATGATGATGGCGGGCTTCCTCTCCGGCGTGATCGCGCCGTCGCGGGACATGCTGGTGCGCAACGCCGCGCCTCCTGGCGCCGCGGGTCGCGCCTTCGGCATCGTCTCCACCGGCTTCAATCTCGGCGGCATCGTCAGCCCGCTGCTGTTCGGCTGGATCATGGACCAGAGCGCGCCGCACTGGGTGTTCGGGGCGTCCGTGATCTTCATGGTCGCAACCGTGGTGCTGTCGCCGTTCACGGAGCGGAAGCCTGCCAAGGCGTAGCCAAGAATTCAGTCGTCGTCCCTGCTGAACGCAGGGACCCATAACCACAGGGAGCCATCGTCGCGCGAAGCTGGTCACTCCGAGTCTTCGTGACACTACTCCCTGTGGTTATGGGTCCCGGATCTGCGCTTCGCTTGTCCGGGACGACGGATAGAGAAACGCAAAACAACAAACTGGGAAGAAACATCATGAGCACCCCTGATCTCGTGATCCGCGGCGGCACCGTCGCGGATGGAAGCGGCGGCGAATTGTTCGAGGCGGATGTCGCCATCACCGCCGGCAAGATCACCGAGGTCGGCAAGGTCGCAGGCAAAGGCAACGAAGAGATCGACGCGCGCGGCAAGCTCGTCACGCCCGGCTTCGTCGACGTGCACACCCATTATGACGGCCAGGTCACCTGGAGTCAGGACATCACGCCGTCGTCGCAGAACGGCGTCACCACGGCGATCATGGGCAATTGCGGCGTCGGCTTCGCGCCGTGCAAGCCTGCCGATCACACCCGCCTGATCCAACTGATGGAGGGCGTCGAGGACATTCCCGAGCCGGTGCTGAGCGCCGGCATTCCCTGGGCGTGGGAAAGCTTTCCGGATTACATGAACTGGCTGTCGAAGCGCGATTTCGACATCGACGTCGGCGCGCAGCTGCCGCATGCGGCGCTGCGCGTCTATGTCATGGGCGAACGCGGCGCGCGCCGCGATCCCTCGACTGCAGAAGACAATGCCGCGATGGCGAAACTCGCGGGCGAGGCGGTGCGCTCGGGCGCGCTGGGCTTCTCGACCTCGCGCACGCTCAACCACCGCACCTCGACGGGCGATTTCACGCCGACGCTGAAGGCCGGCGAGGACGAGCTCACCGCGATTGCCGGCGCGATGCATCGCGAGGGCCGCAGCGTGCTGCAATTCGTGCTGGATCTCTCCACCCTCCACGAAGATCTGCCGATGATGCTACGGGTGGCCGACGCCACGAAATGCCCGATCTCGTTTTCGATCACGCAGAACGACAAGGCGCCAAACCGCTGGCGCCAGACGCTGGACGAGATCAACGCGGCCGCCAGGCGCGGCCTTTCCATCACCGCGCAGATCGCGGCGCGCCCGGTCGGCCTGCTGCTCGGGCTCGAGCTGTCGCGCAATCCGTTCCAGACCCATCCGAGCTACAAGGCGATCGCACATTTGCCCTTGAAGGAGCGGCTAGCGCGGCTGCATCAGCCGGAGGTACGCAAGGCGATCCTGAGCGAGACGGCGACCGCGACCGACGATCCGCTGTTCTTCCGGCCCAACTACGACAAGATGTTCCTGCTCGGCGATCCCCCCGATTACGAGCAGCCGCCGGAGAACGCGCTGGGGCCGCAGGCGCGCAAGCAGGGCCGCCAACCGGAAGAGCTCGCCTACGATGCGATGCTGTCGGATGATGGCAAGGGCATGCTCTACGTGCCCTTCCTCAACTACGCCGACGGCAATCTCGACGCGACGCGCGAGATGCTGATCGATCCGCAATCGGTGCCGGGCCTCTCCGACGGCGGCGCGCATTGCGGCATCATCTGCGACGCGAGCTTCCCGACCTATCTGCTGACGCACTGGACCCGCGACCGCACGCGCGGCGAGAAGCTCACGATTCCGTTCGTGGTCGCCGCGCAGTCGCGCAAGACCGCGCTCTCGGTCGGCCTCACCGATCGCGGGCTCATTGCTCCCGGCTATAAAGCCGACGTCAATGTGATCGACTACGACCGGCTGCATCTGCATCCGCCGAAGGTGCATTACGATCTGCCGGTCGGCGGGCGGCGGCTGTTGCAGGATGTCGACGGCTATGAGGCGACGATCGTGTCGGGCGTGGTGACGCGGCGGCACGGTGAGGCCACGGGACGCCGGCCGGGGAAGTTGATCCGGGGTGCGCAGGGGGTGGCGAGCTAGCGCTGTGAGATGCAGTGAGGCGCGAAGGCCGCGCCTCACTCTCGCTGTCGTCCCCGCGAAGGCGGGGACCCATACGCCGCAGCAATCGTTTTGCGAAGGCTCGGAGTTACCTACTCACCCCAAACCACTCTCTGTGGTTATGGGTCCCGGGCTCGCGCTTCGCGCGCCCCGGGACGACAGTGTTGGTGGAACGGCAGGGCAGCCCCAAACCTTACGTCGGCGACACCGCGCCCTTCAGCGCCGCGGCCTGCGGGGCCGCACCGCGGGTCAGCCTGGCCTTTTCCGTGTTCGGCCACAGCAGCAGCAGACCAATGACACCGGAGCCGACCATGACCACCGCGTTGATGGTGAAGCCGGTCAGGTAGCCGTCGACCATGTTGCCGGCGCGCTGGATCACGGCGCCCATCACGTTCGGCGCGATGATGCCCGACAGCGTGTACAGCGCGCCGTAGATCGCGATGACCGCGCCGCGCTGCGAGGCCGGGGTGAACTCGCCGAGCATCGGCGGGCAGACGACGTAGATCGCCCCGCACAGGCCGGAGCCGACGACGAGCAGCGCGATCTGCAGGCCAGCACCCTGCACATGCGCCATCATCGCCAGGATCAGGCCGCCGATGATCAGCGGCACCGAGCCGAGCACGCCGCGCGAGATGCGCGTCGTGTAGCCGCGCGCCATCATCACCTGCGAGACCCACCCCGTGAGGATGACGACGGTCGCGCCGAACACCCAGGGCAGGATCGAGACGTAGCCGGCCTGGCTCTGCGAGAAGCCCAGGCCCTTGACGATGAACGGCGTGAACCAGGTGAGGCCGAGCGACAGCGCCCAATAGGCCCCGAAGGTCGCGATCACGCAGCCGAGGAAGGTGCGCGAGGTCAGCAGCTGCACATAAGGGATTTTCGGCTCGGTGACGGCGAGAACCTGCGTGTCCTCGAGCGGGCCTTCCTTGCCGAACGTCAGCCAGGCGCAGACCCAGAGCAGGCCGACGACGCCAAGCGCGCCGAAGGCGTAGTGCCAGGAGTGATTGACGATGACCCAGTTCAAGGCCGGCACGGCCAGGATGACGCCGAAGGCCGAGCCTTGCGACAGGATCGCGGTCGGCAGCGTGCGCTTCTCGTCGGGGAACCATTTGTAGATGGCGTGGGCTGCGACCGAGAAGGCAGGTCCTTCGCCAGCGCCCAGCACGATGCGGCAGATCAGGAGCGTGGTGAACGAGACGGTGCCCACCATCGGGAACTGCGCCAGCGCCCAGATCACCGCCAGCGTCAGCAGCACCCAGCGCGTCGGCACCTTGTTGACGATGAAGCCGACCACGATGGCCGAGATCGAGAACAGGAAGAAGAACGAGGAGCCGAGCAGGCCGAATTGTTCGGCATCGAGCTTCAGGTCGGTCATGATCGGCACGCCGGCGAGACCGACGACGATCTTGTCCGCGAAGTTCACCACCATGAAGAGAAAGAGGAGAAAAGTGACGGTCCAGGCGCCCTTCGGCGTTGCCTTGGTTTCCCCTGCCGTCCTGCCCGCAACGTCGGGCGTTCCCTGAGCGCTCATCAATCTCCCCGTATGTCTTTTTGTCGGCACGTTTTTGATTTGGCCGTTTTGGGAGCTAACAACGGCTTCAAGGCCAACGCAACCCCGGCATTTCCACGGCAAGTGTGCTACGCAGCATTGAGTTAATTCCGTCCGGCGCATTGACCTTGCTGAGCATCCGAAACCTCTCAAAAACCTTCTCCTCGGCCGGCGAGCCGGTCCATGTGCTGCGTGGTGTCGACCTCGACCTCAAGGCCGGCGAGCGCGTCGCGCTGACCGGCGAGTCCGGCAGCGGCAAGAGCACGCTGTTGCACCTGATTGCGGGTCTCGATGCCGCCGACAGCGGCACAATTCGCCTGGAGGACACCGAGGTCACCAAGCTCTCGGACGCCGGCCGGGCCGAGCTGCGGCGCGACCGGATCGGCCTGGTTTTTCAGCAGTTCAATCTGATCCCGAGCCTCTCGGTCGCCGACAATCTGGTCTTCCAGGCGCGGATCGCCGGCCGTCACGATGCGGCCTGGTCAAAAGAGCTGATCGAGCGGCTCGGGCTCAGCAGCCTGCTCAAGCGATATCCAGAGCAATTATCAGGCGGCCAGCAGCAGCGGGTCGCGATCGGCCGGGCGCTGGCGACAAAGCCGTCGCTCCTGCTCGCGGACGAGCCGACCGGCAATCTCGACGAGGATACCGCCGACGACGTGCTGGCGCTGACGCGCGACCTCGTCACACGCACCGGCTGCGGCTTCCTGATGGTGACGCACAGCCTGCATCTGGCCGGCACGCTCGACCGCCACGTCACCTTGCATGCGGGGCGGATCGCATGAGGCGCGCGCTGTGGGTCCTCGCGGTGCTCCTGAGCCACTGGCGGCGGCACAAGATGCAGTTCGCGACGCTCCTGATCGGGCTGATCGCGGCGACCGCACTGTGGAGCGGCGTGCAGGCGATCAACCAGCAGGCCCGCAATGCCTATGACCGTGCGGCGGCGACGTTCGGCGGCGTGCGCACGGCGATGCTGGTGGCGCCTGATGCCGCGACCTTTTCGCAGGAGCTGTTCATAAAACTCCGCCGCGCGGGCTGGCCGGTCTCGCCGGTGCTGGAAGGCCGCGTCCAGGTTAACGGGCGTTCGGTGCGGCTGCTCGGCATCGAGCCGGTGACGATGCCGGCCGATGTCGGCAACGCGCCACGCCTCGGCGCCTCGGATTTGAGCAGTTTTGTTGCGCCGCCGGGCCAGACATTGGCGGCGCGGGAGACGCTGAGCGATCTGCAGGAACAGGAAGGCGCGGCACCGCCGATCAGTAACGGCGCAAAACTGCCGCCGCTGCGCGTGCTGCCGCAGCTCGTGTCCGGCGTACTCGTCGTCGACATCGGCGTCGCGCAGCGGCTGCTGAACAAGCCGGACCAGGTGTCGCGGCTTTTGATCGGCAAGCCGAAGGGCAAGCCGGCGCCGCTGGCCAGCATCGTTGGCGAGCAGTTGCAGCTGGTCGAGCCGAATGCGGAGACGGAGCTGGAGCGCCTCACCGACAGCTTTCATCTCAACCTCACCGCCTTCGGCCTGCTGTCGTTCTTCGTCGGCCTCTTCATCGTCAACTCCGCCGTCGGCCTCGCCTTCGAGCAGCGGCTGCCGATGCTGCGCACGTTGCGGGCCTGCGGTGCCTCGGCGCGGCTGGTCAACACGGTGCTGGTGGTCGAGCTGGTGGCGCTGGCGCTGGTCGCAGGACTGATCGGGCTCGTCTGCGGCTATTTCATCGCGGCCGCGCTGTTGCCCGACGTCGCGGCGTCGTTGCGCGGGCTCTATGGCGCGCAGATCCCGGGACAGCTCACACTGCGCTCCGAATGGTGGCTCGCCGGTATCGGCATCAGCATTGCGGGTGCACTCGTGGCCGCCGCGACCAGCCTGATCAAGGCGATCAGGATGCCGGTGCTGGCGACTGCACAGCCGTACGCCTGGCAGCAGCGGCAGCGCCGCTGGCTGATCCTGCAGAGCGGCGCGGCCTGCGCCGTGTTTGCGGTCGCGCTGTTGCTGCTGCACTACGGGCAATCGCTGATTGCGGGATTCGGCGTGCTGGCCGCATTGATGTTCGGCGCGGCGTTGATCCTGCCAGCATTCCTCGAGATCATCCTGCTCGTTGGCCAGCGCTGGGCGAAGGGGCCGCTGGCGCTGTGGTTCTGGGCGGACAGCCGGCAACAGCTCTCCGGATTGTCGCTGGCCCTGATGGCGCTGCTGCTTGCGCTGGCCGTCAATGTCGGGGTGTCCACCATGGTGGAGACCTTCAGCCGCACCTTCGTCGGCTGGCTCAACGGGCGGCTTGCCGCCGACGTCTACATCAGCGCCTCCGACAATGCGCAAGGCGTTGCGATCCGGAGCTGGCTGAAGGAGCGCAGCGACGTGCAGGCGATCCTGTCGGGCGGACGCGCCGATACGCAGGTTCAGGGGCAGCCGGTGGAGCTGCTCGGCCTGCCCGATCACGCGCTCTATCGCGAGCGCTGGCCGCTGCTGGAGACCGCGCCGCGCGCCTGGACCCAGCTCGTGCCCGGCAATGCCGCCTTCATCAGCGAGCAGCTGAGCCGCCGCCTCAACGTCCGCGTCGGCGATGTCATCGAGGTGCCGGCACCGGGCGGCACCTGGGAGCTCGACATCGCCGGCATCTATGCCGACTACGGCAACCCCAAGGGGCAGCTCGCCGTCAACGTCGCGGCGCTGATCCGGCACTTTCCGCAGACGCCGCAGACACGGATCGGCCTGATCGTCGCGAAGGAAAATATCCCCGGCCTGATCGCGGCGTTGCAGAAGCAATTCGCGCTCGACGACCGCAGCGTCGCGGATCAGGCAACAGTGAAGGCGGAATCGATCCGGATCTTCAACCGCACCTTTGCGGTGACGTCGGCGCTGAATGCCTTCACGCTCGGCGTGGCCGGCATCGCGCTCTTGACCAGCCTGCTGACGCTGGCGAACTCCCGCCTGCCGCAGCTTGCGCCGTTGTGGGCGATCGGCATCACGCGGCCGCGCCTTGCCGCGATCGAACTGACCAAGACATTGTCGGTTGCGCTGTTCACCTCCCTGCTGGCCGTGCCGCTCGGATTGCTGGTGGCGTGGTGCCTGATCGCGATCGTCAATGTGAAGGCGTTCGGCTGGCGGCTGCCGTTCCATGTGTTTCCGCTGCAGCTGGTGGAGCTGGTCGCGGTGGCGCTGATCGCTTCGCTGCTTGCCGCGCTGCTGCCGATGATACGACTGGCGCGGATGCAGCCGGCGAGCCTCGTCAAGGTGTTTGCCAATGAGCGCTGATAAAATCACGCGGCGCGCGTTCGCCGGCGGCATCGCCGCACTCGCGGCTGCCCGCCGCGCTGGCGCGCAAGGCTATGCCGGGCTCGGCGAGACCGCCGACGGCTTTGCGAAGGTGACACCGGGAAAGACGTTCAGCTTCCCGGCCGATCACGGCCCGCATCCGGAGTTCCGTATCGAATGGTGGTATC
Organism: Bradyrhizobium sp. 956_D2_N1_4; assembly: GCF_052076025.1. Lineage (NCBI taxonomy): Bacteria > Pseudomonadati > Pseudomonadota > Alphaproteobacteria > Hyphomicrobiales > Nitrobacteraceae > Bradyrhizobium > Bradyrhizobium sp. 956_D2_N1_4. Next base: position 8,107,165 of record NZ_CP197237.1, on the reverse strand, counting down.
TCACCGCGAACCTTGTCGATGGCAGCGGCGCGGCGTGCGGCCTGCAATGGACGCTGTTCCGCCAGGCGGCGCAGTCGGGCCCGCAAGGAGAGGGCTGGGCCAATCAGCAGATCTGGATGGCGCATGCGGCGGTGACGCGCGCTGATACTCACCGCTTCAGCGAGGTGTTTGCACGCGGCGGCATTGGACAGGCCGGCGTCACCGCAAAGCCATTTGCGGCATGGATCGACGATTGGGAGATGAAGGGTTTTGAGCGCACCGACGATCGCACCCTGGCACCCTTGGCGCTGAAAGCATCGGGCACCGACTTCAGCTACGCGCTGACGTTAGAGGCCGATCGTCCCGTGGTGCTGCAGGGCGATCACGGCTACAGCCGCAAGTCCGAGCGCGGGCAGGCGTCCTACTATTACAGCCAGCCGTTCTACCGCGCACGCGGCAGCCTCACGATCGACGACAAATCCGTCGATGTCTCGGGCCAGGCCTGGATGGATCGCGAGTGGAGCAGCCAGCCGCTCGATGCCGACCAGACCGGCTGGGACTGGCTGTCGCTACATCTCGCATCCGGCGACAAGCTGATGCTGTACCGGCTGCGGCAGAAGGACGGCCAGGAGTATCCGTTCGGCAACTGGATCAGCGCCGCGGGTGACACGCAGATGATCGCGGGTGGCGATATCCAGATGAGTCCGAAAGCGACCGCCGAGATCGCGGGGCGCAAGCTGCCGGTGGAATGGCAGATCACGATCCCCTCGCGATCGCTCTCGATTGCCTGCAAGCCGCTTAACCCAAAAGCCTGGATGGGGACTGGCTTCTCCTATTGGGAAGGGCCGATCAGCTTTGCCGGCACGCATGACGGCGTTGGCTATCTCGAGCTGACCGGCTATTGAAGCGCGACCTCCTCAAAAGGATCTGCGATGTATCATCTCACCGCCCTCGTCACGCTGCTGGCGATCGCATTCTACATGTTCACCTGCATCAACGTCTCGCGCGCGCGCACCAAGACCGGTGTCAAGGTGCCGGCAATGTCGGGCCACCCGGATTTCGAGCGCGCCTTCCGCATCCAGGCGAACACGCTGGAATGGATGCCGGTCTTCCTGCCGGCGCTCTGGCTGTTCGCGATCTATATCGGCGACGCCATTGCGGCGGGAATCGGCGCGGTCTGGATCATCGGCCGCATCGTCTACTTCATCGGTTATTCGCAGGCCGCGGCAAAGCGCGGCCCGGGCTTTGCGATCCAGGGCATCGCGGCGATTGCGCTGTGGGCGGGGGCATTGGGGGCGGTGGTGTTGCGGATGGTGTGAGGCGCGGCATCACGCGCGCCCGTCTCCAGGGCGCGGTGCAGCGTGCAACACTGCGCCGCTGAACCGGGACCCAATCTGGTCTCGCCCCATGGAGAAATGTGGGTCCCGGCTCTGCGCAGCAGCGTTTCACGCTGCAGCGCGTCCGGGACACGAGAGCCTTACTTCGTCAGCGGGCAGCCGCTGTCCTTGGCGGCGAAGAACGCCTTGTCGCCGGGGACGGTTGCGAGCAGCTTGTAATAATCCCACGGCTTCTTCGATTCCGACGGCTTCTTGACCTCGAACAGATACATGTCGTGGACCATGCGGCCGTTCTCGAGCACCTTGCCGCCCTGCGCAAAGTCGTCGTCGACCGGCAGCTCCTTCAGCTTCTTGGCGACCGCGTCGGGGTCCTTGGTGCCGGCGGCCTTGACCGCCTTGAGATAGCTCAGCGTCGCCGAATAGGTGCCGGCCTGAATCATGTTCGGCATCCGGCTGGTGCGCTTGAAGAAGCGTTCGCCGAAATGGCGGGTGCGGTCGTTGAGGTCCCAGTAATAGCCCTCGGTCAGCACCAGGCCTTGCGCCGCCTGCAGGCCGAGACCATTCACCTCGGCGAGCGTCATCAGGAGGCCGGCGAGCTTCTGGCCGCCGGAGACGATGCCGAACTCGGCCGCCTGCTTGATCGAGTTGGTGGTGTCGAGGCCGGCATTGGCGAGGCCGACGATCTTCGCCTTCGAGCTCTGCGCCTGGAGCAGGAAGGAGGAGAAGTCCGACGAGTTGAGCGGCACGCGGACCGAGCCGGCCACCTTGCCGCCATTGGCGGTGACGATCTCGCTGGTGTCCTTCTCCAGCGCGTAGCCGAAGGCATAGTCGGCCGTGAGGAAGAACCAGGTGTCGCCGCCGGCTTTCGTCAGCGCGCCGCCGGTGCCGACGCCGAGCGCACGGGTATCATAGGCCCAGTGGAAGCCGTAGGGCTGGCAGGCATCGCCGGTGAGGCGCGAGGTCGCGGCGCCGACGACGATGTCGATCTTCTTCTTTTCCTTGGAGAGCTCGTGGATCGCGAGCGCGACCGAGGAGGTCGTCAGCTCCGTGATCATGTCCACGTTCTCGACGTCGTACCAGCGCCGCGCGATCGACGTGGCAAGATCCGGCTTGTTCTGGTGATCGGCGGTGACCATCTCGATCTTCTGGCCAAGCACCTCGCCGCCGAAATCCTCGATCGCCATCTTGGCGGCTTCGACCGAGTATTTGCCGCCGTAGTCGGCATAGACGCCGGACTGATCGTTGAGAATGCCGATCTTGACGCCTTGGGCGGAGGCCGGCGCAGCGAGCAACAGAGCAGACGTTGCGACAGCGGCCAAAAGTGCTGATTTCATATGTTGGCTCCCAGCAGTTTTCTGTTTTGAAATCGCGCGGATACTAGTGAAGAACCCCGCGCCTGCCCATCCATTTCGGCGTAGGCCGTTAGTATGGGATTCTGCGCGCCAACCACCGCTGTCGTCCCGGGGCGCGCGTAGCGCGAGCCCGGGACCCATAACCACAGGGAGAAGCTTTGCGAAGGCTCGGAGTTACCTGTCTCGCGCCGCAACTTCCCCCTGGGGGTATGGGTCCCCGCTTACGCGGGGACGACAGCGAGGGTGTGGATACGCCAGTGGCCACCCGCAACGACTAAGAAGCAGCCACCTCCGGCTTCTTCCCCTCGTTCCGCCCTTCCGCCAGGTTCCGCACCACCACATAGAAGATCGGGGTGAACAGCAGGCCGAACAGGGTGACGCCGATCATGCCGAAGAACACGGCAACGCCGACCGCCTGCCGCATCTCCGAGCCCGAGCCGGACGATATCACCAGCGGCAGCACGCCGAGGATGAAGGCGAAGGAGGTCATCAGGATCGGCCGCAGGCGCAGGCGGCAGGCGTCGATGACGGCCTCCAGCCGCGGCTTGCCTTCCTTCTCGATGTCGCGTGCGAACTCGACGATCAGGATCGCGTTCTTTGCAGCTAACCCCACCAGAACGACGAATCCGATCTGGGTGAGGATGTTGACGTCCTGCCCCATGATGCGCACGCCGATCGTGGCGGCCAACAGGCACATCGGCACGATCAGGATCACCGCGAATGGAAGCGTCCAGCTGCCATATTGCGCGGCGAGCACGAGATAGACGAACAGCACGCAGATCGGGAACACGAGCAGGCCCGCATTGCCGCCGGTGACCTGCTGATAGGACAGATCGGTCCATTCGAAGGTGAAGCCGCTGGGCAAGATGTCGTCCGCGAGCTTCTTGATGGTGTTGAGCGCGGTGGTCGAGCTGGTGCCCGGCGCCGGCTCGCCTTGGAGCTCGGACGCAGCATAGAGATTGTAGCGCGCGACGCGGTCGGGGCCGGAGACGTCCTTGAACTCGACCACGCTGCCGAGCATCACCATGTCGCCGGAGGCGTTGCGCGTGCGCAGGCGCGAGAGGTCGCTGGGCTCTTTTCGGAACGGGAAGTCAGCCTGCGCGGTGACGTGATAGGTGCGGCCGAACAGGTTGAAGTCGTTGACGTAGGTCGATCCGAAGTAGGTCTGGATCGTGTCGTTGATGTTGGCGATGGGCACGCCGAGCTTCTGCGCCTTGGTGCGGTCGATGTCGACGAAGAGCTGCGGCGTGTTGGCCGAGAACGGGGAGAAAACCGTGGGGCCGAGCAGCAACGGCGATTTGCGCGCCGCGGCGACAAGCTCGTCGGTGGCCGCGGCGAGCAGCTCAGGTCCTCGGCCCTGGCGGTCCTGGACGCGGATGGTGAAGCCGCCGCCGGTGCCGATGCCGGGCACGGCCGGCGGCGGAATCACGATGATGAAGGCGCCCTGGATTGCGGCCAGGCGCTTGCGCAGTTCGACCGTGATGGCGTTCGCAGACAATCCCTTCTTCATCCGCGCCTCGGGCTCGTCGAAAACCGGGAACAGCGCCGCAGCATTGCCCGCCTGCGTGCGGGTGGCGCCCGAGAAGCCGGCGAAGGCGGCGACGCGGACGATGCCGGGCGTGTCCAGCGAGATCCGCTCGATCTCGCGCACGACTTCGGTGGTGCGCGCCAGCGACGCCGCGCCCGGCAATTGCACGGAGATGATGACGTAGCCGCGATCCTGCGCGGGAATGAAGCCCTGCGGCGTGGTCGCGATCAGCCAGCCGGCGCTGCCGATCAGCACGACATAGATCAGGATCATCACCACCGAATGGCGGATCACGAAATTGGCGAGACCAGCATAACCATGCGCGAGCCGGTCGAACACGCGGTTGAACACGCCGGTGAAGGCATTCCAGCCGCGCGCGATGACATTCCAGGCGGCCGGCGGTCGCTTTTCCTCGTGCGGCGTGAGGATCATCGAAGCCAGCGCCGGCGACAGCGTCAGCGAGCAGAAGCAGGAGATCGCGGTCGCCACCGCGATGGTGACGGCGAATTGCTGGAAGAACTGGCCCGAAATCCCCCCTATGAACGCCGTCGGGACGAACACCGCGCACAGCACCAGCGCGATCGAGACCAGCGCGCCGCCGACCTCCTCCATGGTCTTGAGCGCGGCATCGCGCCGGCTCAAGCCGTGCTCGAGATGCCGCTCGACGTTCTCGACCACGACGATGGCGTCGTCGACCACGATGCCGACAGCGAGCACGAGGCCGAACAGCGTGAGATTGTTGATGGAGAAGCCGAGCGCTGCCATCACCGCGAAGGTGCCGACCAGCGAGACCGGTATAGCGATGATCGGAATGATCGCCGGCCGCCATCCCTGCAAGAACACCAGCACCACGATGACCACCAGCAGCATGGCCTCGTAGATGGTCTTGATCAGCTCATGGACCGACTGCGCGATGAACTCGGTCGGGTTGTAGCCGATATTGTAGTCGAGGCCTTTCGGGAAGCTCGCCTTGAGATTCACCATGGTGTCGGAGATGCTCTTGGCCGTCGCAAGGGCGTTCGACCCGGGCCGCTGCGTCACCAGCATGGCAACCGCCGATTTGCGCAGCAAGAAGCTGTTGGTCGAGTAGGCGAGAGCACCGAGCTCGATGCGGGCGACGTCGCGCAGCCGCACCGTGCGGCCGTCGGAGCCGGCCTTGATCAGGATGTCCTCGAACTGCTTCTGGTCCTTCAGGCGCCCGGTGAAAACGAGGTTTGGCTGGAAGGCCCGATCGGCGATCGGCGGCTCGGCGATCTGGCCGCCCGCGATCTGGACGTTCTGGGCACGGATCGCGGCCAGCACCTCGGTCGAGGTCAGGCCGAGATTGGCGATGCGGTCAGGATCGAGCCAGAGCCGCATCGAATAGTCGCGTGCGCCGAAGATCTGGATGTCGCCGACGCCGTCGATCCGCAGCAGCTGGTCACGGACCTGGAGCAGCGCGTAATTGGAGATGTAGAGCTGGTCGAACGTATCGTCCGGCGACAGCATGAACACGACCATCAGGATGTCGGGCGAGTTCTTGCGCGTGACGACGCCGTTGCGCTGCACTTCGTCCGGCAGCTGCGGCTGTGCGATCGCGACGCGGTTCTGCACCAGCACCTGCGCCTTGTCGAGGTCGGTCCCGAGCTTGAAGGTGACGGTGATCGTCAATTGCCCGTTCGAGGTCGCCTGGCTGTAGAGATACAGCATGTCCTCGACGCCGTTGATCTGCTGCTCGATGGGAGCTGCGACCGTGTCGGACACGGTCTGCGCCGAGGCGCCCGGATATTGCGTGGTGACGACGACCGTCGGCGGCACCACTTGCGGATATTCGGAGACCGGCAGCGTGGTATAGGCGAGCGCGCCGACGATCAGCAGCACGATCGACAGCACCATCGCCAGGATGGGCTGGTTGATGGAGAGACGGCCAAGGTTCATGACTTGTCACCGGACTTGGCCGGCGCTGGCGCGGGAGACGGAGCGACCTTGGCGCCGACGCGGGCGCGCTGGATGCCGTTGACGATGACGCGGTCCTCCGCCTTCAGCCCCTCGCGGATCACGCGCAGGCCCTCATCGAGCGGACCGAGCACCACGGGGCGGGCCTCTACGGTGTCGTCCGGCTTCACGACGAACACGATCTTGCGGGACTGGTCGGTCGCGACCGCGACGTCGGGAATCAGCAGCGCCTCATAGGGCGCGCTGCCGATCAGCCGGACGCGGCCGAACTGGCCCGGCAGGATCGAGAGATCGGTGTTCTTGATCACGGCCCGGCTGCGCAGCGTGCCGGTTGAGACATCGAGGCGGTTGTCGAGGAAGTTGATGGTGCCCTCATGCGACGGCTTGGTCTCGCCGGCGAGCGTCACCTGCACCGGGTTCGCGGTGTCGCGCGAGCTCGGGCGGCGGCCTTCGAACCACAGCTTGCTGTATTTGATGAACGTCGCCTCATCCATGTCGAAATAGACGTAGATCGGGTCGAGCGCGACGATCGAGGTGAGCAGCGTCGAGGTGCCGGTATCGCTGCCCTGCACGAGATTGCCAGGGCTGACGAGATGGCGGCTGACGCGGCCGGTGAGCGGCGCGGTCACATGGGTGAACTCGATATTGAGCCGGGCGGCCTTCAGCGCACCTGCGGCCTGCGTCTCCGCGGCATGCGCCGCCTGCAGGGCCTGGCGGCGCTGGTCGACGGCCTGCTCGGAGACCGCGCTGGTCTGGACCAGATTCAGGCCACGGTCGAGCTCGCGCTTGGCAAGCTCCACCTTGGCACGCGCGTCGGACAACTGGCCGTCCGCCTGCTCGGCCACCGCCTCGAACGGGCGCGGGTCGATGACGTAGAGCAGGTCGCCCTGATGCACGATCGCGCCGTCCTGGAACTCGACGGAGTTGACGAAGCCGCCGACGCGGGGACGCACCTGCACCTCCTCGACCGCCTCGAAGCGGCCGGTGAACTCGTCCCAATCGGTGACGGTGCGCTTGACCGGCTGGGCGACGGTCACCGGCGGCGGCGGTGGGGCGGCGGCCTGCGAGGCCGGTTGTCCGCAACCAGCGAGAGCGAACGTCGCGGCGAGGAGCCCGGCAATTGCGCAAAGTCGAGGTAGGACGAAATCGTGCGTTTTGACAAAATGCTCGTTTCGGTCCGGTCCGCTCATCCCAAGTCCCTCGCACATTTGCCGCAGCAAAAGCAGCGTACTCGCCTACCCGCGGGCGACACAAGATGGGTTTCAATGATGAAATCTTCAAGACGAAAGCGCGCGCAACGCTTGGGAGGATGCCCTAGCCGGATGACGGGTTGACAGCGAGACCGCTGGCCCCGGACGTCGCGGTCGGCGGCGCTCTTGCACGACACGGCTGCAGGCGCTCGCCCTGTCGAGTCGTGCCGCCGTCGATCTCGTTTTCATCCTTGAGGAAGGACATCCCCTCGCGGTCAAAGCCCTAGCGGTCGATTGCCGCATCCAGAGCTTCCGACAGGGCTCCGCCCGTAATTTCGATGGCGGCGAAGGCCTGATCGATCTCGCGCCAATCCTTGGCCGTCAGCTCGACGTCAGCCGCCGGCAGATTGTCATCGAGATGATCGAACTTCGTCCCGCCCGGAATCGGTACGATCCACGGCCTCTGCGCAAGCAGCCACGCGAGTGCGATTTGGGCCGGCGTAATGCCCCTGTCTGCCGCCAGACTTTTCAGGAAATCGACCACTTTGAAATTGGCCTCGAGCGCCTCGGGTTTGAAGCGGGGAAAATCCTTGCGCAGGTCGTTCGGATCGTCGAACTTCATATCCTTGGTGATCTTGCCGGTCAGGAAGCCCTGACCGAGCGGTCCCCATGCCACAAGACCGATACCGAGTTCTTCGCAGACCGGAAACTTCGTGCTCTCGGGTTCGCGCATCCACAACGAATAGTGATCCTGGATTGCGGCGACCGGCAGCACCGCATGCGCCTTGCGGATGTTCTGTGGGCTCGCCTCCGACAAGCCGAAGTGCTTTACCTTGCCCTCCGCAACGAGTTCCTTCACCGCGCCGGCCACGTCCTCCATCGGTACCGCCGGATCGACGCGGTGCTGGTACAGGAGGTCGATCCGGTCCGTCCGCAGCCGCTTCAGCGAGGCCTCGACGACCTCGCGGATGTGCCTTGGCCGGCTGTCCAGCCCGAGCATCTCGCCCTTCTCGTTGATCTTGAAGCCGAACTTCGTGCAGATCAGAACCTGATCCCGCACCGGCTCCAACGCTTCGCCAACCAATGTCTCATTGGTGAACGGCCCATAGGCTTCTGCGGTGTCGAACAGCGTCACGCCGCGCTCGACCGCTGCGCGGATCACCGCGATCGCCTCCTTATGGTCGGCTGCAGGGCCGAGACCGAAGCTCAGCCCCATGCAGCCCAGACCGATTGCCGAAACCTCAAGACCGCTCGGGCCAAGCTTGCGCGTTTTCATTGCTGGATGTCCTGCTCAAACAAGTCGACACGCTGCCCGGCAATTGCCCGACGGCTCAAAGCGACGCCGCTTTTTCTCTGATTTCAATCGAAGGGTAGCCCTTTGAGATGCGAGCGATTAGCCGACAGAATGCGCATGAACCTATGCATTTTATTCATGAATTAGGCTTGCGCCCGCTGAACCGCGCGCTTGCTAACGCCTGACCTCGTCACGCTTGTGGGGGTCGGCAATAGGACGGGCAGCGTCTTCGCGCATGACGAATGCCGCCCGCTCGGCTAGATTACCCCCACAAAAACAAGACGAATTGTCCTGGGAGGACAGGCGTGCACCAGGGACGTGTCGTTTACGGCGCGATCGAGGAGGTCGTGTTCGGCCATCCCGCGGCCGAGGCCGTTGTTGCGCAGATGGACCGGCTGGGGACGCGCCGCGCCTTCCTGATGGTCTCGGGCACGCTGAACCGTCAGACCGACGAAATCGCGAAGATCAAAGACGCGCTCGGCGCGCGCTGCGCCGGCCTGTTCGACGCCATGCCGGCGCACACGCCGCGCGAGGCGGTGATCGCGGCGACCAATGCCGCACGCGAAGTGAACGCCGACCTGATCGTCACCGTGGGCGGCGGCTCGATCACCGACGGCGCCAAGGCGGTGCAGCTCTGCCTTGCCAACGGTATCGACGACGTCGAGGGCATCGAGCGCATCCGCGTGCACAAGGGCGTCGCGCCGGAAATGACGGCGCCGAGCGTGCGCCAGATCAGCGTGCCGACCACGATCGCCGGCGGCGAGTTCAGCGCGATCGCCGGCGTCACCGACCGCGTCACGCATGTGAAGCGGATGCTGCGGCATCCGCTCACGGTGCCGCGCGCGACCATCCTCGATCCCGCCATCACCGTGCACACGCCGGAATGGCTATTTCTCTCCACCGGCATCCGCGCCGTCGACCATTGCGTCGAGGCGATCTGCTCGCGCGAGACGCATCCTTATGCCGACGCGCAGTCGGTGAAGGGGCTGGCCATGCTCGCCGACGCGCTGCCGCGGGTGAAGGCCGACCCTGCCGACCTCGACGCCCGCATGGATGCGCAGATCGGCACCTGGCTGTCGATGGGCGCGCTCGCCGCCGGCGTGCCGATGGGTGCGAGCCACGGCATTGGCTATGTGCTGGGTGCGGCCTTCGACGTGCCGCACGGCTACACCTCCTGCATCATGCTGCCCGCGGTGATGCGCTGGAATGCGCGCGACAATTCCGAGCGCCAGATGATCGTCGCCGCCGCGATGGGTTTTCCCGGCCACAACGCCGGCGACGTGCTCGATGCCTTCATCCGCTCGCTCGGCATGCCGCGCAGCCTCGCCGACGTCCGCGTCTCGCCGGAGCATTTCGACGCCATCGCCGAACAGGCGATGCGCACGAACTGGATCCCGCGCAACCCGCGCAAGATCGACGGCCCCGCCGACATTCGCGAAATCCTGCTTCTCGCCGCATAATTTCAAGCCGGAGGACTGATGTATCCAGGTCAGCATGCTCGTCTACGCCCGCTCCAACCCGCCTTCATCATGGCTGCAACCGGCGAGGCCGTCACCTATCGCGAGCTCGATGCGCGCAGCAACCGCCTGGCGCATCTGTTCCGCGAGCACGGCTTGAAGCGGCTCGACCATTATTCGATCTTCATGGAGAACAATTCGCGCTACCTCGAAGCCTGCGGCGCGGGCGAGCGCTCCGGACTGTACTACACCTGCATCAACTCGTTCCTGACGCCGGGCGAGCTCGCCTATCTCCTCGTCAACAGCCAGTCGAAAATCCTGATCACGTCCGTTGCGAAACTCGACATCGCCCGCGAGGCTATCAAGGCCTGTCCGGACATCAAGCTCTGCATCGTCGCCGACGGCCCCGGCGAGAGCGACCGTATCGTCGGCCTCGCCGAGGTGACCGCCGACCTGCCCGAGGCTCCGATCGCCGATGAATGGCTCGGCACCGCCATGCTCTATTCATCCGGCACGACCGGACGGCCGAAAGGCATCCTGCGCCCGCTGCCGGAGGAACCGCCGAAGCACAATCTGCCGCTGTTCGATTTCCTGACAAAGCTTTGGCGCTACCGCGAGGGCATGGTCTATCTCTCGCCTGCCCCCCTCTATCACTCCGCGCCGCAAGCCGCGGTGAACCTCACGATCCGCATGGGCGGCACCGTGATCATCAAGGAGACGTTCGATCCCGAACGTTATCTCCAGCTCGTCCAGCAATGGGGTATCACCCACACCCAGCTGGTGCCGACGATGTTCTCGCGCATGCTGAAGCTGCCGGAGGAGGTGCGCGACCGCTACGACCTGTCGTCGCTGGAGATTGCGATCCACGCCGCAGCGCCCTGCCCGGCATTGGTCAAGGACGACATCATCAAATGGTGGGGACCGATCATCCACGAATATTATGGCGCGACCGAAGGCCTCGGCTTCACCGCCTGCAACAGCGAGGAATGGCTTAGCCACCGCGGCACCGTCGGCAAGGTGCTGCTCGGCGACCTCCACATTCTCGACGAGAACATGAGGGCGTGCCCGACCGGCACGCCGGGCCAGGTCTGGTTCAAGACGGCATCGTCGTTCGAATATTTCAACGACCCCGAGAAGACCAGGGAGGCGCGCTCGGCCGACGGCAGCATGAGCACGGTCGGCGACGTCGGCTATGTCGACGAAGATCGTTTCCTCTATTTGACCGACCGCGCGACCTTCATGATCATCTCCGGCGGGGTGAACATCTATCCGCAGGAATGCGAGAACCTGCTCATCACCCATCCGAAGGTCGCCGATGCCGCGGTGTTCGGCGTGCCCAATCCCGATCTCGGCGAAGAGGTGAAGGCGGTGGTGCAGCCGATGCCCGGCATCGTGCCGGGCGAGGCGCTCGCTGAAGAACTGATCGCCTTCTGCGGCCAATCGCTGTCGCGGCAGAAGGTGCCGCGTTCGGTCGATTTCGAAAAGGAACTGCCGCGGCTGCCGACGGGCAAGCTGTACAAGCGGCTGCTGCGGGACCGCTATTGGGGGAACAAGACGTCACGGATCGTGTGAGCCCCACTGTCGTCCCGGGGCGCGACGAAGTCGCGAACCCGGGACCCATAAGCACCGGCAGGAGTCGTCACGCGAGCAGGTAACTCCGAGTCTTCATCAAACGACTTCCTGTGGTTATGGATCCCGGATCTGCGCTTCGCTTGTCCGGGACGACGGCGGAGTTTGTTGAGGCAGCTGCGCGCACAGGAACCATCCCTTCGCACCTGCACTCTCACATGAAGAGAGTGTGAACGCCTGCGGCCTTCCGTCATCCGAATTGTCGAGGCGGCGAGCGGCCTTGCCGGTTGCCTCGCTGCACGCGCGTCGCTATCGTCTGACAAACAGGCCGCAAAGGCCCAAAAGACTAATGTCCAGGGAGGATGAGCATGCGGAGCGTGTGGGCGCTCGCCGCAGTGGCGGCGCTATCTGTGCTGACGACCTCGACGACCGCGCTCGCCGGCGGGCCCAAACAGGGCGGAATCCTGCGGATGTACCACCGCGACAGCCCCGGCAATGCCTCGATCCATGAAGGCGCGACCTATTCGCTCAATGTTCCCTTCATGCCTGTGTTCAACAACCTCGTCATCTACAAGCAGGACGAGGCGCAGAACAGGATGGACAACATCATTCCGGAACTCGCCGAGAGCTGGGCCTGGGTCAACGACAACAAGACGCTGACCTTCAAGCTGCGTCCGGGCGTGAAATGGCATGACGGCAAGCCGTTCACCTCCGCGGACGTCAAATGCACCTTCGACATGTTGATGGGCAAGTCGCAGCAGAAGTTCCGGCAGAATCCGCGCAAGACCTGGTACGAACAGGTCAACGACGTCTCCACCAACGGCGACCTCGAAGTTTCCTTCAACTTGAAGCGACCCCAGCCTTCGCTGCTGGCCCTGCTCGCCTCGGGCTACACGCCGGTCTATCCCTGTCATGTCTCGCCCGGCGACATGCGCACGCACCCGATCGGCACCGGCCCGTTCAAATTCGTCGAGTTCAAGGCCAATGAATCGATCAAGCTGACCCGCAATCCCGACTATTGGCGCGAGGGGCGGCCCTATCTCGACGGCATCGAGTTCACCATCATCCCGAACCGTTCGACCGCGATCCTCGCCTTCGTCGCCGGCAAGTTCGACATGGCGTTCCCGACCGAAGTGAGCATTCCGCTGCTGAAGGACGTCAAATCGCAGGCGCCGAAAGCGGTCTGCGTGGTCGAGCCCAACAATGTCGCCACCAACATCATCGTCAATTCGTCGGCGCCGCCGTTCGACAATATCGACATCCGCCGCGCCATGGCGCTGTCGCTCGACCGCAAGGCGTTCATCTCGATCATGTTCGAGGGCCAGGGCGATGTCGGCGGCACCATGCTGCCGCCACCGAACGGGCTGTGGGGCATGCCGAAGGAGATGCTCGAGAGCATTCCCGGCTACGGCCCCGATGTGAACGCCAACCGCGAGGAAGCCAAGAAGCTGATGCAGAAGGCCGGCTACGGGCCGGACAAGCATCTCGCCGTCAAGGTCTCGACCCGCAACATCCCGGTCTATCGCGATCCCGCGGTGATCCTGATCGACCAGCTCAAGAGCATCTATATCGACGGCGAGCTCGACGTGGTCGAGACCGCGAACTGGTTTCCGAAGATCGCACGCAAGGACTACATGCTCGGGCTCAACCTGACCGGCAACGCCGTCGACGATCCCGACCAGTCGTTCTACGAGAACTATTCCTGCGGCTCCGAGCGCAACTACACCAATTACTGCAACAAGGAGATCGAAAAGCTGTTCGATGTGCAGTCGCAGGAGACCGACGTCAACAAGCGCAAGAAGCTGGTGTGGGACATCGACAAGAAGCTGCAGGAGGACGTCGCCCGCCCGATCATCTTCCACGCGCGCACCGGCTCCTGCTGGCAGCCCTATGTCAAGGGCGTAACGGTGATGTCGAACAGCTCCTATAATGGGTATCGCTACGAGGACGTCTGGATGGACAAGTAGCGCAGGCGGCTGACGGTTTCGACAGGAGGCGATGCATGTTTGCCTATCTGGTGCGGCGCCTGTTCCTGATGCTCGTGACCCTGTTCGGGATCTCGGTCGTCATCTTCTTCCTGCTGCGCATCGTGCCGGGCAACATCGTCGACATCCTGTTTGCCGCGGCCGGCTACGTCGACCCCGCCGACAAGGCCAATCTGGAGAAGGAGCTCGGCATCGACCAGCCACTGGTCGTGCAGTACTGGCACTGGATCAGCGGCTTTCTGCGCGGCGATTTCGGCTACTCCTATGTTTCCGAGAAGCCCGCGCTTCAGGAGATTTTGCCGCGGATCCCGATCACCGCGCGGCTCGCCGGGCTGGCGCTGTTGTTTTCCGCATCGATCGGCATTCCACTCGGCGTCATCAGCGCGGTGAAGCAGGGCACACGGCTCGATTACGCGTTGCGCGTCGTCAGCCTCAGCGGATTGTCGCTGCCCTCGTTCTGGCTCGGCCTGCTGATCCTCACGGCGTCGGTGGCGATGTTCAACCAGATGCCGATCTTCAATCCGAATCCGAAGACCTGGCTCGAGGCGTTCGCGACCTACGCCGTGCCTGCGGCAGCCGTCGGCTTCCGCAGCGCGGCGCTGACCATGCGCATCACGCGATCCTCGATGCTCGAGGTGCTGCGGCAGGACTATATCCGCACCGCGCGCGCCAAGGGCGCCTCCGACGCCGCCGTCAACTATAAGCATGCGCTGAAGAACGCGATCCTGCCCGTCATCACCGTGATCGGCATCGAGGCCGCGTTCCTGATCGGCGGCCTGATCGTGACCGAGACCGTGTTCAACATCCCCGGCGTCGCACGCTTCCTGGTCGAAGCGATCCGCTGGCGCGACTACCCGATCGTGCAGAACCTCGTGATGTTGATTGCGGTCGTGGTGGTGAGCGCGAACTTCATCGTCGACATGCTCTACGCGGTGTTCGATCCGCGCATCCGGTATACGGATTAGGAGATCAGCTTGGCCGCGATTGACTATGATCTCGAACTGAGACGCGCTGGCGCGCATGCGACCGGTGGCTGGCGGCGCGTGCTGTATTTGGCGCAGCGGCATGTGCTGGGCGCGGCCGGGCTGATCATCATGACGCTGTTCGTGTTCACAGCGATCTTTGCCGATTTCATCGCGCGCTACGATCCCCTGACCATCGACGCCGCCCGTGCGCTGGCGCGCCCGAGCCTGGCGCACTGGATGGGCACGGATTCCTTCGGCCGCGACGTGTTCAGCCGCATCATCCACGGCGCGCGTATCTCGCTCGCGGTCGGCATCGGCTCGACCGCGCTCGGCGGCACGATCGGGGTCATCGTCGGGCTGACCTCCGGCTATCTCTCCGGCTGGGTCGATCTCGTATTCCAGCGCGTCTCCGACATTCTTCAAGCGCTTCCGCTGCTGGTCCTGGCGTTGATCATGACCGCCGCGCTCGGTCCGTCCCTGCAGAACGTCATCATCGCCATCGCCATTCCGCTGATCCCGACCGTGTCGCGCGTCATTCGCGCCAACACGCTGGCGCTGCGCGAGCTGCCCTTTATCGAAGCCGCCAAGTCGATCGGCATGAGCGAGGTGCGCATCGCGCTGCGCCACGTGCTGCCGAACACGCTGGCGCCGCTGATCGTGCTCGCGACCGCGCAGCTCGGCTCGACCATCCTGACCGAGGCTTCCCTGTCCTTCCTCGGCCTCGGCATTCCCGAGCCCTATCCGTCCTGGGGCCGCATGCTCTCGGAATCCGCCGCCGAATATGTCCGCACCGCACCGTGGCTGGTGATCTTCCCCGGCATCGCGATCAGCCTCGCCGTGTTCGGCGCCAATCTGTTCGGCGACGCCCTGCGCGACATCCTCGATCCCCGGCAGCGCGGCTGATGGCAGACAAATCCGATCTCGTGCTCGATGTGAAGAACCTGAAGACGGTGTTCTTCACCAATTCCGGCCTGTTCAAAGCCGTGGACGACGTCTCCTTCACCGTGAAGCGGGGCGAGACGCTGGCGATCGTCGGCGAGTCCGGCTGCGGCAAGAGCGTCACCGCGCTGTCCCTGATGCGGCTGGTGCCCGATCCGCCCGGCCGCATCGTCGGCGGGTCGGTCACGCTCGAAGGCACCGAGCTGCTGGCGCTGGATGAAGCCGAGATGCGCGCTGTCAGGGGCAATCGCATCTCCATGATCTTCCAGGAGCCGATGACCTCGCTCAATCCGGTGATGCGGATCGGTGACCAGATCGTCGAGGCGGTCCGGTTGCACCGGGCGATGCCGGCCAGAGAAGCGCGCGACATCGCGGTCGAGATGCTGCGGCTGGTCCGCATTCCCGAACCGGCGCGGCGCGCGCGGGAGTATCCGCATCAGCTTTCCGGCGGCATGCGCCAGCGCGCGATGATCGCGATGGCGCTGGCCTGCCGTCCGGCGCTGCTGATCGCGGACGAGCCGACCACCGCGCTCGACGTCACCATCCAGGCACAGATCCTGGCGCTGATCCTCGACCTTCAGAAGGAGCTCGGCACCGGCCTCGTGCTGATCACGCATGATCTCGGCGTCGTGGCGCAGACCGCGCAGCGGGTGATCGTGATGTATGCGGGGAGGAAGGTGGAGGAGGCAACGGTGGAAGCGCTGTTCGCCGATCCCAAGCACCCCTACACGCGCGGGCTGATGGCCTCGATCCCGGCGGTGCCGGCGTCAGGTGTTCCGGTGCAGGCGCGGCTCAACGAAATTCCCGGCACCGTGCCGTCGCTGGTGCGGCTGCCGAAAGGCTGCGCCTTCGCGCCGCGCTGCAAGCTCGCGATCAAGCGTTGCGAGGCCGAATATCCGCCGCTGGAGGACTGGGGCGGCGGCCATCTCGCGGCGTGCTGGCGCGCGGCCGAAGTGGCGGAGGTGGCATGACCGAGGCGCTGCTCGAAGTCACCGATCTCAAGAAGCACTATGCGGTGCGCGCCGGCGTGTTGCGGCGGCAGGTCGGCACCGTGCATGCGGTCGACGGCGTCTCGTTCTCGGTTCATACCGGCGAGACGCTCGGCCTGGTCGGCGAATCCGGCTGCGGCAAGTCGACGGTGGCACGCAGCGTGCTGCGGCTGGTCGAGCCGACTTCGGGTCAGATCCGCCTTGACGGAGAGGACATCACCCGTCTCTCCAAGACCGCGCTGCGGCCGCATCGCCGCTCGATGCAGATCGTGTTTCAGGACCCGTTCGCTTCGCTCAATCCGCGCATGACCGCCGGCGACATCGTCGGCGAGCCGCTCGCCGTGCATGGGCTCGCGAGCGGCAAGGAGCTGGAAGCGCGGACCGCAAAACTGTTCGAGCAGGTGGGCCTGCGGCCTGATCAGATGCGCAACTTCCCGCATCAATTTTCCGGCGGCCAGCGCCAGCGCATCTGCATCGCGCGCGCGCTGGCACTCGGGCCGCGCCTGATCGTCTGCGACGAACCGGTCTCCGCGCTCGACGTCTCGATCCAGGCGCAGGTGATCAATCTCCTGATCGACCTGCAGAAGCAGCACGGCTTCTCCTATCTTTTCATCGCGCATGACCTCGCCGTGGTCGCCCATATCAGCCACCGCGTCGCCGTGATGTATCTCGGTCGGATCGTCGAGATCGCCGGCAAGGACGAGCTGTTCCGCAACCCGCGCCATCCCTACACGCAGGCCCTGCTCGCGTCAGTGCCGGTTGCGAACCCGTTTGCCAAGAAGCTCGCGCCGCTGGTCGACGGCGACGTGCCGAGCCCGGTCAATCCGCCATCGGGCTGCGCGTTTCACACCCGCTGCCGGTTTGCGATCGAGCGGTGCAAGACGGAGCGGCCGGCGCTGGTGGATGCCGGCGACGGGCATCAGGTGGCGTGTCTGCTCAACGAGGGGACGGGGCGGAGCCAGTAGGCCGCAACGCCCGGATCACCGGCCACGCCGCCAGCGCGGCGGCCAGATGCTTGAGCGTGTGGCCCGAGACAATGTGGCCTGTCGCTTCAAATATGGTCACGTCACCCAGCTCGAAAAGCTTGGCCAGCGCGTAAAAGAAGATCACGCCGCCCAGAGACACGCCAAGCGCACCGGGCCGGGGCCGTGTCAACGCCAGTCCCACGGCCAACGCCATGCCGCCGAACTGCACGACCACCCATGGCGTGAGATTCTCGCGTGCCACCCAGGCCGCGAGCAGGCCCGCAACCGTCACCAGCACCACCACCGCCTGACCGGCACGCATGCTGATGCGCTCGCTGGCCGCGATGCCCAGAAAGCCCGCGAACGCCACCGCCATACCGAGACGATCGGCCACCAGCCGCTGCGGCGCGTCGGGATCCAGATGATAGATGCACGATCCTATGCAAGTGAGGATCAGACCCACGAAGAGGCAACCTGCACCCGCGGGCGCATCAGGGTGGGCACACAGGCGCAGCAAGCCCCAAGCGCCCATCGCCAGGAAGGCGAGATTGCTCAGGACGTCGCCGGCGTTGGGCACGCCCAGCCAGGTGCGAGTGTCGACGAAATGTGGGATGTGCCAGGCGGAGGCGGGCAACGCCGGCGCGAGGAGCGCCACGAGCGTCAGGACGATGAGTGCGCCGATCAGATATTTTTCGCGAACTTGCGGCGGGGCGAACGAGAACCGGCGGGACACTGACGGCAGCAGGGCATCGGTCTCTCGGGCGTGGTGATTTGCGCGCAACATGCAGGCCTCCACATGATTTGACATCGCTCATTATTAGTAGCCCGGAATTGAACAATGTTCAATAACAATCGTGAGCGAGATCAAACAGGCAATATCATATTAGAATTATTTGGATTTATTGGGACGCCCGCGTGCAGCCACGGCAGCGAGTCGCGTTTGAGACGGCATCTCTCCCCATCGTCATTGCGAGCGCAGCGAAGCAATCCAGAGTGCTTCTGCGGATGCAGACTGGATTGCTTCTCTGCGCTCGCAATGACGGAGAGAGGCTAACCCGCCCCGATCTCCGCGACGATCCTGCCCGTCGTGACCTGCTCGCCTTCGGCGACGTCGATCGCGGCGACCACGCCGTCGATGCCGGCCTTGTGGACGTGCTCCATCTTCATTGCTTCCAAGGTCATCACCGGTTGACCGGCGGTGACGCGGTCGCCGGGCTTGACCAGCACGGCGACGACGCGGCCGTTCATGGCGGCGCGGACTTTGCCATCGCCGCCGTTGGTTGCGGCCGCCTTCGGTGCGGCGAGGGTGAGGTCGGTGACCGCAAGCGGGATGCCGCGATGCTGGAGGTAGAGCCGGTCGCCGTCGCGCACGAATTTTGCGCTGTCCATCACGCCGTCGTGGCGGAAGCGGATGGCGTCGGGATCGAGCTGGTCGATCTCGAACTTGTCCTGACGGACGTCGGCGGCGACGATGTACCCGCCACCGCGCTCACGCGTGACTTCGAGCTCGTGGGTGTGGCTGGCGATCTCGACTTTCGCCGGTAGCGGAAATGTTGCCGCCAGACTCCGTCCGCTTTGCCATGACGGCGCGCGCGGATTGGTGACGTAGAGCAGCAGGCCCGCAAGCGCCGTATCGAATGCGGCATTCGCCGAGGGCGCCAGCAACTCGTCGCGATGCGTACCGATGAAGGCTGTCGTCGCCTCGCCCTTGGCAAATCCGGGATGACGCAGGCACGACATCAGGAACGCCTGATTGGTGGTCACGCCAAATGCAGTGAGTTGCTCCAGGCCGACGATCAGCCGCCCCCTCGCCTCCTCCCGTGTCGCGCCATGGCTGATCACCTTGGCGATCATGGAATCGTAGAACGGCGGGATCTCTGCGCCCGATTGCAGCGCGTGCTCGACGCGGACGCTGTCAGGCACCTGCCAGCGGGCCATACGGCCGGACTGCGGCATGAAATCCTGCGCGGCATCTTCCGAGCACAGCCGCACCTCGATGGCGTGGCCTGAGAACTTGATGTCCTGCTGCTTCACCGGCAATGGCTCGCCGCGCGCGACGCGCAGCTGCAGCTCGACGAGATCGAGCCCGGTGATCGCCTCGGTCACGGGATGCTCGACCTGGAGGCGCGTGTTCATCTCCATGAAGTAGAATTCCCCGCTCGCATCGAGCAGGAATTCCAGCGTGCCAGCGCCCTCATAGCGCAGCGCCTTGACTGCGGCGACAGCGACCTCACCCATTTTCGCGCGCAGCTCCGGCGTGACCGCCGGCGATGGCGCCTCCTCGATCAGCTTTTGGTGTCGCCGCTGCACCGAGCAGTCGCGTTCGCCGAGATGGATGGCGTTGCCATGGCTATCGCCGAACACCTGGATCTCGATGTGGCGGGGATTCTGGATGGCGCGTTCGAGGATGACGGTCGGATCGCCAAAGGCGGCTTTGGCTTCAGACCGCGCACTGCGCAGCGCATCGGGGAAGGATGCAGCATCGGTGACGAGCCGCATGCCGCGGCCGCCGCCGCCCGCAACCGCCTTGATCATCACGGGGAAGCCGATCTTTTTGGCTTCTGCGAGCATGACCTCGTCGCTTTGGTCGGCGCCCTGATAGCCGGGCACGCAGGGCACGCCGGCCTTCCTCATGATCTCCTTGGCGCCAGCCTTGTTACCCATCGCCTCGATCGCCTGCGGCGACGGTCCAATGAAGACGAGGCCGGCCTCCTTGCACGCCTGGGCAAAGTCCTCGTTCTCGGCGAGGAAGCCGTAGCCGGGATGGACGGCATCCGCGCCGCTCGCCTTGGCCGCGGCGATGATCGCGGGAATGTTGAGATAGGATTGCGCCGGCAGGGCTTCGCCGATGCGCACGGCCTGGTCGGCCTGCCGCACGTGGAGCGCATCACGATCGGCATCCGAATAGACCGCAACGACGCCGAGGCCGAGCTGCCGCGCACTCCGCATCACGCGCAGCGCGATCTCGCCGCGATTGGCAACCAAAACCCTGAAGAACGGCCGGTTTTGCACTGATCCGTTCCTCATGGGCGGGCCACCGAGAATTGCATGCGCTGGGGCGTGCGCGCATCGCCCTCGCGGCAGATCGCGAGCACCTCGGACAGCACCGCGCGGGTGTCGCGCGGATCGATCACGCCGTCGTCGAGCACGCGCGCGCTGGTCGAGAACACGTCCATCTGGCCGTCGAAGACGCCGATGATCTGCGCCTTCATCGCGTCGAGCTTTTCTTTCTCGACCGGCTTGCCGCGGCGCGCGGCAGCGGCCTCGGTCACGATCGCCATGGTTTCCGCCGCCTGCTCGCCGCCCATCACGGCGGTCTTGGCGTTGGGCCAGGAGAAACAGAAGCGCGGATGGAAGCCGCGTCCGCACATGCCGTAATTGCCGGCGCCGAACGAGGCGCCGCAATAGATGGTGATCTGCGGCACCGTCGCCGACGTGACCGCCTGGATCATCTTCGAGCCGTGCTTGATCATGCCGGCTTCTTCATAGGCCTTGCCGACCATGTAGCCGGTGGTGTTGTTGAGATAGAGCAGCGGCGTGCGGGTCTGGCAGCAGGCCTGGATGAAATGCGTCGCCTTGTTGGCGCCGGCGGGATCGAGCGGGCCGTTGTTGGTGATGATGCCGATCGCCTGGCCTTCGATGCGGGCGTGACCGCAGACGGTGGCGGGGCCGTAATTGGGCGCCATCTCGGTGAAGTCGGAATCGTCGACGATGCGCGCGATCACCTGCTTCATGTCGACGGTGCGCTTGTGGTCCATCGGCATGATGCCGAGCAGCTCGTCCTGGTCGTAGCGCGGCGGTTTGAACTGTGAAACCGCCCGGCCCGGCCGCTCCCATTCCAGCGCCGCCATGATCTCGCGCGCGATGCGCAGCGCATCGCGGTCGTCCTCCGCGAGATAATCGCCGAGGCCGGAGACCTGGGTGTGCATCTCGGCACCGCCAAGCTCTTCCTCGGTCGCGATCTCGCCTGTCGCTGCCTTCAGCAGCGGCGGCCCGGCAAGGAAGGCGCGGGTGCGGCCGCGGACCATGACGATGTAATCGGACAGGCCGGTCTGGTAGGCGCCGCCCGCGGTCGACGAACCGTGCGTCACGGTGACGACCGGCAGCCCCGCAGCGGAAAGCCGCGCGAGATTGCGAAAGATGTTGCCGCCGCGAACAAAGTCCTCGACGCGGTAGCGCAGCAGATTGGCCCCGGCGCTTTCGACGAGCTGGACGTAAGGCAGCTTGTTCTCCAGCGCGAGCTCCTGCACCCGCAGCGTCTTGTCGAGGCCGTAAGGCTGGAGCGCACCGGCATCGATGCCGGCGTCATTGGCGCTGACCATGCAGCGGACGCCGGAGACGAAGCCGATGCCGGAGATGACGCCGCCGCCGGGCACGCTCTTGTTCGCATCTGATACGTCGAACATGTAGCCGGCGAGCGTCGACAGCTCGATGAAGGGCGCGCCGGGATCGAGCACCAGCGCGACGCGTTCGCGCGGCAGCAGCTGGCCGCGCTTGTGGAAGCGATCCTTTGCCGCCGCCGACGCCGCACGCGTGCGCTCTTCCAGCGCGCGCATGCGGTCGATCAGCGCGAGCATGCCGTCGCGATTGGCATGATAGCCAGTGCTGCCGGGGGAAATGGTGTTGTCGAGAATGGACATAACTCTATCCTGCTCGTCATTGCGAGGAGCGAAGCGACGAAGCAATCCAGACCGTCACCGCGGAAAGACCCTGGATTGCTTCGCTTCGCTCGCAATGACGGTTGAGGCGATACCTTACCTATTCGTCCCAAAGATCTTCCGCGCTTCGGCGGGGCTTGCGATCTCGCGGCCCGCACGGCGGGCGCAGGCGGCGATGGCCTCGATCAACTGGCCGTTCGAGGTCACCTTCTTGCCGTCGGCGAGATAGAAGGCGTCCTCCAGGCCGGTGCGGAGATGGCCGCCGAGCTCGGCGCAGCGCTGGTGCAGCGGCCAGATCTCTTCGCGGCCGATCGCGGTGACCTGGAAATGCGCCTCTGGGCGCTTCAGCTTGATCAGGATCGGCAGCAGATCAGGATCGGACGGCATGCCGGAGGCAACGCCCATCACGAAATTATATTCAAGCGGACCTTTGTACATGCCGACCTGATGGTACATGCCGACGCAGCGGACGATGCCGACGTCGAAACATTCGAACTCGGGGATGGTCCCGACCGCGTTCATGACGTCGAGATAGTCCTTCACCTTCTCGACCGCGTTGTCGAACATCATCGGCGGCCAGGCCCAGGTGTTGTCGGCTTTCACCTTCAGATAGTTCAGCGAGCCGGCGTTGCAGGCCGCGATCTCGGGCCTGGTCTCGCGGATGCAGTCGAGCGCGCCGCTGTAGTTCGGCCCCGAGACGCCCGAGGTGTGATTGATGATGACGCCCGGGCAGGCCTCGCGGATGGCCTGCTGAATCTCCTTGCTGACGCTCACGTCCCAGGACGGCAGGTGCCCCTTGTCCGGTGCCTGCTGGCGCAGATGGATGTGCATGATGCTGGCGCCGGCATCGAACGCAGCCTTGGCTTCGCGTGCCATCTGCTCGGGCGTCACAGGCACGTTGTGCTGCTTCGGGTCGGTGAGCACGCCGTTCAGCGCGCAGGTGATGACGGCCTTGTCGCTCATGCCAAAAATGTCTCGCACGTTGAGAATTCAACGCTTGCGATCATGGGGCGCGCGGGCATGCGGCTTCTTGCGCGGAGAAGCTAGCTAAAGACCAGCTATCGTAGGGTGGGCAAAGGCGCTCTCGCGCCGTGCCCACCATATCTTGGCGCTGAACGAAGATGGTGGGCACGCTTTCGCTTTGCCCACCCTACGAGAGCGCGCCTAACTCGCCTCGGCGAGCCTCACCGTCTCGGTGCTGCGGTAGATCGCGAGATCACGCGAGCCGACGAAGATCGCGCGCGGCTTCAATCCATAGAAGCGGCGGATCGAATGGCTGAAATGGGTGGAGTCGGGATAGCCGATGTCCTGCGCGAGATGGGCGAGATTGAGATCCTGGTTGGCGAAGTGCAGCAAATGCCGCGCACGCTTCCAGGCGCGGAAGGAGCGGAACGAGATGCCGGTCTCTTCCTTGAACAGATGCAGGAAGCGCGAGGCCGAGAGCCCCGCTTCCGCCGCGCACGTATCCGCCGTCACCGGCTCGCCGGAGAAGCGGCCGATGCGGGCGACGGCGCGCATCACGCGCGGATCGAGCACGCGACGTGGCAACGCCTCGCCAAAGCACATCTCGTCGAATTCGGCGGTGGTGATGTCGCCATAGCGGCGCTGGCGCAGCAGCGTGTAGGCAGCGAGGATCTTGCGGGCATAGACGGCCCGGTCGGGTCCGGTCAGCCGCGCGGCCAAGGCCTCGATCACGCCGTCCGGCATGCTTTCCGGCTCGAGCGTCACGCTGATTGCAGTGCGGTAGTCGCTGGCGATGGAATGCCGCTGGTTCGGCAGGGTCACGAACAGCTCGCCGGTGGCGAGAACGTCGTCGATCGTCAGATGCAGGCTGCCCTTCACCGCGACATAGACGTGGCAGCAGCCGGGGGTGCGCTTGCGGGGACGGCCGAGCAGGCCGGCATAGAATACCCGCTCCGGCGTGATCAGCATCAGATGGTCGGATTCGCGACCGTTATCTTCCATTGGGATCCTCCTCGCGCGGCTCTTTGGCCGCTGCGGACGGAGGTCACCTTAGCGGAAATTTGGGCGCTGTCACGGCGCGATAGCGCTGTCATGGCGCGCAAAAGATTACCATTCCGCGACGATGATCAGTCGTCCCGGAACCGCGATGAGACCGCAGTCCCATCCTACGGAATGCTTACGCCCTCACGCGCGGCGCAACATTCTGCTCGACGCCGGCCTTCTGCTCCGCGGCAACCGCGCGCTTGAATCCGTCGCGCTGCTGCAGCCGCGCCCAATAGGCTGCGACATTTGGCCCGAAATCCTTGGCGAGTCCGACGTTGTTGGCAAGCCGGAGCGCGTAGCCGATGACAATGTCAGCGGCGGTGAAGCGACCTGCGCACAATGTTTCGGCATTGGCCGTCGCCGCCTCGACCGCGCGCAGGCGCCCCAGGAACCATTTCGCATAATCGCCTGCGACCTGCGGATTGCGGCGCTCCTCCGGCTCGAGCTGGGTGTATCGGAGCACCAGCGTCTGCGGGAAGGTTAACGTGGCATCGCTGAAATACATCCAGTTCAGGAACGCGCCATAGGCGGGATCTTCGGGTCCGACCATCAACGGCGTCGGTCCGTGCTTGATGCCGAGGTAATGGCAGATGCCGGAGGACTCGGTCATCTTCGTCTCGCCGTCGACCATGAAGGGAATGGTGCCGAGCGGATTGAGCGCAAGGTACTCCTTGGCGAAGACCCGCGGCGGGAACGGCAGCATCTTCAATTCATATGGAAGCCCCATCTCCTCCAGCATCCAGAGCGGACGGAACGAGCGCGCGGCATCGCAGTGATAGAGCGTGATCATCAGGAAATACCTTTACTGCCGGGCAGCGTGCCCATCATCTTGCACAGGACCATCAGCATGACCTCGTCGGCACCGCCGCCGATCGACGTCAACCGGCTGTCGCGATAGGCACGGCTGACCGGCGTCTCGTTGGTAAAGCCCATTCCGCCCCAATATTGCAAGCAGGCGTCGGTGAGCTCGCGGCCGAGCCGGCCGGCTTTGAGCTTGGCCATGGTCGCAAGCTTGGTTACGTCCTCGCCAGCCACGAGCTGCTCGGCGGCGCGATAGATCAGCGCGCGCAACAGCTCGACTTCGGTCTGCATCTCCGCGAGCTTGAAGTGCACGACCTGGTTGTCGAGGATCGACTTCCCGAAGGCCTTGCGGTTGCGGGTGTACTCGATGGTCTCGTTGATGATGTATTCGTGCGCCTTCAGGCAGGCCGCCGCGCCCCAGAGCCGCTCCTCCTGGAACTGGATCATCTGGTAGGTAAACCCCTTGCCCTCCTCGCCGATCCGGTTGCGCTTGGGCACGCGGACATTGTCGAAGAAGATCTGCGCGGTGTCTGACGAGCGCATGCCCATCTTGTCGAGCTTTCGCGCCACCGTGACGCCCTTGCTCTTCATGGACACGCAAATCAGCGACTTGTTGCGGTGAACCGGCCCATCGCCGGTGTTGGCGAGCAGGCAGATCCAGTCGGCCTGGGTGCCGTTGGTGATCCACATCTTGCCGCCGTTGATGACGTAGTCGTCGCCGTCAGAGCGCGCATTGGTCTTGATCGAGGCGACGTCCGAGCCGGCGCCGGGCTCGGAGACGCCGATGCAGGCGACGTAATCGCCTGATATCGAGGGGCTGAGGAATTCGCGCCGCACCTCGTCGGAGCCAAACCGCGCCAGCGCCGGCGTTGCCATGTCGGTTTGGACCCCGATCGCCATCGGCACGCCGCCGCAGGTGATGGCGCCAAGCTCCTCCGCCATCATCAGCGCATAGGAATAATCGAGGCCGGAGCCGCCGAACTCGACCGGCTTGTTCAAGCCGAGGAAACCGAGGCTGCCCATCTTCTTGAACAGCTCATGCGCCGGGAAGATGTCGGCCTTCTCCCAGTCATCGACATGAGGATTGATCTCGTTGGCGATGAATTTTTGCAGGGAACGGCGGATGTCGTCGTGGTCGGCGGTGAATGGCATTTTTGTCAGCTCAGCTCTCGGTATCTCTAATGTGCTCGTCATGGCCGGGCTTGTCCCGGCCATCCACGTCTTCGTCACCCGGCAGCAAGAACGTGGATGCCCGGGACGAGCCCGGGCATGACGGAGAAAGCGGCTATAATCCCATCTGCCGCGACGCCAGATCCTTCATGATCTCCTCCGTCCCGCCGCCGATGGCGTTGACCTTGACCTCGCGGTAGATGCGCTCGGCCTTGATGCCGCGCATGAAGCCGGCGCCGCCGAAGATCTGGACGGCCTCGGAGGCGCAGAACGCCATGGTCTGCGTCGCCTGGTTCTTCATCATGCAGATTTCGGCGACCGGGCTCTCGCCCTGCTCCAGCCGCCAGGCCAGTAATTCCAGCATCGACTGGGATGCCGCGACCTTCTGCGCCATGTCGACGATCTTGTGCCTGATGACCTGGTGCTGGGCGAGCGGCTTGCCAAAAGTCTTGCGCTCCTTGGCATAGGCGATCGCCTCGTCGAGGCAGACCCGCGCGAAGGCGGTGCAGCCGGCCGCCATGCCCATGCGCTCGCTGTTGAAATTCCGCATGATGATCTTGAAGCCCTGGCCTTCCTCGCCGATCAGGTTTTCGGCCGGCACGCGGCAGTCATCGAAATGCAGCGTCGCGGTGTCGGAGGCCCACCAGCCCATCTTCTTCAGTTTCGTCCGTGACAGGCCGCGCGTGTCACCCTCGATCAGAAGCAGGCTGACGCCGCCGGCGCCCTCGCCGCCTGTACGCACCGCAACGGTCAGATAATCGGCGCGCATCCCTGAGGTGATGAAGGTCTTCTCGCCGGTCACGACGTAGTGATCGCCATCGCGCCGCGCCCTGGTGCGGAGGTTCGCGACGTCGGAGCCGCCGCCCGGCTCGGTGATCGCCAACGCGGAGATCTTCTCGCCCGACAGCACCTGCGGCAGCACGCGTGCCTTGACCTCCGGGCGCGCCGCCCGCGCGATCGGCGGCGAGCCGATGGTGTGGCTCATCAGGCTGGCGCTGACCCCGCCGGCCCCCGCACGCGCCAATTCCTGGCTCGCCACGATCTTCATGAACTGGTCGGCTGCGATCCCGCCATATTCCTCGGGGAATCCGAGCCCCAACAGGCCAATCTCGGCCGCCTTGCGATAGAGCACGCGGGGAAATTCACCGGCCTCGTCCCATTCATGGGCAAAGGGCGTGATCTCCTTCTCGACGAAGCGGCGCATCACCTCGCGGAAGGCATCATGCTCGGCGGTATAAAACGGGCTCTTCATTGTCGTTTCGCCCTGCTGGCGGATTCGTGTTGTCCACCATGGCCGGAACATCTGCCGCTCACTTGCGCAGAGTGGCTGACCGGGGGAACCACCCCACGCAGCCTAGGGCCTAGCAACTCAACGCAAGACGATTTTCGCCGCTCGCAGGCCAACTCCGGGGCAAAAAAAGACGTGCGCACAAACTCCGGCTGGCCCCAGGGCCACGCCGGGCATGGTGCCCGGCAAATAGGGACGCAGGCGGCACAAGACCGCCGAGGGAGGGATTTTGGCCGTTCGTTATTACGACTGGATCGTCCATCACGGCCGCCGCACGCCTGACAAGGTCGCGGTGATCGACCTCGCGAGCGAGCGCCGCTTCACCTATTCGCAGCTCGATGCCCGCGTCTCGCGCCTGGCCGGATTTCTCCGTGACGCACTCAAGGTGTCGCGCGGCGACCGCGTCGCGGTGCTGGCGCTGAACACGACCGACACGCTGGAGGTGCAGTTCGCCTGCGGACGGCTCGGCGCGGTCTTCGTGCCGCTGAACACCCGCCTCACCGTTCCCGAGCTCCAGTTCATCACCGGCGATTGCGCGCCGAAGGTGATGATTCACGACACTGATCTCGCCGAGACTGCGCTCGACGTCGCAAAACTCTGCAACGTCGCGACCAGCCTGCTGCTCGGCCCCGGCGGCGCTTACGAGACCGGCATCGCGTCCGCCAAGCCGCTCGCCCGCGCCGAGGAGGTCACGCTCGATGACGTCTCGACCATCATGTACACGTCGGGCACCACGGGCCATCCCAAGGGCGCGACCATCACCCATGGCATGACCTTCTGGAATTGCGTCAATCTCGGCGGTCCCGCCTGCATCGGCCCGGCCTCGGTGCTGCTCACGGTGCTGCCGCTGTTCCACACCGGCGGGCTCAATTGCTACACCAACCCGGTGCTGCATGCCGGCGGCACCGTGATGATCATGCGCGCCTTCGATCCCGGCACGGCGCTCGGCCTGATCAACGATCCCGCGCAGGGCATCAACGTGTTCTTCGGCGTGCCCGCGATCTACCAGTTCATGGCACAGCATCCGGCCTTCGCGACGACTGACCTGACCCGGTTGATCGTCTGCGGTGTCGGCGGCGCGCCGATGCCGGTGCCGCTGCTGAAAGTGTGGGAGGCACGCGGGGTCGCGCTGCAGCAGGGCTACGGCATGACCGAGACCTCGCCGGCCGTGCTGGTACTGGATCGCGAGGATGCGGCGCGCAAGGCGGGCTCGGCCGGCAAGCCGGTGCTGCACACCGAGGTGCGGATCGTGCGACCCGACGGCAGCGATGCCGATGTCGGCGAACTCGGCGAGCTCTGGGTCAAGGGCCCGAACATCACGCCGGGCTACTGGAACAGGCCGGAGGCAAACAAGACGTCCTTCACCGACGGCTGGCTGCACACGGGCGATGCGACGCGCGTCGACGAGGAAGGCTTCTACTATATCGTCGACCGCTGGAAGGACATGTACATCTCAGGCGGCGAGAACGTCTATCCGGCCGAGGTCGAGAACGTCCTGCATCAGCTCACCGCGATCGCGGAAGCCGCCGTGATCGGCATTCCCGATCCGCAATGGGGCGAAGTGGGGCTCGCCATCGTCGCAGCCAAGCCCGGTCAGCGGCTGACCGAGGCGGATGTCTTTGCGCACTGCGCGGCCAATCTCGCGCGCTTCAAATGCCCGCGACAGGTGCGGTTCGTCGATGCGCTCCCGCGCAACGCCACCGGCAAGATCCACAAGCCGACCTTGCGGAAAGAATTCTCGGTGGCGTCCGAAGTCGACAAGAAAGTCGCGAACGCCTGATCAAAGCGCCCCTTGCGGGCGCTTCTTCGTTTCTGACGTGCCTGCTCCAACCCAGAAGAAACCGCAAAGAAAACCCCAAGGAATTTTCATGAACAAGAAACTCTCCCTGCTTGCCGCAGCAACGGCGTTGACGCTGCTTGCGATCCCGTCCGCGTATGCGCAGAAGGCGTACGACACCGGCGTCACCGACACCGAGATCAAGATCGGCAATGTCGAGGCCTATTCCGGTCCCGCGTCCGCCTACGGCATCATCGGCAAGACCGAGGAAGCCTATTTCAAGATGATCAACGACCAGGGCGGCATCAACGGCCGCAAGATCAACTGGATCTCCTATGACGACGGCTACTCGCCGCCGAAGACCGTGGAGCAGATCCGCAAGCTGATCGAGAGCGACGAGGTCTTCCTGGTCTTCAACGCGCTGGGCACGCCGACCCAGACCGCCGTGCAGAAATATCACAATTCCAAGAAGGTGCCGCAGCTCTTCCTCGCCACCGGCGCGAGCAAGTGGAACGACCCGAAGAACTTTCCCTGGACCATGGGCTTCCAGCCGAGCTACCGGGTCGAGGCACAGATCTTCGCAAAATACATTCTGAAGGAGAAGCCGGACGCGAAGGTCGCGATCTTCTATGCCAACGACGATTTCGGCAAGGACTACCTCGCCGGCATCAAGGACGTGTTCGGCGACAAGGCATCGAAGCTGATCGTGGCCGAGGAGAGCTACGAGACCTCGGAGCCGTCGATCGACGCCCATATCGTCAAGCTCAAGGGCACCGGCGCCGATGTCTTCGTGAACATCGCGACCCCGAAATTCGCGGCGCAGGCCATCAAGAAGATCGCGGAGCTGGAGTGGAGGCCGATGCACCTGATGACCGACGTCTCGGTGTCGATCGGCGCGGTGATGAAGCCGGCCGGCCTCGAGGCATCCGAAGGCGTGTTGTCGGCCGGCTATCTGAAGGATGCGTCGGACCCGCAGTGGAAGGACGACGAGGGCATGAAGAAGTTCATGACCTTCATCGACAAGTACATGCCCGGCGCGAACATCTCGGATGCCAATCTGGTGTACGCCTATGCCGCGGCCCAGACGATGGTGCAGGTGCTGAAGCAGTCGGGTGACAATCTGACCCGTGAGAACGTGATGAAGCAGGCCTCGAGCCTCAAGGACTTCGTCCCTGACACGCTGATCCCGGGGATCAAGATCAACACCTCGGCCACCGACTTCGCGCCAATCGAGCAGCTCAAGATGTGGCGGTTCAAGAAGGGCCAGTGGGAGCTGTTCGGCGACATCATCAGCGCCGAAACGGGCGGCTAGCCACGCATCGCAGCAACGGGTGGAGACGTCCAGCTGACGTCTTCGCCTGCACTGACGTCGATCCCCGCGACCGGCAGGCCGAGCCGGCGCGGGTCATCGATGGCCGCAAAACGCGGACAGGCCCATGCCAGGATCGCCCCGCCCGATGGCGGCAGATCGAGCTGAAGAACGAAGGCACCCGCGTCGATCGCGGTCGCAGCATCCGCAACGCGCATGCCGTCGAGATAGAACTGCACGCCGATCCGATCCAGCGGCCCGCGAATCTCCGGCGACGCGATGCGAATGATGGCGCGCCCAGGCGGCGCCTCGATCCGCAAGGCGGCTTCCGGCTCGCTCCAGCGGAAGCTGCGGCCCTGCCAGACCTCCCAGGCATGGAAGCCGGCCTGTGCGACCATCTGATCGCCGAGATTCTGCGCAGCTCCGCCAAGGCTCCCCCGAATGCCACGGATACAATAGAGGCGCTGATAGTGGATCAGCGCGGCGATATAACGCTTCAGCCAGCGCGCGATGCTGCCGCGAGAGCCGCCCATGGTGAGCAGGGTCAGACTGCAGCGCGCATAGCCTGCCGACACACGTGCAAGACCAAGCGCAAGGCGGTCGCCGGCCAGTGCGATCGCGCCCCAACGCCCGATCGCCTGCAGGCCTTCGCCGGTCACGCGGCCCGCGCGCATCCGTGCAGCAAGGGCGCTACGCGCGAGCGCGACGTTGAAATCGCCGCGGCTGCTCCACTCGACCGGAGTTTCGAGCAGCTCGCTGCCGGGATCGTTGCGCGCTTCGCTGAGATAGCGGATCTCGCCCCGCACAAAATCGAGCGTGAATGTCTTCAGCTCGCCGATTTCGCCGATATAGTAATGATGGAAGCGCGCCTCCTCGAGATAGCCGATCGTATGGCCCCCCGCGTGATACGCGGCGGCGAGCACCCATTCGGCGAAATGACCGAGCTCCTCGCGCAGGCCGCCGCATTCCCAATAGACGTCGCGCCGCGTCACGAAGCACTGGTCCAGCACCTTGCGCCAGGGATGCTGCTTCATGCCGAACTCGATGTCGGCCTGGTACATGGCGGCCTCCGCCACGGACAGCCGGTTATGGCAGATCGGCACCGACTGACAGGAGAACCCAGCCCAGTCGGGACGCGCGCCGATCGCGCGGATGCAGGCCTCCATCACGTCAGGCTCGGGCCGGCAATGCGACTCCGTGAAGAACAGATATTTGCCGCGGGCCTTGGCGGCGCCGAAGGCGCAGAGCCCGATGTCATGGTCCGAATTGGTGAACTCGAGGCGCGCTTTGCCGCCGGCCAGCGCCTTCAGCTCGTTGAGTGCCTTGAAATCAGGCGGCACCACCAGAATGATTTCGTAAAGCGATTTGTCGGCGGTTTGCGACGTCCAGCCGAGCCAGGACAGCTCCCACTGCCCGCGGTGATGTTCCAGCGGGATGATGATGGAGAACAGCGGAGATTCACCGCCGTATGGTGCGGGCACGTTCTGCATGTTCCCTTATAGACGCACGCGACGCCATTCCGGACTCCTTCTCGCGAACTATACCGACAGAAACAACGCGAACGATTCCTCCACCGTGCGGCGCAGATGCTTTCCATACAATGCGTGGTTGGCATCGTCGGGGCCGACCCGTCCCAGGGATGGCTTCGCGACATTGCGGAGCGGCACATAGGCGATCGGCGCCGCGATCGGCGTCAGTTGCGAGCCGGGTCCGGCGCGGAGCGTCGAGATGATGCCGTACATCTCGCCGGCAACCGTCGGCCGCGACACCGTGATCACGCGGTGCTGGCCGTGCTTGATGATGACGAGATAGATGAAGCCGGACTGATGCGGCACAGCAACTTCGCCGGTATGCTCATAGGCGGCATCGGTCCGCTCGCCCTCGCGGAACACCAGTGAAGACACCTTCGGCTCCCAGACGATCTCGGTGCGATAGGCGAAGATCGCATCCTTGTCGCCGAAGGACGGCCGCAGCGTGATGTAGACGTCCTCGAGCCAGGTCACCGCGCGATGCGCATAGGAGCCGAGGCTGTCGGGCGCGACATCGTTTGCGGCCGGAGGCGTCACCACGGCGGTGCTTTTACGCAAGGAGACGCCCAGCGCCTGCTCCAGCCGCACGGTCGTTGCCAGCGTGAACGGCCGCCGGCCACCGAGCACCTTCTCCAGCGTCGACAGGCTGAGCTTGGCCTGCTCGGCCAACGCCTGCCGGGAAATCCGGCGCCTGGCGAGCTCCTCGCGAATGGTCTCCGCGATCTCGCGGCTCTGCTCGTCCGAAAGCTGTCCGTCGGTGACTTTATCCTGCATCTGCATCGTCAGCCCTGCTCCACGGACGCCAGTCTAGCAGGGCGGACAAACCAGCACAAAACCGTACATGGCCATCCCGGCCTTGGCCTGCCCGGGCCGGCCGCGGCGGAACATTGCCGATCATTCTGCTCGCGCATTCAGGCGCTCCCGACGGATGCTCGGAGCCAGCGAACACCCTTCGGGAGCAGGCGAAATGGATAGCTACGACACAGCCGACAGCGACGAGCACCCCATGCTGGGGCGGCTGATCAAGCTCGGATTGTTTCTTCTGGTGCAGGGCATCGCGGTGATGCTGGTCGCCTTCGTGGCCCTGCTCGTGAGTCTTGAGCCCGGATGGTCGGCGACGACGGAGCAGGCCAGCCTGCTCCAGCCCGGCGATGCCAAATCCGGCACCCTTCTCCTGAAGGAGGACGGCGCCTACGCGGAGGCGATCCGCCTCGGCATCGACGTCGACATCACGGTATCAGGCCCGACGCTGCGCGCCCGCGTCACCCAGGTCTTCCGCAATCCGACCAAGGACTGGGTCGAGGCGACCTACGTTTATCCGCTTCCCACCGGCGGCGCCGTCGACACGCTGAAGATGGTGGTCGGTGACCGCGTCATCATCGGCGACATCAAGGAGCGGCAGCAGGCACGCGTGATCTACGAGCAGGCGCGCCGTGCCGGCCAGAAGGCCGCGCTCACGGAGCAGGAGCGGCCGAACATCTTCACCAATTCGGTCGCCAATATCGGCCCCGGCGAAACCGTGCTGGTGCAGATCGAATATCAGGAACCGGTGCATCAATCCGGCAATGAATATTCGCTGCGGCTGCCGCTGGTGGTCGGGCCGCGCTACAATCCGGCGCCGATCGTGCAGAGCGTCGACTTCCGCAAGGACGGCTCGGGCTGGGGCGCGACCAATTCGGAGCCGGTGCCGGACCGCGACCGCATCTCGCCACCGGTGCTGGATCCCGCCAGGAACGCGCCGGTCAATCCGACCAGCATCACGGTCCGCCTGCAGGCAGGCTTCGCGCTCGGCGAGGTCAGGAGTCCCCACCATAACGTCAAGGTCGAGAGCCCGGACAATGCGACGCGAATCGTCACGCTCGCTGACGGCGCCGTGGCCGCCGACCGCGATTTCGAGCTGACCTGGAAGCCGGCCGCGGAGAAGGCTCCGTCGGTTGGCCTGTTCCGCGAGCGTGTCGGCGATGCCGACTATCTGCTCGCCTTCGTCACCCCGCCCAGTGCCGAGCAGGCGACGCAAAAGCCGCTGCCGCGCGAGGTTGTGTTCGTGATCGACAATTCGGGCTCGATGGGCGGTACGTCGATC
Source organism: Bradyrhizobium sp. 956_D2_N1_4 (assembly GCF_052076025.1). Lineage (NCBI taxonomy): Bacteria > Pseudomonadati > Pseudomonadota > Alphaproteobacteria > Hyphomicrobiales > Nitrobacteraceae > Bradyrhizobium > Bradyrhizobium sp. 956_D2_N1_4. The sequence goes on along the minus strand of NZ_CP197237.1, from coordinate 8,073,059 downwards.
GTTCAGGCCAAGGCCAGCCTGACTTACGCGCTCTCCCGCCTTCAACCGAACGACCGCTTCAACGTCATCCGCTTCGACGACACCATGGACGTGCTGTTCCCGGCCTCCGTGCCGGCCGACGCCACGCATGTCGGTGAAGCCACGTCGTTCGTCAGTACCTTGCAGGCGCGCGGCGGCACTGAGATGGTGCCGGCGATGCGCGCGGCGCTGACCGACAAGGCTGGCGACACCAGCATGGTCCGCCAGGTGGTGTTCCTGACCGATGGTGCGATCGGCAACGAGCAGCAATTGTTTGAAACGATCACTGCGATGCGGGGCCGCTCGCGCGTGTTCATGGTCGGCATCGGATCCGCACCCAACACCTATCTGATGACGCGCGCCGCCGAGCTCGGCCGCGGCGCCTTCACCCATATCGGCTCCGTCGAGCAGGTCGAGGAGCGCATGCGCGGCCTGTTCGCCAAGCTGGAGAACCCCGCGGTGACCGGGCTCAGCGTAGAGTTCTCCGATGCCAAGGCGGACGTGACGCCTGCGATCATTCCCGACGTCTATCGCGACGAACCGCTGGTGCTGGCGGCAAAGCTCGACAAGCTCGCCGGCTCGCTCGAGATCAAGGGACGTGTCGGCGACCGCCCGTGGTCGGTGACGCTGCCGCTGCAAAGCGCCGCTGAAGGCAAGGGCCTGTCAAAACTCTGGGCCAAGCGCAAGATCGGCGACGCCGAGGTGGCGCGTACCATGCGCGAGATGACGCCCGAAGACTCCGACAAGGCGATCCTCGCGCTGGCGCTCGACCACCAGATCGTCACGCGGCTCACCAGCCTCGTCGCGGTCGACAAGACGCCGAGCCGCCCCGAGGGCGAGCCGCTCAAGCTCAGCGAGCTGCCGCTCAACCTGCCGGCCGGCTGGGATTTCGAGAAGGTCTTTGGCGAGCGACCGCACCTGACGCCCACACAATTGCGCGAACGCCATGCGGATGCGCGCAACCAGCCGACGACGAGGCGGCCGACGCCCGCCGCGCCGGATGCGATCCGCCTGCCCAAGACCGCGACCTCGGCCGAGCTCAAGATGATCGCAGGTTTCATCCTGATCGTGCTCGCCCTGATCCTGTACGTGTTCAACCGGCGTCAGCCCTTGCTCACTGACGCCGCTTGAGAGAGGAGCCCCCCCGAACTCCTCTGTTAGCGCGCGCGGCTGCCCGTCCCATGGCAACGGCCGCGCGCGCCTTTTTCTTCTTGCCGTCATTGCGAGCGCAGCGAAGCAATCCAGGCTGCCTCCCCGGAAGGATTCTGGATTGCTTCGCTGCGCTCGCAATGACGCGTGTGGAAACAATGCTCCGCCTGATCTCTCCTCTCGCTCTTGCACTTGCCGGCCTCATCCTGTTCGGCGACGGCGCCTACACCCATGCCAAGGCCTGGCTCGCGCAGGTGCTGCTGGAGCGCGCGTTCGACAGGAGCGTTGCGACCGGCGGCGTGGTCAAGCCATGGTCATGGGCCGACACCTGGCCGGTCGCACGGATCGAGGTGAAGCGGATCGGCGCCAGCGCGATCGTGCTGGAAGGCACCAGCGGCCAGGCCCTCGCCTTCGGACCCGGCCATATCCACCAAACGGCTGATGCCGGCGAGCGCGGCATTGCGGTATATGCCGCGCATCGCGATACACATTTCCGCTTCCTGCGGAATGTCGCCATTGGTGACGTAATCGATGTCACACGCCGTGACGGAAAGCACTTTCGCTATCGGGCGGATTCCTCCGCTGTGGTTCGCTTCGATGAGTCCGGCATCGATCCCGCGGCGCAGGATGTCGAGCTGGTGCTCACAACCTGCTGGCCCTTCGACGCCGTCACGCCCGGACCCGAGCGCTACACCCTGCATGCCACCTTGATCGAAACAGGTGAATAGCGGTTCGCAATCGGCCATCCGGGATCGATAGAGACCGCGCCGAACAGCCGGGGAACCGCGCTTGATCGGGCCGCTGAACTGGCGTCGTCTCCTATAGACCTGTAAGAACAGCCGATTGATCTTTTGACGCTGTAATTTTCAGGACAACCTGTAATGGACGACGAGTTCAGGCAGCGCCTCGAACAGCGGCTGGAGCAACTCGAAAATCGTGTCGCGCTCCTGGAACGGAATCAGGACCTCATTGCTGCCGGACAGAGACGATCCTCGCTGCGGAGCCTCTGGCGACGACCGCCGATGTGGACCTTCGAGCAATATCCGCCGCGCCTGCTCAACCTGACTGCCTTCCCGCGTGCGCCTGCGATCCCGGCGAATGCGCCGCGGATCACGATGGTCACGCCAAGCTACAATCATGCGCAATATCTCGACGCCACGATCGAGAGCATCGTCAGTCAGAACTATCCGAAGCTGACTTATCACGTGCAGGACGGCGCCTCGATCGACGGCACGATCGATCTCCTGAAGAGCCGAGGTGAGAGCATCAGCTGGACGAGCGAGCCGGACAAGGGGCAGTCGAACGCCATCAATCTCGGCTTCGCCGGTGCCGATTGCGAGATCATGGCCTATCTCAACAGCGACGATATGCTGCTGCCCGGAGCGCTCGCCTATGTCGCCGACTACTTCATGGCGCATCCCGATGTCGACGTCGTCTACGGCCATCGCGTCTTCGTCGACCGCGAGGGGCTCGAGGTTGGACGCGCCGTGCTGCCGCCGCATGACGGCAAGGCTTTGCAATATGCCGACTACATCCCGCAGGAGACGATGTTCTGGCGCAAGCGCGTGTGGGACAGGATCGGGCCCATCGACGAGAGCCTCCACTACGCGATGGATTGGGATTTCATCCTGCGGGCGCAAGCCGCGGAATTCAAATTCGTGCGCCTGCCACGATTTCTCGCCTGCTTCCGCATCCACGATGCACAGAAGACGGCTTCGACCTACGCGCTCGGCGTCAGGGAGATGGGCATCCTGCGGCGCCGCGTTCTCGGCTTCGATCCGACGCAGATGCAGATCCGGCGCGCCATCGCTTCCTATCTCGCGAAGCAGGTGGCCTATCACTACGCCTACAAGCTGCGCCTGCTGCGTTACTGAACGATAGCAGAGGCGTGATCACCATTTGAAAGAATGCGCGTCACGCAGTCGTGGCACGTCGTCCGATCGTTCGCACTTTCGCCAAAAGTCTGGTGATGCTAGCCTTGTCGCGAAGCACCCGCCATTCCGCCACGCGGCATTGAGCCATCACGATCAGTCCCGCCAGACGCCGGCGCAAGACAGCGCGCTGCAACAAGAACAAGAGGTGAGGAAGCGCCATGGAAGCCAAGGTACCTGCTGCGTCCGTTTTTCCGCGTCCATGGTCTCCAGCGCCCGATGCCAGCGACATCGTCAAGGGCATCCACGCCATGCTGCACCCGCACAACATTGTGCTGGTGGGCGCGACCGACAAGCCCGGCAATTATGCCGAGCGCATCTGGAACAACCTCGTCAAGTACGGCTACGAGGGCGGGCTCTATCCGGTCAACGCCAAGCGCGACACCGTCTGGGGCGTGCCCTGCTACAAGGATTTCGCGAGCCTCCCGGAAAAGCCCGATCACGTGCTGGTGCTGGTGCCCGCGCGCTTTGCCGTGCAGGTGATCCGCGACGCCGCCGCGGCCGGCGCGCGCTCGGCCACCATCGTCACCTCGGGCTTCAGCGAGTTGCAGGATGAGGAGAGCCAGAAGCTCGCTGCCGAATTGCAAGCCGCGATACGCGAAACGGGGCTCGCCGTCACCGGCCCGAACTGCCTCGGCAATCTGAGCGCGGGCGAAAAGCTCTTCACCAATATCGACGACCGCGTCGTCACCATGGAACAGGGTGCGGTGGCGATCGCCGGGCAATCCGGCGCCATCGTGATGGCGATCCGGCAGGCGCTGGAGGATCGCGGCGTCGGGGTCGGCTACATGGTGACGACCGGCAACGAGGCCGGGCTCGAGACGCCGGACCTGATGCGCTATTTCGCCGAGGATCCGAGCATCAAGGTGATCGTGGTCTACCTCGAAGGCGTGCGCAACACCAAGGCGTTTCGCGACGCCTGCAAGGCCGCGCGTGCCGCAAGCAAGCCGGTCATCGCACTCAAGCTCGGTTCGTCCGAGGGTGGCCGCGCCGCGGCGATGGCGCATACCGGTGCGCTCGCAGGATCGATCGAGACGTTCGACGCCATCGCGACCCGTGAAGGCGTGATCCGGGTCGGCGGGCTCGACGAGCTGATCGAGACCACCGAATGCTTCGTTCACGCGGCCGTGCCCAAGGGCGACCGGCTCGCCGCGGTCACGCTATCAGGCGGCAAGCGCGGCATGCTGCTTGACGCCTTCTATGCCGAAGGCCTGAACTTTGCGCCGCTGAGCCCGCACGTCGGCTCCGAACTAGCGAAGATGCTCGGGCCGGGCTCGATCGTGGGCAATCCGCTCGATGCCGGCTTTGCCGCGGTGGTCGATCCCTCCGTCTACATGAAGTCGATCGAGCTGATGATCGACGACCCCGATATCGACATCGTCATCATCGATGCCGAACTGCCCAAGGCGCCGCACGAGTTGCGCGAGCGCAATCTGCGCATCGTCGATGGGATGGCGAGCCGGGCCGGCAAGCCGGTGATCTACATCAGCGCGATGTCGGTCGGCTTCACCGAATTCACCAAAGGCTTGCGCAAATCGCTGCCGCATCTCGCGGTCATGCAGGGCATGGACCGCGCGGTGACCGCGATCAAATCGCTGCTCGACTATGCGAAGCTGCGCAAGGCAGTGCCCGACATCGCCTCGAGCTCGAAGCCTGCCGCCCGCGCCGTGCTGGAGAAGGCGCTGAAATCGGCGAGCGGTGTCGCGCTCGACGAGGTTGCCTCGAAGAAGCTGCTGAAGGCCTATGGCATCCCGACCTCGAAGGAAGCGATTGCGCAGACGGCGGCGGACGCCGCGAAGATCGCGAAGCAGATCGGTTTCCCGGTCGTGGCAAAAGTCGTCAGCGCCGAGATCCTGCACAAATCCGACATCGGCGGCGTGGTGCTGAATCTCAACAGCGCCGCCGAGGTGAAGAAGGCGTTCGCCGACATCACCGCGCGGGTGGCGAAGCTGAAGGGCAAGCCGAAGCTCGACGGCATCCTGATCGCGCAGCAGGTCAAGGCCGATCTCGAGCTCGTGGTCGGCGCCTCGCTCGATGCCGAAATGGGTCCGGTCGTGCTGTTCGGCACCGGCGGCATCGACATCGAGCTGATGAAGGACGTCGCACTCGCCGGCGCACCGCTCGACGAGGCCGAGGCCCGGCTCCTGATCGGCCGCACCAAGGCCGGCATCAAGATGCGCGGCTATCGCGGCAAGCCGGCCTTGCACGAGGCCTCCGCGGTGAAAGCGCTGGTCGGCCTGTCCAATTTGATCGCAGATGCCGGCGACCGGATCGCCTCAATCGACGTCAACCCGTTCCTGATCAACACCAAGACGGGCGTCGCCGTCGACGCGCTGATCGTATTGAACAATGCTGCTGCAAGACGCGCGGCCGGCCATTGATGTCGCCTAAGGCGGATTGGCGGGTTACGCTTCCGCCTTCGCTCTTCGAGCTACGGCGGACAAGTCGTTAACCCGCCCGCTCTAGTATTGCGGCCGCAGCATCGTCCTTCCAACCATCCCGCTTTGGCCGTAAAATCGCCCTGCATGGCACGCGCGAGCAACCTCGTAATCGGAACGGCGACGCTGGCGGTCATCGCCGTGGCGTTCGGCGGCGTGCTCGGCGTGCAGAAATGGCGCACAGCCCAGAGCCGGAGCCAGTTGCGCGTGGTGTTCGAGGGCGGCTCCGCCAGCGGCCTGCGCCGCGGCGGGCCGGTCAATTTCGACGGTGTTCCCGCGGGCCAGATCCTGTCGATCAAGCTGGATAATCCGCGCAAGATCGTGGCGCTGGTGATGCTCGACAACACCGCGCCGATCCGCAAGGACACGGTTGCGGGCATCGAGTTCCAGGGTCTCACCGGCGTCGCCGCGATTTCGTTGATCGGCGGCGCGCCCTCCGCGCCGCCGGTGCCGCTGGATACGGACGGCGTCCCGATGCTGATCGCCGATCTCAGCGACGCCGAATCCATCGTCGACACCCTGCACAGCGTCGATCGCACGATCGTCAGCAATGCCCCTGCGATCAAGGACGGCCTGCGCACGTTCGAGAACTACACCGCCGATCTCAGAAGCAAGGGCGGCGAAATCGACTCCGTCATGGCCAAGGTCGACAGCGCCTTCGCAGGCTTCGACAAGGCGGTCACCAAGATCGAAGGCGTGGTCCCCGGCTTCGCCGACGGCAAGGCGGACGAGCTGTTCGAGAAGATCAGGGGACTGCACGAGCTCGCCGATGCCATGAAGAAGAAGTCGGCTGCTTACGTCGAGGACATCCGCCGCTCGCTGCTCGACGTCAGCGAAGCCGCCAGCAAGATGGCTGGCACACCCCCGCCTGCCGCCGCCCCGCGCCCGCCGCGCAAGCCTCCGCAGAAGAAGCAGTGACGCCTTCTTATCCTCCCCTGGAGGGGGAGGATCGGATCGCATGCAGCAAAGCGAAATGCGATCCGAGGTGGGGTGAAAGTGCTTCCCAGCATGCAGTGCCCGAGTGGAGAGATCACCCCACCCCGCTCGCGCTTCGCGCGATCGACCCTCCCTCTCCAGGGGAGGGTGGCAACGCCCTACCACGCGTAGCGCACGACGCCCTTGCCGGCGTAGGAGCGGGTGACGTTCGAGAACTCGCCCTCGAAGGTCGCCGACGCAGACCAGCCGTTCATCCAGTTCATCTGCACCGCCGCCGTGGTCAGCGCGGAATCGCGCGCCTGCGCCGCACCGTTCACGACGAAGGCCGACCCCGGCAGGGTCTGGAACACCGCGCCGACGCTGCGGTCCGGATTGTAATCATGCGCCCAGGCGACGCGGCCGCGCAGGGTCATCAGGCCACCGGCCGCGGCGAATGATTTGTCGGCGCGCAGGCCGAGCTCGGTGCGGGTGCTGGTCACGTCCTTGGCGGCATAGTTGAGCGCGAAGGTGCTGTTGCCGACCACCGCGAACTCCGAATAGTTCGGAAGGCTGAACATGGTGGCCTGGGCCGCCGCATAGGGCGTGAGGCCGATCCACTGCGTAGCGTAGCGGTAACCGCCCTCGACACGGCCCGAGAGCGCGTTGGCGTTGAACTGCGCCCGCAGCTGATCGACGCCGGCGGCCGTGACGATGCGGTTGGTCGTGACGTCCTGCCAGCCATAGGCCAGTGCCGCCGTGATATAGGCAGGTCCTGCCGTGTGACGAACGAAGGCGCCGGCCTGGAACAGGTCGGAGCGGCCCCAGCCGAGCCCGTTGACGTTGAAGCCGGTCCCGCCGCCGGCAAGCGCAAAGCCGGCGATCGTCGATGGCGAGAAGCGATAGTCGAGGCCGACGGCAGTGCCATAGACGCTGCTGGTGGTGTTGTTCGAACCGAGCGCGGCATTGCCGTCGGTGGTCTGCGAGCCACCGTAGCCGGCCGCCCATACATCCCAGCGCTGCTCGAAGGTTGCGGCCGGTGCCTTGCGGTAGATCGAGGCGAAGGCGTCGCGCGCGTTCTTGTCACGCCCGCCCTTGCCGGTCGCGGCATAGGCATTCGCGCCCGGCTCGTCGGCATATGGTGTTGCACCTGCCGTGCCGCTGCGTCCCGAGCCGAAGACATCGGTCAAGAGGCCGAGGAACAGGTTCATCGCATTGAAGGTCGCCTGCTGCGAACCCGTTGCCGGTTCGCCGGAGGCCTGGGTCAGGCCGTTGGGGCCGAGGCCCGCGAATTCGGCTTGAAGGAAGCCATTGGCGTTGAAGAAATTCTGAAGCGTCGTGGCGACGTTCTGCTGGTTGATGTTGAGCGCGTATTTCGCGCCATAGTTCAGCGTGAAATCGAGGAACACTTCGTTTGACCCGACCGTCGTGGTGCCGACTAGGCCACCCGGCGCGGCAACGCCGGCGAAATTACCGGTGGCGCTGCCGAAAAACTGCATGATCGAGTAGTGCTGCATTATCTTGCTGCCGGGATACAGCGCGACACCCACGGTCCCGTCCAGCGTGACGTTGCCGCTGACGAGCGCATGGCTCGTGCTGAATCCACTACCGGCCTGCACAACATAGACCGAGCCGGGCTGCAAGGTGAGATCGCCCTGGACCTGCATGCTTGAGCCCGGGCCGCCGTCGCCGGGCGCATAGATGCCACCGGTGGCGATAACGGTGTTGCCGACAATCCCGGCGCCGAACAACGCACCGCCGGCATTCACGGTGGTCAGGCTCGATTGCGAGATGTCGCCATCAACCCGCAGGATGCCGCCATTCACCGTCGTCGTACCGGTGTAAGTGTTTGTGCCGGAGAGGATCAGCGTTCCGCTGCCGACCTTTTCCAGCGAGCCGGAGCCGATGAAACCACACCCGCAGGGATCGTAGTCGCCGATGACGCCATCGACCAGCGCGGAGCGGTTATTGCTACCGACGACGAGCGTGTTGCCGCCACCGATATAGTAGGTGCCATTGCCTTCGATCGAACCGGCCGTGATGCGGCCGTCGCCGTTCGGGCCGAGGCTGATCCCGAAATCGACGACGCCTGTGCCGGTGGTGATGAAGCGCGCATTGCCGCCGGTGGAATTATCGAAGAACTCGGTCTTGCCACCGTCCTTGGTGATGATCGTGGCGTTGCCGGCCGTCGTGAACGCACCGAAATTGGTCAGGCCATCGGCCTCGTTGATAATGGTTGCATTGCCGGCGGTCGCAGTATCGGACCCGGACAGCGTACCAAACACGGTCCCGCTGAAATCCTTGTTCACGATGGTCGCGGAGCCCGCCGAGGATTGATCGAGGAATGCGGTGCCGCCGCCATTCTGGTTGGTGATGTTGGCCGTGCCCGCATTGGTCCGGCCAAAGAAGCCGGTCAAGCCGCCGTCATTGATGATGGTCGCCCGGCCGGCCGTGGCGGTGTCGGTGCCGCCCCCGAGCGGATCACCGAAGTACAGCTGGCCGTTATTGGTGATCACCATAGAGCTGGCGGAGGTCGCGTTGAGGAACATCGTCGTGCCGGAGACAGCGTTCAGGAGCGATGTAATTCCCGACGTATCGGCATTGACGATATTGAAGAGGCCCTCGTTGTTAACGGCGCCAATGATGCTCGCGGTGTGGGTGGCGTCACCGAGCTGCAGCGCTGCGCACGAACAGATGAAAGTGTCGCCGGTATAGGTGTTGGCGCCGAGCAGCGCCAGGATGCCGGGTCCCTGCACGGAGATGCCACCACTGCCGGTGATGCGCGAGGCGATGACGGCCGATGGGTCTGTCGTGCCGGTGACATCGTTGGTGAAGAACGTCGTCCCCCCGGAGGCTAGCCTGAGATCGCCGCCCTGAATGGTGTAGACAGAACCGTCGCCGGTGAGGTCGAAGCCCACGAGGCTGGTGAGTTGCACGCCGCCTGGCGTAACCGTCACCGTGCCACCGCTTGCCGGCGTCGAGACTCCCGAGTAGCCGAACACCGTGCCGACTGACGAGGGATCGTAAGCAGTGCTGGTCGAACCGAAGACGTCCGTCCAATTCGTGGTGGTGGTGTCCCAGACGCCGCCTCCGCCGTTGACGGCGCCGTTCGGCGTGGTCTGCGACCCGTTGAAGATTTGCTGCGCTGCTGCGGGGCTCGCCGCCGCCGCCGCGCTCAAGGCGAGGCCGATCCAGAATGCCGCGCGAACAGCGGTGGCACGACGCGAGCAACCCCGCCCGCTCGATGGCAACCAAGCCCCCACGCTCTTCCCCTCACCCGCGGCGCTCCCCAGCGGCGCCGCGAGGAACTTAGGCCATGAGGCTGGCCGGTAGAACTACGGTTCCTCGAGAATCAGCCAACGGGACCGCAACTTGGGCAGATTCAACAACTCATGTTGCAACCGAGCCACGGTTTTGCCGGGCTCAATTCCTACCCCGCGCATGCGCCCATGCGTCAGAATGTCCGCTCCATGTACAGCTGTTCACATCTTGGCTGATCATCCAGGGCCGCGCCCCGTGCCCCCATTCCTCGGTGCATTCGCATGAATGGCAAGCGCGCCGTCCGCAATAGCTCAGTAATTGCTCGCCGCCGACCCATTCGGGATGCCGTCGATCGGACATTCCTCCGTCCCCGGCGTCGAGCGGGTCATCGCCTCGACCATGTCCCGCGTCCCTTCCGGATCGGCGATCCAGTTCTTGTAGAAATCATAGGGGCAGGCCGCGACGCCGCGCGGGCTTTCGCCGGAATTGATCATGCCGGTATAGCCGCGGTGGACCAGCTTGTAGAGATGGTTCTGCGACTGGCCGTTGCGGCGCGCATCGCGGATCAGATGTTTCGACAACTGGGCATACTGGATGCCGTAGTCCTCCTCGCCGCACTCGCCGAGCGTCCGGCCGTCGAAGCCGATGATCGCGGAGTGACCGAAGTAGGAATAGACGCCGTCGAAGCCGGCGGCATTGGCGACGGCGACATAGACGTTGTTGGCCCACGCCATCGCCTTGGAGATCATGACCTGCTGCTCCTTGGCCGGATACATGTAGCCCTGGCAGCGCACGATCAGCTCGGCGCCCTTCATGGCGCAGTCGCGCCAGATCTCCGGAAAATTGCCGTCGTCGCAGATGATCAGGCTGACCTTCATCCCTTTCGGGCCGTCTGAGACATAGGTGCAATTGCCGGGATACCAGCCCTCGATCGGCACCCATGGCATGATCTTGCGGTACTTCTGGACGATCTCACCCTTGTCGTTCATCAGGATCAGGGTGTTGTAGGGCGCCTTGTGCGGATGCTCCTCGTGGCGTTCGCCGGTCAGCGAGAACACGCCCCAGACCTTGGCCTTGCGGCAGGCCTCCGCGAAGATCGCGGTCTCCTCACCCGGCACCGCCGAGGCCGTCTCGTACATCTCCTTGGAGTCGTACATGATGCCCTGGGTCGAGTATTCCGGGAAGATCACGAGATCCATGCCGGGTAGGCCCGCCTTCATGCCCACCAGCATGTCGGCGATCTTGCGGGCGTTGTCGAGCACCTCGGCCTTGGTGTGCAGGCGGGGCATCTTGTAGTTCACCACTGCAACACCGACGGTGTCGTTGCTGCTGGAAATGTCGCCGTGAAGCATTTTGAGCGCTCCTGTCTTTTATTTGTTTGAGGTTGCCGTCGATCGAGCGACCGAGTTAGTGGCTGATCATCCAGGGGCGCGCGGTCGGAAAGCCCTTGGCGCCGCTCCTGGTCTTGGTCATCAGCCGCGCGGGCTTTTTCTTGTCGGTCGAGCTCTTGTCCTTCACGGTCTTGCCCGTGGAGCAGCAGCCGCAACCCGGGCCGTGCGAGGCCTTGTATTGGGCGAGCGTCTGCGGCGCGTGCGAGCTGCGCTCGTTGACGGCGTGCGCCTTGCGCTTGTCCGCCGGCATGCAGAAGAAATTCGGTGCGGTCAGAATGACGCGGGGCGCCATCGTCTCGCAGTGTGGGCAGTTTTGCGGATCGTCGCATTCCGCCATCGGGCGCAAATCCTTGAACGGACCGCAGTCGTCACAGAGATATTCATAGACCGGCATCGCATCATCCCTACGCTGTTGCCTGTGAGAGAATTCCCGCGGCGGATGCGGGGCGGCAGATACGCGCCGTCCCGCATCCCGTCGCGCAGGGAGACTATTTGTCCGGCGAGATCGGCATCTGGATGTCGCCGGTGATGTGCTTGATGGGCCCGGCCGCCGACGGCATCACGTCAAAGTCGAAGATTTCCGTCGGCAGCCACAGCGTGGCGCAGGCATTGGGCACGTCGACCACGCCGGAGATGTGGCCCTGGCACGGCGCGGTGCCGAGGATCGAATAAGCCTGGGCGCCGGAGTAGCCGAACTTCTTCAGATACTCGATCGCGTTGAGGCAGGCCTGGCGATAGGCGATGTGGACGTCGAGATAGTGCTGCTTGCCCTGCTCGTCGACCGAGATGCCCTCGAAGATCAGATAGTCCTTGTAGTTCGGCGTGATCGGCGACGGCTTGAAGATCGGGTTCTTGATGCCGTACTTCGCCATGCCGTCCTTGATCACCTCGACCTTCAGATGCAGCCAGCCGGCCATCTCGATGGCGCCGCAGAAGGTGATCTCGCCGTCGCCCTGGCTGAAGTGCAGGTCGCCCATCGAGAGACCGGCGCCGGGCACATAGACCGGGAAGTAGATCTTCGAGCCGCGCGAGAGATCCTTGATGTCGCAATTGCCGCCGTGCTCGCGCGGCGGCACGGTGCGCGCGCCTTCCGCCCCGATCTTGTCCTTGACGTCGCCCTTGGCGCGGCCGCCATGGGCGGTCGGCGCGAATGGCGGATTGGCGAGGCCGGGCACGCGGGTCGGGTTGGTCGAGATCAGCTCGGCCTCACGCTTGTTCCAGGTCTCCAGCATCTTCGGATCGGGTAGACAGCCGATCAGGCCGGGATGGATCAGGCCGGCGAAGTTGACACCGGGCACGTGACGCGACGAGGTGTAGAGGCCCTTGATGTCCCAGATCGACTTCTGCGCCAGCGGGAAATGGTCGGTCAGGAAGCCGCCGCCGTTCTGCTTGGAGAAGAAGCCGTTGAAGCCCCACAGGCTCTCCTTCATCGGGCCGACGTCGAGTAGGTCGACGACGAGGAGATCACCGGGCTCGGCGCCCTTGACGCCGATCGGGCCGGAGAGGAAATGCACGATCGAAAGATCGATGTCGCGCACGTCGTCGGCGGAATCGTTGTTCTTGATGAAGCCGCCGGTCCAGTCATAGGTCTCGATGATGAAGTCGTCGCCGGGATTGACCCAGGCCACGATCGGAATGTCCGGGTGCCAGCGGTTGTGCACCATGTCATTATCGTAAGCCGATTTGGTGAGATCGACCTTGATCAGTGTCTCTGGCATCGAGATGCTCCCCTTTCTACACGGTTGGTTAGACAGACAGATATTTCGAGACCTGCGCGGCATCGACGGCGTCGCGCGGATCGTCGCGCACGATCTCGCCGTTCTCGATCACCAGCACGCGGTCGGCGATATCGAGCGCGAAGCTCAGGACCTGCTCCGACACCACGATCGAGAGCCCCTTTTCGTCGCGGATGCGCTTCAAGGTGCGCGCCATGTCCTTGATGATCGACGGCTGGATGCCTTCGGTCGGTTCGTCCAGCAGGAGAACCTTCGGCTTGGTCGCGAGCGCACGCGCAATCGCGAGCTGTTGCTGCTGTCCGCCGGAGAGATTGCCGCCGCGGCGGCCCTTCATTTCCAGCAGCACCGGGAACAATTCATAGATGTCGGCCGGCACTTCGGTCCCGCCGGAGACGACGAGGCCGGTCTCGATGTTCTCCTTCACCGTCATGGTCGAGAAGATCATGCGGCCCTGCGGCACATAGGCGAGGCCCTTGGCGACGCGCTCGTAGCTCGGCAGGCCGCCGAGCTCGGCACCGTCCATGGTCACCGAGCCGCTTTTGGCGGGGAGGATGCCCATCAGCGATTTCATCAGCGTGGTCTTGCCCATGCCGTTGCGGCCCATGATCGCAACGATCTCGTTGGGCGCGACCTTGACGTTGAGCCCGTGCAGCACCTCGCTCTGGCCGTAGGCGACGTGAAGATCGGAAATTGCCAGCATCGTCGCGTCTCCTTAACGGCCCAGATAGACTTCGACGACCTTGGGGTCGTTCTTCACCTTTTCCATGGTGCCCTCGGAGAGGATCTGCCCCTGGTGAAGCACGGTGACCTTGTGCGCGATGTCCTCGACGAATTTCATGTCGTGCTCGATCACCAGCACTGAACGGTTCTTGATGATGCGGTTGAGCAGCTCGGCAGTCTTGGCGCGCTCGGACACGCTCATGCCCGCGACGGGCTCGTCGAGCATCAGCAAATCCGGATCCTGGATCAGCAGCATGCCGATTTCGAGCCACTGCTTCTGGCCGTGGCTGAGCAGATCGGCGTTCACGTTGAGCCGGTCCTTCAGGAAGATCATTTCGGCGACTTCATGCACCCGGTCGCGCACGGCGGCGTCGCGGGTGAAGGTCAGCGCGCCGAACACCGAGCGTCCACGCGGATAGGAGATCTCCAGATTCTCGAACACCGTGAGATCGTCGTAGATCGACGGGTTCTGGAATTTGCGGCCGACGCCCGTCTTGACGATCTCGTTTTCCTTCATCCGCGTCAGCTCCTTGCCACGGAACTGGATCGAGCCCGACGTTGCTTTGGTCTTGCCGCAGATCAGGTCGAGCACGGTGGTCTTGCCGGCGCCGTTGGGACCAATGATGACGCGGATCTCGTTCTCGTCGACGTAGAACGAGAGATCGTTGACCGCCTTGAACCCGTCGAACGACACGGTCAGCGCTTCGACGGCGAGCAGGAATTCCTTGGGCTGATGACCGACGAGCATGATCTATCTCCTCACTGCCAGTGCGGCATCGGCATCGTGGTGACCTACGAGCATGATGACCTCCTCACTCCGCCGGGGCGCCGTCGGCGACCGAGCTGTCGGTCCACCCTTCAGGTTTCGGTTTGCGCGACGAGATCAGGCGATCGATGCGCGGCTGCACGTAGTCGCCCCAGATCCCGGCGAGACCGTTCGGGAAGGCCAGCACCACGGCGATGAACAGGCCACCGAGGCCAAACAGCCACAATTCGGGGAAGGTTTCGGAGAGGCTGGTCTTGGCGAAGTTGACCAGCAGCGTGCCGTAGACCGCGCCGAGGATCGAGAGCCGGCCGCCGACCGCCGTGTAGATCACCATTTCGATCGACGGCACGATGCCGACGAAGGACGGCGACATGAAGCCGACATTGAGCGCGAACATGGCGCCCCCGATCGCGGCGAACACGGCGGCAATGCAGAAGGCGAAGATCTTGAAATTCGCGACGCTGTAGCCGGAGAAGCGGACCCGATCCTCCTTCTCGCGCATCGCGACCAGGATACGCCCGAGCTTGGAGTGCCGGACGAACTGCGCGATCATGATGCAGGCGAACAGCAGTCCCACTTCGAAGAAGTACAGCACGATCTTGGCATGGTCGGGCCGGATGTCCCAACCTTTGAGCGTCCGCAGGTCGGTCATGCCGTTGATGCCGCCGGTGTAGCCCTGCTGTCCCACGATCAGGATGGTGAGAATGGCCGCGACAGCCTGGGTGATGATGGCGAAGTAGGTGCCGCCGACCCGGCGCTTGAACATCGCGGTGCCAATGATGAGAGCGAAGATGCCAGGCACGAGAATGATGGCGGCGATCGTGAAGGTGAGGCTGCTGAATGGCTTCCAGAACAGCGGCAGCGCAGTGATCTGATTCCAGTCCATGAAATCGGGAATGCCGGGCGTCGACTGGATCTTGGTGTTCTCCACGCTCGATGCCTCGAGCTTGAGGAACATCGCCATGCAGTAGCCGCCGAGCCCGAAGAACACGCCCTGACCGAGGCTGAGAATGCCGCCGTAGCCCCAGCAGATCACCAGCCCCAGCGCGACGAAGGCATAGGTCAGGTATTTCGCGACCAGATTGAGCCTGAAGACATCAAGTGTGAGCGGCAGGACCACCACCAGGAAGACCGCGAGCACCAGAATTCCGATGAACTCCGATCGATTGCAGAAACGATTGTCGGTCATTGCATCAGCCCCAGTTTCTCACTTGCGGACCTTGAGGGCGAACAGCCCTTGCGGCCGCAGCATCAGGATTCCGACAACCGCGAGCAGCGTCAGCACTTTCGCCATCGAGCCCGACATGAAGAACTCGAGGGTCGATTGCGTCTGCGAGATCGAGAAGGCCGAGGCGATGGTGCCGATCAAACTGGCGGCGCCGCCGAACACGACCACCAGGAACGTATCGACGATGTAGAGCTGTCCGGAGGTTGGCCCGGTGGAGCCAATCATCGTAAAGGCGCTGCCGGCGACACCGGCGATGCCGCAACCGAGACCGAAGGTGTAGCGATCGACCTTTTCGGTGTTGATGCCGACGGCTCCGGCCATGATGCGGTTCTGCACGACGGCGCGGACCTGGCGGCCCCAGCGCGACTTGTACATGACATAGGCGACGCCGATGGTGATCAGCAAAGTGAGGCACATCACGAAGACGCCGTTGATCGGCACCTCGATGCTGTCGGTGACGTGCAGCGAGCCGAGCATCCATTGCGGCAGCTCGACGCCGACCTCGCGCGCGCCGAACACGGAACGATAGGCCTGCTGCAGCATCAGGCTGAGGCCCCAGGTCGCAAGCAACGTATCGAGCGGGCGCTTGTAGAGATGCCGTATCAGCACCCACTCCACCAGCATTCCCAGCGCGCCGGATGCGACGAAGGCCAGGATCATCGCCAGGAAGAAGTAGCCGCTGAACAGGCTCGGCAGATAGGCCTGGAAGAAATTCGAGGTCATCCAAGTGACGTAGGCCCCGAGGATCATGAACTCGCCATGAGCCATGTTGATGACGCCCATCTGGCCGAAGATGATCGCAAGCCCAAGCGCCATCAGGACGTAGACTGAGAACAGGATCAGTCCTGCAAACCCCTGCATGACGAAGATGGAGCCAAGATCACCAAGCGAATAGTCGCCGAACATCGATGTCCTCCGTCAGGGATAAGGTCCCGCGTCGCGAGCAGGTTCGCGACGCGGGGGTCTTGGGCGTGGATTTGCTGTCCACGCCAGGGAGAGGCTTGGTGTTGAGGAAAGGCGCGAGCGACGTCGCGACTTACTGGTAACCCTTGGGGAACGGATCCGGCTCGACGAGATCGGCGGTCTCGTAGATCAGCTCGAACTGACCATCGAGCTTGGCGCGCCCCACCCGGGTCTTCGACCAGAGGTGATGGTTTTCGTGGATGCGCACATAGCCTTCCGGCGCACCCTTGAACTCGACGCCGGGCGAGGCCGCCGCGATCTTGTCGACGTCGAAGGAGCCCGCCTTCTCCACCGTCAACTTCCACAGCCACGGGCCGAGATAGGCAGCCTGGGTGACGTCTCCGATCACGGTCTTCTCGCCCCACATCTTCTTGAACGCCGGCACGAAGGTCTTGTTGTTCGGATTGTCGAGCGACTGGAAGTACTTCATGCAGGCATAGGCGCCCGCGATGTTCTCGCCGCCGATGCCGTCGATCTCGTCCTCGGTCACCGAGATCGTCAGCAGCGCCTGCTTGGAGAGGTCGATGCCGGCGGCCTTGAGCTGCTTGTAGAACGCGACGTTCGAGCCGCCGACGACGTCGGTGAAGATCACGTCGGGCTTGGTCAGCTTGATCTTGTTGATCACCGAGTTGAACTGGGTGTTGCCGAGCGGATAATACTCCTCGCCGACGACCTTGCCCTTCAGCACGTTCTCGACGTGCTTGCGCGCGATCTTGTTCGAGGTGCGCGGCCAGATGTAGTCGGAGCCGATGAAGAAGAACGACTTGGCGCCCTTTTCCTTGGCGATCCAGTTCAGGCCGGCGAGAATCTGCTGGGTCGCTTCCTGGCCGGTGTAGATCACGTTCTTGGACTGCTCGAGGCCCTCATAGAAGGTCGGGTAATAGAGCATGCCGTTGTACTGCTCCATGACCGGCAGCACCGCCTTGCGGGATGCCGAGGTCCAGCAGCCCATGATCGCCGCGACCTTGTCGTTGACGAGCAGCTTCTTGGCCTTCTCCGCAAAGGTCGGCCAATCGCTGGCGCCGTCTTCCTGGATGAACTTGATCTTGCGCCCGAGCACGCCGCCCATGGCGTTGATCTGCTCGATGGCGAGCTTTTCGGCCTCGATCGAGCCGGTCTCGGAGATGGCCATGGTGCCGGTCGCCGAGTGCAGGATGCCGACCGTCACCTCGGTGTCGGTGACCGCGAGGCCCGTGGTGTTGACCGCCGAGGTCGCCGGAGCCTGCGCGAAAGACGCCCGCGGCAGCATCGTGATGGCCGGCACGACGGCCATTCCCATCAATAGTTTGCGCCGGAGCGGCGACAACAGGCCCTTGTTTGCTTCGTCTGACATGAGCACCCCACTTTTGTTCGAGGACACGCGATTGGTGCCGTTAGGATGGCTCGAATTTGTGCAGCGCAAGCATACGCAAGATCGCGTATACTGCACCGCAAAATACCGACGTAGGCTTCTGGTACGGAATTTGCGAGGGCTCTGGGACGTATCGGGAGTGGGGTAACGAGTGGCAGGGCGGCAGCGAATAGACCGCGTCAGGCGCCAGTACAACCAGTGGGTCGCCAACCAGACGCTGGAAGACTACGCGCTGCGCTTCACCGCCAAGAGCGCGCGCCGCTGGTCTGCCGCCCGTGTCGCCAACACTGCACTCGGCGCCATCTCCTTTCTGGCGCTGGAAGCGATCGGCGGCACCATCACGCTGAACTACGGCGTCACCAACGCCAGCGCCGCGATCCTCGTTGTCTCCACCATCATCTTCTTCTGCGGCGTGCCGATTGCCTATTACGCAGCCAAATGCGGCATCGACATTGACCTGCTCACCCGCGGCGCCGGCTTCGGCTATATCGGCTCGACCGTCACCTCGTTGATCTACGCCTCCTTCACCTTCATCTTCTTCGCCATCGAGGCGGTGATCCTGGCAACGGCGCTGGAGATGTGCTTCGGCATTCCGCGCCCGATCGGCTACCTCATCAGCGCAGTGGCGATCATTCCGCTCGTGACCTACGGCATCACGCTGATCAGCCGCTTCCAGCTCTGGACGCAGCCGATCTGGATCATCCTGCACATCCTGCCCTTCGCCGCGATCGCCTGGGCCAACCCTTACTCGTTTACGGAGTGGCGCAAGTTCGCCGGCGAGCATGGCGACCCGAGCGGGCATTTCGATCTGCTGCTGTTCGGTGTCGCATCCTCCGTGGTGTTCTCGCTGGTGGCGCAGGTCGGCGAGCAGGTCGACTTCCTCCGGTTTCTGCCGCGCGACCGCCGCACGTCGCGAACGTCGTGGTGGATCGCCCTGCTGATCGCGGGCCCGGGCTGGATCATCTTCGGCGCACTGAAATTGTTACTGGGCTCCTTTCTCGCCTTCTTCGCGCTGAGCCACGGCCTCTCGGGCGAGCTGGCGGCCGAGCCCGCGCACATGTATCTCGAAGCGTTTCGCTACGTGCTGTCGCAGCCGGACCTGGCGCTGGCGCTCACCGGCATGTTCGTGATCCTGTCGCAGCTCAAGATCAACGTCACCAACGCCTATGCCGGCTCGATCGCCTGGTCGAACTTCTTCTCGCGTCTGACGCACAGCCATCCCGGCCGGGTGGTCTGGCTGGTGTTCAACGTGATGGTGGCGCTGCTGTTGATGGAGATCGGCGTCTACAAGGCGCTGGAGCAGACGCTGGCGCTCTATTCCAATGTCGCGATCGCCTGGGTCGGCGCGCTCGTCGCCGATCTCGTCGTCAACAAGCCGCTCGGCCTGCGCCCGCCGCAGATGGAGTTCAAGCGCGCCCATCTCTACGACATCAATCCGGTCGGTGTCGGCGCCATGACGATCGCGACCATCGTCTCGATCGCGGCGTTCTACGGCCTGTTCGGCCCGACCATGAAGGCGCTCGCCGCCTTCGTCGCGCTGACGGTCGCCTTCGTCACCGCGCCTGTCATCGCCTGGCTCACCGACGGAAAGTACTACATCGCGCGCAAGCCGAAGCGGAGCTGGGCCAACATCGAGTCGATCCAGTGCTGTATCTGCGAGCACAGTTTCGAGCCGGAGGACATGACGTCCTGCCCCGCTTACGCCGGCCCGATCTGCTCGCTGTGCTGCTCGCTCGATGCACGCTGCCACGACCTCTGCAAGCCGCATGCGCGGGCGCAGGTGCAGTTCGCCGACGCGCTCGGCAAGATTCTTCCCGAACCGATCTACCGGCGGATCAACTCGCAGTTCGGCCACTATATCGGCGTCTTCGTGGTCTCCGCCGGCCTCGTCGCGCTGGTGCTGGGACTGATCTATCTTCAGACCTCGGCGAGCGTGCCGGGCGAGAATTTGCTCGTCTCGAACGTGCTCTGGAAGGTGTTCTTCTCGCTCAGCATCATCATCGGCGTTGTGGCCTGGCTGTTCGTGCTGGCGCAGCAGAGCCGTCGCGCCGCCGAGGCCGAGACGCGGCGGCAGACGACGCTGCTGATCCAGGAGATCGACGCGCACAAGCGCACCGACGCCGAGCTTCAGCGCGCCAAGGAGGTCGCCGAATCTGCCAACCTCGCCAAGAGTCGCTACGTGGTGGGGCTGAGCCACGAGCTGCGCTCGCCGCTGAATGCGATCAGCGGCTATGCCCAGCTCCTGGAGCAGGACGCAACGCTCAACACCAAGCCGCGCGACCAGGTCCGCGTGGTTCGCCGCAGTGCCGATCACCTCTCCGGCCTGATCGACGGCATTCTTGATATTTCCAAGATCGAGGCGGGACGGCTGTATCTGTCGCGCGACGAAGTGCGCCTGAGCGAATTCCTCGACCAGCTCGTCGGCATGTTCCGTCTCCAGGCCGCCGCCAAGGGCATCGACTTCGTGTTCAGGCGGCCGGCGCATTTGCCGGTCGTGGTCTACGCCGACGAGAAGCGGCTCCGCCAGGTGCTGATCAACCTGCTCTCCAACGCGATCAAGTTCACCCAGACCGGCAGCGTGCAGTTCGTCGTGCACTATCGCAGCCCCGTTGCCGAGTTCGAAGTGATCGACACCGGCCCCGGCATCCAGGGCGACGACCTCGAACGCATCTTTGCGCCCTTCGAGCGTGGCGCGCTCGGCGTCTCGCAGCCGCAGACCGGCACCGGGCTGGGCCTGACCATCAGCCGGCTGCTCGCCGGCGTCATGGGCGGCGACATCAAGGTCCTGAGCACGGTTGGCGCCGGGAGCACCTTCAAGGTCAAGATCCTGCTATCGGAAGTCGCCAATCCGCTGCGCATCGCGCCGGTAGAGGCGCCGGTCTCCGGCTATCGGGGCGCACGCAAGACCATCCTCATCACCGACGACGACCCCGTGCATCGCGACCTCCTGCGCGAGGTGCTGGCGCCGCTCGGCTTCATCCTGCTCAGTGCACCCGATGGGCCAGGATGCCTCGCGCTGGCGCAGCATTGCCGGCCCGACCTGTTCCTGCTCGACATCTCGATGCCTGCCATGGACGGCTGGGCCGTCGCGGAGGCCTTGCGCACGAGCGGCCACCACCAGGCGCGCATCCTGATGGTGTCGGCGAGCGCGCTGGAGGCTCACGGCGCGCCGCTGGCGCAGCCCTTCCACGACGGCTATCTGATGAAGCCGATCGACATCCCGCGGCTGCTGGAGACGGTCCGCCAGCTCCTGAAGATCGAATGGCAGTACGGCGCGCACCAGATCGCGGTGCCGTTCTGGCGGCTCGAGAGCGGATCAAGGCCACCGGTGCGGCACATCGAGGCGCTGATGGGGCTCGGCCAGATCGGCTACGTCAAGGGCATCCAGTTGAAGCTGGACGAGATCGGCAGCGAGCACCCCGAGCATGCCGACTTCGTCGCGGAAATGCGGTCGCTGGTCGACCGCTTCGATCTCGACCGGTACATGGCCACATTGAAGACGTTGCATGCGCATGAGCATTGAGTCGAGGAAGCGCGATGTCGCGCTCGTTGTCGATGACTCCCCGGAGACGCTGCGGCTGCTCACCGACGCGCTCGACGGCGCCGGGATGACGGTGATGGTGGCGCTCGACGGCGCGGCCGCGATGCGCATCGTCGACCAGATCACGCCCGACATCGTGCTGCTGGACGCCGTGATGCCCGGCATGGACGGATTCGAGACCTGCCGCCGCCTCAAGCGCGACGCGGGCGTTGCCAACGTGCCCGTGATCTTCATGACGGGCCTCGCGGAGACCGAGCACATCGTGCGCGGGCTGGAGGCCGGCGGCGTCGACTACGTGACAAAGCCGATTGTGATCGAAGAGATGCTGGCGCGCATCCGTGTCCATCTCGGCAATGCCCGCCTGACCCAGAGCGCGCGCGCCGCGCTCGACGTCTCCGGCCGCTTCCTGTTCGCAGTCAACCGCCAGGGTCATGTGCTCTGGGCGACCCCGCAAGCCCAGAAGCTGCTGGCCGATCATCATAACGCGCAGGCCGACGACTTCGTCCTGCCGCCATCACTCCTGCAATGGCTGGAGCAGGCGAAGGACAAGGGCAGCTCGAAGTCGCAGGCGGCTCCCCTGCCCGACAATCCGCAACTGCGGCTCTACTACATGGGCGAAACCGCGCCGAACGAATTCCTGCTGCGGCTGTCCAAGGAGTCCGGCACTGCGCTGCCGCCCGAATTCACCAGCGAGCTCGGCCTCACCACCCGCGAGGGCGAGGTGCTGGCCTGGCTCAGCAAGGGCAAGACCAACCGCGACATCGCGCAGATCCTGGGCTTGAGCCCGCGCACCGTCGACAAGCACCTGGAGCAGATCTACGCCAAGCTCGGCGTGGAGAACCGGACCGCGGCGGCCGCGATTGCAACGAATGCGACGCGAAGAAATTCGTAGCGGCACTGCAGATGAGTTGGTGCGCCGTTCACCCAACCAACAGTGTCGTCCCGGGGCGCGAAGCGAGCCCGGGACCCATAACCACAGGAAGTGGTTTGGCGAAGACTCGGAGTGACCAGCCAGCCCTATGACCACTGCCTGGGAGTATGGGTCCCGGGCTCGCTTCGCGCCCCGGGACGACAGCCGAGTGTGTAGGGGCTTCTAACGTTCCCTACTCCGACGGCCCCTCACCCGTAAACAAACGCTCCGTCGTCCAGATCCGTCTTCGGGATCTCGTCCTTCTCGGTCCAGTAATCCTGGCTGTGCTGCCATTCCGGCTTGTCGCCGCGCTTGGGCAGCAGGTCCATGTTGCGCATGATGTAGCCGGGATTGAAGTTTTCCGGATCGATCCAGGGCAGGATCGGCATGTTGTGGTCCTCAGGCCGCAGCCTGACCTCGACCTTCTTCGTGCCCTTGGCCTTCATGTGGCCGAGCAGCCGGCAGACGAAATCGGCGACGACGTCGACGCGCAGCGTCCAGCTCGCACGGAAATAGCCGAACACCCAGACCATGTTCGGCACGCCCGTGAACATCATGCCGCGATAGGTCACGGTGTCGCCGAAGGCGAGCGGCTTGCCGTCGATCTCGAAGGCGATGTCACCGAGCGCCGCAAGATTGAAGCCGGTTGCGGTGACGACGACGTCGGCTTCCAGCAACTTGCCGGACTTGAGCTGGATGCCGTTCTCGACGAAACATTCGATCTCGTCGGTGACGACGGAGGCCTTGCCGCTGGCGATGCCCTTGAACAGATCGGCATCGGGCACAAAGGCGATACGCTGCCGCCACGGCCGGTAGGTCGGCGTGAAATGCGTTTCGACGTCGTAGTCCGGACCGAGAACCGCGCGGATCTGGTCGATCAGATCCTTTTTCACCTGCTCCGGCTTGGCAATGCAGAGCTTTGTGAAAGCATCCTGCTCGAACAATATTTTGCGGCGGACGATCTCGTGGATCCACTCCTCGTCGACCTGAAGCCGGCGCAGCTCCTCGGCGATCTCGATCGCGTTGCGGCCGAGCCGGAAATAGGTCGGCGAGCGCTGCAGCATGGTGACATGCGCGCAGGCGTCGGCGATGTTCGGCACCAGCGTCGCCGCGGTCGCGCCCGAGCCG
Source organism: Bradyrhizobium sp. 956_D2_N1_4 (assembly GCF_052076025.1). Taxonomy (NCBI): domain Bacteria; kingdom Pseudomonadati; phylum Pseudomonadota; class Alphaproteobacteria; order Hyphomicrobiales; family Nitrobacteraceae; genus Bradyrhizobium; species Bradyrhizobium sp. 956_D2_N1_4. The sequence goes on along the minus strand of NZ_CP197237.1, from coordinate 8,049,616 downwards.
ATCACGACGACCTTCTTGTTCGCGAGGTCGATATCGTCGGGCCAGCTCTGCGGATGGACGATGCGGCCCTTGAAGCGGTCCATGCCCTTCCATTCCGGCGTGTAGCCTTCGGAATGGCGATAATAGCCCTGGCACATCCAGAGGAAGTTGGCGGTGAACGTTTTCGCCTCGCCGGTGTCGGTCGTCGTCGCCTCGATGGTCCAGAGATTTTGCTCGCTCGACCAGCTCGCGGAATTGATCTGGTGCTTGTAGCGGATGTGCGGGGCGATATCGTTGTCTTCGATCACCTCGTTCATGTAGGTGAGGATTTCCTCGGCGGTCGCGATCGGCGGGCCGACCCAGGGCTTGAAGCTATAACCGAAGGTATGGAGATCGCTGTCCGAGCGAATGCCGGGATAGCGATGCGTGCTCCAGGTGCCGCCGAACGTCGCCTGCGTTTCCAGGATGACGTAGCTCGTGCCGGGAAGCTGCTTTTCGATGTGATAGGCGCTGCCGATGCCGGAGATGCCGGCACCGACGATCAGCACGTCGAAATGTTCAGAGGCCTGCTTGGTTGTGGCGTGACTGCGGACAGCGACATTCATTGTTGCTTCTATGCCTTGCTTGTTTTTGTGGCCGCCCTTGACCGGACGGCGCGTTTCCTCCGCGACGGGCATGGTCGCCCATCGCGCTTCCACTTCAAAATGACACAGATCAATTCGCGGTCAAACTATAACGCCGCACCCCAGCTCCGCGCGGTCTGCAAAATCCAGTCGCGATAGAGCGTGAGCGGCGTGACGCCGGTCAATCCGCCGCAGCCGGCGGCGCCGTTCGGCCCCGTGGACCAGCTGATGACGCCGACAAGCACCGGACCGTTCGGCTTGTCCTCGAACACCGGACCGCCGGAATCGCCGGTGCAAGCGCCAATTCCGTCGCGAACACCGTTGGTTACGGGATCGACCAGCCGGATCTGGAACGTGCCGGGCTGGCCCGTGGCCACGAGCCCGGCGACGCGCGTCGCGCCGCCGCTCTTGCCGTCGCCACGCACGGTGACGCCGATACCGGCGATGACGAAGCGGCTGCCAACCTGGATTGGAATAGTCGGCGCACCGACCGACACCGTCGATTTTCCCTTGAGTGGAATTTCCAGTTGCAACAATGCCACGTCCGCGGTGGCGCGGTGCGCCTGCATTGCCTGCATGTTGAAGTTGGGATGGATCGCGACGGTGCGCACGTTCAGCAATTGCGGCGCACCGTCAGCGCCGCGATCGACGATCTTGTAGTCCGCGCCGGGCTGCACACAGTGAGCAACCGTCAGCACGACCTTCGGAGCGATCAGGCTGCCGGTGCAGAAATTGCCACGCGAGCCGACGATGGTGACGACCGCGCGCGCGACACCATCGGCCTGCGGCGTGCCGCCGCCGACGATGGCGTGTGCGGGCTTAGCGAGCAGCAGCGCGGCTGCGATGAGGGTTGCAAGCTTCTTCATGGGAACACGCTTTGGCGTCAGCATCGGTGACGGCGGGATTGCTTCGGACTGGCCCTTGCCGATAGCGCATGCTAGCGCTCTTGGGAAGGAATTGACGAGGGCGGGATCTTGACGATCGAGGCTGTGATCTTTGATTTTGGCGGCGTGCTGACGAGCTCGCCGTTCGAGGCGTTCGCGCGGTACGAGACCGAGCGCGGTCTGCCCGTCGACATCATCCGGCGCACCAACGCCGCCAATCATCTGGAAAACGCCTGGGCCAAGTTCGAGCGAGCCGAGGTCGATATCGACACCTTCGACAAGCTTTTCGCGGAGGAATCGCGCGCGCTCGGCGCGGAGGTGCGCGGCCGCGACGTGCTGCCGCTGCTTCAGGGCGATCTGCGTCCCGAGATGGTCGAGGCTCTCAAGCGCATCAAGGCGCAATTCAAGACCGGCTGCATCACCAACAATCTGCCTGCCAACGCGATCGGCAGCATGACCGGACGCTCACTCTACATCGCCGAGGTGATGGTTCTGTTCGACCACGTCATCGAATCCGCCAAGATCGGCCTGCGCAAGCCCGACCCGCGCATCTACAAGATGATGGTCGAGACGCTGAGGGTCGATCCGAAGAAGTGCGTCTATCTCGACGATCTCGGCGTCAATTTGAAGCCGGCGCGCGAGATGGGCATGACGACGATCAAGGTGACGAGTGGGGCGCAGGCCATCGCCGAGCTCGAGGCGGCGACGGGGCTGAAGTTGGGGTAGGCGCCTCATCGTTGCGAGGCGCGAAGCCGTAGGGTGGGCAAAGCGGAGCGTGCCCACCGCAAGCAGATGGTGGGCACGGCGCTTTCGCGCCTTTGCCCACCCTACGGCAGCCTATTCCGCCGCGGCGGCGATCCGCTCCGGAAAGGCGGCCGCCAGGGATGCTCTATCCGGCTTCAGCACGCCGCGCTCCGTGATGAGACCAGTGACCAGCCGCGCCGGCGTCACGTCGAACGCGTAATTCGCGACCGGCGAGCCCTCCGGCACGATGCGCACCGTCTCCAGCCGGCCGTCCGCGGTGCGGCCGGTCATATCGGTCACCTCCGTGCCGCTGCGCTGCTCGATCGGAATGTCGCGGATGCCGTCATCGACGGCGAAATCGATCGTCGGCGACGGCAGCGCGACATAGAACGGCACGCCGTTGTCGTGCGCGGCAAGCGCCTTCAGATAGGTGCCAATCTTGTTGCAGACATCGCCATTGGCGGCGACGCGGTCGGTGCCGACGATCGCGAGGTCGACCATGCCGTGCTGCATCAGGTGCCCGCCGGTGTTGTCGGGGATCACCGTGTGCGGCACGCCGTGATGACCGAGCTCCCAGGCCGTGAGCGAGGCGCCCTGGTTGCGCGGACGGGTCTCGTCGACCCAGACATGGATCTTGATGCCACGCTCGTGCGCCAGATAGATCGGCGCCGTTGCGGTGCCCCAGTCGACGGTGGCGAGCCAGCCGGCATTGCAATGGGTCAGCACGTTGACCGTCTCGCCCGGCTTCTTCTTTGCGACGATCGCCTCGATCAGCTTCAGCCCGTTGCCAGCGATGCCGCGGTTGATCTCGACATCCTGCTCGACGATCTCGTCGGCGCGCGCATAGGCCGCCTCCGCCCGTTCAACCGGATCGACCGGCGCGAGCGCCGTGCGCATCTCGTCGAGCGCCCATTTCAGATTGATCGCGGTCGGCCGCGCCACGACCAGCGTGTCATAGGCGCGCTTCAGGCCGGCGTCTGATGAGTCCTCGCGCATGGCGAGCGCCATGCCGTAGGCCGCGGTTGCACCGATCAGCGGCGCGCCGCGCACCAGCATGTCGCGAATGGCGACCGCAGCGTCTTCGCAAGAAGTCAGCTTAGCGATGACGAACTCATGCGGCAGCCGGCGCTGGTCGATCGCGCCGACCGACCAGCCATCGCGCTCGCGCCAAATGCTGCGGAAATGCTTGCCGTCAACCTTCATGGCATTCTGCCTTTCGTATCACGCCCGCAGGATGCGCCCGGCCACCGCATCGAGCTTCTTCAAGAGCTCGGGATCGCGCGCCTCGGGCGCCGTGATCAGCGCGGTGTCGAGCGCGCGGTCCGAACCGATCGGGCACGGCTCGTGCTCGCGCGGAAAGTCCCTCGCGAGCCGCGCCACCAGCGCCTTCGCCTTGTCGGCGTTCGAGGTCAGCACGCGGATGATGTCCTGCACGGTGACGGCGTCGTGGTCGGGATGCCAGCAGTCGAAATCCGTCACCATCGCGACCGTGGCGTAGCAAATCTCGGCCTCACGCGCGAGCTTCGCCTCGGGCATGTTGGTCATGCCGATCACGGAATAGCCCGATGTCTTGTAGGTCATGCTTTCCGCATAGGTGGAGAATTGCGGCCCCTCCATGCAGACATAGGTGCCGCCGCGCGCAAACGCGATGCCCTCGGCTTCAGCTGCCGCCGCAAGATGGATGCGCAGGCGCGGCGAGACCGGATGCGCCATCGACACATGCGCGACGCAGCCCCGGCCGAAGAACGAGCTCTCGCGCTTGTGGGTGCGATCGACGAACTGGTCGACGAGAACGAAGGTGCCGGGTGGCAATTCCTCCCGAAACGAGCCGCAGGCCGACAGCGAGATCAGGTCGGTAACGCCGGCCCGCTTCAGAACATCGATATTGGCGCGATAATTGATGTCGGAGGGCGACAACCGGTGACCCTTGTCGTGCCGCGGCAGGAACACGATCGGCAGGCCGGCAATAGAGCCGCGCCGCAGAGGGGCCGACGGCTCGCCCCAGGGGCTCTTGATCACCTCTTCGTGCGCGCCCTCGAGACCCGGCAGATCGTAGATGCCGGAGCCACCGATGATGCCCAATACCGCCTGCGTCATGCCTGCTCCACCCGTTCGCCATGTGCGACATGGTTAAGCTATGCCAGTTTTGCGGCGGTTTTGGAACGGGGGCGGTGGGGCGATGCCGGTGCTGTGAGGGGCCTCGAGTGCTCGCCTCACTCTCAGTGTCGTCCCCGCGAAAGCAGGGACCCATAGCCACAGGGCGCAGTTTGGCGAGGATTCGTCGTTCTGTACCGCGACCTTCAACGATCGATAGATTCCGCGGTATGGGTCCCTGCGTTCGCAGGGACGACCCGGGGAGAGATAGGTAGGTCTAATTAAGCCGCGGCGGCCAGCTGCAGCTGGGTCGCGACCATCCGCTCCAGCGTCTCGACCGACTGGAAATTCTCGGGCGTGATCTCGGACTGCGGGATGGTGAAGTCGAACTCGGCTTCGACGCCGAGCATCAGATTGACCATGTCCATCGAGGTCAGACCCGCATCGACGAGCTTCGCCTGTGGTGTGATGTCCGCGGTGAGCGAGTTCTGCTCGAGGATGCCCTTCACCAGCTTGATGATGCGATCGCGCACGTCGGTATCGAAGGCCTGCATCGGTAAATTCCCATCTGTCTATTCAACGGTCGGACCGGTTGCCGGCTACGATGGGCGCGACGGGCCGATCCCACAATGGGCGCCACCATTACTTCGCCTTTCTTAGTAAACGATGACTCAGATTGTCTGGAATTCCGGGTTCTTCCAGATCCCTAACGCGATCGCGGAATTGTCGGCGATGCAAACAACCCGAACTTAACTGTTCGTTGGGAATTGCGGTTTGTTTACCCTCTATTTCATCGACGAATTTGAATTAAATCCGTAGCCTCGTCTCACAAGCAAAATGGTCGGAGGATCGCTTGCACGGCATCGCGAATGATGCCGGCGATCCTGAACGGCAAACCGGAGGCGGACGAGTATGAACGTGCGTGAAGCAGTCCTCACTGTCGACGAAACGCAAACGAGCTTTCTCGAACACGGCCCCTCCCTCATCGAACGCGCTACCCGGACAGCCGCTGCGGCGGCGGCCGACGCGGACGGGGTCGATCGCGACGCCCGCTTCCCCCACAAGGCTTTCGAGGTCGCGCGTGAGCAGAAACTGCTCGGCGTCATGATCCCGGTCGAGTTCGGCGGCCTTGGCGCTTCGATCTACGACGTCACCGACATCTGCTACACACTCGGGCGCGCCTGCGCCTCGACCGCGATGATCTATGCGATGCACACGACCAAGGTCGCCTGTGTCATCAGGCACGGCCACGGCATCCCCTGGATGGAAACGATGATGCGCCGGGTCGCCCGCGACCAGTGGCTGCTCGCCTCCTCCACCACCGAAGGCCAGAACGGCGGCAACATCCGCGCTAGCGCCGCGGCAGTCGACCACGCCGGCGACGCAGTCTCGCTGATGCGCGACGCCACCGTGATCTCCTACGGTGCGGAGGCCGACGGCCTCGTCACCATCGCCCGCCGCGCCACCGAGGCCGCCGCCTCCGACCAGGTTCTGCTGGCGCTCGCCAAGGACGATTATTCGCTGAAGCAGACGCAGGGCTGGGAGACGCTCGGCATGCGCGGCACCTGCTCGACCGGCTTCGAGCTGAAGGTCGATTGCCCGGCCGACCGCATCTTCCCGGAATCCTATGACAAGATCCATGCCCAGACCATGACGCCGTTCGCGCATCTGTGCTGGTCCTCGGCCTGGGCCGGCATCGCAGCTGCGGCCGTGACCCGTGCGCAGGCTTTCGTTCGCAAGGCGGCCCGCACCTCGGGCGGCCAGATGCCGCCGGCCGCGGCGCATTTCACGGCTGCGAAGATGTCGCTGGCCAAGCTGCGCGCGCTGATCGCAGCCAATGTCGACACCTTTGCCCGCGCCGAGCATGACGAGCGTGCGCTGAGCTCGCTCGATTTCCAGTCCTCGATCACGCTGTTGAAGGTGCAGGCCTCCGAGCTCGCGGTCGAGACCGTGATGCATGCGATGCGCACCGCGGGCCTCTCCGGCTACCGCAACGACGGCGAATTCACCATGGGCCGCCACCTGCGCGACGTGCTGTCCTCGCCGATCATGATCAACAACGACCGCATTCTCGCCAACGCCGCCACTTCGACGCTGATGAGCGGCATTCCGGCAAGCCTTCGGGACTAGAAAGCCTTCGCGACTGACGTGCCTTTCGGCCAAAAAGAACAATTTCAGATAGCAGGAAGTCGAACATGAACATTGCTGTTCTCCCCAGCTCGCCCGAGACCGCGCCGCAAATCGCCGATCCGCTCGATCATCTCGCTGACAAGCTGTTCCACCCCATGGGCTCGGACGGCGTCTACGCCCGCACCGCGCTCTATGAGGGCGTCGTCGAGCGTCTCGCCGCGCTGATCACGAGCCATCGCGAGACCGGCACCGAGGTCATGCGCTTTCCGCCGGTGATGAGCCGGGCCCAGCTCGAGAAATCCGGCTATCTCAAGAGCTTTCCGAACCTGCTCGGCTGCGTCTGCGGCCTGCACGGCACCGAACGCGAGATCAACGCGGCGGTGAGCCGCTTCGATGCCGGCGGCGACTGGACTTCATCGCTCTCGCCGGCCGACCTCGTGCTGTCGCCCGCCGCGTGCTACCCGGTCTATCCGATCGCCGCGAGCCGCGGACCTTTGCCGAACGGCGGCCTGCGCTTCGACGTCGCCGCCGACTGCTTCCGCCGCGAGCCGTCGAAACATCTCGACCGGCTGCAATCGTTCCGGATGCGCGAATATGTCTGCATCGGCAGCCCCGACGACGTCGCCGATTTCCGCGAGCGCTGGATGGTGCGCGCGCAGGCGATTGCCCGCGACCTCGGCCTGACCTTCCGCGTCGACTATGCCAGCGACCCCTTCTTCGGCCGCGTCGGCCAGATCAAGGCGGTGAGCCAGAAGCAGCAGCAGCTCAAGTTCGAGCTCCTGATCCCGCTTCGCTCGGAGGATCAGCCGACCGCCTGCATGAGCTTCAACTATCACCGCGAGCATTTCGGCACGACCTGGGGCATCCAGGACGCCAATGGCGAACCGGCCCACACCGGCTGCGTCGCCTTCGGCATGGACCGCCTGGCCGTCGCCATGTTCCACACCCACGGCACCGATCTCGCCGCCTGGCCCGCCAAGGTGCGGGAGATCATGGGCATGCAGCCGTTAGTCACGGCCGATGCCCATGGTGAAGGCTGGCGCTAGAGCATGATCCGGAAAAGTGCGGGGCGGTTTTCCGAAAAGATCGTGCTGAAACGATAGAGCGAACGAGGCCTCCCATTTCCACGGGTAAAACGAGCGTGATCCACACCAAGGTCCGATGCCGCGAGATCACCGAGGCCGACGTCGATGCGGTCGCGGACCTGCTGACGCGCGGCTTCGTCGGCCGCTCGCGCAATTACTGGATTCAGGGGCTGCGCCGACAGGCCTTCCGGCCCGTGCCGGAGGGCTATCCGCGTTTCGGCTACATGCTCGACAATGACGGCGCGCCCGTCGGCGTGCTGCTGCTGATCTACACGGCGCGAAAGCACGGCGAAGAGGCCGCCATCCAGTGCAATTTGTCGAGCTGGTATGTCGATCCGGCCTACCGGAACTACGCCCCGCTGCTGACCAAGATCGCGCAGCGGCACAAGGATGTCACCTATCTCAACATCAGCCCGGCGCCGTGGACCTGGCCGATCATCGAGACGCAGGGCTTTCGTGCCTATTGCCACGGCATCTTCTTCTCCGTGCCCGCCCTCGCGCGCCCTCCGCGCTGGAGCAAGATCGAGGTCATCTCGCAGCACGCCAAGACGATCGAAGGGCTGACCGACGACGAGACGCAGCTCCTCACGCGGCATGCCCGCTACAATTGCCTCAGCCTGGTCTGCCGCACGCCGAAGGGGACGTTCCCCTTCATCCTGCAGCCGGTGCGCATCCGCCGCGGCTTCATCGCGCCGCCGGCGATGAAGCTGATCTATTGCCGCAGCGCCGCCGAATACGCCGCCTGCGCAGGCCGCATCGGCCGGCTGCTGCTGCGACTCGGCAAGATCTCGGTGGCGATCGATTCCAATGGCCCGATACCCGGCCTCGCCGGCATCTACACCGAGCGGCGCGGTCGTAAATATTTCAAGGGCCCGCACCGGCCGCAGCTCGGCGACCTCACGGACACGGAACTCGTGCTGTACGGGCCGTAAGGGACACTCGACCCAAACATCCGCTGTCGTCCCTGCGAACGCAGGGACCCATACCGCGTGATCTGTCGGTAGGGGCGGGTATTGGTACTGCGGGAGACCCGCTCACTGCCAGTCTTCGCCAAACCTCTTCCTGGGGGTATGGGTCCCTGCGTTCGCAGGGACGACACCTGATTTGTTGCAGGCTCTCGGCCAACTCTGGCTTGCAGGCACTTCCGCATTCGCGCGCTTGGCGCACGCCGCTCCGCATCCCCAGTCACCCTCCGTAAACTACTGCGCTTAAGGGAATTTTCCGGCCTCTTCGTTACGCTCAGTGGCTGAATTACGTTGCGTTAAATCTATTGCCGGCCGAGACCCGTCGATCCCATGACGCCGATCCGCGATAACGAGCTTGGTGCACGCCACGCAGAGGGCCCGCAGGCCCTCGTCGGGCTGAGCCAGCTTGCGCTCGATCACATGGAGCAGGGCGTCTGCGTCTACGACGCCGACAACCGGATCGTGCTGGTCAACCAGAGCTATCTGTCGCTGTTCGACATGTCGGCCGACATCGTGCATGTCGGCACGAGCTACCGCGAGGTGCTCGCACACAGCGCGGCGCGCGGCAACTTTCCGCAACACGAGATCGACGCGCTGTATACGAAGCGAATCGCGCAGATCGCAGGCGGGCAGCCGTTCCGCACCGAACAGACACTCGCGAGCGGACTCGTCATGGCGCTCGAGCTGAAGCCGCTTCCCGGCGGCGGCTGGATGACGATCTGCGATGACGTCAGCCGCCTCGCCCGGCTCGAGGCGGAATTACGCGTGCAGACGGAGCGCAGCCAGCACGCGCTCGCCAACATGTCGCACGGCCTCATCATGTACGATGGCGACAGCCGTGTCGTCGTCTGCAATGAGCGGTTTCTGAACCTCTACAATCTCGACCCCGACATCGTGAAGCCGGGCGTCTCGCATTGCTCAGTGATCGAACACTGGATGTCGCGCGGCAACCTGCCGGGCATGTCGGCCGACGAGTTCCATGACACCAGGCTGGAGGATGTGCGCAGCAGAAAGGCGAAGAGCCTGCTGGTGATGCGCTATGACGGCCGGATGGTGCAGGCGGTGTCCCGCTTCCTGCCCGACGGCGGCTGGGTGACGGTGCATGAGGACGTCACCGAGCGGCTGCAGTACGAAGAAGCGCTGCGGCAACAGAACTTCATCCTCGATGCGGCGCTGGAGAACATGGCGCACGGGCTCGCCTTCTACGACAGCGACATGCGCCTGCGCGTCTGCAACACCACCTACCGCAAGATCTATCGGCTGTCGCCGGAGGAAACCAGGCCTGGCACGCATCTCGGCGAGCTGATCGAGCGGTCGATGGTGAACGGGGCGTTCGTATCCGAATACAGTCCGCAACAGCTGCTGGAAGCCGCCAGTGCGAGGATCGCGAACCACGATTCCTCGCCGATGCGCCGGCGCATGTCGAACGACACCGTGATCTCGGTGCGCTACTGCGCGCTGCCCGAGGGCGGCTTCGTCGCCACCTACGAGGACATCACCGACCGCGAGCGCGCGATCGAAGAGCTGAGCGAGCAATACCGCCGCTTCGACGCGGCGCTGAACAACATGAGCCAGGGCCTGTGCATGCTCGATGCGAGCCTGCGCGTCATCGTCTGCAATCGCCGCTACATCGAGATGTATGGGCTGTCGCCCGATGTCGTGAAGCCCGGCGTCTCGATGCGCGAGATCATGGAGCATAGCTGCGACCTCGGCATCCATCCGAACACGACCGCCGCGAGGATCTATGCCGACTATGTCGAAAGGCTGCGCGAGGGCGAACACACGCTGCACCGTCACCTGAACGACGGCCGCATCATCAAGCTCAATCACAAGCGGATGGAGCACGGCGGCTGGGTTGTCACCTATGAGGACGTCACCGAGCGCCACAAGGCCCAGGCCCGCGTGGCGCACATGGCGCAGCACGATTCACTCACCGACCTGCCCAACCGCACGCTGTTCCGCGAGAAAATGGGCGAGGGACTGAACCAGGTCGCGATCGCCGGCGGAGCGATGGCCGTGCTGTGCTTCGACCTCGATAATTTCAAGACGGTCAACGACCGCCTCGGCCACGCCGCCGGCGATCGGCTTCTGCGCTGGGTCGCGTCACGGCTGAAGGAGAATGTCGGCGAGCATGACACCGTCGCCCGCCTCGGCGGCGACGAGTTCGCCGTTCTCCAGCGCGGACCGCAGCCGCAATCGGCGGAACGGCTCGCCCGCCGCCTGGTCGAGATCATCGGCCACCCGCCGCCGCTGGAAAGCCAGTCGATCCATGTCGGCGTTTCCGTCGGCATCGCGATCGCGCCCGATCACGGGCTCGATGCCGACGAGCTGATGAAATGCGCCGACCTTGCGCTGTACCAGGCCAAGGCCAAGGGGCGCGGCGCCTACCAGCTGTTCGAGCCGGAGATGGAGGAACAGGCGCGCGGCCGGCACGCGCTGGAGCACGATCTGCGTGGCGCGCTTGAGGCACGCGAATTTCACCTCGTGTTCCAGCCGCAGGTGCGGCTCGACACCACCGAGCTCACCGGTTTCGAGGCGCTGCTGCGCTGGAAACACCCCTCGCGCGGCTTGGTCTCGCCGGCCGAATTCATTCCTCTCGCGGAAGAGAACGGGCTGATCGTCCCGATCGGCGAATGGGTGCTGCGCACGGCCTGTGCGACCGCGGCGTCCTGGCCCGATGTCACCGTCGCGGTCAATTTGTCGCCGGTGCAGTTCCGCTCGCGCGGACTGGTGGCGATGGTCACGAGCGCGCTTGCGGAAGCCGGCCTGCCGCCACGGCGGCTCGAGCTCGAGGTCACCGAGACAGCGCTGCTCGACGACAGCGAGGCGACAATCGAGATCCTGCACCAGCTCCGCGCTCTTGGCGTGCGCGTCAGCCTCGACGATTTCGGCGTCGGCTATTCCTCGCTGAGCTATTTGCGCAAGTTTCCGTTCGACCGCATCAAGATCGACCGTTCCTTTGTCGGCACGCTCGGCGAAAGCCCGGAGAGCGTCGCCATCGTCCGCACCATCGCCAGCCTCGGCTCCGTGCTCGGCGTCGAGACCACGGCGGAAGGTGTCGAGACGATCGAGCAGCTCGACTTCGTCCGCGAATGCGGCTGCACCGCGGTCCAGGGCTATTATTTCGGCAGGCCGTGCCCGGCAGCCGAGGTCGGCCACACGATCGAGCGACTGAACGCGGTCAGGCGCGTGGCGTGACGCTCCGCTTCACCTTGCCGCTCTCTCTATCGTTACGCCCGACACGACCTCAGGCGATTGAGCGTGGCACGATCGGCCGATGCGAGCGCATTGCTCCACTCCCGTTCGGAGAGGTCTCCGACCAGGCTGGAAAGGCTGATGGCAAGCGCACGAAGCCGCGCATTCTCCTCAAGAAGCAAAAAAACGTCGTTCGACGGGGATTCATCGTCCGAAAAGCTAGCGCCTTCGCAGAGCTGCTGCGACAAGAGTTCGAAAGACTCATCACGCACGATATCTTCGGCAGTGGAAATCAGCTTCTGTCTCTTATGACGCATTAAATCTTCATCACTCATGGCAAATTCCCCAACTCAGGACATGCCTCCAACCGCATTTGGATACATCGATTGAGTCGGCGGCGGATTTGAGTCCGAAATGGGCTCGCACGATGTACGCCTCGTGTCCCCCGACGCCTCGCTTGCTTATTCGTTCGCTTCGCCGGCGTCTTTCAGACCGGCTCGCAGTGCGGTCACGACGCGATGGGCCACGTCGATATCCCTGACCGACAATCCATCCGCAAGGCCGTTGACCCACGGGACCTGCAACCGGCCGGCGGCGTCGTAGACCTGCCTGCCCTTGTCGGTGAGCACCACGAGCTGCGCCCGGCGGTGATGCGGGTTGGTCTCGAACACGACGAGACCATCCCGCGCGAGGTCGTTGACGATACGCTGCACGTTCTGGCGATTGGCGCCGAGATTGCGGGCGAGCCAGGCGACCGGCTCCGGGCGCTCGGCGTCGGCGATCGCCCCCAGGATCTGCCAGCGCGCACTGGTGAGGCCGAGCGACGTCACCAGCCGATCGCCAGCGGTCAGAAGCAGGCTGTTGGCGCGGAACAGGTCGAGGATGAGGCCGGTCAGGGCTTCGCCCGCCGGGGTCCGTTTGGTCTTGTTCATTTGGAACTATTGCTCCGTATTGACATCATGATGTCAATTGCCTATATCCGGGACTGTCGAATTGACATTATGACACCAACTTGACCGGAGCAATGTCATGCCCCTCATGCGTCCCCTCGACCCTGCCTTCCCGATCGACCGTCAGATCGCGCTCGAAACCGGCCCCGTGGTGCTCGTCAACGTGTTCACGCTCGACGCCGAGGATGAGCGGGTCTTCCTCAAGACGTGGCAGGACGACGCCGCCTTCATGAAGCGCCAGCCCGGCTTCATCTCCACCCAGCTTCACCGCGCCGTCGGCGACAGCCCGACCTATCTGAATTACGCGGTGTGGGAATCCAACGCGCATTTCCGCGCCGCTTTCACCCACCCGGAATTCCGCGCAAAGATTGCCGCCTACCCCGCATCGGCGGTCGCGAGCCCGCATCTGTTCCAGAAGGTCGCGGTACCCGGTATTTGCGTGGGGTAGCTGCCTCATCGTCATTGCGAGCGCAGCGAAGCAATCCAGACTGCCGCCGCGGAAAGATTCTGGATCGCTTCGCTGCGCTCGCAATGACGGAGGAATGTGGCGCGAGGGGTGGGCGCGCTTCCGCCTTCGCCCTTCGAGCTACGGCGGACAAGCCGCTTCGTCCACCTACGATGTCTCAGCTCGCCGCGGGCAGCGCGCTGTCCGGCGGCGTGCCCCATGGGCGGTCGGCTGAGGCGAGCCCGATCAAGCGGCCCTGGATGTAGTCGCAGCCCCAGTCGCGCAGCATGGCGGCGGCCTCTTCGTCCTGCACCCACTCGGCGACCGTCTTGATGTCGAGGCGGCGGGCGAGGTCGATCAGGGTCTGCACAAAGGCGCGGTCGTCGGCGGAACGGGTGATGTTCTGCACGAAGGCGCCGTCGATCTTGACGATGTCGACGCCGAGCTTGCGCAGGTTTCGGAACGAGGTGTAGCCGGCGCCGAAATCGTCGATGGCGATGCGGCTGCCGAAATTCTTCAGCCGCGTGACGAAGCCGCGCACGTCATCGATGTCCTGGATCGCGACCGTCTCGGTGATCTCGACGATCAGCCGCTCGGCGACGCCGGGATGGGCCAGCATCAGCGACTCAATTCCAGCCCACCAGTCCGGATCCATCGTCGTATCAGGCGAGATGTTGAGGCTGAGGCAGATGTCGGGCGCGGACGCGAGCTCGGCGACCACGAGCTCGAGCACGCGGTGATCGACCAGGCGGATCAAGCCGAGCCGTTCGGCAACCGGCACGATGTCGGGCGCCAGCAGCACCTGGCCGTCGCCCTGGTCCATCCGCACCAGACATTCGTGGAACGCGCACTCGCGCGAGGCGGCCGCGACCACCGGCTCATAGGCGAGCTTGATGCGGCGCTCGTTCAGCGCGGTGACGATCTCGTCGGTGACACGGATGTTGACGCGGCGCTGTGCGTCGCGCGCAGCATCCGGGCGCCACGCCGCGAACGAACCGACGCGGCGTTGTTTTGCCGCGTCCAGCGTCTCATGGGCGCGATTGACGGCCTCGTCGGTGCTGCGGGCATAGCGCGGCACGCTGACCGCGCCGATCGACGCTGTGACCGAGACCGGGCCGGATTTGGTCGGCACCACCTCGTCGCGGATGCCGGCAAGGAAGCGCTCGGCGGCGACGTTCATGTCATCGACGGTGCAGTTCTTCAGGATCAGGCCGAACTTGTTGCCGGAAAAACGGCCGAGCACGTCGCCGCCGCGCAGGCGGGCGCGGATGCGCTTGGCCACGTCGAGGATCACGGCGTCCGCGACATCGAAGCCGAAGGCGTCGTTGACGCGGGCGAGATGATCGATGCCGACCAGCATGAAGGCTGCGGTCGAGCGGAAGCGGGTCGTCTCCTCGATCGCCTCGGCCAGCGCCGCGATCAGGTGGGAACGATTGAGCTCGCCGGTCAGCGGATCGAGCCGAGCCAGCTTGGTCAATTCCTCATCGCGGGCGTGGCGCTCATTGTTGATGCGGATAGAGCCGATCGCGCGCACCGGGCGGCCATCGGGGCCGGCGAACCAGCGGCCGGTCTCCTCGATCCAGACCACAGGATCGGCGGCGCTCATGCGCACGCCGTATTCGACCCGGTAGGGCGTGCCGTCGGCGCCGTGCACCGGCGAGGTCTGCGCCAGCGCGGCGGTCCGCAGCGTCTGCGCGGGCTCGATCAGCTTGGCGAATTCGGCGCCAGTCGCGAGCCGCTCGGGCGGGATGCCGGGAAAGACGCTGGCGACCTGCTCACCCCACACGATGGAATCGCTGGCGATGTCCCAGGCGAAAACGGCCTGACCAAGAGCGGCCAGGATGTCGGAGGCTTGCGGCAATGCAGGGGTCAAAATCGCCTCGTTTCGGGACAGCAGGGAGTCCTGAGTCGGCACAGAATACGGCCAGATTCGACTCCGACTCTAGGCAAAGTTCATAAACAATTTGGAAACCATGTTTCGCAGGCCCGTGGAACCAAACCGGCCCGGCCGGCATAGGCCTTGCGAGTACATGACACGCACCGGCGCCAGCGTCTCGAAACGCGACAGGCCTCGCCGGATCAACGGTGATTGCGATGTTAAGTACTGATCGATCGGACTGCACGGACAATGGCGCGGGCACGGCCCTGGTGCCGCTGCTGCCGACGTTGCAGTGGGTCCACAAGGCGCCGCTGCCCCGTCCCGATCCGAGCTTCGTCACCCAACTCATCGCCAATGCCGAGCACCTGCCCCAGGCCAGCCGGCTCCGCCGCGCCTCGTCCGAGGATGCGCAGATGGCCTATGGCGACAAGCACCCGCTCGGAAGCGTCACCGCGCGCACGCGGCAGGTGGCTTAAGCACGACGAATTTGCTGAGAGAGGTGGTGCCCTTCACCTCGCCCCGCTTGCGGGGAGAGGGAGCGCACCGCCATTGCGGCGGCGACTCACGATCAGCGCGGCGCGTCGGGAGACGGCGGCGTGCCGTTGCCCGGTTGCAAATCCGGCGAGGGAATTTCCGGCGAGGGCGGGTTCACCGGCTTCGGCGCGGGGTGATCCTTCAGCACGGATTCGGCGACCGACTGCGCTGACGGCGCGGGTGGCACCGCCGGCGCAGACACCGGCTCGAACTTGGGTTCGGGCGCCGCGTCGTCCGCTGCCGCTTCGGCCTGGCGCTTGGCCTTGCGCGGCGCCGGCACTGTCGTCTCCGCGACATAGGTGACGCGGCGGCGCGTGCGCTGGGCGATACCGCCGAGGAAATCGGCCATCGCGAGCAGCACCAGCAGGAAATAGGTGGAGTTGCCGAACTTGGGCCACATCACGAATTCGGCCGCGGCAGCACCGAACACGATCAGCGACAGCAGATGATCCATCAGGAATTTCGAGCCGGGCCGCGCGCCTTTGACCACCTCTAACAGCAGCAAGACGATACCGAGCGCGAGCATCACGTCGGCAAGCGTGACCGGCCAGGTCTCGCCCGTGATCATCGGCACCTTGAACAGCACGTCCGTGAAGGACACGGACGGCATCAGGAAGGCGATGATGTTGTAGACCGCGAGCGGGATCAGGAGCAGCGGGAAACCGACCATCGGCGAAATGCCTTCTCGATCAAGATATCCGGACAGGACAATGCGGCCGCGAAGCATTAGCTCCGCCGCCGTCATTGTCATATCTCATTGGGTGGCCGAAATCAGGCAGGCGAAATGATCCTGCCCGGAGAAAGGTCCTAAATTCAGGACTCTTTCTTCTTCAGGACCTGACGGCCCTTGTACATGCCGGTCTTGAGGTCGAGATGGTGCGGACGACGGAGCTCGCCGGAGTCCTTGTCTTCCGCATAGGTCGGCTTCTTGATGGCGTCTGCCGAGCGGCGCATGCCACGACGCGACGGCGAGGTTTTTCTTCTCGGAACGGCCATTTCAATATCCTCTAGGGATTGGTGTTGTCAGGGCATCGTCCGCGAGGGGACGGCTCAGCACCCGCAAACCGAGGCGAGCTGAATGCCGATCAAG
This sequence comes from Bradyrhizobium sp. 956_D2_N1_4, assembly GCF_052076025.1. Taxonomy (NCBI): domain Bacteria; kingdom Pseudomonadati; phylum Pseudomonadota; class Alphaproteobacteria; order Hyphomicrobiales; family Nitrobacteraceae; genus Bradyrhizobium; species Bradyrhizobium sp. 956_D2_N1_4. The sequence continues at coordinate 8,033,019 of NZ_CP197237.1, read as the reverse complement.
GCCGGGCTTATAGAGGAAGGCTGGCCGTAAATCTAGGCTTTTGGACCGGAAAATACGTCCGAAAAGGGCCCAAAATCAGCGAATTTCCCGCCAGCAGGTCAAAAGCGAGTTCGCCTGCGCCCTCGCCACATAGGTCCCCGCCAGCCGCCGGACGCCAGGCCCGGGGGTCCGGGCGCTCCGTTTGACCGGATTGGGCAGGATCGAGGCCAGAAGTGCCGCCTCCCGAGGCGAGAGGTTGGCCGCCGATTTGCCGAAGGCATAGGCGCTGGCCGTCTCGACCCCGAACTGGCCCTGGGGACCGAGCTCGGCGATGTTGAGGTAAATCTCGAGGATTCGCGCCTTGGGCAGCACGAGATCGATCCACAGCGCCAGCGGGAATTCCAGCGCCTTGCGGACGAAATCCCGCCCCTGCCAGAGGAACAGGTTTTTTGCCACCTGCTGGGTGATGGTGGAGGCGCCCCGGAAGGGCGTACCGTCCTCCTTCGCATCGTCGATCGCCTCGCGCAGCGCGCCCCAGTCGATGCCATGATGCTTGCAGAAATGGGCGTCCTCGGCCGCCACCACCGATCGCAGCAGCGAGGGCGACATCGCGGCCAGATCAATCCACTCCCGATGCATCGGCGCACCCCGGAGCGACCGCCAGGCCATCAGCGTCGAAACGGGATGGCCGGTGCGGTAGAACGGCGCGATCATGTAGGGCGCGAGAGCCACGACCACGAGCGCTACCAGCAGGATCTTGACGATGCGCAAATCGACCTTTCCGGCGCAAAATGAAACGCGGCCACGGATCCCGCCATTAAGTCTGTGATAATTCGGGCCTTTTCCAGCACTTTTTAGGCCTTCCAAACGATTGACTGAGGCGGGCGCATAAAGGATTGTCCCGCCGAATTTTAGTTCTGGAGCCCTTCTTGATGACCGGCACGTCCCCGTCCGATTTCGCCAAACGCCTGGACAAGACCGCTGATGACACCGAAGCCCTGCTTGGACGCCTGCTGGCTGACGACATCCTGCACGATGAGATCGCCCGTCCCAAGCGACTGATGGACGCAATGCGCTATTCGAGCCTCAACGGCGGCAAGCGTCTGCGGCCGTTCCTGGTGGTCGAGAGCGCGGCCGTGTTCGGCGTTCCCCGCGAGGCCGCCCTGCTCGCCGGCGCCGCGCTCGAATGCATCCACTGCTACTCGCTGATCCATGACGATTTGCCGGCGATGGACAATTCGGACCTGCGCCGCGGCCGTCCCACCCTGCACAAGAAGACCGATGACGCGACTGCGATCCTCGCCGGCGACGGCCTGTTGACGCTCGCCTTCGACATCATCACCCGCGATGAGATCCACCGCGACGCCAATGTGCGCCTTCTGCTGACGCGCGCGCTGGCGCGCTGCGCCGGCATCGGCGGCATGGTCGGCGGCCAGATTCTCGATCTCGCCGGCGAAGGCCGTTTTGGCGGCAACGAGCCGATCGATGTCGCCCGCATTCAGCAGATGAAGACCGGTGCGCTGCTGCGCTACGGCTGCATCGCGGGCGCGATCCTCGGCCAGGCCTCGCAAAAGGAATATCAGGCGCTCGACGATTACGGCCGCGCGCTCGGCGAAGCCTTCCAGATCGCCGACGATCTGCTCGACGTCGAGGGCGATGCGGCAGCACTCGGCAAGCCGGCCGGCGCCGATGCCGCGCTCGGCAAGACCACCTTCGTCACCCAGCTCGGCATCGAAGGCGCCAAGCAGCGCGTGCGCGACCTGCTCGCGCGGGCCGACGGCGCCGTGTCGATCTTCGGCGACCGCGCCGCCGTTCTGCAGGCCGCCGCGCGCTTCGTCGCCGAGCGGAAGAACTGATGTAGTGCACGGTCTTCACCTCGCCCCGCTTGCGGGGAGAGGTCGATATTCAGGCACGGCTTGAATATCGGGTGAGGGGGAGCCTCCGCGAATCCAGCTCTCACCGTCCTTGCGGAGGCGCCCCCCACCCCGACCCTTTCCCCACAAGCGGGGCGAGGGAGCAGGCCGCCGCTGCGGCGACAACGAGAGTTGAGCGAGAGGGCTGGAGCCATCATGGCCACCGACAAAGACGATCCCGTCCTCGTCCGCTTCCGCAAGATGTCGCGGCCGATGCGGCTGATCTATGCGCGGCCGCGCACCTTTATCGCGCTCGCTGCCGGCATCCTGGTCTGCCTGCTGCTGCCGGGATCGCACCGGCTGGTGACGCGGCTGCTGTTCGGCTGGGATGCGTTGATCGCGGTTTATCTCGTGCTGGTCTACGCAATGATGCTGTGCAACGACCAGCAGCACATCCGCCGCAGTGCCGCAATGCAGGACGACGGCCGCTTCGTGATCCTGCTGGTGACGGCGATCGGCGCCTTCGCCAGCATCGCAGCGATCATGTCTGAGCTCGGCACGCCGCATCGCGGGGCGTGGGAGTTGACCATCGCGATCGCCACCATCGCGCTGTCATGGGCCGCCGTGCACACGACCTTCGCGCTGCATTACGCCCATGATTATTACCGGCACCCGCCGGGCGGATTGCAGTTTCCGAGCGGCGATAAGGAAGATCACGCCGATTATTGGGACTTCGTCTATTTCTCGTTCGTGATCGGCATGACCGCGCAGGTCTCCGACGTCGGCATCACCGACAAGACCATCCGCCGCACCGCGACCGCGCATGGCATCGTGTCGTTCATCTACAACACGGCGTTGCTGGCGCTGACAGTGAACATCGCGGCAAGCGCGATCTCGAACTGACGTCGACGGCGCGATCCTAGTTGCACACCTCGGCATTGGCGTCGTTGCCGGGGCCGCCGCCGCCGCGATATTCGAGATGACAGCCGTGGTTGACCGGGCGGCAGCTGCCGCCATTGCAGAAAATCTGCCCGCCACCCGAGGCGCGGCCGGCGCTCGCGGCAGCCGCAATGCCCGCCGCGCCACCGGCCTGACGGCGCTGCCGTGCGGGACGCTCATCGCCGTCGTCGCGCTTGGCAGTTGCGGGCTTGGCCGTCGCAGGTTTGGCGACGCGCTGCTTCTCGCACTCATTGTCATCGTTGATCGCATAGCCCTCACGGCAAACGATCTTCGTGCACTTGTCGCCGTCGGCCTTGAAGCCGTGCTCGCAGACCAGCGGGCAGACGCGCGACGGCTTTGACTTGACCGTATCGAGCGCATCTGTGCTCGCCACTTTCACGTCGAGCCTGGTGCCGGCATAGCGGTTGAACTGCGACAGCGAGCGCCGCGAAGTCGTATTCCAGTTGCCATCGGCCTGCCCGGAGAAGCAGCCGACGCGGCCGAGCTCGGTCTGCACCAAGCGGCTGAGGTCGACCGGCGTGGTCGTCGGCGTCAGCGAAGCGACGCTGGTGCCGGCGGGGCTCGCCGTGCTGGCGGGTGCAGCACCTGGCGCCGCTGCGGCGAGGTTGACGCGCTGCTGCTCGGCCGCGGCCGCCTGCTGCTGCACCTGCTCCTTGGCCTTCTGCGCGGCGAGCTGCGCCTGCTCGGCGGCTTTCGCATCAGCCGCAGCCTTGGCCTGCGCATCCTTCTGCGCGCCGAAGGTGGCAAGACGATCGCGTTCGGCCTCGGCCTGCTTCGCCTTCTCGGTGGCCGCCGCATGGGCCTGCTCGGCACCGATTTTTTCGACCTGAAGCTTGGCGAGATTCGCATAGAAGCCGTCAGGATGCTGGGCCAGGAATGCTTCCCAGGCCGGCCTGTTGCCAACCTGGAGCGCGAGTTCGTAATCGCGGCGGATATCGGCCGCCTGCGGGCTCGCCACCGGCGCCACCGGAGCGGCCGCGACCACCTTGACCGGCACCAGCGGCACGTCCTCGCCGCCGAGCGAGCCGTACACGAACGGCTCCTGCTTGTTGCCGGTCGATTTGAGCACGTCGTCGCGCACGAAGCCGAAGGCGCGGCGGACGTCGAGGCCCGGCGTCGTCAGATGCTTCGACAGTGCCATAGTAAAGGGGCTGTTGGCGCCGTCGCCGTCCTGCGCCGTGAAGCCGGCCTTGGCCGAATACGCGATCAGCGTGTTGGGGCTGTTCGGCTCGACCTGGGCCAGGCCGCGGCCGATGCCGCGCGAGACAACCGTGCGCTTCATGGTCTTGCCGAACGGATTATCGCGGCAGGCGTCGAGGATCACCAGGCGAAGCTGCTTGGCGGGCTCGACCGTGACCAGGACGCGGTCGAGCGACAGCCCCTGGTCGTAGACATCGGTGTCGCGTTCGAGCTTGGCGTCAACAGGGATCAGATAGTTCGAGCCTTCGACCTCGATGCCGTGGCCGGCATAGTAGACCACGGCGATGTCGGCATCGCGCGTCGCATCGGCAAAATCGCGCAGCACGCGCCGCGTCTCCAGCGCGGACAGATCATGCCGGGACTCCACAATTTCGAAGCCGGCGTCCTTCAGCGTCTTCGCCATCACTGCACCGTCATTGACGGGGTTCGCGAGCGACGGCGCGTACTGATAGGACGAGTTGGCAAGGACCAGCGCCACGCGCTTTCCGGCGAGAGCGGGCGCAGCGCCGAACAAGAGAGCCAGAAAAAGCGGACAAAGTCCGAGCAGGCTACGCATGACAGAACTTCCAGAGATCGGGAACAATTCGGTCGCCCTTTGGGGATTGCCTTAGCAGAATCCGCCGTCGCATTTGTGATTGAGATCACGAAGACGATGCCTGCAAACTGCCAAGGAACTCTTTAGTCTCGCCAGAGCGATAGCGGTTCGCTGGCGCAGGCCAAGTATGCGCTCAGTCACCCCCGATGTGTCCCCGGTATTGCGGCAGCTCGTCCGTGATCTCATGCCAGGGCGCCTTCGAGCCCACGAAAATGTGGGCGCTCGGCCGAATCGAGGGGGCGTCAACCAGGGTTCCCATGGCGACATGGACCCATTTTCCCTCGCGCACCCGGGAATAAAGCAACGAGCCGCAGCGGGCGCAGTGCGCGTCGTGGGTTGTGTCGTCGCCATAGATGAGGCGCTGGTCCTCGCCACGGACGATGCGGAGCTTGTCCTGCACGATCCCGGCGAACGGCTTGAAGGCGGAGCCGGTGGTGCGGCGGCAGTTCGAACAGTGGCAGTTCAGTGCGTAAGAGAACGCGTCCACGACCTCGTAGCGCACGGCACGGCAATAGCATTCACCGGTGAGGATCCGAGCGTTCGAATTTTCTGATCCGGTCATTCCAGCGTCCTCGCGCAATTGGCGCAGACACCCATAGCGCATTTTGATGTGTACGACTAAGTTCGCCCCGAGCCATCATTCAAAGGGATGACCCATGAGCCAGAACCGTTCGAGCGTCGAAGCCGTCGTGCAATCCTATTTCGACGGACTTTACGAGGGCGATGCCGAAAAACTCGGCGCCATCTTCCATCCCTCCGCCGATTTGCGCTGGGTCGAGAAGGGCGAGCTTCAGGTGCTGACCGTGCCCGACTGGCTCGATCGCGTCCGCAAGCGCCCTTCCGGCAAGGCCGAAGGCAAGCCGCGCGAGGATTTCATCGTCACCATCGACCGCTCGGACGACAAGACCGCCTTCATCAAGGTCAGGTGCCAGCTGCCGCCGCGCTTTTTCACGGACTATCTGGTGGCGATGAAGCTCGCCGACGGCTGGCAGATCGTGTCGAAATCGTACCGGTATGACCTGAGGGAGTGAGGGCACCCTCGCACTGCCCGAAATCCGGCACACTCGCCCCGCATTCTCCGTCATTGCGAGCGCAGCGAAGCAATCCAGTCTGTCTCCGCGGAAAGATTCTGGATTGCTTCGCTGCGCTCGCAATGACGATGCCTGAAAGTCCCTTATGCCGCTCGACCGCCGTACCCTGCTCGCCTCTCTCTGCTGGATGGCCGCCTCCCCCGCGCTCGCCGCGGAGGCGCCACCCGAGCTCGAATCCTACGAGCGCGAAACCGGCGGCCGGATCGGGGTCTATGCCGAGAACCTCGCGACTGGCGCGAAGCTCGCATGGCGCGCCGACGAGCGCTTCGTCATGTGCTCGACGTTCAAGGCTTCGCTCGCGGCCTGCGTGCTGACGCGGGCCGATCGCGGCGAGGAGCAGCGTGCGGCCATGATCCCCTACGGCAAGGCCGACCTGCTCGACTACGCGCCGGTCGCCAAACAAAATCTCGCCGCCGGCACGATGTCGGTGACCGACATGTGCAAGGCGATCGTCGAGCTCAGCGACAACACCTGCGCCAACCTGCTCTTGGCGCGGATCGGCGGCCCCGCCGCGCTCACGGCCTTCTGGCGATCGCTCGGCGACACCACCTCGCGGCTCGACCACAACGAGCCCGAGCTCAACCGCTCACCGCTCGGCAATCCCCAGGACACCACGACGCCGGCGGCGATGGCCGGCAATCTGAAGCGGCTGGTGGTAGGCGAAGCACTGTCGCCGGCCTCGCGGACCCAGCTCACCGAATGGATGGTGGGCTGCAAGACCGGCGCCAATCGGCTGCGCGGCGGCCTGCCGGCAGGCTGGAAGATCGGCGACAAGACCGGTAACAACGGCAAGGATGCGTCGGGCGATATCGCGGTCGTCTGGCCCAAGCTCGACAACAAGGCGGACGTACCAATCCTGATCGCGGCCTATACCCAGGGCGGCAGGCCCAACGCCGCGCAGATCGAAGCCGTGTTCGCGCGCGTCGGACGCATGGTGGCCGAACGGCTGGCGTGAGCCGCGACGCATTGACCTTTTGGCCGCTTCCGGGCCAAGACAGGCCATGATCGCAGCGAAATTTCAGACCTTTCTCATCCTGCTCACGGTGCTGGCCGGCACCGCGCTGGTCGCCCGCCGCTTCAACATCGCACCCGCCATTCTCCTGATGCTGTCCGGGGTCGGCCTCGCCTTCGTGCCGGGCATGCCGCCGGTGGAACTGCCGCCGGAACTGGTGCTGCTGATGGTGCTGCCGCCGCTGATCTACTCGGCGAGCGTCGCGATGAGCTGGCGCGAGTTCAGGAACAATCTGCGGCCGATCGTGCTGCTCGCGGTCGGCGCGGTGATCTTCACCGCGGCGCTGGTGGCTGCGGCCACGCATTATGTGATCGGCCTGCCCTGGACCATCGGATTCCTGCTGGGGGCCATCGTCGCGCCGCCCGACGTGGTGGCGCCGCTCGCGATCGCGCGCCGTCTGAACATACCGCGCCGGCTCCTGGTCATCCTCGAGGGCGAAGGGCTCGCGAACGACGCGACCGCTCTGATCCTCTACCGCTTCGCGCTTGCGGCCATCATGGTCGGCCATTTCTCACTGCCGCTGGCGGCTGGCGAGTTTGTCCTCATCGTCGCCAGCGAGATCGCCTTTGGCATCGGCATTGGCTGGCTCTCCCTTCGCTTCCGCAAATGGTCCAGGGATCCGCAGGTCGAGCTGACGCTGTCGCTGATCACGCCCTACGTCTCCTACTGGCTGCCCGAGCATCTCGGCGGCTCCGGCGTGATCGCGACCGTGGCCTGCGGCCTCTATGTGAGCTGGAACGGGCCGCTGCTGATCTCGGCGTCGACCCGCCTGCAAGGCATCTTCTTCTGGGATCTCATCATCTATCTGATCGAGGGCCTGCTATTCCTGCTCACCGGCTTCCAGATGCGGGCACTCTACGAGAAGTCGAAGGCGTTTCCGCTCGACGATATCATGATCGCGACCGCGGTGGTCCTGGCGGTCATCGTCATCGCACGCTTCGTCTGGCTGTATCCTGCGATCTATCTGCCGCGGATATTGAGCAAGAGCCTACGCAAGCGTGACCCATCGCCGCCATGGCAATGGCCGTTCGTGCTCGCCTTCACCGGCGTGCGCGGCGCGGTGTCGCTGGCGGCCGCGCTGGCGCTGCCGTTCGCGTTGCCTGATGGCAATGCCTTCCCGTATCGCGACCTGATCCTGTTCGTCGCCTTCGGAGTCATCTTCGTGACGCTGATCGGCGTCGGCCTGACGCTTCCGCCGGTGGTGCGCTGGCTCGGTGTCGCCGAGGCCGGCCGCAACGAGCATGTCGCCGAGCACGAGGCCGAGATCGCGGCACGCCGCCAGGCGCTCGAGGCGGCGCTGAAGTCGCTCGACGCGATGACCGAGGAAAAGGATGTGTCGGACGAGGTGATGCGGCTCCTGCGCGCGCGTCACGAGATTCGTGTCAACCAGCTTCCGGATTCACTCGACCCCAACCATCACGACGTCTCCGCCGCCGGCACCGCCCTGACTCGCGACCTGATCGTCGCCGAGCGAAAGTTCATCCACGACCTCCTGCGCGACGGCCAGATCACCGACGAGACGCGGCGCCGGATCGAGCGCGACCTGGACCTGGAAGAGGCAAGCCTGGCGAACAGGGAGTATCGGGGGGTGCCGTTGTAGCTTTTTCGTCATTGCGAGCGAAGCGAAGCAATCCGGACTGCTGCCGTGGAAAGACTCTGGATTGCTTCGCTTCGCTCGCAATGACGGCAGCGCCAACTATCGCCGCTCGCAAAATTCCCCGACCCCCGCCGCGACGGCGCCCGCAATCAACTCCTGCCGCTCCGACGAGTTCATCTCCATCTCCTCGTCGCGGTTGATGATCGAGCCGGCTTCGAGCAGCACTGCCGCGCTTCGCGTTCGCGACAGCACGATGAGCCCGTCATAGCGGTAGACGCCGACATCCTTGTCGAGCAGCTGGCGCCGGTAGCGGCCCATCACCGGCAGGGTGTATTGGCTGGCGTAGTGCAGCCCCTGCTCCTTCAACTGCCTGCCGATCATCCGGGCCAGCTTCAGGCTGCTGGTGAAGTGCGGATTGCGCTCGGACACGAACAGCGAGTGACCTGAGAAGCGGTCGCTGAAATAGCTCTTTGCGCCGTCGAATTCCCAGGTCTCGAGCAGCTTGTCCGGCACTGAGTCGTGATGGATCGACAGCACGAGATCGGCCCGGCCGTCATTCGCGGCACTGACGCGCTTGAACAGGCTCGGCCGCGCCTTGCCGTCCGTGACGAGCAGCCGGGTTGCGGTAAAGCCTTCGGATTTGAGTTTTGCCGTGACCAGCCTTGCGAGCCGGAAGTTGAAGCCGAACTCCGGATCATTGCGCGCGCTGAGAGCGCCGTAGGAGTCCGGGGTGTGCCCGACGTCGACGACGATCCGGAATTTCGGCATCTCACATTTGGCTGGTGCGGGCGCAGGCTTAGGTCTGGCTTTCGCAACCTTCCGGGCCGGGGCAGCACGGCCCGCGTCGATCGACGGAAGCAACAGTGCGACCAGCGACACGAGGAGAATTGTGACGATGCCCCGTCCTAACGACAAGTCCTACTCCGCTGCCACGATCAGATCGGACAGCTCGGGCATAGCGTCCGCCGGGACCGAGCCGGACTCGATCTGGAACTTGTTGTCCTCGGCGCGGAGCATGGCGGATCCTCCCGATTTGATTTTCGGGAAGATTGGCGCGGACGCGGGAAGACGTCAACGCAAGAACGGCTTCGTGAAGTGGGTTGGCGCAGCGCAATCGCCGCCTTTATCGCAGGCCGAAGGGGGCAGATCTTAGGGCTCCTATCCGCCCCCATCGCAACTACCTGACGGTGACGGCGACTGTGTATACCTTGCCATTATCCGGGTCGGTAGGGTCCGCCGTCACGCGCCGATACGTGAAGGAGTCTTCACCGACATACCCCTTCTTGGATTGGTACACCACGCTGGTGAGCCGCACGGTCTTGGCCTCTCCGCTTCTCAATTTGCGTTGCCCGGTGCTCGCTCGCGTCGTCACGGCACCGCTCTTCGGCGGAGTCACGACTTCAATGCTGACGGGCCAGACCTTGCCACTGCTGTCGACGCGCCAGTGTCCGCCGCATTTGCAGATTTCCTTTGCCTCGCCCGATTTCACGACGAGCGACGTGTTCCCCCCGCCCGCATGTGCGCCACAGAGGATTCCGAAGAACAGGACGAGCCCCGCGGTGATTTTGATCAAGAGGGCCGACGGTAGGCGTACCGGGTAGGTTGTCATTTCATAAGTCTCCAATGAAAAAATCTTAGAGTTATTGTATGGGATTGTTCCGGCTGGCGAGGCCGATGCACTCGTGCCCGGCTATCTCAAGGTTCTCGCGACTCGAAATCCAACGTTGCTCACGCGTCCTTCGGACTGCACGCCGTAACGGCTCCCCGCTTCGACTGCATCCGCCTTGCTGACCCAGGAGCCTCCCCTGAGGACACGCTGCTCGCATCGGCCTTTCAGCCAAGGACTCCCGTCCACAGGCGCGCCCTCATAAGTGTCGTTGACGCAATCCTCGACCCATTCCCAGATATTGCCGTGCACCTGATAGAGGCCCCACGGATTCGGCTGGAAGGAATCGACAGGAGCCGTCTTTTGCCCGGAGGCACCCTTTGCATTCTTGTCCTGGCTGGCCCTGTCATCGTAGTTGGCCTGGCCCCGAGACACGGAGACTCCCCACCAGAACGATGACGTCGTTCCCGCGCGCGTCACATATTCCCGCTCGGCTTCGCTCAGGAGGCGGTACGTCTTGCCGGTGCGGGCCGACAACCAGGCTGCATAGCTCTTGGCATCCGACCAGGAAATGTTGATCGCCGGTCGTCTCCCGCGGCCCCAACCGTTGTCCCAGGGCTTGTACCCATTGCATCCCCCATCGGCGACGCAGGCGTCCCATTCCGCAAACGTGACAGCGTAACGGCCAACCGCGAATGAATGGGCGAACGTCACCTTGTGGCGAGACGATTCCGCGGTGCGTTTCGATGCACTCTCCGACGTCCCCATCATGAACGCGCCCGGCGGGACCACAACCATCTCCGGACACTTTTCACATTCCTTGAAGCTGGCCTTCTGCTTCAGAGCCGCCTCTTCCGAATCGGACAACACCTTGATGCCGAGCGCCGTCAATCCTTCGCGCTGCTGGGTCGTGTCAGGAGCCGGAAGCGTGGCGTTGGTGGAGGCCACCTGCACCGCCTGTAACGCCTTGAGCCGCTCGCGAACCTCTGCCGACCGCGAGCTTTCGGGAAATTTTCTCAGAAATTCTTCGAACATGGCCGGCGACCGGCCGTCCTTTATCGCGTTCCAGACGATCTCATCGGTTGCGAGCGGGGCGGAGGAGGTGCCGCTGCCGCCGCGCGTTCCTTCTTCAGCTCGTCACGACGCGACAGTGCGGCGGAGAGGTGCGAACTGTTCGAATATTTGGCGGAATATTCCTCGAAGATCGCGGGGTCGTGCGACTCCTTGATCGCGTTCCAGACGATCTCATCTGCAGGCGGAGGTGGCGGCGCTTGAGCGGCGGCGATCTCCTTCCGCAGGTCATCCCCGCGCTGTCGTGCGGCCGCGATGTGCGGGCTCGCCACATATTTACTCACGAACTCATCGAAGATCGCGGGATCGCGCGATCCCTTGATCGCGGCCCAGACGATGTCCTCGGCGGCGGGAGGTGGCGGAGCTTGCGTGGCGGCAATCTGCTTTTTCAGCTCATCCCTGCGCCTCTGGGCGTCCGCCAGATGCGGGCTTGCCGGAAACTTGCTGGCGAAATCATCGAAGATTGCCGGATACGTCGAGCCTTTGATGGCATCCCAGACGACCTCGTCGGCGGTCGGAGGCGGTGGAACGCGGGCGGCAGCGGCGGCGATCTGCTTTTGCAGCTCGTCGGCGCGCGATTGCGCCTCGGCTCGATGCTTGCTGGCTGGAAACTTGCTGAGGAAATCATCGAAGATCGCGGGATAGTTCGAATCCCTGATCGCCGCCCAGACGATTTCGTCGGCGGTCGGCGGCGGGGGTATGCGCGCGGCAGCCGCAGCTTGCGCCTGCTTGAGCTCATCACGCCGTGATTGGGCCGCCTTCAGATGTGGCGTCGTCGGAAACTTCGCGATGAACTCCTCGAACACGGCCGGATAGGTCGAATCCTTCACGGCGTTCCAGACGATGTCATCCGTCGTTGGCGGTGGCGGCAGTTTCGGTGCATCGACGATCGAGATGACAGAGCCGCCCAGTGATCCATAGACGAACGGCTCCTGGTGACGATTGGTGACCTGCAGCACTTCGTCGCGAACTCGGCCGAATGCAATCCTCAAGTCCAAGCCGGGAGCGGCGATGTTGTGCAGCAGCGCGGCCGTGAAGGGACTGTTTTTGGCATCGCCGTCCAACGCAACCGATCCGGCCTTGGCCGCGAAGGCAATCAGCGTATCGGATATCGCGGGCTCGACCTTCGCCAACCCGCGACCGATCGATCGGGACGCTATGGTTCGCTTCATGGTCTTCAAGAACGGGTTGTCCCGGCACGCATCCAGGATGACGAGGCGAAGCCGCCTGGTGGGCTCGATCGATTTCAGAATGCGATCGAGGGAAATAGCCTCATCCTCGATGTCGAAATCGCGCGACAACTTCGCGTCGACGGGGATGACGTAGTTTGCACCATCGACCTCGATGCCATGGCCGGCGAAATAGACGACGGCCACGTCGGCATCGCTTGCCATCTCGGCGAAATCGCTGATCGCGCGCCGCATGTCTGAAATCCCAAGATCACGGCGGGCATCGACCGCGGAAAATCCTGCAGATCTGAACAGGGAGGCAATCTCGGCGGCGTCATTCCGGGGATTCGGAAGGCTCGGGACATTCCGGTACGACGAATTGCCAATCACCAGAGCGACGCGCTTCTCGGCCAGCGCCTGACCCGCGAACCCGTAAAAAACGAGCGCAAGAATGGTAGCCGCCACCCAGCGCATAATTCCCCCCAAATCGCCCTTTGCGAGTATATCGCTGGTTGTAGCCCCTGCAAGCAGCACCGCGAGCCCACATCATTCGACGGGGGCGATACCAAGTCCGTGATTCAGGTCACTGAGCGATTGGCGACGGCGGCGACTTAGATCGGCCTTTCCCCCTTCACCGTCACGCGCGTCCCTGAACGCGTATGCGGCCAGTAGTCCCACATTGCGCGGTGCTGGGTGCAGCGGTTGTCCCAGAACGCGATGGCGTTCTCGGTCCAGCGGAAGCGGCACTGGAACAGCGGGTTCTCGGCGTGCTGGTAGAGATAGGCGAGCATCGCATCGCTCTCGTCGTGCGGGATACCGTTGATGTGGCGGGTGAAGCCGCGGTTGACGTAGAGCGCCTTCCTGCCCGTCACCGGATGCGTGCGCACCACCGGATGCTCGGCGCTCGGATAGGACGGACGATCGGCGACGCCGTAATTGGCGTAAAGCCCGCGATAGATCGGCTCGCCGTCATGCAGCGCAGTCAGCCCGTCGAGATAGGCCTTCATCCGATCCGACAGCGCCTCATAGGCCGCGTACATGTTGGCGAACAGCGTGTCGCCGCCGCGCGGCGGGCACTGCTTGATGTAGAGGATCGAGCCCATCGGCGGCTCGAGATCGCAGGACACGTCCGAGTGCCAGCCCTCGCCGTTCGCCCGCGGCGAGTTCTTGTCGGCGTAGATCTTCATCAGCGCCGGATCTTCGTCCTCATGCGGCGCGGCAGGATGGAAATGCAGCTCGCCGAACTTGCGGCCGAACGCGAGATGCTGTTTTGGCGTGATGTCTTGATCGCGGAAGAAGATGACGAGGTTTTCGGCAAGCGCGCGGTGGATCTCGTCCATCTGTCGGTTGGAGCGGGCATCGCCATCGACGAGACTGCCGAGGTCGACGCCGGATATTTCCGCGCCGATGATGGGGGTGAGCTTTTCGACCGCGATGGTCTCGTAAGCCGCGCCGTCTTCAGCCGTGTGGCGGTAGCGCGGACCTTGCTTGCCGGATAGCGAGCTCATGGGTGTTGCTCCCAATCATTGTTGATTGGGGACATCGTAGCCCGGACGGAGCGAAGCGCAATCCGGGAACGGTCGTTCCGCGGTGGGCAGCGCCCCGGATTTCACGGTCGCGCAAAAAATAAGGCGGGTTACGCTTGCGCTAACCCGCCCTACAATTTCAATGTTGAGTGGGCGCTTACTCCGCCGCGGTCACCGGCACCTTGGCGCCCTGGCCGTAGCGCTGGTCGATGTAGTCGATCACCAGCGCCTTGAAGTCGGCGGAGATGGTCGGGCCGCGCAGCGTGCGGAATTTCTTGCCGTCGACGAACACGGGCGCGGCCGGCGCTTCGCCGGTGCCGGGCAGCGAGATGCCGATATTGGCGTGCTTGGATTCGCCGGGGCCGTTGACGATGCAGCCCATCACCGCGACGTTGAGCTCTTCGACGCCCGGATATTTCGTCTTCCAGCCCGGCATCTCGTCGCGGATGAACGCCTGGATCGAGCTCGCCAGCTCCTGGAACGTGGTCGATGTGGTGCGGCCGCAGCCGGGGCACGCCGCAACCAGCGGCACGAAGGTGCGGAAGCCCATGGTCTGCAGCAATTCCTGGCCGACCTGCACTTCGCGGGTGCGGTCGCCGCCGGGCTCCGGCGTCAGCGAGATGCGGATGGTGTCGCCGATGCCCTGCTGAAGCAGGATGCCGAGCGCGGCCGACGAGGCCACGATGCCCTTGGTGCCCATGCCGGCCTCGGTGAGACCGAGATGGATGGCGTAATCGGAACGCGCCGCGAGATCCTGATAGACCGCGATCAGATCCTGCACCGCCGACACCTTTGCGGACAGGATGATGCGATCCTTGGGCATGCCGAGCTCTTCGGCGCGCGCGGCCGAGAGCAGCGCCGACTGCACCATGGCCTCGCGCGTCACCGCGCGCACGTCGCGCGGATTGTCGGACGCGGCGTTCTCGTCCATCAGCTTGGTCAGCAGCTCCTGGTCGAGCGAGCCCCAATTGGCGCCGATGCGGACCGGCTTGCTGTTCTTGTTCGCGATCTCGATGATGTCGGCGAACTGGGTGTCGCGCTTGTCCTTGAAGCCGACATTGCCGGGATTGATGCGATATTTCGCGAGCGCCTCGGCGCAGGCCGGATAGGCCGCGAGCAGCTTGTGGCCGATATAATGGAAGTCGCCGATCAGCGGCGTGGTGATGCCGCGCTTGGCGAGGCCATCGCGGATGTGCGGAACGGCGGCGGCAGCCTCCTCGCGGTCCACGGTGATGCGGACCATTTCGGAGCCGGCGCGCGCGAGCGCTGCGACCTGGGCGATGGTGCCGTCGATGTCGGCGGTGTCGGTGTTGGTCATCGACTGCACGACGATCGGCGCACCGCCGCCGACGGCGACGTCGCCGACCTTGACCTGGGTGGTCCGGTGCCGGGGCGCCGGGCCCGCGATGTCGGAATCAATGGGGTTTTCGAGCTTGTTCATGGGGTCCAAATATCAGGTTTTGGTGACGTTGAGCAATGCATCGCGCGGCGCCGCAGCCGTTGAGCTGGGACGGTTAACCAGGAAAAGCCCAGCAATTACAAGGATCGCAGCGGCCCCGAATGTCAGGCTCAAGGTGTCGTGCATGATGAAATAGCTACCCACCACGCCAAACAAAGGGGTGATGAAGGTAAAAGCCGACAATTTGCTGGCCGAATAGGTCTTCACCAGCGCAAACCAAAGCGTGAACGTGGTTCCAACCACCCAGATCGCCTGGAAGGCCATCAGGCCGAGCGACAGCGGCGACGGGGTCCGGGTGATGGTCTCGCCAAACAGCCAGGCGGCGGTGCCCAGGATCGGGATCGAGGTCGCGACCTGATAGCCGAGTGCCTTTTCCGGCGCCGCGAAGCGCAGCCGGGTGCCCTTGGCGACCAGTGTGGTCGCCGCCCAAAGCCCCGCGCCGGCCACGATCAGGAGATCGCCGAGCAGGATGTGCGAATCCACATTGGGCTGCGGCACGCCGATCGCGAGCGCAACTCCGGCAAAGCTCACAGCCAGCCCCAGCCATTGGGTGCCGCCGAGCCGCTCGCCGAGCACCTGGTAGGACCCGAGCGCGACGAAGAATGGCGCCGTGTAGAGGAACACCACCGCGCGCGAGGCCGAGGTCAGGCGCAGGCCCTGGAAAATCAGCACGAACTCGACGCCGAACATCAGCCCGGCGATCAGGCCGGCCTTCCAGGTGCCGTCGCGCTCGAAGAATTTGACGCCGCGCAAGCTGCCGATAATGAACAGCACGGGCAACGCACCCATCGAGCGGATCATCGCCTGGAGCATCGGCGGCACCTCCGGCAGCACCAGCTTCACTGCGATCTGATTGAAACCCCAGGTCAGGCACAGCATGAGCATCAGGGCGATGGCGCCGGCACTGAGGGGGCGACCGGCGGACGGTATGGCTTGTGGTGCGGACATTTCTTCCCGAATACCGGCTTGCGCCGTTGTTGCTTTATGCAGCTTTCTGACAATGGGCGCAGACGCCCGTAATCTCCACCACGGACAATTTTGGTGCGAAGCCTGAGCTGCGCGCGGCGGCATTGAGGTCCTTGGCGAAGGACGCCGACGGGATCTCGCCGACCAGGCCGCAGCGCTCGCAGATCAGGAACGCTACCGCCGAGGTCGCGTCATGGTCGTGGGCGGCGCAGGCGAGATAGGCGTTGCGGCTTTCGATGCGGTGCACGAGGCCGTTGGCCATCAGGAAATCGAGCGCCCGGTAGACCGTGATCGGCGCCGGCCGCGGCATCGACTTTGCCAATTCGTCGATGATCTCATAGGCGCCGAGCGGCCGGTGGCTGGAGAGCAGCGCTCCCAGCACCTGGCGGCGGATCGGCGTGAATTTCTGCGCGCGAGCCTCGCAAACCGTCTCGGCGTGCGCCAGCGCGTCCGCGGTGCAGCGGCCGTGATCGTGGTCAGGCGTTGGAAATGCCGGCTTTGCGAGGGTCATGTGGCCTGCCTTCTAGCATTTCGGCCGTGGAACCCAAAGCGCGACGGGGAATGCGCCTGTCAGCCATGCTCTTGCTGCGGGACAGCGTCCCGCTAATCCGCCACGAAATAATCATAAGCTTGCTTATTATAGTCAAGCTCATTGGAGATAACGTTATGACCCGCGGGTCCGTCGACCAGAACTTCCTGTTCACGCTCGGTGAACTCTACCGCCTCTTGCGGGTCTATGCCGACAAGGAAGCATCGCGCTTCGGCATCACCCGCGCGCAATGGGCGGTCCTTGCCAAGGTCGAGCGCAGCGAGGGCATGAAGCAGTCGGAACTCGCCGAGTTGCTGGAGATGCAGCCGATCACGCTGACGCGCCTGATCGACAAGCTCTGCGACAGCGACTGGATCGAGCGCCGCAGCGACGCCTCGGACCGCCGCGTCAAGCGCCTCTATCTCAAGAAGGCCGGCCGTGCGCTGCTCGGCAAGATGAGCGGCCTGAAATCGGAACTCACCGCGAACGCACTCGACGGCATCAGCCCGGCGGACGCCCACCGTCTCCTCACCCAACTCGAATCCATCAAGGAAAACGTGCGTAACGCGATCCAGACATCCGGCGCGGAACAAGCGCGTAAGGAGCAGCGCTATGGCTGATCAGGTCCTCAAGTTCCAGCCCGAGCAGAAGAGCGACAGCGGCAAGCCCACCAAGAAAGCCGGCACCGATCCGCGCCGCCGCCTGGTGGCGGGCCTGCGCCGCTATCGCCGCTTCCTGCTGCTGGTCGTGCTGCCGCTCGTCGTCGCCGTCGGCGGCCTCACCTTCTATCTGAACGGCGGCCGCTATGTCGGCACTGACGATGCCTATGTCGGCGCGCAGAAGGTCCTGGTGACGCCCGACATCTCCGGCAAGATCCAGAAGGTCGTCGTGAGGGAAGGCCAGATCGTCAAGCAAGGCGACGAGCTGTTCGAGATCGATCCCGTGCCGTTCCGCCTCGCGGTGGACGAGGCCAGGGCGCAGCTGATGCAGGCGCAGTCGACCTATGACAATCTCCGCGCCAACATCAAGATCTACGGCGACATGCTCAACCTCGCGCAACAGGGCGTCGACCTGAAGCAGCGCGACGTCGAGCGCAAGCAGGCGCTGGTGAAGAACAGCTACGGCTCGCAACTCGACCTCGACAACTCCGCGAACGCGCTGGTCACGTCCGGTTCGATCGCGCAATACGTCAAGCAGCAGATCTCGACGGCCAAGACGCAGCTGCTCGGCGACACCGACCTGCCGCTGGAGAAATTCCCCCCTTACGCGCAGGCCAAGTCCAAGCTTGACAATGCCGAGCGCAATCTCGACCACGCCGTGGTGCGGGCATCGATGGGCGGCGTTGCGACGCAGGTCGAGCAGATTCAGCTCGGCCGCTACGTCACCGCCGGCACGCCAGTGTTCTCCATCATCGACGTCGCTCACCCCTGGGTCGACGCCAATCCGAAGGAGAGCGACCTCACCCACGTCACCGAGGGACAGCCTGTTACCCTCGAGGTCGACGCGTTTCCGAACCACGTCTTCAAGGGCAAGATCGGTTCGCTCTCGCCCGGCACCGGCGCGCAATTCGCGATCCTGCCGCCGCAGAACGCCACCGGCAATTTCGTCAAGGTGGTGCAGCGCGTGCCTGTCAGGATCTATTTCGACGAGACCGACAAATACGTGCGAAAGCTGAAGGCCGGCATGAGCGTCTACGCCACCATCGACACCGGCCACAAGCGCTCGCTCGCCGGCCTGTTCGGATTGTCGGCGACGGCGAACCAGGACAAGGACTGATCCGATGTCCGGCCCCAATGCCAGCCTGATGGTCCCCGGCCTACGCCGGAACATGGTGACGATCTGCGCCATGACCGCGACCATCATGCAGGCGCTGGACACCACCATCGCCAACGTCGCCTTGCCCTACATGCAGGGCTCACTGTCGGCCTCGCAGGACCAGATCAACTGGGTCTTGACCTCCTACATCGTCGCCGCCGCGATCATGACGGCGCCGGTCGGCTGGATCGCCAACCGCTTCGGCCGCAAGCGCATCTTCATCATCTGCGCCGCCGGCTTCACCTTCGCATCCGTGCTGTGCGGGCTGGCGCAGGACATCAACCAGATGGTGCTGTTCCGCCTGCTGCAAGGCGTGTTCGGCGCGGCCCTGGTGCCGCTGTCGCAATCGGTCATGCTCGACTATTACACGCTCCAGGAACGCGCCAAGGCGATGTCGATCTGGGGTATGGGCGTGATGATGGGCCCGATCATGGGACCCTCCCTCGGGGCCTGGCTGACCGAGACCTATTCCTGGCACTGGGTGTTCTTCGTCAATTTGCCGTTCGGCGCCATCACCGTGCTCGGCCTGATCGTCTTCATGGACGAGACCCGGAAGGATATCAGCCTCAAATTCGACTGGTTCGGCTTCGCCGCGCTGGCGCTCGCGATCGGCTCGCTTCAACTCGCGCTCGACCGCGGCGAGCAATTGGGCTGGCTCGAATCCGGCGAGATCATCGCGGAGTTTATCGTCTCAGCCGTCGCCTTCTATTTCTTTCTCGCGCACTCCTTCACGACGTCGACGCCGTTCATCCGCTTCGCGCTTTTCAAGGATCGCAATTTCGTCACCGGCTGTATGTTCATGGTCGTGATGGGGCTCGTGCTGTTCTCGACCATGGCGCTGGCCTCGCCCTACATGCAGAACGTGATCGGCTATCCCATCATTACCGCCGGCCTGCTGCTGGCGAGCCGCGGCTTCGGCACCTTCTTTGCCATGATGCTGGTTGGCCGCATGATGCGTTATTTCGAGGCACGCACACTGATCATCACCGGCCTGACGCTGACCGCGGGCTCGCTGTTCCAGATGACCGGGTGGACCGACCTGACCCAGGTGCCGGAGATCGTCACCGTCAGCGTCATCCAGGGCTTCGGCTTCGGCCTCGTCTTCGTGCCGCTCTCGACGGTGGCGTTCCTGACCTTGTCGAACGAGCTGCGTACCGACGGCACCGCGATGCTGACCCTGATGCGCAACGTCGCGAGCTCGGTCGGCATCTCCGTCGTCATCGCCGAGCTGACGCAGGGAACGCGACGGACCTACGCGATCCTGTCCGAATACATCAACCCGTTCAACCACGCACTCCAGATGCCCAGCGTCAGCGGTATGATCAATCTCTCCACCGACGCCGGCCGCGCCATGGCCGACAGAATGGTCAGCGTGCAGGCCCAGATCATCGCCTTTGCGCACGACTATATGCTGGTGATGATCTTCATCCTCTGCACCATCCCGCTCGCCTTGCTGATCGGCTCGACCAAGGCCACGCTGCGCAAGCAGGCGGCCGGGCCGGAACATGCGGTGATGGAGTAGCCACAGGTGTCATGCCCCGGCTTGACCGGGGCATTCAGTAAGCCGCGGCTTCTCTGAATCCCACAACCGTCTCTGGAATACTGGGTCGCCCGGTCAAGCCGGGCAACGACAGCGAACAGGTGGCACGAGCTTCTACAACAACTCCTCGCAGCCCAAATCGTCCACCGCCATCATCACCCGCTCCAGATTGTTCCACCAGATCACCGGCGGGATGTTGATGCTCCACTGCCAGACCGGCTTGGTGATGTGCCAGAGCACGGACCAACGGTAGTCGCGATCGAGCGCACCTCGCGTGTAGCCCGTGATGCCGCTTTCGATCAGCGTGTCATGATAGAAATTGAGCAGCGAGCGTTCGAGCGCCTGCCGTCGCTCCGGGTACCATTGCATCGCCATCATGTAGGCGAGATCGTTGGTCGGGACGTCGATGCCCCACAGGTCGAAGTCGAAGATGCGCGCGGTATCGGCGACACCGGTGCGGGGCAGCAGGAAATTCCAGCTATGGGCATCACCATGGGTGATGCTGAGATGACGGCGCGAATGATAGCGCTCGGATAGCCGGGCCGACTGATCGATGAGGCGACGGTAGATGAGGCGTCGCTCCTCGCTGAGACGGTCACCGAGCAAATCGGCAAAGCGGTCGTAATGACCCGCGAACGCCTCCATGTGCTGCGTGCTGTCTTCGGTACTCGCCCAGCGGCCGACGGTCTCGCCGAGATCGGGATGGTCCCACCAGGCCGCATGCCAGCGCGCCAGCGTCGTGACGATCGCGATCGCCTGCTCGCGTGACGGCGGCAGCGGCCATTGCGTTGCGACCTCGTGGCTGTCGGTGAGATCCTCGAGCAGCAGGTGCCAGGCGAGGCTCTCCTCGTCGAAATGCGCGTCGAAGCAGCGCGGCACGAGTCCCAGCGGCATCTTCGGCGCGGGCTGCGTGTAGTAGGCCACCTCGTGCCGGCCGGCATTGGCGAGCGTCTGTGCGAACGCGGAATTGGCGGTCTTCAGGATCAGCGATTGCGGCGCACCGGCGGATTCCCCGACATAGCGCAGGCCGAGGCGGACGATGTGTGACACGACGGTGTCACGCTGATGCAGCACCTTCACCTCGCGCACCGCGCCAGCGTCCAGCACGCCACCCCTGCGCAGCGCAGCCGTCAGTTGGGCGGGCTCAACGACCGCCGGCAGTTGTGGAGGTGTCATGACCACGATGCCCCTGTCCCGCGCCATACTGCACGATCACGACCCCACGCACCAGCCGCAGACCTCGCGCCCGGCTCAAGCCGCTGCGGTCGAGTCGCGCACGGTCCGGACGACGACCGACCGCAGCGATTCCAGGTTGGCCGCCATGCCCGCGATCGCCTGCCTCACCTCCGTGGCGCGCTCGTCCACCGAGGCGGCGTCGCGGCTGACATTGGCGATCTTGGCCGAGACCTCCTTCGCAGCGGATGCCGATTCGGAAATCGATCGCGCGATCTCCCGCGTTGCGGAGTCCTGTTCTTCCATCGCCGCCGCGACCGATGTCGCCACGCCGTCGATCTCGACGATGTGGCCTCCCATCGTCTCGACGGCATCGACTGCGGCCTGGGTCGAGGCCTGAACCTCGGCGATCAGGCGCCCGATCTCTTCGGTGGATTTGGCGGTCTGGTCGGACAGCGATTTCACTTCGGCCGCAACCACCGCAAAGCCGCGGCCGGCCTCGCCGGCCCGCGCGGCCTCGATCGTGGCATTGAGCGCCAGGAGGTTGGTCTGGCCGGCGATGCCGCCAATGAGGTCGGAGACCTCCGCAATCTTCTTCACCGCGCCCGCCAGCGCCTGGATGGTCGAACGCGCCTGCTCGCGGCCCGCGACCGCCGATTTCGTGACCGTGCTGGTCCGCGCCACCTGCGTTGCGATGTCCCGGATCGAGGCGCTCAGTTGTTCGGCGGCGGCCGAGACGGTCTGCGAGCTGCCCAGCGCCTGGGTGGAGGCCGAGGCCACCGCCTGCGACCCCGCGGACAGCGACCGGGCGATCTCGGACAGGCTGGAGGCGGCCCGTTCGACGCCCTGGCTTGCCACGCTCGCGGAATCGACCGAGCGGCCGGTCTCGCGCTCGACGGTCTCGGCCATCTGGTGCAGGGCGCCGCGCTTGGCAGTCGCGGCCTCCTGGTCCTTCCGCAACTGCTCCTCGCGCAGGCGCGAATTCTCGATCGCCCCCTGCTTGAACACCTGGAGCGCACCCGCCATCGAGCCGACCTCGTCCTGGCGGTGCGCGAAGGGGATGTCGACAGCGAGTTCGCCGGTCGCGAGCTTCTGCATCGTGTCCGTCATGCGCACGATCGGGCGCACCACGCCAAGCGCGACGCCGAGCAGGCCTGCAGCAATGAGGGCCAGGACGGCTGCGGAGACGCCGAGGAGAAAGTAGAGGATCGAGCTGTCGCGCTCGGCCGCCAGCTTCTCCATGTCGGCATTCTGCTTGTTGGAGCTCTCGACGATGCTGTCGATGACGGCGCGGTGCGCGGTGTAGGCGTCCTTGAGCTGCGCATAGGCGCGTTCGGCGCCGGCCACGTCCTTGGCTTTGAGGGCCGGCAGGAGCTGGTCGGACAAAAGCTTCCAGAATTTCTGCACCTCGGCGTCGGATTTCGACACCAGCGCCGTCTTCAGATCGGTGGAGAGGCTGGAGGTGGTCCAGAATGCCTTGCGCTCATCGTAATCCTTGCGGAGCTGGACCAGGCGTTCGCCATGGGCCGACAGCTGGTCCGGCTCGCGCATGGCGAGCGTGGCCTCGAGATAGGCTTCGATCACATATTCGGGCGGCGGCAGGATGTCCGCGATGAGGTCGTTGCCGAGCTTGATGTCGGAGTAAAGCGGACCGCCGACCTTGAGCTCGCGCAGGGCGTAAAGGCTGGTCGAGACGACGGCAGTAAAGCCGATGGCGAGCACGATCCCGAATGCAATGACTGCAGAAGAAAGCGAGAGACGAATTTTCATGAAACAATCCAATGGCGCAGGTCGAAATCCGAACGGACCCTAAACAACTGCGGTAAACACGGGATTGCTTCGCGCGGAAATTGTATCCCGCGGGCACCGGAAAATTACGAAAAGAGGACGTCAGTCGGTCGTTTTTGAGTCAGCGAGACCGACTCGGGGCACGAACAGAAACGTCTCAGCCCCGATTCAACGCAGCGACCAGCTCAGTTGCGCTGGATGAGAAACGCGTGGCGGCTGCCGATATCGCCGTCACGCGTTGCTGCCTCACATGTCGAAGAAGACCGTCTCGTCGTCGCCCTGAAGCCGCAGGTCGAGCCGATAGACCGCCTTCCCCGCCTCGCGCGTCGCGATCAGCGTCGCGCGGCGATCGGCCGGCACCAGTCCCAGCACGGGATCGGCGGCATTGCCGGCCTCGTCGCTGAAATAGATACGGGTGTAGAGATGCCGCAGCATGCCGCGGCCGAACACCGCAAGCACGATGTGCGGCGCCTGTGGCTTGCCGTCGGGATCGGGCACCGCGCCCGGCTTGACGGTGTCGAAGGAATAATTGCCGTCCTTGTCGGTGCCGCAGCGGGCAAAGCCGCGGAAGCTGGCATTGGGCAGCGCGCGCTTGTCCTGGGGGTCGGCGAAGCGGCCCTGCGCATCCGCCTGCCAGATCTCCAGCATGACGTCGGGCACCACGACGCCGTCGCCGTCGAACACGCGGCCTTCGATG
Organism: Bradyrhizobium sp. 956_D2_N1_4; assembly: GCF_052076025.1. Classification (NCBI taxonomy): domain Bacteria; kingdom Pseudomonadati; phylum Pseudomonadota; class Alphaproteobacteria; order Hyphomicrobiales; family Nitrobacteraceae; genus Bradyrhizobium; species Bradyrhizobium sp. 956_D2_N1_4. The sequence goes on along the minus strand of NZ_CP197237.1, from coordinate 8,009,393 downwards.
CGGACGCGATCCCCGGTGACGTCGGGCGTCAGCGTCGAGTTGGTGAACGCGTCGTTCCAGGCGTATTCGCCGGTCGGCGTCAGGCCGTATTTGAAGAACGGACCGACGGTCTGCGATGGGGTAATACCGTTGTCCTGCACTTAAGTGTTCTCCATTGGCGTGGCGTTCTTGCCGCGCAGCACGATGTCAAAGCGGTAGCACAGCGCCCATTCGGGCTGGGTGTTCTCGAGGTCGAATGACGACACCATCCGCGCCCGCGCCTTCTCGTCCGGCACCGAGTTGAAGATCGGGTCGAACGGAAACAGCGGGTCGTTCGGGAAATACATCTGCGTCACGAGCCGCGTGACGAAGGAATGGCCGAACACCGACAGATGGATATGCGCGGGACGCCAGGCGTTGTGGTGATTGCCCCAGGGATAGGCGCCAGGCTTGATGGTGACGAAGCGGTAGTAGCCGTCGGCATCGCTCACGGTGCGGCCCGCGCCGGTGAAGTTCGGATCGAGCGGCGCCGGATGCTGGTCGCGGACGTGGACGTAACGGCCGCAGGAATTGGCCTGCCAGATCTCGACCAGCGAGTTCGGCACGCCGCGGCCATCCTCGTCGCGCACATGGCCATGCACGATGATGCGCTCGCCGATCGGCTCGCCGGTATGCTGGGTGGTGAGATCGGCATCGCCCTCGCGCACGGTCTCGTGGCCGTAGACCGGGCCGGTCAATTCCGACAGCGTGTGGCGCATCGGGATCAAGGGCTTGTTCGGCGCGCGCTTGATCGAGCTCTTGTATTCGGGCGACAGCGGCAGGGGATGCGCCTTGTTGCTGTCGACGGGATAGATGAATGTCATTGGCGAACTCCTCCCCGGCCATTTTGCTCCGGCCGGTCAACGCTTCCCCCGATCATTATAGAACATAACTAATCTAGGGAAGCGGGTTTGGCAGGTGTCCTGCGCCCGGCAGGACCGCCCTATTTGATCGGCGGACGCGGCAGTACGGCCTCACCGGCCTCCAGCCGGTAGGTGTGGTCGAGCGAATACCAGGGGGTCGGGACGTCTCGTGCGGTCGGATGCGGCGTGTCGTGGCGCTGGAACTTGCCGATCAGTGCCTGCGTCACCCCGAACTGCACGTCGCTGTCGATATGCGGGTCGGCGGGGTCGTAGACCTGCGAGATCAGCACCTTGAATCCGGGCTTGAAGATCAGCGCGTGCAGATGCGCGGGCCGATAGGGATGCCGGCTCTGCGCCTCGAGGAGGCGCCCGACCACGCCATTGGTCGGGATGGGATAGCCCACCATCATCACCGAGCGGAAGGCGAAGCGTCCGTCCTGGTCGGTCGTGAACTTGCCGCGCAGGTTCATGTCGGCCTGATCAGGGTCCTGGTTCTCGTAGAGACCGACCGGCGAGGCGTGCCAGACATCGATCTCCGCACCCGTGACGGGACGGCCGTCCCTGTCGATGACGCGGGCGCTGACGAACAGCGGCGCGCCGGGCGTCTCCGAGCGGACGATCGAGCCGCCATTCTCGACCCGCGGCGAGTTCAGCCGCCAGAACGGGCCGAGCAGCGACTGATCGGTTTCGGTATTGCCCTGATCGCCGTTGTTGAGCAGGCACACCAGCGGCGAGACGCCGAGCGAGCCCGCCATCAGCACGACTTCGTTGTGCGTGTCGGTCGTGAGCTTGCCGAGCTCGGCCACGATCGCGGTCGCGTCCCGGAATTCCTTCTCGGTCAGGCGGACATCGCGGACGAAGGCGTGCAGATGCTTGACCAGGGAGACCATGATCTGGCGCAGCCGCGGATCGGACGTCCGCTCCATCACCGCCAGTGCAGCGGCCGTGACGTCCTGCTCGCGCTCGATGATCACGGGACGGTCCCCTCACCTTGCGTCATGGCCGGGCTTGTCCCGGCCATCCACGACTTTCTTCTCGCGGCACCAAGAACGTGGATGCCCGGGACAAGCCCGGGCATGACGAGTCTGTGGCACCCGTCTCCGGGATGACGGGCCACTTGGTGGCCCGTCAGTTCAGCTTCTCGATCGCAACGGCAACGCCCTGGCCAACGCCGACGCACATCGTGGCCAGCGCGAGCTTGCCGCCGCGCTTTTCCATGCCGTGGACGGCGGTGAGCGCAAGACGGGCGCCGCTCATGCCGAGGGGATGGCCGAGCGCGATGGCGCCGCCATGCGGATTGACGAAATCGGCGTCGTCGGCAACGCCGAGCTGGCGCATGCAGGCGATGCCCTGCGAGGCGAAGGCCTCGTTGAGCTCGATCAGGTCGAAATCGCTGATCTTCTTGCCGAGGCGTTCCATCAGCTTGCGGGTCGCCGGCACCGGGCCGATGCCCATGATGCGCGGCGGCACGCCGGCCGAGGCGAGGCCGAGGATGCGGGCGCGCGGGGTGAGGCCATGCTTCTTCACAGCGGCTTCAGAGGCCAGGATCATCGCGGCGGCGCCGTCATTGACCCCGGAGGCGTTGCCGGCGGTCACGGTGCCGGGATTGCGCACGATCGGCTTCAGTTTTGCCAGGCCCTCCAGCGTCGTCTCCGGACGCGGATGCTCGTCCTTGTCGATCGTGATCGGGCCCGCCTTGCCGCCGGGGATGGTGATCGGCGTGATCTCCTCGGCAAAATAACCCGCCGCGATCGCTGCGCCCGCGCGCTGCTGCGAACGGATGGCGAAGGCGTCCTGGTCGGCGCGCGAGACCTGGAATTCCTCGGCGACGTTCTCGCCGGTCTCCGGCATGGCGTCGACGCCATACTGCGCCTTCAACAGCGGATTGATGAAACGCCAGCCGATGGTGGTGTCAAAAATCTCGGCGGAGCGGGAGAAGGCCTCCTGCGCCTTGCCCATCACGAACGGCGCGCGGGTCATGGATTCGACGCCACCGGCGATCGCAAGCTCGATCTCGCCGGAGCGGATGGCGCGGCCGGCCGCACCGACCGCGTCCAGGCCGGAGGCACAGAGCCGGTTCAGGGTCTGGCCGGGAACCGAATCCGGCAGGCCCGCAAGCAGCAGGGCCATGCGCGCGACGTTGCGGTTGTCCTCGCCGGCCTGGTTGGCGCAGCCGAAGAAGACTTCGTCGACCTGTGCCCAGTCGAGATTGGGATGCTTGGCCATCAGCGCCTTGATCGGGGCCGCCGCGAGGTCGTCGGCGCGCACCTTGGCGAGCGAGCCGCCGAAACGGCCGATCGGGGTCCGCACGGCATCGCAGATAAAGACGTCACGCATCGTTGTTCTCCCTGAATGCCGCGGTCCGGCCCAAATTCTTCAATGTCCGCGGAGTTTTAGGAGGGCGCCCGCGGCAGGTCAATTGACGGTTTCTTGCTTGTTCCGAGGGGGGCGCACGCTGCCAATGCATGCCGTGGTGCGGACAACGTGGAAAACCTCCCCTCGCCGGCCAAACCGGTAGGAGCAGGAGGCGAAATTTTGTAGGTTGCGCCGCCCATGACAATGCAACAGCCGATACCTGTGCCGCCCCCTGACGAAGCGCCCACGCCGCCGGCGGAAGCCATCGCGCGCGTCACGCCGATGATGGAACAGTACCTTGAGATCAAGGCGGCGCATCAGGGCCTGCTGCTGTTCTACCGGATGGGCGACTTCTACGAGCTGTTCTTCGAGGACGCCGAGATCGCCTCGAAGACGCTCGGCATCGTGCTGACCAAGCGCGGCAAGCATCAGGGCGCCGACATCCCGATGTGCGGCGTGCCGGTCGAGCGTTCCGAGGATTATCTGCATCGCCTGATCAACGCCGGCCACCGGGTCGCGGTTTGCGAGCAGACCGAGGATCCCGCCGCCGCCAAAGCACGCGGCAACAAGAGCGTGGTGCGCCGTGGTGTGGTGCGGCTGGTCACGCCGGGCACGCTGACCGAGGACACGCTGTTAGATGCGCGCGCCAACAATTATCTGCTGGCGATCGCGCGCGCCCGCGCCTCCGGTGGCGGCGACCGTTTTGGGCTTGCCTGGATCGACATCTCGACCGCCGAATTCACGGTGATGGAATGCTCTAGCGGCGAGCTCGCCGCAACGCTGGCGCGCATCAATCCGAACGAGGCGATCGTCACCGACGCGCTCTACAATGACAGCGAGCTTGGACAGACCTTGCGCGAGCTGCCGGCGGTGACGCCGCTGACCCGCGACGTATTCGATGGCGCCACCGCGGAAAAACGCCTGTGCGATTATTTCGCTGTCGCGACCATGGACGGGCTGGCGCAACTCACGCGGCTCGAAGCGACCGCTGCAGCCGCCGCCGTCACCTATGTCGACCGGACCCAGGTCGGCAAGCATCCGCCGCTGTCGCCGCCCGCGCGCGAGGCCTCGGGCGCGACCATGGCGATCGATCCGGCCACCCGCGCCAATCTCGAATTGACGCGAACGCTCGCGGGCGAACGCCGCGGCTCGCTGCTCGACGCGATCGACTGCACGGTGACCTCGGCCGGCTCGCGCCTGCTGGCGCAGCGGCTGGCGGCGCCGCTGACGGACGCGCCGGCGATCGCGCGGCGGCTCGATGCCGTGAGCGCCTTCGTTGCGGACTCCGCTGCGCGCGAAGACATCCGCAGCATCCTGCGCGGCGCGCCCGACATGTCGCGGGCGCTGGCCCGCCTCTCGGTCGGCCGCGGCGGACCGCGCGACCTCGCCGGCCTGCGCGACGGCATCATCGCCGCCGACCAGGTGCTGACGCGCCTCGGCGAGCTCGACCAGCCGCCGCAGGAGATCGCCGTGGTGATGGCGGCCTTGCAGCGTCCGTCGCGCGAGCTCGCATCCGAGTTTGCCCGCGCCCTCGACGAGCAGCTGCCGCTGATCAAGCGCGACGGCGGCTTTGTTCGCCAGGGCTACGAGCCCGCCCTCGACGAAGCGCGCAATCTGCGTGACGCCTCGCGCCTCGTGGTCGCCTCGATGCAGGCGCGCTACGCCGACCATACCGGCGTGAAGGGCCTCAAGATCCGGCACAACAACGTGCTCGGCTATTTCGTCGAGGTCACCGCGCAGCACGGCGACAAGCTGATGTCGGCGCCGCTGAACGCGACCTTCATCCATCGCCAGACGCTGGCGGGCCAGGTGCGCTTCACCACCTCGGAGCTCGGCGAGATCGAGGCCAAGATCGCCAATGCCGGCGACCGCGCGCTCGGCCTCGAGCTCGAGATCTTCGAGCGGCTGTCCGCGAAGGCGCTTGATATCAGCGACGATCTCCGCGCCGCCGCCCATGCCTTTGCGCTGCTCGACGTCGCGACCTCGCTGGCCAAGCTCGCGGTCGACGACAATTATGTGCGGCCGGACGTGGATGACTCCCTCGGCTTCGCGATCGAGGCGGGCCGCCATCCCGTCGTGGAACAGGCGCTCAAGCGCAATGGCGAGCCGTTCATTGCCAATGCCTGCGATCTCTCGCCAACACCGGCGCAAAAATCCGGCCAGCTCTGGCTGCTCACCGGTCCCAACATGGCCGGTAAATCGACCTTCCTGCGCCAGAACGCGCTGATCGCGCTCCTGGCGCAGATCGGAAGCTTCGTGCCGGCGACGCGCGCGCGGATCGGCATCATCGACCGCCTGTTCTCGCGCGTCGGCGCCGCCGACGATCTCGCGCGCGGCCGCTCCACCTTCATGGTGGAGATGGTCGAGACCGCAGCGATCCTGAACCAGGCCGGCGAGCGCGCGCTCGTGATCCTCGACGAGATCGGCCGCGGCACCGCGACGTTCGACGGCCTCTCCATCGCCTGGGCCGCGATCGAGCATCTGCACGAGAGCAACCGCTGCCGCACGCTGTTCGCGACGCATTATCACGAACTGACGGCGCTCTCGGCAAAACTGCCGCGCATGTTCAACGCGACGGTGCGGGTGAAGGAATGGCAGGGCAATGTCGTGTTCCTGCACGAGGTGCTGCCGGGCTCGGCCGACCGCTCCTACGGCATCCAGGTCGCCAAGCTCGCAGGCCTGCCGCCGGCCGTGATCACGCGCGCCAAATCCGTGTTGGCGAAGCTCGAGGCGCAGGATCGCGGCCAGACCGCGCGGGCCCTCGCCGACGACCTGCCGCTGTTCGCCGTGCCCTCACGCGCCGCCGCGGAAGCCGCGCCGCCGAGCGAGGCCGAGCTATTGATGGACGCCGTGAAGGCCCTCCACCCGGACGAGATGTCCCCGCGCGAGGCGCTGGATGCGCTCTATGCGTTGAAGGCCAAGCTGCCGAAGCAGTGACGGTGCCGTAGGGTGGGCAAAGCGCAGCGTGACCACCATTCAACGACCAATTCGCGGAAAGATGGTGGGCACGGCGCGCGAAGAGCGCGCCTTTGCCCACCCTACGACTTCTGCGCGCTTGGCTTACGCCCTTGCCGCCATCGCAGCAGCTTCCGCGGCGGCGCGCTGCATGCTGGTCGACATCTCGTTCGTGACCGTGCTCTGCTCCTCGACGGCGGCGGCTGTCGAGGTGACGTATTCGCTGACGTTGTTGATGGCCTGCTTGATCGAGCCGAGCGCGCTGACGACGTCGCCGGAGATGCCGTTGAGGCTGCCGATCTCCTGGCCGATCTTGTCGGTCGCCTGTCTCGCCTGATTGGCGAGGCTCTTCACCTCGGAAGCGACCACCGCGAAGCCGCGGCCAGCCTCGCCGGCGCGCGCCGATTCGATCGTGGCGTTGAGCGCGAGCAGGTTGATCTGACTGGTAATGCTGTTGATCATCTCGATGATGCCGCTCATCGCCTTCGCCGCCTCGGTCAGCCGCTGCGCCTGCGCGTCGGCAGAGGCAACCTGCTCCACCGCGCTCATCGCGGTCTCGCGGGACTTGGTCATCGCTTCGGAGATCTCGCGCACCGACGCGTTCAGCTCCTCCGAGCCTGCGGCGACCGATTCCATCATGCCGCGGACGCGCTCATTGCCCATGCGGACCAGCACCTGCCGCGTGGTGTCAGTGGCGTATTTCACGACCTTGAACGGCTTGCCGTTGAGATCGAGGATCGGGTTGTAGGAGGCCTGGATGTAGACCTCCTTGCCGCCCTTGCCGATGCGCTTGTATTCAGCCGCCTGGTACTGGCCGCGATTGAGCGTTGCCCAGAACTCGCGATAGGCAGCGCCGTCGCGCTCCGACGGCTCGACGAACATGCTGTGATGCTTGCCCTTGATCTCGGCCAGCGAATAGCCGAGCGTGCCGAGAAAATTGGCATTGGCGGTGATGATCGTGCCGTCCATGTTGAATTCGATCACGGCCTGCGCCTTGTCGATCGCCGAGATCTGACCAGCGAGGTCGGCGTTCTTTAGCTTCTCCGCGGTGACGTCGGTCGCAAATTTGGCAACGCCGAACGGCTTGCCGTTCTCGTCGAGCAGCGGGTTATAAGAGGCGAGGATCCAGACCTCGCGGCCGCCCTTGCCGATACGTTTGTATTCGCCCGCCTGGTATTCACCGCGGTTGAGCCTGGCCCAGAATTCGCGATAGGCCGCGCTGTCGCGCTCAGCGGGGGCTACGAACAGGCTGTGATGCTTGCCCTCGATCTCGGCCAGCGAATAGCCGAGCGCCTGGCAGAAATTCTGGTTCGCAGTCACGATAGTGCCGTCGAGCTTGAACTCGATGACGGCCTGGGCGCGGCCGATGGCGGACACCTTGGAGGCTTCCGTCATGGCATTGATCTTCTTCGCGGTGATATCGGTCGCGATCTTCACGACCTTGACTGGCTTGCCGTCGCCGTCAAGCACGGGATTATACGACGCCTCGATCCAGATCTCGCGACCGCCCTTTGCAATCCGCTTGAACTCCGCGGCCTGGAACTCGCCGCTCTTCAACGCGGACCAGAACGCCTTGTACGCCGCGCCGCCTCGCTGATCGGCGGGCACGAACATGGAGTGATGCTTTCCCTTGATCTCCTCCAGCCCATAGCCCAGGGCCTTCAGGAAATTCTCGTTCGCGGTGAGGATGGTGCCATCCAGTGCAAATTCGATCGTCGCCTGCGAACGGCCGATGGCGTCGAGCTGTGCCTGGGCATTTCCATGGGAATTACGACCAAACATCAAAACATCTCCGGAATGGATCGCATGGTGCCGCAGCGCAACGCGCCTCAAAGACAGGCGAGCGGACGCCCTCGGACAGACCGAGCGTTGGAATATGACTAGCTGTGAACTATGTGGGTCCGTTCACGCGTACAGAGGACCCGCCTTGATGCCCATGTCCGCCCAAACGCGGAAACGACAACCGACGAGTAGCTTTACGGGGAATGCACCAAATTTAGATTAATGCACCTATCGGAATCGGGCAGCCCATCTCCGAAGAAATACGGAGTGATGGAACCGAAAATGGCCGGCGGAAGAAACGGCCGAAACGCGAATTAGCAACGATCAAATCGATACTTAGCGACGTCGCGACATGAACGGATTGCGGCCCCGCGCGCGCTTTTCCGCGCGACTACCGTCCAGGATGCTGCCCCATTAACGCAACGCCTTCCGGCGGCCGTCAGCGGCCCGCCCTGGCAAACGGCTCGATCAGCTTCAAGGTGGCGGCGAGGCGGATGCTGCGCTTGCCGGCGAGCGCGATCGCTTCCATGTCGGCGCCCTTGTCATCGCAGTGGCCGGAGAAGCCGATGCCCACCTCATAGCCACCGAACAAGGGATGCTCGCTCTTTGCCAGCGTGTGTTCCTGATTAACGAATTCACCTTTCCAGCGACCGTTCGCCGAAGAATAGGCGCCGAGATAATAGAAGAAGGCATCGCCGCCGAGGATCCGGCCGTCGCGCAGCAACATCACGCCGGTATGGCCACCGGTAATTCCATCCAGCATCCGGATGTCGATCGAATAGAGTCCGCTGACGATGCCGCCTTCGCCGACCGCACCGGGTGGGGGAACGTCATCGTCGCCGAGCGGCGTCATCACGGCGCGAAACACCGAGGCGTCCTCGACCACTTCTCCCTCGAAGCGGTAGAGCTTGCCCTGCGGTCGACCGCGAATGCTGATTGTGACGGCGTCGGAACTGACCAGCGACCTGTGCTGCGGCGACCGGCTGTGGCGCTTCGTCCGGAGCCTGGCGACGATTTCGCCGTCCACAATCTCGTAGGTGCCGAAGTGGGCGAAGGCCGTATTGCCGCCAAGCATTTTCCCGGCATGGGCGTACAGCACGCTGCGGCCGGAGCCGTCGTTGATATCGTATTCGACCTTGTACAATCCCTCCACCGCACGCCCCGATCTTGCTCTGTTGCCAGTTTAGCGGGTCTGCCAGCCCGGGTAACTAACTATCCTGACGCAGGGTTGAGGTCCCAAGCGTAGCGTATCTCGCCTTACGAAGCGCGGCGCGGCTGATGCATCGGCCTCTTCCGTCGTCCCATCCACCACAGCGTCAGGTTCCAGCCGATGCAGGTGGCGAGTGCGCAACTCAAGCCGATCGCCGAGCCGAACTGCGTGACGGCGACGTGCAGCACCGCAATTGCCAGACCGAAGCCGAGCAGGCCCCAGGCGGAGTTGGCGAGCACGGCGGCGGTCGGCGGGCCGCCGATGCGCGGATGCAGGATCACCATCATGCTGGTGAACACGATCGGGTAGAGCGCGATGACGCCGCTCACCCGCGGGCCGACCCAGCCCGAGGTCGAGACCACGATCGCAACCAGCGTCGCGACCAGCGAGGCGCGGAATGGAATGTCGTACCAGCGACGCGTCACCAGCGGCATCTTCACATGGCGGTACCTTGCGAGCAGCGGAATGCAGATGCCGAAGGCGACCAGGTTGACGGCGAGCCCGGCGGTCAGGGTCCAGTCGAACAGGCGGATGATGGAGGCCAGCACGATCCACACCGCGACCGCGCTGCCGGCGCTCACCAGCAGATTGTTCCGCTGCGCCAGCACGACATAGGTGAGCCCAAGGACGATCGTCGCGGCGTTGACCGGAAGGCTCGACAGCGCGCCTTGCGCGATGAAGGCGGCGTCATGGTCGAGCGCGAGGAAGACGTAGGAAGGACCGGCCGAGATCGGCAAGGTCGCCACCAGTCCGCCGATCACCGGACCGGTGCGCTCGGCAATGAACGACGCGGACACGACGAACGCCGCGGCGATCGCCATGCGCAGGACGAGGAAGATGATGAAGTGGAGCTCGGGGGGCATTTTTTGCTTCTTACCCTGCCCTGGCAGGGGTCCGAGACGAGCGAAGCTCGCTCGTGGGTCGGCTCATCTGGAGCGTAGCGAAATATGAGACGGGGTGGGGTGACAGTCTCTCGACGGATACGGTGCCCGAGTGGAGAGATCACCCCACCCCGCTCGCGCTACGCGCGATCGACCATCCCCCTCAAGGGGAGGGGCAGGAAGTCACATCCGCTGCATCGACACCGAAACCTTCGGGCCGCTCTTGATGGTCTGGTAGACCACGCAATAGCGCTCGGTGAGTTTGAGCAGGAGATCGAGCTTGTCCTGCGGCGCGTCGGTGTCGACCTCGAAGCGCAGGCGGATCTCGGCGAAGCCGACCGGGGTCTCCTTGTCGACGCCGAGCGTGCCGCGGAAATCGAGATCGCCCTCGGCATAGACGTTGCCGGTCTTCAGCGGGATCTCGATGGCGGTCGCAACCGATTTCAGCGTGACGCCGGCGCAGGCGACCAAGGCTTCCAGCAGCATGTCGCCGGAGCAGAGCTCGAGGCCGGAGCCGCCGGTGGCCGGATGCAGGCCCGCCATCGCGATGGCGCGGCCGGTCTCGACCTTGCAGGCGATGCCTTCGCTGTCGGTCGAGCCCTTGGCCTTCAGCGTGATCATCGCGGTCTTGGGATCGGTCTTGTAGCGTTCCTTGATCGGGGCCTGCATCTGGCGCAGTGCTGCGGCGTCCATCTTGTTCTCTCCCGGAAAAATCGTCCTTCGATGTACCGGCTCAGAGAGAAAATGTCACCACCACATGGCCTGACCGGGACCCTGGGTTGCGTCACGGTCGGGCACGTTGCGGTCCAGCGAACGGTCGAGTGACGTCAGCACACTTCGCTTGAAATTCTCGAACAGCGGCGAATTGCGGTCGCGCGGCCGGCCCAGATTGATCTCGATCTGGTCGAACAGCCGGCCCGGCCGCGGCCGCATCACCAAAACGCGATCAGCCAGCACCACGGCCTCGTCGACGTCATGTGTGACGAGGATCAAGGTCGGCCGCGTATCGGCCCAGAGGTCGAGCAGATGATCCTGGAGATCCCTGCGGGTGAAGGCGTCGAGCGCCGAGAACGGCTCGTCGAGCAGCAGCACTTCCGGTTGCGGCACCAGCGCACGCGCGATCGCGACACGCTGCGCCTGCCCGCCCGAGAGCTCACGCGGCCAGGCCTGCGCCTTGTCGGCGAGGCCGACGCGGGCGAGCGCGCGCGCCACCTTCTCGCTCCGCTCAGTCGCGGGCAGGTCGGCAAGGCCGAAGCCGATATTGTCGGCGACGCTGAGCCAGGGCAGAAGCCGCGGCTCCTGGAAGATGATGCCGATTTTTGCGTGCGGCGAATTGATCGCCTCGCTGTCGAGCGTCACCGTGCCTGCGCTCGCGCGATCGAGGCCTGCGATGGCGCGCAAGAGCGTGGACTTGCCGCAGCCGGAGCCGCCGATGATGGCGACGATCTCGCCCTGTTTGATCTCGGCGGAGAAGCGCGCCAGCGCCTGCACGCCGTTGGGATAGGTCTTGCTGACCCGGTCGAGCGCCAGCATCGTGTTACGTTCCCTTCGCGCGCCCGAAGGCGTCCTGCCAGCGCAGGAACGGCGCGGCTGCGACCTCGATCAGCCAGTCGGTGAGCTTGCCGAGGATGGCGAAGATGACGATCGCGGCCAAAATCTGCGCGGGCTTGCCGAGCTGCTGGCCGTCGAGCAGGAGATAGCCGAGGCCTTCCGAGGCGCCGATCAGCTCGGCCGCCACCACGAACATCCAGCCAAGCCCGAGGCCGACACGCAACGACACCACATAGGCCGGCAGCACGGCAGGCAGCAGGATGCGGCGGATCATGGCGAACCCGGAGAGGCGGAAGGTGCGACCAACCTCGACGATCTTGCGATCGACGGAAAGGATCGCGCCCATCACGCCGAGATAGACCGGGAAGAACACGCCGACCGCGATCAGCGCGATCTTGGAGGTCTCGAAGATGCCGAGCCAGAGGATGAATAACGGCACCCAGGCCAGCGAAGGGATCGCACGCAGCGCCTGCACGGTCGGATCGAGCAGCCGCCGCGCCAGCGACCAATAGCCGGAGATGGCACCGAGCACGGTGCCCGCGATCACGCCGAAGGCGAAGCCGAGACCGACCCGCCATAGCGTCGCGGCGATGTGGCGGACCAGCTCTCCGGAGCGGGCGAGCTCGGCGATGGTCGCAAAGACGCGCGAGGGCGGCGGCACCAGACGGCCGTTGGACCAGCCGGACCAGACCACCAGCTCCCAGCCGAGCGCGAGGATGAGCGGCAGCAAGATTCCAAGCAACGGCCGCGCATAACGCGACAGCCGCGAGGGCGCGGCGGCGCTCTCGGCCGGTTCCGATGTCTGTTGCAGGACTGGCGCGTCGGTGATCATGGCCGGTAGGAAGCGCGTCTGGCGAGGGAATGCAACACTACTCTTGCCGCGCTTTCTTGCGTCGTCCCCGCGAAGGCGGGGGACCCATAGCCACAGGCAGACATGGCTACGGGGACTCGGAGTGACCGCCTTCGCGTCAAACTACTCCCTGGGCTTATGGGTCCCGGGCTCGCTTCGCGCCCCGGGACGACAGCGGAGTTTGTTGCGCGCACCTGCCTCTTGCGCAGAACTAGTTCGTCGGCAGCGGGACCTGGTCGTCGATCAGGGCATCCAGCGTGGCCTTCACGTCGACCTTGGCGTCGACGACGCCGGCCTGCTGCAGGGCAAGGCCGGCGGCGAGGATCGACTCGCGCTGGGGTGCGCCGATGCGGCTGTGGGTGAGCTCGGTGCGCTCCTTGAGCTGCTTGTCGACGACCGCGTCCGGCAGCTTGGTCACGGCGATGAAGGTCTTCTTCAGGTCGTCGTAATTCGCCAGCGAATATTTGCGGGCCTCTTCATACACCGCGAGCACGCGGCGGGCGGCGTCCGGATAGTCCTTCAAGAACTGCTCGCGCACATTGAGGATGCCCCAGGTGTTGGCATCCGCCTTGCGATAAAACAGTTTTGCACCTTCCTCGACCTCGGCCTGCGCCATCATCGGATCGAGGCCGGCCCAGGCGTCGACGTCGCCGCGGATCAGCGCGGTCTTGCCGTCGGCGTGCTGGAGCAGCACCGGCGTGATGTCCTTCTCAGTCAGGCCTGCACCGAGCAGCGCGCGCACAAGGAAGATGTGCGGATCGGTGCCGCGCGTCACCGCGACGCGCTTGCCCTTGAGATCAGCAACGCTCGCGATCTTGGAATCCTTTGATGTCACCAGCGCCGTCCATTCGGGACGCGAATAGACGTAGATCGACTTGATGGGGTTCCCGTTGATCTTCGCCACCAGCGCCGCCGAGCCCGCGGTCGAGCCGAAATCGATCGAGCCGGCGTTGAGGAATTCGAGCGCCTTGTTGGAGCCGGCCGACTGCACCCAAATGATGCTGATGCCGTCCTTGGCGAACTCCTTCTCCAGCAGACCCTTCTGCTTCAGGACCATCGACACCGGATTGTAGGTCGCCCAGTCGATGCGGATTTCCTTGAGCGGATCCGCCGCCCGTGCCGCGGGGGTCATGGCGAGCGCAACAGCCCCCGCCAACAGAATGCGTCGTGTAATCCCGGTCATGCCCAGCCTCCTCAAAAACTTCATTGTTTTTCAATGAGTTATTTCTAGAGGTCAACGAGAAAATCGCTATCCCGAAAGCCCCTCGGCCGAGAACGATTTTGCCCGAGGCCGGCCTTTTCCAGCATGGAACGACTATTGCCAGAGAATGGCGGGTGACAGCGCCTGTCACCTCTTATATCCGGTGAGACATGGACAGCGTCGCGACTGAGCACAAGCCAGAGGTGGACGATCGCTTCGACACCGCGCGGATCACCGCCGCGGTCGATGCGCTTGCCGAGAAGCATCAGGGACGTGAGGACACGTTCCGCACGGCCATGGCGCAAATGCTGAAGGCCGAGCTGATCGCAGCGCGCGCCGCGGCGCAGGCGATCCTGCTGAAGGACCGTCACGGCCGGCGCTGCGCCGAGCGGCTGTGCCACGTGCAGGACGAGATCATCCGCATCCTGTATTCGGCGGCGACCCGGCATCTCTACCGCTCGCCGATCCCGAGCGGCGCGGAGCGCATGGCGGTGGTCGCGACCGGCGGCTATGGCCGCGGCCTGATGGCACCGGAATCCGACATCGATCTCCTGTTCATCCTGCCCTACAAGCAGACCGCCTGGGGTGAGCAGGTGGCTGAGGCTATTCTCTACTGTCTCTGGGACATGGGGCTGAAGGTCGGGCACGCCACGCGCTCGGTCGATGAATCGATCCGGCAGGCGCGCGGCGACATGACCATCCGCACCGCGATCCTGGAAACGCGCTTCCTGACCGGCGACCAGCCGCTCTATGACGAACTGGTCGCGCGCTTCGACAAGGACGTGGTGCAGGGCACGGCGTCCGAATTCGTCACCGCAAAGCTCGCCGAGCGCGAGGAGCGCCACCGCCGCGGCGGCCAGTCGCGCTACCTGGTCGAGCCCAACGTCAAGGACGGCAAGGGCGCCTTGCGCGACCTGCACACGCTGTTCTGGATCGCCAAATACGTCTACCGCGTCCGTGATACCGACGAGCTGGTCGAGCGCGGCGTGTTCGACGCGCAGGAATACCGCACCTTCCGCCGCTGCGCCGACTTCCTCTGGTCGGTGCGCTGCAATCTGCACTTCTACTCCGGCCGCGCGGAGGAGCGCCTCTCCTTCGATCTCCAGCGCGAGATCGCGGTCCGGCTCGGCTACACCTCGCATCCCGGCATGCAGGACGTCGAGCGCTTCATGAAGCACTACTTCCTGGTCGCCAAGGAAGTCGGCAACCTCACCGCCATCCTCTGCGCCAAGCTCGAGGACCAGCAGGCCAAGCCCGCGCCGGTGCTGAGCCGGATGATGGCGCGGCTGCGCCCCGCGCCCGCGAAGCGCCGCGTCCCCGACAGCGACGACTTCCTCGTCGACAACAACCGCATCAACGTCGCCGCGCCCGACGTGTTCAAGCACGATCCGGTCAATTTGATCCGGATCTTCCGTCTGGCGCAGAAGAACAACCTCGCCTTCCATCCGGACGCGATGCGCGACGTGACGCGCTCGCTCGGACTGATCAACGCGCAGCTGCGCGAGAACCCGGAAGCGAACCGGCTGTTCATGGAGATCCTGACCTCCGACAACGCCGAGATCGTGCTGCGGCGGATGAACGAGACCGGCGTGCTCGGCCATTTCATCCGCGCCTTCGGCAAGATCGTCTCGATGATGCAGTTCAACATGTATCATCACTACACCGTCGACGAGCATCTGATCCGCTGCGTCGGCTTCCTGCAGGACATCGAGCGCGGCGGCATCGAGGAGTTCACGGTCGCCAGCGATCTCTTCCGCAAGATCCGGCCCGAGCACCGTGCGGTGATCTACATCACGACGCTGCTGCACGACATCGCCAAGGGACGGCCGGAGGATCACTCGATCGCGGGCGCCAAGGTGGCGCGCCGGCTGTGCCCGCGGCTCGGCTTCAGCGCGGCCGACACCGAGCTCGTGGCCTGGCTGATCGAGGAGCATCTGACGATGTCCACGGTCGCGCAGTCGCGCGACCTCTCCGACCGCAAGACCATCGAGAATTTCGCCGCCGTGGTGCAGTCGGTCGAGCAGATGAAATTGCTCACGATCCTGACCACCGCCGACATCCGCGGCGTCGGCCCGGGCGTGTGGAACGGCTGGAAGGCGCAGCTGCTGCGCTCTCTCTATTATGAAACCGAACCGGTGCTGACCGGCGGCTTCTCGGAAGTCGACCGCGGCAAGCGCCTCACGGCCGCCTACGCCGAATTCCGCATGGCCTTCGCCGAGTGGCCGGCGGACGAGCTCGATGCCTATATCGGCCGGCACTATCCCGCCTATTGGCTCAAGGTCGAGCTGCCGCGAAAGATCCGCCATGCCCGCTTCGTCCGCTCCAGCGAACAGGCCGGCCACAAGCTCGCGATCAATGTCGGCTTCGACGAGGTGCGCGGCGTCACCGAGCTCACGATCTTCGCCGCCGACCATCCCTGGCTGCTCTCGATCATCGCCGGCGCCTGCGCCTCGGCCGGCGCCAACATCGTCGACGCGCAGATCTACACCACGACCGACGGCCGCGCGCTCGACACGATCTCGATCTCCAGGGAATACGATCGCGACGAGGACGAGGGAAGGCGCGCCACGCGCATCGGCGAGATGATCGAGGACGTGCTGGAAGGCAAGCTGCGGCTGCCCGAAGTGGTGGCGCGGCGCACCGTGCGCAGCAAGGCGCGGCCTTTCACGATCGAGCCGGAAGTGACCATCAACAACCAATGGTCCGACCGCTACACGGTGATCGAGATGTCCGGCCTCGACCGCCCCGGCCTGCTCTACGAGCTGACCACCGCGATCTCGAAGCTCAACCTCAACATCGCCTCGGCCCATGTCGCGACCTTCGGCGAGCGTGCCCGCGACGTGTTCTACGTCACCGACCTCCTGGGCGCGCAGATCAACGCGCCGACGCGCCAGTCCGCAATCAAGAGCGCGCTGACCCACGTGATGGCCGGCGACAAGGCGGTGCAGCCGGCGGCGTGAGGAGAGAGCTAAATCTCTACCCCCTCATGCCGCAGCAGCCAGCGCTTCCGCTCGAGCCCGCCGCCATATTTCACCAGCGAGCCATCCGCGCCGATCAGGCGGTGACAGGGCAGCACCACGCTGATCGGGTTTGAGCCGTTGGCATGGCCGACGGCACGAATGGCTTTGGGCATATCGATCCTTGCGGCCATCGCGCCATAGCTCATCGTGGTACCGGCAGGAATTTGCGCGAGCGCGGTCCAGACCCTTTGCTGGAAAGGCGTGCCGGCGATGCGCCATGCGACGCGCGAGAGCTGGCCGAGATCGCCTTCGAAATAACCCGACAGCGCCGTCCGCATCTCCGTCGGCGCAGGCAGATCGCTCAGATCCACGGCGCCGTATTGCAGGCGCAACAGCTCGCGCATGCGGTGCTCGTAGTCTTCCCAGTCGAGCGCACGCAAGGCGCCCTCGGCATCGGTGACGAGCAGCGCGATCCCGATCGGCGTCGTCAGGCGATCGAGGCCGAATCGTTCAGGCGGTTTGGTTGATCGAGCGGGCATTGCGACACCAGGCCATCGAAACACGCCATCGCACTTGCCATGCCGGCCGTGCTAACGTCCACCCGAAAGCTGACGCTTTGGGGGGCTCAACTTGATTCTGATCACCAATGTCCTGGTGGCGCTGGTCGCCGCACTGCACGCCTACTTCCTGATCCTGGAGATGTTTCTCTGGGACAAGCCGCTTGGCTTGAAGACATTCCGCAATACGCCTGAAAAGGCCGAGATCACGAAGGTGCTGGCGGCCAACCAAGGGCTCTATAACGGCTTCCTCGCCGCCGGCCTGATCTGGGGCCTCGTCCACGGCAACCCGGCCTTCGCATTCCAGATCAAGGCATTCTTCCTGCTCTGCGTGATCGTGGCCGGCGTCTACGGCGCGGCGACCGTCAGCACCCGCATCCTGCTCGTGCAGGCGCTGCCGGCGGCGATCGCACTGGTTGCACTGTTTCTGACCTGATTCTCGTGACCTGAGACGCTACGGCGCAGCGTCGCGATCCTTGCGCGGCGCCGGACCTTCCTCCACACTCTCCGGCAGCGATGGCGACCGTTGCAATCAACGGGAAAAGACCGTCGACCGGAAATTCCGTCAGGAGGAACAACCAAGATGAACAATCGCAGAGCCTTCATAGCTGCCACGGCGGCGCTCGCCTTCGCGTTCTCCGCCAGCCAAGCCCTCGCCCAGAAGAAATATGACACCGGCGCGAGCGACACCGAGATCAAGATCGGCCAGACCGTGCCGTTCTCCGGCGCCTATTCCGTCTACGCCAATATCGGCAAGACCCAGGCCGCCTACTTCAAGATGATCAACGATCAGGGCGGCATCAACGGCCGCAAGATCAATCTGATCCAGTATGACGATGCCTATTCGCCGCCGAAGACGGTCGAGCAGGTGCGCAAGCTCGTCGAAGGCGACGAGGTGCTGTTCACCTTCCAGATCATCGGCACGGCCGCGAACGCCGCCGTGCAGAAATATCTCAACGGCAAGAAGATCCCGCAGCTGCTGGCCTCCACCGGCGCCGCACGCTTCAACGATCCGCAGAACTATCCCTGGACCATCGCCTACAATCCCAACTACGTGTCCGAGGGACGCATCTACGCCAAGTACATTCTCGCCAATCATCCCAATGCCAAGATCGGCGTGCTCTACCAGAACGACGACATGGGCCGCGACTATCTCGCCGGCCTCAAGAGCGGCCTCGGCGAAAAGGCAGCCAAGATGATCGTCGGCGAGGTGTCCTACGAGGTCACCGACCCGACCGTCGACTCGCAGGTGGTCAAGCTGAAGTCGCTCGGCGCCGATCTTTTCTACGATGCGTCGACGCCGAAATTCGCGGCGCAGGCCATCAAGAAGGTGGCCGAGCTCGGCTGGACGCCGGTGCACATCCTCGACATCAATGCGAGCCCGATCTCGGCGACGCTGAAGCCGGCCGGCCTCGACATCTCCAAGGGCATCATCTCGACCCAATACGGCAAGGAGCCGAGCGATCCGCAGTGGAAGGACGATCCGGGCGTGAAAGCGTTCTTCGCCTTCATGGACAAGTATTTCCCCGAAGGCGACAAGCTCAACACGGTCAACACCTATGCTTATTCGGTCGCCGAGTTGCTGACGCAGGTGCTGAAACAGTGCGGCGACGACCTGTCGCGTGAGAACGTGATGAAGCAGGTCGCCAACATCAAGGACTTCACCCCGAGCTTCGCGCTGCCCGGCATCAAGATCAACACCGGACCGAACGATTATCGCGTCAACAAGCAGATGCAGATGATGAAGTTCAACGGCGAGCGTTGGGAGCTGTTCGGCCCGATCATCGAGGACAACGGCCCGGCGGGTTAGTAACTGCGTAGGGTGGATTAGCCCTGCAGATGCGCAAAGCGCATCTGCTCGGCGTAATCCACCTCTTCGACATCCGCGGCAACAGAAGTGGTGGGTTACGCCTGGCGGACTGCGCTTCGCGCAGCCGCAAGGCTGACCCACCCTACGAACTGCGCGTCTCCACCCACCTTGCGTTGCAGCAACGCCTCATCCACAATCGCCCTCAGCGGTGACGTCCTGTGCGCAAGAGCACCCGGGCAGATCATCGACAATAACAAACCGAGGAAATTGCGAATGAGGAATGGAATGCTGCATCTGGCCACGGCAACGGCGCTGGCCCTGGCGCTGTCCGTCTCTGCGGCCAATGCCCAGAAAAAATATGATCCGGGCGCCAGCGACACCGAGATCAAGGTCGGCCAGACCATGCCGTTTTCGGGACCGGCGTCGGCCTATTCGTCGATCGGCAAGACCCAGGCCGCCTATTTCAAGATGATCAACGACCAGGGCGGCGTCAACGGTCGCAAGATCAATCTGATCCAGTATGACGACGCCTACTCGCCGCCGAAAGCCGTGGAGCAGATCCGCAAGCTCGTCGAGAGCGACGAGGTGTTGCTGACCTTCCAGATCATCGGCACGCCGGTGAACGCGGCGGTGCAGAAATATCTCAATTCCAAGAAGGTGCCGCAGTTGTTCGCGGCCACCGGCGCATCGCGGTTCACCGATCCGAAGAACTTCCCGTGGACCATGGGCTTCAATCCCAACTACTTCGTCGAAGGCCGCATCTACGGCCAGTACATTCTGAAGGAGCATCCCAACGCCAAGATCGGCGTGCTCTATCAGAACGACGACCTCGGCAAGGACTATCTGAACGGCATCAAGGCCGGCCTCGGCGACAAGGCCGCCAAGATGATCGTGACCGAAGCCTCCTACGAAGTCTCCGATCCGACCGTCGATTCGCAGGTCCTCAAGATCAAGGACGCCGGCGCCGATCTGTTCTTCAGCGCCACCACGCCGAAGCAGGCCGCACAAGCGATCAAGAAGATCGCCGAGATGGGCTGGCATCCGGTGCAGATCGTCGACATCAACGCCACCTCGGTCGGCGCGGTGCTGAAGCCGGCCGGCCTCGATGCCGCCAAGGGCTTGATCAGCGTCAACTACGGCAAGGAACCGCTCGATCCGACCTGGAAGGACGATGCCGGCCTGAAGAGGTATTTCGACTTCATGGCGAAGTACTATCCGGACGGCGACAAGGACTCGAACTTCAACACCTACGGCTACAGCACGGCGCAGCTGCTGGTCCATGTGCTGAAGCAGTGCGGCGACGACCTGACGCGCGAGAACGTCATGAAGCAGGCCGCGTCGCTGAAGGACGTCGTCAGCGACACCGCGCTGCCCGGTATCAAGGCCAACACCTCGGCGACCGACTACCGCGTCAACAAGCAACTTCAGATGATGAAATTCAACGGTGAGCGCTGGGAGCTGTTCGGCCCGATCCTGGAGGATGCCGGCCCGATCGATTAGTTCTCGGAAACAACTGCCTCAACGACGTCATGCCCGGGCTTGTCCCGCCTGCGCGGCCGAAGCCGCTTCGGCGCGGCGAAGGCCCGGGCATCCACGTTCTTGGAGCGGCAAGTCAAAGGCGTGGATGGCCGGGTCAAGCCCGGCCATGACGATGGAAAAAGATTCGCCCGACGGCATTCAGGTGGGTATCTCTCCAAAGTTCTTGCCCACCGGCAGCACCGCGTGCCGGATCAGCCGTGAATCCTCCACCGCGGCCTGGCGATGCTTCACCGCTTCGCGATAGACGGGATCGCGGATCATCTCGACGAAGGCGGCAACGCTTGGATATTCGGCGATGAAGCAATGGTCCCAGCGCTCCTCTTGCGGGCCGATCAGCATCAGCTCGAATTTGCCCTGCCAGACGATGCGGCCGCCGAGGCGCTCGAACACCGGGCCGCTCTCGCGGCCGTAGGCCGCATAGGCTTCCGCGCCGCTCGCCTTGCGGCCGTCGGGATAGGCCGCCTCTTCGCGCAAGCGCACGAGGTTCAGCATGTGGATCGGGCCGGGACGGTCGTTGTCCCGGAACTGCGCAAAAATCTCCTTGCTCGGATCGATATGGCCCATGCCGGT
Organism: Bradyrhizobium sp. 956_D2_N1_4; assembly: GCF_052076025.1. NCBI lineage: Bacteria > Pseudomonadati > Pseudomonadota > Alphaproteobacteria > Hyphomicrobiales > Nitrobacteraceae > Bradyrhizobium > Bradyrhizobium sp. 956_D2_N1_4. The sequence goes on along the minus strand of NZ_CP197237.1, from coordinate 7,988,291 downwards.
TCCCTCTTGTTTTATGCGGGCGATCCTAGCTCTGCCGCCGGGCGAGCGGAACTGCGGCTGGCGAATGCCGCACCTCCTAATCGCGCGTTAAGCTCTGGGTAACCGGGCCTTAAACAGCGACCGGTAGCGTGCGACGGGGCGGGCTGACCGGGCGTTTTGCGTATGGCGTGGGGAAAGAAAAAGGGTGGGCGGAAGGAGCCGTTGTTCGGCTTGCCTGCTGCGCTCGCCGATCTGCGCCTGACCGCGGCCGACCGCGTCCCCGGCGGCGAGGACAAGCCGAAGAAATCAACGAAAGCATCCACCAAGCGCAAGAGCGAGGATGCCGGCGACGAGCCGCCGCGCGAGCGGAAGGCACAAGCCGGCCGCAGCGGCGCCAAGCGCCGGTCGAAATCGGGCGGAGGCTTCAGCCTCGGCCGCCTCGTCTATTGGGGTGCGGTGCTCGGCCTGTGGGGCATGATCGCCGTGATCGGCGTCGTGATCTATGTCGGCGCCCATCTGCCGCCGATCCAGTCGCTGGAGATTCCCAAGCGCCCGCCGACGATCCAGATCGTCGGCATCGACGGCAGCATGCTGGCGCAGCGCGGCGAGATGGCGGGCGCCAACGTCTCGCTGAAGGACCTGCCGCCCTATCTGCCGAAGGCCTTCATCGCCATCGAGGATCGCCGCTTCTACTCGCATTTCGGCATCGACCCGATTGGCATCCTGCGGGCCCTCGTCACCAACGTGCTCCATCGCGGCGTCTCGCAGGGCGGCTCGACCTTGACGCAGCAGCTGGCGAAAAACCTGTTCCTGACCCAGGAGCGGACCATGGCGCGCAAGCTGCAGGAGGCGGAGCTCGCGATCTGGCTGGAGCGCAAGCATTCCAAGAACGAGATTCTGGAGCTCTATCTCAACCGCGTCTATTTCGGCTCGGGCGCCTATGGCGTCGAGGCCGCGGCGCAGAAATATTTCGGCAAGTCGGCGAAGGACGTCACCGTCGCCGAGGCCGCGATGCTGGCGGGCCTCGTCAAATCGCCGTCGCGGCTGGCGCCGAACCGCAATCCGGAAGGCGCGGAAGCGCGCGCACAGATCGTGCTCGCGGCGATGGCGGATGCAAAATTCATCACCGAAGCACAGGCGCAGGCCTCGATCGGCCACCCCTCCTACAACGTGAAGCCGGCCGGAGCCGGCACGCTCAACTACGTCGCCGACTGGATCGGCGAGGTGCTGGACGATCTGGTCGGCCAGATCGACGAGAGCATCAAGGTCGAGACCACGATCGATCCGAAGCTGCAGAGCGTGGCGGAAGCCGCCATTATCGACGAGCTCGCGGCCAAGAGCGTGAAGTTCAATGTCAGCCAGGGCGCGCTGGTGGCGATGACGCCTGACGGCGCGGTACGCGCCTTGGTCGGCGGGCGGAACTATTCCGACAGCCAGTACAACCGCGCGGTCACCGCGAAACGCCAGCCGGGCTCCTCGTTCAAGCCGTTCGTGTACCTGACCGCGCTCGAGCAGGGGCTGACGCCTGACACGGTGCGTCAGGACGCGCCGATCGAGGTCAAGGGCTGGAAGCCCGAGAACTACACCCATGAATATTTCGGCGCGGTGACGCTGACGCAGGCGCTGGCAATGTCGCTCAACACCGTCGCCATCCGCCTCGGTCTCGAGGTCGGGCCGAAGAACGTGGTGCGCACCGCGCACCGGCTCGGCATCTCCTCGAAGCTCGAGCCCAATGCCTCGATCGCGCTTGGCACATCCGAAGTCTCGGTCGTCGAGCTGGTCGGCGCCTATGCCCCCTTCGCCAATGGCGGCTTCGCGGTGGCGCCGCATGTCGTCACGCGGATCAGGACGCTCAGTGGCAAGCTGCTCTACATGCGGCAAGCGGAAGAGCGCAACCAGGTGATCGACCCGCGCTATGTCGGCATGATGAACACGATGATGCGGGAGACGCTGATATCAGGCACCGCCAAGAAGGCGGAGATCCCCGGCTGGCCGGCGGCCGGCAAGACCGGTACCAGCCAGGATTATCGCGACGCCTGGTTCATCGGCTACACCGCCAACCTCGTCACCGGCGTCTGGCTCGGCAATGACGACAACTCGCCGACCAAGAAGGCGACCGGCGGCGGCCTGCCCGTCGAAGTCTGGTCCCGCTTCATGCGCACGGCGCACGAGGGCGTGCCGGTGGCCGCCTTGCCGAACTCGCAAGCGAACTGGGGGCTGTCGAACCTCGCGCAGGCGGCATCGCAGGTGTCGCCGCCGACGGCGACGACAGCGCCGGGGCCGGCACCGGCGAGCAGTGGCGGCTATCGCCTGCCTCCGACGCGCGCCAATGTGCGGCCGGAAGCCGCAGCAGGCCTCGACGGCTGGCTGATGGACCGGCTGTTCGGCGGAAATCGGTAGCTTCGAGCTGAGGTCCCCAGGGCCTCAAAACAAAAAACGCGAAAACAACCCCATGCACAGTAGCCGGTGGTATCAGGCGCGCCGCGCGGTGGGTTGTAGGAAACGTTTGATCCGGCGGGACAAATCGAGCGTGCCGCGCAATCGTCGCGAACTATGGCGAGGATCGCGCAAAGCGCGCTGACGTCGCCCTACTCACAACTGTCATTCCCCGCCACCGGGTCTCGCCTTCGGCGAGCCCGATGACAGGCTCCAGCGGGGAATCCAGTATTCCGAGACGTGGAGATTCAAAACAGCTGCCGCGGCGTGCTGGATCGCCCGCCTTCGCGGGCGATGACAGTGATGGATGCGGCCAGCAGCGGTTGCTCGGGCTGACATCGCGCCACGGCTTCGGCAAGTCCTGCCCAACAAGTCCTGCCCAAGACGGCAAGATTTACCGATGCCGAAATATCCCTGAACGCCAAAACACCAGTCTCTTCAAGGCTCCGACATCGGCCCAGGAATTGCTCTCTTAGGTTGAGTTCCGAAGACTCGGGTTTAGTGGGAAGGAGCGTTCCATGATTGCAGGTCTATCCAGCGCGGCGTTGCCCTATCTGCGTCCTGCATCAACGTCCGGTTCCAATGCGACAACGGCATCAGATCTCCAGCCGGAGGCGTCGACTGCAACTGACGCTGCGATCAGCAGCCCTGGAATCAGCGTGTCCCAACTCAAGCCGCTGCAAGGCGCCAAGCCGATCTCGGTGGCGGATAACCCGGTCCTGCGCGACCTGATGGCAACGAATTGGCTGATGACCCACGGCGCGAACGCGACTCAACCGGCCGTCTCGGACGATGCACCTGAGAACACCTACGCCCAGGTGAAGGTTGACGGCAAGGTGGTGGCCACACTGTACAATGGCGGGTCCTCGACGATGACCAACGCGGCGGCCGCAAAGATCGGCAAGCTCGAGGATCCTCCCGGTCTGAGTGGACCTGATCTGGCGCAATGGCGAGCCGACAATTACGCCAAGCTGCTTGGCGGCACCGTCGAAAAAGCATCCACCGCGATCACGCAATCGCAATGGACACCGCGTCAGAGCAATTCTGCGATCTATAGTCGCGATCAGCTCGACGCGGCCTTCCAGGCGATGCTGGCCGAGAGCCAGAAGGCCACCGCGCAACTGCAATCGTCCTATCTCGCCTCGCGCGCGCAGCCGGGGACAAGCGCAGATATCAGCGCCTGACCTGAGAGATGGTCTGAGGACGCGCGGCATCCGGGCGACGAGTCAAAGCACATCAAGCAAGATCATCCCGGCTGACGCCGAACAACGAGCAGCCATCGTCGGCGTTCAACGCCCGCGATGTCGCGCGACGAGAGCTGCTCGCCTGGATAGTCCGATGGTCGGTCGTTCGGGAAAATCGGGAAGCGTGGCACGAGACGCACTGATGTCGCCCCGTCCTCCGCTGTCATTCCCCGCGAAAGCAGGGAATCCAGTACGCTGCGGCTTCTCGGCTTAACAATGACCGCCTCTGGAATACTGGGTCGCCCGGTCAAGCCGGGCGACGACAGTGAGTGTTGGGCTAGCAGCGAGGCCTAATCTGCAGCGCGCCCTAATCCTCGACACCGTACCGGTGCAGGTCGTTGCCGTGCGTATCGAGCCACTTCTTGGCGCGCTCCATCGACGGGCAGGCCTTTCCGCAGACGCGCCAGAACCGCGCCGAGTGGTTCATCTCGACGAGATGGGCGACCTCGTGCGCGGCGAGGTAGTCGAGCACGTAGGGCGGCGCGAGGATGAGGCGCCAGGAGAACGACAGCGAGCCGGCCGAGGTGCAGGAGCCCCAACGGCTGGACTGATCGCGGATCGAGAGGCGCTTGACCCTGACGCCGAGCTCGACGGCATAGGCCTCCGCCGAGCGCTGGAGATCGTGGCGCGCCTCGCGCTTGAGGAAGTCGCTGACGCGGCGGTCGACATGCTCGACCCCGCCGGCGACGCAGAGAATGCGTTCACCGCTGTCGCGCACTTCTGTCCATACCGTGCCGCGCGTGCCGGCACGATGAACGATACGATGGGCCGTGCCGCGTAGCGGTATCACTGTGCCGGGTTGGAACGGCGCAGCCTTCGGCAAACGGCCGAGACGTGCAGCGATCCACGCGCCGTGACGTTGTGCGAAGTCCTTGGCTTCGGCCAGCGTGCCGCGCGGCGGGATGGTGAGGATGGCTTCGCGATCGCTCGGATGGATTCTGAGCGTGTAGCGGCGCGCGCGGCGGTGCCGACGCAATCGAATCGCAAAAAACTGCGATCCATGGGTGATGACCAGGGTCTTCGGCTCGTGGGGCCGCCGATAGAGGAGTGCGCGAGTGGCCATGTCTGTCAGTCCGGGGGGCAGGAGGGCGCCCGGATTCTGCCATAACCGCCGCCAGGGAAAGCGCTCGGCGCAAAAACAAATCATTTGCCCAATATACAGCGGTCTAGCGTCCGGGAGACCCTACAGACTGGGGTTGGAACCCGGTTTTTTCGCCCCCGCTGGACGCATGCGGCACCCCCAAGGGCTGAGGTGGGACTCACTCCTATAAGGCTACCTAAATACCGCGAATCTGGAGGGAACCAACCCCTGCCGGAACCCCCGGCAGGGCGTCGATTTTCAGCGGGAAAGCCGAAAAACGCGCCCAGAGCCGTTCCGATGGATCGGAACGGCTCTGGATTCCTATTCTGACGCGTTTTCTTTACGCGAACCGGTCGCCACTTCGCTCGAAAACGCTCTATTCAGCCGCAAGAGCCTGCAACGAGCTCGGATTCGCAGCCGAGACCATGAAGTCATGGATGCGCGGCACGATTTCCGACTTGAAGCGCGAGCCGTTGAACACGCCGTAATGCCCGACGCCCTTCTGGACGTAATGAACGCGGCGGTGATCGGGGATCGAGCTGCACAATGTGTGTGTTGCTTCGGTCTGACCGAGCCCGGAGATGTCGTCGTTCTCGCCTTCGACCGTCATCAGCGCCACGCGCGTGACCTTCGAGGGGTCGACGCGTGTTCCGCGATGGGTCATCTCGCCCTTCGGCAGCGAGTGCTTCACGAACACGGTGTCGACCGTCTGCAGATAATACTCGGCGGAGAGATCCATTACCGCGAGATATTCGTCGTAGAAGTCGCGATGCTTGTCGACGAGGTCGCCGTCGCCCTTCACCAGATTGGCGAACAGGCGCTTGTGGGCGTCCATGTGCCGGTCGAGGTTCATGCTGATGAACCCGTTGAGCTGCAGGAAGCCCGGATAGACGTCGCGCATCATGCCGGGATGCGGGAACGGCACCTTGGTGATGACGGTGTTGCGGAACCAGTCGATGCCGCGCTCCTGGGCGAGCTTGTTCACCCCGGTCGGATTGCGGCGGGTGTCGATCGGGCCGCCCATCAGCGTCATCGAGGTCGGCACGAAGGGATCGCGCCGCGCTTCCATGATCGAGACGGCGGCAACGACGGGAACGGAGGGCTGGCACACCGCCATGACATGGGTGTTGCCGCCAAGGACGTGCAGCATCTCGATGACGTAGTCGATGTAGTCGTCGAGATCGAAGCGGCCCTCGCTCAGGGGCACCATGCGGGCGTCGGCCCAATCGGTGATGTAGACCTCATGCGCCGGCAGGAAGGCCTCGACCGTGCCGCGCAGCAGCGTCGCGTAGTGGCCGGACATCGGCGCCACGATCAGCACGCGAGGCTGCGGGCTGCGCAAGGGACGGGCGAACTTGCGATCGAAGTAGAGCAGCTTGCAGAACGGCTTTTCCCAGACCGAGCGGACCTCGACGGGAACGCGGATGCCGTTGACCTCGGTGTCGTTGAGGCCCCATTCCGGCTTGCCGTAACGTCGCGTGGTGCGTTCGAACAATTCACAGGCCGCGGCGACAGACTTGCCGACCTCGGTGCGCGCCCACGGATTGAGGGGATTCTGAAACAGAAGCTTGGTCGCATCGGTGACCGCACGCGCCGGATTGAGAGAGGCCTGCCCCATCTCGTACATCCAGTACATCGGCGTCGTCAGGACCGGACTGCCTTCGGCCGCCAGGGGCGGCGCGCCGCCGAACTCACCAATAGGCATCGTTAAAATCCTCTTCGCATCGCAACATACTGCCGAATGCGTAATATTGCGTCAATGCATGGTTCCGTACATCTACGGAGCCGGAACGGCTAAATCAGCCTGAATCCACGGGAAAGTGAGATTATTCACCGCTCGAGAGCAGCGAGCCGTGCTTCTTGGCGCTCCGCAAAAGGGCAAGGAATGCCCCAAAAGATGCAACCAGCAGCACCGCATTGATGGCCAACGCACGCAGCATCAGATCGATCCGGAGGGTCTGTTCGATCAGGAGCGCCCGCATTCCCTCGAACACATAGGTCGGCGGCAGCGACCAGGCGACGTATTGCAGCCATGCCGGCAGCACGCTGACGGGATAGTAGACGCAGGCGAGCGGCATGATCGCGAACATCAGGGTCCAGACGATGCTCTCGGCGCCAAGGCCGTTTCGTAAGACCAGCCCCGAGACGAAGATGCCGACCGCCCAGCTCGTGAAGATCAGATTGCAGAAGAACGCGATCAGCGGCAGACCGAGGGCGTAGACGTTGAAGTGAAACAGGAACAGCGCGAGCAGCGTCATCGGGATGACGCCGATCGCGAGCCGGATCATGCTCATGATCATCAGCGACAGCAGAAACTCGATCGGCTTCAGGGGGCTCATCATGAGGTTGCCGATGTTGCGCGCCCACATCTCCTCGAGGAACGAGATCGAGAAGCCGAGCTGGCCGCGGAACAGGATGTCCCAGAGGATGACGGCGCCGATCAGCGTGCCGCCGGCGCGCGCGAAGAAATTGGCGTTCTCGGCGATGTAGAGCTGGAGAAAGCCCCAGGTGATGACCTGGAGCGCGGGCCAATAAAGCAGCTCGAGCAGCCGCGGCCAGGACGACATCAACAGGTACCAGTAGCGCAGGATCATCGCGCCGATGCGATGGATGGAAATGCCGCGATGAAGGGAGAGCTCGGTCATCGCGCCGCCTCCTTCGCACCGTTCGCCCGCCCGCGCGCGACGTCCAGGAACACCTCCTCCAGCGTGGTGCGGTTGTAGCGCGCCATGATGGCCTCCGGCGTGTCGTCGTCCTCGATGCGGCCGCGCTTCATGATGATGACGCGGTCGCAGAGACGCTCGACCTCGAGCATGTTGTGCGAGGCCAAGAGGATGGTGGCGTTGTTCTCCTTGCGATAGCGCTCCATATGCGCGCGCACCCAGTCGGCCGTATCCGGGTCGAGCGAGGCGGTGGGCTCGTCCAGCAGCAGCAGCTCGGGCTGGTTGATCAGCGCCTTCGCCAGCGCGACGCGGGTCTTCTGCCCGGCGGAGAGCTTGCCGTTGGCGCGGTCGATGAATTCGGTGAGATCAAGCTCGTCGGCCAGCCTGGCGATGCGATCGGAGACGTTCTTCACCGCATAGAGCTTGCCGAACACGGTGAGGTTCTGCCGCACCGTGAGCCGCATCGGCATGTCGACATAGGGGCTCTCGAAATTCATCCGCCCCAGCACCGCCGCGCTCTCCTCGGGCATCCGATGCCCGAGCACCTGCACGCGGCCGGAGGTCGGCAGCACCAGGCCCATGATCATCGCGATGGTCGTGGTCTTGCCGGCGCCGTTGCCGCCCAGGAGCCCGGTGATGCTGCCACGCGGCAGCGAAAAGGAGATATCGTCGACGGCGCGGGTCTGCTTGTAGACCTTGACGAGGTGATCGACCGCAATGGCCGCAGAGGAGCCGCGCTCCGCGACAGTCGGCGGACTTGAAGCTTTGTCGTTCCCGGTCATGCTAGCCGTTCTTCTGCTATTGCAGCGGATAGCGCAAGGCTTGTAATCCGGGTGGTTCCGCGAGCCCCGCGTTTGTGACCGAGAAGGCACCGCCACATTGGCCGAGATGACCGAGACTGCCGATACCGACTTCCGCCATGCACAGCGGCATATCCGCCTGGACACGATCCTGCGGCTGCGCTGGCTGGCGGTGCTCGGCCAGCTCGCGGCGATCTTCATCGTGGCGCAGGGGCTGGAGTTCAACGTCGAGATCGTCCCCTGCGTCAGCATCATCGCGCTGTCGGCGGCGCTCAACCTGGCGCTCCAGACCGTGTCCAATCCGCTGCAACGGCTGGAGCCGATGCAGGCGGCCGGACTGCTCGCGCTGAACATCGTGGAGCTGGCGGGGCTGCTGTTCTTCACCGGCGGACTGCAGAACCCGTTCTCGTTCCTGTTCCTCGCGCCCGTGCTGATCTCGGCCACGGCGCTACCGGCCCGCCTCACCTTCGGCCTCGGCCTGCTCGCGGTGGCCTGTGCTTCGGTCCTGTTCTTCTTCCATCTGCCGCTGCCCTGGGATTCCGATGATCCCCTGGTGCTGCCGCCGATCTATCTCATCGGCATCTGGCTCTCGATCGTGCTCGCGATCGGCGTCACCAGCCTCTACTCGTTCCAGGTGACGGAGGAGGCGCGCAAGCTCGCCGACGCGCTGGCTGCGACCGAGCTGGTGCTGACACGCGAGCAGCATCTGACCCAGCTCGACGGCCTGGCTGCCGCAGCGGCGCACGAGCTCGGTACACCGCTCGCGACCATCTTCCTGATCTCGCGCGAGCTGGAAAAGACGGTGAAGGACCCAAGTTTCGCCGCCGACCTGAAAACCCTGCGCGAGCAGACCCAGCGCTGCCGCGACATCTTGAGCAAGATCACCCAGCTTTCCTCCGAAGGCGCGCCGTTCGACCGCATGAAAATGTCGGAGCTGATCGAGGAGGTGGTGGCCCCGCACCGCGATTTCGGCGTCGACATCAAGGTGCGGATCGCGGTGGCGGCCTTCGCCGAGCCGATCGGCTCGCGCAACCCCGCGATCCTCTACGGGGTCGGCAACATCGTCGAGAACGCGGTCGATTTCGCCCGCACCACCGTCGAGGTGAATGCATGGTGGAACAAGGACACGATCGAGCTCGTGATCTCCGACGACGGCCCGGGCATTCCGCCCGATATCCTTAACCGGATCGGCGAGCCCTATTTGTCGCGGCGGCGCAATCTGGATGACGGCGGCGGCGAGCGGCGTGGGCTCGGGCTTGGCGTGTTCATCGCGCGCACCTTGCTGGAACGCACCGGGGCCAAGGTCTCGTTTACCAACCGGACCTTTCCGGAACACGGTGCGGTGGTTCACATCAATTGGCCGAGAGAGCGTTTTGAGACTATCGAGACGCTCGAAGAAACAATAGGATAGGCCGCGACCTTGCGTCGCACAGCAGGGCCGATCGACTATTTGCGGCCTTGGCACCGCCTGATTGCGACGCCATATGTAGATGTGCAGAGAGAGGACAACACCTTGAACGCCATCGCCGAACTGAATGAACAGACCGACCGCTCGCTTCTCATCGTGGAGGACGACAAGCCGTTCCTGGAGCGGTTGTCGCGCGCGATGGAGACCCGTGGCTTTGCGGTGACGTCGTGTGACACCGTCTCGGATGGCCTCGCGCAGATCGGCAAGGCCGCGCCCGCATTCGCCGTCGTGGATCTGCGGCTCGGCGACGGCAATGGTCTCGACGTCGTCTCCGCGCTGAAGAAGAAGCGCCCCGAAGCCCGCGCGATCGTGCTGACCGGCTATGGCAACATCGCCACCGCCGTGACCGCCGTGAAGATGGGTGCGATCGATTATCTGTCGAAGCCCGCGGATGCCGACGACGTCGTCGCCGCGCTGCTCTCGACCAGCTCGGAGAAATCCGAGTTGCCGACGAACCCGATGTCCGCCGACCGCGTCCGCTGGGAGCACATCCAGCGCATCTACGAGATGTGCAACCGCAACGTCTCGGAGACGGCGCGCAGGCTGAATATGCACCGGCGTACGTTGCAGCGGATTCTGGCGAAGCGCGCGCCGCGGTAACGGTCTCGTAGGGTGGGCAAAGGCGCGTAGCGCCGTGCCCACCGCTTCTACTTCAATCCTGATCGGCTTGGATGGTGGGCACGCTTTCGCTTTGCCCACCCTACGGCGTCCGAGTTCGCCGCGCCGCTACTCCCAAAAATCCGCGTGGCCCTGCGGGTCGACCAGACGGTTGATCCGTAGCGCTGCCGCCATCGCGAAACGCACCGTCATCTGCTTGCGCGTGGCGGCGGCGATCTTGTGCTCGGGCGCCTCGCACTGCATGTACGCGCCATAGGCGTCCGCAATGATCAGGCCGGTGTCTTGCGGAAAGATCTCGCACGGCAGATCCTGCGTGAAGGCGAAGAACAGCCGGTCGCAATGGGCGCGGTATTCGTGCCATTTCTGGTCGGCACGCAAATCCTCGACCGACGATTTGATCTCCACGATCCAGATCTCGCCGCGCTCGTTGAGCGCCACCAGATCGGCGCGCCGGCCCGACGGCAGCGGCAGTTCGCTGATGCAGGTAAAGCCGAGCGAGCGCAGCAGCCGCGCCGTGCCGCGAGCGATCGCCAGCGCCGTCTCCGACTGGCGGCGGTCGGGCGGCGGAACCAGGGCGATGTTGCGGGCGGTGCTGTCCATGGGGGGAGCTTACCCGATTCCGGTAGGCGCGGACACTGTCCGATGAACCGCGACCACACGCTCATCTGTCGTCCCCGCGAACGGCTAGATGTATGGCAGCATCACCACCACGCCCTCATTGCCGCGCAGGTCCAGCACGCCTTCCAGCCTCTCGCCCTCGCGATCCAGAAACGTCGACAGCAAGATCTCGCTGTTGAAACGGATCGCGCTGGTGGTCACGGCGATCGGGTCGGGCCCGAGATTGAGGACGACGATGATCGCGATGCCCTCGGCCTCGCGGCGATAGACCAGCAGATCGCCTTGCGCGGCGATCGGATGGTAGTCGCCCTCGACCAGCGCCGGAGATGCCTTCCGCAAGGCAATCAGCCGCTTGTACAGACTGAGGATCGAACGCGAATCGGCTTCGAGATCGGCGACGTTCTCGCGGATATGGTCCTCCGGCAGCGGCAGCCAGGGCCTTACGCCGGAGAAGCCGCTGGCCGGCGACGCATCCCACTGCATCGGCGTACGGCAGCCGTCGCGCCCCACTCCGATGCCGGGCACATTCTTCTCGAAGGGATCGCGCACGTCCTCGGGGGAGATCGCCAGCTGATGCATGCCGATCTCGTCGCCGTAATAGAGCGTCGGCGTGCCGCGCAGCGTCAGCAGCAACATGGCGGCGACGCGCGCCTGCTCCGGCCCGACACGACTCGCGACGCGCGGACGATCGTGATTGCCGAGCACCCAGTTAGGCCAGGCGCCCTTCGGCAGCGCCTTCTCGTAATCCTCGACGATTGTCTCGATCGATCGCGCGCTCCAGAAGGTCGAGAGCAGTGCGAAGTTGAACGGCATCTGCGCGCCGGTGAGATCGTTGCCGTAATAGGCCATCAGCCGGTGCAGCGGCAGATAGATTTCGCCGATCAGCACGCGGTCGCGATACGCGTCCGTGACGCGCCGCATCTCGGCGATGACGTCATGCACCTCCGGCTGGTCGGTGGAGTATTGCGTCAGAATCCTCTCGTTCGGCGGCCGGCCCTCGACGTAATGCGGGTTCGGCGGGTTGTCGCGGAATTCGGCATCCTTGATCAGGTGCCAGATCACGTCGACGCGGAAGCCGTCGACGCCCTTCTCCAGCCAGAACCGCATCGCGTCGTAGATCGCCGCGCGGACATCCGGATTGCGCCAGTTGAGATCCGGCTGCTCGGCAAGGAAGGCGTGGTAGTAATATTGACCTGTCGTCTCGTCGAACTGCCATGCGCTGCCGCCGAATTCGGACAGCCAGTTGTTTGGGACACCGCCATCGGCGGCCGGATCGCGCCAGACGTACCAGTCGCGTTTGGGATTATCGCGCGAGGCGCGGCTCTCGACGAACCAGGGATGCTGGCTTGACGTGTGGTTCGGCACGAGGTCGAGGATCAGCTTCAGCCCGTTGTCATGCGCAGCCGCGAGCAGCGCATCGAAATCCGCCATCGTGCCGAACAGCGGATCGATGCCGGTATAGTCGGAGATGTCGTAGCCGAAATCGGCCATCGGCGAGGGAAAGATCGGCGACAGCCAGATCGCGTCGACGCCGAGCGATTTCACGTAAGGCAGCCGGCGCAGAATGCCGGCGAGATCGCCGACGCCGTCACCGTCTGAGTCCTGAAAGGAGCGCGGGTAGATCTGATAGAAGATGCCGTCGCGCCACCACTTTTCGCCGCCCTGAGCCATGCCGGAAAACCCACCCAAAATTCTGCGTCTCGCGCGAGTGAACGCGGAACGAACGCTGCGGTTCAAACCAGCAAGCGAATTGGGACGGCCGTGTGACGGGGGGTGCGGCTGTTCCCGGGTGGGGCACGAATCTTTTGCTTGGCGGCATGGCAAAAATCGGCATTGTGAGGCCCATGACCGAGCAAAACGACACCCAAGAATCCCAACAAGCCAAGGCCGGCGCGATCATCGTTCCCGTAACGCTGTTCGAGCAGAACTGCACCATCATCTGGGACGAGCCCAGCAAGAGAGCCGTGGTGATCGATCCCGGCGGCGACGTTCCGAAGATTCTGGACGCGATCAAGCAGACCGGCATCACCGTGGAGAAGATCTGGCTGACGCACGGCCATATCGACCATGTCGGTGGCGCGGCCGAATTGCGCGATGCGCTGAAGGTGCCGATCGAGGGGCCGCATGTCGCGGATAAATTCCTGCTCGACAACGTGGTCGAGAGCGGCGCCCGCTTCGGCATGACGGAGGTGCGCAATTTCGAGCCGGACCGCTGGCTCGACGAGGGCGACAGCGTGTCGATCGGCGGCCTGCATTTCGACATTCTGCACTGCCCGGGCCACTCGCCCGGCAGCGTGGTGTTCTTCAACAAGGACTTGCGTTTCGCCCATGTCGGCGACGTGCTGTTCGCCGGCTCGGTCGGGCGCACCGACCTGCCCGGCGGCAGTCACGCCACGCTGATCAACTCGATCAAGACCAAGCTCCTGCCGCTCGGCGACGATGTCGGGTTCATCTGCGGCCACGGCGCCGGCTCGAGCATCGGCCAGGAACGGATGACCAATCCGTTCATCACCGGCGAGATGTGAGCGTTACTCGGCGGCCTCCGCCAACGCCGCCGTCTCACTGAGGTTGCGTTCGCCCCAGTCGCGGATCGCGGCGACGACCGGCACGAAGCTCTTGCCTTTGCGCGTCAGGCGATACTCGACCTTCGGCGGCACCTCGCCAAAATCCTTGCGGTCGATCAGGCCGCTTTGGGTCAGCGCCTTCAATTCGCGGCTGAGCACCCGCGGGGTGATCTCGGCGCTGCCGGCCATGCCGCGCAGCAGGCCGCTCCTGATCTCGCCATAGCGGCGCGGGCCGTCCCTGAGGTCCCAGACGATGCGGAGCTTGTACTTGCCGCTGATCATCTTCTGAAAGGCCGTAACCGGACAGGTGCGCGCCGGGTTTGCCCTTGCCATGTCGTCTCCTTCATACGCAGCCAGCTTGCAGGAGGATAGGAGCGACGTCGAAAAAGTCCATACTATCAATTTTGTCCATACTTGCAGGATCGCCTGCAAGGCGCAGATGATGGCGCACCAGACGAACAGGGAGCGTCACATGAAGCACTTCATGATCAGGTACGAATTCAGGAACGGCACGACGGAAGCCTGGCACCAGGAGATCGGCCGCTTCATCAAGGCGATCGAGGGCGATCCGGAGTTGAAGGGGCGGATCGGCTATCGGGTCCTGAAGAACCGCGACGACGCCAGCTACTTCCACCTCGCCAGCGTCACCGACGAGGCCGCGCAAAAGGCGCTGCAATCGCGCGACTTCTTCAAGGCTTATCAGGAAATGACGCGGAAGGTCGCCGGCGGCGAGGTGACGGTGGCGCCGATCGAATGGATCGATCAGACGGCGTAGCCGTCGCTTATCGAGCGACGAACTACTTCATCAATCCCGCGGCGGTCAGTGCGCGCGTGATGATCTGGCCGAGATCGAAGCCGCGCGCCGCCTCGCGCTTCGGCTCGGCCGGCTCTTCGGCGACGGCGGCGCGGATCGAGCGGGCGAGATGCGGCGCGGGTGAAAGCGCCGGCTTCGACGTCCCAGGCCCGGCCTTCTTCCCGGCCGCGTCCGGAATCCAGCCGGTGAGGCCGAAGAACTTTGCGATGTGGTACGACGAGGAGATACCGGCCTCGATCAGGAACGCGCCTTCGATGCCGTAACGCTGATCATTATCGGCGAGGCCGAGCGGCGTGCCGTGGGCCATGTCGGTGATGGCGTAGGACTCGACCAGCGTTTCGCCGTCCTTGTTCCACCAGGCCTGGCGCGGATAGCCGTCGACAATGGTCTCCGCCATCGGCACGGCCGGCAGATCGTGCAAATCGAGCCACTGCTTGACGATCTCGCTGGCGTTGCCGGGATTGACGGTGCGGTCGGCGCTGCCGTGCCACACTGAGATTTTCGGCCAGGGCCCGCGATGGTTCGAGGCGCGCCGCACGAAATCGCCGAGTTCGCGCTCCGGCCGCGCCGGCGAATGAAACATGCCGTCCAGCGCCTCGCGCAGGTTCGAGGCGATGCCATAGGGCAACCCGGCGATCACCGCGCCGGCCGCGAAGACTTCCGGATAGGTCGCGAGCATCACCGACGTCATGCCGCCGCCGGCGGAGAGACCGGTGATGAAGACGCGCCTGGGATCGATGCGGTGCGCTTCGGCCATATGCGCGATCATCTCGCGGATCGACCGCGCCTCGCCGCCGTCCCGCGCAGTGTCTTCCGGATTGAACCAGTTGAAGCAGGTGTTGCCATTGTTGACGCGCTGCTGCTCGGGCATCACCAGCGCGAAGCCGTAATGCCTCGCGAGCGTCGCCCATCCCGCGCCGAGATCGTAAGCAGCGGCAGTCTGGCCGCAGCCATGCAGCACGACGACGAGCGCGCGCGGCTTCTGAAGCTGCGTCGGCACGAACGCGAACATGCGCAGGTTTCCGGGATTGTCGCCGAAGCCGATGACTTCTTCCAACGGGCTGGATACGTCCGCGCTCCGGCCGAATTCGGCAAGGCGCAGACCATCCACCTTTGGCAGATGTCTCAAGAGAGCGAGATTTTTGGCAAGCGACACGGCAACTCCTGGCAGGCGACGTTCAACGTTCACCCAAACCAAATAGTTGCTGCGGTGCAAAATAAAAAGCCCGTGTGCTGTCTATCACCCGAAATCACGCAAAAATCCGCAGGAATACGCATGAATTAACCGCAATGCCTCAACTTCGTGCAGAGACGCGGCGCATCCACGCCAGAAATGCGGCGCAGATCGTGATTAACGCCGCAAACGCGGCGAGCGAAACAAAGAAGCCTGCGCGCGCCGATTGCAACGCTTCAACCGCGAAGAACGCCGCGCCGATTGCGGCCACTCCGGCCGCATTTCCGATCTGCGCTGTCGTGCCGTACATGCCGGACGCGGAGCCTGCGGCGACAGGCTTCACCGTCGAGAGCACCGCACCGGATAGCGGCGCCATCACCAGCCCCTGGCCGTAGCCGAAGATGATCATGACGAGTGCGAGCAGGATCGGCGCCGGCGCATCGATATAGCCCGTGACCAGCGCGAGTGCGGCGAGGCCCGCGATCTGCAACATGCAGCCTTCGATCAACACCTTGGTCCCGCGATGGCGCGCCCGTGCGCCGCTGTGACGCGACGCGACCACGAAAGCCAGCGCGAGCGGAATGAAGGCCATGCCGGCTGCGAGCGGCGGGATCTTCAGGCCGCGCTGCATGAACAGCGTCATGACGAGATAGAACGAGAGATTGGCGACGAAGAAAAAGAACGCCGCGCCGAGCCCACGCAGGAAGGCTGCGTCGGACAGCAGCGTCAGATCGATCAGCGGCATGCCGCCGGCGCGCGCCACCGCATGCTCGAGCTTCAGGAAGGCGACAAGGATCACGCCGCCGCTTGCCATCACGGCCCATAGCCACGGCGCCCAGCCGACATCGTGACCGAACAGCAGCGGTCCGATCAGGCACAACAGCCCCGCGAACAGCACCACGCTCCCTTTGATATCGAGCCGCGTGCCGGCCCGGCGCGGCACCGACGGCATGATGCGCCAGGCGGCGGCCGCAATGACGAGGCCGCAGGGCACGTTGACGAAGAACACCGAGCGCCAGCCGGTACCGGCGAGGTCGATCGTGACCAGGAGACCACCGAGCAGGAAGCCCGCGGCGCCCGCAAGCCCGAGCACGATGCCGTAGATGGCGAAAGCGCGGCTGCGCTGTTCGTCGGTGAAGAGCAGATGCAGCGTCGCCAGCACCTGCGGCACCATCAGCGCGGCAGTCGCGCCCTGCGCCAGCCGCGCGATGATCAGCTCCGCGCCCGATTGCGCCAACCCGCACCACAGCGAGGTCGCCGTGAAGCCGAGCACGCCGGCCAGGAAGACATTCTTCGTGCCGTGGATGTCGCCGAGGCGGCCGCCGGTGACGACCAGCGTGGCGTAGGCGATCAGATAGATCGCGATGACGGACTCGATCTGCGCCGGCGTCGCATGCAGATCGACCGCGATGGTCGGAATGGCGACGTTCACGATGAAGGCGTCGACGCCGAACATGAATTGAGCAGCGACGACGATCGCCAGCACGCCCCAGCGGCGCGACGAATCGACTTGTTTTGTGACGGTTTGATGCATTTTCGCGCGAGCCTTCGGCGATTTATTTGCGCGCAAAACTCGCAGATCGGCGTCATCGGCGCGATTACCTCCGAGGTAGGACTTGCCGCTTTGGCCCGATTGCTGCATGGCAATTCCCGCTGGTTTTGCGGGCTCGGAAGTTTTCCGGATGTACGACTACGACATGGTGGTGATCGGCTCGGGCCCGTCGGGGCGCCGGGCTGCGGTGCAATGTGCCAAGCTCGGCAAGGCCGTGCTGGTGGTGGAGAAGGGCCGACGGGTCGGCGGCGTCTCGGTCCATACCGGGACGATTCCTTCAAAGACCCTGCGCGAGACCGTGCTCAATCTCTCCGGCTGGCGCGAGCGCGGCTTTTACGGCCGCTCCTACAAGGTGAAGCAGGACATCGCGGCGAGCGACCTGATGATCCGCCTTCAGAAGACGCTCGACCATGAGGTCGAGGTACTCGAGCATCAGTTCAGCCGCAATCTGGTGCGCACCGCCAATGGCGAGGCGCGGCTGGTCTCACCGCACGAGGTCGAGATCACGAGCTCAATTGGCGAGGTAAAGGTGGTGTCGGCCGCCTTCATCCTGATCGCCTGCGGCACGCGCCCGTTTCGCCCCGACTACGTGCCATTCGACGGCACCACCGTGCTCGACAGCGACGAGATCATCGAGCTGCCAAAGCTGCCGCGCAGCCTGGCTGTGATCGGTGCCGGCGTGATCGGCGTCGAATACGCCACCATCTTCAGCGCGCTCGACGTGCCCGTGACCCTGATCGAACCGCGGCCGAC
Organism: Bradyrhizobium sp. 956_D2_N1_4; assembly: GCF_052076025.1. Lineage (NCBI taxonomy): Bacteria > Pseudomonadati > Pseudomonadota > Alphaproteobacteria > Hyphomicrobiales > Nitrobacteraceae > Bradyrhizobium > Bradyrhizobium sp. 956_D2_N1_4. The sequence goes on along the minus strand of NZ_CP197237.1, from coordinate 7,970,527 downwards.
CTTCCTCGATTTCATCGACAAGGAATTGATCGACGAGTTCGTGCACGAGCTGCGCGACCGCAATGTCGCGCTGCGGCTCGGCGCCAAGGTCAACTCGATCGAGAAGACTGCGCAGGGTGGCATCGTCACGCATTTGTCGGACGGGCGGCACGTCACCACGGAAATGCTGCTGTTCGCGGCGGGGCGCGTCGGCGCGACCGACCGGCTAAACTTAGAGGCGGCCGGCATCGTCGTCGACCATCGCGGCCGCATCTCGGTCGATCCCGTGACCTTGCAGACCAGCGTGCCGCACATCTACGCCGCCGGTGACGTGATCGGCTTTCCGAGCCTTGCTTCCACCTCGATGGAGCAGGGACGCGTCGCCGCCTGCCACGCGCTCGGCATGGAGCCGCTCGCGCCGCCGGAGTTCTTCCCCTACGGCATCTATTCGGTGCCGGAAATATCGACGACGGGACTCACCGAAGAAGAGGTGCGCACGCGCGGCATTCCCTACGAGGTCGGCATCGCACGCTTCCGCGAGACCTCGCGCGGCCACATCATGGGGCTGAACAGCGGCATGATGAAGATGATCTTCTCGACCAAGACGCGCCGGTTGCTCGGCGTGCACATCCTCGGCGAAGGCGCCACCGAGCTGATCCATATCGGCCAGGCCGTACTGAACCTCAAAGGCACCATCGACTATTTCATCCAGAACACGTTCAACTATCCGACGCTGGCTGAGGCGTACAAGATCGCCGGGCTGGATGCGTGGAACAGGATGACGCGGTAATCTTCTCCTCGCCCTCTTCTCGTCATGCCCGGGCTTGTCCCGGGCATCCACGTTCTTCGTAGCGCCGCAAAGGTCGTGGATGGCCGGGACAAGCCCGGCCATGACGGTGTGGAAGCCTCTGCACGCAAGAATGGGGAGAAAGAGAAGAGAGTGGTCTTCGCTGCGCATGCCTGCATTCCGCCGCGCGGGACACCGCGCGATTGCCTTCGCTATCGCCAGCACGTAGCCTCATCGCCTCAACAAACAGAAAATTCAGCCGGAGAGAACGCCATGGCGCGCCTGAAGTTCGGAGCCTTCCTTGCCCCGCATCACCCGATCGGGGAGCATCCGATGCTCCAGTTCCGGCGCGATCTCGACCTGGTCGAGCAGCTCGACGCGCTCGGCTATGACGAGTTCTGGTGCGGCGAGCATCATTCCTCCGGCTGGGAGATGATCGCCTCGCCCGAGATGTTTCTGGCCGCGGCCGGCGAGCGCACCAAGCGGATCAAGCTCGGCACCGGCGTGGTGTCGCTGCCCTATCATCATCCCTTCAACGTCGCCCAGCGCATGGTGCAGCTCGACCACATGACCGGCGGCCGCGCCATCTTCGGCTCCGGCCCCGGCGCGCTGGCGTCGGACGCGCACACGCTCGGCATCGACCCGATGACGCAGCGCGACCGCCAGGACGAGGCCATCGGCGTGATCCGCCGCCTGTTCAACGGCGAACGCGTCACCGCGAAGAGCGACTGGTTCACCATGAACGACGCCGCACTCCAGATCCTGCCCTTGCAGGAGGAGATGCCGTTCGTGGTGGCCTCGCAGATCTCGCCGTCGGGCATGACGCTCGCCGGCAAATACGGCATCGGCATCATCTCGCTGGGCTCGATGACGACGCAAGGGTTGATGTCCCTGCAACAGCAATGGCAGTTCGCCGAGGACGCCGCCAAGAAGCACGGCACCAAGGTGGATCGGGCGAACTGGCGCGTGCTGCTGACCTGGCACCTCGCCGAGACCCGCGAGCAGGCCCGCCGCGAAGCCGGCGCCGGCCTGATGCGCTGGCACAACGAATATAATGTCGGCACGCTGCAGCGGCCGGGCCTGACCGCGTTCGCCTCGCCCGACGAGGCCGTGGACAAGACCGCTTTCGTCGACGGTGCGGCCTCCGTGATCGGCACGCCCGACGACCTCGTCAAGATGATCAAGAACGTGATGCAGGTGTCGGGCGGCGTCGGCGCCGTGATCGGCTTCGTGCACGATTGGGCCAATCCCGAAAATACCCGCCGAAGCTGGGACCTGGTGGCGCGCTACGTCGTGCCGGAGATCAACGGCTATATCGACGGATTGCGGAAGTCGCAAAAGTTCGTGATTGAGAACCGCGCGATCTTCGAACGCGCCGGGCAGGCCGTGATGGCGAAGATCATGGAGAACGAAAAGGCTGCAGAGGCCTTGAAGGTGACCGGCGCCGGCCGCGTCGCCATTCCCGCCGTCAACGCCCCGGATTTGCAGAAGGAAGCGGCGAAGCGGTAGGCCCGTCGGAACTACGCCTGTAACGACGTTCACAAGAAAGACATACCGGCCTGTGCTATGCTGACCCCGGTCAGCTGGCGCGGGTCGTAGTCATCTGTGTTCGCGCGCCTGTTCGGTCGGTCAACCGGAGCAATCGTCATGTCGATGCAGAATGTCGCCCCTGCGCTTCCGTTCACCGCACCCAGGCGCAACGAGCTGACGCACATCCCCGGCGACGAGGGCTGGCCGATCATCGGCAAGACCTTTCAGGTGCTCGCCGACCCCAAGGGACATATCGAGGCGAACGGCGCCAAATACGGCCCGGTCTACCGCACCCATATTTTCGGCGAGACCAATGTCGTGCTGCTCGGCCCCGAGGCCAACGAGCTCGTGCTGTTCGACCAGCAAAAGCTGTTCTCCTCGACGCATGGCTGGAACAAGGTGCTGGGCCTGTTGTTTCCGCGCGGCCTGATGCTGCTCGATTTCGACGAGCACCGGCTGCATCGCAAGGCGCTGTCGGTCGCGTTCAAGTCGGGGCCGATGAAGTCGTACCTGAGCGATCTCGACCACGGCATCGCCGCGCGCGTCGCGCAGTGGAAGGCGAAGCCCGGCGAGATGAAGCTCTATCCGGCGATGAAGCAGCTCACGCTCGACCTCGCGGCGGCGTCGTTCCTCGGCGCCGATATCGGGCCGGAGGTCGACGAGATCAACCGCGCGTTTGTCGACATGGTCGCGGCCGCCGTCGCCCCGATCCGCCGGCCGCTGCCGGGCACGCAGATGGCGGCTGGCGTGAAGGGACGCAAACGCATCGTCGCCTATTTCCGCGAGCAGATCCCGCTCCGCCGCGGCAATCACGGCGGCGACGATCTGTTCTCGCAGCTCTGCCGCGCCACCCACGAGGATGGCGCCCTGCTCTCCGAGCAGGACATCATCGACCATATGAGCTTCCTGATGATGGCGGCGCACGACACGCTGACCTCGTCGCTGACCTCCTTCATCGGCGAGCTCGCCGCCAATCCGGACTGGCAGGATAGATTGCGCGCGGAGGTTCTTGCGCTGGGGCTCGCACCGGGTTCGCCGAGCAGCTTCGACGACCTCGAAAAAATGCCGCTGTCGGAGATGGCGTTCAAGGAGGCCCTGCGGATCAAGCCGCCGGTGCCGTCGATGCCGCGCCGCGCGATGCGCGATTTCACCTTCAAGGGCTTTACGATTCCGGCCGGCACCGCCGTCGGCGTCAATCCGCTCTACACCCACCACATGAAGGACATCTGGCCGGAGCCGGATCGCTTCGATCCATTGCGCTTCACCGAGGAAGCCCAGCGCAACCGACATCGCTTCGCCTGGGTGCCGTTCGGCGGCGGCGCGCATATGTGTCTCGGCCTGCACTTCGCCTACATGCAGGCGAAGTGTTTTGCCCGGCACTTCTTGCAGAACCTCGAAGTATCGCTGGAGCCGGGCTACAAGCCGGACTGGCAGATGTGGCCGATCCCGAAGCCGCGGGATGGCTTGAGGGTGCGGGTGAAGGCGGTTTAGGCGCCGCTCTCGTAGGGTGGGCAAAGGCGCGTAGCGCCGTGCCCTCGATTTGCCGCGATGGAAAGAATTGGTGGGCACGCTTCGCTTTGCCCACCCTACGGCACCGCCGCCTATCCGCTACGCCCCCTGATCGAACGCCTTGCGCATGGCGACGTAACCCTGCTGCTGCTGGCTCCAGTTGCGGCCGCCGGTGACGGCGCCGTCGACGACGAGATCGTGTCCGTTGACGAAGCTGGATTCGTCGCTCGCCAGAAACACCGCGGCCTGCGCGATGTCATCAGGGAGGCCCGCGCGCGGGATCGGCTGTGCGGTCTTGAAGACTTCGCGCATCACGGCCGGCGTCGCCTCCGCCGCATCGGTCGCGAGCCCCAGCGCCTTGCCGAAAATGCCGGTCGCGATCGCACCGGGCGAGATCGAGTTGACGCGCACGTTGGACTCGCCGAGCTCCATCGCCACGCATTTGGTGAGATGGATCACCGCCGCCTTGGCCGCGCCATAGACGACCGAGGAGGAAAAGCCGGCGAGTCGGCCTGCGATGCTGCCATTGTTGATGATGCTACCAGACCCCTGCTTCTTCATGACGGGCGCGGCATGCTTCATGCCGAGCATGACGCTGCGCACCAGGGTCGCCATCGCCGCGTCGAACCGCTCGACATCGAGGCCTTCGATGCCCCCGGTCTGCGCCGGGCCGCCGGCATTGTTGAACAGGCAGTCGATCCGGCCGAACTTCTCGACCGCGAGCGCGATCAGCGCCTGCATCTGCGCTTCGACCGTCACGTCGGTCTGGCGAAAGATGCAATCGGCCCCGAGCTGCTTCGCCAGCGCCTCGCCTTCCGGTATGCGCCGCCCCGCGATCACAATTTTGGCACCTTCGGCAACGAAGACTTCCGCGGTACGCAGGCCGATCCCGCTCGTCGCGCCCGTAATCACCGCAACCTTGCCATCCAACCTACCCATGGAATGTTCCTGTTTTCGAATGATTTGATGTCAAATGGCGGACGCCGATCGATCTCGGCGCCGCGACAGTCACTATTCCTGCCGGTCTGCGACAAGGCAAGCTTTGCTTGTGCATGCGACATGCGTAACATTCCCGCTCCTTTCTCGATTTACGCGCGCATAGCGCAACCGGGCCGGGCATGGAGAAGCTGATCGACGAATTCCGCAAGGGCTGGCAGGGCGTGGCAGCGCCATCGCTCGCTCTGAGCCTCGGCTTCGCGGTCGCCTGCCTGCTGGTTGCGACGGTGGCGCGCTGGGGTCTCGCGCATGTGCGGCCCGACGTGTACTTCACCCCGTACTTTCCGGCCGTGTTCTTTGCCGCCGCATTCGGCGGCTTGCGGATCGGCATCATCACCGCGCTGGTCGGCGGCGTGCTCGGCGTCGTCGTCAATTTCAGCGACGCTCTTGCCGATCGCTCCAGGTTCACCTTGCTGACCCTTTATTGGGGCGTCTCCGCCCTCACGATCTGGGGCGTCGAGCATTATCGCGGGATGCTGGCGGAACAGCGCCGGATTTCCAAACGGCTGATCGAGGAAGAAGAATACCGCAAGCTGCTGGTCGACGAGCTGCAGCATCGGCTGAAGAACAAGCTGTCGACCGCGCACGCCGTGCTGCACCAGGTGCTGCACGACCAGCCGCAGGTCTGGGCCCGGATCGATCCGCGGCTACGGTCGCTGGCTGCAACCGACGATCTGATCTCGCGGATCGACAAGGGCGGCTGCGATATCCGCGATCTCCTGATCGCAGAGCTCGGACCTTACGGCCATGTCCGCTTCACGCTCAACGGCGACCGGCTGTTCCTGCCGCCGAAGCTCGCGGTCACGCTGTCGCTGATGTTTCACGAACTCGCCACCAACGCGGGCAAATATGGCGCGTTCTCCGCGCCGCGCGGATTATTGCAGGTCTCGTGGACCGTCAGCGGCGACCGTCTGACCGTCACCTGGGACGAAACCGAGGGCCCGAGCATCGACAAGGTCTCCGAGCCCGGCTTCGGCACCAAGCTGCTGAAGTCGGCGCTGTCGGCTTTCGACGGCAAGTCCGAGGTCTCGTATCTCAAGACCGGCCTGCATTGCATCATGCAATGCCGCATCCCGCAGAACGGTTAGACGCGGCACGAGCGCAAGAGACGCGCGCCCCGCTCGCAGTTTCGTTGCGCGCGTTGACGCTCCGTTAATGACGATGGGTCGGGCGCGTCGCATCGCCGCAAAACACACCCGTATTTCTCCGTACCCCTTAACCAAACCTAAGAGGGAACTGCGCAAGATCGCGTCCATTGCAAAGGCGCGTTGAAACAACAAGATTCATGACTTCTATGAACGACAACAGATATTCCGGCGCGAGTGAAGCCGAGCTCGGATTTCTCAAGGAAATCGTTAGAATGCTGCCTGCCGGTCTGACCGTGCAGGATGCGCAGGGCGAGCTTCTCCTGGTTAACGATGTCGCGGCCGCCCAGCTCGGCATGGACGGCAGCCGTCCGTCGCCCGATCCGACGCCGCGCCGGGAAGCCTGCCAGCGGGCACTGAGGTCCGGCGAGGCGGTCATCTCCGAGGAAGCGCTCCAGGACGGAGCTGCACGCCAGGTGCTGCTGACCACCCATCGCCCCGTCCGCGTTGCCGGACGCGAGTTGCTGATCTCGGCGTCCTCCGACATCACCGAACAGAAGAATTTCGAGGACCAGCTGTTCCGCTCGGCCTATTTCGACGAGTTGACCGGCCTGCCCTCGCGGCGCGTGATCGAGCATCGCGCCGGCAGCCTGCTCGCGCGCGACGGCAAAGGCGAGCGTTTCGCGCTTGCTTTTCTCGACGTCGACAATTTCAAGCACATCAACGACTATTACGGCCACGCCGTCGGCGATGCGCTGCTGGTCGAGCTGTCGAAGCGGCTCGGGCGCGACCTGCGCGATTCCGACATGCTGTCGCGCATCTCCGGCGACGAATTCCTGCTGCTGCTCTCCCCGATCCAGAGCCAGGAGGAAGTCGCCGAATTCATGCAAGCGACGCTGGAGCGGCTGACCGCACCGTTCTTCATCGACAATTCGGAGGTCTTCGCCTCCACCTCCGTCGGCGTCAGCCTCTATCCCGACCACGGCCGCAGCTTCGAGACGCTGCGCCAGAACGCCGACATCGCGATGTACCGCATCAAGAACAGCGGCAAGGGCTCGGCGGCCTTCTTCGACGCCAGCATGGAGCGCGAGGCGCTGGCGCGGATGAAGATCGAGCAGTCGCTGCGGCTCGCCATCCTCGAAAAGCGCTTCTGCTGTGCGTTCCAGTCCAAGGTCGACATCCGCACCCAGGCCGTGACCGGCATCGAGGCATTGGTGCGCCTGCGCGACGACGAGGGCGTGATCCAGGCGCCGGGCTCGTTCATCAACCTTGCCGGCGAATTGGGACTGATCGACGAGCTCACCCATCTCGTGCTCGCCGAGATCGTCAAGTCGATCGACCTGATCAACGACAGCTTCGGCGCGGAAGCGACCATCAGCATCAACGTCGCCGCCAAGCAGGCCGGCAACCCCGAATTCATGCGCAGTTTCGCGCGGGCGCTGGACGAGACCGGCTTTCCGCAGCGCTTCATGATCGAGGTGACGGAAGATGCCTTCGTCGCCAAGAATCATTTCCAGACCGAGATCCTGCCGATGTTCCGCAAGCTCGGCGTCGGCATCTCCATCGACGATTTCGGCACCGGCTATTCCTCGCTCTCGGCGCTCGCCGACATCACCGCCGACGAGATCAAGATCGACCGCTCGTTCATCACCGACATCCATAAGCGCCCGCGCAGCCAGGGCATCTTGCGCGCGATCGAATCCCTGAGCGAAGCGCTCGGCATGACCGTGATCGCCGAAGGCCTCGAATCCTACGAGGAGCTGGCCTATCTCCAGGCCGCAACCAAGATCCGCTACGCGCAAGGCTATTATTTCGCCCGGCCGATCTTCCTGGAGGAGCTCAAGCTCGCGACCCCCGCCTCCAGCGAATCCCGTCCCGGCGTGTCCAACCGCCCGACGCAGCAGAACCGGCAGGGCTATTCGCGGGCGAGCGGGTACCGGCGGTAGGGCGACAACGGCGCAACGAGTACCGCCGTCGTCCCGGGGCGCGCAAAGCGCGAGCCCGGGACGACGGCAATTGCTGAGCTGCTTACGTGCCATTTCCCCCTTTGAAATTGCTGCCCTTTTGCTAATACACAGGCGGACTTCCCTGAGGTACGCCATGCCCTCCTCCCCCGACGTCAGCGATCCCGCCTATGTCCGCGCGCGGGCGATGGTGACGCTGTTCGAGCGGCTGGAGCATCTGTGCGAGGGCGCGATCGCGATCGACCGCGGCGGACGGGTGATCTACGTCAACGAGAAATATCTGGCCTCGCTGGGCCTCAAGCACACCACCGAAGCGATCGGCCGGCCGATCGAGGAGATCATCCCGAACAGCCTGATGCGGAACGTCGCCGAGAGCGGCGAGCCGATCCTGCTCGACATCATGGAGCTCGGCGGCGAGCAGCTCGTGGTGACGCGCATGCCGATCGAGGACGAGGACCGCAACGTTATCGGCGCGATCGGGTTCGTGCTCTACGACCACCTCGAGAGCCTCAAGCCGCTGCTCGCCCGCGTCACCCAGCTCGAGAGCGATCTGCGGCTGGCGCGGCGGCAATTGTCCAACGCCCGCGCGGCGCGCTTCACCCTTGCCGATTTCGTCGGCACGACAGCGGCGATCGCGCAGGCCAAGGAGTTCGCCAAGCGCGCGGCGCGGCAGAGCGTGACCGTGCTGCTCACCGGCGAGACCGGCACCGGCAAGGAGCTGCTGGCGCAGGCGATCCACAATGCGTCCTCGCGCGCGGAAAAGCCGTTCGTCAGCGTCAATGTCGCGGCGATCCCGGAAACGCTGATCGAGTCCGAATTCTTCGGCACTGCGCCTGGCGCCTATACCGGCGCCGACCGCAGGGGACGCGAGGGCAAGTTCCGGATCGCCGATGGCGGTACGCTGTTCCTCGACGAGATCGGCGAGATGCCGCTGCAATTGCAGGCCAAGCTGTTGCGCGTGCTGCAGGAGCGCGAGATCGAGCCGCTCGGCTCGGACAAGATCAGCAAGGTCGATGTGCGCGTCATTGCCGCGACCAACGTGGATTTGCGCAAGCGCGTCAGCGACGGCGCCTTCCGCGCCGATCTCTACTACCGCCTCAACGTGCTCTCGATCGACCTGCCCCCTCTGAGAAAATGCCTCGACGACCTGCCCGACATCTGCGCGCGGCTGATCGAGGACATCAGTGCCTCCGGCGATTTCCTCAATGCCAGGATCACGCCGAGCGGATTGTCGGCGCTCGCGCGCTACGACTGGCCCGGCAACGTCCGCGAGCTCCGCAACATTCTGGAACGCGCACTGATCCTGAGCGATTCCGGGCGCCTGACCGGCGACGATTTCGTTCACATCCTGCCGGTCAGCGCGGAGGCCGGCCCTGGACCGGCGCCGCAGATGACCGGCTCGGTCGTGCCCTATGCCGAAGCCGAGGCGGAGTTCGAGAAGCAGACGCTCGAACATGCGCTCGCCGCCAGCAACGGCCAGATCTCGGAAGCCGCGCGGATGCTGCGCATCTCGCGCGCGACGTTCTACAAGAAGCTCGCCAAGTTCGGACTGGCGTCGGGATCGCCGCCTGTCTGACTTTCGAGACGGCATGTGTCCGGAGTCTCGGACTCCTGACACCGCCATATCGGCACTCGCCTGTGGCGTTCGCGCGCGATCGGCCGCATTTTCAGGCATTCCCGCGCAAAGCTCCGGATCTGGCGCAGGGCTTGCTCTGAGGCAGCCTGAGGAAACGCATGGGCTGATGTGAAGCCAGGGGATCGTTAACACGAACGCATCGCGGCCTGCGACGATCCGGCACGCGCACGTCAAGAGACTGTCACATGAGCCTCGTGCAAGCTCCGCCGGAAGGTGGAATTGCAATGTATGCACACTTGTGCAAATCGCTGTGATCAAGGCAGTTCATTCAAGGAGGAAATCATCGTGCGTCGATCGCTCATTCTCACGGCAGCCATCCTCGGCCTGGCCGCGAACACCTCCGCGCAGGCCGACGACCTCAAGGTCGCGCTGATCTACGGCAAGACCGGCCCGCTCGAAGCCTATGCCAAGCAGACCGAAACCGGCCTGCAGATGGGTTTTGAATACGCCACCAAGGGCACCATGATGCTCGACGGCCGCAAGATCGTCGTCATCACCAAGGACGACCAGGGCAAGCCCGACCTGTCGAAAGCCGCGCTCGCGGAAGCCTATCAGGACGACAAGGCCGACATCGCGATCGGCACGACCTCGTCGGCCGCGGCGCTCGCCATCCTCCCCGTCGCCGAGGAGAACAAGAAGATCCTGATCGTCGAGCCCGCCGTCGCGGACCAGATTACCGGCGAGAAGTGGAATCGCTACATCTTCCGCACCGCGCGCAACTCGTCGCAGGACGCTATCTCGAACGCGGTCGCGATCGGCAAGCAGGGCGTCACCGTGGCGACGCTGGCGCAGGACTACGCCTTCGGCCGCGACGGCGTCGCTGCCTTCAAGGAAGCACTCGCCAAGACCGGCGCGACGCTCGCCGCGGAAGAATACGCCCCGACCAACACCACCGACTTCACCGCGGTCGGCCAGCGCCTGTTCGACGCTCTGAAGGACAAGCCCGGCCGCAAGGTGATCTGGGTGATCTGGGCCGGCGCCGGCAATCCGCTGGCCAAGCTGCAGGACATGGATCCGAAGCGCTACGGCATCGAGCTCTCCACCGGCGGCAACATCCTGCCGGCGCTCGCGGCCTACAAGGGCCTGCCCGGCATGGAAGGCGCGACCTATTACTACTACGAGATCCCGAAGAACCCGGTGAACGACTGGCTGGTCGCCGAGCACCAGAAGCGCTTCAACGCGCCGCCGGACTTCTTCACCGCGGGCGGTTTCGCCGCCGCGATGTCGGTCGTCGCCGCCGTCACCAAGGCGAAGTCGACCGACACCGAGAAGCTGATCACGGCGATGGAAGGCCTGGAGTTCGACACGCCGAAGGGCAAGATGGTGTTCCGGAAAGAGGACCATCAGGCGCTGCAGAGCATGTATCACTTCAAGGTCAAGGTCGATCCGAACGTCGCCTGGGCCGTGCTCGAGCCGGTGCGCGAGCTGAAGATCGAGGACATGGACGTTCCGGTCCGCAACAAGCGCTGATATCGAATCCCCTCTCCCCGCCCGTGCGGGGAGAGGATCCTTCCCTATTCCAGAGTTATCCCGATGGCCCTGACGCTAGAGACGCGCGACCTCACCATCCGCTTCGGCGGCCATGTCGCGGTCAACGACGTCACCTGCACGTTCCGCCCCGGCGAGCTCACCGCCATCGTCGGGCCGAACGGCGCCGGCAAGACCACCTATTTCAACCTGATCTCGGGCCAGCTGCGCGCTTCACACGGCAGCATCCTGTTCGACGGCACCGACATCACCCAGCATTCCGCGCCGCTGCGCACCCGCGCGGGCCTCGGCCGCGCCTTTCAGCTCACCAACCTGTTTCCGAATCTCACCGTGGAAGAGAACGTCCGCCTCGCGGTGCAGGCGGCCAGCGGCACCCATTACGACATGCTGCGGCCCTGGATGGTCCGCCGCGACCTGATCACCCGCGCCGATGCCATCCTCGACCAGGTCGCACTCGGCAATCGCCGCGGCGTCGCCGCCACTGCGCTGTCGCATGGCGACCAGCGCAAGCTCGAGGTCGCGCTGATGATCGCGCTCGAACCCAAAGTGTTCATGTTCGACGAGCCGACCGCGGGCATGAGCATCGACGAGGTGCCGGTCGTGCTGAACCTGATCGCGCAGCTCAAGCAGGACAAGAGCAAGATCATCCTCCTCGTCGAGCACAAGATGGACGTGGTGCGCTCGCTCGCCGACCGCATCATCGTGCTGCACAATGGACAACTTGTCGCCGACGGGCCGCCGGCCGAGGTGATCGCCTCGCCGATCGTGCAGGAAGCCTATCTCGGCATTGCTCCAAAGAGTGCGGCATGACCGATCTGCTCAAACTCTCCGGCGTGCACACGCATATCGGCCGCTACCACATCCTCCAGGGCATCGACCTCGCAGTACCGCAGGGCCAGACCACCATGCTGCTCGGCCGCAACGGCGCCGGCAAGACCACGACGCTGCGCACCGTCATGGGCCTGTGGCAGGCCTCCAGCGGCGAAATCACGCTCGCAGGCGAGCGCATCGAGAGCCGCGCCACGCCCGACATCGCGCGGCTCGGCGTCGGCTACGTGCCGGAGAGCATGGCGGTGTTTTCCGACCTCACGGTGAAGGAAAACCTGGTGCTGGCGGCGCGCGACGGGCCGCTCGACGATACCCAGCTCGACTGGATCTTCGGCTTCTTCCCCGCGCTGCGCCGGTTCTGGCTGTCGCGAGCGGGAAGCCTCTCGGGCGGGCAGAAGCAGATGTTGTCGATCGCGCGCGCCATCGTCGAGCCGCGCAAGCTGCTGCTGATCGACGAGCCGACCAAGGGATTGGCGCCCGCGATCGTCATGGCCCTGATCGAATGCCTGAAGGAGATCAAGCGCAAGGGTGCGACGATCCTGCTGGTCGAACAGAATTTCTTTGCCGCCCGCGAGCTCGGCGACAACGTGCTGGTCATGGACAACGGCACCATCGTCCATCGCGGCGAGATGGCGGCGCTCGCCGCCGACGTGCCGCTGCAGGAGCGGCTGCTCGGCCTGAGCCTGGAGGCGCATCAGTGACTGAACTCGCCGCAAATGATCCGCTGCCGAAGCCGAAGCGCGATCTCGCGCCGATCCTGCTGCCGGTCGCGCTGGCGCTTGCGATGATTCCTCTGGTGGGGTCACCCAGCACCTGGCTGACGCTGACCGCCGCGAGTCTTGCCATGGGCATGATGATCTTCATCATGGCTTCGGGGCTGACGCTGGTGTTCGGCCTGATGGACGTGCTCAATTTCGGCCACGGCGCCTTCATCGCCGTCGGCGCCTATGTGGCAACCCTCGTGCTGGCGCCGTTCGCGGCCTCGATGCAGGCGGATTCGCTGTGGATGAACCTCGCAGTGCTGGCGCCGGCGGCGCTGCTGTCGATGGCGGTATCCGGCGCGCTCGGCCTGGTCGTCGAGCGCGTGTTGATCCTGCCCGTCTATGGCCAGCATCTGAAGCAGATCCTGATGACGACCGGCGGCCTGATCGTCGCCGAGCAGACGCTCTATGCGCTGTGGGGACCGCAGATCATCCCGATGCCGCTGCCGACATCGCTGCGGGGCTCCTTCATCCTCGGCGACGTCGCGATCGCCAAATACCGCGTGCTGGCGATGCTGATCGGCCTCGCCGTCTTCATCGCGATCCAGCTCGTGCTCAACCGCACCAAGCTCGGCCTGCTGATCCGCGCCGGCGTCGAGAACCGCGAGATGGTCGAGGCGCTCGGCTATCGCATCCGCCGCCTGTTCCTCGGCGTGTTCATGACGGGATCGGCGCTCGCCGGCCTCGGCGGCGTGATGTGGGCGCTCTATCGCGAGCAGGTCCACGCCTCCATGAGCGACGACCTCACCGTCCTGATTTTCATCGTCGTCATCATCGGTGGCCTCGGCTCGATCGGCGGCTGCTTCATCGGCGCCATCCTGGTCGCGATGGTGGCCAATTACGGCGGCTTCCTGGTGCCGAAACTCGCCCTCGTCTCCAACATCCTGCTGATGGTCGCCATTCTGATGTGGCGGCCGCGCGGCCTCTATGCGGTGACCAGCCGATGATGCTCCTGTCAGGCGATCCGCCGAAGAGCCGCGTGCTCACGCTTCTCCTCATCGTCATCATCCTGGCGCTGGCGGCGACGCCGTTCCTGTTCCCGGGTGCCAAGGCGCTGAACGTCGCCGCCAAGATCTGCGTCTTCGCCGCGCTCGTCGCCTCTTACGACCTCCTGCTCGGCTATACCGGCTCGGTGTCGTTCGCCCACACCATGTTCTATGGCATCGGCAGCTACGCGATCGCGATCGCGCTGTACGGCATGGGCCCGAACTGGGCCGCGGTCGCGACCGGCATCGTCGTCGGCCTGCCGCTCGCGGCGCTGCTCGCGCTCGCGATCGGCCTGTTCTCGCTGCGGGTTGCCGCGATCTTCTTTGCCATGATCACGCTCGCGGTCGCCTCCGCCTTCCAGGTGCTGGCCTCGCAGCTCTCCTGGCTGACCGGCGGCGAGGACGGGCGCAGCTTCCAGCTGCCGGAGTTGCTGCGGCCCGGCACGGTGCTGATCTCCAAGAACCTGTTCGGATTCGAGATCAACGGCCGCATCCTCACCTTCTACCTGGTGTTCACCGTCTCGGCCCTGATGATCCTCGCTTTGTTGCGTGTCGTGAACTCGCCGTTCGGACGCGTGCTCCAGGCGATCCGCGAGAACCGCTTTCGCGCCGAGGCGCTCGGCTTTCGCACCGTCTTCCACCTGACCTACGCCAACTGCCTCGCCGCGCTGGTCGCCGCCAGCGCCGGCATTTTGAACGCGCTGTGGCTGCGCTATGCCGGTCCCGACACCTCGCTCAGCTTCTCGATCATGCTGGACATTCTGTTGATGGTGGTGATCGGCGGCATGGGCACGATCTACGGCGCGATCATCGGCGCCACCATCTTCATCCTCGCCCAGAACTATCTGCAGTCGCTGATGGGCGTCGCCTCCAAGGCGGCGAGCGAAGCCGGCCTGCCGCTGCTGCCGGGGCTGTTGCATCCCGACCGCTGGCTGCTGTGGCTCGGGCTGCTGTTCATCGCCAGCGTCTACTTCTTCCCGACCGGCGTCGTCGGACGTCTGCGCAATGCCGGCCGCGACAAGAGCGCGGGCGCTTCGCATTAAGCTGCGGTTAATGATGCAGCGCAACGGTTGTGATGGGCACGACACAACCGCGACGTGATTCCCGCCCCACTGCATACGGGCGCGACTGCACAACCCGATTAATGCTTAGGTAACTGGCTTTCCTAAGGTTTGCGCCATTTGTGCGGTGTATTCCTGTCCTTCCAGGGAGGGGGAATGCGTCAGGTCTTTTCCACGGTGACAGCCGGAATGTCATCAGCCGCGACCAACGGCTGGGCGGCCTTGGCGCGGCGTGGTCCTGTCCTCTGGCTGACCCTGTGCGGCGTGTTGCTGGTCGCCGGGATCTTTGCCGTGACCGCCATGGCCGTCGGCGAATTCCGCGAGCGCACCCTGGCCAACCGCGAGCGCGAGCTGGAAAACACGGTGCAGCTGATCGCACGGCACTTCGATCAGCAATTCCAGGATTCCGACGTCGTCGCCGCCGACCTGATCGGGCAGATGAACCTGCCGGAGATCACCTCGCCGGCGATGTTCCGCGAGCGCATGTCCGGGCTCGCGACGAACCAGATGCTGCGGAGCAAGATCAGCTCCGTGTCCTATCTCGGCGACATCGCGATCTACGATGCCGACGGCGAGCTGATCAACTGGTCGCGGGCCCAACCGCTGCCCAAGATCAACGTCTCCTCACGCGCCTACTTCCAGAGGTTCAAATCCGATCCGATGGCCGAAACGGTCATCCTGGAATCGGTCCGCAGCTTCATCATCGATAAATGGACCACGATCGTCGCGCGGCGGCTGAGCGGCGCGGACGGCACCTTCCTCGGCGCAATGGTCCGGCGGATCGATCCGGACAGCTACTCGCAGTATTTCGCATCCGTCGTGCTTGCCGAGGGTACGGCGATCTCGCTGTTCGACCGCGAAGGCAAGATGCTGGCGCGCTATCCGCATGTTGAAGAGCTGATCGGCAGGAATTTCAAGGATGCGCCGCTGATGCGCAAGATGCTGGCCGAGGGCGGCCGGCACACGCTGCGCGTCAAGGGACCGATCGACGGCGAGGACCGCCTCGGCTCGGGGGCCTCGCTGTCGCATTTCCCGCTGGTCATCGTCGCGACCAACACCACGAGCGCCGCGCTGGCCGACTGGCGTCAGCAGACCGGCTTCATGGTCACCACGGCAACGCTTTCGGCGATCGTGATCGCATTGATCCTCTTCCTGATCATCCGCCAGATCAGCCGGCAGAACCGGGAAGCCCAGGAGCGGATCGAAGCGGAACGGCTGCGGCTCGACACCGCCCTGAACAACATGTCGCAAGGGCTGATCCTGTACGACGCCGCCGGATTTATCGTCACCTGCAATCGCCGCTACTCCGAGATGTTCGGCCTGTCCGACGACATCATCAAGCCCGGCTGTCACATCCGCGAGGCGATGCAGCATCGCAAGGAGCGTGGCACGTTCGGCGGCGACGTCGAGACGTTTTGCACCGATGTGATGCGGGTCGTCGCCGAGGGCAAGGTCTCCAGCAGGATCCACGAACTGCCCAACGGCCGCGCCTTCCAGGTCATCAACACCCCGCTGGCGCAGGGCGGATGGGTCGCCACGATCGAGGAAATCACCGAGCGGCGCAATCTGGAGCAGGAGCGCGACCGCAACTACATGTTCCTGCGCGAGATCATCGATCACATCCCCTCGCAGATCACGGTGAAAGATGCCCTGACGCGGCAATATCTGCTGGTCAACCGGACCGCCGAGGAGCAGTTCGGCCAGTCGGGTGACGTCATCGTCGGCAAGACTCCTTTCGACATGTATCCGGAGGCCGCCGCCAGGATCGTCAACGACGACGACAGCAAGGCGCTGCAGGCGCCCGGGGGATTGTTCAAGGACGAGCACGCCTGGCAGAGCCAGACCAAGGGACCGCGCTACATCACCTCGACCCGGATCGGTATTCGCGACAAGTCCGGCGAGCCGCGCTACCTCATCAGCGTCGTCGAGGATGTCACCGAGCGGCGGCGCGCCCACGACAAGATCGCGCATATGGCGCATTACGATGCGCTGACCGACCTGCCGAACCGCACGCTGTTCCGCGAACAGATCGAACGCGAGCTGGCGAAGGTCGCCGGCGGCGAGCAGTTCGCGCTGCTCTATATCGACGTCGACGAATTCAAGGGCATCAACGATTCGCTCGGCCATCACGTCGGCGACGAGCTGCTGAAGGCGATCGCGACCCGGCTGCGCGGCTGCCTCAAGAAGAGCGACCTGATCGCGCGGCTCGGCGGCGACGAATTCGCGGTGATCCAGACCAGAATCCAGTCCTCTGCGGACGTACTGTCGTTCGTGACGCGGATCTACGAGGCGATCCGCCAGCCCTATCACTGCCTCGGCCATCAGCTCTCCACCGACGCCAGCATCGGCATCGCGCTGGCGCCGCAGGACGGGACCGATCTCGACCAGCTCATCAAACACGCCGATCTTGCGATGTACGGCGCCAAGGCCGAAGGACGCCGCACCCATCGCTTCTTCGAGCCGGAGATGGACGCGAGCGCCAAGGCGCGCCTGACCATGGAGCAGGATCTGCGCCAGGCGCTGGTGAATGGCGGCTTCGAGATCCACTACCAGCCGCTGGTCGACCTGCGCACCAACGACGTGTCGGGCTGCGAGGCGCTGCTGCGCTGGCGGCATCCCGAACGCGGCTGGGTGTCACCGGCGGAGTTCATTCCGATCGCCGAGGATACCGGCCTGATCAACGAGCTCGGCGACTGGGTGCTGCGCATGGCCTGCAACGAGGCCGCGACCTGGCCGGCGCATGTGCGGATTGCGGTCAACGTCTCGCCGGTGCAGCTCAAATGCGACACGCTGGCGCTGCGGATTGCCGGCGCACTCGCCGCCTCCGGGCTCTCTCCCTCCCGGCTCGAGCTCGAAATCACCGAGGCCGTGCTGATCCGCGACGACGAGGCCGCGCTCTCGATACTGCACCAGCTCCGGTCCATCGGCGTGCGCATCGCGCTCGACGATTTCGGCACCGGCTATTCCTCGCTGAGCTATCTGAAGCGCTTCCCGTTCGACAAGATCAAGATCGACCGCTGCTTCGTCGCCGACATCGCGGAGACCAGTGGCGCGCCCGTGATCGTGCAGGCGGTGGTGAACATCGCCGCGGCGAGCCACATGACCACCGTCGCCGAGGGCGTCGAGACCGAGGCGCAGCGCGAGATGCTGCGCGCGCTCGGCTGCACGGAGATGCAGGGTTATCTGTTCAGCAAACCGAAGCCGGCCGCCGAGGTGCGAAAGCTGTTCGGTCCGAACGATGCCACGCCGGTGGCGGCGGTGGCCTGAGATGGCGAAGCCGAGGAAAACGTCAGCGAAAGGCGTCGACGTCGCGGATTCCTATGCCGTGCGGCTGATGCAGCATCTGGTGGTGCCGACCTTCGTGATCGACCCCAAGCGCCGCGTCGTGATCTGGAACAGAGCCTGCGAGCGGCTGACCGGCGTCCCCGCCGCGGAGGTGATCGGCACGACGAAACACTGGCAGGCCTTCTACGAGACCCGGCGCCCCTGCCTCGCCGACCTGGTCGCGCTCGATCGTCCCGAGCAGCTGCCGGAGTTTTATTCGGAATATGCCGCACGCGGCCACAACGGGCTCGGCTTTTCCGCGGAGAACTGGTGCGTGATGCCCAAGCTCGGCAGCCAGCTCTATCTCGCGATCGACGCCGGTCCTATCCACGACGAGGCCGGCCAGCTGATCGCCGTGGTGGAGACGCTGCGCGACCTCACCGATCAGAAGCGCGCCGAGATGGCGCTGAAGGAGCTCGCCACCAAGGACGGGCTGACCGGCCTGTCGAACCGGCGCGCCTTCGACCAGATGCTGATGAGCGAATGGGCCCGCGCCCAGCGGACGCAGAAGCCGATGGCGCTGCTGTTCGTCGACGTCGATCATTTCAAGCTGTTCAACGACCGGCACGGCCACCAGAGCGGCGACGAATGCCTGCGTGCGGTCGCTGATGTCGTCAGCCGCCATGCCGTGCGCCCGCTCGACCTCGCCAGCCGCTATGGCGGGGAAGAGTTCGCGCTGATCCTGCCCGACATGGAGTGCGATGCCGCCTGCGCCATCGCCGAGGAGATCCGCGGTGCCGTCATGGCCTTGCGGATCGCTCATGGAGCTGTTGGAGCCGGCGACCACCTCACCCTCAGCGTCGGCGTCGCCAGTTATATTCCCACTGAGGCCGACGGCAGCCCCGACCGGCTGCTGGGTGCGGCCGACGAGGCGCTCTATGCGGCAAAACGGCTCGGCCGCAACCGCGTCATCTGCTCCGAACGCCTGCTTGCCGAGTTCGCGCGCGCCGATCGCGGCTCGCCCGGGATTCAAGTCGCCGCCAATCGCCGGTCCAGCCGCGGCTGACGTTCATCCCACCGAAGGTTCTATTGCGTTCGGCCTCACCAACAGGTGATGTTGCGCCGGAACAACACTCACATTTTCTTCTCGAAAAGCCGCAATTTCTCGGGCGCTCGTTTGAATATAGATAAGTCGTTGCCTGGAGTCGTATTCGCTTTGAAATTTCCCTGTCCATCCCGCATTGCCCTCCCCACCGCCAAAAACGCCATCGCCTGGTCGCGAGTGACGGCCGAACCCGGTTCGGCCGCCAAGACCAACCGCTGATGACCGAAGCAGCCGGTTCGTTTCGCGGACGTGTCCACCGCGGAACGCAGCAAATTGGTGGCACCTGCATCGAGCTCGAGGCCGCGGGCGAGCGAATCCTGCTCGACCTTGGCCTTCCGCTGGATGCCGACGGCGCGTCCGACGATCTTCTCCCGCCTGTGGCCGGGCTTCGCGTCGAAGATCCAACCCTGCGTGCGGTTGTCCTGTCGCACGGACACGGCGATCATTGGGGTTTGCTCCCCCTGTGCAGACCCAATGTCCCCCTCGCCATGGGCGCTGCGACCGCGCGCATCATGTGTGCGGCAGCTCCTTTCGTGCCCAACGGCTTCGTGCCAAATGTTTCATTCGAGCTGAACGATCGCAGGACTTTCCAGATCGGTCCGTTCAGCATCACGCCCTATCTCGTCGATCACTCGGCCTATGATGCCTATGCGCTGCTGATCCAGGCGGCCGGCCGGCGTCTGTTCTACAGCGGCGACATCCGTGCCCACGGTCGCAAGGGCGGTCTGTTCGAGCGATTGGTGAGCAATCCGCCCCGCGATATCGACACGATGCTGATGGAGGGGTCGAGCCTCGGCCGTCTCGACGAGCACACGCAATTCCCGACGGAGGACGAGATCGAGGCGCGGCTGACCGAGAGTTTTGAGCAGCCAGGCTTCGTCATCCTCTCGGCATCCGCGCAGAACATCGATCGCATCGTCAGCATCTATCGCGCCTGCAAGCGTAGCGGCCGGACGCTGCTGCTGGATCTCTATGCGATGGAGATATTGCGGGCCACCGGCAACGAGCGCCTACCGAACGTCGGCTGGCCCAATTTGTCGGTCTATGTGCCGGAATATCAACGGCGACAGATCGCAAGGAAAAAGCGCTTCGACCTGCTGGATCCCTACAAATCCGCACGGATCTACCGCGAGCGCATCACCGAGATCGCCGATCGCACCGTGATGCTGTTTCGCCCGGCGATGGCCGACGACGTGGAGACCGCAAATCTCTGGCCCGGCACCAGAGCGATCTGGTCGCAATGGGACGGATATCTGAAGGACGGTCCTGGCGCCAGACTGAAGGCGGATCTCGCGACACGCGGCGTTCCCATCGAGATCATCCACACCTCGGGCCACGCCAGCATCCTGGATCTCAAGCGGCTCGCGAACGCAATACAGCCGGACAGGCTGGTGCCCGTTCACACATTCGAAGGCGACAGTTTCTCCAGATATTTTGACAACGTCACGCGACGCAGCGATGGCGAATGGTGGGAGGTATGAGATGAGCTTCAGACGCGGAATCCGGGGCGACGACTTTCGCAAGGCACTCGAGACACTCGCCCAGCAGGATGGCTGGTGGAAAGACGTTCTCGCCGATCCCACACTCATCATCGGCATTCGGGACGAGTACCTGAACGTCTACTGGCAGGGGCAATCCATCTTCAAAGTGTCATTCAAGGGCGGGAAGGTGACCGCCTCGACGCACGAGAAATATCTGCTGAATCCGGACTTGAAGGATCAGGTCTCGCTGGTCGAGGGGAAGTTCGCCTTCGGCAACGCCGAGCCAAGAATGCTGACGCGCGACTACGAAGGCACAGAGACGCTGGCGAAGCTCAAAAGGGCCGCATCGCCCTATTCCGGACAGGAGAAGGAAGGCGTCCACGAGATCGCGACGTCCAATCTCTCCGTCGTCGACGTCGAGATTGCGATCAACGCATCCGGCGTCCCCGGCATCAAGCGGAACCTCCCCCGCATGGACCTGGCGAACTTCGAAACGACGGCGACCGGCGTGGATCTAGTGTTCTGGGAGGCCAAGACGTTCAGCAACCCCGAGCTGGAGAACGGCGACATTGTCGGTCAGCTCGGGGACTATCAGAAGGTGATCGACCTTCACAAGACGGAGTTCGATGACAGCTATCGATGGGTTGCGAAGAATCTGGCCGAGATGGCGGAATGGAGCAACGGACACCGCAATGTGGCTGCGGCGATCAGCGCCGTTGCGAAGGGGGCAAAGATCAACGTGAGCAGCGCCAATGTCGGGCTGCTCGTGTATGATTTCACCGCGGTTCAACGCGATCGCAAGGACAAGGACGGCAAGACGCTGAGCGACAGAGTGATTGAATCGCTCGCGAAGGTGGGCGTGGGTCCGGAGCGGATCAGGTTCAAAGGCACGACAAAGGGTCTCACCATCTAAGTTGGCACGCGGGAGAAACCTGGCTTTGCATCTTCCCGAGCACGAAGAGCTCACCTTCGCGATCGGCGACATCCACGGCTGCTTTGAGAAGCTGACGTCGCTTCTCGCCGCGTGCGACCAGATTCGCGGCCTGCGGAGCGCCCAGTTCGTCCTTGTCGGAGACTACATCGACAGGGGGCCCCAAAGCCGCGAGGTGATGGATTTTCTCGTCGGCAGCGAAGGGAAGCAGGACCGCCCCTTCGTCTGTCTGCGGGGCAACCATGAGGAGATGCTGCTTCGCGCGGCCGACATGGAGCGCACCGACCGCGACCTCATGAATTGGTGGGGAAACGGCGGCGAGCAGACGCTCGACAGTTACGGGATCGACGATCCCGCCGACCTGCCGAGCGAGCATCTCGACTGGATACGCGCGCTTCCGCTGATGAAAATCGAGCATGGACGAGTTTTCGTCCACGCTGGGCTACGGCCGGAAGTGTCGCTGGCGTCGCAGTCCGAGCGAGACTTGCTGTGGATCCGGGAACCCTTCCTGTCGTCGGATCACGACCACGGGCTTTTCGTTGTCCATGGCCATACGCCGGTCCGGACCGGGACACCCGATCTGCGGGCCAACCGATTGAACCTCGATACCGGCGCCTGCTTCGGCGGCCCGCTCACGGCGGCCGTGTTCACCACCTCGGAGACGGGCCCGTTGATGTTCGTGACCGATTCCGGCGAGATCTCGGGACCGGCCGGCCTCCGGGATTGAAGAGCGAAGCATAAGACCAGGAATTGGGCGATGCCGGGCGTCCGGGCCCGGGCAAAGCGGAGGTTGCCCACCCCCCGCCAATCGGCTAAATGAACCTCGACTAGCACCCGTAGCTCAGCTGGATAGAGCGTTGCCCTCCGAAGCTGGACCGGTGACAGACCTGATCCGTGGAAAACCGCAGGTTTCTGACGACCGGTTCGTCATTTCCTCGCCATCGGCACACCCGGGCCACTTGCAAGCGCTCGCTCAGTTCGCCTTACCGTCAAAGCCCATTGGTGGGGCTACGTCGGGCCAAAGGCGACACTTCCTGGGTCGAGACTTCAATTTGCCAGCGAGGCTCGCAAGGCGACCGGATGGATACGGCAGCCCTGATACGCTTATGCGGGTGGCTGCCTTCGAATGCGTCCGGGGCTCAACGAAATTCATGACCATCTGACAGCTACGCAGCCCGGGTTTCTCTTTCGGGGGGAACGCATCCCGCTGATCAACCCCCAGCGAGGCATTTTCAAACCACAACAAATGCGGTTGGCCGAACTATTCGCTTGCCCGATCGGACAAAGGACAATCCGGCTAGAGATCGATTGGCTATGCGCTTCGAGCGATTCAAATCGGTTGCGTGAAGACAAGCTTCCGTAATGCCATGTTTAGCGATGATCCGCATCTTGCCGTCGCGGCACCCACGACGGCGATGCTCAACCGCGCCCAGAACTTCTACCCGCATCAACCGACCTTAGGGCCTTTAAGCCACATGCCGCGTCGGAAACCTGTCATTCAACAAGGCGGCCTCCCGCGGAGAGAGACGCTGGAAACCGCCGAAGAAATGCTGCTCGCCGACATTCAAACCTGGGAGAGGTGCCATGACTACCGAGAGCGCAATACGAGACAGGCTAATCGAGCAGGGTAGACAGGTCTTTCGTGCGAGACATGCCTCGATCATATTGGACCGCCTGGGCATCTGGCCCGCACCCTGAAACGTGCTGGGCTTCTCCACATTAACAACCGAACCACTTGCAAACAATCCGCCCGACAAGAGGTATACCCGCAACGACACCGGTAGCGTATTCATAGTGCTCTCGTGGAAGACCTTTATCGCGACCATCCTCGTAATCAGTAATAGGACAATTAGGAAAATTAGTGCCCGTTGCCACGCGCAGGTATTCTCTCCCAGGATCAACAGAACCTGTGCTCCACTGCGCCACAAGTCTCTTGTCTTGGCAACTAACGTGAAAAAGATATTCCGTGGCAAGGGCTTGCGAACACTGAAGCAATGCGAGAATCGACAGGCACCACAAAATCAGTTTCATGACAAATCTCCAGCGCAATTAGCGATTGGTGCGCCTCGCTTCAAGCTAGGATACTTATTGGCAACATTCATCAACGACGCCTCTATGAATGACGTCAAGCTTTTCAAAATCGATAGCCATCAGGTTCGCGAGCTTCCGGGCGATGCATTGCAAGTCGAAAGATCGCTAGCACGCCCTCCTATTTCTGGAATGCGAGCGCGTTTGATAACCAAGTTGGCTTCAGTGAGAACAGGATCGCGTCATGGACGTCCTTAACGTCAATTTTCGGAATATCGAGTTTGAAGCTCAGGTCGCTCACGGTGAGCTTATAGTCTCTGCCAGATAGTAGCGGGCTCCAATTACGGGCACTCTCATTCACGACCGTATCATATGTGATGTAACCCGCAGTCGCCGCCGCTAGGAGCGAGCAGTTAACTAACATCTGAGGGTGCTTAATGAATATCTCGTCCACTGGAGACGGACTGAAATTGAGTTTTAGCTTCTGATCTCCAGCCTTGAACGTCAAATTCATGTTGTCGCCGTTTGCCTCCGAAGCAACTGAAAATGTCAGCGCAGTGTCAGAAATGGTGGTGGAGGCTTGAAATTTGAAATCTTCCGCCCAATCCACTTGACAGATGCCAAGACCGGGCGGCGTCTTATTCTCGAAAGCCAGATGAACATTTAGCGGACCTGATGCCTTCCCTGATAGTTTTGCACCGAATGAATTTAAACTCGGATCGAACTTCGCATTAGAGACACACGCGTTAAAATCGACACTAGGCGTAACAGTTCCGCTAATGACCGCTACTGGATTGGCGACGATGTATGCGCGAAAGGCGTCTTCACCCTGACAAAACGCTTTATCAGCAGCTACGATTGTGTCGCATTTGGCCTTGATCGTATTGGACGCGGCATTACAAAATAATGGGCTTACGTTCTGCGTCTGCCGGAACGCGTCGCAAGTCGCCGATTGAACGTTTTGGGTGAACGGCTGAAAGATTTTGCACGGGTTAGTAACAGTCTGCGCTACAGTTCCCAAGAACGCACCAAATAGGCCGTATTGAGCGACTTGTTGAACAGTGCTGCATGTCGAATCCACTTCCCTTTGGACGGTTTCAGTGCAGGATGCCTTGCTTTCACATATGTCTTTGAATTTGCAAGAATTGACGATGTCGTTGCACTTGAGATCCGCAGGAGCCGGCAGTGCAATTGGTGAGCTGAACGGCGGCTGATTTTCGGTCACCTTCCCTTTGGCGCAGATAGGGTTCATCAGCGCGTCATTCAGCGTCCGAGCGGCATAGGCCCTTCCGATAAGCAGGAAAGTTTTCTTGGAAAACTCCGGTGCGTCTGGTCCGAAAGCAGCGCTGAACCGCTTCAAGAATTCGGACTGAAATTCAGAGATAGCTTTTGTGACTTCCTCGTTCGTCATGGATGTCGGCTCGTCGATCGCCGGCATGGCAGATTCAGAGCCGTCTGGCTTCTTGTTCTCGGCGGCGGCAAGGACCACAACTCCTTCGGTCGTGACAAGAGCTGCTGCCTGGGAAATCGTCGCAAAGATATCGACCTGCCGAGACTCAAATTGTAGATTCTTCGTGTTTTCCTCTTTTAGATTTTTAGCGTAGAGGGGAGGAAGCTTTAGGCGAGCGCCGAATGCCTTCTTTTTGTTGACCTCCCGGTCGAACACCACGTTGATTACTCCCATAAGGTCCTTCAGGTCTCCATTGAGAAATGGAGTTATGGTGCTGACATCAATGCGTTCCGAGGTAATGCGGACCTTGGTGACTTCTAAACGGTCAAAATAGAGCCCGAAGAAGACGGTCTCCTGTGATGCACCTACTGCCGCGTTCGCGGTGGCCTTGAGTTCTAGTTCGACATCCGGATAAGTCTTTCGCAGCTGGATGTTTGCCAATAATTGTTGAGGACCAAGAACAATGGTGCCGCCTAGGATCTCGATCCGTTGCTTTTTGAAGTCCTCCGTGGCGTTGGTGCGTTCGATAAGATCGGGCACGAGTTTGTTGAGTTCTGCCGGTCGGATGCTTGCCGCAATATCTACTCTCGGTAAATTCTTCAAAGATTTTTGATTGACCAGGAGTAGCCGACGAGTCGTCGCTTTGCCGTTGGCTTCTTGAAGCGTCAAGTTCAGCTCATGCAAAAGTGTGCGAGCAGTTGATGGAAAGAGAAAATACCCGCCTATCGCTGCAATGATGGCAATTGCAACAAGTCCAAAAAACATTCGTGATTTAAATATGCTCTGCATGTGAACACTCCAAAAATTGGGTTTCCGCGAGCCGCCGCTGATACCGCGTGCAAATATTTAAACAATCAACCAGAACCTGCATGGCGGTTCAATGCAGGCGATGTCTGGGCCTTCCCGAGCCTCTGCTGCTGGACGCTGCACATACAATTCCCGACAAGGTAGCACGGCTCGGCCAGCCAGTGGTCGCGAATGGCATTCCTCTTCCCCAACGAGGCATTCTCGAGCCTCAGATCGATGCGGTTCTTGTTGTCGATCAAGGCAGTATTTCCGAAGCCGGGCGGTAAGGTCTGATAAGATGACCAAAACAGACTTCTCTGAACATCGCGGCAAGCCCCACAGCTGCGTTGGATATGTGCCTCCCAGACAACGGTCAGAAGCCCAGCCCTAAACTGCAAATACGAAATTTCGCCACAGCCCTTCATTGTAAGCCCCCTACCCCACAATCTTCCTTGACTTATTTAACAGGCGCGCGAATCCTAAGCTTGAGGTTGTTATGCTTGACAGCACGACTTCACGGTCGGGAGAGTCATCATGAGTCCTGGTCCCACTGACGTTCATGAGAGCGACCTTCATCGTCTCCGCATTCGGTTTGATGGCCTAAGTATAGTGGAGGCCAACAAAGCCGCAAAAGACCTCGAGCGTGTGCTCCACCCGCTCCTCGGATCGGGTGGCTCCGTAGAACTTACCAAGACCGACACCTTAACGCAGGACTTCGGGACTACATTGATTGTGGTCCTCGGAACGCCAGCCGCGATTGCAGTCGCAAAAGGAATCCACGACTTCGTGGCCAAGCGAGGTAATCGCGTCGTCATTGAAACTGATGGAGGTAGCGTTCTCGCAACGGGTGACGCCGCCGCCAACATCGACATTGCTAAAACTGTGGACGCAATCCGCAAAGGCTAATGGACCACTGCAACAATGCAGAGACCAAGTCCAGATGCAGGCAAAATAGTTGCGATCGTATTGGGTGCTACTGAGTTTCCTGGTTACGGCACGCAATTGAACAATCTCGCGTTTGGTCGCTCTAGCGCAGCGTTCTTGGGCTATTTGCAGGACGTGTTGGGGTTACGAGCTGAGCAAATACTTAACTTGTTCGACGACCCGGCGAGCGTAATTGATCTGGACGAGCGCATATCGAGCTTCCTGGCTCGAAACACCGACTCGAGAAACGTAATCATCTTCTATGTTGGGCACGGCGGATTTCTTTCCGATAGAGAGTATTACCTTGCAGTTCGCTCCACTCGAAAGTCGAGGGAGCACACTACGGGCATGAGGATAAGGGCCATTGCTGAAACATTGGGCCAGTTTGCTGGCGACAAAAATCTGATGCTCATTTTGGATTGCTGTTTTGCCGGGGAAGCCGTGAAGGAATTTCAATCGAATGATCTGGCAACGGTCGTAGAAAACAAGACATTTGATGCCCTCCCAGAAACCGGCACAGCGTTGTTGGTCGCCGCCTCAAAGGATGAGCCCGCAATATCTCCTGCGTCGAAACCTTACACGATGTTCTCTGAGTCCTTCATAAAAGTGCTTACAGAAGGCGTCCGCAGCAAACAAGAGAGGCTTTCACTGCGCGATGTCGCAGTTCGAACCCAAGCGTTGATAAAATCTCAATACGGACTAATAGCCGTGCGGCCCGAGGTGCACGCACCCCGCCAGAGGGGAATAAACGTTGCAGATCTTGAGATATTTCCAAACCGACAAGCTTTAACTGCCTTAGGCGGCGCCATCGCCAAACCGCCAACGACTACATCGCGACAGAGTGCTACTTACCAATTAAAGCATGTGCGAAACGCGTATACTGTTGCCCCCCAAGTCGTGACGCGTGAATTCGTCGCTCTTGTAGGCGACATATTTTTCAACCAACGCGATTGGTTGGATGTTCTCGACCAAGCAAATCGTCAACTGTTAGAAATGGACCCTTCCGCTGTTTTGATACGGCGGGGAAATCTGATTCTTGGATCAACTTCGGAAGAGTTCTGGCAATCACTATTCGATGAGGCAGGACTTCAGGGTCACAGAACGATGGCAACGCTACTCTGCGCCTTGCTTGATCGAGAGATGCAATCAAGCGCGCGCGAGTCGTGCGAAACGACATTGAAGGAAGTAATTGACGATTATCATTCTCAAAATTAATCGGAGGGTGACATGACATTCAGAACTCAGCTTAGAGCAACACGGACGTCGATTGCATTACGGTTACTCAGTTTCGTTTTTCTGATCGCAGTTTGCGCTGACATCCACAATCTACGGGCAGACGTCGCCATTGATATGGCGGTGAAAACATCCTTGTTGAATAAGATAGCTTCTTATGAAACTTCATCTGGAGATGTGCTTACTCCCGCTTTTAAGGACCTTGGATATACCCCCAAGTCGCCGACACTTTGGAAATCATTTCCCGCCATTCGCAAATTATCGGAGTTCTACGCTGCCGCAGAGGCAGGAGCACAAGGAGACGGAGATCGAGCTCTGGCCGCCGTGTCCGATAAGCTATCTCAGCGCTTCGATTCGCTAAGAAATAACTCAACCGTTAGCGACTTTCGGAAGGGGCGCGATCTGAATAGTCCCTTCAAATTCGTTCAAGATGCCAAGCTGACCGTAACTAGTGTGCCGACGCAAACGCGCAGTGTAATCCAGTCATTGTCTTCCTACGTCGAGCGCGGACGCCTCGGTGGCTCCTACAGCATTATGGTCAAAAATTTCGGATTGGAATCCAGCCGCGCATTTTCAATTCTCGCCACAAGTGACTCGGCAAGTGAAGCGCTGTTGCGAGCGATCGGTGAGGTTTCAATAGACCGGCAAGTGGAGTCCCTGAAGTCTCTCGTGGCTGATGTGAAAGTAAGATACCCGGCTCTAACAGCGTCTTCTGAAATCGCTGCCTTCGAACGGGCGGTGGCCATATCGGACACAGGAGACAGCCTCGAGGATCTTATGAAAGACTTGGGCAGCGCCAGACCGAGCGACTTAGTAGAATGTCTCTGCGGCGGAAGAGTGATAGGAACTATGCCAAGATCGGCGTGCCATGTTGGTATGCCATGTAGATGATCACCCTCTTTTCGGACGGTCGACCGTGCACGAATGACTTATGTGACCGGCCCGCGCGAAGGTGTGCGAGGGCGAGCCCGATTTCAACCCACTAGCTCGGCAAGCTATCGCCGCCGAATTGACCCGTGGAAGGTCTCAGCCTCCTCACGATTCGCATCCGGACTTTTCTGTAGACGATGGTGCTGGCAACGCAACGCTTTCTCGCTAAATATCCCTTTATTATGAACGTCCCTTAGCTCCGAAAACGCTGGAGGCCCAATCCGTCACAGTTGCGGCGCAGAAGAACGGGCCGCGGCCCTTCAAAGTTGGACCGGCACCGAATCTAACTCCTTTAAATGCAGTATTTTTTAGAGCCGGTGCGCCGCTTCAATGTCGCATGTCATTCGGCCTGCAATATTGACCCCCTAAGCCGGGGGATCGGCGTCCAAAATTGGCTCTGACGCAATTTTGGTGCAGCTCCGATTATTCTGCACCGATTAGCCTGGCCTGAAGGAGATCGATTTTCCCGCGACCGTACATCTGCCTTCTCACGAGCTTGAGGCGGGTGATCTGACCTTCAGTCTGTCCGTTGGACCAGGGCGAAGTGATTGCCGCCCGAACCGCCGCTTCATCCTTCGTGACGCCGCTGGCGAAGGAAGTCACGAGACTGGCGCGGGCGCGGTCGATCCACGGCGTGAGCCCTGCTTCGGCTCTGCGCCGGATCATCAAGTGGAATTCGGCGATGATCTCGCGAGCCTCGACCAAGGATGGTACGCCAGCTTCGATTGCCGCGACCGTGACGGTCTCTGCTTTCGTGAGCAGATCTCCGCCGATTGTCATGAGGCGCGCGATCGTTCTGGCCGATGGAATCCGCTGAAGTTTTCGTGCGTCGGGCTTTTCAGCCCTTCGTCTGCGGGTCGCCCACTCGCTGATGACGCGGAGCGAGCCTCTGAAGCCACGCGCCGTTAAACGACGCCAAAGTTCAGCCCCGTTTCGGCAGCCGGACGCCCACTGATCGTCGAGCCACGGCAAGTGTAAGTCCAACGAACTTTGCCGGGTCCGGAAGACATCGTGTCGTTCGCCGCGAATCGCCTGCCGTACCAGCTGCCTGCTGTGACCAGTCTGACGCACGATCTGCTTGATGGGTATGCCATTCTTCGACAGAGCCAGGATAGCCGCATTGGTCTCCTCGCGGCGCAGATAACCCTCATACTGGATCCGCTCTGCGGCTGTTAGCAGCTTGGGATCAATCGTGGTCGCGCCGATCACTGTGCGTATCTGGCGCATCGATTTGCGAACGGCATCGAGGAAGGCCCGACTGGCGTTCTCCATCAGATGCCAACGATCTGCAACCTGTACCGCATGCGGTAAGGCTCTTGCTGTCGCTTCGCCATATCCCCCACCACGGTCACGGGCAACGATCGCGATCGTGGGATGAGCAGCGAGCCAGGCTTGGGCAGTTGCGGGCTCCCGATCCGGGAGCAGGGTGACTACTCGGCGCCGCTCCAGGTTGCAGATGATGCTGGCGTATCTGTGGTTGCGCCGCCAGGCCCAATCATCAATGCCGATAACCCTGAGCGGATCAGCTGGCGGACGGCTACGGCGTCGGACCACGCGAAGGAGCGTATCCTTGCTCACCGGCAGCATTAGCCGTTTTGCGAAGCCTGCTGCCGGTCGACCGCCAAGTGCCAGACCGAGGTGATGGACGATAGAGTCCAGCCTTGCCGTGCGTCGCGCCGACGGTGCCAGCACCCCTTCGGCGAAGCGCTCGGTGAAGATTTGGCGCCCGCATAGGACGGCGCCGCAACGGAAGCGACGAGCAATCACCAGAAGCTGTACGATCCGCCCCGAAAGGGGAAGATCAGTCACACGACGCCGGTATCGGCTATGGACGCGTCGGGAAACCGTTCCGCAAGATGGGCACAGACCAATGCTTCCCGACGCCCGGACCGCAATAACAGCCTTATCACCTTCGTAGTACGCACTCTCTACAACAAATCCACTCGGCACCAGACTGGAGCGCTGGAGTGCCTGCTGCATGGCGCTGATTCTCCCCCAAATCAAAGCGCCAGACATCCCTCGAACTGCATCAAAAGTGAGTCAGAGCCAAATTTACAGGCCGATTGACATCTTGGATCGACGGATGCCTCCCCAACCCCTCTCAAGAGTGCGATCAAGCGCCAAGGTATTCGCAAGCCCGGAGGCTATCCAACGGCGCCCAAAATTGGCGCCGCTCCTTGCGGAGATCATAGTTCGGTGGGCTGATATCGAAGCCAACGTTGGTTCAATTCTAGCCTTCCTGCTGGCAGCTGAGGCAGGGCCTACAATTGCAATGCTGCAGGCTGTCCGAAGCGCGAGCGCGCAGATGGACATGATTCTATCTGCGGGCAAAATAAAGCTGATGGATCCCGAATTGGAGATGTTCGAGGCGGTCGTAAGGCTTGCCCGATCCGCCGCCCGAAAACGAAACAATGTTGCGCATCACATCTGGGCTCATTCTGACGAACTTCCGGACGCGCTATTGTTAGTTGATCCTGCGGCATACCTCGACATATTCGTCGCGGTTTCTGAAGCAAATCTAGATCCAAAGTTTGAGACGCTGAATAAGAGTCGGTTTGAACCTGATAACTCACGAATATTGGTTTACCGTGAGTTGGACTTGTCGAAATCATTGAAGAGCTGAAATCGATCGCAAGATGCACGACGTTCTTGATAAACTATCTCCACCCGGAACATCCGAGCCGCGACCAAATGTATTCGCGGCTGTGGAACGAACCCCTCATTGAATCGGCGGTTAAGGCGGTTCGTAAGAGCCGACCTTCGGTCCCTGAGCCGGAGTAACGACGCGGGCGGGATCGCTGCAAAGCAGCGATTCGGATTCGCCACAGTCCCGGCACGTTCGGCACGTGCTTTCCCTGCGCACCCGACACGATTCGAACGTGTGACCTTTGCCTGAGGAGGGCGCCGCAACCATCCGACCGAGCCACCCCAGGCAAACCTAGCGGTTGCCCACCCCCCGCCAATCGGCTAAATGAACCTCGACTAGCACCCGTAGCTCAGCTGGATAGAGCGTTGCCCTCCGAAGGCAAAGGTCACACGTTCGAATCGTGTCGGGTGCGCCAGTCTCCTTGCTCTTTACCGAGACTGCGTGCCGGACCGAGGCTGTGTGCCGGCTTTTGACGCTGTGACGGCACCATCAATCAAATGTTGCGGCTCGCAATCTGGCCTTCGCAACGTCGCGCGCGCGTCCGGCTAAGCACGTCGAATGGAAAAGCGGTCACAAATCTCTGACCAGCTGCGCAATTGATTGCACCCTTAAATTGTACTATTGTTCATAGGTTGCGGAAAATGAGCCTGATCGCGGCACGTTTCTGGTCGCGATCATCGGGGCAGGTCCGATTGTAGGCGTGATGTCGCAGACCGATATCCGGTTATTGTCGGACTGAATCACCCCAGGAGAGCTCGTCCCGCAAGCAATGAGCCAACACGGAACCTGCTTGACGACGTCGATCCAGTGGCGGCGCCAGGAACAGGGCTTCGCAATCAACCGAGTCGGGAGGGGTGCTTCAGATGAAAACCATCGCCCAGTTCGTCGAGGATCGCATTACGACGCTTTCCGACCTGAAAGACGCGCTCCAGACCGCGATGCAATTGGAGTTCTCCACCATCCCGCCTTATCTTTGCGCGCAATGGTCGATCAACAGCGACCCGGGCGGCGTCGGCGGTATGATTCAGGACATTGTGGTGCAAGAGATGTATCACTTTGCCTTGGCAGGCAACATGCTGACCGCGATCGGCGGCGTGCCATCCATTGCCAATGCGGCCTTCATTCCGAGCTACCCGACCAATGTCCTGCCCGGAGAAATTCTGCAAAAGTTGCCCGTTGATCTGAAGCCGCTTACGCCAGATCAAGTTCAGGTCTTCATGCAGATCGAGTATCCGGAATTTCCACCGGTTGCGCTCGCCGCAAGAACGGGACCCGCGACGATCGGTGATTTCTACGATGCGATCGCTGAGGGTTTCACCACAGTCAATCCCGCGATCAATGCCAGCGCCTTCGCGGTCAATTCGGGGGAAGCAACGCCGATCAAGAGCATCGCCGATGCGCAGGCGGCGATCCAGCTGATCAAGGCCGAAGGTGAAGGTACGGAAGGCTCTCCTAACCAACCCCCAACCGGCAATGCAACATTCGCCCACTATTATGTCTTCAAGGAAATCTACACCGAGAAAACGCTGGTGCAGGATGCGGCGGGCCACTGGAGCTTTACGGGAACACCAATCCCGTTTCCGACCTGGTTCGATTTTCAGCAATCGACCGTCACACCGAGTCCGTCGCTTGCGTTCAATCAGGCCCTGTCGCAGCTCTTGATCGGCCTTCAAACTTGCTGGACAAGCGGTACAAGACCCAGCATCGGCGCCATGTTCACACTTCAGTCGCTTGGCACGGACCTCATCCAGCAGGGCATTCGTCCTGAGTTCCTATGGGCGCCTCCGTCGGCATGAACTCCGGATCTGCCGCCTGCCTCCCAGAGCAAGCACTCACGTCAGCATCGAGATGATCGACTGGATCTGATCGGAGGCGGACGTCACCAGGGCGTCATACGACGTATGTCCGTGCGCGGCAGCCTTCAAAATGCATTCGGCGACAGCGGCTTTCAGACCGAACACCGACTGATCGGCCGGTACGCTCGCCATCACGGTCTCGAGGGCCTGGCGCATGGTCTGAATGAGCTCGGAGCTGTATTGCATTGGCTGTCCTCCGCGCCCCCATGTAGGAACGCGGGCCTAGGCTCGCCACTCACAAGCCTGAGATTGCTCTTTGATGAACCTTGCACAAATCGCCTCAATTCAGGCGCCAGATGGCCCCATTGAGCAGGCCGGCAAAGGCGACCCAGGCTGCGTAAGGCACGAACAACGCGGCGGCCAGCCTGTCCCGTGATGTCTCGAGACTGATGTAGGTAACGATCGCGACGAACAGGCAAATGAGTATGACGAGCGCGGCGCCGATCTGGTGCATCGTGAACATCACCGGGGACCAGACGAAATTCAGCGCCAGCTGCGCGGCCCAGACCTGCATCGCTCGACCCGACGGCTCACGGCGAAAAGTCCGCCAGCCTGCAACCGCGATCATGATGTAAAGGATAGTCCACGCCACCGGGAACGCCCAGTTCGGCGGCACGAAACCCGGCTTGGCAAGGGCCGCATACCATTCTCCCGGGAGATTGGTCGCGCCGATCAGCCAGCCGATGCCGACCACACCGACGACGAAGACCAATAGCTGAAGCATCCATCACCTCGCGCTTCTCTTCGGGCAATTGTATCATCGTTTCATGAGCGAATCCGGCACGGTGACTGGCGAGGCCACGCCCGTCCGCAAGATCATCCATATCGACATGGATGCCTTCTATGCGTCCGTGGAGCAGCGCGACAATCCGGAGCTGCGCGGCAAGCCGGTCGCGGTCGGCGGCTCCGCGGAACGCGGCGTCGTCGCGGCCGCGAGCTACGAGGCCCGCAAGTTCGGCGTTCGCTCTGCGATGCCCTCGGTGACCGCGAAGCGGCAATATCCCGACCTGATCTTCGTCAGGCCGCGGTTCGAGGTCTACAAGGCGATCTCCAGGCAGATCCGCGACATCTTCGCCGAGCACACGCCTGTTATCGAGCCGCTGTCGCTCGACGAGGCCTATCTCGACGTGACCGAGAATTTGCAAGGCATCCCGCTGGCGCGGGACGTCGCCTTGCTGATCCGTGAGAAGATCAAGGCCGAGACCGGCCTCAACGCTTCGGCGGGTATTTCCTACAACAAGTTTCTTGCAAAGCTCGCCTCTGATCATCGCAAGCCCAACGGTCAGTTCGTGATCTCGCCGGAAATGGGACCCGCCTTTGTCGAGACGCTGCCCGTCGGCAAGTTCCACGGGATCGGCCCGGCGACCAGTGCAAAGATGAATGCGCTCGGCCTGTTCACCGGCCTCGACATCCGCAACCAGTCGCTGGAGTTCATGAATGCGAATTTCGGCAAGTCGGGCGCCTATTACTACTGGATCTCACGCGGCGTCGACGAGCGGCCGGTCCGGGCTAACCGGATTCGCAAGTCGATCGGCGCGGAGACGACGTTCTCGACCGACCTCGACGAATACGGCGCGCTGGCCGCCGAGCTCAAGCCGCTCGTCGACAAGGTCTGGCGCCATTGCGAGACGACCGGCAACCGCGGCCGCACCGTCACCCTGAAGATCAAATTCGCCGACTTCGAGATCATCACGCGCAGCAGGTCCGTCACGGCGCCGGTTGCAGGCCGGGACGATCTGGGGCAGCTGGCCTGCGGCTTGCTCGAAGCCGAGATACCGTTACCCAAGCGCGTCAGGCTGCTGGGGGTGTCGCTTTCTTCCCTCCAGGACAGCGACGATGCGGAGCCGCAGCTGACTTTCGGTATTTGAACCAGACTGGAAAGACCCTCCGCGAACACGACATCTTTGTCCGCGGCGCGGCTCCAAACCAATCATGGAAGGTGGCGGGATTTTCAGACCCGCCACCGATAAAGGTCGATCCGCTCGGGCCAATCAATGCCTCATATGCTCGAACACGACGATCACGCCCGTCGGCTCCGGCTCGTGGGCCATCAGGCGCGTAAGGTCGGCATCGCTCCAGTCGGCGAGGCTGACGACTTCGCCGGTCTGGCGCTCGGCGCCGACCGACGGCGTCGGCTCGAGCACCTTCAGGCCCGTTTCGTCGACGAAGAAGGTGTGTTCGCCGAACATGCTGTTGAGCTGCGGCATGGCGGGATGTTCGTCGGGCAGCACCTGGGCGCCGAGTTGGTTGACGGTCTGCTTCACCTGTTCGGATGTGAGCTTCATGCGCTGCTCCGTTTCTGTCGTGCCGGGTTTCAGTGAATTGAGCCAAAACGGGCGTTCCCTGCGCCTGTGTCGCCTGGCTCAAATTCCCGAACGGGTGTTGCGCACGAATGTTCCGGAAAAATGCATTTCGTGATCGCGAGTTTCATCCGCCGCGCTCACGGCACGGGATCGCCACACGATGCACACGATCCGCCTGTCGATGCCGCTATTCGGCGGCTTCGACGATCCGGATGTCGCGGTCGGCACCGTCGCCGAGCAGGTCGTGAGCGGCCTTGTAGGCGGGACTTTCATACGCCGCCTTGGCGCGCTCGACGCTGTCGAACTCGATGAGAACGACGCGTTCCATCAGGCCGTGCTCGAAGGCCGCAACCGGCATCCCGCGCGCGAGCACGCGTCCACCGGCGGCCTCGATGGCCGGACGCGACAGCTTGGCGTAGGCCGCCATGGCGTCGGGGCTCTTGATCGCGCGGTAGGTCGCAACCCAATAGGCTTTTGCCATTTTGTTTCTCCTTGTTCTCGTGACCTAATGCTCGCTTCGGTTCTCGCCAACCGACAGCGCGCAGATGCGTGACAGATATGTGTAGGGCAGACCGGTCTCCTCGGCCCAGGCGTTGAACTGTGCCTGCACTTTTGCGAGATCGCCCTTTGATTTGACCTCTTCGGCGATGTCGAGGCCGGCATCGCGCAGGCAGGCGACGACATCCCTGGAGGTGACAAAACCATCCCAGCCGACGAAGCGCAGCAGCATCTGCCCGGTGTTGCCGCCGAGCCGGCTGCCGCGCTTCGTCAGGAGATCGAGCAGGCCGACCTCGTTGGATGGCGGCCATTTCGCCAGAAACTTGCCGAAGCTGCCGTGCTCTTTTGCGATCTCCTGGACGAAGCTGGCGTTGTCGCGCACCGACATGATCTTGGCGCCGTTGCGCACGATGCGCGCGTCGCGCACGAGGCCCTCCCAATAGTCCTCCGGCTGGAAGGTGAGCTTGGCCGGCTGGAAATGCAAAAACGCCGCTTCAAAGCCGTCCCATTTCGAATCGATCACGCTCCAGGCAAAGCCCGCGCAAAACACCCGCCTGGTCATCTCGGCGAGGATGCGATCGTCGCCGAGCTTGGCGAGCCCCTTCAGGTCGGGCTTTTCGGGCATCAGCTTGTCCAGCGCCTTGGGGCCGCCCTTGCGTTTCTCGGCGCGGGCACGAATGGTCTTGAAGGAGGTCATGCGGATACGGGCGTTTGAGGATGCGCCACGACATCAGAATTCGATGACACGGTCCAGCCCTGCGGCGCCCGGTCACTTGCGCACGCCAATGCGCCGCAGCATGCTGCCGGCCATTGGCTTGACGAAGAGAGGCAGCCATTCTGGTCTGCTTCTTGCTTTGTAATTAACGTTTTGGAATTCCCGGACCTTTTCAAACCCGCCCACGGATTTTCAATGCGCTGCCTGGTCGTGGCCGATTTGCACTACTCGCTGCCGCAGCTCGACTGGCTGGCCAGCGCGGCGCCGCAGTTCGACCTCGTGATCTTCGCCGGCGATGCGCTCGACATCGGCTCGATGGTGGATTTTCGCGCGCAGATCGTGGTGCTGAAGAAATACCTCGCGCTGCTCGCGGCGCAGACCCGCGTGATCCTCTGCTCCGGCAATCACGACCTCGACGAGCGCAATGCGGAGGGCGAGAAGATCTCGCGCTGGATCTCGGAGGTGCGGGAGCTCGGGATCATTTGCGACGGCGACAGCCTCGCCATCGGCGACACGCTGTTCACGGTGTGCCCGTGGTGGGATGGCCCGCTGGTCAAGCAGCGCATCGTCGAGCAGCTGCGCGACGCCGCCGCCAATCGTCCGCAGCGCTGGATCTGGGCGCATCATGCGCCGCCGGCGAATTCGCCGACGAGCTGGGGCGGCAAGCGCTTCTTCGGCGATGTCGATCTGGTGCAGTGGATCATGCAGTATCAGCCGTCGATGGTGATCTCGGGCCATGTCCACCAGTCGCCCTTCATCGCCGACGGCTCGTGGTTCGACCGGCTCGGGCTGACCTGGGTGTTCAACGCCGGCCTGCAACCGGGCCGACCGCCGACGCATATCGTGCTGGATCTCACTGCGGACAAGGCGTTCTGGCTGGCAGCGGGCGAAGCGCAGTGGATCGACCTCGGCGCACCGCTGAAGCGGCCCGCAAACACCGTCGAGGAGCCGCCGGACTGGCTCACATCCTTGGATCGGATTGTCGATCCGAGCCTGGCGAGACCTCGAGCGGCGGCAAGTTGATCATGCTCTGGAGCACCTCGCCGACCATGGCGAGATGCGTGCCGTGGCCGGCATATTGCCGCTTGAGATCGGCGAGATAGGTGTTGGCGACGTTGAGCCGCTGCGCCAGCGTGCGCGCGAGCAGCAGCGCGACCTCGGGCCGCTGAATCAGGAATGATGCCGCGTCCTCGAACTCATAGATGACGGAATCCGAGCTGGCCCGCACCGTTGCCGTATGCGGCAACCCAAGCAGCACGGACATCTCGCCGAACACGGCGCCGGGCTCGGTGATGGTCGCGACCACCGTGTCGCTCTTGAGCACCTCGAGCTTGCCCTCGACGAGCACGTAGAGGCGGCCGCTGCTGGTGCCGCCCTCGGTGACGACCGACGTGCCGGCCTTGACCTGCCGCTCCGTTCCGCCGGTGCAATGATCCAGAACTGCGCGCATCGCCGAAGCTCCCATCGCTGGGGAAATCCAGGCGATACTAGAGCACGATCCGTGCCAGGCGGCAACGCGCGGACGGGCTATCGCGACAAGCGCTTTGCGAGATGAACCGACTGCCAGTCTCCGAGGCCGGTATCCCGGAAGCCTGCCCTCTTCGCCAGACCACGCATCTCGGCATTTGTCCGCGCAGTCTCGGCCGCGATCATCTCGTGGCCAAGATCGGTCGCCCGCGTCTCCATCGCCGTCATCATCTGCAAGCCGAGGCCCAGGCGCTGGAACGCATCGGCGACCGAGATGGCGAACTCGCCATGCCGTGCAGTCGCATCATAGGCGTAGTTCGCTTCGCCGATGATGGTGTGCTGCCCTCCCTGCCTGACTTCGGCGAGCAGGGTGAAATGACCGGGACGGCCCGTCCTCGCCGCGCATTCGGCCGCGACCAGGGCGACGTCGGTACGCGCGCCCATGAAGCGCTTGTTGCGCGACGTGGTGGACAGTCCGGTGAAATAGACCGACAGGTTCTCGACGTCGGATACACTGGCGGTCCTGATGCAGACCGTGCCCTTCGCTTCGGCCAGTTCGACAGGCTCGACGACGGCTCCCGGAAACAACAGTGACATGCGTGATGCTCTCGGCAGGTTGCGTGGCTCGCACACCTAACCGAGGCCGCGCTTCCGCGGCTTGGACACCACTGCCAATCATGCGGCTGAAAACGAACAGCTCGTTGTCCCGTGCCGTACATCACACACGGGAGAGTGACGGCACCTCGTCGGGCATGATCGCCTGGAGGCCGCCGAAGCGGCGCTCGCGGCCGTGGAAGGACGCCAGCGCCGCGGAGAGATCGCCCGCGTCGAATTCGGGCCACATCCGCTCGGTGAAGTGAAGCTCGGCATAGGCGCCTTCCCAGAGCAGGAAGTCCGACAGCCGCTTCTCGCCGGAGGTGCGGATGATGAGATCGACGTCGCGAAGGCCTGCTTCACCTGTGACGAGTTGCGAGAAGGCTTCGCGTGTGAGGCTCGTCAGTGCCGCCGCCTTCGCTGCGGCGTTGAGGATAGCGTCGCGCGCGGAATAGTCGACCGCGATGCGCAGGTGAAGCGCGCTGCCGTGCGCCGTGGCGTCCTCCGCGCGCGCGATCGCATTGGCGATGCCGTCGGGCAGACGGTCACGGCGGCCGATCACGGTGAGGCGCACGCCGTTCCTGGCGAGGCTCTGCACCTCGTTGGCGAGATAGAAGCGCAGCAGCGTCATCAGCGCGGCGACTTCGGTTTTTGGTCGTCGCCAATTGTCGGTGGAGAAGGCGTAAAGTGTCAGCGTCCCGATGCCCTGCTTGGGTGCGGCCTCGACGATGCGGCGGATCGCCTCCACGCCGGCCTCGTGGCCGCGCAGGCGCGACAGGCCGCGGCGCGTCGCCCACCGGCCGTTGCCGTCCATGATGATGCCGACGTGAAGCTTCTCGTTGCGAGAGGTCATGTCGCTTTGCATTGCAAAGTCTCCGGTCAAAAAAGGGGGATCAAGTCGAGATGATACCGAGACGGCCGAACGGCGGCGCGTCGCGGCCGGCAGCCTTGGCGGCGTCGCGCACCAGCCGCTCGAGCACGGCGAGATAGTCGAGGAAGCGGCGGCGGCCGGCCTTGGTCAGGCGGCAGGTCGTGTGCGGGCGGTTGCCCTCATAGCCCTTGGTCACCTCGACGAGGCCGGCCTCCTGTAGCACGGCAAGATGCCGGCTAAGATTGCCGTCGGTGAGGCCGCAGAGTTGCTTGAGGTCGGCGAACGCCAGACCCTTCGGATGCGCCATCAGCGAGGTCAGAAGCCCGAGCCTCGCCTTCTCGTGGATGACGCGGTCGAGCCCTTCATAGGAGAAGGGTGCGCTGTCAGTCTTCGACATCATGGTCTCCGGACGCGAAATACAGAATGCCCGCCATCACCGACTGCCCGATCACGAAGGGCAGTCCCATGGTCCATGGCGATAGCGTGTGAGTCCGGCTCGCGAGCACCACGACCGCGAAGCCGGAAATGAAATACCAGGCGCCCGCGAGCGCGACGGTGCGCGGCAGCGAGCGGACGGAAGCGAAAATGCCGAGCGACACCAGAATCTGCCACAGGCCGGGCAACAGCCACAGCGTCTCGCTCGCGAACTTCCACATCACCACTGCGAGCAGCACGCCGGCGACGCCTGCGGGCAGGAACTGCTCGACCGCCTGATGGATCATGGCATCGGCCAGGCCAGAATGATGACGGCGCGAGCGCGCGCGCATCTCGATGCCGATCATCAGAACGGAGAGCACCGCGGCCATGAACCAGCCGAAGAAGAAGCCGACCGGCTCGCTTGTGGGATCGCCGAGCAGCCAGAATTGGAGGATTGCGGTAAGAAGCGCGACGGCGCCCGTCGCAGCGATCGTCGCCGGGCCATAGCCGCGGAACGCCGTGCCCGCCGCAATCTGGTTGCGGATCGCCACGATGTCGGCCAGTGCCTTGTCGAGATCGCGCATTGGCAACGCCAAAACCCCGCTCCGCCCAATTAACCGGGACCGCCCGTCCCGTCGTCACTTTGTATCGCAAAGTATATCGCACCGCAAAGTAAAGGCAAGCCCGGAAGTCGCAGCCGGATGGTTCGATCCGCATAAACAACTGCCGGTTGCGCCGCACGACCTCGGCCGGATAAGATGGCTTCAAAAGCATTCCGGGGGGAAGGAAGTATGTGGCTTAAGTCATTTGTCGTTGCGTCTCTGTTGCAGGTGAGCGTCGCCGGCATCGCGCATGCGAAAGGACCATTCGGCAGC
Organism: Bradyrhizobium sp. 956_D2_N1_4; assembly: GCF_052076025.1. Taxonomy (NCBI): domain Bacteria; kingdom Pseudomonadati; phylum Pseudomonadota; class Alphaproteobacteria; order Hyphomicrobiales; family Nitrobacteraceae; genus Bradyrhizobium; species Bradyrhizobium sp. 956_D2_N1_4. The sequence continues at coordinate 7,929,542 of NZ_CP197237.1, read as the reverse complement.
GTCAATGTCGGCAACTGGATCGGCGGCGCCTTCAGCAATGACGAGACGGGCGCTTTCTCCCATTGCGCCGCGACGACGCCTTATGCGAACGGCGTCATCCTCGTCGTGAGCCAAAATGCCGCCGGCACATGGTCGCTCGCCTTTGCGAGTCCCAGCTACCGCTTCAACAAGGGCGAGAACGCCGCGATCGACGTGACCTTTGACGGGCAGGAGCAAGCCAGGCTGTTCGCCACGGCGTACCAGCCCAACATGCTCACGGCCATCATGCCGGTCAATGTTGTGCGCACGTTTCAGAAGGCGAGCCTGATGGTGGCGACAGCCGGCCGCGCCGTTCTGAATTTCGATCTGACATCGACCGGGCCGGTGATCGCCGCATTGGCCAATTGCGTGACCAAGGTGAAAGCCGACGGGCTCGACAAGGCCGGCGACTTCACCAAGATGGCCGCCAAGCCGCAGCCTGCGCCGGACAAGCAGGCGCCGCCGGCCGGCGGCAAAGTTGCCAGGGCCAAGACCGGCACCGGCTTCGTGGTCAGTGCGAACGGCCACGTCGTCACCAACAACCATGTGATCGACGGCTGTGTCGGCGACATCAAGGGCAACCTCACCGGCGAAGCCGCGATGGTGCTGCGCGTCGTATCGAGCGACGTCAACAACGATCTCGCTTTGTTGCAGGCGCCGTCGACGACGACATTCAAGGACTTTGCGCGGATCCGCGATCGCTCGATCCGCTCCGGCGATTCCGTCATCGTAATCGGCTTTCCCTTCCATGGCTTGCTCACGTCGGACTTCACCGTGACGACCGGTATCGCGAGCTCGCTCAGCGGCATGCGCAACGACACGCGTTTCCTGCAAATCAGCGCGCCGGTGCAGCCCGGCAATAGCGGCGGCCCGCTGTTCGACACCACCGGTCAGATCGTGGGCGTGGTCACCGCAAAGATCCCCGCACTGCGCATCGTCGCTGCGACCGGCAACATTCCGGAGAACATCAACTTCGCCATCAAGACCGGCATGCTGCGCGACTTCCTCGACAATTCCGTGGTGCCCTACCAGACCGCCGAACCGAAGGGCGAGCTCAAGACCACCGACATCGCCGGCAACGCGCGGCCGTACACGATGCTGATCTCGTGCAATGGCACGGAGCAGGCCGACGCGAAGCGGTAGGGCGCGGCGGAAGGACAGCTGCCTCGCCGCTCTCCGCTGTCATTCCCCGCGAAAGCGGGGAATCCAGTACGCCGCGGCTCCTCCGTATCACGCCACGGCCTCTGGAATACTGGATCGCCCGATCAAGTCGGGCGATGACACCGTTGGTGTGGGCACAGCGCACCCGCCGTCTCACCCGTGGCAGCAAGCCCCCTTCGCCTGCGGCTCATACTGGTCGCGCAGGCGGACCCAGTCCATCGGATAGGGCAGGCCGTCCTCGTGACGACCGAGCGGGGTGAGGTCGAGATATTGATAGGCCGCGTTCATCATGTCGAGACCGCGCGCGAAGCATGAATAGGTATGGAAGATCTCGCCGGCCTCGTTGCGGTAGAACACGCTGATACCGGGCAGCTCCGGACCGTAGAACGGCGTGGTGCCAAAGTTGTATTTCGGCACGCCCTTGTCGATCTGCTCGCGCGTGAACGAGACCTCGTAGTCGTAGTTGAAGTCGTTGCTCCCTGACGAGACCCAGTCGAAGGTCCAGCCCATCCGCTTCTTGAAGGCCTCGAGCTTTGCGCTAGGTGCCAGCGAGATCGCAACCGTGGAGGTGTCGCGCGCGGCGAGGTGCGGCACCATGCGATCGAGAGCGTCGGCCCAGAACGAGCAGCTCTTGCACGCGGCCTCCCAGTCGGGAGCGAACATCACATGCTGCACCACGAGCTGCGGGCGCCCCCCGAAGAGATCGCCGAGCGTCACCTTGCCGTTCGGTCCGTCGAATACATAGTTCTTGTCGACCTTCACCCAGGGCAATGCGCGGCGCTGCTCGGCGAGACGCTCGCGGGCCTGGCTGAGTTCCTTCTCATGCGCCAGGTGGGCCTTGCGGGCCGCGATCCATTGCTCGCGCGAGACGATCTGATGTTGCTGCACGGTATCCTCCATGGTGTCAGGCGACGAAAGCGTCGAGCTTGTCGAGGCACGAGCTCCAGCCGCGCTGGTGATTGTCGCGTGCGGTTTCGTCGAAGAACTGGGCGTGATGGAAGATCATCAGCGTGCCGGCGCGATCCGGCTTCAGCGTGATCGTCACCAGCGATTCGCGCTCCGGCGTCGAATGCCAGGCCCAGGTGAACACCAGCCGCTCGTTCGGCACGACCTCGCGATAGATGCCGCCGGCCTCGAAGTATTCGCCGTCGTCACCGGTGAAGCTGATGCGGTAGCGGCCACCGGTACGGACATCGAGCTCGGCGTCCAGCGTCGCCGGCTTCATGTTCGGCGGCCCGAACCACTGGACTAGCTGCGCGGCTTGCGTCCAGGCGGCGTAGACTTTCTCCGGCCGTGCGCGGAGCCGGCGCGTGAGCGTGAGGCTTGGACGTTCGTTTGGACGCTCGCTTGGACGTTCGGCTGTGCGGGGATCGGCGTTGACGGCTGCGTTGGCCATGTCTTGTCCTCCACGAAGGCGGCGAGGCGGTCGAACTTCTCGGACCAGAACCGCGCGTAGCGATTGAGCCAGTTCATCGCCTGCTCCATCGGCTGCGCGGTGAGCCGGCAGGACACCGTGCGTCCGGTCTTCTCCCGCACGATCAGGCCCGCATCCGTGAGCACGTCGAGATGCTTCATGATCGCCGGCAGCGAGACCGGAAACGGCGCCGCCAGCTCGCTCACCGACAGGTCCCGCTCGCCGAGCCGCGCGAGAAGGGCACGCCGCGTCGGATCGGACAGCGCCGCAAAGGTCCGGTCGAGCGTCTCGTCTCTATACTTAACCATTTGGTTTAGTATAGACGTGAACGAGAAGGCGTCAAGCAGGAACCCGCGCGTCCGGATCTGCACGACTGCGTGATCAGGCAGTGCTCAGTGTGAGGCGCGACTAGTACGGACGAACGTACCGACCGCGTAGTGACGGCTGAAGCGGAGGCCGTACGGCCACCTGGGCAGGATTTTGCGCGCAATAGCCCTTGCGGCCCGACGCGCTCATCTGACACTGCTCGCGGGTCTGATAGGAGCAGTCGCCGGGATAGCCGTATTCCGAGTTCTGAATGCACCACGCGTAATCATAGTCCGCGCGCGCCGGGCTCCCGCCAGCGAGCCACACAAGGACTATGGTGCCCAGCACAAATTGCGCCTTGCCCATGACCGACCTCCCATGTTCGCCGCGCGACATCCGACCTCACAGAGTGAAAGGCTCGCGGAGCCGGTTTATTCCGGAGCGATCGCGCAAAAATACGCGGCTGCGCAATGCGCGCGGCTAGTACGGTGCGACGGGCCGCGCGCGACGGTGCGGCCGAGGTTGCGGCTGCGGCGCCTGGCCATAGGCCACAAGAGGATTGGGCCCGCAGTACAGCAAGCGGCCGGAGACGCTGGCCTGGCATTGCTCATAGGTGCTGTAGGCACATTCGCCGGGATAGTCATACTCGCCGCCCTGGGCGCACCAGGGATAGTCGCGGGCCGCCGCGGGCGTGACGGTGACGAAGCCGGCAAGGACCGTCGCGCCCAGCGCCAGCAGCGCCAATTGCGTCTTGCGCATGATCCAGACTCCTCTCTTCACAGGGCGAGATACGCGCCATGTATCATCAGGTTTCGCCGCGCCGTTTTATTCCAGATCAACGGAACGAAGTACGCAAGAAAAAAGCCCTGCCAGGCGGCAGGGCTCCAATCTCGGGGATCACAAGATCGCTACTCGACCTTCAGGCCGGCGAACTCGACGACCTTCTTCCACTTCTCGGTCTCGGCCTTGATCTCCTCGCCGAACGCCTCCGGCGTCTGCACCCGCGGCTCGCCGCCGAGTTCAACCAGTCGCTTGGTCATGTCGGGCTCCTTCATGAGCGTATTGATCTCATTGTTGAGCTTGGCGATGATCTCCTTAGGCGTGTTCTTCGGCGCGCCCATGCCGAACAGCGCGCTGGCCTCGTAGTCCTTCACGGTCTCGGCGATCGCCTGGACGTCGGGCAGCTGCGGCGAGCGCTCCGTGGTGGTGACGCCGATCGCGCGAAGCGAGCCGGAGCGGATGTGCTGGATGATCGAGGGCATGTTGTCGAAGATCACCTGCACCTGGCCGCCGAGCATGTCGGTGATCGCCGGCGCCGCGCCACGATAGGGCACGTGCTGCATCTTGCAGCCGGTCAGCGCCATGAACATCTCGCCGGACAGATGCACCGAGGTGCCGTTGCCGGACGAAGCCATGTTCACCTTGCCGGGATTGGCCTTCACATATTCGATGAACTCGGCGACGTTCTTGGCCGGAACGTCCTTGTTGACGGTCATCACGTTCGGCACCCGCTGGAACGAGGCGACCGGCGCGATATCGCGCACGAAGTTGAATTTGAGGTTGGTGTAGAGCGAAGCGTTGATGAAGTTGGCCGGATTGACCAGTTGCAGCGTGTAGCCGTCGGGCTCGGCATTGACGACCGATTCGGTGCCGATATTGTTGCCGGCGCCCGGCTTGTTCTCGATGACGAATTGCTGGCCGAGCCGCTCCGACAGCCGCTGACCGATCAGCCGCGCCAGGATGTCGGTGGCTCCGCCCGGCGGATAGCCGACCACCCATTTCACGGGCCGGGCCGGATAGTCGGCGGCAAGGGCCTTCGACAGCGGGGTGGCTGCAAGCGGACTGGCTGCGAGCAGGCCCAGCGCGGTACGGCGAGTGATCATCTCAAGGGTTCTCCCAACGTGTTGTTCTTGAAAGCCAGATGGCTTCAAAGTCGACGCGGTTGTAACAAAGCTTGCCGCAGGCGGAAAGTGCGCCCGGCGCATCACGACGAAAGGATAAGGCATGCCGGTCAAGGTCGAAGCCCTCGATCATCTCGTCATCAACGTCGCCGACGTCGCAGTGACCTCCGAGTGGTACCGCAAGATTCTCGGCATGGAAGTCAAGGTGTTCGACCCCGGCGGCGGCAAAGCGCCGCGGACTTCGTTGCAATTCGGTAACCAGAAGATCAACGTCCGGCCGCGCGATGCCGACAAGGTGGAGTGGTTCACCGCGGACCATCAGACCGCCGGCAGCGAGGATCTGTGTTTCCTCACCTCTGCCGCGCCCGACGAGGTGGTGGCGCATTTGACGGCACATGGCGTCGCGATCGAGGAAGGCCCGGTTCCCAAGCAGGGCGCCCGCGGCACGCTGCGCTCGGTCTATTGCCGGGATCCGGATGGCAGCCTGATCGAGATTTCGTCGTACGAGGACGGTGGTCGGTAGGCCGCGCCGCCTGCCCCATCGTCATTGCGAGGAGCCCTTGCGACGAAGCAATCCAGACTGCCCCCCGCGGAGACCGTCTGGATTGCTTCGCTGCGCTCGCAATGACGGGGGAGAAAGCGCGTACTGCCGCAAATGCCCCGCCGATTTGCTCCCCGCGCCTTCCGATGGCAGGAAGACGCAATAATCAAAAGGCAGCCGCCATCAAGATGCAGGCTGCACGGGGAGGATTCATGCCTATCCAACAGACCGCAGCCGGACTCGTAGGGCCGTTCGACGGGCTCGACGTACCCTGGCTGCTGAAGATGCGCGCCGCGGTACGCCGCGATCATGCGTTCCTGATCTGGGCGCCGTTCGACGCGCCGGCGCGGCGCTGGAGCTATGGCGAGTTTCACGAGCGCGTCGGCGCGCTCGCGGCGGGGCTGGCGAAGCGCGGCGTGAAGCCGGGCGAATATGTGCTCATTCATCTGGACAATTGCATCGAGGCGCTGCTGGCCTGGTTCGCCTGCGTCGAACTCGGCGCCATCGCGGTGACCACCAACACCCGCTCGGCGCCGGCGGAGATGGAATATTTCGCCGACCATTGCGGCGCGGTCGCTGCGATCACGCAGCCGGCCTATGCAGAAATCGTCGCGCAAAGCTGCCGCAACATCCGCTGGCTGGCGGTGACCTCGCACGATGCGGGCGCGGCGCCCGCGCGAGCGGCCTCGCGCGGCGACAGTTTCGATTCACTGTTCGCCGATAGCGCTGACCGGCCGCTTCGCGCGACCGACCCGTTCGCGCCGTGCAGCGTGCAGTACACGTCAGGCACGACCTCGCGCCCGAAGGCGGTGCTGTGGACCCACGCCAACGCGCTGTGGGGCGCCAAGATCAACGCCGCGCATGAGGACCTTCACGCAGGCGACGTGCATCAGACCTATCTGCCGCTGTTCCACACCAATGCGCTGGCCTATTCGATGCTGGCAACGCTGTGGGTTGGCGCAACCTGCGTGATCCAGCCGCGCTTCTCCGCGAGCCGGTTCTGGGGCGTCGCGCGCGAGCATGGCTCGACCTGGACCTCGACGATCCCGTTCTGCATGAAGGCGCTGCTCGAGCAGGAGATCCCGAAAGGCCACAAATTCCGCCTGTGGGGCACCGCGATCAACGAGCCACCGGCGTTTGCCGCGTTCGGCGTCAAGATGATCGGCTGGTGGGGCATGACCGAGACCATCACCCACGGCATCGTCGGCGAGGTCGACCAGCCCAACATCCCGATGTCGATCGGGCGCGCGGCTCCCGAATATCAGATCCGCATCACCGACGATGATGGACGGCGGACCGAGGTCGGCGACACCGGAAATCTCTCCATCAAGGGCATCCCTGGGCTGTCGCTGTTCGCCGAGTATCTGCACAATGAAAAGGCGACGCGCGAAAGCTTCGACGAGCACGGCTTCTTTCTCACCGGCGACCGCGTCGAGCGGCTGGAGAACGGCTTCATCAGGTTCGGCGACCGCGCCAAGGACATGCTGAAGGTCGGCGGCGAGAACGTCGCGGCCTCCGAGATCGAGCAGGTGATCGCGGTGGTAGCAGGCGTGCGCGAAGCCGCGGTGGTGGCGAAGAAGCACCCGATGCTGGACGAGGTGCCTGTTGTCTTCATCATCCCGCACGGCGGCGTCGCGGGCGCGGCGCCCGATCTGCATGATCGCGTGATGGCGGCCTGCGGCGCGGGACTCGCGGATTTCAAGGTGCCGCGCGAAATCAGGCTTGTCGACGACATGCCGCGCTCGACGCTGGAGAAGGTGGCGAAGGCGGAATTGCGGAAGATGGTGGGGTGAGCGGCCGCGCCAAACGACGACTCTCGTAGGGTGGGCAAAGCGGCTTGTCCGCCGTAGCTCGAAGAGCGAAGGCGGAAGCGTGCCCACCCTACGGCATCTCGCTCTACGGCATCTCGCTCAAAACGATCCCAGCGCCACCGGCCGGAACGCCTGCAGCAGTTGCTGATCCAGCTTGCCGCCCATGCCTTCCATCATCGTGAAGGCGCGCGAGTGGGTGAAGGGCATGCGGTAGGCGCGCTTCTCCACCAGTGCCGCGTAGATGTCGACGATTGTCGTCACACGCACGATGTCGCTGATCTGGTTCGACGACAGGCCGTTCGGATAGCCAGAGCCGTCGAGGAATTCGTGGTGATGCAGCACGACGTCGAGCATCTCCGGCGGGAAGCCGCCTTGCTCCGCGAGCGCGTCATAGCCGCGGCGCGGATGCTGGCGCACCTCGGCCATCTCCTCGTCGGTGAGCTTGCCCGGCTTGTCGAGCAGCACGGAGGGAACGAAGGCCTTGCCGACGTCGTGCAACAGCGCGGCGCGGGTCAGGCGACGCTGGTCATCCTCGCGCATGCCGAGATGCTGCGCGAAGGCGACGGCGAAGCCGGTGACGAACAGGCAGTGGCGATAGCTGCCGACATGATGGCAGCCGACGGTGGTGAGCCATTCGCGCAGCGATGAATGCTTGATCGCCTTCAGGATCTTGCTCTCGGCGGCGATGACGTCGTCGAAGGTCAGGGGCACGCCGAGCGGCAGCTTCTCGAACATCTTCGCCAGCACCGCATGCGCCGCCTCGACGCCGCGGTTGAGCGTCTTGCCGCGATCGGTCGCATCATAGGTGGCAGTGTCGGGGAACGCGGCGCGGATGCGCTGAAGAATCGCATCGGGCTGCAGCGGCCGCGAGATCGTGTCGGTGGCGCCCAGTGCCCAGGCCTGCATGGTGCCGTGATGCAGGGCATCGGCGAGCACGAACAGCCGCGGCATCGTGCGATAGGCGTCGCCGCGCAGCTTGTTGCGCACCCGCTGCACGCTCTCGGGCGAGCGCAGATTGATGTCGACCACGAGACCGGACAGATCGCGCGACGGCTGCTCGGGAATGTCCTGCGTCGTCACCGTCGAAACGTCGCCCACGGCCTTCAGGATGCTGGCAAGCTCGGTGCTCTCGTCGCTCCGGTCGGAAGCGAGCAAGAGCCGGCGTTTGGCGGCGGATTTGGCTGGCGCGTTCATGGCTTCCCCAGAGCACGGGACTGGATTTGGCGTCAGCCTAAGCCGGATCAGGTTCTCCGGCCCTTAAGAGGCGTGCTCAACGGAACCCTCCGGAATTGCGCGCAATTTTAGGGATTTGGGTCCCCGCCCTGCTTCCAGTCAAAACGGCGAAAACAACCCCATGCACAGTAGAACGGGCCTTGATGGGAAAGGGGAATTTGGGGCGCTCTCGCCCACTCTCCGCTGTCGTCGCCCGGCTTGACCGGGCGACCCAGTACGCCGAGGCGGCGCGGCCGGAGCTGAGAGGCCGCGGCGTACTGGATGCCCCGCCTTCGCGGGGCATGACAGTGAGTGTGGGGATGCAACCGCGCAAAAAATCCGCCGAAGGATGGCCTCCGGCGGATTGTCTCATTCGGCAAGCGCAGCTCCGCTACGCCTTCATCGCCCCCTTCACGGCCTCGGCCGTGATCGGCAGGGCCCGGATGCGGGCGCCTGAGGCGTTGAAGATGGCGTTGCCGATTGCCGGGGCGATAACCGTCACCGCGGGCTCGCCAACGCCGGTGGCCTTTTCGCCGTTGGCGATCACGGCGACGGCGACCTCGGGCATCTGGCTCATGCGCAAGGGCGTGTAGCTGTCGAAATTAGTCTGCTCGATGCCACCGTCCTTGAGCGTCGCCTTCTCGTACATCGCCAGCGACAAGCCCCACAGCGCCGCGCCCTCGACCTGGGCACGGATGTTGTCGGGATGCACCTGCGTGCCGACGTCGGTTGCGACCGTGAGCTTCTTCACGGTCACCTCGCCCGACGGCGCCACCGCGACATGGGCGACGCACGCCGTCCAACTCGCGGTCGCGCGTTCCTGCGAGGAGACGCAGGCCACGCCCATGCCCTCGCCTTTCGGCAATTGCTTGGTACCGTAGCCGGACAGCCCGATCGCGGCGAGCAACGTGTTGCGCAGCCGCTGCGCGCCGCCGTCGTTCTTGCCCTTGCCGTCGAGCAGCGCGATGCGGAATTGCGCCGGGTCCTTGCCGGTCGCAGCCGCGATCTCGTCGATCATGCTTTCGACCGCCCAGAACGTCCAGCCGGGCGCCACCGAGCGAAGCTGCCCGGACGGCGTCGCATTGTGCGCGAGCTCGTTCTTGATCGCGCGCACATAATGGTTGGGCACGGTGTAGAAGAAGTCGGCCCCGTTCACCGTGAAGGAATCGAGCGGGCCCTTCTTGTCGACCGAGGGCGTCAGGAAGTCGGGGATGCCCCAGCGCGCCGTCGGCCAGGCCGAGACGACGTCGTGGCTGAGCGCGACGAGCTTGCCGTCGCCATCCACGCCGGCCTTGACCTTCTGGTAGGTGAGCGGACGCGAGAAATCCATCGTCATGTCGTTCTCGCGCGTATAGATCACCTTCACCGGCTTGCCGATGGCCTTCGCCGCCTGCACCGCCGGCACCATCATGTCGGCATCGAGCCTGCGGCCAAAACCGCCGCCGAGCCACATCTGGTGCATCACCACGAACTTCGGATCGATCCCGGCGGCGCCTGCCGCAATCGCGCCGGAGCGCGTCGCGAACTGGTTGCCGGAATAGATGTGCAGGATGTCGCCCTTGAACTCCGCCGTGGCGTTCATCGGCTCCATCGGCGCGTGGATGTTGATGCTGGTAGTGTACTCCGCCTCCAGCACCTTTGCGGCCGAGCCGAACGCCGCGTTGGGATCGCCATCCTTGACGAAGAACTGGCCGGAATCCTCGAGCTTCTGAAGCCGCTTGGCTTCGTCGAGCAGCGACTCGCTCGAGACCTTCGCGTTCGGACCGCCGTCATAGGCGATCTTGAGCGCCGCGGCCGCCTTCTTGGCATTGGCGTAGGTGCTGGCCACCGCGACGACCCAGCCCGATGTCGTGCCGGTCTTGTCGTCGAGGGTGATGGCCTTGATGAAGCCCTGCACCTTCTTCGCAGCCGAGTCGTCGACCGATTTCACCGTGGCGCCGAAGCGCACCGGCGGCGTCACCACCGCGCCATAGGCCATGCCCGGCAGCATCACGTCGATGCCGTACTTGGCCGTGCCGTTGGTCTTGGAGGGAATGTCGAGCTGCGGCACCGACACGCCGATCATGGTGTACTGGTCCGGCGTCTTCAGCTTGATCGCCTTCAGCTCGTCCGGCGTGAAGGTCTTGGTCGCCTTGCCGCTCTTCACGACATCGGCGAACGACATCTGCTTCTTCGACTTCGGATGCGAGATCACGGAATCGCGCACCACGAGCTCCGACGCCGGCACGCTCATCGCCGCAGCCGCGCCTTCCGTCAATGCCGTCCGTCCGGCTGCGCCGGCCCGGCTCATCGCGTCGAAGTTCATCATGGTCGACCAGCTGCCGCCGGTGATCTGCGCACCCAGCACGGGGTCGTTGAACTTCGGATCGTTGGAGGCAAGCGCGACGCGCATGTCGCTCCACTTCGCGCCCAATTCCTCGCAGACGATCTGCGCCATGGTGGAGGCGATGTGCTGGCCCATGTCGGCCTTGCCGCAGGTCACGGTGACCACGCCATCGGGCGCGATCGCATACCAGACGCTCGGCTCGAAGTTCGAAGGCGCAGCAAGCGCCTCACCGATGCCGGGTACGCCGGCATAGCCGAGCACGAGGCCGGTCGCTGCCGTGCCGACCAGGAAGGAGCGGCGGCTGAGATCGGTCGTCTCGGGTGTAATGGTGTTCACGTGCTTATTCATGTGGGCCTCCGTTCGTTGCCGGAGACGGATGCGGTGCGCATCTCGGTAGCGGCGCGCATGATCGCCTTCTGGATCCGCGAATAGGTCATGCAACGGCAGAGATTGCCGTCCATATGCGCCACGACCTCCTCCTTGGTCGGATTGGCATTCTTGGCCAGCAGCGAGGCCGCCTGCATGATCTGCCCGGACTGGCAGTAGCCGCATTGCGGCACCTGCTCGGCGATCCACGCCTTCTGCAGCGGATGATCACCCTTGGCGGAAAGGCCTTCGATGGTGGTGATCTTCTTGCCGGCGACATCGCCGACCATGGTCTGGCACGAGCGCACGGCTTCGCCGTTGACGTGCACGGTGCAGGCACCGCACAGCCCGGCACCGCAGCCGAACTTGGTGCCGGTCATCTGCAATTGCTCGCGGATCGCCCAGAGGAGCGGCGTGTCGTTCGCCGCATCCACGGACAGACTCCGCCCGTTGATGGTGAGAGTTGGCATAGGCGTCTTCCCCTGCCGGTGCATGAAGCCGCTTACGGCGGCAACTTGAACAGTGGACGCCCACCGGGCTGGCGCCCACCTTGATCGCGAGAATGATCGGGTTCACAGCCAGAGGCAAATGCAATTTGGAATCGATCGAAACTATCGCGGCAGCTCAGTGTTGTGCGTTGCGACAACGGCGTTGATGCAGCGACTGGACGCAACAGAGAATGCATCAGGCATGCGTGCCATCGCGTTCAGGGCAGTTTCTTCCAGGTAACTTGGCGAGCTAAAGTGCAACCGCCGACGCGGATGCCCCTTCTCCCCTTGTGGGAGAAGGTGGCGCGAAGCGCCGGATGAGGGGTATCTGTCCGCGAACTCGATGGGCAGTTTCGCGTGCGGAGAGATACCCCTCACCCGTCTCGCCGCTTACGCGGCGAGCCACCCTCTCCCACAAGGGGCGAGGGTGCACCGTCATCGTGGCTAGATAGAACAACAAGGGCGGAAGCAATGCCAAAGATCGATCGGGACGGCGTCGGGATCTACTACGAAGTTCACGGCGAGGGTCCGCCGCTGCTGCTCACCCACGGCTATTCCTCGACCTCGGCGATGTGGCATGGCCAAGTCGACGCGCTCGCGAAGGACCACAAGCTCGTCCTGTGGGACATGCGCGGCCACGGCCAGTCTGACTATCCCGACGATCCCCATGCCTATAGCGAAGCGCTCACCATCGGCGACATGGCCGCGATCCTCGATGCGGTCGGCGCCGAGCGCGCCATCATCGGCGGGCTCTCGCTCGGCGGCTACATGTCGCTCGCGTTCTATCGCGCTTATCCGCAACGCGCCCGTGCCCTGCTGATCATCGACACCGGCCCCGGCTTCAAGAAGGACGACGCGCGCGAGGCCTGGAACGCACGGGCGCTTGCGACCGCCGACAAGCTCGACCATGAAGGTCTCGACATGCTGAAGTCGGCGACACGCGAGCGCGCCACCGCGAGCCATCGCAACGCCAGGGGATTGGCGCTCGCCGCACGCGGCATGCTGACCCAGCGCGACGCCCGCGTGATCGAGCTGCTCCCCGACATCAAGGTGCCCTGCCTCATCGTGGTCGGCGCCGACGACGCGCCGTTCCTCGCGGCGTCCGACTACATGGCCGCAAAGATTCCCGGCGCACAAAAGGTCGTGATCCCCGCCGCCGGTCACGCCGTCAACATCGATCAGCCCAAGGCTTTTATTGACGCGGTGACGCCTTTCCTGAAGAACTTGCCGGGATAGGACGGTCGGATAGGGACACTGGCAATGAAGCAAGCGATACTGGCTGCGAGCGCGGTGCTGCTATCGATGTCTGCGCAGGCCGAGCCGTTTGGCGGCACGCCGCCGCGCCGGCCCTTCGTTGCGACCTTGTCGAACAACACGCCGCTCGCCTTCGGCATGGATGCCGAGCAGACCGCGCGGGCACTGGGGCAGCCGCTGCAATATGTGCGCGGGCGGCCCGGCAACGAGATCTATCTCGCGCTTCGCAACCTCGGCGGCAGCGGTCTGATCCCCTACCGCCATCGCCTGTTCCTGCAGTTCCGTCACGGACGGCTGGCGGGATGGAAGGAAGACTACGGCGAGAACTGGATGTGGGAGTGAGAGCGACGCACAGCCGCCTCCCCTCATCCTGAGGAGCTTGCGGAGCAAGCGTCTCGAAGGATGAAGGCCACGCTGATGCGTTCACGGGCCTCTATCCTTCGAGACGCGCTCCGTTGGAGCGCTCCTCAGGATGAGGGCAGAGAGCTGAAATTTCGGATCGACAACAAAGAAGGACAACCCGCGTGGGACAGGACATCAAGCTGACGGCTTCCGACAATTTCCAGCTCGGCGCCTATCGCGCCGATCCCTCAGGCGCCCCGAAGGGCGCGGTGGTGGTGATCCAGGAGATCTTTGGGGTCAATCACCACATCCGCTCGGTCTGCGACCGCATCGCCGGGGAAGGCTATGTCGCGATCGCGCCGTCGATCTTCGACCGGACCTCGCCGAATTTCCAGTCGGGCTACACGCCCGACGAGATCGCCGAGGCGCGCAAGTTCGTCGCCAGTCCCGACTGGGACGCGATGCTGCGCGACACGCAGGCGGCGATCGACGCGGTGAAGAGCGTCGGGCCGGTCGGCATCATCGGCTTTTGCCTGGGCGGCAGCGTCGCCTTTGTCGCGGCGACGCGGCTGTCGGGTCTCAAGGCCGCGATCGGCTATTACGGCGGCGCCGTGGTGCGCTTCGCCGACGAGACGCCGAAGGCGCCGACGCAACTGCATTTCGGCGAGAAGGATGCCGGCATTCCCCTGACCGACGTCGAGACCGTCAAGGCGAAGCGGCCGGATGTGGCGGTCTTCATCTATCCAGGCGCCCAGCACGGCTTCCATTGCGACGAGCGGCCGAGCTACGACAAGGCGAGCTCGGATGTCGCCTGGCCGCGCTCGATGGAATTTTTCGCGAAGCATTTGAAATAGCGCGCGCCACTCAAAGCAGGAATCGGGTGGCTGCATCACGGCACCCGGCGATAGAGCTGGCCGATCAAGCCAACTCGCGCCGGGAGATCGCCATGCAGCAAGCCATCACGCACCTCGTCATCCGCAATCCGTTCGGAACCATGGACGTCCCGGGCCCGGACGATTCTGAAGTCATGGACTACGCGGCGACCGCCACGCTGGCCGGCGATGCGGCCGACATCAACGCGGCGGCATGGACATCCATTGCCGCCCTCTCCGATCCGCTCGAGGGCATCTGGGCTAGCAGATGGAATGGCGGCGCCGATCCGACCATTGCGGGCGATACGCCGGACAGATGGAAAGAGGGGCGCGCCGAAGTCCGCGTCGCGGGGAGCCGGATCTATCTGCGTTTCGACTGGGACCAAGGCCGCCGGCACGGCCTGATCGATGCTGCGCGCGAGGGCGCGCGCCTGGTCGGAAAGTACATCAATCTGACCACGCCTGCGATCACGCGGCCATGGGTCGGGCTCGTGGTCGATGGCACGCGCATCGACGGATGCTTTCCGAACGGACGGCTGGATTTCAGGCGGTGAGCTAGAACCAGCGCTCGCCGACGAACACGGTGTCGCCGGGGCTCAAGGGAGTGCCGAGCGGGACGATGGCGCGCATCGCGCCGCCGGCTTCGGTGTGCGTGACGGTGACCACGTCGCGCTTGGCGCGGGGCGAGAAGCCGCCGGCGATCGCGACCGCGCTTTCGACCGTCATGTTCGGCACATAAGGATATTGGCCGGGTGCGGTGACTTCGCCGAGGATGAAGAACGGGCGGTAGGCTTCGATCTCGACCGCGACCGAGGGCTCGCGGATGTAACCGTTGCGCAGGCGCGCGGCGATTTCACCGGCGAGACCCGCCGGGGTGCGGCCGCGGGCCGGCACCCCGCCGATCAACGGCATGGTGATCGAACCGCCAGCATCGATGGCGTAGCTGTTGGTGAGGCCTTCCTGGCCGTAGACCACGACGCGCAGCCTGTCGCCGGCATCGAGATGATAGGAGGAGTCGTAGCGCACTGGCGCCGCCATCGGCGCGGCGTAGCCGACCGGCATGGGTGCAGGCGACGAGGCAAAGGAATTGCGCAACGCGCCGATGGCGCCGCCACCGTCGGCGACGACGACCGGCTGTGGTGCGCCATAGGGCTGACCATAGGCCATGGAGTCGAGATCGGCACGGGGCTGCATGACCGCGACGGGACCGGCGGTCTGCATGCAGCCGCCGAGGGCAAGCGCGGCGGACGCTGCCAAGGAGGCTGTCAAGATCGACCATCGAAACGCGCGTGCAACCGGCACCGGACCTAATCCCTCGAAACGAGACGGCCCCAGTCTTGCACTGGTTATGGTTAACAAAGCGTTGAGGGGGGCAGCGCGGCAATGCGGATGCGATGACACCGCACACTCCGTCATGCCCGGGCTTGTCCCGGGCATGACGAGTTGTTCGTGGCGAGCTTACGCGCTCACACCCACGCCGATCGGGCAGGACACGCCGGTGCCACCGAGGCCGCAATAGCCGGCGGGGTTCTTCGCCAGATATTGCTGATGGTAGTCCTCGGCGAAATAGAACGCGCCGGCGGGCGCGATCTCGGTGGTGATGGCGCCGAGACCTTTTGCAGCAAGCGCCTTCTGATAGAGCGCCTTCGATTCATCGGCCGCTTTCTTCTGCGCATCTGAATAAGTGTAGATCGCGCTTCGGTACTGCGTGCCGACATCGTTGCCCTGGCGCATGCCCTGCGTCGGGTTGTGGCTCTCCCAGAACGTCTTCAGGAGTTTCTCGTAAGAGATCTTCTTCGGATCGAATACGACCAGCACCACTTCGGTGTGGCCGGTGCGCCCCGAACAGGTCTCCTCATAGGTCGGGTTCGGCGTGTGGCCGCCGGCATAGCCGACAGCGGTCGCGTAGACACCGTCGCCGAGCTGCCAGAATTTGCGCTCGGCGCCCCAGAAGCAGCCGAGCCCGAACACGGCCTGCTCGAGACCCGCGGGATAAGGCGGCTGCAACTTCGCGCCGTTGACGAAATGGGTGGTCGCGGTGGGAATGGCTTGCGCACGGCCCGGCAGCGCTTCCGCGGCGCTCGGCAATGCGGTGGTCTTGCGCATGAACAGCATGATTGGCTCTCCGAGACGAGCTGTCCGTCGCTTGAGCCAATGCAACAAGCCAAGGGCTCAGGCGGCGCGCTCGCGATCAAGGTGGGAATATAGGTATCTACGCAGGAGGGGGCAGCCCTGTTACGGCTGCCGGCAACGCGAGGTTCAGTCTCGGCGGGAATTGAAAGATCAATCCCGGGAATATCCGATCAAGGGTTTCCGCGGGCGGAACAGGATCATCAGCAGGATGCCCAAAATGCCGAGCACGGCGAAAACCGGCTGATCCAGCACCAGGCGGATCACCGAGGTCCAGAGCCAGGGCGCCTTGGCCTCGACCCAGGTGCGGAACGCCGTCTGGCTGGCCTGGTTGATGTCGTTCCAGAACTGGCCGAACCGGGTGAACCGCAGGGTCTGGTCGGCCACCCAGCGGGCGCCGTCATAGACCATGAAGATGAACCCGCCGGCCAGCAGCAACAGCCCAATCAGTCGGAAAAAGCCGCGGATCATGCCTCACCTATATGGTCGTCCGATCGGACGACCTCTGCAATGCCGCCAGCCAATAGCCGGGCGACGGCAGAAATTCAACCTCTTCAGGGCGTTACGGCGCGCGCTGGAGCTCTCAGGGCCTGTTTTCCAGCCCCGGAAAGCGTTGACGGTGCCGCAGACCCCCTCTATAAGGGCGCCAACTGGCGGTGGGCGCAATCCTGCCGCCGCTGTTCTTTGAGCAGTTGCAGGCTCCATGAGCTTTAAAGGCTTGGAGCCTCAGAGACGACCGCAAGGCCGTCGCTCATGTTCCGGGAACAGCCCAGCAACCGAACACCCTAAATCCGAGCGTCGATTAAGCGGTCAAGCAGCCGGCGCTACCCGAACAAGACGCGACCGGTACCGCAAAGGATATTGAGACCATGGCCAATACCACTTCCGCCAAGAAAGCGACGCGCAAGATCGCCCGCCGCACTGCCGTCAACAAGTCGCGCCGCACCCAGATGCGCGGTGCCGTGCGTACCGTCGAAGAAGCCATCGCCACCGGCGATCGCGCCGCCGCGCTGAAGGCGATGGCGAGCGCCGAGCCCGCGCTGATGCAGGCCGCGCAGCGCAACATCGTTCACAAGAACAACGCGAGCCGCAAAGTCTCCCGGCTCACCGCGCAGATCGCCAAGCTCGCGAAGTAAGCTCGTCGAGTCATCCGATCGACTGATCGGATCGACATCGCGCTCGTCAATCAGCCCGGCTCGCGCCGGGCTTTTTGTTGCCTGTCACAATTCACGCTTGCGGTCGTTGGGCGACCACTCTTCCGTTGGAAGACTCGTGTCGTCTTCGCTGCGCTGCGCCCGTAATTTCACTGGCGGATGTTTTTGCAACAGCGGAAACTTTCACTGCGCTGCGAAAAACCCCTGCGGGGCGGGCTTAAGTTGAATCCGCGCGCGCGAGAGTTCTGCACACCGTAGTTTTCCCGGAACCGGCTCGCGATGGAGTTACCCTGCGAAACGAGACTCAAAAAGCGGTGTCTCAATAATCACTTATCGACATAGCGCCGACAAGCATTTGGAAAAATTGCCCGCAAGGCGTGCGCGTGACGCTTTTGTAAAAAATTTTTGGCGGTGGCGGAGATTTGTCACATGACGCGCGGCGCCTTCGAATCTGTGCACGGATTCAAACTCTTGCTCGCAAGCCTGTGCACAACTCCCGCGCGCCGTTAACGCTGGTCAAGTTTTTAGTCGCCTCAAGTGTGAATCAATTTCGTTGCGAGTCTTTCCGCATAGTGTATTCCTTAAGTCGTCCGCAGCGCCCACGATCTCAAGACCAGCGCGGTTTTAGAAACGGGGCGAGCGTGCAAATCGGCGGCGGTGTGCACGTAGGCGACGCTTCAACAAGCGATTGTCGGTTCAAAACCCATAGCAATATGGGAACGGTAGCTCTTTGTCTGAATGTCTCCAAGTGGGATCTTCGATCCCGCTCGCGCCAGACGCAAACGAGAGATGTCATGAAACTACCGCGACACACGTGATGGCGTAGCCGAGCGGACGAACAGTGCAGACGGGCGGGACATCGGCGACTTCAGTCGCAGTTGTCTTCAGGACACGCAGGACCTTGCCGTGAGCAATCACGGCAGGACGGGGAGGGTATCATGTCTTACGGACTCAACGCGGTATTGAAACAAGCCACCTACTCCAACGATGCCGGTTTAGATCAGCCCAACCTCCAGCCTCCCGCGTGTGACGGAGCGCCGAGTACGCGCTGACCTCGCGACCCCTCCATCTCTGACATCGCCAGTCCGACCCGCGGCGTTCGCGCCGAACGGCGGAGCTGTGTCCGACGATGGAATCGCTCGAGGTCGTGCCCTTTGAAGGATCCTGGCGGGACCCCTTCATGGCACTCACAACGCAACTTTATCTCTCAATAGAAGTTTTTTGACGATGAACACATCGGAACAGGATCGCTGGTCACGCGTGAAGAGCCGGCTGCGCTCGAACGTAGGCGAAGACGTCTATACGAGCTGGTTCGCCCGTATGGATCTGGAAGGCGTGCAGGAGGAGAGCGTGCGGCTCTCGGTGCCGACGCGCTTCCTGAAGAGCTGGATTCAGGCGCATTATGCCGAGCGCGTACTGTCGTGCTGGCAGGCCGAGGCGCCGGAAGTTCATCGCATCGATCTCACCGTTCGCTCCGCGGTGCGCCCGGTCGTGCAGCAGAAGGAGACGCCTGCGCCGGTCGAAACACGCCGCGCACCCGCGCCGGAACTGCGCTCGACGGCGACTGCGCCGGTCTCCGCAAACCACGACGCGCTCGGCGGCTCGCCGCTCGATCCGCGCCTGACCTTTGCAAGCTTCGTCGTCGGCCGCTCCAACACGCTGGCGCATGCGGCGGCACGTCAGGTCGCCGAAGGGCGTCGCGGCGATCCCGTCATGTTCAACCCGCTCTACATCCATGCGGGCGTAGGTCTCGGCAAGACGCATCTGCTCCAGGCCGTGACCTGGGCCGGCAATTCCGGCAACGAGCGCAAGGTGCTGTATCTCACGGCCGAAAAATTCATGTACGGCTTCGTCGCCGCGCTGAAGACGCAGACGGCGCTCGCCTTCAAGGAAGCGCTGCGCGGCATCGACGTGCTGGTGATCGACGACCTGCAGTTCCTCCAGGGCAAGTCGACCCAGGCCGAGTTCTGTCACACGCTGAACGCGCTGATCGATGCCGGCCGCCAGGTCGTGATCGCGGCCGACCGTCCGCCGTCCGACCTCGAAAGCCTCGACGATCGCGTGCGCTCGCGCCTCGCCGGCGGTCTCGTGGTCGAGATGGGCTCGCTCGGCGAAGAACTGCGGCATGGCATCCTGAAGTCGCGCGTCGCGGCGGCCCGCGCCCATCACGCCACCTTCGACGTGCCGGAGGAGGTGCTGCTCTATCTGGCTCGCACCATCACCCATAACGGCCGCGACCTCGAAGGCGCGATCAACCGGCTTCTCGCGCATTCGAAGCTGAACAACCAGCCGGTGACGCTGGAGATGGCCGAGCGCGAGGTCCGCGATCTGGTCCGGCCGCAGGAGCCGAAGCGGATCAAGATCGAGGACATCCAGCGCGTGGTGGCGCGGCAGTATAATGTCAGCCGTTCCGACCTCCTGTCCTCGCGCCGCACCGCCAACGTGGTCCGTCCGCGCCAGGTGGCGATGTATCTCGCCAAGACGCTGACCCTGCGCTCGCTGCCCGAGATCGGCCGCCGCTTCGGCGGGCGCGACCACACCACGGTGCTGCACGCCGTGCGCAAGATCGAGGCGCTGGTCAACAAGGACACGGCGCTGTCCGAGGAAGTCGAGTCGCTGAAGCGCCAGCTTCAGGAATAAACGCCTAAGGCTCCTGCCATTCTCCCGCCGCCCCGGCCATGCCTGGGCGGCGGTGTTCGTTTGCCGGGACGGCCGCCCTCCTTTTGGGCTGTAAATCGTGGGGAACCACCCCCCAATCCCTTGAAACGGATGGCTTTCCGCGCCACCTTGCGCGACCCTGACGGCTTTGGTCATATCGGCTGGATGATCCGGCTTTTCGGGGTCTTCGATGCCGTGGCGCGCGTCCCGCCGCCCGGCTTTTCCAACGTTGTGTTTCCTTGGGGATCGGGCGAGTAGTGCAATGAAGGTTACGGTCGAACGCGCGCAACTCCTGAAATCGCTGGGTCATGTCCACCGCGTGGTCGAGCGCCGCAACACCATTCCGATCCTCGGCAACGTGCTGGTCCGCGCCGAGAACGCGAAATTGTCGCTGAAGGCGACCGACCTCGACCTCGAGGTGACCGAGACGCTCCCGGCCGAAACCGCGACCGCGGGCTCCACCACCGTGCCGGCGCACATGTTCTACGACATCGTGCGCAAGCTGCCCGATGGCTCGCAGATCGTGCTGGAGGCCGACGGCGACCGCGCCGTGCTGGCGATCCGCGCCGGCCGCTCGCGCTTCACGCTGCAGACCCTGCCGGAAAATGATTTCCCGGATCTCGCGGCCGGCGACATGTCGCATTCGTTCTCGCTCGCCGCCAAGGACGTCAAGCGGCTGATCGACCGCACCCAGTTCGCGATCTCGACCGAAGAGACGCGCTATTACCTCAACGGCATCTATCTGCATGCCGCGGGCACGGCCACGGCCGCCACCCTGCGCGGCGTTGCCACCGACGGCCACCGGCTCGCCCAGCTCGACCTGGTCCAGCCCAAGGGCGCCGACGGCATGCCCGGCGTGATCGTGCCGCGGAAAACCGTCGGCGAGGTGCAGCGCCTGATCGAGGACAACGAGGCCGAAGTCACGATCGAGCTGTCGCAGGCAAAGATCCGCTTCACCATCGGCAATGTGGTGCTGACCTCGAAGCTGATCGACGGCACCTTCCCCGACTATGGCCGCGTGATCCCGCAGGGCAACGACAAGGAGCTCGTCGTCGACAAGAAGGATTTCGAGAACGCAGTCGACCGCGTCTCCACCATCTCCAGCGAGCGCGGCCGGGCCGTGAAGCTCTCGCTGTCGCCGGGCAAGCTGGTGCTATCGGTCACCAACCCTGATTCCGGCAGCGCAACCGAAGAGCTCGAAGTCGAATACGCCTCCGACGCCCTCGATATCGGCTTCAACTCGCGCTACCTCCTCGACATCGCCGCCCAGATCGAAGGCGACGTCGCCACGCTGAAGCTCGCCGACCCCGGCTCGCCGACCCTGGTGCAGGACAAGGACGACAAGAGCGCGCTCTACGTGCTGATGCCGATGCGGGTGTGAGGGACGTGTTCCCTCGCCAGCGCACACTGCCTTTAGACCCAAGCGCGATGCACGTTACTGCGCCCTCTCCCCTTGTGGGAGAGGGCTGCACCGGTGTTTGACGCAAACTCACTTGGGTGAGGGGTTGGTGCCACGAGACCCGTCCCATCGACCCACCTCCCCGCCTCTCCGCCAATTTGCACGGAAGATGCGGCACGAGCCGACTGACGCCGAAAGGGCAATGTGGCGCTTGCTGAGGGATCGTCGGCTCTCCACATTCAAGTTTCGCCGACAGGAGCCGTTCAAGAACTACATTCTCGACTTTGTCTGTTTCGAGAAAAGACTCGTGATCGAGATTGACGGAAGCCAACATGCCGAATCAGAAAGCGACGCAGCTCGTGACGCGGCCTTGTCCGCCGAAGGTTTCGCCATAGCGCGCTACTGGAACAATGACGTGCTGCAGCAACCCACTTCTGTGTTGGAAGACATCCTTGCAAAGCTTGCCGGGCGGTAAGATACCCCTCACCCGTCGCCTCACTTCGTGAGGCGCCACCCTCCCCCACAAGGGGGGAGGGAAGGCACTGCCCGGCAATGACAGAGTGATATGACCCCCTCCCGCATTCAACGCCTGACGCTGACGCATTTTCGCAATTATCGGGCGGCGGGGCTCGAGACGGCGGCTGACATGGTGGCGCTGGTCGGGCCGAACGGGGCCGGCAAGACCAATTGCATCGAGGCGATCTCGTTCCTGTCGCCGGGCCGCGGCTTGCGGCGCGCCACGCTGGAAGATGTCGCCGACAACCAGGGCGACGGCTCCTGGGCCGTGTCCGCGCAGGTCGAGGGCGCGCTGGGGCTCGCCACGCTCGGCACCGGCATCGACGCGCCACGCGCGGACGCCGCAGTCAGCCGGCGCTGCCGCATCGACCGCGAGCCGGTCAATTCGGCCACCGCCTTCGGCGACCATATCCGCATGGTGTGGCTGACGCCGGCGATGGACGGGCTGTTCATGGGCGCGGCCTCCGAGCGGCGGCGCTTCTTCGACCGCCTGGTGCTGGCGATCGACAGCGAGCATTCCAGCCGCATCTCCGCGCTCGAACGCTCCCTGCGGTCGCGCAACCGCCTGCTCGAGACGCGCAATTACGACGACCATTGGTGTGATGCGATCGAGCGCGAGACCGCAGAGCTTGCGGTCGCGGTCGCCGCAACGCGCGGCCAGACCGCAGCGCGCCTCACCGGCATGCTCAACGCGCGCGCGCAGGAATCCGCCTTTCCGTCCGCGCAAATCGCGCTGGACGGCTGGATGGAGAACGCGCTGCTCACGGAGACCGCGACGTCGGTCGAGGACCGCTACCGCCAGATCCTGCGCGATAACCGCCCGCGCGACGCCATCGCCGGCCGCACCACCGACGGCCCGCACCTCACCGATCTCCAGGTGATCTATGCGCCGAAGAGCATGCCGGCGCGCGATGCCTCGACCGGCGAGCAGAAGGCGCTCTTGATCGGCCTGGTGCTGGCGCATGCGAGCCTGGTCGCCGAGATGACCGCCATCGTGCCGCTGCTGCTGCTCGACGAGGTCGTAGCGCATCTCGATCCGAACCGGCGCGCGGCGCTGTTCGAGGAGCTGCGCAAGCTCGGCGCGCAGGTGTGGCTGACCGGCGCTGACCCGGCCGCCTTCGCCGACATTGGCGCAGGCGGCGATGTCTTTGACGTCGAGAGCGGACGTGTCTCCGCCCGGCGATAGACCGCGCCGTTGAACCCGGCCGTTTGCAATCGCGACTAGCCTTTGAGGCCGCGGCGATGCCTGTCACGGCCTTCGCCAGCGCGCAAATGACGTCACGCGCGAAAACCCTGGAGAATGAGATGCGGACGGTAAGGACCGGGGCGCGAGTCCCGGCTCAATGGCTGGCGTTTGCGTGCGGCCTGCTCTTGCTCGCGGTCTGCATGCTCGCAGCAAGCGCCAGCGCCTGGGTGCCGCATCTGTCGCCGCTGTTCGCGTCGGCGCTCACGCCGGACCCCGCTGCCAAGCTGCCCGCGCCAACCCGTTACAGCTACCGAGGAACGCACACCACCGTCGTCAAGGGCGTTGAAACGCCGCTCCGCACAAGGCTGGAGGCCACCGTGCCCGCCGAGCTCCGCGACGTCCTCGCCTTCTACCGCACCGAGCTCAGCAAGCTCGGCTGGCAGGAGCAGCGCGATGGCGCGGTGGTCTCCGCCGATCACGTCCAGCTCGCCTTCGCCTCCCCGCTCGGACCTGGCATGCTGGCGCTCGACCGCAAGGACGCCAGCACCGCCGTCAATCTCGTGCAGAAGAACGCATCTGTCGCGGCCAATGCGAACGTGATGCCCGAGCCCGGCCAGGCGAAGCTGGTGTTCTCCAATATCAGCGAAACGGAAGCCTCGCTCACGATCAACGACCGGACCATCAAGCACGCCGCCGGCGCCTACGCGGTTTCGCTGGATCTGCAGCCCGGCAGATATTCCTACGAGGTGAGCGTGCCGGGCCATCCAGCCACGACGAACATCCTCAACTTCGCTGCCGGCGATACCTGGGAGCTTACGGTCGGGCGCGACGGAGAGGCATGGTCGCCGCTCCTGCTGTATTGAACCTCCCGGGTTTCTGCCGCGACTTCTCGTCTGAGGCCGCGTCGACGGTGTCGCAGCCTGCAAATGCGCGCGCCTGAGCCTTGCGCGATATCCAGGAGACGTGACGATGTCGATGATCCCGCGCGGGACGCCAGTCCCGGCACGATGGCAGCTGCTTGCCTGCGGCCTTGTCCTGATGGCGAGCTGCTCGATTGCGGCCGCCGCCGACGGAGGCATCGTCGACGTCCATGCGCTGCCGCAGCTCGAGGGCGCGGTGGAAGACACCTCGCGCCCCGATCCCTATCGCGTCGAATACCGCATGCCGACGCCGGAAGCCGTGACATCGCCGGCGGTGAAGAAACTCCTGAGCGCTGACGGCTGGGTGCCCTATGTGAGGCCGCTGGAGGAGAAGAGCACCACGCTAAACTTCAAGAAGGGACGACAGGGCCTTTCGGTTCACTTCACGCAGGCCCTCGGCCGGCCCGATCAATCCGTGGTCTACTACACGACCGACCGGATCTACGGGAACGTGCCGTTTCCGGACGGCGCGAGCGACATCATGTTCGATGGGACCCGGCCCTATCTCGGCTGCATCGCGCCGAGCGCGCTCGATGCGACGTCGGATTTCTACGCCAGCCAGATGGCTGCGATCGGCTGGCAGAAGCTCACGCCGGAAACCGCCGCGCGCTGGACGACCAGCCTCGATGAAACCGTTCCCAACGGCCTGCGCGCCTTCTACGCGCACCCCGACAGCAAGGACACCGGCTTCTACCAGCAGAAGCCGGTCATGCTGACACTGACGCGCCGCGACGACGGCCGCACCAATGTCGATATCCGCGTCGCGCCCTTCGCCCTGCCCAGCGAGCTCAAAGCCGATAGCGATCTGGCCGGGCTGCCGCGGCCGAACCCGACCAAGACGGCCAGGGGCCTCGGCAGCGCAAGCTCCAACAAGCGCGAGATGTCGGCCGCCGCGATGGCCGAGCTGCCCGCCGTGCTGGCCTTCTATCACCGCGAGCTCGCCGCGCGTGGCTGGCAGGAGGATGGCAGCGCGCCGCTCGCGCCCGGCGACGAGGTCGCGATCAAGATCTCCAACGCCGAGGAAACCGGCGTGCTGCGGCTCGGCCGCAAATACGATTTCACCATGGTCAGCCTGACCGCGCAGGTGAAGGACTCCGCGCTTGCCGCCCGCGCCAAGGCGAAGAAGGAGGCCGACGACAAGTTCTTCAGCGATGCCGCAGGAGCCGCACAGAAGATGATCGCCGCCGACGAGGCGCGGCGCAAGGTGCAGGCCGCCGCGCTCTCCGATGCGCCGCTCAATGCGCTCGCCAACAGCAAGACACCGGTGCCGCTGCCCGAGACCGCCGAAGGCGTGACGTTCGAAGGCGGCGACGGCCGGCTCGAATTCTCCTCCAATTCGAGCGTGAAGGCGCTCGGCACCTTCTACCGCGCATCCCTGAAGAATGCGGGCTGGAAGGAGCAGCCCTCCGTCATCAACCAGCCCAACATGGCGGTGATGGAGTTCTCCAAGGGCGGCAAGTCGATCTCGATGACCGTGATGCAGATGGGCCCGAAAGTGAATGTCAGCGCCACCGGCTCCGGCCTGGTCGTGGCCGCGGCGAAGCCGGTCGAGACCAAATCGGCACAATCCAAACCGACAGAATCCAAGGCCATGCAGGCCAAATCGACCGAGCCGCTGAAGCCCGATCCCGACTCCGCCCTGCCCGTGCCGACGCAGCGCTCATCAAGCGGGATCAGCTCGACGAAATTCCCCGGCAGCGACCAGTCGTTCCGCAAGGAGCTTGAAGCCAGCATTCCGGCTGAGCTCTCAGATGTCCTCGCCTTCTATCGCGCAGAGCTCACCAAGCGCGGCTGGCAGGAAAAGACTGACGGCGCGACTGTTACCGCCGAGCGGGCGGAGCTGGCGTTCACCTCGCCGGAGGGTCCGGCCATGCTGAAGCTCGGCCGCGCCAGGGAGGAGACAACGGTCAGCCTGGTGCAGCGGAATCCGCAGGCAGCGGCCAAGGCCGACATCATGCCCAAGGCGGGACAGGCGAGGCTGATGCTCGGCAATATCGGGCCGAAGGAGGCATCGCTGACGATCAACAAGCAGACCATCAAGATCGCGGCCGGCGCCGGCGGCCCGCAATCGCCGAAAGGCCCGATGCTCGACCTGCCGCCCGGCAAGTACCAGTACGCGCTGCGTATGCCCGGTCAGCCCGCCCGCACCGACACCCTCACCGTTGCCGCGGGCGACGCCTGGGGCCTCCTGGTGGGACCAAGCGGCGACGTGCTTCCGCTGCAAATGTATTGAGGTGCGACGAAGCAGGTGCGCCCACGCGCAGCCGGCGTTTCGGAGCCGTGGGCGGAAAGTTGATCTAGATCAACAGAGCGTTGCGGCATTGCCTCCCGAATAGGCGTCAACAGGGTTCTGACGTCTCCAAGAGGGAGCTTCCAATGACGCGTACCCGTCACGTTGACGATAGCTCAAAGCCAGAAAGCCGCTTACTAAACCACCGCAACTTGCTGCTTTGCGGCACCGCACTGACGGTCGCTTTTATGCTGTGCGCGCTGGAGACGACCAGCCTCGCGCAGCAAACCACCGGCACGCCGGGTTCGCCGAGCGCCACGACAACCATCGATGGCAAGCAGCTTCCGCCTGAGCCTCCGAAGTTCGAAGGCGTGATCAAGGAAGATGCCACGGACTCCAAGCCATACTGGCCACCGTCCGTTGTGCCGCCCAAAGGCGCGCCGAACGTGCTGCTGATCATGACCGACGACCAGGGTTATGGCGTGACCGGCACCTTCGGTGGGGTGGTCCCGACCCCGAACATGGATCGCATCGCCAAGGCGGGCCTGCGTTACACGCAGTTTCACTCGACAGCGCTCTGCTCGCCGACGCGGGCAGCGCTGATCACCGGCCGCAACCACCACTCGGTCGGGTTTGGCGTGATCGGTGAAATGTCCACCGGCTATCCGGGCTACGATTCCGTCATCGGCCCCGACAGTGCAACGGTCGGGACTATCCTTCGGGACAATGGATTTGCCACCTCATGGTTCGGCAAGAACCACAACACCCCGACCTATCTGTACAGCTCGGCCGGGCCGTTCGACCAATGGCCAATCGGCATGGGATTTCAGTATTTTTATGGGTTCATGGGCGGCGAGACCGACCAGTGGACGCCTTACCTTTTCCGCAACACGAGCCAGGTTTTTCCATGGGTCGGGAAGACCGGCTACAACCTCATCACCGACATGGCGGATGACGCCATCAACTACATGAACGGACTGAACGCGGCGGCGCCCGAGAAGCCGTTCTTCGTCTACTACGTGCCCGGCGGCACCCATTCGCCACATCAGCCGAAGAAGGAATGGAGCGAGAAGTTCAAGGGCAAGTTCGACATGGGTTGGGAGAAGCTGCGCGAGCAGATCTTCGCCAACCAGAAGCGGCTCGGGGTTATCCCGGCGAACACCCAGCTCACCGCCTGGCCGGATACGCTGCCGAAGTGGGACTCGCTCTCGTTCATCCAGAAGAAATTGTACGCGCGCGAAGCCGAGGTGTTTGCCGGCTATGCGGCCTATACCGACTACGAAATCGGCCGCGTCATCCAGGCGGTCGAGGACATGGGCAAACTCGACAACACGCTGATCATCTACATCAGCGGCGATAACGGCACCAGCGCCGAAGGCACGCTCGAGGGCACCCCGAACCAGCTGACCGCCTACAACGGCATTCTGAAACTGCCCGAAACCGAGCTGATGCTGCATTACGAGGATTGGGGCTCCGACAAGACCTATCCGCATATGTCGGTGGCGTGGTCGTGGGCCTTCGATACCCCGTTCAAATGGACCAAGCAGGTGGCATCGCACTTCGGCGGCACCCGGCAAGGCATGACCATCTCATGGCCCGGCCACATCAAGGACGTTGGCGGCATCCGCAGCCAATTCCATCACATGATCGACATCGTGCCGACGATTCTTGAAGCCACCGGCATTCAGGCTCCCGACACTGTCAATGGCATCAAGCAAAGGCCCATTGAGGGCGTGAGCATGGCCTATACGTTCGACCAGGCCAACGCCAATGCACCGTCAAAGCGCGACACGCAATACTTCGAGATGTTCGCCAACCGCGGCATCTATCACGATGGTTGGTATGCATGCACCACACCGCCTGTCCCTCCCTGGCTTCTGGGAACGGCAAAGCTACCCGACGTCAACAATTACAAATGGGAGCTTTACAACATCGCTGAGGATTACTCGCAGGCCAATGACCTCGCAGCCAAGAATCCCGACAAGCTCAAGGAGTTGCAAGCGTTGTTCCTGTCGGAGGCGGCGAAATACCAGGTCTTTCCGCTGGACAACTCGATCCTGCCCCGCATTGTGACACCGCGCCCAAGCGCGACCGCCGGACGAACCGTTTTCACATATTCTGGTGAGAACGCTGGCATCCCTGACGCTAACGCTCCGAGCCTTCTCAATAAGGATTACACGATCACGGCCGAGGTTACCGTTCCTAAGGGCGGCGCGGAAGGAATGATCGCAACTCTAGGCGGTCGCTTTGGCGGATACGCCCTCTACCTGCTCAAAGGCAAGCCTGTCTTCGTCTATAACCTGCTCGATCTAGAACGGTACCGCTGGGAAGGCGGCATTGGCGGTCGCGACTTGTTTACCGATGCGCTCAAGCCGGGCAAGCACACCATTGTATTCGACTTCAAGTACAACGGACCCGGCCCGGGTAAGGGTGGCACCGGTGTACTGACGGCCGATGGCAAGCTGGTGGCCGCAAAGACGATCCCGCACACGATTCCGTTTCTTATGGCCATCGACGAAACGTTTGACATCGGCAGCGACACCCGCACGACGGTGGACGACAGCTATAAGCTGCCCTTCCGTTTCACCGGCAAGATCGACAAGCTGACCTTCAAGCTTGGCGCGACGCAGATGACGGAGGATGAGCAAAAGGTCATTCGACACGCGCTCGAAAGAGCGAGGGACTGAGCGCGACAAGTCGTGGCGATTCATGTCGGCCCCAACGCCACGACTCATCCTTCTTCGCTGAGAAATCGTTCGGCGGGATCCGCTTCGAAAGCCCGCGCGAAATATCATCGCGTATAGAAGGGAGTGCCGGCAGTGGATTCTTCATTTGGCGCGCTGGATGCGTTGCCGGCGCCGGCGGCCCGCAATCGCCGAAAGGCCCGATGCTGGATCTACCGCCCGGCAAGTATCAGTACGCGCTGCGCCTGCCCGGGCAGCCCGCTCGCAACGAAACCCTGACCGTTGCCGCCGGCGACGCCTGGGGCCTCCTGGTGGGGCCAAGCGACGACGTGCTGCCGCTTCAGATGTATTGATCCCGCCGCCTGTGCCTGTAACGGCCAGGTTGAACCTGTCCAGTTGGTGGGGCGACTAGTCGTCCGGAGGCGGCGGCGACTGTGTCGCAGCCGCTGCATCGCGCGAAGACTACAACGCGCGACATCCCTGGAGAGTGGCATGACGACGGTGAGGCGCAGAACGAAGGTCCCGGCACGATGGCGGCTGTTCGCGTGCGGCCTCGCTCTTCTCGCGGGCGGCCTGGTCGCCGCAGGCGCCGGCGGATGGCTGCCGCACCCGTCACCGCAAACTTCGGCCGCACTCACACCGGCGGATCCAGACGCCGAGATGCCGGTGCCGAAGCAACACAACTTCTCCAGCTCCAACACCACCCATATGACCGGCATCGAAATCCCGCTGCGGGTCGGACTCGAAGCCCATGTGCAGGCCCAGCTCAGCGATGTGCTCGCCTTCTACCGCAGGGAGCTCGCAAAGCGTGGCTGGGAGGAAAGGCCTGAAAGCACTGTGGTTGCCGCCGATCATGTGCAGCTCGCCTTCGCCTCACCCAAGGGGCCGGCCACCCTGAAGCTTGGCCGCGCGCAGGACGAGACCATTGTCAGCCTGGTGCAGCGGAATACGGAGGCCGCGGCGAAGGCCAATTTCCTGCCGATAGCAGGACAAGCGCGGCTGATATTCGGCTATCTCGCGCCAGACACGGCTTCGCTCACGATCAACGATCAGACCATCAAGATCGCGGGCGGCGTCAATCACCCACAAACGCTGGATCTGCCGCCCGGCAAATATTCCTACAAGCTGGTCGTGTCGGGCTATGCGGTGCGCACCGATACCATCACCGTGGCCTCAGGCGAGGCCTGGTCCCTCAGCTTGGGCGACGACGACAAGAGGCCGGATCAGATCTACTGAACCCGGTGGCCTGTTCCGGGGCGCCACGGCGCCTGGGAACGCGCTTCTCCGCCCCGCAAAATCCACGCCTTCAAGAGCTAAAAACAGGGCCTCGAATCGCCCTTTTCGCAAGCCCCAGAATCGGCCTCCGGGAGCCTTGAAAACCGGCAAAAAATCCCTATTTCGTCAAAGGGTTGCCGGAAGATACTTTGCGCTAGGCGCAAGCGGTCTTTCATGGCACAAATAGCCTGCAAATCAGCGCCTTTTGCGCGGCTGATTCGGGCGACATCTCGAAGGCCTCTCATGACAGAACCTGCTCGGCAGACGCCTGCCGAAAACGAGCCCTCAAATCCAAGCGATTACGGGGCGGAATCGATCCGCGTGCTCAAGGGTCTCGACGCCGTCCGCAAGCGCCCGGGCATGTATATCGGCGACACCGACGACGGCTCCGGCCTGCATCACATGGTCTACGAGGTCGTCGACAACGCGATCGACGAGGCGCTCGCGGGCCACGCCACGCGCGTCGACGTCGTGCTCAATGCCGACAATTCCGTCACGGTGCGCGACGACGGCCGCGGCATTCCCGTCGACATCCACAAGGGCGAAGGCATCTCCGCGGCCGAGGTCATCATGACCCAGCTCCATGCCGGCGGAAAGTTCGACCAGAATTCCTACAAGGTCTCCGGCGGCCTGCACGGCGTCGGCGTCTCCGTCGTCAACGCGCTGTCCAGCAAGCTCGGCTTGCGCATCTGGCGCGACAACAAGGAGCACTACATCGAGTTCGCCCATGGCGATGCGGTCGCACCGCTGGTGGTGGTCGGCGACGCGCCGGGCAAGCGCGGCACCGAGGTGACGTTCCAGGCCTCGACGGAAACCTTCAAGAACATCGAATATGATTTTGCGACGCTGGAGCACCGGCTGCGCGAGCTCGCCTTCCTCAATTCCGGCGTCAACATCGCCCTCTCCGACATGCGCCATGCGGTCGAGAAGCGCGAGGAGATGCACTATTCCGGCGGTGTCGAGGAGTTCGTCAAATATCTCGACCGCAACAAGAAGGCGATCGTGCCGGCGCCGATCATGGTGCGCGCGGAAGCCAACGGCATCGGCGTCGAGGCCGCACTGTGGTGGAACGACAGCTACCACGAGAACGTGCTGTGCTTCACCAACAACATCCCGCAGCGTGACGGCGGCACCCATCTGGCCGGTTTCCGCGGCGCGCTGACGCGCCAGGTCAACGGCTATGCCGAGGCCAACGCCAAAAAGGAAAAGATCGCGCTGACCGGCGACGATTGCCGTGAAGGCCTCACCGCCGTTCTCTCGGTGAAGGTGCCCGATCCGAAATTCTCGTCGCAGACCAAGGACAAGCTGGTGTCCTCGGAAGTGCGTCCCGTGGTCGAGAACGTCCTCAACGAGGCGCTCCAGGCCTGGTTCGAGGAGCATCCCTCGGAAGCCAAGATGATCGTCGGCAAGGTGATCCAGGCCGCCGCCGCGCGTGAAGCCGCGCGAAAAGCGCGCGAGCTGACGCGCAAGAGCCCGCTCTCGGTCTCCTCGCTGCCCGGCAAGCTCGCCGACTGCCAGGAAAAGGATCCGGCGAAATCCGAACTCTTCATCGTCGAGGGTGACTCGGCAGGCGGCAGCGCCAAGCAGGGCCGCAACCGCGAATTCCAGGCGGTGCTGCCGCTGCGCGGCAAGATCCTCAACGTCGAGCGCGTCCGCCCCGACAAGATGCTGGGCAGCGAGCAGATCGGCACGCTGATCACCGCGCTCGGCACCGGCATCAGCGACGAGTTCTCGATCGAGAAGCTGCGCTATCACAAGATCATCGTGATGACGGACGCCGACGTCGACGGCGCCCACATCCGCACGCTGCTGCTGACCTTCTTCTACCGGCAGATGCGCGACATCATCGACGGCGGTTACCTCTACATCGCCCAGCCACCGCTCTATAAGGTCAGCCGCGGCAAGTCCGAGCAATATCTGAAGGACGAGCGGGCGCTCGAGGATTATCTGATCGACACAGGCCTCGACGACTGCGTCTTCATTCCCGGCGTCGGCGGTGATCGCACTGGCCGCGATTTGCGCTCGCTGGTCGACGACGCCCGCACCGTCCGCAGCGTCCTGCGCAATCTGCACAGCCGCTACAATCGCAAGGTGATCGAGCAGGCCGCCATCACCGGCGTGCTCAACAAGGCGATCTACGGCGATCCCGAGAAAGCCGCCGCAGCGGCACAATACATCGCGGGACGGCTGGACAACCAGGCCGAGGAGGTCGAGCGCGGCTGGGTCGGCCAGTACGTGGAAGGTCAGGGTTTCCAATTCGAGCGCACCGTGCGCGGCGTCAAGGAAGCCGCCGTCATCGACGCCGCCTTCCTGGGCTCGGTCGAAGCCCGCAAGCTCGACGAATACACCGTGAAGCTCCAGGACGTTTATGCCCGCCCTGGCAAGCTGCGGCGCAAGGACACCGAGCACATGGTCTACGGCCCGGTCGACCTGTTCGAAGCGGTCACCGACGCCGGCCGCAAGGGCATCACGCTGCAGCGCTACAAAGGTCTGGGCGAGATGAACCCGGAGCAGCTCTGGGAAACGACGCTGGACATCGATGCGCGCTCGCTGCTGCAGGTGAAGGTCAAGGAGGTCGACGAGGCCGACGACATCTTCACCAAGCTGATGGGCGACGTGGTCGAGCCGCGCCGCGACTTCATCCAGGAACACTCGCTGAGCGCGACGATCGATATCTGAGGCGCGTGGCTTCGGCCGCGCAGGCGGGACAAGCCCGGGCATGACGGCTAGGCCGATCCCAGCATCGCTGAACCTCACCTCCCACCATCGCGACGAAGTGGCATGAACCCGTAAGGCCAATTCCGGCCGGGATGCGCCACGCATGACCAGCTCTGCGACCACCAGTTCCGCCCTCCCCTCCCGCCGTCTCGGCATCATCGGCAGCATTGTCGGCGTGCTGGCGCTGATGGCGGCGGTGTTGCCGCACTGGATCGTGCCGATGATCTTCCCGCCGCCCCCGGCGGACCAGGTCATCGTCGACACCGGCCATCGCATCAAGGACCGCGTGATCGCGCGCGTGAAGGGCGTGGAGTATCAGGCGCCCAAGGTCGAGAAATCGGCTGGGCGGAGCTGGAGCGAAACCGCTTCGGCCACCGCGATCTCGCTCGGTCTGCTCGCCATCCTGCTCTCGGTCCTCGCGCTGATCTTTCGGGAGGAGCGGCTTCTTGCTGCCGTGGCCGCGACGCTCGGCACCGGCGCCATCGCGATCGAGATTTCCTTCGTCATGATCGGCGCGCTGATCCTGATCGCGATCCTGTATGTGGTGGGGAATATCATCGGGCTGCTTTGATCGGTGGCCTGCCGCGCCACAAGCTCCGGACCTCATCCTGAGGAGCCCGCGAAGCGGGCGTCTCGAAGGATGGCCGCGGGCGAGATATCCGGGCCTTCATGGTTCGAGACGCGCGTTCCGCGCTCCTCACCATGAGGGATTGGCAGCCTCTCCGAGGCTAACGGATCGGCAACGGCCGGTGGCCGCCGCAATTGCTCCCGCGGTCAATTCTCTGTAGTTTCCGCCCGAAACAGCCCCACCCAACAGGACAGCGAGAACCCCGTGGCGCCCATCCAGTACATTGTCGAGGGCGGTCACCGGCTCTCGGGCTCGATCGAGCCGTCCGGCAACAAGAATTCGGCGCTGCCGATCATCGCCGCCGCCCTGCTCACCGAGCATCCGGTGACGCTGGAGAACGTGCCGCGGATCCGCGACACCGAGACGCTGGTCGAGCTGATCCGCTCGGTCGGCGCGGCGGCGGAATGGACCGCCCGCAATACGCTTCATATCCACGCCAAGAGCATCCGCGCCGCCGACCTCGACCCCGAGCTCTGCGTCCGTATCCGCGCCTCGATCCTGCTCGCGGGCCCCCTGCTCGCCCGCTGCGGCGAAGTGATGCTGCCGCCGCCCGGCGGCGACGTCATCGGCCGCCGCCGCCTGGACACCCATGTGCTCGCGCTCGAACAGCTGGGCGCCAAGGTCACCGCCACCGACCGGCTCGAATTCCGCGCGGCAAAGCTCGCCGGTGCCGACGTGTTTCTGGACGAACCGAGCGTCACCGCAACCGAGAACGCGCTGGTCGCGGCGGTCGCCGCCGACGGCGTCACCCATTTGCGCAACGCGGCCTCCGAGCCGCATGTGCAGGACCTCGCCAATTTCCTGGTCGCGCTCGGCGCGCGAATCGAGGGCATCGGCACCAACACCATGATCGTGCATGGACCGGCGACGCTGGGCGCCACGACCTACCGGATCCAGCCCGACCATATCGAAGTCGGCTCGCTGATCGGGCTTGCGGCCGTCACGCGCTCCCCGCTTCGCATCGTGCGCGCCGGCGTCGAGCATCTGCGCTCGATCCGCATGGGGTTCGAGCGGCTCGGCATCGTCTGCCGCATCGAGGGTGATGATCTCATCGTGCCCTCGAACCAGACGCTGAAGATCCAGGACGATTTCGGCGGCCACGTGCCGAAGCTGGAAGATCAGCCCTGGCCGGCCTTCCCGGCCGATCTGATGTCGATCGCGATCGTCACTGCCACGCAATGCGACGGCGTGATCCTGATGTTCGAGAAGATGTTCGAATCGCGAATGTTCTTCGTCGACAAGCTGATCGCCATGGGCGCGCGAATTGTTCTCTGTGATCCGCATCGCGCCATCATCGCCGGCCCCAGCCGCCTGCGTGGCGCATCGATGATCTCGCCCGACATCCGCGCCGG
Source organism: Bradyrhizobium sp. 956_D2_N1_4 (assembly GCF_052076025.1). Lineage (NCBI taxonomy): Bacteria > Pseudomonadati > Pseudomonadota > Alphaproteobacteria > Hyphomicrobiales > Nitrobacteraceae > Bradyrhizobium > Bradyrhizobium sp. 956_D2_N1_4. The sequence goes on along the minus strand of NZ_CP197237.1, from coordinate 7,894,680 downwards.
CATGGCGATGCTGCTCGCCGCGGTCTGCGCCGAGGGCACCTCCACGATCAACAACGCCGACCAGATCGAGCGCGGCTACGAGCGCATCGACGAACGCCTGAACGCGCTCGGCGCCAAGATCAGGCGCGTGCCTGAAAGGAAGGGCTGAGAAGTTCTCTCCGCGCCACAGTATCGTAGGGTGGGCAAAGCGTAGCGTGCCCACCGCTTCTGTTGCCGCGTTGGACTGATGGTGGGCACGGCGCAAGCGCGCCTTTGCCCACCCTACGGTTCCTGAGAGCCGCGCCCTTGGCTCCCGGGTCCCGGCTCGCGCTTCGCGCGTCCGGGACACGAGAGCTGGGCCATGTTTTCGACGTGCGGCTGTGCTATTGCAACCGCCATGCTCGACACCGTCCAGCCTCGTCCGCAGCCGCAAGCCGGCGTGCCGCAAAACCATCTCGCCGAAGAGTTCGTCGAGACGCTGCGGCTGGCCGTGCCGATGATGCTGACGCAGCTCGGGCAGATCGCGATGATCACGACCGATCTCGCGCTGATCGGGCGGCTCGGCGAGGATGCGGTCGCGGCCGCCGCGCTGGCGCACACCGTCTATTTCGTCAGTTTCACCTTCGGGCTCGGATTGATGGCCGCGGTGTCGCCGCTGGCCGCGCAGGCGTTCGGCGCCGGCGACGTCAAGCGCATCCGCCGCTCCCTGCGCGCCGGCCTGTGGATCGCACTCCTGATCTCGCTGCCGATGATGGCCTCGCCGCTCTATGGCGAGCGCATCCTGCTGGCGCTCGGACAGGCGCCGCAATCGGCCGCGCTCGCGCAGCGCTATCTGAACGGGCTGGCCTGGGGCATCGCGCCGGCGCTCGGCTTCATCGCGTTGCGCAGCATGATGAGCGCGGTGAACCGGCCGCAGCCGCCGCTGTGGATCACCGTTGCAGCGATCCCCGCCAACGCGGCGCTGGTCTATTGCCTGATCCACGGCCTGTTCGGCCTGCCGGAGCTCGGCCTGTTCGGCGCGGGGCTTGCGACCACGCTCGTCAATCTCGGCACCTTCCTCGCCGTGCTCGCCATCGCCGCATGGCGAAAGCCATTCGCGGACTACCGCCCGCTCGCCCATCTGTGGCGGATCGACTGGCCCCTGATGCGCCAGCTCATCGCGGTCGGTGCGCCGATCTCGTTTTCCCTGCTGCTGGAATATGGTCTGTTCTCGTCCGCCGCGCTGCTGATGGGATTGATCTCGACCACGGCGCTTGCCGCGCACCAGATCGCGCTCCAGGTCACCGCCGTGCTGTTCATGGTCCCGCTTGGCATCGGCATGGCGGCGACGGTCCGCGTCGGCCATGCTTTCGGCCGCGACGACCCGGCCGCGGTGAGGCGAGCGGGCCTCGTCGCGGCGGTGCTTGGCGTAGCGCTGGTCTCGGCCCTGACCGTTGCCATCATCCTCGGCCGCTACGCGCTCGGACGGCTGTTCTTCGGGAGCAGCGAGGCCAGCGCGGCCACCGTCGAGCTGACGGCGACCCTGCTGCTGGTCGGAGCGACCTTCTTCATCGCCGACGGCCTCCAGACCATCATGGCCGGCGCGCTGCGCGGCATCAACGATACCAGGATGACGTTGCTGTTCGCGGCGATCGGCTATTGGTGCGTCGCCTTTCCCATCGCCTGGGTGCTGGCCTTCAATGCCGGGCTCGGCGCGGTCGGCGTCTGGATCGGGTTCTCGACCGGCACGTTCGTCTATGCCGGCCTCCTGATCTTGCGCTTCCGCATGCTGACGCGCAGACTGGCGGGATGATCGGGATCATGGAGCCGGTGCAATGACCCTGTCCGTCGATCTCTTCTACTCCTACCGCAGTCCCTTCAGCTATCTGGCGCTGCCGAAGACGCTCAAGCTCGTCGAAGAGTACGATCTCGCGGTGAATTTGCGGCCGGTCTATCCGCTCGCCGTCCGCGTGCCCGGCTTCTTCAAGAAGGCCAGTCCGAACTTCATTCGCTATGTGGTGCTCGACAGCACGCGCGTGGCGCAGCACGAGGGCATCCCGTTCCGCTTTCCGAGGCCCGATCCGATCGTGCAGGACAAGACGACGTTCGATGTTGCGGCCGAGCAGCCCTACATCCACCGCCTGACCCGGCTGGGTGCGATGGCGCAGCTCGAAGGCCGCTCGCTCGCATTCACCGATGCGATCGCGCGCGTGCTGTGGGACGGCTCGGTGGCGGGCTGGAACGAAGGCGATCACCTCGCGCGCGCCACTGAAGCGGCCGGCTTCGATCTCGCCGCGATGGATGAAGCGATCAGTGCCGACCCCGATCGCTACGAGCGGGTGATCGCCGAGAACGAAAAGGACCATGCCGCCTCCGGCCATTGGGGCGTGCCGACCTTCGTGTTCGAGAACGAGCCGTTCTTCGGCCAGGACCGCATCGACCTGCTGCTCTGGCGCATGGTGGCTAAGGGCCTGAAAAAGCGCTGACCGTTGTTTAGGACGCGTTTTCTTCACGCGAACCGCTATCCGCTTCGCTCGAAAACGCTCTTGCCGGCCGGCATGAACCGGTTTCCCTGAAACTGCGACTGAGACGTGGCGCCCCGATCCCGGCGGCGCGTTCGGAGGGTCGCATGTATCTGGCAAAGTTCTTCCACCGCGCACCCGGCGATGACGATCGCGAGCTGATGCTGGTCCCGGGCAGCGATCCCATGGTGATCGGCATTCATATGAACTGGAAGGGCGAGCCCGACGCGAACGAATTCCTGCGCGAGGAATTTCCTGATATCGCCGGCGCCGCAGCGGCTTTCCGCCGCCATGTCGCCAAGCTGGTCGCGGCCGGCTATGTCGAGACGGATCATACCAACTACACGCTGCGCGACCTCGGTCCCAATCCGCGAGCCAAGCCGGACTGGCAGAAGGGGCTCGATGAGCTGATGATCCTGGCGCTCAGCGCGCCGATGGCCGAGCAGGCCGCGCAGCTCGACGCGCTCAAGGGCACTCCGGCCGAACATGAGCCGTTGTATCTCTGGCTCGCCGCTCATCACGGCAAGGCCGCAGGCGAAGATTTTACGCAGACCCTGCGCTTTGCCGAACAGGCGCGTGACGCGCTCCGCGCACGGCGGGCTGCGGGACAGTCGCATTACGCCTGGTCCATGTACGAAGGCGACCTTGAAGGTCGCATCCTCGAATTGCTCAGCGACGTCTATCTTCTCGCGGAAAATCCGGTCGCGGCGCTCGCGACGATCGAGCATCTCTGCAAGATCGCTCCGAACCATGATCGCATTCTCCAGCGTGCCGAGATTCTTTGCGGCTTCTTTCCGGAGCGACGGGAGGAAGCCTTTGACGATGCCTATCAATGGTCACGGTTCGGCGGCTACGATGTCATCACGCTGTTTCCCGGCTACGCCGAATATGAAGCCCGGCGCAAGGCAGGCACGACCGCAAAGGGCTGGCGCTGGAAGCCCGGCACGCCGGCCAGCGAAGCGGATGTCAGCGCGGCAGAGCAGGCCATCGATGTCAAACTGCCCGACGATTATCGCAATTTCCTGCTGAGCCGCGGCGAGACCGAGCTGCTGGTACGGCTGCCTGAATCGTCCTCCGAGCTACGCTTCTACGCACCGGACGAGCTGGCCACGCAGCTGCGCAACGTCCTCGACTTCATTGCTCATTCCGAGGACGAGCTCGAAGAGGCCTGCGCCTATTTCCGCAAGGAGTATGGCGTGTCGCTGAAACACCTGGTGCCCATCGCCGAGCCATCACAGCTCAGTCGCTGCCTGCTGCTCCATGTCGAGCCGGGCGAGCGACATGGCCAGTGCTTTCAGTGGGACCATGACGGCGCATGGGAGTTGGAGCAGAAGCAGCCCGGCTTCGATGTCGCGCTGAAGGCGCTGACCGACGGCATCGAGCAGCGCGACGCGGCAGCGCTCGCTTTCTTCGACCTCTAAAGAATCACTCCGCCACGCGCGCGGACTTGTCGGTCGAAGCCTCTGACCATTCGCCGACGACGCGATCGAGATCGCAGAGATTCTGGTGCATCTGCTCCAGCGAGAAGCCGATGGCAAAGAAGCGCTCGGCGGTGTCGCCGGGCTGGCCGCGGATCAGGCCGTCATGACGGACGGCGGCGACGGCCTCGGCATAATGCTGGAGCGCGACGTGGACCGGATGGATCGCCGGCGCGCCGGCGCCCTCGCGCAGCGCCGCGGCGGCGGAGCGAAGGAATCGCGCGATCACGGTCGAGACTTCCGTCAGCGGGGCTGCAAGCCGCATCTGCACCTCGGCCGGCAGCGGCACCACCGTGGCACGGCCGATCATCACGACGTCATGGCGCAGCCGCAGCACGGTGCGCAGCAGCGGGCCGGTGTCGGGGCCGCTCGACAGTCGCACGGAGCGTTCACGCTCGGCTTCGGCGCCGATCGCGTTCATGCCCACCATTGCCGTGCCGATGCCGTCCTGGATCCGGTGCAGCGCGTCGTTGTCGCGGCCGCGCGTGAGCCCCGCGAGCAGTTCGGTGAAGGCATCCGCGATCAGTTCGAGCAGCGTGGCCGCGCTGGCGCGGATCTGCCGCACGGCGCGGGACGGCAGCACTAGGAATGAGACCAGCAGGCCAGTGATGGCGCCCACCCCGACCTCGCTGACGCGGTCGATCGCCGACGCCAGGGGATCTGAATGATGCATGGTCGGAACCAGCAGCACGATGATCGCGGTCACCGTGGCGGCGTTGAGGCTTGGGTTGATCGCGGCCACGAAGGCGAGCGGCGCGACCGCCAGCACCAGCAGCCCCAACAGGCCCGCCTCGGTGGAATAAGGGATCAGGATCGCGATGGCGCCGCCATAGATGGCGCCGCCGATCGTGCCGAGCACGTAGTCGCGCGTCGCCTTCAGCGAGCGGCCGACGCTCATCTGGGTCACGATCAGCGAGGTCAGCACGGCCCAGAGCGGCAATAGCAGATGCAGCGCGGTGGCGATCGCATAGGCCGCCACTGCGGCCACCGTGACCCGGATCGCCAGCCCCAACTGCGTGCGTCGTGATCGGATCCGGTCGAACATTTGTCTTGCGAATGCCATCGTCGAATGTCCCGGTCCGATCCTCTTGGAGCCTGCCAAAAGCATGGCTGATGCCCGCGGCCCCAAGGCCGCTTGAAAGGCCAAATCAGCCCGCCTAACTTGCGCGCCAAAACGAGGAAACACGATGGCTCACGAAACCGCAACGCTCGCCGCTTATGTCGTCAATCTGAAATACCAGGATATTCCGGCGGAAGTGCTGAATCGCGCCAAGGTGCTGACGCTGGACTTCCTCGGCAGCGCCATCCGGGCCCGCAGCGAGGCGGAATCCACCCCCTCGATCCTGAAGATGCTGGAAGCGCTCGCGCTCGACACCAAGGGCGAGTCCACCGTGTTCGGCGACAGCAAGACCTGGACGCCGGCGGTCGCGGCACTGCTCAACGGCGCGCTCGGCCATTCCCTCGATTTCGACGATACGCACGCGGATTCCTCGCTGCATCCGAGCGCGCCGGTGGTTCCGGCCGCCTTCGCCGTCGGCGAGATGGTCGGCGCGTCGGGCCGCGACGTGCTGACCGCGATCGTCGCGGGCTATGAGGTCTGCTGCCGGCTCGGCAACGCGCTCGACCCGACCTCGCATTACGCGCGCGGCTTCCACCCGACCGCGACCGCCGGCACCTATGGCGCGGCGGCCGCCGCGGGCAAACTGTTCGGCCTGTCCGAGCAACAGATCATCGCCGCCTTCGGCGTCTCCGGCAGCCAGGCCGCGGGCTCGCTGCAATTCCTGGTCAACGGCGCCTGGAACAAGCGCTACCAGGTCGGCGCCGCCGCGATGAATGGCGTGATCGCCGCGACGCTGGCGCGCAACGATTTCGTCGGCGCGACGGAATCGGTCGAGGGCAAGCACGGCCTGCTCGCCGGCTACACCGACGATGCGCATCCCGACAAGGCGGTGGCCGAGCTCGGCAAGACCTATGAGACGATGAAGATCGGCGTAAAACCGTATCCGAGCTGCCGCTACACCCACGCCGCGATCGACGCGCTGATCGCGATGCGGCGCGAGCACAATCTGACGCCGGACCAGGTCAAGCGCGTCGAGATCGGTTTGCATCGGAACGGCATCACCTTGACCGGCGATGCCGCGACCAAGCGGCATCCCACCTCGATCGTCGGCGGCCAGTTCTCGATGTTCTTCACCGGCGCGCTCGCGCTCGACCAGGGCTCGTTCGGCTGGGATGATTACAACCGCCTTGGCGACGCCGCCATCGATGCGCTCGCCGACAAGTTCGACGTGGTGCAGGACGATCGGCTCGAGGTCGGCCGCACCCATCCGTTCGGCGCGCGCGTCAGCATCACGACGGATGATGGCGTGCATGAGCGGCTCTATGCTGATCCCTCGGGCGAGCCGAATTCGTTCCCCGATGCGCAGGCGATGCAGCAGAAGTTTCTGACGCTGGCGCGCCCGGTGCTGAACGCGCGCGCGGAGAAGTTTGCCGACGCGATCATGACGCTGGAGCGGTTCGACCGCGTGGCGAAGGCCACGGAGCTGGGGAGGTAGGAGATTCCCTCCGCGCAGACGGTGCACCCTCGCCCCTTGTGGGAGAGGGTGGATGCGCGAAGCGCAGCCGGGTGAGGGGTTCTCTCCGCGCGCGACTCTCTAGCGGTCTAATTCGCGGATAGAGACCCCTCATCCGGCGCTTCGCGCCACCTTCTCCCACAAGGGGAGAAGGGAAGAGAAGCTCTCACCTCAATCCACCCCCGCCATTTTCCCCTTCTCGCGCGTGGCCGCCACCACATCCCGCACCAGATCGAACACGCCGTCCGCTTCCGGCGGCCAGTTCGGCGAGCGGCCCAGCCGCACGATCACAAGCCGTTCCGAGGGAATGATGATCATGTACTGTCCGATCGTACCCTTGGCAAAGAACGCATCGCGCGGCCAGCCGTGGTCGACACGAAACTTGGCGCCGAAACTGTCGCCCCGGTTGGTCCAGAAGCCGGCGCCGATGCCGACCCAGGCATTCGGCGTGGCTGACGCTGTGTAATTCACCCAGCCCTCGGGGAGGATGCGCCTGCCGCCGGCGACGCCGTCATTGAGATAGAGCTGACCGAAGCGCGCCCAGTCGCGCGCGGAGGCCAGCATCTCGCTCGATCCCTCGATCGTACCGGCACCGTCGAGCTGGAGCGTGACCTGGCGCATGCCGAGCGGCGCGAACAACTCACGGCGCGCGAAGCGCAGCGCGTCGGCGGGGTTGCCGCCGGCGACATTGCGGATCAGGTGCGCGAGCATGATGGTGTTGCCGTCGTGATAATTCCACACCGTGCCCGGCGCGGTCGCAAGCGGCATGCTCGCGGCATAGGCGGCCATGTCGTCCTCGATGAATTTCATGCGATTGACCGGCTCGAAGGCGGAGCCGAGCGAAGCCTGCAGCGAGCTGCCGAGCGCGAGGCCCGCGGTGTGCCGCAGCAACTGGTCGACGGTGATGGCGTGGCGGGGATCGTCCGGGTTTTTCCACGCGGCGACCGGCGCGGGGCTGTCGAGCTTGAGCTTGCCCTGGCGCACGAGAATGCCTGTTAGCGCCGAGATCACCGACTTCGTCATGGAGAAGCCGAGCAGCGGCGTCTCCGGCCCGACACCATCCGCATAACGCTCGGCGATGACACGGCCCGACTTCATGACGACGATGGCGCGAGTGCGGCGGGTGGGCGGTTGCGCGGGTTCGGTGAAGGCACGATCGAGTGCGGCCGATAGCCCCTCGCTTTGCGGCGGCACGATCAGAGGTCCCGCGATCTCGGGGAGCAATGTGGGCTGCTTGTCGTCGGCCGGAGGCGCGACGTCGGCGATATCAGCGCCGTGCTCGAGCGTACAGCCCAGCCCCTCGCGATAGACGGCATGGCTACGGCCGAGGCCGAACAGCGTCACGGTGACGTCCTTGCGCACCCGGTCGATCCGGTAGTCCATCGCCCAGGTGATCAGGCCCGAGCCCGGCATCGCGTCGGTGGTCTCGGTGAGGGTGCGCTGCGGATCGAGGCCGGAGACAAATGTCTCGGCGCAGAGGATGTCGGCGAGGAAGCCGGTGGCGACTTGCGGCGCGTTGCGCGCGCGAGCCGCGCCGAATGCGAGGCAAATACAGGCGACGGCGGTGGTCAGGAGGATGATCTTGCGGCGGCGGGTCACGGGCTTTCTCCGGCTTCGGGAACGTGCCGGGCAGCAAGCCGGAGCGGTCGGAGGAGCGCTCGCCGGATTTGGAAAATAGCCTGACTGAAACTGAACCGGGCTGGTCGATTCTGAAATTAGTCAAATATTCCAGAGGATTAGGCGACCCTCAGCCGCCGATATTCCGTCGGCGTCACGCCCGTCACCGCCTTGAAGGCGCGGTTGAAGGGACCGAGCGACTGGAAGCCGGCGTCCATCGCGATGGTGATGACGGGGACTTCGGCCTGCGCGGGATCGGCGAGCGCGGCCTTGGCTTCCTCGATCCGGTGGTTGTTCAGGAACACATTGAAGTTGCGGTAGCCGAGCCGCTGGTTGATCAGCCGGCGCAGCCTGTATTCGGGAATTTTCAGCCGGCCCGCCAGCACGCCGATGGTGATGTTCTCCTGGCGATAGATCCGCTCGTCCGCCATCAGGCGCATCAAGGCGTCGGTGAGTTTTTGGTCGGCGGCGTCCTCGGCCACAGGCTGGCTCGGCGCGATCGCCGGTGCGGGCTCAGCCGCGACCGGAAACAGGTCCGCGCCATCGACACGCATCATCGCGTAGGCGATGGCCGCGACGACGCAAGCCAGCACGCCGGCATTGATCGTGTTGGCGACACCGCCGACGTCGCTGCCGGCAACAAAAATCTGGAGCAGCGCGTTCAGCCCGCCATAGAGTGCGGCCGCGCAGACGATGAAGACGCGAACGCGGCGGCGGCGCTCGACCAGATCGGCCGTCCACGAGGCGATCGTCTGCCCCACCGCGAGCGCGATGAAGCCGAGCACGATCAGGTTCACCGCGGTGACGGAGAACCGCACATGGCCGCCCGGCGCGATCCAGACGCACCCGGCGAAGCTGAACGCGGTCACCAGCGCCCAGATCAATCCATGCCACGAGCGCAAGCGAAAATCGTCGTCGAACAGCGCGCGCGTGAACAGCCAGAACACCACGATATTGCCGGTCGACAGTGCGATCAGCGGCGCATGCCAGGCCGGCACCAGCGACGTCACGCCGACCGAATAGCTCACCGCATGCGCGGCCGAGCCGAGCGCGAAGGCCGCGCCGAGCCGAGCCGCCAGCACGTTGCGGAAGTCCGAGAACAACGATGCCGCCAACACCAACAGCAGCGCTACGGCGCCGGCGCGAAAGGCAAGTTCGAGATTGGCAAGCAGCATCCGGTCGACCCGATCGCGCACGCACGCGCGTGACGCGAACCTAGTTCAGATCAAAGAACGATTCAATTTCGCCGGGTCCACGCGGCGCGCGACGTGATCCAGGCGTCAGCCGGTTTGCCGAACAGATCGATCTCGCGCTCCTTCCGGGCGCCCAGGCTGCGCGCCACGCCCTGCGACGGCGTATTCGTGCTCTCGATACAGTGCATGATTTCGTCGATCTCAAAGCTGTCGAACACCCAGTCGATCGACGCGCTGGCCGCTTCCACCGCATAACCTTTGCCGCGGAATTCCCTGGCGATACCCCAACCGACCTCGAAGCCGGGCCAGCCCGGCGGGCACCACGGACCAACCCGCCCGATGTAGCTACCGCTCGATTTCTCCTCGACCGCAAACATGCCGAAGCCGTGGAGCGCCCAGTGCCCGGAGATCACGGCCGCGTTACGCCAGCCGGCAATCTCGGTCGTGACCGGCTTGCCGTCGGCGGCGATGAAGCGGGCGGTGCCGGGATCGGACAGCATCGCGGCGTTCGGCGCAATATCGCCCGCGCGCCATGGCCGCAGGATCAAATGTTCCGTCTCGATTCTGGGGCCTGTGACCTCGAGCAGCCTGGCGCCTGGCTTGAGCGGTGGGATCATCGGTCTTCTCCCGTTCCCGACATTGTTCTGTTACGATCATACCAGCAAGAAACAGGAGACCAAGATGAGCTGGCAACCCTCGAACGATCCCGTGCTCGGCGATCCCATGTCCTGCGACGCGCTCGATCTCGTCATCGTGCCTCGCACCCGCGACCTCGGCGACGGGTTCGTGGTGCGCCGCGCGCTGCCGCACGGTAAGCGGCAGATGGTCGGGCCCTTCATCTTCTTCGATCATTTCGGCCCCGTGCAGTTCGTCTCCGGCAAGGGCATGGACGTGCGGCCGCATCCGCATATCGGGCTTGCCACCGTCACCTATCTGTTCGACGGCTCGATCATGCATCGCGACAGCGAGGGCAACGTCCAGGAGATCGCGCCCGGCGCGATGAATCTGATGACCGCCGGCCGCGGCATCGCCCATTCCGAGCGCACCCCGGACGCGCAGCGCGCCTCGGGCCAGCAGATGCTGGGCCTGCAAAGCTGGATCGCGCTGCCGGCCGGATCCGAAGAGATCGCGCCGTCGTTCCAGCATTACGGCGCGGGCGATCTGCCGATGATTTCCGAGCGCGATTTCACCGCGCGGGTGATCGCGGGCTCCGCGTTCGGCATCACCTCGCCGGTGACGATGGTGTCGCCCTGGTTCTACACCGAGGTCACGGCGGTCGCGGGCGCCAGCGTGCCGCTCGACCCCGACCACGAGGAGCGCGCCATCTACGTCGTCGACGGCGAGGTCGAGATCGCGAACGAGCGGTACGAGGGGCCGCGGCTGCTGATCTTCCGGCCCGGCGACCGCATCACCGTGAAGGCGCTGAAGGCAACGCGCATGATGTTTCTCGGTGGCGATGCATTGGAAGGCCCGCGCCACATCTGGTGGAATTTCGTCTCCTCCAGCAAGGAGCGGATCGAGCAGGCCAAGGAGGACTGGAAAACCGGCCGCTTCGCCGGGGTTCCGCAGGAACATGAGTTCATTCCGCTGCCGGAATAGGCTATCCCGATTTAGGCCGTACCATCCAGTGCGGCCTGAATCTCCTGTCCGATGGACTTGTCTGCGAAGGCCCTGCCGATGACCGCCATGCTCTCCAGCGACCTGCCCCTGCCCAAGATCGGACGCGGCAAGGTGCGCGATATCTACGCCGTCGACGACGACCGGCTGCTGCTCGTCACCACCGACCGCATCAGCGCCTTCGACGTCGTGATGGGCGAGACCATCCCGATGAAGGGCGCGGTGCTGACCCAGATCAGCGCATTCTGGTTCAACGAGCTCGAAGGCGTGGTGCCGCATCACATGATCAGCGCCGATGCCGACGAGATCATTGCCGCCGTGCCGGCCTTGAAGCCGCATCGGGCCGAGATCCTCGGCCGTGCCATGCTGTCGCGCCGCACCACCGTCTTCCCGATCGAATGCGTGATCCGCGGCTATCTCTCGGGCTCCGCCTGGAAGGAATATGCCGCCAGCGGCACGCTGGCCGGCGAGAAGCTGAAGGCGGGCCTCGTCGAGAGCGAGAAGCTGGAGCCTTCGATCTTCAGCCCGGCGACCAAGGCCGAGACCGGCCATGACGAGAACATCACCATCGCGAAGATGCGCGAGGTCGTCAGCGACGAGGTCGCCTACACGCTCGAGAGCATGACGCGCGCGGTCTATACGCTCGGCGAGGAGCTCGCCCGCGAGCAGGGCATCATCATCGCCGACACCAAGTTCGAGTTCGGCCGCGACAAGGATGGCCGTATCATCCTGATCGACGAGGTCATGACGCCGGATTCTTCGCGCTTCTGGGCGGTCGATGCCTACAAGCCCGGCCAGCCGCAGGCGAGCTTCGACAAGCAGCCTTTGCGCGATTATCTCGACGTCGAGCGCCACGCCGGCCGCTGGAACGGCGACGCGCCGCCGCCCCCGCTGCCCGCCAGCGTCGTGGATGCAACCAGCAAGCGCTATCTCGAAGCTTACAGGCGCGTGACGGGGAAAGAGCTGAAGATTTAAGCCCGGCTGTTTCGTCTCGCTCCGTCATTGCGAGCGAAGCGAAGCAATCCTGAATCCCTCTGCGGTAACGGTCTGGATTGCTTCGTCGCTTCGCTCCTCGCAATGACGGGATTGGAAAGCTGTTCGCCACACCCTCAACTGTCATCGCCCGGCTTGACCGGGCGATTCAGTATTCCAGGGACGGCGATGGGATACGGAGAGGCTGCGGCGTACTGGATTCCCCGCTTCCGCGGGGAATGACAGTGGTGGGCGTGGAACGGCTTTCTGCCACGACACTAAATGTGCGCCAAAGCTTCGGTTTTTCTGTCCACCACATGATTGACCATTCACACGTTGTGAACCGCATCCTCACCAAACCACCGCAAAACTGTCGGATATTTCGCAGTTACAAGAATCCAGTTGCGCTAAGCCCGTACTCGTCTACGTCTCGGGACGGGACTTTTCAGGGGCGAGCGCAACGGCGTGACCGATCCAGCAATTATTCTCAGCCCGGCTTCGCGATTCAATCCGGCCCTCAAGCGTGCGTTGAATGATATATTGGGCGGAACGGCGGCCAGCGTCCTGACCGTCACCTTCGGGCTGTCCTATTCGCTGCTGATCTTCGCCGGGCCGCTCTCGCCGTACCTGTCCTACGGAATCACGGCGACGTTCGTCAGTTCCGCGGTGCTTGCGATCGTCATCGGGCTCGGCAGCTCCCTGCCCTTCGCAATTGGTGCTCCCGACAGCTCGACCGCGGCGGTGACGGGAATTCTGGCAGCCTCGGTGGTCGAACGCCTCGAGACGGCGAGCCTGTCGGCACCGCTGCTCTCGCCGGTTCTCATCACGCTCGGCCTGTCGACGGTGCTGACCGGATTGGTGCTGTGCGGATTGGGCCTGACGCGGCTGGGCCGCGCCATCCGCTACGTGCCCTATCCCGTCGTCGGCGGCTTCCTCGGCGCCACCGGGCTTCTCATCGCCCTGGGCGCGGTGCGGGTGATCACCAACCACCCGCTCCAGTTCACGACGCTGACGCACTTCGCCAACGGCACCACATTGCTGGAGCTGGGCGCCGCCTGCGCGATGGCGCTGGTGCTGTACCTGACCTGGCATCGCTCGCGCAGCCCGTTCGGACTGCCGATCATCCTGGTCGGCGGCGTGCTCACGGCGCATCTGGCGTTCTGGATCACCGGTGTTTCATTCGATCACGCGCGCGCCCTGGGCTGGACGTTTCAACCGCCGCCGCAGGCGGTCTTCATGCTGCCCTGGCACACCGACGATCTCGCTCGCTATCCCTGGTTTGCCGTACCGGACCTGCTCGGCAACGTGGTTGCCGTCATCTTCGTTACGGCCTCGAGCACGCTGTTCAACACCACCGGCATCGAGGTTGCCGTGCATCGCGAGGCCAATCTGGAGCGCGAGCTGAACGTCACCGGCGCCGCCAATATCCTGACCGGCATACTGGGTGGCTATGCCGGCTGCAGCTCGATCAGCCGCACGATCCTCAATTTCTCCAGCGGCGGCCGCGGGCGCCTGTCCGGCCTTACGGTCGCGGCACTGTCGCTGCTGATGCTTGCCGTCGCGCCCGATCTGCTCGGCTTCATCCCGAAATTCGTCATCGGTGGCCTTCTGCTCTATCTCGGTGCCGACCAGCTCCACAAATGGATCATCGAGTCGCGCAAGCGGCTCTCGAAGCTCGAATATCTCTCCCTGATCGCCATCATCGCGATCATCGTCGCCTGGGGCTTCGTCCCGGGCATCCTGATCGGCGTGATCATTGGCTGCGCGACGTTTGCGTTCAGCGCCGCACGGGTGGAGTCGATCAAATACAGTTTCGACGGCTCGGAATATCGCTCCTCGCTCGACCGCTCGCGCGACGACCAGGACGTGCTGCTGGCCCATGGCGGCAACATCCAGGGCCTGAACTTGCAGAGCTATCTGTTCTTCGGCTCCGCCAACCGGCTCTACCAGCACGTCAAACAGCTGCTCCAGGAGCGCCCGGAGTGCCGTTATCTGCTGTTCGACTTCAAGCTCGTCACCGGCGTCGACTCCTCGGCCGCCTACAGCTTCGCCCAGATCAAGCGCAGCGCGCATGACCTCGGCGTCGAGCTGATCCTGGTGCATCTGTGGGCGGCGGCCGAGAAGGTGCTGCGCTCCAGCGACTTCGTCGGTGAGGGCGTCACCATCATCGGCGAGCTCGATCATGCGCTGGAATGGTGCGAGAACGAGATCATCTCGCAGCATCAGGGGCGGGTGCAGGAAGAAGCCAGCCTGCGCGACTGGTTCACCGGGATACTCGACAGCGAGGCCGACGCCGACGCGCTGATCCACCGCTGCCAGCGCCTCGAGGTCGAGGCCGGCGACATCATCGTGCAGGCCGGCGACCCCGCCGATTCCATGCATTTCATCCTCGACGGCCGCGTCGGCATCATGGTCCCCGCCGACGACGACCGCACCACGCGCGTGCGCAGCCTGGGGCGCTACACCACGATCGGCGAGATGGGACTGGTGTCGAACACGCCGCGCAGCGCGACGATCCAGGCCGAGGTCGCCAGCGTGCTCTACGTGCTCAACACGCTCCAGTTCGACGCGATCAGGGACGACGACCCCGCGCTCAGCCACAAGCTGCTGACCTATTTCGTGTCGGTCATGGCCGAGCGGCTGACGTTCGCGAACCGGACGATTGCAGTGTTGCGGCGGTGACGGGCCGGTAGCCCGGATTTAGCAGGCGCGCTGCCGCCGAACCCAAATCGGAAGAACTGTCGGCTACTTCACAATCAAAGGAGGCTCGTTGCGCTAACCTTGCGCACACAGCAAGTGGAGGTCGCAATGGCCGCAAATTTTGGGCTCTACTATCCCTTTATCCACTTCAAGGACGACAACTGGCTGAAATTGTCAGCGGTGTATTTCGACAAGATGTATCGGATCGTGCCGTCGACCTACACGACGGAGGATAGCGATACCGTCAGGGACCTTGAGGGCTTCGTCGACGTCGTGCGCCCCGAATGGGCAAGCCCTGCATTTGGCGAAACGTTTGGCCAGTTCATCCATCAGTATCACACGCGACTTGTCGACCGCTACGGTGTGGCCAAGGCAGATCAATGGGATGCCAAGCCGAAAGATCAGGTGCCTCCCGTCGCCGGCGGGCGGTCCGGCATCGATCCTCGCCTGTCCTACGTCTACTTCGAAAAAATGACGCCGGAATTGCGCCAGAGCTTCCTCACATCAGGCCTAGCCAGGTTTGATCCCGGCGATGACCGATGGATCGGCATGCATCCGATGCTCGCGCGTGTGTACATGACTGCTCTCGCAGACCAACTTGCCGGCGAGCGTCAGCTTCAGCCGATGACAGACGAAACGATTGACCATCTGGCGCTTTCAGGGCTGTCAACGGAGAGGCTCGCCCAGCTCCTACTTGCCGACGTGAACCTGGTTGATGAGCGCCCGACGGAGCGCGAACTCGAGCAGGCCTTCGCTTTATTGGCATTGCGGACCATCCTGCCCGAAAACATCGCGCAAATCCCGGCAAAAAAGATTGCTAAAGTCCGTGAACAGCTTGCGGGCGAACGCGGCAAGTTTCAGGCAGCAGCGGTCGCGTTTGCACAACAGAATGCTTCTCTCCGTGAAATTCCAGATGACCGCGCTCGGCAGGATCATCTGAAAGCCGAATTTGACAAGAAAATTGCTCCCGAGTTGCAAAAGCTCGAGGAAGCACTGCGCGGCAACAATATTGACGTCGTCTTGGGCGCAATGAATATGAAAGTCGAACTACCTGCCATTGCGGCATCAGGTCTTGCACTCGCGGGCATGGCCGCTGCCGTCAATCCAGTCCTGGCCGGCATCGCCGGCGTCACGCTGCTGGTGGCAAAAGTGCTTCGTGATCGGCGCAAGGGGCGGCAAGCCCTGCTATCGACGTCGCCGGTGTCATACCTGTTTCGCGTCGAGGAAGCCCTATCTCCCGGGACTCTCGCGAAGTGGATCAGCAAAGACGCGCTGGAGCAGCGTGTTGCGCACTAACGCGCGTGCAATCTCCTTCCGACCGTGGCAACGGAGCCGTCTCACCGAGACCCGGCTTGCAAGTCCGGTGTGGCGCCGCAACAACGGCGGGGCTACACCCCCGCCATCATCACGTATTTGACCTCGACATATTCTTCCATGCCGTGACGCGAGCCTTCGCGCCCCGGGCCGCCGTCCTTGACGCCGCCGAAGGGCGCGACTTCCGCCGTGATCAGGTCGGTGTTGACGCCGACTGTGCCCTTGCGTCTCGCGTCAGATGAGTTCCGCAGACCAGGGCTCATGGCGGATCTCGAACGACTGTCCTTGCTTCGACAGCCGCGCGAACCCGGGGAAATTCAGGTGCATTCCTGCGACGAGTTCTCCGGTCGCGGACACTCTTTCCAGCATTTTCCTTCGGGTCTCCGCGGCCGCCTGCGGGTCCGCATCGAACGCAATCGTCACTTCGGGTCTGGACACCTGGATATCCGGATAATGAACGATGTCACCCCAAATGAGCAGGGACGCACCGCCGCCATCGATCCGATAGCCGCTATGCCCCGGGGTGTGGCCGGGCAGATGTTCGATCTCTATGCCGGGCGCGACTTGGCCTGCGCTGACCGTCCGCCGCCGGGCGCCATATGCCTCGAATACGGTACGGGCGGCGTGAAAGAACGGCTTGACCGAATCCGGGGCCTGATTGAGGTTCGCGTCATCCGTCCAGAAGGCGAATTCGGCGTCGTGCATCACGACCTCGGCGTTCGGAAACTGAGGCGCCGACGGCAAGGCCCCGACGAGACCTCCGATGTGATCCGGATGGGCATGGGTCAGGAGGATCTGGTCGATGGCGAGCGGGTTCACGTTGGCAGCGGCCAGCGACGCGTGCAGTCGCCCTCCCCAACCGTTGATGCCGCCGCCACCGCCATCCACCAGGATGGTCCGGCCTCTTCCCTCGATCAGATAGGTGCTGACGGTCATCGCAGATGACGAAGGACGTCCCGCCGCCACCGTCATGCTCATCGCTTCATCAGGTCCTATTCCGGAGAGCAGGTCGAACGGCACAGCGACGACCCCGTCGACGATAGCGGTGACGATATAGTCGCCGATCTTCCGTCGGTTCAGGCCGGGAGCCTGCCAGTGGTTCGAATTCGTCATTCCATCACCTGTAGCTGCGCTGCGCGTTTCAGACCGTGACGACGATCTTTCCGATATGCTCATTCGACTCGAGTAATGCCCGCCACCTACGACAGGGTGTCCCGCACCATCGTATCCAGGCTGCTCGCGGTGATCCCCAGCAGTTTCTCCGTATCGCCGGCGTCAAGCAGAAGTGGCTTTTCGAACAGATAGGACATCTCGATTCCTTCGCCGAAGCCGATTCCTTCGAGGTCGGCCGCGGTGAGGCGAAGCAGGTTCGGAATGTCGATCTTCAGCGCGATCGCGAATCTTCGCACCAGTTCGCGCACGGACGCTGACTGCGACGGCACATGAAAGGCGCGGTCCCATTCTCCGGTGTAACGTGACGCTGCGACCAGCGTCTTCGCGGTGTCCTTGGTGAAGGACCAGGCATGCGCCACGTCGGGATCGCCGAGGAAAGATACCGGCTCGTTCTTGAGCAACGATGGCAGTGCCAGTAGCGAGAAATACGCGACCGCACCTTGGCCCAGATAGTCGCTTGCGCGGACCTCGATAGCAGGAACGCTCGATCGCAGTGCGCGCTGCCACATGATGTGCCGGGTGGTGCCCTTTCGGCTGGACGGGTCCGGTTCCAGGTCCGGAGTAAGAGGGCTCACGGCGGCCACGCCGTAGCCATAGACATTCCCAGCCACGAGCAGCCTGGCACCAACCTGCTCGGCCACTTTGACCGTTCCGTCCATGATCGGAAAGAAGTCGGTCGGCCATCGATGATAGGCCGCCATGGCGCACATGAAGATCGCATCTGCGCCCTTGCTGAGCGCGGCGAGCTGAGCGGCATCGGTGGCATCCGACGAAACCGTCCGCACATCTCCGGCATCGAGCGACCCGGCATTCCTGCTGGTGAGGATGACGCTGTGTCCTTCCTCCGCCAGGAGACGAGCGGTCTCGCGTCCGACGGGACCAGCTCCGACGATCACGTAATGACTCACTTTTCATCCTCATTTGCCACGAAACGACCGATGAGTTCTTTGACGTCCGAGCCGTTGAAAATCGCGCACGATGCGCCAAATATCGATCACGTTCCGCCAAGCCTTTGGAGCCCGAAGATTTGGAGCCCGACCATGCATGTGAGATCGAGTTCGGCACCGACATCGACCGGCAGCACCGCCGCAGCCACGCGCACCGAGCCAGATTTCGTTGCGCTAGAGCCGATCGGCGATCACCGGATCATCATCCACCTCAGCCCTGCGACGCGCTCAATTTGTCTCGAGACCGGAGACAAGCATCTGCGTCAGGCTGGCGATATCGATGTGATTCCGTCCGGCGCCGTCAGCGCCTTCGTTGCGGAAACGCCCTATCAGTCGCTTCAGATCCGGCTCGCGCCCAGCATGCTGGACCATGCGGCTTCCAGGAGCCGGCAATTGGCATCCGCCCGGCTCACGCATCATCATATGCTGCGGAATGACCGCATCATTCTGCTCGGACAGGCGCTCGAAAGCGACGTAAAGGCGGGCTCACCAAGCGGTCCCTTGTTCGCCGAAAACGTTGGAATGGCCCTGGCGCTCGAGTTGCTCAACTTGGCGAATGATCCGCCGGGCGACGCCGTTCGCCTCACGAACGCGCAACTCCAGAGAGTTCTGGCCTACATCGATGCAAACCTCGACCAGCCGCTCACTATCGACATTCTTTGCCGCGAGGCCGGCGTCAGCAGCTCACATCTGCGTACATGGTTCAAGGCGGCCATGGACGTCACGATCCATCGCTACATCCTGAGAAGGAGGGTGGAGCACGCGCGCCAGCTCCTCCTCCAGGGCGATCGCAAGCTCAGCGATATCGCCCTGGAAGCAGGCTTTTCCCATCAATCCCACCTGGCCAAATGGATGCGCCGCGAGTTCGGGCGCAGCCCCAGCGAACTGCGTCGAAGCAAGGGCTGATCGGCGACGGCCCTCACACCCCCGCCATCATCACGTATTTGATCTCGACATATTCTTCCATGCCGTGACGCGAGCCTTCGCGGCCGAGGCCGCTCTCCTTGACGCCACCGAAGGGGGCGACTTCGGTCGTGATCAGGCCGGTGTTGACGCCGACCATGCCGGACTCAAGCGCCTCGGCGACGCGCCAGACGCGGCCCAGATCGCGGGAGTAGAAGTACGAAGCCAAGCCAAACGGCGAGGCGTTGCACATCGCGATCACGTCGGCCTCGTCCTTGAAACGGATCACCGGCGCGAGCGGGCCGAAGGTTTCTTCCTGCGCCACCAGCGAGTCCGGCCTGACGTCGGCAAGCACGGTCGGCTCGAAGAACGAGCGGCCGAGCTCGCTGCGCTTGCCGCCGGTCACGACCTTGGCGCCGCGCTTGACGGCGTCCGCGATGTGGCGCTCGACCTTGTCGACCGCTTTCAAATTGATCAGCGGGCCCTGCGTGACGCCGCTCTCGGTGCCATCGCCGATCTTCATCGCCGCGACCTTCTTCGACAGCTTCTGCACGAACTCGTCGTAGATCTTGTCCTGGGCGTAGATGCGGTTGGCGCAGACGCAGGTCTGACCCATGTTGCGGTATTTCGAGACGATCGCGCCTTCGACCGCGGCATCGATATCGGCATCGTCGAACACCACGAACGGCGCATTGCCGCCGAGCTCGAGGCCGAGCCGCTTCACGCCGACGGAGGCCTGCTGGTAGAGGATCTTGCCGACCGCGGTCGAGCCGGTGAAGCCGACGAAGCGCACCGCCGGGTGCTCGCACAGCACCTTGCCGATCGGCGGCGCGTCACCGGTGATGATGTTGAGCACGCCCTTGGGCACACCGGCCTTCTCGGCGAGCACGGCCAGCGCCAGCGCCGAGAGCGGCGTCTCGTTGGCGGGCTTCAGCACCACGGTGCAGCCGGCCGCCAGCGCGGGCGAAACCTTGCGGGTAATCATCGAGTTCGGGAAATTCCACGGCGTGATCGCGCCGCAGACGCCGATCGGCTGCTTGATCGCGAGCAGGCGCGCATCGGGCCGCTGGCTCGGAATGGTCTCGCCATAGACGCGACGGGCCTCCTCGGCGAAGAACTCGATATAGGCGGCACCGATATCGACCTCGCCGAGCGCCTCGGAGAGCGGCTTGCCCTGCTCGGAGGTGAGGATCAGCGCGAGATCCTCGCGGTTGGCAATGATCAGCTCGAACCATTTGCGCAGGATGTTGGAGCGCTGCTTGGCGGTGTGCTTGGCCCAGGCCGGAAAGGCGCGCTCGGCGGCTTCGACCGCCTTGGTCGTATCGTCCGCACCAAGCTGCGGAACCTTCGCGAGCTCGATGCCGGTCGCAGGATTGTTCACCGCGAAGACCGGCGAGCCGACCCAGGCGCCGTCGATGTAGCAGGCCTCCTTCAGCAACGACGGATCCTTCAACCGGTCGCGCAGATTGGACGTGGCTTGCGGGGCGCGTGCGGCGGCAGTCGGGGTCATGGCGTTACTCCTCGGGGCGCGGTCGGATCGGCCCCGAATATAGGGACAGACGGCGCGCAATGCACCGTCCCGCAACGCACATCTGCTGGGAGTTAAAGTGGCAACGGCGCGGTTATGCCGCGCCACTCATATAGGTCTCGCGCCGGCCGATCATGCGCTCGGCGGCTGCCTTGGCGTCGGCCTTCGAGGACGTCGCGCACGTCCGGTATTCGAGATCGGGAACGTCGGAGGTGTCGCGGCGGCCGAACCAGGATTTCGAGCCCACCGGCAGCAGCGCCAGCGCCTGCGCCAGATTGTCGACGGCGCCGAACGAATAGAGCGCGCCGGTGCCGGCGATCCGGACCTCGTAAATGCCAGGCGAAATCGGCGCCTCGAGATTGTCGCCCCGTCCGGGACGGGGATAGCGCTTCCATTCGCTCCAGGTCGAAATCATCTGAGGTCCCCCTCGCGGTCATGAACGACCGCCAATATTTGCATCAAGTCTTAACGTTGGCCGTCGATTGGCCGCGTGCGGAAACGCCGCAACGCACAAAATGTTTCAAGTGCTTCAAACACGTGAAACATATCGCCAGAGCCTATCCACGGTCACGGTGAGTTGCGGCCATCCACCGCAGATTGTGACGGAGTGTTGCAGTTCAGCCCTCTCTCGTCCTGCGCACGCCACGCACCGTCAAGTCACGACATCGCGACCGGCGCGGGCATCTGGACGCGCTTGCCGCGCGGACCGTGCAGGAGGACAATCATTCGCTTCCAACAATAATCAAACCGGAGGAAACGCGTATGCAAAGCAAAGCCCAGATCGACGAGATCCTGCGCCAGAAGAGCGACGCCAAGGAGATTCCCGGCGTCGTCGCGATCGCCGCCAGCGGCAACGACGTGATCTATCAAGGCGCGTTCGGCAAGCGCGACCTGTCCAAGCCCGATGCGATGACTGACGACAGCGTGTTCTGGATCGCTTCGATGACGAAGGCGGTGACATCAGCGGGCGCGATGCAGCTCGTCGAGCAGGGCAAGCTGTCGCTGGATGCGCCGATCGGTTCGGTGCTGCCCGACCTCGCCAAGCCGCAGGTGCTCGAAGGTTTTGATGCCAAGGGCGAGCCGAAGCTGCGGCCGGCGAAGGGCGCGATCACGCTGCGCCAGCTCATGACCCACACCGCCGGTTTTGCTTACAATGTGTGGAACGGCGATCTCGCGGTCTATCTGGAGAAGACCGGAACCCCGAACATCTTCTCCTGCCAGGACGTCGCGCTGAAGACGCCGATCATGTCTGATCCCGGTACGCGCTGGGAATACGGCATCAACATCGACTTCGTCGGCAAGGCAGTGGAAGCCGTGAGCGGCAAGCGGCTCGATGCCTATCTGCGCGACAATCTCTTCACTCCGCTCGGTATGAGCGACACCGGCTTCAAGATCACCGACAACATGCGCCAGCGGCTGGTCGCCACCCATGCTCGCGGCGAGGATGGATCGCTGGCGCCGATCCCGTTCGAGATCGAGCAGAATCCGGAATTTTGCATGGGCGGCGGCGGCCTTTACGGCACTGCCGGCGACTACATCAAGTTCACCCAGATGATCCTCAACAAGGGCCGCGGCAACGGCAACCAGGTGCTGAGGCCCGAGACGGTCGCGCTGATGGGCCAGAACCACATCGGCGATCTCACCATTGGCAAGATGACGACGGTTGCGCCCATGTACACTAACGATGTCGATCTCTTCCCCGACATCGTGAAGAAGTGGGGGCTGTCCTTCCTGATCAATACTGCCAAGACGCCGGAGGGCCGCAGCGCCGGCAGCCTCGCCTGGGCCGGTCTCGCCAACACCTATTTCTGGATCGACCCGGCGCGCGATGTTTCCGGCGTGATCCTGATGCAGGTGTTGCCGTTCGTCGACGCCAAGTGCATCGAGGCCTTCACGGGATTCGAGCGTGGCGTGTATGCCGGGCTCGATGCGGGCAGCGGGAAGAAGGCGGCCTAAGGGAGAGCCGAGCTCTCCCCACACGTCATGGCCGGGCTTGTCCCGGCCATCCACGCCTGACCTTGCTGCACGAAGAACGTGGATGCCCGGGCCTTCGCTGCGCCGAAGCGGCTTCGGCCGCGCAGGCGGGACAAGCCCGGGCATGACGACCGAAAAAGATCGCACTGACTATCTTTGACGAGAGGATTTCGAATTGTCTGATAAAGCCGACAGCTATGTTTGCGGCATCTCGGACACGCCGCTGCTCGGCGAAACCATCGGCCGCAGCCTTGACCGCGCCGTGCGGCGCTGGGGCCATCGCGAGGCGCTGGTCTCGCCTAGCCACGGCGTGCGATGGACCTGGACCGAATTCGCCGAACGGGTCGACGCGCTCGCCGCCGGCTTTCTCGCGCTCGGCCTCGAGCGGGGGCAGCGGATCGGCATCTGGTCGCTGAACCGGCCGGAATGGACGCTGACCCAGTTCGCCGCCGCCAAGGCCGGCCTGATCCTGGTGACGATCAATCCCGCCTACCGCTTGAGCGAGCTGGAGTTCGCGCTGCGCAAGGTCGGCTGCAAGGCGATCGTCACGGCGACCGTGTTCAAGACCAGTCATTACATTGAGATGCTCAACACGCTGCTGCCGGAGCTGGCCGGCGCCAAGCCCGGACAACTCAACGCAGCGCGACTGCCGGACTTGCGGATGGTGATCCAGATCGGTGGCCCCGCGGCATCAGGCACGATCCCGTTCGAAGAGGTCGCGCGCATGGGCGGAGCGCAGCATCGCGAGCAGCTCACTGCACTCGGCGCTGCCTTGCAGTTCGACGATCCCGTCAACATCCAGTTCACCAGCGGCACCACGGGATCGCCCAAGGGCGTGACGCTCACGCACCACAATATCCTCAACAATGGCTATTTCACGGGACGTGCGATGCACCTGACCGAGCAGGATCGCATCTGCATTCCGGTGCCGCTCTATCACTGCTTCGGCATGGTGATGGGCAACCTCGCCTCCGTCACGCTCGGCACGACAATGGTTTATCCCGGCGAGGGTTTCGATCCGCTTGCGACGCTGCGCGCGGTCGAGCAGGAAAAGTGTACGGCGCTGTACGGCGTGCCGACGATGTTCATCGCGGAGCTCGATCACCCCGAATTCCCGAAGTTCGACCTGACATCGCTGCGCACCGGCATCATGGCGGGCGCGCCCTGCCCGATCGAGGTGATGAAGCGCGTCAACACCGAGATGAACATGCGCGAGGTCACCATCGCCTACGGCATGACCGAGACCAGTCCGGTCAGCTTCCAGAGCGCGACGAACGACCCGCTCGAACGGCGCGTCTCTACCGTCGGACGGATTCATCCGCATGTCGAGGTCAAGGTCGTCGATCTCGAGGGCAGGATCGTCAAGCGCGGCGAACGCGGCGAGCTCTGCACCCGCGGCTACAGCATCATGCTGGGCTATTGGGAGGAGAAGGAAAAGACGGCGGACGTGCTTGATGCCAACGGCTGGATGCACACTGGCGATCTCGCCACCATCGACGACGAGGGCTATTGCAACATCGTCGGCCGCATCAAGGATCTGGTGATCCGCGGCGGCGAGAACCTCTATCCGCGCGAGATCGAGGAATTCCTGTATCGCCACCCCAAGATTCAGGACGTGCAGATTTTTGGCGTGGCCGACACCCGCTATGGCGAGGAGCTCTGCGCCTGGATCCGCGTCAGGCCGGGCGAGACGCTGACGGCCGAAGAGGTTCGCGCGTTCTGCGACGGCCAGATCGCGCACAACAAGATCCCGCGCTATGTGGAGTTCGTCGGCGAGTTTCCGATGACCGTGACCGGCAAGATCCAGAAATTCGTGATGCGCGATGCGGTGGAGCAGCGGCTGGGATTGAAGGCGGCGAAGACGGCTTAGGGTACGGCGTCATTGCGAGCGCAGCGAAGCAATCCAGTCTGCCTCTGCGGAGATAGTCTGGATTGCTTCGTCGCTACGCTCCTCGCATTGACAGGGAGAAAGCGGAGTTAAACCGTCAACCCGCGCTGCTGCGCCAGCTCCTTCAGCGACACCTGCGGACGCGCGCCGATGTGCTGGATCACTTCGGCAGCCGCGAGTGCGCCGAGCTCGCCGCACTGCTTGTGCGCAAGGTTACGCGCGAGACCGTACAGGAAGCCGGCGGCGAAGAGATCACCGGCGCCGGTGGTGTCCACCAGCTTCGCGATCGGCGAGGCCGGCGCTGCGACGGCCTCAGTCGGCGTCACCACCACGCAGCCCTTCTCGCTGCGGGTGACCACGCCGAGCTTGACGTCGTTGCGCAGCTGCTTCAGCGCGGTGTCGAAATCCGAGGTCGTGTAGAGCGAATGCAGCTCGGATTCGTTGGCGAACACGATGTCGACGGTGCCGTTGCGCATCAGCCCGAGGAATTCGTCGCGATAGCGATCGACGCAGAACGAATCCGACAGCGTCAGCGCCACCTTGCGCTTGGCATCATGGGCAATCTGCGCCGCCTTGACGAAGGCGTCCTTGGCGTTCTTGGGGTCCCAGAGATAGCCCTCGAGATAAACGATACCGGCGGCAGCGATCTCGGCCGGATCGATGTCGGCGGGCGACAAATCCTGCGCGGCACCGAGATAGGTGTTCATGGTGCGCTCGCCGTCACCAGTGACCAGGATGTAGGAACAGCCGGTCGCAGGGCCATCCTTCGCAGCGGGCGTGTTGAAGGCGACGCCGGCGGCGCGGATGTCGTGGACATAGAGCTTGCCGATCTGGTCGTCCTTGACCTTGCCGACATAGGCCGCGCGTGCGCCGAGGCTGCCGATGCCGACGATGGTATTGGCGGCCGAGCCGCCCGAGACTTCCGTCGCCGGGCCCATGTCCTTGTAGATGGCGGCGGCCCGCGCCTCGTCGATCAGGGACATGCTGCCCTTGGTCATGGCGTGTTTGGCCAGAAAAGCCTCGTCAGTCCGGACCAGCACGTCGAACAGCGCGTTACCGATGCCGAGAACGTCATATTTCACGTCAGCCATTCACCTTGATCCTGTTTGGCGGATTGCGATCCCCGCGGAAATCCGCTTCCTGTCGGTCTGAAATCTGGCCCGCGGCCTATCACGACCGGCCCCAAGCGGGCAAGCAACGGTATTATGTCGGCGCAATGATCCGCTCTTTCCTGACAGTTTCAACGGGAACACTGGCCTCGCGGCTGCTCGGCTTTGCGCGTGATTCCATGATTGCCGCTCTGTTGGGCACCGGCCCGGTGGCCGATGCGTTTCTGGCGGCGTTTCAGCTCGTCAATGTGGTGCGGCGGCTGCTCAGCGAGGGGGCGCTGAATGCGGCGCTGATCCCGGCCTGGCTGCGCGTCCGTGACCGCGACGGCGAAGAGACCGCCTCCGCCTTCGCGGGACGCGTGCTCGGCACGGTCAGCGCGGCGCTGATCGCGATTTCGATCGTCATTGCGCTGCTGATGCCATTGATCATCACGGTGATCGCGCCCGGATTTCTGGGTAGCGGCACGCGCGATCTCGCCGTCGAGAATGCGCGGCTGATGCTGCCTTATCTCGCCTTTGCCGGCCCCGTCACGGTGCTGATGGGACTGCTCAACGCGCAAGGCCGCTTCGCTCTCACGGCGTTCTCGCCGTTGCTGTTCAACATCGCGCTGATTGCGGCCATTGCGATGCTGCTCGTCTGGCATGCCGACGCCGGCTTCGCAGCATGGATGCTGGCGGCGACCGTCGGCGTGGCCGGCCTGCTGCAATTGCTGATGCTGCTGTCGCAGCGAAGCGCGCGACTGGCGACGCCGCTGCGGATCAGCTTCGACCAGGAGATGCGCGCCTTCTTTACAAAAGCCATCCCCGGCATGATCGCAAGCTCGGGCCCGCAATGGCTGATGGTGGCGGGCGCGATCATCGCCTCCGCAACGCCCTCCGCCGTGTCCTGGCTCTATTTCGCCAACCGCCTGATCGAGCTGCCGCTCGGTATCGTCGGTGTCGCCATGGGCACGGTGCTGGTGCCGGAGCTGACGCGCGCGGTGCGTAGCGGCGACCGTGACGCCGTGGCGCATGCGGAATCGCGCGCGCTGGAACTGGCGACCGGGCTGGCGCTGCCCGCGACGCTCGGCCTGATCGTTCTGGCCGAACCGATCGTGCGGCTGCTGTTCGAGCATGGCGCGTTCGGCGCCGACGACCGCACGGCCACCGCGCATGCGCTGATGTGGCTGGCGCTGGGCCTGCCGGCGCATGTGCTGATCAAGGCGCTGTCGACGGCCTATTATGCCCGGAGCGACACGATGACGCCGCTCATGGCAACGGCTAAAGGCTTCGTGGTCGCGATAGCGCTCGCCGTGCTGCTCGGTCACTACTTCGGCGCGACCGGGATCGCCGCCAGCATCGCGGCCGGCGCCTGGAGCAGTGCGATCTCGCTGCTGCGGAAAGGCACCAGCGAGTTCGGCTTCTCGGTCGATGCGGCCGCCCGCAGCCGGCTGCCGCGGATCGTGCTCGCCGCGGCTGCCATGGGCGCCCTGCTCTGGCTGACGACCGGTCTGTCGCCCGCCGAGGCGCACGGGCTGATCCGCTTCATCGTCCTGGGCGTGCAGATCGCGGCCGGAATCGCCGTCTATGGCGCGCTCCTGCAGGTCCTCGGCGCGGCCTCATGGCGCGAGGCGGCTAACGTGCTGAAGCGCCCGGCCCGGACCGAGTCCGAGGCGTGATGCCATCGAATTACCCTTGACGGGGCAGCGCCGCTGTTGGAAACGACGGCCGAATACCTTCCAGGAAGACTTACCATGGCATTCGTTGAACGGGTCTTTTCGGGCGTCCAGCCGACGGGCAATCTGCATCTCGGCAATTACCTCGGCGCGATCGTGAACTTCGTAAAGATGCAGGAAACCCACAACTGCATCTATTGCGTGGTCGACATGCACGCGATCACGCAAGGCGTGGACGTCTGGGGCGGACCGGTCGAGCTCGCGCGCAACACCCGCGAGGTGACCGCGGCGTTCATCGCGAGCGGCATCGATCCGAAGAAGCACATCGTGTTCAACCAGAGCCAGGTCTCGGGTCACGCCGAGCTCGCCTGGATCTTCAACTGCGTCGCGCGCATGGGCTGGCTCGGCCGCATGACCCAGTTCAAGGAGAAGGCCGGCAAGGACCGCGAGAACGCGTCCGTGGGCCTTTTCGACTATCCCGTGCTGATGGCCGCCGACATTCTGCTGTACCGCGCCACCCACGTTCCGGTCGGCGAGGACCAGAAGCAGCATCTCGAGCTCTCGCGCGACATCGCGCAGAAGTTCAACAACGACTTTGGTGACTCGATCCGCAGCCTCGGCGCCAATGACGGCCTGTTCTTCCCGCTGCCGGAACCGCTGATCACGGGACCGGCGACGCGCGTGATGAGCCTGCGCGACGGCACCAAGAAGATGTCGAAGTCGGACGCGTCCGACAATTCGCGCATCAATCTGACCGACGACGCTGACACCATCGCGCAGAAGGTGCGCAAGGCGAAGACCGATCCGGAGCCGCTGCCATCAGAGGAAAAGGGCCTGGAAGCGCGCCCCGAGGCCGACAATCTCGTCGGTATCTTCGCCGCGCTCTCCGGCCGCTCCAAGGCCGACGTGCTGCGCGAATTCGGCGGCGGCCAGTTCTCCAGCTTCAAGAACGCGCTGGTGGATCTGTGCGTGACAAAACTCTCGCCGATCGCCGGCGAGATGAAGCGCCTCGTCGCCGACCCCGGCCATATCGACGCGGTCCTGAACGATGGCGCCGACCGGGCCCGCGCCATCGCCGACGAGACCATGAAGCTCTCGAAGGACATCGTCGGCTTCATCCGCCGGCGCTGATTTCCCGCATTTGCGAGCCCCCGGCCGGCGCCCACTGCGCCGGCCGCTTCTCCTCTCCCCAAGCGTGAGGGAGTGTGGCAGCATGCCGTCCGTGCACATTCCGGGACATGCATGACCAGCAAGCGACTTTGCTTCGAGCCGGGTCACAAGCCCAAATGCCTCGTGATCGTCGATGACACCGCCGAATGGGATCGCGCGGTCTACTATGCCAGCCGCTGGGCGATCCGCGCCGGCGGCGGCGTGGTCATGCTGCGCATCATCGAGCCCGAGCAGCAGAGTCAGGAATGGCTCGGGGTGGCCGAGATCATGCGCGCCGAGGCGCAGGAGGCGGCGGAAGCCGCGCTCGACCGCGCCGCCGGCCGCGCCAACGGCATCGCCGCGATCACGCCGGAGCGGGTGATCCGCGAAGGCGATGCAATGGAACAGCTGCTCGCCGTGATCGATGAGGACCCTGACATCGCCATGCTGGTGCTCGCCGCCAATCCCGGCGCGGAGGGTCCGGGACCGCTGGTCTCGCTGCTGGCGCATGAACTGGGCACGTTCCCGGTGCCGGTGACGATCATCTCGGGCGCGCTGAGCGATGGAAGCGTGGATTCGCTGTCGTAGGCGTCCCTATCTGGACTGCGGCCAGCCAGATATCCGTCATGCCCGGGCTTGTCCCGGGCATCCACGTTCTTGGCGCCACCAAGCAAGGCGTGGATGGCCGGGTCAAGCCCGGCCATGACGGCGCGGAAATATTAAAGTGTCCTAACCCGCTGATATCGCAACGAAACGTCCTACCCACCCCTTGACCGTGCGTTCCCCGTCGCCATCTGCTACTGGATAGCTTGCGCGCCGGCCTTGAACCGGCGACGTCTGGAGAAAACCATGTTCATTCAAACCGAAGCCACCCCCAATCCCGCCACGCTGAAGTTCATTCCCGGTCGCGTCGTCGTCGACGGCGGCCCGATGGAATTTTCGAGCCGCGAATCGGCCACGCGCTCGCCGCTGGCCGAAAAGCTGTTCGACGTGCCCGGCGTCACCGGCGTGTTCTATGGATCGGATTTCATCACCGTGACCAAGGCGAACGGTGAATGGCAGCAGCTCAAGCCCGCGATCCTCGGCGCCATCATGGAGCACTACATGTCCGGCGCGCCGTTGCTCGCCGATGGCGCGGCTCCAAGCGATGCCGAGCTCGACGACGAGGATGAGTTCTTCGACGAGTCCGATGCCGAGACGGTCGACATGATCAAGGATCTGATCGAGACCCGCGTGCGGCCCGCGGTCGCCAATGACGGCGGCGACATTACCTTCCGCGGCTTCAAGGACGGTATCGTCTATCTCAACATGAAGGGCTCCTGCGCCGGCTGCCCGTCGTCGACCGCGACGCTCCAGCACGGCATCCAGAATTTGCTCAAGCATTTCGTGCCCGACGTGGTCGAAGTCCGGCCGATGTAGGCGAAGTGCCGTAGGGTGGGCAAAGGCGCGCTTGCGCCGTGCCCACCATCCAATCATCGCGAAAAGAAGAGGTGGGCACGCTTCGCGTTGCCCACCCTACGAGATCTCTCCTACGCCGCCTGGCCGATGCTCGCCGCCTCTTCCGCGGCCTTGCGCATGCTCGCCGACATTTCGCTGGTGACGGTGCTCTGCTCCTCGACGGCGGCGGCCGTTGACGACACATATTCGCTGACGCCCTCGATCGCGCCCCGGATCGCCCCCAGCGCGGCGACCACGTCGACCGAGATGCCGTTCAGATTGCCGATCTCCTGCTCGATCCGGTCGGCGGCCTGCTTGGCCTGATTGGCGAGGTTCTTCACTTCAGATGCCACCACGGCAAAGCCGCGACCGGCCTCGCCGGCGCGCGCGGATTCGATGGTGGCGTTCAGCGCCAGCAGATTGATCTGACCGGTGATGCTGCCGATCAGCTGCACGATCATGCTCATCGACTCTGCCGCCTGAGTCAGCCGCTGCGCCTGATGGTCCGCCGCCTCGACCCGATCGACCGCGGTCGATGCGGTCTCGCGCGAGCGCGTCATGGCTTCGGCAATCTCGCGCACCGAGGCGTTGAGCTCCTCGGCGCCGGCGGCGACCGATTCCATCATGTCGCGCACCTTCTCGCTGCGCTTGCGCGCGATCACCTGGGCGGTGGTGTCGGAGGCGTATTTCACGACCTTGAACGGATTGCCGTTGAGGTCGCGGATCGGGTTGTAGGAGGCCTGAATCCAGACCTGCCGGCCGCCCTTGCCGATTCGCTGATATTCGCCGGACTGGAATTCACCGGCGTTCAGCCTGGCCCAGAAGGCCCGATAGGCTTCGCTGTCGCGCTCGTCAGTGCCCACGAACATGCTGTGATGCTTGCCGACGATCTCGGACAGCGTATAGCCGAGCGCGCCGAGGAAGTTTTCGTTGGCTGTCAAAACCTTGCCGTCCATGCTGAACTCGATCACGGCCTGCGACTTGCCGATCGCCTCGATCTGGCCGGCGAAATTCGCATTCGACAGCTTCTGCGCGCTGATGTCGGTGGCGAACTTCACCACCTTGAACGGCTTGCCGGTCTCATCGAGGATCGGATTGTAGGAAGCGAGAATCCAGACCTCCTTGCCGCCCTTGCCGAAGCGCTTGTACTCGCCGGACTGGAATTCGCCGCGGCCGAGCTTCGCCCAGAATTCGCGATAGGCTGCGCTATCGCGCTCACCTGCCCCCACGAATATGCTGTGATGCTGCCCCTGGATCTCGTCGAGCCGATAGCCCACCGTGACCAAAAAATTCTCGTTGGCTGTGATGATGGTGCCGTCGAAATTGAACTCGATCACCGCCTGGGCGCGGCCGATCGCGGAAATCTTGCCGGCATCTTCGAGGCTGCGGATCTTGCGCGCGGTGATGTCGGTCGCGAACTTGACGACCTTCACCGGTTTGCCGGCTTCGTCGATGATCGGATTATAGGACGCCTGGATCCAGATCTCGCGGCCGCCCTTGCCGAGCCGCTTGTATTCGGCTGATTGATATTCGCCGCGGCCGAGCTGCGCCCAGAACTCGCGATAGGCCGCGCTGCCCCGCTCCTCCGGCATCACGAACATGCTGTGGTGCTTGCCGGCGATCTCGTCGAGCCGGTAGCCCATCGCGTCCAGGAAATTCTGGTTGGCCGTGATAATGGTGCCGTCGAGATTGAATTCGATGACCGCCTGCGACTTGCCGAGTGCAATGACCTGAGCCAAAGCCTCCCTAGCCGAAGAACCGCTTCGCCAAAAAGACATAAATGAACCCTTCCAAATGACCGAACAGGCGCGGCTTGATCTGCCAAAGCGCCCCGTCTGAGTCGTCGTTGACTCGCTCTCCCGCCCGTTGACGGTGTCATTGGTTTGCTAATGATTACTTAAAATGACAACATTTCAATCACTTAGCTATCTCTAAGGTTGCAAATTGATGCATCCGCATCGAAAATGGGGAGCGAAAATTTTGTCGCCTTCGCGTCCACGTAGAATTACGGGGCCGATCGTGCGCCTGTCGAGAAATCAAACTTGGACTGGTTCGACCGCGGCTCGACCGACTAAGCTGATTCGATGCTGATCCTTGCCATCGATACCGCGCTGGAGGCGTGCGCGGCCGCCGTTCTCGACACCGACGCCGGCCAGCTGCTTGCGGAGGAATCGCTTCTGATGAAGCGCGGCCACGCCGAAGCGCTGATGCCGATGATTGCGCGCGTGATGCAATCGGCCGATCTTGCCTTCACCTCGCTCGACCGCATCGCCGTCACCGTCGGCCCCGGAAGCTTCACGGGCCTGAGGGTCGGCATTTCGGCGGCGCGCGGCCTTGCGCTTGCGGCGAAGCGGCCCGCCGTCGGGCTGACGACGCTTTCGGCCTATGCCGCCACCGTCGTCGGCCAGAGCGGAACGGCGCCGGTGATCTCGGCGATCGATGCGCGGCACGATCACGTCTACTTCCAGATCGTAGCCGGCGACGGTAGCCCGCTGGTGCGGCCGAGCGTCGTGCCAATTGACGCGGCGATTGCGGCCTCGCAATTCGGTGCGCCGCATCTGGTCGGCAATGCCGCAAAGATCCTCGCCGAGCGCTGGCCGAAGGATGGTCCGCAACCCGTTGCGATCGACGCCCAGCCCGCACCCGACATCGGCTGGGTCGCCTGGCTCGGCGCCGCGGCCAATCCCGAAACCACGCCGGCGCGGCCGTTCTATCTGAAGGCGCCCGACGCAAAGCCGGCCGCACAGCCACCGTTCGCAGCACAAGCCGCAACCTCATGATGAGATGGCTTTCGGAATGGTGGCGCGGCGGCACGGCCGCCGTCGAGCCGGCCTCCACGCGCGACGCCGCGCGGCTGGCGCAGTTGCACGGACAATCCTTTGCCCGCGGCTGGGGCGAAGGCGAGTTCGAAGGCATGATCGGCGAGCGCAACACGCTCGTGCACCGGTTGCGGCTCGGCCGCAAGACCATCGGATTTGCGGTGTCGCGGATCGGCGCGGACGAAGCGGAAATCCTCTCCATCGCGGTCGACCAGGCACACCGCGGCCGCGGGCTGTCCGGCACGTTGCTGATGACGCATCTCGGCCACCTCGCCGGGCGCGGCGTGCGCACAATATTTCTCGAGGTCGAGGAAAATAACCAGCCGGCGCGGCGGCTCTACGATCGGGCCGGATTCATGGTGGTCGGGCGCCGCGAACGCTACTATAAGCAGCCCAACGGGGAACAATTGAACGCACTTCTGATGCGACGTGACTTGTCGTAACATTGATGGCAGAAAGCGCCCCCGTCAGGCAGACACACTATGACTGGACTTAAACCTTCATCCGCCTCCAAGGCGACCGGCATCGAGGCACGCTGCGCCGCCACCGGCATGCGCATGACCGAGCAGCGCCGCGTCATCGCCCGCGTGCTGGCGGAATCGGTCGACCATCCCGACGTCGAGGAACTGTACCGGCGCTGCGTCGCCGTCGACGACAAGATCTCGATCTCGACCGTGTATCGCACCGTCAAGCTGTTCGAGGATGCCGGCATCATCGAGCGCCATGATTTCCGCGAGGGCCGCGCGCGCTACGAGACGATGCGCGACAGCCATCACGACCACCTCATCAATCTGCGCGACGGCAAGGTGATCGAGTTCACCTCCGAGGAGATCGAGAAGCTGCAGGCGGAGATCGCCCGCAAGCTCGGCTACAAGCTGGTCGACCATCGGCTCGAGCTCTATTGCGTCCCGCTCGACGACGACAAGCCGACGTCTTGAGTGGGCATGATCTTGTCGGAAAACCGCTTCACACTTTTCCGGATCATGCCCTCGTGCCTATAGATCTCATCATCTTCGATTGCGACGGCGTGCTCGTGGACAGCGAGGTGATCTCCTGTCGCGCCCATGCCGATGTACTCACGCGGCACGGCTATTCCATCACCTCGGAGCAGGTATTCGCGCGCTTCCTCGGTCGCTCGACGCGGCAGGCCAATCTGGAGATCGAGACCGAGCTCGGTCGCAAATTGCCCGAGGCCTATCACAGCGATCTGCAGGACGAGCTGTTCCGCTCGTTCGAAGCCGACCTCGAAGCGATCCGCGGCATCCACGATGTGCTCGATGTCGTCACGCAGGCCGTCTGCGTCGCCTCGAGCGGCTCGCATCAGCGCATGCAGGTGAGCCTGGGAAGCACGGGCCTCTATGAGCGCCTCGCGCCGAACATCTTCTCGGCCTCGCAGGTCAAGAACGGCAAGCCGGCACCGGACCTGTTCCTGTTCGCGGCCAAGGAAATGGGCGTGGCGCCCGAGCGCTGCGTCGTGATCGAGGACAGCCTGGCCGGCATCGCCGGGGCGCGAGCGGCCGGCATGACCGTGTTCGGCTTCCATGGGGGCAGCCATTGCGGGGACGGCCATGCCGAGACCCTGCGCAAGGCCGGGGCCGACCTGACCTTTGCCGACATGCATCAGTTGCCGGAGTTGGTCCAGCGAAACGTCGGTATGGCCGAGCTTCGGTCGTAAAGAGCGTGTCGGGACCATGGACGAGCAACACAACATCGCTCTGATCGGCGGCAGTAACGACGAAAGGGCAGTAATCACCGAGTACGAAATTGATCCTGTCGTCTGCAAGCTGACCTGCACCTATCGCGGAAAGATGATCGAAGCTGAAGCCCCCGATTTCTTCGAGGCCCTGTGCTTGATCCGCCGTCAGCTCGAGCGTGAAGGGCTTATCCCATTCTGCTACGGCGCCAGCCTCAATGTGTATCCGTCCGCAATGGCGAGGGACATGGGAGCCGGGCTGAAGGCATACCGGATGAAGAAAGGTGTCCATGCGCGCATGGCCGACCTCGTCGAAATCTTCGACACCGGGCCTGATGTGACCCCGGCCTCGGTCGACGCGCAGGAAGAGTTTTTTCGGGAATGGCTCGCCGCCCCTCGCGTGTAGTGCTGGATCCACGCCAGGCGGGCCCGATTCGAGGGGTTTTGGGACCTGTCTCCCCTTTGGGAGCGCCCGGAATCCCGTTGAGGGCTCCATTCGCTGGATTTTCGCCCCTCCAGCCTATATCTGAGGGGCGTCCTCCACCTCAATTCCGGGTTCCATGACGCCGCCGCGCAAGCTGCACATCAAATCATATGGCTGCCAGATGAACGTCTACGATGCCCAGCGCATGGTGGACACGCTGGCTCCGGAAGGATTCGTGGAGACGGCCAACGCGGAGGATGCCGACCTCGTCATCCTCAACACCTGCCATATCCGCGAGAAGGCCTCCGAAAAGGTCTATTCCGAGCTTGGCCGGCTGCGGGTTGCCAAGGACGAGGCCGCGCGCGGGGGCCGGGCGATGCAGATCGCGGTGGCGGGCTGCGTGGCGCAGGCCGAGGGTGCTGAGATCACGCGCCGCGCGCCGGTGGTGGACGTCGTGGTCGGCCCGCAGAGCTATCATCACCTTCCGGAGTTGTTGAAGCGAGCGCGCGACGAAGGCCGCGCGATCGAGACCGAATTTCCCGCGGCTGACAAGTTCGGCTTCCTGGCCCAGCCAAAACCCGATGCAATCCGCGCGCGCGGCATTTCCGCTTTCGTCACGGTGCAGGAGGGCTGCGACAAATTCTGCACCTTCTGCGTGGTGCCCTATACGCGCGGCGCCGAAGTCTCGCGTCCCGTGGCGAAGATCGTCGATGACGTGAAGCGGCTGACTGACAACGGCGTCCGGGAGCTCACGCTGATCGGGCAGAACGTCAACGCCTATCATGGCGAGGGACCGGACGGGACAAGCTGGCCGCTCGGCCGATTGCTCGAACATCTGGCGAAGATTCCCGGCATCGCGCGGCTGCGCTATTCGACCAGCCATCCCCGCGATGTCGATGACAGTTTGATTGCAGCCCATCGCGATCTCGGCGAGCTGATGCCGTTCGTGCACCTGCCGGTGCAGTCGGGTTCGGACCGGATTCTTGCCGCCATGAACCGGAAACATACCGCCGATGATTATCGGCGTGTCATCGACCGTTTCCGGTCCGCGCGCCAAGACATTGCTTTTTCATCAGATTTTATCGTGGGCTTCCCCGGTGAAAGCGAGCAAGATTTTCTCGCCACCCTCGCGCTTGTCACGCAAATCGGCTACGCTGCCGCATATTCGTTCAAATACTCCGCCCGGCCGGGAACGCCGGCCGCGGATATGCAGGAGACGGTGTCCCCCGCCGAGATGGACCAGCGATTGGAGCGGCTCCAGGAACTGATCGACAGCCAGCAATCGGCCTTCAACAAGGCCGCGATTGGCTCAACGGTCGATGTGCTGTTCGAGCGTCCGGCCCGCAAGGAGGGCCAGATCGTCGGCCGCACTGCCTTCCTCCAGCCTGCGCATGTGATGGCCTCGCCCGACATCATCGGACAAATCCTGCCGGTCCGGATCGACAGCCTCGAACGCTATAGTTTCCTCGGTGAGCTCGTGACGCCGCGTAACGCGCGCGAGCCCGCTTTATCGCAAGCCATTGGAGCCTGAACCCTTGCCAAAAAGCGCATCGGATTCGTCTTCGTTCGCTCCCAGCCGCAAATTTGACCGCGACATGCAAGTTCCGCCCGAGACCCAGGTCGTCATCGACTTCGACGACAACCGCGCCGCATCCGCGTTGGTCGGCCCCTACGGCCAGCATCTCGCCCAGATCGAGCGGCGGCTCGGCGTCGTGGTCGACTCCAAGGGCAACCACATCACCATCGGCGGCACGCGCGACGGCTGCGACGCCGCGCGCCGCGTGCTGGAGACACTCTACGCGCAGGCCGTGAAGGGGCAGGATCTCGACCAGGGCGAAGTCGAAGGCGCGATCCGCGCCGTGATCGCACAGGGCTCGCTGTTCGAATTCGACGCCAAATCGGCCAAATCCACCTTCGACAGCATCAATTTGCGCAAGCGCCCGGTGCGCGCACGCACTGCCGCGCAGGATTCCTACATCCGCGCGCTGAAGCGCCACGAGCTGGTGTTCGGCATCGGCCCCGCCGGCACCGGCAAGACCTGGCTCGCGGTCGCGCATGCCGCGCAGCTGTTCGAGCGCAAGGAAGTCGACAAGATCATCCTGTCGCGTCCGGCGGTCGAGGCCGGCGAGCGGCTCGGCTTTTTGCCCGGCGATCTCCGCGAGAAGGTCGATCCGTATCTCCGTCCGATCTACGACGCGCTTTACGATCTCATGGACGCGCGCATCGTCGAGCGGGCGCTCCAGACCGGCGAGATCGAGATCGCGCCGCTCGCCTTCATGCGCGGCCGCACGCTGACCAACGCTGCGATCATCCTGGACGAGGCGCAGAACACCACGTCGATGCAGATGAAGATGTTCTTGACCCGTCTCGGCGAGAACAGCCGCATGATCGTGACCGGCGATCCCTCGCAGATCGACCTGCCGAACGGCCAGACTTCGGGCCTTGCGGAAGCGACGCGCCTGCTGGGCGGCGTCGAAGGTATTGCACAAGTTCATTTCAAAGCCGAGGACGTGATCCGCCACGAGCTCGTGGCACGAATCGTCTCTGCCTATGAGGGGCAGCCGCAGCGGCCGGCCACCGGTAAATCCTGACGAGACAACAACCGGACCATACGGGCGCGGACAGGGCGTCCTTTGGTTCCGAACAGACAAGATGTCACATCCAAACCTTCCCATGACCGAGGTCCTCGTCGTTGCCGATTGCTGGCAGCGCGAGCCCGATTCCGAAGCGGTGATCCAGCGTGCGGTGGCGGCCGCCGCCGAAAGTGTCGACGAGGACGTTGCCGACGCCGAAGTGGCCGTGATGCTGACCGATGATGCCGGCATCCGCACGCTCAACAGCAACTGGCGCGGCATCGACAAGCCGACCAACGTGCTGTCGTTCCCCGCGCTCCAGCCGGAGGGCGAGTGGAAGGAAGGCGATGCGCCGCGTATGCTCGGCGACATCGCGATCGCCTACGAGACCATGCGGCGCGAGGCGGACGAGGAACAGAAGCCGTTCGATCATCATTTGAGCCATCTCGCCGTGCATGGTTTCCTGCACCTGGTCGGCTACGACCACGAGAACGATGGCGACGCGGAGGAGATGGAAGCGCTCGAACGAGAGATCCTGTCTCATCTCGGCATACCCGATCCCTATGCAGACCGCCCGGGGACGCATTGAGATGCCCGATTCCGACCCTATTCACGACAATCCGCGCAATACCGCCAATTTGCCGGTCGTGGTGACATCAGGCGAGGTGATGCGGCCGACCGCGGAAGGCTGGCTGCTGCGTGCCATTCGCACCCTGTTCGGCTGGAAGGCGGGATCGGTGCGCGACGATCTCCAGGTCGTGCTCGATGCCACGACGCCGGACGACACCGGCTTCTCGACCGTCGAGCGCACCATGTTGCGCAACATCCTCGGCCTGCACGAGCGCCGCATCGCCGACGTCATGGTGCATCGTGCCGACATCATCGCGGTGAAGCGCGACATCCCGCTCGGCGAATTGATGGACCGCTTCGAGAGCGCCGGCCATTCGCGCCTCGTCGTCTACAACGAGACGCTGGACGACCCCATCGGCATCGTCCACATCCGCGATCTGCTCGCCTTCATGACCGCGCGCGCACGCGTGTCCGAGGCCACGAAAACCAAGCGCAAGAAGCCGCTGCCGGCCGGCCTCGACCTGCGTACGGTCGACCTGGCGTTACCGCTGCAGGATGCGCGCATCATCCGCAAGCTGCTCTACGTGCCGCCGTCGATGCGGGCGATCGACCTGCTGGCGCAGATGCAGGCCACGCGCATTCATCTGGCGCTGGTGGTCGACGAATATGGCGGCAGCGACGGGCTGGTTTCGCTCGAGGACATCGTCGAGCAGATCGTCGGCGAGATCGACGACGAGCACGACAGCGACGAGCCGCCCTCGATCGTGCGCCTGCCCGACAACGCCTTCATTGCAGACGCCCGCGCCAGCCTCGACGACGTCCGCACGGTGATCGGCGAGGATTTCGTCACCGGCGAGGCGGGTGAGGAAGTCGAGACGCTCGGCGGCTATCTCGTCAGCTTCGTCGGGCGTCTGCCGGTGCGCGGCGAGGTGATCTCCGGCCCCGGCAATTACGAGATCGAGGTGCTCGATGCCGATCCGCGCCGCGTCAAGCGGTTGCGCATCTCGACACGGAAGGAGCGCCCCGCGCCGCGTACCCAGCGCGAGAGCCGCCGCCGCGAGGCCACGCCGGAGAGCGGTCAACCGCCTTCCAGCGACACGCCCGTCCCGCCGCCAAGCGACGGGACCGGTTCGCAGTGAGCCTGTTCCAGCGGTTTCGGCAGATTGCGCTTGCTATCATCCTCGCCTGGGGATGGAAGCGTGCGCTCATCGCGATGGGATGCGGTGCGCTGTCGGTGCTGGCGCTGGCGCCATTCAATGTCTTTCCGGTGCTGTTCATCACCTTCCCGGTGCTGGTCTGGCTGATCGACGGCGCGGGCGCCGGACGATATCGCGGCGTCCCCGCCGCGGCACTGACGGGCTATTGGTTCGGGCTCGGCTATTTCGTCCCCGGCCTCTACTGGATCGGCTACGCCTTCTTCGTCGACGCCGATGTGTTCGCGTGGCTGACGCCGTTCGCCGTGCTTGGCCTGCCGGCCTATCTCTCCATCTTCACCGCGATCGGATTCGCGCTGGCCCGCCTGCTCTGGACCAAGGATGCCACGCGCATCCTCGCGCTCGCCGCAAGTCTCACCATCGCCGAATGGCTGCGTGGTCACGCATTGACCGGCTTCCCCTGGAACGCGTTCGGCTATGCCCTGTCAGAGCCGCTGCCGCTGGCGCAGACGGCGTCGCTGATCGGCCTGTGGGGCATGACGTTCCTTAGCGTCGCGATCTTCGCAAGCCCGGCGGCGCTGATCGACCGTACGCCCGATCGCCGCCCGGCATGGCGCGCGCCGGCGGCTGCGATTGCACTTCTGATTGTCATGAGCGTCTTCGGCGCGATCCGCCTGTCGCTGCATCCGACCACGATGGTCGTGGGCGCGAAGCTGCGCCTGATGCAGCCGGACCTCCAGCAGGATGCGAAATTCAACTACGCCGCCAAGGCGGAGGTAATGAAGAAATACCTTGCGCTGTCGGACCGCGCCTCGGGGCCGCAATCCACTGGCGTGCGCGATGCCACCATCCTGATCTGGCCGGAATCCGCCTTTCCGTTCTTCCTGACCCGCGAAGCCGACGCGATGGCGCAGATCGCCGAATTGCTGCCGAAGGGCACGGTGCTGATCACCGGCTCGGTCCGCGCCCCCGACCTGCCGCGGGGCACGCCGATCACGCGCGCCTATAACTCGATCTACGTGATCGATCACGACGGCAGCGTGCTCTCGGTCTACGACAAGCTGCACCTCGTGCCGTTCGGCGAATTCCTGCCCTACCAGGACTTGATGGAGAAGCTCGGCTTCGAGCAACTCACGCGCGTGCGCGGCGGATTCATTCCGGGCAGCGTGCGACATGCGCTATCGGTGCCCGGCGCGCCGCCCGCGCTGCCGCTGATCTGTTACGAAGCAATTTTTCCAGGCGAGGTCGCCGGCCGCAATGAGCGTCCGGGCTGGATCGTGAATCTCACCAATGACGGCTGGTTCGGCATATCGACCGGTCCCTATCAGCATCTCGAGCAGGCCCGGATGCGCGCGATCGAGCTCGGATTGCCGCTGGTCCGGTCCGCCAATACCGGCGTGTCAGCGGTGATCGATCCGGTGGGACGAACCGTTGCCAGCCTCGGCCTCGGCGTCGAAGGCATTTTGGATGCAAACCTGCCCGCCGCAATTCCGCCGACCGTCTATGCGCGGGTGGGCGACGTGCCCGCAGCCATGCTCGTTGCGCTGGCCGTGTTTCTGGCGGTCCGCCGACGTGTTGCCAAACGGCACCCCTGATCACGCCTCGCGGCCGCCGCGACCGGAATCCTTTGACAACCGTAGTCCCACGGTTGACAGACTGCACGCGCCCTCCTCATTCTGCACCGGCTGCAAAAGACAGTGGGCGTTGCTAAATTTCTCCGCAATGTTTCCCAATAACAGGGTTTGATTTTGACGCTGCTGGCACCGGAGGCATTCTTGTGATTGCGCCGAAGGTGATGTTTGGAGGCTGAGGAAATGTCGAAAGCGCCCAACCCTGTTGACAAATATGTCGGCAGCCGCGTGCGTATGCGCCGCATCATGTTGGGCATGAGCCAGGAAAAGCTCGGTGAAGCTTTGGGCCTGACTTTCCAGCAGATCCAGAAGTACGAGAAGGGCACGAATCGCGTCGGCGCAAGCCGCATCCAGCAGATCGCCGAGATTCTGCAGGTGCCGGTGTCGTTCCTGTTCGAGGGCGGACCGAGCGGCGTAGCTGGCCCGGACGGCTTCGCCGAAGGCGCCTCGCCGTCGTATGTGTCGGACTTCCTCGCGACCTCCGAAGGTCTCGCTCTGACCAAGGCGTTCACCCGAATCACTGATTCGAAGATGCGCCGCTCGATCGTCGATCTCGTCGAGCAGATCGCCGCCCGCGAAGGTCCCGACAAACGCTGACGCGACGGCTCAATCCGATTTGAGACTGCGTCAAATCTGGCCTATGTCGTCATTTGCGGGCGCGTTTTTGGTGCGCGCCCTCTTCGATGATGCGGTTCAAAGGCACAGATGCGTTCATGACCAAGTCCAATTGGTTCGATTCACAAACTATTCTCGATGGCATCCGCCGCTGGGTGGAGATCGAGACGCCGACGGACACACCTGAACAGGTCAACAAGCTGATCTCCGTGGTCGCGGAGCAATACCGCGATCTGCCGGTTACGCTCGAGCGCGTCGCCGGCGTCGATGGCTGCGGCGATCATCTCGCTGCACGCTCGACCTGGGGCCAGGACCGGCCGGGCATTTTGGTGCTGAGCCACCTCGATACCGTTCATCCCATGGGATTCATCGAGCGCCTGCCGTTCAAGGTCGAGGGCGACAGCGCGTTCGGTCCCGGCATCTACGACATGAAGGGCGGCGCCTATATCGCCCATCACGCCTTTCGCGCGCTCTGCGCCGCCGGCGATCGCTCGCCGCTCGGCATCACCCATTTGTTCACCTCCGACGAGGAGATCGGCAGCCCGACCTCGCGCGCGCTGATCGAGGCGGAAGGGCGCAAGGCCAAATACGTGCTGGTGACGGAGCCCGCGCGCGACGGCGGCAAGATCGTCACCGGGCGCAAGGGCGTCGGACGATTCGAAGTATTCATCAAGGGTGTGCCCGCACATGCCGGCACGCGGCCCCAGGATGGCCGCAGCGCGATCCGCGAGCTTGCCAACGTCATCCTGGCGCTGGAAGCGATGAACGATCTGGCACGCGGCGTCACGGTGAATGTCGGCGTGGCACGCGGCGGCACGCGTCCCAACGTCACGCCGGAGGAGGCCTATGCCGAAGTCGACCTGCGCGTGCCGAGCTTTGCCGACGCGGAGGAGTTCGTCGGCAAGATCCTCGGGCTGACGTCGAAGACGGATGGCGTCACGGTCAAGGTCACGGGCGGACTCAACCGTCCGCCCTACGAGAAGAGCAATGCAGGCGCCTCGCTGTACGAGCATGCGAAGTCGCTTGCCACCGAGATCGGCTTCGAGCTGATCGACACCCACACCGGCGGCGGCTCGGATGGCAATTTCACCGCCGCCCACACCGC
Source organism: Bradyrhizobium sp. 956_D2_N1_4 (assembly GCF_052076025.1). Lineage (NCBI taxonomy): Bacteria > Pseudomonadati > Pseudomonadota > Alphaproteobacteria > Hyphomicrobiales > Nitrobacteraceae > Bradyrhizobium > Bradyrhizobium sp. 956_D2_N1_4. Next base: position 7,852,389 of record NZ_CP197237.1, on the reverse strand, counting down.
AACGCTCGATGGACTCGGCGTCGACGGCAAGGGCGCACACACCCATTATGAGCAGATCTACCTCTCGTCGCTCGAACCCCGTGCGCGGCTGCTCCATCGCCTGTACCAGACGCTGCGATGAGCGAACGAAAATCAGATCCCGATCGCGATGACAGCGAGCGCGCCTTCTTCGGTCGCCGCAAGGGCCACAAGCTCAGGCAGCACCAGGCCGAGCTGATCGATCATCTGCTGCCGCATCTTTCACTCGACATCGAGGGCGAGAAGCCGGCGAATGCCAACGAGATCTTCGATCCCGCGGTCGACGATGTGCGGCTCGAGATCGGCTTCGGCGGCGGCGAGCATCTTGCGGCCGAGGCCCAGAACTTCGCCACGACCGGCTTCATTGGCTGCGAGCCCTATGTCAACGGCATGGCAAAGATCCTCGCGCAGATCGAGGCCGCCAACATCGGCAACATCCGCCTGTTCGCGGGCGATGCGGCCGAGCTGCTGGCCTGGCTGCCGCAGGCATCGCTGTCGCGGATCGACCTGATCCATCCCGATCCCTGGCCGAAGCGGCGGCACTGGAAGCGGCGCTTCGTCCAGGACCGCACCATCGCCGCGATGGCACGTGTGCTGAAGGCGGGTGGCGAATTCCGTTTCGTGTGCGACATCGACGATTACTGCGCGTGGACGCTGATGCATCTGTCGCGGTCGACGGATTTCGTCTGGCTTGCGGAGCGTGCCGACGATTTCCGTCAACCATGGGACGGCTACACCATGACGCGCTACGGCCGGAAGGCCACGCGCGAAGGGCGCAAGACGACGTATCTGCGGTTCAGGCGCGCATAGATTCTTCGCGCGGTCCATCGATAATCGTCATGCCCAGGCTTGTCCCGGGCATCCACGTACTTTCCTTCTGTAGGCAGCAAGAACGTGGATGGCCGGGACAAGCCCGGCCATGACGACGAAGATCCGTACTTTGATTAAATCGTCTGACGGTTGCGCCAGAATTTCACGACGCGCTCGGCCGTTGACGGCATCAGGCGCGTGAAGTTCACGCGCGCCTGCTCGAGATCGGCATCGGCCGGCGTGCGATGCGGGCCGTACCACATCAGGATCAGCGCGCGCACCGTGGGCCAGCCGAGATTGAGCACGCGCCCCAGAATGAGAATCGGATCGTAGCGGTCGCCCGCGACCAGGCGATCGAGGATCGAGAGGCGGACACCGGACATCGCCGCGAGCGAGGCGATCGATTCCTCGTATTTGAGCGCCTTGGCGAAGCCGAGCAGCGCGCTCTCGCCGAGATGACCCTCGCGATGCAAGGTCAGCACCGTGCGCTGTGCATCCGAGAAATCGCGCCGCGGCCCCGGCGGCAGCGCGGCCTCCTCGATCGCCGCCATGGCGCGCTTGATCTCGACCTGGCGCACAGGATTGACCACGCTCGAGAGGCGGCGGCGGATGACGTCGAGCGTGCCGTCGAGCAGCTGTTTCAGGTGCTCGCCCGAGAGATCGTTGCGCTGGCCGATCTTGAGCGTCAGCACGCCGTCCTGCGACGCACGCTTGATCAGCTCGGAATAGCTGCCTTGCGAGAACGCCGCGCCGGCATTGCCCGCGGCGCGACGCACCACGTCGCGATCGCCGCGCTCGACCAGCACGTCGGTGATGGCAGCCGACAGCGCGGGGCGCTCGGTCATCGCCAGCAGATGGCCCTGGCCCTTCAGCCGCGCGATCTCGATGAGAGCGGCGTCGTCGAGCACCGGCGAGCGGCGTAGCACGGGACCCGCCACCATGATCTCGTTTTCGCGCGCGAGCTGGCTCACCAGATGCGGCGGCGCATTGTTCAGGCGCGAGAAGCGCTCGGCGAGGTCGACGCGCGAGGCAAGCTCGGCATGCGGAACGAGATCGATCAGCAGATTGTCGAAGAGATCGACGAGATCGGGACGGAGCTTCTCGGCGTCCTGGAAGAACAATTGGGCGATGGCGCGCGCGATCTCACCGCGACGCCGGGGGTCGCCGCGTTTGACGATCTCGTCCAGTCCGGGAATGAGCGACGTGGCAGCGGTCATGAAAACGCAACTCGTACAGGGCACGCCGCGGGTGCGCCCTTGGTCCAAGCCGCCCCACAATCAGGGAATTTAGGCCTCCTAGATGAAGGAAGCGTTGCGCGGGGGGGCCACAGGCCGGGCGCAAAAAGCCTCGTCTTTCCCGCGATGGGCCTTGTCCGGGAGGACGGAAAGGGCTATATCAGCGCCAATTCATCTTCTCATACGATCCGCGTAGTGAGAGTGGGCCCGAAAGGACCCGCTCTTTTTTATTACCTGAGCGCGGCTTGGTGGAAGATATGCGGCCCGGCGAGCTGCCGGGATAAAGAGTTCCGAAACAGGCTCTGCAAATCCTAACCTGTTCAAGTCTTAACCAAGCCTTAACCATCGAGCGCCTTGACCCCTGATATGACCGAACCGAACACTGGTTCCACGGATGCCGAGTTGCTGGCCGAGCCGAGGCTCGTGGTCGAGCCGGGCGTGGCGGCACGTGTGTCCGCGGTCGCAGGTCCGGTGCTCGAGGGCATGGGCTACCGCCTGGTGCGGATCCGCATCTCCGGCGAGGCCGGCTGCACCGTGCAGATCATGGCCGAGCGGCCGGACGGCTCGATGCAGCTCGAGGATTGCGAAGCGATCTCGCGGGCGCTGTCGCCCGTGCTCGACGTCGCCGACCCCATCGACCGCGCTTATCGGCTGGAAATCTCCTCGCCGGGGATCGACCGTCCGCTGGTGCGCCGCTCGGATTTCGAGCGCTATTCCGGCTATCTGGTGAAGATCGACATGGCGGTCGCCCATGAGGGGCGGAAGCGGTTCCGTGGCATGCTTGGTGCCGTCGAAGGCGACCGCGTGCACCTGCATCGCGACGACGCCAAGGCGAACGATAATCCCGACGTTCTCCTGACGATGGAAGACATCGGTGAGGCACGCTTGGTGCTGACCGACGAGCTGATCGCGGAATCCATGCGCCGCGGCAAGGCCGAGGAGCGCCAGATGCGCCGCGATCTCGGCATCGAGCCGCCGGCTGCACCGCACGCGGAAATCAGTGCGAAGATCACCAAGAACACCAAGCCGCAAAAAAAGAAGCCGGCACCGACCAATACGAAGAAGCACCGCCTGGCCGCCGAACGCGCGCGGCGGGGCGAGATCGAGCCTGACGAAGGAGACTAGCCATGGCAGTCAGCGCCAATCGACTTGAATTGCTCCAGATCGCCGATGCCGTCGCGCGCGAGAAATCGATCGACCGCGGCATCGTCATCGCGGCGATGGAAGACGCCATCGCCAAGGCGGCGCGGGCACGTTACGGCAGCGAGACTGACGTTCATGCCGAGATCGACCCGAAGAAGGGCGAGCTGCGGCTGTCGCGCCACATGCTGGTGGTCGAGAAGGTCGAAAATCATTCCAACCAGATCTCCCTGGTGGATGCGCAGCGCGCCAATCCCGGCGCCCAGGTCGGTGACACCATCGCCGATACGCTGCCGCCGCTGGAATATGGCCGCATCGCCGCGCAATCGGCCAAGCAGGTGATCGTGCAGAAGGTGCGCGAGGCCGAGCGCGACCGGCAATATCAGGAATTCAAGGACCGCATCGGCGACATCGTCAACGGCGTCGTCAAGCGCGTCGAATATGGCAGCGTGATCGTCGACCTCGGCCGCGGTGAAGCCATCATCCGACGCGACGAGATGCTGCCGCGCGAAGTGTTCCGCAACGGCGACCGCGTCCGCGCCTACATCTTCGACGTCCGCCGCGAGACCCGCGGCCCGCAGATCTTCCTCTCCCGCACCCATCCGCAGTTCATGGCGAAGCTGTTCGCGCAGGAAGTGCCTGAGATCTATGACGGCATCGTCGAGATCAAGGCGGTGGCCCGCGATCCCGGCTCGCGCGCGAAAATCGGCGTGATTTCCCGCGATTCCTCGGTCGATCCCGTCGGCGCCTGCGTCGGCATGCGCGGCTCGCGCGTGCAGGCGGTGGTGAACGAGCTGCAGGGCGAGAAGATCGACATCATCCCGTGGTCGCCCGACATCGCGACCTTCGTGGTCAACGCGCTGGCGCCGGCGGAAGTCTCCAAGGTCGTCATCGACGAAGACCGCGAGCGCATCGAGGTCGTCGTGCCCGACACCAACAACCAGCTCTCGCTGGCGATCGGCCGCCGCGGCCAGAACGTGCGTCTGGCCTCGCAGCTCACCGGCTGGGACATCGACATCCTGACCGAGCAGGAGGAATCGGAGCGCCGCCAGGCCGACTTCGAGAACTCCACCCGCGTCTTCATGGAATCGCTCAACGTCGACGAGGTGGTCGGCCAGCTGCTGGCGTCCGAAGGCTTCACCTCGGTCGAGGAACTCGCGATGGTGGACCTCAAGGAACTCGCCGGCATCGAAGGCTTCGACGAGGAGACCGCGCAGGAACTCCAGAACCGTGCCCGCGAATATCTCGAGCAGCAGGAGGCCGAGATCGAGGCCAAGCGCAAGGAGCTTGGTGTCGAGGACGCCGTCAAGGACGTGCCGGGCGTCACCTCCAAGATGCTGGTCAAGTTCGGCGAGAACGACATCAAGACCGTCGAGGACCTCGCCGGCTGCGCCACTGACGATCTGGTCGGCTGGACCGAGCGCAAGGAAGGCGGCGAGCAGACCAAATATCCGGGTGCGCTCGACGGTATCGAGATCTCCCGTGACGATGCTGAAGCCATGATCATGCAGGCCCGCGTCAAGGCCGGCTGGATCACCGAAGCCGATCTCGCGAAGCCCGCCGAAGAGGCCGAGGCGACCGAAGATCAGCCGGCTTAAGGACGAAGGAGAATGTCGCCCGGATGCTCGCAGATACTGACCACGATCTCGACCATGGACCGCGGACCGAAAGGTCCGCGACCATGCGGATGTGCGCGGTCAGTCGCGAGGTCCGGCCGATCGACGAGCTGATCCGCTTCGTCATTTCGCCGCAAGGCGACATAGTTCCCGATCTCAAGCGCAAGCTGCCCGGACGCGGCATGTGGGTCACCGCCTCGCGCGAGGTGGTTGCGGAAGCCGTGCGGCGTCACCAATTTAGCAAAGCCTTCAAGCGCGAGCTGCGCACTCCCCAGACGCTTCCCGCCGACATCGAGGCGCTCCTGGTTCGGAGCGTGACGGAAGCCCTTGGGATTGCCGCCAAGGCGGGCCAGATTGTGGCCGGCTTCGGCAAGGTCGAAAGCGCCCTGCGGGAAGGCACGGCCGAGGTCCTGATCCATGCCAGCGACGGGGCCGCGGACGGAATCCGCAAATTGGACATGCTGGCACGTCAAAATGGCGGGAATCGCGGCGCCAAGCCGCAGATTCCCGTCGTCACTGCGTTGAAATCGATAGAATTGGATTTGGCACTTACCCGGTCAAATGTGATACATGCTGCCCTGCTCGCGGGCCCGGCGAGCAAGTCATTCCTGTCACGTAGCCAGATGCTGGTCCGATACCGGATGGCGGACGATGACAAGACTGCCGAAAAGCCCGGCCAGGATTTCTGAGAGACAACGACGACCCAATAGGACGGTGCGGCAACGCACAACGTTAACAAAGATCAGGATTAGGACTGCTGAATGGTTGATACCAAGACCCCTGACGACAAGAAGCTGAGCGTTCCGAGCAAGACGCTATCGCTCAAGCCGCGCGTCGAAACGGGCACTGTGCGTCAGAGCTTCAGCCATGGCCGCAGCAAGCAGGTCGTGGTCGAGAAGCGCGGCAAGCGCCGCGTCGACGGCAGCCCCGAACCGCAAGCTCCCGCGGTTGTTGCAAAGCCGGCGCCGGCCGCGCCTGCTCCCGCTCCGGCACGCCCGGCTCCGCCGCGCAACGCCGGCTCCGGCGTGGTGCTGCGCACGCTGACCGAGGACGAACGTTCCGCCCGCGCCAGCGCGCTGGCCGACGCCAAGGTGCGCGAAGTCGAAGAGCGCCGCCAGGCCGAAGACGAAGCCCAGCGCCGCGCTGTCCGCGAAGCCGCCGAACGCGTCGAGCGCGAAGCCGCCGAGGCCCGCCGCAAGGCCGAGGATGAGCGCCACCGCCACGAAGAGGAAGCCAAGCGCAAGGCCGAAACCGAGGCCAAGAAGCGTTTTGGCGAAGGCGAACAGCCGGCGTCAGCCGCGCGCCCTGCAACTGCCGCCCCGGCCGCTCCCACGCCACGTCCTGGCGCGCCCGCAGCACGCCCCGGCACCACCACGACCACGGCACGCCCGGGAACAACCACCGCGCGCCCTGGAACGACCACGGCGAGGCCGGGAGGCGGCCCGTTGGGTCGCGCTCCCGCGGTCGCAGCCGGACCGGACGAGGACGATGGTCCGCGCCAGATCCGTCGCGGTCCCGGCGGCGCCGCGCGTCCTGTGGTAGCCCCCAAGCCCACCCACAAACCCGGCCCGCAGAAGGAGCGCGGTCGCCTGACGGTCGTGACCGCATTCAATGCCGACGACGTGCGCGAGCGCTCGATCGCCTCATTCCGCCGCCGCACTCAGCGCCTGAAGGGCCATGCCGCGAACGAGCCGAAGGAAAAGCTCATCCGCGAGGTGGTCATTCCGGAAGCGATCACCATCCAGGAGCTCGCCAACCGCATGGCCGAGCGCGCGGTGGAAATCATCCGCATGCTGATGAAGCAGGGCGCGATTCACAAGATCACCGACGTGATCGACGCCGACACTGCGCAGCTGATCGCCGAAGAGCTTGGTCACACCGTCAAGCGCGTTGCCGCGTCCGACGTTGAAGAAGGCCTGTTCGACGCCACCGACGATTCCACCGACACCGAGACGCGTTCGCCCGTCGTGACCGTGATGGGTCACGTCGACCACGGCAAGACCTCGCTGCTCGACGCGCTCCGCCATGCCAACGTCGTCTCCGGCGAAGCCGGCGGCATCACCCAGCATATCGGCGCCTATCAGGTGCTGTCGCCCGAAAGCGGCAAGAAGATCACCTTCATCGACACGCCCGGCCACGCCGCGTTCACCGCGATGCGCGCCCGCGGCGCCAAGGTGACCGACATCGTCGTGCTGGTGGTTGCTGCCGATGACGGCGTCATGCCGCAGACGATCGAAGCCATCAACCACGCCAAGGCGGCGCGGGTGCCGATCATCGTTGCCATCAACAAGATCGACAAGCCCGATGCGAAGCCCGAGCGCGTGCGCACCGAGCTGCTCCAGCACGAGGTGCAGGTCGAATCCTTCGGCGGCGAAGTCGTCGACGTCGAAGTGTCAGCCAAGAACAAGACCAATCTCGACAAGCTGCTCGAGATGATCGCGCTCCAGGCCGACATCCTCGACCTCAAGACCAATTCGGAGCGTCCGGCCGAAGGCACCGTGATCGAAGCCAAGCTCGATCGCGGCCGTGGCCCGGTCGCGACCGTGCTGGTCCAGCGCGGCACGCTTCGTGTCGGTGACATCATTGTCGCCGGCGCCGAGATGGGCCGCGTCCGCGCGCTGATCTCGGATCAGGGCGAGACGGTGCATGAGGCCGGTCCTTCGGTTCCGGTCGAGGTGCTCGGCTTCAACGGTCCGCCGGAGGCCGGCGATCGTCTCGCGGTGGTCGAGAACGAAGCCCGCGCCCGCCAGGTCACCAGCTATCGCGCGCACCAGAAGCGCGAGAACGCGGCTGCCTCGATCTCCGGCATGCGCGGCTCGCTCGAGCAGATGATGTCGCAATTGAAGACGGCGGGCCGCAAGGAATTCCCGCTGATCATCAAGGCCGACGTGCAGGGCTCGCTCGAAGCGATCCTCGGCTCGCTGGAGAAGCTCGGCACCGACGAAGTCGCAGCCCGCATCCTCCATGCCGGCGTCGGCGGCATCTCGGAATCGGACGTGACGCTCGCGGAAGGCTTCAACGCCGCGATCATCGGCTTCTCGGTTCGTGCCAACAAGGAGGCGGCTGCGGCCGCCAAGCGCAACGGCATCGAGATCCGCTACTACAACATCATCTACGACCTCGTGGACGACGTGAAGAAGGCGATGAGCGGCCTGCTCGCGCCGACCCTGCGCGAAACCATGCTGGGCAATGCCGCGATCCTGGAGATCTTCAACATCTCCAAGGTCGGCAAGGTCGCCGGCTGCCGCGTCACCGACGGCACCGTGGAACGCGGCGCCAATGTGCGCCTGATTCGCGACAACGTCGTCGTGCACGAAGGCAAGCTGTCGACGCTGAAGCGCTTCAAGGACGAAGTGAAGGAAGTGCAGTCCGGTCAGGAATGCGGCATGGCCTTCGAGAACTACCACGACATGCGTGCCGGTGACGTGATCGAGTGTTATCGCGTGGAGACGATCCAGCGCTCCCTGTAAGTCCAAATCTTACCGAAGCGCCCGGATCTTTTTGAGCTGAAATTGCGGGAGTGCGATGGCCGGATTTATTCCGGCCATCCGCGCCGCATTCGTTTCAACAGGACAAATGACAATGCTCGTGTCCCAAACGCGGGCACGACGAGGTGATTTTCAACCATGCCCCGCCACCATCAGAAGAAAAGTTCCGCGCCGGGCGGCTCGCAACGCCAGTTGCGTGTCGGCGAGCAGGTTCGCCACGCGATGGCCGAGATTCTGGCGCAAGGCAATGTGCATGATGCGGACCTCGAAGGTCACATCATCACCGTGCCGGAGGTTCGGATGTCGCCCGACCTGAAGCTCGCGACGGTTTACGTGATGCCGCTCGGTGGCCGCGACACCGAGGTCATCATCGCTGCGCTCGAGCGCAACAAGAAATTCCTGCGCGGCGAAGTCGCGCGGCGCGTTAACCTGAAATTTGCACCTGACCTTCGTTTCCGCGTCGACGAACGATTCGACGAAGCGGAACGGATCGAGAAGCTTTTGCGAACACCTGCGGTGCAGAAGGACCTGGAACAGGATCCGGATTCGGATCGGGAAGAAGAGCGATGACGATGGACCCGGCTCACGGCACGATCGGCGGCGAAGAGACCGATCAGCGCGACGTGCAGAAAAATAATTTTGCGGATCTCGGCGGCGATTCCCAGCCGCATCAGGAGCCGCGCCGCGTCAACAACGATCCCCGCGCCAACAAGCAGAAGGGCAACCAGCCGCGCCGCGACCGCCGCGACGTCCATGGCTGGGTCGTGCTCGATAAGCCGATCGGCATGACCTCGACGCAAGCCGTCGCCGTGCTCAAGCGCCTGTTCAACGCCAAGCGCGCGGGACACGCCGGCACGCTCGACCCGCTCGCCTCCGGCGGCCTGCCGATCGCGCTCGGCGAGGCCACCAAGACGGTTCCCTTCGTGATGGACGGCCGCAAGCGCTACCAGTTCACCGTGTGCTGGGGCGAGGAGCGCGACACCGATGATATCGAGGGCCGGGTCACCGCGACCTCCGACCAGCGCCCGACCCGGGAGGCCATCCAGGCCCTGCTGCCCCGCTTCACGGGGGTGATCGAGCAGATCCCGCCGCGCTATTCCGCGATCAAGGTCCAGGGCGAGCGCGCCTATGACCTGGCCCGCGACGGCGAGGTCGTGGAACTGGCCCCTCGTCCGGTCGAAATTCACCATTTAACCCTTGTGGATCAACCAGATAGCGACCGGGCGGTGTTCGAGGCGGAGTGCGGCAAGGGCACCTATGTCCGGGCGCTGGCCCGCGATATGGGCCGGATTCTCGGCACTTTCGGCCATATCTGCGCGCTGCGGCGGACCCTGGTCGGCCCATTTGACGAGAACGACATGATTCCGCTGGATCAGTTGGAGGCTTTATGCGATAGAGCCGCGTCCGGCGAGGGCAGCCTCGCCGACGCGCTTATGCCCGTTGAGACCGCGCTGGACGACATCCCGGCACTGGCCGTCACTCGGGCTGATGCGGCAAGGCTCCATCGGGGCCAGGCCGTTTTATTGCGCGGACGGGATGCGCCCACTAGTAGCGGCACAGTCTATGTCACGGTGGCAGGCCGTCTATTGGCGCTTGCTGAAGTCGGCAACGGCGAAATCATCCCCAAGCGTGTGTTCAACCTGACCGGTCTGACTGCCAGCACCGGTCGCAACGAGAGAAATTGACGATGTCGATTGCCGCAGAACGCAAAGCGGAAGTCATCAAGACGAATGCCAACAAGGCCGGCGACACCGGCTCGCCGGAGGTTCAGGTCGCGATCCTGTCGGAACGCATCAACAACCTCACCAACCATTTCAAGACCCACGTGAAGGACAACCATTCGCGTCGCGGCCTCTTGAAGCTGGTTTCGACCCGCCGCTCGCTGCTCGACTACCTCAAGAAGAGGGACGAGGCGCGTTACAAGGCGCTGCTCGAGAAGCACAACATTCGTCGTTAAGTGTTCCTGCGCGCGCCACTGGCGCGCGTTTTCGTGCGCGGTTTCGAGCGAAAGCGTTTGTTTAAAGGTTTTTGATCGAGGCTGCGTGCGCGTCGGGTGCGAGCCGTTGACGGCTAGCACCCGGGCACGATGGGCGAGGACCGCAATCCGGTGTTCGCGTTCGTGCCGACTGACAGTCCAGCAGCAATCCGGCGGCTGGGCACAACGGGCAAGGCGCCCGTATGACCCGAAAGGATGGACGCCATCCGAAATCCGAAAACCATGGCAGGATCGCAGGACGCTGATCGCCCGCTTCGATCAACGTCCCGCAATCTTGCGCATGGTTTTTGTTTTTCGGGCCGTCCTTCTTTCGAGAACCCATGAAAGAAGACATCTATGTTCAATAAGCATTCAGTCGAGATCGACTGGGGTGGACGCCCTCTCAAGCTTGAAACCGGCAAGATCGCGCGTCAGGCCGACGGCGCCGTCGTCGCCACCTATGGCGAGACCGTGGTGCTCGCCACCGTCGTCGCGGCGAAGGCGCCGCGCGAAGGCGTCGACTTCCTGCCGCTGACGGTCGACTACCAGGAGAAGACCTACGCAGCCGGCCGCATTCCCGGCGGCTATTTCAAGCGCGAGGGTCGTCCGACCGAGAAGGAGACGCTGGTCTCCCGCCTGATCGACCGTCCGATCCGTCCGCTGTTCGTCGACGGCTGGCGCAACGAGACCCAGGTGATCGTCACCGTGCTGTCGCACGACATGGAGAACGATCCCGATATCGTGGCGCTGGTGGCCTCATCGGCCGCGCTGACCCTGTCCGGCGCGCCCTTCAAGGGCCCGATCGGCGCAGCGCGTGTCGGCTTCGCCAATGACGAGTTCATTCTCAACCCGACGCTCGACGAGATGGTCGATACCCAGCTCGACCTCGTCGTCGCCGGCACGGCCGACGCCGTGCTGATGGTGGAATCGGAAGCCAAGGAGCTCAACGAGGACATCATGCTCGGCGCCGTGATGTTCGGTCACCGCCACTTCCAGCCGGTGATCAACGCCATCATCGAGCTCGCCGAGAAGGCCGCCAAGGAGCCGCGCGAAGTCACGGTGATCGACAATTCGGCGCTCGAGAAGGAAATGCTCGGCCTCGTCGAGCAGGAGCTGCGCGCCGCCTACGCCATTCCGGTCAAGCAGGATCGCTACGCCGCGGTCGGCAAGGTCAAGGAAAAGGTGATCGCTCACTACTTCCCTGAGGGCCAGGAGCCGAAATACGACAAGCTGCGCATCGGCGGCGTGTTCAAGGAGCTGGAAGCGAAGATCGTTCGCTGGAACATCCTCGACACCGGCAAGCGCATCGACGGCCGCGATAGCAAGACCGTGCGCAACATCATCGCCGAAGTCGGCGTGCTGCCCCGCGCCCACGGCTCGGCGCTGTTCACCCGCGGTGAGACCCAGGCGCTGGTCGTGACGACGCTCGGCACCGGCGAGGACGAGCAGTATATCGACGCGCTGTCCGGAACGTACAAAGAGACGTTCCTGCTGCACTACAACTTCCCTCCCTACTCGGTCGGTGAGACCGGTCGCCTCGGCGGTACCAAGCGCCGCGAGATCGGCCACGGCAAGCTGGCCTGGCGCGCGATCCACCCGGTGCTGCCGCCGCATCACGAGTTCCCCTACACCACGCGCGTGGTGTCGGAGATCACCGAGTCGAACGGTTCGTCCTCGATGGCTTCGGTCTGCGGCGCTTCGCTCGCGCTGATGGATGCCGGCGTGCCGTTGAAGCGGCCGACCGCTGGTATCGCGATGGGCCTGATCCTCGAAGACAAGCGCTTCGCGGTGCTCTCGGACATCCTCGGTGACGAAGATCATCTCGGCGACATGGACTTCAAGGTGGCCGGCACGGAAGCGGGCATCACCTCGCTCCAGATGGACATCAAGATCGAGGGCATCACCGAGGAGATCATGAAGGTCGCGCTCGGTCAGGCCAAGGATGGGCGTATCCACATCCTCGGCGAAATGGCCAAGGCGCTCACCAACGCCCGCGCCGAGCTCGGCGAATACGCGCCGCGCATCGAGACCTTCAAGATCGCCACCGACAAGATCCGCGAAGTGATCGGCACCGGCGGCAAGGTGATCCGCGAGATCGTCGAGAAGACCGGCGCCAAGGTCAACATCGAGGACGACGGCACCGTGAAGGTCGCTTCCAGCGACGGCGAAGCGATGAAGGCCGCGATCAAGTGGATCAAGTCGATCGCGTCCGATCCGGAAGTCGGCCAGATCTATGACGGCACCGTCGTCAAGGTGATGGAGTTCGGCGCCTTCGTGAACTTCTTCGGCTCCAAGGACGGTCTCGTCCACATCAGCCAGCTCGCTTCGGCGCGCGTGCAGAAGACCTCCGACGTCGTCAAGGAAGGCGACAAGGTCAAGGTCAAGCTGCTCGGCTTCGACGACCGCGGCAAGACCCGGCTGTCGATGAAGGTGGTCGACCAGACCACCGGCGAAGACCTCGAGGGCAAGGGCGGCGACGGCGAGAAGGCCCCGCGCGAAGCAGCCGGCGAGTAATCGCTCCGCATATCAGAAACACGAAGGGCGGCCTCTCGGCCGCCCTTTTTGTTTGTCGCTTGCTTGAAGCCCGGGGATCAGGCCGCGAGGTCGTACCGGTCAAGGTTCATCACCTTGGTCCAGGCCTTCACAAAGTCCTGCACGAACTGCTGCTTCGCGTCCGACGAGGCATAGACCTCGGCGAAGGCGCGGAGCTGCGAGTGCGCACCGAAGATCAGGTCGGCGCGCGTGCCGGTCCACTTCACCGCGTTGGTCTTGCGGTCGCGGGCCTCGTAGGTACCGTCAGTCGCCGGCGTCCACTGCGCGCTCATGTCGAGCAGGTTGATGAAGAAGTCGTTGCTCAGCGTTCCGACCTTCGAGGTCAAGACGCCGTGCTTCGAACCGTTCGCATTGGCGCCGAGCACACGCAGACCGCCGACGAGCGCGGTCAGCTCGGGACCGGACAGCTTCAACAGCTGCGCGCGATCGACAAGAGCTTCCTCCTGCTGCAGGAACTGATGCTTCTTGCCGACATAGTTGCGGAAACCATCAGCCCGCGGCTCCAGCGGAGCAAAGGACTCCGCATCGGTCTGCTCCTGCGAAGCATCCATACGGCCCGGCGTGAAGCCAACCTTCACGTCGACGCCGGCATCCTTCGCGGCCTTCTCGACCGCGGCAGAACCGCCGAGGACGATGAGGTCGGCGAGCGAAACCTTCTTCGCGCCGGATGACGCGTTGAAGTCCTTCTGGATCGCTTCGAGCTTGCCGAGAACCTTCGAGAGCTGAGCCGGCTGGTTCACCTCCCAATCCTTCTGCGGGGCCAGACGGATGCGCGCGCCGTTGGCGCCGCCGCGCTTGTCCGAGCCGCGGAACGTCGAGGCCGACGCCCAGGCGGTCGAAACCAGCTCAGAGACCGAGAGACCCGAAGCCAGGATCTTGGTCTTCAGCGCGGCGATGTCCTGATCGCTGGCCAGCTCGTGGTCGACCTTCGGAATCGGATCCTGCCAGATCAGCGTCTCCTTCGGCACCAGCGGGCCGAGATAGCGCTGGATCGGACCCATGTCGCGGTGGGTGAGCTTGAACCAGGCGCGGGCAAAGGCGTCCGCGAACTGATCCGGGTTTTCGAAGAAGCGACGCGAGATCTTCTCGTAGGCCGGATCGAGACGCAGCGAGAGGTCGGTCGTCAGCATCGTCGGCCGGTGCTTCTTCGACTTGTCGAAGGCATCAGGAATGATCGCGTCGGCACCCTTGGCCGTCCACTGATTCGCACCGCCCGGGCTCTTCGTCAGCTCCCATTCGTACTTGAACAGGTTCTCGAAGAAGTTGTTGCTCCACTTCGTCGGCGTCGTCGTCCATGTCACCTCGATACCGCTGGTGATGGAATCGCCCGCCAGGCCGGAAGCGTACTTGCTCTTCCAGCCGAGGCCCTGATCCTCGAGTGCACCCGCTTCCGGCTCCGGACCGACCAGCGACGGATCGCCCGCGCCGTGGGTCTTGCCGAAGGTGTGGCCGCCGGCGATCAGCGCGACGGTCTCCTCGTCGTTCATCGCCATGCGGGCGAACGTCTCGCGGATGTCCTTGGCCGCGGCGACCGGGTCAGGCTTGCCGTTCGGGCCTTCCGGATTGACGTAGATCAGGCCCATCTGCACCGCGCCGAGCGGCTCGGCGAGCTGGCGTTCGCCGCTGTAGCGCTCGTCGCCCAGCCACGTGCCTTCGGGACCCCAATAGAGCTCTTCCGGCTCCCACACGTCGGCGCGGCCGCCGGCGAAACCGAAGGTCTTGAAGCCCATCGATTCCAGCGCGACGTTGCCGGCGAGCACCATCAGATCGGCCCAGGAGATCTTGCGGCCATATTTCTGCTTGATCGGCCAGAGCAGACGGCGCGCCTTGTCGAGATTGGCGTTGTCGGGCCAGCTGTTCAGCGGTGCGAAACGCTGCTGACCGGCACCGGCGCCACCGCGGCCGTCCGTGGTGCGATAGGTGCCCGCGCTGTGCCAGGCCATGCGGATCATGAGGCCGCCATAGTGGCCGAAATCGGCAGGCCACCATTCCTGCGAGTCCGTCATCAGAGCCGTCAGGTCCTTGATGACGGCATTCAGGTCGAGCGACTTGAACTCCTTGGCATAGTCGAACTCCTTGCCCATCGGGTCGGACAGGGTGGAATTCTTGTGCAGCATCTCGATGCTGAGCTGGGTCGGCCACCAGTCGCGGTTCACGCGCGTGGGTTTTCCGCCCGAAAACGGGCACTTCGAAGTGTCATCCATGAATACCTCCTCTGGTGGCGTCGAACTCGCGCCTTTGACCAGGTAGAATTACTCTAGGCTTCGCATTCGATCAGGGGAAGTTGACTTTAATGATCGCTGCGATAGGATTTTCTGATGGCCAACGTGACAATGCGCCAGCTCAGATATTTCGACGCGCTGGCGCGCCACGGCCATTTCGGCCGCGCGGCGGAGGCAAGCTCGATCTCCCAGCCGGCCCTGTCGATGCAGATCAAGGAACTGGAGGAGGCGCTCGGCGGCCTGCTGCTGGAGCGCAGCGCCCGGCAGGTGGCACTGACCCGGTTCGGCGAGGAGCTCGCACCGCGCGTCCGCGACATCCTGCGCTCGGTCGATGAGCTCGGCGATTTCGCGCGCGCCTCGCAGGACCGGTTTGCGGGCCGGCTGCGGATCGGCATGATCCCGACGATCGCGCCCTATCTCCTGCCCAAGATCACCAAGAATCTGACGCGCCTGCATCCGGAGCTCGACATCCGCGTGCGCGAGACGATGACGCCGCGGCTGATCCAGGAACTGGTGGAAGGCCGGCTCGACACGGCCATCGTCGCATTGCCGGTGTCCGAGCCTTCGCTCACCGAGGTCGCGCTGTTCGACGAAAAATTCCTGCTGGTGCGGCCGGGCTCCGACGAAGGCACACCGGTGCCATCGCGCGAGATGATGCGCGAGATGCGGCTGTTGCTGCTCGAAGAGGGGCACTGCTTCCGCGATCAGGCGCTGTCGTTCTGCAACATGCAATCGGCACCGCCGCGCGAGATGCTGGATGCGAATTCGCTATCGACGCTGGTCCAGATGGTCAGCGCCGGCATCGGCGTCACCTTGATCCCGGAAATGGCGGTGTCGGTGGAGACACGATCGGCCTCGGTCTCGCTGTCGCGCTTCCGCGATCCCGAGCCCTCGCGCACCATCGGCATGGTCTGGCGCAAGACCAGCCCGCTGGCGCGGCAGCTGCTGCAGATCTCCGAGGTGGTGTGCCTGTCGGCCGGCAAGGCGCGCCCGCGGCAGGCCACGCGCGGCCAGCGTGGGTAGACAGGAATTTTCCTGAATGGCCGGGATCATGCAAGCGAGCCCCTGCGCAAGGCGGGCAGATCGAACTGAGAGCACCAATGTCTGATCCCGTCATCCGTCCCGCGCGCACCGACGAATATGACGAGATCGGCCGCGTCTGGATGGAAAGCTGGGTCTCGACCGGCCTCGCCGAGGCGAGTGAGTTCCTGCTGGCAAATCTGCGCGCACGCATCAGGCGCGAGATCGAGAGCGGCTGGAGCCTGTTCGTCGCCGACGACAACGGCACGATCGCCGCCATGCTGGCCCTGCATCTGCCAAAACTCTATCTCGACATGCTTTTCGTCGGGCCCGCCTACCAGGGCCAATCGCTCGGACGGCAGTTGCTCACCTTCACCCGCACGCAAATGCCCGACGAGATGTACCTGCGCTGCGTGCGCGAGAACGAAAAAGCCTGGCGCTGGTACGAGCGCGAAGGCTTTGTGTTCGAGAAGGAAGAGATCGAGCCGTCGAACGGGTTTATGATGAAGTACTATCGGTGGAGGCGGCCGCGGCTCACCGGATAGACAGCGATCTCGGGCTGCAGCTTGCGGTTGTCACGATCCCACCCTAGTGTGGCGTATCCGATGACCTCTCGCCTCTGATCCTTGGAATCCATGTTTCGACTTGCTGCCCCGGTGCTCATCCTGCTGTCCTTCCTGACTTCGGCAGCAGCGCAAACCCCTCCCGCAACCACCGCTCCCGCCGCTCAGACCGCACCACAGGCAAAGCCGACAGCCAAGAAAGCGACGACGAAGCCGAAGGCGACAGCCAAGCCTGCGGAGCCGGCGACTGCCGGTCCTTGCGGCGTCGGCGTGATTGCGGGGACCGGGGACATCTTTGTCGTCCAGAAGATCGGTTTGACCGTGTTCGGCAACGACTATGCCGAAGTCCCGGTATCCTGGGGCCTTGACGACCTCGTCTTTGCGCGGGCGCGGGCCGCAGCGGGCAACACGCCGGTGCGACGGATCACTTATGCCAAGGGTGCACTCGATTCCTACTACCACCCCAAATCCGGCCTTGTTACGCAATCAGCGCGAGGAGTTGTCGAACCTGATCCGGCAGGTCGCGGGCACTGCCGGTTGCGAACGCTATCTCGTCGTCATGCGCAGCGAAGGACAGCTTGACGGGACCAATCAGTCGCTCAGCGGCGTCGGCATCTTCAGCCGGGGTGTCGGTCTCATCTCATATGCATATGTCTTCTCCTATATCGGCGTGACATGGGTCGATGGCCGCACCTTCGAAATCATGAAGGGCCCCGCCGTAACGTTCGAAGGTGTCATGAAGCATATGGCTGACAACTTCGTTTCGAACGAGCTTTTGCAGAAGGTGGACAAGTCCATGTTTCCGGAGACGGCCGCGGACTCCGCCAACAACACCGCCCTGCGCGACACCACCCGCGACTTCCTGACCAAACGGCTGGACGAGATCTTGCCGCCGTATTTCGCGCAGTGACGATGCTGAAAGCAAGCCAAGCTCGCAAGAACGCGATGATCAAGGCGATGCAGGCCTTCGCAATGATCGTCGCGGCTCATCTGCTCTCGGCGGCGGGAGTCGGGGCCCAGGCTGCGTCAAAGACGAGCACGGCCAAGTCATCGAACGCGCCCCCAACGACACCAGCAGAGAGCGGCCCATGTCAGATCGGCGTCATCCCGATCGCCGGCGATCTCTTCATGATCAAGAACTTCGGTCCCCTGGAGTTCCTCGACAAATACTCGCGGACCTCCGTGACCGCGTGGGCACTCGACGACCTCGTTGTGTCCCGCGTTCGCGCGGCTGCGCCCGGCAACTCCGTGCGTAGAGTCACCTACACAAGGGAGGAGCTGAAATCCGGCGGCCGGCGGGAGCAAAATCCGTTCTTCTACCGTGCCGAAAGAGACATCGCGGACTTCGTTCGGTTTCTCGCACCAAGACTCCGTTGCGAACGTTATGTCGTCGTGCACCGACACGGCGGAACGCATCGCGAATACGGCATTGGAATCTCGCGGTACCCCTACGACGGATCCGTGCATCTCTACGCGATAATGTACATCCGTGTTTATGACGGCGGGTCTCTTGCGTTGATCAAGGAAGCGCAGGCCTTGATGACTGACGACACCTACGTCGACCGCTTGCTGCGCAATCCGCTTGATGGACCGTCGCGCGAGCTGGATCGGACAATGTTTCCGGAGAAGCCTGCGGATGTTGTCAATAATCCGGTATTGCGCGACGGCGTGCGCGCCATGCTGACGGCAAGTCTCGACAAGACATTGCCGCCCTTGCTCCGGCACTAGGATAGCCCGCGCGCTGCTTGAGAACGCCACCGTCAACCGGTCGCGTTGACCAACATGTCGTTCGCGCAGCTGACCTCTTGCCTAGGCGTAGTGCGTTGCGAATACGCGGCAAACGCGGCATGAATTGCGCGCAATTTGCCTCACGCCCACGGAGGGTTCCGTCCATGATCAAGCTCTATTGGTCACCCCGCTCGCGCTCGTTCACGACGCTCTGGCTGATGGAAGAGAGCGGGCTGCCCTATGAGCGTGTGCTGACCGACATCTCGACCGGTGCGCAGAAAGCGCCGGATTATCTGAAGGTCAATCCGATGGGCAAGGTGCCGGCGCTCAGCGACGGCGATGCCGCGCTCGGCGAGGCCGCCGCGATCTGCGCCTACATCGCCGACCGCTATCCCGAAGCGAAGCTCGCGCCCGCGGTAACCGATCCGCGTCGCGCGCGCTATTTGCAATGGCTGTTCTTTTCGCCGGGCTGCATCGAGCCTGCCATCATCCAGATCTTCACCAAGATCGAGATCCCGACCTCGACCGCGGCCTGGGGCAGCGCGACGCAGGTGTTCGACGTGCTCGAAGCTGCGCTGGCGAAGGGACCGTGGATCCTCGGCGAGGAATTTTCGGCCGCAGACATCACGGTCGGCTCCGGCCTGAACTTCGCGGTCCGCCTGTTCAAGATGGTGCCGTCCCGCCCGGCCTTCGATGCCTATCTCGCGCGCTGCATGGCGCGGCCGGCGTTCCAGAGCGCGGAGAAAATTGCAGCGGGTTGAGGCAAGCTAAGAACTCGTAGGGTGGGCAAGCGGAGCGTGCCCACCACGGCTTTCTGCGATCGAGGAGAGATGGTGGGCACGGCGCTCTGCGCCTTTGCCCACCCTACGAAATCACTCTGACGTCTTCAGGTCGTCCGGCCTGGGCATCAGGACGATATTGTAGCCGGAATCGACGTAGTGGATCTCGCCGGTCACGCCGCCGGAGAGATCCGACAACAGATACAGCGCCGAACCGCCGAGCTCGTCGAGCGTGACGCCGCGGCGGAGCGGCGAATGTTTTTGCATGAAGCCGAACATCGCACGCGCCTCGCCGATGCCCGAGCCGGCGAGCGTACGGATGGGGCCTGCGGAGATGGCGTTGACGCGGATGCCGCGCGGTCCGAAATCGGAGGCGAGGTAGCGCACGGAGGCCTCCAGCGCCGCCTTGGCGACGCCCATCACGTTGTAATTCGGCATCGCGCGCTCCGAGGCGCCGAAGGTCAGCGTGATCATGCTGCCGCCCTCCGTCATCAGCTCGGCGGCGCGTTTTGCGACCTCCGTGAACGAGAAGCAGGAGATCACCATGGTGCGCGAAAAGTTCTCGCGGCTGGTGTCGGCGTAGCGGCCCTTCAGCTCGTTCTTGTCGGCAAAGCCGATGGCGTGGATGACGAAATCGAGCTTGCCCCATTTCTGGCGCAGCACGGCGAAGGTCGCATCGACGCTGGCGATGTCCTCGACGTCGCAAGGCAGCACCAATTCCACGCCGAGCTGCTCCGCCAATGGCTTGACGCGCTTGCCCAGCGCCTCGCCCTGGAAGGTGAAGGCAAGCTCGGCACCGTGGGCATGCAGCGCCTTCGCCATGCCCCAGGCGATCGAATGATCATTGGCGATGCCCATGATCAGACCGCGCTTGCCTTTCATCAGTCCTTCCATCTCGCAATTACTCTCCGCTCTCCGTCATGCCCGGGCTTGTCCCGGGCATCCACGTTCTTCCGCAACCGGTAGCAAAGACGTGGATGGCCGGGACGAGCCCGGCCATGACGAAAAAACTACCAGTGCGTTCGCAATGACGTCACACATCCAGCCGGCTGAACACCAGCGTGGCGTTGGTGCCGCCGAAGCCGAAGGAGTTCGACAGCACGGTGCCGATTTTGACGTTGTCGATGCGCTTGCGCACGATCGGCATGTCGGCGAACACGGGATCGAGCTCCTGGATGTGAGCGCTCTCGCAGATGAAGCCGTTGTTCATCATGAGCAGCGAGTAGATCGCCTCCTGCACACCGGTCGCACCGAGCGAATGGCCGGTCAGCGCCTTGGTCGCCGAGATCGGCGGGCACTTCTCGCCGGCTCCGAACACGCGGCGGAGCGCGTCGATCTCCGGCGGATCGCCGGCCGGCGTCGAGGTCGCGTGCGGATTGATGTAATCGACCTTGGTCTTCACCGTCGACATCGCCATGCGCATGCAGCGCTCGGCGCCCTCACCGGAGGGCGCGACCATGTCGTAGCCGTCCGACGTCGCGCCGTAGCCGACGATCTCGCCGTAAATGCGCGCGCCGCGCGCCTTGGCATGTTCGAGCTCTTCCAGCACCAGCACGCCGGCGCCGCCGGCAATCACGAAGCCGTCGCGGTTGACGTCATAGGGACGCGAGGCGGTGGCGGGCGTGTCGTTGTACTTCGACGACATCGCGCCCATGGCGTCGAACAGCACCGAGAGCGACCAGTCCAGCTCCTCGCAGCCGCCGGCGAAAATGATGTCCTGCTTGCCGATCTGGATCGTCTCATAGGCGTTGCCGACGCAATGGTTCGACGTCGCGCAGGCCGAGGAGATCGAATAATTCACGCCCTTGATCTTGAACCAGGTCGCGAGCGTCGCGGAGGCCGTGGACGACATCGCCTTCGGCACAGCAAACGGTCCGACGCGCTTCGGCCCCTTGGTGCGGGTGATGTCGGCGGATTCGACGATGGTGCGGGCCGACGGGCCGCCGGAACCCATGATGATGCCGGTGCGGATGTTGGAGATATCTTCGGGCGACAGACCGGAATCCTGGATCGCCTGCTCCATCGCGATGTGATTCCACCCCGCGCCCTGGCCGAGGAAGCGCATCGCACGCCGGTCGACGACCGTCGCAGGATCGATCGTCGGCGCACCTTGCACCTGCGAACGGAAACCGAGTTCGGCATATTTTTCAGCCCGCGAAATACCTGACTTCGCCTCGTGAAGGCTCGCAAGCACTTCCTGGGTGTTGTTTCCGATGGACGAGACGATACCCATCCCGGTGACCACAACCCGCCTCATGACAGCCTCGCCTAAATCGTTGTCTTTCTTGATGTGATGCGCTCAGCCCAGGCTCACGCCCTGCTTGAACAGGCCGACCTTCAGATCCTTCGCGCGATAGATAATCTGGTCATCGACCGAAAGCCATCCGTCGGCGATGCCGAGCACCAGCTTTGAACGCATCACGCGCTTGATATCGATGTTGTACACAACCTTACGGGCCTCGGGCAGCACCTGGCCGCTGAACTTCAGCTCGTTCAGGCCAAGCGCGCGGCCGCGCCCTTCACCGCCGCTCCAGCCCAAATAGAAGCCGACCATCTGCCACAGCGCATCGAGGCCGAGGCAGCCGGGCATCACGGCATCGTTCTTGAAGTGGCAGCCGAAGAACCAGAGGTCGGGCTTGACGTCGAGCTCGGCCCGCACCACCCCCTTGCCGAATTCACCGCCAGTCTCGCTGATATCCGTGATGCGGTCGAACATGAGCATCGGCGGCAGCGGCAGCTGGGCATTGCCCGGGCCGAACATTTCGCCGCGGCCACATGCCAGCAGATCTTCATATTCGTAGCCGTTGCGCCTGTTCAGCATGCGGAAGCCTCTGTTCAAATCCCGATTGAGCGGCGTTTCTGGCGAAAATGGGCCCCGTTTCGTTCGGAAAGCCGCGCCAATTCCCGTCACCAGGCGCGACTGCCACGAGCCAGGATGGACTGCGGGCCGGGCCTCAATGCCCGGCTGCGCCATAATCGGCCAAGCGGAACCGCGGGCTCTCTAACACAGGCATTTCGGGTGGCAAAGCGATCTCATGAAGGTAAAGTGACCACCTGCTCGCCCGGTTCCATTTCTCATTAGAACCTCTCTAGTTGCGAGAAACTTGCATCTGCATCTATCTGTCCATATATTGCATATAGATGCAGTGTCCACGCGTGCCCGAAATCTGGAAATGAGCGAGAATCCCGCGCCCCATCACGACGACGACGTCCATTCCGCCGCCCTCCTGTCCGGCCGCCAGCCGGCCTTGACCGGCTGCCCGTGGCACGACGTCAACGAAATGCTCCAGTCCGCGGGGCTTCGTCCGACGCGCCAGCGCATGGCGCTCGGCTGGCTCCTGTTCGGCAAGGGTGCTCGCCACCTCACGGCTGAAATGCTCTATGAGGAGGCGACGCTGGCCAAGGTGCCGGTGTCGCTCGCGACCGTCTACAACACGCTGAACCAGCTGACCGATGCCGGCCTGCTGCGCCAGGTCAGCGTCGACGGCACCAAGACCTATTTCGACACCAACGTCACCACCCACCACCATTATTACCTCGAGAACAGCCACGAGCTGGTCGATATCGAGGATCCGCATCTGGCGCTGTCCAAGATGCCGGAGGTGCCCGAGGGTTACGAGATCGCGCGCATCGACATGGTCGTGCGCCTGCGCAAGAAGCGCTGAAGATCGATCCAAAGCTGCTGAATTTGTCGTCATGGCCGGGCTTGTCCCGGCCATTGTCGTTTTACGCTGTCATTCCGGGATGGTCCGAAGGACCAGACCTCAGATGCGCAATTGCGCATCGGGGAATCTCGATATCCCGGGATGACCCTTCGGGTCAGTTGACCTGCTCGTCCGAATAGACGCCCCAGAGGCGCTCTTGCTGGATCCAGCCGTCAAAGCCGTTGCCGGTGACGCGACACCAGTTTGCAGTGCACTTCTTGACCTGCGTGACGACGCCGGCCTGGAGCTTGGCCGCAACCGCGCTGTCGAGATCGGCGCGGTCGTAGATCGGGGCGAGGTCGTCCTTGTGCTTCATGGTGACGACCGCAGTGCGGCGGCCCGACAGCAGCGAATGATAGACCCAGCCCTCGGCGCCTTCGGAATCGCGCACCCGGCGCCAGTTCTCGAACTCAGCGGTGATTTCGACCGGCAGACCGGCGCGGGTGTAGACCCAGGCGACGTCATTGTCCTTGGTCGGGCCGGCGCGCACGTTCACATGATCCGATTTGAGGCTGACATAACGCGGCACCGGCAGGCCGCTCGCGGTCTGGGGGGTGCTGTCCTTCGCCGAATGGGAGGGGCTGACCGAGGCGCTCAACCAGGTGCAAACGAGCGCCAACACCGAACAAAAACGCCCCAACGCCATCAACCCGTCTCCTGTCGAGGGCCCCGCCGCGCCGGGCCCTCACCCCAAATTCCGAACCTGCCGCGCAAGCCCATCACCCGTGTTCCCGAAGCCTTAACCCGTGGTTCTTGTCTTGGCCCGGCCTTCTGCTAGAGAGGACGGACACTTGAACAACCAGTTTGCCCCGATTTTCCGGTCGGAAATGTCGGGAGAGCTTGAAGGAAGCGCCGGGGACGACACGGCCAAGGCAGTGTCGAACAACCGGGTTAATGAGGCCTCAACGGCCGGCCTTTGGTGACAGAGGCGGCTTGCGGCGCCTCATGAGGGCATGACATGTCGGTGAAGAAAAAGCCCCTCGTGGTGGTGACGCGCAAGCTGCCGGACTCGATCGAGACCCGGATGCGCGAGCTGTTCGACGCGCGGATCAATCTCGAGGACACACCGATGTCGGCCGAGCAGATCGCTGAGGCCGCGCGCACCGCCGACGTGCTGGTTCCGACCGTCACCGACCACATCACCGCCGACATCGTCAACCAGCCCGACTGCAAGCTCCGCCTGATCGCCAATTTCGGCAACGGCGTCGACAATATCGACGTCGAGGCCGCGCATGCCCGCGGCATCACCGTCACCAACACGCCAAAAGTCCTGACCGAAGACACCGCCGACATGACCATGGCGCTGATCCTGGCCGTGCCGCGCCGGATGATCGAAGGCGCCTCGATCCTGACCGAAGGAAAGCCCTGGCCCGGCTGGTCGCCGACCTGGATGCTTGGCCACCGCATCGGCGGCAAGCGTCTCGGCATCATCGGCATGGGCCGCATCGGCCAGGCGGTCGCGCGCCGTGCCCGCGCCTTCGGCCTCCAGATCCACTATCACAATCGCCGCCCCGTGGCGCCGAAGATCGCCGAAGAGTTAGGGGCGACCTATTGGGAAAGCCTGGACCAGATGCTGGCGCGGATGGACATCATCTCGGTGAACTGTCCGCACACGCCGGCGACCTATCATCTGCTGTCGGCGCGGCGGCTGAAGCTGATCCGCAAGGACGCCTACATCGTCAACACCGCGCGCGGCGAGGTCACCGACGAGGACACGCTGATCAAGCTGATCGAGGGCGGCGAGATCGGCGGCGCCGGCCTCGACGTCTACGAGCACGAGCCTGCGGTCAATCCAAAGCTGGTGCGGCTCGCCAAGGCCGGCAAGGTGACGCTGCTGCCGCATATGGGCTCGGCCACGATCGAGGGCCGCGTCGAGATGGGCGAGAAGGTAATCATCAACATCCGCACCTTCCTCGACGCCCACAAGCCGCCGGACCGCGTGCTGCCGAGCATGCTCTGAGGTTTATTTGCCGCGCGTTTCGCGCTTGCGCCAATCCGCGACGAAATCGATGAAAGCGCGTAGCGCGGGCGGCGTCTGGCGCCGGCTCGGATAGTACAGGAACGGGCCGGGAAACGGCTCGCACCAATCTTCCATCAAGCCGACCAGCGCGCCGGACGTCACTGCGTCATGGACGTAGCCATCGAGCGTCGCCCAGATGCCGGCGCCGTCGAGAGCAGCGCGCATGGCGAGGCCCATGTTGGTCGAGATCAGCTTTGCGGGCGGATCGACCTTCACGATCTGGCCAGCCTTCTCGAACTCCAGATCATGCATGACACCGCTCGAGTAGCGGGCGCGAATGCAATCATGGTCGAGCAGATCTTTCGGATGCTTCGGCGTGCCGCGGCGCGCGATGTAATCGGGCGATGCGACGACGACGTAGCTCTGCGGACCGCTCAGCGGGATCGCCACCATGTCCTGCGCGAGATGCTCGCCATAACGCACGCCGGCATCGTAGCCCGCGCTGACGATGTCGACGAAGCCGCTTTCGGAAACGATGTCGAGATCGACCTGCGGGTAGGCCGCGAGAAACGGCCCGACCATCGGCGCCAGCACGAGATCCACCGCCGGCGGCGGCGCGTTGATGCGCAGGCGGCCCGAAGCCACTTCGCGCAAGCCGCGGACCTGGTCCAGGGCATCGCCGACATCGCGCAGCGCCGGAGCAATGCGGGACAGCAGCAGCTCGCCCGCCTCGGTCAGCGCGACGCTGCGGGTGGTGCGGTTCATCAGGCGGACGCCAAGGCGCTCCTCCAGGTCCCGCAGCCGCTGGCTAAGGCTCGACACCGACACGCGAATTTCGACCGCCGCCCGCCGGAAATTGCGGGTGCGGGCAACTGCCACGAAGACGTCGAGATCACGCAGATCGGGCTCGGCCATTGTTCGCTATGATGAACAAGCCATTCTGGATTGTCCAGCTTATCGGCCTAATCGGTCAGGCGCATATCTGGCCTCGTCACGCGGCGCAATCAGCTTGCCGCCTTTTGAGGAGAGCCATCATGGAACAGCGCAAACTCGGTTCAACCGGTCCGACCGTCTCCGCCCTTGGTCTCGGCTGCATGGGCATGTCGGAGGTCTATGGCCCCGCCGACCGCGGCGAAAGCATCGCCACGGTCCATGCGGCGCTCGATGCCGGCATCACACTGCTGGACACCGGCGATTTCTACGCCATGGGCCACAATGAAATGCTGGTGTGCGAGGCCCTGAAGGATGTGTCGCGCGAAAAAGTGCAGATCAGCGTGAAGTTCGGCGCGCTGCGCGGTCCCGCCGGCGAATTCTCCGGCATGGACACAAGGCCAGCCGCGACCAAAAACTTCCTGGCTTATTCGCTGCAGCGCCTCGGCACCGATTACATCGACATCTACCGTCCGGCGCGTCTCGATCCCAACGTTCCCATCGAGGAGACCATCGGCGGCCTCGCCGATCTCGTGAAGGCCGGCTACATCAGGCATATCGGCCTGTCCGAGGTGGGCTCCGACACCATCCGCCGCGCGCACGCCGTGCATCCAATCGCCGATCTCCAGATCGAATATTCGTTGATCGAGCGCGGCATCGAACGCGACATCCTCAAGACCTGCCGCGAGCTCGGCATCGGCATCACGGCCTATGGCGTGCTGGCGCGCGGCCTGATCAGCGGCCATTGGTCGAAGGACTCCGGCAAGACCGGCAGGGATTACCGGCTGATGACGCCGCGCTTCCAGGGCGCAAATCTCGACGCCAATCTCGCGCTGGTGGAGCAGCTCCGCGCCATCGCCACGGAGATCGGCGCGACGCCGGCGCAGATCGCAATCGCCTGGGTGGCGGCTCAAGGCAAGGAGATCGTGCCGCTGGTCGGCGCACGCACGCGCAACCGTCTCACCGAAGCGCTCGGCGCGGCGAAGGTAACGCTGACGCCGGCGCATCTCGCGGCGCTTGCAAAAGCATTTCCGCCCGACGTCGCTTCCGGCACGCGCTACGCAGCCGAGCAGATGGCGCATCTCGACAGCGAGAAGCCGGCCACGCGGTAGCGGCAGCGATCAGGTGCGATGGGCGCTGAGGTCAGTGATGACAGGCCCATCGCCGTTGAGCGGATTGGCCGGATCGCGCGCGTAGCGCAGCGTCTCGAAGCGCATCGCGCGCGCGTCGATCATCAGGAGGCGGCCGACGAGGCCGTCGCCAAAGCCGACGATCTCGCGGATCGCCTCCAGCGCCATCATCGAGCCCATCACGCCCGCAAGCGCGCCCATGACGCCGGCCTCCGCGCAGGCCGGCACGGTGCCGGGCGGCGGCGCTTCCGGAAACAGGCAGCGATAGGTCGGATTGAACACGCCCTGCTCGTTCTTCTCATGCGCGCGGATGGTGGTGAGCGAGCCATCGAACGTGCCGAGCGCCGCCGTGATCAGCGGCCGCTTCGCGAAGAAGCAGGCATCCGAGACCAGGTAACGCGTCGAGAAATTGTCGGAGCCGTCGAGCACGAGATCGTAGTCTCCGATCATGCTCAGCGCATTGTCGGCATTGAGCCAGGTGGCGTGGCCGACGAAGCGGACATGCGGATTGAGCGCGGAGATCCGCTCGGCCGCGCTCTCGACCTTGTGCCGGCCGATATCGGGCGTCGTATGGATCACCTGGCGCTGGAGGTTTGACAGCGAGACCACGTCGTCATCGACCACGCCGAGCGTGCCGACGCCGGCGGCCGCCAGATACATCAGCGCGGGCGCGCCGAGCCCACCGGCGCCGATCACCAGCACGGAGGCCCGCTTCAGAGCAGCCTGGCCCGGCCCGCCGACGTCGCGCAGCACGATATGCCGGGCATAGCGTTCAAGTTCGTCCGGGCTCAGCATCGTCGTCCTTCGTACCTCTCGCCCCTCATGGTGAGGCGGCGCAACACCTGAACCACCCCAACATTGTTCGCGACCAACGAGATGTGCTTCAATGGTAGCACGTTCAATGGGCTGGCTGGATTTGTCATGAGATCGATGCTTGCGGCAACACTGATGTTCGCGGCTGCCACAGGCGCTAGCGCCCAGATGACGACGCCAGAGATCCCCGGCACCAAGCCGAAACCGGTCCAGACCGTGCCGATCCGGCCTCCCGCACTGCAGACGCCGTCGGCGACGGCCGATGCGATGGCGCAGGCGGAACGGCTGTCGCTCCAGTCCGACCTCGCCTGGGTCGGCCAATATAACGGCGCCATCACCGGCGACGTCAGCGCGCGCATGGTCGAGGCGATCAAGGAATATCAGAAGGCCAAGGGTGGCAAGCCGACCGGCGTGCTCAATCCGCAGGAGCGCGCCGCGCTCGCCGAGACCGCGCGGCGGAAGCAGGAGAGCGTCGGCTGGAAGATCGTGATGGAGCCGACCAGCGGCGCCCGGCTCGGCATCCCCGGCAAATTGGTGCCGCAGCAGGCGACCGATGCCAACGGCTCGAAATGGACTTCGCCGACCGGCACGGTGCAGGTGCTGCTGAGCCGCCGCAAGGAGGCGAACCCGACCACGGCGAAACTCGCCGAGCTGGAGAAGGAACCGTCTGGGCGCAAGGTCGACTACACCGTGGTGAAGCCCGACTTCTTCGTGCTGTCGGGGTTGCAGGGCCTCAAGAAATTCTACGTGCGAGGCACCTTTAAGGGCGACGAAGTCCGCACCATGACGATCCTCTACGACCAGGCGACCGAGAATACCGTCGAGCCGGTGGTGATCGCGATGTCGAGCGCGTTCAATGCGTTTCCGACGGGACCGCAGGCCGGGCCGCCGCCGCGCAAGACCGTCGAATACGGCACCGGCATCGTCGTCAGCGACGACGGTGCGATTGTCACCGACCGCCTCGTCACCGATAGCTGTCTCGCGATCACCATTGCCGGCTATGGCAACGCCGACCGTCTGGCCGAGGACAAGGAGCACGATCTCGCGCTCCTGCACATCTACGGCGCGCGCGGCCTGAAGCCGCTCAGCCTCACCGGCGGTACAGCGAAGACGAGCGTCGATGTCATCGGTATTGCCGATCCGCAGAGCCAGGGCGGAGCTGCGGGCGTGTCGAGCCTCAAGGGCGCGCTGGCGCCGGTCACGAGCAGCGACTCTGCGCTGTCGCCTCCGCCGGCGGTCGGCTTCTCCGGCAGCCCGGCCATCGACGGCGACGGCAAATTCGCCGGCGTCGCGCTGTTGAAGCCGGCGATGGTCGCGGGGCCCGCGACATCGGTGCCGGCCTCGCAGGCGGTGATGGTGTCTGCAGAAGCGGTGCGCGATTTCCTGAAGGCGAACGATGTCACTGCGAACGGCACGTCGACGGATGCGAAGGCGGCCGTCGTCCGCGTGATCTGCGTGCGGAAGTAGGCGAGAGAGAACAACACTTCTCTCGTGTCCCGGACGCGGTGCGGAACGCAATGCCTCTCCGTTGAGCCACGCAGCTCCTGCACGGTCTCACGTGCTCTTTGGCGAAGGTCCCAGATTTTCGAGGGGCGCGGTCAGCCTGCATGTAAGCCCGGCTGCGCCATACGAAACGTCAACGGAACCGCTGAAATCGTCCTTCAGCACCCGGGAAATCAGCCTGGAGCCAAAGCCTGTGCCGACGGGTTTCGATACGGACGGACCGCCAATCTCCTGCCAGACAAAGACAAATTTTGACTCACCATCCTGAGCCTCGGCTGACCATGTAATCGATACGCAGCCTCCCGCTACGGTCAGGGCACCGTACTTCGAAGCGTTGGTCGCGAGCTCGTGGAGCGCCAATGACAGAGCAAGCGCTTGTCGAGATTTCACGACGAGTGGAGGACCCGAGACGATGAAGCGGCCTTCGCCTGTCCGATAAGGTGCAAGAGCAGTGCCGATCACATCGTGGAGTGGCGCGGCCGCCCAATTTGATGCGGTCAGCAGGTCCTGCGCTCGTCCAAACGCACCGAGCCGTGCCTGGTACTTTTCGAGATCGGCTTTGCTCGTCGGGTCGCGAAATGTCTGGGCAGCTACCGCGCTCAACACTGCAAGCGTGTTCTTGACGCGGTGCTTCAGCTCCTCATTGATGAGGTTCAGCGCTTCCCTTGCCATATGCTCGGACGTGACATCCCTGCAGACGACAAGCACGCCGCCCACCTTGCCTTCAAGATCAATTGGACCAAAGCTGTACGTCCACCAAACGTCCTCGCGGCGGCCGTGACGAGTCACCGGCACCAGCTGGTCCTCATTCCAGGTCGCCCCCTTGCCCGACATGACGTACTCGATCTGGGGACCAATGATGTCCCAGATCTCAGCCCAACACTCACGGCCGCGCGCCCCCAAAGCGCTTGGGTGCCTTTCCGGCCCCATCGTCTCCCGGTATGCATCGTTGTAGAACTGGATGAGTTCTGGTCCCCACCAAATGAACATCGGGTGCCGCGAGGTTAGAACGAGCCGCACTGTAACTCGAAGACTTTGGGGCCAAGTTTCCGGAGAGCCCACGGATGTACTCGACCAGTCAAACGCTCGCGTCAAAGCGCCCATCTCGCCGCCGCCAGCCAGGAAGTCGCCGCTTATATCGCCGCCCATACGCACAGCCTTACTCAGACGCTGATCGACGAGCCTGCCGCCAGTGTTCCGCACCCTACATTGCCGAGCTTTTGCCGTCATCTGCGCGGATCGGGCCGCATAGGCGACATCTGCCTCTCACCGAAAAATACCGCGGAGGTTCGAAAACCGCGAACCGCTGGATTTGCGGTCGCGACACCTGCCGGCGATTGGACGACGTCAGTTGCACAAGAGGTACGAGCGCACCGTCCTTGTGAATGCGCGGTCAGCTCAACCTGAACCTGACACCGCTCCGCGCAAGCCCCCCAGAGATCCCGACCGGCGTGCCGTCCGCGCGCCAGCAGGCGGCGCCGGTCATGCTGCCGTCGTCGTGGAAGGCAATGCCGTTCATGCCGCCCGCCACCGTCGCAACGGCCTGCACCTTGTGGCCGAGGCCCGCAAGCTTCGCGCGCACGGCCTCCGGCACCTTCTGCTCGACTTCGAGCGCGTTGCCTTCGGTCCAGATGCGCGGCGCCTCGACCGCTTCCTGCAGGCTCATGCCGTGGTCAATCAGATTGACCAGCGCCTGCATCGCGCTGGGGAAGATGCGCTTTCCCCGGGCAGGCCGAGCGCATAGCGCAGCTTGCCGCCGCGCAGCGCCATCATCGGCGACATCGAGGTGGTGACGCGCTTGCCCGGCGCCAGCGACAGCGCGTGGCCGGGACGCGGATCGAACAGGTTCATGTAGTTGTTGGCGATGGCGCCGAGGCCCGGGATCATGATCTTGGCGCCGAACAGATTGTTGATGGTCTGCGTGGTCGCGACGACGTTGCCGAACGCGTCTGCCGCGGTCATGTGCGTGGTGTGCGCACCTTCGAGCTGCGAGACGCCGGCACCCCAGGCCTGCGCCCGCGCCGGATCGATGGCGCGGCGGCGTTCCTCGGCATAGGCCTTCGACGTCAGCCGCTCCACGGGGACGCCGACATAATCCGGATCGCCACTGGCCGCGGC
Source organism: Bradyrhizobium sp. 956_D2_N1_4 (assembly GCF_052076025.1). Lineage (NCBI taxonomy): Bacteria > Pseudomonadati > Pseudomonadota > Alphaproteobacteria > Hyphomicrobiales > Nitrobacteraceae > Bradyrhizobium > Bradyrhizobium sp. 956_D2_N1_4. The sequence goes on along the minus strand of NZ_CP197237.1, from coordinate 7,821,084 downwards.
GCGATCGGCGAAGGCGATCTTCAAGACTTCGGCGAGATAGTGGATGGTCTCTGATGTACCGAAGCCGAGATCTCCGATGTCATAGCCCTCGAGAATGTTCAGCATCTGCGCGATGTGGACGCCGGAGGCCGCGGGTGGCGGCGGGCCAAGGATGGTCCAGCCGCGATAGTCGGCGCGGATCGGTTGCCGTTCGACGGTCTTGTAGCCGGTCAGATCGTTGCGGCGGATGAAGCCGCCGGTCTTCTCCATGTAGTCGACGAGGATGTCACCGAGCGGCCCCTCATAGAGGGCCTTCTCGCCGTGGTCGGCGATGGTGCGGAGCGTCTCGGCATATTCGGCCTGCACCACGCGTTCGCCGACTTTGAGCGGCTCGCCATCAGGCAAATAGATCGCCGCAATCGGCTTGTCCTTGCGCATCTCGGCAGCGCTCTCGCTGATGCATTCGTGCAAATACGGCGTCGCCGCATAGCCGCGCGCGGCATGCTTGATCGCGGGCTGCATGACGTCCGCGAGGCTCATGGTGCCGAAGCGGCGCAGCGTCTCGCACCAGGCTTTCAGCGAGCCCGGCGTGGCGACCGCCTTCGGGCCGTTGAGGTTCTCGTTGCCGACGGTGTCGAACACGTCATGCGCCGAGCCCGGGGCGGAGGTGTAGCTGGTGTCACGCACCGCCGCAGGCACGGTGCTCTGCCCGTCGATGAAACGGTGGCTGCCGTCAGCCAGACGTATATGCGCCATGCCGCCGCCGATGATGCCGACCATCATCGGCTCGACCACGGTCAGCGTGAACAGGGTCGCGATCGCGGCGTCGATGGCGTTGCCGCCCGCGGCCAGCATCTCGGCGCCGGCGCTTGAGGCCAGCGGATGGTTGCTGACCACCATGCCGCGGCTCGAGACCGCCGGCATCTTCTGGCATTCAAAGATCGTTGCCGTCCGGTCGCGCCAGTTTCCGCCCATGCCGCCTGCCCCTTTTATTCACGGCGGCAAGCACATCATACGCGCGACTACGGGTCCAGTATTGGTACGGATTAGCTGGCATTCCCGATTCTGCCATCATCGTTACCGTTGATTCGGACATCCGCGGTCCCCTTTGGATCGGGCAGGGCACGTCCTGAGCGAGTAGAGCTCAGCATCGAGAAGCGATGCACGTTCGCGTGGCGTTACCCCACAGACCCAAGCATTCCAAAGGATTCAACTTTCCATGCACACGATCGTACTGGCCACCCAAAAGGGTGGCAGTGGCAAGAGCACGCTTGCCATCGGCCTCGCGCTGGCGGCCAAGCAGGCCGGCTTCACCGTCCGCCTGATCGAAACCGACCCGCAGGGTACCCTGTCCAACTGGCTGCGTCGCCGCCACGCTGACGATCTCGTCGTCGAGCCGATCTATCACGCCGCCGACATCGCGCCGCGCCTGAAGATGCTGGCCGACAGCGGCCTGCAGCTCGCGATCGTCGACACCGCGGCCGGCCTCAGCGCCGCGACCACCGCCGCGATCCGCCATTCCGACCTCTGCCTGATTCCGGCTCGCCCGAGCGTTGCCGACATCGAGGCGACCGTTTCGACGCTGAGCGTCGCGCGCGCCTGGAAGCGGCCCTACGGCTTCGTGCTGAACCAGGCGCCGATCCGTGGCCAGCGCATCGACAACGCCGCCAACACCCTCGCCGAGGAAGCCGCGCTCGATCTCGCCGAGGTGCTCGCGCGCCCGCTGATTGTGATGCGCAACGACCACCAGGACTCGCTCGCGAGCGGCCTCGCCGTCAGCGAATTCGCGCCGAACGGCAAGTCGGCGGACGAGATCCGCGGCCTCTGGCGCTGGATCGAGACCCGTCTCGAGCTCGAAGCCACGACCAACGTCCTGATCGACCAGGTCATCTCGGTCGCGGACGGGATGCTGCACGCCGCCACCGAGCGTTCAGCGGACGAGACCACGACACTGGCGTCCTGAGCGGGGCGATCGCTCCGACGACAGGCGGCCTCTTCACTTATCCGGTTGAAGAGTCCAAACGACGAAGCAATCCGGCCACCAGCCCGGCCGGATTGCTTCGCTTCGCGTTTTTGGGACGCTCCATCCACCCGTCATTGCAAGCGCGGCTTCTTGTAGCCCGGATGAAGCGAAGCGAAATCCGGGAAAGTCTCTCCGCGGAGAGGCTGGACCCGGATTGCGCTGCGCTTCATCCGGGCTACGGTGCTACGTCACTTCTGACATTTCTGACACCAGAAGGTGGAACGGCCGTTCTGGGTGAATCGCTTCACGGTGCCGCCGCACCCTGGCGTCTTGCAGGTCTCCCCCTCGCGGTCATAGACCTTGAAGGAGTGCTGGAAATAGCCGAGCTCGCCCGAGGTCTGGCGATGGTCGCGCAAGCTCGATCCGCCGGCCTTGATCGCGTCGTTCAGCACGGTGTGAATGGCACTCACCAGCCGCTTCGCGTGATCGGTCGGCTCGCCGCCGCCAACACCCTTGCGACCCTTGGTCGCGAGTGTCGCAGCAATGCGGCGCGGTGACAGATGCGAGCGATGCAGCGCTTCGCAGACATAGATGTTGCCGAGCCCGGCGACCACGCGCTGGTCGAGCAGCGCGGCTTTCAGGCTCGTCGTCTTGCCCTCGCACGATCGCGCCAGCATCGCAGCATCGAATTCGTTGCCGAGCGGCTCGGGACCGAGATCGCGCAGCAGCGGCTCGTCCTCAAGCGCGTTGCGCGCGATCACTTTCATGTAACCGAAGCGGCGCGGGTCGTTGAACACGATGTCGGCGCCGGAGGACATCCGAAACAGCACGTGGTCGTGCGTGGAGTCCTTGCCACGCGGGTAGTGAAACTCGCCCGGCGCGGCCTCGTTGTCCGGCTTGATGACGCGGAACGAGCCCGACATGCCCAGATGCATCAGCAGCACGTCGCCGGAGGCGAGATCGGCCATGAGATATTTTGCACGGCGGCCAAGCCCCGTGACGACCTGCCCCTGGAGCCGGGCCACGAAATCGGGCTGGAAGGGAAAGCGCAGATCCGGCCTGCGGGCCTCTGCGACGAGGATTTTCGCACCCTCCATGACGGGCTGAAGGCCGCGGCGGACGGTCTCGACTTCGGGCAATTCAGGCATGGTCAGGCATTCACCTTATGAGGGCGGTGTGATAGCGCCATTGCGGCGGCCGCGCTATGGTCCGCCCAGTGGAGTAGAGTAATGGATCGGCCGGGCGAAACCACGCATTTTGGCTTCAGGGACGTTCCCCTGGGGGACAAGCAGACGCTGGTGAACGATGTGTTTCACAGCGTGGCGTCGCGCTATGACTTGATGAACGACCTGATGTCCGGTGGCCTGCACCGGGTCTGGAAGGACATCATGATCACCGCGCTCAACCCGCCGCGGGGTGACCGGCCGTTCGCGCTGCTCGACGTTGCCGGCGGCACCGGCGACATCTCGTTCCGCGCTGCCAAGGCGGCAGGTCCCAGCTTCCATGCCACGGTGTGCGACATCAACGCCGAGATGCTGGCCGTGGGCCGCGAGCGTGCCGCGAAGCGGCATCTCGAGACCCAGGTCGATTTCGTCGAGGGCAATGCCGAAGCGCTCGCCTTCGCCGACCGCAGCTTTGACGCATATACGATCGCTTTCGGCATTCGCAATGTGCCGCGGATCGACCTGGCGCTGCGCGAGGCCTATCGCGTGCTGAAGCCCGGCAGCCGCTTCCTGTGCCTGGAATTCTCCACCGTCGAGATGCCCGGGCTCGACCGGATCTATGACCTGTTCTCGTTCAAGGTGATCCCGCCGCTCGGCCGCATGGTCACGGGCGACGCCGAGTCCTACCAGTATCTCGTCGAATCGATCCGCAAGTTTCCGAAACCCAACGCCTTCGCCGACATGATCCGCGACGCCGGCTTCGCACGCGTCGGCTGGCAGACATTGTCCGGCGGCATCGTCGCACTGCATTCGGGCTGGCGTTTGTGATTTCTTCCATTACCCACATTTCGCGCCTGATCCGCGCCGCGTTCGTGTTTGCGCGCGAGGGCGTGTTCGGTTCCGTCGATCCGACCCTGGTGCCGCCGCCAGGGCAACTCGCGCTGAAGCTTGCGCGCCTCGTCGAACGGCGCGGTCCAAAGCACGGACCACGACTGACGCGCGCGCTGACCCGGATGGGCCCAGCCTATCTCAAGCTCGGGCAGTTTCTGGCCACGCGTCCCGACGTCGTCGGCGTCGTCATGGCGCGTGATCTGGAAAGCCTCCAGGATCGCTTGCCGCCGTTTTCGCAAGCCGAAGCGGAAGCCGCGATCGCGAGCTCGCTGGAGCGTCCGCTCAAGGACGTATTCGCGAGCCTCGGCCCGCCGGTCGCGGCAGCCTCGATCGCGCAGGTGCATCGCGGCGAAGTCTTGCGCGACGGCATCCGCAAGCCGGTCGCCGTAAAAGTGCTGCGGCCCAACGTGGCCTCGCGATTCCGCCGCGATCTCTCCGATTTCTTCTACGTCGCGCACAAGGCCGAGACCTATTCGAGCGAGGCGCGGCGTTTGCGCCTGATCGAAGTCATCAACACCATGTCGCGCTCGGTCGCGATGGAGATGGACCTGCGGCTGGAAGCGGCTGCAATGTCGGAGATGGCGGAGAACACGGGCGACGATCCTGATTTTCGCGTGCCGACCGTCGATTGGGACCGCACCACGCACAACGTGCTGACGATGGAGTGGATCGACGGCATCGCGCTGAACGATCACAAGCGCCTGGCAGAGGCGCAGGTCGACCTGCCCGATCTCGGCCGCAAGGTGATCCAGAGTTTTCTGCGCCACGCGCTCCGCGACGGCTTCTTCCACGCCGACATGCATCCGGGCAATCTGTTCCTCGATGACGCCGGCCGTCTGGTCGCGGTCGATTTCGGCATCATGGGCCGGCTCGGGATGAAGGAGCGGCGCTTCCTCGCCGAGATCCTGCTCGGCTTCATCACGCGCGATTATCGCCGCGTCGCCGAGGTGCATTTCGAGGCGGGCTATGTGCCAGCGCACCACTCGGTCGAGAACTTTGCGCAAGCGATCCGCGCCATCGGTGAGCCCATTCACAACCGCACGGCGGAAGAGATCTCGATGGCGCGGCTGCTGACGCTGCTGCTCGAGGTCACCGGTCTGTTCGACATGACGACGCGGCCCGAGCTGATCCTGCTGCAGAAGACCATGGTGGTGGTCGAGGGCGTGGCGCGCGCCTTCGATCCCAAGCTCGACATCTGGAAGGTCGCCGACCCCGTGGTGCGCGAATGGATCGAGCGCAATCTGGGCCCGCTCGGCCGGGTGCAGGGCGCGCTCTCCGGCGGCAGCGATCTCGCCCGCGTGCTGATGCGCCTGCCCGACATCGCGCAACGCTCGGTCGCGGTGCTCGAGCAGCTCGAGACCATGACGCGGGAAGGCATCCGGCTGTCGCCGGAGAGCATCGCCGCGATGGGCCGCAGCGAAGGCCGCAAGAACCGCTGGCGCACCGTGGCGCTCTGGATCATTGCCGCCACCTTCATCGGAATCCTGATCGCCGTCCGGAATCTATGATTGCACTGCAATCACGGAAACGATAGCATCGCTATCATTCCGTGCTGGAGGGGCGTCATGGCAAGCCTGACCATCCGCAAGCTCGACGAGGGCGTCAAAACCTATTTGCGCCTTCGCTCGGCCAGAAACCGCAGGTCGGTCGAAGAAGAGGTCCGGGTCATCCTCGGGGAGCTGATCGAGGGCCGCGAGGAGCCGCTGACGCCGTTTGCGCTGCCGCCGGCCCAATCCACCGCCCCCACGCCGCAACGGACCGGCGCTCTCCCCGAGGCCAGCGTCACCCTGATCATCGGCGGCGGTATCGCGGCCTACAAGTCGCTCGACCTGATCCGCCGGCTCAAGGAACGCCGGATCGAGGTCCGTTGCGTCCTGACTAAGGCGGCGCAGCAATTCGTCACGCCGCTGGCTGTCAGCGCACTGTCGCATGAGCGCGTCTACACCGACCTGTTCGACCCCCAGAGCGAGTTCGACGCCGGGCACATTCGCCTGGCGCGCGACTGCGACCTGATCGTCGTCGCACCCGCGACCGCCGACCTCCTGGCGAAGATGGCCAATGGCCATGCCGACGATCTCGCCAGCGCCATCCTGCTTGCGACCAACCGCAAGGTGCTGCTGGCGCCGGCGATGAACCCACTGATGTGGAACAATGCCGCGACCCGCCGCAACGTCACGCAGCTTCAGCGTGACGGTGTAGTGCTGATCGGCCCGAATTCCGGCGAAATGGCCGAGGCCGGCGAAGCCGGAATCGGCCGCATGTCCGAGGCGATCGAGATCGCCACCGCCGCCGAGCGGCTGCTGCGGCCGCCGGTGCCGCGCCCGCTCGCCGGGAAGCGCGTGCTGATCACCGCAGGTCCCACCCACGAGCCGATCGACCCGGTGCGCTACATCGCCAACCGCTCGTCCGGCAAGCAGGGCTTTGCCATCGCCGCCGCCGCGCAGGCCGCCGGCGCCGAGGTGATCTTGGTCAGCGGCCCGGTCGATCTCGGTGATCCCCCCGGCGTGACGGTGAAGCGGGTGGAATCGGCCCGGCAGATGCTGGCGCAGGTGCAGGCGGCGCTTCCCGCCGACATCGCGATCTTCGCGGCCGCGGTCGCCGACTGGCGGGTCGCCAGTGAGGGCGGGCAGAAGCTGAAGAAGACCTCGGCCGGCATGCCGCCGCTTCAGCTGGTCGAGAATCCCGACATCCTCGCCACGATCTCGAAGCTGACCGACCGGCGCCCGCCGCTGGTGATCGGCTTTGCCGCCGAGACCGAGCACCTCATCGACAACGCCAAGTCCAAGCTGGCCCGCAAGGGCTGCGACTGGATTGTCGCCAACGACGTCTCGCCGGCGACCGGCGTGATGGGCGGCGACCGCAACACCGTGCATCTGATCAGTCGCAAGAATGGTGAGGAGGACGGCGAGATCGCAGTTGATTCCTGGCCGGTGATGACCAAGGAACAGGTCGCCATCGAGCTGGTCGCGCATGTCGCAAAGAGCGTGACCGACAAATCCCGGGAGCCGACATCTTGAGCACGAAAGTCACGGTCGAACTGCAGCAACTGGCCCACGCCGAAGGCCTTCCGCTGCCGGCCTATCAGACCTCCGAAGCCGCCGGCCTCGACCTGATGGCCGCAGTTCCCGACAGCGAGCCGCTGACGCTCGCCCCCGGCCAATATGCGCTGGTGCCGACGGGCCTCGCGATCGCGCTGCCGCCCGGCCACGAGGCGCAGGTGCGGCCGCGCTCGGGCCTTGCCGCCAAGCACGGCGTCACCGTGCTGAACTCGCCCGGCACGATCGATGCGGACTATCGCGGCGAGATCAAGGTGATCCTGATCAACCACGGCGCGGCGCCCTTCGTGGTCAAGCGCGGCGAGCGCATCGCGCAGATGGTGATCGCGCCGGTGGTGCAGGCCGCGCTGGTTCCCGTGGCGACATTGTCCGCGACCGATCGCGGCGCCGGCGGCTTCGGCTCGACCGGCCGCTAACACACGACAACTCCAGCCGAATCATCCCGAAGAACGACGTGGATTGGAACTGCGCGCCCGGCATTTTTGTGGGACCGCCTTTGCGTTCACGATCTGGACTCTTACCGCTGGAGTCACGGTGGGGGTATTGTCGTTTGATTCGCGCGCGACGGGGGTCGCCGCGCGCAAATTCGTGCGATCTGGGGCAACTATGTCAGGCGTGATCGTGTCGATGCGTCGGACGCTGCTGTCGTGCACATCATTGGCGCGCAACGGCTTGTTGGGAGGCGCTCTCGCGGCGCTGCTGCCGGCTGCGCCGGCTGAGGCTGCCGACCTCGTCGACACACTTTCCATAATGCTGGACTTCAACCGGCAGGAACTCGCGGTGCTGGCCACCGCGCTCGCGCTGCTCGGCTTCTCGGTCGTGGCCGCGATCCTGTTGATGCGCACGCGCGTGCGCACGGCGAACAACGAGGCGCGGCTGCGCGCGCGGATCGGGGAACTGCAACTCCAGTCCGATCGGTTCGGCGCGTTGCTGTTCGCCGAGCCGCAGATCCTGATCTCCTGGCCGGCCGGCGACAATCGCGCGCAGATTTCCGGCGACATCTCCATGGTGCTGCCGCGCGATTCCTCCCCCCAGCGCGTCCTCGCGTTCGGAACATGGCTGCCGCCGGAGCCCGCTCTCCAAATGGATCACGCGGTCGATGCGCTGCGTGACCGAGGCGACGGGTTCCAGCTGACGCTGACCACCGCACACGGCCACACGCTGGAGGCCATCGGCCGCGCCATCGGCGGCCAAGCCATTGTCAGGATTCGCGAACTCTCCGGACTCCGGCGCGATCTGGCCGAGACCAATCTGCGTTACAAGGCACTTGCCGACGAGACCGAGATGCTGCGCGGCTTTGCCGCCGCCGCCCCCTGGCCGATCTGGGCCAAGGCCGAGAACGGCGCGCTGAGCTACGCCAATCCGGCCTATGTGCGCGCGACCGAGGCAAGCAGCGTCACCGACGCCCAGCAGCGCAAGCTCGAGTTGCTCGACAGTGCCGACCGGACCGCGATGGAGCGGGGCCTGAAGGATGCGGCCAGTTTCACCTCGCGGCTGCCGATCGTGATCGGCGGTGAGCGGCGGATCTACGACGTCCGGGCGGTCAATGTCGGCAGCGGCAATGTCGGCGTCGCCATCGATGCCAGCGAGGCGGATGCGTTGAGCTCGGCGCTGGTGCGGATGGCGGAGGCGCATCGGCGCACGCTCGACCAGCTCTCCTCAGGCGTTGCCGTGTTCGACGGCCAGCGACGGCTCGCCTTCTACAACGATTCCTACCGCCGGCTGTGGGACCTCGACCGCATCTTCCTCGACGCCAATCCCGACGATTCCAGCGTGCTCGACCAACTCCGCGCAGCGCGCAAGCTGCCGGAGCAGCCGGACTTCCGCGCCTGGAAGGCCAAGCTGCACGAGGCCTATCGCGCGGTCGAGGCCGCCAAGGACACCTGGTACCTGCCCGACGGCCGCGCGCTATCCGTCGTCACCACGCCGAATCCGGAAGGCGGCGTCACCTATCTGTTCGACGACGTCACCGAAAGCCTCGAGCTCGCCCGCCGCTTCGACGGCATGATCCGCGTCCAGCGCGAGACGCTGGACAGCCTCGCCGAGGGCGTCGCGGTGTTCGGCAGCAACGGCAGGGCGCAGCTGTTCAACCCGGCCTTCGTCCGGATGTGGAAGCTGTCGAGCGACGCCATGCGCGACGAGCCGCACATCCAGACGGTCGAAGGCTGGTGCCATCAGCTGTTCGACGACCCGCAAGTCTGGCGGCAGATCCGCGAGGCCGTCACCTCGATCGAGAGCCGCGCCGACGTGCCGCTGAAGCTGGAGCGCAAGGACGGCAGCGTGCTCGACGGCATGATCCGTCCGCTGCATGACGGCGCGACCATGCTGACGTTCCAGGACATCACCGACACCGAGAATGTCGAGCGTGCGCTGCGCGAGCGCAACGAGGCACTTGAGGCCGCCGACCAGATGAAGGTGGATTTCGTCCACCACGTCTCCTACGAGCTGCGCTCGCCGCTCACCACCATCATCGGCTTCGCGCATTTCCTCAGCGATCCCTCGACCGGGCCGCTGACGCCGAAACAGGCCGAATATCTCGACTACGTCACCAAATCCACCAACGCCCTGCTGGCGCTGACCAACAACATCCTGGATCTCGCCACGATCGACGCCGGCGCCATGAAGCTGGAACTCGGCCCGGTCGACGTCAGCAAGGCCATTGAGCTCGCCGCCGAGGGCATCCAGGACCGCCTCGCCACCGACCGCATCCGTCTCAAGGTCGAGATCGCGCCCGATATCGGCAGCTTCGTCGGCGACGAGAAGCGCGTGGTGCAGGTGCTCTATAACCTCCTCGCCAACGCCGTCGGGTTTTCTCCACAGGATTCCACCGTCGGCATCAGCGCACGCCGCACCGAACGCAGCGTGGTCTTCACTGTGACAGATTCCGGGCCTGGAATACCTGCCGACATGAAGGACAAGGTGTTCAACTGGTTCGAAAGCCGCTCGCAGGGGTCGCGTCACCGCGGCGCTGGGCTCGGCCTGTCGCTGGTGCGCTCCTTCGTCGAGCTGCATGGCGGCAAGGTGCGGGTGGATTCGATCGTGGGCAGAGGCACGGTCGTGATCTGCGACTTCCCGACCGACCAGGCGGCGCATCGCGACGCCGCCGAATGACTGAACCGACCACATTATCCGTCGCGCTTGTCAACGAGACGGCCACCGCGCAATTGATGGCCGACCTCGCGCTGCTGGTCGGCCCCGGCGACGTCATCACCCTCACCGGCGATCTCGGTGCCGGCAAGACTGCGGCTGCGCGCGCCATGATCCGCTATCTCGCCGGCGACGAGGCGCTGGAAGTCCCGAGCCCCACCTTCACGCTGGTGCAGGGTTACGAGCTGCCGCCGTTTCCGGTGATGCATGCCGATCTCTACCGCGTCGAGGACGAGAGCGAACTTGAGGAGATCGGCCTGTCGCCGCTTCCCGATGCCACGCTCGTCCTGATCGAATGGCCGGAGCGCGCGCCGTCGGCGATGCCGGAAGACCGCATCGACATCGCACTGACGCACCGGCCGGCGCTGGGCTCGAATGCACGCGCCGCCGACATCACAGGTTACGGCAAGGCCGCCGCGCAAGTCGCGCGGCTGAAGGCGCTGCGGGAATTCCTCGAGGAATCCGGCTACATGGATGCAAGGCGCAAGCACATGGCCGGTGATGCCTCGACCCGCTCCTATGCGCGACTGCTGCGCGACGACGAGATCGTCATCCTCATGAACTTTCCGCAGCGGCCCGACGGCGCTGCGATGTACAACGGAAAATCCTACAGCGCGGCGGTGCATCTTGCCGAGAACATCAAGCCGTTCGTTGCCGTCGACGAAGGCCTGCGCGTGGCGGGAGTCTCAGCGCCCGCGATCCACCATTACGATCTCGACCACGGCTTCCTGATCTCCGAGGATTTCGGCAGCGACGGCGTGATCGAAGGCGATCCGCCGCGCCCGATCGCCGAACGTTACGAAGCTGCGACCGACGTGCTGGCCGTGCTGCACAGCAAGACATTGCCGGAGACGCTGCGGCTGGCGGATCAGACCTACACCATTCCTGCCTTAGACACCGAGGCGCTGCTGATCGAGATCGGGTTGATGCCGGAATGGTATCTGCCCGACCGCAATGCGCCGCTGAGCGACGAGAAGCGCGCGGAGTTTTTCGCGATGTGGCGCGAGCTGCTGAAGAAACCGCTGGCCGCGCCGAGGACGTGGATCATCCGCGACTACCACTCGCCCAATCTGATCTGGCTCGGGATGCGCACCGGCATCGCGCGCGTCGGTGTGATCGACTTCCAGGACACCGTGCTCGGACCGCGATCCTACGACGTCGTCTCGCTGCTCCAAGATGCCCGCATCGACGTGCCCGAAAACCTCGAGCTGACACTGCTGTCGCGCTACATCAAGGCGCGGCGCACGGCCGATGCGAGCTTCGATCCGGCCGGCTTCGCCGAGCTCTACGCCATCATGTCGGCGCAGCGGAACACGCGCCTGCTCGGCACCTTCGCCCGCCTCAACCGCCGCGACGGTAAGCCGCATTATCTGCGCCACCAGCCGCGGATCTGGACCTACCTCCAGCGCTCGCTGGCACATCCCGCGCTGGCTCACCTGCGCGACTGGTATCTCGCCAACGTCCCGCCGCCCCGGGGGGCGTCCCAAGAGCCGTCCGAAGAGCAGCCCCAAAATCAGCCCCAAAATCAGCCCCAAGCCTGATTCGCGGCCCGATTTACCGCCTGTTAGCCATCGCATCGGTATCATCGCCCGCAGGCAGCCGGACAAGGGCGGGGCTGGAGCAAGGGCAGATGGCGGTCAAGACGGACCATCGTGGCAACAGCCGGGTTGTTTTCGAGCGCGGGATACCGGCCCAGATGATGGGGATCGACGGCACCTGGCGGCGCGAGTGCACCATGGAGGACGTCTCCGAGAGCGGTGCCAAGCTGACCATCGACGGCTCGGTCGAGGGCCTGCATCTGAAGGAATTTTTTCTCCTGCTGTCGTCCACCGGACTTGCGTACCGTCGCTGTGAGCTGGCGTGGGTCAACGGCGACCAGATCGGCGTCAATTTTCTCAAGCTCGGCGACAAGAAGAAGAAGGCGCGTTCCACATCCGTTGGGGCGTGACGGCCACACCCGTCGTACAACCGTCACGGCAGGTGGTTAAGGCGGTTAAGACGCGGTGCGGCCAATTGCGGTCCGTGTTAGGATTGCTGCGTACGTGAACTTCAAAAGTTCTCAAGTCCAGGATTCCGGGAAAGACGAGTCTGAGAAAGCGAACGATGTCCGTCAAACCGACCAAAGCCATGGTGCTCGCTGCGGGGTTCGGGCTGCGCATGCGTCCGTTGACGGAGAAGATGCCGAAGCCGCTCGTGCCGGTGGCCGGCCAGCCGCTGCTGGACCATGTGCTCGACAAGCTCGGCGACGCCGGCGTGACCGAGGCGATCGTCAATGTGCACTATCTGCCGGACCAGATCATCAACCACACCGCATCCCGCCAGCATCCGCGCGTGACCATCTCGGACGAGCGCGACCAGGTGCTCGGCACCGGCGGTGGCGTGGTCAAGGCGCTGCCGCTGCTCGGCGACGCGCCGTTCTTCCATGTCAATTCCGACACGCTGTGGATCGACGGCGTGCGCTCGAACCTGGCGCGGCTTGCGGAAAACTTCGACCCTGAGCGCATGGACATCCTGCTCTTGATGGCGCCGACCGCGACCAGCATCGGCTATAGCGGCCGCGGCGATTACGGCATGCTGCCCGACGGCGCCCTGCGCAAGCGCAAGGAAAAAGAGGTCGTTCCGTTCGTCTATGCCGGCGCGGCGATCCTGTCGCCCTCGATCTTCGCCAACGCACCGCAGGGCGAGTTCTCGCTGACCAGGATGTTCGACCGCGCCAACGAGCAGGAGCGGCTGTTCGGCCTCCGCCTCGACGGCGTCTGGATGCATGTCGGCACGCCCGATGCCGTGCATGCGGCGGAAGAGGCGTTTCTGGAGAGCGTGGCGTAAGCCGCCTTCGTGTCCCGGACGCGGTGCGGCGCGAAGTGCCGCTCCGCAGAGCCGGGACCCAGCAAGCTCACAGATTCGACCAAGCAGCATAGGCCCCGGCTCAGCAACGCGTCATTTCATGCCGCGTTGCGTCCGGGGCACGAGAGCGGTGTAAAGCGAACAGCGGGGACTATCTCCCCTCCACCCATATCCATTTGAATCCGCCTCCCTATATTGGCGCCTGATTCCCGAATCAGGCAGCCCATGCGCGTTTTCAGCGTTCCCATCTCAGTTCCGTTCCTGCGCACGGTCGTCTCGAGCCTGCTCGACGGCCGGCTGGTCGACGGATTCGAGGCGCGCAAGGAACCGGCGCGGCTCGCGGATGCCACGCTGTACCTGCCGACAAGGCGCGCCATGCGCGTCGTGCGCGAGATCTTTCTCGAGGAGATGAAGGCAGATGCGGTGGTGCTGCCGCGCATCGTCGCGCTCGGCGACATCGACGAGGACGAACTCGCTTTCGCCGACGAGGGCGAGCAGTTCTCTGGCGGAGCGCCGCTCGACATTCCGCCACGGCTTGGCGAGCTCGAACGGCGGCTGACGCTGGCGCAGCTCGTGGCCGCCTGGGCCAAAGGCCCGGTGCTGTCCCCGCTGGTGGTCGGCGGCCCCGCCTCGACGCTCGCGCTGGCCGGCGACCTCGCACGCCTGATCGACGACATGGTGACGCGCGGCGTCGACTGGAGCGCGCTCGACGGCCTCGTGCCCGACATGCTCGACCGCTACTGGCAGCACTCGCTCGAATTTTTGCGGATCGCGCGCATCGCGTGGCCCGGTCATCTCGCGGAGATCAACCGGATCGAGCCCGCGGCACGGCGCGATCTCCTCATCGCGGCGGAAGCGAAGCGGCTGACCGCGCATCCCCATGGTCCGGTGATCGCCGCCGGCTCGACCGGCTCGATGCCGGCCACCGCAAAATTCCTGCATGCGGTCGCATCGCTGCCGCATGGTGCCGTGGTGCTGCCCGGCCTCGATACCGACCTCGACGACGACGCCTGGCGCAGCATCGGCGGCGTGCGCGATTCGCTCGGCAAGTTCGCCGAGCATCCGGCGTCGAACCATCCGCAATATGCGATGCATGCACTGCTGGAGCGCTTTGGCATCAGGCGCGGCGATGTCGAGCTGCTTCAACCGGCAGCGGACGGCGGCCGCGATCTGCTCGCCTCCGAATCGATGCGGCCATCTGCCAAGACGGAAGTCTGGCACGACCGGCTGAAGCAACCGGATGTCGCAGCGAAGATCGCCGGCGGCATGTCAAACCTCGCGGTGGTCGAGGCGCCCAATCCCGAAATGGAGGCCCTCGCGATCGCCATTGCGATGCGCGAGGCGCGGCATCTCGACAAATCGGCGGCACTGGTGACGCCGGACCGCGCGCTGGCGCGGCGGGTGATGGCCGCGCTCACGCGATGGGATCTCGCCTTCGACGATTCCGGCGGCGACGTGCTGATGGAAACGTCGGCCGGCGTTTTTGCGCGTCTGGCATCGGAAGCGGCGACCAAGGGATTGGAGCCGCCGACGCTATTGGCGATGCTGAAGCATCCGTTGTGCCGGCTTGGCCGGCTGCCTGGCGCATGGAAGGCGGCGATCGAGGGCCTCGAGCTTGCGGTCTTGCGCGGCACGCGGCCGCCTGCGGGCACCGCGGGCCTGCTGCGCGAATTCAATCGTTTCCGCGAGGAGCTGGCAAAGCTGTGGCGCAAGGAGGTCTCTGCGCTCCACCACGCGGAGCCACGTGCGCGTCTGAAGGCAGAGGACCTCGATCGCATCCAGGCGCTGATCGATGCCCTGCGACAAGCGTTGGCGCCGATCGAGAGTCTCGCGTCATCGAAACCGTACGACTTCGCCGAGCTCGCGCACCGGCACCGCGAGATCATGATCGAGCTGTCGCGCGACGAGCAGGACATCCCGCTCGCCTTCGAGGAGCGCGAGGGCCTGGCGCTCGCAGCCGCCTTTGACGACCTCCTGCGCGGCGGCACCACCAGCGGATTGATGGTGGCGCTGCCTGACTATGCCGACGTCTTCCAGACCGCGTTCAGCGACCGGGCCGTGCGGCGGCGGGACAGACCCGGCGCGCGGCTGCAGATCTACGGCCCGCTGGAATCGCGCCTGATGCAGGCCGACCGGATCATCATCGGCGGCCTGATCGAAGGCGTCTGGCCGCCGGCGCCGCGCATCGATCCCTGGCTCAGCCGGCCGATGCGGCACGAGCTTGGCCTCGATCTGCCGGAACGCCGCATCGGCCTCTCCGCACACGACTTCGCGCAACTGCTCGGCGGCGACGAGGTGATCCTCACCCATTCCGCCAAGGCCGGCGGCGCACCGGCGGTCGCCTCGCGCTTCCTGCACCGGTTAGAGGCGGTCGCAGGCGACGAGCTCTGGAAGACGGCGATTCGCGCCGGCGAGAAATACGTGCAGTTCGCGGGCGCGCTGGATCAGCCCGCCGAGGTCAGGCCGGTCAAGCAGCCCGAACCGCGGCCGCCGCGCGCGACGCGACCGCTGAAGATGTCGGTCACCGCGATCGAGGACTGGCTGCGTGATCCCTACACGATCTACGCAAAGCACATTTTGCGGCTCGATGCGCTCGACCCCGTCGACATGCCGCTGTCGGCCGCCGACCGCGGCTCGGCGATTCACGATGCGCTCGGCGAGTTCACGGAAAGCTACGCCACGCGCCTGCCCGACGATCCCGCGCGCGTGCTGCGCGCGATCGGCGAAAAGTATTTTGCGCCGCTGATGGAGCGCCCCGAAGCGCGCGCGCTGTGGTGGCCGCGTTTCCAGCGCATCGCGCGCTGGTTTGGCGAATGGGAGACGGCACGCCGCGACGTGATCGAGGTCATCACGGCAGAAACGCGTGGCGAGATCTCGATCCGGCTCGACCACGACCGCAGCTTCCAGCTCTCCGCCCGCGCCGACCGCATCGAGCGGCGCCAGGGCGGCAGCTATGCCATCCTCGACTACAAGACCGGGCAGCCGCCGACCGGCAAGCAGGTCCGCATGGGCCTGTCGCCGCAGCTGACGCTGGAAGCGGCGATCCTGCGCGAGGGCGGATTCCCTGACATCGACGCGGGTTCGTCCGTCAGCCAGCTCGTCTATGTGCGCCTGAGCGGCAACAATCCGCCCGGCGAGGAGCGCATCCTCGAGCTCAAGTATAGGCAAGGCGACGAACCGCAGCCGCCGGATACGGCCGCCGCCGAAGCACGGGCCAAGCTGGAGGCGCTGATCCGTGCCTTCGACGACGAGAATCAGGCGTACACCTCGCTGAACCTGCCGATGTGGACCAACCGCTACGGCACTTATGACGACCTCGCCCGCATCAAGGAATGGTCCGCGGCCGGCGGCCTGGGGATCGAGGAATGGTGAAGCTGCCGCGTCCCATTCCCGACGAAGTGCGTGCGCGGCAGGCGCGCGCGTCCGATCCGACAGCGTCGGCCTTCGTGTCGGCCAATGCCGGCTCGGGCAAGACCCATGTGCTGGTGCAGCGCGTGATCCGCCTGCTGCTGTCGGGCGTGCCGCCGGAAAAGATCCTCTGCATCACCTTCACCAAGGCCGCCGCCGCCAACATGGCCGAACGCGTGTTCACGACGCTCGGCCATTGGGTGACGCTGGACGACAACGCGCTCGACGCGGCGATTAAGGCGGTCGGCATTCCACATCCCGATCGAAAAATACGCCGCGAAGCGCGAAAGCTGTTTGCCTGCGCGCTGGAGACGCCGGGCGGACTGAAGGTGCAGACCATCCACGCGTTGTGCACCCGCCTGCTCCAGCAGTTTCCGTTCGAGGCCAACGTACCGGCGCGCTTTGCCGTGATCGACGAGCGCGACCAGACCGACATGATGGAGCGCGCCAATCTGAAGGTGCTGCTCGAGGCCGCGCGCGATCCGGAGACCGTCACCGGCCGCGCGCTGCTCACCGCGATGGCCAGCGCCGCCGACGTCACTTTCAAGGAGGTCGTGCGCGAGGCCTGTCTCAGCCGCGACCATTTCATGGCCTGGACCGACGAGGCCGGCAACGCAGAGGCTGCCGCTGCGCAATTGGCGTCGGTGCTGGGCGTTGATGCGAGCGATCGGATCGAGGACGTCGAAACGGAGATTCTCGACGGTCCATTCCTGCCGCGGTCGCGCTGGGACGACATCGCCTTCGCGCTGGATGACGGCACCTCTTCCGACAAGAGCCAGGCCGCTCGTTTCCGCGAGGCCAAGGTGTTTTCCGGCGCGGCACAGGTCGATGCCTATCTCGGCGTCTTCCTCACCGACGAAAAGCTGCCGCGCAAGGCGGTGCTGACGAAGAAGTTTGGCGATCACAACCCATCCGTCGCCCGCCTGTTCGAGAACGAGGGGCAGCGCCTCGGCGGATTGATCGAGAAGCGCCGCGCGGTGACCATGCGTGACCGCACCGCGGCCCTGCTGCACATCGCGACCGCGGCCGCCGCAAACTACCGCCGTGAGAAGCAGGAGCGCGGGCTGCTCGACTACGACGACCTCATCGACAAGACGCTGGCGATGCTGAACCGCGTCTCCTCGGGCTGGGTGCATTACAAGCTCGACCGCGGCGTCGATCACGTCCTGATCGACGAGGCCCAGGATACGAGCCCGCGGCAGTGGGACATCGTCGCGCATATCATTTCCGAGTTCACCGCCGGCGAAGGCGCACGCGAGGGGCTGAACCGTACCGTCTTTGCCGTCGGCGACGAAAAGCAGTCGATCTTCTCCTTTCAGGGTGCCCAGCCCCGAGAATTCGACGCACGCCGGCGCGAGCTGCACCGCAAGTTCACCGCCGCCGGGCTGAAATTCGATCCGGTCGCCTTCACCTATTCGTTCCGCTCGGGCGCGGCGATCCTGCACTCGGTCGACCACGTCTTCCGCGAGCCCCAGATCTACAAGAGCATCCATTCGGTCGAGATCGGCCATCCCCTGCACAATGCGCTCGCCGATGCGGGCCCGAGCGTGATCGAGCTGTGGGATCTCGCCGAGCCCGATGACAGGCAGGAGATCGAGGGCTGGCGCGCGCCGTTCGATGGCGTCGCCGCCACCAGCCCCGAGGTGAAGCTCGCCCGCCGCATCCAGACCGAGATCAAGCAACTGGTCGAGAGCGGCACGCTGACGGGACACGAAGGCGAGCGCCGGCCCTTGCGTTACGGCGACATGCTGATCCTGGTGCGTCGGCGCGGCAACGCGTTCGACGCCGTGATCCAGGCGCTGAAGCACGCCAATGTTCCGGTCGCCGGCGCCGACCGGCTGAAGCTGACCGAGCACATCGCGATCATCGACCTGATGAATCTCGCGGACGCGCTGCTGCTGCCGCAGGACGATCTCGCGCTCGCGGTTGCGCTGAAGAGCCCTCTGTTCGGGCTCGATGACGACGACCTGTTTCAGCTCGCCTGGGGCCGCAAGGGGTCGCTGCGCCGCGCGCTTGCCGAACATGCCGCCACAAGCGAGACGTTCGCCACGGCGCTGCGGCGGCTTGAAGCCTGCGAAGCGCGGTCGCGCGACGAGACTCCGTTCACCTTCTACGCCTGGCTGCTCGGCGGCGACGGCGGACGCGCGCGGATCCTGCGCCGGCTCGGCCATGAGGCTAACGACGCGATCGACGAGTTCCTGGAGCTGGCGCTGAACTACGAGCGCAAGGCACCGGCCTCCCTGCAGGGTTTCATGGCCTGGCTGCGCTCGGCCGACACCGAGGTCAAGCGCGACATGGAGATCTCGCGCGACGAGGTGCGGGTGATGACGGTGCACGGCGCCAAGGGCCTGGAAGCCTCCGTTGTGTTCATGGTCGACACGACATCATCGCCCGCGGATTCGCAGCGGGTCCGGCTGATCCACGTGCCGCGCGGCAATGGCGGCGAGGTCGTGGTCTGGGCCGGGCGCAAGGCCGATGATCCCAAGCCCGTCGCCGACGCACGCAAGGCGATGATCGAGGAGACCGAGGACGAGTATCGCCGCCTGCTCTATGTCGCGATGACGCGCGCGGCCGATCGGCTGATCGTCGGCGGCTGCATGCCCGGCAACATGAAGACGGTGCGCAAGCTGAGCTGGTACGACCTCATCGACACCGGGCTCACCGGCTCGGGCCTGGACAAGCAGACGATCGAGACGCCGCTCGGCAAGGTGACCCGATTCGCCCGGCCGGCGGATGTCGCGGCGCTGGGCACGCCTGCGATGTCGGTGGACCAATCGATCGCATTGCCGGACTGGCTGCGGACGCCGTTACCGCACGAGAGCGTCGATGACGATCCAGTGCGCCCCTCCGGCCAGTCGGCCGAGGACGGCCGTAGCGTGCGGTCAGGCGAATCGGTGCAGTCGCGCGCGGTGGCGCTGCAGCGCGGCACGCTGGTGCACCGGCTGCTGCAATCCCTCCCCGACATCGCCCCCGAGCGCCGGCGCGAGGCCGCGCTTGGCTTCATGGCGCGCAACGCGCCCGGCTGGACGGAGGCCGACCGGACCGCGCTGGCCGACAAGGTTCTCGCCCTGATCGCCGAACCACGCTTTGCCCCGGTGTTTGCCGCCGGCAGCCGTGCCGAGGTCTCGATCGTCGGCCGATTGGACCGGCCGGGGCGGCCGCCAGCGCTGGTGTCGGGGCAGATTGACCGGCTGGTCGTCCGTCCGGACGAGGTTTTGATCGTCGATTTCAAGACCAACCAGGCGGCGCCCAAGAGCGCCGCGGAGGCGCCCGCCGCCTATGTCCGGCAGCTTGCGCTGTACCGGGCGGTGCTGGCGCGGCTTTATGCCCAAAAGCCGATCAGGGCCGTCCTGCTCTGGACCGAGGCCCTTGAATATATGGAGATTTCAGCCCCCGCGCTGGACGCGGCGCTGGCATCCCTTCATCTCAGTGCGAGCGTCCTTGACCCGGCAAGGGGCCGTTCATAGGTTGACGGCATGATCCCGGGCGCGATTCCCATGCGCGCCGATTCTTTCAACCGAGTGAGGTACTCCCATGGCCGTTGGCAAGGTTTCCGACACCGATTTCGAAGCCGAAGTGCTCAAGGCGAACGGCCCCGTGGTCGTCGATTTCTGGGCCGAATGGTGCGGCCCCTGCCGCATGATCGCACCTGCGCTTGACGAGATCGCCGGCGCGATGGGCGACAAGGTCAAGATCGTGAAGCTCAACGTCGACGAGAGCCCGAAGACCGCGTCGAAATACGGCGTGATGTCGATCCCGACGCTGATGATCTTCAAGGGCGGCGAGATGGCCTCCCGCCAGGTTGGTGCCGCGCCGAAGGCGAAGCTTCAGCAGTGGATCACCTCCGCGGTCTGATCCGCGGCGCGTGTCACTGAGAATTCTTCAACGGCCGGCAACACGCCGGCCGTTTTATTTTTGCTCGACGGCAATCATGCCGATCTCGTTTCGGCGAGTTTGGCGAGACTGGCGAGAACATCGGGAAAGTCCGACGCGACGGCGGGACCGATCTCGGACGCTTGCGGCCCTCGCGCGTCGACGGCGTAAACGATGCGCGTGCGTCCTGCCCCAAGGGATTCGATGCGATGGGCGACCTTGATGACGAGATCGCCGACCCGCGTTTCGTCGATGAAGCACGCGTTCTCGCGGACCTCGATCAGCTGCGAGCGCAGCGCCTCCTC
Source organism: Bradyrhizobium sp. 956_D2_N1_4 (assembly GCF_052076025.1). Taxonomy (NCBI): domain Bacteria; kingdom Pseudomonadati; phylum Pseudomonadota; class Alphaproteobacteria; order Hyphomicrobiales; family Nitrobacteraceae; genus Bradyrhizobium; species Bradyrhizobium sp. 956_D2_N1_4. Next base: position 7,800,455 of record NZ_CP197237.1, on the reverse strand, counting down.
GCCGGGAGGCTTCATCGTGAACCAGGTCCCGGCCGCAAATGGCCCGTCAATGTCGATCTGCTCGATACCTGCGTTCCAGGTTTTCCAACCGGGCACATCGCGGAAGATGCTCCAGATCGTCTGCGGGGCTGCCGATGTCTCGACCGCGTATTCGCCCCGCCAGACATTGTCGTCGTTCATCGCACGCTGCCCTCTTTAATATGTACGGTCATAATACGCGCGCTTATTAAGGAGTCGAGGCAACCCGGGACGAAGCGCCTCTATCCGATCCACCCCGTCGCCAATGCATTCGCCAGCTCCGGCTGGCCATTGCGGCGCGCGAGTGCAGCCATCGCCTCGTGGTCATATGCGATGTGCCGGAACGTCACCTGCCATGCACTCCCGACAAGCTCGAGGATCGCGTAGCGCGCGTGCGGCGTGGCGGCTTCGACGACATGCGGGAATGGATGCACGTCGCGATAGCCGGGGCTGCCGACGCTGCCGGGATTGACGATCATCCGGCCGTCGCGCAACCGCACCGCGCGGGCAAGATGGGTGTGGGCGCAGAGGATCAGCGATTGCGTGATGCCTTGCGCGAACTGCTCGATGCGGTCGAGCGGCGATAGCGCAACGGTGCCGTCGGGATGCACGGTGTCGAGCCAATAGACCTCGTCGTCATCGGGCGTCGCGTGGCAGAGGAAGACCTGCTCGCGAAACACCCGCGTCATCGGCTGCGCGCGCAGCCAGTCGAGTTGCTCGGCGTTGAGCGCTGCATGGGCCGGACGGTCCCACGAGCCCATCTTTTCCGGCGGGCGGTCGAGCAGGTAGCGGTCGTGATTGCCGAGCACGTGCACGGCGTCGAGCTGCATCAGGATCTCGATGGTTCGTCGCGCATCGAGCGGGCCGCTCAGCATGTCGCCGAGATTGACGATGTCGGCGATGCCCTGCGCGCGGATGTCGGCAAGCACCGCCTCCAGCGCGAGATGGTTTCCGTGGACGTCGGCAATCGCGGCAAAACGCATTGGCATTCTCATCACTCTCGTGCCCCGGACGCAGCGCAGCGCTTCCCTCGCGATGCGAAGCATCGTCGAGTGCGGTGCGCTGCAGAGCCGGGGCCCATGTGGCCTCTGGGTCCCGGCTCTGCGCAGCAACGCTTACGCGTTGCAGCGCGTCCGGGACAAGAGACTATGCAGGAGGCGTGCCGTTGATGCCCAGCACATGGCCGGCAAGATAAAGCGAGCCGGTGATCAGGATGCGCGGCGGCACCTCGTAGGCGAGCTTCGCCAAGCCGCGCAGCGCGGCTTCGATGCCGGGCACGGTCTCGACGCGCATGCCGAGGCTGCGCGCCGCATCCGCGAGGCGGTCGACCGGCATCGCATTCTCGGTGTCGGGAATCGGCACCGCGATGATATGACGGGTCAGGCCGGCGAAATTGGCGAGAAATGCTCGCGCGTCCTTGTTGGCCATCATGCCCGCGATCACGACCAGCGGCCGCGATACCCGCTCCTCGAGATCGCCGAGCGCGGCTGCCGCGACGCGCCCGCCTTCGGCATTGTGGCCGCCGTCGAGCCAGATCTCCGAGCCCTGCGGTCCGAGCGCGAGCAGCTCGCCCGAGGTGATGCGCTGCATCCGCGCCGGCCATTCGGCGCCGACGATGCCCGCCTCGAACGCCGCCTGGTTGACCTTGAAAGCCGGAATCGCGCGCAGCGTCGCGATCGCAAGGCCGGCATTGTCGAACTGGTGGCGGCCGAACAGGCGCGGCGCCGCCAGATCCATCAGGCCGCGCTCGTCGGAATAGACCAGGCGCCCGTGCTCGACATTGACGTGCCAGCTCTCGCCCGCGGCAAGCAGCGGCGCGCGCATGCGCTTCGCCTGCGCCTCGATCACGGCCATCGCCTCGCCCGTCTGCTCGGCGCAAATCACGGGCACGCCGCGCTTGATGATCGCCGCCTTCTCGCCGGCGATGGAGGTCAGCGTATCGCCGAGGAAATCCATGTGGTCCATGCTGATGGGCGTAATCACGCAGGCTGCCGGTGTGTCGACCACATTGGTCGAATCGAGCCGGCCGCCGAGGCCGACCTCAAGCAGCACGACATCGGCAGGGTTCTGCGCGAACAGATGGAAGGCAGCCGCGGTCTTCAGCTCGAACACGGTCGCGGCTTCGCCGGCATTGACCCGCTCGACCTCTTCAAGCGCCGCGCGCAACTCGTCGTCGCCGACGTGCACCCCGCCGCCGACGCGGCCGAGCCGGAAGCATTCGTTGATGCGGACGAGATAGGGCGAGGTGTAGGCATGGACACGCAGGCCGGCGGCCTCCAGCGTCGCGCGCAGATAAGCGAGCGTCGAGCCCTTGCCGTTGGTGCCGGCGATGTGAATCACCGGCGGCACCTTGCGTTCGGGGTGGTCGAGCCGCTCGAGCAGGCGGTGCATCCGCTCCAGCCCGAGATCGATACGCTTCTGATGCAGGGCCGACAGCCGCCCGATCAATTCACCGAGCGGCGGCTTTGCGCTGTCAGAGGACGCGTTCACGCGTGCGGCGCGGCCGGCGCCGTCTCGGCGGCCGAGACGATCTGCGCCGGACTGACGACCGGCTGCACCGATTTCGATGCGCCTTCCTGCGCCGGCGCCTTGGTCAGCAGGCGGCACAGCCGCGCCAGGGTCGGACGCAGTTCGTGACGATGCACGACCATGTCGACCATGCCGTGATCCTTCAGATATTCGGCACGCTGGAAGCCTTCTGGCAATTTCTCGCGGATGGTCTGCTCGATCACGCGCGCGCCGGCAAAGCCGATCAGCGCGCCGGGCTCGGCGATCTGCACGTCACCCAGCATCGCATAGGACGCGGTGACGCCGCCGGTGGTCGGGTTGGTCAGCACGACAATGTAGGGCTGTTTCGCCTCGCGCAGCATCTGCACCGCAACCGTCGTGCGCGGCATCTGCATCAGCGACAGGATGCCTTCCTGCATGCGCGCGCCGCCCGATGCGGCGAACACGATGAACGGCGACTTCTTCTCGACGGCGAGCTCCAGCCCGCGCACGATCGCTTCGCCCGCGGCCATGCCGAGCGAGCCGCCCATGAAATCGAAATCCTGCACGGCAACGACGACGGCGGCGCCTTCGAGCTTGCCGTAGCCGACCTTGATCGCGTCGTTCAGATTGGTGCGCGCGCGGGCATCCTTGATGCGGTCGACATACTTTTTCTCGTCACGGAACTTGAGCGGATCGGGCGTGACGTCGGGCAGCGCGACGTCGTACCAGGTCTCGTTGTCGAAGATCGACTTCAGACGTGCCACCGCGCCCATGCGCATGTGGTAGTTCGAGCCGGGGATGACGAACTGGTTGGCCTCGACGTCCTTGTAGAACACGAGCTGTCCGGAATCCGGGCACTTGATCCACAGATTCTCCGGCGTCTCCCGCCGCAGCATGTTGCGGATCTTCGGCCGGACCACATTGGTAAGCCAGTTCATGGTTTGCTCCGATGTGCGAGCCCCGCGGAGGGGCCGCCTGAAGGATATATGGCGGCCGGGCCTCTGCCCGGCAAGCCGCCGTGTTCGCCCGCCCCCAAAGCGGAATTATGGCCTATTCGGCCGCAGCTTTCGCGCCCTTGACACCTTGGGCCAGGGCCGCCGTCAGCTCGGCCACGGCGTTAACGGTTTTGGCGGTCGCGCGACCCTCGGCATCGAGGCTGTTCTTGAGTGCATCGACCAGTGCCGTGCCGACCACCGAACCATCGGCCTTCTCGGCAATGGCGCGCGCCGCCTCTGGCGTGCGGATGCCAAAACCAACGCAGATCGGCAGCTTGGTATGCCGCTTGATGCGCGCGACAGCTTCACCAACGGCGTTGGCGTCCGCCGCCGCTGCACCGGTGATGCCGGCGATAGAGACGTAATAGACAAAGCCTGATGTGTTCGCGAGCACCGCGGGCAGGCGCTTGTCGTCGGTGGTCGGGGTCGCGAGGCGAATGAAGTTCAGGCCCGCCTTCAGCGCGGGAATGCAGAGCTCGTCGTCTTCCTCCGGCGGCAAATCGACGATGATCAGGCCGTCAACGCCGGCCGTCTTGGCATCGGCCAAAAACTTGTCGACGCCGTAAATGTAGATCGGATTGTAATAGCCCATCAGCACCAGCGGCGTGACGTTGTCGCCCTTGCGGAAGTCGCGCACCAGTTCCAGCGTCTTCTTCAAGGTCATGCCATTCTTGAGCGCGCGCAGACCTGCAGCCTGAATCGAGGGACCATCGGCCATCGGATCGGTGAAGGGAATGCCGAGCTCGATGACGTCGGCGCCTGCCTTGGGCAGCGCCTTGACGATATCGAGCGACGTCGCGAGATCGGGATCGCCGGCCATCACATAGGTGACGAAGGCCGAGCGGCCCGCTTTCTTCAGCTCGGCGAAACGGGTGTCGATACGCGTGGTCACTTGCTCTTGCCCCTCAGGATGTCGCCGACCTGCGGGACGTCCTTGTCGCCGCGGCCGGAGAGATTGACGACCATCAGGTGATCTCTCGGCCGCTTCGGCGCGAGCTCCATCACTTTGGCGATGGCATGCGCGGGCTCGAGCGCGGGGATGATGCCTTCCAGCCGCGACAGCAATTGGAATGCTGCGAGCGCCTCGTCATCGGTCGCGGAGAGATAGTTGACGCGGCCGATCTCGTGCAGCCAGGAATGCTCGGGGCCGATGCCGGGATAGTCGAGGCCGGCGGAGATCGAATGCGCGTCCTGGATCTGGCCGTCCGCATCCATCAAGAGATAAGTGCGGTTGCCGTGCAGCACGCCGGGACGGCCGCCTGCGATCGAGGCCGCATGCAGTTGCGTGAGCCCATGGCCGGCGGCTTCGACGCCAAAGATTTCGACGGAGGGATCGTCGAGGAACGGATGAAACAGGCCCATCGCGTTCGAGCCGCCGCCGATGCAGGCGACCAGCGAATCCGGCAGGCGTCCCTCGACCTCCTGCATCTGCGTCTTGGTCTCGTTGCCGATGATCGACTGGAAGTCGCGCACCAGCGTCGGATAGGGATGCGGGCCCGCCACCGTGCCGATGCAATAGAACGTGTTGTGCACGTTGGTGACCCAGTCGCGCAGCGCCTCGTTCATGGCGTCCTTCAGCGTGCGCGTGCCCGACTGCACCGGGACCACGGTTGCGCCCAGCATCTCCATGCGGATGACGTTGGGCTGCTGCCGCTCGACGTCGACGGCGCCCATATAGACCACGCATTCGAGGCCGAAGCGCGCGCACAGCGTCGCGGTAGCAACGCCGTGCTGGCCGGCGCCGGTCTCGGCGATGATGCGCTTCTTGCCCATGCGCCGTGCCAGCATGATCTGGCCGAGCACGTTGTTCACCTTGTGCGAACCGGTGTGGTTGAGCTCTTCGCGCTTGAGGTAGATCTTGGCGCCGCCAAGATGCTCGGTGAGGCGCTCGGCGAAATAGAGCGGCGAAGGCCGGCCGACATAGTTCTTGAGATAGCCGTTCATCTCGGCCTGGAACGCCGGATCGGCCTTGGCCGCGGTGTAGGCCTTCTCCAGATCCAGGATCAGCGGCATCAGGGTTTCGGCGACGAAGCGGCCGCCGAAAATGCCGAAGTGCCCGCGCTCGTCGGGACCGCTGCGGTAGGAATTTGGTTTGGCGATGTTCATCGAACGCTCAACTCTTGACTTGCATCTTGGGTGGCGCGCGCGGCGCGAATGAAGGCCTTGATCATCTCGGGATCCTTGACGCCGGAGGCGCTCTCGACACCGGAGGAGACGTCGACGCCGCCGGCGCGCGTGACCCGAAGAGCCTCGGCGACGTTGTGGGCATCAAGTCCGCCCGAGACCATATACGGCAGCTTGAGTTCCAGGTTTTCGAGCAGATGCCAATCGAAGGCCGCGCCGAGTCCGCCGGGACGTGTCGCGTCCTTTGGCGCACGCGCGTCGAACAGGATGCGATCGGCAACCTCTGCGTAGCCAGGCAGCACGGCGAGATCGGCGGCGGTTGCGACCGGCACCGCTTTCATCACCGGACGGCCAAACCGCTGCTTGATGTCGCGCAGGCGCGCGACGCTCTCCTTGCCGTGGAGCTGAAGGATATCCGGCGACAACGCGTCCATGATGTTGTCGAGCGTGGCGTCATCGGCATCGACCGTGAGCGCGACCTTGAGCGCGCGCCGCTTCACCTGGCGGCCGAGGTCGCGGCCAAGCTCCAGAGAGACATGCCGCGGCGACGGCGGAAAGAACACGAACCCCACCATGTCTGCGCCGGCGTCGAGCGCTGTTTCGAGCGTCTCGCGCGTGGACAGGCCGCAGATTTTGACGAGCAGGGACATGGTCTCAAAGCAGGTGAAGGCCGCGGGTCTGCGGCCGGAAAACCGGGTTTTCGGTTGCGGCCGCTTCTACAACGTCGCGCGCTGCTTGTCTCGCCCGATGGGCCCGTAAAGGCCAACCCCGGAGGGAACGGGGAGGCGCTGGGGCTGGGGCTTCGCTGCGGCCGCCTGGGCCCGCAGATCGGCCAATTCGGTCCTGGCAGCCCGTGCCTCCGCATCATTCCGGCGCGCCGCGCGCCGCCAGCGCCGCTGGCCGAACCAGACAGCACAGCCGCCCGCGAGGACCCCGAGGGCCGCCACCAGGATGAGGAGCAGGAACAGCGGCAACGTCACCGAGAATGACGGGTCGTTCGTAATGAAGGGATCGAATGAGACCGTGACGAAATGCCGGTTGGCGACGGCAAAGGTCACCAGGATCAGGCCCAACGGAATCACGATCAGCGCGGTCAGGAACTTTCGCATCTCGCTTCGCTCGCCTTGAATCAAGCTTCCGGCCGCATCGCTCGCGACCGCGGAAAACCCTGACGCCGGTCTCAGTCTGGCGCGCCTGGATCCGGATGGTCGCGGTTCAGCCGTTCGCGCATTTCCTTGCCGGTTTTGAAGAACGGAACGCTCTTCTGATCGACGGGTACATGGGCGCCGGTGCGCGGATTGCGCCCTGCGCGCGCAGGGCGATGCTTGACCGAGAAGGCACCGAAGCCGCGCAACTCGACGCGATCACCGCGCGCGAGAGCCGCTACGATCTCTTCGAGAATCGCATTCACAATGTTCTCGACATCCCGCTGGTACAGATGCGGGTTGTGCTCGGCGATACGCTGAACAAGTTCGGATTTGATCATCGAGAGATAGGACCCGGAAGCGTGCGGATGACCATTTCCGTGAAAATACTGTGATCTGTCAAGACGCTAAATGAAGGTTGAGCGTCGGGAAAATGCGTGACAAATGCCGAAAAAGCGGGCTGCCCCGCCACCCGCCAGACGGGAAAAGCCTCTGAAGCTCGCCCGGTTCCATCAATTTGACGCTGCCGGCTGCCACAGGGCCAGCATTCCATCCATTCCAAGCCGATCGACGGCCTGCGCGACGCCGGTTTGCCCGATCTGATGCGCAATCGAGCCTAAACCAAGCGCTTCCAGCGTGACGACAGCAGCCGTTTTGAGGAACGGCAGATCGCCAAAGCGGGGCTGGAGCTTGTAATCGCGGACGGTGAGGCCCTTCTTGACGCCCTTCTGCTCGACCAGCCAGGTCACGGCGGTCTTCTCGTCGCCGAGCTGATCGATCAGCTTGAGATCGACCGCCTGGCGTCCGGTGAAGACGCGGCCATCGGCGACTTTTTCGAGCTGCGTGTCATCCATGCCACGCCGCTCCTTCACCAATCCCTTGAACCAGGCATAGGAATCCTTCACCAGCGCATCGAGCGCGGCGCGTGCCTCGGGGCTGGTCGGCTCAAAACCGTTCGGCGCGGCCTTCAGCGGCGAGGATTTGACCTCCTCGACCTTCACACCGACGGTCTTCAGCAGCTCCGTGACGTTGGGAAACTGGAACAGCACGCCGATCGAACCGACCAGCGAGCTCTGCTGGGCAATGATGTGGTCGCTTGCGATCGCGGTGATGTAACCGCCGGACGCGGCGAGGCCTTCGACCACGACGACAAGCGGCTTCTTCGCCTTCAGCCGCACAAGCGAGTCATAAAGCTGCTCGGAGCCGGCGGTGGTGCCACCCGGCGAGTTGATGTGAATGATGACGGCGGCGGCCTGCGAGTTCTCCAGTCGCTCCAGCGCCTGGGTGCGATCGGAGTCGCTGCGGATCAGGCCATCGATCTGGACCCGCGCGATCGAGCCGGCGGATGCGAACGTGCCGCGCGCACCGGGTGTTGCGATCAGCGCGAAGCCCGCAATCGCCGCGATCGCGATCAGCGCAGCCATCACGCGCCAGAACGTCAGCTTACGACGAATCCTGCGGCGATCGACGATGATGTCCGAATCGAGCGACATCGGAATATCTCCAAATGAAAGGCTGGGCGCGTTGTGCCGTCACAGCGTGACCATTGGCTTATCTGGATACATCAATTGCGGCGTAATTTGAAGAAAACAAGGCTGCGTGAGGCCGGGATGGTAGCCAAGCACTCAGATGTCATCCCCGCCTAGTGCGCAATTGCGCACGGGGCGCGGGGACCCATAACCACAAGAAGGAGTGTGACGCGAGGCGCCCACTCCGAGTCTTCGTCAAACCACTCCCTGTGGGTATGGGTCCCCGGATCGGCGCTCCGCTTCGCTGCGCTTGTCCGGGACGACAATGGTATGCTGCCGCAACAAAAAAGCCCCGGCTCGCGCCGGGGCTTTGATGGTTGCGAAACAGGCGTTTCGCTTACTTGTCGCGGTTCTTGAGCGCGGTGCCGAGGATGTCACCGAGCGTCGCCCCCGAATCGGAGGAGCCGTACTGCGCGATGGCTTCCTTCTCTTCGGCGACTTCGAGCGCCTTGATCGACACCTGGACCTTGCGGGCCTTCTTGTCGAACTGGATCACGCGGGCATCGACCTTCTCGCCGACGGCGAAGCGCTCGGCGCGCTGGTCGTTGCGGTCACGGGCGAGCTCCGAACGCTTGATGAAGGTCGAGAAGTCGGTACCGGTGATCTTCACCTCGATGCCGCTTTCCTTCACTTCGAGCACTTCGCAGGTCACGACCGCGCCCTTCTTGACATCGCCCGGCTCGGCGAAGGGGTCGCCTTCGAGCTGCTTGATGCCGAGCGAGATACGCTCCTTCTCGACGTCCACATCGAGCACCACGGCTTTCACCACGTCGCCCTTCTTGTAGTTGTCGATCACCTGCTCGCCCGGAAGCTTCCAGTCGAGGTCGGAGAGATGGACCATGCCGTCGACGTCGCCCTCGAGGCCCAGGAACAGACCGAACTCGGTCTTGTTCTTGACCTCGCCTTCGACCACCGAACCGGTCGGGTGACCTTCGACGAAGACCTCCCAGGGGTTGCGCATGGTCTGCTTGAGGCCGAGCGAGATGCGGCGCTTGACGGAATCGACTTCCAGCACCTGCACTTCGACTTCCTGCGAGGTCGAAACGATCTTGCCGGGGTGCATGTTCTTCTTGGTCCACGACATCTCGGAGACGTGGATCAGGCCTTCGATGCCCGGCTCGAGCTCGACGAACGCACCGTAGTCAGTGATGTTGGTGACGCGGCCGGTGAAGCGGGCACCCAGCGGGTACTTGGCTTCGATGCCCTGCCACGGATCGTCCAGCAGCTGCTTCATGCCCAGCGAGATGCGGTGCGTCTCGTGGTTGATCTTGATGATCTTGACCTTCACAGTCTGGCCGATCGAGAGCACCTCGGTCGGGTGGTTGACGCGGCGCCACGCGATGTCGGTGACGTGCAGCAGACCGTCGATACCGCCGAGATCAACGAACGCACCGTAATCAGTGATGTTCTTGACCACGCCGTCGATGACCTGACCCTCTTCGAGGTTCTGCACCAGCTCCTGACGCTGCTCGGCGCGGGTCTCTTCCAGCACCGTGCGGCGGGAGACGACGATATTGCCGCGGCGGCGATCCATCTTGAGGATCTGGAACGGCTGCGAGTTGTTCATCAGCGGCGCAACGTCGCGGATCGGACGGATGTCGACCTGCGAGCGCGGCAGGAAAGCCACGGCACCGTCGAGGTCGACGGTGAAGCCGCCCTTGACCTGGTTGAAGATGACGCCGTTGACCTTCTCGTTGTTCTGGAAGGCCTTCTCGAGCTTGCCCCAGCTCTCCTCGCGGCGCGCCTTGTCGCGCGACAGCACGGCTTCGCCGAGGGCGTTCTCGATGCGATCGAGGAACACTTCGACCTCGTCGCCGACCTTGATCTCGCTCTCACGGCCGGGGCCGGAAAATTCGCGCAGGGCGACGCGGCCCTCGGTCTTCAGGCCGACGTCGATGACGGCCATGTCTTTTTCAATTGCAACCACCTTGCCCTTGACGACGGAGCTCTCCTGCAGGTTGCCACCTGCGAAGGACTCGTCGAGCATCGCGGCGAAATCGTCGCGCGACGGGCTATAGGTATCAGCAGAAATCGAAGCCATTTGTTCTCCAGTTGCGGATGTCGTGCCGGCCGTTGGGTTCATGGGCGCATCGCACACGCAGTGTCGGAAGGTCCGCGAGACCTTCGAGCGACCGCTCGTTGCTCCGGCATGGAGGCGGAACAGCGGAGGCGGGCCGGCTGAAGCCCGCGCGTTCGATACGTGGAAATCTTGGTCCGGAGCCTGGATCGCGCCGGGCCCAAACAGGGGACCGGGGTTATCGACCTCAAAGAGCGGGAGCGGGCGCTTCCTCCAATGACGGCGGCGGCTTAACCCCGCGACCGGCCCGCTCGGACGGCCTCGATAATGTCGATGGCGGCCCGGACGCCGCCTTCTATATCCAGTTGGGAGTTATCTAGCAAGTAAGCATCCGGGGCCGGTTTCAAGGGCGCAATCGGCCGGTTCTTGTCGCGCTCGTCGCGCCGGATGATGTCAGCGAGCACTGCCGCCTCGTCCGCCTCCTCGCCCCTCGCCTTGGCCTCCATGGTCCGGCGGTGGGCGCGGACCCTGGGGTCGGCCACGACGAAGATCTTCACGTCGGCATGGGGGCAGATCACGGTTCCAATGTCCCGGCCGTCGAGCACGGCGCCGGGCGGATCGGCGGCGAATTGCCGCTGGAAATTGAGCAGGACCTCGCGAACCCTGGGGATCGCCGAGACGATCGAGGCGCCCTCGCCGGCCTCCTGGGTCTTCAGGGCGGGATTGCCGAACTTTTCGGGATCAAGCTCCAGCGCAGCCTGCACCGCAGCCGCCTCGTCCCGGAGATCATGACCGGATTCCATCACGGCGTAGGCCACCGCGCGATAAATGACGCCGGTATCGAGATGACGATAACCGTAATGATGGGCGAGCCGCTTGCCGAGCGTCCCCTTGCCCGAGGCCGCGGGCCCGTCGATGGCGATGATCATGAAAACTCGGCCCCAAGCGAACGCATCATCGGGATGAAGTCCGGGAAACTGGTGGCGATGAAGGCGGTGTCGTCGACGGTTACGGGCTGGTCGGAGGCGCAGCCCATCACCAGCGCGGACATCGCGATGCGATGATCCATGTGCGTGGCGACTGTCCCGCCGCCCGGGACGTGGCCGCGCCCCTCGACGATCAGATCGTCGCCGGAGACCTCGACCTTCACGCCGTTGACACGGAGCATGGCGGCGGTGGCCTCCAGGCGGTCGGACTCCTTGACGCGCAGCTCGTGCAGGCCGCGCATGATCGTCGTGCCCTCGGCGAAGGAAGCCGCCACCGCCAGCACCAGATATTCGTCGATCATCGAGGGCGCCCGTTCCGGCGGCACCTCGACGCCGCGCAGTTTCGACGCGCGCACGCGCAGCTGCGCCATCGGCTCGCCGGCATCGTCGCGGACTTGGCTTTCCTCGATCGAGGCGCCCATTTCGCGCAGCGTGGTGAACAGGCCGGTGCGCAGCGGATTGGTCATGACGTCGGACAGGAGGACATCCGAGCCTTCGACGATCAGCGCCGCGACGACCGGAAAGGCCGCCGAAGAGGGATCGGCGGGCACCACGACGGTGGCGCCATGCAACTCGGGCTGGCCAATGAGCGTGATGCGGCGGCCGTGCTGACCCTCCTGCGCGGAGGTGATGTCGGCGCCAAAGTGCTTCAGCATCAGCTCGGTATGGTCGCGGCTAGCCTCAGTCTCAATCACAGTGGTGGTGCCTGGCGCAGCCAGGCCCGCCAGCAGCACGGCCGATTTGATCTGGGCCGAGGCGACCGGGGTCTTGTAGGTGATCGGCAGCGGATCGCGCGCGCCCTGGACGGTCAGCGGCAGACGGCCGCCCTCGTCGCCGGACACCACTTTGGCGCCCATCTTCTCGAGCGGATCGAGGATCCGGCGCATGGGGCGGCTGCGCAGAGAGGCATCGCCGTCGAAAACCGCCGAAATCGGGCAGCCGGCGACGGCGCCCATGACGAGCCGGCAGCCGGTGCCGGAGTTGCCGAAATCAAGCGGCGCCCTGGGCTCGGCAAAGCCGGCGACGCCCACGCCGTTCACCTTCCAGGCGAAATCGCCGGTGCGCTCGACCCTGGCGCCCAGCGCCTGCATGGATTTGGCGGTGTTGAGGACGTCCTCGCCCTCGAGCAGGCCCGAAATCCGGGTCTCGCCGACCGCGAGCGCGCCCAGGATGAGGGCGCGGTGGGAGATCGACTTGTCCCCGGGGACCCGTACTTTCCCGGTCAGGGGACCGCTCGCGCGCGACTGAAGCGGCGTCGGCTTGTCGGAATCAGTCAAGTTTGTGTCCTTGGATAGGCCCGAAACGTCCCTGCGGGGCTCGCGGGGCAGGTACCACAAGGTCTGCCCGCCGTCACGGGCATGTCTTTCTCCCGTAATGCGCTATTGACAGCGGGCCGCCAACTAGCCAAGTGAAACACCGCTTTTCAGACATTCCCAGGATTCCTGCCGTGGCCAAGTCCGAACTCGGAACCAAACGTATTTGCCCGACCACGGGCAAGAAGTTCTATGACCTCAACAAGAATCCGGTGATCTCGCCCTATACCGGCGAAGTCGTCCCGATCGCGCCTGTGGCGCCGGCCCGCGCGACTCGCGGCGCCGAACCTCGCCACACGCCGGCTGCCGACACCACGCCGGAGCCGGCAGAAGTCGAAGAGGTCTCGCTCGAGGAGGCCGACGCCGAGGAAAACACCGGCAAGGTCAAGGCCGCGGTGCCCGAATCCGAGGACGACATCGAGGTCGACGAGACCATCGAGGACGATGACGACGATGATTCGACCTTTATCGCCGACGACGAAGAGGGCGATGAGGACGTCACGGACATCATTGGTGATGTCGGAGGTGATGAAGAGACTTGAGATCAGCCCTGATCTGTGAAAAAGGGTGCACCGCGCGAGTCACCAGGCTCGGCGGTCGGGAGTGATCCACCAGGATCCTCCCAACTGGAAGACTAAGGGGCCATAGCTCAGCTGGGAGAGCGCTTGCATGGCATGCAAGAGGTCGGCGGTTCGATCCCGCCTGGCTCCACCAGCCTTCGCTGGCTTCGCCAGCTTCGGCTCGGCAAGCCCTATCGTAGCGAAGGCTGCCGCGGCGTAGCCCGAAGGGCGAAGCCGGGCCTCGGCAAAAGCTGATCCTGAGAGATACTGTCCATCCACTGCGCAAGGCGGGGGATAGGATGAAGTACGTCTACATTCTCGAAAGCCTCGATTCCGGCCATTTCTACATCGGCATCACTGATGATCTGCGAGCCCGGCTCGCAAAGCACAACGCCGGCGAAGTGCCACATACATCAAAGTATGGCCCATGGCGCATCAAGACCTACATCGCTTTCAGCGATGAGGCTAAGGCTGTTGCGTTCGAGAAATATCTGAAATCAGCTTCGGGCCGCGCATTTGCAAAGAAGCGGCTTTGAGGAGAGAAACTCGCGGCGAGGTACGAGAGGATTGAGCTCGCCGCCCCCTACTCCCCGATCACCGCATTCAACCGATCCCGCAGCGCCACGATCTCGTCCTTCATCGCGACCAGTTCCGAGACCGAGCAATCCGACGCCGCCAGGATCGATTGCGGCACGGCGCGCGCTTTTTCCTTCAACGCGTGGCCCTGCGGGGTCAGCGCGATCAGCACCTGACGTTCGTCCTCGCGCGAGCGCGTGCGCCTGACGAGGTGGGCGGCCTCGAGGCGCTTGAGCAGCGGCGTCAGCGTGCCCGAATCCAGGAACAGCTTTTCGCCGATGTCCTTCACCGGCACGTCGTCGCGCTCCCACAGCACCAGCATCACCAGATATTGCGGATAGGTCAGGCTGAGCCGGTCGAGCAGCGGCTTGTAGACCCGGTTGAAGGCATGCGCGGCCGAATAGACCGCGAAGCAGATCTGATTGTCGAGGCGCTGCGGGTCCAGCGCCGATAGTTTCCGGGGCATCGAGAATCTCACGCGGTTTCCTCCATTCTGGGACCGGGCGGCCGTACATTCAATTGCGAACAATTAAATGTGAGGCATGCAAATTTCAATTGCGCGCAATCTAATTGTTTGCGATGCAGGTTCCACCCCAACCCGAAGACCTGAGGAGACGAAAATGTCGGTAAACGTCCTGTACAAGACCAGCGCAAAGGCCACCGGCGGCCGCGACGGCCATGCCGCGACCCTCGACGGCGCGCTCGACGTCAAGCTCACCACGCCGAAGGAACTCGGCGGCGGAGGCGGCGCCGGCAACAATCCCGAGCAGCTGTTTGCGGCCGGCTATGCCGCCTGCTTCATCGGCGCGATGAAGTTCGTGGCCTCGCAGGGCGGCCCGAAGGTTCCGGCTGACGCCTCGGTCACCTCCACCGTCGGCATCGGCCCGCGCTCGGCCGGCGGCTTCGGTCTCGACATCGATCTCGCCGTCTCGCTGCCGGGCCTTGCCCGGGCGGAAGCCGAGGCGCTGGTCGAGAAGGCCCACCAGGTGTGCCCCTACTCCAATGCCACGCGCGGCAATGTCGACGTTCGCCTGACGGTCGTCTGATCAAACGGCGGATTGGCTGGCCCGAGATCCCCCTCGGGCCGGCCGCTTCCCTTTAGTCTAGTTGTTTTGCCACGTTGCGGGATTGCACGGCGGCACCGCATACGCCCCCACGCACCAAGCCATTGCTGGCGCAAAAAAACCTCGCTAGGCCTGTGATCAATCATCGACACAGGGGAAGCGAAGGCATGACTGAAGCCGTTTTGGGCGCAATGAGCGGACTGCGCGTCATCGATCTCACGCGCGTGCTTGGCGGTCCCTACTGCACCCAGATCCTCGCCGACCACGGCGCCGACGTGATCAAGGTCGAGCCGCCCGCCGGCGACGAGGTGCGCGACTGGGGCCCTCCGTTCCACGACGAAGACGCTGCCTATTTCATCGGCATCAACCGTAACAAGCGCTCGATCGGCCTCGACCTCGCCTCCGAGGGCGGCCGCCTCGTGCTGCTCAAGATGCTGGAGACCGCCGACGTCCTGATCGAGAATTTCAAGCCGGGCACGCTGGAGAAATGGGGCATCGGCAACGATGTGCTCAGCAAGAAATTCCCGCGCCTCGTGCATTGCCGGATCTGCGGCTTCGGCGCCGACGGACCGCGCGGCGGCAATCCCGGCTATGACGCCATCATCCAGGCGATGACCGGCATGATCGCGGCGACCGGTTCGCCGGAGAGCGGGCCGATGCGGATCGGCGTGCCGCTGGTCGACATCACCACCGGCCTCTATGCGGCGATCGGCATCCTGATGGCGCTGTCGGAGCGGCAGCGCTCGGGCCAGGGCCAGTTCCTGGAGACGACGCTGTACGAGACCGGCCTTGCCATCATGCATCCGCACACCGCGAATTATTTCATGCACGGCAAGCCGCCATCGCTCACCGGCAACGAGCATCCCAACCTCGTGCCTTACGCGATCTTCCCGACCAGGACCGACGATATCTTCATCGGTGTCGGCAATGACGGCACCTTCCGCAAGCTCGCCAAGGAGATCGGCAAGCCCGAGCTCGGCACCGATCCGCGCTTTGCCCGCAACAAGGACCGCATCGCCAATCGCGAGGCGCTGCGGGCCGAGCTCGCCGCCGTGTTCAGCCAGCACGAGGCCGAGCCGCTGTGCAATCGTCTGCTCGCCGCCGGCCTGCCCGCAGGTCCCGTGCAGAAGATCGACCAGGCCTTGACCAACGCGCACACGATCGCCCGCGGCGATGTCATCGAGAAGGACTGGTACAAGGGCGTGGCCTCGCCGATCCGGCTCGATCGCAGCAAGCCGAGCCTGCGCCGCCTGCCGCCGAAATTCAGTCAGCACTCCCAGGAGGTGCTGGGCGAGTTCGGCTACTCCAAATCGGAGATCGACGCGATGGTCGAAAAGGGCACCGTCTGCGGCCCCGAGCGCAAGCGCTAGACGCCCTCGCCGCCTCACCCGAGCAAATGCCGCACTGCGGCGCGGGCACGCATGTGCGCCGCGAACGGAGGAGGCTGCGCGCTCGGCATTCGCCTATTTGACGGCTTCCCTTTTGGCCGCGCTTGCTGCTTTCGTTTCTCCCGCTTACACAGTCATGTGAACGTCATATGGCGCTGCTAGCGCAAGCGCTTCTTTTTGACGGCCAAGGGAGGTTTACTTGATGGCTCTTCGACACTTTGGGGCGGCTGCCGCAGTTGCGATCACGATCGGCATGGGCGCATCGCCGGCCTTGGCCGTGACCGAAATCCAGTGGTGGCACGCGATGACCGGCGCCAACAACGACGTCATCGTTAAGCTCGCCACCGACTTCAACGCCTCGCAGACCGACTACAAGGTGATCCCGACCTACAAGGGCAACTATCCCGATACGATGAACGCCGGCATCGCAGCGTTCCGCGCCGGCAACGCCCCGCACATCATGCAGGTGTTCGAAGTCGGCACCGCGACCATGATGGCCGCGACCGGCGCCGTAAAACCCGTCTACAAGCTGATGGCCGAGGCCGGCGAGAAGTTCGACCCCAAGATCTATCTGCCCGCCATCACCGGCTACTACTCGACCTCGAAGGGCGAGATGCTGTCGTTCCCGTTCAACTCGTCGTCGACCGTCATGTGGGTCAACCTCGACGAGCTCAAGAAGGCGAACGTCGAGATCCCCAAGACCTGGCCGGAAACGTTCGAGGCCGCCAAGAAGCTGAAGGCTGCGGGTCATGACACCTGCGGCTTCTCCGGCTCCTGGGTCACCTGGGTCAATCTCGAGCAGCTCTCCGCCTGGCACAACGTGCCGCTCGCCAGCAAGGCCAACGGCCTCGACGGCTTCGACACCGTGCTGGAGTTCAACGGCCCGCTTCAGGTCAAGCATCTCGAAACCCTGGTCGAGCTCCAGAAGACCAAGACCTACGACTATGCCGGCCGCACCAACACCGGCGAAGGCCGCTTCACCTCCGGCGAATGCCCGATCTACCTGACCTCGTCGGCGTTCTTCGGCAACGTCAAGGCGCAGGCCAAGTTCAACTTCACCGCCGTGCCGATGCCATACTATCCGGACGTCAAGGGCGCGCCGCAGAACTCGATCATCGGCGGCGCTTCGCTCTGGGTGATGGGCGGCAAGTCGGCCGACGAATACAAGGGCGTGGCGAAGTTCCTGACCTTCCTCTCCGACACCGATCGCCAGGTCTACATCCACAAGGCCTCGGGCTATCTGCCGATCACCAAGGCGGCCTACGCCAAGGCGAAGGAAGAGGGCTTCTACAAGGATCAGCCCTATCTCGAGACCCCGCTGATCGAGCTGACCAACAAGGAGCCGACCGACAATTCGCGCGGTCTGCGCCTCGGCAACATGGTTCAGCTGCGTGACGTCTGGTCGGAAGAGATCGAGCAGGCGCTGGCCGGCAAGAAGACCGCCAAGCAGGCGCTGGATGCTGCCGTCGAGCGCGGCAACACTATGCTGCGTCAGTTCGAAAAGACCGCCGTCAAGTGAGGCGATGAGCGGCAGGCCGCAAGCCGGCCTGCCGCTCACCTGACATCATGCAAAAGCAAGCCATTTTCCAAGCAAAACTATTGCCCTACGCGCTGGTTGCGCCCCAGCTCGCGATCGTCTTGATTTTTTTCTACTGGCCGGCCGCGCAGGCAGTGATCCAATCCTTCCTGCTCCAGGACGCCTTCGGTCTGTCGACAAGCTTCGTCTGGTTCGAGAATTATCAGGACCTGTTCAAGGACCCGGCCTATTTCGAGGCGGTTGTCCGTACGTTCGTCTTTTCGTTCGCCATCGCCGTCTCGTCGCTGTCCTTCGCGCTCTTGCTCGCCGTGATGGCCGACAAGCCGCTGCGCGGCTCGATGCTCTACCGCACGCTGCTGATCTGGCCCTATGCAGTGGCGCCGCCCGTGGTCGGCGTGCTCTGGATCTTCATGCTGCATCCTTCGCTCGGCGTGCTGTCGCGCTATCTGCGCAACCTGGGCGTCGACTGGAATCCGCTGCTTGACGGCAACCAGGCGGCTGGGCTGATCATCCTCGCCGCGGCGTGGAAGCAGATCTCCTATAATTTCCTGTTCTTCCTCGCCGGCCTGCAAGCCATCCCCCGAAGCGTGTTCGAGGCCGCCGCGATCGACGGCGCCCGCCCGATGCGGCGGTTCTGGACCGTGACCTTCCCACTGCTGTCGCCCACGATCTTCTTCCTGCTGGTCGTCAACATCGTCTACGCCTTCTTCGACACCTTCGGCATCATCGACACCATGACCCGCGGCGGTCCCGGAACATCGACGGTCACGCTGGTCTACAAGGTCTATTCCGACGGCCTGCTCGGCGGCAATCTCGGCAGCTCGGCGGCGCAGTCGGTGATCCTGATGGTCATGGTCATCGTGCTGACGGGAATCCAGTTCCGCTTCGTCGAACGCAAGGTGACCTACTGATGGTCGAGGAAGAGGGCTTTCGACGCTACGTCGCCCACGCCATTCTCTGGATCGGGATCGCGATCGTCGCATTCCCGGTCTACATCGCGATCGTCGCCTCGACCCAGGACAACGCCCTGATCGCGAACGGGCAGATGTCGCTGCTGCCGGGCGGCCATTTCTTCGAGGTCTACTACAAGACCATCTTCGTCGGCACGAGCGGCTCGACCCGCGAGCCCGTCGGCAACATGATGCTGAACTCGCTGGTGATGGCGCTGGCAATCGCGATCGGCAAGATCGCGATCTCGATCATCTCGGCCTATGCGATCGTGTATTTCCGCTTTCCGTTCCGGATGGCGATCTTCTGGATCATCTTCATCACGTTGATGCTGCCGGTCGAGGTGCGCATCTATCCGACCTACAAGATCGTCGCCGATCTGCACATGCTCGACAGCTATGCCGGCCTCGCGCTGCCGCTGATCGCGTCGGCCACCGCGACGCTGCTGTTCCGCCAGTTCTTCATGACCGTGCCAGACGAGCTGCTGGAGGCCTCGCGCATCGACGGCGCCGGCCCCTTGCGCTTCTTCTGGGATACGCTGCTGCCGCTGTCGCGCACCAACATGGCGGCGCTGTTCGTGATCCTCTTCATCCTCGGCTGGAATCAATATCTCTGGCCGCTGCTGATCACCACGCGCGACGACATGCAGACCATCCAGGTCGGCATCCGCAAGATGATCACCACCACCGATGCGCTGACCGAATGGCCGATCGTGATGGCCACGGCCGTGCTCGCCATGCTGCCGCCGGTGTTCGTCGTCGTCGCCATGCAGAAATTGTTCGTGCGCGGCCTGGTCGAGACCGAGAAGTAGGTTTTTGGGAATGAGTTTTCATGGCTAACGTCACCCTGCGCAACGTCCGCAAGACCTACCCCGGCGGCTTCGAGGCCATCAAGGGCGTCAACGTCGATGTCGGCGACGGTCAGTTCTGCGTGCTGGTCGGTCCCTCCGGCTGCGGCAAGTCCACGCTGCTGCGCATGGTCGCAGGTCTCGAGACCGTCACCGGCGGCGAGATCGACATCGGCGGCCGCGTCGTCAACCAGATCGAGCCCGCCGATCGCGACATCGCGATGGTGTTCCAGAACTACGCGCTCTATCCGCATATGAGCGTCTTCAACAACATGGCCTACGGCCTGCGCAACCGCGGCATGAAGGAGGCCGAGGTCAAGACCCGCGTCGAGGAAGCCGCGCGCGTGCTCGAACTCGCGCCGATGCTGGAGCGCAAGCCGCGCCAGCTCTCCGGCGGCCAGCGCCAGCGCGTCGCCATGGGCCGCGCCATCGTGCGCCAGCCGAAGGTGTTTCTGTTCGACGAGCCGCTGTCGAACCTCGATGCAAAGCTGCGCATCGCGATGCGGGTCGAGATCCGCAAATTGCAGCGCCGGCTCAACACGACCTCGATCTACGTCACCCACGACCAGCTCGAGGCGATGACGCTCGCCGATATTCTCGTGGTCATGAATGGCGGCCAGGTCGAGCAGGTCGGCAATCCGCTGGCGATCTACGAGAAGCCGGCGACGACCTTCGTCGCCTCCTTCATCGGGGCACCGCCGATGAACCTGATGTCGACGCGCGCCGATGAGATCAAATCGCAGCTCGGCGGCGGCGCCACCGAGGCTGGCATCCTCGGCATCCGCCCGGAAGATTTCGTCATCACCGACCAGACCCCGGCCGGCGGTGTCGCATTGCCGCTGACCGTGGAAGCGATCGAGCGCGTCGGTGCGGAAACCTTCGTCTACGGCACGCGGGCCCAGGACGAGCAGCGGGTTGCCGCCACGCCCGGCGAGCTGCCGCCCGGCGAGGTCATCGTCCGCATTCCCGGAACCGAGGCCCCCGCCATCGGTGAGAGGATCCGCGTCGCCGCGGTACGGCCGAAGCTGCACCTTTTCAGCGGCGACGGGCGGACGCGGATCGAGGCCTGACCGGTTCCGAGGGCCGGCCGATCAAAAACGCGAAAAACAACCCCATGCACAGTAGCCGGGGGTTTGATTTCATTGAGATAAATCGTCGGCCGATTCGTCATGCCCGGGCTTGCCTGAGCATTTGCGTTCCCGGTGACGAATTGGGCGCTTCCGCGCGACCGCGGGCGGGGTCAGGCGCGAAAATGGGCAATCCACAGGCCCCCGCTACGTCCTTGAACCCCCAAGGGGTTATGACCATATTGCTGACCAAGGGGCGCCGCTTCCGGGCCCTGAAATGCCAAAGTCGCTTCGAGAGGACTTTGTAAACTATGTCTCGTGTTCCCACGCTTTCCAGTCCGTTCCTTCTGGGCTTCGACGAGATCGAGCGCGTGCTCGACCGCGTCGTCAAAGGCGCCGACGGTTACCCTCCCTACAATATCGAGAGGTGCGACCGGTCGGACGGCCAGCCCGAGCGGCTGCGGATCACGCTGGCGGTCGCCGGATTCACCCGCGACCAACTCGATGTAACCATTGAGGAAAACCAGCTCGTGATTCGCGGGCGGCAGCAGGACGACAAGACCCGGCAATACATCCATCGCGGCATCGCCGCGCGCCACTTCCAGCGCACCTTCGTGCTGGCGGAGGGGATGCTCGTGCTGGGAGCGGATCTGAAGAACGGGCTGCTGTCGGTCGATCTTGCCCGGCCTGAACCGGAGAGGATCGTTAAGACAATCGCTATCAATGAGCACGAATAATGGAACGAGTAGCGGACTCGACCGCTTAGTTTCTGTGAAGGAGTCGAGACCATGAGTGAAGGTCACGTTGCGTTCGAATACGAAGCCAAGAACGTCTCGCCCGAGACGCTGGCAACCCTCGGCGAAGGTCATATCGCCTATGTGAAGCAGATCCGCTCCGAGGATGTGCCGGGCCTGTTTCCCGAAGCGCCAAAGATCGCGCCGGGCCTCAAGCTCTTCGCGCTCCACGCCGCCGACGGCACGCCGATCATGCTGACCGACAGCCGCGAAGCCGCGGTCGCCAACGCCTGGAGCAACGAGCTGCAAGCCGTGAGCGTGCACTGACGCACGCTTAGCGCGACATCTGCGAATTCAAATGCGCGGGCATGCCTCAAGGCGGCCCGCGCATTTTTTATGGGCCATCTGGCGAAGCGTCGACGTTCCGGCCTAGCATCGGGCTCAACGCCGAAGCGGGTGCTCTGAGAAGAGAATCGAGAATGACGTCGGACGGTCCAAGTGCGGTGCTCTCATCCGATGAGATCGAGGCGATTGCGCGCGATGCCATTGCGGAAGCTCAGGCGGGAGAACACAGGCCGCGTTGCACAAGCTGATGCCGCTGCGAAAAGCGCAGGCCCGGCAGCCCGAAGCCGCCATGGCATTGCTGCGGGTTGTCCATGATCGATGCTTGCAAAGAGAAGCCGCGATAGACGTTCTGTCAGAGGTCGCACAATCTCACGATCAGGACTTCTGGTTTCTCTCGACTGTAGGGCTCTGCCTTGAAGCAGCGCGCGACATTGACGATCTCAATGCACCGCCGCCCGATATTGCATTGTTCCGTTTGGTCGTCGAAAAACTGAGCGGGTTGGCCAAGGTCCACGAGGGGCAACCCGAACAGGAACCGATTCTCGAAGGTCTGGCCACTGCGGCGCGAATGCTGTCGCGCCAGCAAGATGCGATTGCCGAGAGCAGCTATCGGAAACTCACCGAACTCAATCCGCAAAACAGCACCCACCATTACAATCTGGGTCTTTTCTACAAGACACGCGGCAGATTCGCAGATGGCGCGACCGCAAACCAGATCGCAGCCAGCCTCGCGGACGAAGTCACCGAGAGTTACGAGTGGAATCTTGGTATCTGCGCCACCGGCGCAAAGAATGCCTCTCTGGCACTGGATGTCTGGAGGCGCATGGGGCTTGCGATCGAGATCGGGCGCTTTGGCTTGCCGGAATGCTCATTGTCTCAATGCAAGGTCAAGCTGGCGGAGCGGCCCCTGGCGGAGCGCACGGCCGATCAGGACGATCCGGGCGCGGAGGAAACCATCTGGATCGAACGGTTGAGCCCGTGCCACGGCATCGTCCGCAGTGTGCTCTACCAGAAGCTCGGCGTGGACTATGGCGACGTCATCCTGATCGACGGCGCGCCGATTACACATCACACGTATGGTGAGGTGCAGGTCCCGGTTTTTCCACATTTGGCGACGCTGGAGCGGCGGAACTATCAGCTATTCGACTTCGCCGGCACACAGGATTCGGCACGGCAACTGGCGGACTTGACCGCAGAGCTGGATGAGGACGCCGTCGTCTATTCGCATTCCGAGAGCTTCGTGATGATATGCGCGAATTGCTGGCGCGACCCCGATCTCGATCACGACCGTCACGAGGGAATAGAAAAGCACGTCGTCACGGGGCGAATTGCCGCTCCCGCGGGAATGGCCCCCGCACGACTGCTGGAGTTGATCGACAAGGCTATCGAGAAGCAGGAACGGCGCTGCCAACTCTATGCGCCAGATCTTTGCAAGGCGGCAGGGCTGGTGGCGCGTGAGGCGATCGACCGACGTCGGTTCGCTTTGCTGACGGGCAACTAGCGCATGATCCGTCGCCCGCGCTCCCGCCATTTTTCTTCGCCGACCAGACAGGACACCCGGGGCTCATTCTCGGCAGTTGGGACGATCCTCCCCTCCGGCGCGAGGCCCGCAACTTCGAGAACAAGCTTGGTCCGGATCGCTTCCTGGAATTTTTCGCGATCCTTGATTGTCATGATGAAGGCACCCGGCCCTCCGATCACGCAGTCCTCGTAATAGAGATCGAGATTCTCGATATCGGTCGTCAAATAGGACGGCTCCTTCACCATGATCGGCAGGCCGTTGATGATGATGCCTTTCTCAACGGCAGCGTCGCGCGCGCCGGTGACGGGGGCTCCGTCGTTGTTCGGCCCATCGCCGGAAATGTCGATGACGCGCCGCGACCCGCGATAGGGATTCTCTTCGAACAGCTGCACTGCGAAATTGATCGCGCCGGAAATCGAGGTGCTCGAACCTCGGCGAATCGGCGTTTTCATGATCTCGGCGGCCACGGCGTCCGCCGATTCCGGGCCGTCGATCACGCGCCACGGAATGATGATCCTGTCGTCGCCCGACATCGACCACTCGAAATAGGTCAGAGCCACCTTGCTGGCCGGACGGGCCCTTAGCGCCTGAAGAAAGTCTTTCGAGACGATGGCCTGTGCATAGCCCTCGCGCTGAATGGCGAGTTCGTCCAGATCCATCGAATAGGAGACGTCGACGGCGATAACGAGCTCGACATTGACGGACAGTGCGCTGTACCTGGCGTCGGCTATCCCTGATTTCGGGCTCGGCGCGGCAATGCTGGCAACGTCACCTCCGACGATCGCCCCCGCAACAAGCACCGCCCCGACCGAGACACACCAGCGCATGGCGGCCCTCCCGTCCGTTCAAAAGCATGGTGACACCCAAAACGCGCATCGAAAAGCGGAAACATGCCTTTGCCTGCCCGGACACGGATGAGAGTTCCAGGCCCGCGCGAATGTCCGCGTCAGCGCGTCTCGCGGATATCTTCGAAGCGATGGGCGCTGCAATAAGATGCGCCTCAGCCGCCTGAACGCTCCGCCAGCCGCGCGCGGATGTCCGGCTTCAAGACCTTGCCGACCTTGGAACGCGGCAGGTCGTCCCAGACTTCGATCTGCTTTGGTGTCTTGACGCTGCCGATCCGCTGCTTGACGAAGGCCGCCAGCGCCGTCGCATCGACGCTTTGGCCGGCGCGGGGCTGCACCACGGCGACGATCCGCTCACCCCATTTCTCGTCCGCCAACCCGATCACGGCGCAATCCTGTACCGCCTCATGCGCCCGCAGCGCGTTCTCGACCTCGATCGAGTAGACGTTGAACCCGCCGGTGATGATCATGTCCTTGGCGCGATCGACGATATAGAGGTAGCCGTCGGCGTCGATGTAGCCGATGTCGCCGGTGTGGTGCCAGCCATGCGCGGAGGCTTCCGCCGTAGCCTCGGGATTTTTGTAATAGCCCTCCATCACCAGCGAACCGCGGACCACGATCTCGCCGCGGGCGCCGGTCGGCAGCAAATTGCCGTCGCCATCCATGATGCCGGCCTGCACCAGCGGGCTGATCCGCCCGGCCGAGGCGAGACGCTCCATCGCGATCGTGCCGTCCGCATTGTAATGCTCGCTAGGTGCCATCATCGAGATCATCATCGGCGCTTCGGTCTGACCGAACAACTGCGCCATCGGCCCGATACGCTGGAGCGCTTCCGCAAGCCGCGCGGCCGAGATCGGCGCCGCGCCGTACCAGAAACATTGCAGAGACCCGAGCCTCGCGGAGTCGAGCTTCGGATGATCGAGCAGCATGTAGATCACGGTCGGCGGCAGGAAGGTGTGCGTGACGCGATAGCGCTCGATCAGATCGAGAAATTCTGCGATGTCGGGGTGATGCATGATCACGATGCGGCCGCCGAGCGCCATGATCGGGAAACACAGCACGCCGGCCGCGTGGGTCAGCGGCGCAAGCGCGAGGTAGATCGGGCGGCCCTTGAAGGGATAGCCCATCAGCGTCAGTGCCGTCATCGCCTCGATGTTGCGGCCCGACAGCATGACCCCCTTCGGCTTGCCGGTGGTGCCGCCGGTGCCCGGGATCATCGCAAGATCGTCGATCGTCTCGCGTTGATAGTGGTCGTCTGCAAGGCCGGCGAGCCAGCTGTCGAACGAGGGCGCGAAGGACAACTCAGCATCGAGGCAGACGACGGCGCGCAGCTTTGGCAGCTCTGCACGCACCGCCTCGACCATCGCCGCGAAACTTGAATGAAACAACAGCAGGCTGCAGTCAAATTGCTCGAGGATGAGCCGATTTTCGGCCGCCTCGTTACGCGGATTGATCGGGCACCAGACCGCGCCCGCGCGGGAAATGCCGAACACGCAGGCAAACGCGACCGGATCGTTGCCGGAAAGGATTGCGACCTTCTCGCCGGCAGCAATCCCCGATCGCGCGAGCCCGCGCGCGACGCGGTAGCTCAGCAACTGTACGTCGCGATAGCTGAGGTCGCGTCCATCCATGGTGAGGCATGGCGCGTCGGCGCCGAGCGAGGCACCTTTGTCCAGGTAATCGATGAAGCGCATGATCAACACCCGAAGCAGCAGCGGGTGACGCGGAGGACCGCGCCACCCGCGATTGACCTAATCGTGCACGGTCAGAACAGGCTTGCTGACGAGCCCGAAGCTGCGCAACTGCCCGAGCAGCTCGTGATGGCCGAACGCCTGGCAGCCGGAGGCGAAGCCTACGCGCTTGGGCGGCTGCTGCAACAGATGGGCCGCAGCATAGGCCTGCAACATGCCGGTCTGCTTGTAGTTGCTGTTGCCGTTGATGACGCAGTGCGCGCGCCCCAACGGGCCGGAGGCATGCACCGAATCCATCGACTTGTTGACGCGCGGGTTCTCGCGCGGCGGCATGGTGTTCATCACACCGGCGGCGGTCTGCGCCAATGCGGCGTAGCGGTCGTCGGGATTCATATCCTTGGTCGCCTCCAGCGCGGCCGCGACGATCTGCGGCACGCCCAGCATCAGCGCGCGATTGAACACGCCGCCCAGCACCTTCACGTTGGCCACGCGCGGATCGCGCTTGAACCACACCGGGTGCGAGGTGCCTCCCCAGGGCAACGCCAGCGCCAGCTCGTGCTGACCGGGGATGGCGAGGTTGTAGAGGCCGGCATCGGGCTGATGCTCGACGTACTTGTTCTGCTCCAGGTAGTAGGCCTTGGCCATCGCGGCGTTGACCAGGATGGTCTGCGTCGATGCGATGGTCGGGCTGCCACCCCAGAACACGGCAATGTCCAGCGTGTCAAGGCCGGGCGTCTCCAGGCACAGCTGCGCGGCGATCTCGCCGGTGGTGTACATCTGCGCGATGCCTGGCGCCAACAGCAGCCCGGCATTGGCGAACTTCGTGCCCCACTCCTGCTCGAGCGTGATCAGCCAGTCCTGCTCACCGGTGGTGTCGGTGTAATGACACTTGGAAGCGAGGCAAGCCTGCACCACTTCGCCGCCGAACTTGGCGAAGGGACCCACGGTGTTGAGCACCACCGAGGCGCCCTTAAACAATTCAGTCAGCGCAGCCACGGTGTGCGGCACCTTGACCACCTCGTAGTCGGCGGTCTCGATGCCCGCTACATTCGACTTCATCGCGGCGTTGAGCTTCTCATTGCTGCGGCCGGCGGCGATGAAGGGGATGTTGTATTCGCGTAAGTATTCACAGACTAGCCGGCCGGTATAGCCGGAAGCGCCATAGACGATGACGGGCTTCTTCTCGCTCATTGCGTTCCTCCGAAATGCTTGTTGTCGGCTTTGTTGTTACATGCCCATGCCGCCATCGACCGGCAGTCCGATGCCGGTGATGAAGCGCGCCTCGTTCGAGCACAGGAACACCGCGGCATCGCCAATGTCCGTGACCTCGGCGAGACGGCCGAGCGGGGTTTGCTCCACCACCGAGCCGACTGCGGCGTTGACGTCAGCCGCGAGCCCGACCTTGACGATGTCGTTGGCGAGCTGCATGCCCATGTCGGTCGGGATCAGGCCCGGATAGATGCAGTTTACGCGCACGCCGAAACCGAGCTTGCCGGCTTCCATCGCTCCGACCCGCGTCATGCGGTCAACCGCGGATTTGGTGCCCGAATAGACCGCGATGCTCGGGAAGGCGATTGTTGCCGCAACCGAGGCGATGTTGACGACGGCGCCGCCCTTGCCGGCCGGCCCGCCCGGGCGCATGGCACGGAAGGCGTGCTTCATGCCGAGCACGGTGCCAACGATATTGACGTCGCACATCCGCCGCGCGTCCTCGGCCTTGACCTCGGAGATCAGCGACGTGATCTCGATGCCGGCATTGTTGATCAGAATGTCGTAGCCGCCGAGGGTTTCGACGGTCTTGGCAACCGCCCGCTCCCATTGAGCGTCGTCGGTGACGTCGAGCTGGACGAAGCCCGTGGCGACGTCTTCCTTCGCGATGGCGGCTGCGCTGGCACGGCCAGTCTCTTCCAGGATGTCGGCGATCATGATCGAGGCGCCGGCTCGCGCCAACGCTTGCGCGATGGCCGCGCCGATTCCTCTAGCACCGCCGGTGACCAGGGCTTTCCTGCCTGCAAGGCTCTTCCCACTCATGACGCACTCCTCCGTTGCTGGTGATCGATTCGTGCTGCGCCCAATCGGCGCGCACCAGGTCGACGGGCGCAGGCCTTTCGGCGGCACCCAGCGAAGCGTTCCTCCATGGTCGGACGTCTTGACGACTGTCCAAATTCTTGGTGCGAACCTCCGCCAATATCTTGACACTTGTCAAGAACGAATTTGACAGTTGTCAAAGGAAGTGGTTGTGAGGGGATGGAGCATTCCGCGGTCGACGCGGTATAAGTCCTTGAAAGAACGGGACTGAGGATAAGGACAAGATGGCGCGGCAGGTGACGGGAGCGGCCCGGCGTGTGGCTGATGCGGCCGAGGTGCTGCGCGACGAGAAGTTCAACGCGCGGCGCGTCGAGCTTGCCGAGGCCGCGCTCGAAACGCTTGGAGAGCTCGGCTTCGCACGCACCAGCCTGCGCGAAATCGCGCAGAACTCGGCGTTCACGCACGGCGTGTTCCACTATTATTTCAGCGACAAGCTCGACCTGATCTGCTGCTGCGTCCGCCACTACAAGGCGAAGTGCGTGACGCGATATGACGATGTCGTCGCGACAGCAACGAGCCGCGACGAATTGACGGAGGGTTTCCTCGCCAAGCTCGCAGCAACGCTGCAGAACGAAGCCCGTATGCACCGCCTTTGGTACGACCTGCGCTCGCAGGCGATGTTCGAGGCGGCGTTTCGCAAGGATGTACTCGAGATCGACAAGAGCCTGGAAGCGATGATCTGGCGCATCGCCTCCCGTTATGCCGAGCTCGGCGGCAAGCGGCCGGCGTCGTCGCCCGCCGCGCTCTATGCGCTGTTCGACGGTCTATTCCAAAGTGCGCTGCTCAAGCACCTCGCGGGTGACAAGACGGCGATTCCCGAACTGCTCGACGAAGTCCGGCGCCTGCTGCCGACGGTCTGCTGACGCGCACGAGCGGCGCCGGCGAAGGCGTGGCGCTTTCATTCGGGTGATAGATCGCCTGCGCTCTCCTCGTCATTGCGAGCGCAGCGAAGCAATCCAGAATCGTTCCGCGGGGAGATTCTGGATTGCTTCGTCGCTTCGCTCCTCGCAATGACGGAGACTAGGGTTGCAGCGCAGCCCTGCTCTCGCATCACTTCAAAAAGCCAAGCCCTTCGCGCGCCGTGTCCACGGCCCATTGGTCGCCCGGCGGCAGCGCGAGCACGCTATTGAAATCGGCGCGCGCATGTTTGGCGTCGGACAGTTTCATATAGAGGATACCCCGATTGACGAGGGCGATCTGATTGCCGGGATCGAGCCGGATCGCCTCATTGTAGTCGGCGAGCGCACGGGCGTGCTCTCCGATGTCGCGCAGCGTGCTGGCGCGATTGCTGTAGGCCATCGAATTTCCCGGCTGCAGCCGGATGCCCTCGTCGAAATCGGCAATGGCGCGACGATCATCACCATTCTTGCGCCAGGCGGTTGCACGAACGAAGTAGGCCTTCTCGAAGGAAGGCATGATCCTGGTGACGTCATCAAGCTCGCGGATGGCGTTGTCGGTGTCGTCCTTTTTCAGGAGAACGATGGCCCGGCAATAATGACCGCCAGCACTCCCAGGCTCCAGACGGACGGCGGTGTTGCAGTCGTCGAGAGCCTCGTCGATCTTGCCCTTGTCGAAATGGACGGTGCTTCGCAGCTCGTAGGGCCATGCGGCGGCGGGATTGCGCCGCATCGCCTCGTTGTAATCGGCGACGGCATGATCGGAGTCGCGCTTCGCCGCATACGCTTCCCCTCTCTTGATAAGAGCAAAGTAGGCTTGCTTGGGATTGCGTTCGATGGCCTCGGTAAACGCGCCGATCGCCAGATCGAAGTCGCGCTGGTTGAAATATTCGAGGGCACGGGAGGTGTAGGACGGACCGTAGCCGGGATCGAGGCGAATGGCCTCGTTGTAATCGGCCAAAGCGTGATCCCGTTCACCCCTCGCCGAATAGGCGCGGCCGCGGCAGTTATAAGCCCGCCCGAAATTCGGATCGATCCGTATCGCGGCGCTGCAATCCTCGAAGGCGCGATCCCTGTCCCGCTTGATGTACCAGGCTTCGCCGCGCAGCTCGTAAGCAACCGCGTTTGTCGGATCAGCCGCAATGATCTCGGTCTTTTCGGCGATGACGCGGTCGTTGGACGTATCATCGGCATGAACGGCAACCGTCACGGCAATGGTGGCCGAGCAAAACAGACCGAAAATCCGGACGATCGAACCGCAATTCATGGCTCAAAAAACCCTGCATCGAAGCCGCGCCGGGACGCGCAACCGGGCGACGATCGAATCCGGCGGAGAAACATCACAGCGCCCCGGCTGCGAAAATAAGTCGCAGACCGCGGGGCTTCGGTTCGAACGGATGAGGGCCGCCTCTACGGCCTCACCAGGCGTAGGTAGCGCAGGACGCCCTTGCCGGCGTAGCTGCGATTGTGCCGCTACCGGGTGCTCTAACGCAGCACGACCTCGATCGGCGCCTGGTCGTTCAACCCGAGCGGCGCGGCGGGATCGGGCGGAGTGGCGCCGCAGATCGGGTTGCCGCCGGCCCCAAGCGAACAGGCGCCTGCGTCGCGCGGAATGATCGCGAGCCGGCCGTCGACATAGGTGATGTCGTAGTTCGCGGATGTCAGCCCCGAGGCGGCGATGCTGTAGACCCCGGGATTGCGCGTGCCCTCGGCCGAGCCGCCGTAGACGAGCGTGCCGGACAGTGCGGACAGCCCCTCCCCGTTCACGAAGCCGGAATAGATCGCGCTGCCGCCGGAGAACGGCACGCCGTCGTAATTCTTCGTGACGCCGTTGACTGCAATGGTGAGCGGCGCCTTGTTGACGGTCAGCGAACCGTCGACATAGGTGATCACATAATTGGCCGAGGAGAGGCCCGACGCCGTCAGGCTGTAGCGGCCGGCATTCACCGCGCCCTGCGCCGTGCCGCCATAAAGAAGCGTGCCCGACAGCACGGATGCAGTCTCGCCATTCATGAAGCCGGAATAAGCGGCGCTGCCGCCGGAGAAGGCGAGGCCGTCATAGGTCTTGGACGCGTTGGCGCTGATGGTGAGCGGCGCCCTGTCGATGGTGAGGCCGACCGCGACCGAGCCGACATAGACCGCGCCGCCCGAGCCGGTCGCGCTGAGAACGTCGGGGCCGCTGAGATTGTAGCTGCCCGCGCCCAATGCGGTGGTGACTGCGCTGCCCCAGCCGAGCGTGACACGATTGGCGTTCACGCCGGTCATCGTCAAGCCGCCGAGCGAGGCCAGCGTGCCATAGGTGGTGCTGGCCGAGCCCGCGACGTTGACATAGGCATCGTAGACGGTGTCGCCGAACGCGCGCAGCACCGGCATGCCGTTATTGGCGCCGCTGACGGACTTGCCCCAGACAGCGGCGAAGTCATAGCCGTTGTTGATGAAGATGAAGGGATCGCGCAGCTGCGCCGTGGTGAGCATGCCGCCATCGCAGATGCCGCCGCCGAAGGATGCGCCACAGGCGGCGCTCTGCCCCGATGTCTCCCTGTTCGCATAGCTTTGGGTGACATCGCCGCCATCCCAGTTCATCCCCACGATCGCGCCGACATTGCTGGTTCCCGACACGGTGCCCGCGAAGTAGCTTCGGCTCACATGGCTTTCCTGATTCACCCCCACCAGCCCGCCGACCTCGGAATTTCCTGAAACCGTTCCCGTGGCGTAGGAATCGAGCACTGAAACGGCTTCATTGCTGTGCCCGACCAGCCCGCCAATCGAACGCGTTCCCGACACATTGCCGGTTGCGTAAGACTGGCTTACCACGGCGCCGTACCAGCTGCCTCCCACCAGCCCGCCGACCGCATCGACACCGGACACGTTGCCGGTGGCGTAAGATCGCTCCACCCGGCTGTACTGTTGGAACCCCACCAGTCCGCCGGCAGCTGTGCCTGTGCCGCCAACTGCGCCGGTGCCTGATACATTGCCGGTGGCGTAACTGTCGGTGACGAGACCGAGGTTGCTGTACCCCAACAAGCCACCGACATTGATGCCGCCAGATACGGTACCCGTGGCATAAGAGTGGCTCACCGTCCCGATAGCATAATCCGCGGGGCCCGGTCCCATCCACGTGCCGATATTGTACCCTATCAGCCCGCCAGCACCTTCCCAGCTAGCGGACACGTTGCCGGTCGCATACGAGTTGGAGACGAACGAGGCGACGACGCGCCCTCCCAGCCCGCCGGCGGCGCCATAGCCCGCGACCGTGCCGGTGGCATATGAGTTGCTGATCGTCGTGATATAGGCGTCGCCGACCAGCCCGCCGACCATGGCGCCGCTGCCGGTCACATTGCCGGTGTTGTAAACGTTGCTGATGGTGTTGTAAGC
The DNA here is from genome assembly GCF_052076025.1 of Bradyrhizobium sp. 956_D2_N1_4. Classification (NCBI taxonomy): domain Bacteria; kingdom Pseudomonadati; phylum Pseudomonadota; class Alphaproteobacteria; order Hyphomicrobiales; family Nitrobacteraceae; genus Bradyrhizobium; species Bradyrhizobium sp. 956_D2_N1_4. The sequence continues at coordinate 7,768,355 of NZ_CP197237.1, read as the reverse complement.
GACGCTGCTCGTGCCGCCGTAGACCCAGAGGCCGCTCGACCCCACCAGCCCGCCGACGGAATTGTTGCCCGTCACGCTGCCGCCTTCCAATCCGACATTGCGGATGGTCCCGCCATCGATGTAGCCGAACAGGCCGATGTTATCGCTGGACGGCCGGTTGATGGTCAGGTTGCTGATGCGGTGACCGAGCCCGTCGAAAATGCCGGAAAAATATTTGCTGATATCGCCGATGCCGCCGATCGGTGTGAAGCCGGCGCCACCATTCCAACCCGCCGTCGCGCTGGCATCGATGTTCGCGCCGAGCACATAGTTGCCGGACCGGTTGGTGTTGATGTCCTGCAGGGCATTCACGTCGGTGATCACCGCATAGGTGATGGCGGCATCAGTTCCTTTCCGGGTCTGGAACAGGCTACCCGCCGCCAGGTTGACCGGCGCGTTGATGGTGTAGCCACCGGTGGCCGTGGTCTGTGCGTATTGCAGGACCAGGCCGTCACTGCTCGTCGTGCCGGTCGACGTCAGCGGCGCATTGATGACGATGTTGTTGTCGGCCCGCAGCGTCAGGATATGCGAGCCCCAGGTGACGGCGGAGTTGACCGTGACGTTGCCTTCATCGGTGCCGCTGCCCGAGGTCGTCACCGTCACGTCGCCGCTCGCAAGCGCCGTCTGCAAGACGCCAGCGTAGTTCGCGTCGATGGTGATGTTGACGGGATCGATCAGCCAATGCCCGCCGAGCGTATCGACCTTCAGATCGGCAGCGAGATTGACCTTGGCGGCGGAGGTTTCGACCGAGCGCGCCCGCAGCGTGCCGCCGGCATTGACCTCGCCGTGCTTGGCATCGCCGAGCAGCAGGATGCGGCCGTTTTTGCTGCCGATGCTCGCGGCCTGCACCACGCCGGTGTTGTTGACGACGCCCTTCATGGCGTCGCTCGCGCCCTTGGCGGTGAGGATGGCGAGCCCACCATCGGCGCGGATCAATCCCTTGTTCTCGACCAGGGTCTTGACGGTAGAGGCCTTGACCTCGACCGAGAGCAGGCCATCGCCGTTGAAGTCCAGCAGCACGTCGGTGCCGGCGGCGAGCGCCGTGCTGCCGGTGATGGCGCCGGAATTGCTGACGCTCGGCGAGATCAGCGCCACCACCTTGCCGGAGATGCTGCCCTCATTGGTGATCGCGCCGCCGCTGCCTGTGAAGTTGTAGCGACCTGCCAGAAAATCAGCGTTGCTGATGCCGAGCGTCGAGGCGACAAAGCCGCCGGTCTGCACGCTGCCGGTCTTGCCGATGGCGATGCCGTTCGGATTGATCAGGAACACTTGTCCATTGGCGCTGAGGCTGCCGAGGATTTTTGACGGGTCCTGGCCGACGACGCGGTTCAGCGCGACCGAGGATGCGCCGGGCTGATTGAAGGTCACGGAGTTGCCGGCGCCGATCGAAAAACTCTGCCAGTTGGCGATCATCCGGTCGCTCGACTGGTTGATCGTCATGGCGTTGCCGGACTGACTGATCGTGGCCTGTCCCGACACGACCTGGCCGCCGGTCGGCAGCGTCTGCGCCAGCGCCGGCGGCGTCAGCATCGTGGTCGCGGACAGCGCGATTGCGAGTCGCATCCGCGGCAGGGTCGATGTCATCGCGTGCCCCCTCGAAACATCAGAAGCGAATGCCGGCTTGCAGCCAGAACTGATCGTTGGCCTTGACGCCATCGGCATTGGCGCCGGTGATGATGGAACGGCCGGGATTGTCGCCCAGCGTATGGGCCCAGCTCGCCGAGACGTTCAGCCACTCGCGCGTCCAGCGCGCGGCGAGGCCGGCGCTGGCGAGCCCGTAATCGTTGCAGCCGCAGACAGTGACCGGCGCGATGCCGTTCGGCGACACGTTGATCTTGACGTAGCCGCCGTCCAGGAAGCTCGCGAGTTGCAGGCTGCCGAAGCGCACAGGCACCGGCGCGTTGTAGCGAAGCTCCAGCGTGCCGAGCACGCCCATATCGCCGCGCGCCTCGCCGACGGGATAGCCGCGCACGCCGAACGGGCCGCCCAGCGCAAAATCTTCCGAGGAATCGAGATTCTTGTCGGCCCATTGCCCGTAGAGGCGACCGAACAGTGCGAAGTCGCCGGGCAAGGCCTGAAGCCGGGCAACCGAGGCATTGATCCGATTGAACTGCCCTAGCGTCCGGAGCCCAGCCTGGTCCGCCGCGAGCGCGCTCGCCACGCGCGAGAGATCGAGGTGGCCAAAAGTCCAGCTCACCGACCAGTTGGTGATGCCGCCGCCGAGCAGCGCGTCGCGCCGGTCGCCGTTGAGGCTGAGCGTGCCGGAGGTCGACCGCTTGTCCTGAAGCGTTCCGACGATGCTGTCGTCGACCAGCGCCTTCCAGGTCACGGTGCCGCCAAGCTGGAGGTTGAAATCGCGCGAGCGGATCAGGCTGTAGTCGATGCCGCCATTGGCGAAATGGGCAAAACCGGTGAGACCGAGGGCGCGGCCGATGGCGTCGATATTGTGGTAGTCGAGATAGCCGTAGCTCGCATTGGCTATGAAGCCGCTGGCGCCGAGCGGCACACTCGTCACCAGCGAGCCGTACTCCTGCCCTTGCGACACCGTGCCGGAGAGCCGCGTCAGGTCGCCGTAGCCGGACACGTCGGTGAGCGAGATGAGCCCGTTGCCCTGCGCCTTGCCCACGTTGGAGCTGCCGTAATTATCGGCCCAAATACCGCCCCCGAGAATGGGCGCCTGCGCGACGCCGACGACGAGCTTGCTGGTGTTCGGCGCATCGCCCGGCGCGAGCTTGGCATGCACCGACACGCCCGGCAGGTCGTTCATCCGCAACAGCGCGTCTTCCAGATCCTGCCGCGTCACGCCGTCCGGCTTGAGACGACCCTCGATGATCGCGCGCAACAGGTCCTCACGCACGCGCACGCCCTTGGCGCGATCGAGCGTGATGGTCTTGAGCGCGCCCTCGGCGATCTCGATCGTGACGATGCCGTTGGTGATGTCCTGAGGCGGCAGCAGCGCGCGCGCCAGCAACCGGCCGCGGCCCTGGAGCACGGCCGTCACCTGATCGGCCAGCGCATAGAGCCCTTTGATGCCGAGGCGCTTGCCGCGCACCGAGGCAACGAGTTGCTCGCGCTCGGCCTGTGGCAGCAGCTCCACCTTGCCGGTGAAGCGAACGCCCTTCACGATGATGCGCTCGCCCCGGTCGGGGATTGCGGCGGGCGCCTGCTGCGGTCGAATCTCGCCAGGGGCCGGCAGCCTTTCCTGCCGCTGCATCTCCCGCTGCCGCTGCATCTCGCGGAGCAGCGATCCGGCATCCTGCGCGACGGCCGGGACTGCGGTACCTGCTATCACTAGCCCCACCACAACAGCCCTGCTCTGCACCGCGCCAACCACTTTCATCCTACGGGCCCGACCTTCGGGCGATAGGTAACGACCTCGGCGAAAGCGCAGGACGGCGCGTCGATCCTAGCGCCACTTGCGTTCGTGGGCGTCTTTAGCGGACTCCGACAAGGCGCGATGTGCCGGACGTCTCAAGCGGGGAAATTTTTCGCGTTCTCTTGCCGGCTATTGCGAGATCACGACATCCCGCGCGCATGCCACGGGGATGGCCGGCCTACATTGGCAATTGCGTGGATCGATTCCGCTTCTCAGCGGACGACTAGGACAGGCGACGTTACGCCGCGGTCGCGGGCGGCAGCGCCAGCACCGAATAGATCGCCTGGGCATCGCGCGAGGCGCGGAGCTTCTTGGCGATGTCCTGGTCGCGCAGGAGGCGGGCGATGCGGGCGAGCGCCTTGAGGTGATCGGCGCCGGCGCCTTCGGGGGCGAGCAGCAGGAAGACCAGATCGACCGGCTGGCCGTCCATCGCCTCGAAATCGATCGGACGATCGAGGCGCGCGAACAGGCCGAAGATCTTTTCCAGCTTGGGCAGCTTGCCGTGCGGAATGGCGACGCCGTAGCCCACCGCGGTGGTGCCGAGCTTCTCACGCTGCAGCAGCACCTCGAACACGGAGCGTTCGTTCTGCCCGGTCAACTCGGCGGCCTTGGCCGCGAGCTCCTGAAGCGCCTGCTTCTTGCTGTTGACCTTCAATGCCGGGAGAATCGCCTCGGGTGCGACCAGATCGGTAATCGGCATGGAAGGTTTCCGAGGTGAATTAAACCGTCAGGTTCCGAATTGGCCAGCTTGGTCAAACCATGCCTGGCCGGCATCAAGAAGGTGAAGCAGGAGGGGGACTTAGCCCCGATCCTGATGTGGGGCGCTTCTACTCCAACGCAATCCCGGTGCCAACTGCTGCGTGCGGCTTTGCCCCGCTCATTGTTAAGGGCTGCGGTTGGTACGGGGGCCGGTTCCAGCCCTTAACCGTCCGGTTTGGGCCCCGGCGGGTCGATCCAGCCGACATTGCCGTCGGCCCGGCGGTAAATGATGTTCACCCGGCCGCTGGAGCCGTGCTGGAATACCAGGCAGGGCGCTCCGCTGAGGTCCAGCTCCATCACGGCCTCGCTCACCGACAGCTGCTTCAGCGAGGTGGTGGCCTCGGCGATGATGACCGGACTGTAGCCGGTGACCTCGTCCTCGTCCTCACCCTCGCCCGGCGCCTCCAGCACGTAGCTCGTGGCGTCCATGGCGGCCAGCGCCGCGGAGGCGACATGGGCCTTGCGGGCCGAGCGGTCCTTGAGCCGGCTCTTGTAGCGCTTGAGCCGCTTCTCGATCATCAGGAGCGCCTGGTCGGCGCTGGCATAGGCATCCGGCGCGTTCGAATCGGCCTCCAGCGTAATTCCCGTATCAAGATGCAGGGCACAGTCGGTGCGGAAGCCGAAGCCATCCTTGCTCAGGGTGATGTGGCCGGAATAGTTCCCGTCGAAATATTTACGCAGGACCTCGTCGGTCCGATCGGTCACGCGGCCGCGCAGGGCGTCGCCGACGCTGACGCTCTTTCCCGAGATTCTGAGGGTCATGTGATGCCTCGCTTGGTTTTAAGTGCCCAGCTTGGATCGGTCTCGATGGGGGATCGAGAGTAGCGCGATTTCGCGCCAGCGCAATCAGGCCGGCTCGGTGTTGCGGGAGCGATCGGGCATTGCGGTGGAGAGGACGTTACCAAGAGCGCTCTGCTTGTCACGGCGGCGTTGCACCGAAGAGGGAATGCGCATGGCTTCGCGGTACTTTGCGACCGTGCGGCGGGCAATATCAATTCCCGAGGCGCGTAAGCGTTCCACGATGGTGTCATCCGACAGGATCGCCGACGGCGCTTCCGAATCGATCAGCTGCTTGATGTGGTGGCGCACGGCCTCGGCGGAATGCGCCTCGCCGCCGTCGGCGGAGGCGATCGAAGCCGTGAAGAAATATTTCAATTCGAATGTGCCGCGATTTGTCGCCATGTACTTGTTGGCGGTGACGCGCGACACCGTGGATTCATGCATCTGGATGGCGTCGGCAACGGCCTTCAGATTCAGCGGCCGCAGATGCGCCACGCCATGGGTGAAGAAGCCGTCCTGCTGGCGCACGATCTCCGTCGCAACTTTCAGGATAGTGCGGGCGCGCTGATCGAGCGCGCGCACCAGCCAGGTCGCGTTCTGGAGCGCGTCGGTGAAATAGGACTTGTCGCCGACCTTGCCGATCTTCTTCGACAGCTCGGAATAATAGGTCTGGTTGACCAGCACGCGCGGCAAGGTGTCGCTGTTGAGCTCGACATGCCAGCCGCCATCCGGGCCCGGGCGGACATAGACGTCCGGCACCATGGTCTGGAGCCGCGCCGAGCCGAACTTCATGCCGGGCTTGGGATTGAGGCGGCGGATCTCGCCGATCATGTCGGCGATGTCCTCGTCGTCGACGCCGCAGAGCTTGCGCAGCGAAGCGATGTCGCGCTTCGCCAGCAGATCGAGGTGCTCGACGAGGGCCTGCATCGCCGGATCGTAGCGGTCGAGCTCGCGGAGCTGGATCGCCAGGCATTCGCTCAAATTGCGCGCACAGACGCCGGGCGGGTCGAATTTTTGCAGCACGGCAAGGACGTCCTCGACGTCGGCTTGCGATGCGCCAAGGCGCTCGGCGGCCTGGCCGAGATCCGGCGGCAGATAGCCGGCCTCGTCGACGAGGTCGATCAGGTACTGACCGATCATGCGCTGCGCCGGGCCGGTGAAGGCGACCGAGAGCTGCTCGGCAAGATGGTCGCCGAGCGTGATCTCCGCGGCGACGAAGGCTTCGAGATTGTAGTCCTCGTCGCCGGAGGCACCGCCGCCCCATTCGGTATAGGTGGTCGGCGCCGCATCCTGGGCGTTGCGCGCGGCGGCCTCTGCCGGTTCCTCGGAGAAGACGTTGTCCAGGCCCGTGTCCAGGGTCTGCTCGATCTCGGCGCGGGTGCCGAGATCCTTGCTCATCCATTCTTCCTGGCCCGGCTCGAACGCCTCGCCCGGACCGCCGCCCGGCTCGTCGTTGTGGCCCCCGTCGGAATCGCTGAATTGGCCGGTCTCGGCCGGGGCTTCACCCGCGGGCGGCTCGTCGTTGGCCCGCTCCAGCAGGGGGTTCCGCTCGAGCTCCTCTTCCACGAAGGTCGTGAGATCGAGATTGGACAATTGCAGCAGCTTGATCGCCTGCATCAGCTGCGGCGTCATGACCAGCGACTGCGATTGCCGGAACTCTAATCTCTGCGTGAGCGCCATGAAGCAAGAACCGATCCCAAAAGTTGGTCCGATTTTTGCTTATCCTAGTCTTGGCACGATGTACACGGCTTGACGAACGGGAAAAAAGGGCTAGAGGCGGAATTCCTCGCCAAGGTAAAGCCGGCGAACGTCGGGATCGGCGACGATCTCATCCGGGCTACCCTCGGTCAAGATTTCACCGGCATAGACGATATAGGCGCGATCGGTCAGGCCGAGCGTCTCGCGCACATTGTGGTCGGTGATCAGCACGCCGATGCCGCGGTTGGTGAGATGGCGGACGAGGTCCTGAATGTCGCCGACCGCGATCGGATCGATGCCCGCGAAAGGCTCGTCGAGCAGCATGTAGTTCGGACGCGTCGCCAGCGCGCGCGCGATCTCGACGCGGCGGCGCTCGCCGCCCGACAGCGCGATCGACGGCGATTTCCGCAAGCGCGTGATGTTGAATTCGTCGAGCAGCGAATCGAGCTGCTGCTCGCGCTTCTTGCGCGAGGGCTCGACCACTTCGAGCACGGCGCGGATGTTCTGCTCGACGGTGAGGCCGCGAAAGATCGAGGCTTCCTGCGGCAGATAGCCGATGCCGAGCCGCGCGCGCTGATACATCGGCAGCTTGGTGACGTCGTGGCCGTCGAGCTCGATCGCGCCGCGATCGGGCTTGATCAGGCCGGTAATCATGTAGAACACGGTGGTCTTGCCGGCGCCGTTCGGGCCGAGCAGGCCGACCGCTTCGCCGCGGCGCACATAGATGCTGACGCCGCGCACCACCTGGCGGCTGCCGAAACTCTTTTCCACGCTATGCACAGCCAGGAAGCCCGGCCGCTTCAGAAGCTGCGGTCCGCCGGCGCCGTTAGACCTGCTGGCGGCTCTGACAGGGTGAACCGCCTGGGCACGCGGCGGCTCGGTCTCGTAGTCGGCTTGGTAGTCGGCCTGGAAATGGTCGGGCGCGCGCATCTGGTCGCGGGCGATCGGCGATGCATCCCGCACCGGGCTGGGCACGAGACCGCCGACGCTGTCACCGAGGGCGGTGATGTCCTGGCGCGCAAATCCTGGCCGGCCGCGCTTGGCGGGGCGCCGACGGAACATGCTGAAGAGATCGACCATCCCGCCTTCTAGCCTTTCACGACAATCCTGCGCGATGATCCGCGCGTGATCCCGCGATCTGCCGCACCGGCCTTGCGATTCGCCAGCACAGCATGAGTGAAGGGATGTCTCATGCCCAGTGAAACACGCCCGAAAAGCGGCGAACCCCGCTTGGAAAGCCCTTCGCGCTAGATACAGCCTCGCCGGGCAAGCTTCAACCTCGGATCGGGAGAATCTGGCCCAAGCGCTTGAAGTTACTTCAGGAATTTACTTTTGTTTGCCTGCGCCGGGCAATTGGAGAGGCGGCGCCGGAGCGGGCTTGCCCGGGCTCCCCGATCCGCAATCATTGCTGCCGCCCTGCGGCAGCAATGCCTGCACCCTGCCGCTGTCGGATTCCACCCGCGAGACGCCGGTGGTCATGTCGACCGCCAGACGGTCGCCGCGCAGCACGTTCCTGCACTGCGTGAGGACGACGCCGCCGAGCATGGTGATGAGGTTGGTTTTGGTGTCGAACACGGCGGTCTCGCCTGTTACCACCTGGTCCTTCTGGGTGACGACGACATTGCCGCGCGCTTCCAGCCGCTTGATCGAGGAGCTGCCGCCCGGCCCCGGCTGCGCCGACTGCATCGGCGCACCCTTGGTCCCCTTCGCCGCGGGCTGCGGCGCGGCCGGCTTGTCGCCGCCGCCGGAGTCGTAAAACACCACGAGCGTCTTCGAGGTCATGGTGGTGTCGCCCTGGATGACCTTCACATTGCCGGAGAAGGTCGCCTCCTTCTTCTTGTCACGCATCTCGAGCGAGGCGGCTTCGATCTGGATCGGCTGGTCGCGGTTCTGCGAAAAGCCCTGCATTGCGTTGGGCACGCCTTGCATCGTGCTCTGCGCGACGGCCGCACCGGTTGCGACCAGCGCGACGGTGACGGCGAGCGCGGCCACACCGAGAATGGCGCACCGCTTGTCTTCGTTGCGCGAAAAGAATCTCACCATGAAAATCACTTTGAATTGGCAGACTTGTTCTGAGGCGTGCGTGTCTTCACCGGTGGCGCGGGCTGCTCGGCCGGCGCAGGCTGGGCAGCGGCGGGGTCATCCAGCTTGTCCAGATGCATCACCACATTGCCCTCGAAGCGGATGACGTCGCCGCCTTCCGTGATCCGCAGCCGGTCGGCGGTCAGCGTTCCGTTGGTCAGCTTGACGTCGACATGCTCATCCGAGGAGACCGTTCCCTTGCCCATGTCGACGAAGGCCGAGTTCAGCCGCGCCTCATAGCCGGACGAGGTGCGCAGGAAGATGTCCTTGTGCAGGTCGAGCTGCTGCTGCTTGTTGTCGAAGCGGCCGGTGCGCGCATCGAGCAGCAAAGTGGATTTGTCTTCCATCAGCACCTTTGCGCGCAAATCGTTGAGATCGACATGATCGGGGTCGGTGATGTCCTGCGTCGCGGTCTTGGCCCAGAGCTCGTAGGGCCGCTGGTCCGGGGTGAAGCCGGACATATGCGGCGTTTCCATCGTGATCTTGGTGCCCGTCACCACGAGATTTCCGGAGTCGAGCTTCACGGGGATCTGGAACGGATTGAGGAAGGTCGAGACGGCGACGATCGCGGCCATGGACGCAGCCACCGTCACCGGCACCGCGATGCGCAGAATCCGCACCAGGCGGCTGTGGCGCGCCGCGCTGGCAAACTTCGCCGCAAGCGCGGCGTCGTAGGTTGGATTCTGGGCCGAATTCACCTGAGCTCCCGAGGTGTCGCTCGTCTCGTCCGGTTGACGGGCGCACGCCATTGTATCCGGCGCCGCCTGAATATGCAGCCTGCGACAGGCCGCACGAAAGTGTCCGAAACGGGGCGGCAGCCCTAAGCTAACAGCGGCCCGAGGCCTCAGGAATGCGCGAAAATGTCCTCTTCCTGCCAGCCCTGGAGGTCGAGCAGGGCGCGGGTCGGCAGGAAGTCGAAACAGGCTTTTGCCAGCGCGGTGCGGCCTTCCCGCACCAGCATGGCGTCGAGCCGTTCGCGCAGGGCATGAAGGTGCAGCACGTCGGAGGCGGCGTAGGCGAGCTGCGGCTCGGTCAGGCTGTCGGAACCCCAGTCGCTGGATTGCTGCTGCTTGGAGAGGTCGACATTGAGCACCTCACGCACGAGGTCCTTGAGGCCATGCCGGTCGGTGTAGGTGCGGGTCAGGCGCGAGGCAATCTTGGTGCAATAAATCGGGCCGGTCATGACGCCGAACGTCTGGTACAGCACCGCGACGTCGAACCGCGCGAAATGGAAGATCTTCGTGATCGCGGGATTGGCCAGGAGGGCCTTCAGGTTCGGCGCGTCGGTGTGACCCCTGGGGATCTGCACCACGTCGGCGCTACCGTCGCCGGGCGAGAGCTGCACCACGCAGAGCCGGTCGCGGTGCGGGTTCAGCCCCATGGTCTCGGTGTCGATCGCCACCGCTCCGGTGTAGCGGGACAGGTCGGGCAGGTCGCCGCGATGCAGGCGTACGGTCATGGCGTTTCAAAACCTCAATCGAATTGGTCGGTCGGCATCATAAGCTAATCGGATTGCCCGCGATGTAGCCACTGGCGGCGGGCCGCGCAAGCGGCAGCTGGTCCCGCCGGGGCGCGGTCAGATCGCCGCCAGCATGATGCAGATCATCGCCGCCACCGTCGCGCGGCTGGCGCCATCGCGAAAAGTGTAGAGAATCGGATCGTCGGGCATCTCGCGGCGATGCGCCATCATCAGGGCACGGCCGAACCAGTAGAGCAGCAGCGGGTTGAGCAGCCACAGCATCCAGGGACGGCTGTAGAGCGGCGTCACCGCGGAGGAGGAGACGTAGAGCGAGAACACGGTCACCGCGTTCATGGCGCTTGCCGCCGCCATCGCGCCGATGATGTGCAGGTCGGTGATCCTGTAATCGCGGTTGGAGGGATCGGCGAGGCCGGCGCTCTCGCGCATGCTGAGCTCGCTGAAGCGCTTGATCAGGGCCAGCGAGGTGAACACGAACAGCGAGAAGATCAAGAGCCATTCCGACAGCACCACGCCGACGCCGACCGCGCCGGCGATGATGCGTAGCGTGTAGAGACCGGCGAGCGTCACGACGTCGACCAGCATCTTGCGCTTGAGCACGAGCGAATAGGCGATCGTGGTGGCGAGATAGCCACCGAGCACGCCGAGGAACAAAGGCGAGATGCAGAGGCTGGCGGCGACCGCGAGCAGCCAGAGCGCGGGAATCGCAAGCAGCGCCGAGGACATCGGCAGTCGACCTGCCGCCAGCGCGCGATGGCGCTTGGTCGGATGCTGCCGGTCGGCTGAGAGATCGAGCAGATCGTTCATCAGGTAGGCGCCCGACGCGCAGGCCGAGAACGCCAGGAACGCCAGCAACGCATAGCCGAGCGTCGCAAGGTTCATCTGATGCGCCGTGATCGCCGGCACGAATACCAGCGTGTTCTTGGCGTATTGATAGACGCGCAGCGCCTGCGCCCAGGTTTTGAGGCTGGCACGGCTGCTGCCGCGCGTTTCGATGCGCTCCATCGAGGCGCGATCGAACGGCAGCCAGTCACCCGCCGCGAGATCAGCCGGCGCAACGACGCCATCGAACCCGAGATGCGCGGCAATGCCCGCCGCATGGTGCGCCAAGCGGCCGGCCACCAGATAAATCTTGTCGCCCCCCGCCCGCGCCGCCAGGGCCTGGTTCAGCACGTCGGCATCATAGGGCAGATGGGCGTAGTCGAGCTCGGCCCGCGCCAGGATATCCGTGAGCGCCGCCATGCCCGGGCGTCCACCCGCGCCGAAGCGGGCCAGCATCCGGCCGGGGCTGGAGAACAGCGCTTCCAGCAGCAGCTCGGAACGGAGCAGGGCGCCTTCGAGATCGATGACAAGCGTCCGCGCCGCGGCGGGGACCGCCGACGGTGTGGGGACGCCAGAATCGTAGTGCCAGGCAGGCTGCTCCATCCGAAAACGCTCTGACTTGCCGCAACATGACCGGCCCTGAGGCCGGGGAGCAGGGAAATGGACGGCCGAGAGCCTAGGGGGCATTCGCTAAGGGCGACTTAACCGGGGGGAGAAGGGCCGGCGGCCCCTGGGGGATGCCGGGTCCAAACCATGCACCCTGCTGTTGCATGGATCCCACAACCCGGCGCCAGCTTCATGTTCCGGCAGGGCTTTTGCCGCGCGCCCCGTGAAAATCCTCCCGGCCGACCCCATCTGCCAGTTTTCGCGCGCTCGCCTGCCCCGCCCACAATGAAATCAGGTGTCATGACCGAACAGACGCTCGCTGCGCCTATCGACGACCAACAGGAACGCCAGCGCGGCTTTACGCGCTACCAGGCGCTCCTGATCGCGCTGCTTGCGTTTACGCAGTTCACGATCATTCTGGATTTCATCATCATGTCGCCGCTCGGCGCCATCCTGATGCCGGCGCTCGACATCACGGCCGGGCAATTCGGCGTCGCGGTGTCGGCCTACGCGTTCAGCGCGGGACTGTCGGGCATCCTGGCCGCCGGCTTTGCCGATCGCTTCGACCGCAAGCGCCTGCTGCTGTTCTTCTATGTCGGCTTCATGCTCGGGACCCTGCTCTGTGCCGCGGCGCAGACTTACCATGTGCTGCTGCTCGGCAGGATCGTGACCGGATTGTTCGGCGGCGTGATCGGCTCGGTCGTGCTGGCCATCATCACCGATCTGTTCGCGCTGCACCTGCGCGGCCGCGTGATGGGCTTCGTCCAGACGGCGTTCGCCGCGAGCCAGGTGCTCGGCATACCCGCCGGGCTGTTTCTCGCCAATCACTGGAACTGGCATGTCTGCTTCGTTGCGATCGTCGGCCTGTCGATCGTTGCGATCGCAATCATCGCCTTCGCGATGGAGCCGGTCGACGCGCATCTGAAACTGAAGCAGGACAGAAACCCGTTCCGCCATCTGATCGCGACCGTCGGACAACCGCGCTATACGCTGGCCTTCGCCGTCACGACATTGCTGGCGACGGGCGGATACATGCTAATGCCGTTCTCCAGCGCCTTCACCGTGCATAATCTCGGCATCGACATCCTGCATCTGCCGACGATCTATCTCGTCTCCGGCCTGTTCAGCATCGTCACGGGACCGCTGGTCGGCAGGGCGAGCGACGCGTTCGGCAAGTACCCGACCTTCGTCTTCGGCAGCGTGGTGTCTGTCATCATGGTGCTGATCTACACCCATCTCGGCCACGTCTCGCTCGCGACCGCGATCCTCGTCAACGTGCTGATGTTCGTCGGCATCTTCTCGCGCATGATCCCGTCGCAGGCGCTGATGTCGGCGATCCCCGACCCCAGCCAGCGCGGCTCATTCAGCGCGGTCAGCGCGTCGCTTCAGCAGCTCTCCGGTGGGCTCGGTTCGGTCCTCGCCGCCGCCATCATCGCGCAACAACCGGATGGTTCGCTGCTCCATTTCGACCGGATCGGCTACGTCGTCGTCGCGTCGGCAATCGTCTCGCTAGTCGCGATGTACTTTGTGCAGAAGGCGGTGGCGGAACGGACCGGGAGACGGGTGGTCTGAGGGCTCGACTTGAAAAAGCCCGCTATGCCCGCCCGCCGGCCAGCATTTCAAGCTGGTCGTGAAGCTGCGCAGGAAGATACGGCTTGGGGATGAACCTCGCCCCGAGTGGGATGTCATCCGCTGCCGGGCTGAGTTGGCCGGACGTAATGAGGAGCCGCACGGGCGGCCATCGGTCTCTGATCACCGCCGCCAGCCGAAGGCCATTCATCGAGCCGGGCATCTGAATGTCGGTGAAGACGACGGTGATCGCCGGTTCCGTCTCCAGCAGATTGACAGCCTCGTCCGCGTCGGCCGCCTCGAAGATATCGAAGCCCATATCCCGGACCATGTCAGCCGCGTTCATGCGGATGAGAAGGTCATCTTCGACGATGAGGATCACGTCCCTATGCTGGCTGAGATTGGACACTTATGCTCCGGCATAACCGAGCATAAGGTTTGAACGGCTTCTTTGTTCCACCGAACGTCTTGCAAAGGATCGCGTTTGTTAGAGTAGGGCGTTAGGGTTCACCATGGCAATTGACATCAAGGCGGACGTGGATGCCGTCCAGCAGATTGGGGCAGTTCCCAAAGTTTTGGATTTGGCCGCACGCATAACGGGCATGGGCTTCGTCGCGATAGCGCGCGTGACTTCAGATCAATGGATTTGCTGCGCCGTTCGGGACAGCATCGCCTTTGGCCTTGAGCCGGGCGGAGAACTGCGTGTCGAGACGACCATCTGCAACGAGATCCGGCAGCACGGCAACACGGTCGTCATCAACGATGTGCAGACGGACAGCGACTTCTGCAATCATCCGACACCGGCCATGTATGGATTTCGCAGCTACATCTCAGCTCCCATCGTCCTGATCGACGGAGCCGTCTGGGGAACATTGTGCGCCATCGACCCCACGCCTCGACAACTTCGTACGCCTGAAATCCTCGACACGTTTCAGCTGTTGGCCGAACTGATCGCTGCACAGCTCGAACTCAATCAACGTCTGGAGCGGAGTCAGGCCGATCTCATCGACGAGCGAAAAACGGCAGAGCTTCGCGAGCAGTTCATCGGCGTATTGGGGCACGATCTTCGCAATCCCCTCGCAGCCGTCGATGCGGGAATGCGCGTGCTGCTGAAGAACCTCGACACCGGGCGGGCGCCCGAAATCGCGCTCGGCGTTCAAAAAGCCGTCTATCGCATGGCCGGCATCGTCGAAAACGTCATGGACTTCGCGCGAGGCCGACTTGGCGGAGGTCTTACGATCAAGCGAGATGCGACGCTGCCTTTGGCGCCGGTGCTGGAGCAAATCATCGCGGAGTTCAGGACGGCCTGGCCGACCGTGACGATCAGTTCATCGGTCCAGATCGAAGAGCCCATCAGCTGCGATCGGAGCAAGATGGGCCAACTTTTCTCGAACCTGCTCGGGAATGCAATTACGTACGGTGACCAGAGTAGGCCGATCCACGTCGTAGCCAGAACCTTGGACGGAACGTTCGATCTGACGGTGTCCAACGAAGGCCCGCCAATCTCCGAAAAGGCGCTGGCAAACCTCTTCAAGCCATACACGCGAGGCGACCGGCCCAGTCAGCAGGGTCTGGGACTTGGTCTCTACATTGCTTCGCAGATCGCTCAGGCCCATGGCGGCAAATTGAGTGCGATATCGACCGGACGCGAAACGACCTTCTCTTTCGAGATGCCGATCTAGGCGGGCCGGGAGCAGGATCGTCTGGAGCCAGGTTATTGCTTTACGCTGGCCGGGAAAATGAGCGACTGATCGTCGATCTCCTGATCCGGGAGCTGATGGACGCCCGCCATGACGTGCAGCTCGACCAAGGGCGGCATGGCCGCTGCGGATAGCTCTATCGAGCGAGGTTGCGTCCTGAAGATCAGGGCAGAAGCGGCGATCAGAGCTGCAACGACGAAACAGGCGATCAGCAACCGGCGCATATGGCGTCTCCCACGTCTATGTGGAGAACAGAAAGCTTAACAAACAATAATGACCGCTAAACGCGGGCGCTCGACTCAGCGAACGCCGTTGTGGCGGACTCCTGCACGAAATGATCAAGGATGCCCGCGGCACCGAGTGCGACGACGGCGGCGAACAGACAGGCAATTATGAAAACGCGCATTCTGTTGATCCCTACATCTATAATCTAGCACGCTCCCAAACGGATTTGTGCAGCGGCGGTACAAAACGCCGTGTTCAACCTGGAAGTGCGAAGGCCTCCGCCTCGATATCGATGAACGTCCGTCCGAGCGCGCCAACGGCGGCATAGAAGTCTGCCGAACGCGCCCGCTCGAGATCGGCGAAAAAGCGCCTCATCCAGCGTGAGACATGCTGATCAAAGAAGAGGCGCTCGGCGCCTGCTGGTGCCAAAATGCTCCCGCCGGCAAAGCCTGCCATGATCTCACAGAGAAATCCCGCGTGATCCTCGGGCTCCGTACGCTCCGGGGCCTTTTCGAGGCCGAGCCCCTCGAGAGTTTCCCGCAACCGCGCGAGTGGACGGCCATACAGGGTATCGGACAGGTAGTGTGACGCATAAGGCAGGAGTGTTCCCTTGCCCAACCCTGCAAAGAGGGCGAAGAACTCGCGCGATGCGGCCTGCTCATTCGTCCGGCGCGCTGCATCCGCCAGCGCCATGTGCGCCACGCCCATCGGGCTGGAATCGCCGTGCAATGCAGAGATCCGGTGCAGCAGCTGCGTGTCCGGGCTGCGCGTCAGCAACGTCGCCAACAGCGCATATTCCTGCGCCCGGGCGAGGTCGAATTCATCGACGATACGCACTGAAGCGGTCGTTGAAGTTGGATCCATCATTGTTCGATCGCGCAAGACATATCATCCTGCCGGTTGCTAGCGAGGCAATGCGCTGCCATGACGTCGTGTTCGCTGGGAGGGCGGCTCTCCGGCAGCAGGACTGACGGACTGCATGCTCTCATTCCGCTCCTGGTCCGGTCGCGCCGTGGCATCATCGGGCAGCGATTGAGCTGCCCATGTCGTCGGTTCGAGACTGGGCTGTTCGGCATCGGGCTGCCCTTGCGGAATGAGCTCGGTTGGCGGCGGCACGTCCGCAAGCGCGTCACCCACCTGCTCCAGCCCCTTCGACATCCGCGCGACGAGATCGGCGACGTTGTCCGCCGGATCGAGCGGGCCAAATCCTGGAATTGCGTTGGGATCGTTGAAATCCCACTGGTTCTCCGCGATCCCGATGAAGTCGCGGATCGCAGGGTCGGCCGCCCAGGCACGGCGCAACGCCAGGCGCGTCAGTTCGGCCGGAACGCCCGTCTGCAGGAACGCCGCAATGTCGGTGTGAGCGGTGATCGATTCGATCGACGGCAAACTGGCGAGATCGAAAGGCTGGTCGTTCCCGTCATTCGCTACGGACGGCTCGGCAGCCTGCTCCTTGTCGACCGGAGCAAGTTCAGCGTTTTGGCTTTTCGAGGCTTGCTTGAGCCGCGCCCAGCGAACGAAGACGTTAGTCTCTGACATCGATCTCTCTCATGCCGTTGCTAACGATTGCGCTGCCGTTTGACGAATGGTCGTTCGACATGATGCTCGGCGATGAACCGGCCGACGATCTCGGAGATGCCTGGTGGCATCGGCACGGCTTCGACCAGATTGCTGCCTGCATCGGTAAACGCCTCGCCCTCCGCCGGATCGGCCGTGACCGCGAGCAGCTCGTAGGGCGGCTCGGAACCGGTCGGGCGCAAATTGACCCACAGCGTCGGCGATCCTGACGCGAGATTTTCGCGATAGTTGGTGGTTTCGGTCCGGTGCAGCTCGATCACGGCATCACCGGCATAGAACAACGTGACCTCGCCTTCGCCACCAATCGGAGTCCACGGCTTCGCGGACGGCTCTCCCGCGAACACCGAGACGGGCCGCCACAGAAAATCGGCCCACGCACTCTTCGCCTTGCGCCGTTCGATTGCGACACCGACAGCGATGCGTGCAAGACTTGTCGAGACCAATGTACCCTCTCGCGATCGAGACGTGGTTCCTGCTTCCGAAGCCAATCCAGCGAAGCCGCGCGCTCGCGCCAGGCGAGAGCGATAATCGTGCGCTCGTGATACGGGCGTCGTCTTTTCCGATACGCGGAGTATATACTTCGGGGGTGAACGGGCCAGTAGGTGGCCGCTCTATTTTGGGAGCCGCGAGATATTGTGACCGTCATATCTGACACCGGCAGGCGCCTCCTGATCTGCTCGTGCGAAGGGACGATGCCGCTCGATGCAGACGCAATTCGCCGCGGCTGCCGCGGTGAAGTGACGGCAGCGACGCAGCTCTGCGGCGCCGAACTCGGCCGATTCAAGGCTGTCGCCGCCGAAGATGGTCCGCTCACGGTGGCCTGCACGCAGCAGGCGGCGTTGTTTTCGCAGGTTGCTTCCGAAAATAATCGTGCGAATTCGATACAGTTTGCCAACATCCGCGAGACCGCCGGATGGTCCGGCGATGCCGACCGCGCGGGACCGAAGATGGCCGCGCTGCTGGCCGCCGCGGCCGAAGTCGCCGCACCCGCGCCGATGGTCCAGCTGGAAAGCAGCGGGGTCATCCTGATCTACGGCCGCGACGAGGCCGCGATCGAGGCTGGCGACTTGCTGAAGGAGCATCTCGACGTCACCGTGCTGATTGCGCCGCCAGCCGCGATCGCACCGCCACGTAACGCCGACTATCCGATTGCCAAGGGCCGGATAACGAGTGTCAAGGGACACCTGGGCGCGTTCGATGTGGTGGTCGACGATTTCGCCGAAGCCGCACCGTCCTCGCGTCGCGCCCTGACGTTTGGCGCGTCGCGCAACAACGCCCGTTCGACCTGCGACATCGTCCTCGACTTGACCGGCGGGCCGGCGCTGGTTCCTGCCGACTTGCGCGACGGCTATCTGCGTGCGGATCCCGGCAGTCCCGCAGCAATCCTCCAGGCCGTGCTGAAAGCGCGCGACCTCGTCGGGACCTTCGAGAAGCCACGCTACATCACCTTCGACGCCGGGCTTTGCGCCCACTCGCGCTCGAAGCGGACCGGCTGCACGCGCTGTCTCGATTCCTGTCCGGCCGGCGCGATCACACCTGCCGGCAACCATGTGGCGATCGACGCCGACATCTGCGCGGGCTGCGGCCAATGCGCGACGGCCTGTCCCACCGGCGCCGCGTCCTATGCGCTGCCGGCGGAAGACGCGCTGGTCAGAAAGCTGCGTGCCATGCTGCTCGCATACCGTCAGGCGGGCGGCGAGCGGGCCGTTGTCCTCGTCCATGACGAAAGCCACGGCGCGCCGCTGATCGACGCGCTGTCGCGGTTCGGCGACGGCTTGCCCGCGAACGTGCTGCCGTTCGCGGTCAACGAGGTCACGCAAATCGGGTTGGAGAGCATCATCGCGGCTTTTGCCTATGGCGTGTCGGCGGTGCGCTTCCTGCTGCGGGCCAAGCCGCGCCACGACGTCTCCGGATTGACGTGGACGGTCGCGCTGGCCGATCCGATCCTTGCCGGACTCGGCTGCGGCCCGGCCCGGCTTTCCATCATCGCGACCGACGATCCGGACCGTCTGATCGAAGCGCTCCGCACCGCGCCGGCCGACGCGCCCACTCCGCGCCCTGCGAGCTTCCGCGCCGTGGGCGGCAAGCGCGACGTGCTGCGCTTTGCGCTGGCCGAACTGCACCGCGCGGCGCCTGCACCCGTCGATGTCATTCCGTTGCCCGAAGGCGCGCCGTTCGGAGCGGTCGAGATCGATGCGGCCGGCTGCACGCTTTGCCTGTCCTGCGTGTCGGTCTGCCCAACGAGTGCGCTGCGCGACGACCCCGAGCGCCCGGCGTTGCGTTTTGTCGAAGACTCCTGCGTCCAGTGCGGCCTGTGCCGGACGACGTGCCCGGAAAACGTCATCACCCTGGTTCCGCAGATCGACTTCCGCGCCAGCCGCGCGCCAACCCGGGTGCTCAAGGAAGAGGAGCCGTTTTGCTGTATCCGCTGCGGCAAGCCATTCGGCGTCAAGAGCAGCATCGAGCGTGTGGTCGCGAAGCTCGAAGGCCAGCACTGGATGTATTCGGGCTCGGCGCAGCGGCTCGACGCCATCAAGATGTGCGGCGACTGCCGCGTCGGCTTCGTGGCCGAACAAGGTTTTGAATCTTATGGCGCAACGAGCCCGACCGTCCGCACCACCGACGATTACCTGCGTGACCGGGACGGGAAGCAAGACCCGGACGGCCGCTCCAACTGAATTGCCCGGTTCAGGTTAGTCCGGGCGCCATCGCGCTATTCAGCCGGCGTGGCCGAGGCTTGCCGGCCTTCCGCTTCGAGCTTTTCGGCGAGCCAGCGGTCGTGATGCTCTCTCGCCCAATTGATATCGACCTCGCCCGTACCCATGGCTTCGAACGCGCCTTCCATGCCGAGCGTGCCGATATAGATGTGTCCCAGGATCAGCGCGATGAAAAGGATCGCGATGACGGCGTGGGCGACCTGGGCGATCTGCATGTCCGCAATGTTGGTCCCGTAGAAGGGAAACAGCAGCACGAATCCCGATGCGGAGACCAGGAGGCCGGCTGCGACCGACAGCCAATAGACGAATTTCTCACCGAGATTGAAGCGGCCTGCAGGCGCATGTTTCGACTTGATGAAGCCGCCCCCCTGCTTGACCCAGTCAATATCGACTCGCTTAAACAGATTGTCCCTGAAGAAGAGCACCGTGATCAGAACGAGGCCCGCCACGAAGGCGAAGCTCGTGAAATTGTGCACGTACTTGGCGACCTGGGAGATGTCCGAGAATAGTTCCGGGCCGACGAGCGGCCGCAGCAGGACCTTGCCGAAGGTGATGTTCAGGCCGGTCAATCCGAGCAGCACGAACGAAACCGCCGTCAGCCAATGCGCGAACCGCTCGAAAGCCTTGAAGCGGACGATCGTCTGCCCGGAGCGCCCCGCTTCGATGCGAAGCCGGCCCATGATCAGATAGGCAAGCGCGAGCACCGCAAGCATGCCGACGATCACCACCGCCCCACCCCAGTGCAGCAGGACCTCGTGGAAATAATCCCAGGTCCGTCCCGCCGGCTGCATCAGCACGCTGGCTTTGACATCTGGGATGTCGATCCGGCCCTGGATGCGCGGCGCCTGTTCCAGAAGCGTCTTCTGATTGGTCACACTGGCGGTCGGATTGGGTGCCCCATCGGGACCGAGCTTCTGGGCGAGCACCGGGGCTGTCGTGAGACCGAACAGCATCAACAACAGCGCTGCGAAGCGAATGCGTGCGAAAGCCGTCATGACGGATACCCAATCTTCGTCCCTGATCGTCGCGCTTCCCATCGGCGGTAAGCGCAGGTCCCCTTACGACTTGACGTCCTCGTGATAGGCGGTTGTCCAGCCCCAGGCTCCGGAGCCGTAGCCGCGCTTCTCGACGCGCTCCTCGTAGATCTGGGCGATGATGTCGCCATCGCCTGCGAGCAGCGACTTGGTCGAGCACATCTCGGCGCACATCGGCAGCTTGCCTTCGCCGAAGCGGTTCGAGCCGTATTTCGCATATTCTTCGGCGCTGCCCGGCGCCTCCGGTCCGCCGCCGCCCGCGCAATAGGTGCACTTGTCCATCTTGCCGCGCGAGCCGAAGTTCCCGACCTGGGGATATTGCGGCGCTCCGAACGGGCAGGCGTAGAAGCAATAGCCGCAGCCGATGCACAAATCCTTGTCGTGCAGGACGATGCCGTCTTCGGTCGGATAGATGCACTTGACCGGACACACCGACGCGCAAGGCGCATCGGTACAGTGCATGCAGGCCATCGACACCGACCGCTCGCCGGGCTTGCCGTCATTGATGGTGACGACGCGCCGCCGATTGATGCCCCAAGGCACTTCGTTCTCGTTCTTGCAGGCGGTCACACAGGCATTGCAGTCGATGCAACGGTCCGCATCGCACAGGAATTTCATGCGTGCCATTGGTCTAACCTCTCATGCGGCCCGGATCTGACACAGCGTGGCTTTCGGCTCCTGCATGCCGGTGGCAGGATCATAGCCATAGGTCGTCAGCGTGTTGTTGCTCTCGCCGAGCACGATGGGATCGGCCCCCGTTGGATATTTCGCCCGAAGGTCGGCTCCCTCGTACCAGCCGGCGAAATGGAACGGCATCCAGGCAACGCCCTTGCCGACGCGTTCAGTCACCTGCGCCTTCATCCGGGCCCGCGAGCTGTTCTCTGCACCGGTCACCCAAACCCAGCCGCCATCGACGATGCCGCGCTCGGCTGCGTCCGCCGGGTTGATCTCGACGTACATGTGCTGCTTCAGTTCGGCGAGCCATCTGTTGGACCGCGTTTCCTCGCCGCCGCCTTCGTATTCAACCAGACGGCCCGAGCTCAGGATCAGCGGGAACTGCTTCGAGATCGCGCGATCGACGGCGGCCTTCTGCACGGAGAAACCGACATTGGGCACGCGGAATTGCTTCGCGTCCGGCAAGGTCGGATAGTCGGCGACGAGGTCGGGACGCGGCGTGTAGATCGGCTCGCGATGCACCGGAACCGGATCGGGAAGATTCCACGCAATCATGCGTGCCTTGGCGTTTCCGTAAGGCGAACACCCGTGTTCGATCGCAACCCGCTGGATGCCGCCGGACAGATCGGTCGACCATGACACCTTGTCGGGATCGGCCGGATTGATGCGCTCGATCACCTCGCGTTCTTGCGTCGTGAGGTCCTTGTCCCAGCCGAGTTTCTTCAGCACGCCAAGGGTGAATTCGGGATAGCCGTCCTTGATCTCCGAACCGACGGAGTACGAGCCCTCGGCAAGAAGATTATCGTGATCTTCCCGCTCCACCTCCTGCCCGTTCTCCATCACCTTGCGCTTCACGACGCGCTCGACTCCGAACCGCGCGCGGAAGGTGCCGCCGCCCTCCTTCACCGGAAGGTTGGTATTGTAGAGGATCGGCGTGCCCGGGTGCCTGTACTCGGGCGTGCCCCAGCACGGCCATGGCAGGCCGTAATAATCTCCACCAACCTCCGGATCATCCTTCGGCGCCCGCAGCGTCACCAGATCGAACTTGTGCTGGTTTCTCATGTGGGCCTTGAGCCGCTCCGGCGACTGGCCGCAATAGCCCGTCGACCAGCCGCCGCGGTTGATCTCGCGCAGGATGTCCTCCGCCGAGACCGCGCCGTTCTCGACCTTGATGTTCTTGAACATCAGGTCGGCAAATCCGAACTTGCGGGCGAACAGGTACATGGTGTCGTAGTCGTTCTTCGATTCGAAGACCGGATCGACGATCTTTTCGCCCCATTGCAGGGAGCGGTTGGAGTTGGTGCGCGAACCTTCCATCTCGAAGCTCGTGCAGGCCGGCAGGAGGTAAGTGCCGTTCTTGCGCTCCGACAGCACCGACCATGCGGTCGGATAGGGATCGCAGACCACCAGCAACTCCAGCTTCTCGATGCCCTTCACCGCTTCCGGCATCCGCGTGATGGTGTTGACGCCATGGCCCATGATGAACATGGCCTGCACCGGATTGGGCTGGCTGATCTGATTCTTCGGGAGCAGGGTTGCGTCGAACCAGCGCGTGCTGGGAATGCCAGGCGTTTCCATCAGCTTCTTGTCGGGGAAGCGCGACTTCATCCAGTCGTAGTCGACCTCCCATACCCGGCACCAATGCCGCCAGGCCTCCTCGGCAAGACCGTAGTACAGCGGCAGCGACGTGACATCGAGACCGAGATCGGTTGCACCCTGCACGTTGGTGTGGCCGCGGAAAATGTTGGCGCCTGCGCCGGGCAGCCCCATGTTGCCGGTGGCGAGCAGCAACAGGCAGCTGGCGCGGACATTGGCGGTGCCGGTGGTGAACTGGGTCTGCCCCATCGCCCAGATCAGGGTGGACGGCTTCTGTTTGGCGAACAGTTCGGCGACGTGCTTGACCTGCGCCTCCGGCAGGCCGGTCACGCGCTCGACCTCCTTGGGCGGCCACTTCGCAACCTGCTTCCGGACCTCATCCAGGCCATAGACGCGCTGAGCGAGGAATTCCTTGTCCTCCCAGCCATTCTCGAAAATGTGCCACAGCATGCCGTAGATCGTGGCGATATGCGTGCCGGGGCGAACCCGGACATATTCGGTCGCGTGCGCAGCGGTCCGCGTCATCCGGGGATCGACCACGATCATGTTGGCGCGGTTGAGCTCCTTGCCTTCAAGAATGTGCTGCAGCGAAACCGGATGGGCCTCGGCTGGATTGCCACCCATCAGCAGGATGGTCTTGGCGTTGCGGATGTCGTTGTAGCTGTTGGTCATCGCGCCGTAGCCCCAGGTATTGGCTACACCGGTGACCGTCGTGGAGTGGCAGATCCGCGCCTGATGATCGGAATTATTGGTGCCCCAGAACGCCGCAAGCTTGCGATTGAGATAAGCGGCCTCGTTGGTGAACTTGGCGGAGCCAAGCCAATAGACCGAGTCGGGCCCCGCCTTCTGGCGGATATCCAGCAGCTTGTCGCCGATCTCGTCGATCGCCTTCTCCCAGGAAATGCGCGTCCACTTTCCGTTGACGAGCTTCACGGGGTAACGCAGGCGTCGTTCGTTCAACACGTCGTCGCGAACTGCCGCACCCTTGCAGCAATGCGAGCCGCGATTGATCGGACTGTCGTAGTCGGGTTCCTGCCCGATCCATACGCCGTTGGCGACCTTGGCGATCACCGAGCAACCGACCGAGCAGTGCGTGCAGACGTTCTTGCGGGTCGTGACCGTTGTGCCGACAGGTGGCGGCGGACCGGCTTCGGCCTTGCGCACGCTGTGCAGCGCGAGTTCACCCACCGCGGCCAATGCGCCGGCCGTGACTCCCGAGCGCTTCAGGAACGTCCGCCGGTCCAGTTTCGCCGATGCTTCGTCGGCCGCCGCATCGAAAAGCCTGGCACGCTCCGGACGACGCTCGGACTTCCTGATCAGCACGGAAGTCTCCTATCGAACGGGATAGCTGTTGACGCGATAGAAATTCCTGACTTCCTGGGAGTCAGGTCGATAGCGAGCCTTCCGCTTCTGATCGAGATCAACGGGCTTTGCGGAAGCCGCTGCCGGCAACAATTGGCCGGCACCCAACGCACCGGCACAGACAATTGTCAGCCGAAGCAAGTCACGTCGAAGAAGCTTTGGCGCTTGATCATTCTTCAACGAAGCACACTCCCTGTCGGGGTCAGGCCTTCCCGAAGGCTATCCGAGTTTTGCGCCGGACATCAATCACAGACCTGCGTTGCATAATCTGCAGGAGCAGCCGTGCACGCAGCTTTGCGCTGGTGTTACCGCAACAAGCGGTCAATCGCCGTCAACATCATTGTTATCAGCCGTTCGGCTCTGCAGATTGTCGTGCGAATTGGAAACGGCGAAACATCGAGCAGGTGATTGCCGGACGGGTGACGTCACACGCGTCGCGAGTGACGAACTCGCGATCGATACGAATGATACGTCGACATCGTGAGCGATCGCCGAAATCCGCGTCGGGTCGAAGTCAATTCTGGGCGAGACGTCGTCACAGGCGAAGGGTGCTCAAAGTGACCCGCCTGTCACTGGCCGCGATTGGGAATGCGCTGCTTGAATGACCAAGACCCACCCCGGCGTATCGGCGGGACCGCGCCCCTTCGTTGCGCAGTCGTGGTCACGCAACACAAGGATGCGATTTATCTATCTGGAAATGCTGGGTATCCAGAAAAAGCTGGCGCCCCGGAAAGGACTCGAACCTTCACGGCCGCGAAGGCACCTGAAGCCAGAGCGTCTACCAATTCCACCCACCTGCGCGCGCCGTTTGGGGCACGGAGGCGGTTACCATGGTTCGGTGACGCGCTTGGCGCAGGACGATGCGCCTCTCTGGCAGCGTCAGAAATCAACCGTCATTGACAACCACAACGTACGCGGCATGCCGCTGATCACATAACCAGTCGGATTGCCGATCCAATAGCGTTTGTCGAAGAGGTTCGTGAGAGAAGCACGGAACGTAGTGGGTCGTCCCGCCAGCTGGGTTGCGTAACGTGCACCAATGTCGAACGTCATCCAGGCCGGAACACTTTGGATGTTGTCAGCGCTGACATAGGCCTGGCTGGTGTAGATGGTACGCGCCGTCGTGGTCAGCCCGGGCAGGAACGGAGTGTCCCACTCAACACCGAGATTGCTCTGCCATTCCGGAGCGCCGATGGCACGGTTGCCATCATGGAGGTGCCCTTCAGTCTTTGTCAGCCGCGCGTCAAGGTAAGTCACCCCTCCCAGGACGCGGATCCCGGGCCCCACTTCACCGAACGTATTGAACTCGATGCCCCGGTTCCTTTGCTCACCATCGAGACTGAAGATCCTGGTAACCGGATCGGTCGCGCCGCTCGGCAGGCTGATCTGGAATGCCGCGAGGCTCGCGCCGAAGCCTCCGAGATCGAGCTTGGTTCCGACTTCATACTGCTTTGTCTTGAAGGGCGCGAACACCGCATTGGTGTTGGCGGCGCCGGACGGCGGCGTTGGTCCAGGCGTGAGGCCTTCGATGTAGTTGGCGTAGAAGGACAGCTCCTTGATCGGCCGAACCACCAGCGCCACGGAAGGCGACGTGGCGCTCTGATCGTAGTGGGTCATTTCCAGGCCGCTCACGGGGGCATAGCTGTTCGCGATAACCTGCTGCTGTCGCGCTCCGACGATCACCTGAAGCATCCCGTTCATCATCGAGAGCGTATCGGCAACGCCGACACTTCTCAGACCGAGGAAATCCGACTTCCCCTCAGGGAATGAAGACACCGGGGTGCCCGGACTCGCCAGCAGGGTCGGCGTGTAGATGTTGGTAAGATAGTTTCCGTAATTGGTCTGACCGAGCCAGTCAGTGCGGTTCATGGCGCTGCCGCTGACAACGACCTCATGACCAACCGGACCTGTGTCGAAACGCGCCCGTACGCCGGCTTCGCCCGATACGCCGTCGTTTTTGCCGGTCTGGAAGCGAGAGGTCGAGAGGGCATCGCCTGCTGTGTTTAGAATGGTGGCGCCGGGGGCTTCCTGCTTATCGAAGGTGAATTGGTTGGCGCCGATTGCGCCGAACACGGTGACATTATTCGACACATCATATTCGGCGCGCGTAAGCCCGGTGAGGCTCTTCGCGCGGGCATAGTCGAACGGCTGGGCGAGGTTGATGCGGGGGTCCGGAGCGTTCGGCACCGCGATGCCAGTGACGGGCGTGTAGCCGCGAGCTGCCGCTTTCATCCAGTCGTCCTGATAGATGACATCGGCGGACCACCTGAAGCGCTCGCCCCGATAGTCAACGCCAAGCGAACCGACTCCGTCGCGTACCGACTGACGGTCGATCGTCGTATTGCCGCCATCGATCCCGCCGTTGAAACGAACGCCCCATTCGCGCTGCTCGCCGTAACGGCGCGCCACGTCGATCTCCGTGCCAAACCGCGCATTCGAGATGTAGCCGGCAGTCAGACGCGTCAGGTCCTCGTTTGCCCGTTTGGTCACGACATTGACGCTGCCGCCGATGCTGCCGGACGGAGCCATGCCATTGAGGAACGCCCCGGGTCCCTTGAGCAGCTCGATGCGCTCGATCGGCGCAGGGTTGATCCGGTAAGCCGGCACGAGGCCGTACAGCCCATTCAGCGCGATCTCGCTGTTCTCGACCCGGAAGCCGCGAATGGTCAGCGCGTCATAGCGATTGCTGCTACCGATCGCCGCCCGTACTGACGAATCGGAATTGGTCAGGACCTCGGCGACACTGGTCGCCTGCTGATCGCGGATGGTCTTTTCCGTGTAGCTCGTGAGGCTATATGGCGTTTCCATATAATCCCTGTTGCCGAGCAGGCCGACCTGTCCGCCCCTTGCGACTTGCCCTCCAACATACGGCACCGGCAACGCTGCCTGCCTTGCTCCAAGCGTAGCCGGCGCGCTCGTCACCGGCGCGTTCTCACGTCGCTCTGCCCGCCGCGTCGTCGCAGCGCGCGATGTATTGGATGACCGCTGTCGCCGCGCGAGAGAGGCTCGCTGCTCAGGCGCGACGACGGTCACGGGAGGGAGTGACTGTCCGGACGTCGCCGATTGTTGGCGGCCCGACTGCTGTGCGACGGATGAGGTCGTGGTCAAAAACACTGACACGCACGCAAGCCCAAATGCGCGCGAGAAGGTCACGTCGTTAAGCATGCAGTCCCCGGAGTCTTTTCTTCTTGATGCCCCGTCCCAGACACGAATCGCTTGGGACGAGAGCGAATAAGCATTCGGGAAAATCCATGCCAACTAGAAGGCGTCTAAGCTTCCAATTGATCCTGGCGCGCCGCTCTACGTTTCGATTTCACATCGCATCGATTGTTGGTAAGCGCGAAAGCCTTTTGCTGCCGCCCGAACGCGGGATTCGAAAAACTTCGTAAGACCGCAACGCGCCGGATGTGATCGCGACGAGCTATGAGGCAGACCGCGCGAAACCACCGCGGTCAATTGTCACAGACGCGCAATTGCTGGGGACTCAAGACCCGACATGACATCGCTACTGGTAAATGCATCGCACACCGCCGCGCGGAAGCGACCCAACATGCGATCGCTGCGGACGTGGGCCGGCATCCACCGCTGGACGAGCATCATCTCGACGCTGTTCCTGCTGATCCTCTCCCTGACGGGCTTGCCGCTGATATTTCAAAAAGAGATCGACGAGGCGTTTGGTTCATCGGGAATGCTGGCCGAAGTCCCGGAAAGCAAGGGCGTGCCAACGCTTGATTCCATCGTCTCGGCAGCGCGGGCGCGACACCCCGGCGATACGATGATCTCACTCGAATTTGCCAAGCGGTGGCCAATCGTGGAGACGCGCTCGGCGCCAACCCCGGATGCCGGACCCACCCGGATACACCGCGAGGTGATCGACCTTCGCACCGGTCAGCTCACAACGATGCCGCAACGGCGTAGTCCCGTGATGCAATTCCTGCACACGCTGCACGCGGATTTGTATCTGGGGCTGCCCGGCGGCTTGTTCCTTGCCGGCATGGCACTCGTCGTCATCGCCTCTGTCGTCTCGGGCTTGATACTCTATCCGCCATTCGTCCGCCGATTTGGATTTGGCACGGTTCGCATGAACAAGAGCCGAAAACTATTGTGGCTCGACCTGCACAATCTGACGGGCATCATTACGATGGCATGGCTGCTCCTCGTTGCCACGACCGGAGCAATCAACACCCTGCATGGCCCCGTTTCCACTTCGGTAAGGACAGCCATGTCCGACGAGATTCGGCGGCGGGTCGTCGTGACACCGGCAGGGCAAATGGAAGAGGTCGATCGGCCTGGGTCAATCGAAGCTGCGATTGCAGCTGCCCGCGGCAAGGTGCCAGCAGCGCGAGTGATGTCGTTGTTGTTCCCGAACGCTGAGATTAGTCCGTCCAACCACTACGTGGTTCTGATGAAGGACGGACAAATGATGACACAGGAGCTCTTCTACGCGGTGCTCATCGACGCCCATACCGGTGGCGTGTCGGATGTATTCGAGCCGACGGGTGTCACGAAGGCGCTGCTGATCGCCGAGCCGTTGCATTTTCCGACGACGTTTCCCGGCCTGGCGCCCAAGCTCGTCTGGGCGTTTTTCGACATCGTGACGATCATGGTGCTGGTGAGCGGTTTGTATTTGTGGGCCAGCAAACCGGGCGGTCGCATCCAGCGCAAACGCCCTGCGAAATAGGAAGCGCCGGTGCCGACACGGCGAGCGTATTCTTGCAAGCCAGGAGACAAACCACCCGTGGCCAAGAGAGCCGTCCAAGCACGCAGACGGGGCTCAACTAACTGGAATTGCTCATTTTCCAGAATTGTATGGTGCCCAGGAAAGGACTCGAACCTTCACGGCCGTTAAGCCACTGGCACCTGAAGCCAGCGCGTCTACCAATTCCACCACCTGGGCATGCCGTTTGGGGCACGGAGGCGGTTACTACGGTTCGGTGACGCGGTTGTCAAATGCTGCTTGGCACCTGCGCGGGGATGCGGATTGCGCATCGCAAACCGGCCCGATACAAGCCTGATAACACGCACTCTTTCCGCAGGAATGGACCCCAGGAATGGATCCCATGGCATCGAATCTGGAAACTCTCGTCACGGTTTTCGGCGGATCGGGGTTTTTGGGCCGGAATGTCGTCCGCGCGCTGTGCCGGCGGGACTATCGGGTCCGGGTCGCGGTGCGGCGGCCGGAACTGGCCGGGTACCTCCAGCCCTCCGGCAAGGTCGGGCAGGTCCACACCGTGCAGGCGAATCTGCGCTATCCGGCGTCGGTTGAGGCGGCGCTGCGTGATTCGCATGTCGTGATCAATCTGGTCGGCATCCTCACCGAGGGCGGCGCGCAGAGCTTTGACGCCGTCCAGGCGAGGGGCGCCGAGACCGTCGCCAAGGCGGCCGCCGCTGCCGGGGCGCGCCTGGTGCATGTCTCCGCGATCGGCGCCGATGCGGAATCGCCCTCGCGCTATGCCAAGGCCAAGGCGGCCGGCGAAGCGGCGGTGCTGGCCGCGGTGCCCTCGGCCACCATCTTCCGTCCCTCCGTGATGTTCGGCCCCGAGGACCAGTTCACCAACCGTTTTGCCGCGCTGGCGCGGATGTCGCCGGTGCTGCCGCTGATCGGCGGCGAGACCAGGATGCAGCCGGTCTATGTCGGCGACGTCGCCACCGCGATCGCGGATGCCGTCGACGGCAAGGCCAAGGCGGGCGCGACCTACGAGCTCGGCGGGCCGGAAGTGCTGACCATGCGCGAGATCATCGAGGCCATTTTGGCCATCACCGACCGCAAGCGGGCGCTGGTCCCGCTGTCGTTCGGCCTTGCTCGCTTCCAGGCCAACTTCCTGCAATTCGCGCCGGGTGCGCTGAAGCTTACGCCGGACCAGGTCACGCTGCTCGAGCACGACAATGTCGTGTCGGAGGCGGCCAAGGCGGCGGGGCTGACGCTGGAAGGCCTCGGCATTGCCGGGGATTCGCTGGAGGCCATCGCCCCGCAATATCTCTGGCGTTTTCGCGCGGCCGGGCAGTTCCAGCGAATGAGCGTTTGAGGTTTCCGCAGCGTCATGGCCGGGCTTGACCCGGCCATCCACGTCTTTCTCACCGCGGCCACCAAGAACGTGGATGCACGGCACAAGGCCGGGCGTGACGAGACTGTGGTGTGGGTCGCAACCGCCTCAAAACTTCAGCTTCTTGAACACCGCTTCCGGCAGCGTCTTGATGATCAGCATCACGAGACGCCATTTGCCGCTGACATAGACGACGTCGGTCTTCTTCTCGACGGCGTTGAGGATCGCATCGCCGACGACCGGCGCCTCGACGGTGAGCGGGCCGATCAGCTTCATGCCTTCCGTCATTTTCGTGCGGACGAAGCCAGGTTTCACCGTGACGACGTGGACGCCGCTGCGGCTAGCGCGGGCGCGCAGGCCCGACAGGAAGGCGGAAAAGCCTGCCTTCGCTGAGCCGTAGACATAATTGGAAGCGCGGCCGCGATCGCCGGCGACCGAGGACACGCCGACAATCGTGCCATTGCCGCGCGCCAAAAACTTTTCCGCGAACAGGCCGAGAATCAGCGAGGGGCCCTCGTAGTTCGAGCGCATGATCGTGGTGGCATGCGCAAGTTCGCTTTCGGCATTTTGCTGCACGCCCAGTAGGCCGACGATCGAGATGACGACATCAGGCAACGCAGCAAGGCCGCTCACAAAGCCCTCGAACGAAGCGGTATCGAGCACATCGAATTTGTGGAGGCCAACCTCGACATTGTAGCGCGCGCGCAGATCGGCGGCGTCAGGCTCCAGTGCGGCGACGTCACGGCCCGCGAGGGCGACATCGTATCCGGCCTTGGCAAAGGCGCGCGCGGCGGCGCGGCCGATATCGGAGGAGCCACCGAGCACAATTGCGGACTTGCGTGACGTCACGGCTTAAACCTCATCGAACAGGCGTTGTGAAAGTTTTGAGCGGATGGTCCCGGCGGGATCGAGCGATTTGCGGATCGCGTTGAAGCGCCGCAAGGCCGGATAGCCAGCTTCGAACGTGGCGCGCGACTGGCGGGCATCCTTGGCCAGATAAAGCCGGCCGCCGGCGGCGACGACCAGGCGGTCGATCTCGTCGAGGAAATTCAGGATGTCGCCCTTCACCGGGAAATCCAGCGCCAGCGTGTAGCCGGGCAGTGGGAACGACAGGATGCCGTCGCCCTGGCCGAGTTTCTTGAGCACCGCGAGGAAGGAGGCATCGCCGCGCCGGGCGACGCGATCGAGGATCTCGCCGAGCACGGCGCGGGCGCCCAGCTCCGGGATCACGCATTGATGCTGGAGGAAGCCACGCCGGCCGTAGATGCGGTTCCAGTCGGCGATACTGTCGAGCGGGAAGAAATACGGATAGAGCGAGACCACATGGCCGCCGCCGGCGCGCCGCGCGCCCATGCGATAGTAGAGCTCGTTGAAGGCGCGGATGCTGTAGCGGTTCAGCGTCATCGACGGCAGGTCGACGGGCACCGCGAGGCCGGGATTTTTGCCGGCGGGAAATGCACCGGCGCCGTCGGCAATCTCGCCCGTCCTTGCGTGCTCGCCGAGATAGATCAGCGAGCGGCCGAGTTCACTGCCGCGTGCGGCACAATCGATCCAGGCCACCGAATAGGTCGCGGAATCGCCCGCATCGAGCGCGCGCATCGCGGCGTCGAGATCGGATGCGGAGATCACCCGCTCGCGGATCCACCCCGTTTCGACCGGTCGTAGCCGCATCGTCGCCTCGAGGATCACCCCGGTGAGGCCCATGCCGCCGACGGTCGCGAAGAAGGCATCGGAATTCTGTTCGCGCGAGGCCTCGATGGTCTCGCCCTGCCCGGTACGCAGCAGGATGCTGTCGACATAGCGGCCGAAACCACCCTCACAATGATGGTTCTTGCCGTGGACATCGGCGGCAATGGCGCCGCCAACCGAGACGAAGCGCGTACCCGGCACGACGAAGGGCAGGAAGCCGCGCGGGCCAAAAGTGTCGATCAGGTCCGACAGCAGCACGCCGGCTTCGAGCCGGATGCGTCCGGTCACGGGATCGAACGACCGGACCCGGTCGAACCCCGTCATCGCGATGGTCCTTGCGTCGCCGATCGCGGCATCGCCATAGGCGCGGCCATTGCCCCGAGCCACGGAGCCCGTCACCACGGCTTCGCCCAAGGCCTCGAACGACCGCGGCCGCAGCAGCTCGCTATCGACGACCGGGAAACGCCCCCAGCCGCTGACGAGGGTCATAGTTCAGCTCCTGTGCCGGGCGCGCGCCGCCCTGCTCTGGAAACTGCCTACCGATCAAAAGCTTATATTGCGTTGAGGCGCGTCAGTGAGTTTTCGAGAGGTTAACGGCCGAGCGCCAGTGCGATCAGGCCGAGCGTGCCGACGATCACGCGCCACCAGGCAAACACCGCGAAGCCGTGGCGGGTGACGTAGCTCAAAAACGTCTTCACCACGATGATCGCGGTGATGAACGACACCACGAAGCCGATCGCGACGATGCCCATGTGGTCCATCGTCATCTCGGAGCGGTTCTTGTAGAAATCGTAGGCGAACGCGCCGATCATGGTGGGAATGGCGAGGAAGAACGAGAACTCCGCCGCCGCGCGCTTGTCGGCGCCCAGAAACATCGCGGCGACGATGCTGGCGCCGGAGCGCGACACGCCCGGGATCATCGCGATGCACTGCGCGATGCCGATATAGAGATACATCAGCAGCGGAAAGCGGGTGGCGTCATGCTCCCGCGCCTTGAGATCGAGCCGATCGACCCACAGCAGGATGGCGCCGCCGACGATCAGCGAGAAGCACACGACCCACGGATTGAACAGCAGGGTCTTGATGTATTTGCCGGCAACGAGACCGACGATGACCGCGGGCAGGAACGCCACCAGCACGCCGATCACGAAGCGGCGCGCATAGGCGTCGCCGGTGAACATGCCGATCGCGACGTCCCACAATTTCTTGAAGTACAGCACGACGATCGCAAGGATGGCGCCGAGCTGGATCAGAACGGTAAACGAATCCCAGAACGCGCCTTCGCCGAGATGGAAGAAGCGCTCCGCGAGCAGAAGGTGGCCGGTCGAGGACACAGGAAGGAACTCGGTCACACCCTCGATGATGCCGAGGATCACTGCCCGTATTGCGTCTGACATATTTACGGTCCATTTCCGCTGGAAAAGCGGGGCTCTTCTCGCCTATTCGTCCTGCTCTCGCAATCGCAAAATGCGGCATCGCACCCTTGCCTCGCGGTTTTGAAGGACTAGTGTGGCGCCGCACAAACATTGATGGATTCTTAATCACCATCAAATAGTCAAAGGCTTCATGTTTACGCTGTTTCATCATCCGTTCTGCCCGCATTCGCGTTTCATCCGCCTGATCGCGGGAGAATACGGGCTCGAATTGCGGCTGGTCGAAGAACGCAGCTGGGAGCGGCGCGAGGCATTTCTGCTGCTCAATGCGGCCGGCACCACGCCCGTCCTGGTGGACAAGGAACAATCGCCCATACCGGGCGCCGCGATCATCGCCGAATATGTCGATGAGGCCTACGGCGCCGACATGGGACCGAAGCGCCTGATGCCGGAAACGGTCGCCGAGCGCGTCGAGGTGCGCCGGCTGATGGCCTGGTTCAACGAAAAATTCTTCGAGGAGGTCTCGCATCCTCTGGTCACCGAGCGCATCTACAAGCGCTTCATGAGCGAGGAGAACGGCGGCGGCGCACCCTCGGCCGACGTGATGCGAGCCGCCAAGGCCAACGTGCGCTATCATCTGGCCTATATCGGCTGGCTGGCGCAGACGCGGAACTTCCTCGCCGGCGACCGGCTCACCTACGCGGACCTCGCCGCCGCGGCGCATCTCTCGGCGATCGACTATCTGGGCGACGTGCCATGGAGCGAGGACGACGCAGCAAAGGCGTGGTACGCGCGGGTGAAATCCCGCCCGTCGTTCCGTCCGCTGCTGAGCGAATGGCTGGCGGGCGTGCCGGCATCGCGGACCTACGTGGACCTCGACTTCTGAACTCGGATCCGACCGAATTGAAGGCGGCGCTTGCAAACGAGGCACGCGCGCTCGGCTTCGACTGCATCGGCATCACCGCATCCGGCACGATCGAAAACGCCGGAAAGCATTTTCTCGAATTCATCGCCTCGGGCGGCCATGGCGACATGGACTGGCTTGCAGCACACCCCGAGCGCCGCGTCGATCCGCGCGGGCTGTGGCAGGACGTGCGCAGCGTCATCATGCTCGGCGTCAATTACGGGCCCGACCAGGATCCGCTCGCGATCCTGAAGCAGCGCACGCGCGCGGCGATCTCGGTCTATGCGCAGGGCGACGACTACCACGATCTCATCAAGAAGCGCCTGAAGGCGCTGGCGCGCTGGTTGGTCGCGACCGCGCCGTCGGACGTCAAGGTGTTCGTCGACACCGCGGCGGTGATGGAGAAGCCGTTGGCGCAAGCCGCGCATCTCGGCTGGCAGGGCAAGCACACCAATCTCGTCTCGCGCGAGTTCGGCTCCTGGCTATTCCTCGGTGCGATCTACACGACGCTCGAGCTGCCGCGCGACGACGCCGAGATCGATCATTGCGGCTCATGCCAGGCGTGCCTCGACATCTGCCCGACGTCGGCGTTTCCGGCGCCCTACAAGCTCGATGCGCGGCGCTGCATCTCGTATCTCACCATCGAGAACAAGGGACCGATCCCGCGCGAGTTTCGCAAGGCCATCGGCAATCGCATCTATGGCTGCGACGATTGCCTTGCAGCGTGTCCCTGGAACAAGTTCGCGCAGGAAGGACGTGAGGCAAAGCTCGCCGCGCGCGACGAATTGCGCGCGCCGTCGCTTTCCGAACTCGCACGGCTCGACGACGCATCGTTTCGCGCGCTGTTCACGAAGTCGCCGGTGAAGCGCATCGGCCGCGACCGCTTTTTGCGGAATGTGCTGATCGCGATTGGTAACTCCGGTGAGGCGATGCTGGCGGAGGAGGCGCGGCGATCGCTCGGCGATGAGAGCGCGTTGGTGCGCGGCGCTGCGGTGTGGGCGCTGAGGCAGTTGGTGTCGCGCGGAGAGTTTGAGGCGATGAGGTCTGCCGCGGCGAGCTACGAGCACGACGAAAGCGTGCGTGAGGAGTGGCAAGCCGCCTCCCAACTCTCCACTGTCATGCCCCGCGAAAGCGGGGCATCCAGTACGCCGCGGCCTCTCGATTGAACCACAATCGTCTCGGGGTACTGGATCGCCCGGTCAAGCCGGGCGATGACACCGTTGTTGTGGTGAGAGCGCTTCACGCCTCCTCACCATGAGGATTGGGGACCTTGATTTCCTCACGCGTTTCCTCAAAGTCGCGCGTCATGACAAACATGCCTTTCTTCACCCGCGACGACGATACATTCCATCCGACGGAAGTGGCCAACGGTCCCTGGGATCCGAAATCGCTGCACGGACGCGTCATCGTCGGCCTGCTCGGCTTCGCCATCGAGGAGCGCCATTCCGGCCCGGAATTCGTCCCGGCGCGGCTCACGGTCGACATGTTTCGGCTGCCGACCATCGACAAGCCGATCGAAGTGACGACGCGGCTGGTGCGCGACGGACTACGCATTCGCGTGGTCGAGGCCGAATTTGTCTCCGGCGGCGTCAGCATGGCGCGTGCCTCGTGCCAGCTGCTGCGCAAAACGCAGAATCCGGACGGCAACGTCTGGTCGCCGCCGAACTGGGACGTACCGAAGCCGGACGACATTCCCAAGCCCACCGATCCCAGGCTCGGCATGAACGGCAAATGGACGACGCGGCCGATCGTCGGCCATATGGGCTCGCTCGGTCCGCGCCGGCTCTGGATGAGCGAGGTGCGCGAGCTCGTGGCCGGCGTTCCGATGACGCCGTTCGTGCATGTCGCTGTTGGTGCCGACTTCGCGAGCCCCTTTGCGAATGCCGGCGACAAGGGGCTCGGCTACATCAACAGCGACGTCACGATCTATCTGCATCGGCTGCCGGTGACGAACTGGATCGGCTTCGACGTGGTCAATCACCAGGCGACCGACGGCGTCGCGATCGGCGAATGCTGGCTCTACGACGAGCAGGGCCAGATCGGCACCGCCACCGTCGCCGCGCTGGCACAGCGCAAGCCGATGGCGAATCCGTCGAAGCGATAGTCGTTACTGTCATTCCGGGGCGCGCGCAGCGCGAGCCCGGAATGACAAGAGGAGAGGGCCGCGCGGCTACGCCAGATGCCGCTGCATCTCAGGCCGCGCTTTCAGCTCGGCGCCCTGCTTGCCGACGATCTTAGCAATCCGTTCCGGCGCAAACTTCAGATCGACGAACGCCGGCGCGGTGTTGGCGACCTCGTGATAGCTCACGATCTTGCCGTCGCGCAGCGTCATGATCGCGACGCCCTCGAACATCGCCCGCGCGCCGTTCGCTTCGGCCAAGGTCGAGCGATAGCTGAAGGTGTAGCGCGCATAGAGCGTGGTGCCGTCGGTCACGGGGTCATGCATGTCCCAGCGGAAATCGGTCGCCGTGCGATAGAACCAGTCGTCGACCATCGCTGCGATCTTTTCGCGGCCTTCGAAGGCGCCGTAGAAGACATCGTGATAGACGCCGTCCTCGGTGAAGAGATCCGCGAAGGCTTTTCCGTTACGCTGTTCAACGGCGTCGCAGAAGGTGCGCAGCATCGTGGTGGCGGTCATTGTATTTGCCTCCCAGTGTTTCTTGTTGTGCCCTCTCCCCTTGTGGGCCTGTTGCGTAATTCGTCAATTGTGATTCCCTAGGGCAAAGCCTTGGAGGGTAGCGATGGCGGTCAAGCGGACGGGACAGCCGAGCTTTGTGGAAGCGCTGATGCCGAAGGGGGCCGGCGCCAATGCGGCGCTGGATCGGCTGGCGGGCCTGGTCAAGTGGTACCGGTTCGAGAAGCTGATCGGCCATTTGCGGGATGAAGGGAGCCCCGGTCGACCAGGCTATCCGGTGCTGGTGCTGTTTCGTGCTGTGCTGTTGCAGTCGCTGTATGGTCTTTCGGAGCGCGAACTCGAGGAAGCGCTGGGCGACCGGTTGTCGTTCAAGCGCTTCGTCGGTTTGAGCCTCGAGGATGCGACGCCCGACCATACGGTCCTGAACCGCTTTCGGAACCAGCTTGTCGAACAAGGCCTGCTGGAGAAGCTGTTTGGTGAGCTGGATCGTCAGCTTGAAAATGCCGGCGTCATCCTCAAGCGCGGCACGATGCTGGATGCGACCTTGATCCAGGCGGTGTCGGCTCCTCCGAAGGAGGATCGCCCCTCAAACGATCCCGACGCCCGCTTCACCAAGCGGCAAGGCAAGAGCGGCACGACGTTCGGTTACAAGGCCCATGTCGGTGTCGACGAAGGATCCGGCTTGATCCGCACGGTACTGACCACACCGGCCAACATCAACGACACGACACCGGCGGACGCTTTGATCCGCGGCGATGAAGCTGCGGTGTGGGCCGATGCGGCTTACGACACCCATGCCCGACGGGCCCGGCTGAAGGCGGAGGGCAAGAAACCCCGCATTGCTCGTCGGCCCAACCGGCATCACCCGGAGTTGCCGCCGAGGCTCAAACGCTACAACCTCCTCATCGCGCGCCGCCGAGCCCAGGTCGAGACCACCTTCGCTACTCTCAAACGCCGCATGCGGCTGACCTGCATCCGCTACGTCGGTCTGATCAAGGCGACCGGGCAAGTTCTGCTCGCCTCAATCGCCTTCAACATGAGGCGGTGGGCCACGATCGCCGCGTGAGCTGCCCGCTGAGGGCAACAACTACAGATCTTCGCAGGCATTGCCAGGACCAAGGCCTTCTCTCCTGACGTCTTCAGCCTCAAAAGCCGATAACGCAACAGGCCCCTTGTGGGAGAGGGCAGCTCCGCTCGTTGACACGCATTCACCTGGGTGAGGGGTCTGTCTCCGCGAGTCCAACTCTCATTCGGACGTGCAGAGACAACCCCTCATCCGGCGCTTCGCGCCACCTTCCCCCACAAGGGGGGAAGGAAGAAACTCTCACCCGATCTCGGCCACCGCGGCAAGAATGCGGGCGATGTCCTGCGGGCGGGAGAGGCGGTGATCGCCGTCCTGGATCATGGTCAGCACCACGTCGTCGGCGGGCAGGCGATGCGTCAGCGCGAATGCGTGCTGCCAGGGCACATCCGGATCCTGCGCGCCCTGGAGGATGCGCACGGGACAGCCGAGATCGATGGCGCTGCCGAGCACGAGGTGATTGCGGCCCTCCTCGATCAGATTCCGCGTGATCGGATAGGGCGAGCCATCGCCATAATCCGACGGCCGCAGCCAGAAGCCCTTGGTCTCGATTTCTTTCTTCACCGCGGGCGAAAAATTCTTCCACATCAGCCCCTCGGTGAAGTCGGGCGCCGGCGCGATCAGCACCAGGCCCGCAAGCGACGCTTTACTGGCCCGCTTCCTGATCTCGCGCGCGAGCAGCAGCGCCATCCAGCCGCCCATCGAGGAACCGATCAGAACCTGCGGGCCGTCGCAGAACCGCTCGAATACCGCCACGCTGTCCTCGAGCCAGCTTCCGATGGTTCCATCGGCGAAATCGCCGCCGGATTCGCCATGGCCGGAGTAGTCGAACCGGACCGCGGCGCGGCCGTGTTCCCGGGCCCAGCCGTCCAGCGCCACGGCCTTGCTGCCCTGCATGTCCGACTTGAACCCGCCGAGCCAGACCAGTCCGGGTCCTCGACCGGCGCGGCTGCGCACCGCGATCCTGCGTGCGGACGGGCCCTCGCCCACATCGATGAAGCCGAGCACGGCTTCGGGACTTGCATTGCTCATGGAACGTTTACTCTGGTTGTTCGGTTTGAACTGTCTGGATGCGTTCCGAGGCCCAGCCCAGCATCGCTATTGCCCTTTGGGACGCTTGCGGAACAGAAGCAAGGTGTCTATGTCCTGCAGCGTGCCCATGGGCGTGACCAAAATGCCTCGCATTTGAGGCTTTTTCGCCTCCCGCACGCGACTTGCTTGCCCGCAAACGCATCTTCCTTCAGACTAGCCGCCTCTTTCACAATTTTGGAGAACCACCCATTCGCCGTCCCAATAAAGCCCCGCCCGTTGCCAGCAAAGACGGGCCGCGCATCAATGATGATATTCGCAATGCGCAAATCCAGCTGATCGATCAGACCGGTGACAACAAGGGCACGGTCGAAACCGTCATGGCCATCCGCATGGCCCAGGAAGCTGGCATGGATCTGGTCGAGATTTCGCCGAATGTCAGCCCTCCCGTCTGCAAGATCATGGACTACGGGAAGTACAAGTATTCCGCCCAGAAAAAGGCCGCCGAAGCCCGCAAGCGGCAGAAGATCGTCGAGATCAAGGAGATCAAGCTCCGCCCGATGATCGACGACCACGATTACGACGTGAAGATGCGCGCGATGCAGCGGTTCTTCGAAGAGGGTGACAAGGTCAAGATCACGCTGCGCTATCGCGGCCGCGAAATGGCGCACCAGGAGATCGGCACCAAGCTTCTGGACAAGATCAAGAACGATGTCGCCGAGCTCGCCAAGGTCGAGCAGGACGCCAGGTTCGAGGGCCGTCAGGTCGTCATGGTGCTGGCGCCGCGCTGACGTCCGTTTTTCAGGACTGAGAGTTCAACGGCCCGTCCGGATTTCCGGCGGGCCGTTTGTGTATCAGGACCGGGTCGCATGCCAGATGCCGCTGCAGCGGTCGCCGGAAATGATGCCGTTCCAGGAGCCTGCACCGGCCACCCCGCCGAGCCGGCCGCCTCCACTGGCGTGGGACGCGCCGACCGAGACCTGGACCGCGACGGCGCCGCCGCGACGAACCGTGCCGGAGACCCGGCCGCCGCCGGCGGATGACACCCGGCCGCCGGTGACGGTGAAGGGGACGCTGTAACCGGAACTGCAATTGCCCCGCGTGGTGGCGAAAGTGACATTCCAGATGCCGTCATAGCTGCCGATACGGGCGTCGGCGGTCGAGGGCAGCATGGCCGTGGCCAGCACGGCAAGCAGCGCCAGGCGGCGCGGGCGGGCGAGGTCCGTCAAGGACGAAAGCGATCGGGGAAAATGGGCCATTTTGGTCTTGCTCCAGGCAACATGGCTTGGACATATGGGTGGTAACTCCGAATAGTCGCCAGGCAGGTTTCGGCGGTTCAGCGTTGCCATTTGGCTTGTCCTCTGTCATAAGCCCAGCCTTCATCGCCCGGCTGATTAAGGGCTGCCGTGGCGGTGTCCGTGCGGGTTTCGCGCTTGTTCGTAAAACCTGAGCACAATCAACGCTCTAACGAGCATTTTTGACGGCCAGCCGCCTTCGCGGGCGGATTTCTGTGGCCATTAGGAGAGCCAAATGCCCAAGCTGAAGACCAAATCGGGCGCTAAAAAGCGCTTCAAGGTGACTGCCACCGGCAAAGTGATGCACGCCCAGCGCGGCAAGCGTCACGGCATGATCAAGCGGACGAAGAAGCAGATCCGTCAGCTGCGCGGCACTCGCGTGCTGTTCAAGACCGACGGCGACAACGTCAAGAAGTACTTCTTGCCGAACGCCTGATCGCGTCCAAGATCGTCGAAGATCATTGCCACCTCCGCCGCGCTCGCGCGGCGATCCGAAAACCAAGTCATCTCTGAAGGATTTTGTCATGTCTCGCGTCAAACGCGGTGTGACCGCCCACGCCAAGCACAAGAAAGTCTACAAGGCCGCCAAGGGTTTCTATGGCCGCCGCAAGAACACCATCCGCGCCGCCAAGCCGGCCGTGGAAAAGGCCCAGCAGTACGCGTTCCGTGATCGCAAGCGCAAGAAGCGGACTTTCCGCGCGCTCTGGATCCAGCGTCTCAACGCCGCCGTGCGTCCGTTCGGCCTGACCTACAGCCGATTTATCGACGGTCTCGCCAAGTCGGGCATCACCGTGGACCGCAAGGTGCTGTCGGATCTCGCGATCCACGAGCCTGCGTCGTTCCGGGCGATCGCCGAGAAGGCCAAGGCTGCGCTGGCCGCCTAAGCGGCTGCTTCAGAGCAAGCCCAGCACTAATGGCCGGCTCCGCCGGCCTTCAGCGCACGTCGCGAGTAACGCTGGGCGACCTCCGCCCGGCAGAAGGCCGTGGCCGAGATATACATGGTGCCGGACTTGTTCCGGTACTTCCGGTCGCAGACCCGCAACTCGCGCTGATAGCTGAGCTTCTGCGGCGTTCTCAGCCGGCCGACAAAATCGGCCTCGCACTTCTTCTCGACCGCTTCGCCGAATTGCACGTCGCCGCTGGCGCCGTATGCGCAAGCATCGAACAGCGTCATGGCACGGTCGCAGCTCGGCGCCGCGTTCAGGACCGCGATGATGTCATCCATCGACGTCGATTTGGCCGGGCATTCCTCCGCGGCGTGAGCCGCGCTCCCCAAAAGAACCAAGCTCAAGCCGACCACCCAGGATCGTAAACGCATCGTCTTCTCCCTCGACTTCAGGTTGGTGCCAGCCATGCCTATAGGGTTCAAATGCCCTGCATTTACGACGGCTATACGGCTTGACGTTCCGGCCCGGCTGCGGCCACAACCGGCAGCGTTTTGAAAGGATCCGACCGTGTCCGACCTCGCCAGTCTCGTCCAATCCATCCTCACGCAGATCAGTGCTGCCGGGGACGAAGCCGCCCTCGAAGCCGTCCGCGTTGCCTCCCTCGGCAAGAAGGGCTCGATCTCGGCCTTGCTTGCAACGCTCGGCAAGATGTCGCCGGACGAGCGCAAGACGCAAGGCGCGGCGATCAACCAGGCCAAGGACGAGGTCACCCAGGCCCTCGCCGCGCGGCGCGACGTGCTGAAGTCGGCGGCGCTCGATGCGCGGCTCGCATCCGAGACCATCGACGTCACCCTGCCGCTGCGCGATGCGCCGACTGAAGTCGGCCGCATCCATCCGCTGAGCCAGGTCTGGGACGAGTTGACGACGATCTTCGCCGACATGGGATTCTCGGTCGCGGAAGGCCCCGACATCGAGACCGATGACTACAACTTCACCAAGCTGAATTTCCCGGAGGGCCATCCCGCCCGCGAGATGCACGACACCTTCTTCTTCCATCCGAAGGAGGACGGCTCGCGCATGCTGCTGCGAACCCACACCTCGCCGGTGCAGGTGCGCACCATGCTGAGCCAGAAGCCGCCGATCCGCGTGATCTGCCCGGGCCGCACCTACCGCATCGATTCGGATGCGACCCACACGCCGCAATTCCACCAGGTCGAAGGCCTCGTCATCGACAAGCACTCGCATCTCGGCCACCTCAAATGGATCCTGCACGAGTTCTGCAAGGCGTTCTTCGAGGTCGACCACATCAACATGCGCTTCCGGCCGTCGTTCTTCCCGTTCACCGAGCCGTCGCTGGAAGTCGACATCCAGTGCCGCCGCGACAAGGGCGAGATCCGGTTCGGCGAGGGCGAGGACTGGCTCGAGATTCTCGGCTGCGGCATGGTGCATCCGAACGTGCTCCGCGCCTGCGGCATCGATCCCGACGAGTACCAGGGCTTTGCCTGGGGCATGGGCATCGACCGCATCGCCATGCTGAAATACGGCATCGCCGATTTGCGCCAGCTGTTCGACAGCGACGTCCGCTGGCTGTCCCATTACGGCTTCAAGCCGCTCGAAGTGCCGACGCTTGCGGGAGGACTGAGCTCGTGAAATTCACCCTCTCCTGGCTGAAGGATCATCTCGACACCGACGAGCCCCTGGAAAAGCTCGCCGACAAGCTGACCATGATCGGGCTCGAGGTCGAGAACATCGACGACAAGGCGAAGGCGCTGAAGCCGTTCACCATCGCGAAGGTGATCTCGGCCGAGCAGCATCCGAACGCGGATCGCCTGCGCGTCTGCATGGTCGACACCGGCGATGGTGGCGCACCGGTGCAGGTCGTGTGCGGCGCGCCGAATGCGCGCACGGGCCTGGTCAGCGTGTTCTCGCCGCCGGGGACCTACATTCCCGGCAAGGACATCACGCTCGGTGTCGGCACCATCCGCGGCGTCGAGAGCCGCGGCATGCTGTGCTCGGCGGCCGAGCTCCAGATCTCCAACGACCATGACGGCATCATGGAGCTGCCGGCGGATGCGCCGATCGGCGCGGCATACGCCGCATGGGCGGGCCTCGGCGATCCCGTGGTCGAGATCAATCTGACGCCGAACCGGCAGGACTGCACCGGCGTGCACGGCATCGCGCGCGATCTCGCCGCCGCCGACATGGGCAAGTTCAAGGACCCCACCATCAAGCCGATCAAGGGCGAATTCCCCTGTCCCGTGAAAGTCACGGTCGAGGACGCCACGCTGTGTCCGGGCTTCGCGCTGCGCCTCGTGCGCGGGGTGAAGAACGGGCCGTCGCCGGAATGGCTGCAGAAGCGGCTGACCGCGATCGGGCTGCGTCCGATCAACGCGCTGGTCGACATCACCAACTTCATGACCTACGACCGCGCTCGCCCGCTGCACGTGTTCGACGCCAAGAAGGTGAAGGGCAATCTCGTGGTGCGCCGCGCCCGCGATGGCGAGGCGCTGCTGGCGCTCGACGGCCGCACCTACAATCTCGATCCCGCCATCTGCGTGATCGCGGATGAGCACGGCGTCGAATCGCTCGCCGGCATCATGGGCGGCGAAGCCTCGGGCTGCGACGAGAACACCACCGACGTGCTGATCGAATCGGCGCTGTGGAACGAGATCAACATCGCCCAGACCGGCCGCAAGCTCGGCATCAATTCGGACGCGCGCTACCGCTTCGAGCGGGGCGTCGATCCGGCCTTCATGGTGCCGGGGCTGGAGCTCGCGACCAAGCTCGTGATGGAGATGTG
Organism: Bradyrhizobium sp. 956_D2_N1_4; assembly: GCF_052076025.1. NCBI lineage: Bacteria > Pseudomonadati > Pseudomonadota > Alphaproteobacteria > Hyphomicrobiales > Nitrobacteraceae > Bradyrhizobium > Bradyrhizobium sp. 956_D2_N1_4. The sequence continues at coordinate 7,724,523 of NZ_CP197237.1, read as the reverse complement.
CGGCGGCGCGCCGTCCGAGAACGTCGTGGTCGGCAAGGCTTTCGGCGACGATCGCGTGATCGATTTCCCCGTTACCGAGGTCAAGCGGCTCTCCGGCATCGAGGTGCCGCAGCCGGAGATGAAGCGCATCCTGACCCATCTCGGCTTCATGATGGCCGGACCGGGTCCGGTGGTGAAGGTCGCGGTGCCCTCGTGGCGCACCGATGTGCATGGCAAGGCCGACATCGTCGAGGAGATCGTGCGCATCTACGGCGTCGACAAGGTGCCGATGACGCCGTTCGAGCGCGGCGAGGACGCGCGCAAGCCGGTGCTGACGCCGCTCCAGCTCCGCACCCGCCGCGCCAGGCGCGCACTCGCGAGCCGCGGCATCATCGAAGCGGTGACCTGGTCCTTCATCACGAAGTCTGCGGCAACCCTGTTCGGCGGCGGCCAGCGCGAGCTCGAAGTGGCCAACCCGATCGCCTCGGATCTCTCCGACATGCGGCCGACCCTGTTGGCGGGCCTGATCGCAGCGGCGCAGTCCAACGCCGATCGCGGCTTCGGCGATGTCGCGCTGTTCGAGGTCGGCCAGCTGTTCAAAGGCGACCGCCCGCAGGATCAGTTCATGGCGGCCAGCGGCGTTCGGCGTGGCTTTGCCTCGTCCGAAGGTCTGGGACGGCACTGGTCGGGTTCGGCGCAGGCCGAATTGTTCGACGCCAAGGCCGACGCGCTCGCGGTGCTTGCCGTTGCCGGTGCACCGATGCAGGCGCTGCAGATCGTCGCGGGCGGACCAACCTGGCTGCACCCGGGTCGCTCGGGCACGATCCAGATCGGCCCGCAGAACGTGCTCGGCTATTTCGGCGAGATGCATCCGCGCGCGCTCGAGGCGCTCGGCGCCGATGGCCCGCTGATGGTGTTCGAGGTGATCCTCGACCGCATCCCCGAGGCGAAGAAGAAGCCGACCCGCACCAAGCCCCTGATCGAGCTGTCGGCCTTCCAGCCGGTGTCGCGCGACTTCGCCTTCATTGTCGACCGCACCATCAAGGCCGGCGACATCGTTCGCGCCGCGCAAGGCGTCGACAAGAAGCTGATCACCGGCGTGAATGTCTTCGACGTCTACGAGGGCAAGGGCATCGATGACGGCAAGAAGTCGATCGCGATCGCCGTGACGATCCAGCCGCGCGAGAAGACGCTGACCGATCAGGAGATCGAGGCCGTCGCCGGGAAGATCGTGGCGGAAGTCACGAAGAAGACCGGCGGCGTCTTGCGCGGATGACCCTTGCGGATGTTCTTCCGAAGGACGTCAGCCTCACCGTTGCGATGGCGCTCTGCGCCGTCGCTTTTGTTTCGGGCACCGCGCGCGGCTTCTCCGGCTTCGGCTCGGCGCTGATCTTCATGCCGCTGGCGAGCAGCATCGCGGCGCCGCGTCTCGTTGCCGCGCTGCTCCTCGTGATCGATTTCGTCGCGGCCCTGCCGCTGCTGCCCGACGCGTGGCGGAAGGCGGACCGCAAGGCCACCGCGGTAATCGTGCTGGGCGCGCTGGTCGGCGTACCGGTCGGCACCTATTTCCTCAGCGTGCTCGAGCCCGTCACCACGCGCTGGATCATCTCCTGCTTCGTCGCTGCGCTGTTGCTGCTGCTGCTGTCGGGCTGGCGCTATCGCGGCAAGGACCACGCCTGGCTCTCGGTCGGCATCGGCGGCCTCTCGGGCTTCTGTAGCGGACTGGCGCAGACCGGCGGCCCGCCGATCGTCGGCTACTGGCTCGGCCGCCCCATCGCGCCGATCGTCGCGCGCGCCAATATCGTGCTGTTCTTCGGCGCGTCGGATTTCTTCTCGATGGTCAGCTATGCGACGACCGGCCTGATCTCACGCGAATCGCTGGTGCTGTCGCTGATCGTCGGCCCGGTCTATGCGATAGGCGTCGCGTTCGGTGCGTCGCTGTTCGGCCGCGCCAGCGAAAAAGTGTTCCGCGCGATTTGCTACGGTCTGATCGCGATGGCGGTGATCGCGGGGCTGCCGGTGCTGGACGGGATTTTGCGGTAACAATCTCCGCTGTCGTCCCTGCGAAAGCAGGGACCCATACCGCGTGATTTGTCGATAAGCGCAGGTGGCAGTACCGACCAAGGACCCCTAACTGCTAGCTTTCGCCAAACCACTCCCTGTGGTTATGGGTCCCTGCGTTCGCAGGGACGACAGCGGAGTGTTTGGCGACTTAATTGCCCTACTGCCGCGGCGCGCGGCGCTTCTTCGTCGACTGCGTCGGCACGTCGGCCGACTCGTCCTTGAGCGCGCCGATCTTGCGCAAGGCCGCATCCGCCGCGCGCTCGCCGCTTTCCCAGGCGCCGTCGACGGTGCCCCACAGCGTCTCGTGCGTGGCTTCGCCGGCGAGGAACAGGTTGCCGATCGGCTCGGTCAGGATCTTTCGCGAGAGCTGGCCGCCGGGCGAGGCCGCCGACATCGCGCCCATCACGAAAGGCGAGGCGTTCCAGCGCGTCGCGGTGGTCTTCTGCACGGCGGCCGCAGCCTCGCTGCCGAACAGCTTCGTGATCCATTCCCTGGCGAAGGCGACCATCGCCTTCTCGCCCTGCTCGGAGAGATCGCGGCCGAACGAGCCGCCAACATCGATCGAACACAGTGAAGAGCCGCCGATATTGGCGAGCATCAGCGCCGTGCGCGTCGAATTGCTCTGCTCGATGAGGATGTCGTCGCGCGAGAGCCCCAGCGGATTACCCGGCAGTTGCAGCACGATGCGATCGTAGCTGCCGAGCGTGAGCTTTGACGCCGCGTCGAGCGTGCGCTTGGGAATATCAGGCCCGAACTTGATCGCGCCCGACGTCAGCACGTTGGTCGAGACCGTGACAATGGCGGCGCGTGCGGCGATCCTGCCGGATGGCGTCTCCACGCTGACATCGCGATTGCTCCAGACAATCCTGCTCACCGGCGTCGCCAGCGCCACCGGCGCCTGTTCGCCGAGCCTGGTGATCAGGGTCCCCAGGCCCTGGCGGCAGGCGATCGCGGTGTTGCGGTCCTGCGCACGCGCCTTGTCGATCGCCGACAGCTCCTTGAGGTCTTTGCCCGCAAAGCTCGCACCGAGCACGAATTCGGCCGCACCGGCCCAGTCGCCGAGATCCTTCGGCAGCACCGAGGCGCAGGCCGTATCGAGCTTGCCGCGCCCGGCCTCGTCGATGGCGCGGTTGGCGCGCACCAGCGCCGCCAGGAACTGTTCGGTCTCGCCCGCGCGCGCATTGCGGCGGCCGATACGCATCTTCTGGCCGGTCGGTGCCGGCAGCACGTCGAGCCCGGCACTGCGCGCCAGCCGGATCATCGGATTGGTCTCGGGATTGTGCATCCAGCGTGCGCCACGATCGAACGGCACGTCGAAGGTCGTGCTGTCCGTGATACAGCGGCCGCCGATCTGGGATGCCGCTTCTACCACCACGACCTTGCGGTTGGCGGCCATGATGCGCCGCGCCGCGGCAATTCCGGCCGCTCCCGCGCCGATCACGACGATGTCGGCCTCGCGCGGCAGGGGTGCGGCAGTCGCGCGCAGGACCGGCATCGCGGCAAGGGCCGCCGACGCCGATAGGAAGCTGCGGCGCGTGATTGTCATGTCATGGTTTCCGGGAACTTGCGGCGAACGGGAACAGCCCGCGAACCTTGCTGCATCTGGTGTTGCACGGCAACCATCATGGTGAATCAATCGTGCTTGATCTCACAGAGTGATGAACCGAATTGCAACACGTTTCGACCATGATAGAGAAGGGAAAAAGACGGCCGGAAAAGGCCGTGGGGGGAGTTTGAAATGGGGACGGTTCTGGACTCAGTCGGCAAGCTGATTGCCGCGTACCTCTCGAAGGAGGTGCCGGGCTACGAGCCGTTCACGCCGAGCGACCCGGAGCACCTGCGCGGCGTCATCGAGCCCGGCGACGTGCTGCTGGTCGAGGGCAACAACCGCATCTCCGGCATCATCAAATATCTGACGCAGTCGACCTGGTCCCATGCCGCGCTCTATGTCGGTCCGGTCGAGGGCGCCACGGAGCCCAACGGCGAGCCGCATGTGCTGATCGAGGCCAATATCGGCGAGGGCGTCACCTCGGCGCCGCTGTCGAAATATTTCCCGTATCACACCCGCGTCTGCCGCCCGGTCGGGCTGTCCTATGAGGACCGCACCACGGTCTGCCGCTATGCGATCAACCGCATCGGCTTCGGCTATGACACCAAGAACATCGTCGACCTGATGCGCTTCCTGTTCCCGTTGCCGATCCCGCAACGCTGGCGGCGGCGCATGATCTCGATCGGTTCGGGCGATCCGACAAAAATCATCTGCTCGGCGCTGATCGCGCAGGCCTTCGATGCCGTGCGCTATCCGATCCTGCCGAAGATCACCAAGGCCGGCAGCCGCGCCGCCCGCCGCGAGATCCTGCACATCCGCGATTCCTCGCTCTACATGCCCCGCGACTTCGACATCTCGCCCTATTTCGAAGTCGTCAAACCCACCATCGTGCACGGCTTCGACTACACCGCGCTGCACTGGGCCGACAAGCAGAAGCCGCTCGAGGAGGTAGCGGGCACATTCAGTGTGTTTCCAGAAACGCTCAGTGCGCCGCCGCTCGTTCCTGAGACGGTTGACGAAGAAGCGCCGACTGAAGTTCCGGCTGAAGAAGTGAGCGCGCAGCCCGCGGAGATGGGCGCCATCTGCTCCGAGCATTTTGTGCTGCTGAACGAACTGGCGATGTACCGCGCGCGGGGACGCGCGCAGGAGATGGCGGCGTAGCTAATGCGCCGGCTGTCGTCCCGGCGAACGCCGAGAGACGTTGCACCGCTCTTTCCACCGTCATTGCGAGCGTAGCGAAGCAATCCAGAGTCCCTCGGCGGAGGCAGTCTGGATTGCTTCGTCGCTGCGCTCCTCGCAATGACGGAAGTAACGACCTATCGTTCCGCTCGCCCGATCACCGCCATCAGCTCCGCGATCTTCTCGCGCTGATCGGCCTTGTCGCCGCTCGCGATCGCGTGCTCCACGCAATGGGCGACATGATCTTTCAGAACCTCTTCCTCGACCCGGCGCAGCGCGGCACGCACGGCCGAAATCTGCGTCACGATGTCGATGCAGTAGCGGTCCTCCTCGACCATTTTCGAGAGGCCGCGAACCTGACCCTCGATCCGGCCAAGACGTTTTCCGACGGATGCCTTGATGTCCTTGCGCATGCGCTCTATATACCCCCGTAGGGTATATGCTGCAAGGCCGGAGCATGGCAATGAACGACGCCGACCACGGGCACCATCACACGTCGGAAACATCGTCCGGATGCGGCTGTTCCGCCAAGGCTGCTCCCGAGGCCGCCCCCAAGGCTGCCCCGCCAGTCGACAAGCCCGCAGCGTCCTCCTGCTGCGGCGGGCACGGCGATCACGCGCATGACCATGGCGCCGCCGCGACCAAGGTCCTCGATCCCGTCTGCGGCATGACGGTCGATCCCGCGAGCTCGAAGCATCACCACACACATCACGGCGAGACCTTCCATTTCTGCTCGGCCGGCTGCCGCACCAAATTCGCCGCCGATCCCGCAAAGTATCTCGCCAGAGAGAAGGCGCCCGAACCAGAGATGCCCGCGGGCACGATCTACACCTGCCCGATGCATCCGGAGATCCGCCAGGTCGGACCCGGCAGCTGCCCGATCTGCGGCATGGCGCTTGAGCCGGAGGTCGCGAGCCTGGAGACCGGGCCCAATCCGGAACTCGCCGACATGACGCGGCGGTTCTGGATCGGCGGCGCGCTGGCGCTGCCACCGGTGGTGCTGGAGATGGGCGGCCATCTCGCGGGACCACATAACTGGATCGATCCGGCGCTGTCGAACTGGATCCAGCTCGCCTTCGCCACGCCCGTCGTGCTGTGGGCCGGCTGGCCGTTCTTCGTCCGCGGCTGGCAGTCTCTGGTCACCCGCAACCTCAACATGTTCACGCTGATCGCGATGGGTACGGGCGTCGCCTATGTCTACAGCGTCGTCGCGACTGTCCTGCCGCAGATTTTCCCAGCGACCTTCCGCGGTCATGATGGCGCCGTTGCCGTCTATTTCGAGCCCGCCGCTGTGATCACCGTGCTGGTGCTGCTCGGCCAGGTGCTGGAGCTGCGCGCCCGTGACGCGACGTCGGGTGCGATCAAGGCGCTGTTGCAGCTTGCGCCAAAAACCGCGCGCCGCGTCGATGCCGATGGCGGCGAGCACGAGGTCGAGATCGATGCGCTCCACTCCGGCGACCATTTGCGCGTCCGTCCCGGCGAGAAGGTGCCGGTCGACGGAATTATCCTCGAGGGACGCTCCGCGCTCGACGAATCCCTCGTCACCGGCGAATCCATGCCGGTCACCAAGGAGCCCGGTGCGAAAGTCATCGCCGGGACGCTCAACCAGTCGGGCGGCTTCATCATGCGCGCCGACAAGGTCGGGCGCGAGACGCTGCTGTCGCAGATCGTGCAGATGGTTGCGGACGCGCAGCGCTCGCGCGCGCCGATCCAGCGGCTGGCCGACCAGGTCGCGGGCTGGTTCGTGCCGACCGTGATCGCCGTCGCCATCGCCGCCTTTGCCGCCTGGGCCTGGTTCGGACCGGAGCCGCGGCTGGCCTTCGGCCTCGTTGCTGCCGTCAGCGTGCTGATCATCGCCTGCCCCTGCGCGCTTGGCCTGGCGACCCCGATGTCGATCATGGTCGGCGTCGGCCGCGGCGCGCAGGCGGGCGTGCTGATCAAGAACGCCGAGGCGCTGGAGCGGATGGAGAAGATCGACACGCTGGTGGTCGACAAGACCGGCACGCTGACCGAGGGCAAGCCGAAGGTGGTCGCGATCGTTCCGGCTGCCGGCTTTGCGGAGGACGACATCCTCCGCATTGCGGCCAGCGTCGAGCGCGCCAGCGAGCATCCCCTCGCCGACGCCATCGTGCGCGCCGCGAAGGAGAAGCAACTCACCCTCGCTCAGGTCGAACAGTTCGACTCGCCGACGGGCAAGGGCGCGACCGGAATAATCGACGGCAGGAGCATCGTGCTCGGCAACGCAAAATACCTGGGGTCGATCGGCATCGACACCGGAGCGCTCGATGCCGAGGCCGAACGGATGCGCCAGGACGGCGCCACCGTGATCAACATGGCCGTCGACGGCAAGCTGGCCGGCCTGTTCGCGATCGCCGATCCGGTCAAGGCCTCGACCCCGGAAGCGCTGAGGGCGCTGGCCGATGAAGGCATCAAGGTCATCATGCTGACCGGCGACAATCGCACGACGGCGGAAGCGGTGGCGCGCCGGCTCGGTATCGCCGAGGTCGAGGCCGAGGTTCTGCCCGACCAGAAGAGCGCGGTGGTGACGAAGCTGCAAAAGGCCGGGCGCAGCGTCGCGATGGCGGGCGACGGCGTCAACGACGCGCCCGCACTGGCGGCCGCCGAGGTCGGCATCGCCATGGGCACCGGCACGGACGTGGCGATGGAGAGCGCCGGCGTCACCCTGTTGAGCGGTGATCTCACCGGCATCGTGCGTGCGCGAAGACTGTCGCAGGCGACCATGAGCAATATCCGGCAAAACCTGTTCTTCGCCTTCATCTACAACGCCGCCGGCATTCCGATCGCGGCCGGCATCCTCTACCCGGCGTTCGGCATCCTACTGTCCCCGATCATCGCCGCGGCGGCAATGGCGCTGTCCTCGGTGAGCGTGGTCGGGAATGCGCTGCGGCTGCGCGGGACCCGGCTGTGATGATGACGGTGCGCTCCCTCGCCCCGTTCTTACGGGGCCGCGACGAGCTTCGCTCGCACTGAGAGGGTCGGGGTGAGGGGCTGCTTCCGCGACCACGGTGACAATTGGACTCGTGGAGAGTCCCCCTCACCCGGAATTCAAGCTACGCTTGAACTCCGACCTCTCGCCGCAAGCGGGGCGAGGTAACAAGAGCGGTACGCGCGGAGAGGACCTGATGCAGCGGATTACGATCACCATCGAGGACGATCTTTTGGCGGAGATCGACGCGGCTGCAGAAGCGCGCGGCTATCAGAACCGCTCCGAGATCATCCGCGACCTCGCGCGCGCCGGCCTGCAACAGAGCACCGAGGACACCGCACAGACCGGCCCCTGCGTCGCCGGCCTCGTCTACGTCTATGACCACGCCGCGCGTGATCTTTCGAAACGCCTGGTGCAGGAATTCCACGGCCACCACGACCTCGCGCTGGCCACCCTGCACGTCCATCTCGACGACAACAATTGCATGGAGATGACGGCGCTGCGCGGCGACGCCGGCGAGGTCAGGCATTTCGCCGACCACATCATCGCCGAACGCGGCGTCCGCTACGGCCGCGTGGTGATGATCCCGACCGGTGAAGGGAAGCAGGCGAAGGCGCGCAAGCACGGGCACCGGCACGAGTAGGAGCGAGTCGCACACGCGCTTAACCCTCTCCCCTTGTGGGAGAGGGTGGCTCACCGCGCAGCGGTGAGACGGGTGAGGGGTATTTCTCCGCGAATTCTGAACGCGCGGAAGGATACCCCTCATCCGGCGCTTCGCGCCACCTTCTCCCACAAGGGGAGAAGGAAGAGAGAACCTCACGCCGAGAGTAAATTCTGCAGCGCTTCTCCGTTGGGGACACCGAGGCCGGAGCAGGCGTCCCAGCCGGGGCCGGCCTTGTACATGCCGTGCAGATCGCCGGTGATGTCATTGTTGCCGACCGTGATGTCGCGGAACACACCTTGCGTGTGCGCGGCGTAGATCAGCGGGTTGATGAAGCCGACGGTCTTGCCGAATTTCTTCGTCGTCGCCTCGTTGATGCGGGCGATCAACCCCGCCATCAGCGGCGCCACGGCACTTGTGCCGCCGATGGTGGTGCCGACGCCGTTAAGGAAGATCTGGTAGCCGGTCGCGGGATCGGCATCGCCGGCAACATCGGGCACCCCCCGACCATTGTGATGCGTCGGTGATTTCGGCACATGGGCCTGGGCCTGGTATTGCGGCCGCGGGAACACGACGCTGACACCGCCGCCGCCTGCGCCGCCCTGCGGCCCGCCGTTCCAGACCACTTCGTTGATATCGCCGTTCGGCGCCTTCAGATTGGTGCCGCCGCAGGCGAGTGCAAACGGGCTCGAGGCCGGGAAATCTGCATGTGGCTTGCCGTCCCAGTCCGCGCCCATGTCAGCCGAACCATTGTCGCCGGAGGCAACGCAGACGGTGACGCCCATCGCGGCGGCGTCGCGGATCGCCTCGTTCAGGCCGTCGACGAATTGCTGCGAGCCTTCCTGGTCTTCCGGCCCGCCCCAGCTGATCGAGATCACCGAAGGTTTTCGCGCGGTGTCGTGGACGGCGGCCTTGACCGCATCGATGAAGCCGTTGGTGGTATTGGGCGCGAAATAGACCACGATCCTGGCGCCGGGCGCGATCGCACCGGCCACCTCGATGTCGAGCACGACCTCGCCGTCGGCGTCGGAATGGCCGGGCTTGTTGGCGCCGCCGTCGACGCTCGCGGGCGCGATCTTCGGCATCGGGATGCCCGCCTTCTTGAAGAAGGTGCGCAGGTCTGACGTTTTGTAGCCGGCGCCCGTGGGATGGCCTTTCTGGTCGATGTCGTTGAGCTCGATGATGGCGATGCACTGGCCGGCGCCGGTCTCGCCGCCGGGGAAATTGTAGAGCTGGGCGATCTGATCGACCGAGAAGCTGCCGCCCTGCGCGGCGCGTGCGGCTGCGCCCTTCTGCGGCAGCTTGCGGCGGAAGTGGGGTTGCGCCACCGGCCGGTTGTCCAGGCCGTGCACGCCGACCACGATACCTGCGAGCTCGGCCGGGATCTGCACGCTACCTTTACGCATGCGATGGGTCGCGCCCTCGTATCTGACCTTGTTGAGCTTGACGCCGAAGGCTGCGCTCATGGCCTTCACCGTCCCGGTCAGCTTCACGGTGCGGGACGCCAGATGCACGCTCTTGACGTTGAGATCGTGGTGATGCGCGAAATCGTCGATCTTGGCGACGTCGGCGGTATCAGCACCCATCTCTGCGCCGAACTCGGCACGCGAGAGATACTGCCGCTCGCGCGGCGGTTGCGCGCCGAGCGTCATCACCTGCTCATCGTCGGCACGCTTCGCGCGCAGGCGAACGCTGATCTCGATTTCCTGCTTGGGGTCGGCTGCGCCGACGAGCTTGGCCCCCTTTGGCAATTTCCGTGCGCTGTTCGCCAGCGTCACGCGCGTGGTCGAGCTTGCCATGACTTCCTCCGTTTGTGATTGGAAGGCAGATTGTCGCATCTCAACTATAGGTGTAATCTCAAACCCAAATTGGTTCAGGCATTTGAGCGATATTTTTTCGGAAAACCTCTTGTTTGGCAGGGGCAACATCCGACTGGCTCAGATCGGCACGGAATCGGTCAATACTCACGACCATTCGGCGACAAGGATTTCGATTTAAAATTGCAACCGTTGGCTTGTCTGGCCGACCAACGGAAGACGTTTGTCGAAATCAGACGTCTGAAAATCAATTTGGCGGAGACAATGCGATGCGTGCTGACCGCAAATGGGTTGAGAGAAATCTCGGTTTTGATCCGATCACGACGCCGCCCCCGCCCGACACCTTCGTGGTGAAACGCGTGGCCAAGGGCGCGGTGAAGAAATCCGCGAAGGTCACGACCGAAGACTTTCGGCGCGAGATCATCGATTTCGATTCCGAATCGAGCGAGGGCCGCGAGTTCATGGCCTTCTCGACCTCGACCGGGCTGTCGCGCTTCACCGACATTGCCTGGCCGAAAGGGCTGGCGCCGCAAACCGGGCCGAAGCCGAAGGGCAACGGCAAGGGACCGCTGCCGCGCGCCGACGTGCTGGTCGTGACCTGGACCGTCGACGAAGGGCACGCCCTCAGCCGCGTGCTGACGCCGGGCAAGGACTCCCGCAACGATTACCTACCCTATACGCACAATTACGCGGCCATCTCCAAGAAGATGCGCAACGGCTGTCCGGCCAAGGAGCTGAAACGGCTCGGCACCTACTGGACCACCACGATCGGCAAGAAGAAGGTCGTGATCTTCAAATCCGATTCGCACATGTCGCAGGACGGTCCGCAGCTGCCGAACATCGATGTCTGGCGCCAGATCATCACCGAGGTGCAGCCGACGCTCGTCATCACCACGGGCACGGCCGGCGGCATCGGCAAGGAATTCGAGGTCGGCGACGTCGTCGTCAGCCCGATCGTTCGCTTCGACTGCCTGTCGAAGTTCAAGAAGCAGCCGTTCGCGCAGGAGCATTTTTCCAGCAGATCCGCGGTGACGAAGAAATTCGCGCAGGCCAAGACGCTGTTCAAGGCCAATGCCGGGCAATTGCCGAAGGACAATACAAGGGCGCCGAAGATCTTCGTCGTGAAGCCGAGCGGCCTGTCCTCCTCCGTGGTCACCACCGACTTCTTCGGCTTCGACACCTCGGACGACCACTTCCATCTCCAGGGGCTCGGCGACGTCTCCGAAATGGCGATGCCATCCTTGGCCTGGTCGCGCAGGAGATGGGCGACAAGGCACCGCGCTGGCTCGCGATCCGCAACGTCTCCGATCCGCAGATCAAGGCCGAAGGCACCTTGCAGCAGCAGGAGCAGATCGCCGCCAAGATCTACAAGGGGTTCGGCCGCTGGAGCACGGTCTGTAGCGCCATCACCTGCTGGGCCAGCATCGCGGCGGAGCCTTGAGCCGAGCGATCCGGCCAGCGCAGACGACAAAGGACGGACAATCAATCAGGGAGAGTGGAACGGCCATGGCGCAGATCACGATCAACGGCATCACCATCGATCCTTCGGCTCCGCACGCGGAACGCGCGGCGCTGTCGCTGGATCATGCGAATGCGAAGGAATCCGACTACATCATCGTGCAGACCAACCAGCCGCTCAACGCCGAGCGCAGAGGGCAGCTCGCCAAGGCCGGCGCCGAGATCCTGGAAGCCGTCCCGGGCAGCGCCGTCATCTGTCACTTTCCGGCGGCCGGGCTCGACAAGGTGCGGAAACTGCCGTTCGTAACATGGGCAGACCTCTACCCGGGCATCGTGAAGATCGCGCCGGCACTGCGCAACCTCGACACCCAACCCGGAGGCGTCGCTGCGGCGCGCGCGCTTGCGGCAAAGCCGGCGGCGCTCGACCGCACCAGCGTGACCGTCGACGTCATGCTCCACCGCAATGTCGGCGTGAAGGCCGCTGCAAAGAAGATCGCGGAAGCGGCGCATGTGCAGCTCGACGACGTCGTTCCGGGCACTGCCAAGGTGCGGGTGACGCTGAAGATGCGCCGTCTTGCCGACGTCGCGGCGCTCGACGAGGTACGCAGCGTCGAGAAGGTCTTTCCCCGCAAGCTGCTCAACAACATCGCGCGAGGCATTCTTCGCGTTCCCGCGGCGACGCCCAGCAATGGCGGCGAAGGCGCGGGCGAGATCATCGCGATCGCCGATACCGGTTTCGACAAGGGATCGACCACGAACACGCACCCGGCCTTCAAGGGACGCGTCAAGAAGCTCTACGCGCTCGGCCGGCCCGGGCGCAAAGACGATCCTGATGGTCACGGCACCCATGTCGCGGGTTCGGCCCTCGGCGACGGCGTATCGAAAAGCGACGGCCCGATCCGCGGTACGGCTCCGGGTGCCAAGCTGGTTCTGCAATCCGTGCTCGACAGCGGCGGCAATCTCGGCGGCCTGCCCGACAGCCTCGATGCGCTGTTCGGTCCGCCCTACAAGACGGACAAGGCGCGAATCCATTCCAACTCCTGGGGCAGCGTCGGAAATTTCGGCGTGTACGACTCCCAGGCCAACGAGCTCGACACATTCGTCTACGCGCACCGCGACATGCTGATCTGCTTCGCCGCGGGAAATGAGGGCAGCGACAAGGATGGCAATGGCCAGGTCGACCCCAACTCCGTGACGCCGCCGGGTACGGCCAAGAACTGCCTCACCATCGGCGCCTGCGAGAACAATCGCCCCAACGAGGCCATGACCTACGGCAGGGCGTGGCCAGACGATTTTCCGGCCACGCCGATCAGCTCCGATCGTGTGGCCAACAATCCCGAAGGCATGGTGGCGTTCAGCAGCCGCGGACCCACCAACGACGAGCGCATCAAGCCCGACGTCGTGGCGCCGGGATCGTTCATTCTGTCAACCCGATCCCGCGCCACGAAATCGAAGGGATGGAAGCTCTCGCAAGACCCGCTCTACATGTTCGAGGGCGGCACCAGCATGGCGACGCCGCTGGTGGCCGGGTCCGTCGCGGTGGTCCGGGCGTTCCTGAGGAAAAGCCAGGGACTGAAGTCGCCGAGCGCCGCACTGCTCAAGGCGCTCGTCATCAACGGAGCACGCAGTCTCGCCGGACAATACCATCCGTCAGAGGCGGGGTCCGTCGCGAACAACAGCCAGGGCTTCGGCCGGGTCGACGTTCAGGCCGTGGTCGGTCCCCATGCCGCCAACGAAGAGCTGCAGTTCTTCGACGAGAAGAAGAAGCTGGACGCCGGGGACCGCGAAGACCGCACGGTCACGATACCGGCGGGAAGCAGCCGCCTGAAGGTCACGCTGGTCTGGACCGATCCGCCCGGCGAAGGCCTGCAAAGCGACCTCGATCTCGTCGTGGTGGCCAACAAGCAGGAACGCCATGGCAACATGCCGGCCGGCTCGAAGGACTTCGACCGCAGGAACAATGTCGAGCAGGTCAGCTTCGAGAATCTGCCGGCCGGCGAAGCGGTGATATCGGTCATCGCTCATTCCATCGCCGTCGCGCCGCAGAACTATGCCCTCGTCATCAGGGTGAGCTAGAGCGTCTTCAAGCGAAGTGGCTGCCGGCTCGCGCGAAGAAAACGCGTCAAAACAAGCGCCTTGAGCTTCCGTTCTGATTCAATCAGAACCGAAGCTCCGGGCGCGGCAATCTGTCCCGGAAGGCTCGACCTCTTGTCGAACCTTCCGCGCATGTCTACCTCTCGCGGGTGGTTTTGCTGAGAGGTACTCCGATGCTCGATGCCGCCGTAAAGGCGCTGTCGCAATTGATCTCGCCGCCGATGCGCTCGATCCTGTGGCGATCGATCGGGCTTGCACTGGTGCTGATCATCGTGCTGGCGATCGGCTTGCAGCGGCTGCTGAGCTGGTTTGCGACCTATGGCGAGGTCTGGCTGGAAGGCCTGCTCGGGCCGAGCTGGCATTCCTCGCTCGAGGTCCTCGCCTGGATCGTCTCGATCACGGCGGGCCTCGGCGTCGTGTTCGGCGGCGTGTTCCTGATGCCTGCGATCACCTCGCTGGTGGCGAGCCTGTTCGTCGACGACGTCGCCGACATCGTCGAGCGCGAGCATTATCCCGCCGAGCGGCCGGGCGCTGCGCTGCCGTTCAGCCAGGCGATCTACGAGGGCGTCAAGACCGCGCTGCTGACGATCGTGGTCTATCTGGTGGCGTTGCCGCTGGTCCTGTTCGCCGGTGCCGGATTCCTGATCTTCTTCGTCGCCGCCGCCTGGCTGCTCGGGCGCGAATATTTCGAGCTCGCCGCGATGCGCTTCCGTTCGCCGGAGGAGGCCAGGGCGATGCGGCGCGACAACGCCGCGACCATCTTCACCGCCGGCCTTTTCATTGCGGCCTTCGTCTCGATCCCGATCGTCAATCTGGCGACGCCGATCTTCGGCATGGCGTTCATGGTCCACATGCACAAGCGCCTGTCGGGGCCGCGGCCCGAGCTGATCGAGCCGGCGCGGCAGATGCGGTGAGGCCTCTCAGTTCACTTGCACCCCGCATTTGCGCAGCAGCATCTTGGCGAAACCGAACGGCGCCGGCGTGAACGGGCCCGGTGGCGCCCGGGTGATCAGCGCGACGACGCCGAGCGCGACCATCGCTAGCCAGAAGCACAGCCAGAAGCCGTCGATATAGGCGAGCACATTGGCCTCGCGCTGCACCAGGCCCGCGAGCGTGCCGACCGCGCGCGCCTGCGCCATGCCGGTGCCGTGGGCCGCGAAGTAATCGGCGAGCTGCTTGAGCCTACCCACCACGTCGGCATTGCCGACCACAAGGTCCTGGCCGAGATAGAAGGAATGGACCTGCTCGCGCACGCGCAGCCACGTTCCCATCAGCGCGATGCCGATCTCCGCGCCGCCGAGCCGCATGATCTGGATGTAGGCGGCAAAGGAGGTGGCGCGGCTCGGATCGGCGTTCGACAGCAGCGTGATGATGATCGGCAGCAGGAGCAGCGACTGCCCGATCGCCTGGAGCAGCACGATGCCGACAAAATCCTCGCGCGCCCAGACATGGCTGAGCTGCGTGCCCCAGAGATTGGCCGCGGCAAAGCAGGCAAAACCCAGCACCACGACGAGCCGCGTATCGAAATGCCGCAGCAGCCAGATCGAGATCGGCACCAGCACGAACATCGGCAGCGCGCCATAGGTGAGCAGCAGCATCCCGCTCTGCTCCGGCCGGAGCAGAACGACATTGCCGAGGAAATTCGGCACCAGCGACGAGTTGGAGAGGCTGGTCAGCGTGTAGAGCAGGATCAAGATCAGCCCCAACCCGACATTGCGCGAGAACAGCACGTTCACATGCGCCCAGGGCTGTCGCACCAGCGACTCGTTGACGAGGAAGCCTGCGAACAGCACCACACCGCTGACGAGCAGCGCCATCACCGTCCCCGAGTTGAGCCAGTCCAGGCGATTGCCCTGGTCGAGGCCGGCATAGATCATCGAGACCGCGGCGCCGAGCAGCAGCATGCCGCCCCAATCGGCCTCGCGCAGCAGCGTGCGGTTCACCGGCTCGCTCGGCGTGCCCAGATAAACCATCAGGCCCATCAAGGGCGCGATCACGACGCTCTGCCAGTACATCCATTGCCAGCCGAGATGGTCGACATAGAAGCCGACCAGGGAGCTCGACGTATCCAGCGCAAAGCCGACCCGGATCGAATAGAGCGAGATCGCCGGCACCCACCATCGGATCGGCAGGTTTCGTAACACGATCATGAGCGTCGCAGGCACGAAGGTGCCGAGCAGCAGGCCATGAACGACGCTGAGCGCGAGCAGCGTCGGATAATCGTGCACGAAGGGAATGATCAGCGACACCGCGGCGTAGACGAGGCTCGGGATGCCGAGCACGCGGCGCAGGCCGAACACCGTCGCGAGCCACGCCACCGCCGGCGCAATCAGGATCTGCGAGCCGATGCCTGCGGTCGAAAGCCAGGCGCCCTCGTCGAACGAGAGCGAGAACGCACCGCGCAGGTCCGGCAGACCGACCGTGGTCAGCCGGCTGTCGAAATTGGCGAGGAACGAGCCGAGCAGCACCGCCGCCACGGCAAACAACGGCTGTGGCGCGATGCCGCCGCGCGACAGAGGTCCGCGGCCGGCATCGTCATTTTCCGCCATTCGCGGCCTTCGTGTCGATGCTGGTGACGACCGACATGCCCGGCACCAGCCGCGCCAGCAGCGGCTGGTTGTCGTCGAACTGGATGCGCACGGGAATGCGCTGCACGACCTTGGTGAAATTGCCGGTCGCATTGTCCGGCGGCAGCAGGGCCACCTGCGCGCCGGTCGCGGGCGCAATGCGCTCGACCTTGCCGCGCAGCTTCTCGCGCGGGAAGCCATCGACGGTGATCTCGACCGGCTGGCCCGGCGCGACATGCGTGAGCTGGGTCTCCTTGTAATTCGCGATCACATAGACCTTCGGCAGCGGCACCACGTTGATGAGGTTGGTGCCGATGTTGACGTAGTCGCCGGGCTGCACCTGGCGCTCGCCGACGACGCCGTCGAACGGCGCGGTGATCCTGGTATAGCCGAGCTTCAGCTTCGCGCTCGCCAGCGTCGCCTTGGCCGCCGCGACATCGGCGGCGCGCTGCTTCTTGGTGCCCTGCAGAACTTCGAGTTGATGCTGCTGCGCGGCGATGACGGCGCGACTGGCACGTACGTCGGCCTGCGCCTTCGCATAGCCCGCGACGGCCTGTTCCAGCCGCTGCCGCGTGCCGGCTTCCGTCTGCGTCAGGGATTTCTGGCGATCCTGCTCCTGCCGGGCCTCGACTTCCAACGCTTCCGCGGACAGCTGCGCGGCCTGCGCCTGCGCGATGGTCGCATATTGCAGCTCGACCTGGTTGCTCAGATTGTCGAGCACGGCCTGCGCGGCGGCGACAGCGGCCTCGGACTGCGCGACCTGGGCCTGGTAGTCGGCGGGATCGATCTGGATCAGGAGATCGCCGGCCTTGACGCGCTGGAAGTCGGAGACCCCGACGGTCAGCACTTCGCCGGAGACGCGGCTTGCAAGCCGCGTCAGATCGGCGCGCACATAGGCGTCGTTGGTGGTCTGGACCACGGCGTTGCCGACCCATTCGTCGAAGCGCAGCGTCGCCAGTGCCACGAAGGCGAGCGCGACGATCACGGCGAACAGGGGGATCGCGAGCCGGCCCCAGAGCGAGCTCGCCGGCCGCTGTGTCGGCTTCGGCGGCGGAGCCGGTGCCGCGGCCGGCGGTGGCGGTGGCGATGGCGATGGCAATGGCGATGGCGATGGCGATGGCGATGAGATTTGTTCTTGCTGACTCACGACATGTCCCCAAAACCGGCTTGCTTCACATCGCCCCCCGAAACGACGGCGCCACCTCAGACCGTCTTCTCCGGCCACCGGCAGAGATCGTTGATCAGGCAAACCTCGCAGCGCGGCTTGCGGGCGAGGCAAGTATAGCGGCCATGCAGGATCAGCCAATGATGGGCGTGCAACATGAACTCGGCCGGGATCACCTTTTCGAGACCGAGCTCAACTTCGAGTGGCGTCTTGCCGGGCGCGAGCCCGGTGCGGTTGCCGACCCGGAAGACATGCGTGTCGACCGCCATGGTGTGCTCGCCGAAGGCCATGTTGAGCACCACGTTGGCGGTCTTGCGCCCGGCGCCTGGCAGAGATTCGATCCCGGCGCGCGTGCGCGGCACCTCGCCGCCGAATTCGCTGAGCACCTTTGCCGACAGCGCAATCACGTTCCTGGCCTTGGTGCGATAGAGGCCGATGGTCTTGATGTATTCGCGCAAGCGTTCTTCGCCGAGGTCGAGCATCTTCTGCGGCGTGTCGGCGATCTCGAACAATGCGCGTGTCGCCTTGTTGACCCCGGCATCGGTGGCCTGCGCCGACAGCACCACCGCGACCAGCAGCGTGAACGGATTGACGTGCTCGAGCTCGCCTTTCGGCTCCGGATTGGCCTTGCGGAAACGGCTGAAGACCTCGTGGATCTCGGCCGGCGTCCAAGGTTTGGTAGAATTGGGTCTTGTGGCCTTGAGCGATTTCCTGGCGGGAGCCTTCGGCTTCGCAACTATCGCCTTTGCCTTTTTCTTCGGCACGGACGCTTTGCGCGGGGCCGGCTTGCGGGTGATTTTCGCCATGATCCGGATATACTGAGGGACGATGAGCACAGGCAACGAAATTGAGCGCGGGCGATCTGAAAGCGAGACGGAGCCTCAGATCTTCTCCGCGCTCCTGACGCCGCACCGCTCGCTGAACCGCACCGGCTTCCTCGCCGTGATGCTGTTCCTGAGCGTGGTGAGCTTTGCCACCGGCCTCGCCTTCCTGATGATGGGTGCGTGGCCGGTGTTCGGCTTCTTCGGCCTCGACGTGCTGGTGATCTGGTGGGCCTTCAAGGCTAATTTCCGCACCGCGCGGGCGCGCGAGGAGATTTCGGTCACGACGTCTGAGCTGCGGGTGCGGCGCGTCAGTCATCGCGGCCAGGTCGCCGAATGGACGTTCAATCCGCTCTGGGTCCGCCTCGACATGGAGGTCGACGAGGATTTTGGCATCGAGCATCTCTATCTGATCTCGCGCGGCCACCAGATCCAGATCGCCCGCTTCCTCGGCCCGGACGAAAAAGCAAGTTTTTACAAAGGCTTGGTTGAGGCCCTGAACGCCGCCAAGCGCGGCCCGACCTACAACCCGGTCTCCTGAGTCCGGATCGGAAATCGGGTGGTTTCGGCCCGGCGCCACGCCTACATTTCCAGTCATGATGACACTCGCCATAAATGACCAGCGCCTGGCCAAGCCGGGCTCCCAGAACGCCGCGTTGCGCGATTACGACTCCGTGCGCCGGGCGATCGCATTCATCTCGGAGAACTGGCGCACCCAGCCGGCCATCGAAGCGATGGCGGATGCGGCGGGCGTCACGCCGGATGAGCTGCACCATCTGTTCCGCCGCTGGGCCTCGATCACGCCGAAGGCGTTCATGCAGGCGCTGACGCTCGATCACGCCAAGGGACTGTTGCGGGACTCCGCGAGCATTCTCGATGCCGCGCTCGACTCAGGTCTTTCAGGACCGGGCCGGCTGCACGATCTCTTCGTCACCCATGAAGCGATGTCGCCCGGCGAATGGAAGAACGGCGGCGCGGGCCTGACGCTGCGCTACGGCTTCCATCCCTCGCCCTTTGGCACGGCGATCGTGATCGCCACCGACCGCGGCCTGTCAGGCCTTGCGTTCGCCGATCCCGGTGATGAGAAGGTCGCGCTCGCCGACATGACGCGGCGATGGCGCAACGCAACTTACGTCGAGGATCACGAAGGCACCGCACCGCTCGCACAGCGCATCTTCGACACCAAGCTGTGGCGGCCGGACCAGCCGCTGCGCGTGGTGATGATCGGCACCGATTTCGAGGTACGGGTGTGGGAGACGCTGCTGAAGATCCCGATGGGTCGCGCGGTGTCCTATTCCGACATCGCCTGCAACATCAACAGCCCGAAGGCCTCACGCGCCGTCGGCGCTGCGGTCGGCAAGAACCCGGTCTCGTTCGTCGTGCCCTGCCATCGCGCGCTCGGCAAGAGCGGCACGCTCACCGGCTATCACTGGGGCATCACCCGCAAGCAGGCGATGCTGGGCTGGGAGGCCGGGCAGCTGGGGATGCAGTGAGCTCTACGCGAGATGTGCAGAAGCTGAGCTACAGCAGCATTCAAGAAATGCCGTAATCTGCCAAGCGCTTCTTTGCGGCTTCCACCGTCTCTGAAGAAAATTCGCTTGAGTACTTGATAACTAGTGCCTCTGCGGACAGCTCCTTGGCCATTCCAAACTCGACCAACTTCAAGAAGCCCGTCGAGGGTGTGGGCTTCATTGCCAAGTCGGCCAACGTTTGCCTTACGCCAACTCTGCCTAGTTTCTGACGAGTCCTGCTCAGACGCTTTGTCGTGCCGCTTTCTTCCGACAAGGCTTCTTCCAAGGCTCGCATCACGACCGCAAACTCAGATTCCAGTGGATCGTCAATATTGCGCCCTTCAATTCGGCAAAGCTGGCGAAACGCTGCATGATAAACATCATCGCGCTTTAGGCGCTTAGCGTTCGCCATCCAATTGCGCAGCTTTTTTTTATCCCATTCGTTTGACAGGTCAGGAAGCTGCGCATTCATGGACTACCCCGCCAGATCCAGCTTTGAGGCCACCGTCGAATCCGCGTTGAGCCGGTAGATGATCGGCACACCGGTCGCGAGCTCGCGCTTCAAAATGCCTTCGGGCGAGAGCTTCTCCAGCACCATGATCAGCGCGCGCAGCGAATTGCCGTGGGCGGCGACCAGCGTGCGCTTGCCGTTGAGCACGCCGGGCAGGATCTCCTGCACGTAATAGGGCAACGCGCGCGCCAGCGTATCCTTCAGGCTTTCGCCGCCGGGCGGCGGCACGTCGTAGGAGCGGCGCCAGATCAGCACCTGGTCCTCGCCCCATTTCTTGCGGGCGTCGTCCTTGTTGAGGCCGGAGAGATCGCCATAGTCGCGCTCGTTCAGCGCGAGGTCTTTGGAGGTCGGCAGGCCCTTCTGGTCGAGCTCGCCGAGAATGAGATCGAGCGTGTGCTGCGCGCGCGTCAAGACCGAGGTGTAGGCGACGTCGAACACGAGGCCCTGTGCCTTCAGCTTGCGGCCGGCTTCCGTGGCTTCCTTCACGCCGAGCTCGGTGAGATCAGGATCCTTCCAGCCCGTGAACAGGTTCTTCAGATTCCACTCGCTCTGACCGTGGCGCACGAGCACGAGGAGACGTTCGCTCATTGACTGCTTTCCATTCAGGTTATTGTTGAGGAATGATCTTGGCGGAAAGCCGCTTCACATCTTGCGCTAACGCGGCCCTTCGGGTCCGGTTCATGCTCCGGCTCGCTCAGATGTCTGCGAGACCGAGCACGTCGGCCATGGAGTAGTGCCCCGGCTTCTTGCCATGCGCCCACAGCGCCGCCTTGAGCGCGCCGTGTGCGAACAGCATGCGGTCTTCGGCGAGATGCGACAGCGTCAGGCGTTCGAACGGACCGAGGAAGGTCACGCTGTGCTCGCCGGCGACGGTGCCGCCGCGCAAGGAGGCAAAGCCGATGTCGCCCGGCTTGCGCGCGCCGGTGATGCCGTCGCGGCCGCGATCCGAATGCTCATCGAGCGAGATGCCGCGGCCGGCGGCAGCGGCCTGGCCCAGCATCAGCGCAGTGCCCGAGGGCGCATCGATCTTCATGCGGTGGTGGGTTTCCACGACCTCGATGTCGAAGCTCTCGTCGAGTGCCTTGGCGACGCGCTTGACCACCGCGGCGAGCAGATTGACGCCCAGGCTCATATTGCCCGACTGCACCACGACCGCACGGTTGGTGACGCTCTTGATCACGGCGTTGTCGGAGGCCGACAGTCCGGTGGTGCCGATGACGTGCACGATGCCGCGCTCGGCCGCGATCGCGACGTTGGCGATGGTCGCGGCCGGCACGGTGAAATCCAGGATGCCGTCGGCATCTTTCGACATCGCCCAGAGGTCGGCCGAGAGTTTGACGCCGTTGGCCGGCAGGCCCGCGAGTACGCCGGCATCCTTGCCGAGCAGCTCCGAGCCGGGCGCCTCCAGGGCTCCCGCCAGCACCGCGCCTTCGGTGTCGGCAATCGCTCGTGCCAGCGCCCGGCCCATCCGGCCGCCTGCCCCAGCAACAATCAAACGCATATCGGACATGGTTCACCCTCTCCACGCCCTATAGCGGGAGCGGGCCGTTCCGGCAACCGATCAGGCCTTCAAAAGGCCCGTGGCGCGGGTCTCCCCAAGCACAGATGCAACGCTAGAGCATGAGCTCCAGGTCTTTCCTGAGCACGATCTGACCATCGCGCTCGACAACATAAGTGGCCTTGTAGGAGCCGCGTTCCCACCCCCCGGGAGGTCGCTTCTTCCCCGCAAAGAGCATGAATTGCGCCTTGTTGGCCTGAAGTGGTGCAGACCGATTTTCCGCGATGACGTTCTCGAGGGGATCCTTGATGACCAGCCATTGCGCATCGCCCGCCTTCAGCCCGATGGCCCGCACGAACGCGACGATCGCCATCGAACCGGCGGACGGCTTTTGGCTCTCGGCACTGCCGTCCTCGATGAGTTCCATCGTGACCGGCCCCGTCGTAAAGCCCGCATTGAGGATGGCTCGTTCCTGGTACTCGAGTTTCGGGCGGAGGGCAGCAAGCCAGAGCGATTGACCGCCCTCGCAAGACTCGGGGCGAACACCATACGCAAAGGGATCGACCACCGCGCCATTGTGCCTCACGGTGAAATGCAGGTGAGGATACTCCGTGAGGCCGGAGAGCCCGACACGGCCGATCGGCTGTCCGAGGTCGACCTTGTCTCCAGGCTTGACCAACACACTGCCGGCGGCGAGGTGGCAGTACTGGGTTTCCCACTGCTCCGGATGTTCGATGACGATGCCATTGCCACATTCGGCCTCGCGCACCGCTTCGCGTCCCGATTTTGTGAAAGCGCCGTCCGGCGCGTCATTGCGTGTACGAAGAACGCGACCGCCTGCCGCCGCGCGCACGTCCACGCCGGCCTTTTGCGCTGCCAGTGAGGGCAAACGAAAATCGGTGCCGTTGTGGTCGTCATAAGTCAGCGTGCCGCACTTGTAATCTCGCGCCGACCGCGACGGATCGAGATCCGTGTAATTCTGGATGTAGCAGGTGCGGCCAGGCTCGCAGGTAATCGGCAGCGCCAATTGAATGCTCTGGGCATGTGCAGGGAAGCCGGCCCCGGCCAATGCCAAGGCAGCGAACGCCCGGTAGAGAAAACCTGCGCAGCTCATGCGCCTCGACATCGCGGAGAACCCCGTACTCAGTCAGGCGAATGCTTGCCAGCCGTCCGCAATCTCATCGGACCCTCTTCGTCCAATCGACCCTCGGAGGCCGGCCGGCTCACCCAGTTCTCGCGCCTGCCGGCGCCAAAAGGCGACTGGGTGAGATGATACAGAAGAAAGAACTCCGACTGCCGATTGATCCCCAGTTTGAGCATGATCCTCTTGGTGTAGGTTCGCACCGTTGCCTCGGTCAGCCCAAGCTCGGCTCCAATATCGCGAGGGCACTGGAATTGAAGAATCCGGGCGACGATTCTTTCCTCAGCCCAATTCAAGCCGAAGGCAGATGCGATGCAGTGCGCGCCCTGCACGTCATCGAATTGCGGCACGACGATGAGGGCCTGTCCCAGCTTGTCATGCGTTGGAACAGCGCCGATCTTGGCGAAGGCGAATTGCTGACGATCCGTCGAAAGCGGTACCGTAGTGTTGAACCATCCATGAGTCCCGCTCTCGATGAGCACTTTCCCGATTGCCCCCCGCAAGCTCTCGGTCACGGAAGCGCATGAGCCAGCAAGCCTGCCTCCTTCCATCCTGAGCAGCTCGCGCTTGGCAAGCAGCACGCGTCCACCACGATTGACTGCGTAAATGTGCAGGCCCTGGTCCACGACGATGGCGGGAAAGGTCAGCTCTTCGAGCCAGAGTTGCGCATCGACCTGCCCCGGCGCTTGCCGGGCAAGTGAATGAGCAGCCTTCCATAACGGGCGCACGGTATGCGCCAAGCCCGGAATCTCCGATGCCGCAAGCGCGGCCGGTCGCCATCCAGCCACGAACACGACCGTGGTTCGCTCATCGGAAGCAAACCTGCCAATGACTGAATGACTCTTTACCGGGGGTTCCGCGCCGATCAACTTGCGGACGAAGGAGGTCCGGGAATTGATCGGCTCGAGCGAGGCGACGTCCTCGGCTGTACCCTTGCGCGCAAATCGCTCAACCATCGCCGCGCATGACGGATCGGCAGGAGCATCTCCGATCCTGGCTTCTTCCAGCCCGGAGGCGGATAGCATGGCTACGTAGCAGCTCCGGCAGCCGAGCAATTCCGCCATGGCCTTCGCGAAATATTCCATTGCGGCCTGTTGCGGGCGTGGCTCCGGACAAGACCCAGACGGACCGCATCCGTCATTGCCTTGCTTCGAGGCGCGCTCGACGCAATCGGAACGAAAATCATCCTGTGCGGAAGGTAGTGCCTTACTGCACTCATGCACGGTCGCCTCCCTCATAGGCCGGCCCACCCCTTACCAGCGCTTAATTCTCCCTGAACGCACGGTTGATCCGTAACGTCATCGGCTGCAAAAGATATTCCGCAAAGGTTCGTTCCCCCGTCTCGACAAATATCTCGACAGGCATTCCAGGCATCAATGTGGAGATGTAGGAGGCCGTCGGCGCGTTGGGGTCCAGCTCAACCTCGGCCAAATAGGAGCTGTCACCGGAATGGGTGTCGGTCAGTGCGTCTGCCGCAACGCCGACCACCCTTCCCTCAAGCATCGGCCGGCGGCGAATGTTCAGCGCGTGAACTCGCACACGCGCCATCTGTCCGACATAGACCTCTTCCCGATCGGCAGGCTTCAATGTCGCCTCGATGACAAGCCGATCTTGCATCGGAACGATTTCCAAAAGGGTTTCCCGAGGTCCAAGCACGGCATTGAGGTCCCTGCTGTTGAGGCCGACGATCCTTCCACTTTCCGGGGCACGCAATTCAGACCGGACAAGCTGGGCACGCAACGCGGCAATTCGATGTCTGAGGTCGCCGATCTCCTCGCTGGTCGCATGCCGCTGCTTGGCGATATCCTGATTTTGGTTGAACCCCAGCTGCCGGCGTCTGTCCTGCAACTCCGCGATCTTGCCCTGCATCTCCGAGATTGACGCGGCATTACGATCGACCTGTCCGGTGGCCTCGGCTTCGGCGCGTTGCAAGGCCAGCAAACGTGGTTTCCGGGCGAGGCCCTTTGCGAGGAGATAACTCGTGTCGGCGATTTCTTCCCGCAACAGCTTGAGTTGCTGTTCAAGCCCTTGGGTGTTGCTCTGCAGGCCGCGGATGGTGTCCGCGTTTTGCAGCATCTGCTGATCGATCACCTTGCGCTCGTTCTCAATCGCGGCCAGTCGCGCGGCAAATTCGGCCTCCTGGGTTTGAATGGCGATACGTGCGGAGAGACGCGTCGCACTTTCCCGCAATTCGTCCGGAAACCGGATTGACTTCGCGGCGTCCTGCTCCGCCGCCAGCCGGGCCTCCATCGCCAGATCAGCAAAGAACTTCGTTTCGAGGGAACCAAGGCTCCCTTCGATCTGCGCGGTGTCGAGCCGTGCAATGAGTTGACCGGCTTCGACGTGATCGTTCTCCCGGACATAGATCGATTTGATGATTCCGCCTTCCAGATGTTGCACAGCCTTGCGCTTCGAATGGACCTTGATGAATCCTGGTGCCACGACAGCGCCGCGGAGCGGAACCGTGGTTGCCCACAAGCCGAAGCCGCAAAATTGCAGGACGAGCAATACACAGCCCCATGCGATGATCCGTCGCATGTCGGATCGCGGTTGCTCCGTCGGCCAGGTCTTCGACGGACCTGCAACAGGCGCGGACATCGCGGAGGCATGACCGGTCTGCGTCATGGAATGACCCTCCTGCCTGGCAACCTCTGAGGTTCGACATTGCGCGGGAGCCCTGGCGAACCCGGTACCGGTGCCGGCCGCTGGGCGCGAAGAACATCATATGGCGGTCCGAAGGCGACCTGGTTGCCGTCCCTCAACAGCAGCACGGCATCGGCGATGGTCAACAGCCGCGGCCGGTGGGTGACGATCACCGACGCCGCGCCGCGCGCTTTGGCCGATTGAATGGCGGAGCACAACGCTTCTTCGCCGTCCGGGTCGAGATTGGCATTGGGCTCATCCAGCAGGATCAATTTGCGATCGCCGAAGAAGGCGCGTGCAAGACCAATGCGCTGACGCTGGCCACCGGATAGCCTGCAGCCGTCGCGGCCGATCTCGGTCTGGTAGCCGGCCGGAAGGGACAGGATCATCTCATGCGCCTGCGCGAGCATGGCCGCGGCGACGATGGCCTCGTCCCGTGCGTATTCGTCGAACCCGGCAATGGCTTCGGCCACCGTTCCATCCAGGAGCTGCACGTCCTGGGGGAGATAGCCGACGAATTGCCCAAGCTGGTCGGGATCCCAGGTATGGAGTGCTGCGTGGTCCAACCGGATCGTACCGCTGGTCGGCCGATCGAGGCCTGCCATCAAGCGCAGCAATGTGGATTTTCCGGCGCCGGTCGGCCCGATCACGACGACAAGCTCGGACGGCCGGCATTGAAATGATATGCCCGCGAGGATGGGACGCTGCGTCCCGCCAATCCGGAATGTCACCCGTTCGACCTTGAGCATGCCGGCTGGCGGCGGAAGCAACGTCTTCCGCGGACGCGCAAGCACCGGCATCGCGGCGTTGCAGACCTGCGTCCAGGCGTCCTGCGCAGATGCCAGCGCGCGCCAGGCCGAGACCAATCCTTCCATGGGCTGCAATGTGCGCGCTATCAGGATCGAGCTCGCGATCAGACTGCCGGACAGCACCTCGTTCTGGAGCACGAGCCAGGCACCGCATCCGATCGCGGCAATCTGCAGAATGGTCCTGACCATTCGCGCGGCGGCGCTGATCGTGTAGATGCGTTCGCTGGCCCGCACCACCGGAGCCAGGGCTTCGTCATTGAGGCTCATGAACGCGCGGATGGCGCCCCGGGTCCAGCCCATCGCCCGCACCACGCTGGAGTGCCGGACGATTCCATCGAGCAAGGCCTGCGTCTTCAACGCGGCCTGCGAAGCCTGCGCAATTTCCCCGCGCGCGATCCAGTGGCTTGCGACACCCATCGCCAGCAGGACCCCCACCCCGATCAGGGCTATGACGCCATACCAGGGGTGCAGGAAGAACAGGATGAGAATGAACACCGGGAGGAATGGAGCATCTATCAGCGATGTGACCGTTCCGCTCGACAGGAAAGTTCTCAACTCGCGAAGCTTGACCAGATCGTGCTGCCGGCCGTCGCCCGGCGCCGCGCCGGTGATGCTGCCTTCAAGGATGATCGGAGCGAGGCAGTGCTCGAACCCGACCGCGAACCGGCTCAACAGGCGGTTACGAAACGTGTCGAAGGCGGCGCTGAAGGCGAGAGCGCCGACGGCGATGACGGTGAGGCCGACAAGCGTCTCGACGCTTCCGCTGCTGAGCACGCGGTCGAACACTTCGATGGAAAAGAAAGGTACGACCAGCAGCAGCAGGTTTACGGACACGCTGAAACAGACGATCCACACCAATGCGAATCGTCCCGGAATCAAGGCCACCAGCAATCTCTGACCAGATGCTGGGATCACACCACGGTTACGCGAATACATAACTTGCCGGCACTATCACTGACTGAAATGAGGGCGGGGCGGCCTGACAGCCGCCCCGCTACTAGTCGGGACTAGACAACGTCAACGGCCGTATAACCGGCGGCAGTGTTGATTTCGGCGATCGACTCGAACGGTGTCGCGCCGCCCGTGATGCCATCGAGCTGGATGGCGCCGAAGCCGAAATCCAGCACGGTGTTGGTGCCGTCGTCGTCCACTACCACTGTAGCCGGGTCAAAGCCTGGCGGAGCGTCGACAACAACGGCATCGCCATCGGCAAAGCTGAGATCGGTGACTTCATCGTTGCCGAAGTTCGTAGCTGTGTTGTCGCCGAAATTGTGCGTATCGGTACCAGCACCGCCCGTCAGCACATCATCGCCGAGTCCACCGTTGAGGACGTCGGCGCCATTGCCGCCGGACAACTCGTCATCGCCGTTACCGCCGTTCAGGGTGTCATTGCCGGCGCCGCCCGACAGGATGTCAGCCCCAGCCCCGCCGTTCAGGACATCGGTGCCGTCGCCGCCATCGAGCGTGTCATCTCCGGCGTCGCCGTCGAGCGTGTCGTTGCCGGTTCCGCCGCTCATTTCGTCATCACCGGCGCCGCCGCTCATGGCATCGTTGCCCGCGCCGCCGGCCATCTCGTCGTCTCCGGCATCGCCGAACATCGTATCGTTACCGGCGCCGCCGTCCATGATGTCGTCGCCCGCGTCGCCGTGCATGGTGTCGTTACCATCGCCACCGTCGAGCGTATCGGCGCCCAAACCGCCGTTCAGGATGTCGTCACCGGTACCGCCGTTCAGCACGTCATTGCCAAGTCCGCCGTTCAGCGTGTCGTTGCCGGCATCGCCATTCAGAGTGTCATCTCCGAATCCACCGTTGAGTAGGTCGTTACCGTCGCCGCCATTCAAGACGTCATTGCCGGCGTCGCCGCTCAACGTATCGTCGCCGGCGTCGCCCCACAGGGTGTCGGCACCCGCACCGCCATGAATGTCATCATTGCCGTCGCCGCCGTGGATGCTGTCGTCGCCGGCGTCACCAAAGAGCTGGTCAGCGCCGTTTCCGCCATCGATGGTGTCGTTGCCTTGGTCGCCATGGATGATGTCGGCGCCGGCATTTCCGTTCAGCGTGTCGTCGCCCGCGCCGCCGTTGATCGTGTCGTCGCCGGCGCCACCGGTGATCGTATCGATACCGGCATTTCCATCAAGGATGTCGTTGCCGGCACCGCCATCGATGGAATCATTGCCCGCACCGCCGCTTACGTCATCATTGCCGTCCAGGCCAGTAATGGTGTCGTTGCCTTGAAGGCCAAAGATCTGATCGTCTAAATTCGTGCCAGGCAACACATCGTCGCCTGCTGTTCCGATGATCAGTGCCATGATCTTCACTCCCTTTGCATGGAAATGCGCGATGCGGGTCGCCTTGCGGCCCGTCACGGACGTCGCAGATTTCGGGTTGGCTTGATGCCCATCACCGATCGATGTGGGCTCCGATCAAGCAACCTTGGATGAAAGGAGAGCGATCCAGCAATCCCCATTTGGGGACAAAAGAATACGGCAAGCTGGTGGACCCAATGACGGCCACGGTCTTCGTCTCAGGCGCGAACGACCCTCAGGTGTTCAAGCAAATGAGTCCATCAAGGTGATGCAAGGTGATGTCGACGTGAGTGCGAGCGGAGATGTCCGCGACGCTCTCCCGATCGCGTACGATGATCGCACGCGCGTGCTGTCCGCGAGAGCCGGATGATGCTCGCGTCAATCCAGGATAGGCTCTCGCGACGATCCGTCTTCAGGGCTGCGGGCCGTCATAGCCCTCGATGATGATGAGGTCGGCGATGGAGTGCGGCTGGCGCACCTTGATGTTGGCTTGGTATTCCGGCGAGTTGTAGCAGGCGATCGCGGTCTCGTAGTCGGGAAATTCAATCACGACGTTGCGCGAGCGGCTGGCGCCTTCGACGGTGGTGAACTTGCCGGCGCGAACGACGAAGCGGCCACCCCATTTCTTGAAGATCGGACCGTTGGCGACGGCATAGGGCTTGTAGCCCTCGTCACTGCTCACATCCACGCGCCCGATCCAGTAGCCCTTTGCCATTGTTCTTCTCCCTGTTTGTTGATGTCTGTCTAAGCATGATCCGACCGGAAAACCGCTGCACGCTTTCTCCGAATCATGCGCCGAGCGCCTGCGCAATCTCGGCCTGGATGGCTTCCGCGATCGCCTTGGGGTCTGGGGCTTCAACCACCGGCCGTCCGACAACGAGATAATCGGCGCCCGCGGCAATTGCGCGGCCGGGCGTCATGATGCGTTTCTGGTCGCCGCTCGCAGAACCCGCCGGCCGGATGCCGGGGGTGACGAGATGCATCTGGTGGCCGACGATCTTGCGCAAGGCGCCGACCTCCTCGGGCGATGACACCAGCCCGTCGACGCCGAGCACCTGCGCCTGCTGCGCGCGCGCTTCGACCAGCTCGGAGACGCTGAGCCGATAGCCGGCCGCATGCAGATCGTCGTCGTTGTAGGACGTCAGCACCGTGACGGCGAGAATCTTCAGGCTCGCGCTGCCGCGGCCTTCGACCGCGCCCTTCATGGTCTGCGGATAGGCGTGCACGGTGACGAAGGTTGCACCCAGCCTGGCCACGCTCTCCACACCACGCGTGACGGTGTTGCCGATGTCGTGCATCTTGAGATCGGCGAACACCTTCTTGCCCTTGTCGGCGAGCTTGCCGATCAGCGGCAGGCCGCCGGCATAAGCGAGCTGATAGCCGATCTTGTAGAAGGTGACGCTGTCGCCGAGCCTTTCGATCATCGCCTCCGCGGCGTCAACGCTGGGCAGGTCGAGCGCAACGATCAGGCGGTCCTTCGGGGCGATCTCGGCTGGCGTCATGTCACCTCACATCATGCGTTGGGAAATGTCGATCAATTGCCGCACCAGCTCCTTCAACGCGGCGATGTCGCCCTCGTTCTTCAGCCTGTCCATATCGTCATAGGCCTGGTCGGCAAAGGCGAGCGTGAGCTGGCTGGCAATCACATTGGCGTGGCAGGAGGTCAGGATCAGCCGCAGCGCCTGGAGTGCACGGGCCGCACCGAGCCGGCTCTGCGAGGCGCCGGCGAGCGCGAAGGCGCGGTTGCGAAACACGTCGCCGCGCGTCTCGTGCAGCTCATGTACGCGGCTGATCCAGTCGATCGCGTTCTTGAGCAGCGGCGGCACCGAGGCGTTATATTCGGGCGAAACGATCAGCACGCCATGATGCGCGCCGATCATGCGCTTGAGATTGATCGCGTGCTTGGGCGCGCCCGACTTGGCCTGGAGATCGCCGTCATAGATCGGCAGCGGAAAATCGGCGAGCGAGATGCGGGTGACGTCGACGCCGGCCTGGGCGAATTCATAGGCGGCGACCGCCGCCAGCTTCGCATTGTGCGAGCCGGTGCGCAGCGAGCCGGGAATGACCAGGATTTTGGGTGCGGACATCCACTTCCATGCGTTCGGCGAAACGAGTCCGCCGCGCAAAAGGGAATGCCGACGGAATTAGTCCTTGCGATACACCCAGACGCGGGCCGGCGGAAGGTTCATCCAGATCCGTTCCGAGGCCTCTGTGGACACGCCGGGCAGCGATTTCGGGATCGGCGGCACCACCGCATAGGTGAACTGCACGAAGGGCGCGCCCGGGGTCAGCGCCGCGAAGGCGTCGCGGACCAGCCGGAGCCGCGTCAGCATCGGTTTTGTCACGAGCGGCAGGCCGGAGACGACGGCGGAGGCCGGCGCGCTGAGCACGTTCCAGAGCGTGTCGCGCAGGCGATAGGCATCGCCCTGCACCACCTTGGCTTGCGGATAGCGGTCGCGCAGCAAGGCGCAGAAGCCGGGATTGTATTCGACGAGGACGAGGCGCTTCTGGTCGACGCCGCGCTCGACCAGGGCCGAGGTGATGGCGCCGGTGCCGGGCCCGAGCTCGACCACGGGTGCGTCTGAATTGACGTCGACGTAATGCGCCATGGTCCGGGCGAGCAGCTTGCCCGAAGGCATCACTGCACCCATGTGCAGCGGCTTTTCGATCCACGACCTTAGAAAGCGCACCTCGTCGTCGAGACGGGGCTTCTTCAACGCACGCGCGGACGATGGC
Source organism: Bradyrhizobium sp. 956_D2_N1_4 (assembly GCF_052076025.1). Classification (NCBI taxonomy): domain Bacteria; kingdom Pseudomonadati; phylum Pseudomonadota; class Alphaproteobacteria; order Hyphomicrobiales; family Nitrobacteraceae; genus Bradyrhizobium; species Bradyrhizobium sp. 956_D2_N1_4. The sequence goes on along the minus strand of NZ_CP197237.1, from coordinate 7,693,067 downwards.
AATGGCATGTCGGGACCGGACGGGACCGCGGGACCGCGGCGTGTCAGAAAATGGTCATAAACAGGTATAGGCCGAAGGCGATACGGTCAAGACGAGTCAGGTTGCCCGATTACTGAATAGATCCTTGACCTTGGCGAAGAAGCCGACCGATTCCGGCTGGGTATTGCCGGAGGAGAGCTTTTCGAATTCCGCCAGCAATTCCTGCTGCTTCTTGGTGAGATTCTGCGGGGTCTCGACGGCAACCTGGACGTACATGTCGCCCATCTGGCGCGAGCGCAGCACCGGCATGCCTTTTGATGCAATGCGGAATCGGCGGCCCGACTGGGTTCCGGCCGGCACCTTCACCTTGGTTTTGCCGCTGTCGATGGTCGGCACCTCGAATTCGCCGCCGAGGGCGGCCGTCACCATCGAGATCGGCACCCGGCAGTGCAAATCGGCGCCGTCGCGCTGGAAGAGCTGGTGCTGGGCCAGCGACAGGAAGATGTAGAGGTCGCCGGGCGGGCCGCCGCGAACCCCGGCCTCGCCCTCGCCGGCGAGCCTGATCCGGGTGCCGTCCTCGACCCCCGGGGGAATGTTGACCGACAGCGTCCGCTCGCGGGTGACCCGGCCCTGGCCGGAGCAGGACGGGCAGGCATCCTCGATCATCTGGCCGCGGCCCTGGCAGCTCGGACAGGTGCGCTCCAGCGTGAAGAAGCCCTGCGACTGTCGCACGCGGCCGGCGCCGCCGCAGCTCGAGCAGGTCTTCGGCTTGGTGCCGGCCTTGGCGCCGATGCCCGAGCAGGCCTCGCAGGTGACCGAGACCGGAATCTCGATCTGCGCGGTCTTGCCGCCAAAGGCTTCCTCGAGCGTGATTTCCATGTTGTAGCGCAGGTCGGCGCCACGCTCGCGGCCGCCACGGCCGCGCTGCCCGGCCATGCCGAACAGGTCTTCGAAGATGTCGGAGAAGGAGGAGGCGAAGCCCGCGCCGAAACCGGCACCGCCGCCGCCCTGCTCGAAGGCCGCATGGCCGAAGCGGTCATAGGCCGCGCGCTTGTCCTTGTCCTTGAGGACCTCGTAGGCCTCGTTGATTTCCTTGAACTTGACTTCGCTGGTGTCGTCCCCGGGATTGCGGTCCGGGTGGAATTTCATCGCAAGCTTGCGGAAGGACGATTTCAGGACGGAATCGTCGGCAGTGCGTTCGACTTCGAGCGTTTCGTAATAGCAGCGCTTGGTGGACGTGGACATGTTGAACTCGGTCTATCCAATCGCGATTCAAGTCGGAGCGGAACAACGTCGCCAGGAGACGATATAGGCAGCCCTTTGCTTCGCGGCAGAGGGCGGCACGGCGACGTTCATCATAACGGCTGGGAATTGATCGATCGTAACGGGGACACGCCCCGCCGAGCCCGACACGACGGCCTCCCCCGTGGGGGAGGAGGCCGGTAGCGCGTGTGGGGTCCAAGCCGTCCGCATCATCACCCTCTTGGGGATCAGGCGGACTTCTTGTTGTTCTTGTCGTCGTCGACTTCGGTGAATTCCGCGTCGACGACGTCGTCCTTGGCCGCATCCTTCTTGGCGTCGGCCTCGGCCTGCTGCTTGTACATGGCCTCGCCGAGCTTCATCGAAGCCTGGGCCAGCGTCTGGGTCTTGGCCTTGATCGCCTCGGCATCGTCGCCCTTCAGCGCTTCCTTGAGGTCGCTGACGGCATCCTCGATGGCGCGGCGCTCGGGCTCGGCGACCTTCGAACCGTGCTCGGCGAGAGCCTTCTCGGTCGAATGCACCAGGCCATCCGCCTCGTTCTTGGCGGTGACGGCCTCGCGGCGCTTCTTGTCCGCCTCGGCGTTGGCCTCGGCGTCCTTGACCATCTTCTCGATGTCGGCTTCCGACAGGCCGCCGGAGGCCTGGATGCGGATCTGCTGCTCCTTGGCCGTGGCCTTGTCCTTGGCCGAGACGTTGACGATGCCGTTGGCGTCGATGTCGAAGGTCACCTCGATCTGCGGCATGCCGCGCGGGGCCGGCGGAATGCCCATCAGGTCGAACTGGCCGAGCATCTTGTTGTCGGCCGCCATTTCACGCTCGCCCTGGAAGACGCGGATGGTGACCGCGTTCTGGTTGTCCTCGGCGGTCGAGAACACCTGGCTCTTCTTGGTCGGGATCGTGGTGTTGCGGTCGATGATGCGGGTGAACACGCCGCCCAGCGTCTCGATGCCCAGCGACAGCGGAGTCACGTCGAGCAGCAGCACGTCCTTGACGTCGCCCTGGAGCACGCCGGCCTGGATCGCGGCACCGATCGCCACGACTTCGTCCGGGTTGACGCCCTTGTGCGGCTCCTTGCCGAACAGCTGCTTCACGACTTCCTGGACCTTCGGCATGCGCGACATGCCGCCGACCAGAACGACTTCGCCGATCTCACCGGCGGTGACGCCGGCGTCCTTCAGCGCCTTGCGGCAGGGCTCGACCGTCTTCTGAACGAGGTCGTCGACCAGCGCCTCGAACTTGGCGCGGGTGAGCTTCATCGTCAGATGCTTGGGGCCGGTCTGGTCCGCGGTGATGAAGGGCAGGTTGATCTCGGTCTGCGTCGTCGACGACAGCTCGATCTTGGCCTTTTCAGCGGCTTCCTTCAGGCGCTGCAACGCGAGCTTGTCGTTGCGCAGGTTGATGCCCTGCTCCTTCTGGAACTCGTCGGCCAGATAACCCACGAGGCGCATGTCGAAGTCTTCGCCGCCGAGGAAGGTGTCGCCGTTGGTCGACTTCACCTCGAACACGCCGTCGCCGATTTCGAGAATGGAGATATCGAACGTGCCGCCGCCGAGATCGTACACGGCGATCGTGCCGGTCTTGGTCTTGTCCAGACCATAGGCGAGCGCGGCCGCGGTCGGCTCGTTGATGATGCGCAGCACTTCAAGGCCCGCGATCTTGCCGGCGTCCTTGGTCGCCTGGCGCTGGGCGTCGTTGAAGTAAGCGGGAACGGTGATGACGGCCTGGTCGACCTTCTGGCCGAGATGGGCTTCCGCGGTCTCCTTCATCTTCTGCAGGATGAAGGCAGACACCTGCGAGGGCGAGTAGGTCTGGCCGTCGGCCTCGACCCAGGCGTCGCCGTTGGAAGCCTTCACGATCTTGTACGGAACGAGCTTCTTGTCCTTCTCGACCATCGGGTCGTCGTAGCGGCGGCCGATGAGGCGCTTCACTGCGAAGAACGTACGCTCGGGATTTGTAACGGCCTGGCGCTTGGCAGGCTGGCCGACGAGGCGCTCACCGTCGTCCGTCACGGCGACGATCGAAGGCGTCGTGCGCATGCCTTCGGAATTCTCGATGACTTTGGCGTTCTTGCCATCCATCACGGCGACGCACGAATTCGTGGTGCCGAGGTCGATCCCAATGACCTTTCCCATGGTCCTGATATCCTTGTTTTTGCGGCAGGTTGGCTGGGCCCAAGAGGCACCCGCTCCAAACCCCCTAAGATCAAACATCCGCGATATTGCGATGGTTGACGCTCATATAGGAGGGGGGGAGGGGCCCGCAAGGACCGAACGCAAGTTTCGGCCATGAAAACATTGGGTTTTGGAAGATCATATCCGGGCTCAACCGCCCTTGCGGGTGAGGAATTATTAACAGGTTCAGGCGTCAGCCGGCCCCCGCCACCGTGATCTGCCCCGCCCTGTTACCGGCGGGCCAAACCCGTTAAAAGGCGGGCGGCCGGACCGCCGCCATCAAGGCGGCTTTGCGCGACAAAGCGGCCCAATGGCCGACCATCGAACGGCCTCAATGTGAACCAATCAGAGTGCCCATGAAGCTCATTCGCCCCCTCGCCGCGCTCGCCGTCCTCGTCGCCACGGCGCTTCCCGCCCTTGCGGCCGATGCCGTTTTCCCGCCCGGCTTGCGCCTCGGCATGGTGCCGCTGGTCGGCCTGAGCACGGCCAAAACGTTTCCGGGCTTCGAGAGCGAGGACGGCAGCGTCAAGGTGCTGATCACCGAGCTACCGCCGGCGGCCTATGGCGAGGTCGTGAGCGCCTTCAATTCCAATCCCGGCGGCACCGCCGGCGTCAAGCAGGACAAGATCGAGACCCCCGCGGGTCTTGCCTATTTCACCATGGAAAGCGGCAAGGCCGGCGAGACGCCGGTGAAGCGCTACTCGATGATCGTGCCGGGCGCCGGTTTCTCCGGCTATGTCGCGGTGCAGATCCCGGAGAACGCAACCAAGATCTACACCGACGAGGCGGTGCGGCAGATGTTTGCGAGCGCCGTCACCCGCAAGCAGGTCTCGGCCGAAGAGCAGATCGGGCTGATGCCGTTCAAGATCACCGATCTCGCCGATTTCAAGGACATCCGCACCCTGGCGCCGGGCTCCAGCATCATCCTGGCCGACGGCAATGAGAGTTCGGGCTATGAATCCAAGCCGTTCATGATCCTCGGCCTGATCGGCGCCACCCCGCAGCAGGCCGACGACCGCGCCCGCTTCGCCCAGGAGGCCGCGCTCCAGATCCCCGGCGTGCGCGAGTCGCGCGTCACCATGTCCGAGCCGATCCGCATCAACGGCCAGCAGGGTTTCGAGACCCGGATCGACGGCGTCAGCGGCAAGGACAAGACGCCCGTGACCGTGGTGCAGTGGATTCGCTTCTCGAGCGGCGGCGCCTCGCTGCGCATCATCGCCAGCGCCCCGCGCGACCAGTGGTCAGCCGCCTTCACCCGCTTCCGCGCCGTGCGCGACGGCATCCAGCCCAAGGGTTAGTCTCAAGGGTTAGCCCAAGCGCTGGACAGAACCGGCTGCATTTTCGGGCTTCTGTTCGTATACGAACGGAACTAGGCTTCCCTTCCGTTGGATCATCCTGGAGGGAGGCGAACGATGCTCGATCGACGACAAATCCTCGCGGCGCTTGGGACAAGCGCTCTCGTAGCCCTTGCTCCAACCGCGCTCCTTGCGGCCGCATCGATCAAGCCGGACGATGCTTCCGCGCTGCTCGTGATCGACGTGCAAAACTGCTTCCTGCCCGGCGGCAGCCTCGCCGTGAAGGAAGGCGAGCAGGTCGTTCCCGTCATCAACAAGATGGCGAAAGCCTTTGCGAACGTGGTGATGACCCAGGACTGGCACACGCCGGGCCACATTTCATTTGCGTCGGTGCACTCCGGCAAGAAGCCGTTCGAGACCGTCGATCTCCCTTACGGCAAGCAGGTGCTGTGGCCCGACCATTGCGTGCAGGGCACCGACGGCGCCGCGCTGTCGAAGGATCTCGCGATCCCGCATGCCGAGCTCATCATCCGCAAGGGTTTTCACAAGGACGTCGACAGCTATTCGGCCTTCCTGGAAGCCGACGGCAAGACCTCGACGGGCCTCGCCGGTTACCTGAAGGGCCGCAAGATCAAGCGCGTCTTCGTCGCCGGCCTTGCGACAGACTTCTGCGTCGCCTGGACCGCGCTCGATGCGCGCAAGGCGGGCTTCGAGGTCTATGTGGTGGAGGACGCCTGCCGCGGCATCGACACGCAGGGTTCGCTCGCAAAAGCCTGGGCCGACATGGCCAAGGCCGGCGTGAAGCGGATTCAGTCCGCGGATATCGCGGTGAGCGCGTAAGGCACGCACATCGGCCAGACCCTCATGGTGAGGAGGCGCGTCAGCGCCGTCTCGAACCATGCAGGCCGAGCTGCGAGAGCCGGGCCTTCATCCTTCGAGACGCGCGCGAGCGCGCTCCTCAGGATGAGGATCACACCGCTCAGTTCACTTCGTTGCTGTTCGCAGCCGGCGCAGCCTTGGTGCCGCCCTTGGCGACGCCGACCAGCGCCGGGCGCAGCACGCGCTCGCCGATGGTGTAGCCGGCCTGCATGACCTGCACGACGGTGCCCGCAGGCACCGACGCATCCGGCACCTCGTACATTGCCTGCTGGAAGTTCGGGTCGAACTTCTGGCCCTGCGGATCGAACTTCTTGACGCCGTGCTTTTCCAGCGCGTTGAGCAGCGAGCGCTCGGTGAGCTCGACGCCCTCGATCAGCGAGGTCAGGCCCGGATCGGCCGCGGCACGGGCCTCGGCCGGAACGGCATCGAGCGCACGCTGGAGATTGTCGGCGATGTCGAGCACGTCGCGGGCGAAGCCGGTGATGCCGTAGAGGCGGGCATCGGCGACTTCCTTGGTGGTGCGCTTGCGCAGATTTTCCATCTCGGCCAGCGTCCGCAGCATGCGGTCGCGCGCCTCGGCGGCTTCCTTCTGCAACAGCTCGACCGAGCCGGGCTCCGGATCGTCGGGCATGATGTAGGGTTTTGACACCACGGGCTCATCGGTCGGTGGGGTCGTGTCGTCGGGCTGCCGGTCTCGATCGGTCATCGGCTCTCTTCTCGAACTCGTCTCAAGGGATTGTTGGCCCGGATATCGTGCCTAAGCTCACGAAAATCAAGCGCCCGTGATCGGAGGAAACGCCGGTCAGCCCCCCAGGAGGCGGCTGACGATGCGCGCGGCGTAGTCCACGGTCGGGATTACGCGGGCATAATTCAGCCGCGTCGGCCCGATCACGCCCAAAACACCGACGATGTGGCCGGCGGCATCCCGATAGGGCGAGATGATGGTGGAGGAGCCTGACAAGGAAAACAGTTTGTTCTCCGAACCGATGAAGATCCGCACGCCCTCGGCGGTCTCGGCGCGTCCCAGAAGGTCGATCACGCCGCGCTTGGTCTCGAGATCGTCGAACAAGAGCCGAACGCGCTCCAGATCCTCCAGCGCGTGCAGATCCTCGAGCAGGTTGGCGTGGCCGCGAACGATCAGCTGGCGGTCCTCGTTCTCGCCGCCGGACCAGCTCGCAATACCGGCCGAAATCACCTTCTGCGTCAGTTGGTCGAGCTCGGCGCGGGCTTCGCCGAGCGCGGTTTCGAGCTCGAGCCGCGCCTCGGCCAGCGTGCGGCCCCGGATCCGCGCATTGAGGAAATTACCGGCTTCCGTCAGCGCCGAGGAGGGAACTCCCGGCGGCAGCGACAACACGCGGTTTTCGACCTGACCGTCCTCGCCGACCAGGATCACCAGGGCTTTTTCGGGTTCCAGCCGGACGAATTCGATGTGTTTCAGCCGCGCATTGGATTTCGGGGTCAACACGACCGCTGCGGCGCGGGTGAGACCGGACAGCCGCGTCAGCGCCTCCGACAGCGCCGCCTCGACCGATTGGGCGTGACCCACCGACGTCAACTGGCTCTGGATCGACTGCCGCTCGGCGTCATTGAGGTCGCCGACCTGCATCAGGGCGTCGACGAAGAAGCGTAAGCCGAGTTCCGTCGGCAAGCGGCCGGCAGAGGTGTGCGGGGCATAGATCAGGCCGAGCTGTTCCAGATCGGCCATGACGTTGCGGACCGAGGCCGGCGACAGCGGCATCGCGATCAGCCGCGAGATATTGCGCGAGCCGACCGGCTCGCCGGTCGCGAGATAGCTTTCGACAATTTGACGAAAGATGTCGCGGGAGCGCTCGTTGAGCTGGGCGAGGCCTGCGCGCGGCGCGATCAGATGGATCGGATCGTGATGGGCCACGGACGGTAACTCCTCTCAGACGCTTATAATTTGTCCATCCCGGAGGGTTCTGACAAGCGTGGCGTTTGCGGGGTGGAAAACTGGGGGTGAAAAAGCCTTGCCGCCCACCCTCACCCCACCTACAAGCACCGCGAATAGCCCTTTTCCGAGAGTTTTGGAGGATTTCCCATGCGGCCAAGCCGCCGTGCGCCCGACGAATTGCGCCCCGTGACGCTGGAGCGCGGCGTGGTCAAATATGCGGAAGGCTCCTGCCTGGTGAAATTCGGCGACACCCATGTGCTGGTCACCGCCACGCTGGAAGACCGCCTGCCGCCGTGGCTGAAGGGCCAGGGCCGCGGCTGGGTCACCGCCGAATACGGCATGCTGCCGCGCGCGACCTCCGAACGAACCCGCCGCGAGGCCTCCGCGGGCAAGCAAAGCGGCCGCACCGTCGAGATTCAGCGCCTGATCGGCCGCTCGCTTCGCACCATCGTCGATCTCGAAGCGCTCGGTGAGCGCCAGATCACGGTCGATTGCGACGTGCTCCAGGCCGACGGCGGCACGCGCACGGCCTCGATCACCGGCGCCTGGGTCGCGCTCGCCGATTGCATCAACTGGATGAAGGCGCGCAACATGATCAAGGCCAAGGTGCTGCGCGACAACGTCGCCGCGATCTCCTGCGGCATCTACAACGGCACGCCCGTGCTCGACCTCGACTATGCCGAGGATTCGGAGGCCCAGACCGACGCCAATTTCGTCCTGACCGGCGATGGCCGCATCATCGAGGTGCAGGGCACCGCGGAACGCGAACCGTTCACACAAGACGAATTCCTCGCGCTGATGGCGCTGGCCCAGAAGGGTATCGCGCGGCTCGTGGACTTGCAGAAACTGGCCGTCGCGTAGTCAATAGGCACATGCACCGCCGAATCACCGGAAAGCTCGTCATCGCCACCCACAATCCCGGCAAGCTCGCCGAGATGAAGGAGTTGCTCGCGCCTTGCGGCATCGAGGCGGTGTCGGCCGGTGAGCTCGGCCTGCCCGAGCCCGACGAGACCGGCAACGATTTCCGCAGCAATGCCGCGATCAAGGCGATCGCGGCGGCGCGGGCGACCAAGCTTCCCGCCTTCGCCGACGATTCCGGCATCGTGGTCGACGCGCTCGATGGCGCGCCCGGCATCTACAGCGCGCGCTGGGCCGGTCCAGCCAAGGATTTTGCCGCCGCGATGGCGCAGATCGAGCGCCTGTTGCAGGAGCGCGGCGCCACCACGCCCGACAAGCGCACCGCGCATTTCGTATCCGCGCTCTGCGTCGCCTGGCCCGACGATCATCTCGAAGAGGTCGAGGCGCGCGTCGACGGCACCTTGGTCTGGCCGCCGCGCGGCACCGCCGGCTTCGGCTATGATCCGATGTTCCTGCCCAATGGCCACGATCGCACGTTCGGCGAGATGACCAGTATCGAGAAGCACGGCCTGCCGCCGCTTGGCCTCGGCCTGTCGCATCGCGCCCGCGCCTTCGTGAAACTGGCGGAGATCTGCCTTGAGCCGCGCTAAGCAAGCTTTCGGCGTCTATGTACACTGGCCGTTCTGCCTGTCGAAGTGCCCCTATTGCGACTTCAACAGCCACGTCCGCCACGCCGCGATCGACGAGACGCGCTTCGCTTCAGCTTTCGCGCGTGAAATCGAAACCACCGCACAGCGTGCGCCCGGGCGTGAAGTCACCTCGATCTTCCTCGGCGGCGGCACGCCGTCGCTGATGCAGCCCGCAACCGTCGGCGCGGTGCTCGATGCCATCGGCAAGCATTGGCACGTCGCCAGCGATGTCGAAGTGACGCTGGAAGCAAACCCGACCAGCGTCGAGGCCACGCGCTTTGCCGGCTATCGCGCCGCCGGCGTCAACCGCGTCTCGCTCGGCGTGCAGGCCCTCGACGATGCCTCGCTGAAGGCGCTGGGCCGCATGCACAGCGCCCGCGAGGCGCTCGATGCCGTCGCCATCGCGCGCCGCTCGTTCGACCGTTATTCGTTCGACCTGATCTACGCCCGCCCCGACCAGACGCCGGCGATGTGGGCCGACGAGCTGCGCCTCGCGATCGATGAAGCGGCCGAGCATCTGTCGCTCTATCAATTGACGATCGAGGAAGGCACGCCGTTCTTCGGCCTGCACCAGGCCGGCAAATTGAAGACGCCGGACGAAGCGGTCGCGCGCGCGCTCTACGACGTGACGCAGGAGACCTGCGACAAGCTCGGCCTGCCCGCCTACGAGATTTCAAATCACGCGCGGCGCGGCGCCGAGTGCCGGCACAATCTGGTGTACTGGCGCGGCGATGAATATGCCGGCATCGGCCCCGGTGCCCATGGTCGCCTCGACATCGACGGTATCAGGCACGCCACCGCCACCGAGAAGCGTCCCGAGGCCTGGCTGATGCGCGTCGAGACCAACGGCCACGGCAACGTCACCGACGATCTCCTCAACAGCGAGGAGCGCGCCGACGAATTTTTGCTGATGGGGCTCCGCCTCGCCGAGGGCATCGACCCCGAGCGCTACAGCGCGCTGTCGGGCCGACCGCTCGATCCCAAGCGCATCGCGCTGTTGCGCGAGGAGGGTGCGATCATCGTGGATGCGACGGGGCGCTTGCGCGTGACCAGCAGCGGCTTCCCGGTGCTGGACGCGGTGGTCGCGGATCTCGCCGCGTAGCGAGCTGCCGTAGGGTGGGCAAAGCGGAAGCGTGCCCACCATTTCCATACGATGCACGGAGAGATGGTGGGCACGGCGCGAAGCGCGCCTTTGCCCACCCTACGGCACCGTCGCCCCGAACTACGCCCCAAAGCTCTTCGGCGAGCCCGCGACCGCCACACCGCCACCCGTCGTCACCTTCATCACGGCGAGGCCGCGCTCGTTGGTGCCATCGGCGCGGAAGCGGAACAGGCCGTCGATGCCGGCGAAGCCGGAAGGGTTGGTGAGCACGTCAGGCGAGAAGCGCGTCGGGCCCTGCGTGCGCGCGAGCGCGGCGACGAGGGCGACCGCGTCATAGGCGAGCGTCGCGGTGCGGATCGGCTCGGCGCCGTATTTGGTGCGGTAGCGGCCGGAGAAGGCGCGGAAGCCGGCCGGGTCCGGCGCGGCGTAGAGACCGCCTTGCAAGTTCGCATTGGCATAGACGCGCGGGTTGTCCCACAGGCCGGTGCCGAGCAGCTGGATGTTGCGCAAATTGGCGCCTGCGGCCGTCATCGCATCGGCCACCGCGACGACGGCATCGCCGTCATCGGCGATGAACAGCGCATCCGCGCTGCCGAGCTGCTGCGCCACTGTGCGTGCCGGCGTCGCGCGATCGGCGCCGTATTTCTCGAAGGCGACAATGCGGCCGCCGCGCCGCGGCACCGCCGCCTTCACCGCGGCCTCGACGACATTGCCATAGGCATTGTCGGGCACCAGCACGGCAATGGAGCGCTTGCCGATGCTGGCGGAATATTCGACGATTCGGTTGACGTCAGACTCCGGCAGGAAGCTCAGCAGAAAGACGCCGCGGCCGGCGATGCTGGAATCGGTCGAGAACGCGATCACCGAGATGCCGCGCGTACGCGCGACCTGCGCCACCGCCGGCACCGACTGCGCGAACAGCGGGCCCAGGATGATCTCGGCGCCTTCGTCGACCGCCTGCTGCGCGCCCGCCTGCGCGCCTTGTGGGCTGCCGTTGTCGTCCTTGATCAGGAGCTGGATGTTGGGATTCTGGAACTCGGCCAGTGCCATCTCGGCGGCGTTGCGCATCGACTGCGCGGCGAGGCCGGCATTGCCGGCGGCCGAGAGCGGCAGGATCACGGCAACCTTCACCCCGCCGCTGCCGGCGGTGGTGGCCTGTTGCGGCGGTCCGGCCGGCTGAGCCGGGGCCGGGGAGGAGCTGCTGAACGGGTTGGAGAACTGGCTGAGACTCTGCTGCACGCCGGCGCAGGCCGACAGCAAGGGGGCGCCGAGCAACAGGCCGAGTGCGCTCCGCCGGGTCGCCCCCGATAATCGGGAGCCCTGAACGGGAGATTTAGGATCGCGCGGGCCCAGCATCACAACTTCTCTTCTGACCGACCGTCGGCCGGCCGGTCACAACATTCTTTCCACGACACAAGCCGCGGATTCAGGCATATTGTCGGCAAATAGTTAACTAAAACAAAAGGATAATGACCACTTAACGCGGCCACACCTCTAGCCCTGGCTAGCTGTCCACCATCCGTCACCCGCATCAAGGCGGCGTTTCCGCCGCGAATGTGGCGCCGACGCTTCATTCCCTCTGCAATGTGATGCCGGATGGATCACATTCCAGTCCTTCCTCACCCCTGACCTGGCGCGATCTTTTTCCGAGGACCGGTTCCCAGCCCCGGGGATCATGCCTAAGTTCGATTCATTATGCGCGTAAAGCCGAGCCCGATAAATACACCTGAAACGACGGATCCCGCCTCGCGCGGTTTCTCCATCGACGCCCATCGGCTGACGGCGCCGAAGGCGGCGCCGGGCCTCCATCTGGTCGCCACCCCCATCGGCAATCTCGGCGACATCACGCTGCGCGCGCTTCAGACGCTCGCCGGCGTCGACGTCATCGCCTGCGAGGACACCCGCATCACGCGGCGCCTGACCGAGCGCTACGCGATCACGGCCCAGCTCAAGCAATATCACGAGCACAACGCGGAAGCGGCGCGTCCGAAGATCCTGGAGGCGCTGGGGCAGGGCGGCTCGATCGCGCTGGTGTCGGATGCCGGCACGCCGCTGATCTCCGACCCCGGTTTCAAGCTGGTGCGCGAGGTCTGCGCAGCCGGCCATGCGGTCTACGCGCTGCCCGGCCCGTCCTCGGTGCTGGCCGCGCTGTCGGTCGCCGCATTGCCGACCGACCGCTTCTTCTTCGAGGGCTTTCTGCCGGCGAAATCCGCCGCGCGAAAGTCGCGCCTTGCGGAGCTCGCCCGCATCGATGCGACGCTGGTGATGTTCGACTCCGGCAACCGCGTCCAGGACACGCTCGCCGAGCTTGCCGAGATCATGGGGACGCGCGAAGCCGCGATCTGCCGCGAATTGACGAAACTGCACGAGGAGATTTCGCGCGCGCCGCTGCAGGAGCTGGCACGCGGAGCGGACACGCTGGAGACGCGCGGCGAATTCGTGCTGGTGATCGCGCCGCCTGCGGCGGACGCGGAGCTGCTGACGCCGGATGCGCTCGACGGCCTGCTGCGCGAGCAGCTCGCCACGCACAGCGTCAAGGATGCCGTCGCGCATGCGGTCGCGCTCTCGGGCCGGCCGCGCCGCGAGGTCTATGCCCGCGCGCTCGAGCTCGCAAAGGGCCTGAGGGACGGCGATGGCGAAGACTGAGGGCGCGGAACCGAAAGTCGCCTCGCCCGAACGCGTCGCCGCGTTCCGCACCGGCATCTCCGCGGAGAGCCGCGCCGCCGCCTATCTCATGGCCAAGGGCTACCGCATCCTCGCCAAGCGCTACCGCACCCCACATGGCGAGATCGACATCGTGGCGCGCCGCCGCAACCTGATCGCCTTCGTCGAGGTCAAGGCCCGCGCGACGCTGGATGACGCCGCCTTCGCCGTGACCCCGCGCCAACAGCAGCGCATCATCGACGCCGCGCAAGGCTGGCTCGTGGCGCATCCCGAGCATGCCGAATTCGAACTGCGATTCGACGCCATGCTGATTGCGCCGCGCTCACTTCCGCGCCATGTGTTGGCGGCATTCGACGCCTCGACCTGAAAGGCAGACCATGAAACTGAACGTCGCCGTCCAGATGGACCCCATCGCCCGTATCAACATCAAGGGCGATTCCACCTTTGCACTGCTCCTGGAGGCGCAGAAGCGCGGCCACGGCCTGTCCTATTACACGCCCGACAAGCTCTCGATGGTCGGCGAGGAGATCGTCGCGCCCATCCAGCTCCTGACCGTGCGCGACGAGCCCGGCAATCACTTCACGCTGGGTGAGCCCAGGCGCGAAGCGCTCAACGGCTTCGACGTGGTGCTGCTGCGCCAGGATCCGCCGTTCGATCTCGCCTACATCACCTCGACGCACTTTCTTGAGCGCATCCATCCGAAGACGCTGGTCGTCAACAACCCCGCCTCGGTGCGCAACGCGCCGGAAAAACTGTTCGTGATGAACTTTCCGCAGCTGATGCCGCCGACGCTGATCTCGCGCGACCTCGACGAGATCAACGCGTTCCGGGATAAGCACGGCGCCGTCGTCATGAAGCCGCTGCACGGTCATGGCGGCGCGGCGGTGTTCCGCGTGATGCCGCAGGACATGAATTTCGGCTCGCTGTTCGACATGTTCTCGGTGACCTTCAAGGAGCCGTGGGTGATCCAGCAGTTCATCCCCGAGGTGAAGCACGGCGACAAGCGCATCATCCTCGTCAACGGCGAGTTCGCCGGCGCGGTGAACCGCGTGCCGGCCGCCGACGACCTCCGCTCCAACATGGTGCGTGGCGGCGCCGCGCAGGAGACCGAGCTCACGCCACGCGAGCGCGAGATCTGCGCGACGGTTGGCCCGGCGCTGCGCGAGCACGGCCTGCTGTTCGTCGGCATCGACGTCATCAACGGCAACCTCACCGAGATCAACGTGACATCGCCGACGGGCATCCGCGCCATCGCGCGGCTCGGCGGGCCTGATGTCGCGGCGAAGGTCTGGGACGTGATCGAGCAGAAGCGGGCGAAGTAGCACCGGCCTGTAGCCCGGATGGAGCGCAGCGAAATCCGGGATCACACCGCGCGCTGCACGACCCCGGATTGCGCTTCGCTCCATCCGGGCTACGGACATCAATGGAAACACGAGGAACGACGCTCCTCACCCTGAGGAGCCGCGCTTGCGCGGCGTCTCGAAGGGCGAAGCCACCGGCCGGGCCTTCATCCTTCGAGACGCTTGCTACGCAAGCTCCTCAGGATGAGGAGCGACTACCGCGCACGCTGCGCGAAGCGCCCATGACTAAACCACCCATTCACCATGACGTCGCGCGCATCGTTCGAACGAACGTCCCGCCCTGCGTGAATCTACGGGGCCATTGGCCGAGCGGATAACGCGACGTTCACCATCTGCCCAGAACGCGCATCGTCACGGGCCATCACACTCGGCCTCGCAACACCCCTTATACTTTTACTCCCTACTCATCGACGCAGGGGAACCCGCCACGTGCGGTTCGAGTGCCCCGCGTAAGAGTAGAAGCGTATGAACACCGCACGCATTGTCGTTCTCGTCATCGCGCTGGGCGCCGGCGGCGTCGCTGCGTATCTGGCGAGCGGCTTTGACAACAAGCCCGCGCCCGCCCTTCCCGTCGCCGAGAAGTTGCCGACGGTCGAGGTGCTGATCGCGAAGAACGACATTCAGCTCGGCCAGGCGGTGAAGCCCGAGGATCTGCAATGGCAGTCCTGGCCGGCGGCGACCGCGAGCAGCGCCTTCATTCGCCGCGACAGCAGGCCCGACGCCCAGACCCAGATCGCAGGCTCGATCGCGCGCGTGCCGTTGATGCAGGGCGAACCGATCCGCGAGCAGAAGCTGGTGCGGGCCGAGGGCTCGGGCTTCATGGCCGCGATCCTGCCCTCCGGCATGCGGGCCGTCTCCACCGAAATTTCAGCCGAGACCGGCGCCGGCGGCTTCATCCTGCCGAACGACCGCGTCGACATCGTCCTGACGCGGCGCCTGAAGAACCCCGATGGCGCCAACGGCGCGACCGGCGGCAACGACCTGATCCTGTCGGAGGTCATCCTGAGCAACATCCGTGTGCTCGCGATCGACCAGGCTCCGAAAGAAAAAGACGGCCAGAACGCCGTGCTCGGCAAGACCGTCACGCTCGAGCTCAAGCCGGACCAGGTCGCGACGCTGTCGGCCTCGCGCCAGGGCGGCACGCTGACGCTCGCGTTGCGAAGCATCGCCGATGCCAACGCGTCGGAGATTTCGATCGAAGACCTGGCGGCCAAGCGGCCCGGCGGCGTGAACGTGATCCGCTACGGGGTGCAGGCACGGCAACTGACGTCACAGAAGTGATGATGGGGACACCATGAACTACGGGGATGATCGGACGGGCCTGCGCATTCGGAGGAAGCGCGCGCGCTCGTTCTGGACGGGGGCGGTGCTGATGCTGGGGCTGATCGCAGCCCCCGATTTCGTCAACGCGGCGGATGCGCCGGTCGGCGACCAGGCGCCGATGCAGGCGCCGGATCTCGGCGTGTCGCCGGTTTCGACCATCGCGCCTGCGCGCACGCGCTCGCTGTCGCTCGGCGTCGGCAAGTCCGTCGTCATCGACCTGCCGCGCGAGGTCAAGGACGTGCTGGTGGCCGATCCCAAGATCGCCAATGCAGTGATCCGCTCGTCGCAACGCGCCTATATCATCGGCGGCCAGGTCGGCCAGACCAACGTCGTGTTCTTCACCGCCGACGGCCAGCAGGTTGCTTCCTACGACATTGCGGTGAAGCGCGATCTCAACGGCATGCGCACGGCGCTGCGCCAGTCGCTGCCGGGCGTGCAGATCGAAGGCGTCGGCGACAGCGTGATGCTGACCGGCTCGGTGTCGAGCCCGATCGAGGCCCAGCAGGCCGGCGATGTCGCCGCAAAGCTCGTTGGCGGCGCTGACAAGGTCGTCAACAACATCGTCGTGCGCGGTCGCGACCAGGTGATGCTCAAGGTCGTCGTCGGCGAAGTCCGCCGCGACATCGTCAAGCAGCTGGGCGTCGACCTCAGCGCCAGCCTGAATGCCGGCACTGCGGTCGTGAACTTCAACAACTCCAACCCGTTCTCGGTCAGCGGCGGACCGATCGTCGGCAGCAACGGGCTCGGCGTGGCCGGGCTCGCCAAGGGCGTCGCCACCGTCAGCGCCACGATGCGCGCGATGGAGAGCGCCGGCGTGATGCGTACGCTGGCCGAACCGAGCCTGACCGCGATCTCGGGCGAATCCGCCACCTTCATCGCCGGCGGTGAATTTCCGATCCCCGCAGGCTATTCCTGCGATCCGGTCACGCACGTCTGTACCACCCAGGTCACCTACAAGAAGTTCGGCATCTCCCTGAACTTCACCCCGCTCGTGCTCAGCGAAGGCCGTATCAGCCTGCGCGTGATGACCGAGGTCTCGGAGCTGTCGAACACGAACGCGATCACGCTGACGCAGGCGGTGTCCTCGACCTCGAGCAACTCGATCACGATCCCCTCGGTCCAGACCCGCCGCGCCGAGACCACGCTGGAAATTCCCTCCGGGGGCTCGATGGCGATGGCCGGCCTGATCCAGCAGAAGACCAAGCAGGCGATCAACGGCCTGCCCGGCGTCGACCAGGTGCCGATCATCGGCGCGCTGTTCCGCAGCCAGGACTTCGTCAACAACGAGACCGAGCTGATGGTGATCGTGACGCCCTACGTGGTGCGCGCGGTCGCCCAGAAGGAATTATCGCGGCCCGACGACGGCTTTGCGCCGGCCTCGGACGCGCAGACGGCGCTGCTCGGCCGCATGAACCGGCTCTATGGCATCGCGCGCAGCGTCGATCCGATCGAAGGCAGCCGCGGCGATTTCGGCTTCATCATCGACTGAGACGGACGGTTTGGGGACCGGGACAGGAAACGGGGCAAGAGGGGACAAAGCGATGACGAAGACGATTGCCGATCGACGTCGCAAGCTGCGGATCGCGCTGGCGCTGACGGGGCTCTCCGTCGTGCTCGGCGCCTGCAACACCACCGGTGACATCGTCACCCAGACGGTGCCGACCGACTATCGCCAGCGCCACCCGATCGCGGTGCAGGAAGCCAAGAAGTCGATCGTGATCTTCGTCGGCAAGGCGCGCGGGGGCCTCTCCACCGCGCAGCACGCGGACGTCGCGGGCATTGCCAGGGACTGGGTGCGCGAAGGCACCGGTTCAGTGGTCGTCGACGTGCCGAGCGACGCTGCGAATTCACGCGCCGCAGCGGCGACCTATCACGAAATCCGGTCGGTGCTCGCATCCGGCGGCGTGCCGTCGCGCGCCATCGTCCAGCATCCCTATCGGCCCGAGGATCCCGGACTGCTGCCGACCATCCGCCTGAGCTATTCGAAGATCGCCGCGGTCGCCGGCCCCTGCGGGCTGTGGCCGGAAGACGTCGGTCCGAACATCCTCGACCCCGGCTACAACGAGAACCGGCCGTACTTCAATCTGGGTTGCGCCAGCCAGCGCAACCTCGCGGCCATGATCGACAACCCCGCCGACCTCGAGCAGCCGAGGGCGGAGACGCCTGCCTACACCGCACGGCGCGAGATCGCCTTCGAGCGCTACCGCAAGGGCATGGCGACCACGACCATGTATCCCGAGGCCGAAAAGGCCAAACTCAGCGACACAGGCAAATGACAAGTCTTCACGACGACGAAGAAGCGGACGACCCGCGGCACCCCGAGGACCACATTGCGCCGGTTCCTCGCATCTCGGTGCAGGCCTTTTGCGAGACCGAGCAGACGCTCGCCGCGATCACCGCGGCCGGGCAAGATCGCCGTCTCGCCAAGGCGCATCTCACCGCCAAGGGCGGCGGCCTTGCCGCGGCCATCGAAGTCTATGACACGATGCCGACGCCGAACGTCATCGTGATCGAATCCGACGGCACACGCGATATCCTCGAGGGCCTCGACGATCTCGCCGGCGTCTGCGATCCCGGCACCCGCGTGGTCGTGATCGGCAACCCCAACGACACCGCGCCCTATCGCGAGCTGGTCCGCCGCGGCGTCAACGACTACGTGGTGGGACCGGTCGAAACGCTCGACGTCGTCCGTTCGATCTGCAGCCTGTTCTCGGCGTCGGAAGCCATCATCACCGGCCGCGTCATCGCGGTGGTCGGCGCCAAGGGCGGCGTCGGTGCGTCCACGGTCGCGCACAACGTGGCCTGGACCATCGCGCGCGACCTCGCGCTCGATTCCGTCGTGATCGATCTCGACCTCGCCTTCGGCACCGCCGGCCTCGACTACAACCAGGACCCGGCGCAGGGCATCGCCAACGCGGTGCTCTCGCAGGACCGGCCGGACACGGCGCTGATGGAGCGCCTGCTCGCCAAATGCACCGAGCGCCTCAGTCTGCTCGCTGCGCCCGCGACGCTCGACCGCGTCTACGATTTCGGCGCCGAAGCTTTTGATGCGATCTTCGACACGCTGCGCATGACCACACCCTGCATCGTGCTCGACGTTCCCCACCAATGGTCGGGCTGGACGCGCCGCGCGCTCGTCAATGCCGACGACATCGTGATCGTGGCCGAGCCCGATCTCGCCAATCTGCGCAACACCAGGAACATGCTGAGCGTGCTCAAGGCGGCACGGCCCAACGACCGGCCGCCGCTGTACTGCATCAACCAGGTCGGCATGCACAAGCGCGCGGAGATCGACGTCAAGGCGTTCGCCAAGACCATGGAGAGCCAGCCGATCGCGGCGATCCCGTTCGACTCGAAACTGTTCTCGACCGCGGCCAATAACGGCCAGATGATCGCAGAGGTCTCCAAGAACCACCGCACCACCCTTCTGTTCCAGAACATGGCGAACCGCCTCGCCGGGCGTGGCGAGGTGAAGAAGCCGAAGCGCTCGCTGCTCGGGCCGCTCCTGAAGAGGCTCAAGGGCAGGGCGGGTCGCGGGTCAGCCCCGCATCGCAAGGTGTCGTAAGCACCAACGCGAACGAGAAACGAGGGCGGGCTACTTGTCCGCCCGCTGCTGCTTCTTCGCCAGCAACTGCCGTAGCGCCGTGACCTTTGCCGCGGCCTGATCCGGCGGCAGGTCGGCCTTCACGATGGTCTCGGCCTCGGCCTGCTTTCCCTGCAGTCCCACGACGAGCGCCAGATTGGCGCGCACGCGGGAATCGGCGCGATTGCGCTCATAGGCGCGGCGCAGCGTTTCCTCGGCCCGCGGCAGATTGTTCTGGAGCATGTAGGACAGGCCGAGATTGGACAGAACCTGCGGCTCCTCGGGCACGATCTTCAGCGCTGCCGAATAATATTGCTGCGCCTCTTCGTTCCGGCCGAGCTGATCG
The DNA here is from genome assembly GCF_052076025.1 of Bradyrhizobium sp. 956_D2_N1_4. Taxonomy (NCBI): domain Bacteria; kingdom Pseudomonadati; phylum Pseudomonadota; class Alphaproteobacteria; order Hyphomicrobiales; family Nitrobacteraceae; genus Bradyrhizobium; species Bradyrhizobium sp. 956_D2_N1_4. The sequence continues at coordinate 7,673,645 of NZ_CP197237.1, read as the reverse complement.
AGCGCCGCGCCTTGCGCCGACAGGATGCGCCAGTCGGGATCCTCAGGCGTATGCGCGCGGCTGAGCACATCGAAGGCCTGCTGGAAATTGCCGCTGTCGGCGAGCGCGCGGCCGTAGCCGGCGAGCAGCGCCTTGTTGCTGGGATGGGCGAGCACGGCCTGCTCCATCACCGCAACGGCCTGGGCGCGCTGGCCGGTCTCGCGCAGCGCCATGCCATATTCGAGCGCGACGTTGGGATCGGAAGGCTTGGCGCGATAGCGCTCGCGAAGCGCGTCCATGTCCGGCTTCGGATCGGCCCTGCCAGCCGTTTCCGACTTGCCGCCGAGCGCGCCGGTGATGTCCTCCAGACTCGTGGTCTGGCAGCCGCCGAGGGCAAGCATCACGAGCGCGGAAAGCAGGAATCTCGCCGGCGGAGAGGCAAGGGACGAACGCTTGGGCATACTCTGATCACTCGGCGACTGATCAGCGATGCTTACCGATTAACGCTAAAGTCCAGTTAAGGAACCCGGTCCGTCCGGCTCAATCGGTGAACTCGGCGCCGAATTCGCAGCCGATGCGCCAGCGCAGGCGGCATTGGCGGGAATAATCGGGCGCGAAGATGATGGTGAATTGCGGCGGCACTTCCAGAAACTCCGCCACCACTTTCACGCCGCCATCCGAGATATCCGTGATCGTGCAATCCCTCGGCAGCGAGCCCGCGCCAAAGTGAATCTTGGCGAGCCGAGTGCACACCCGTCGTTCGCTTCTGCGGCGATTTGCAAGCATTTTAATTGTTCACCCGTTAGATCACGGCCCATCCCGCAGCTCTAGGAGTAGCGAACATTCGTTGGGATGTGCTGATGAGAGCCGCTCGCATTCGAGGCGTAGTGTCTGCGTGATGTTTACGACCGGTTAGGGTTTTCCGGGCCCTCGGACTGTTCTCGTATTGTTCTTGCAAGAAAGATCGGGCTCTGCTACCCCTAATTGTGCGAGAGGGCAGGCTGGTTCGAGCATGGTTCAGCGGGTTTCTACCGTCGCCTTTGAGGGGATAGAGGCCCGCGCGGTCGACGTGCAGGTGCAGGTCGCGCCCGGCCTCCCTGCGTTCGCCATCGTCGGCCTGCCCGACAAGGCGGTGTCGGAGGCACGGGAGCGCGTTCGCTCGGCGCTGATTGCCTCGGGGCTGGCGCTGCCGGCGCGGCGGATCATCGTCAATCTGGCGCCCGCCGACCTGCCCAAGGAGGGCAGCCATTACGACCTGCCGATCGCGCTCGGGCTGATGGCCGCGATCGGCGCGATCCCGCCGGATGCGCTGACCGGTTTTACCGTTCTCGGCGAACTCGGCCTCGACGGCTCGATCGCGCCGGTGGCCGGCGTGCTTCCCGCCGCGATCGGCGCCAATGTGCGCGAGGAAGGCTTGATCTGTCCGGCGGCCTGCGGCTCGGAAGCGGCGTGGGCGAGCCCGGACATCCAGATCATCGCGGCGCAATCGCTGATCCAGATCGCCAACCATTTCAAGGGCACGCAGGTGCTGTCGCGGCCCACGCCGCGCGTGCACGAGGTCGCCGCCTCCCCGCTCGACCTGCGCGACATCAAGGGCCAGGAGAGCGCCAAGCGCGCGCTGGAGATCGCGGCCGCTGGCGGACATCACCTGCTCATGATCGGCGCGCCCGGTGCGGGCAAGTCGATGCTGGCGGCGCGCCTGCCCTCGATCCTGCCGCCGCTGTCGCCGGGCGAATTGCTCGAAGTCTCCATGATCGCTTCCGTCGCCGGCGAGATCGAGGGTGGCGCGCTGACCGCGCGGCGGCCGTTCCGCTCGCCGCATCATTCCGCGAGCATGGCCGCGCTCACCGGCGGCGGCATCCGCGCAAAACCCGGCGAGATCTCGCTCGCGCATCAGGGCGTGTTGTTCCTCGACGAGCTGCCCGAGTTCGATCCGCGGGTGCTGGATTCGCTGCGCCAGCCGCTGGAGAACGGCGAGGTCTCCGTCTCCCGTGCCAATCATCGCGTGACTTATCCTGCGCGCTTCATGCTGGTCGCGGCGATGAATCCGTGCCGCTGCGGCCATGCGTTCGAGCCCGGCTATGCCTGCAAGCGCGGCCGCATCGATCGCTGCACCGGCGACTACCAGGCGCGCATCTCCGGTCCGCTGATGGACCGCATCGATTTGCGCATCGAGGTTCCCGCGGTGACCGCAGCCGATCTGATCCTGCCGCCGGCGGCGGAAGGCTCGGCGGAAGTCGCCGCGCGCGTGGCAGCCGCGCGCGACATTCAGCTCGCGCGTTACGCGGATGCGGGCCTGCCGCATGTTCGCACCAATGCCGAGGCGCCGGCCTCGGTGTTGGAGGACGTCGCCAAGCCGGATGCGCAAGGCGCCAAATTACTGCGCGACGCCGCCGAGACCATGCGGCTGTCGGCGCGCGGCTATCACCGCGTCCTGCGGGTGGCGCGCACGCTCGCCGATCTCGACGGCGCCGACAAGATCGGCCGGCTGCATCTCGCCGAGGCGCTGTCCTACCGCGCACTCGCGGAGGATGTGCGGCAGATGGCCTGATCCTTCCGCGCATCAACCCGGCGGTAACGAGTTTCCTTTACGCTCTGCAAACCATAAGGCCCACGCGTTCCCCTATGAGTTCCACACAGGGCCGGGCGAGTAGAGTGTCATGTTGCGTTTCAAGATCCTGGCCTCGGTTGTTCCCCTGCTGGCGGCCGCGGTGTTCGCCCGCGGCGAGATCGGATCGGTCTCGCATCCCTGCATCGCGCTGGGCGAGACTTCAGTCGAGCTGACATCCCTGTTCTGGACGGCCGGCGTCCATGTCGCCTTCACCGACGATCTGTCGCGGGCCACGGTGCGGGTTCAGATCACCGACGATCCGGACGCGGCGGACTTCGCGGTCGTGGACGACGGTCTCGGCTCCGAACCGGATTCCTGTCAGGCCAATCCGGCGACGCGCCTCGTCACGATTGCCACGGAGCCGGTCGACGGCGGCCCGGTGATTTACCTGTCCACCGACGGGCCAGCCGATTACCGCATCTATGTGCGCTCGAAGACGTTTTCGCAGCGCGAGGCTGCGGCGCTGATCGTCGGCGCCAATGGCGGCCACCGCCCGCTTCCGCTCCAGGCCGCCTCGCTCTGAAGCGTTAACACCTCGTCAACCCTGTTTGGAGGCCGAACCAAAGCCTCAAGCTGTTCGCAAGGTCGACGAGACATCGTCGCAATTGGCGACACGGGGTTTCGGAGCAAGAGTCGGGGTCGATGGCGATGGATCGGACGTTCCGGATCAAGGTGCGCATGCGCCGCTTCAGGCGACAGCATCCCCGCATCGCGTTCGCGATCCGCTCCTTCATGATTTTCTCGGCAACCTTCGGCGGCGCCTATGGCTTCGTCTCCGGCAGCCGCTCCGAGAACTCCGGCTACGACCCCAATACGTTTGCGGTCGGCGCGAGCTTCCTGTTCGCGCTCGCCTGCCTCGGCCTTGCCACGCTCAGCATGCGGCTGCGCTTCGTCAACAAGCGGATGCGTAAGCTCGCCGCCCACAACGAGACGCTGATCGACCGCAATTGGGAACTGAAGGAGGCGGAGGAACGCGCGCGCAGCCTGTTCGAACAGCAGGGCGACCTGATCGTGCTGCGCGACCACCAGGGCCGCATCACCTTCGCCAACGACGCCTATTGCGCGCTCGCAGGACAGGCGCGCAACGTGCTGGTCGGCACGCGTTTCGATTTCGACGTCCTCGAGCAGGGCGACAGCGCCCGCGAAAGCAACGGCACGCGCATTCACGACCAGAGGATCACCACCCCGCACGGCGCGCGCTGGATCGCCTGGCGCGAGGGCTATGTCCGTCTCGATGCCGGCCAGCCCGCCGAACTGCAGAGCGTCGGACGCGACGTCACCGACCGCACCGAGACCGAGCGCGCGCTGTCGGACGCGCGCGACCAGGCCGATGCCGCCAACCGCGCCAAGTCGCGCTTCCTGGCGATGGCCTCGCATGAGATCCGCACGCCGCTCAACGGCATCATCGGCATGGGCGGCCTGTTGCTCGACACCACGCTGACGCCGGAGCAGACGACCTATGCCAGGGCGGTGAAAACCTCCGGCGAAGCGCTAATGGCGCTGATCGAGGAACTGCTCGACTATTCCAAGATCGAGGCCGGCAAGCTCGATCTCGATCAGCGCCCGTTCGCGCTCCCGACCATGATCGAGGAGATCACCGAGCTGCTCGCACCGCGCGCGCAGGCAAAGACGCTCGAGATCGCCGCCTATGTCGACGAGCGCCTGCCGCTCGAGGTCGTCGGCGATGCCGCGCGGTTGCGCCAGGTGCTGCTCAACCTCGCCGGCAACGCCATCAAGTTCACCGCGACCGGCGGCGTCGCGCTGATCGTCGAACCCGGCATCTGGCCGAACGAGATCAGTTTTCTGGTGCGCGACACCGGCATCGGCATCGCACCCGAAGCGCGAACGCGCATCTTCCGCGAGTTCGAGCAGGCCGATGAGCGCGTCGCCCGCACCTATGGCGGCACCGGGCTCGGCCTTGCCATCAGCGAACGCATCGTCAAGCGCATGGGCGGCCGCATCACCCTGGAGAGCGAGCCGGGCAAGGGTTCGACCTTCGAGGTCGCGATCCCGCTTCCGCCATCGCAATCCGGCGCGGGACAGACGGCGTTCCCGAGCCCTGATCTCACCGGCAAGTCGATCCTGCTGATCGCCGACGGCATCGAGGCCTCGCTGATCGCGCGGCGGCTGGAGCGCTGGGGCGGACAGATCTGCCTCGTCTCGGATGGAGCCGTCGCAGAGGCGCTGCTGCCGGAGCGCTCATGGCATGCGGTGCTGGTCGATCGTGCGATCGGCGCCGCCATCGCCGACCATCTCGGCGAGGTCGCGCGCAAGCATGCGACGCAGCGGCTGGTGCTGCTGACGTCGAGCTCGCGTCACGAGACATTTTCAGCTTCCTTCACCGGCTTTCTGATCAAGCCCCTTCGTGCGGCTTCGCTCGCGGCACGTCTCGCGCTGACGCCGGAGGTCGCCTCGCCCGAACTGGCGCCGGAGCCGCCGGCTGCCTCGCCCGCTGCCGTCGTAACGGCAAAGGGCCTGTCGATCCTCGTCGCCGAGGACAACGAGATCAACGCGCTGCTGATGCGCTCGCTGCTGACCAAGCTTGGCCACCGCGTCGTCATCGCCGTTCATGGCGAGGCGGCGCTGGAATCCTGGCTCGCCGCGTCATCCGCCGGCACGCCCTACGATCTCGTGCTGATGGATATCCAGATGCCGCAGCTCGACGGCATCGAGGCGACAAAACGCATCCGCACGCATGAGGCAGCCAAAGGCGGCCACCACACGCCGATCCTTGCGCTCACCGCCAATACGCTGGTGGAGGATCGCTATGCCTGTTTCGAGGCGGGCATGAACGGATTTCTGATCAAGCCGCTCGACCGCGACAAGCTGGACGAGGCGCTGGCCGGGCTGGCGGCGGCGCGGCATCTGATGGTGTAGGAAGGTCTCTCCTCCGTCATTGCGAGGAGCCCTTGCGACGAAGCAATCCAGAATCCCTCCGCGGAAAGATTCTGGATTGCTTCGCTGCGCTCGCAATGACGATGTGGCTGCAGGCGTGCGCCAAACACCAATGTCGTAGGGTGGGCAAAGCGCCGCGTGCCCACCATTCACGTTCGAAATGGAGATAGACGGTGGGCACGGCAGCCTACAGCCGTCGCAGCGCCACGCTTGCCACGGTGTGGTCGGCGCCCTTCTTCAGGATCAGCGTCGCGCGGGGGCGGGTCGGCAGGATGTTGTCCTCGAGATTGGCGAGGTTGGTGCGTTCCCAGATCGCGATCGCGGTGGCGGTGGCTTCCTCGTCCGACAACAGCGCGTAGCGGTTGAAGTAGGATTTTGGATTGGTGAACGCGGTGTCACGCAGCGCCAGGAAGCGCTTGATGTACCATTGCCGCAGCGCCGCCTCGTCGGCGTCGATATAGACCGAGAAGTCGAAGAAGTCGGAGACCACGGGCACCGCCTTGCCGTCGCGCGGCAGCTTGCCGGTCTGCAGCACGTTGACGCCCTCGACGATCAGGATGTCGGGCTGGTCGATCTCGGCCCACTGGTTCGGCACGATGTCGTAGGTCAGATGCGAATAGACCGGCGCGCGCACGTGGCGGCGGCCGGCCTTGATGTCGGAGAGGAAGCTGAGCAGCAGCGGCAGGTCGTAGCTCTCCGGAAAGCCCTTCTTCTGCATGATGCCCTGCCGCTCCAGCACGGCGTTGGGATACAGAAATCCGTCGGTGGTGATCAGTTCGACCTTCGGACGCGGCGACCAGCGCGCCAGCAGCGCCTGAAGCACGCGGGCCGTGGTGGATTTTCCGACCGCGACCGAACCGGCGACGCCGATGATGTAGGGCATCTTGCGGTCGCGGATGTTGAGGAACTGGCGCTCCGCGTAATACAGGCGCTGCATCGCATCGACATAGATCGACAGGAGGCGCGACAGCGGCAGGTAGATGTCCTCGACCTCCTGCAAGTCCAGGCGATCGTGCAGCGAGCGCAGCCGGTCGAACTCGCCGGGCTCCAGCGTCATCGGCGTGTCGTCGCGCAGTCGCGACCACTGCTCGCGCGTATAGACGCGGTACGGATTATACTGCTGCTCGGGTGCGCGGATATCCATGACGCGACCTTTCCGTTGGGATCTACTAACCCTTGCGGGACGCCTTTTCTTCCAATCCGGACATATTCGTCCGCTTGTCCAGTGCGGCCTCGACCTCCTCCAGCTTTACGCCGCGGGCCTTGAGCAGCACAAGGAAGTGATAGAGCAGGTCGGCACTTTCAGCGATCAGATGCGCGCGATCGTTTTCGACTGCTGCGATTACGGTTTCGACTGCCTCCTCGCCGAACTTCTTGGCGCAATGCTCGGCGCCCTTGTCCAGGAGCTTGCGGGTATAGGACGCCTCGCCGCCGGCCGCCGCGCGGGCGTCGATGGTGTCGGCCAGATCGTGGATCGTGAAACGCGACATCGGAATTACTCGAAAACACACAAGGCCACGGAGGCCATTCCCCGCAGGCCTATGTAGCATTTTTATGAACGGGAGTCGTCAGGCATCGAGGCGCATGGCCAGTCCGCGCCGGGCCATGTGCTCCTTGGCTTCGCGAATGGTGAATTCCCCGAAATGGAAGATCGAGGCGGCCAGCACTGCCGTGGCGTGGCCGTCGCGGATACCGTCGACGAGATGATCGAGATTGCCGACGCCGCCCGAGGCGATCACGGGAACGGGAACGCTGTCGGCGATCGCCCGGGTCAGCGGGATGTCGAAGCCCTGCCGGGTGCCGTCGCGGTCCATGGAGGTGAGCAGGATTTCACCAGCGCCGAGCGAGACCACTTCCTGGGCATATTCGATGGCATCGATGCCGGTCGAGTTGCGCCCGCCATGGGTGAAGATCTCCCAGCGGTCGCCGCCCGGACGCTTGACCCGCTTGGCGTCGATCGCGACCACCACGCACTGTTCGCCGAATTTCTCGGCGGCTTCCTTGACGAACTCGCGCCGCGACACCGCGGCGCTGTTGATCGAGACCTTGTCGGCGCCGGCGCGCAGCAGCGTCTTGATGTCGTCAACCTTGCGCACGCCGCCACCGACGGTCACGGGCATGAAGCAGGCCTCCGCAGTACGCCGGACCACGTCCAGCATGATGCCGCGGTTCTCGTGGGTCGCGGTGATGTCGAGGAAGGTGAGCTCGTCGGCACCGGCGGCGTCATAGGCGATCGCGGCTTCGACGGGATCGCCGGCATCGCGCAGGTCGACGAAGTTGACGCCCTTGACGACCCGGCCGTCCTTGACGTCGAGGCAGGGGATCACGCGCACCTTGAACATGTGTCAGCTCCTAGGCGGCGCGCGCGTTGCGGATCAGGGTGAGGGCGGCGGCGGGATCGAGCCGACCGTCGTAAAGCGCGCGGCCGGCGATCGCGCCGGCGAGCTTCCTGGCGCGCGGCGTCAGCATCGCCTTGACGTCCTCGATCGAGGCGAGGCCGCCGGAGGCGATCACGGGAATCGAGATCGCATCCGCCAGCGCGATGGTCGCCTCGAGATTCAAGCCTTTAAGCAAGCCGTCGCGCGCGATGTCGGTGAAGATGATGGCGGCGACGCCTGCATCCTCGAAACGCTGTGCGATCTCCAGCACTGTCACCTGCGAGGTCTCGGCCCAACCTTCGACCGCGACCTTGCCGTCACGGGCGTCGAGCCCGACCGCGACGCGGCCGGGGAATTTCCTTGCAGCCGCCTTCACCAGTTCAGGGTCGCGCACCGCGGCGGTGCCTATGATGACGCGGGTGATGCCCTTGTCGAGCCAGGCTTCGACGGTCGCGAGATCGCGAATGCCGCCACCGAGCTGCACCGGGATCTTGATCGTCTTGAGCATCGCCTCGACCGCCTGCGCATTCACCGGCTTGCCGGCAAAGGCGCCGTCGAGATCGACGACGTGGAGATACTCAAAACCCTGTTCGACAAAGCTCTGCGCCTGCGCTGCGGGATTGAGGTTGAACACGGTCGCGCGCGCCATGTCGCCTTGCTCGAGGCGCACGCACTGGCCGTTCTTGAGGTCAACAGCGGGAAAGAGAATCACGGTTTCCATCGCAAAAAGTTCGAGATCAGGGCCAAGCCGAAACGCTGGCTCTTCTCGGGGTGGAATTGGGTGCCGATGGCGGTGTCCTTCGCGACGATCGCGGTGACCGGTCCACCGTAATCGGCGCGCGCGAGCACGTCCGCCTCGTTGGCGGCGTTGAGGTGGTAGGAGTGCACGAAATAGGCGTGCTGGCCCTTGGGGCCGAGCGGCAGCCTGTCCAGCACCGGATGCTCCTGCAGCAGGTCGAGCGTGTTCCAGCCCATGTGCGGGATCTTCAGGCTCTCGTCGCGCGGCATGATCTTCTCGACGTCGCCGCCGACCCAGTTCAGGCCCTCGGTGATGACGTGTTCCTTGCCGCGGCTCGCCATCAGCTGCATGCCGACGCAAATACCAAAGAAGGGCCGCGCCTTGACGCGGACCGCTTCGGTGATCGCCTCGACCATGCCGTTGACGGCATCGAGCCCGCGCCGGCAATCGGCGAAGGCGCCGACGCCCGGCAGCACCAGACGGTCGGCGCCGTAGGCCTGATCCGGATCGCTGGTGACGAAGACCTTTTGCGGAATCTCCAGGCTGCGCGCGGCGCGCTCGAACGCCTTGGCGGCGGAATGCAGATTGCCTGAACCGTAATCGATGATCGCGACGCTCATCTTGACCCTCCCGGTTCCGGAAACAATCCAATGATGCCGCCCGACGGCAGCGGTGGCGGATTTGAGAATTGCTGACCCGGCACGTTGCGGGTTGGCGGCGGGCCGCCGCGATCGACGGCCCATTGATCGTTGACGATGCCGCGCTGCTTCTGGCTCCAGCGCTCGAAGAAACGCCGCTCGGCGGTGTCCTCGTCGTCGGAGATGACGACGTCAAGCTGGCGCCACTTGCCGCGCGACAGTGTCCAGCGGCGCAGGCTCGAGGCCTCGAAACCCATCAGCACCGCGATGATCATATTGGCCAGGAAGATCGAGCTGCGGCCAACGCCGAGGCTATGCAGCCCTGCATCGAATGCAGCCAGGAAAATCACCCAGCCGATCAGCGCCAGCCAGAGCCTGTTCCAGAGCAGCCAGAACGGACCCAAAACCATCGCCCAGAAATGAAAACCGTCGCGCACGAAGACGAACTTGTCGGTCGCGCGCAGATCTGCTCCGGCAGGGGAGGGAGCATGAACTGTGTAGACAGGCATGGTGATGCCCCGTTCCTAGGAATTCAGTGATACCGCAAGCGGCGCGTGCCGCGGGCCGAAAGACGTCAGCCGCCGAGCGAACCCTTGGTGGACGGGATTTCGCCCACGGCCTTCGGATCGATCGCGACGGCAGTGCGCAGCGCCCGCGCCAGGCCCTTGAAGCAGGACTCGGCGATATGGTGGCTGTTATCGCCATATAGGGTCTCGACGTGGAGAGTCACGCCGGCGTTCATGGCGAAGGCCTGGAACCACTCGCGCACCAGCTCGGTATCGAACTCGCCGATCTTGTCGCGGGGGAAGTCGGCCTTGAACACCAGGAACGGACGGCCCGAGATGTCGATGACCACGCGCGACAGCGTCTCGTCCATGGGCATGTGCACGCCGGCATAGCGGGTGATGCCCGCCATGTTGCCGAGCGCCTGCTTGACCGCCTGGCCCAGCGCGATGCCGGTGTCCTCGGTGGTATGGTGATGATCAATGTGCAAATCGCCAACCGCCTTGACCGTGAGGTCGATGCGGGAATGGCGGGCGAGGAGATCGAGCATATGGTCGAAAAAGCCGATGCCGGTCGCGATATTGGACACGCCGGTGCCATCGAGGTTCACGGTGACCTCGATGTCGGTTTCCTTGGTCTTGCGCTTGATCGTCGCGGTGCGCATTGAAAAGCGGTTTCCATTCTGGTTTTGGACCGAAAACGGCGGTCTTTTAACAGTCAAATGACGCCTTCGCTACTGCGGGAACGGCTGGCCGGGCCTCTACTTCTGCCTATGGTGAGCGAAATGGGCCCGGAGCGGCCCGTTGTACGGTCGGTCCCGACCGCCTAAATCAGGTCCGACAACGAGGTATTTGATGCAGGATTCCCAGAACAGCGCACCGGGCTGGCACGGCACCACGATTTTGACGGTCCGCAAGGGCGGCAAGGTGGTGATCGGCGGCGACGGCCAGGTCTCGATCGGCCAGACCGTGATCAAGTCCAACGCCAAGAAGGTGCGAAAACTCGGCAAGGGCGACGTCATCGGCGGCTTTGCCGGCGCCACGGCTGACGCCTTCACGCTCTTCGAGCGGCTCGAATCCAAGCTCGAGCAGTATCCGGGGCAGCTGACCCGGGCTGCGGTGGAGCTCGCCAAGGACTGGCGGACAGACCGCTATCTGCGCCGCCTGGAGGCTATGATGATCGTGGCCGACAAGGACGTCTCCCTGGTCCTGACGGGCACCGGCGACGTGCTGGAGCCCGAGGCCGGGGTCATGGCGATCGGCTCTGGCGGCAATTACGCCCTGGCCGCTGCGCGGGCCTTGATCGACACCGACAAGGATGCCGAGACCATCGTCCGCCGCTCCCTCGATATCGCCGCCGACATCTGCGTCTACACCAACCGCAATCTGACCATCGAAAGCCTGGCGACCGGCTAGGCCAGACCGAACAGGACATGGCGCCCGCCTACACCTTCCGCCCGATGAGCCCGGCCGATTTGCCGCTGATCCGGCGGTGGCTGGGCGAGGTGCATGTGCGGGAGTGGTGGGGCGATCCGGACGAGCAGTTCTTGCTGGTGAGCGGCGATCTCGATGAGCCGGCGATGGACCAGTTCATCGTGTTGGCTGGCACCCACCCGTTCGGCTATCTTCAATGCTATCGCCTGACAGCCTGGAATACCGGCTTCGGGCCGCAACCGGAGGGCACCCGTGGGATCGACCAGTTCATCGGCGAAAGCGACATGATCGCGCGCGGCCACGGCTCCGCGTTCATCCGCCAGTTCGTCGACGGCCAGTTGCGGCAGGGCCTGCCACGCATTGTCACCGATCCCGATCCGCTCAACGCACGCGCCGTGCGCGCTTATGAGAAGGCCGGCTTCGTCCGCGACCGCATGGTCGAGACGCCGGACGGGACGGCGCTGCTGATGGTGCGCGAGCCGTGACGCTGACGAGCACGCACGAGAGCAAGGTCGCCGTACCGCCATTGGCCTGGGTCGGCATCGCACTGCTGCTGCTGGCGCTGCAGGCCTCGATCTTGTTCGCGATGGGGCGGGTGCCGATCTGCACCTGCGGCTATGTAAAGCTCTGGCATGGCGTGGTGAACAGCTCCGAGAATTCGCAGCACATCGCCGACTGGTACACCTTCTCTCACATCCTGCATGGCTTCCTGTTCTACGGCTTGACCTGGCTGCTGTTCGCGCGCCTGCCCTTCCTACAACTGTCCTGGCCGGCACGGCTGATCGTCGCCATGCTGATCGAAGGCGCCTGGGAGATCGTCGAGAACTCGCCCTTCATCATCGAACGCTACCGTGCCGGCACGATCTCGCTGGATTATTTCGGCGACAGCATCGTCAATTCGATTTCTGACAATCTGGCCATGATGATGGGGTTCCTCGCCGCGCGCGTGCTGCCAGTCTCGGTGACCGTCCTGCTCGGGCTCGCCTTCGAGATCATGCTCGCGCTTCACATTCGCGACAATCTGACGCTCAATATCCTGATGCTGATCCATCCGATCGACGCCGTGAAACAGTGGCAATCGGGCCCGCCCATCATCTGACGTAAAATGCGGCTTGTCCCGACCCGCATCTGATCCTAGCTAAGGTCCCATGACAGACTTCTCTCCCCGCGAAATCGTCTCCGAACTCGACCGTTTCATCGTCGGCCAGGCCGATGCCAAGCGCGCGGTCTCGATCGCGCTGCGCAACCGCTGGCGGCGGCAGCAGCTCTCCGGCTCCTTGCGCGAAGAGGTACTCCCGAAGAACATCTTGATGATCGGCCCCACCGGCGTCGGCAAGACGGAGATCGCGCGACGGCTCGCCAAGCTCGCGAACGCGCCGTTCCTGAAGGTGGAAGCGACGAAATTCACCGAGGTCGGCTATGTCGGCCGCGACGTCGAGCAGATCGTGCGAGATCTCGTCGAGGTCGCGATCGCCCAGGTGCGTGAGCGCAAGCGCAAGGACGTGCAGGCACGCGCGCAGCTCGCCGCCGAGGAGCGCGTGCTCGACGCGCTGGTCGGCGCCAATTCCAGCCAGGCAACGCGCGAATCGTTCCGCAAGAAGCTGCGCGCTGGCGAGCTCAACGACAAGGAAATCGAGATCGAGACGCAGTCCTCGGGCGGCGGCATGCCGATGTTCGAGATCCCGGGCATGCCCGGCGCGCAGATGGGCGCGGTGTCGCTCGGCGACATCTTCGGCAAGCTGGGCGGGCGCAGCAAGACGCGGCGACTGACGGTGGAGAACTCGCACGAGATCCTCGTCAATGAGGAATCCGACAAGCTGCTGGATACCGACCAGCTCACGCTGGAGGCGATCAGCGCGGTCGAGAACAACGGCATCGTGTTCCTGGACGAGATCGACAAGATCTGCGCACGCGACGGCCGGGTCGGCGGCGACGTCTCGCGCGAGGGCGTGCAGCGTGACCTGTTGCCGCTGATCGAAGGCACCACGGTCTCGACCAAGCACGGCGCGGTGAAGACCGATCACATCCTGTTCATCGCGTCCGGCGCCTTCCACGTCGCGAAACCGTCCGACCTGTTGCCGGAATTGCAGGGCCGCCTGCCGATCCGCGTCGAACTGCAGGCACTGACCCGCGACGACATGCGGCGCATCCTGACCGAGCCCGAGGCCTCGCTGATCAAGCAATATATCGCGTTGCTGCAGACCGAGGGCGTGACGCTCGACATCACCGCCGACGCCATCGACGCCCTGGCCGACGTCGCGGTCGCCGTCAATTCCACCGTCGAGAACATCGGCGCGCGGCGGCTCCAGACGGTGATGGAACGGGTGCTGGACGAAATCTCCTTCACCGCCCCCGACCGCAGCGGCGAGACCGTCAAGGTCGATGCGGATTTCGTGCAGAAGCACGTCGGCGACCTCGCCAAGAACGCCGATCTGAGCCGGTTCATTTTGTAATTCGGCTGCGGCCACGCTATGGATGCCGCTGTCGTCCCTGCGAAAGCAGGGACCCATAACCACCAGCGGCTCTTGTTGAAACAGATGGCGACCACGATCCCGGCTCGAACGACTTCCTGTGGTTATGGGTCCCGGATCTGCGCTCGCTGTGCTCGCTTGTCCGGGACGACGGCGGAGGTAGATCGCGTCAGTTCGGGTGCGGCGTGATCGCCCAGATTCAGAAAAATCCCTGGCGTCTCCTGCTCGCGATCAACGCCGCGGTCATCGTCGGCGTGTTCGTCCACAAGATCCAGCTGCCGCCTTACGTCCCCTACATCCACCTCCTCGTCGACTATCATTTCGGCTTCATCAAGCGCGCGCTGATCGGGGCCATCGTCGCGCTGTTCACGGACAAGGTGCCGGTTTGGCTGGTGTTCGCGCTCGGCGGAGCGACGTGGCTGGTGACGCTGGGGCTGTACGCAAGGCTATTCCAGAAAACGTTCGGCTTCACCGCGAGAACGCTGCCGCTGTTCGTCTTCATCGCGGGCTCGCCGTTCTTTCTCAAGAACTTCATGCACACGCTCGGCCATTTCGACATCTATGGCTGCGCGCTGGCGATCATCCTGCTGCTGATGCCGGCGGGCTCGCTGCTGTTCGTCGCAATGGCCGCGCTGTTCTCGATCGTCCTCGTGCTGATCCACCACATTCATCTGCTGATGTATGTGCCGACGATCATCGCCATCGTCGTGATCAGGCACTACCTCGCCTACAGCGTCACCAAGACGAATGTCGCGTTTGGTTTGGTGGCATTGCTTGGCGTGAGCGCGCTGTTCTTCGCGGCGCAATTCCTGGGAACGATGCCGATCCCGGAAGCGGATTTCGTCGCGTATCTGAAGACCCGGATGGCCGATCCGGCGCGGACCGACCTGCTGCAATTCGCCTACATCTGGTACCAGCCGCTGGCGAAGGAGGTTTCGGATACCTGGGGCCGCCTGCCGCACAACATCCTCGGCGTGCCGGTGTTTGCCCTGCTGATCTGGTTGCAAACGCCACTCTGGCGCTATTTTGCGAGCCTGATCGGCGCGCTCGCGAACGACCTGCACCGGCGCCTCGTCATCGCAGCGCTGATCGGCATCAGCCTCGCCTATCTCGTGATGTTCGCGATGGTGTTCGACTATTCGCGCTGGATCTCGAACTGGGCGGTCTGCCTGTTCCTGATCCTGCACGCGGTGCAGATGCTGCCGGCCAAATACAATGCACCGCTGATCGCGTCGGAGGATCAGAAGACAAATATCTTCGGCCTGATCCTCACGCTGATCCCGCGCGTCGGAATCGTCCGGCCGTTCTAATACCTCGCCCGGCGTATCCGCACATAGAGCGCGCCCTCGCCGCCGTGGCCGATATGCGCCTCCTCGAAGCCGACGACGAAGGCGCGGAATTCCGGCAGGCTCAGCCATTCCGGTACCTGGCGGCGGAGCACGCCGCTTTCGCCACCGCTCCGTCCCTTGCCAGTGATGACGAGCACGAAGGTCAGGCCGTCATCATGGGCGCGGTGCAGGAAGCCGGTCAGGGCCCGGTGGGCGCGTATCTGGGTCATGCCGTGCAGATCGAGCCGCGCCTCGATCTCGCTGCGGCCGCGCGACAATTTTGTGCGCTCGCGCTTGCCCAGCGGTGCCAGCGGCGGCATGGCCGGCTTTGCCACGCGAACCGCCGGCGCGGCAGCGATCGGCCGTGGCGATGGCGCAGATCGCGTAGCCGGCGCTGCCGGTGAAGGCTCAGTGCGCGGCGGGGTGTGTGTCTTTGCCACGCGATGCTTCCGCAGCGGCTTGACCTGTTTTGCGACCGCATCCCACAGCGCGCGCTCCTCCTCGCTCAGCGCACGGCGGCGCGGCGAGGTACGAGGCTCCAGCACGGGCGGACGGGACGATCGCTTCATTGCTGCCGATGGGGACGATTCTTGACTGGCCGCCGCGGCTCCTGAACGGGCTCTATCACGGGACGCGGCACCGGCAACGGGACCGGATTGGCAACGGCGACGGTCTCACCCTTACCTTGCGCCACGGCTGCGGCCGGAGCCGCCGGCTTGGTCTGATCCTTGGGCGAATCCTTGGCAGGATCGGTCTGCGGAAACAGCCTTGCGATCTTCTCCGAGGGACGCGGGTCCGGCACCGGCAACTTCGCGGCGCGCACAGTGGGATCGAGGCCCTTCGGTACCAACATGACGAAGTGCATGGGATGGCGCAGCCGTCCCGAGACGCGGCCGGCGTCCGCGCCGGCGCCGAAATAGAGATCGGCGCGCGCGGGGCCGATGATGGCCGAGCCGGTGTCCTGCGCGATCATCAGCCGGTGGAACGGCGTCTTGGAGCGTTCGGAATCGATCGGCAGCTCGCCCTCGATGAAGAACGGCGTGCCGTAGACGTGCAGCGCCTTGTCGACCGCGATCGAGCGGCCGGCGGTCAGCGGAATGCCCTGCGCACCCACCGCTTCTTCCTTGTCGGACAGATTGACCTCGCGGAAGAAGATGTAGGAGCGGTTCTGGCGGCGCAGATCCTTGGCGCCGTCGGGGTTCTGCGCCATCCACTCCCTGATCTTCTGCATCGACATCTCCTCCTTCGGAATGATGCCGCGCTCGATCAGGACACGACCGACGGCCGTGTAGGGATAGCCGTTGTAGGCGTCGTAATTCAGCCGGACCGTGCCGCCGTCGTCGAACTTGATCCGCGCCGAGCCCTGGATCTGGGCGAACAGCAGATCGGTCGGGTCCTTCAGCCAGGCGATCTCCAGCCCGCGGCCGGCGATCTTGCCGTCCTCGATCTCGCCGCGATCGTAATAGGGCACCAGCTTGCGGCGGCCGATCTTGCGATAGACCGGACCCTTGTTCGGCAGGCTGACCGAGTCCTGCTTGTAGCCGCGCACGAACAGGTTCGACGGGCGACGATAGACCGGCACGTTGAAGACGTCGGTCTGCGTCCGCGATCCCTCCAACACCGGTTCGTAATAGCCGGTGACGAAACCGTCGGGCTCGCCGAGGCGCGAGATCCGCAGCGGCGCAAAATTCTCCTCGAAGAAAGTCCTGGCTTTGGCGTCGTCGATGAGCTCGAGCGATTTGGCGGCCCGGCAGGGCTCGCTCAGCGAGCCGCCAAGCGCCTTCGGTTCAGCCGCACCGGTCTGCGCGTTGATCGTCCGACAGCTCGCGCGGAACGTCTTGTAGGCGGCCAGATGGTCGTCGTCGCTCCAGCCTTTCACGTCCGTCCAGGTCAGCGGCAGATATTGCGCACCGGGGATTTCGAACGGCAAAGGGAGCTGCGGATAGGGCAAGGCGCGCGGCGGGGCGGCGGCAAGTGCCGGGAGATGATGGTGATGGCTGCGATAGTGACGCCGCGCCGCCTCGGCGCCGAGCGAAAACGACGACAGCACGACGGCACCTGCGCAAAGCGCCGTCGCGCTGTTCTTGAGGAAATTCTTAATTCGCGCTTCCGGTGCCAACCAGCTTCCAGTTTGGATCGCGAGAGGTGATATCGCGGGCGAAGGTCCAGATGTCGGTGATGTCGGCGACCGTGTCCGCACTACCGTCGACGATATTGCCGCTCTTGTCGCGGGTGGCCGAGATCATCTGCGAGACGAATCGTATGGTGAGCTGAGCCGTGCGGTCGCGCAGCTCGGCGCCAACGAGCTCGGCCTTGTCGATCGAGACGAAACGCGTCTCGGTCTTCTGCTCATACTTCTCGCGTTCCTTGATGGCGGCGTCGAAGCTGTCATAGACCTCCGACGACAGCAGGTCGCGCAACGCGCGGCGGTCGCCATTGGCAAAGGCCAGCACGATCATCTCATAAGCGCCGCGGGCGCCCGAGATAAAATGGCGCGGATCGAAGGTGGAATCCTTGTCGACGATGGCGTCGAGACCCTGGGCGAGCGCGGTGCCCGGCTCGGTCAGGCCCTTCCAGCGATCGGAGGGCGGGGCCGGCTCGGCGGTCGGCGCCAGCGGGGCCTGGTCGATCACCTTGCCCGGCATGGTCACGACGTTCTTGTCCTGGGCACCCCCCAGCGCATTGCGGGCGGCGGTGCGGTCGAACGGCGGCCGCTCGTTACCCGTCCGCTGTCCCAGCACGCTGCGCAGCCTCAGAAAGATGAAGACCGCCAGCGCCAGGAAGATGATGGTGTAGATGTCCACGTCGTATTCGCTTTCTGGTCTTCGCCGAAAGGGGCCGTCTCGGGTCGTCGCCGGGAAAATCAATCCGGCCAGTAGACCGTTCCATACGGGAACGGCAAGTCTACATCACCATTTTAGGTCCGCGCGTCTGGTCCTCGGGATGTAGGCACGAAATCTTGCCCGGCCAATGGCGCCTTTTGGCACAGCGCCGAGTGTAGCGCGTTTTATGCTTAAGGGGAAACCCGATCCTGCCCGGAAATCGCGCATCTTCAATCGTTTAACGCGCGATTTCGTCAGGATGGCCGGGTGAACGTCACAATTGCGGGGGCGGCGCGGATACCCGATCCGGGGCCGTTCGTCCTTGTGGAGTGAGGCGGCCCTATGTTAGCCAACCGCCGCGAAATTCAGCCCAAATCGGGTAAGGAGAGACTCTCATGACCAACGGCAACGGCACCCCTCCCGAGGCGGCCCAGGCTGCCCAGCTCAACGTTCTGGCGCAGTATATCAAGGACCTTTCGTTCGAGAATCCGAACGCGCCGACCTCGCTCCAGCAGCAGGGCCAGCCGCCCCAGATCAACATCCAGATCAACGTCAGCGCCATCAATCTCAGCGAAACCGAGTTCGAGGTGACGCTGTCGGTCGAGGGCAAGGCCGAGACCGCCGGTAAGATCATGTTCTCGTTCGAGCTCGCCTATGCCGGCGTGTTCCGCATCACCAACGTGCCGAAGGAGAATTTGCATCCGCTGGTCATGATCGAATGCCCGCGTCTGCTGTTCCCGTTCGCCCGCGAGATCATCGCGACCGCCGTGCGCGACGGCGGGTTCCCGCCCCTGATGCTGGATCCGGTCGACTTCGTCGGTCTCTATCGTCAGAACATGGAGCGGCAAATGGCCGCTCAGCAGACGAGCGGTCAGGCCTAAACAGCCGGAGGGGCGGCTGGAGCGGGCAGGAACTCGTTCCAGATCGCCTTGTCGCCGAGCGTAGCGATGAAGGCCCGATGGGCCTCGCGCTCGGCATCGGAAATCCGCGGCGCGAGCGGCACGGTCCGCTGCCGCCGCGGCACATCGCCAGCCGCATTGGCGCGAATGTCCTCGCCTTCCGAAGCGAGGAGCAATTGCGATTGCCGCGCCCCGACCAGATCGACATAAACTTCGGCCAAGAGTTCGGCGTCGAGCAGCGCGCCGTGCTTGGTGCGGTGTGAATTGTCGATTGAATAGCGCGAGCAGAGATCGTCGAGCCGGTTCGACACGCCCGGATGCTTGCGCCGCGCCAACAGCAGCGTATCGACCAGCCGCTCGCGCGGGATCGCGACACGTTTGACCTTGTCGAGCTCGGCGTTGATGAAGCCGATGTCGAACGAAGCGTTGTGGATCACCAGCGGCGCATCGCCGATGAACTCCAGAAACGCGTCGACGACCTCGTGGAACAGCGGCTTGGTCGACAGGAACTCGGCCGACAGCCCGTGCACCGCAAAGGCTTCCGCCGGCATGTCTCGTTCGGGATTGATATAGACGTGATACGTCTGGCCGGTCGGCATGCGGTTGAAAATCTCGACGCAGCCGATTTCGACCAGGCGATCGCCGCGGAGCGGATCGAGGCCAGTGGTTTCGGTGTCGAGAACGATTTCACGCATGATCAAGAGGCCGTGTGAGGCAGCGAATCAGGCTCGCCGCTGCGGCATCTTAACGACCTCGGCCAGAATGTGCGTGATTTGGGCCCGCACGGGTTCAAGTCCGTGTGACGTATCCACTACGAAATCAGCCCGCTTGCGCTTCTCGGCATCCGGCGTCTGCTTGGCGATGATCGCGTCGAGCTTGGCCTCGTCCATCGTGCCGCGCTCCAGCACACGCTTGCGCTGGAGTTCCGGCGAGGTCGACACCACGACGACGGCATCGACCCGCTTCTCGCCGCCGGTTTCGAACAGCAGCGGGATATCCAGGACCACGACAGGCGCCTTGGCTGCTTCCGCATCGGCGAAGAATTTTTGCCGGGAGGCGCCGAGCATCGGATGAACGATCTGCTCGAGCTGCTTGATCGCGGCCGGATCGTGCACGACGCGCGCGGACAGTTTTGGGCGATCGACCTTGCCGTTCGCGGTGGTGCCGGGAAAGGCGGCCTCGATCGCCGGCGCGGCCTCGCCCTCGTAGAGCTGGTGGACGGCGGCATCGGCGTCATAGACGGGAACGCCGGCCTCCGCGAACAATTTCGCGGTGGTGGATTTTCCCATCCCGATCGAGCCGGTCAGTCCAAGGATCCGCATCAGCAGGCAGCCGTTTCTGTCATTCACACCGCAACTAGCCGTTCGCGCCGCAGGAACGCAAGCAACGGCAGCAGCGGCAGGCCGAGAATGGTGAAATGGTCACCCTCGATGCGCTCGAACAGATGGCAGCCGAGACCTTCGAGCTGATAGGCGCCGACGCTGGTCGTCACCGCATCGCCGGCGGCGTCGAGGTAGGCGGAAAGCTCCGTCTCGGTCATCGGCCGCATGGTCATGCGGGCCACCGAAACATCCTCGAAAACGATCTTGCCATCTCGCGCCACGGCCACTGCGGAATTCAGCGCGTGGCTTTTGCCGGCGAGGTCGAGCAGTTGCGTCATCGCCTGTGCGCGGCCTGCGGGCTTGTTGAAGAGACGCTCGCCGAGAGCCAGGGTCTGGTCGGCACCGATCACATAGCTCCCCGGATGACCGGCCGAGACCGCCTTGGCCTTCTCACGCGCCAGCAGCAGGGCGATGTCATGCGGGCCTGAAAGCTTCGAGGCGGCCTGAATGCCGCGCTCGTCGATATCGGCCGTAATCGCCTTGAACTCCAGTCCGGCACTGGCCAGCAGCATCTTTCGCGCGCTGCTCTGCGAGGCCAGTATCAACGGAGTTTCGCCGCGCCAGAGAGACATCGCCGAAACTATCCCGTGGGCCGGTTGCGCTGGCGATCACTGTAAAGCTTCATGATCGCCGCGGCGGTTTCCTCGATCGATCGCCGCGTGACGTCGAGCAGCGGCCAGTCGTGTTTGGCGCTCAGCTTGCGCGCGAACGCGACCTCGTCGGCGACCGCCTGCCTGTCGGTATAGGTGTCGCCGCTGGTATCGGCACCCATCGAGAGCAGGCGGTTCTGGCGCACCTGGATCAGGCGTTCCGGCGTCGCATGCAGGCTCACCACCAGCGGCCGCGTCAGGGTCTCCAATTGTGCCGGCACCGGAATGCCCGGAACCAATGGCACGTTGGCGGTGCGGATGCCGCGATTGGCCAGATAGATCGACGTCGGTGTCTTGGAGGTGCGTGAGACGCCGACGAGCACCACGTCGGCATCATCGAGGCCTTCGACATGCTGGCCGTCGTCGTGGATCATCGTGTAGTTCAGCGCGTCGATGCGCTTGAAATATTCCGCATTGAGGACGTGCTGGGCGCCGACGCGGCCCGTGGTCGCAGCACCGAGATAGGCTTCGAACAACTGCATCACCGGACCGATGATCGACAGGCTCGGAACGTTGATCTGCTTGCACTTGTCCTCGAGCCGGGAGACCAGATCCTTCTCCAGCAGCGTGAACAGCACGATCCCCGGCGCCTCCTCGATCTCGTCGAGCACGCGATCGAGCTGCTTCTGGCTGCGCACCAGGGGATAGACATGCTCGACCGGGGTGACGTTGGCGTACTGCGCCGCGACGGCGCGCGCGACGGTGATCAGCGTCTCTCCGGTGGAGTCGGAGACCAGGTGGAGATGGAAATAATTGTTCGAGGTCGGCACAAAAGCCCTTTGTATGGAGGCGGTGTGGTTTGTGGATTTCTGTGGACCTTAACCCCTCGGAAAGGGTTGCGCGACACCAGGGGCGGGACAAGTGCCAATTTTCTTCACACCACTGCCCATCGGAACAAGTCCGGCGACCCGTTGAGAGGAAAACGGGATTGCGCGGACAACCCCCTTGATAAGCTGCCGACAGAAACGCGCAAGCCTTTGAAGCTGGCCGACTTATCGAAGGCCGCCGGAAGCATCAGGGATATGTTGATGGATGTGAACAAGCACACGTGAACGTGCGGACGGAATTGTGTGAGTCCTATTCACGGTCACATAGACTCAAACCTTAAGAATCTAAGATTCTAGATTAGAGGAAGGCGCTACGGACGGATAAGTGTGTAGGGTGAGACCTTAACGAGTTCTTACTATCCCCAGCGTTCCCTGCGCTGGACAGAAAGCCGGGCGCAGAAAATGTTCGAAGACGTCTATCTCTGGATCAAGGCGCTGCACGTGATCGCCGTCATCTCCTGGATGGCGGGCATGCTGTATCTGCCGCGGCTGTTCGTTTATCACTCCGAGGCCGAGATCGGCTCGAAGCAGTCGGAAACGTTCAAAGTGATGGAACGCCGGCTGCTCAAGGCGATCATCAACCCCGCCATGATCGTCACATGGCTTGCTGGGCTCTATCTCGCCTGGTCCGGCCACTGGTTCTCGTTCGGCTGGCTGCACGTAAAACTGGCACTGGTCCTGGCTATGTCTGGGGTCCACGGCTTTTTTTCACGCTGGTGCAAGGATTTCGCCGCCGACCGGCGTCCGCGTAGCCAGAAATTCTATCGAATTATCAATGAGGTGCCGACTGCTCTGATGATTTTGATCGTCATCATGGTGATCGTGAAGCCGTTCTAGGCAAGGCTTGCGATGAATCGCTCAGCGCTTCGGCTTGCGGAGTGGAAAGCGATTTTCTATATTGGCGATATCCCACCCAACGCAGGCGGATGTGGTTTTGTCTGAGCTTTCCAGAGGCCGGACACCGCATCAGGTTTGAAGCCTCACCGGCGCTCTCCTTGCCAGACCTGCGGACCTTACCTTCTCGCGTCCGCATTTCAGAGCCTCCTCGCACCCCCTCCCAAGGTTACCCCACAGGACCACCCCAATGCGGGAAATTAAACTCCAGGACCTCAAGTCGAAGACGCCGGCCGAGCTTGTCTCGTTCGCGGAAGAGAATGGGGTCGAGAATGCCAGCACCATGCGCAAGCAGGAGCTGCTATTCGCCATCCTCAAGCAGCTCGCGATTGCTGAAACCGACATCGTTGGCGAGGGCGTCGTCGAGGTGCTCTCCGACGGCTTCGGATTCCTCCGCTCGCCGGACGCCAATTATCTGCCGGGACCGGACGACATCTACGTTTCGCCCTCGCAGATCCGCCGCTTCGGTCTGCGCACCGGCGACACCATCGAAGGCCACATTCGCAGCCCGAAAGAGGGCGAACGCTATTTTGCGCTGCTGAAGGTCAACACGCTCAATTTCGAAGACCCGGAAAAGGCCAAGCACAAGGTCAATTTCGACAACCTCACGCCGCTGTTTCCGAATCAGCGTTTCCGTATGGAAATCGACGACCCGACGCGAAAAGACCTTTCTGCAAGGGTGATCGATATCGTCGCACCGATCGGCAAGGGCCAGCGCGCGCTGATCGTCGCGCCGCCGCGCACGGGTAAAACCGTGCTGATGCAGAACATCGCGCATTCGATCGCGCACAATCACCCCGAATGCTATCTGATCGTGCTGCTGATCGACGAACGTCCGGAAGAAGTCACGGACATGCAGCGCTCGGTGAAGGGCGAGGTCGTTTCGTCGACCTTCGACGAGCCGGCGGTTCGTCACGTCCAGGTCGCCGAGATGGTGATCGAAAAAGCAAAACGTCTGGTCGAGCATGGCCGCGACGTCGTCATCCTGCTCGATTCGATCACGCGCCTGGGCCGCGCCTACAACACCGTGGTGCCGTCGTCCGGCAAGGTCTTGACCGGTGGTGTCGACGCCAACGCGCTCCAGCGCCCGAAGCGCTTCTTTGGTGCCGCCCGCAATATCGAGGAGGGCGGCTCGCTGACGATCATTGCAACCGCGCTGGTCGATACTGGCAGCCGCATGGACGAAGTCATCTTCGAAGAGTTCAAGGGCACCGGTAACTCCGAACTGATCCTGGACCGCAAGGTCTCGGACAAGCGCACCTTCCCGGCGATCGACATCTCGCGCTCCGGCACCCGCAAGGAGGAGCTCATCACCGATCCGCAGGTGCTCAAGAAAATGTACGTGCTCCGCCGCATCCTGAACCCGATGGGCACCATGGATGGGATCGACTTCCTGCTCGACAAGCTGCGCTCGACCAAGAGCAATTCAGAGTTCTTCGACTCGATGAACACCTGAGTGCGATGCAGCATGAGATCAGAGGGCGCCTTCGGGCGCCCTTTTTCTTTTTGTGCGGCTTTGCTGCGGAAGAAATGCAGCATGGGGACGGGACGAAGGAAAGTCCGGGAATTCCGGAAGCTGTTGATATATTTGCGTAATACTTGACTTTGGCTGATTAGTTGATGCCCGAGCGGGGCTATTCTGCAGCAAAATACTGCGCCTTATATTGCATCGCAATATTGCCGTTGCTGCGGGCCAGAGCGCAGCAAAAGGGGGTGTCGGCATCGCGAGAACGGGCCGTTTGCCTTTTCGTCGCCAGCCGGACAAATAGGCCATGCATCCGCGAGACCAGACCATCTTTGCGCTGTCGTCCGGCCGTGCGCCGAGCGCGATCGCTGTGGTGCGGGTCTCGGGCCCGCAGGCCGGCCTGGTCCTGACGAAGCTCGCGGGCAAGCCGCCGGCGCCGAGACAGGCCAGCCGCCGGCTGCTCCGCGATGGCGCGGGCCAGCCGATCGACGACGCGGTCGTGCTCTGGTTTCCGGCGCCGGCCAGTGCGACCGGCGAGGACGTCGCCGAATTTCACGTCCACGGCGGCCGCGCGGTGCTGGCGGCACTCCTCGCCGCGATTTCTAATATTCCGAATACGCGTGCGGCCGAGCCCGGCGAGTTCACGCGGCGCGCGTTCGAGAATGGCAAGCTCGATCTCACCGAAGCCGAGGGCCTCGACGATCTCATTCACGCCGACACTGACCGGCAGCGCCGCCAGGCACTGCGCCAGTTGCAGGGCCTGCTCGGCGATCGCGCGCGCGACTGGCGCGAGCGCATCATTGAGGCGTCGGCGCTGATCGAGGCCGGCATCGATTTTTCCGACGAGGGCGATGTGCCGGCCGAGCTGAGGGCACCGGCGGTGAAAGCGATCAAAGCGCTGCATGACGAAATCGCAGAAGTCCTTGCGGCACAGGGACATTCTGAACGCCTGCGCGACGGCCTGGTGGTCGCGATCGCCGGCGAGCCGAATGTCGGCAAGTCGACGCTGATCAATCAGCTCGCGCGCCGCGAGGTCGCGATTGTCTCGCCCTATGCCGGCACCACGCGCGACGTGATCGAGGTGCAGCTCGATCTCGACGGCTATCCGGTCACGGTGATCGACACGGCTGGCATCCGGGAGACCGACGATCCCGTGGAACAGGAGGGCGTGCGCCGGGCGCGAGCCCGAGCCGACGACGCCGACCTCGTGCTGTGGCTGGTCGAGGGTGGCCACGCCGTCGATCCGGGCGCGATGCTATCGCTGGTGAAGTCCGGCCCCGGGCGTGATCAATCGAGCGGCTCGGTCTGGATCGTCCGCAACAAGATCGATCTGGGCGAGGCGGGGGAGGTCGGGCCGCGCGGCGAGTTCGGGATCTCGGCGAGCCGGGGGGACGGCGTTCCCGACCTGATCGACGCGCTCGTGAAATTCGCCGCCGAGTTTTTCGGGACCACCGAGGGCGCATTGGTGACCCGGGCCCGCCAGCGAGATCTGCTGCGCCGGGCCTCAGGCAGCTTGCGCCGGAGCCTGGAGCTTGTAGAAGACGGCGAAGAGCTTGCCGCCGAAGAGCTGCGCGCTGCGGCCTATGCCTTGGGTCGGCTGTTGGGCCGGGTCGACGTCGAGGACGTCCTCGAGGCCATCTTCCAGAAATTTTGCATCGGAAAGTAGGACTAGTTCTTCATTGTAGAACTAGCGCTTGTTCCAGTCCTTGCGTTTCACCTGAAACGGGGGCTCGTTTCGTAGCCCGGATGAAGCGAAGCGCAATCCGGGACGGCTCCGCAGCCGGAACACCTTTCCCGGATTTCGCTGGCTCTCCATCCGGGCTACAAGCTTCCCGCTGTTTCACTGAAACAGGTGGTGGGCGGTTCCGGCCTGTTTCACGTGAAACGCGAGCGGCCCTCATTACGGCTTCTGGGCCCGCAGACTTGGGCGGGATTTCACTGCTCAAGCGGTCTTGGCTGTGAACGACGCTCGTGCCCCAAACTCGTCATTGCGAGGAGCCCTTGCGACGAAGCAATCCAGACTGCCTCCACGCAGGGTTTCTGGATTGCTTCGCTCCGCTCGCAACGACGGAGCAGACCCATCGCCTGTGCCCTCTCTACCCCCGTCCGGAGCCGTGCGAGATCTCGCCAGGAGCTCTCTCCCGGTTAGACCCATCTTGTTTCACGTGAAACGGCAGTCCGTTCAGTGGCGGTTCTACTGCGCATGGGGTTGTTTTCGCGAAAGTGCGCATCGCCTCCTGCCACCCCGTTTCACGTGAAACAACCGCCTCACCCAGTTTCTACTTCCGGCTTCTCCGCCTCTGCGATAGAAGTCCGCCCATGCGAACAGAGCGAGAGAGTTTCGACGTCATCGTGATTGGCGGCGGCCACGCCGGCTGTGAAGCCGCGGCTGCTTCCGCCCGGATGGGTGCGACGAGCGCTCTGGTGACGCACCGTTTCTCCACGGTCGGCGCGATGTCCTGCAACCCCGCGATTGGCGGTCTCGGCAAGGGCCATCTGGTCCGCGAGGTCGACGCGCTGGATGGTCTGATGGGCCGGGTCGGCGATGCCGGCGGCATCCAGTTCCGCGTCCTCAATCGCCGCAAGGGACCGGCTGTCCGGGGCCCCCGGGCTCAGGCCGACCGGAAGCTCTATGCCGCAGCCATGCAGGCCGCGATCCGGGAGACTGCGGGTCTCTCGGTGATCGAAGGCGAGGCGGATGAACTGATCGTGGTCGAGGGACGGGTGACCGGACTACGCCTGGCGGACGGCCGGGAGCTTCGGGCAGGGGCAGTTGTCGTCACCACCGGCACCTTCCTCCGCGGTCTGATCCATCTCGGCGAGAAGAACTGGCCCGCCGGCCGGGTCGGCGAAGCCCCGGCGATGGGTCTTTCGAGCTCCTTTGAGCGGGCAGGCTTCACCCTTGGACGGCTCAAGACCGGGACTCCGCCGCGTCTGGACGGCACCACGATCGACTGGTCAGCGGTCGAGATGCAGCCTGGAGACGAGCCGCCGGAGCCGTTCTCGGTGATGACAGAGCGGATCACGACCCCGCAGATCCAGTGCGGGATCACCCGAACGACTTCCGCGACCCATGAGGTGATCCGTGCGAATGTCCATCGCTCGCCGATGTACTCGGGCCAGATCAAGAGCTCCGGACCACGCTATTGTCCCTCGATCGAGGACAAGATCGTCCGCTTTGGCGACCGCGACGGCCATCAGATATTCCTGGAGCCCGAGGGGCTCGACGATAGCACCGTCTATCCCAATGGCATCTCGACCTCGCTGCCGGAGGAGGTCCAGCTCGCGATCCTCGCCAGCATTCCTGGCCTGGAGCAGGTGAAGATGGTCCGTCCGGGCTATGCCATCGAGTACGACCACATCGATCCCCGCGAGCTCGATCCGACCCTCCAGACCAAGCGTCTGCGTGGTCTCTTCCTGGCTGGGCAGATCAACGGCACCACCGGATACGAGGAAGCTGCCGGGCAGGGTATCGTGGCCGGCCTGAACGCGGCTTTGGCCGCGAGCGGCGCCGCGCTAACCGTGTTCGACCGCGCCGATGGCTATCTTGGTGTGATGATCGACGACCTCGTCACCCGTGGGATCAGCGAACCCTATCGGATGTTCACCTCCCGCGCCGAGTACCGGCTGACCCTGCGCGCCGACAATGCCGATCAGCGTCTCACCGAGAAGGGGATTGAGCTCGGATGCGTCGGGAGCGCCCGGACGCAGCATCACCGCGCCAAGATGGGCGCTCTGAATGCGGCCAGGGCGCTGTCGAAGTCCCTGACCATCACGCCGAACGAGGCGATCAAGCACGGCCTGTCCCTGAACCGGGACGGCCAGCGCCGTTCGGCGTTCGAGTTGATGGCCTATCCGGACATCGGCTGGAGCCAGGTCCGGGCCATCTGGCCGGAGCTGTCGGCGATCGACCCGGTCATTGCCACCCATCTGGAGATCGACGCGAAGTATGACGTCTATCTCGAGCGCCAGAGCGCGGACGTCGAAGCTTTCAGGCGAGACGAGGGGATGGTGCTGTCGGACGTCGATTACCAGCAAGTCCCCGGTCTTTCCAATGAGGTGCGGGCCAAGCTGGAGAAGGCGCGGCCGTTCACCGTCGGCCAGGCTGGCCGGATCGACGGCATGACGCCGGCGGCTCTCGGTATCCTCGCGGCCTACCTCCGGCGCGAGGCACGGAAGACCTCAAAGGCGATCGCATAGGCGTTTCACGTGAAACAGCGCGGGCCGGGCGGCAGATCGTCATCAGGGAAAACAGCGGCAGGTGAGGGCGGCGGTGGTCGAGCCGAGCCGACGCCGGTCAAACCGAAGATCGACAAGGCCAGCGCCAACGATCGGTCGCTGGACTCCACCATCGCGGCGGACAAGCTCGCGGCACTCAAGCTCGCCCCCGTTTCACGTGAAACCGAAGACCGGCTCGATCGCTACATCGCGCTGCTCCGCGAGTGGCAGGCCAAGACCAATCTGGTCGCGCCCTCGACCCTGCCGCAGCTCTGGACCCGGCACATCGCCGATTCGCTCCAGCTCGTCGATCTCGCCCCTTCGGCCAAACGCTGGGCCGACCTCGGCAGCGGCGGCGGCTTCCCCGGAATCGTCCTCGCCTGTGCCATGGCCGGGACGCCTGGCGCCAGCGTCCACCTCGTCGAGCGAATCGCCAAGAAGGCGGCCTTTCTGCGCGAAGCAGTTCGCGTCACCGCATCTCCGGGGCTCGTACATCTCGCGGAGATCGGGGATAATGTGGATAGAATCACCGGCCCCGTGGATTGCGTCACCGCGCGTGCGCTGGCTCCGCTACATCAACTCATCGGCTTTGCGGAGCCGCTGATGCGCCAGGGTGCAAAAGCGCTGTTTCCGAAGGGTCAAGATGTAGAGGCTGAATTGACCGAAGCCGCTAAATATTGGAATATTCAGCCGCAGCTTCACCAAAGCCGTACCGGCGACGGTTGGATCGTCGAGCTGACGTCCGTCGAGCGGCGCCGCTGAGGCGTTCAGGGGTCGAGTGGGGAATTTGCGATGAGCGAGATTGACGAACCGCAGCAGCAGCAGACCGGCGAAGTCCCGCAGGGCCACCCGCGCATCCTGGCGCTGGCGAATCAGAAGGGCGGCGTGGGAAAAACAACCACGGCGATCAATCTTGGCACAGCACTCGCTGCGATCGGCGAGCGCGTCCTGATCGTCGATCTCGATCCGCAGGGCAACGCCTCGACCGGCCTCGGCATCGATCGCCGCAACCGCTCCTGCTCGACCTATGACGTGCTGATCGGCGAAGCCGCTCTGCGCGAGGCGGTGGTCTCGACCGCGGTGCCGCGGCTGCATATCGCACCCTCGACCATGGATCTCTCCGGCCTCGAGCTCGAGCTCGGCACCACGCCCGGCCGCGCGTTCAAGCTGCGCGACGCCATCGGCGCGCTCAACAACAACGTCTCGCCGGACGCCGATTACACCTATGTGCTGATCGACTGCCCGCCCTCGCTCAACCTGCTCACGGTGAATGCGATGGCGGCCTCCGATGCGATCCTGGTGCCGCTCCAGTGCGAGTTCTTCGCGCTCGAGGGTCTGTCGCAATTGCTGCAGACGGTGGAGCAGGTGCGCTCGACGCTCAATCCGAACCTGTCGATCCACGGCATCGTGCTGACCATGTTCGACTCGCGCAACAACCTCTCGAACCAGGTCGTCGCCGACGTCCGTCAGTTCATGGGCGAGAAGGTCTACAAGACCATGATCCCGCGCAACGTGCGCATCTCGGAAGCGCCGTCCTACGGCAAGCCGGTCCTGGTCTACGATCTCAAATGCGTCGGCAGCGAAGCTTACTTGCGGCTCGCCACCGAAGTGATCCAGCGCGAGCGCGAGCTGCGCACCACGCATTGACGCTGCCGTAGGGTGGGCAAAGGCGTCTTCGCCGTGCCCACCATCTTCTGCACACAACTGGTGGGCACGCTTCGCTTCGCCCACCCTACGATAATTCAGTTCTGGAGTGTTGCACCGTGAATCCAAGGGAGCTGGCGATGGCCGACGAAGCGCGTTCGCGACTGGGCCGGGGTCTTGCGAGTCTGATCGGTGATGTCGGCGGCGAGGCTCAGCATGTCGATCGTCCGCGCGCGCAGCGCAAGGTGCCGATCGAATTCATCAAGCCCAATCCGCGCAACCCGCGCCGCGCCTTTTCGGAAACGGAGCTCAAGGAGCTCTCTGATTCGATCAGGCAGCACGGCGTGATCCAGCCGATCGTCGTGCGTCCGGTGAAGGGCGCGCAGGATCGCTTCGAGATCATCGCCGGCGAGCGGCGCTGGCGCGCGTCGCAGATGGCCGGCCTGCACGAAGTGCCGATCGTGCCGGTCGACATCAGCGACAGCGATGCGCTGGAGTTCGCGATCGTCGAGAACGTGCAGCGCGAAGACCTCAACCCGATGGAAGAGGCGCTCGGCTATCACGCGCTCGCCAACGAGTTCAAACGCAGCCAGGACGACATCGCAAAGGTTGTCGGCAAGAGCCGCAGCCACATCGCCAACATGATGCGGCTGACGAAACTGCCGGCCGAAGTGCAGGCCTTGATCACGAGCGGCGAGCTGACCGCCGGCCACGCCCGCGCGCTGATCGGTGTGCCCGATCCGCTCGCCTCAGCCAGGCGCATCGTCGCGGAAGGCCTCAACGTCCGCCAGGCCGAGGCGCTCGCGCATGAAGAGGGTGTGCCGGAGCGCAAGCCGCAGAAGGCGCGCAGCACCGGGGGGAAGGAAAAAGACCCCGACACAATCGATCTCGAAAAGCGCGTCAGCGATGCGCTTGGCCTCAAGGTCACGGTCAATCACCGCGACCCCGGCGGCTCCGTCCAGATCAACTACCGCAACCTCGATCAGCTCGACGAGGTGATGAAGCGGCTCGCGAAGGGCGCGCTGTAGACGTCATCGTCATTCCTACTCTCTCACCCTCACCCTGAGGAGCCGCGAAGCGGCGTCTCGAAGGGCGAGGGCCCGGGCCTTCATCCTTCGAGACGCGTGCGAGGGTGCGCTCCTCAGGATGAGGAGTTGGCGTTTCGCTCCGTCATTGCGAGCGCATCTGTTTCCACATCGTCATTGCGAGCGTAGCGAAGCAATCCAGAGTCTTTCCGCGGAGGGATTCTGGATTGCTTCGTCGCTTGCGCTCCTCGCAACGACGTGTTGAGAGCGGAGGCTTACCCCCGTCGCTTCGCATTCGCGGCGATGGCCATCAACGTGCGCTGGGCGATGGCGGCGGCTAGCGTCGATTGCTTGCGGGTGTCGAGCGCGGCGGTCGCGAGCTGCTCGATGATTGCGGCGAGCCGCGCCACGCTGAAATTGCGCAGCGCCGTTTCCACCGCGGGCTTTCGCGAAAAATGCAGGCGCGGATAGCCGCCCTCGAGCACGGCGGAGGCAGGCTGGCCGTCGGCGATCGCGAGCGCAGATTTGTGCAGCCACGCAGCCTGGCGCTGCGCGGCGGAGATGATCACGCCGGGATAGGTGCCGGCGATCATGGCCTTTGCAAATTCGGTCTCGACGATGTCGGGCCGGCCGGCGAAGGCGCCGTCGACGATGGGGTCGAGTTTCAGCTCGGACGCATCGGCAACGACGGACATCACGTCATCCAGCGTGATCTCGCCTTTGCCATGCGCATAGAGCGTCAGCTTGCGCAGCTCATTGCGCGAGGCCTGGCGGTCGCCGCCGAGGAATGACATCAGCGCCGCGCGGGCATCCTGCGCGATGCGCAGATTGGCGATGCGGAGCTCGTCGTCCATCAGCTTGGCAAGGTCGCGCTCGGTGTCGGGATAGCACCCGATCGCCACGGCCGTCTTGGCGCGCTCGCAGGCTTTGCGCAGCGGCGATTCCGGGCGCAGCTCGCCGGCCTCGATCACGATCCGGCAATCCTTCACGCCCATCTCCGCCAGCGTATCGATGCCGCTGGCGAAGCTGCGCGAGCCGGCGCGGACGCGGATGGCGCGGCGGCCGCCGAACAACGGCACCGTCATGGCTTCATCGACGAGCCGCGACGGCTCGGCGGAGAGTTCGTCGCCGTCGAGCTTGACGAGGGAGAAGGGATCGTTGGGGTCGTCGACGGCCGAGGCAATCAGTGCATCGGCGCGCTCGCGCACGAGGCCGGCATCGGGACCGTAGAGCAGGATGATCGGTCGGCCTCCGTCGGGACGGGCGAGGAAGGCGTCGATCTCTTTTCCGCGCAGCGCGACCATCGGGCCCAACTGTCATTCCGGGGCGCGCAAAGTGCGAACCCGGAAATCTCGATCAATAATTTCTGGATTCCGGATCCGCCCGGCGGGCGCTCCGGAATGACGGGGATGACTTAAGTGCCGGCGATGAAGAACGAGGCGAGGCGAGTGTTGATGTTCTCGGCGATCTCGTTGGCGGCACGATCCTCGGCATCGCGAAGGGCCCGGTTGCGGGCAAAGCGCTGGTAGGAGCCGGGCATGTCATAGGACACGCGCGCGAACGTCGTGCCGGTCATGACCGACTTGCCGCTGACGACCTCGATCAAATTGTACTGGGCGTCGATGCCGTAGTTTTCACTGTTCGGCAGGCCGGTATTGGGATCGACGATCAGCGACGTTTTGCTGCTCGCGAAGCGAATCTCCAGGCGATGGGTCGGCGGCATGCCCGTGGCCGTGCCGTAGAGCTTGAAGGCCAGGGCGTTGCGGACCTCGACGCCGACACGGGCCTCGCGGGAGGCATTGGCCTTGTTGATCGGCGGAAGGTCGACCCCCATCAGCTTCTCGCGCAGGCCGGGGGTGCCGTCACCACGCTCGGCATACATCGGCTGGAAGCAGCCAGCCGTCAGCGCCGCCAATGCGGCGACCGCCAGCAAGCGGGCAGCGATCCGGATCCTAGCCGACAACATTCACGATCCTCTTGGGGACGATGATCACCTTGCGGACGGGCTTGCCGTCCAGGGCCAGTTTTACCGCATCGAGGGCCAAAACGGCAGCCTCGATTTCCGGATTCTGGGCCACTGTTGCAACTGTGACCTCACCCCGCTTCTTGCCATTGACCTGGACCACCAGAGTCACGGCGTCTTCAACCAGCAAATCGCGTTCGATTTGGGGCCAATCGGCCTCGGAAACCAGCCCGCTATGGCCTAGAACCTGCCAACACTCCTCGGCCAGATGCGGCATCATCGGGGAGAACAGCTGAACCAGGATCTGGCTGGCCTCCCGGACCGCCCAGGCGAGGTCAGGTGTGGGCTGGCCGGGGCGCTGGAGCACCTCCGAAAACGCATTGGCGAATTCGCGGATATGGGCAAGGCAGACATTGAAGTGCAGCCGCTCGATGCCGGTGGTGACCTTGTCCAGCGCGCCATGAGCGGCCTTGCGCAAGGCGGTCGCATCCGGGCCGAACGAGCCCGGACGATCTGCCGGCGCGGCCTGGCCGAGCTCCACTGCATCGTTCACCAGCCGCCACAGCCGTTGCACGAAGCGCGAGGCGCCCTGGACGCGCTCGTCGCTCCAGATCACGTCGCGGTCGGGCGGGGAGTCCGACAGCATGAACCAGCGGGCGACATCGGCGCCGTAGGTCTCGATGATGTCGTCGGGGTCGACCGTGTTCTTCTTCGACTTCGACATCTTCTCGATCGGACCGATCTGGATGTCTTCGCCTGACGTGAGCAGCGTCGCGCGCCGGCCGTTGCCGCCGACCTCGATCTTCACCTCGGCCGGCTGCACATAGGTGCCGTCGGCCTTCTGGTAGGTCTCGTGCACCACCATGCCCTGCGTGAACATGCCGGCGAACGGCTCGTCCAGCGCAATGTGCCCGGTCGCCTTCATCGCGCGGGTGAAGAAGCGGCTGTAGAGCAGATGCAGGATCGCGTGCTCGACGCCGCCGATATACTGGTCGACCGGCAGCATCCGGTTGGCGACGGCTGGCGTGGTCGGCGCGTTCTCGTTCCAGGGATCGGTGAACCGCGCAAAATACCAGGACGAATCCACGAAGGTGTCCATGGTGTCGGTTTCGCGCTGGGCCTTGCCGCCGCATTTG
This sequence comes from Bradyrhizobium sp. 956_D2_N1_4, assembly GCF_052076025.1. Taxonomy (NCBI): domain Bacteria; kingdom Pseudomonadati; phylum Pseudomonadota; class Alphaproteobacteria; order Hyphomicrobiales; family Nitrobacteraceae; genus Bradyrhizobium; species Bradyrhizobium sp. 956_D2_N1_4. The sequence goes on along the minus strand of NZ_CP197237.1, from coordinate 7,639,744 downwards.
GGGCAGGTGACGTGCTTCCAGGTCGGGTGATGGTCGAGCGCGTTGCCCGGTCTGTCGAAGGTCGCGTCATCAGGCAGCGTCACCGGCAGGTCGGCGTCCGGCACCGGCACCACATCGCATTTGGGGCAATGGATGACGGGAATCGGGCAGCCCCAATAGCGCTGCCGTGAAATACCCCAGTCGCGCAGGCGGAAATTAACCTGGCGCTCGCCGACCGGCGCATTGCCGCGCAGCTCGCCTTCCAGCCGCTTTGCGACCTCGTCCTTGGCCTGCTCGATGGTCATGCCGTCGAGGAAGCGCGAATTGATCATGCGGCCATCACCGTCATAGGCGGTGTCGGTGATGACGAACGTCTTCGGATCCTGTCCCTCGGGGCACACCACCGGCGTATTGCCGAGATTGTACTTGTTGACGAAGTCGAGGTCGCGCTGGTCGTGCGCGGGGCAGCCGAAGATCGCGCCCGTGCCGTATTCCATCAGCACGAAGTTCGCGACATAGACCGGCAGCTTCCAGCTCGGATCGAACGGGTGGACCGCGCGGATGCCGGTGTCAAAACCCTGCTTTTCCGCGGTGTCGATGATCTCTTGCGCGGTGCCGATCTTCTTGATGTCGGCGATGAACTGGGCAAGCTTCGGGTTCTTCGCGGCTGCTGCTTGAGCCAGCGGATGATCCGACGAAATCGCCATGAATTTGGCGCCGAACAGGGTGTCCGGGCGCGTCGTAAAGATCTTCAGCTCGCTCTCGCCGGCGGGCGTCGTCGCCTTATCCAGTGCGAAGCGGACCAGCAGGCCCTCGGAGCGGCCGATCCAGTTGCGCTGCATCAGCCGCACCTTGTCGGGCCAGCGGTCGAGCCCATCCAGCGCGGACAGCAGTTCCTGCGAGTACTTCGTGATCTTGAAGACCCACTGGCTCATTTCCCGTTGTTCGACAACGGCACCCGAGCGCCAGCCGCGGCCGTCGATCACCTGCTCGTTGGCGAGCACGGTCATGTCGACCGGATCCCAGTTGAGCTTGCGCTTCTCACGCTCGGCGAGGCCGGCGGCGAGCATGTCCAAAAACATCTTCTGCTGATGCTTGTAGTAGCTGGGGTCGCAGGTCGCGAATTCGCGCGACCAGTCAAGCGACAGCCCGATCGAGCGGAGCTGTTTCTTCATCGCGGCGATGTTGTCGTAGGTCCAGGCCTTCGGCGCGACCTTGCGCTCGATGGCGGCGTTCTCGGCCGGCAGGCCGAAGGCGTCCCAGCCCATCGGGTGCAGGACGTTGAACCCCTTGGCGCGCATGAAGCGGGCCAGCACGTCGCCGAGCGTGTAATTGCGGACATGGCCGATATGGATGCGCCCGGACGGGTAGGGGAACATCTCCAGCACGTAGTATTTCGGCCGCGAGTTGTCGTTCTTGGAGACGAAGATCGCCTGCTGGTCCCAGGCGGCTTGCCAGCGCGGTTCGGCGTCGCGGGCGTTGTAGCGTTCGGAGGTCATGGAATCGTTGGGTTTTCGTGGATTCGGCCGTCTAAAGACGGCGGACTAGGCCATAGAAGTCCTTAGGGGGTCAATGGGTTGCCGCTGGCGGCGGCCCCCCCGCAAGGCTGCTCCGCTAAAGTACGGACGGCCCATTGGGATCGGATTAAGGGGTCGGTGCGAGGTTGGCCGCCGACAGCACCCCGCCAGGCGATAATCAGGCTTCGACGATCTCGATTACGACTATGCCGCGTCCATCGCCGGACGGGCGGTGCGGAGCATGGCCGAGCAGCGGATTCCGCCGACGCCGACCAATTTTGCCGTCTGGTTCCACTATTTCGCAGGCAGCCATGACGACCTGCGCAATGCCATCGATCTCCTGATCGACCACAATCGTCCCTTCGACGCCCGGACCAACCAGGATCTGTTCGAGACCTATGTCGCGCCCCGGGCGGGCGCCGTCGCCTCCGAGACGTCCGATCGGCTGCATGCCCTCATGAGGGCGGCGAAAGAGTTTCTGGCGACGGCCATGGCCGACAATCGTTCCCAGATGCAGGCGATCAGCGAGGTCGCTGATCAGGGCAGGGCTGGGGTCGATCCGAAGGCGCTGGTCGCCCAGCTCATGAATGAGCTGGCCCGGGCCGCCACGAGGGCGACCCGGCTCGAGGCCGGCTTTGCGGAAAAGACCCGCGAGCTCGACGTGATCCGCGACTCGCTCTCCAAGTCCGAAGAGCGCGCCCGGACCGATACGCTGACGGGGCTGGCAAACCGGCGGGCGCTCGATGAATTCCTGCGCAAGGCACAGACGACCGCGGATTGGGGCGAGCCGCTTGGCGTGCTGATGCTCGACATCGACCACTTCAAGACCTTCAACGACAATTTCGGCCACGGTGTCGGCGACCAGGTGCTGCGCCTGATTGCGAAAGTGCTGCGCGAAAAAGTTCGCGAGCAGGATCTGTCGGCCCGCTATGGCGGCGAGGAGCTGATTGCCGTGCTGCCGGATGCCGATCTCGCCGCTTGCGCCGAGATCGCCGAGCGCATCAGGCGCGCGATCGCCGAATGCACGATCACGCGCCGCTCGACCGGGGAGACCCTGCCCGGCATCAGCGTGTCGATCGGCGTGGCGCAGTACCGGACCGGCGAGACGATCACCGATCTGATCGAGCGCTGCGACCGCGCGCTCTATCTCGCCAAGGGCGGCGGCCGCAATCGCGTGGTGACAGAAGTCGAGCTCGATCGCGCCGCGGCTGCGGGCTAGGCGCTCGCCGCGAGCATCATGGCGGCCGCGCCGTTCTCGATCACCTGGATGCCGTGCTCCATGACATTGTTGCGGCCGCGGTGTTTTGCGGCGTAGAGCGCGGCGTCGGCAGCTTCGATGAGATCGCCGGGGCGCAGCGTCTCGTTCGGCTTCGTTGCGGCAACGCCGATCGAGACGGTGACGATCATGTGGGCGGAGGTGATGTGCGGCAGGCACAGCTTCAGCACGGCCGCGCGCACCTGCTCGCCGATCTCGACGGCGCGGTTCACATCGGTGTTCGGCAGCAGCAGGCAGAACTCCTCGCCGCCATAGCGGGCCGCAAAGCCCATCGTGTCGGCGGCGATGCCGGACAAGGATTCGCCGAGCCGGGTCAGGCAGGAATCGCCTTCGAGATGGCCATAGGTGTCGTTGAACAGCTTGAAGTGATCGACGTCGATCATCAGCAGCGCAAGCTCGCTGTCATATTGCTGCGCGCGCATCCATTCGAAGTCGAGCCGGCTCTGGAAGCCGCGGCGATTGGCCAGCCCCGACAGCATGTCGATCGAGGCCATCACGGTCAGGCGGTCGTTGCTCGCGATCAGCTCGCGCTCGCGCTGGCTGAGCTGCGCGGCCATCGCGTTGAAGGCGCGGGCCAGCGGCACGAACTCGGCCGGCAGCCGGTTGCGCGCGGCGCGGGCCGAGAGGTCGCCTTCGCCGAGGCGTTTGGCCATGTCGGCCAGCATCTCGATCGGCTTGATCACGAGCTTCTCGGCGGCGATCAGCGCGCCGAGCAGGACGAACAGGACGACGAACGCGAGCTGGAGATAGGCTGTGCGGATGTCGCGGCTGACCGCCGCGGACACCTTGTCCTCGTCGATGCTGGCAATCAGGCGGGCGTTGGTGCCGGCGATGCGGATATAGCTCACCGCGCGGCGGGAGCCGTCAGGGGCGAGGAAAGAGAGTGAGCCCTCGTCCTGGTCCGAACGCAGCGCCTTGTCGGCGATCGCCGACATCAGCGGCATGTTGTCGAGCGGACGGCCGATCGCGCTGTGCTGATCAGCCGGCGCGGCGAGCACGGTGCCGGCGCTGTCGACCAGCACGGCAGTGATCCCGGCGCGGCCGCCGAGATTGCTCATGACCTTCGACATCCAGTCGAGGTTGACGGTGGCGAGCACGACGGCATCCGCCACACCGCTGAAGGCCGACACCGGATAAACCGCCATGACGGTCGGCGACGGCACGGGCCGCGACAGGATGAAGTCGCTCAGCACGAAGCGGCCGGTTTCCTGCGCCTGCTGGAAGTATGGCCGGTCGCTGAGGTCGAGGCCGACATACATGTTGTTGGTGGCGCACTGGATGCGTCCGTCCTGGCCGGCGATCAACAGCGTGCGGATCCAGGGAAGGTTCGACGGCAGGCTCGCGCGCAGCACGTCGCAGCTCTTGCTGATGCCGCCGGCGGAGGCGCGGATGAAGGCTTCGGATTTCAGGATGGTTTCGACCGACGAGATCACTTCGCGCTGCGCATCGGCGCTGTGTCTTGCAATGGTGGTGAATTCGGTCGCGGCCTGCGCGATCTGCCGCGCGCGCGTGTCCTCGAGCGAACGGATGCGCTCGAACATCAAGGGCGTCACCAGAATCACCGCGAGCAACGCAAGCCGTGCCCGGATTCCGAGAACCTGCTTGAGTTTCACTCGTTTGCGGTTGAAACTGACGTTTGCCATCTTCGCTGCCCACCCCATCGGCCAAGGTAAAGCGAAGGGTTCAAAAACTCTTTCTTGAACTCGGTAAAATTAGAACTAGCTCCGCAACAATCCAGTCCGAACCGACGTCATGACCGAAACCAACGCCGCGCCGGTAACCGGCCATTCACCAAACGCGCTCGCCGCGGTCGAAGCCGAAATTGTCCGCGCCTGCAAGGAAGCGCGGCGCGATCGCGCCTCCGTAACGCTGATCGCGGTGTCCAAGACGTTCGCCGCGGATGCAATTATCCCGGTCATCGACGCCGGACAGCGCGTATTCGGCGAAAATCGGGTGCAGGAGGCCAAAGGCAAGTGGCCGGCGTTAACGTCCGCCTATTCCGGCATCGCGCTGCATCTGATCGGGCCGCTGCAGTCCAACAAGGCGAAGGAGGCGGTGGCGCTGTTCGATGCCATCCATTCGGTCGACCGCCCGAGCATTTGCCAGGCGTTAGCCAAGGAAATCGAATCCCAGAACAGGCACCCGGAGCTGTTCGTCCAGATCAACATCGGCGAGGAGCCGCAGAAGGCCGGCATCGCTCCCGGCGAGGCCGATGCCTTCATCGCGAGCTGCCGCGACAGCTATGGGCTGACGATCTCCGGCCTGATGTGCATCCCGCCGGTCGACGAGCCGCCGGCGGCGCATTTCGCGCTGACCGCCAAGATCGCAGCGCGCAATGGATTGAAGAATCTCTCGATGGGCATGAGCGCGGACTTCGCCACCGCAATCATGCTCGGCGCCACCCATGTGCGCGTCGGGAGCGCGATCTTCGGGCACCGGTGACGCCGGCAGCGCTCGCAACGACGGCGGTGGTTACGCAAACCCCACCGACACCTGCCCCAGCACACCAAAATCCACCGCGAAATGATCGCCGGCCTGGATCGGCAGCGGCGGATGGCACGTGCCTGTCGTCACCGCCTCCCCTGCCCGCAAGGTGATGCCGAGCCCGCGCAGCTCGTTGGCAAGCCAGGCCAGGGCAACGCGGGGATCGCCGAGCACGTTCTTGCCGTGGCCGAGATAGCGCTGGCCGCGCAGCGTGATCTGCGGCCGCTCCTCGACGAGATCCATGGCGCGCCAGTTCGCAGTCGTCGCTGCGCCCAGCACAAACAGATGTGCGCAGGCATTGTCGGCGATGAGCTGCGCCTCGCCGGCGCTGGCGAAATCGCCAAAGCGCGAATCGGGAATCTCGATCGCGGGATGCAAGGTGTCGACGGCGGCGAGCACGTCGTCGACACTGTACGGCGTCGCGCGCGGCGGCAGATCGCGGCCCATGACGAAGGCGAACTCCGGCTCGCCGACGCGCATCTCGTTGCCCTTCATCGACGCGGTGCCGCCGTCGGCGATCACGGTGTCGCTCATGATGCGGCCGGCCAGCGGGCCCGCGACATTGATGTGCTTCTGTCCGGCCTCGCTTGTCGCCGCGATCTTCCAACCGAACAGCTTTCCAAGCGATTGGTTTTCGAGGACGGCCTGGATGGCATAGCCATCAGCGCGGCTCTGCGGCCGCAACCGCGGCTCCAGCGCGTCAAACTTGGTGCCGTCGCGCCAATGTTTGACCAGGACCTGCGATGCGGCGGCGATCTGATCCTTGTCGAGCATGTGCCCTCACCCGATGATGATTCTTGTTCTTGGTCCCAGTCGCCGCAGCAATTGCAGCATCGCCGCTTTGGTCATCGAGACGCAGCCTGCGGTCGGCCCGAAATTGTCGCGCGCCAGATGCAAAAACACCGCACTGCCGCGGCCGGCGATGCGCGGTCTGGTGTTGTGGTCGATTTCGATGATGAAGTCATAGAGATGGTCGGTCCGCTTGAGACGGTCACCGCCCTGCTCCGGTCCGAGCCGGATCGCCTGATTGTAGTGGCGATCTCCGGCGTCCTCGCACCAGGCGTCCGTGTCGCCGATGGTCCGGGCCGGAAGAAAGGTCCGCGGACGGCTGTGACGGTCGCCCCGCCACCACAATTGCCTGGGACGGAAGCTGCCCCGCGGGGTGCCGCCATCGCCCTCGCGCTTGTTTGCCAGGATTCCGCCCCGCCCCAGCGCCACCGGGATCGTCAGCGCGCCGGCCGTCAGCCAGCCCCGGCGCGGATTCCCGGCAGCAGGTCTAACGCGGATCGCTCGAAGCGGTCCGGAGCTTCGATTCTTTGGGTAACTAGCTGAATCCGCTTTGTTTTTCATGTGAACGTGCGTTGTCGAATTCATTACAGGACATTCATCAAAACGGCCTGAGATTTTGAGTTAGAGTGCTTCTGGCTTGTGAATCGGTAACAGCCCACTACTTCAACACGAACAACAATAATAACGGCGACCCCCCTAACTTTCCCTCGCGGCTGGGTGCAGCATGCATGCGCGCCGAGCCGGACTCCAAAAGGATGACCCCCTATGGCCAATGCCCGCAAGATCCTCATCGTGGATGACGATACCGATCTGCGCGATACGTTGGTGGAGCAATTATCGCTGCACGAAGAATTTGAGGCCTCCGCCGTCGATACCGGGGCCAAGGGCGCGAGCGCCGCGAAGGCCAATGCCCCCGATCTCGTCCTGATGGATGTCGGCCTGCCCGACACCGATGGCCGCGAGGTGGTTCGTTCCTTGCGCAAGGGCGGCTTCAAGGCCCCGATCATCATGCTCACCGGGCATGACACCGATTCCGACACGATTTTGGGGCTGGAATCCGGCGCCAACGACTACGTCGCAAAACCCTTCCGTTTCGCCGTGCTGCTGGCCCGCATCCGCGCCCAGCTCCGCCAGCACGAGGCGAGCGAGGACGCGGTGTTCTCGGTCGGCCCCTACTCCTTCCGCCCGGGCTCGAAGATGCTGACCGCGGCCAATGCCCGCAAGGTCCGGCTCACCGAGAAGGAAACCGCCATCCTCCGCTTCCTCTACCGGGCCGGCCAGATGCCGGTCTCGCGCGAGACCCTGCTCCAGGAGGTCTGGGGCTATAATTCCGGCGTCACCACCCACACGCTGGAAACCCACATCTACCGCCTCCGCCAGAAGATCGAGAAGGACGCCGCCAATCCGGAGATCCTGGTCACGGAAGCCGGTGGCTACAAGCTGGTGCCGTGATACGCTTTAGGGGCGTGCGAATCGTTTTAGATCGCATGCCCTTTGAGCCCCGGACCTGAATGTCAATCGACGACGACGTAGCGCTTCTCGAGCGTGTCCCGACACTGCGCTTGTTGGGAGACGCGTCGTTGCGCATGCTGGCGATCGGCTCCGAGCAGCGTAATTTCGTTCGCGGCGACGTCCTGTTCAATCTCGGCGACGAAGCCGATGCCGGATACGTGGTTCAACGCGGCGCCTTTCGGGTCGACGACGGCGCCGGCGCGGAGATGATCGCAGGTCCCGGCGCGCTGATCGGCGAGCTCGCGCTGGTGGTGCCGATGAAGCGGCCGTCGAGCGCGGTCGCGCTGGTGCACGCCTCCGTCATCCGCGTCGCGCGCAGCTTGTTTCAACGCGTGCTCGAGAGTGACCCCGCGGCTGCGGTGCGCCTGCGTGACGAATTCGCGGTCCGCTCCAGCCAGATCGCGAGCGATATCCTGATGGCGGGCGCGAAGCTGACGTCGTCGTAGCCCGGACGGCGCCGTCAAACCTCCAGCGTCACCGTCACCGGCACGTGGTCCGACGGGCGCTCCCAGCTCCGCGCGTCGCGCAGGATCTTGAAATCGCTGACCGCGTCCTTCAATGCGCGCGAGACCCAGATGTGGTCGAGCCTGCGGCCGCGATCACCGACGGTCCAGTCGGCGGAGCGATAGCTCCACCACGTATAGACCTTCTCCGACATCGGAAAACGCTCGCGCGCGACGTCGACCCACTCACCGGCTGCCAGCGCGGCTTGCAGCTTCTCGGTCTCCACAGGTGTATGCGAAACCACTTTCAGAAGCTGCTTGTGCGACCAGACATCGTTCTCGTGCGGCGCGACGTTGAGATCGCCGACCAGGATGTGGCGATCCTCCCCGCGCGGATGCAGCGGCTCGCAGGCCTTCATTTCGTCGAGGAAGCGAAGCTTGTGGTCGAATTTCTCGTTCAGCGCGGGATCGGGAATGTCGCCGCCGGCGGGCACGTAGAAGTTATGCAGCACCAGCGGCTTTGCGATGCTGGCCTTCTCGCCGAACGAGACCGAGATGTGGCGCGAATCCACCTTGTCGCAGAAGGTGCGGATGTCTTTCGATTCGAACGGAATCTTCGAGACGATGGCGACGCCGTGATAGCCCTTCTGCCCGTTCAGCGCGACATGCTCATAGCCGAGCCGCTTGAAGCGCTTCAGCGGAAAGGCATCGTCGATGCACTTGGTCTCCTGGAGGCACAGCACGTCCGGCCGCGCGCTCTTGAGAAACTTCGCGACCAGGTCGATGCGCAGCCGCACCGAGTTGATGTTCCAGGTTGTCAGGGAAAGACGCATGAGGGATGCGTCTTAGCAAGCTCTCGTAGGGCGGGCAAAGGCGCAAAGCGCCGTGCCCACGTCTTTTCGGGGATGGGTGCAAGGTTCGTAGCAAGCCCTCGTAGGGTGGGCAAAGCGAAGCGTGCCCACCATGCCTGCCGCAAGGAGAGATGGTGGGCACGGCGCTAATGCGCCTTTGCCCACCCTACGGCAGTAGAGCTTTCAACCCGGCGATGGGCCGTAATTGGTGAAATCGATCTTGAACATGGCAGGATCGAGCTTCTTGCCCGCATCGAGATTGTAGACCGCGATCGTGGTGTCGTAGCCCTGCGGGTCGGTGACGGTCCACTGCTTCAACTGGCCGTCCTTGGCGCCGAACATCAGCAGGAGGCGGCTGGTGCCGACCAGCGCCTGCTTCTCCTCGATGGTGACGCTGACGAAGACGTCGTCGGCCGAGACGTTGACGACGTTGGTGTCCTTCATCAGGTCGATGCGATCGGACAGCAGGAAGCGCAGCGGCGTCTGCGACAGCGGATAGACGTCCTGGGTCGCGAGCTTGCGGTCGCGCACCACCAGCGAGGATCCGTCGGCGACGATGTCGATCGGGCTCGGCGCGTCATATTCGAAGCGCACCTTGCCGGGCTTCTGGATGTAGAAGTCGCCCTGCGTCTTGCTGCCGTCGGGGCCGACCTGGACGAAATTTCCAACCAGCGTCGACAGCGAGGACAGATAGGCGCTGACCTTGGCCGCCTGCGCCTTCTGGTTGGCGTCGAAGGTCTGGAAGATGCTGGTCGGCACGTTGCGGCGCGGATCCGGGATGACCGGGTTCGGCGGCGTCTGGGTCGCGCCGGTGACAGCGGGGCCTCCGCCATCGCGGCCCTTCGGCGCGGGCTTCGGCACAGGCACGGTCTGCGCGAACGACGCCGCGGTCACCATCGCGGCGGTGACGAGAAGCACACCGGCCATACGCGCGCTTCGCGCAGCGATGGTGGCAGCGAATCGAATGTCCGGATGTCTGATCAACGCGTCGTCCTGTGTGGCTGGGCGCCCTTTTAGCGTGATTTCGCTACTGCAGATATCGATTTTGCGTGAAATTATGTTCAGAGGCGGCTCGCCTCACATGTGGCTGTCTTCTTCCTCGACCAGAATCTCGCGCTTTCCGGCGTGGTTGGCGGGTCCGACGATGCCTTCCAGTTCCATGCGCTCCATCAAGGACGCGGCACGGTTATAGCCGATCTGGAGCCGGCGCTGGATGTAGCTGGTCGAGGCCTTGCGGTCGCGTTTGACGATGGCCACGGCCTGTTGGAAGAGATCGCCGCCGCCATCCGCGCCCATGCCGCTGGCGTCGAACACGGCGCCACCGTCCTCGTCCTCGGTCGGCTCTTCGGCCGTGACGGCCTCGAGGTATTCGGGCTGGCCCTGCGTCTTGAGGTGCCGCACCACCTTCTCGACTTCCTCGTCCGATGCGAAAGGTCCGTGCACGCGGCTGATGCGGCCGCCGCCCGCCATGTAGAGCATGTCACCCTGCCCGAGCAGCTGCTCGGCGCCCATCTCGCCCAGGATGGTGCGGCTGTCGATCTTGGACGTCACCTGGAAGGCGATGCGGGTCGGGAAGTTCGCCTTGATGGTGCCGGTGATGACGTCGACCGACGGGCGTTGCGTCGCGAGGATCACATGCAGGCCGGCGGCGCGCGCCATCTGCGCGAGACGCTGCACCGCGCCTTCGATGTCCTTGCCGGCGACCATCATCAGGTCGGCCATTTCGTCGACGATGATGACGATGTAGGGCAGCGGGTCGAGCGAGAGCTTCTCTTCCTCGTAGATCGCCTTGCCGGTTTCCTTGTCGAAGCCGGTGTGCACAGTGCGCGTCGGTTCCTCGCCCTTGGCTTTCAATTCGAGCAGGCGCGTATTGTAGCCGTCGATGTTGCGCACACCGAGCTTGGCCATGTTCTTGTAGCGCTCTTCCATCTCGCGCACGGCCCATTTCAGCGCGACCACCGCCTTCTTCGGGTCGGTCACAACAGGCGTGAGCAGATGGGGAATGCCGTCATAGACGGAGAGTTCGAGCATCTTCGGATCGACCATGATCAGGCGGCACTGGTCCGGGCGCAGCCGGTAGACCAGGCTGAGGATCATGGTGTTGATGGCGACCGACTTGCCGGACCCGGTGGTGCCGGCGATCAGCATGTGCGGCGTGCGCGCGAGGTCGATGATCACGGGGTCGCCGCCGATGGTCTTGCCGAGGCAGAGCGGCAGCTTCGCAACCGAATCGACAGTCTCCTTGGCGACCAGCAGCTCGCGCAGATAGACCTTTTCGCGATGCGCATTCGGTAGCTCGATGCCGATGGCGTTACGGCCGGGTACGACGGCGACGCGTGCCGACAGCGCGCTCATCGAACGGGCGATATCGTCGGCGAGACCGATCACGCGCGATGACTTGATGCCGGGCGCCGGCTCCAGCTCGTACAGTGTGACCACGGGACCCGGATTGGCTTTCACGATCTCGCCGCGCACGCCGAAATCCTGCAGCACGCCTTCGAGCGAACGCGAATTGGCTTCCAGCTCAGCCTTGCTGAGCGGCTGGCGATCGCCCGCCTTGGGCGCGGCCAGCACGGACACGGACGGAAGCTCGAACTTGTCGGAGGATTTCTTGGAAGCGGCCTTTGGTGCAGCCTTCTTGCGCGGGGCGCGCGCGGCCGGCTCCTCCTCTTCCTCCTCCTCGTCTTCCTCTTCTTCGTGCTCGTCCTCGTCAATTTCGTCTTCGGACTGCGGCGAGATCGACGGCGCGGCGCGGCCGGCGCCGAGATTCGGCTCCTGGCGGCTGAACGCAACGGCTTTGGTCTTCGGTCCGCTCGAGACCAGCGAGCGGTAAGCGGTGCCGAGCAGCCAGATCAGCCGCGCCTTCGTGCTCATCAATGCGTGGAACAGCCACCCCAGCGACACCGAGCCGCGATCGCTCTCCTCGTCTTCGTCGAGCGGCTTGTCGTCGTCCTCGATCTCGGCGAACTCGTCGTCATGCGCGCGCGCGCCGAGGCCGCAAGCGATCAGGAAGGTGGCGCCGATCGCGGCGAACAGGATCGTGCCCAGCACCATGCGATAGATCGTGCCCGCCGGTCCGAAAATCACCGCGGGCGCGCGCACCAGCGCATCGCCGACCACGCCGCCGAGGCCGGTCGGCAGCGGCCAGGCGCCGCCATGCGGCCAGCAGCTGGCAAAGCCCGCAGCGATCACGGTGCAGAGAATCCAGGAACCGAGCCGCAGCGCCTCGCGGTCGAACGGGCGATGGGTCATCATGCGCCAACCCCAGACCGCGACCGTCAGGACCAGCATGATCGCGCCGAGCCCGAGGATCTGCATCGCAAGGTCGGCGCCGATCGCGCCGGCATAGCCGAGAATGTTGCGGATCGGCCGTGAGGTCGCGTGGCTGAGGCTTGGATCCTGCACCGACCAGGTCATCAGCGCGGCCGAGGCGACGCCGGACAATGCAATCAGGCCGAAACCGGTGAGCTCGCGCATACGCCGCGCCAGCCCCTCGCGGATCGACGGTGGCAGATGGCCGACCAGTGGAATGACACGTTCGATTGCCGACATGCTCATGGGCCCCGCCTAACCCAGAGTCTCGACCAGGCGGTGCAGCGCCTGCGCCGTGGTCTCGCCATCCTGCACCAGCGCAAGGCGAATGAAACCTGCGCCCGGATTGAAGCCGTCGGGCTGGAGCCGCGCCAGATAGCTGCCGGGCACCACGCGTACGCCTGCTTCCTTGAAGAGCCTGAGCGTGATCGACACGTCGTCGCCGAGCGCGGACGTGTTGAGCCAGACGCAGAAGCCGGCGTCAGGCCGGCGATAGCCGTAACGATCGCCGATGATCTGGTCGGCGAGATCGAACTTGATCCGGTAGAGCCTGCGGTTCTCCTCGACATGCGCCTCGTCGCCATAGGCAACGGTCGCGACATGCTGGAGCGGCACCGGCACCTGCGGCGCTGCGATGTTGCGCAGCTCGAGGAACATGCCGATGAATCGCTTGTCGCCGGCGGCGAAACCGACGCGCAGGCCCGGCAGGTTGGAGCGCTTCGACAGCGACTGGAACGCAACCACGCGGGTGAAATCAGGGCCGGCGCATTCGAGCGCGCTGCCCGGGGCCTCGCGGGTGTAGATCTCGGAATAGCACTCGTCGCTGAGGATCACGAAGCCGTAGCGGTCGGCGAGCTGCTTCAACCGCCTGAAATAGTCGGGCTTGGCGACCGAGCCCTGCGGATTGGCGGGCGAGGCCAGATAGAACGCCACCGTGCGCGCCAGCGTCGCTTCGTCGATGGCATCGAGATCGGGCAGAAAGCCGTTTTCCACGGTGGTCGGCAGGTAGACCGGCTCGCAGGCCGCGGCGCGGGCGCCGGCGCCATAGACCGGATAGAACGGGTTCGGCATCAGGATGGCGGGCTTGCCGGGGCGCGGGCCGACATAGCGCGCGGCCGCGATCGCGGCGAGGAACAGCCCCTCTCGGCTGCCATTGAGGACGAGAATCTCGTTCTCGGGGTCGAGCGGCCGCGGCAGCTTGAAGCGCGACGACAGCCAGGCGCCCGCTGCCGTGCGAAACGGGTCGGTGCCCTTGTTCGCGGGGTAACGGCCGAAATCGGCGATGTGCTTGGCCAGCACCGGGCCGACGAAGTCAGGCACGGGATGCTGGGGCTCGCCGACTGCAAGCGTAATCAAGGGCTTACCCGGTTGATGGGGTGCCAGCAGCTCGTTCAGCCGGACGAAGGGCGAGCGTTCGCTATCGGAGCTTCCACTGTCCTGCGGCGCACGGGATGAAGCGGTTATAGCCATTCTGGACGCCAGCACTCTTGGAACAGCCGGTCGCACCAAGGCGCCGGCGGGAAGCGGTTCACTTCACCATAGATAGGGCGAGGTTAAGACGCGATTAACCATCGGCTTTCCGCGCCATCAAGAGTCATTTCCGTGACCTGGATTTGAGGTCCGGCCCGTCCGGAGCGGGAATAATGAGGCCGGATACAGCGGACGCATGGCGGGCCCGGGTCCCGTCATGGCCGGGCCTGTCCCGGCCATCCCCGGCCCATTCTACCGTACCCAAGAACGTTCATGCCCGGGCCTTCGCCTCGCCGAAGCGGGCTTCGGCCGCGCAGGCGGGGCAAGCCCGGGCATGACGAGTTTCCGGATATGGGCGCGCCTAGTGCCCCGGCAGCTTCTCGAATGTCTTCATGCCCACCGGGATCGCGTGGAACTCCTGCATGTCGCAGGTGTAGATCGCCATCTGCGGATGGAACTGCGCGGGCTCGTCTAAGGTGCCGACCTTCAGGATCGCCGCCGGCAGGCCCGGAACCTTGGTCACCAGATGGGTGCCGCATTCGGCGCAGAATTCGCGCGTGACGGCGCGTTCGAGGTCCTTGCGCGTGAATTGCTTGGGCTGCCCGGTGATGTAGCTGAAGCCGGCCGCCGGCATCGCGATGAAGGTGTTGGGCGCGCCGCCCGAGATATACTGGCACTCGCGGCAATGACACTGGGCCTGCATCATTGGATCGCCTTCGGCCACGTAGCGCACTTCGCCGCAATAACATCCGCCTTCCAAACGCATGACGACCTCCCGATTTGTTTTTCGTTGTGGTCGATGTTTCTGCGCCGGCAATCTGAAATGGCAATCTATTTCTTTTGCGCAACGGTCAAAAAGAACATGGCGTTCTCGATGGGAAGGCTGCGGAGAATGCCTTACGCCTATCGCTTGGCGATGCCGCAGCCGTTGAAAGCTCGACTTCTCCAGCATCCGCTGCTCATGCATTCCGCTTCCTGCCGCACGCAGAAGGTTGAGCCACAATTGGGCTGGCCGCCAAAACTGACGCAAGCCACCACGCAATTTCTGCGCATCGTGGAGCAGCTCATCCCGTTGCCGCCCGGCGCGGCCTGTCCGCCGTCGCGCCGATCGGAAGGCGCAGCAGCCGCATTGTCATTGCGCTTTGCGGCGCGCTTCGGGTCGGGCTGCCTCCGCTCGGATTCTCCGCTTGGCGCTGATACCTTTGAAAAGTCGTAGCGACACGGCCAATAGGTTTCCGTGCGGACCCCAGCCCCTTTGGAAGCCTTCAGTTCGAGCACGATCTTGTATCGATAGGACGAGCCCGCGGCGCGATTCAGCGGATCCTTGTCGCCAATGATACCGTTGACGGAGATAGTGCTGTTGCCGTCCGCTTCGATCTTGCCGTCATAACTCACAGAGCCGGGCTTGCCCTCGTCCCCGAGCACCGTGTGCAGCACTCCTTCCTTGATGCGAAAGACATATTGGCGATGGGCTTCCGGAAAAGGCGGTTTGCTCTCGCAGCTTTCGTTGGCGATCCAGGTTCCGTCGAAAGTCGTCGGGCGCTTTGCGCTGTCGATGGATTTCGACAGCAGCTCGATGCGGTATTTCGCCAGGTCTGCAAAGGCGCAGGACGGGAAGCGAAGCAGATGATCCTTGAAGGCCGTGATGGTCCCGAGCGCGTCCGCACCGCGCCAATGGTCGGCGGCCTCTGCGCAAGGGTCAGTCCGAGGTGAAGATGGTGTCAGCGCCGCGGGTTCGGCTTTGCCATTGAGGTAAAACTCGCCGAAGAACGACAACGACAGCTCCGGGACCTGTGATCCCTTGGTGCGCTTGTAGACGCCGGCGCCGATGGTCTGGAACACTGTATTGATGTTGTCCTTGTCGCTGATGTGCTCCAGGAACGAGCTGGTATAGGGACTGTTGCGGCCGTTGCCGTCGTCGGCCGTGCGACCGGCCTGGGTCGCATAGGAGATGATGGTGCCCTCCGGGCTCTCCATCTTGGCCAGCCCGCGGCTGACGGTTACGCCGCGCCCCTGCCCGATGTTTCGCCGGAGCTCGTCCGCGAAGGGATTGTCGCGGCAGGCGTCGAGCACGAGGATGCGCAGGTTCTTGGCCTGCTGCAAATCCGCCAGGATCTCGTCGGCGCGCACCAGGCGCCGCAGATCAACCTCGTCGCGCACGACGGCATCGACGGGCACCAGATAGTTGACGCCTGCGAATTGCAGCGCGTGTCCGCTGTAATAGAACAGGGCGACGTCGGCGCCGCGGGCCTCGCGCGCAAAGCGAAGAACGGTGTCCTGCATGGCGGCCTGATCGAGATCGGTCGCGACCAGGGGCTCGAATCCCGATCGCTTCAGCGCCGCGCCGATGTCGGCCGCATCATTGGTCGGATTGGCGAGCGTGGGAACGTTCCGGTAGGCGCCGTTGCCAATCACCAGCGCAACGCGCTTGTCGGCCTTGGCGTCGAGGGCAGACAGGGCAAGCGACAGCAAACACAAAGCCACGAAACGCAACAGGCTCATGAGACCGTGCTCCGGACGGGAGCATGATATTCACCAGTTTCGGGACAATGCAATTTGGGCTTGGTGCAGGCGTGGCCGCTGCGACGATGCGGCGCGCCAAAAAGAAAGGGGCTCCAGCTTGCGCTGGAGCCCCTCAACGGTCGGGACATTGCCGGGTATGTGCCCCAAACCGTAGTTGTGGGCACGGCCCCCGCGGAGGCCGCGCCCGGGAGAAGAGTTACATGTTGTAGGCGCGCTCGGTGTGCTCGGTGATGTCGAGGCCTTCACGCTCGGTCTCGACATTGGCGCGGAGGCCAACGATCACATCGACGACCTTGTAGAGGATCGCCGAACCGATGCCCGACCACACCAGCGTGGTGCTGACGCCCCAGAGCTGGGAGATCATCTGCGCCGCGAAGTCGTAATCGGCAACCTTCGGCGGGATCGCGGTGTAGTCGATGATGCCCGCACCACCCAGCGCCGGATTGACGAGGATGCCGGTGCCGAGGGCGCCGACGATGCCGCCGACGCAGTGCACGCCGAACACATCGAGGCTGTCATCGTAGCCGAGCGCGTTCTTCACGACGGTGCAGAAGAACAGGCAGACCACGCCGACCACGAGGCCGAGGACGATCGCACCCATCACGCCGGCGAAGCCGGCGGCAGGCGTGACGGCCACGAGGCCCGCGACAGCGCCGGAGATGACGCCGAGCACCGACGGGTGACCCTTCACGATCCACTCCGCGAACATCCACGACAGCGCGGCGGCTGCGGTGGCGACGAAGGAGTTGGTCATGGCGAGGGCAGCGCCGCCGTTGGCTTCGAGGTTGGAGCCGGCGTTGAAGCCGAACCAGCCGACCCAGAGCAGCGAGGCGCCGATCATCGACATGGTCAGCGAGTGCGGAGCCATCAGCTCCTTGCCGTAGCCGACGCGCTTGCCGATCAGCAGAGCGCCGACGAGACCTGCGATGCCGGCGTTGATGTGCACCACGGTGCCGCCAGCGAAGTCGATCGCGCCCTTCTTGAAGATCCAGCCGGCGTCGGCGTTGATCTCGTCGAGCTTGGCCTGCGCCGCGGTCTTCGCAGCCGCATCAGTGGCAGCAGCGAGTGCCTTGGCAGCGTCTTGGATCATGTCCGGGCCGGGCCAGTACCAGACCATGTGCGCGATCGGGAAGTAGATCAGCGTGACCCAGAGCGGGATGAAGAGCGCGATTGCCGCGAACTTCATGCGCTCGGCGAAGGCGCCGACGATGAGGGCGGGCGTGATCGCCGCGAAGGTCATCTGGAAGCACATATAGATGAGCTCCGAGATGTTGGCGTCGACCGAGAAGGTCGCGGCCTTCGAGTCGGTGGTGACGCCCATCATGAAGGCCTTGGAGAAGCCGCCGATGAAGTCGGAACCGCCGGTGAAGGTGAGGCTGTAGCCGTATACGGCCCAGATCACGGTGACGACGCAGACGGTGTAGAACACCTGCATCAGCACGGAGAGCATGTTCTTGGAACGGACGAGACCGCCGTAGAACAGCGCGAGGCCGGGGATCGTCATCAACAGCACGAGCACTGTCGATGTCAGCATCCAGGCGTTGTCTCCCTTGTTGACCGTTGGCTCGGCATAGGCCGCGGTCGCAGCGAACATGCCGACTGCGAGAGCCGCCAATCCCGCGCCATAGGGACGCTTAAACGTCATTTTATTCACTCCTGATTGGTAAAGGTTGAGCGCGAAATCAAAGGGCCGCGGCATCGGCCTCGCCGGTGCGGATGCGAACCGCATGGTCGAGGTTGATGACGAAGATCTTGCCGTCGCCGATCTGCCCGGTTTTCGCGGCGGACGTGATGGCGTCGATGGTCTTGTCGACCTGGTCGGAGGCGACAGCGACCTCGATCTTGATCTTGGGCAGGAAGCTCACGGCGTATTCAGCACCGCGATAGATTTCCGTATGGCCTTTCTGGCGGCCATATCCCTTGACTTCCGTCACCGTGAGACCGTGAACGCCGATGGCGGTCAGGGCGTCACGGACTTCTTCCAGCTTGAATGGCTTGATAATCGCCATAACAATTTTCATGGGTCCTATCCCCGCTTGGCCCGGTCCGGACGTGGCCGGGCGTTTCTCGACTGGTTCGCCACGAGGGAGAAGTTCACTACGCGGGCACAGCCAGCACCCTTAGAATCAAATGCCGTGCCAGATCGGGCGCGTTGCCTAACGGACTATGAAAACGGGTGTTTTCGCGTTTGACGCGTGCTGCGCTGCAGTGCGCTATTACGTCGCGCTCAAAACGTGGTCACGCCTGATCAAAAAGCGGGCACGACAGGCTGCCGACACAATTGCTGCTCACGTGTCGGGCAGCACGAAGGTATTTAATTACAGAAGGGGACTGACAAAGGACCCCGCCGCCCTGCGAAATATCGAACCGGCCCTCGGCCTGCTCACGGGATGCGCGCAACCGGCCTGAACCGTCAGGCGGCCTCGCGCTCCGCAAAGACCCGGTCGATCAATCCCCATTCGACCCCCTGCTGCGCGGTCATGAAGTGGTCGCGGTCCAGGGTCCGTTCCACCTCCGCCTCGGTGCGCCCGCAATGCTGCGCGTAGAGCCGGGTGATGCGCCGCTTCGTCTCCTGCATTTCGTTGGCATGGATCAGGATGTCGGACGCCTGGCCCTGGAAGCCGCCGAGCGGCTGATGCACGTGAAGGCTCGCATTAGGCAGCGCGGCGCGGTGACCTGGCTCGCCGGCCATCAGCAGGAACGAGCCCATCGAGCGCGCCGTGCCCATGCACAGCGTATGAACCGGCGCCTTGATGAACTGCATGGTGTCGTACATGGCGAGACCAGAGGTGACCACGCCGCCATAGGAGTTGATGTAGAGATTGATCGGCCTGTTCGGATTCTCCGCCTCCAGGAACAACAATTGCGCGCAGACCAGTCCGGACATCGCATCATTGACCTCGCCGTTGAGGAAGATGATGCGCTCGCGCAGAAGCCGCGAATAGATGTCGAAGGATCGCTCGCCGCGGGCGGATTGTTCGACGACCATAGGGACGAGCTGAAGCATGTCGCGCATTGGCGACCTCCATGTTTGCAGGTGATGAAGTCTTGTTGGTGTTTAAGCCGCCGCGCGCATCAGGCAGCAATTGCTGTTGGCCGGCTGCGGCAGCTTTGTTCGCTCTTCGCAGGCTTGCTGAATGATGCGGAAGCGGGTGCCGCCGTCCTCGTTCGGCTCGATCCGGAAGATGACGTGGCTCTCGCGAAACGGCGGCTCTGAATCGCGAAGCCGGTAGTGCACCTCTTCGCCTGCGATCGTTGATTCAGGCTCGGCGCCTGCAAGGTCGCAATCCGGCAACCAGCGCTCGCGCAAGGCCGGAATGGTCACGGCGCGCCAGACCTTTGCCGGCGGCGCATCGAAATCATATTCAAGTACCAGGGCTTCGTCGGGACGATCAGGCTTCGCGGCGTCGCTCATTGATCCCAGTCCTTATTGATCCATGTCCTTGAGGAGATCGGCGAGTGCTTCCATGCGCTTCGGCCAGTAGGCACGGTAGCGCGCAAGCCATGTGCCGATGGCGACGATTCCGTCCGGGTCGACTTCGTAGTTCACGAAGCGGCCCTGCCGCTGTTCGCGCACGAGGCCTGCCGCGCGCAGCACCGAAAGATGCTGCGACATCGCCGGCTGGCTGATCTCCAGACCGTCGCGCAAAGCGCTGGCATTCAGGCTTCCGCCAGCAAGCTTCTCAAAGACCTTTCGGCGCGTCGGGTCGGCCAGTGCCTTGAAGATGTCGGCTTCGATCATGCCGACACATAAGCATTTACTTATGTGTTGCGCAAGCCCCGATTACTGAAGCGCTTCTCCGTGCTGCGAAATATCCAGCCCCTCGAGCTCGTGCTCACGGGATACGCGCAAGGGCACGAACAGGGAGACCAGCTTGAGCAGGACAAAACTCACGCCGGCCGCCCAGACGAAGGTGACGGCGACCCCGTAGAGCTGGATCAGCAATTGCTGCGGATGGCCCTCGAGCAGGCCGGCAGTGCCGCCGATCGCGCTGGTCGCAAACACACCGGCCAGCAGCGTGCCGGTCAGGCCGCCGATGCCGTGGACGCCGAACACGTCGAGGGAATCGTCATAGTTGAAGCGGTGCTTGAGCCAGGTGCAGGCCCAGTAGCAGACCGCGCCGGCGACAATGCCGATGACGATGCCATGCCAGGGCGCGACGAAGCCCGAAGCCGGCGTGATCGTGCCGAGCCCGGCGACCGCGCCGGAGATCATGCCGAGCACCGACGGCTTGCGACGGGTCGACCATTCGATCGCGCCCCAGGTCAGCGCGCCGGAGCAGGCCGCAAGATGCGTCGCGATGATCGCCAGCACCGCGCGCGAATTGGCCGCGCCTGCCGAGCCGCCGTTGAAGCCGAACCAGCCGACCCACAACAGGCCGGTGCCCATCACCGCGAGCGACAGATCGAACGGCGACAGATTTTCCGTGCCGTAGCCGTGGCGGCGGCCCATCACCTTGGCGGCGACGAGGCCGGCGGTGCCGGCCGACAGATGCACGACGAGGCCGCCGGCGAAATCCAGCACGCCCATGCTGGCGAGGAAGCCGCCGCCCCACACCCAATGCGCCAGCGGAATGTAGACGAAGATGAACCAGGCGACCGAGAACACCAGATAGGCGGAGAATCGCATCCGGTCGGCGACCGAGCCCGCGACCAGCGCCACCGTGATGATGGCAAAGGTCATCTGGTACAGCATGAACAGCGCTTCCGGGATCGTCTTCGCCGCCGGGTTGACGCTGTCCATCGTCATGCCCGCGAGGAACCAGCGGTCGAGCGTTCCGATCCACGGCCCGTCGCCGACGAAGCAGAGCGAATAGCCGAACGCCACCCAGAGGATCGAGATCATCGTCACCGCGGCGAGGCTCTGCGCCATGGTGGCGAGCACGTTCTTCTTGCGCACCATGCCGGAATAGAACAGCGCCAAGCCGGGGATCGTCATCATCAGCACCAGCGCGGTGGCGACGATCATCCAGGCGGTGTCGGCGGTGTTGATCTCGGAGCCCGCGGCGTATGCGGGCGCCGCAACGAACGTCACAAATCCAAGCGGCGCAGCCATAGCAGCTGCGCGGCGCAACAATCCCGCCATGTCATTCCCCCCGGCATCAATTGGCGTCGCACGCTGTGGCGTCGTTGCCCGGTGCGATCGAAGAAGGATCAAAGCGTTTTCGAGCGAAGTGGATACCGGTTCGCGTGAAGAAAACGCGTCAAAACAAAAAGCCTTAAAGCGCGTCGCTGTCGGTTTCGCCGGTGCGGATGCGCAGCGCGTGGTCGATCGGCGTGACGAAGATCTTGCCGTCGCCGATCTGCCCGGTGCGCGCCGTCGCGGTGATCACGGCGACCGCCTTGTCGGCGACGTCGGAGGCGACAGCGATCTCGATCCGCAGCTTCGGCAGGAAGTTCACGACATATTCCGCGCCGCGATAGATCTCGGTGTGACCCTTCTGGCGGCCGTAGCCTTTCACCTCGGTCACGGTCATGCCGTGGACGCCGATCGCGGTCAGCGCCTGGCGGACTTCATCGAGCTTGAAGGGTTTGATGATCGCGACGACGAGTTTCATGGTCAGGCCTATTCCCCGGGGATGCGCCACGCCGTATGTCCCCGGCGCAGCGTCAATCTGGCATCTTTCCGGGCAAATGGCATAAAAAACTTGCAGACTGAAGCGGAAAAACGTTTGGCCATGTGAACCGCCGCCTCTGTACAGGGCATCCGTTCATCCTTCACAATGCGTTTTTGGCATGGATGCGGTGAACCGAAGCGTCCCGGCCGGTACAAAAGTATGTTTGAGGGGGACGCTTCATGGCGAGTTGGTTCTACGCATCCGAGGGCAAGCAACAGGGGCCCTATCCGGAAGGGCAATTCCGCGACCTGGTCGCGCAGGGAGTTGTGCGCCCGGATACGCTGGTGTGGTCCGAGGGCATGGCCGGCTGGCAGAAGGCCGCCGAAATCCCCGGCCTGATCGGCGGCGGCGGTGCGCCCCCGATGATGCCGGCCGGCGGTCCGCCGATGATGGGCTCCGGTGGTTACGCTGGCGCCGGCTACGCTGGTGGCGGCGGCAGCGGAGGAGCGCTGGCGGTCGATTTCGGCATCCTCGAGTTCACCTGGCGCAGCATCGTGATGCTGATCGGCATGTGCCTCATCATTCCGGTGCCATGGGTGTTCGTCTGGTACACGAAATGGATCGTGTCCTGCGTCAAGGTGCCCGGCCGGCCCAATCTCAGCTTCACCGGCAATGCGATGACGCTGGTGCCCTGGTTCTTCGGCTTCATCGTTCTGGCGATCGCGATCGGCGTCATCGGCAGTGCGCTGCTCAGCAATCTGCTGTTCATCGCGCAGATCGTGCTCTACTGGCTGCTGATCAAATGGATGGTCGCGAACCTCGCCTCCAACGGGCAGCCGCTCGGGCTCAGCTTCTCCGGCTCAGCTTGGGCCTATATCGGCTGGAATCTGTTGTTCGCGATCTCGATCATCACGATCATCGGCTGGGCCTGGGTCGCCGCGGCGCAGATGCGCTGGTTCTGCCGCAGCATCGAAGGCACGCGCCGTGAGATCGTCTTCAAGGGCAGCGGTCTCGGCATTCTCTGGCGCGGCATCGTCGCCGCGATCCTGTCCAGCCTCATCATCCCGATCCCGTGGGTGTATCGCTGGATCATGAACTGGTTTGCATCGCAGACCGAGCTCGCCCCGCGCGGGTCGCTCGGAGCTTGATCGCAAATCCCAGGCGCGACGAACTCGCGCCTGGGCTCTAGGACTTGCGCTCGCGCACAGAACCTTCCTGCGCGACGGAGGCCACCAGCGTGCCGTCGGGCTTGAAGATCGAGCCGCGCGTCAAGCCGCGGCCGCCGCGTGCGTTCGGCGAATCCTGCGCGTAGAGCAGCCATTCGTCGGCGCGGAACGGGCGGTGAAACCACATCGCGTGGTCGAGGCTCGCCGGCATCATGCGCTTGTCGAACAGCGTGCGGCCGTAGCGCGCCATGATCGCGTCGAGCAGCGAAAAATCCGAGGCATAGGCGAGCGCGCACATGTGCAGCGCCGGATCGTCCGGCAGCTTCGCCGCGGTCCTGATCCAGACGTGAATGCGGCCATCCTCGATCTTCTGGCCGAAATAACGGCTGAGCTCGACCGGGCGCAGCTCGATCGGACGATCGGACTCGTAGTAGCGGCGGATGAACTCCGGCATCTCCTTGAACATCGGCTGCTTCGCCACCTCCTCCGCCGTGAGCTTTTCCGGGGGCGGCACGTCGGGCATCTTGTCCTGATGATCGAACGCGCTCTCCTCGTCGGTGTGGAACGAAACCATGATCGAGAAGATCGCGTTGCCGTGCTGGATCGCGGTGACGCGGCGGGTCGAATAGCTCTTGCCGTCGCGCAGGCGCTCGACCTGGTAGATGATCGGGATCTGCGGATCGCCCGGCAGGATGAAATAGCAATGCAGCGAATGCGGCAGCCGGCCCTCGACCGTGCGGCAGGCCGCAACCATCGCCTGCCCGATCACCTGGCCGCCGAACACCCGCTGCCAGCCCGTCTTCGGGCTCTTGCCGCGGAACAGATTCACCTCGAGCTGTTCGAGGTCGAGAATCGAGATCAGGTCGATCAGGCTTTTGGACATGATGGCGCTTTCGAAGGATCTCGTCATTCCCGGGCATCGTGACAGCGATGCCCCCGGAACGACGAGCCGATAACCTCTGGATTCCGGGTTCGCGCCTGTGCGCGTTCCGGAATGACGGAATGAGGCAGTTCCGCCCTTGTTTCACCGCACTGTTTCGCCCACCTCAAGTCTGCTAGCAAGGCCTGGAAAAGCCGAAGTGTGAGCTGGGAATTTGGTATGCCGGTACAGGGTAGCATTGTCATTGGTGGCGGCGCGTTTGCCGGCCTCGCGCTGGCCCTGGCGTTGCGCCAGGGGCTCGGGCCCGAGATTCCCGTCATCGTCGCCGACCCCGCGCTCGCGACCCGTCCGAGCCGCGACCCGCGCGCGACCGCGATCGTGGCCGCCTGCCGCCGCCTGTTCGAGGCCATCGGCGCCTGGGACGACGTCAGGGGCGAGGCGCAGCCGATCCTCGACATGGTCGTCACCGATTCAAAGCTGGAAGACGCCACCCGTCCGGTTTTTCTGAACTTTGCCGGCGATGTCGCGCCGGGCGAACCGTTTGCGCATATGGTCGAGAACCGCCGTTTGATCGACGCGCTGGTGGTGCGGGCCGAGGCCGAGGGCATCGATCTCCGCGCCACGACGGTCGCGTCCTATGACGCGCGCCCGGAAGGCGTCGACGTGACGCTTGGCGACGGCAGCGTGATTGCGGCAAGCCTGCTGGTCGCCGCCGATGGCGCGCGGTCGAAACTGCGCGAGCGCGCCGGCATCGTCACCCATGGCTGGGAGTACGATCAATCGGGCATCGTCGTCACCGTTGGCCATGAGCGCGATCACGACGGCCGCGCCGAGGAGCACTTCCTGCCCGCGGGTCCCTTCGCGATTCTGCCGCTCTCCGGCAAACGATCCTCGCTGGTGTGGACCGAGCGCCGCAGCGAAGCCGCGCGCATCATCGCGTTGAGCGACGAGGAGTTCCACGGCGAGCTCGAGCGCCGGTTCGGCCTGCATCTCGGCGAGGTCAAGGCGCTCGACAAGCCGCGCGCGTTCCCGCTGTCCTATTTCGTGGCGCGCTCCTTCATCGCCGAGCGTCTCGCGCTGGTCGGCGATTCCGCGCATGTCATCCATCCGATCGCGGGCCAGGGCCTCAACATGGGGCTGAAGGATGTCGCAGCACTGGCCGAAGTCGTGGTCGATGCCGCGCGGCTCGGCATGGATCTCGGCGGCGTCGACGTGCTCGAACGTTATCAGCGCTGGCGCCGCTTCGACACCATGGCGATGGGCCTTGCCACCAACTCGCTGAACTTCCTGTTCTCCAACCAGTCGACGCTGCTGCGCACGGTGCGCGACATCGGCCTCGGCCTCGTCGACCGCGCCCCGCCGCTGAAGAATCTCTTCATCCGCCAGGCCGCCGGTTTGACCGGTGAGATCCCGCGGTTGCTGAAGGGTGAGGCGTTGTAGGAGTTCGCGCTGCGTCTTCGTAGCCCGGATGGAGCGCAGCGCAATCCGGGGCCGCCGTATCGTCAGCGCGAAGTCCCGGATTTCGCTGCGCTCCATCCGGGCTACAAGAACCTCAATCGATCTTGCGCGCCTCTTCCGGCAGCATGATCGGGATGCCGTCCCGGATCGGGTAGGCCAGCTTGGCGCTGCGCGAGATCAGCTCCTGCTTTGCGGAATCGAACTCCAGCGGACCCTTGGTCAGCGGGCAGACCAGGATCTCCAGCAATTTGGGATCGACGCTGGTTTCGGGGCGTTCGGTGGGCGCGTTCATTGGAGTCTCCGAAGATCGCTTGCCTCTAGCACAGAAAATCGCGGCCGCCCATTGCGCCACCAGAGCGTATTCGAGCGAAGTGGGTACCGGTTCGCATAAAGAAAACGCGTCAAAACAAGAATCTAGGCAGAGACCATCCGCATGATCTCGTCGAGCAGGCCCTGGAGCCGTGCCGCCGGCACCGGCGTGCCCGACAAGGCAAAGCCCAGGAATGTCCAGTACAGGATCTGCGCGCGCGCCTGCGCCTTCGCCGGCTCAAGCCCCCGCATCGCAAGCAGCGTCTCGATATAGTCGATCCTGCGGCGGTCGATCGCGCGGACCGCGCCTTGCGCGGCCGCATCGAACGCCGCCCAGCTGCGCACGGCGCGCTCGAGGTCGAGCCGGGCGCCAAAGGATCTCCGCAGCAGCGCCTTCAGCGGCTCGTCGCCAGCGGCCTCGACGTCGGCGATGATCTGTTCGGCCGCGATCTCGCGCCAGCGCTGCAGGACATCGGCGTGGAACGCGCCGAGATCGGCGAAATGCCAATAGAAGCTGCCGCGCGAGACGCCCATGGCCCTTGCGAGCGGATCGGCTTTCAGGGCCGTGAAGCCGTTCTTGGCCAGCGCCTTCAGGCCCTGTTTGATCCAGTCGTCGGCGGAGAGTTGTTCGGTCATGACCGGTTCCGGAAAAGTGGCCATACACTAGTGTATTGACAGGCGGCGAGCCAGCGCCTATCTCACCATACATAACTGTATGGACGAAGCTTCAGGGAGCTGTTCCGATGCGTGATCTCTTGCTCCAGTGCTCCGGCGTCGTGGCCATTGCCGTGGCGCTCATCCATGGCGTTCTCGGCGAGACCAAGGTCTTTGCCCGCGCCCGCATCGAGCCGGAACGGCTCCGCACCCTGATTCGCCTGGTCTGGCAGGCCTCGACCGTCGCCTGGATCGGTGGTGGTGTGCTCCTGGTCGCGGCGCCCTGGATGGAATCGGAACCGGCGCGCCGCTGGATCGTCGTCACCATGGCCTGTGTTTTCGGTTTCTCGGCTGCCGCCAACGCGTGGGCCACGCGCGGCCGGCACTTCGGCTGGATGGCGCTCAGCGCCGTCGTCGCCATGGCGGTTGCCGGCTACTGAGGTGCCGCGCACAGAACGCCGGCCGTCAAACCGTGAGGCGTAAGGCCGCAGCGGCCGTTCAAATGCCTGCTGCCTACGGAGCCGACTGATCTTTTTCGGATCGTTAGAATAACTCTAAAGCCATCTGCGTCCAAACCGGATTGACTTCATCATCTCCTTTGCTTCCCTCGGTCCCGCTTCGCGGCTCCGCGCAGCGCCCACGACAGAGGAGGAGACGTTCGTGAAGGTCATTCGTGTAGTTGCCATTGCACTGACGATCGGAATTGGCATGGGATCGGCGGCCATGGCCGACGGGTTCAAGGACTGCACCAAGCTCGACAAGGCGTCGTGGAAGCCGGCCGCCGAAGCCGAAGCCAAGGCCAAGGCGCTGGGTTACGAAGTGCGGCGCTCCAAGATCGAAGGCTCGTGCTATGAGGTCTACGGCGTCAAGGAAGGCAAGCTCTACGAGCTGTTCTACAGCCCGGAAGATCTTAGCCTGAAGAAGACGGTTGCCAAGTAAGGTTTCAAGCAAGGTCTTGAGCAAGGCTTGAGGATAGTCACGGCTTGATCGATGAAGCGGTGCCAGAAACGCGCGGGGCGTCCGACGGGACCCCCGCGGATCGAACGGCTTCGCGGACGGTTGCAGTCTGGGACCTCCCGCTACGCCTCTGGCACTGGGCCCTTGCGGTCAGCATCTTGGCCGCGTGGTTCACGCCCACCGTCTACGATACCCTTCACCGCATCGTCGGCTATACGGTGCTCGGGCTTCTCGCCTTCCGCCTGGTCTGGGGTTTTTGGGGAAGCCGCTATTCGCGCTTCCGCATGGTCGGCGTCCGGCTTCGGGTCGCGCCACACTATCTCTGGAATCTACGCCGCGGCATGACTGGCCGCTATATCGGCCTCAATCCAGCCGGCACCTTGATGCTGGTAGCGCTGCTGCTGGCGATCGCCATCTCGGCCATCACGGGGGCGATGTCGGTGACCGTCACCTTCTTCGGCCTGTGGTGGGTCGAGGATACCCACGCGATAGCATCCGACGCCGTCATCGTGCTGGCCGTGGTACACGTGCTGGGCGTCGTGCTGATGGGACTTCTCCAGCGCGAGAACC
Organism: Bradyrhizobium sp. 956_D2_N1_4; assembly: GCF_052076025.1. Classification (NCBI taxonomy): domain Bacteria; kingdom Pseudomonadati; phylum Pseudomonadota; class Alphaproteobacteria; order Hyphomicrobiales; family Nitrobacteraceae; genus Bradyrhizobium; species Bradyrhizobium sp. 956_D2_N1_4. The sequence continues at coordinate 7,612,036 of NZ_CP197237.1, read as the reverse complement.
TGATCCGCGCGATGTTCACCGGACGCAAGCGCATCCGCCATCATCAATAGGGTTTTTGAGGCGGCGCTCTCTCCTCGTCATGGCCGGGCTTGTCCCGGCCATCCACGTTCTTTTGTGCCTCTCAGACGTGGATGCCCGGGTCATCGGCGAGCGAAGCGACGCCGTCCTTCGGACGGCTATGCCCGGGCATGACGGAGCGTGACGCGGCAGCGCGCCCCTCACTGCAACGGCGGATCGCCGCTGGTGCGCTTCTTGGCGAGATCCATCTCGGTCACCGCGATCAGGATTTCGGCGCGGGTCTTCAAATCCGGCGCCTCCAGCATGGCCTGCTTTTCCGCGGGGCCATAGGGCGACATCATCGCCAGCGCGTTGACGAGCGCTTCGTTGGGCGCGCTCTCGACGCCTTCCCAGTCGACCTTGAGATTGTTGGCCTTCAGGAAATCCGCCAGCACGGTCAGCAGCGCCTCGCGATCGACCTCGTCCTCGCCCATGCGCGCGGTGAAGTCGTCGAGGAAGGTGAAGAAGTCCACCTTGCACTGGCGGTAGGCGGTCAGCACTTCGAGCTCCTTGACCACCTTGAAGCGCGAGACGCCGGTGAGCTCGAGGAGGTAGCGGCCGTCGCCGGATTCGGCGAGCTGGGTGATGCGGCCGACGCAGCCGACGCGGAACAGCGCCGGCCTGTCGGAATTCTTCGGCGAGTGCGCGACGTCGGGCTGGATCATGCCGATCAGGCGATGGCCGTCGCGCAAGGAATCGTCGACCATCGAAAGGTAGCGCGGCTCGAAGATGTTGAGCGGCATCTGGCCGCGCGGCAGCAAAAGCGCGCCCGGCAGCGGAAATACCGGAACGATCTCCGGCAGGTCGGCGGGGCCGCGATATTCGATGTTGATCGGCATCTGGACCCCGCTAGACTCGCTAGAGCATGATCCGGAAAAGTGTGAAGCGGCTTTCCGACAAGATCATGCTCCAACAATAACCCTTACGAAAACAGGATCGTCGACAAGCGCTTTCGTCCCTCGACGGTAGCATCATCCGTGCCACCCCAGGCCTCGAAGAATTGCACGAGCTGCTTGCGGGCGCCGTCGTCGTTCCACTTGCGGTCGCGCTTGATGATCGCCAGCAACTGCTCGGTGGCCGCCGCCCGGTTGCCTTGCGCATTCAGCGCGGTCGCAAGGTCGAAGCGAGCCTGGTGATCGAGCGGGTTTGCGGCGACTTTCTGTTCCAGCTCGGCCACCGGCCCCAGCTGCTCCGCCTGCTCGGCGAGATCGATCGCGGTCTGCACGGCCTTCACGGCAGGGTCGTTGCGCTTGGATTCCGGCACCATCGCCAGCGTCTGCTTGGCCTGCTCCATCGCGCCCGAGACGGCATAGCATTTCGCGAGTCCGGCAAGGGCCGCGATGTTGGTCGAATCGTGCTGCAGCACCTCGGCATAGATCTGCGCCGCGGCGGCGGCGTCCCCCTCGGCGAGCACCGCCTCGGCCTCTTGCAGGATCTCGGCGATATTGGGCTCGCCCGGCGCCGTCACGCCCTTGGTCACCTTTTCAATGAAGGCGTTGACCTGGCTCTCCGGCACTGCGCCCATGAAGCCGTCGGCCGGCTGGCCGTTGACGAAGGCGATCACGGCCGGGATCGACTGGATGCCCATCTGGCCCGGGATCGCCGGATGCTGGTCGATGTTCATCTTGACCAGCTTGACCTTGCCCTTGGCCGCCTTGACCGCCTTTTCCAGCACGGGCGTGAGCTGCTTGCAGGGGCCGCACCATTCCGCCCAGAAGTCGATCAGCACCGGCTGGCGCTTCGATTCCTCGATGACGTCCTTCACGAAGGTCTGGGTGGTGGTGTCCTTGATCAGATCGGCCGCGGCCGCGCCCGCCGCTCCGTTACCCTGGTCGATGATCGTCACGGGATCCCCTCGTCTGATGTCTGGAATGGCGGCTCTTTAGCACGTCGCCAAGTCATATGCTTCGTTGTCGGCTCCTAGATTGGGCCGAATGGGCCGAATTTCAATCCATCAGGGCCGATTCGCCGGTTCCGGGGCGCTTTCGGGCGATTTGGCCGCATTCGGGGTCCATATGGGCCCTTCAATTGCGAATCTATGCTGCCGGTAGCTGTTGCATTCGCCGCCCGCTTTTGGCATACGACAGCCGTTGCCGGCGCGTCACGCGACCGACACAGGATGCGGGTGTAGCTCAGTGGTAGAGCACGACCTTGCCAAGGTCGGGGTCGAGGGTTCGAGCCCCTTCGCCCGCTCCAATTTTTCCCAAAGCATCCAGCCAAACCGGGTCGGGCCGTGGTTTTCCACGCCGCTGGCGGCTGTATTGGGTCTCAAATGACAATTCTGGTCACGGGCAGCGCGGGCCACCTTGGGGAGGCCGTTCTCCGTATGCTCCGGGGACGCAGTTTCCCCGCGCGCGGGATCGATCTGAAGCCATCGCCCTTCACCGATGCCGTGGGCTCGATCGTCGATTCCGACTTCGTGCGGCGGCAGATGGAGGGCGTCAGCGCCGTCATTCACACGGCAACGCTGCACAAGCCGCATGTGGCGACCCACGGCAAGCAGGATTTCGTCGGCACCAACGTCACCGGCACGCTCAATCTGCTCGAGGCGGCCGTAGCCGCCGGCGTGCGCAGCTTCGTCTTCACCAGCACCACCAGCGCATTCGGCTCGCAGCTTCGACCCGAGGCCGGACAGGCCGCGGTGTGGGTCACCGAGGATCTGGCGCCGGTGCCGAAGAACGTCTACGGCACGACCAAGCTGATGGCCGAGACTCTGTGCGAGCTGTTCTTTCGCGAGCGCGGCCTGCCTGTCGTGATCTTGAGGACCTCGCGCTTCTTCCCTGAGGACGATGACGATCCCGCGATGCGCTCGGCTTACCCGCCGGACAACGCACAGGCCAACGAGCTGCTCTATAGACGGCTGGATATAGCGGACGCGGTGAGCGCCCATCTGCTCGCCGTCGAGCGCGCGCCGAAGATCGGTTTTGCCCGTTACATCATCTCCGCCACGAGCCCGTTCGAGCCCCGTCATCTCGCGGCGCTCGCGCGCGACGCGGCCGATGTCGTGCGCGAGCTCTACACGGATTGCGCGCAGCTCTATGCGGCGCGCGGATGGCGGCTATTCCCCGAGATCGACCGCGTCTATGTCAACGACCGTGCGCGGCACGAACTAGGCTGGCGGCCCGAATTCGACTTCGCGCATGTCCTGAGCAGCCTGCGCGATGGCCGCGATTTTCGCAGCACGCTGGCGCGCGAGATCGGGTCGAAAGGCTATCACGACACGGTATTCGACGACGGACCCTATCCCGTCGCCTCGTAATCGCCGTCTTTGCCGTTTTGCTCGACGCATCAAATGTCTGCCCGGCATCACCGGGAGCAGACCGGGCTGAGCCGTTCTACTGTGCATGGGGTTGTTTTCGCAATTTTGTGCGACCGCCCCTCCCGCTGCCTGCAAATCAGTCACGCGCCATTTTTTGATTCCGCGTTGCAGCGAGACCGTGATCGTCGCCGTGCAAATCTTCGTGGCATTCAGTCTCAATTTCTATTGAGTCTGACTGCAGTGCTCCCGACGCGCTTCTCACCGTCCGCAGATGTGCTAACCTTTTTGCGTCTGTCGTCCTGACAGAGTTCGAACTTCGCCTCTCGACTAGCAAAACAAAATAACGTGCAGCCCTGACGGCTGCCTTAGGGGAGTGACGCGATGAAATTCCATCGATCCGTCTTTCAATCCGTCTTGGCGCTTGCGGCCGTGGCCCTTCTTGCGGGGACATGCGCCGGCAATGCGCAGGACAAGAGCAAACCGCTGAAGAAATACGAATCCGGCACCAAGGAGTTCTGGACCCATCCGCCGGATGACTGGTTCCTCGGCGACGAGACCGAGGCGCAGAAGGGCCTCGCACCGCCGTCGGGCCCGCCGACCGGCGCGTCGGAGGCCGAGCTCGCCGCGATGATGAAGAAGATCAAGCTGCCGGCCGGCTTCAAGATCGAAGTCTATGCGCCCGGCGTTCTCGCCGCGCGGCAGATGGCCTGGGGTGACAAGGGCACGCTGTTCGTTGGCTCGTTCGGCCTCGGCAACGTCTATGCCATCAAGGACAACAACGGAAAGAAAGAGGTCAAGACCATCCTCAAAGGGCTGAACATGCCCACCGGTCTCGCCTTCAGGGATGGCGCGCTCTACGTCATCGCGGTCGACAAGCTGATCCGTTACGATAACGCCGAAGCCAATCTCGACAAGCTCGGCGACGGCAAGGTCGTCTATGATGACATGCCCTCCTATGCCGCGCATGGCTGGAAGTACATCGCGGTCGACAAGGAAGGCTGGTTCTACCTGCCGTTCGGACCGCCGTTCAACGTCGGCGTGCCCCCGACCAGCGTCTCGCAGATCCGGCGCGTCGATCCCAAGACCGGCAACGCCGAAATCTATGCGCTCGGCGTTCGCAACTCGGTCGGCGGCGACGTCGATCCGCGCACCGGCAAATACTGGTTCACCGAGAACGCGCGCGACTGGATCAGCGACGATCTGCCCTCAGACAAGCTGAACATGATCTCGAAGATCGGCGAGCATTTCGGCTATCCCTACTGCCACCAGGGCGACCTGTTGGATACGAAGTTCGCGATGGGTCACAAGTGCTCCGAGTTCACGCCGCCCGTGCTGAATCTCGGCGCGCATGTCGCTCCGCTCGGTATGAAATTCTATACCGGCGATCAATTCCCCGCCGAGTACAAGAATAACATCCTGATCGCCGAGCATGGCTCCTGGAATCGTCACAAGTACCAGGGCGGCAATATCACGCGCGTGATCGTCGGCCCCGACGGCAAGAACGCCAAGAAGGAGGTGTTCGCCTCCGGTTGGATCGAGGGTGACCAGGGCTATCTCGGCCGTCCCAACGACATCATCCTCGCCAAGGACGGCTCGATCCTAGTCGCCGACGACTGGGCCGGCGCGATCTATCGCATCAGCTACAGCAAGAAGTAGCGTAAGACGACACGAGGCTGCGACCGGATGACGGTCGCAGCCTCTTTTGTTTGTGACAGGCTTGCAGCGGAACGCGTTCGTCATGCCCGGACTTGATCCGGGCATCCATCAAACGAGAAACCTCTTTGCAAACGGGATGGATTGCCGGGCCTACGCCAAGCAGGCGGGTCAAGCCCGGCAATGACAGTCGGAGAAATCAGCCATGCGAGCCGTTCGGTTTGGAATTCTGTCTGTGACGCTATCGCTCGCAGCACTTGCATTCGTCCGAGCTCAGGCCGCCGATAATGCCGCGATCCAGGAGAAGGCCGCCGTCTGCTCCGGCTGTCACGGCGAGAACGGCATCTCGCAGACGGAGAACATCCCCTCGCTGGCCGGCCAGCCCGATCAATTCATCCAGTGGCAGCTCGTGTTCTTCCGCGCCGGCTCGCGCAAGAACGACCAGATGCAGCCGATCGCCGAGGAGATCACCAACGAAGACATCCGCAATTTCGGCGCCTATTTCGCGCAAATGACGCCGCCGAAGGCCGCGGAAGACGCGGATCCGGACCTGTCGAAAAAAGGCGCGCAAGTTGCCGTCGGCCGCCGCTGCGCCTCGTGCCATACGGATAGCTTTGCCGGCACCAAGGCCGTCGCGCGGCTCGCGGGCCAGCGCGAGGAATACCTCGTGAAGGCGCTGCACGACTACAAGAGCAGCCAGCGCGTCGGCGGCGGTGGCGCTGCGATGGCCGATGTCGCCTATCACATGAGCGATGAGGAAATCACCGCCGTCTCGCACTATCTCGCGTATTTCAAGTAACGCGGAGTCGTTGCGGCAAACGCCGCTGTCGTCCCGGGGCGCGACGAAGTCGCGAGCTACGATGCGCAATTGCGCATCTGAGGACCCATAGCCACAGGATCAAGTTTGGCGAAGACTCGTGGTGACCAGCTCGCGTCATAACCACTCCCTGTGGTTATGGGTCCCGGGCTCGCGCTCTGCGCGCCCCGGGACGACAGCGAAGTTTGGAGCTACCCCGCCCGCTGCCTCTCATACGCCTTCAGATGCGTATACGCGATGCGCAGCTTCGGCACCGGCACCTTGGCGGCGTCGGCGCGCGCGATGAGGTCGCCGATGACGTGATCGGCCTCGACCGGCAGGCCCGCCTTGATGTCGCGGAACATGGATGCCGTCATCGGCGATCCCTCGGTGGTGAGGTTGCCCTTCACGCGCTCGAAGAACGGGCCGCCCGGCGTGTAGCCCGACGCGGTGGCGATCGCGCTGGTCTCGTCCAGCATGCCGAGCAAAAAGTCCCGGCCGCCGGGGGCCGCGAGGATGTTGCCGACGGAGGTGCGCATCAGGCTGGTGCTTGCGGCGAGCGAAGACAGGAACACCCACTTCTCCCACATGTCCTGCATGATGTTCTGGCTGGCGGCGGCGCCATTGATGCCGCTCTTGAAGGCCTCGTCGATCGCCTTGACCCGGTCCGAGAGCTTGCCGTCGCGCTCGCCGTAACTGAGCGACTGCATCGGCTGGAGCTGCACCACTTCGCGCTTCTCGTTCAGGGTTGCCGCGATGGCGCAGAGGCCGCCGAGCACGCGCTCCTTGCCGAATTTTTCGTCGAGCGTGTCGAGATGCTTCATGCCGTTGAGCATGGGGATGATCGCCGTATCAGGCCCGACGGCGGCCGCGAACGATTTGATGGCGTCGTCGAGGTCGAACGCCTTGCAGCTCAAGAGCACGACGTCGAACTTTTCCTTGAGCGCGTCGGCTTGAACGGTCGGCGGATTCTTCAGCGTCACGTCGCCGTTCGGGCTCTTGATGACGAGGCCCGCGCTAGCGAGCTCGCTGGCGCGGCGCGGCCGGACCAGGAAGGTGACGTCGCGGCCGGCCTGTAACAGCCTGCCACCAAAATAGCCGCCGATGGCGCCGGCGCCGACCACGAGGATACGCATGAGAGAACTCCGTCTTTATTCTTGGCTTTGTACTAGGCTTTATTTTTGGCGGATGGCGAATAGGAAGTAGCGAATAGCAGGCGCGATTTCCACTCGCTATTCGCTACGCGCCATTCGCGCGCTTCACTTTCCCGACACCATCTCCTCGACCTCGCGCAGCTGCTCCTTGCCGAAGAACATCTCGTTACCGACGAAGAAGGTGGGCGAGCCGAACGCACCGCGGGCAACGGCGTCCTCGGTGTTCTTGATCAGCTTGCCCTTGACCTCTGGCTCCTGGGCACGCGCGAACAGTTTTTGGGCATCGAGGCCGGAGGACGCCAGCGCCTTCGCCGCGACTTCCGGGTCGTCCATCTTCTTCGGCTCGCGCCACATGTGGTGGAAGGCGGCCTCGACATATTTTTCGAACACGCCCTCGGCCTGTGCCGCGATTGCGGTACGCATCAGGTTCAGCGTGTTGACTGGGAAGAACGGATTCATGACATAGGGCGGGACCTTGAAGCGCTTGACGAAGCGCTCGGTCTCGACCGCCTGGAATTCGCGCTTGTTCTTGATGCCGGCGAGCGTCTCGGCCGGCGACTTGTTGTTGGTTGACTTGAAGATGCCGCCGAGCAGGATCGGCACGTACTCGAATTTGACGCCGATGCGCTGCTCGATCGCCGGGATCGCGAGATGACTGAGATAGGCGTTCGGGCTGCCGAAATCGAACAGGAATTGCGGGGCTGTGCGGGTCAAAATCGTTCTCCCTGACCTGGCTTTTAATCTGGCATTTCATCCATTGTGGCGCAGCGCGCGCCACGGGTCCACCGTTTAATGATGGTCATAATATCTTGATGATCCGGTCAGATCAGACGCCGGATCGCGCGCCTGCGCCACACCGCGAGGTAATAGCCCATCTGCAAAACGAACATGGCGCAGAACACGATCGGATAGGCAGCCCACACACCCTCAAGGCCGATCGTGCGACTCAGGATCACCGCCGCCGGCAGCTCGATCGCGACAATGGCGAAGATCGACAGCAGCATTGGCGTCAAGGCGACGCCGGCCGCGCGCATGGCTCCGGAAAACACGGTGGCCAAGCCGAACGGCACCGAGCTCCACAGCGCGATGTGAAGCAGTCCCCCGGCGAGGTCGAGCACGGCACTGTCGGTGATGAAGAGGCCGAGCACGGCCCGCGGCGCCAGATAGATCAGCCCCACCAGCCCGCCGGTCAGGACGATGTTGAACATGAGGCCGGTGCGCACGATGCCATCGAGCAGCGTCCTGTTGCCGCCGCCGATGGCCTGTGCGCCGAGGATCGAGACCGCGATCGAAATCGACATTGCCGTGAACTGCGTGTAGCCCATCACCTGGTTGACCGCGCCATACGCGGCGGTGGCGTCCGATCCAAAGCCGTTGACGAGCCCGAGTAGCACGAGCTCTGCGATCGCCATCACCACCATGCCGACCGCGCTCGGCAGTCCGATGCCGAGGATCTTTCCGAGCACGGCACGATTGAGCCGCAGATGACGCAGCAGCGCGGCATCCGGTGCCAGTGCATGCTTCGTCCGCAGCAGATAGAGGGCCAGCGCGAGCAGCGTCAGCGCGTTGGCAATCGCTGCCGCCCAGGCTGGGCTGGTGATTCCGGCGGCAGGCAAGCCGAACGCGCCGCGGATCAGTATCGGCGTCAGGATCAGTCCGATGGTGGTCGACAAGGCCAGCGCCAGCAGCGGCGTCACGGCGTCACCGACGCCGCGGATCATCGCCGTCATCAGCAGGAAGACGAAGCCGAGCGGCACGGTGAGCAGCATGATGCGCGCATAGGCACTGGCCTGGTCGAGGATGTCCGCTGGCGTCGCGAGCATCGTCATTAGTTGCCGGCTGAACAAGCCGCCGACCAATGCAACCGAAAGCGAGAGCAGCAGGCCGATCGCAAGCGTCGTGCCGACGACGATCCTGATCCTGCCATGCTCGCCCGCGCCAAAGGCCTGGCCGATCAGCACGGTGGCGCCGGTGCTCAGGCCCATGACGAAGGCGAACAGGAAGAACATCACCGGGAAGAAAGCCGACACCGCGGCGAGCGCGTCGACGCCGATCATCTGGCCGAGATAGACGTTGCTGACGGTCCCGAACAGCGATTGCAGCGCGTTGCTCAGCACCAGCGGCGCGAGGAAGCGGAGGAATGTCGTCCAGAGCGGCTTTGGCGCGGACATGGATAGGCCTTTCATCGGGGCGTGCGAAGCCGTTGCCGCGCGATGCGCGCGCGGCTCGGCCGTCGATGGGGTGAGAGAAAGTGCTGCGCCTAAGCGCGGTCGCTGTAGGCGAGCTTGACGATGTGGTCGCGGACGTCGACCGGCCAGTCGGCGATCAGTCCGGTGAAGCGCCGCCGGTCGTCCGCGAACAGGGCGCGCGACGCTTCTTCGAACTGCGGCAGATTACCCGCCATGGTCGACATGAAGTGATAGGCCGCATCGCGCGCCTGTCGCTCGCGGTCCTTGTCGCCGCTTACGCGTCTTGCCTCGTCGACGAGCTTTCGCAGCGCGACCGAGGCGCCGCCCGGCTGGGCTCCGAGCCACTCCCAGTGCCGCGGCAGCAGCGTCACCTCGCGCGCGACCACGCCGAGCTTCGGCCGGCCGCGCCCGCGGGGCTCGCTCGGTGGCGCGGTCTCCTCGACCGGGGGCGGGACAAGCTTCGCCACCCGCGCCAGCACCTCGCGATCCCCGCCGCGCAGATCGAAGTCGATCGGTCGGCCGGTGCTGTCCTCGAAGATGATGATGGGCTCGTCCGGCGGTGGCGTGATCCGTTTGACGACCAGCGCGACCTCTCCCGCTGGCCCGGACGCCAGGCGGCGATGACCCTGGAACGCCGTGAAAGTCCGTTGCATTGAAATCATTGCCATATTGATGACGTTGGCCCTTTAATATCCGGGTAAATTGCGGGCGTCAATATACCCGGGTGAAATTATCCGTCTGGATGGCTCGACATTGCGTTCCCGGGCTGGCACGAACGGCGCGGCCGACCGACCACGCCTAGCCTGGGGACCTCAACGATGCTGACCGTTCACCACCTCAACAATTCCCGCTCGCAGCGGGTGCTGTGGCTGCTCGAGGAGTTGGGCGTGCCCTACGAGATCGTGCGCTATCAGCGCCAGCCGGACATGCGCGCGCCGAAGGAGCTGCGCGCCATCCATCCGCTCGGCAAGTCGCCCGTCATCACCGACAACGGCAACACCATCGCCGAGTCAGGCGCGATCATCGAATATCTCATCGCCACCTACGGCAACAGCCGGCTGATTCCGCCGCCGAACACGCCGGAGCGGCTGCGCTTCACTTATTGGCTGCACTATGCGGAGGGCTCGGCGATGCAGCCGTTGCTGCTCAAGCTGCTGTTCACGCTGATGCCGAAGCGCGCACCCGCGCTGCTTCGCCCGCTGGTGCGCAAGGTCTCGAACCAGGCGCTCACCGCGCTGGTCAATCCGCAGCTCAAGCAGCACATGGATTATTGGGAAGGCGAGCTCGGCAAGAGCGAGTGGTTCGCCGGCAGCGAGTTCACCGCCGCCGATATCCAGATGAGCTTCCCGCTCGAAGCCGCGCAAGCGCGTGGCGGGCTCGAGCTCGGCCATCCCAAGGCGATGGCATTCCTGGAACGCATCCATGCGCGCCCGGCGTATGCCAGAGCGCTGGAAAAAGGCGGGCCGTACCAGGTGGGGCGGTAAATTACTTCACCGCCCCGGGTGACAACGCCGGACTAGTCCGCGTGCAGCACGCGCCCGCGCGTCTCCGGCAGCGCGAAGGCGGCAATGAAGAACAGCACGTAAGCCACCACCGCGAACATCGCGATCGCATTTGCGAGCGACGTCGTCGCCGAGAGCGCGCCGACCAGGAACGGAAACAGCGCGCCGATGCCGCGGCCGAAATTGTAGCAGAAGCCCTGGCCGGAGCCGCGTAACCGCGTCGGATAGAGCTCGGTCAGGAACGCGCCGATCCCCGAGAAATAGCCCGAGGCGAAGAAGCCCAGGGGGAAGCCGAGCACCCACAGGATCTCGTTGGTGAGCGGCAGCTGCGTGTAGAGCAGCACGACGGCCATGGCGCCGATCGAGAAGATCAGGAACAGATTGCGCCTGCCGATGCGATCCGCGAGCCAGGCCCCGACAAGATAGCCGATGAAAGAGCCGATGATCAGCGTCGAGAGATAACCGGTCGAACCGACGATCGACAGGTGCCGCTCCTTGGTCAGGAACTGCGGCACCCAGAAGGTGACGGCGTAGTAGCCGCCCTGGCAGCCGGTCGCCATCAGCGAGGCCAGGATCGTGGTCTTCAGGATCGGGCCGGAGAAGATTTCCCAGAGCGCAGGACGATCGCCGCTCGCGGCCTGTTTTGCGCGGGCCTCGGCCGCGATCTCCGGCTCGGTGACGGAGCGGCGGATGTAGAACACCAGCAGCGCCGGCAGTGCGCCGATCACGAACATCCAGCGCCACGCCGTCTCCGGCGGCAAAGCCGAGAACAGGATCGCCTGCGACAGCACGGCGAGACCCCAGCCGACCGCCCAGCCCGACTGCACCGAGCCGACCGCGCGTCCGCGATATTGCGGCCGGATCGCCTCGCCCATCAGCACGGCGCCCGCCGCCCATTCGCCGCCGAAGCCGAGGCCGAGCACGGCGCGTGCGATCAGGAGCTGGTCGAAATTCTGCACGACCGCGCAGACCAGCGAGAAGAACGAGAACCAGATGATGGTGATCTGGAGCGTCCTGACACGTCCGATATGATCAGAGAGATAGCCGCCGAGCCAGCCGCCGATCGCGGAGGCCAGCAGCGTCACGGTGCCGGCGAGTCCGGCCGAGGCCGCATCGACCTTCCACAGCGCGATGATGGTGCCGATCACCAGCGGATAGATCATGAAGTCCATGCCGTCGAGCGCCCAGCCCGCAGCGCAGGCCCAGAACGTCCGCCGCTCCGGCGCGTTCATGTCGCGATAGAAGGCGAGAAGGCTGGTGTCTTCGATCTCCGCGCGCTCAATGCGCTGGGTCGGATCGGCTGTGCTCATGTGCGTTTCCCCGGCGGTCCCTTAAAGCTGCGCGGTGGTAGCACGCACGGCAGCCCGCGCAAGCAGGCGCGCGCTGCCGTGCCATGCAACGGCGAGACTACTGTCCCGCGGCTTCCGCGCCGCGGGTACGCGGATCGGGCGCGCCGAGTGGCCCGTTCGGCGTCACCAGAATCGAATTGGCCGAGGTCTGTCCCATCGGCTCGACGATGAGGTGATCCATCGCCTTCAGCTCGAACAGCACATCGCCGGGAAAGCCGCTCTCGACGCGCACCTCGTCCGGCAGCCATTGGTGATGCAGCCGCGGCGCAGCGACGGCGGCGGCCACATCCATCTTGTAGTCGAGCACGTTGACGATGACCTGGAGCACGGTCGAGATGATGCGGCTGCCGCCGGGCGAGCCCGTCACCAGCACCGGCTTGCCGTCCTTGAGCACGATGGTCGGGGACATCGAGGACAACGGCCGCTTGCCGGGTCCGGGCAGATTGGGCTCGAAACCGACGAGGCCGTAGGCGTTGGAAGCGCCGACCGCGGCGGTGAAATCGTCGAGCTCGTTGTTGAGCAGCACGCCGGTTCCGTCGGCAACGAGGCCGACGCCGTAGCTGAAATTCAGCGTGGTGGTGTTGCTGACGGCATTGCCGCCGCCATCGACGACGGAAAAGTGCGTGGTGTTGGTGCCCTCGCGCGGCGCGGGAGGGGCGGAGACGAACTGTTTCGACGGCGTGGCGCGCTCCGCGGAGATGCCGGCGCGTAGCTTGGCGGCGTAGTCCTTTGCAGTGAGCGTGTCGATCGGCGCATTGACGAAGGCGGGATCGCCGAGATAGCGCGCGCGATCCGCATAGGCGCGCTTCATGGCTTCGATCAGCAGATGCAGCGAAGCGGGCGACCCCTGTTTCAGATCGGCCAGCTGAAAGCCCTCGAGGATGTTGAGCGTCTCCACCAGGACCACGCCGCCGGAGGACGGCAGCGGCATCGAGACAATGTCGTAGCCGCGATAGGTGCCGCGCACCGGAGCACGGATCACGGCCTGATAGGATTTCAGATCGGCCGGCGTCATGATGCCGCCGGCGTCAGTCACGGCCTTGGCGAGCTTGTCCGCGACCGGCCCCTCATAGAAGCCGCGCGGACCCTGTGCGGCGACGGCCGCCAGCGTTTCGGCGAGATCGCTTTGCAGCAGCCTGTCGCCTTCGCCGAGCGGCGTGCCGTCGGGACGCGAGAAGATCCTGGCCGACGACGGCCAGCGCGCGAGCCGCCGGTGCCAACCCGGCAGCGTGTCGGCAATGTCGTCGGTGACGACAAAACCGTCGCGGGCGAGCGCAATCGCGGGCGCGAGCAGCTGTGCCAGCGTGAACCGGCCCGAGCCGTATTTTTCCAAAGCCAGCGCAAGACCTGCAACGGTGCCGGGCACGCCGACGCCGAGCGCGGAATCCCGCGACTTCGCCGCATCGGGCTTGCCGTCAGCGCCGAGGAAGATCTGCGAGGTGGTCGCAGCCGGCGCGGTCTCGCGATAGTCGATCGTGATGTCCTCGTTGCGCTCGGCCGAATGGATCACCATGAATCCGCCGCCGCCGATGTTGCCGGCGCGCGGATACGTCACGGCCATCGCAAAGCCGGTGGCGACCGCGGCATCGACCGCGTTGCCGCCGCGGCGCAGGATGTCGGCGCCGACTTGCGCCGATATCTTTTCCTGCGCCACCACCATGCCGTGCTCGGACGGAACGGCGTGCACCGCGTCGAGCGCGGGTGGGACATAGGCTCGCCGCGCATCCTGTGCGGTGGCAGACGAAAAACCAAACGCCAGAGTGGCAATGAAGGCGAAAAATGTCCGCCGTGTCGGATATGACGACATCATCAAGCTTCCGTCGCGGCCTCAGGCCAGTTCCCACGCGTCGCTTCAATGCTATACGCTTTGCCCCAACAGAGGCAAAACTGTTCGTGATGGGGACTGGAATATGACGACGATCGCCTCGGATGCGCGCTTGGCCGGCGCGCAGCGGACCTATCCGCCGCGCGCCGCCGTTATCAGCTGGATCTTCTTCGATTGGGCCGCGCAGCCTTATTTCACGCTGATCACGACCTTTGTTTTCGCACCCTATTTCGCCACCAGCATTGCGCCAGATGCCGCCACCGGCCAGTCGTTGTGGGGCTTTGCGATGGCAGCCGCGGGCCTCGCGATCGCGCTGATGTCGCCGGTGCTCGGCGCCATTGCCGATGCCTCGGGCCGCAGGAAGCCGTGGATCGCGGGATTCGGCACACTGCTGGTGCTGGCGGCCTGCACGCTGTGGATCGGCAAGCCCGGCGATCCCACCATCATTGCGCCGCTGCTCACCGCGGTCGCGCTCGCCAGCGTCGGCGCGGAATTCGCCACCGTCTTCAACAACGCGATGATGCCGACCCTGGTGCCGCCTGAGCGGATCGGCCGGCTCTCCGGCACCGGCTGGGCCACGGGTTACATCGGCGGCATCGTCAGCCTCGTCATCGTGCTCGGCTTCCTCGCCGCCAATCCCGAGACCGGCCGCACGCTGCTCGGCTTCAAGCCGCTGTTCGGGCTCGATCCGGTCAGCCATCAGGGCGATCGCATCGTGGGACCGCTGACCGGGCTGTGGTTCATCATCTTCGTGACACCGTTATTCCTGTTCACGCCGGATTATCCGGCGAAGCACCCGGTGTGCGAGGCGCTGCGCGTGGGATTGTCGGATCTCAAGCAATCGATTAAGGGCCTGCCGCAGCGGAAATCGCTCGCGGCATTCCTGCTCGCCAACATGATCTACACCGACGGCCTGGTGTCGCTGTTCGCGTTCGGCGGCATCTATGCCGCCGGCACCTTCGGCTGGCACACGATCCAGATCGGCACCTTCGGCATCATGCTCGCGATTGCCGGCGCCCTTGGCGCATGGCTCGGCGGCAAGCTCGACGATGGTCTCGGGCCGAAGCGCGTCATCGCCGGCAGCCTGCTTGTTCTGTTGCTGGCGGTGGCGGCGATTCTTCTGGTCGACAAGGACAGCGTCCTGTTCGTCAAGGTCGCGCCGCCTCTTCCGGGCGCGCCCTTGTTCTCGAGCGCTGCCGAGCGCGCTTATCTCGTTTTGGGTTGTCTCATCGGCGCTGCAGGCGGCCCGCTTCAGGCCGCCTCGCGCACTCTGCTGATCCGTCTCGCGCCGAAGGATCGCATCGCGCAGTATTTCGGCCTGTTCGCGCTGACGGGGAAGGTAACGTCCTTCATCGGCCCGCTGCTGATCGGCATGATCACCGCGGTGACGGCGAGCCAGAAGGCCGGCATGGCCGTGCTGGTGGTGTTCTTCGTCGCGGGGCTGGGGTTGTTGATGCGGGTACGGGATTAGTGGCGTAGCCCGGATGGAGCGAAGCGCAATCCGGGGCCGCTGTTGCTGAGACGTGAAACCCGGATTTCGCTGCGCTCCATCCGGGCTACGCTCGCGGTGAGTTAGTGCCTGAAGTGCCGCGTGCCCGTAAACACCATGGCGATGCCGTGCTCATCGGCGGCCTTGATCACCTCGTCGTCGCGCATGGAGCCGCCGGGCTGCACCACGGCGGTGGCGCCGGCCTCAATGCAGGCGAGCATGCCGTCGGCGAACGGGAAGAACGCATCCGACGCCACCACCGAGCCCTTGGTGAGCGGCTCTGCGAGCTTGAGCTCATTCGCCGCGTCCTGCGCCTTGCGCGCCGCGATCCGCGCTGAATCCACCCGGCTCATCTGGCCCGCGCCGATGCCGACGGTGGCGAGATCCTTGGCGTAGATGATGGTGTTGGACTTGACGTGCTTTGCCACGCGGAACGCGAATTTCAGATCGCGCATCTCGGCGTCATCAGGCGCACGTTTGGTCACGACCTTGAAGGTCATGTCGTCGACCACCGCGTTGTCGCGGCTTTGCACGAGGAGGCCGCCGGCGACCGTCTTGGCGGTGAGGCCAGGCGCGCGCGGATCGGGCAGGCTGCCGGCGAGCAGCAGGCGCAGATTCTTGCGCGCGCCGATGATGGCGATCGCCTCCTCGCTGGCGTCGGGCGCGATGATCACCTCGGTGAAGATCTTTGTGATCTCGCGCGCGGTGTCGGCGTCGAGCGCGCGGTTCATCGCGATGATGCCGCCGAACGCCGAGGTGGAATCGCATGCGAGCGCCTTGCGATAGGCGCTGACGAGATCGGAGCCTTCGGCCACGCCGCACGGATTGGCGTGCTTGACGATGACGCAGGCCGCGGTGCGCTTGGCGTCGAACTCGCCGATGCACTCGTAGGCCGCATCGGTGTCGTTGATGTTGTTGTAGGAGAGCTCCTTGCCCTGGAGCTGGCGCGCGGTCGAGACGCCCGGCCGCTTGTCGGGCGTCGCATAGAACGCGGCGGTCTGGTGCGGGTTCTCGCCATAGCGCAGCGACTGGATCAGTCTGCCGCCGAAGGCGCGGAAATCGGGCGCGTCGATTTCGAGCTGGCGGTTGAACCAGTTCGAGATCGCGGCGTCATACGCGCCGGTGCGCGCATAGGCCTTCGCGGCAAGCCGCCGGCGCAGTGTCAACGTCGTCGATCCGTTGTTGGCGGCAAGCTCGTCGAGCACGGCCTTGTAGTCCTCGGCCTCGACCACGACGGCGACGTCGTCATGGTTCTTCGCCGCGGCGCGGATCATCGCGGGGCCGCCGATGTCGATGTTCTCGATGCAATCCTCGAAGCCCGCGCCTTTGTCGACGGTCGCTTCGAACGGATACAGGTTGACGACCAGGAGATCGATCGGCGCGATGCCGTGCGCCTTCATCGCCTCCGCATGTTCCTTGTTGTCGCGGATCGCGAGCAGGCCGCCATGCACCTTCGGATGCAGCGTCTTGACGCGGCCGTCCATCATCTCGGGGAAGCCGGTGAGGTCGGAAACGTCCTTCACCTTGAGGCCGGCCGCGGCGATCGCCTTGGCGGTGCCGCCGGTCGAGACCAGCTCGACATCGTGCGCGGCAAGCGCCTTTGCGAACTCGATCAGGCCGGTCTTGTCGGAGACGGAGAGAAGAGCACGGGTGACGCGGCGGGGATGGTCAGTCATGAGCAAGATCCTCTGTCTTAAGGAGTGTCTATGCCCAGGCGCGCGGCGTCTCAGTCCCGCGCTTCCCGATGGTGCTCCATCCAAGGTCGCCAGTCGCGCGAGCGAGGGCTCGATAGCAGCTTTCGGCCGTTTTCACAACGATGAGATGGGGCCGAATCGTGCGCGTTTACAGCGGAAGTTCCGGCTCGCGCCGGGCGTTGCGGCGGGCATTGGTGACCGCAGGCGATGCAGTGGAGCGGACGAAGCTCCAGCGGATCGACGGCGCCTGCCGCGCGTCCTGCCGGATCACGATCTGCGCGGTGCGGCGCGGGCCGTCATTGCCGGCCAGGAACACGCTGTCCTCGAGGTCGACCTTGTCGTCCAGCGCCTCGAAGGTCCAGACGTCGCGGTTGGGCAGCACCAGCATGACGCCACGGGCATCCGACAGCCGGCTCGCCTTCACCGCCGGATGCAGATGGAAGCGCAGCGCGAAGTCGGCGTCGGCGCCCTTGAAGCGTCCGCCCTGCGGCGGCGACAGCGTGTCCTCGCCGTCGATGCGTGCGCCGTCATTGGCGACCATCAGCACGCGGCGATGGATCGCGCCGAATTTCGCGAGGTAGCCGTCATGCGAGGTCGTGAGCAGCGTGCCGTTCTGAACGATCTCGCGATAGCTCTCGACCTCGACGGGGCCGCTGGTGACGGGTGAGCCGTGCAGGAGGCGCTTCATCGCCGACATCTCGACGAATTGGCATGAGGACGTCTCATGATAGGTCAGCGTCGAATGCGCCGCGGTGCCGCGTGCGAACGGCCGCCAATTGTCGCGTCCCGTGGTCGGCATGCCGCAATTGGTGACGATGCGGCTGATGCCGGAAGACAATTCGAACGACAGGCAGCCGGCATGGGCGTCGTGGCTGACGCCGGCCGGCGGCGGGGGGCCGGTGTCGATGATCAGCGTGGTCTGGCCGGCGTCGAGGCGCTGGAAGCCGGTATGCGGCATATTCGCCATCGGCGCGCCGTGAGTGTCGTCATAGGCGAGCAGCGTGGCGAGCAGGTCCGAGGGCGTCGCGCTCATGCCGTTGAAGAGCGCGAAATTGCCGTCGCCGTGCCGGAAGAAGCGCAGCATCGGCATCATGCGGTCGATCGCGTTGAGCAGCGCCGGCGGCGGTGCGATGTTGCGCGCGGCAAAGGTCTGCCGCAGCGGCAACAGGTCGATCAAGAGCTCGATCAGCGCGCCCGGATTGCGGGAGATGTGGCCGCCGTCGGGCAGGATCTGCCGCTGCAGCTCGTCCGAGAGCTTTTTCGAGGCACTGCGGATCTGTCGCGCCTGGTTGGCAAGGCACAGCGCCGCGTAGCACAGCGCGATCAGCACCTGGAGCTTCGGCACCCCGTCGGGCATGTTGACCATGGTGTAGCGCAGGAGGCGGATCTCCCGCGTCAGCGCCCGCAGATAGCGGCGGTAGAATTTGTTGTCGGTGTCGTTGAGCACCAGCGGCGCCTGCGACAGCAGCGAGATTACGCGCCGCGCCAGCACGTCGGCACGCCGCGCGACGGCGCGGCGCTTGTTGGCGGGGTTGGCGATCCAATCCTCGACCAGCGCGCGCGCATTGGCGCGCGTCAGCGCGGTGTCGGCGGCGCGCAGATGGCGCAGCCAGCCGAAGCCGAGCAGCGCGACCTCCCAGTCTTCCGATGGCGGTTCGAGGTCGAAGATCGAGCGGCCGTGGCAATTGACGATCTTGCCGGCGAAGACGAAGCGGCCGGCATAGATCTCTGCGGCGCGGGTCGCGTCCGCGGTGCGCAGGTCATGCGGCGCGATGATCAGCCGGTCGGTACGGCCGGGCCAGACCCGCGATAGCGCAACGGAACCGCCGCTCGCGCGCGCGAGCATGTTCCGCGCGAAGCGGTTCATCACCAGCGTCGAGATACGTCTGCGTTGAGCGACCGACACGCCTTGCCTTGAAGGGGGAGAGGATTAACGACGAATCCTTCTTAATCCCAAAATCGGACGTCTGACACCATCTTGAAGCGTCGCGAATCAGCGCTGGCGCAAAAACCGGTGCAAAATCAGGATTTAACGAGCCGGGCTGCGTAGAAACCGTCGAGCCCGCCGAGCTTGGGATCGGCGTTCGGCAGGTGGCTGGGCAGCGTGCGCAGGTCGCCCTCCGTGGTGATGATCTCGCTGAGCCCCGAGACCTCGGAAGCTTCGATCGGCACGCGGCGCAGGCCGCCCTCCGTGGCCAGCAGCGCCGCGATCGCCTGCTCGCCCTCTTCGGGTTCGAGCGAACAGGTGCAGTAGACCAGCGTCCCGCCCGGCTTGAGCAGCGAGACGGATTTCTTCAGCAGCCGCTGCTGGAGCGCGGTCAGGGCGGCGACGTCGGATTCCTGCCGGAGCCAGGCAACGTCGGGATGGCGCCGGATCGTTCCGGTCGATGTGCAGGGCGCATCGATCAGGATGCCGTCAAAACCTTCGGCAGGGCCGGCCCATTCCACGGCATCGGCGACGACAGTCTCGGCCTGGAGCGACAGCCGCGTCAGATTCTCGCGCAGACGCGCCACCCGGGCGGGTGAGCGGTCGATCGCCGTGACATGCGCGCCGGCCTGTGCCAGTTGCGCGGTCTTGCCGCCCGGGGCGGCGCAGAGATCGGCAATGGACTTGCCTTTGATGTCGCCAAATAGCCGAGCTGGCAACGCGGCGGCGGCATCTTGCACCCACCATTGCCCCTCAGTGAAGCCGGGCAGCATGGTCACGGCGCCGTGCAGCACCGTGCGCACCGATCCGGTCGGCAGCACTTCACCGTGCAGCCGGTTCGCCCATTGCGCGGCGTCCGATTTCACGGTGAGGTCGAGCGAGGGCTCGTGGCCGAGCGCCAGCGCCATGTCTCTTGCGGTCGCCTCGCCGTATTGCGCGCTCCAGCGCGCGAGCAGCCAGGGCGGCAGGTCCAGCGATTGCGTGGCAACTTCATCCACCAGCGCCTTGCCCTCGCGCGCGCAGCGGCGCAGCACGGCATTGACGAGGCCGGCATAACGCGCGGCACGCCGGTCGGATTGGACGAGGCGGACGGAAAGATCGACCGCGGCGTGATCGGGCACGTCCATCCAGAGGATCTGGGCGGCGCCGATCAGGAGTGCGCTCTGCGCGCGCGGCGCTTCGGAGGGAATGCCCTTGTCGAGCAAGCGGGACAGCACATGGCCGAGCGTGCCGAGCCGACGCAGTACGGTCGCGACCAGGCGGCGCATCAGCGCGCGGTCGCGGTCGGCGAGCGTCTTCAATCCGGGATGGGCACCGCTGCCGTCGAGCTGATCGTCAAGCGTGCGGTGCTTGTGCAGCACGCCGTCGACGATGTCAGCGGCGATCCGCCGCGCCGCGAGACCAGGCACTTCGGACGGAGGAGCGAAACGTTGAGATGGCATGCGGCTTAAGGTTCTTGGCGAGCGGCAGTTCCGCCGCAATGGGCGCATGCCTTGAGAGACGTATCTCTGGCATGCGAATATGCCAAATGTAAGAATGGCCTCTCGCGTTTACAGCCCGCCATGACCATCTCAGCAATGCGTTATTGGACGTCGCACACCCCGTGATCCTGCGCTAGGAACCGCCGAGATGAGTGACCAGCCCCCCGTTCCCGATCGCAAGCCGCTCCCGCCTGCCGCCCAGCGCGCGCTGGCCGAGGCCGAAGCGCGCCGGCAGGCTGCTGCTGCCCACGCCGCGGCGGCGCCGAAGGAATTGCAGGGACCGAAGGGACCTGAGCCTACCCGCTACGGCGATTGGGAGCGCAAAGGTATTGCCTCGGACTTTTGAGGCTGTCTTTTGAGGCTATCTTGCCGGATCGCCCGACTCAGCCCTAGCGTGCGCGGATGCCGCGCTTCGATCCCAGCCATCCATACCGGCCCTCATACAGTGGTTCGCCGTTCGGCCGTCACTTCTCGGGGCTGTTGCCGTGGATGTTCGTGGTCGCAATCGTGGTGGCCGTCGTGCTTACGTTCCGGCACGGGATGAACTGGCCCTTCCCGCATGCGATCGACGGTCAATCGCGAGATGCCCAGATCATTTTGCAGCAGGCCAATCCGGACATCCGTCAGCCGGTCGACGTCATTCGCACGATCGACGGCGATACCTTTCTCGCTCGCGTGCACCAGCGCGACGGACGCGTTCTCGTTGCGCGCGTTCGCCTGCGCGGTATCGATGCGCCGGAGATGAAAGCATCCTGCCAGGATGAATTGGACAAGGCTCAAGCGGCGACCGGCGCGCTGCGCGATCTGCTCGGCCAGGGCGGCGTGACGATCGCCAATCTCGGCCCCGACAAATACGGCCGTGTTCTCGCCAACGTTGCAACAAGGCGAACTGCGGACGTATCTGCCGCGTTGCTCGCCGGCGGTTACGCGCGGAGCTACAACGGCGGCCATCGCGACGGCTGGTGCGCGCGCGGCTGGCGCTTCTGGTAACAAAAAGCCGCGTCGAAAGACGCGGCTCTTGCTTGCCTGATCCCGGCGATCAGCGCGTCACGACCACCGTCGTGCCGACCGAGACGCGGCCGTAGAGATCGGTGATGTCGTCGTTGAGCATGCGGATGCAGCCATAGGAGACGAAGCCGCCGACCGAGCCCGGCACGTTGGTGCCGTGGATGGCGTATTCGCCGCCGGCCAGCGTCATCGCCGCAACGCCCATCGGGTTGCGCGGCGAGCCGCCCGGAATGACGTCCGGGATGCTGGGCTTGTCGCGCTTCACTTCCGCAGGCGGCGACCAAGCCGGGTTGATATATTTGCCGTCGATGCGGGTGGTGCCGGCCCATTGCTTGCCGGACTTGCCGACACCGACCGGATAGCGCACGGCGTGGCCGTTATCGAGGATGAGATAGAGCCGCCGCTCGTTGGTTTTGACCACGATGGTGCCCGGCGAATAGTCGGCCAGGTGCGTCCCCACCATTTCCGGCCGCGCCTCTGCGGCCGTCGACGTCAAGACCCCTGCCCCGATGGTGGCGGCGAGCGCCACAGCAATCCTTACCGACATCAATTTTTCCTCTGCCCCGAACGGATCGTCCAAAACTACGCAGCACCGGCAATTGCCCGCTTGCCCGGATATTCTTAACCGCGCCTGTTAACCGGATGGTTTCCACGCGCGGCCGCCAAGGGCCCGCCAGCACGCGGAACAAAGAAAATGTTCGAAATAAAGTAAATGACAAGAAAACAACACTTGGCTGGAAAGACGCGGGCGCGCCGCCGCGGGCCCTGACAAGTGCGTGAGGGTGTGAACGGCTGTTATTTCGGGGGGCTCTGTGTCCCGGACGCGCTGCAGCGCCTTGGCGCTGCTGCGCAGAGCCGGGACCCGGGAGGCCACACGCTCTGCCATTGGATCGGCCCCGGCTCTGCAGCGCACCGCTGAAGAAGCGCTGCGCCGCGTCCGGGGCACGAGAGCGTGCCTTACGCCGACTTCTTGTTCTGCCGGTTCTTCACGAGGTCGTCGACCACCGCCGGATCGGCGAGCGTCGAGGTATCGCCGAGGCTGCCCGGCTCGTCCTCGGCGATCTTGCGCAGGATGCGGCGCATGATCTTGCCCGAGCGGGTCTTGGGCAGACCGGGCGAGAACTGGATCTGGTCGGGCGCGGCGATCGGGCCGATCTCCTTGCGCACCCAGGTGACGAGTTCCTTGCGCAATTCTTCGCTCGGCTCGACGCCGGCCATCAGCGTCACATAAGCATAGATGCCCTGGCCCTTGATGTCGTGCGGGTAACCGACCACGGCGGCCTCCGACACCTTCTCATGCGCGACCAGCGCGCTCTCGACTTCCGCGGTGCCCATGCGGTGGCCGGAGACGTTGATGACGTCGTCGACGCGGCCGGTGATCCAGTAATAGCCGTCGGCATCGCGCCGGCAGCCGTCGCCGGTGAAGTACTTGCCCTTGTAGGTCGAGAAATAGGTCTGCTCGAAGCGGGCGTGATCGCCATAGACCGTGCGCATCTGGCCCGGCCATGACCGCGTCAGGCAGAGATTGCCTGATGTCTCGCCGTCCAGCACCTTGCCGTCGGCATCGACGATCTCAGGCACGACGCCGAAGAACGGCTGCGTCGCCGAGCCCGGCTTCAGCTTGGTCGCGCCCGGCAGCGGCGTGATCAGGATGCCGCCGGTCTCGGTCTGCCACCAGGTGTCGACGATCGGGCAGCGGTCGTCGCCGACGACGCGGTGATACCACTCCCAGGCTTCGGGATTGATCGGCTCGCCGACCGAGCCAAGCAGCCGGAGGCTTGCACGCGACGTCTTCTTCACGGGCTCGTCGCCGCTCTGCATCAGTGCGCGGATCGCGGTCGGCGCGGTGTAGAAGATGTTGACCTTGTGCTTGTCGATGACGTTCCAGAAACGGGAATTGTCCGGATAATTCGGCACGCCTTCGAACATCAGCGTGGTCGCGCCGTTCGCCAGCGGCCCATAAAGGATGTAGCTGTGTCCGGTGACCCAGCCGACGTCGGCGGTGCACCAGTAGATGTCGCCGTCGTGATAGTCGAAGACGTATTGATGCGTCATCGCGGCGAACACGAGATAGCCGCCGGAGGTGTGCAGCACGCCCTTGGGCTGGCCGGTCGAGCCCGACGTATAGAGGATGAACAGCGGATCCTCGGCGTGCATGTGCTCGGCCCGGCATTCCGTCGTCACCATCTTGGCGGCGTCGTGATACCAGAGATCGCGCGACGGATTCATCTCGACCGTGCCGCCGGTGCGCTTGACAACGACGACCCAGTCGACGCCGTCGGCCTTGGCGAGCGCCGCGTCGACATTGGCCTTCAGCGGCACCTTCTTGCCGCCGCGCAGGCCCTCGTCCGCGGTGATGATCACCTTGGATTGGCAGTCGTTGATGCGCTGGGCGAGGCTGTCGGGCGAGAAGCCGGCGAACACCACGGAGTGGATCGCGCCGATCCGCGCGCAGGCCAGCATCGCGTAGGCCGCTTCCGGAATCATCGGCAGGTAGATGGTGACGCGGTCGCCCTTCTTGACGTTGCGGGTGCGCAGGATGTTGGCCATCCGGCAGACCTCGTCGTGCAGCTCCTTGTAGGTGATGTGTCTGGATTGCGAGGGATCGTCACCTTCCCAGATGATCGCGGTCTGGTTGGCGCGCGTGTGAAGATGCCGGTCGATGCAGTTCCAGGCGACGTTGAGGATTCCGTCCTCGAACCATTTGATCGAGATGTTGCCGGGTGCGAAGGAAACGTTCTCGATCTTCGTCGGCGCGTGCATCCAGTCGATACGCTTGGCCTGCTCGGCCCAGAACGCGTTCGGGTCGGAGATCGAGCGGGCGTACATGTCCTTGTACTTGGCTTGGTCGATCCAGGCACGCTTGGCCCATTCCGCGGGGACGTCGTAGGTCTTCTCGGACATGCTTCCCTCCAGATACGGCAAGCCGAGCCCAGGCGACTGGCGAGCCGACGTCATCGTTGAACCGATTATGCGTCCGCCTAACCGGACCCGACAAGGAGCACAAGCTGGACCTTCGGCGAGCGGCCAGCCATGCGGAAGATCAACGCCGCCTGGCGCGACTGTCGCAGATCTGAAACAGGCCGGCGCTGCTTTCCAGGCCTTTACCAAGACGCCGGAATAGGCCTGTGCAGGGCGCCCATGCGCCGCAGGAGGTATTTAGAAACCGTCTGTCACTGATTCGGGACTCGCAATGCGGTTCGGAACACCCTAAATGGCCAACCCGGGTCCAACGAGACCGTCCAAGAGACCCTTGGAACAAAAATCAGAACAGCGGCATTGACCGATAACAGACAGGGCTAAGGCTTAAGACTATGATGGATCAGCAGAATCTCGGGACGATGCGGCTCGCTTCGGCCGATCCTGCTGCTGTCGCGCTGGCCAAAGCCCTCGGACAATGGCGGAAACCGGCCGGTTCCGCCCGTCTCAGCCCGAAAAAGGTCTTCGACACCGCGCCTGCGACCTCGGTTGAGGCGATCGCCAAGGAGCTGGGCCTGCGGCTCGGCGACCAGAACGAGCTGACCATCCGGCGCATCAAGCGCGGCAAGGGCTATTCCTTCGTTCGTCCCAACGGCGCGCATATCCGCGACGCCCGCACTATCCGCCGGCTGCACGCCATGGCGGTGCCGCCGGCCTATCGCCAGGTGCGCTACTCGGCCGATCCGAGCTCGCATCTCCAGGCGGTGGGACGCGATGCCGCGGGCCGGCTGCAGTACCGCTACCACGCCGATTGGGAAAAGGTCCGCGAGCACCGCAAGGCGCACCGGCTGGAAAAGCTCGTCGGCGCGCTGCCAAAGATCCGGCGCAAGGTCTCCGCGTTCCTGTCGGGTGACGAGCCGACGCGTGAATTCGCACTCTCGGCCGTGATCGAGCTGATCGCGCGCACCGCGATCCGTCCCGGCAACGAATCCTATGCCCGCCTCAACGGCACCCGCGGTGCCACCACGATGCTGAAGTCGAACGTTACGCTCGAGGACGATTCCTTCGTGCTGACCTTCAAGGCGAAGGGCGGCAAGGCGGTGCGCAAGGAGTGCGACGCGGCCAAGCTGGTGCGCGCCATCGGCATCCTGAACGGCGTTCCCGGCAAGCGCATGTTCCAGTATCGCGACGCCTACGGCATCGTGCGCGCGGTCAGCACCACGCAGGTGAACGCGTTTCTGCGCGAGATCGCCGGCATCAAGATTTCGCTGAAGGATTTTCGCACCCTGATGGCGTCCGCAGTCGTGGTGGAATCGCTGTCGCGGATCACGCCGGCGACCAGCCAGCGCGGCCGCAAGAAGCAGGTGCTGGACGCCATCCGCGCCGCAGCCGACAAGCTCTCCAACACGCCGGCGATCTGCCGCAAGAGCTACGTCCACGACACCATCGTCACCGCCTTCGAGGACGGTATCCTCGAACGCTTCGCTGCGACCATGAAGGGCCAGCGTTCGCAGGCCAGGCGCGAGCAACTTTTGCAGCAGGTGGTTGCGACCGCGGCGGTCTGATCCGCCCGACGTCGCTACATTTTATCGGATACACCCTTATCCGGACCGGGATCGCTGCCCGCGGCTGCGCTCGTGAGCCGGCCCAGATAATGCGCCCATCCTTTCGCGTGCGCGGCGGCCTGTTCCTCGGTCGGGAGCCCGCTATGGGTCATGCGCAGCAGCGTGCCGCCGTCGCGCTCGATCAGGTCGATCTCGATCAGGCTCGAGCCGGGCGGCACTTCCTGACCGCCCTCCCAGCCGAATGTGTAGGCCATACGATGCACCGGCACGACCTCGCGGAAGGTGCCGCGGCCGACGCCGCCACGCGGTCCGATGCCCTTGAGGAGAAAGAGCCCGCCGGGGTGCGGCTCCGTGGTCGCGTCGGAGCCCATCCAGCTCAGGATTTTCTCTGGATCGGTCAAATAGGCGAAGACGGTGGCGCGGGGGGCCGCGATCTGGGTTTCCCGTCGCACTACGAACGGCTCGGTCATCGGCGATCATCCCTGGGCTGACACTGGCCACATGGCGGCGGTGGAGCGGTGCGTCAAGGATTGCCCGTGACAAAGATGGCCGACCTTCGCCATCATCGGGCCATGCAACTCTCCCGGACCCTCGCCTGGCTCGTCGATGCCGCCTCGGATTGCCCCGGGGCCGACCGTCTGCTCGCGGAACTCGGCGCTCATCTGGTCGCCGACGGTGTCCCGCTTGCGGCAGGCAGCCTGACGTTGGAGGTGCCGCATCCGCTGATCGCGAAGCGGACCTGGCTGTGGCGCGCGGAGAACGGCCGGGTCATCGAGGCGCTCGGCTTCGCACCAAGCGGGCTGGCGCCCGACCCGCCCAATGATGCCGGTCGCCGCTGGCTGCGCGACATCGCGCGCGGCGAGGTGCACGAAGAGGTGGTCGGACGACAAGATGGGCCGCAGCTCGGCTGGATCGGGCCGCGTCCGTTCACCGCAGACGAGATCGAGCAATTGCGCCAGGCTGCGCGCTTCGCCGCGACGCCGCTGGCCGTGCTCGCTGCGCGCGCCACGTTGCGCGCGACGCTCGATGCCTATCTCGGCAAGCGCAGCGCGGAGCGCGTGCTGGCGGCGCCGCTGCGGCGTGATCTCGGCGAGACCATTCAAGCCGCGCTGCTCTATGCGGATCTGCGCAACTTCACGACCTTGTCGGAGACCACACCGCCGGCCGACGTCATCGCAGCGCTCGACGCCTGGTTCGATCGCATCGCCGGTGCTGTTCATGCCTTCGGCGGCGAGGTGCTGAAATTCATCGGCGACGGCGTGCTCGCGATCTTCCCGGTGGTCGAGGCCTCACCGCGCCGCGCCTGCGACGCCGCGCTGCGTGCCGCAGGCGCAGCCGAAGCCGGCATGGCGTATCTCAACGGGGAGCGCGGCGCTCAAGGACTGCCGCCGCTTGCGTTCGGCGCGGCCCTTCATCTCGGCGAAATACTCTGGGGCAATATCGGCGCCGCCAACAGGCTCGATTTCACGGCGATCGGTCCCGCCGTGAATCTCGCCAGCCGGCTCGAGGGATTGTGCAAGCCCCTGGAACGGACCGTGCTGGTATCGGGGGCGCTGGCCGCGGAGACGGACACGCCTCTCGTCGCGCTCGGATCGCATCCGCTGCGCGGCATCGCTTCGCCATGCGAGGTGTTTACGCTGCCGGAGACGCAAGCCCGGATATCGTAGCCCCGACGGAGCGAAGCGCAGTGCGCTCTTGCGCGCCGTGCCCACCATTTAACGGCAAGCTCCGGTCTCGATTGGTGGGCACGCTACGCTTTGCCCACCCTGCCGTTCACGTCGATTACATCCCGCCCATCTTGCAGACGAGCTTCCACTCTTCCGCCGTCACCGGCTGCACCGACAGGCGCGAATATTTCACCAGCGCCATGTCGGCGAGTTTCTTCTCGGCCTTGATCGCGGCCATCGTGACCGGCGTCTTCAAGGGCTTGTCGGCTTTGATATCGACGCAGACGAATTTCTCGGTCTTGTCGGTCGGGTCGGGGTAGGCCTCCTTGATGATCTCGGCGATGCCGACGATCTCCTTGCCCTCGTTGGAATGATAGAAGAACGCCTTGTCGCCCTTCTTCATGTTCACGAGGTTTATGCGCGCGGTGTAATTGCGCACGCCGGTCCAGGCCTCGCCCTTGGCGCCTTTCGCCACCTGCTGGTCCCAGGACCATACCGACGGTTCGGATTTCACCAGCCAGTAGTTCATCGCGCGTCCTATCCGTTCGTCATGGCCGGGCTTGTCCCGGCCATCCACGTCTCTGCCACCAATTCAATATCAAGACGTGGATGCCCGCGACAAGCGCGGGCATGACGAGAAAGACGTCATTCCTCTGCCTTGAAGGGGCGCGTCAACAGCCCCGAGATCGCAGCGTCGATCGTGCTCCGGCCGCTCAGGATCGAAGCGACCGCTTCTGACACCGGCATCTCGATGTTGTGCGAAGCTGCGAGTTCGATCAACACAGGTGCGGTGAACTCGCCTTCGGCAAGCTTGCCCGCGGGCGGCTGCTCGCCGCGGCCCAGCGCAAGGCCGTGCGCGAGATTGCGCGATTGCGGGCTCGAGCAGGTCAGGATCAGATCGCCGAGGCCGGACAGGCCCGTGAGCGTCTCGCCGCGCGCGCCGAGGGCACGGCCGAGGCGCGTGAGCTCGGCAAAGCCGCGGGTCGTCAGCGCAGCCTGGGCGGAGGCGCCGAGCTTGCGCCCGACCGCGATGCCAACCGCGATCGCCAGCACGTTCTTGGCCGCACCGCCGATCTCGACGCCGCGGACATCTGTCGTGTGATAGGGCCGGAAGGTCGCCGAGCCCAGCGCCTGCACCAGCGCGCTCGCCAGCGCTTCATCCTTCGCCGCCAGCGTCACCGCGGTCGGCAAGCCGCGCGCGACGTCGTCGGCAAAGCTCGGGCCCGACAGGATCGCCGGCTGCGCGTGAGGTGCGGCTTCCGCGATGACGTCGGTCATGAATTTATGGGTGCCGTGCTCGATGCCTTTGGCGCAGGCGACGATCGGCACCGGCCTTGCCAGATGCGAGGCCAGCATGTTGACCGCGCCGCGCAAATGCTGCGCGGGCGTCGCGATCAGCACCATGTCCGCGCGCGCGGCCTCCGCAAGCTCGTGCGTCACGACGATCTCCGGCGCCAGCCGCACGCCGGGCAGCCGCGGATTGTCGCGGGTCGAGGCGATTCGTGCGGCATGTTCGCTGTTGCGCGCCCAGAGCGTCACGTTCCGTCCGGCGCGCGCCGCGACCGTCGCCAGTGCCGTGCCCCATGCGCCCGCACCAATCACCGCGACGGACCGGAACGCCGTCATAGCTAGAATCCCGCCCGCGTGTTGCCGTAACCGGCCGGCGCCGTGGCGTTGGCATCGAGCAGCCAGCGTGCGCGGGGTTGGGCTTCCATCGTGTCGATCATGCCGAGCGCCAGGCGCTCGGCGCCGGCCCAGGCGATCATCGCGCCGTTGTCGGTGCAGAGCGCGGGCGGCGGCATGATCAGTTGCGTCCCGGCCTGCCGCGCGACGTCATGCAGGGCGCCGCGGATCGCCTGATTGGCCGCGACGCCGCCGGCGGCGACGAGGGCATGCGGCGCGCCGAACTGCTCGCGGAAAAGCCTCAGGCCGACGCTCAGCCGGTCGGCCGTCGAGTCGAGCACGGCGGCTTGAAAACTCGCGCAGAGATCGCTGATATCCTGCGGCGCGATTTCGGTTAACCGGCTCGCCTCGTTGCGCACCGCCGTCTTCAATCCCGAGAGCGAGAAATTGGCATCGGGCCGTCCCTGCATCGGGCGCGGGAAGGCGAAGCGCGTGGCATCGCCGGTTGCCGCGGCGCGTTCGACCTGCGGCCCGCCCGGATAGGGCAGGCCCAGCATCTTCGCGACCTTGTCGAAGGCTTCGCCCATCGCGTCGTCGACGGTGGTGCCGAGCCGCACATATTGGCCGACACCGGTGACGGCGACGATCTGGGTATGCCCGCCCGAGGCGAGGAACAGGCAGTAGGGAAATTCAATTCCGTCGGTGAGGCGCGGCGTCAGTGCATGCGCCTCGAGGTGGTTGACCGCGACCAGCGGCGTGTCGTGCACCATCGCGATCGCCTTGGCGGTGGTGAGGCCGACGATGACGCCGCCGATCAGCCCCGGCCCCGCCGCGGCTGCGACACCGTTGAGCTGCGCATAGTCGATGCCGGCCTCGTGCATGGCCCGGTCGATGATGCCGTCGAGGACGTCGACATGCGCGCGCGCGGCGATCTCCGGCACCACGCCGCCGAAGCGGGCATGCTCCTCGATCTGGGACCGCACGATGTTGGACAGGATCTTGCCGCTGCCGTCGGGCGCGCGCTCGATCACGGCCGCGGCGGTCTCGTCGCAGGTGGTTTCGATGCCCAGTACCAGCATTGGCGAATTGTTATCCAATTTGCGCCCTTGCGCTCATCCGTAAAGCAGAGTTCTGGTACGTCCGGTAGCATTCCGGGGTCCACTTGCGCAATCGTCACGCGCAGCCGCCTTCGTGAATGCGTCACCGCCACGTGGTTCGGGAACACAAGCGATGTCCATTCTTGTCACACGGCCGCATCCCGACAATGAGGCGACGGCGGAAAATTTGCGGGTGCGGGGTCATGTGGTGCTGCTCGCCCCGATGCTCAAGTTCGAGCCGGTCGCCTTCCATGACGAGAGTGAGGCCGACTACGGCGCCATCATCGTCACGTCGGCCAATGCGATCCGCGCCGTCGCGCCGCAATTGCAAGATCTTGGCTTAAAGAATCTTGGCCTCCTGGAGCTGCCGCTGTTTGCGGTCGGGGAGCACACGGCTGCCGCGGCGCGCGACGCCGGCTTCGCCGAGGTGATCGTCGCCGGCGGCGATGCCGCGGCCTTGCGCGACAAGGTGATGCAGAGCGCGCGCGACAAACTGCTGAAGAAGAAAAGCACGCTGCTCTATCTCGCGGGCGCGGATCTGTCGCGCGATCTCGGCGGCGAGCTCGGCGCAGAGGGCTTCAGCGTGGTGACGCAGACCACCTATCGTATGACTCCTGTCAAGATCCTGCCGCGCGATGTCTGCGATGGCTTTGCCGCGCATGGGATCGAGGCGGTGCTGCACTACTCCCGTCGCAGCGCGCGGGCCTTCCTGGATGCGGCACGGGACGAAGGCGTCGAAATCTCGGCGCTGGCGATCCCGCAATGCTGCCTGTCCGAGACGGTCGCCAGCGTGCTGCGCGATGCCGGCGCGTCGCAGGTTCTGGGGGCCGCGACGCCGGACGAAAATGCCCTATTTGATACCTTGGAGCGTGCTTTGCGGACCCGTTTGGCGTAAGAGGTCGGGCCGAATCCGACGCGATCGGGTCCGTTCAGGGCATTTGAGTGTGAGGAACCGTCACGATGGCCGACGACAAGCCTGAAGACGCAGGATTGGCTCCCGAGTCAGGCCGTGCCAAGCGCACCCC
The DNA here is from genome assembly GCF_052076025.1 of Bradyrhizobium sp. 956_D2_N1_4. NCBI lineage: Bacteria > Pseudomonadati > Pseudomonadota > Alphaproteobacteria > Hyphomicrobiales > Nitrobacteraceae > Bradyrhizobium > Bradyrhizobium sp. 956_D2_N1_4. The sequence continues at coordinate 7,580,757 of NZ_CP197237.1, read as the reverse complement.
GCCCACCATCGACCTTGAGGCAACCGAAGTTTCGACCCAGCCGCAGCCAACGGCGGCCGCCGAGCCGGAGGTTCAGCCGGCGCCGGAGCAGGCCACGCCAGAGCAGGCCACGGTCGAAGAGTCCAAATCCGAAGAGGCCAGGCCTGACCCGGAGCCCGCGCACGCGGAGGCCGCGGTTGCTTCCGCTCCCGCGTCGGCGCCGGTTTCGCCCTGGGTCATTGCACCGTTCTCCGGCGCGGTCGCAGCCGCAATCGTGATTGCCGTCGGCTGGATGCTGGGCTGGCCCGCCGTGGAGGCGCCGCCGGCCGCGCCGCAGGTCACGAGCGCGACGGTCGACGCGCTCAGCGGACGTGTCGCCGCGGTCGAAGCCAAGGCGGGCAATCCCGCTGCCGATCCGGCCGTGGTGGCGCGGATCGATGCACTGGAGAAATCTGCAAGTGCCTTGCGCAGTGACATCGCCAATCTGCGCGCACAGTCCGACAAGACCGCCAACGACGTGAAATCGGCACCGCGCGCTGCAGCGCCTGATCTTGCCGCTCTCAGCGACCGCATTGCGCAGCTGGAGCGTGCCAGCAAGACGGAGCGCGCCGAGCTCGCACAGCAGAGCGAGAAGATTGCCGACAACAAGGCGACGAATGACAAGCCGCTGCGCCATGTCGTGGCGGCGGCTCTGCTCGACGTCGCGGTTCGGCATGGCGATCCTTACGAATCGCAATTGGCCACGGCGCGGTCGCTCGCGGCCAAGCCCGATATGCTGAAGCCGCTCGACACCTTTGCGTCGTCAGGCATTCCGACGCCGGTCGCGCTGAGCCGCGAATTGCTCAACATCGTGCCCAAGCTCTCGCCGCCGGCGGAAGCCCCGGCCGCCGGTGCCGGCATCGTCGAGCGCCTCCAGGCGGGGGCCTCGAAACTCGTTCGTATCGAGCGCACCGACGGCGTCGGCAATGATCGCGGCGCCATCGTCGCACGGGTGACGGCGGCGGCGCTCCGCAACGATTTCGTCGAGGCGCGGCGCGAGCTGAAGACGCTGCCCGAGGCCGATCGTGCACCGGCGCAGGCCTGGCTCGACAAGGCCGATGCGCGCGACGCCGCGCTCGGTGCCTCCCGCAAATTCGCCGACGATGCCATGGCGGATCTCGCCAAGCCCGATCTGGTCAAGCCTGCTCAGTAAAGGTTCGCGCAATAATCAGCGCGTAATAGGGATCGCCATGCTCCGCATCGTCCTCTTCCTCGTCCTGATCGCGCTGGCGGCGGCCGGCGCGGCTTGGGTTGCCGATCAGCCCGGCGATCTCGTCCTGACCGCGGGCAGTTTCCGCGCGTCAACGACGCTTCCGAGGTTCGTGTTTCTGCTCGGCGTCTTTGCAGCGGCGGTCGTGCTGGTCTGGAGCATCGTGACGATGATCTGGCGCGCGCCGGGACGCCTGCGCCGCCGCCGTCATGAGAAACGCCATGCGCGCGGCCGCCATGCCATCACCCACGGCCTGCTCGCGATCGGTCATGGCGATACCGCCCTCGCCCGCCGTCACGCCGATACGGCGCGGCGGCTGGCCGCGAACGATCCGCTCGCACTGCTGCTGCACGCGCAGTCGGCCCAGCTCGAAGGCAATCGCGACGAGGCCCAGCGCGTCTTCCGCGTCATGGCCGAGCGCGAGGATACCCGGCTGCTCGGCCTGCGCGGCCTGTTCATCGAGGCGCAGCGCGCCGACGATGCGGTCGGCGCCGTGATGATCGCGGAGGAAGCGATCAAGCTGTCGCCGTCCTCGACCTGGGCCTCGCACGCGGTGCTCGGCTTCCGCTGCGCGCGCGGCGACTGGAGCGGCGCGCTCGCGATCCTGGATTCGAATCTGTCCGCGGGTCTGATCGACAAGGCGGCCTATCGCCGCCAGCGCGGCGTGCTGCTCACGGCCCGCGCGCTGGAATTGGAAACCATGGACCGCGACGTGGCGCGCGAGAGCGTGATGGAGGCCATCAAGCTCGCGCCGACGCTGGTGCCGGCCGCGGTGCTTGCGGCCAAGTTCGAGAGCGAAGCGCATCAGGTGCGCCGCTCCATGAAGCTGGTCGAGGCCGCGTGGCTCGCCAATCCGCATCCGGATCTCGCCGACGCCTATGCGCACGTGAAGCTCGGCGATTCAGCGCGGCAGCGCTTGCAGCGGGTCGAGACGCTCGCAGCCAAGACGCCCGCCGACAAGGCGGGCCATGTCGAGGGCCAGCTTGCGATCGCGCGCGCGGCGATCGATGCCTCCGAGTTCGCGCGTGCGCGCGCGGTGCTGGCGCCTTACGTCAATGATCCGACCCAGCGCGTCGCGCTGCTGATGGCCGAGCTCGAGCGTACCGAGCACGGCGACGGCGGCCGTGCCCGCGCCTGGACCTTGCGCGCGGTCCGCGCCCGCCACGATCCGGCCTGGACCGCGGACGGCTATGTCAGCGACCGCTGGCGTCCGGTCTCGCCGGTCACCGGCCGTCTCGATGCCTTCCAGTGGCAAACGCCGGTCGCGAGCCTGCCCTCCGACAAGGGCGCCACGATCGAATCCTCAGCCTTCGAGGAAGCCATGCTGGCCGCCCCGCCGCCGAAGCGGGTGACGGCAGCCCCAAGCGAAGCCCCGGTGGAACCGCCCGTGGCTGCACCGGATCCGGTCCCCGCCGCACAGGACAATTCGCCCCCAGAGGCCAAGGAGACGGCTGGGGAAGCCGCCAAGGAAGAGCCTGCGGTCACGCCGGCCGCCGAGTCGGTCAATCCCGCTCCTGAGGCGGCCGAATCATCGCCGGAGGCGGCAACGCCGGTGTTCCGGACCCGCGCCGACCTCGGCAGGCCTGCGCCGGCCCCGATCCAGGCCGTCATCCCGATCGTCCGCGCCCCCGATGATCCCGGGATCGATGACGAGGGTCCGAGCGATGAATTTGCGGAACAAATCGGCACGCCCAGAACCCATGCAAAGGCCCAGGCCGGCGGCTGGCGCGGATTCTGGTCCCGCTGGGGCGCGTGAGGCACATTTCGAAGCCCGCTCCACCTTGCCAATTCGGGCCATGCCCGATATCAGGAGCGCGCGTATCCGGACCTGCATTGCGCGGGTTCCGGTAGGGTTCGCCGCAATAGCTCAGTTGGTAGAGCACGTCATTCGTAATGACGGGGTCGGGGGTTCGAATCCCTCTTGCGGCACCAGCTTTCTTGCAAAAAATGTGGGCGAGGCTCCTTCGGGGTAACACCAGGGAAGCGCGCGCCTACTGTGTGAGGTCCCTCGTAGAAGTCGTCCGCCGGTCGGGGGCCAAATCAGGCGTTGACGATACGGCGTCGGTTCGGCCTGGGAGCAGCAGCGCGCCCGGCACGGATCCGGTCGAGCAGAGCGCTGGCCGGCTCGTCATTCGGATCTTGCGCTACCAGCTCACCGCGAAATGCCTTAGCGAGGATGGCGGACTCGAGTCGGTCAACTAGCGCGCGTGCGCGTGCTGTTTCTGTTTCGAGACGATCGGCGCGTGCGAAAGCCTTACTTAAGCGCGCAAGCAATTCGCTTTGTTGGCTCTCGGGCGGCTCGGGAACGATGAACTTTACGAGTCCTGCCTTGCCTATATGAATGATGTTTACGCCTTTGGTATTCGCAACAAACTGCCCGCTAAGCGCTAGGTATAGGAGGCAATACCGCAACAGATCCGGATTGTATTTTTTAGGTCTGATGCGGAGCAGCGTGTTCTGGAAGCAAGCGTTGGCGATTTCACCTCGCCACACGGCCGGTTTGCCCACTTCCTTGGCGCTTCCCGATCCTTCATTGAGAAGAACGTCGCCCGGTCTTAATCGGAAAGTTTGAAATTCCGCTGGCGAAAAGTTCATCTCCTTCACGTCGGACAAGTCCCAACCATTCCAAGTAATATTCGCGGCTCTGAGATAGGGCCTCATATTGGGGCCGGAGTGATCCTTGGGCGATCGCTGGCGACCGAGCTGTACATCCGCAATTTGATCAATTCGTTTTTGAGACCAACCTGCAGGCATGGTTTTCGCATCAAACTGGAAGACAGAGCGAAGTGCGCTCAAGCGGATGTCAGCAGCAAGGCTGTTTGCCCGACTTATTTCCGCTCGCGCTCGAACGATGCGCGCGGTCAGGGCGTCTAGTTTCTCGACGATGCGGCGTTGCTCGGCAAGTGGTGGTAGGGCGATTTCTAGGCGCCTGACATCAGCAATATTGAGTCTCGGAACGGCAGTTCCAAGACGCTTCGCTCCGAATTGGTTCGTTGCTGCTTTGGACCTTAGAAAATACTGAACGAATCTGAATTGAAACAATGAAGTATCCACTCGGATTCGACATGATGATTGCGTGATGTTTCCGCCTTCAAGTTCAGGCGGGGTAGCGGCTACCTTCCCGATCGTGCCAACGATCGACAGGATCAAATCATTCACCCTCAGGATGGATCGCGTGTATTGCTTATTTATTTGGGGGGATGTCCGGCGCACCTCGGCGAGTTGAATCTTGCCATCGGAAATCTCCGTTGGCCGGACATACAGAACGCCGCCCTCATACTGAGGGCCTGGTTGCAGGATTCCGTAAATGATCGGTGCTTCAGGGGGCGTGATTTCCTGAAATTGAAGCCTGACCCATCCCGTTGGCAAGCTCACTCGGCAGCCTCCCCCAACGCTGAATCGGATGCTTCGCTTCCAAGTTCTTCCGTAAGAGATCGAATCTCATCCAGCGCGGCCCCTAGATGTATTTCAATTGCAGAAGCGATATCTTCTGGCGTCTCCAGTCCGTCCTCGGCGTGATCACTTTCGGCTTTCAGCCAGGTGATATCGAGATTATCGCCCCGGGCCGCGATCTCTGCGCGAGCAAAGCGACGGAAGCGCCCAGCCTCGCCTTGATCTTTCCGCTTCGCCTTGCCGAGCGGATCAGCGCCGAATGCGTGCACAAAATCGTCGAAATCAGCAGGTTTGAGCGTATTGGTCTTGCCATAGGCCGGCGCGCCCGACCGCATGTCGTAGATCCAAACCGCCTCAGTCGCATCTTTCGTCGGTGCTTCTTCGTCAGCGCGCGTAAAGAACAACACGTTGGTCTTGACACCCTGTGCATAGAAGATCCCCGTCGGCAGTCGCAGGATGGTGTGCAGGTCGCACCAGCTCATCAGCCGCTGCCGCAGCAACTTGCCGCGGCCATCGTCGAACAGCACGTTGTCGGGCACCACCACAGCGGCGCGGCCGCCGAGCTTGAGCGCACGAACGCAGTGCTCGACGAACGGCAGTTGATACGACGAAACGCGATCAGTGATGGTTAGGTCGTCGCGCGTCGGCGGCCCGCCAGCGGGGCCAAATGGCGGGTTGGTCAGGATCAAGTCAGCATTTTTGAATTTGGTCTGTGCGCCCGCTGGCGAAAGACTGTCGTTGAGATCGAGATTGTCAGGATCGATCTTGTGCAGATGCAGGTTCATCAACAGCAGCCGGAACGTATCCTGAACGTTTTCGAGGCCGCGTAGTGCCGATTGAAGTTGAAAGGTCTGCCGCTTTGGTGACAAGGCGAAGTAGTCGTCTGATTCGGCGCGCATAAACCGGTCAGCCGCAATCAGGAAACCACCGGTACCGGCGGCCGGATCCTGGATCACTTCTCCCGGCTGGGGGTGCATGAGCCGCACCATCACGTCGATCAGCACGCGCGGCGTGAAATATTGCCCCGCGCCGCGCTTGGTCTCCTCGGCCATCTTTTGCAGAAGACCTTCATAGGTGTCGCCGAAAGCGTCGCGCTCCTCGCTGAACCAGTGTAAGCCATCGATAGTGTCGATCAATTTGCGGAGGTTTGCCGGCTCGCGGACAATCGTCGCTGCATTCTGAAAAATAGCAACGATCGACCGATCCGCAACCTTTGTGCCGTCACCAAGATCGATCAGCGCCTGTCGATAGCGTTGTAAAACATCGGTCTCGCTCGCGGCTTTGAGCGCACCCCAGCGGTATTTTTCAGGAATGCGGCTCTCGTCCTTCTGCTCCGAGGCCATCTTGAGGAACAACAGATAGGTCAGCTCGGTGACGTATTGCTGATAGGTAACGCCATCCTTGCGCAGCAGCGCACACAGCCGCCACAGGCGATTCACGAGATCGGAAGACGGGTTCATGGTGGCCTTCGGTTCAGGCGACATGGCTATCCCATATCGCGACATTCATGTCCTTGAGGACGTCACTTAGCCCATGATCGAACTCCCGGTCGACCGTGTCGAAGCCGCCCGCCTGTGCAAAAAGCGGATCGGCCAGCAGTTCGGGATCGCCAACTGGCTGTTCCTTCAAGGCGCGGCCGATGCGAACGATCCACTGTCGCTGTTTCGCGGTCCAGTCGCGACTGGCAATGATTCTCTGAACCCCGTTCTCGACACGCGTCTCATAGGGAACCAGCGGGTCGCCGATCGCGGCCTGCCGGACGAAGCCAATAATGTGGGCGGCGATGTCGGCGTTTCTGGCCCGACCATAGGCCTGGCGCAAATTGGCTTCGGAGAAGCCATTCTCATCCAGAAGGATGGCCAGAGCCTTGAGTTCTTTCCGAGTCAATTCGCGGGGCCGCTGCGTCGCAGCGATAAGTGCGGGCAAAGCATTCATGTTAGCTCTAACAAACGTCTCGAAGCTCTCGATATAGTCGCCGGGACTGGCCCTGTCGCCGAAATCGTCCTCGACGGAGACAAGTTCATCCTCGTGTTCGGAGATATAAATGCCGTCGCGCTTCAGAGCTGGATTCGCGGTATCGAGGATCTTGGCAAGCAACGGGTGCTGCTGAAAGAGAGTCAGCGTCTCAACTGCGGGCGCAGCCTTCAGCCGCTCAACAAGGTCATTCAGCGGTCCAAGAATGGTTTCAAGTGCCTCGCGGCGATCATCAGCGATGTGTTTGATGCGTTGTCTCAGCTTCACGACGATCTGATCACGCACATAGAGCCGATCTTCGTCTGATTCGGCACGGGCGAGATCGCTAATAAGCGTTGAGAACGAAAGTGATGGGTCAACCACCACCGGCCGCATATCCGTGACGTCCTGTAGATTGGCGTAAATATCGACCGCATCGAAGATGCGGAAATATTCTTTCCCGATCTCGTCACAGCGCCGAGTCGCGCGGCCGATCATCTGGTCGTAAAGGATGCGGCTGTTGACCCGCCGCACAAAAACAAGGTTGGTGATCGCCGGCACGTCGATGCCGGTGCTAAGCAGGTCAACCGTAACCACATATTTAGGACGAGGATCGTTCTTGAACGCCTTGATCCGATCTAGAGGCTTGTCGACAGAGCCTGTGATCTTCTCGACAATGTCGTGCGGCTGCGGGCCATATTCCTCAATGAGAGCCTCGCGAAGCTGTTGTACCAGAATATCAGCATGATCATCGCGGGCCGCGAACAGAAGAGTTTTGCCCGGTGCCAAGGGCGGACACTCACGTGCAATTGCCTCGGCTACGGCACGATTGAAGGGCCGCGTGTAAACCTTTTTGTTGAACTCGGCGACCTCAAAATTGACCTGATCATCCAGGCTGAACAGATCGACCTGACCGGTGCGAGGATCGACAATGTTGACCTCCTCGCCCTGATCAAAGCTTATTCCTGTCTGGCTCAGCGCCGTGGTAATACGGCGCGGTGGGCGATGGTCGATCAGATAGCCGTCGATCACAGCCTTTCGATAGCCATAGTGAAATACAGCTGGGCCGAAGATCTCTCGTGTGTGTAGTGCCGGCGTTGCGGTCAGCGCAATCTGCGTAGCATCGAAATAATCGAGAACGCGACGATAGGCCGACAGGTAGTCGTCCAGATTACGAAAGCCGAGATCCTCTTCTCGAAGCTCGGCGTCGAGCGTATAGCCCCGATGGGCTTCGTCCACAATGACCAGGTCGTAAGTGCCGGGCGTCGGGCGCGTACCCTCGGGGTCGTCGAATACCCGCCGGATCATGGCCTGGACCGTCGCAACCTGCACGCGGTCCGTTGCCTCTGGAAACTTGCGTGCGAGATCCGCGATAGGAAAGACCTGATCGAATTTCAAGAATCCGCTGGTATCGGTCGTGCTCATGGCGTCGAGTGTCTGACGGCCCAGCGCATTGCGGTCGACCAGGAAAAGGATGCGTCTGAAGCGCTTGCGGCGGAGCAGCTCGTACATCAGCGCGATAGCCAAACGGGTCTTTCCGGTACCCGTCGCCATGGCCAACAGGATGTGGCGCTGCCCCGCAGTAATAGCAGCTTCGACAGCGGCGATGGCCTCGTCCTGATAGGGACGCAGGCCAGTTACGCCGATCTCCCGTTCGGCAAGCTCGGTGAGATCGTCTGTGACCTGCTCCAGACGCTCCGTTAGGTCGCGCGGTGCGAACCATTCAGGCAACGCCCTAGGTTCTCCGCCAGAGGGACGGGCATCCCAGAACCAGATCCCTGACTTTGTCGCGAGCTGCTTCACAAAAGGTCGCCCGTTTGTCACGAACAGGAATGGTGCTCGGAACTGTTCGGGTCCGTGAGACCAAGGGCTTCCAAAGTTGGCTTGATCCGGCGTGAGTTGGATGTCGCGAGCGTAACGCTTGGCCTGACCCAACCGGCCCGGCACGTCCTTGAAGCCACGTTTGGCCTCGATGACTCCAACGCAGCGCCCCTCGATGAAGAGTGCATAATCCACCGGGCCGCTGTCCGTCGGCCACTCGGAGATGGCAATCGATTCACCCGGCTGGGGGCGGACGTCCGCAGAATATCGCAACAAGACGCTATCGACCGTCCAGCCCGCAGCCCGGAGCTGGTCATCGATCAGGACCCGCGTCGTAGCCTCATCAAGATCGACCTTCTCGGCTTGCTTGCTAGCCAGCTGAGCCAGACGATCGAGCTGTGCCGGAGGAGCTACTTCGGCCGCAGCCTGCGCTGCCTTGAGGGCAACTTCGGTCTCCCGCAGACCTGCTTCGGTTTCCGCTGCGTATTTTTCCCAGAACTCACGCTCGGTTTGCTGTGTCTGAGCTGCCTTCACAGCTTCAAGTCTGGCTGCTTGGGCCTCCTGAAGGGCCAGGCGCGCCTTGGCTTGATCGTCCGAGCTGCGGCGAATGCGCTCGCGTGCCTCCTCCAGCTCGGCTTTCAGCGTAGCCGTTGCGTCGGTTGGCGCTGTTGGCGGGATAAATGGTCCGGCCTTGAAAGAAGGTGCTCCACCATAGCTCTGATGAAACCAGATGGCCGCCGCACGAGCGACCTTCAATGCCGAAAGAGCCTGCGCGGTCGTGCCGACGTTCTCGTGCACCGCAACATTTCCAACCTGCTTCAGGTGGAAGAACAGCTCCGCGATCTCTCGTGGCAGGACCGATTGGATTCTTAGCGAGCGCAAGACTTCGTCGAACGTCGCGGATTGCTTTGGGAGAAGGCTATGTCGCGCAGCGACTTCTTTGGCTAGGAACTCAGCAAGCTGGCGGAGCTTGATCAGCGTCGATGGCGCGTCGTCAAAGAAATAGCGCTCCGCCAACGCACCCAATCGCGCGAAGCGCTCATCCTCGCTTGCTAAGAAATCGAAGTTACTGGATACCCCCATCGCCCTAAATTAAATAATTCCCGAACAAACTCAAGTAGTGGTTGCAGCCCTCAAAATTTCTCCACCACGTCTTCCAAGCTTTGGAGCCATGTCACAATGTCCTGAGCTTCAGGAGGCAGGCGCTTATAGTTATGAGCAACGTCGTTTCTCACGGTGTAATTCTCGTCAAGCTTGCTTCTAAGTTTGGGGTCAGAGTGGAAGATAATGTCTAACTGCGCGCGAAGGCTCACGCCGTTTATATTTTGTTTCAGATGTCGCCAAGCGTGCCCATCTGCAGTTCTCAATGCGGCGTGCTCACTCACTACTTCCTTAGATTTCGACTTCACCAAAAATTCAAACTGCGCGAAACCCAATAAATAGAACGCGGCTTGCAGCGTTTCGCGAAAACGGGCGAGTTCTTTGGCTTGATTGCCACCTTTGCGTATTTCTTGGTTCAGAAGCTCTTCAACCAGTGCGAATGCGCGACGCGTTTCGATCAATTTGCTCATGCGTCACCAAGGATTTCTAAGAACCCTTTGTGATCGAAACGAGTTGTTTTGCGCCTGTCTTCGACCCCAGCCAGCTGCCAGTCGGTCTGTTCTCTGCCGAGGTTTATGAGCGCTCGCGTTCCGCGCCGAGTAATGATGTCTACCCATCCGTGCGCACCTAGTAACCAGAGTCCACGAGGTACGAAGCTAGCGATCGGCTCTGCTCCACGTACAATGTCTAGGACGGCCAGCTCTCGATCGGCTACCGAAAACTTCTGCATCAACTCTTCAGACATCTCGACGCTTCGAGTTCGAGATATCACAGCGCCCTCGATATCCTTTGTCCATTCGCTGATCTGAGAGTAAAGCTCATCAAGGCGCTTTACCCAAACCTCAACTTCAGTAACGACACGCTTTCGCTCAAATGCGCTCCCATCTCCTCCATATTCCCATACGTTGACAGGCGCGAACTCGACATGCTGTGGAAATTTGTCATCGCGGTAGTAAGTGTGGAGCTTGAGGCGTTCTATATTAAACACCCAGATCTCCCGAGGTAGTTCGTCATCTCGAGGAAACGTCCCAAGCCGCTTGAAGATTGCGTCATAGTCCTTTCTGTTAGGCTCATGCTCCAGCACTTTGATTTCGACAAGAATTTCGCGGCCGTTGTTGGTGCGGATTTTCAAGTCAAAGCCTGAGTTTTCTTCGCCTCGTATTACTTCGGCGTCGCTCACCTTCAATGTCTCGTATATCCGGCGTTCTGCTACGTCGCTCTCGTCAGCAACCCGCTTTAGCGAAGCCCCATCAGTCGGCGTAAACTTCGGGTCACCTGGTAACGTGAGATTTGTGGCCAATACGGCCCAGCGATTGCCCAAATTAACGAGTATCTGTCGCTGCGTTAGTTCGTTCATAGAATTGACCATATTGGCTTTCCAAAGCGTGGCGCCTACTAACTTCCGCTACACGTAAATAAGCGATGTATAGATATCATTATTAGGGTCAATCGTCGATCAACCAACGGCCTGCTCGAATAACACACTCACATCGGCGTCGCTGACCGGCGGCGCCAGCATGTTGCGCGACAGCGCTCGCTTGTTGTTGAGAAGCTTGTCGAGATTGATGTCGAACGATCGATCGCCAAGAGCGGCGTGCACTGCCATTGGGACATGGACCGTCACCGGCTTGGTCTGTCCAATTCGATACACGCGATCGTTGCATTGATCCTCGACGGCTGGATTCCACCAACGGCTGAGATGAATCACATGGTTCGCCGCAGTGATGGTCAGACCCACACCAGCTGCCTTGGGCGACAGAATCAAAACGTCGAAGCCTTTCGGCCCGCTTTGGAAGCGGTCGACAATATCTTGCCGCTTCGACCCCGGCGTGGTTCCGTTGATGATTGCAGGCTGCTTTCGCAATCCAAGTAGCGAGGTTGCCGCCGCCGCGAACGTCGCCTGCACGTCACGATGCTCTACAAAAACCAGAGCTTTCTCTCCGGTCTTCTCTAAGCTGTTCAAGATCGAGAAGACCTGTTTCATGCGAGCAGACTGCTCGATCCAGTTCATCGCAGTCTTATGATCATAAGCGTCGATCTTGGCCCCGCCATCAGGGTGCAGCGAGATGGATCTAAGTGCGTGAATGACGGCCAGCATCGCGCCCGGCGTTCGCTCACCTGATTGAGCCGCCCTGACGGCCTTTGCATAGGCCTCACTCTGAACCGGCGGCATATCGACGCGATAAGGCTCGATCGTCTTTTTAGGCAGCCCGATAAGGATCTGCTCTTTCATTCGGCGCAGCATAACCGCAGGTCGCTGACCTTGCGGCTCATCGAGCTTTGCCTTGAGTTGCGTTAGAGCCTCGGGCGAATCTTCGGTATGGGTAGCCGAAAATGTCTTCAAGTCCCCGAGATATCCCGGTGCAACGCGATCCATGATGCACCAAAGATCCTCAAGGCGATTCTCGATGGGCGTCCCTGTCAAGCCGAGGACAAAGTCAGCATTCATGGCTTTGGCGGCATGCGTATTGATCGTTCCCGGAGACTTCACTTTCTGCATTTCGTCAAATACGGCCAAGGAACAGGGCACTCTTGCGAAAGCGCGATGATTGTCTGCGAGTGTCTCGTAGGTTGTCAGGATCCAGTCGGCTTGCCTCAGCTGCTCGACATCGATCGAATCTTCCGGCGTCCAATCCTGTCCTTTGGCTCTTTTGATGCGCTTCAAATTGGGGCCAAACGCATCCAAGCGGTCACCTAGCGCGCCGGGCGCAAGGTGCACAGCCTCCGCAATCCAGTTGCGCAAGAGAGCGGTTGGAGCGACGATAAGGATCGGGCCGCCTGCTGGTGCCTGTTTGCCAAGCGGCGACTTTCCGTTCTTGTTCGCACGTATCCAGGCCATGAAAGCGAGGGTCTGGAATGTTTTGCCAAGACCCATATCGTCGGCAAGCAGAACGCCGGGCCAACCGGCCTCCCATGCATCGACGAGCCATTTGAAGCCATCGGCTTGATGAGGCTTGGGGCGAGACTGCGATAAGAGCTGCTCTGGCATCGCTCGGCTGACTCGCGGCGGCCGCCGTGGATGGCTGAGCTGATGCTCGACGCCATCAATGTTTTGTTTAATCAGAAGAACATTATCATCTTGAACCAAAGTATCTTCGGGTTGCTGTGACGGCTGATCGTGGTCGCCGTCTTGCTCGCGAGCTCCCGTCTGGAGGCCTGAGATTGCCGCCTCAACTTCCGAAATTGGATACTCGTCGCGCTCGACTTGAATATGGTCGCGGCCATCGCGCCTGGCAGTCGCCAGCTGTTCGACCACTGCGGTGATTTGGTCGGGGGTAAATTCGAACGTTTCCCCGCGCAGGACCACCGGAAATGTCTCCGGTGCCCACTGCTCGCTCTTTCTCTTGATCCAAGGCAGTTTCGGCGGGTCCCAGATCCCCAAGCCGAGCACTCGGTCGGAGTACTGCTTGGTTTCGACGAACAGGCTGACCGCCGCGGCATCCGCATCGTCTCGTCCAAGCGCTTCGGCGATTATAGGCCTCGGATTGCGGATAAATGAACGGCGAGCCTCAATCGGGGCGCGACGCATCCGTCTCACCACGTCAAGCCCAACCTTCAGATCTGGATCAAGAACTACGTATGTGTTGCGGCCGAGAACATAAGCGTCGCGAGTATTGGCTGAGGTAGAAAATCGCTCATCGGCGAAGAGCTTCTGGAGTTCGGGTGGAAGCAAAGCATCTGCTTCTCCGTCACGAAGGTTGCTGGGTCCGACGTTGCCGCCGTCATCATCGTCCTCAGCTGGGGCATTGTCGTCCAGCGACGCTCCCTTATGCCGACTCATGAGAATTGGGACAAAATCCGGCCCGCTGACAGTCTCCCGCGTATCAAGCGCGAAACTACCGGCTTGATAGATCGTCAACGAACCGAGAAATCCGTCGGTCTTGACCTGGGAGCCGGTAACATCGCTCAGCGCATCTTGAACGGGCTGCCACTTGGAAATCCTCTGTTCCACAGGAAGACCGGCGCTCTCATTGAACACATCGACCGCTTCTAGAAGACGTAAGAAGGGAAATGTCAGTCGAGATGTCTCATCAGCGGCGGTAATGAAAGCGCCGGTTCTCGTAATGACAACCGATCGTGTCCGCTCATCATACCAGCGGGCGCGGATCGAACCGTCTGGGGTATCGATCCTCCCCTCAAACGTTAAGGTAACAGACAGCCGCGAGAGCGGCGGCAGATTGATCTTTTCTGCAATTGATCCGGGAAGACGAGCGACGGTTCCATGATCGATAAATACGGAGTAGTCGTCAGTGCGGGCGCCGTCGCTGAGCAAAACGCGGATCACGGCGTGATCCCTCGCAGCATTGCGCATCCAGTCCTCGACGGGCAGAGTAACGGTACTGATCAAGCTGCGACGTCGCGCTTGAATGCGAACGCCATCGGCTAGCACGTAACACGAAAATTTCATGGCTACGAGATCACCTGATACTGACTTTGATTAATGCGCACACCGGTCATTTGGTGCAGCTTCTGGGCGACTCTCGTCTGCCAGTGGTAGTTTTCAGGGTTGCTATGCGTAATCGCAAATACCGCGCTGTCTAAGTCTGGCGAAGCATCGCTGGGGGCGCGTAGAGACGCCGGGCGATAGTTGCGCGCATGAAGCCTCGGAGCTCCTTGTGCATCGGCATCATGCCAAATGATGCATCGACCCGAATGGCTCCATTCAGCAACGAGCCCCCTGCCTACGCGTAGTAGCAAAACGGCATGGCCTTGGTCGCCACTGCTGCCGTCGAATGTCGCAAACGAAATCTCTTTACCGAATGCCCGGCGTGCCGCTTCTGCACCTTGCTGACCAAAAACTACCCAAGCATCGGAAATCAATTCCCGATCATACACTGCACCCCAGAACGCCCGTCTGTGCTTCCACATCCGATCGACGGCCGTTTGATCGACCACTTCCAGGAACTGACGGAGCGACTGCTTCGTCAACCATCTCCTGACGATTGCCGCAGCCCTTTGCATTCGTACCCATCGCCCGGGGTACAGTCGTGGATCGCCGAACAGGCGCAGCAATAGATCTAAGAACTTGTCCGAAATGGCTTCGGGGGGAGTGACCTCGCCGAATGGCAAGAGTAGCGCATCGGCAACTAGCGGACCTTGCTCCTCGAACAGCAAATCACGCTCATTCCGCAGTGCGAACGACTTAACCCAATCAAGCCGATCTTCATGGTCTAGCGACCTGTGGTCGCGCATTTGCTGAAGCGCATCGGCGATACAGTATTTGACCAGCCCAGACTGTGAGTTGAGAGCACCAAGGCCGTAGGAGTGGAGAACCTGAGTCGGAGAAGCTCCGCGCTCGACAGCAGCGCTGGCGAGGACACTGGGACCCCTGGCCGGGTGGAATAGGTTCAGTTCTTCCTGCAATTCCTTCCACGGATTGCCCATACGTCCCGCCAGCTGCATCAGCAACAGTCCTATCTGATCAATGCCGCTTCGGTCAGGCGCATAGCTGGCGAGGTACGACGAAGCCAGAGCCCGGAATGGCTGCATTCTCTGGGATTCTTCTGCGGCCCGAATGACAGCGGTCATGACCGGACCGTGCGACGACAATGCTGGCGAGGTCTCCCACAAGCACCACGCAGCATCCCTCGCTTCTCTCCGGCTTAGTTCACCGGTTCTGGTCGCCCGATCCAGAATGGTAGCGGCAACGAGGTTGTAGTTCTTGGTAGGTTTAGGAGACTCGGACCCGGATACAGAATTGCTGAATTTTTCGGCCAAACGAGCAATTCGGGGAGCGCTCGGAATCCGAAGTGGTGGATTTCGTCGCCTTCGTAGAGCTTGAAGCGATGGTCTTAGGCCTGTCACCGGCGGCTCCCGCTGGCGGTGACGAGACGATCGATCTCGAACTTCATCGCGTCTGTGAGGTTCATAATTTGTTTCAGTCGCTGCCGCGAATCGACCTCCATCACGAAGCGCAAATCGATCCGGCGGTTCTTGGCCCAGGCCTCACGATTCTCGTTTGCATCGATAGGTCGTGTCGATGCGTAGCCAGAGACCGAGATGATCTCTTCGTTTCGCGTATTGCGTAGGGAGCGAAGACTAGGCGCGGCTGTCACCATCTCACGATACGTATTCACCGACCTTTCCACCGAAAGCTGCCAGTTGTACCGGTCATCCGAGCCCCGAGCGCCTGTCGAGTCAGTGTGCCCTTCAATAAAGATAGTCTCGATATTCGAGTCCTGTTGTTTCCGACAACCATTCTGTTGAGCAACTGTCCGACAGGCGACATATGCAGGAATAACGCGATTCAGCACCAAGGCAATTTTGTCGACATTGAGCCGGGCTCGCTCAAGGAGAACGGACTGACCAACGTCAAACCGGACCGCATCCTCGGTAAGTCGCAAGACGCCGTTCGCCTCGTCAATCTTTACATCCATGCCGTCTGCCTCAAGCTCCGTCTTTAACGTTGCAAGCAGCTTGCGGCGTGTCTGCTGGCTCCGATCCATAGACGAAATTTCGGCCTGTACATCTCTTTGCAGGTCTTCGAGTTTGCGAGCAACTTCGCGTGCAACGTCGATTGCGTTGTCCTGGACGTCCGTTTTGGTTCGGAAATCCAGCGCGAAAACCATGAGCATTATTATGAATACGAAGAGCACGCCTACCATCATGTCCGTCATAGACACAAAGTAGTTGTCCCCCTCATCGGCCGTGGCCGCGCCTTCATCCGCGATCATTGGTCAACCTCATTCGGCTGCCTGCGGCAGGAGCACAATCTTTAATTCAGAGACGGCGTCGCCTAGATCATCCGTGTTGCTTTTCAAATCCTCAAGGAATGGATTGAGATTTGAAATTGCCCTGGCGAAGCCTTCATCGACTTGGGATGCAAAACTGGCGAGCTGCTGCCCTTGTGTAGTTACGGCCTCTCCAAGATGTTCAATCGCCGCGCCGAGGTCTTCGTCCACGCGCTCAAATTTCTCGGAATAAGTCGCCCAAATTGTTGCAAGCTGGTCGATATGACCTCGGATCGAGGCAACTATCTCGGCTGCGGCCTGCTGTCCGCCTTCGAAGCTAACCATAGATCTGGAGACCGACTCTGCGAGTCGCGCGTTAGAATCGACGATGGAGCTCGAAATGCGCTCCGACGCATTGGTGACGGCTGAACTCATCCCAAGCGTCGCGTTCGCAATCTTCTCTCCGGAATGCAACAGAGGAGCTGTTGCAGATCGCACATCCTGCGCGGTTCCACCGAAGGCATCTGCCGCGCGACGCGTTTGGTCGGTGGCGTCCCTGAGTGCGCCGACCTGCGCGGAGATGGCAATCTCGACGTTGCGAATGGCATCCGCAAACCCGTCGAAATCAGCGCGCATGGAATGCATCGCGCCTGCGAGCCCCGTTCGCAGGGCGTTCGCGGCTTCGGTAGATGCTGTGGTAACGGCATCGATTGCGACTTTATGCGCTAGCGAAACCTGAGAGTTGGTTTCGGTGAGTTGGCGCGTCATCCCCTCATGGAATGACCCTAAACCATCGCGGAACTGTCCGACCTGGGCTTCTAGCTTTGCCATGACGCGCGACATGGCCTCCTCGATCTTGCCGGACGCACCCATCGCCGATTCGTTGAGTTGTCGTTCGATCCCCTGATTTGCCCGCTCGAAAGTTTCCCGCAGCGCGCTGACGACCTCCGTGAGACCGTTCCGACTTAGCTCCGAGCTTTCGTCCATACGGCGCCCCGCTTCGGAAACCATTCGATTCAGATTCTCGGCGGCCTCGGACATGCGACGACCGAAATCTTCTCCGGTTCTACCAATTCCGCCCTGTGTCTCCGCGAGGGCGTCTCGCATGCCCTGGAGTGTGATTGTCAGCTCGCGCAATTCGGCGCCAGCACCCACATGAAGATTTTCTGTAAACTGGTTGACGAGGTCTTCGACGCCTGTCTGGCTCGATTGGGCAAGACGCGATACCGCTTCATCGATACTCCTCGTGACCGGAGCCATAGCGCTCGTGAATGCCGTTTGGATCTGCGGGGATATCTTTTCGCCCATTCGCGCGAAGAAGTCGGAACTATTGATCTGCTTAAGCTCCGTGAGTTGGGCTGCGAGGGATTCGTGCATGTTCCAGGCGATCGACTGGGATGACACGAACCGCAGACGATCTTCTAGTGCGTGATTGAATCGATCGAATGCTGACTCAATCCAAACGGTGTAAATTCGGAAGAAGATTGACAGCACAATCGACGATCCAAGTCCTGCTATCGATGTCGCAAATTTGAATGTCGCAACCTTCAGAAGTTGTCTGGTAGCAGCTTGCATTCCTTCAGCATCGCTACTGCCTACGGCAGCTGATGCTTGCTGGAGCGCGAGCACGAGACCGATGAATGTAAGAAAGAGTCCAACGCCGACAAAATAGCCCGGAACGCTTCCCATCATCTTGAGGCCGGTCAGGCGCTCTCGCGCATTGCCAATGTTGATCAAGGTGCCGGGACGAACCGTCGTCTGGATCTGCTCCGAGTCGGTTTTACGGAATGTCGTTTGGTCGAAAGCGCGCCAAGCCCGGCCGATCAGCGGGTGGCGCGACAGACGCTTATCAACGGTATCGAAGCGTTCAGCGAACTCGACGCCCGTTCGTTGTCGAGTGATCTGCCTGCGCGCGTCGGCGATCGCCAGCCAGACGAGTACGACATGCATCAGAAAATAGGTAACGACAAAGCCGAGTGCCGTCGTCGCAATGAGGGTAGCAAGCGCGAATGCGAATGCCTGGGAACTCAAGCCTTCGAGTTGCCCCTTGGCCGCAAGGTCGATAGTTTGAACGATAAGGGCGAAGTTCAAAAACGGCAGCGCCAGCGAAGCAGCATAGACCACTCCGGAAAGCATAAGCCAAAAGACAAACAAGCGAACTATGCCGTTCCAAAGAACGCGCGATGAAAAGAGCCCCATTAGATTGCCCCAGTAATATAACGCTCAGCCGGAACAATTTGTAGTTTCTAGCGCTACTGTTCGCAATAGTGGTGGGCTGACCTGACCGAGATTGGTCAATAGCTTACGGCGGTCGCCCTACGCGTTAAACTCGCTCAGATTCTGTCCAACGGCTCAATTTGTGAAGGGGTCGACATCACCTTCACGGACTCGCGCGTTCCTGCTGTTGCAACTGGGAGACAATAGGCACCAATTGGGCGGTCATACCTTAGTCGTAGCGGGCCCCGACCTTGCGGAGGTCTGCTCTCTCTCCTTTGATCGACGTTGCTTCATGCTGAGGGTCATCAAACGCATCATGGAAGGCGGAGAAGCGGCGTTCAATCTTAGGCGGGAGAAGTACGGTTTCTAACGGCCGTCAACCGGCTCAACGTATTGTTGGTTTCAAAGCTGCTGGACACGGCCGGGCGCAAAGAGCCCGGGACGTGCCGGCTAGGTGCCGTTTAGGGATCTTGAGAGGCGAAGCCTGTCGCTGCGTTGGCAGTGCGCGCCATTCTAGGTTTTCACTATGGGGCTTGCGGGGTAGCGGTGAACCATAGACCTGCTGCGCTAGTCGAAATTTGGTAGCGGACGCCATCCGCCGTGGCTTCACTTTCGGACTTTTCCTTCAAGCCCACGAATATCTGCGACACGAACCCGTTGTCTTTCTGACGCTTGATTGATGGCGACAGCATCCTGGCAACAACCATGAATGACGACAAAGCTTTGGTCACCTCGGTCGGATCGCCATTAGGGACAAGTATTATCGTTACGCCTGTGGCGCGCGGATTGTCGTTGTCTGAGCCGACGATGACGCCAGTGCGCTCGTTGATCTTAAACTGACACACAGTCCGCACGGCGGAACTGCAGCCGTTTTGTGAGGCACGCAGATCGAATCCCATCGAAGCGGATACATCGTTAAACTCGCGGCTAAAGTCCGTAGCAATCAGACCTAGAGTCGGGGTTGCTTCCATCTTTGCTGCCCGTTGAGCAGACGTTGCAGTTGCGTCCCCCGATTGAGATTTCCCCTCCTTCTGCTCGACTGATTCACTCTTCCGACGTATGTCTGCCAAGCGCTGCTCCGCTGCTGCACGAGCTTGCTTTGCTACTTCAGCCTCTTTTGCGATTTCGGCGGTTTTCCGTTCTTCTGCCTCAACCTGCTTCAACAAATCTTCGGTGGCGCGTCGGTCTTGCTCGGCTTGCTCTCGCAGTCGCTGCCTTGCGCGCTCTGCTCGCTCGGCGGAGCGTCGCGAAGCCTCTTCGGCATTTCCGCGTTCTTCCTGAGCTACCTTTTCCCGTTGCTGTTCCTCGCGGGCTTCCTTTTCTTCAGCCAGCTGGCGCGTTGCTGCGGCTTTAACTGCCTGCGCATGGGCATCGCCTCGTGCAGGTTCTATGATGTTGTGGAGCAACTGCGAAACGACTTTCTCGACGTGTGCATCCATCTGCGCTGGGGATGCGTTAAGCGATACATTAACTGCTGGGTACCGTTTTGTGCACGCGGAATAGACTCGTCGAAACTCGTCGATATCCCCGTCCGTCCAATCTTCCGCTTTCTTTTCTAGGAACTGTGCCCGCCCGCGCAGCGGGTTGTTCATGAGCATCAGTGGGCCGGGACTGCAGCCACCTCTGGAGTCTAGCCACGATTGTACATGCCCCGCGTTGGCGGCACCGGGGATCAAAATGAAAGTCAAGGCGGTAGCCCACAGATTTAACGAAGCGCGAATGGTCAATTTATTTCCCCAGCTGGAATCAGCGCAGCAAGTAAAGCGGGTTCTTGCAGAATGTCACTTAAGAGGCAGTGAACCCGCTTAAAGCGTCAGAAGAAGAGAAGGTGGTTGCGTCGTGTCTACCGACGGGTATTGCTCCATTCAACATGGAATCTTCCGCTCAACGGCAACGAAACACCAAGACTACATTCTATCCAAAGCCGCATCGCAAAGAGAGAAGGGTCTGAGGGATAATTCTTGCCTGTCGCCAGCGCGCTACGCGTCGGACGGTTCAAGGTGGCGAATCACACGGTGCCGTGCACCGAAAACACTTTGGAGAGCGACAAGATCAGGCGTTCGGGACTGGCGCTGTTTGAAGTTCACGGTGACATCGAATGATGTCACCGAAAGCCTGTCACGCCGAGCCCCGTCCATCTCGACGGGGAACTCTCCAGCGCGATTTCTGCAGACACACGCATATTACACTCGCGGCCAGATGCAGTCCTCTCCGGAGAACGCAGGCGGCAGCCGCACCGATGACAGCGGTGCCTCGCTCAGGCCGGGTCGGGACGACGTGCGTTCGACGACGATTTCACGGGTTTCCAACTTGGGCTGGATAACAAGCTCGCGGCCATAATAGTCGTGCCGAGCCGGGAGGGCAGGAATCGGCTTGCCGTCGTCGCCAATGGTCGCAGGGCGCACTTCCTCCTGGGGCTCTTCATGTAAGTATTTCGCCTTGTCCGTGTCGCGCGGCGAGCCGGGATAACGGTAAACCCAGCACAATCGAGGCTCGGTGACTGCCGACGCGGGGCGATCAGGACTCTTTCGATGGATTGCGGCGTATCCGGTGACAGGTTCGGCAACGGGATTCGTGCGCAAGGCGGCGTTCACGGCCGTCGTTTCGATGTCGAGCGCTTCGAGCTTCGCGATTACTTCGGCAACCCGAGCAGCGTGGACGGCGTAGTCCGCGAGCAGCTTTGCGGCTTCCTTGGTGTTCGCCTTCCGCGCGGCTTCTGCACGCTGGCGCAATGCGTCGTCGGCGGCAACGTTCGCGGCGGCTTCTTCGGCGGCGATCACGTTCGGAAGCTCGGCGGTCAGATGATTGGCTCGCGCTTCAAGTCGCATGATTGCACGCTTGATCGCTGTGGCGTCGGCCTCAGCTTGCGCGTGCTGGCTATCATTCATGACAGCAATGCCGGCAAGCATGCCCTCAAGTTGGGCGCTGTGTGCAGTGATTTCAGATTCGGCCCGTTCGATTTCGTCGCGGATCGTTGCGGAAGTGATAGCAGTCTTGGGGGCGAAGAACTTGGAGATCATATTCATTGGATTAGCCTCGATAATTCTGAAGAGCGTCGCTCGCGCGGAGCCATTCCGAGTAGGCGCGCGCCTCAAGATTGCAGGTGCCAAAGACATCGGCGCCCGTGCCGAGCGCGGCCATCTTGCGCGCGTAGGTATGACGCTCCTTTGCGGCGGCGTAGGTCGCCGTGGCGTCTTGCACGGCGCGCATAAGTTCCTCGCGACGGGTCATGCGGCATCTCCACCGCTTGCGAGCCAGACTTGAAGCTGATCGGCCGGATAAGCAGGCCGGTCACCGATCAACAGAAACGGGGGGCCGTCGCCACGCTTGGCCAGGTTGCGGAGGGTCTTCGCGCATCGGCCAATCTGCTTTGCGGCCTGGGTGCGCGAGAGATAAACGCTAGACATGGGCATCCATTTAAAAAATGGCCGGTGCATCTGGCAACCAAACGCACCGGCCAAGGCTGACGACCGGCGTTACTTGGTGTGGAGGAGAACCAAGCAACGGGCGCAGTATGGGAAAATCATAGGTGACTGTCGGGACTGTTTCGGTATCCCTTAAGCCGCTTTGGGGAGGCGTTTCCGATTGTCATTGGCGGGGATGCCAGCGAGGCGCGATGCATGCTCTGCCAAAATGGCGGCGCGCTCGTCTGCTCGCATGCGGAGAAGCTTCTGCTCAACGCAGATGTCGATCAGAGCAGCCCAGGTCTGCGGGATACTCATTCGCATCTTGAGGGCAAGCGCGGTGAGTTCGCCCGCGAGTTTAAAGTCCAGCACCTCAAGTGCGGCGACGGGGACAAGGCCGAATCCGAGCGTTGCAAGGGCCGCCTCAATGCTCTCCAGGCCGGGGCGATTCTTCTTTCTCCACGCTTTCAGCGTAGCCCTGCGCACGCCGCTACGCTCTTCCAGCGAATCGTAAGTCACTCGCTGGCGGGCCATCTCGGCGAAGACAAGTCTCACGAACGGGCCGACACGCTCGGGCATCGAGACGGTGCGCGGATTTTTGCGTCGCTTCCGGGCGCGCGATGAAAGTGGCGCAGCACGGAAATCAGGCGGATACAGCGGAGAAGTATCGGGCATCGAGTCATCCTGAAGACGATTGAACAGCCTTCAGGTTCGGACAATGGGCTATTCAGATACAGCCCAATTCAGTAGCCGCTGTGCATGCCCTTAGTTCGAGAGGCAGAATCACATCCAAAAACAACAAGTGAGTTTTGAAATTTTATATCTAGCGGAATTGAGCGATCGCGCGTCACCCGCGTGGGGGAGGGCCTGGAAGGACCCATTTTGACCTCGACCTGAAGGCATTCGTCGTATCGTCGTAGCTTGCTCGAGCTAGCGCGCGAGGGCAAAAATCAGAGAAGCTGGTGAGGATTTGACGACGAATACGACGATATCGGTCTGTTTAGATAAGTCATTGCAATCATTTATCAATTTCGATCTCGCGATCGTCGTGCGCCGATTGATGGTTTGGGCGACGCTACGACGAACTACAGTGTAGGACAGGCCTCGGCTACGACGATACGATGTTCAAAGATCATGAGAACGACGGAAATCACCCAGCAAATACCCAGCGGCTGATGAGACCCTTCTTGGTCTGCACAGGCTTGAAGACAATCCGTCCGCTTGCTTGCAAATCATCCAAGATTTCGAGGCGCCGACGCTTGTCAATCGAGCGCGTCCGGTCGGGGATAGCGCTCGGTTTCAGGCCGTTCTCGCCTGCCTGCTTGATCAGCTTGAGCACGCGATTGTAGTCGGCTTCGCGCTGATTATCGGTGACCCTGTCACGCGTTTCGGCGATCAGCGTGCAGGTAGAGTACCAAGCCAATTCACACGCCCAGTCCATAATTTCCCGAGTGATGACGGGATTCTCTGCGCTCACCCCGACCGCTACCACCACAGCCATCTTTACGGCGTGTTCGATCGCACGGTTTACAATCACCCGCGCGGTCGCGTCGACCTGCGCCTCAACACGAAAAGTCCGCTCGCGGAAATTTCCAAGCACAGACGTTGCGCCGTCGCCATATACCACGACGTCTGCGTTACGCGGCGTGTTGCCGTCCAGCTCGATATTACCCTTGACGATGCTCTTACATGCCGCGATCAAATCGGAAGGGACTTCCCTCAGCGAAGCCTCCGGGACGCGAAACTGGGGCTTCGGGCCTTCAATGTTGAGAAGGATCACGCGCGGCAGGAAGCCACTAGTGATGCTCTGCGAGCCAGCAGAGGCCCAGAATGCGTCTGGAGTGGTCGTTCCATAGATACACAAGTTCGGATTCTGAATGTCCGCGGCCTTAGTTGCCGCGTACTCGGCGCCAGCAAAATACGTGTTTGCGCTTGCAAAAAGCTCCAATAGGTCACCCGCGAGAAGTTGCGAAAAGGAACTGCGTCGATCCGTGATCATTGCCATCGTCGTGTGGAACTCGTCGATCATCATAAGCTGCGCCGGCTGACTCATGACCGAGTTGCGGAGCGCGGTCGTAGACATAACGCGCCCGGCGCCGAGAAACCTCTTCAAGTCCGATGCAATCGCCAAGCGCTTGACCGCCTGGCGCGCATGATCCTTTCCAAAACCAGATTCTGCCAAGAGAAGGATGTACAGATTAGTGCGCAAATCGGTAGGACTAGCGAATCGACGTCCGGCAAGGGCAGCCACGAATCCGAGAGCTGCGCCAAGAGCCGCGGGCCGAGACGGCCGCTCCGAGGTCTTTTCGCACCAATCAATGATCGAGCCCACGAGGCCCGGGGGATAGGTAAGCTCTTCGAGCTTGCGCGCAGCCAGTTGCGACTTGATGCATTGCTCCTCCAGATCCTCATGGAGCGGAGAGCTGGGAACGAATTGCTGGCGGGTGATGAGCGCATCTGCGCGATCAGGCAAAATCATTCTAAGCCACCGCAATCAATACGTCGTTGCCATCGCCCTCGATGATCGGCAACACGGTGTTCACTTCATTTCCGGCTGCAAGCCAACGATCGCAACAAGCCGCCATCGCGTTTGCGCTCGCCTCATCGGTCTCCATAAGAATCGTCAGCGAACCGATTCCGGCCAAAGCGGGAAAACGGTCGATTGCGCCAGCGCTGCCGAGCGCCCAGACCGGCTCAAAGCCCAAGCGCATCCACGACATGCAAGTTTCGATACCTTCACCAATGTGCAGCCCGCTGGTGACATGCTCATCCGCACTAAGCTTCATCGCGGCGTCCTTGGCGCGGCCGAGCATCTTCTTGTCGAGCTTTGCACCGTCAGACGTGAGGAAAGTTCGATGGATCCCGCACGGTTCATTGTTGCGAAGATCGCGCATCAGGGCGACCATACCGGGCACCATGCATCCTTCGCGCTGTAACGCTCCGTGGAAGCGAAGCACAGAACCGGCGATATTTCCGGGGATCGGCAACTTGCGGCTAGCGAGATAGGTCTCGACTACCGTGCCGCGAGGATCGGAGGCCTCGCACCAGATCCTCTCAGCAAATTCCTTCCGGTTGTCATTGGCCGCCACGAGCATCGTTGCGGGCTGAACCACGGCGGTAGACCCAACAGTGCCAAGAACGAAGCGACCCGCCCAGTCCTTTGCCTGAGGAAAGCTCAGGCCAAGACGCAAAGAGATCAGATCGAATGCATCGCCCCCCCTGCCTGCCTCATGATCGAACCAGATACCCGCCTTGGGACCTGCGATGACGATCGACAGGCTACCGTGCGAGCCGAACCGCCACTCAAGGCGACTCGACATGCGCCGATTAGGATCACCGCAGAGCAAGCGGGACCAAGCCTGCACCGTCTTACGCAGAGCGGACCGGATGGCATCGGTTTCCGTCTTGGGATTGGGCATAGTTTCGGTCAGAGTTTGCAAATTCAACTTCGCCATTTCGTCACCTGCACGTAGTTAAGAGTGGCGAAAAGTGACGAAAGAAGAGGCGTGCGGGCCATATTCCGACGTCGACTGACGGCGGCGACCGTCCAGCCAGGAGTTGAGATCGGCCAGATCATAGGCGACGCGCCGCCCGAGCTTATAGAAGCGAGGACCGCCCCCATAAACGCGCAGCTTGTTCAGCGTAGATGCGGAAAGCGCAATGTGCTTGGCGGCACCGTGAGTATCGACAAGGTTCTTGAGGTGGTTCGTGGTCATCTTCTGTCTTGCTCCAACACTGCGAAATGCAGTGAACGAGCAGAAAGGTGCCGGACTCTGCCGGCAATGAAGAGACCAGTTCGATCGCCTTAAGACGCGCAACGCCGCGCTCTGACACATCGCGACCACCCGCGCACATCGCCCGCGCATGCACAGAATACTGCCGGAAAGTAGCGGCAAACCGGGGGGGCTTCTCGGTTCCACCCCCGCCCGCGCCACGCCCGCGGTGTTGTCAGAGCAGCATCTTAAGGGGCCCCGATCTCACGCTTTCGCTTCGAGTTCAGAGCCGCATTAATGCTCTGACCAATCTGCTGGGTCGCCCGACGTACCGGGTCATTGTCCAGATGGGCGTATCGCGATGTCGTTGCGGCTTGTTTATGTCCCAATAGCCGCCCGACGATTGGAAGACCCAGGCCGATGCCTGCTCCGATGCTCGCAAACGTGTGTCGAAGATCATGAATCCTCACACTATCCAAACCAGCCCGAGACGAAACCGCCGCCCATAGCCGCTTAAGATCGTGGCGAGGCCGCGCCACATCCTCTCCGGGAACAACGTAGGTGCCGCTTTTTGGGAGGCCGGCAAGTACGCTCAACGCAGCTTCGTTGAGAATGACAGCTTTTTTCCCTGTCTTTGAATCCGGAAGGAAGAGCATTCCTCGCTCAAAATCGACGTGCTCCCATTGCAGATGCAAGATCTCGCGCAGCCGGCAACCCGTAAGCAGAAGCAGCCGTAGTGCCGCCACCGCCAACGGGTCGAATTTTGTCTTCTGATTTTCGGGGCGCGCCAAGTGTTTCGAGACAGGCTTTGAAGCATCGATATCCCACGGCAATCCGTCTGTTTCGGCCTCAAGAAGCGCGTCGCCGAGGCTGCTCAATTCCTTGGCCGTCAGAAACCTCTCCCGTTGTACTTCAGGATATTTCTCAATCTTTGTCGCAGGGTTGAACCCATCGGGGACAAGACCGTGGCGCTGAGCGAAGCCATACATGCTGCTTATGACCGCAAGCATCTTGTTTGCGACTGCTGGACTCCCTTTCAATCGGAGATGGATCGTAGAGACGGCGGTGCGAGTCAGCCGATTTGCTTTTGCGGAGCCCAGCTCAGGCAACACATGCAAACGTAGGATCCGTTCATAGTCGGAGGCTGTACTATTCTTCCGCTTCGTCTTCGTATGCTGTTCGATGAATGTTTCGGCTAGCTCCTTCAATGTCAGCGCGGCGCGTTCCTCGGCCTTCTTTCCGGCGGGATCCAATCCTTGAGCGGCGGCACTAAGGGACTGCCTGGCGAGCGCGCGCGCTTCCTCCGGGGTGAATCTGGAAACCTCTCCCAACGTATGCCTGCGAACGGGGGCTTTGCGGCCGTGCCCCGCTCTAAAGACAAAAACGTAGGATCTTGCGCCGCTCGGGCGAACGCGCACGCCGAAGCCCGGAATGTCCGTGTCCCACACGGTGAACTCTTTTCCTGTCGGCTCGATCGAGTCGACAACACGCTTTGAAATGCGCAGGTGAGACATGATTGCTCTTGGATTTAGGGAAACCCGGGGGAAGCACGTGCCGGGAAACACGAGGATTGCCGAGAAATCTATGTCTACGAAATCTTGTTGAAATGCAATAGCATGTGACAGGTCAGGCATTTCAGGGAAACACCCGATAATCCAGATCCCCTCATTCGTAATGACGGGGTCGGGGGTTCGAATCCCTCTTGCGGCACCATTTATCGCTCTGATTTTTCGTTGTTTTCCGCGCCGTTGTTTCATCCTCCGATGCAGCCTCGCCGCGAGACGGCATGCCATCGCCTCAGACTTTGCGCAGGCTTTCGATTTCCCACAGCGCCAGTTGCCGCCGGTCGAACGGTGGGACGTAATCGTCCAGCACCTTGATCGGCGGGGGGAAGTTGTAGGGCGGAGCACTCAGATCGATGGAGAAGAAGTCACCCGTGCGGATCGCACGATTTCGGCCAGCCGGGTAAGTGGTCGTCAGGAGATACTTGATGTTGGATCGACGAATGTTGTTGATTGCTTGAAAAATCATCTCTTCGGAAAGATGAATGAAGCAATCGCGGCAGAGCAGCAGGTCAGCTTCCGGGAGCGGATCGTTGCAGAGATCGATCCGGAGGAACGTGCGATCTGGGCGACTGTATTGGTCACCCGTTCGCGCAATCAGTTCCGGAACGATGTCTCCTCCAATGTAGCGAGAAATTGGAAGTTCGATCTTCGACAGCCAATGAAAATCACCACAGGGCAAATCGAGCAGGGTACGGATCTCGAGGTCGCCAACCAGACCAGGAAGGCTTTCCCGCACCCTTTGGGTATTGTGCAGCGTGGATCCGCCGCCGGAAGCGGTTTCCTTGTAACCCCAGACGTTGCGACGATAGATCTCGCCGAACACTTCGCCAGGCGTTCCACGGAGATTGCGCACCATCTGCGTACGCAACCAGATCAGCGCGGGCTCTGGTAACGTCTGGCGCGCGATGTCGATAGCGGTCGAGAAAAAGGCCGTCTGACGTAACCAGTCTGCAAACTTGTCGAACACATCGCCCCCATATTGTCGCAAGCTAGACGCGCGCGAACCTGAATTGTTGCGTGCCGCGCTCGGTGGGATCCGGGCTCCGCTCAGTGATGCGAAATCCCTCGTGAGCCTGGATGAATGCTTGCTCGGAGATCCAATTGCGCTCGTATCTGACGAGCTTCTCCCTGGAGGCGAGCAACGACCCTGGACCGTTGTCGCTCAGGTACGAGGTCTGCACCTCTCGCCGGGTCTCTTCGCTGATCGGAACGCGGTACCATGCCAACGTTGCCGGCCGAACCGAGCACAGCGTTCTGACGGTCTCCAATGCATCCGGGACGTACTGTATGGCCCCATTCGAGTGGAGGAGATCGACACTGCCGAGCCAGTCGGCGGCCTGGTCGATGCGTTCGAAAAACATCAGCCTATCGGTGCCAAGCTGCTTGGCGCGCCGCACCATTGCAGGCGTCTCAACCACCGCCCATCGAATGTCCGGGCATTGCCGGCGCGCCACCTTGTAATGCAGGCCAGCGCCTCCGCCGAAATCCAGAACCGTGTTCATGCCCGCGACCAGCGGCCAGTCGCTGTCCGGGTTGTAGTTGATTGTCTTTAGGAAAATCGTTTCGACCAGTTCCGGATTCTCGTACCCCTGAACAACCTCTCGCGGCGGCAGCAGCTTACGCTTCACTCGCTTGATGAAGGTCATAACGGGCGGACTCGGCACGCCTTGTGATACGTGTCGAGCGTCTACCACAATCAGAAACATTTGGAAACAATCGCGAAACGCGACATGACGTTGCGGGTCGATCGCCGCGAATGCTGATCGCGGGTTCAAGACCGAGCGCGCAGTCAACGTGATGACAGTCACATAATGCAGATCCCATCTCCCCTAGTCTCCTGGTCACGCAAACACGGGGAGATTTCACATGCGCAAGATCATTCTCGTCGCCGCCATGGTCCTGGCTTCTGCATCTGCCCATGCTGGCGACCGCAGCCTGTCGCTGGCCATGGCGACGGCCGCTCCGCAAGCCACCACGACCACCGCTCCGACGACGCAAGTCAGCGAAGTCGCGCCAGCCGCGGAAGCGCCGAAATACGTCGATCGTCCGCCGGCAGTCTCGGCCCCTGCTCCCGCCGTGGCGACGGCTCCTGCCGTGGCCGCGACAACGACGACCTCAGCGCCAGCGGAGACGAGCAAGCCCGCCACGAAGACCGCAAAGGCGGGCAAGCCGAAGCACAAGCGCAGCTGGACCGAAGGCCGCATCATCAGCGAGCTGCACCGCCACGGCATCTACTGGTAAGGCTGCTGCTCCCACCAAAAGCAAATGGCCGGGCAAGAGCCCGGCCATGCGCGTATTGAGGAAGCGGTTCGGGCTTACTGCGACACCGTCTGCACCACGCTCGTTATCGGACGCGCGCTCGAGGTCGGCACCTTCAGGTCCTTCAGCAGCGCCTCGTCATATTCCGGCAGCGTCTGGAGCGTTGCCTTGGCCTTCATCTGCACGACCTTGTAGCCGCCAGCCTTCAGCCGCGCGAGCAGCGCCGGCATCGCTTCGCCGGTGTGCTTCTGGAAGTCGTGCATCAGGATGATGCCCTTGCCGAGCTTGTCGAGCTTGGTCATCACGTTGTCGACGATCTTCTCCGGCGTGGCACCCTTCCTGAAGTCGAAGGAGTCGATGTCGGTCGAGAACATCGCGACATTGCGGGTGCCGAAATAGCTCACCATCGCCGGATTGTGCTGAAGCTGCGGGAAGCGGAAGAACGGTGCCGGGTTGGTGCCGAGCGCGAACTTCACCGCGCTGAAGCCCTTCTCGACCTCGTCCTTGACCTGTTGCTCCGTCATCTTCTTGCTGTTCAGGTTGACGTGCGACCAGGTGTGCGTGCCGACCGTGTGACCCTGGGCCAGCACCTGGCGCAGGATTTCCGGATGATAGGTCGCGTGCTTGCCGACCGAGAAGAACAAGCCCTTGGTGCATTCATCCGCAAGCGCCTTCAGCACCGCGGGCGTGTTGACCGGCCACGGACCGTCGTCGAAGGTCAGCACGACCTCCTTGTCGGTGAGGAAGTCGAACTGCTTGAAATGCTCGAAGCCGAAGCCGGGTCCGCCGGTGGTGTCGATCTCGACCACGCGGGCAACGCCCAGCGCGTTCGGATTGGCGCAGGCCTGCTTCGGCTGCACCGGCATGGCTGGAGCGGGCGCAGGCGCCGCTGCCTGAGCAACTGCCGTCGGCCTGGCCGCGATCGCCGCGGTGGTCTCGACGTCATCCTTGGCGGCGAGCTTCGCCTGTGCCGGCAATTGATCGGCGGCACGGGCGGCCGTTGTTTTGGGGGCGCCCTGATCGGCGCGCGCGGAATAATAAAACCAACCGCCGACGGCGATCACGACCGCCGCAACTACACTGGCCAGCATCAGGCCCAACGCATTACGCATCGCTATTCTTTCCAATTACGCAACCAACCCTGCGGAATCTCCCGCGCGACGAGCCATTAATGCGAAGGAACAGTTAACGTGACACCAACACGACGGCGTTTGCGCCGGATTTTCAGCGAGGTGCGCCATGTGACGGAGGTCACAGATGGGCGGCCACCCGTGACCGTCATCACAGTGGAAACTGTTTTGCCGGAGCATCGTAGTTCCCACCAACAACGGGCCCCGCTTCCAGCGGCGCCCATGGGAGCTTCAAATGACCAAGTCTTTTTCTGCCAAATCGCTGACGAGTAGGATCCGCGACACCAGCCTGGCTCTGGGCTTTGCCGCCATCGTCTCGATCGTCGCGACGACCTCGAGCTTCGCCTTCTCGGCCGAGGCGCAGCAGCAGTGCACCGGCGATGCCTTCCGTCTGTGCTCCTCGGAAATCCCCAACATCCCGAAGATCACGGCGTGCATGATGAAGCATCGTTCCGACCTGAGCGCCGGCTGCCGCGCGGTGATGGACAAGGACCCCGCAAAGGGCGCCTCACGCAAGGTCGCTGACGCCCAGGACAAGCAGTAGGAAAACGCGCAACGGCGATCGTTGTTGGCTCCCCTCGCGATGTGCTCCCGGCGTCAGGCCGGGGCCACGCGCGCCAGTCCCGCTCGGTAATAAAGCCGTTGCGGCCTCGGGATCGTCGCACTAGCTTCGCCCGCACTTCCTTGGGGTAAGAGGCATTACGCGATGACCAGATTTCTTTTCATTGTTTCTTTGATTCTGTGCGCATCGAGCGCCTCAGCGCAACAGCAGCCCGGCCACGATGCCTGCGCGCGCGATGTGACGCGCTTCTGCCGTGCCGTGATGAACAATGGCGATGGCGCCGTGCTCGCTTGCCTCAAGCAGAACCGCACCCGCCTCAGCAAAGCCTGCGACAAGGTGCTGACGGATCACGGGCAGTAAGAAGTGCCGTCGCAGCCCGGATGAGCGAAATCCGGGGTCTGCCCGCGCGGTGAGATCGTCCCGGATTGCGCTTCGCGCCATCCGGGCTACAGGCCAAAACCTACGTGCTGCTTCCCGCCGCGCTCGCGACCACCGGCAGCACCTCGGCGCCGGCACGATCCGGCGTCTCTTCCTTCCAGCGCACCGAGCCGAACGGACGCTCCAGCATGCGGCGGATCCGCACCGGATCGGGGCCGATGTGGAAATCGATCGCCTGCTGATGCAACGCGCGCTCGGACTGCGTCGAGCGGTTGCGCTGGCGCAAGTAATCGAGCCAGGTCGGACAGTGGTAGCGCTCGGTCCACAATTCGGGATCGGCTATGTCGCGCGCGATCGACCAGCCATAGGCGCCGTTGCGCTGCCGGGAGAGCTGCACGTCCTGCATCACATTGTGGAAGGCGCGCGCGTTCTCCTGAGACACCCTGTATTCGATCTCGACCACTAGCGGCCCGCTGCGCGCCGTGAGCGACAGTTTGACTTCGGGATCGGCGAGCACGTCCGCGTCCTCGTTGCGAGCGCCGACGCGCGGCATCGCCAGCCAAATGCCCAGCACCGGCGAGATCAGCATCAGGCTGGCGGCCGTCAGCAGCGCGACCTCGACGCCGGCATAATCGGTGAGATGGCCCCAGCCCCAGGCGCCGATCGCGATGCCGCCGGATATCGAGGCCTGGAACGCCGCGAGCGAACGGCCCGCGACCCAGCGCGGCGCCGAGAGCTGCACGCCGATGTTGAACAGCGCGACGGCCGCCATCCAGACCGCACCGGCGAGCACAAGCGCCGCCGCCGTCAGCACCGGCTCCGTGCTCACGGCAAGCGCGGCCATCGCAAATGCCATCGAGATGGTGCAGGCGCGGATCGCGGCCTCGCCGCTCATGCGCTTGCGCAATTCATGGATGTTGAGCGCACCGACGACGGCGCCCATGCCGAAGGCACCCAGCATGATGCCGTAGGTCTGCGCGCCGCCATGCAGCAGGTCGCGCGCGATCAGCGGCATCAGGGCCATGATGGCGCCGCCAATCAGGCCCATCACCAATGTGCGCAACAGCACGATCTTGATCGGCGGCGAATTGGTGATGTAGCGGAAGCCCGAGACCATCGCGCGGTTGAGCTTCTCCCGCGGCAGGCGCGAGGGCTCGGTGTTGCGCCGCCAGAGCAGCAGCACCACCAGCAGCGGCAGATAGAGGATCGCGTTGCAGGCAAACGCGGCCACCGCGCCGAGCGAGGCGACGATGACGCCGCCGACCGCGGGACCGAAGCTGCGTGCAATATTGTAGCTGATGCCGTTCAGTGCGACGGCTGACGGCAGTGATTCGGGCGGGACCTGCTCGCTGACCGAGGATTGCCACGCCGGCCCGAACAGCGCATTGCCGCTGCCCACCACGAAGCAGAACACGAGCAGCGTTTCCGGGGTGATCAGCTTGAGCCAGGCCAGCACCGTCAGCGCAGTCGCGCCGATCAGCGCGATCGCGAGCGAAATCAAGGTCACGATGCGGCGGTCATACATGTCGGCGATGGCGCCGGCCGGCATCGAGATCAGCATGATCGGCAGCATCAGCGCGGTCTGCACCAGCGCCACCTTGTCGGCTGATGCCGCCATCTGCGTCATCGCCCAGGCCGCGCCCACGCCCTGGATCAAGAGGCCAAGATTGGAGAGCAGGCTGGCGAGCCAGATGCGCCGGAACACGGTGTACCGCAGGGGTGCGGCGATGCCGTCGCCGGCGAATTTCTGACGGTTCGGCTGCTCGGTCATATCCCCTTCCATATGGGCTGGCAGAAGTGGTCTTGGAATGGTCTTTGGGTGATTCCGGCAGGTTCAGTGATGCCTGCGAAAGTCCTTCGCTGTCCAGTGGTTAGGCCGCTATAAGCGGCACAAAGACATGGTTTTTCCGGAGAAACATATGAAGCTGTCGCGACGGTCGATCCTGCTGGGGGCAGGCAGCTTGCCTTTCGCGGTTGCGAGCTTGCGGACAGGCGCGCTGGCCCAGACCGCGCCCACGGCTCAGAATGCCGAGGTGCCGCCGATCCTGTTCGTCCACGGCAATGGCGAGTACGACGCGCTCTGGATGACGACCTTGTGGCGAATGGAATCCAACGGCGTCGCGCGCGATCGCATGATGGCGATCAACTTCACCGATCCCAATGCGCGGAGCGACGACAAGGTCGAGCAAGCGGGGCGCTCCTCGACCGAGGACCAGCGCCGCGAACTCGCGGCGGCCATCGCGGAATTGAAGCGCCGCGCCGGCGCGGCCCGCGTGGCGCTGGTCGGCAGCTCGCGCGGTGGCTATGCGATTCGCAACGTCATCAGGAACGGCGGTGCCGGCGATGTCAGCCATGCTGTGCTGTGCGGCACACCCAATCACGGCGTGTTCGCGACCGATGACCAGCCGAACAACGAGTTCAACGGCCGCGGCACATTTCTGCGCGGTCTCAACGAGGGCGAGAGCGAGGTGACGCCGGGTGTTGCCTTCCTTACGCTGCGCAGCGACGGCATGGACAAATACGCCCAGGCGGATGGCCGCTTCATCGGCAAGCCCGGCACGCCGACCGGTGTTACCGTCGAAGGGCCGGAGTTGAAGGGCGCCACCAATCTCGTGCTCGGCGCGCTCGACCATCGCGAAGTGGCGTTTCACCCGCGCGCCTTCCGCGAGATCTACAAATTCATTGCCGGCCGCGAGCCCGCGCGCATCGCGATTGTGCCGGAGCAGAGCGTCAGTTTGAGCGGCCTTGTGACCGGTACGCCAGGCGGCGTGTCGACCAATCGCCCGGTGGCAGGTGCAACCGTCGATGTCTTCCGCGTCGATCCTGATACCGGCGAGCGCAAAGGCGGCGCGGTGCACAGCGCGAAGACCGGCGCCGACGGCCGCTGGGGTCCGGCGCAGGTCGAGCCTTCCTGGTTCCTCGAATTCGTCCTGACATCGCCGGACGCGCCGACGACGCATATCTACCGCACGCCCTTCCCGCGCTCGTCCGATGTCGTGCATCTGCGTGCCGCGCGCCCGCTCGGGCCGGCGGACAAGGATGCCGGCGCCGTCGTGATCATGTCGCGACCGCGCGGCTATCTCGGCCTGCCGCGGGACGTGGTGCTGCTCGACGGCAAGGAGCCGGCCGACGTCAAGCCGGGTGTGCCCACGGATTCGGCAGCAACCTTGCGGCTCCCGGCCGCGGAGGCCGGGCGTAACATCGTGGCCCAGTTCGCCGAAGAACGAATTGTGGCGCGCGCCTGGCCCGCCTCCGAGAACAGGATTGCGATTGCCGAGCTGACTTACTAGCTATTGGCCTGGGTTATATCTGCGGGAGAGAGCCATGAACATCGCCAGTGTGCGTCGGCCCATCATCCCTCCGACCCCGCCGCGTGCGCCCGACGACATGTCGTTTTTCGGCCGGGTCGCGGTCCTCAAGCAGAACATGATCGCGACCTGGGGCCAGCGTGCCTACGAAGAAGAGGTCATCAAGGGCCGCTTTTTCCTCCACAACAGCTTCATTCTGAATCAGCCGAATGCAATTCGGCATGTCCTGCTCAGCAATTATGAAAACTACACGCGCACGCCGGCGGGGATCCGCATGCTGCGTCCGGTGCTCGGCGAAGGAGTTCTGATCGCGGAAGGCCACGCCTGGGCGCATCAGCGCCGTACGCTCGCGCCGGCCTTCACGCCGCGTGCGACCGCAAATCTCGTCCCGCATATGACCGCGGTGCTCGACGAGACCATCACAAAGCTCGATGCGCGAACAAGCGAGCCGGTCGATCTGCGCGAGACGATGCAGCGTATGACGCTGGAGATCGCCGGGCGCACGATGTTCTCGTTCGGCATGGACCGTCACGGCCCGACCTTGCGCAACTTCGTCATGGAATACGGCGCGCGGCTGGGACGGCCCTATTTCCTCGACATGCTGCTGCCGGTGTCCTGGCCGACCCCGATGGATTTTGCCCGCGCCCGCTTCCGCAAGCGCTGGACCGAATTCGTCGCGATGCTGATCGCCGAGCGGCGCACGATGGGCAAGAAGGACGGCGCGCCGCCGCGCGACCTGTTCGATCTCATGGACGCGGCGCGCGATCCTGAGACCGGCAAGGGCTTTTCGGATGCGCAAC
The DNA here is from genome assembly GCF_052076025.1 of Bradyrhizobium sp. 956_D2_N1_4. Lineage (NCBI taxonomy): Bacteria > Pseudomonadati > Pseudomonadota > Alphaproteobacteria > Hyphomicrobiales > Nitrobacteraceae > Bradyrhizobium > Bradyrhizobium sp. 956_D2_N1_4. The sequence goes on along the minus strand of NZ_CP197237.1, from coordinate 7,545,254 downwards.
TCGTCGACGAGGTCGCGACCATGATCCTGGCGGGTCACGAGACCACGGCGACGGCGCTGTTCTGGGCGCTCTATCTGCTCGCGCTCGATCCGGAGACGCAGGAGGAAGTTGCCTCCGAGACCCACGGCGAGCATCTCGACAGCATGGCCGACATCGATCGCCAGAAGTTCACCCGCGCGGTGATCGAGGAGACCATGCGGCTCTATCCGCCGGCCTTCCTGGTCGCGCGTGCCGCGCGCGAGAAGGACAATGCGGCCGGCGTCGAGATCGGCAAGGGCGACATCATCATGATCGCGCCCTGGCTGCTGCACCGGCATGAGAAGCTGTGGGATCAGCCGAACGCCTTCATCCCAAAACGCTTCATGTCGAACGAGGCGCCCGACCGTTTCGCTTACCTGCCGTTCGGCGCGGGTCCGCGCGTCTGCATCGGCGCGCCGTTCGCGCAAGCCGAATCCGTGCTGGCGCTGGCCCGGTTGATCGGCGCGTTCCGTATCGAGCTTGCCGACAGGGTTCCGGTGATCCCGCTCGGCGTCGTGACGACCCAGCCGGACCACTCACCTTTGTTCCGCATCACGCGTCGGTGACAGACATTCGTCTGCCCGATGGCGCGATCCACCCCAGATAGAGCCTCCGCCATGAGCGACATCCAGGCCCAGTTTTCCGTTCTGAAGCAGACCGCCGATGCCAAGGTGGTCGACGCGATCGCGCACCTGATCGAGAACGGCGAGGATCACGAGCTCAACCGCGTCAATGTCCTCGATTTCTCCAGGCAGCATGGCCTCGACGAAGAGCACACGATCTCCACCTTCCTGCATTCGGCGCGGCTCGGACTGTTCGATCTCGGCTGGAACGTGCTCTGTCCGGGCTGCGGCGGCGTGCTGGGCGCCCATTCGACGCTGAAGGCGCTCAAGCCGGACGATTATCACTGCGCGCTCTGCGCCTGCGGCTACAAGGCGTCGGTCGACGATCAGGTCGAGGTCTCCTTCACCGTCAATCCGCGCGTGCGGCGCATCGCAGCGCACGATCCCGATACGCTTCCGGTGTGGGAATATTTCAAGCAGGTATTCTGGAGTTCCGGCGTCGACTTCAACAAGGAATCCTTCGCGACGCTCGCCAACGAGGTGACGCTCGATACACTCGAGCTTCCGGCGGGCGAGAAAGCGACCATGTCGCTGCAACTGCCGGGCGACTTCATCATCATCTTCGAGCCGGTGACGCACGCCGCCCATTTCATCGACGTCCAGGGCGAGCCGACCAAGGAGCGTCAGCAGTTCGCGATCATGTACAACAAGGTGCAGGCTCCGACGGGAACGACGACCATGCGGCCGGGGCCGCTGCGGCTGTCGCTGGAGAACCAGGCCGGCGTGCGCGTGTTGCCGTCGGTGTTCATCGCGGCCGAGGCGCTCCATCATCTCATCGGCAAGCGCAAGCCGTTCCTCACCGCCAAGCGCATGCTGTCGAACCAGACGTTTCGCGATGTCTTCAAGGCGGACAATCTCAGCCTCGACCAGCGGCTCCAGATCACGTCGCTGACATTCCTGTTCACCGATTTGAAGGGCTCGACCGCGCTCTACGAGCGCGTCGGCGATCTCGCCGCCTTCGATCTCGTGCGCGCGCATTTCCATGCGCTGCTCGAGATCATCTCCTCCGAGAAGGGCGCGGTGGTGAAGACGATCGGCGACGCCGTGATGGCGACCTTCGTCCGCCCCGAGCACGCCATCGTCGCGGGCCTGCGGATGCGGGCCGCGATGGACGAGCTCAACAGGCAGCGCGGCACCGACGATCTCATCGTCAAGATCGGCATCCATGAAGGCCCGTGTCTTGCGGTGATGCTCAACGAACGCCAGGATTATTTCGGCCAGACCGTCAACATCGCCGCTCGCGTCCAGAGCCTGTCGACGGCGCGGGAGATCCACATCACGGGCCCCGTGCTCGATGCGCCCGCAGTCGCCGAGGTGCTCGAGCAGCGCGCGATCAAGCCGATCCAGAAGCAGGCGGCCCTGCGCGGCATCGCCGACAAGATGGTGGTGTACGAGATACCGTGACAGATTGCAGAAAGGTAATGCCCGCGCGGAGCTGACGCACGTTGCGGCGGTTGAGTTTCCTGCTCATATAATGCTGGTGGCGGCCGCACCCCCGCGGCTTCATCGTTTTCGGTAGGATCCTATGCTCGACGGCCTGCGCCAATTCATCGCCGACATTGTGGCCCCTCATGCCGGGGATCGCGCATTCGGCGATGGCGATTACCGGCTTGCGGCCACCGCGCTGCTGGTTCACGTGGTCTCGCTGGACGGTCAGCCGACGGCGACCGAGCAGCGCAAGCTGCACAGCGTGATCGAAAACCATTTCGGGCTGGATCGCGGTACCGCCGACCGCCTGATCGCGGACGCCACCCAGGTCGAGGGCGAGGCCGTCGACCTCTATCACTTCACCAGCGTCATCATGCGCTCGCTCGACGAAGAGGGCCGCAAGCGCATTGTCCAGATGATGTGGGAGCTGGTCTATGCCGATGGCCAGGTGTCCGAGTTCGAGGATAACGTCGTTTGGCGCGCGTCCGACCTGCTCGGGATCGCCCAGCGCGACCGGATCGACCTCAAGCATGCGGTCGCAAATCGCGCCGGTGGTCAGGTCAAGGACGGCGCCGTCGGGGGTTGAGCCGTCTCGACGCGGTATTATCGGCGGTTGTGCTGACCACATGACGAAACTTTAATATACCCCCGTCGGCCAGCCCGGCCCCGGATTTCCCCGTAAAATCCGTGGTTTTCCTGCTTCCCTGTTGCCCGCTCAAGCAGCCATGCTGCCGGTGACGCTTGCCTGTCGCGCTCGGCCTATGCTCTCGTTCCGCCATTGCGGGGCCAAAAAACTTCAATTCAAGAGACTTCGATCGTGACTGAGCGGGTAACATTGATCACCGGTGCCTCGGCGGGCATCGGCACGGAGCTGGCGCGTGTGTTCGCCGCCAACGGGCATCGCCTCGCGCTGACGGCGCGACGCGCGGACCGGCTGGAGGCGCTTGCGAACGAGCTCGCCGCCAAGGGTGGCAAGAAGCCGATCGTGATCGCCTGCGACCTGCAGGAGGCGGATGCGGGTGACAAGATCGCCGCCGCGCTTGCCGCCGAAGGCGTCGAGCTCGACCATCTCGTCAACAATGCCGGCTTCGGCGTGTTCGGCGATGCGATCGAGCGCGACCGCGTCGAACAGGTCGGCATCGTCGATGTCAACGTCCGGGCTCTGACGGATCTGTCGCTGCGCTTTGCCGATCAGCTGATCAGGAACAAGGGCGGTCTTCTCAATGTCGGATCGGTCGCGGGCTTTCTGCCCGGCCCCGGCATGGCCGTGTACTACGCGTCCAAGGCCTATGTGATTTCCCTCACCGAGGCCCTGCGGGCGGAGCTCGCGCCGCGCGGCGTTCGCGTCACCGTACTTTGCCCGGGTCCGGTGCCCACCGAATTCCAGGCGCGCGCCGGCGTCGGGTCCGGGCATGACACAACTCTTCTCAACGTGTCTGCCGCCGATGTCGCGCAGCAAGCCTATCGTGGCCTGATGGCCAACAAACGGGCAGTGCTGCCTGGTCTCGGCATCAAGATCGTGCCGTTCGCGCTGCGTTTCTTCCCGCGCGGCTTCATCCTGTCCGCCACCAGCCGGTTCCAGAGGCAGCGGCACTGATTTCTTGTTTTGACGCGTTTTCTTTACGCGAACCGGTATCCACTTCGCTCGAAAACGCTTTGAAGAAAGCTCAAAGCTCCGTAGTGGCCCGGAGCTTGCTTCAATATCGGGACGCGTGTGCGCGAACTCACACGATGTTAACTACCGCTTAGCTATGCTAGCGGTCTGAACCGATAGCACTCGCAGAGGCCATGTCGTTCCGGACGGACAGGTTTGGTGGCGCAGAATTGGTGCCCTTCCCCAGAAGGACGCCGAGCGCCGCCGCCTCCGAAGCCCGGTTGCCGGTTCTGATCATCCTGCATCAGGAATCCTCGACACCCGGCCGCGTCGGCAATGCGCTGCGCGCGCTCGGCCATCGCCTCGACATTCGCCGTCCCCGCTTCGGCGATCCCCTGCCCGATACGCTCGATCAGCATGCCGGCGCTGTTTTTTTCGGCGGTCCGATGAGCGCCAACGATCCCGACGACTACATCCGTCGCGAGATCGACTGGATCGAAATTCCGCTCCGCGAACAGCGACCGTTCCTCGGCATCTGCCTCGGCGCGCAGATGCTGGCGATGCAGTTGGGGGCCCGCGTCGCGCCGCATGCGGAGGCGCTGACCCAGATCGGCTACTATCCGATCCGCCCGACCGCCGCGGGCCACGCGCTCTGCCCGAATTGGCCGGCGCAGGTCTATCACTGGCATCGCGAAGGATTTGAACTGCCCGTCGGCGCTGAGCTGCTTGCGGAAGGCGATGATTTTCCGATCCAGGCGTTCCGCACCGGCAATGCTTTCGGGGTGCAGTTTCATCCTGACGTGACCTGCGCGATGATGCATTGCTGGACCACGCGCGGCTATGACGGCCTCAGCGCGCCTGGCGCGCGCGAGCGGCATCATCATTTCGCGGACCGTGCCGTCTACGACGTTGCGGAGCGGGCTTGGCTCGATCATTTCATCGACGGCTGGCTGGCGCGCCGGCGGGTGCTGGCGCAAGCCGCCGAGTGATCGCGCCTCTGCGCAAGGCCTTCGCGCAAGGCCTTGGCGCAAGCTCTTGCCTCACCGTTGGATATGCTAGGCTCGTTCCTAACGAGCGCGCGCGAACGCGTGCCGGCAGACACAGGGAGAGCGTCATGGCCTATGAACACATTTTGTATGAGGTGAGCGACAAGGTCGCGACCATCACGCTCAATCGCCCTGATCGCATGAATGCGTGGACGCCGACGATGGAGCGCGACGTGCGCCATGCGATGGAAGCATCGAGCGCCGATGACAATGTCCGCGTCATCGTGCTCACCGGCGCGGGCCGCGCCTTCTGCGCCGGCGCCGACATGGATGCGCTGAAGGGGCTCGACCCCAACGACGTCAGGCGTGCCTCGAACCTGCCGCCCTTCGACATGAACCGCCGGCCGGACTGGCAGACGCGCTATGGCTTCTATCCGTCGATCGGAAAGCCCGTCATCGCCATGCTCAACGGCGCGACCGCCGGCATCGGCCTCGTCCACGCGCTTTATTGCGACCTCCGCTTTGCCGCCGACAATACCGTCTTCACCACGGCCTTCGCGCGGCGTGGCCTGATCGCGGAGCACGGCATCAGCTGGATGCTGCCGCGCATCGTCGGCCACGCCAATGCGATGGATCTCCTGCTCTCGGCCCGGCGCGTGTCGAGCGAGGAGGCGTTGCGGATCGGCTTGGTGAACCGGCTCTGCTCACCCGAGAAGCTGCGCGAGGAGACCTATGCCTATGCGCGCGACCTCGCCGACATGGTTTCCCCGAGCGCGATGGCCGTGATCAAGCGCCAGCTCTACGAGGTTCCGTTCCAGACGCTGGCGGAGGCCACGATCGAGGCCAACCGCGAGATGATGGTCGCGCTGAACGGCAGCGATTTCCGGGAGGGGGTCGCGAGCTTCATGGAGAAGCGGCCGCCGAGGTTTACGGGGAAGTAGGGGGAGAGATTTTCGGATGAAGCCCGCCGTCGCCCTGCGGGCTATGGCGTGGCAGCCTTCGCTACGAGAGGGCTTGCCGAGCCGAAGCAGGCGCAGCCTGCGAAGGCTGGTGGAGCCAGGCGGGATCGAACCGCCGACCTCGTCATTGCGAACGACGCGCTCTCCCAGCTGAGCTATGGCCCCGTTTGGCGGCCGCTCTGGTGAATGCGGCCGACAACCGGGCGCCATTTAAGTCCCCGCCAAGGTCAAGTCAAGGACGGGTGTGACCCGGTTTTAACCATCCCCGGCACCGACTTCCCTTGTTTGGGCCGGGGGGAACCGATATCTAGCAAAAAGCGTCAATCCCGACCGAAAGCCAGAGTCTTCAATGCGTGCCGTTCTCGACATCGTCATCATCGTGCTCGACCTCTACGTCTGGCTGCTGATCGCCTCCGCGATCCTGTCCTGGCTGATCGCTTTCAACGTCGTGAACACCCGCAACCAGTTCGTATCGGCGGTGGCGGAGTTCCTGTACCGGATCACCGAGCCGGTGCTGGCGCCGATTCGCAATTTCCTGCCCAGCCTCGGCGGCCTCGATATCTCGCCGATCATCCTGATCCTGCTCATCATGTTCATCGAGCGGGTGATCCTGTATTACATCTACCCGAACGTGATCTAAGCAGGCGGGAGCGCCTTGGTTGCGAAACAGGCCTTCAAGGAACCCTGGCGCTATTCGGCCGCAGGAATCAGCATCGCGCTGCGGGTGACGCCGCGCGGCGGCCGCGACGACATCGACGGGATCGAGCAATTGGCCGATGGCCGCAGCGTGCTCAAGGTGCGGGTGCGCGCGATCGCCGATGGCGGCGAGGCCAACAAGGCCGTTCTGGTGCTATTGGCGAAATCGCTCGGCGTCCCCAAGGCCAGTGTAAAGCTGCTATCCGGTGCCACCTCGCGGCTGAAGCAGATCGCGGTCGACGGCGATCCGACGCGGCTCGGCGAAGCCCTCCGCAAGCTCGCCCAAGCCAGATCGGCAGACGCCAAACCGACAGACCAGGGGAACTGACATGACGGCCAAGATCATCGATGGAAAAGTCATCGCTGCGGAACTCCGCGCGCGCGTCGCTGACGAGGTTGCCCGCGTCAAGCGCGAGCACAATCTGGTGCCGGGCCTCGCGGTGGTTCTGGTCGGCAACGACCCCGCCAGCGAGGTCTATGTCCGCTCCAAGCACACCCAGACCCAGGCGGCCGGAATGGCCTCGTTCGAGCACAAGCTGCCGGCCGACGTGTCGCAGGCCGATCTGCTGGCCGTCGTCGCAAAACTCAACCGCGATCCGGCCGTGCACGGCATTCTGGTGCAGCTGCCGCTGCCGAAGGGCCTGAACACCGAGGCCGTCATCAACGCCATCGATCCCCGCAAGGATGTCGACGGCCTGCATCCGAACAATGCCGGCCGGCTCGCCGGCGGCTTTGAAGCGCTGTCGCCTTGCACGCCGCTCGGCTCGATCATCCTGACCAAGAGCGTCCACGCCTCGCTCGAAGGCATGAATGCCATCGTGATCGGGCGCTCCAATCTGGTCGGCCGTCCGCTGGTGCAATTGCTGCTCAACGAGAATGCCACGGTGACCATCGCGCATTCGCGCTCGCGCGATCTGCCCGGGCTCGTGAAGCGCGCCGACCTCGTCTATGCCGCGGTCGGCAAGCCCGAGATGGTGCGCGGCGACTGGTTGAAGCCGGGCGCGACCGTGATCGACATCGGCATCAACCGCATCCCCAAGGACGAAGGCAAGACGCGCCTCGTCGGCGATGTCGCCTATCAGGAAGCACTCGCCGTTGCCGGCGCGATCACGCCGGTCCCGGGCGGCGTTGGCCAGATGACGGTCGCCTGCCTGCTGGTGAATACGCTGCGCGCGGCGTGCGCGATCGCAGGGCTGCCGAAGCCGGCGGTTTAACTCCAGGTCTCGCGCCCCGGACGCTGCGCGGCGCATCACTTCGTGATGCACCGCGTCCGGGACACGCAATCTTACGCCTTTTTCTTCTTCTCGCGCTCGATGCCTTCGAGGATCAGCTTCTGCGCGTCTTCCGGGCCGCCCCACCGCAAAATCTTCACCCACTTGCCCTTCTCGAGATCCTTGTAGTGCTCGAAGAAGTGCTGGATCTGCTGCAGCGTGATGTCGGGCAGGTCGGAGTACGACTTCACCTTGTCGTAGCGCTGCGTCAGCTTCGACGACGGCACCGCGAGAATCTTCTCGTCGCCGCCGGCTTCGTCTTCCATGAACAGCACGCCGACCGGGCGCACGCTCATGACGGCGCCGGGGATGATGGCGCGGGTGTTGATGATCAGCACGTCGCAGGGATCGCCGTCATCGGACAGCGTGTGCGGGATGAAGCCGTAGTTACCGGGGTAACGCATCGGCGTGTAGAGGAAGCGGTCGACAACGAGCGTGCCGGCTTCCTTGTCCATCTCGTATTTGATCGGTTCGCCGCCCACGGGGACTTCGATGATGACGTTGACGTCGTGGGGTACGTTTTTTCCGATCGAGACCGCATCGATACGCATTCAAGGCTCCGTTGTTGCCGAGGTTAAATCGCGCCCGGCAGCGATTTTGGCGCTGTCATACGCGGGCTTGGCGCGCCAATCCATCGTGTTTTTGTGAAATAATGAATCCAGCGACTACCGGCTCAAAAGGCAACGGTATCGACGGATGGGAAGCGCTGCCGGCTAGACTTTCAGCAGCTCAATTGGTCCAAGCGAAGGCAACCTTGTCGAGCGACTTCGGCCCGAAACGCTCGGAGGAGCGCGCCACCATGCGGCCGCCCAAGGCGCGGTAGAACTCGGTCGCCGGATCGTTGTCCGAGAGCGCCCACACGACCATGCTCTTCAGGCCGCTCTGCATCAGGTCGCGGCGGGCTGCGGTGAACAGGCGGCGGCCGAAGCCGAGACCCTGGAATTCCGGACGCAGATAGAGCTCGTAGATCTCGCCGTCGAAGTGCAGGCTGCGGGCGCGGTTGCGGCCGTAATTGGCATAGCCGGCGATCTTGTCGCCGAACACGAGCACGCTGACGCGGCTGCCTTTGCGAATCGCACTGTCCCACCACTGCGGACCGCGGCGGTTGATCAGCTTTTCCAGTTCGCCGCCGGGAATGATGCCCTGATAGGCGGAGCGCCAGGCTTCGTCATGGGTGGACGCCACCGCAGTTGCATCTGCAGCTTTGGCCGGCCGGACCTCGATCAGGGTTGTGCTCATGGACACGATCAAACCAAGTCGCCGCGCCGGCGGCAAGACCTATCGTTAATTATCGGTTAACGTGTGGATTTTGTGCATCAGTATTTTAACCATGTTGTACCGAAAGAAGACAAGACGCCATTTCGAACGGCACCGGCCTGCCATTGCCGGTGCAAAACTGCCCTGCGGTAACCAATGAACCGCGATGGCAACGCAAAAAGCCCGCCGAAAATGATTCGTTCCTGCAGATCCGTCGCTGTCCGTGTTCGCCTGCGGCGATTCATGCGCCTCTTCAACATCTTCGCCGTCCTGCCTCTGCTGCCCTTGCTGCTGGCGTCGCCTCTGTGCGCACAGGTCACGTTTGGGTCATCGGGTGAGGAGGGCGAGCCGTTTCGCCGGCAACAATGGCGCGTGCCATCGCCGGATACCGACATTGCCGCGCATGCGCTGCTGTTTCGCCCCGTCGGCGCCGGTCCGTTCCGGCTTGCGGTGATCGCACATGCCTCGACGCAGAATGTGCTGCGCCGGGCGCAAATGCCGCAGCCTGAATACCGCGCGCTGGTCGCGTTTCTCGTCGCGCACGGCTTCGCCGTGCTGGTGCCGGAGCGGCTCGGCCATGGTGCGACCGGCGGCCGCTATGTCGAGGACCAGGGCGGCTGCGACGAGGCGGATTACGCGCGTTCCGGTCGCGCGACGGCCGCCGAAATTTCGCTCGCGCTGGATTTTTTGCGAAAGCAGGATTTCGTTCGCCAAGACTCGGCGGTCGTGCTCGGCCATTCCGCCGGCGGTTGGGGGGCGTTGGCGCTCGCGAATGCCGATCCGAACGCGATCTCCGCGATCATCGCGCTTGCGCCGGGGCGCGGTGGCCACGCCAATGACGAACCGAACCGGATCTGCGCGCCGCAGACGCTTCTCGCCGCGGCGGCCGGGTTCGGCAAGGCGGCGCGTATTCCCGTGACATGGCTCGTGGCGACCAATGACAGCTACTTCGCGCCGGCGTTCTCGCGGCAGTTGGCCGATGCGTTTCGCGGTGGAGGCGGCAAGGTGGACTTCCGCACATTGCCGGCCGTCGGCAGCGAGGGGCATTGGATGATCGAGAGCGAAGCCGGCGTCAAAGCCGCCAGCCGCGAGCTCGGGCTTGCGCTGAACCAGTCCAAACCGGCGGCGGCCAAGAAGCCATGACGCTGTATCTCCTGGTCAAATACCTCCATGTGCTGGGCGCCATCGTCATTCTCGGCACCGGCACCGGCATCGCCTTCTTCATGCTGATGGCGCATCGCACGAACGACGCCGAATTCATCGCGCGCACCGCTTCGGTGGTGGTGATTGCGGACGCGATCTTCACGCTGTCGGCCGTGATCCTCCAGCCGGTGACGGGCGGCGTGCTGATGATGCTTTCGGCCATGCCGATCACGGAACGCTGGCTGCTGGCCTCGCTTGGGCTCTACGTCTTTGCGGGCCTGTTCTGGGTCCCCGTCGTCTTCATGCAGATCGAGATGCGAGATCTCGCGCGCAAGGCGGCCGAGCAGCGCAGCGCGCTCCCGGAGCGCTACTTCTTGCTCTACCGCCGCTGGTTCGCGTTCGGTTTCCCCGGCTTCGGCGCGACGATGTTGATCCTGTGGCTGATGATCGCGAAACCGTTTTGAGAGATGCGATGACCCAGCAAACCGTTTTGGTGCTCGGCGCCTCCGGCCTGATCGGGCGCTTCGTCACCGACGATCTGCGTGTGCGGGGATTTCGCGTGGTCGGCGTCGCACGCAGCCTGTCGCCCGCGCAGAAGATGAGCGCGCTGGACATCGAGCGGCCGATCCTGTCGCTCGATGTAGCCGCGCTGATGCGCCTCTTCCGCGAGCACGCCGTCGACGTCGTCGTGAACTGTCTCGGCGTGCTCCAGGATGGTCCCGGCAGCGACACCGGTGCGGTGCATCGCGATTTCGTCGCGCGCCTGCTTCAGGCGATCGCCGACAGCGGCTGCGCGATCCGGCTGGTGCACATCTCGATCCCCGGGACCGCGGAGGCGGATCGTACCGCCTTCGCGACGACCAAGCGCGAGGCCGAACGCCTGATTGCAGCCTCCGGCAATCCCCACGCGATCCTGCGGCCAGGCTTCGTCGTCGCGCCATCAGCCTATGGCGGCAGCGCCATGCTGCGTGCGCTCGCCGCCTTCCCGCTCGACCTGCCGCAGAAGGCGATGTCGACGCCATTCCAGTCCGTCGCAGTCGAGGACATTTCGGCCACCATCGCCTGGCTCGCCGCGCGCGATATCGACGACGCCTCAGTCAAAGCCGTGACGTGGGACCTGATGCAGGCCGAGCCGCTCAGCATGGCCGGCGTGATCAAACAGTTCCGCCACGCCTTCGGTACGGCCAGCTGGCCGCGCCTCGTGGTGCCATCCTTCATGCTCGATCTCGGCGCGAAGATCGGCGATCTCGCCAATTATCTCGGCTGGATGCCGCCGATGCGCTCCACCGCCATCGCCGAGCTGCGCCGCGGCGTGACCGGCGATCCCTCCGCCTGGATCGCCGCCACGGGCATCGTGCCGAAGACGTTGACTGATACGATCGGGCGCCATCCCGCCACCATCCAGGACAAATGGTTCGCGCGACTATTCCTGATCAAGGCGCTGATCTTCGCCGGCCTCATTGCGTTCTGGCTCGTCTCCGGCTTCATCGCGCTGTTCGTCTCCTACCGCGCCGCCGCCGGCATCCTGACCGCGCACAATTTTTCGCCCGCGCTGGTCGATCCCATCACCATCGGCACCAGCCTGATGGACATGAGCATCGGCATGCTGATCGCCTTCCGCCGCACCGCGGCGATCGGTTTGATCGCAGGCATCGTCGCTTCGCTCGGCTATATGGTCGGCGCGGCGGTCCTCACGCCCGACCTCTGGGTCGAGCCGCTCGGCGCGCTGGTGAAGACAGGGCCGGCCATCGTGCTGATGCTGGTCGCGCTGCTGATGCTGGATAATCGATAGCGTTTTCGAGCGAAGTGGATCCCGGTTCGCGTGAAGAAAACGCGTAAGATAGAGAGACTGATGCCCAAATGGCCCGACGACGACGTGATCCTGTTCGACGGCGTCTGCATCTTCTGCTCGCGCTGGGTCCGCTTCGTCGCCAAGCGCGACACGGCGAGGCGGTTTCGCTTCACGCCGATCCAGTCGGATTATGGGGCGCGGCTTGCACGTACGTTTGGCATCGATCCTGACGATCCCGACACCAATGCCGTGGTTCACGGCGGAGTGGTCTTTATGAAGTCCGACGCCGCGCTGACCGTGCTGTCGCATCTGCCGGGATGGCGTTGGGTGCGGATGTTGTTCGCCGTGCCAAAACTGCTGCGAGGCCCCGTGTACAGCCTCATCGCGCGCAACCGCTACCGCATCTTCGGGAAGTATGATGCGTGCTTCGTTCCCGATGCGGATTTGCGGGCGCGGGTGATTGAGTGACGTAGCCGGCGCTTACGGCTTGCCTGAAGCCGCCAGCACTTCCTTCGCCGCGCGCTCTCCGCTGTCCCTGGCCCCGTGCGCCGTCGTGAAGAAGCTTGGCGACGTCGCTTCCCCCGCGAAGAACAGCCGCCCATCCACTGGCGCAGCCAGCACGGCCCGGTCACCAGCGTGCCCCGGCAGGGCATGCGAGTAGGAGCCTCTTGCGAAGGGATCGTGGGCCCAGCGCGACTCGTAGAGCGGCTTGAGCTTTCGCCTGATGTCGTTGCCGAGGAAGCCTGCGATCTCGTCGATGCTGTGCGCGGCGATGGCGCCGTCGCCGGCGTCTTCCAGCTCGCGGGCGAAGCTGCCGCCGAAAAAGCCCTCGATGCAGGGCTGGCCGAACGGGCGGATGTGGTAGGTGCCCATCTCGGTGCGCATGGTGGCACCCCGCAGATTGCCCTCTTTCGGGAAGGCTTCTGCATCGTCGAGCGCCAGCGTCACCTTGTCGTCGACGCCGAGCGGCAGGCCGGCTGCGGCGCTCACCTTGGCCGGGAGCGGCGGAGAGAAGCGGATGGCTTCGTCCGCGATCAGATTGGTCGGCACGGTGACGATCACCTTGTCGGCGGTCAGCGTGCCCTGCGACGTCTCGATGCGGAGGCGCTGGCCGGAATGATCGATCAGCGTGACATTGCAGCCCAGGGCCACCGGGCAGGGGGCGCCATAGGCCGCGACCAGCGCGCCATAGCCACGGCGGACGCGCCAGTTGAGGTCGCTGTCCTCGTAGGCGTCCCAGTCCAGTGTCGACATATCCTTCAGTTCGCAGCCATTGATGTAGGTCGAGACCGCATCGATCATGGGATTCCAGCGATTGCCCGGATCGAGGCTCAGGCTCGCGGGCTCGTCCTTGCCCTTTTGCGCGGCCTGCCACAGCCGCTCGTAGAATGCGTCCATCGCGCGCATGAAATCGTCGCGCTCGGCCTGTGGAAACGCGTTGCCGAAGGCGCGCTCGCGCCAGGGCGGCAGGTCCTTGTTGACCTCGAAGCCGAGCTGCTTGGCGATTCCGACGAAGGAGTTCTTGTCGGCCGAGTGCAGCCAGCCGCAGCCGACGTCGAAGGTGACCTCAGGCGAGGCCTGCACGGTCCAGGCACGTCCGCCAATCCGGTCGCGCGCCTCCAGCACGATCACGGAGAGGCCGGAGCCATGCAGCGCATGCGCCGCGCCGAGGCCGGCTGCGCCGGCGCCGATGATCACGACGTTGACGGAGGAGGGCAGGGAGGTCATGGGCGGGCTCTAGCACGTTCGCTGGGTGTGCTGAAGTCGCCACGCGCACAGCTGTCATCACCCGCGGAAGCGGGTGATCCAGTATTCCAGAGACATTTGTGGTTGAACCGATAAGCCGCGGCGTACTGGATGCCCCGGTCAAGCCGGGGCATGACAGCGTTGAGAACGGCGGCCTTACGCCACCGCTTCCTTGGACTTTTCCGCGCGCTTGCGCTCGTTCGGGTCGAGGTGCTTCTTGCGCAGGCGGATCGACTTCGGGGTGACCTCGACGAGCTCGTCGTCCTCGATATAGGCGAGCGCCTTTTCCAACGTCATGCGGATCGGCGGGGTCAGGCGCACCGCTTCGTCCTTGGACGTGGTGCGGATGTTGGTGAGCTGCTTGCCCTTGAGCACGTTGATCTCGAGATCGTTGTCGCGGGTGTGCTCGCCGACGATCATGCCCTTGTAGACCTTCCAGCCCGGCTCGATCATCATCGGGCCGCGGTCTTCCAGCTTGAACATGGCGTAGGCCACCGCTTCGCCCTGGTCGTTGGAGATCAGCACGCCGTTGCGGCGGCCCTGAATCTCGCCCTTGTACGGGGCGTAGCCGTGGAACAGGCGGTTCATGATCGCGGTGCCGCGGGTGTCGGTGAGCAGTTCGCCCTGATAGCCGATCAGGCCGCGGGTCGGCGCGTAGAACACCAGGCGCAGGCGGTTGCCGCCGGACGGCTTCATCTCGACCAGCTCGGACTTGCGCTCGCTCATCTTCTGCACGACGACGCCCGAATGCTCCTCGTCGACGTCGATCACGACTTCCTCGATCGGCTCCATGGTGGCGCCGGTCGCTTCGTCCTTCTGGTATACGACGCGTGGGCGCGACACCGAGAGCTCAAACCCTTCGCGGCGCATGGTCTCGATCAGGATCGCGAGCTGCAATTCGCCGCGGCCGGACACTTCCATCGCATCCTTGTCGGTGGCCTCGACAACGCGCAACGCGACGTTACCCTCGGCTTCGCGCAGCAGACGGTCGCGGATCATGCGGCTCGTCACCTTGTCGCCTTCAGTGCCGGCGAGCGGGGAGTTGTTGACGATGAACGACATCGACACGGTCGGCGGGTCGATCGGCTGCGCCGGCAGCGGCACCTCGACGGTCGGATCGCAGAAGGTGTCGGCGACGGTGCCCTTGGTCAGGCCGGCAATGGCGACGATGTCGCCGGCTTCGGCTTCATCGAGCGGCGTGCGCTCGAGACCGCGGAATGCCAGGATCTTGGTGATGCGCCCGGACTCGACCAGCTTGCCATCAGCATGCAGCACCTTGACCTGCTGGTTCGGCTTGAGCACGCCGGACGAGATGCGGCCGGTGATGATGCGGCCGAGATAGGGGTTGGCCTCCAGGATGGTACCGATCATCCTGAACGGGCCTTCCTCGACCGTCGGCGGCGCGACGTGGCGCAGGATCAGGTCGAACAGCGGCTCCATGCCCTTGTCCTGCGGACCCTCGGGGCTTTCGGCCATCCAACCCTGCTTAGCCGACCCGTACAGGATCGGGAAGTCGAGCTGCTCCTCGCTGGCGTCGAGCGCCGCGAACAGGTCGAACACCTCGTTGATGACTTCGGTCGGGCGCGCGTCGGGGCGGTCGACCTTGTTGATGACGACGATCGGCTTCAGGCCGACCTTGAGCGCCTTGGAGACCACGAACTTCGTCTGCGGCAGCGGGCCTTCGGCGGCGTCGACCAGCACCAGGGCGCCGTCCACCATGTTCAGGATGCGCTCGACCTCACCGCCGAAATCGGCGTGGCCGGGGGTGTCGACGATGTTGACGCGGGTGTCCTTCCACTGCACCGAGGCCGCCTTGGCCAAGATGGTGATGCCGCGCTCACGCTCCAGATCGTTGGAGTCCATGGCGCGATCCGTCACCTTCTGGTTCTCGCGGAACGTACCGGATTGCTGGAGGAGTTTGTCGACCAGGGTCGTCTTGCCGTGGTCGACGTGGGCGATGATGGCGACGTTACGGAGGTTCATGAGTGAGCTTCTTTGCGGTCGGACAATGGGTTAAGCGCGATCTCGCCGGTCGGACCGGGACCTCTTCTCGAAACAACGCTGGAAGACTGGAAACGGGCGCTTTCCGCCCAAAAAGGGCCGCCCGGCCATCTCGACCAGGCACCCTACGCGTTGCGGCGCAATATATGCAAAAACCGCCAAAAAACAATGTGTTCTTTGCTGGTTGGTTGACTGAATTTTGTCCGGGAATCTCCGGGGGTTAGGGTAAATCCAGCACCAAACCGGCCTTTGCTCGGGGACGGGGCCTCGATCAGCCCTGCGCCGAGCCGGGGCTGGTCTCCTCAGTCGGATAGACCCCGCGCAGCACCTCCTCGAAGTGCATCTTCACCGCGTCGTTGCACAGGCAGGCGCGCAGGCGCAAGCCGTCGAGATTGCGGACCAGGATCGCGCCGCGTCTTGTATCGAGCACGCCCTCGGCCTTGAACGACTGGAGCACGCGGCTCGCATAGCTGCGGCCGACCCCGAGCAGCGTCGCGAGCTGCTCATGCGTCAGCGGCACGCTGCTCTCGTCGCCGGTCCGCTCCATCGCCGCAATGATCCACTTCGCCGTACGCTGCTCGATGGAGTGGATGGCGTTGCAGGCGGTGGACTGGAACATCTGCGCCAGCATGCAGTCGGCATAGCGGGCGAAGATGTTGCGCAGCGAGGCCGAGCGCATCTTGGCAGCGTCCAGCTTGGCGACGTGAATGCGCGCGAATGGTCCGCCGAATTTCACGCAGATGCGGGTATAGGCCGGCAAAAATCCCTCGCTGACGATGCCGCCCACTGCGCCTTCGCGGCCGACCAGGATGGTCTCGACGTCGCGGCCGTCCTCATTGGGAACGAGAAATGTCGCGAGCGACGGCCCGCAGGGAAAGTGCACGACCTGGACATCGTCGCCGGGACTGTAGAGCAGCTCGTTGGGCCCGGCGGTGTCCAGGGTGACGTGCGGTGCCAGCAGCGCGTAGTCAGCCGGACTCAAGCGCCGCAGCAGATTGTTGGCCGGCCGGCTACCGACTTCGGTTGTCTTGCTGATACGCGCGTCCATCGTAAATCCCCTGCTCTCCTTTCAACACTAGCGAGGTCCGATCATGGGCTGTGTGCACAAGTGGACAGACGTGAAAACTGTTCTGTGGTGAGTTTCGTTCCGGGAACCCTCCGATGCGCTGGGCGCAGGCGTCGGGATGAGGCTGTCCTCGATCGGTAAGAACATGCAGCCCTCGATATCCACCATCATGATACCTGCTCCCCCGGACGGCTCGACCGGCATGCCCGCCGATGTTCTGATCGTTGAGGACGAT
Source organism: Bradyrhizobium sp. 956_D2_N1_4 (assembly GCF_052076025.1). NCBI lineage: Bacteria > Pseudomonadati > Pseudomonadota > Alphaproteobacteria > Hyphomicrobiales > Nitrobacteraceae > Bradyrhizobium > Bradyrhizobium sp. 956_D2_N1_4. The sequence continues at coordinate 7,528,439 of NZ_CP197237.1, read as the reverse complement.
CCGATCATTGCGATCGATTTCGAGGATCGCCTGCTCGGATTTGGCGTGAGGAGCGTGCGCACCGTGGGGTCGGTGGCGCAGGCGCTGGCGGCGATCGCAGCGCGCGCGCCGGATTTCGCGCTACTCGACGTCGAGCTCGGCCGCGAGAAAAGCTTTGCCGTCGCCGACCGGCTGGCGGCTGCGCAGATTCCCTTCGTCTTCGTGACGGGCTACGGCGCCGAGGATCGGATCGCTCCCGAATTCAAGACGCGGCCGCGGTTGCAAAAGCCGTGCTCGAGCGAAGCGCTGGAGGCCGCGCTGCGCTCGCGCGGCGCCTGAACGCCCGTCGGCGTTCTCCCGGCTTCAGGCAAATTTCGGATCGAGCGTGGTCGACCACAGCGCGACGTCGGCGCGGTCGCGCAAGGTCACCGTCATCTGGCCGGATGCGCCGTCGATCTTGACGTGACCGAAGAACTGCATGCCCGCAGACGGCGGCAGGTTCTGGTTGTCCTTGCCCGGCGCTTTGACGAAGCGCACCTCGGGCCCAAAGGTGTTGTCGAGGGCGTTCGGACCGAAGGTGCCCGCATGTAGCGGGCCGGAGACGAATTCCCAGAACGGCTCGAACTCCTGGAATTGCGCCTTGTTCGGATCGTAATAATGCGCGGCGGCGTAGTGCACGTCCGCGGTCAGCCATACCGTGTTGCTGATCGGCGCCATCTTGATGAAGCGCAGGATGTCGGCGATCTCGAACTCGCGGCCGCGTACCGGGCCGTCGCCCTGCGCAATGGCTTCAGATCCGCCCTTCGGCGTGTCCGATACGACGAGACTGATAGGCATGTCGGAGGCGATCACCTTCCAAGTCGCACGCGAATTCAGAAGGCCGCGCTTGAGCCAGGCGATCTGGTCCGGGCCGAGGAAATAGCTGGCGGGCCCGTAAGCGGTTTCGAGATTGGCGCCGTTCGGGCCGCGATAGCTGCGCTCGTCGAGCATGAACACGTCGAGATGCGGGCCGTACGAGATCTGGCGATAGACGCGGCCCGGCTCAACGATGCTCTCCCGCATCGGATACATCTCGTGAAAGGCGCGGCCGGCGCGGGCTGCCAGCAGAGAGATGTCGCGCACCTTGTAGGACGCCGGCAACTCCTTCGACAGCGACCAGTTGTTGGTCACTTCATGGTCGTCCCACTGCACGAAGATCGGCACTTCGGCATTGAAGGCGCGGACGTTGTCGTCGGTGAGATTGTATTTGTGCGCGGCGCGGTACTCGTCCAGCGTCTCCGCGACCTTGGCCTTCTCGGGGATGGTGACGTTCTTCCAGGTCTTGCCGTCGGCGAGCTTCACCTCGGATTCGATCGGACCGTCGGCATAGATCGTGTCGCCGGAATGCAGGAAGAAATCCGGACGATGCTTGCGCATCGCGGAGAAGGTGAACATGCCGCCATCATCGGGATTGATGCCCCAGCCTTGCCCTGCGACGTCGCCGCCCCAGACGAAGCTGACGTCGCGACGGTCGGCCGGCGCGGTGCGGAAGCGGCCGATCACCGGCTCGCCCTCGATCGCGGGATGCGAGAGATCGCGAAAGCGGACGCGATAGAAGATGTCCTGTCCGCCCGGCAGGTTCTCGATCAGCATCTTCGCGGTGAAGTCGCTCTCCGGCAGCGCCGCGATCGGCGGCAGCACGCGGGCATCCCTGAAGGACTCGGTCGTGGCCACCTCGACCAGCATCTGCGATGGCCGGTCAGTGCGCGCCCAGACCACGCCACCGTCGACCGTGACGTCGCCGGACTGCACACCATGCGTAACCGCCGGCCGGTCGGCCGCGCGCGAGAGATGGGGCATCGCGATCGCGCCGAGTGCGCCGGCGCTGGTGGTGAGGAAGCGGCGGCGGGAGAATTTGATGTTCATGGCGGCTTCGCTTTTTGTCTCGTACGCATCTCGCGCCGTCATTCCGGGACGGTCCGAACGACCGGACCCGGAATCTCGAGATTCCGGACTCGCGCTGCGCGCGCTCCGGAATGACAGCGAAAGCTATACTGAGACAGTATGACGCAGCAATAACGCGGCAAGCGTTTACGCGTTGCCGGCGGCCCTGAATTGCGCGCCTGCGCGCTGCAGGCTTTGCGGCATGGCAAACAGCACGGCCTTGCGGTCGGCGACGGCGGCGTGGAACTGATCGAGCACGATGTTGATGGCGGTGAGCCCGCCCTCTTCGATCGCGCCGTGATCGAAGCAGCGCAGCGTGTCGCGCAGGATTTCGTCAGCCTCGGTTTGCATCTGGTCGAGCTCGTCGGTCGTCTCGCTCTTGCGCGCCGCCGCGATCAGGTCGAACAGGCGGTCGCGCAAATGGCTGTTGTTGTCGCGCTCGTCCTTCTTGAGGTAGCCCGCGAACCAGGCGCCGATCGAGCCCATCGCCGAGAGCGCCATCAGGGTCCACCAGATGTAATCGCTGTATTTGTCGAGGAAGGTCTTTTCCTCGCCGTCGACGAAGGCGGCGGCGCCCGGATGCACGGGGATCACCGCATCCTTGTCGGTGTCGGGCGTCTCGATCTTCGCCGCCATCGGGAATTCCGCCACCAGTTGCTGGCGCACGGCGAAGAGCTGGCGCGTGAACGCCGCGATGGTGGTATCGGACACACCTTTGCGCGCCACGATGTGGTGCGAGAAGCTGATGGTCTTGACCTCGTCATCGGGGCGATCGGGCGAGCCGCCATAGGTGCCGGCGGGAATCTCCGATGCTTCGTAGACGGGATGGTTTTGCGCGATCGCGTCCGCGGAATCGATCGCGAGGAACGTCGGCGTGCCGCTGTCCTTGGCGGAAGCCGCGATCGCATCCGACGTGATCTTGCTGTTGACGGGGCCGGCTGCGAGATAGGCATCGGCCTTCTGGGCCTTGATCGCCTCGGCGGCTTCATTGGCCGGGAATTGTATGACCTCGACCTTGGCGGGATCGACGCCGTATTGCTGGAGGATCACCTTGAGCAAATTGACGTTGGCCTGGGTTCGGCCGATCACCCCGACGCGATGGCCGGCGAGCTGCGCGATCTTGGTGATCTTCGCGCCCTTCTTCTTGCCCTTGCCGGGCACGGACCACAGCACCACGACGTTCTTGCGCAGGGTCGCGACGGCTTGCGCGTTCTTCGGCACGTCGACGTCGCCGCGCACGATGGCGAGATCGACCTTGTTTTCCGCGAGCGCATCGGCGCTGGCGGTGGCGCCGTCGGTCTGGATCGGGCGTAGCCGCACAAAGCTCTTGTGCTGCGCGAAAGCCTGCGTCAGCGCCTGCACCACCTTGAGGTCGTCGCTATTGGCCGGACCGACCGCGATCTTCAACGTCACCGGCCGCATCGCGAAGTAGTATCCGCCGACGAGCGCGCCGATGATCGCAAGCACCAGCGCCAGAGACACGAGCGCCGTCTTCCGCGCCGCTGATCGCGGCGAAGGCGGGGTGGGCGCTTCGGCCAGGTCCAATCCCCCGGTCATCGATCTCCCAAACAGGCGCTTGAGGCTCAGTTTCATCTTGGCCGGCGATTTACACCTGTAATCATAGCAAATTTCTTGTCCCGCGGGGTTACATCTCCGTCATGGTTAGCGGATGGACGAAATCCGGTCTGAACCAGGGCCATATGCACGGTGTTAGGGTAAAGTTCCCCTGAAAATGGAGGCGATCATGGCAGAGCGGCTGACGCCGGAAGCACGCAAGCAGGCACTGGGCGCCATACCGGGCTGGACCGAGGTTCAGGGCCGCGACGCCATCGGGAAGACCTTTGTCTTCAAGGATTTCAACGAGGCGTTCGGGTTCATGACCCGCGCGGCACTGGTTGCCGAGAAAATGGATCACCACCCCGAATGGCGCAACGTCTACAAGACGGTGGAGGTGGTGCTGTCGACCCATGACGCCGGCGGCGTCACCAAGCTCGACATCGAGCTCGCCAGGACGATGAACACGATCGCCAAGCTGACAGCTACCTGACACCTTGCGAGGATCGGCTGCATCCCCATGTTGTGATCAGCAGGAGATGCGGCCATCTGCCGCCCCTGGCTGAACGGGGAGTTTGTCGAACATGGCTGCCGAACACAGCGTCGGCTTCGAGCCGGCCGATCGGCTCGCGGAGGATCATGAGAGCGTGCGCCGCCGTTTCTGGCGCAAGCTGAAGCGTGTCGCCGTGCAATTGCCGTTCGCGGAAGACCTGCTCGCGGCTTATTACTGTGCGTTTGACCGGCAGACGCCGCGCCATGTCCAGGCGTCGCTGCTCGGAGCGATCGCCTATTTCATCCTGCCGTTCGATTTCGTCCCCGACGTGATGCCGATCCTCGGCTTCACCGATGACGCCGCCGTGCTCGCCACCGCCATCCGCGTGGTCGCCAGCCACATCACGACGGAGCACCGCGAAGCCGCCCGCGCCGTGCTGAAGCGCGGGGTGGATGGTGCGGAGGCGGCGCAGTAGGCGTTGTTGGCGACACGCCGTGGCCACGTCCACCGCTGTCATTCCCCGCGACCCGGCTACGCCAAGGCTTCGCCGGGGTTGCGGTCCAGGGCAGCCGAAGCTTTAGCGTAGGCGGCAGGCGGGGAATCCAGTACGCCGCGGCCTCTCGATTCAATCACTGACGTCACGGAGTACTGGATCGCCCGGTCAAGCCGGGCGATGACAGCGAGTGTGTGAGTGCCGCTTGCGACACCATCGGCCGCAATGCCGCTCGTTACTTCTTCTCCGCCCGCGCGTTCCCCGCGTCCCACGCCTGGAATTGCTTGAACAGCGCTTCCCTGTCTGCGTCGGACACCTTCTGGGCCGCGGGGTTCTGCTTGAGGAACGCCTCGAAGCGCTCCCGGGTCACCGGTTCGACGCCGTGCTTGTCGAGCCATTGCTGCGCCACCGGCAATCTGTTCCAGCCCGTCAGAGGTGCCGGGAGCGAGACTTCCTTCCACTTGGGATGGAAAGGCGGGTTCTGCAGGGTCGGGAATTTCGTGAAGAACGCATCCACGAACAGCGCAAGCTTACGGTAACGGTCGGTGTTGGGCGCCCAGTTGTAGGCCGCGAGCACCGCCGGCACCGCGATGGTGTCCACGCTCTCGCCTTCCTTGATCAGGTTCGGATAGTCTTTGGCGGTCAGCGTCGCCGGCAGATAGTCGCTCTGGAGCGGCTTTGCATAGTCGACCCCCGCGAGGTGGAAGCGGCCGTCATTGCTGAAGGTCGACACTGACTTGTACGGCTTGCCGCCGACCACGATGACGGCGTCGATCTCGCCGGCTTTCAGCTTCTCCATCGCGATGCGCTGCTCGACATAGACGAAGTTCGCCTTGATCCCGAGCCGTTCGAACACCGTCAGCGCGGTGACGAAGGTCCCGCCATTGGGCAGATCGACGCTGACCTTCTTGCCCTCGAGATCCTTCAGCGTCGCGACCGATTTCGGCGCGATCACCTGCATCTCTTCATTGTAGAGCTTGGTCACATAGGTGAACTGCTTCTTGATGTCCTTGGCAAAGCCCTTGCGCTCGAGATAGTCGAGCGTGTCCGCCCGCACGATGCCGAGATCGACGCCTTGCAGGAACAGAATGTCGGCGACGCTCTGCACCGAGCCGCGGCCGACGATCGGTAGCACGCGGATCTTGTTGCCGTCGTCGAGCACGGAGGCGAGGTCGGCGCCGAACTGCACGTAGGTGCCGCCGATCGTGCCGGTGATCAGCGTGACCGTATTGGCGTTCAGCGACTGCTTGGTCGAGGTCGAGCCGAACTGGAAGATGGCCTTCAGGCCGTCCGAGACCTTGGCCGGATCGTACTCGGTCTGCTCGGCGCGTGCCGCGAAGGCGCAAATCGTCATGATGGCGGCAACCGCCATTCCCAAAGCGTTACGCATGATACCCTCTGAAAAGTTCTAGTTCTGAAGCTGAGCGAGGCGCTGCCGCGCCTCCGCCGATCCGAGTGCCGCGGCCTTCTGGTACCAGTCACGCGCGACGGTCGCGTCGCCGGCGATGCTCCGCGCGTCGCTGGTGCCCAGCACGGCCGGGTCATAGGTCTGCGCCAGCAGAAACGCGGCCGTTGCATCCTGTGCATTGGCCGCGCGCTCGAGCAGCAGGCGGGCTGCAACAATATCGCCGATCCTCAACAAGCTCTTCGCGCGTGTCATCAGCCCGGCCAGCGTGTCGGCATCGAGCGTCTTGGCTAGCGTCTTGGCGGGCGGAGTGGGCGCCGGCGGCGCCGTGACGGGTGCGGGCGCAGGTATGGGTGCCTGGGCTTGCAGCGCCGTCTGATAGGCGGTCGCGATCGCTTCGCGGCTCGGCGTTGACGGTGCAGGGAGAACCTGCGTGTCGGCGCTCGCCAGCGTCGTGTTGGTCGCGCGGTCCGAATCCTTCAGCGAGCTCTGCGTCATGGCCGGCGTGTTGGCCGACGCCATGGCTTGCTCCGGCGCGATGCCCATCCAGCTAACGGCATTGGCGGGGAAGAGGCCGCGAAAGTCGGACTGATACAGTGTGACCAGAATTGCCAGGGTGGATGCCGTCAGAACGGCCGCGAGAACGCGCGGGACAATTCTGGAGCGCACCTCAATGGGCGCATATTCGCCTGGGTCCGGCGCACCGAGCGGATCGGACAGGAAGAGTGGAATTGGATCGTCCTGCGAAAGATCGGCCCGCGCGGCGCGCGCACGGATAAAGGACGCGGTCGGCGGATGTGATGTGGCTCGATCGGAGTCGAACGCCTTCGACTCCTTCGACGGGCGATGTGCCGTCGTCTCCATGGTCATGCTCCCCATTACCAACGCAACGCAGGGGCAATTCGGCTTAAGTCTTCTTGCTTTTGTCCAAAGTGTCCCGCAAATGGAACCGGTAAAACGCAGTTGGAATCAGCCCAAAAAACGACGACGGTTTGCGCGAATTAGGAAATATTTGGGTTTGATTGAGGCGGAGCGGAGGAATGCACCACGATTTTGGCGGTGATGGTTGAGGAAGGTTTTCCTAGACTCCGCTGACTTTGACCCCGGGGCATCCAGTGGGCCGCGGCGTCTCGGCTGAAATCTCTGGCGTCTCTGAAATCTGGACCGCCCGCCTCAGTACGCAATTGCGCAGAAGGCGGGCGACGACGGTCGCATATGTGGCGAGTGCGTGTGGCAGGCAAGCGCTGCGGCTCACACCATCACGGATGCAGGATCACCTTGCCCATGGCCTGGCGTCCCGCCAGAACCTTCAGTGCGTCGGCGGTTTGTGCCAGCGGGAAGGTGCGGTCGACATGCGAGGAAATCTTTCCTTCCGCGGTCCACTTCACGAGCTTCTCGAGATTGGCGCGGTTCTTGGCCGGGTTGAGCCGGGTCCATGCACCCCAGAACACGCCGCGGATGTCGCAGCCCTTCAGTAGCGCGAGGTTCAGCGGCATCTTCGGAATGTCGCCGGCGGCAAAACCGATCACCAGGAAGCGGCCTTCCCAGGCGATCGAGCGCAGTGCCTGCTCGGCATAGGCGCCACCAACCGGATCGAAGATGATGTCGACGCCCTTGCCGCCGGTGAGTTTTCGCAGGCCTTCTTTCAGATCTTCCTTGCCGTAGTTGAGCGTCAGCTCGGCGCCATGCGCTTTCGCGAATTCGAGCTTCTCGTCCGACGAGGCGCAGGCGATCACCTTCAGGCCCATCAGCTTGCCGAGCTCGCAGGCAGCCAAGCCGGTGCCGCCGGCTGCGCCCAGCACCGCGAGCGTCTCGCCCGGCTTCGGGCTCGCGCGGTCTTCCAGCGCATGCAGCGCGGTGCCGTAGATGATGATGATGCCGGCCGCGCGGTCATAGTCGAGATTGTCGGGAATCTTCACGATCGATGCCGCCGGCAGCGCGATCTTTTCGCGCGCGCCGTTGTGGCCGCAAGACGCAACGACGCGATCGCCGACCTTCAGATCAGTCACGCCGGGACCGATGCTCTCGATCACGCCGGCGACTTCGGCGGCGGGCGAGAACGGGAACGGCGGCTTGATCTGGTACTTGCCCTGAATCATCAGGATGTCGAAAAAGTTCAGCGCCGCCGCCTTGATCGCGATCACCGCTTCGCCGGGACCTGCCACCGGATCCGGCACGTCGGCAAGCACGAGATCATCGGGCTGGCAATATTGCGAGCAGAGGATGGCTTTCATGGCGGCACCTTCTTGAGAATACTGGGCGTTTCGAGACGGAATTATAGTTGGTCCGTTTCTGCCGGATTTAGTACGGTCCGACAATCCGGTTTCTTTGCGCAAGAGCATGCGCAGGCCTATCCTCGCGTCATTGCGTGCGCAGCGAAGCAATCCAGAATCCGTCCTGCGGAAATAGTCTGGATTGCTTCGCTGCGCTCGCGATGACGAAACAAGAAGAAAAAGAGGATTCAAACGATGTTTGAAACAGGTCTGCTCAGGGACAAGCGCATCCTCGTCACCGGCGGCGGCTCCGGCCTCGGCGCCGCGATGGGACACCGCTTTCTCGCGCTCGGCGCCGAGCTGGTGATCTGTGGTCGCAAGCTCGACCGGCTGGAAGCAACGGCGAGCGAGATGCGCGCGCAGACCGGCGGCAAGGTCACTACGATCGCCTGCGATATCCGTGACGGTGGCGCCGTCGACGATATGATGGACGCGATCTGGCGCGAGGCGCCGCTCGATATTCTCGTCAACAACGCTGCCGCAACCTTCATCGCGCAGAGCGAGCATCTGTCGTTTCGCGCCGCGGACGCGATCCTCGCGCCGACGCTGCATGGTGCGATGTATTGCACGCTCGCCGCCGGCAAGCGCTGGATCGACGGCAAGCATGGCGGTGTCGTGCTCTCGATCCTTTCGACCTCGACCATCACCGGCCGCGCCTTCACGGTTCCCTCGGCGATGGCGAAGTCGGCGGTGCTGGCGATGACCAGGAGTCTCGCGGTCGAGTGGGGCCCGAAGGGCGTCCGCACCGTCGCGATCGCCCCGGGCCCGTTCCCGACCGCGGGCGCCTCGGGGCAGCTCCGTCCTGAGGGCCGCGACGAAGGCTGGACCGCCCGGAACCCGGTGGGGCGTACCGGCGAGCATAGCGAGCTTGCCGACCTCGCCAGCTTCCTGGTCTCGGACCGTGCCGGCTACATCAATGGCGAGATGGTCGTGATCGACGGTGGCGCGCATTTGCGCAGCTCCGGCGCCGAGGATTTGTTGCGCTGGACCGACGCGCAATGGGCCGAGCAGCGAGCTGCGCGATCCAAAGGCTAAGCCGCTAACTGCCTTCCCAAATTGGACTTTCCCGGTTATCCCTGCCGGGGGACAAAGCGCGGCCGGGCCATCTTCCAGTCACAATATTGAGGGAACCACTCCAGCATGTGGCGGGTGCTGATTTTAGCCTTGATGACGGGCGTTATGGCCGTGGGAATCACCGATTCCGCGCGGGCGCAGACGGCGCAACCGGCGCCCAAAGCCGCGCCAAAGGCGGCTGCACCGGCGGCCAATCCGGCTGCAAAGACAGTAGCAAAGCCCGAGAGCAAGCCGGTGGCTCCAGCCACCGCAGTTGCGGGCGGCGCGGAGCCGACCCTGATCGGCCAGTTCGGCACTTGGGGCGCCTATTCGGCCACACCGAACGGCAAGAAGGTCTGCTTCGCGCTGGCCAAGCCGTCGTCGTCGAAGACCAACCCGCCGAACCGCCCGCGCGATCCCGCCTATGCCTTCGTTTCGACCCGGCCGGCGGAAAAGGTGAACAACGAAGTCTCGGTCATGATCGGCTATGCGCTGAAGCCGGGCTCGGAATCCTCGGTCGAGGTCGGCGGCGCCGCTTTCGCGATGTACACGCAGGGCGACGGCCTCTGGATCAAGAACGCGGCCGAGGAAGAGCGGATGGTCGAGGCCATGCGCAAATCCGCCGATCTCGTGGTCAAGGGCGTCTCGGCCAAGGGAACGGAGACAACCGATACCTTCTCGTTGAAGGGCCTCGCCCAGGCGCTGGACCGGATTTCCCAGGATTGCAGGCGGTAAACCAGCCGCGTTAAGGCTGCGGTCGGTATCACGGTCGCAATCGGCGGTTCCGGTTGCTATATTGGGGTATCCCAAAGGTGCAGCCGTCATGGCCGGGCTAAAGCGCGAAGCGCGTCTTCGCACCAGATGTCCCGGCCATCCACGCGCTAGCAACGGGCGGAACAGAACGTGGATGCCCGGGACAAGCCCGGGCATGACGAGAGATATCAGGCAACCAATGCAACCGACGACCGAGCCGCACAACGCAATACTGGTGGAGAAGACTCCGCTCGAAACCTATGTGCCGCCGGCCAGGCCCTCGCTGATCGGCCTGTCGCGCAGCGAGCTTGCCGACCGCCTCGGCGAGATCGGCGTCGCGCCCGCGCAGCGCAAGATGCGCGTCCAGCAGCTGTGGCACTGGCTCTATTTCCGCGGCGCCCAAAGCTTCGACGATATGACGTCGATCTCGAAGGGCATTCGCGCCGAGCTCGCGCAGCATTTTACGGTCGACCGTCCCGAAGTCGTGGCCGAGCAGATCTCCAACGACGGCACCCGCAAATGGCTGCTGCGGCTGCCGAGCGGCGACAACGTCGAGCGCGCGCACGAAGTCGAGTGCGTCTACATCCCCGAGACCGATCGCGGCACGCTTTGCGTCTCCTCCCAGGTCGGCTGCACGCTGAACTGCTCCTTCTGTCACACCGGCACGCAGCGGCTGGTGCGCAATCTCACCGCCGGCGAGATCGTCGGACAGGTGATGGTTGCGCGCGACCGCCTCAATGACTGGGCCGATCGCGAGGACGGCACGCGCCGCGTCACCAACATCGTGATGATGGGCATGGGCGAGCCGCTCTACAATTTCGACGCGGTGCGCGACGCGCTGCTCATCGTCGGCGACAATGAAGGCATCGGCATCTCCCGTCGCCGCATCACGCTGTCGACCTCGGGCGTCGTGCCGAACATCGTGCGCGCGGGCGACGAGATCGGCGTGATGCTCGCGATCTCGCTGCATGCGGTGCGCGACGAGCTGCGCAACGAGCTCGTGCCGCTCAACCGCAAATATCCGATCAGGGAGCTGCTGCAGGCCTGCCGCGACTATCCCGGCGCCTCGAATGCACGCCGCATCACCTTCGAATATGTGATGCTCAAGGGCGTCAACGATTCGCTCGACGATGCCAAGCTGCTGGTAAAGATGCTCAAGGGCATTCACGCCAAGATCAACCTGATTCCGTTCAATCCCTGGCCCGGCACCGCCTATGAATGTTCGGACTGGGACCAGATTGAAAAATTCTCCGAATACATCTTCAACGCCGGCTATTCCTCGCCGGTACGCACCCCGCGCGGCCGCGACATCCTCGCCGCCTGCGGCCAGCTCAAGTCAGAGACCGAGAAGCTCTCGGCTCGCGAACGTCAGGCGCTGCGCGCCATGGCGATGACGGATTGAGGATGCGTGCCCGCGCTCTCGCATCCCCGTCATTGCGAGCGCAGCGAAGCAATCCAGATTCCCTCCGCGGAGACAGTCTGGATTGCTCCGTCGTGGAGCCTGTCATCCGGCCCGCCGAAGGCGGGACCGGGTGGCTCCTCGCAATGACGGCGAGGTGAGCTTTCCCGTCATGTCCCTGATCGGCCGCCTCATCGTCATCTTCATCGGCTTCCTCGCCGCCTGCTTCGTCGGCGGCATGATCGTCGTCGTCGCGCTGCTGTTTCCGGAGTTTGCCGATCTCGGCGCCGGTCCGGTCGACCAGGGCGCGATCGACATCCTGCTCGGCTTCGGCTTCATCTTCGTCTCGGGCTTTGCGCTGGTTCCAGCGGCGGTGATCGTCGCGATCACCGAAGCGCTCTATATCCGCAGCGCGCTCGCTTATGCCGTGGGTGGCGGCGTAGTTGGCCTAGCCTGCTATCTCGGCCTCATCCCCTTCCACTCCGATACACTCCAGTTCGAAGGCATCGTGCGGCGGCATCTGGAGATCATGACGGGCGCGGGCATCGTCTCCGGCGTGGTCTACTGGCTGATTGCCGGCCGCAATGCCGGCGCCTGGCGCAATCCGCCGCCCCCGCACAAGCCGCCTCCGCCGCTGCCGTCGAATTCGCGGCCGGATGCGCGATGAGTCGCGCCGCTTCCGGGGTTTTCATCTCCTCCCCACTCCGCTAAACCGCGCGCCATGAACCGGACTGGACTCTTCATCGCCCTGGCGCTGTGGCTTGTGATCGGCGTCGTTTTCGGCCTCTATCCCGAGCTCGATCTCAAGCTCGCCGCACTGTTCTTCGACCCCGAGACGAAGACGTTTCCGCTCAAGCTGAATGAGTGGGCGGGCGTCGCGCGCGACGCCGCCATGTGGGTCGCCTGGGCATTCGTGCTGCCACCGCTGGTCGCGCTTGTGGTCAAGATGATCCGACCCGACCGGCCGCTGATGGTATCGGGGCGCGCGATCGTATTCCTGCTGGTCACCATCATCATGTCGGCAGGCATCCTCACCAATCTCACCTTCAAGACCTATTGGGGCCGGCCGCGTCCGGTGGTGGTGACTGAGTTTGCCGGCGACCAGCAATTCGTGCCGTGGTGGGATCCGCGCGGCGATTGCGCGCGCAACTGCTCGTTCTTCTCGGGCGAGGGCGCGACCGCGTTCTGGACGCTGGCGCCGGCTGCGCTGGCGCCGCCGGCATGGCGGCCGCTCGCCTATGCCGGTGCAGTTGTGTTTGGCATGGTCACCAGCGGGCTGCGGATGGCCTTCGGCGGCCACTTCTTCACCGATGTCTCGATCGCCGGCCTCGTCACCTTCGTCGTGATCTGGTTCGCCTACGCGCTGATTTACCGCTGGCCGCGGACCCGGTTCTCGGACGAGGCGGTCGATGCCGCCCTGACCCGGCTGAACATGCCCGCCTACCGGCTCCGCCAGCGCCTGTTCGGCCGCAAGACAGGCCCCGAGCCGTCGATTTGAGCCATTAAAAGCGTGCCGAGGCGTGCGAAATTTGATATTCGCGCGGTCAACCCACAAACGCCATCAGCCCCTTGAGACCCGATTGGAAGCCCCATGACCACGATCCTGAAAAGCCTGCCCAAGGGTGAGAAAGTCGGCATCGCGTTTTCAGGCGGTCTCGACACCAGCGCGGCGCTGCTCTGGATGAAGCAGAAGGGCGCGCGCTGCTACGCCTACACGGCCAATCTCGGCCAGCCCGATGAAGCCGACTACAACGAGATCCCGCGCAAGGCGGAAGCGTTCGGCGCCGAGAAGGCCGTGCTCGTCGACTGCCGCACGCAGCTGGTCCACGAAGGCATCGCCGCGATCCAGTCGGGCGCCTTCCACATCTCGACCGGCGGCATCACCTATTTCAACACCACGCCGCTCGGGCGCGCCGTCACCGGCACGATGCTGGTCGCGGCGATGAAGGAGGACGGCGTCAACATCTGGGGCGACGGCTCGACCTTCAAGGGCAACGACATCGAGCGCTTCTACCGCTACGGCCTGCTGACCAATCCATCCTTGCGCATCTACAAGCCCTGGCTCGACCAGCAGTTCATCGACGAGCTCGGCGGCCGCGCCGAAATGTCGGCGTTCATGACCGCGCAGGGCTTTGCCTACAAGATGAGCGCCGAGAAGGCGTACTCGACCGACAGCAACCTGCTCGGTGCCACGCACGAAGCGAAGGATCTCGAGAGCCTCGACAGCGGCATCAAGATCGTCAACCCGATCATGGGCGTGCCGTTCTGGCGCGACGATTGCGCCGTGAAGGCCGAGAAGGTCGTGGTGCGTTTCGAGGAAGGCCAGCCCACGGCGCTGAATGGCCAGACCTTCAGCGATCCTGTCGCGTTGTTCCTCGAAGCCAATGCGATCGGCGGCCGTCACGGCCTCGGCATGAGCGATCAGATCGAGAACCGCATCATCGAGGCGAAGAGCCGCGGCATCTACGAGGCGCCCGGCATGGCGCTGCTGCACATCGCCTATGAGCGCCTCGTCACCGGCATCCACAACGAGGACACCATCGAGCAGTACCGCATCAGCGGCATGCGCTTGGGACGCCTGCTGTATCAGGGGCGCTGGTTCGATTCGCAGGCCCTGATGCTGCGCGAGACCGCGCAGCGCTGGGTCGCACGCGCCGTCACCGGCGAGGTGACGCTGGAGCTGCGCCGCGGCAACGATTATTCGATCCTCAACACCGAGAGCCCCAACCTGACCTATGCGCCGGAACGGCTCAGCATGGAGAAGGTGGAAGACGCCGCATTCACGCCGGCCGACCGTATCGGCCAGCTCACCATGCGCAACCTGGACATCGCCGACACCCGCACCAAGCTGAAACTCTACACCGACACCGGCCTGTTGTCGGGCAGCGAAGGATCGCAGATCTTCCGGCTCGAGAGCGACAAGGGCTGAGGCCTTTTGCCGCCCGACCGGGCGACGCGCGATTTAATGACGGTGTCATTCTCGATCGCTACGCTAGCCGTTTCTGTCGGAAACGGGATTGCGGAGCATCGAGCATGGTCAAGGGATCGGCACTCGCCTCACTCATCGTCCTCTGTTGGACAACGTCGCTGTCGGCGCAGACGATCTATCCGATCGATCGTGCCGAGATCCTGGCCGGCGCCCAGTTCGACTTCAAGGTCGAGTTTGCCGGGCCGGTCGATCCGGCCAGGCTGAAGGTGACCGTGAACGGCGCGGACTATGCTGCCGCGTTCGGACGTAGCGGGACCTTCATCGATCGCGAGGACGGCAAGGACCAGTCGGCGCTGATTTTGCGCGACGTCACGCTGGCCAAGCCCGGCACCGTCACGGTGGATGTCAGCGATGGCACGCAGCAGCGCAGCATCGCATGGACGGTCTACGACACGGGGCCACGCAAGGCGAAGAACGTCATCCTGTTCATCGGCGACGGCATGTCGCCGGCGCATCGGGTCGCGGCGCGAATCCTGTCGAAGGGGATTGCGGAAGGCAAGAGCCGCGGCAAGCTCGCGATCGACGACATGCCCCACATGGCGCTGGTGGCGACCGCGGGCTCGGACTCGATCATTACGGACTCCGCGAACTCGGCGAGCGCCTATGCGACCGGCCACAAGAGCGCCGTCAACGCCCTGGGTGTTTACGCGGACCGTACCGCGAGTCCGTTCGACGATCCCCGGGTCGAAACCATCACCAGCCTTGTCAGGCGGCGGCACGGCATGGCGATCGGCATCGTCACCAACACCGAGATCGAAGACGCCACGCCCGCCGCGATGGTCGCGCACACGCGCCGTCGCGCCGCCTATGACGAGATCGTCGAGCAGTTTCTCGCGGCGAAGCCGGATGTGCTGATGGGCGGCGGCAGCGCGAATTTCCTGCCGAAGTCCGCGACCGGCTCCAAACGCAAGGACGAGACCGACTACATCGCGAAGTTCCGCGACGCAGGCTATCAGGTTGCGACGACTGCGAGCGAGCTCGGAGCCTCGGCCGCAAAGCCGGAGACAAGCAAGCTGCTCGGCCTGTTTGCGACCGGCAACATGGATGGCGTGCTCGACCGCAAATTCCTCAAGGGCGGCGGCGTCAAGAAATTCCCTGAACAGCCTGATCTGACCGATCAGGTGCAGGCAGCGCTGAACATCCTCTCCAAGAACGAGACCGGCTTCTTCCTGATGGTCGAATCCGGACTGATCGACAAGTATGCGCATGTCCTCGACATGGAGCGCGCCGTCTACGATACGATCATGCTCGACAACGCAGTGCGCCAGACGCGCGAATGGGCACGGGCGCGCGGCGACGACACCCTCATCCTGGTCTTGGCGGACCACAATCATCCCAACAGCCTTGTCGGCACGGTGAACGACGACATGGGCACCACGCCCAACGTGCCGCTGCGCGAGCGCGTCGGCGTCTACGAGCAGGCCGGATTTCCCAATTATCCGGCGCCGGATGCCGAGGGCTATCCGTCACGCATCGATGTGAGCCGCCGGCTCGCCATCTTCTCGGCCAGCCTGCCCGATCACTACGAGACGTTCCGGCCGAAGCTCGACAATCCCAACGAGCCGACCGTCAAAGCGGGCGACGACGGGACCTTCAAGGCCAACGACAAATACAAGGACGTCCCCGGCGCGGTGCTGCGCCCGGGCAATCTGTCGGCGATGATCGGTGCCAGCGTGCATTCGGGCGAGGACGTCATCCTGACGGCCACTGGCCCGGGCAGCGAGCGCGTGCACGGCTCGATGGACAACACCGAGGTGTTTCGCGTGATGGTCGATGCACTTGGACTCGCCGCAGCGCAGTAGGAGCAGTCGCGTGCCGCGCGACATTATGCGGCACCACCTCGCATGAGACCGGAAGGAGGTTGAAACGACCGAATGAGTGGGGCCTCGCAGCGACGGAGCGACCAATGGCGAAGTACAGAGACAATCTGCCTCAGCGCCACGGCGGCATCTTCCTGACCGACGGCGGCATGGAGACCACCCTGATCTTTCACAAAGGTCTGGAACTTCCTCACTTCGCTGCCTTCGTGTTGCTCGAGAGCGAGGCCGGCCGCTCGCATCTGAGGCAGTATTACGAAGCTTATCTTGCGATCGCGCGTCAGCATGGGCTCGGCTTCGTGCTCGACAGCCCGACCTGGCGCGCCAATCCTGATTGGGGTGCCAAGCTCGGCTACGATGCGGACGCGCTCAAGGCCATCAACATGCGCGCAGTTCGCTTTCTCGAGGAATTGCGCGGCACATGGGAGACCTCCGGCCTGCCCTGCGTGATCAACGGTGCGATCGGTCCGCGGGGCGACGGCTACAAGGCCGGCAACATGGATGCGATGGAGGCGATGGACTATCATTCGTCCCAGATCGCCTCCTTCGCCGAGGCAGGCGCCGACATGGTCACCGCGTTCACGCTGAACAGCGTCAATGAAGCCATCGGCGTGGTGCGTGCTGCAAAGATGCACGCGATCCCGGTTGCCATCTCCTTCACGGTCGAAACTGACGGTTGCCTGGTCAGGGGAGAGACCCTGCGGGAAGCGATCGAAATCGTCGATCGTGCAACGGAACGTGCTTGCGAATATTTCCTGATCAACTGCGCTCATCCGACCCATTTCGAGAGTGCCCTCCAAGCCGGCGAGCCATGGGTCGAACGCATTCATGGCGTGAGGGCCAATGCGTCGGCCAAGAGTCATGCCGAGCTCGATGAGTCCGAGGTGCTCGACAGCGGCGATCCCGCCGATCTTGGCCGCCGTTATGTGGCGCTCAGGCGGGCATTCCCGCGCATGCAACTGCTCGGCGGCTGCTGCGGCACCGATCACAGGCATGCCGCAGCCATCTGCGCTGCCTGCGTGCCGCTTCAGGCAGCGGGCGCCTGATCCAAACAAAAATGGCCGGGATTGCTCCCGGCCATTTTGCATTTGTGCTTCGCCTCAGCGCGGCGGCGCGGTGCCGGGCGGGGGCGGCGGCAGCGAGGCCTGGCCACCGTTGAGCAGCGGCGTGATGTTGCGGACGGTGACGCGCCGGTTGATCAGGCTCGGTCCTTGCGTCTGCTCCTTCAGATACTGCTCGCCATAGCCCTGCGAGGTCAGGTTCTCGGCGGGCACCCCGAACTGCTGGGTCAGCAATTCGGCCGCGGACTGCGCACGGCGATCCGACAATGACAGATTGTCGACCTCGTTGCCGACCGCGTCGGTGTGTCCCTCGATCAGGAACACCGCACGCGGGTTGCGCTGGATCGCACGGTTGAGACCGTCGGCGATCCCCTGCAGCCGGGCCGCCTGGTCCGGCGGGATGGTCCACGAGCCCGTCTCGAAGGTGATCGTGTTGACGTCGATGCTCGGCATCTGCATGCGAACATTGGGGCTGTAGCGGATCTCGTCGAGCGTGTAACGCCGATCGATCCGCTGTACCGGCGGTGCCTCCATGGTCTGGTAGATCAGGTCCGGCGATGCTTCCTCGGCGTCGACGATGTAGCGATCGTAGGGAATGTTCACGACCGGCGGCGGCGCATCGACATAGAAGCCGCCGACCGACCGCGGATCGCGGTAGCTGTTGTCGATGATGATGATCTCGCGCCCGCCGGGGTCCCTGCGGATTCGCCGCAGCAACGAACCGTCGGGACCGACCACGGTGATGACCTCGCTGCCATCAGGACGGATCACGACCGTGCGGGTTTCGCCGCCGACGGTGTCGGTGCGGATGTCGCGGGCGCCATAGCGGAAGCGATAGAGGTCGTTGCCGCGGACGTAGGCCTGCCCGCCCGGATCGCGGATGATGATGCGATCCGGTTCGGTGTAGACGGTGCGGCCGCCTTCGATGGCCTCGCGTCGCTGGTTGTGCAGGTCGGCAATGGTGGCTCCGATCACGGCACCGGCCACCACGCCCGCACCGATCGCGAGCGGTGTCAGGTCACGCTGCGGCGGGCGCGGCGGAGGTGGCAGCGGTGCGACGACTGTCGGCCTTGCCTGGAAGGCAGGCGTAACCGTCGGCGGAGCGAATTGCGCCCGGTTGGGCGGCGGCGTTGCGGCCGCCGAGCCCGGGACTGTGCTCGGAGCTGCGGCACCGGCGGGCGCCGCGGGCCGCGGCGGGAGGCCGCCGGCCTGGGGCGGCGCAGCCGGAGTTCCGGCTGCGGGCGCGCCCGCGGGAGGCGTTCCACCCTGTTGACCAGGGGTCGGCGTCGCTGCCGGGGCTGCGCCGGGGGCGGGCGTCGGTCCTGCGCCGGGACGGCCGGGCAGCGGCGTCGGAGCGCCACCGGGGGCCGGCGTGGCCGTTGGAGTGGGCGCGGCACCGGGGGCCGGTGTCGGTGATCCTGCAGCCGGAGGCGTGCCGGGACGTCCGCCGGGCGGCGGGGTGCCCGGGCGTCCAGTCGGCGGTGCGCCGGGCGTGGCGCCCGGTGCCGGCGTTGCTGTCGGCGCAGGTGTTGCCGTCGGAGTAGGCGTGGCGGTCGGTGCAGCCGCGCCAGGGCGGGCGGCAGGCGCGGCCGGTGAAGGCGACGGCGTAGCCGCAGGTGCCGGTGCCGGACGTGCGGGAGCTGCTGCGGGCGGCGTTGCTGCTGCCGGCGGAGTCGGAGCGGGACGCGCGGCAGGCGGAGCTGCGGCGGGAGGCGGCGTCGGCGTGTGCGGCTGCGCGGCCGGGGGCGGCGGAGTTGGCGCAGGCGCATGCTGCTGGGGTGCCGCAGCCGGAGGCGGCGACGGCTGCTTGGGACCTGCCGGCGGTGGGGGTGGCGGCGGAGGCGGAGGTGCCGGACGTGCCGCAGGCGGAGGAGGCGGTGGTGGAGTCGGGCGCGACGGCGCGGCGGCCGGCGGCGGCGGAGCGGGAGGATGCGGAGGTGCAGCCGCGGGCGGCGGCGCCGTGGGGCGCGCAGGAGCTGCGGGCGGTGCCGCGGCCGGAGGAGGTGGTGCTGCAGGACGTGCGCCAGGCGGCGGTCCCTTCGGTGCTTCCTTCGGAGGCTGCTTCGATTTGTCGGTCTCTGGTGGTGGTGTCTGCGCCTGCGCGACCACGAGCGGTGGCGCGCTTTGCGCATGCGATGCGGAGCTTGCGAATTGCATCGCGGTCAGAGCCGTCGTTGCAAGCAGCACGAAACGAAGGTTGGTCATGATGGTGAACTTCCCCGGAAGGTTCTTTGACGAAGTGTCGGGATGAACGGCTACGCGTTAGGCCGGAATGTGGCGGGCGAAGAGGTCGCGGCCCGATTTATTTCTGCACGCAAATCACCTCACTATGGTGACGTTCATTGCGCATTCAGACGCAGGTTGCAATTGCCTCATATGTGATGCTTCGCCTCACATATGATCGCGCAGCGAACTTGCATCCGTCGCGGGATTCGGCGTCAGCGGTCCGTTCTGTCCGCGCGATGGAATCTCTTCCGGCACGTGGCCCGGCAATTCGTCGGGCCGCGGTGATTCGCCGGGCTCGCGCACGGGCGGCGCGATTTCAGGCTGCGGATTGCCCGGCGGAATTCCAGGCGGCGGCTCGGTGGGAGTGCCGGGCGTCGACGGTGGAATCTCGGGCGGTTCGATCGGCATCGGCATCATCGAGGTCAGTTGTCTGGAGAATGACAACGATGATGCCGCGCCGATGTTCCTTGTCGTGTCGTGCCTGAACGCGCGCTATTCCGGCGCGTGGCAGACGGCCTCGATGTTGTGTCCGTCAGGGTCGAGCACGAACGCGCCGTAGTAGTTCGCATGATAATGCGGGCGGATGCCGGGCGCGCCGTTGTCGCGGCCGCCGGCGGCAATCGCTGCCTTGTAGAAGGCATCGACCGTGGCGCGATCCTTGGCGAGAATCGCGATATGCACCGGCTTATTCATCGCGCCTTCCGCACCGAACCAGAGGTCCGGCTTGCCGTTGGCGCCGAAGCCGGCGGCTGCGGCGTGGCCGGTCTGCTCCGCCGTTACCTCCATGATCAGGCTGTAATCGAGCGGTGCCAGCGCCTTGGCGTAGAACGCTTTCGCGCGCTCATAGTCGGAGACCGAAAAACCCAAATGGTCGATCATCGCAAATCTCCCTTGCTCACGGTTAGCGCGACAGGAACGTATTGCTCCGTGTCTTGCGCGCGATCGCAAAGCCGCGCGCGACCATGTCAGCGATACAATCCTGCTGCCATTCGTTTTGTGACAGATGCTCGATCACCACCGCGCGCGGCCACAGCGATTGCGGCGCGTCGCGGAAGAAGCCGATCAGCACGCGGTCCTCGAAGCCCTCGACGTCGATCTTGAGCGAATCGACTTGGCCGACGCCGGCCTCGTCCAGAATGCGCGTCAGCCGCAGCGACGGCACCTTGATGGCCTCCGCGCTGGCCGTGCCGGTGACGACGTGCGTGGCGCCGAGATTGCCGCCGCCGCTCTCGATCATGAGCTCGCCGTCGCTGTCACCGGCGGCAGCCTGCACCAGGCGCACCTGCGTCGTCTTCGACGCGGCGTGGTTGAACGAGAGCCGTCCAAACGTCATCGGATGCGGTTCGATCGCGACCACCTTGCCATTGGCGCCGACCTGCTGCGCCATCACCAGGGCAAAGGTGCCGACATTGGCGCCGACGTCGACGAACACGCCGCCTGCCGGGGTGTGTCGGCGCAGGAAGTCGAGCTCGTCGAGATTGTAGTCGGGATTGAACAGCGCGCCGCGCTCGGTCGCGCTGCCCTGGTGATAGAAGCGGAACGAGGCGCCCTGGTACTGCACATCGATCGGCCCGCCGCGCATCAGGTTGACCAGCCGCGACATCCACGGGCGGAACGCACCGCGCTTCAGCCCCGACTGTTGCGCAAGGCGGATGATCGCAGCCTGCGCCGCGTTCGGCGCAAACGCGCCGAACGGCGCGGATGAAGGGGCGTTGTCGGGCGTCAAGCAGGCGATCCTCGTTGCAAGCGGCGCATGCATAGCCGGTTTTGCGGGGGACTCCAACGCTCCATCACAGGTGTCGTCCCGGGGCGCGAAGCGAGCCCGGGACCCATAACCCCAGGGAAGAGTTGTGACATGGGACTGGCAACTACGGGGCCTCGCCAAACTCAATCCTGTGGCTATGGGTCCCGGGCTCGCGCTTCGCGCGCCCCGGGACGACAGAGCCTCTTACGCCGCCTTTTTCGGCGCCGCCTTGCGCTGCCTCAGGAATCGCCCAAGCAGCTTGCGCTTGCCCTTGCGCGGGATCAGGTCGATATCGCTGACGAGTTTTGCGCCGCCCTTGCGGCGTTCCAGCACGATCTTGCGGCTGTGGAAGGCTTCCAGCTCGACGCGATGGGCGACGCTGACGATGGTCGCCTTCGGCAGCTCGTCGGTGACCATCTGCATCATCTTGTCCTGGCTCTTCTCGTCGAGCGCGGAGGTCGCTTCATCGAGCACGACGATGTCGGGATTGTGCAGCAGCAGCCGCGCGAAGGCGAGGCGCTGCTTCTCGCCGCCTGACAGCGTCTGGTCCCACGGTCCCTCTTCCTCGATCCTCTCCTTGAGGTGGTCGAGGCCGACCTTGTGCAGGGCCTCGCCGATCTCCTCAACGCTCCAGTCGTCCTCGGCGCCGGGATAGGCGACGGCGCGGCGCAGGCTGCCGGACGGCACGTAAGGCCGCTGCGGCAGCATGAACAGGCGCCGGTCGGGATGGAAATTGACGCTGCCGCCGCCCCATGGCCAGAGCCCCGCGATGGCGCGCACCAGCGTGCTCTTGCCGGTGCCGGATTCACCGGCGACGAGCAGCCGCTCACCCGGCTCGATCACCACCTCGGTTTCGCCGACGACGGCGGTGCCGTCATCTAACGTGACGGAGAGATCCTTCATCTCCAGCATGGCGTCGTTGCCGGTCTCGCCGCGCTTGATGCGGCCGAGGCCGTCGCCCTGCTCGGCGCGCTCCAGGCCGTCGAGCGACATCATCAGCGAGGCGATGCGGCGCGCGCAGGCGTTCCAGTCGGCGAGCCTGGGATAATTGTCGACCAGCCAGCCGAACGCGCTCTGCACGATGGTGAAGGCGGAGGCCGCCTGCATCACCTGTCCGAGCGTCATGCTGCCGTCGAGGAATTTTGGCGCGCAGAGCAGGAGAGGGACCACGGGAG
Source organism: Bradyrhizobium sp. 956_D2_N1_4 (assembly GCF_052076025.1). Classification (NCBI taxonomy): domain Bacteria; kingdom Pseudomonadati; phylum Pseudomonadota; class Alphaproteobacteria; order Hyphomicrobiales; family Nitrobacteraceae; genus Bradyrhizobium; species Bradyrhizobium sp. 956_D2_N1_4. The sequence goes on along the minus strand of NZ_CP197237.1, from coordinate 7,506,102 downwards.
CGACAAGGCTCGAGCCTTGGGAGACCAGCGTTGTGCGCATGTGCTGGCCGGCCAAACGCGCCCACTGCCGCAGCACGTTGGTGAAATTGCGGTCGATGCCGCCGCGCTCCTCCTCCTCGCCGCCGAGCAGAGCAATGCTCTCGCCGTTCTCGCGCACGCGCGTCAGCGTGTAGCGGAAATCCGCCTCGGCTTGGTTCTTGTCCTCGGAGACCTGCACGAAGCGCCGGCCGATCACCAGGATCGAACCGGAGGCGATCGCGGCGTAAAGGATCGCGGCGATGACGAGGAAGCCGGGGATGGTGATGGCAGAGCCGCCGAGCGTGACCGTGAGCGCGCCGCCGATGGTCCAGAGCACGATGATGAAGGTCGCAGCCGACAACAGCGCCGACGTGACGCCGGCGAGGAAATCGACCGGCGAATCGGTCGCGATGCGCAGATCCTCGGCGATCCGGTATTCCGGGTTCTTGTGGTCGCCGCCGACCAGGTTGAGCTGATAATAGCGCCCATTGGCCAGCCAGCGCGTCAACACGCTTGCCGTGAGCCAGGCGCGCCAGCGGCGCTGAATTCCCATGCGCGCGAACACCTGCGCGACGCCAAGCACGATGCTGCCGATCGCGAGCGGGAAGAACACCGCCGTGAGATGGAAGACGGTGGCCGCCTCGCGCTTCTCGATGGCGTCGAAGATCGCGCGATTCCAGACATTGATGCCGTATTGAAAGCCGACGGTGAGGACGATCAGCACGACGAGGCCGATCGAGTAGAGCCACGCCAGCCGGTCGCCGTTGCGGCCCCAGAAGCCGCGGGCGCTGATCCAGAAGCGCGTCAGCAGATAGTCCTTGCGAACCTGCTCGGCCTCCTCGGGCGAGAGTGCAGGATCGGGCTCAATAACCTCCGGCGGCGGCGGCGTGACCTCGTCGCCGTTCTCGCCCTTGATCTCGACAATGGGGGGCTTCCTGCCCTGTTCGCGCTTTGCGGCCGGCTTGTGCATGAGCGGATAACGCGAACCAAATCAATCGGTTCCCGTTGGTTCCGCGCCAGCCTCACTCGGCTGCGCCGTCGCGGACCGGCCGGAGCCGCGCGGCCCGATGGAGAACGCGCGACAATTCCTCGATCGAATAGGGCTTTTGCACGAGATCGAAGCCGGCGGCGCCATCTTGTGAGAGGGCCTGACTGTAGCCGGTGGTCAGCACGATCGGCACGCGAATGCCGCGGTCGCGGATCGCCTGCGCCAGATCGAGCCCGGTCATCCCGGGCATCACCACGTCGGAGAACACGACGTCGAAGCGCTCTGCGTCCACGGTGAGCTCGGCGAGCGCGTCGGTGGCGTTGTCCACCAAAGTGATGCTGTAACCGAGCTCGGTGAGGCCGTCGGCCGCGAAATTGGCGAGCTCGATATTGTCCTCGACCAACAGCACCGACATGCCACTGCCGGCCACCGCCGGTGCGGTGTTGGGCGCCTGCCGCTGCGGCAGCAGGTCTGCCGGCACGCGCGGCAGATAGAGTGAGAAGGTGCTGCCCTGGCCGACCTCGCTCTCGACGGTCACCTCGCCGCCGGATTGCCGGGCGAAGCCGAACACCTGCGACAGGCCGAGACCGGTGCCCTGGCCGACCTGCTTGGTGGTGAAGAACGGCTCGAAGATGCGCTCCAATCGTGCGGCGGGAATGCCGATGCCGGTGTCGCTGACGGCGACACTGACGAAGCCATCGCTGCCTGCAAGATCATGGCTGCCCGAGGCGTGCACCAATGTATCGGGTACGGTCGCCGCCGCCTGCACGGCGAAGGTGATCCTGCCTTTGCCCTGCATGGCGTCGCGCGCATTAGTCGCCATGTTGATCAGAGCCGTCTCGAACTGGCCGGCATCGGCCTTGACGAGACAGGGCTCGGTCGGCAGCCGGATTCCGATCTCGATCGCCGGCCCGAGTAGCGTGGCGAGCATGTCGTGCAGCGACTGCATCCGCTCCCCGACGTCGAACACTTCCGGTTTCAGGGTCTGGCGCCGCGCGAACGCCAGCAGCTGCGAGGTCAGTTTGGCGGCGCGCGCGACCGCGTCCGCGATGGCATTGATGTAGCGCTGCCGCCGCTCCTCGCTCAGCTGCGGCCGGTTCAACAGGTCGACCGAGGCGCGGATCACGGTGAGGAGATTGTTGAAGTCGTGCGCGACACCGCCGGTGAGCTGGCCGAGCGCTTCCAGCCGCTGGCTGTGCTTGAGCGCCTCCTCGGCCTCGCGTCGCGCCGTGGCCTCGGCGTGGAGATGCTGGGTGCGCCGGAACGCGAGCGCAAGCAGCAGAAACAGCAGCGCCGTGGCGGGAATGCCGAACACCAGATGCTGGCCCATGGTGGCGAGCCAGCGCGCGCGGATCGCCGAGGTCTCGAGCCCGGCGCTGACATAGATCGGATATTCGGCGACGCGTCTGTAGCCGACGCGCCGCTCGATTCCGTCCGACGGCCAGGCGATGGTGATGAGGCCGTGCTCGGGGTGAGCGGCGATCTGCTGCCCGACCGGCCCAGTCGGATCGAGCCGGAAGTCGCGGTCGAGCCGGGGAAAATGGGTGAGCACCACGCCGTCCGTGCGTCCCATGGCGAAGAAGCTGCCGCGATCAGAGCCGATCCTGGCATAAAAGCTCTCGAAATATTCCGGCAGGACGGAGGCCTGGATGACGCCGATGAAGCTGCCATCGTCGGCTTCGCGGCGCCGGCTCATGCCGAAGAAGCGTGCTCCCTGATAGGGCGGACGCGGCGTCAGGGCCGCGCCGACGAACGTGCCAATGTTCTGGTCGACGTGGGCGTAGAAGTAATCGCGGTCCGCAAAACTCAGATCCTGCGGTGGCGAGGCGAGGCTGTTGACCAGCGATTTCCCGTTCGCGTCGAAGATCCAGGCCGATTTGAGCTGCGGCAGCGCATCGGTCAGCCGTTTCAGGCGCCGGTGCAGCGCCGGTTCACGCGAGCGGATGACCTCGTCGGGGAGGCTGCGCACGACCTCGTTGAGCTCGGCAAGGCTGCGGTCGATGGTCTCGAACACCTTGAGCGCGTGCTCATGGGCGACATCGAGCGTGCGCTCGATCTCGCGGTCGGCGATGTCCTTTGTCGACGTGTAGGAGATCGTGGAAGTGAAGACGAACAGTGCAATCGGCAGCGCCAGGGATGCCGCCATCATCCACTGCAGCAGTCTCAGCGAGTTGCGTTGCGCGCCCTGCACAGTCGCTCCGGTCCGTGACCGGAGAGCTTACTTGAAATTCCCGCTGGGAAGGAAGCGGCTTGTCGATGGAACCGGAGGTTGCAATCCGGAAGTTCGCGCGTGGCGCGGGCCGGGAGAACAATCTCCTTGAATTCGCGGCGGCCGTAGAATCCCCCGGCCGTCCCGGCCGGGGGATCAAGGCGACAAAGGCGGGCTAAATCTGGCGCTCGACCATCTTGAGCTTGAGCTCGGCGATGGCTTCGGCCGGGTTGAGACCCTTCGGGCAGGCCTTGGCGCAGTTCATGATGGTATGGCAGCGGTAGAGGCGGAACGGGTCCTCGAGATTGTCGAGCCGCTCGCCGGTCGCCTCGTCGCGGGAGTCGGACACCCAGCGGTTGGCCTGGAGCAGGGCGGCGGGGCCGAGATAGCGGTCGCTGTTCCACCAATAGCTCGGGCACGAGGTCGAGCAGCAGGCGCAGAGGATGCACTCGTAGAGACCGTCGAGCTTCTCGCGATCCTCGTGGCTCTGGCGCCACTCCTTCTGCGGCGTCGGCGAGGTCGTCTTCAGCCACGGCTCGACGGAGGCATACTGCGCATAGAAATTGGTGAGGTCGGGAACGAGGTCCTTCACGACCGGCTGGTGCGGCAGCGGATTGATCTTGACCGCGCCGTCCTTGACGTCGTGCATCGAGCGGGTGCAGGCCAGCGTGTTCTGGCCGTCGATGTTCATCGCGCAGGAGCCGCAGACGCCTTCACGGCAGGAGCGGCGGAAGGTCAGCGACGGGTCGATGTTGTTCTTGATCCAGATCAGGCCGTCCAACACCATCGGACCGCAATCATGGGTGTCGACGTAATAAGTGTCGACGCTCGGATTCTTGCCGTCGTCCGGATTCCAGCGATAGACGCGGAATTCGCGAACGTCTGTCGCGCCCGCCGGCTTCGGCCAGGTCTTGCCGCCGGTGATCTTGGAGTTCTTCGGAAGTGCGAATTCAACCATTTCGATAAAGCTTTCGCTGTTCGTTCAGTACACGCGCGACGTTTAGTAAACGCGAGCTTTGGGCGGAATGTACTGCACGTCGTTGGTCATGGTGTAGTCGTGAACGGGGCGGTACTCGATCTTGACCTTGCCGGCATCGTCGAGCCAGGCCAGCGTGTGCTTCATCCAGTTCTTGTCGTCGCGCGCGGAGAAGTCCTCGCGGGCGTGGGCGCCGCGGCTCTCGGTGCGGTTGGCGGCGGAGTCCATCGTCACCACCGCCTGCGAGATCAAATTGTCGAACTCGAGCGTCTCGATCAGGTCGGAATTCCACACCAGCGAGCGGTCGGACACGGCGATGTCGGTGATGCCGCTGTGGACCTTCTCGATCAGGTTCTGGCCTTCGCTCAGGATGTCGCCGGTGCGGAACACCGCGCAATTGTTCTGCATCACGTGCTGCATGCCCTCGCGCAGCTTCGCGGTCGGCGTGCCGCCGGAGGCGTAGCGGTAATGGTCGAGGCGGCCGAGGGCGAGATCGGACGAGTTCGCCGGCAGCTCCGGCTGCTTGGCGTTGGGCGTGAGCTTTTCGGCAAGACGCAAAGCGGCGGCGCGGCCGAACACGACGAGGTCGATCAGCGAGTTGGAGCCGAGGCGGTTGGCGCCGTGCACGGAGACGCAGGCGGCTTCGCCGATGGCCATCAGGCCGGGGATGATGGCGTTGTCGTCGCCATCCCGCTTGGTCAGCACTTCGCCATGATAGTTCGTGGGGATGCCGCCCATGTTGTAGTGGACGGTCGGCACGATCGGGATCGGCTCGCGCGTCACGTCGACATTGGCGAAGATTTTTGCGGATTCGGAGATGCCCGGCAGGCGCTCGGCCAGTACCGCGGGATCGAGATGGTCGAGATGCAGGAAGATGTGGTCCTTCTTCTTGCCGACGCCGCGGCCTTCGCGGATCTCGATGGTCATCGCGCGCGAAACGACGTCGCGCGAGGCGAGGTCCTTCGCGGACGGCGCATAGCGCTCCATGAAGCGCTCGCCCTCGGAATTGACGAGATAGCCGCCTTCGCCGCGCGCGCCTTCGGTGACGAGACAGCCCGAGCCGTAAATGCCGGTCGGGTGGAACTGCACGAACTCCATGTCCTGCATCGGCAGGCCGGCGCGCAGCACCATGCCGCCGCCGTCGCCGGTGCACGTGTGTGCCGAGGTGCAGGACGCGTAGGCGCGGCCGTAGCCGCCGGTGGCCAGGATCACGGTCTGGGCGCGGAAGCGGTGCAGCGTGCCGTCATCCAACTTGAGCGCGATGACGCCGCGGCAGGTGCCCTGGTCGTCCATGATCAGGTCGATGGCGAAGAACTCGATGAAGAACTCGGCCGCGTGGCGCAGCGACTGACCGTACATCGTGTGCAACATGGCGTGGCCGGTGCGGTCGGCGGCGGCGCAGGTGCGCTGCGCCTGGCCCTTGCCGTAGTCCATAGTCATGCCGCCGAACGGGCGCTGGTAAATCTTGCCGTCCTCGGTGCGCGAGAACGGCACGCCCCAATGTTCGAGCTCGTAGACGGCCTCGGGCGCGTTGCGCACCATGTACTCGATCGCGTCCTGGTCACCCAGCCAGTCCGACCCCTTCACGGTGTCGTACATGTGCCAGCGCCAATCGTCCTTGTGCATGTTGCCGAGTGAGGCCGAGATGCCGCCCTGCGCCGCAACCGTGTGCGAGCGGGTCGGAAACACCTTGGTGATGCAGGCGGTGCGCAGACCAGCTTCACTGCAGCCGACCACGGCGCGCAGGCCCGCGCCGCCGGCGCCGACCACGACGGCGTCATAGGTGTGGTCTTCGATCGGATAGGCTTTGCCGTTGGTGGCGGGAGCGCCGTTGCCCTTGCCATTCGTCGCTGTGGCCATGGGTTACACTCCGGATGAAAGCTTGAGGATCGCGTAGGTCGAGGCGAGCGCGACGGCGATCGAGAAGAAATTGTTGAGCATGATCGAGATGAGCTTCAGCTTCTCGTTATGGACGTAGTCCTCGATCACGACCTGCATGCCGATCTTCATGTGCCAGGCGCTGGCGGCGATGAAGAGCAGCAGGATCACCGCGATCGGCAGCGAGCCGAGGATCTGCGCGGCGCCGGCCTGATTGCGGCCGAGCAGCATCATGATGATCACGAGCACCGGAATCATCAGCAGCGTCATGGCGACGGCGGTGATGCGCTGGCGCCAGAAATCGGACGTACCCGAATGCGCCGCGCCGAGATTGCGGACGCGGCCGAGCGGGGTGCGCATGCTGCGCTTGGGCGTATCGGTCGCGCTCATCGTCCGCCTCCGATCGCATAGGCGATGATCCAGATCAGGACCGTGAGCACGATGCCGCCGATCAGCGCGCCCCAGGTCAGGGCCTCGCGCTCATTGGGCTTGAAGCCGTAGCCGAGGTCCCACACGAAGTGCCGGATACCGCTCAGCATATGGTGCATCAGCGCCCAAGTGTAGCCGAACACGATCAGCCGGCCGATGATGCTGCCGGTGAAGGCCTGGACGTGGGAATAGGCGGCGGGGCCGGAAGCCGCCGCGATCAGCCACCAGGCCAGCAGCAGGGTTCCGACGTAGAGCGCGATACCGGTGGCGCGATGGACGATGGACAGCGCCATCGTTAGCGTCCAGCGGTAGACTTGCATGTGGGGGGAAAGCGGTCGTTCGATCCGTGCGGTCATGGGCTTTTGATGTTTATTGCGGCCCAGCAGGGGGCACGCGGGGATCGCGAAAGGTCGGCTCTATTTACGGAGTCGATTTCGCCTGCGCAATCACCAAATCGCCATAAATCGAACCGCGGTTCAGCTCTAGAGCGTTGATGATGCAAGGCCAATCAGTGGCTTGGTATACCAGCACTTCTGTCCGCCAACGAAAAAAAGAATATATATTCATTTGTTCTGAAGGGACCGATGCGCGTTGAAATTGCTATTGGAACGCCTCTAAACGGACCATGCCGTCCAAACCTGCCCGGCGCCGGTCTTTTGGGCCGCTAACGCCATTCGGACGGCACCAAACAGCTCCCACTCCGGCCCGGTTTGACCCCTGTCCGGATATGCGCACCTTGCATTCCACCCCAGCCGCAAGACGTGGCGTGTCGACCGCGAGAATCAGATCGCCTAAAGCTCCGCACGCAACTTTCCGAACCCATGTTCCGGAGAAGTTGCGACCAGTCGCCGGGGCAGGTCAGGGGTGATTGCAGGTCTTGATACCAAGGAGATCGTCGAGCTCGCGCTGTTGCTGATCGCAACCGGCGCGCTCTCGGGATTCTTGGCCGGCGTGTTCGGCATTGGCGGCGGCGCGATTCTCGTGCCGGTGTTCTACGAATGCTTCCGCATCGCCGGCGTGCCGCTCGAAGTGCGCATGCCGCTCTGCATCGGCACCTCGCTCGCCGTGATCATCCCGACCTCGATCCGCTCGTTCCAGGCGCACTACAAGCGCGGCGCCGTCGACATGACGATCCTGCGCGTGTGGTGGCTGCCGATCGTGATCGGCGTCGTCGCCGGCAGCGTCATCGCGCGTTACGCGCCGGAGCGGCTGTTCAAGGTCGTGTTCGTCTGCGTCGCCTATTCCGCGTCGGCGCGTCTCATCTTCGCGCGCGAGGGTTGGAAGTTCGGCGACGATCTGCCTAAAGGCCCGCTGATGCGCGTCTACGGCTTCTGCGTCGGTATCCTCTCGACGCTGATGGGCATCGGCGGCGGCCTGTTCTCGAACCTGCTGATGACGTTTTACGGCCGGCCCATCCACCAGGCAGTGGCGACCTCGTCGGCACTCGCGGTCCTCATCTCGATCCCCGGCGCGCTCGGTTACATCTATGCCGGCTGGCCGGCGGCTGCGACCTATCCGGCCGTCGCAGCGCTGCAAATCCCGTTCGCGCTGGGTTACGTCTCGCTGATCGGCGCCGTGCTGGTGATGCCGATGAGCCTTGTGACAGCGCCACTCGGTGTGAGGGCCGCGCATGCGATGTCGAAGCGAACGCTGGAGGTGGCGTTCGGGTGCTATCTGTTTATCGTCGGCAGCCGGTTCGTGATGAGCTTGGTGGGCGGGCAGTGAACGGCTTCGGCTGAACTCCGCGCCACATCCTCCGCTGTCATCGCCCGCGAAGGCGGGCGATCCAGTATTCCACCAGCGCCGGTGATTGATCCCAGAGGCCGCGGCGTACTGGATGCCCCGCCTTCGCGGGGCATGACAGCGTACCGGGTAGAGGCTCCTCGCAAGGACGGCGAGAGAGCAGAGCTCCCCCACTCACTTCTTCGCGTAAATATCCTTGTACGTATCGCGCAGCACGTTCTTCTGTACCTTGCCCATGGTGTTGCGCGGCAGCTCGTCCACGACGAAGACGCGCTTGGGCATCTTGAACTTTGCCAGCCTTCCGTCGAGTGCCTTCAGCACCGCGGCTTCGGTGACGTCGGCGCCCTTGTTGCAGACCAGAACCGCCGTGACCCCTTCGCCGAAATCGGCATGCGGCACGCCGATCACGGCGGACTCGACCACGCCGGGCATGGCGTCGAGCTCACTCTCGATTTCCTTGGGGTAGACGTTGAAGCCGCCGGAGATCACGAGATCCTTGCCGCGGCCGAGAATGTGGACGTAGCCCTTGTCGTCGATCTTGCCGAGGTCGCCGGTGATGAAGAAGCCGTCGGGCCGGAATTCCGACTTGGTCTTCTCCGGCATGCGCCAATAACCCCTAAAGACATTCGGGCCCTTCACCTCGATCATGCCGATTTCGTCGCGCGGCAGCTCCTTGCCGGTCTCGGGCTCGGTCACGCGCACGGAGACGCCGGGGAGAGGAAAGCCGACCGCGCCGGGCACGCGCTCGCCGTCATACGGGTTCGACGTGTTCATATTGGTCTCGGTCATGCCGTAGCGCTCGAGCACCGCGTGTCCCGTGCGCGCCGACCATTCGCGATGGGTTTCGGCGAGCAGCGGCGCGGAGCCCGAGATGAACAGTCGCATGTGCCTTGTGGTGTCGCGCGACAGCGCGGAGCTCTGGAGCAGCCGCGTGTAGAAGGTCGGCACGCCCATCAGCACCGTGGCGCGCGCCATCAGCTTGATGATGAGATCAGGGTCGAGCTTCGGCAGGAAGATCATCGACGCCCGCGAAAACAGCGTCACGTTGGTCGCCACGAACAAGCCGTGCGTATGGTAGATCGGCAGCGCGTGGATCAGCACGTCCTTGTCGGTGAAGCGCCAGTAGCCGACGAGCGAGAGCGAGTTCGACGCGAGATTGTCGTGCGTCAGCATCGCGCCCTTGGAGCGGCCGGTGGTGCCCGACGTGTAGAGGATCGCGGCGAGATCGTCGTTTGCCCGTGAGACGGTTACGAATTCGCTGCTGGCCTTGTCGGCTGCTTCCGTCAGCGAGCCCTTGCCGTCGGGCCCGAGCGTCTCGACCTTGGCCTTCACCTTGGCGGCGATCGGGGCGAGGCCTTCCGCCTTGGAGGGATCGCAGACCACCAGCGACGGCTCGGCATCGCCGATGAAGTAATCGAGCTCGTTCAGCGTATAGGCCGTGTTCAGCGGCAAATAGACCGCGCCGGCCCGCACGGTGGCGAGATACAGCACGATATTGGCGACCGATTTCTCCACCTGCACCGCGACGCGGTCGCCGGGCTTCACGCCGCGCGCGACCAGCACGTTCGCCATCTGCCCGGCCCGCGCGATCAGATCGCCATAGCTGATACGGCCGCCGTCCTGCGTCTCGACCGCGAGGCGTTTGGGATCGTCCAGACCGTCGAACAGGCGGGAAAACAGGTTGGCGTTGGCAGCTTGGTTCATGCAAGATTTCCTCGACCGCAAGGCAAACAAGGCCGGTCAAAACCGAGGGCTGGATTAGCAAAAACCGCCCCAATGAAGCAACGGAGACAGTTTGCATGACCAAAAACGGGAAACGCGTGGCCTGGGTGACGGGCGGCGGCAGCGGGATCGGGGAGGCCGGCGCCGAGGCGCTCGCGGCCGACGGCTGGATAGTCGTGGTCTCGGGCCGCCGCAAGGACGCCCTGGATACCGTGGTTGCCAGGATTGCCAAGGCAGGCGGGGCGGCCGAGGCCATTGCGCTCGATGTGTCCAACGCCGCCGAAGCCCAGAAGGCGGCCGATCAAATCGTCGCGAAGCACGGCCGCATCGACCTGCTCGTGAACAACGCCGGTATCAATGTCCCCAAGCGGAGCTGGAAGGACATGGAACTGGAGGGCTGGGACAAGCTCGTCCAGGTCAACCTCAACGGCGTGCTGTATTGCATGCGCGCAGTGTTGCCCACGATGCGCAAGCAGCAGGATGGCTCGATCATCAACGTCTCGTCCTGGGCCGGCCGCCACGTCTCGAAGATGCCGGGCCCGGCCTACACCACCACCAAGCATGCGGTGCTGGCGCTGACTCATTCCTTCAACATGGACGAATGCGTTAACGGCCTGCGCGCCTGCTGCCTGATGCCGGGCGAGGTGGCTACTCCCATCCTGAAACTGCGCCCGGTGGTGCCGAGCGAGGAGGAGCAGGCCAAGATGCTGCAATCGGAAGATCTGGGGCGCACCATCGCGTTCATCGCATCGATGCCGCCGCGCGTCTGCATCAACGAGCTCCTGATCAGCCCGACGCATAATCGCGGATTCATTCAGACGCCGAACAACAGGGATTGAAACGGGCGCACTGCCGTAGGGTGGGCAAAGGCGCGAAGCGCCGTGCCCACCATCTACCCTCGATCGCGAATGAAGTTGGTGGGCACGCTTCCGCCTTCGCTCTTCGAGCTATGGCGGACAAGTCGCTTTGCCCACCCTACGGCACCGGGTGCTGAGCCCGGGCTCATACACGGATGCGCCGCTACATAGTTTCACGCATCACAATAAATTATTTCCCGAAACCCCATCGCGAACCCTCCCGTAGTTCGGTCCAACGACGGCACTGCTGCTTCACGCCAAAAGGTCACAGGCGCCGTTGTTGCCCCAACGCAAACGCCGGCCATTGCCGGTCACAATTCAATCGGGAGACCCTCCATGTCGAAGCGTATTGCCTATCTCGCTGCCGCCGCCTTCAGCGCTCTGGCCATCACCGCGACCGTCGTCGCGCCTGTCCGCGCCGAGGAGAAGACCGTCATGGTCGGTGGCGCCGCGATGTTCCCGTCCAAGAACATCGTCCAGAACGCCGTCAACTCGAAGGATCACACCACGCTGGTGGCGGCGGTGAAGGCGGCCGGCCTGGTGCCGACGCTGGAAAGCAAGGGCCCGTTCACGGTGTTCGCGCCCACCAACGCCGCCTTCGGCAAGCTGCCGGCCGGCACCGTCGACAATCTGGTCAAGCCCGAGAACAAGGCGACCTTGACCAAGATCCTCACCTACCATGTCGTGCCCGGCAAGCTCGAGGCCTCCGACCTCACCGACGGCAAGAAGATGAAGACCGCCGAAGGCGAGGAACTGACCGTGAAGAAGCAGGACGGCAAGGTCTGGATCGTCGATGCCAAGGGCGGCACCTCGATGGTGACGATCTCCAACGTCAACCAGTCGAACGGCGTGATCCATGTGGTCGATACCGTGCTGATGCCGGCGACGTAACACCGCCCACCCCTGTTTCATCCCCCGAACAGGATGCTTTGAGACGGCGAGCCGGGGGCACCCGGCTCGCTTTATTGTGACCACGGTCGCCCGCAGACTCGATTCGCCGTCGTGCGGGGGCGTAACGAAAGCGGAAGTATCGGCGTATATTCGGTGTCAGACGACCTTCAGGACGGAACCATCATGTCGAGCCTCACAGTCAGCGACGAGCAGGTCAGCGCCACCCCCGCCAAAGTGATCCAGCCGGCCTGGGTCCGCGTCATGCACTGGACCAACGCGGTCGCCATGATCCTGATGATCCTGTCGGGCTGGCAGATCTACAACGCCTCGCCGCTGTTCGGCTTCAGTTTTCCGCGCGAATATACGCTTGGCGGCTGGCTCGGCGGCGGCCTGCTCTGGCACTTTGCGGCGATGTGGCTGCTGATGGTCAACGGCCTCGCCTATCTCGTCACTGGCTTCGCCACCGGCCGATTCCGCAAGAAACTGCTGCCGATCACGCCATCCGGCGTGCTCCACGACGTCAGGGCTGCCCTGACCTTCAAGCTCGGCCATGACGATCTCACCGTCTACAATTACGTGCAGCGCCTGCTCTATGCCGGCATCATCGTGGTCGGCGTGCTGATCGTGCTGTCGGGCCTGTCGATGTGGAAACCGGTGCAGCTCTATTATCTCGTGATGCTGTTCGGCGACTATCCGACCGCGCGCTACGTCCATTTCTTCTGCATGGCCGCGATCTGCGCCTTCCTCGTCATTCACGTCTTGCTCGCGCTGCTGGTGCCGAAGAGCCTGCGCGCGATGATCATTGGCCGCTGATTAGGAGACCCGTTATGGCCAAGCGCTCATTCCTCATCCCCGGCGTCGACAAGCGGCTGCTGATCAAGGACTCCATCAAGTCCATGCCGGACTTCACCCGCCGCCGCTTCATCGCCGGCGGCGCCAGCCTCGGCGCGCTGACGCTGCTCACCGGCTGCGACGTCGTCGATTCCTCGTCGGCCGACACCCTGCTGGCGAAGGTCTCGAAATTCAACGACGCCGTGCAGGCCTGGATGTTCAATCCGGATGCGCTGGCGCCGACCTTCCCCGAGAGCGCGATTACAAAGCCGTTCCCGTTCAACGCCTATTACGATCTCGACGATGCGCCTGATGTCGACGGCGCCGACTGGAAGCTCGAGGTGCGCGGTCTCGTCGACAACAAGAAGTCCTGGACGCTGGACGAGCTCTACAAGCTGCCGCAGGTCACGCAGATCACCCGCCACATCTGTGTCGAGGGCTGGAGCGCGATCGGAAGCTGGACCGGCACGCCGCTCCGCGATTTCCTCAAGCTGATCGGCGCCGACACGCGCGCAAAGTATGTCTGGTTCCAGTGCGCCGACAAGGACGGCTACAACTCGCCCCTGGACATGCGCAGTGCGCTGCATCCGCAAACCCAGATGTCGTTCAAATACGCGAACGAGATTTTGCCGCGGGCCTACGGCTTCCCGATGAAGATCCGCGTGCCGACGAAACTCGGATTCAAGAACCCGAAATACGTGGTCTCGATGGAAGTCACCAACGACTACAAGGGCGGCTATTGGGAAGACCAGGGGTACAATTCGTTCAGCGGGAGCTAGCTCCGCTGCAGTAGGGTGGGCAAAGCGACTTGTCCGCCATAGCTCGAAGAGCGAAGGCGGAAGCGTGCCCACCGATGCTGTATCCGCGACAACGGTCATGGTGGGCACGGCGCTTTGCGCCTTTGCCCACCCTACGGCACCGGTTCTCTGGCCGGCCCCACCTTGCGCTGGCACAACGCGGCCACCGCCCCCAATGCCAGCAGCGCCGCCGACACATTCATCGCGTAACTCAGACTCCCCAGCGCATCCGTGATCGCGCCGACCACGATCGGGCCGAGCGTCTGCCCGACGCCGAACGAGATCGTCATCGCCGCGATCGCGGTGGGCCACGCCTGGGGCGGGTAGTTGAAGCGGACGAAGGCCGTGGTCGAGCCGACCACGGCGAAGAAGGCCACGCCGAACACGACCGCCGAAACCGCGAGCCACGCCGGCGAATGCCCGAGCATCGGCAACGCCGCGCCGAGCGCGTTGGTGCCGAGGATGATGGCGGTGGCAAGTCCACCGCGGTCGAGCGCCAGCACGCCGCGCCAGACCCAGGGCGTGACGAAGGCGCTGAGGCCGATCAGGCTCCAGAACGCGGCCTGCGCAGCGGCGCCGCCGCCGCCGTCGCGCACATACGCGATCATGAAGGTCATGTAGGCGATGTAGCCGGCGCCAAACAGGAAGTAGCCGGCGAGATAGATCAGCACGGGCAGAATCGCGAAGGCGGCGTGGCTGCCTTCCGAGAAGCGCACCCCACTCTCGATGCGGATCAGGAACAGCGGCACGGTCATCACGACGGACAGCAGCGTCAGCGCCCACCACACCAGCCACCACGAGCCCGGCCCGAAATATTGCAGCGTGAACGGGGCGATCAACCCCGAGGCGAGAATCCCGATGCCGGGCCCGGCATAGAACAGGCTGAGCAGGAAATTGGCCCGTTCCGGGCGCGACTGCGCGATGGCCGCGGCCAGCGCACCGCCGGCGACGAAGCCGGCCGCGGCCCCTAAGCCCAGCACGAGGCGTGCGAGGCTCAGCGCAACGAAATTGCCTGTCAGCGCGCAGGTGGCGAGCGCGGCGACGCAGGCGAGGGTTCCGCCGCGGATCGCCGCCGACCAGCCGACGCGCTGGATCAGCCGGGACGCGACAAGCGCGCCCACGAGGTAGCCGACGGCGTTGATGGTGTTCATGAAACCGGCCGCCGAGTAGGACCAGCCGAGGTCCTCCCGCATATCGGGCAGCACCAGCGCATAAGCAAAGCGGCCGATGCCGAGCCCGACCGTCGCCGCCAGCGACAGGGTCAGGATCAGCCGCGCGGGATGTGCGTCGGGCGGGGGACGATCAGGGGCGCGCAAGGGATACTCCGGCGCGCCCAGTGTGGCAGGCCCTGCGGGCCTTGCACAGCCGCGAGGCGGCAATGGTGTCTTGCCAAGCGCGCAACGCCGCTCTAGCACTCCGGCCGAATTCGATCTCAGAGGAAACGACCATGGCGACCCACAAATTGCTGCTGCTCCCCGGCGACGGTATCGGCCCCGAGGTGATGGGCGAGGTGAAGCGGCTGATCGACTGGCTCAATTCGGCAGGGATCGCCAAATTCGAGACCGATACCGGCCTGGTCGGCGGCTCCGCCTACGACGCCCACAAGGTGTCGATCTCCGAGGGCGACATGGCCAAGGCGCTGGCCGCCGACGCCATCATCTTCGGCGCGGTCGGCGGCCCGAAGTGGGATGCCGTTCCTTACGAGGTGCGCCCCGAAGCCGGCCTGCTCCGCCTGCGCAAGGATCTCGCCCTGTTCGCCAACCTCCGCCCCGCCGTCTGCTATCCGGCGCTCGCCGATGCCTCGAGCCTGAAGCGTGAGGCGGTCGAGGGCCTCGACATCGTCATCGTGCGCGAGCTCACCGGCGGCGTCTATTTCGGCGAGCCCAAGACCATCACCGATCTCGGCAACGGCCAGAAGCGCGCCGTCGATACCCAGGTCTACGACACCTATGAGATCGAGCGTATCGGCCGCGTCGCCTTCGAGCTTGCGAGGAAGCGCAAGAACAAGGTGACGTCGATGGAGAAGCGCAACGTCATGAAGTCGGGCGTGCTCTGGAACGAGGTCATGACGGCGGTCCACAAGCGCGAATATCCTGACGTGACGCTCGAGCATCAGCTCGCCGATTCCGGCGGCATGATGCTGGTGAAGGCGCCGAAGCAGTTCGACGTCATCGTCACCGACAATCTGTTCGGCGACATGCTCTCCGACATCGCGGCAATGCTCACCGGCTCGCTCGGCATGCTGCCCTCGGCCTCGCTCGGCGAAGTCGATGGAAAGAGCAAGAAGCGCAAGGCGCTGTACGAGCCCGTGCACGGTTCGGCGCCCGACATCGCAGGCCAAGGCCTCGCGAATCCCATCGCGATGATCTCGTCCTTCGGCATGGCGCTGCGCTATTCCTTCGACATGGGCGATCTCGCCGACAAGGTCGATGCCGCGATCGCCGCGGTGCTGGCGAGCGGCCTGCGCACCGCCGACATCAAGTCGGAAGGCACCACGGCCGCCTCGACCACGCAGATGGGCGAAGCGATCCTGAAGGAATTGCAGAAGCTGCACGCGTAGCCACAAACACCGCAATCGTAGGGTGGGCAAAGCGATCGCGTGCCCACCATTTCGATCGCGATTGCCGCGAGATGGTGGGCACGACGCTTCGCGCCTTTGCCCACCCTTACGGCTCTGCCGACGACCTCAGGGAAGCCACCTCATGGATGCCTCGCCCCGCCCCAAGATCGCGGAAACCATCATCCATGAAACGGTCCGCCAGCGCGAAGCGCAGATCGGTCGCCGCTGCGAAATCCTCGCCGACACCCGCATCGAATATGCCTCGCTCGGCGACTACTCCTATCTCGGCGAGAACTGCGAGGTCGCCGACGCGGTGATCGGAAAATTCACCGCCATCGCCAATTCGGTGCGCATCGGCGCGCCCAACCATCCGATGGGCCGTCCGTCCCAGCATCGCTTCACCTATGTCCCGGAATATTACGAGGCGAGTGCGACGCGTGACCGCGACTTCTTTGCGGATCGTCGCGGAGATCGCGTCATCGTCGGCAACGATGTCTGGATCGGGCACGCCGCCATCCTGCTGCCGGGCGTCACGGTCGGCGACGGGGCGGTGATTGCCGCGGGCGCGGTCGTTAGCCGCGATGTCGAGCCCTACACGATCGCCGGTGGCGTTCCCGCGCGTGCCATCCGCAAACGCTTTGACGATTCGGTCGCGGCAAGCCTGCGCCGCATCGCCTGGTGGGATTGGCCGGACGAACTCATCTTCGAGCGCCTGGGCGATTTCCGCTCCGAGGCGATCGAAGAATTTTGCAGGCGCTACGACCCGGCAGCCGACGCCTGAAGCGGACGCATCTCTCACAAACAAAAATGGCCGGGCGCGAGCCCGGCCATTTTGATTCGGTCGATCATTCCGCTCAGTACAGCGGGAAATTCCGCGGATAACCGCCGACGTCGGCCGGCGTGCTCAGCGGCTGGCGATCGATCGGGCGGTTGTTGTTCTCGCGGGCGAAGGTCGGATAGCCGATCGCCGGCGGGAAAGCGTAGTCGGAGAACTTGCGGTCGCCAGGATTGACCTCAGTGCCGCCGTCAAGCCAGGAGCGCTTGCTCACATAGAGGCGGGTGCGGCCCTGCTGATAGACAGCGTTGGGGCCACTCGGACCGTAATAGGGCCGGCTGTTGTCGTAACGTTGCTTCTTGGTGTCGGCCGAGGCGGGTGTCGCGAGGGCTGAGGACATGACAACCGCGGCGCCGGCCGCAAGCCACATCGCCAGTTTGTTCGCGGCGGAGAAATTCGAGCTCATCACGTCCCCTTCAGGCGGCAAGCCGCCAATCGATTTCATCCCCATACTAGCCCGGCAAGGGTGGCCGCAACTAGGTCTATTGGGTCACACCAGCTCGGAATAATCGTGCGCGCTGGCAAAAGTTGCATCAATACCAGCCACTTGAGCTTGATGCGGATCAAAGCGCCCCGCGCAATTGCGCGTTCGCCGCGCCCAGCAGCCAGTCCGACGAACCCTGGGGAGCGCAGGAGCGGCGCTTCAGCTCCGCATGGGCAAACAATTCCGCCAACTTCGGCTCGTTACCCGAGGTCAGGAGCGTGAGCCGATTCAGCGTGCAGGCGATCGCCGCGCGTCGGGCGGGGAGGGTGTCGCCCTGGCAGGAGAAGCCGGAGATCTGGAGCGCCGGCTCCTCGCTGCGCTTGAGGTAGCCGAGGCACGCCCGCGCGGCCTCCGCCGCGCCGGTGGGCCGGAACAGGGCGACGGGACCGAATTTCGTGTCGATCAGGCCGGCCTGCTCGAGCGGAGTTGCTTCACCCAGGCCCATGTGGACCGCCAGGTCCGCTGTCGCCGGGCGGGCCACGTCGAATTCGCCGCCTTCGCAGTAGATCTCGAGCTCCGCCACGGGCTTGTCCGCCTCGCCGGTCCAGCGCATCACGTCCCTGCGGCCGCCTTCGGGATGCCTGAGAATGACGTAAGAGGCTGTTTTTTCTGATGAATCGAGCCGGCTGAGGGCGAAGGCCGGTTGCGAGCGGTCGGCCACGCTCCACCCCGGCTTCTCGGCGGGCTCATCGTCGCGCAGGCTGGGCAGCTGGTCGAACGCCGCCAGCGCGAGGATGGCAAACAGGACCAGCGTCCCCACATAGGCGAACAGGCGCGCCAGCGTGCCGACGATTTCGTCGGCGAGGGCTGCGAGCGCCAGATGGATCTGGGTAGGGGTTGCGGCCGTGCTGGCCTCTGGCGACTGCATCCACGGCCTTCAGGCATGGTCCAACGTTGTCTTGAGGCGGGTTCTCGCATAGAAGCGCTGCTCTTCCTGTTTAAGCGTCAGCTTCAGGAACGGGCTTTTTCATCGGAGAGTGAACGATGGGTTACAAAGTCGCAGTCGTCGGCGCGACCGGCAATGTCGGACGGGAAATGCTCAACATCCTCGATGAGCGCAAATTCCCCGCGGACGAGGTCGTGGCCCTGGCGTCACGCCGCAGCGTCGGCGTCGAGGTCTCCTATGGCGACCGCACCCTGAAGGTCAAAGCGCTCGAGCACTACGACTTCTCCGATGTCGATATCTGCCTGATGTCGGCGGGCGGCTCGGTGTCGAAGGAATGGTCGCCGAAGATCGGCGCCGCCGGCACGGTCGTGATCGACAACTCGTCCGCCTGGCGCATGGATCCGGACGTGCCGCTGATCGTGCCCGAGGTGAACGCGGATGCGACGGCCGGCTTCAAGAAGAAGAACATCATCGCCAACCCGAACTGCTCGACCGCGCAGCTCGTGGTCGCGCTGAAGCCGCTGCACGACAAGGCGACGATCAAGCGCGTCGTTGTCTCGACCTATCAATCGGTCTCGGGCGCCGGCAAGGATGCGATGGACGAATTGTTCTCGCAGACCAAGGCCGTCTACACCAACAGCGAGCTGATCGCGAAGAAATTCCCCAAGCGCATCGCCTTCAACGTCATCCCCCAGATCGACGTCTTCATGGAGGACGGCTACACCAAGGAAGAGTGGAAGATGATGGCGGAGACCAAGAAGATCCTTGATCCCAAGATCAAGCTCTCCGCGACCTGCGTGCGCGTGCCGGTGTTCGTCGGCCACTCCGAGGCCGTCAACATCGAGTTCGAGAATCCGATCACGGCGGACGAGGCACGCGACATCCTGCGCAAGGCGCCGGGCTGCCTCGTCATCGACAAGCAGGAGCCCGGCGGCTACGCCACGCCGTATGAAGCCGCCGGCGAGGACGCCACCTATATCAGCCGCATCCGCGAGGACGCGACGGTGGAGAACGGCCTCGTGCTGTGGTGCGTGTCCGACAATCTGCGCAAGGGCGCGGCGCTCAACGCCATCCAGATCGCGGAAGTGCTGATCAACCGCAAGCTGATCAGCGCGAAGAAGAAGGCGGCGTAACGAGCGGAATCTCGTAGGGTGGGCAAAGCGAAGCGTGCCCACCAAGGTCTCAATCGGGAAAGATGGTGGGCACGGCGCGTTGCGCCTTTGCCCACCCTACGAATTCAAGCCGCGTTACGCACGCTCCTGAATTCCTTCGCGACCTTGTCCAGCACGAACAGCGACCCCTCTGCCACGCCGAAATAGGCGCCATGGGTCTGCATCTGGCCTGAGTCCACCGCCTTCTGCACGAACGGAAACGTCATCAGGTTTTCCAGGCTGCGGAACACCGCGGCCTTCTCGATGCGCTCGACGAACTGTGCCATGGTCTCGTGGTCGCGCTGCTCGACCACTTCGCCCGGCTTGATGAACATCTGCATCCATTTGCCGATGAAGTCGCCCGGCGTGAGCGGCTCGATCTTGTCGACGAAGGCGCGGATGCCGCCGCACTGCGCGTGCCCGAGCACGACGATGTGCTTCACCTTCAGGACCGTCACGGCATATTCCAGCGCTGCGGAGACGCCGTGCGCATTGCCGTCGGGCTGATACACCGGCACCAGATTGGCGATGTTGCGGACGACGAACAGTTCACCCGGGCCGACGTCGAAGATCACCTCGGGCGAGACGCGGCTGTCGCAGCAGCCGATCACCATCACTTCCGGGAACTGCCCCTTCACCGACAGCTCGCGATAGCGGCTCTGCTCGGTCGGCAGCCGCTGGGTGGCGAAGGCCTTGTAGCCTTCCAGCAAATGCTTCGGGAATGTGATCATGGCCTATGCCTAACCATAGACCAGAGGGGCGAACAAGCCTTTCGAATAGGCAGGCCAGATGCTATCGGCTTGGCTTGTTGTTCGAGCATGATCCTTTCGGAAAACCGCCGCACACTTTTCCGGGATCATGCTTCAGAATAGACCTGAGGAAACTGGAAGGAATGCTCGCATGACCCGCCCGCGCCGCAGCCATCTGTTCATGCCCGGCTCCAACCCCCGCGCGCTGGAAAAAGCGCGAAATCTCGCCGCTGACGGCTTGATCCTCGATCTGGAAGATTCCGTCGCCCCCGACCTCAAGGGGGTGGCGCGTGACGGCATAGCCGCTGCGATCGCGGACAAGGGGTTCGGCAAGCGCGAGATTTTGATCCGGACCAACGGCCTCGACACGCCCTGGTGGGCCGATGACGTCGCGATGGCCGCCAAGGCCTCGCCTGATGGCATTCTGGTTCCAAAAGTTTCAAGCATCGAGGATCTCCAGGCGATCGGCGCTCGCCTTGCCGAGCTCGGCGCCGCGCCGACGGTGAAGGTCTGGGCGATGATCGAGACCGCGCGCGCCGTGCTTCATGCCGAGGAGCTGGCCGCCGCGGGCCGCGATCCCAAGACGCGCCTCTCCGGTTTCGTGTTCGGCCCGAACGACATCTCGCGCGAGACGCGCATCAAGATGCTGCCGGGCCGCGCGGCGATGATCCCGATGATCACCCATTGCATCCTGGCGACGCGTGCCCATGGCCTCGAGATCCTCGACGGCCCCTATAGCGACATTGCCAATTCCGACGGTTTTGCCACCGAATGCGCACAGGGCCGCGACCTCGGCTTCGACGGCAAGACGCTGATCCATCCGTCGCAGATCGAGGCTTGCAACGCGATCTTCACGCCGCCCGAAGAGGAAGTCGCGCGCGCGCGAAAGATCATCGCGGCATTCGAGCTGCCCGAGAACGTCTCGCGCGGCGCGATCCGGCTCGATGGCGCAATGGTGGAGCGTCTGCACGCCGACATGGCGCGGCGTACGATCGAGATCGCGGACGCGATCGCAGCGATGAGCAAGGGCTGAGGCGTCAACTCGAAGAAGCGATGTCCGCTTTTCCCCGCCAGGCGGACATCTTCTCGACGTCAAGAGGACTGCCGCTTGTGACCCATGCGGTCATCGCGGCGGTCAGTCCCAATCGCCTATTTTCCCGCCCGCGAAGCGGCTCTGGATTCGTCACCCGCGACGATGGCGCTTTCGCGGGACGGTGCATCGACAGGCTGCGGCGCCGCCAATTCCTGGCAATACATCTGATCGATCTTGCGCTGCATGAGCGCATAGCAATCGCATGCGACCTTCTCGAGCCGCGCCCGATGGATCTCGACAAACCCGCGCCGGTCGGACGGGACGGCGCCGGCTTCGCGCAGCTTGCTCATCGTCAGGGTCACTGTCGTCCGTCGCACCCCAAGCAATTGCGCAAGCGCCTCGTGCGTCACCGGAAGCCGGTCATCGGGAACGCGGTCGTGAAGCTGCAGGAGCCATCGCGCCATGCGGCCATCCACCCGGTGCAGCGCGTTGCAGGCGGCGACGTGCTGGAGCTGCAACAACAACGCGCGGGCGTGGACTTGCACGACGTTCCTGATGGCGGCGCTTTGCGCAAAGGCCGCGCGAAACTTGGCGGCGGAAATCAGCGATGCTGTGCCGGCGATCCGAGCAATCGCGGTCACGGATGACAGCGACGGGCCGAGCACGGAGAACGAGGCCAAGGCGCCTTCCCGTCCCATCAAGGTGGTTGCGACCGTTTGCCCGTCCGGCATATCGATCATGAAGGCGATGGCGCCGCTATGGGGAAAATAAACCGGGTCGAGCTCATCGCCCGACCGCACCAGGATGGCATCGGGTTCGAACGAGACCTTCTGGAAGTAGGGCGTGAGCAAACCGAGATCCGCCGGCGGCAACGCCGCCAATAGTCGATTCCCGATGCCCGTGCGGTGGACAGTCATGGCGCTTTCCTGTGAACGAGCACCCAACGAACGACGGTAACCATCTATTTCGTTTGCCATGATTATCCGGAATACGAATTGCCGAAGGGGAACCATCCAAACAGAGCCATTCGTCGAGATCAAGCACGGACAATTGCGGAGACCTTGCCGGCATCCTCGCCGCGCAAACAGGGCCTTGCATACATCATACTATTGACGCTCTTTGCCACTCGGTGAGGTGACACATGTGCTGATTGACCAGTGATGGTTGTGGCAGCGCGGGAGTCTGCCCCTGGCCCGGGCGCCTCCGCGCCGATGCCGAACTGTACCAGCATCTTCGGCCGCTCGTCGTCGGCGCGTCCCGACAACGGCCGTTTCGCCGAAGTCCACGATCTCGGCTTTTCCCGTTGCGGTTGTGAACAGGGGTGCTACCCTCGAAGCCATTGGTGGGTTCGGGCAATCTATTGATGCGTTTTTTTGGGGCAGCTGTCTTTCTCGTCACATCGCTTTTGTCTGCTCAGCCCGCCCTTGCGCAGGCGCGGGTTGCGCTTGTCATCGGCAATGGCGCCTACGAGAAGGTGCCCGAGCTGCCGAACCCGACTCGCGATGCGGCCGACATCGGCCGCGCGCTGGAGCGGCTGGATTTCAAGGTCACTCAAGTCAGGAACGCCGCCGCGCAAGAGATGAGGAAGGCCGTCGTTGAGTTCGGCCGATCCGCCGAAATGTCCGACATCGCCGTCGTGTTCTACGCCGGGCACGGCATGGAAGTCGGCGGCGAGAATTGGCTGATCCCAATCAGTGCCGAGCTGCGCAGCGATACCGACGCCGAAAGCGAGGCGATCAGCCTGCGTTCGGTGAGCCTTCAGGTTTCGAAGGCACGGAAGTTGGGCCTCGTGATCCTTGACGCGTGCCGCAACAACCCTTTTGCCGCGAAGATGAAGCGCTCGTTCAGCACCCGGGCCGTGGCTCGCGGGCTCGCGCCGACGGAGCCGTCCGACAACGTCCTGATCGCGTATGCCGCCCGGGACGGCACCACGGCAAGCGACGGCGATGGCCGGAATAGCCCCTTCACGACGTCGCTGCTTCGCCACATCGAAACACCCGGCCTGGAGATATCGTTTCTGTTTCGCCGGGTTCGTGACGACGTGATGGCGGCAACCAGGCGCGAACAGCAGCCTTTCGTGTATGGCTCCTTGTCGAAGGAAGAGATTTACCTCAAGGCCCCTGCCGTCGCCGCTCAGGCGCCAGCTGCATCAACTCCGGCGCCTGCTGCTCCTGCGGAAGACGAGAAATTCTGGCAGGCTGTCCGGACGTCGACGGTGGCAGCTCTCTTTGAGCAATTTCTCGCCAGATACCCCCGCAGCGACCACGCCGTCGAGGCCCGCCAGCGAATCAAGGATCTCAAGGCCAGCGAGGTTGCGGCGCTATCATCTCCGGCTGCTGCTCCGAAATCCGATGCGAGCGGACGCCAGGAGGCTGATGCCAAGCGCGTCGTGCGAAATCCATTTACGCCCGACGACAACAAAAAAATCTCTGTCATCGCGGCAGCTCAGCACCTCGAATTGCCGAGCTTCGCCATCTCGTCCGATCAGAACGATCCACTCAACGCCAATTCCAGGTTTGTCGGCGTGTGGTCCAACAAGCGCGGGTGGACCAATGGCAAGGGACGCTACGCCATGCTGATCATCACGGAGGTCTCCGCGACGGGCTTGGCCAAAGGATACTACCTCTGGGGGCCGCCCACGAAACAATCATGGGCGAAGGATGTGGCGGGATACAAATCGTTCGCCGAGTTCATTTCGAACGATAAATTCTCCATCAATGGAACGCCTGTCACGGTCAAGCTGGACAAGAACGTCCTTGCCCTGACTTCCATCAATAAGGAGAATCCGTCGGAGACCGCGACTATCGAGCTTCGTCCAGTCTGGCAGCTTGTGCCGGTGCCCGAGGATGCCGAACCTCCGACCAAACGCGATAAAACGTCGCGAGCTCATGCAGTCAAGAAAGAGAGCGCGGCCGAACCTGGCCCTCCGGGTCATGCCGGCGGAGCGAGTATGGAAGAGCGCTATCGAGCGTGCAGAAAGCTCGTGAAAGGATTTGCCCAGCGCGACGCATGCGCGCGTAACGGCACGATCTGATCTTTTCGATCCCGACGACGCGTCAGCGCGGGGCGACGTCGGCCCGATCGAGCGACTCCAGCGTCGATGCATTGCCACAATAGCCGTGGTAGTTCTCCGCGGCGGTGCCCTCGGCGAGATCGCGGTCGCATCGTCCCTTCTGATTGCAGAGCGAGCAGACGCGCTCCATGTCGCGGAGCAGCAGCGGCTGCGCACGACCGAGCCTGTCTGCGCTGATGCCGAGCTGCTCGAGCATTTTCGGCAGCTCGTCGGCAGCGTGCTTGCCGTGACGGACCAGCTCCTCCAGATCGTCAGGCGCGATCCTGAGATCTTGCGCGATCCGGTCGAAATCGGCGCGATCGAGCTGCCGCATCTCGTTCATCTCGCGGCGATGCTTCAGCCAGGCGGCAAAGGACTCGATGAGGTCCTGAACGATGGGATAAGGCCTGCTTGCGGTGCTCATGGAAAGCTCCATTCGGGCGGCGGAATTGGAGCGAGATTAGGCACAATGGTGCAGAGGCGCGTTGCGCTGGATCAAATTTGGAAGCGTTGGAGTGTGGCGCGTTGGTGGTTGGTTTCGTGTTCCGGACGCGGTGCGGCGCGAAGTGCCGCTCCGCAGAGCCGGGACCCATCTCGCCGCATCTCTGGGCCCCGGCTCAGCAGCGCATCACCATAGCGCGTCGAAGACGCGCGTGAACGCGCTTATGGTGCTGCGCTACGTCCGGGGCAGGAGAGCGCCGCGTAGCGGACTGAGTTACGCGAACCGCTCCGTCGCCCACGCATACAGGCTGCCCGGGATCGGCTTTTCGCCGCCGCGGCCCTTGGGGGAGATGTGCAGGCCGATGATCTCGGGGTCGGTGACGAGGCCGAGATAGCTTGAGGGATCGAAGAACAGCTTTGGCTCGGCATGCACGGCGTAGAACGATTGCTTCGGCAGTGCGTTCTGTATTTCACCGGTGCGGCGCGCGAGCGCGGTGAGCGCCGCCGGTCCGAAGATTGCGACGCGAATGTCCGAGAGACGGTTCGAGCCCCCGCGCAGGCGACGCATCATGAAGGTGATGCGATGGCGCACCGACAGCCAGTTCGGCGTCAGCTCCTCCTGCTCCATCAGCTCCTCGAAGGCGGAAACGATGCCGTGCTCCGCCGGCAGATAGATCACGGAATTGCCGAGCTGGCGCGGCCGTTCCCAGGCGAAGTAGGGTTTTGCCGGATCGATCTCGACGGGTTTCAGCAGCAGCACGTCGGCATCGAGCCAGAGGCCGAGGTTCTTCGCCATCAGCTTCATGCGGAAGAAGTCGCTGAACTGCAGCGTGGTCCAGTCGCGCCAGCTTCCGTCCGGCTGCGGCGGTCGCAATCGTTCGGAGAACGCGTGCGGCAGGATCGCCTCGGCGTCCGCGTTCCCGATGCCCGCGGGCAGGCCGGGAATGGTGTCAAAACTGTAGACCGTGACCTTGTGGCCGGCCGCGAGCTGCGAGCGCAGACAGGTCTGGCGCAGTGCGTCCATCGGGCCGTGCCAGAAGGTGACGATGTCGGGCAGCATGCGCGTCAGTCTAGGGGTTAATCAGGACAAAGAAAAAGCCCCGGCGCTCGTCGCACCGGGGCTCGAACTGGAGCTCGATCTCAGGCCCAGGCGCGTTCGCGCTTGAGCTTTTCCTCGTAGGTGTCGATCGAGGCCTTCTTCTCCATCGTCAGGCCGATGTCGTCGAGGCCGTTGATCAGGCAGTGCTTGCGGAACGGGTCGATCTCGAACTTGACCTTGCCGCCGTCGGGGCCGCGGATCTCCTGATTCGGCAGGTCGATCGTCAGCGTCGCATTGGCGCCGCGCTCGGCGTCGTCGAACAGCTTGTCGAGGTCTTCCTGCGAGACGCGGATCGGCAGAATGCCGTTCTTGAAGCAGTTGTTGTAGAAGATGTCGCCGAACGAGGTCGAGATCACGCAGCGGATGCCGAAGTCGAGCAGCGCCCAGGGCGCGTGCTCGCGGCTCGAGCCGCAGCCGAAATTGTCGCCGGCGACCAGCACCTTCGAATTGCGATAAGCGGGCTGGTTGAGGACGAAATCCGGATTCTCGCTGCCATCGTCCTTGTAGCGCTGCTCGGAGAAGAGCCCCTTGCCGAGGCCGGTGCGCTTGATGGTCTTGAGGTACTGCTTCGGAATGATCATGTCGGTGTCGACATTGATGATCTTCAGCGGCGCCGCGACGCCTTCCAGCGTGGTGAACTTGTCCATTTCAGGCTTCCCGGTTTGAAGTCAGGGGAGGGCTATTTAGCCCGGTTGGCACACAAATCCTAGGCCGGATTCGGCAGGCCTAAGGGGCGTAAATCGAGGTTCGTCTTCAGCCTGGCGGAGCCATGCTGTCAGGGGCAAAGCCGGTTGGCAGGCCGTCGATGCTCTTCATGTTCTTCAGACCCCAGTATTTTCGCAAATTGTTGACACCCTGCGCCGTCCAGTAGCGCACGAGGCTGCCGCGTTCTTGTCTGTAGTCGAACAGCGGCACGCCCATACCGCATGACGTCTGCACGAGGTCGACCGAGAGGCGCACGATTTGGCGGGCGCCTGCCATGTCCTCGAAGTCAGGAACGAGATCGGAATATTCCGGCGTGCCGCGCATGAGCGATCGAGCGTGGCCATAGAGCCGCAGGATCATCGGGGCGCCGTCGAAGGCGCAAAACATGATGGTCAGCCGCTTGTCGTCGGAGGCGGTCAGATGCGCACGGGTCTCGCTGCCGCTGCCGGTGCAATCGAGGTAGGCGACGTCGCTCTCTCCCAGCACCCGGAATGACGACAGGCCCTTGGGAGACACGTTGATGCGTCCCTTCGGCGGGGCGCTCGCGACGAAGAAGATCTTCTGCCGTTCGATGAAAGCCCGGTGCTCGGGTTCGATCCTTGCGAATTGCCTGCCCATACCCGCTCGTCCTTTCCGCAGCGACGCTGCAGCGGCAAAGAATTAGCATGCCGATTATACCCGTTTAAGAATGTTCTTTATGCTGGTATAAAAACCACCATGAAGGGACCAGACTCGATCGCTCCAGCTCTCTCGCTCAGCGCGTTCCTGCGCGCGCTCCGGGAGCGCCAGTCTCCGGCAGAATTCGGCCTCGCCGCCGGAGCACGGCGGCGCACGCCCGGCCTCCGGCGCGAGGAGGTCGCTCAGCTCTGCGGATTGAGCGTCACCTGGTACACGTGGATCGAGCAGGGTCGCGATGTCTCCGTCTCGGCTTCGACACTTGCGCGCCTCGCACGCGGATTGCGCCTGTCACGAGCGGAGCGCAGCTATCTGTTCGAAGTTGGGGGCAAGCGCGATCCCGAGCGTCCCGGCCACAGCGATGATCCGCCTGAGGAGGTGCTGGCCTGCGTCGATGCGATCGATGGGCCGGCCTACATTCTCGATCGCACATGGGGCGCGCGTCGTTGGAATGCGAAAGCGTCCCGGTTGTTTGCCGGATGGCTCGATGCTGACGGCGAAAAAAATCTTCTGCGCTACATCTTCCTCAGGCCCGAGGCGCGAACACTGATCCTCGACTGGACCTCACGCGCGCAACGCGTCGTCGCAGAATTCCGCGCCGCTGTTACAGCCTATTCCGACGATCCGGACATTCGCCGGCTCGTCGAGGAACTGAGAGTTGGAAGCCCCGACTTCGAACGCTGCTGGGAGACGCAGGGGGTTCTGGCACGCGAAGGCGGCGAGCGTGCGTTCGATCATCCGACCATGGGACTGCTGCACTATCAGCAGGTGTCGCTGTCTCTCGCGGGCTGGTCCGACTATCGACTGACGATGCTTCTCGCTGCGCCAACCATACGCAACCGATGACGTCCTACTCCGCCTGAGCCTCAATCGCCGCCATATCGTCGTCCGAGAGGCCGAAATGGTGGCCGATCTCGTGGATCAGGACGTGGCGGACGATGTGGCCGAGGCTCTCGTCGTGCTCGGCCCAGTAATCCAGGATCGGCCGGCGGTAGAGCCAGACCATGTTGGGCAGCCGCGCCACATCGCCCAGGCTCTGCTGGGGCAGGCCGACGCCCTGGAACAGGCCGAGCAGGTCGAACTCGCTCTCGCATTCCATCTCGTCCATCACTTCCTCGGTCGGGAAGTCGTCGACACGGAGGATCACGCCCTCACAGAGGCCGCGAAATTCCGCCGGCAGGCGCTCGAAGATGTCGTGCGCCGTCGCTTCCATCTCAGCCAGCGAGGGTGCTTTCAATTCCGTCCACATGGGCTTTTCTTAGCGCGGGTTCCGTGGCGATGCATCCGGCTTTATAGAAGGCTACGAAGAGTTGACGCCGCGCGCGAAAACGGGGAGCGTACGGCGCCTCAAGGGGATAGCTCAGGTGGGTGGTGGTGCGATGCGGGCGGGAACAGCAATACTGGTTCTACTTTGCATGGGGTTGTTTTCGCAATTTTGCGTCGGTGCGGAAGCCCAGACGGCCGGCGCCGGTGTCAGGCTGGCCCAGGCGGCCTCGCCAGACGACGTTCCTCCGCCGCGCAGGCGCCCGCCCGCCCGGCTGCGCGTCACGCCCTACTACGCTCCGGACGGCGTCTATCCGCGCTACTATCCGGGTCCCGATGCGGTCCGCGAGTGCAACGCCACCTATGTGCAGGAATATCGGCCGAGCGGCACGGTGATCGTGCCGCATATGAGCTGCTACTGGCGGCGGGGCTGACGCGCCTCAACGGCCGCGTGATGCCCGCATCTTGAGGGCGGAGTTCGTCATGACGAGATGGATTGCATTGGCCGTAGTCGCCGGGCTCGCAGCGGGTCTGCCTCGCGCTTCAACCGCGCAGAGTGTGACGAAGTCGGATGCCTCGGCCGGGACAGCGATTTTCGATGCGAGACGGCACGCAAGACACCATGACGTTGGGCGGCGCTCCGCGCCCCATGATCCGCATTATTATGCGCGGCCCATCTACTATCGTCCCTATCCCTACGGCGTGCCGGCACCCTTCGTGTTCGGCTACGGGCCGTGGTGGTGACGCGCCGCGTTAGCCCGCCGGCGCAAATCCCCTGACCAGCAGCACGGTTGCCTGCGCGCCCGCCTTGCGATCGCGCGAGATCTCTTCGTAGTCCGGCGAATTCGAGAAGGCGAGGAACGCCGCCTCGTCGGGAAATGACATCATGACGAGCTTGTCGAACGGCCACGGGCCCTCAAGCACGCGCGGCTGCTCGTCGGCGGCGAGCAGCCGTCCATTGTACTTTCTGAACACGTCGAAGAACCGCGCCTGATAGCGGTCATTGGCCGCGCGGTCCGTCATCTTCAATTGCGCGATCGCGTAGACGGTCATCTTTCGAATTCCTTTTGTCGTGGCACGGCGCCTCGGCAGGAAGCTTGTTCATTCACAAGGCGTTCACGTCGCTGTCCCTAATTTAATCTTGGGAGCGACTGCAATTGAACAGCGATGCGAGCGACGCTGCGCCGCAATGCTGCCGTTCAGATTCAGGGAGAATTCCATGCTGAGGGTCTTGGATGCTCGGACAAGCTCGATACGCTTGCTCGGGCTTGCGGCCGTTGCCACGCTGATGCTGTCGGCCGGGACTGCACAACGTGCCGAAGCGATGACTCCGATCAATCCGACGCCGTTGCCGGCGGCGAAGGCTGCAAGCGACGACATGATCACCCAGGTTCGCCACGGTGGCGGCGGTGGTGGACATGGTGGCGGCTTCCACGGCGGCGGCGGTTTTCGTGGCGGTGGTTTCCACGGCGGCGGAGGACATATCGGCGGTTTCCGCGGCGGTGGCTTTCGGGGCGGCCATATCGGCGGCTTCCGCGCCGCACCGGCCTTTCATGGTGGCGGCTATCGCTACGGCGGATTTCGCCACTATGGCGGTTTTCATCGCTACGGGATCTATCGCCCGCATTACGGCTATCGTCACTTCCACCGGCGCTATTATTACGGCGGCTACTATCCCTACTACCACTATCCGCGCCGCTGTCGGGTGATCTGGACCTATTACGGTCCGCGCCGCGTCTGCCGGTGGCATCGCTGGCACTATCCGTACCGCTATTGGTAATCGCGATCGAAATGAAAAGGGCGCCGCGACGGCGCCCCTTGTTCGTGTGGCCTAGAGCCAATCCTTCAGCTTCCACGACGCCGGCTTCCACCGCGTCAGGTTCTCGAGCTTCCACTGCTTGATCATCGCCGGCGGCCAGCGGCTGAGCTTCGAGGTCTCCTCGACCTCGGGCCTGGCGACGATGGGCAAGGGCGTTGCGCGTCGCCGGTGCTGGCGCGTCGCCTCGCCGATCAGATCGACATATTCAGGCTTGTTGGCCATGCGCTGTGTCCTCGCGAAACCGTCGCGAGGACACAGTGTCGGCGATGCCGATTAACGGCCGTTTGCCGCTTTAGCTCAAATTGCAGGGAGCGGCTTACCGCCACTCCCTGACGTCGACGAAGTGACCCGCGATCGCGGCGGCTGCCGCCATCGCCGGCGACACCAGATGCGTGCGGCCCTTGAAACCCTGGCGGCCCTCGAAGTTGCGGTTCGAGGTTGAGGCGCAGCGCTCTTCCGGGGCCAGCTTGTCCGGGTTCATCGCGAGGCACATCGAGCAACCGGGCTCGCGCCATTCGAAGCCGGCCTTGATGAAGATCTTGTCCAGACCCTCAGCCTCGGCCTGCTCCTTCACGAGGCCCGAGCCCGGCACGACCATGGCGTTGACATGCGCTGAAACGGTCTTGCCTTCGGCAATCTTCGCCGCCGCGCGCAGATCCTCGATGCGGCCGTTGGTGCAGGAGCCGATGAAGATGCGGTCGAGCTTGATGTCGGTGATCTTCGTGCCCGCCGTCAGGCCCATGTATTTCAGCGCGCGGTGCTTGGAGAGACGCTTGGCCTCGTCCGCGATCTGATCCGGATCGGGCACGATGCCGGTCACCGAGATGACGTCCTCGGGCGAGGTGCCCCAGGTCACGATCGGCGGCAGCTTGGCAGCGTCGAGGCGCAGCTCGTGGTCGAAATGCGCGCCGTCGTCGGAGCGCAGCTTCTCCCAGTAGCGCATCGCCGCGTCCCAGTCCGCGCCCTTCGGCGCCTTCGGGCGGCCGCGCAGGAAATCGAACGCCTTCTGGTCGGGCGCAACCAGGCCGGCGCGCGCGCCGCCCTCGATCGACATGTTGCAGACCGTCATGCGGCCTTCCATCGACAACGCGCGGATCGCATCGCCGGCGTATTCCAGCACGTAGCCGGTGCCGCCGGCAGTGCCGATCTCGCCGATGATGGCGAGGATGATGTCCTTGCCCGTCACGCCTTCAGGCAATTTGCCGTCGACGGTCACGCGCATGTTCTTCGCCTTCTTCTGGATCAGCGTCTGCGTCGCCAGCACGTGCTCGACCTCGGAGGTGCCGATGCCGTGTGCGAGCGCGCCGAACGCGCCATGCGTCGAGGTGTGGCTGTCACCGCAGACGATGGTGGTGCCGGGCAGGGTAAAGCCCTGCTCGGGCCCGATGACGTGGACGACGCCCTGGCGCTTGTCGAACTCGTCGTAATATTCGATGCCGAATTGCTTGGCGTTCTCGGCCAGCGCCTTGATCTGCTCGATACTCTCCGGATCGGGATTCGGCTTGGTGCGATCGGTGGTCGGCACGTTGTGGTCGACGACGGCGAGCGTCTTTTCCGGCGAGTGCACCTTGCGGCCGGTGGCGCGCAGACCCTCGAACGCCTGCGGCGAGGTCACTTCGTGCACCAGATGGCGGTCGATATAGAGCAGGCAGGTGCCGTCGTCGGCTTCGTGCACCAGATGGTCGTTCCAGATCTTGTCGTACAATGTGGTCGGCTTGGACATGAGCTTCAGCTCCAGGAATGTTGTGGTGCGGATATGCGCGGTCACGCGCGGGCAACAAAATCGTCAGCGCAGCTTTTAGGCTGCGCGCGTAAGCTCTGACGTTGCCGAGGTCGCGAAGCGTCCGAAGAACCGGCCAGGCAGCCGCGAGCGATCGTCGATGACGATGCGCGTGACGGGGGCGAGGCTGGTCTGATCTGGAAACATTCCAAGAATATATAGCAGGCCGATTTGGAAGCGCGAGTGCTTTGACGCGCACGGCTGACGCAACAAAAAAGCGCGGGGTTTTGCCCCGCGCTCTCTAGAACTCGTCTGTAAACGGAGCTTACTCGTTGACGGCCTTGGCGTGCTCAGTCTTCTCGACGATGCGGGCCGACTTGCCGCGAAGGTTGCGGAGGTAATAGAGCTTGGCACGACGCACCTTGCCGCGGCGCACCACCTTGATCGAGTCGATCATCGGGGAGAGCAGCGGGAACACGCGCTCGACACCCTCGCCATAGGAGATCTTGCGGACGGTGAAGCTCTCGTTGAGGCCGCCGCCGGAACGGCCGATGCAGACGCCTTCATAGGCCTGCACGCGGGTACGGTCGCCTTCGACGACCTTCACGTTGACGATCACGGTGTCACCGGGACCGAATTCCGGAATCTCCTTGCTGGCGGAGAGCTTGTCGAATTGCTCTTTTTCGAGCTGTTGGATCAGGTTCATGGGTATCTCCATCGGCGCGCCCAGCCGCAGGACGGGGGCTGCGCGAAATTCGTTGATCCAGCTATTGCGGATGTGGCCGCTCCTATAAGGCAAGCCGGAGCGTTTGTCACCCGTCTGTCTTGTTTTTTGGCGTTTTTTGGCGTCTGGCTCGATTCGGGGCTTTAGCCGGGATTTTGGCCCACAAATCAGGCCGCCGGGCCGCGGTCAGGGCCTCGGATTGTGCCCGCCGCCAGGCTGCAACCTTGGCGTGGTCGCCGGAGGTCAGGGTCTCCGGGATCGGAGCCCCCTCGAACAGCTGCGGGCGGGTGTATTGGGGGTACTCGAGGAGGCCCTCCGAGAAGCTTTCCTCGGTTCCCGAGGCCTCCTTGCCCATCACGCCGGGCAACAGCCGGACGCAGGCGTCGATCAGGGCTAGAGCGGCGATTTCGCCCCCGGACAGCACGTAGTCGCCGATCGAGACCTCCTCCAGGCCCCGTCCGTCGATCACCCGCTGGTCCACGCCCTCGAACCGTCCGCAAACGATCAGGGGACCCGGACCCTCGGCCAGTTCCATCACCCGGGCCTGGGTCAATGGCCGACCCCTCGGGCTCATCAGCAGTTTCGGCCGGTCCGGGCTGATCTCGACGGCATCGATCGCTGCCGCCAGAACATCGGCCCGCAGCACCATGCCGGGTCCGCCGCCGGCCGGGGTGTCATCGACGCTCCGATGCCGGTCGGTGGCCGAGGCCCGGATGTCCCGCGCCTCGAGCTCCCAGAGCCCGCCAGCCAGCGCCCGGCCGGCCAGGCTCACGCCGAGCGGCCCCGGAAACATCTCCGGAAACAGCGTCAGCACCGTCGCGCGCCAGGGTGAGGAGGTCGTCATTGCTTCCCGATCTCGTCGTCCCGGGGCGCGCGGAGCGCGAGCCCGGGACCCATAACCATCGCACTTCGTTTTGCGATGATCGAGGCTACCAGCTTAGCCAAAAAACCACGGCCTGCGATTATGGGTCCCCGCCTTCGCGGGGACGGCCCGTGGATAGGGCTTCGTCCTTGTCCTCACCCTCGATCTCCTGCGGCAGCGCGATCACGACGCGTCCGCCTGTGAGATCGACTTCCGGCACCACCGCGTTTGTAAACGGCAGCAGCATCGTCGTGCCCTTTGCAGATCCTTTGGGGGGAGCGATCTCGATGATGTCGCCGGCGCCGAAATTGTGGATCGCGAGCACGCGGCCGAGCGCGTCGCCGTCGGTGGTGACGGCGGCGAGCCCGATCAGGTCGGTGTGGTAATATTCGTCCGCATCGGTCGCGGGCAGCTTTTCGCGCGCGACGTAGAGCTCGATGCCGTTGAGGCGCTCGGCCTCATCGCGGGTCGTGACGCCCTTGAACGTCGCGACCAGATGATCCCTGGCCTCGCGCGCCTGCGCGACCTCGAACTGGCGCTTGCCGTCCTTGGCGAGAAGCGGACCGTAGCGTTTGATGGCAAAGGGATCTTCCGTGAAGGTCCACAGCTTGACCGCACCGCGCACACCATGGGCGGCGCCGATCCGCGCGACGCAGACCAGCGCCGACATGATCTGACCTTAACCCTTCGCGGCGGCTTCGGCCTGCGCCTTGCGCTCCTTGCGCGGCACGGCCTTCTCAGGGTTGTTGCGCGCTTCGCGCTTCTTGACGCCGGCGGCGTCGAGGAAACGCGCCACGCGGTCCGACGGCTGCGCACCCTTGGCGACCCAGGCCTTCACCTTGTCCATGTCGAGCTTGAGGCGGGCCTCGTTGTCCTTCGGCAGCAGCGGGTTGAAATAACCGAGACGCTCGATGAAGCGGCCATCGCGGGGAAAGCGCGAATCGGCGACGACGACGTGATAGACGGGGCGCTTCTTGGTGCCTGCACGAGCGAGGCGGATAACGACGGACATCTGGTTCTCCTTCAAAGTACAGTTTGTTCGGTTGATTGGTATTCCGCGTCGCGCGAGATGCTTAGGATCCCTCGCGACGAATTCCTCATTTCTTCTTGCCCGGAAATCCGCCGAGGCCCGGCAGCGTCGGCTTGCCGCTCAGCCCGGTCAGTCCGGGAACGTTGGGCAGGCCGGTGCGCAGACCAGCGGGCAAATCCTTCGGCAGGCTGGGCAGACCTTGTCCGCCGCCTTGCATCTTCTCCTGCAACGCCTTCATCTCTTCCGGTGAGGGCGGCTTCATGCCGCCGCCAAAGCCCATCGCCTGCGCAATGCCGGCGAGCGGGCCACGCTTGCCCGAGCCCATGGCCTTCATCACGTCGGCCATGTTCCGGTGCATCTTGAGCAGCTTGTTGACCTGCTCGACGCTCTGGCCGCTTCCTGCGGCGATGCGCTTCTTGCGGCTGGCCTTGAGCAGGTCGGGATGACGGCGCTCGTCGCGCGTCATGGAATCGATCACCGCGACCTGGCGCTTCAGGATCTTGTCGTCGATGCCGGCGGCCGCGATCTGGTTCTTCATCTTGGCGATGCCGGGCATCATGCCCATCAGCCCGCTGATGCCGCCCATGTTCGCCATCTGCAGCAGCTGCTCGCGCATGTCGTTGAGGTCGAACTGACCCTTGCGCATGCGCTCGGCGGTGCGCACGGCCTTTTCGGCGTCGATGTTGGCGGCAGCACGTTCGACCAGCGAGACCACGTCGCCCATGCCGAGGATGCGGCCGGCGATACGGTCGGGATGGAAATCTTCCAGCGCATCGGTCTTTTCACCGGTGCCGATCAGCTTGATCGGCTTGCCGGTGACGGCGCGCATCGACAGCGCGGCGCCGCCGCGGCCGTCGCCGTCGACGCGTGTTAGCACGATGCCGGTGAGGCCGACGCGCTGGTCGAACGCGCGCGCAAGATTCACGGCGTCCTGGCCGGTGAGGCTGTCGGCGACCAGCAGCACTTCATGCGGATTGGCGGCGGCTTTGATCGCCGCTGCTTCCGCCATCATGTCTTCGTCGAGCGTGGTGCGGCCGGCGGTATCGAGCAGCACGACATCGTAGCCGCCAAGCTTGCCGGCCTCCAGCGCGCGCTTCGCGATCTGAGCCGGCTGCTGACCGGCGACGATCGGCAGCGTCGGAATGTCGAGATCGCGCCCGAGCACGGCCAGCTGCTCCATCGCCGCCGGGCGATAGATGTCGAGCGAAGCCATCAGCACCTTGCGCTTGTCGCGCTGGACCATGCGGCGGGCGAGCTTGGCGGTGGTGGTGGTCTTACCGGAGCCTTGCAGGCCGACCATCATGATCGGAACCGGCGGCACGGAATTGATGTCGATGGTCTGGCTTTCGGCGCCGAGCGTGTTGATCAGCTCGTCATGGACGATCTTGACCACCATCTGGCCGGGCGTGACCGACTTGACGACGGTGGCGCCGATCGCCTGCTCGCGGACGCGCTCGGTGAAGCTGCGGACCACTTCGAGCGCGACGTCGGCCTCCAGCAGCGCGCGGCGCACCTCGCGCATCGCGGCGTCGACGTCCTTTTCGGTCAGCGCACCGCGCCCCGTCAGACGATCGAGAATGCCACCAAGCCGTTCCGACAGATTGTCGAACAATGCCGTTGTCCCTTGTCCTGCTCGCGCAGGGTTGCCGCGTTCACCACTGTCATGCCCCGGCTTGACCGGGGCACCTAGTACGCCGCGGCACCTCGGTTCAGCCGAGCTGCCTCTGGGATACTGGATCGCCCGATCAAGTCGGGCGATGACCACTTCCTAAGCAAGCGATCTTCCAAACACCTTTGCGCCCGAGGGCGCACAGCGCTGTCGGGCGTTGGCCTCTGGCCTCCAGGGCCAGTGGGCGGGTCGAAAAGAAAGCCTTTCCGAGAAAGTGGCGGGGTTAAACGCCGCTCCCGCCCAAAAGTCAAGGAAAGTTAGGGGGCCGGGGTGCCTTTGCCAGGGCAAGGCCCTGAGAATACGGAACTTTTGGCGGCCGGTTCCTTTTGCCTGGGCTCCGCCCATATAGAAGATGATGACTTACCTCCGTTACCATCCCTGAAGCCCGCTTGTGCCGATCACCCGCCGCCGCGTTTTCGGACTGCTCGCCGGTGGCGCCGCGCTGGTCGGTGTTCCGCCCCTCTGGATGTCCCGCATGAAAACCTATGACGGCCCGGTCTCCGACCATTTTGACGGCCTGACCTTCTTCGATCCCGACGGGGCGCCGCCGAGATCGCTCGGCGAGGTGCTGCGGTGGCAATTAGGTGGCCGGGGGCAGCGCGCGGACTGGCCCGACTGGGTGCCCAACCCCCATGCCGACACGCCGCCGCAGCGCGTCGAGGGCGACAAGGTGCGGCTCTCCTTCGTCGGCCACGTCAGCTGGCTGGTCCAGGCCGGCGGCCTCAACATCCTCGTCGATCCCGTCTGGTCCTCGCGGGTCTCGCCCGTCAGCTTTGCCGGACCGAAGCGGCACAACGACCCCGGCATTGCGTTCGAGAAGCTCCCGAAGATCGACGTCGTGTTGGTCTCGCACGGTCATTACGATCATCTGGATATTGCGACGCTGTCGCGGCTCGCGAAGAATTTTGCGCCGCGCGTGGTGACGCCACTCGGCAATGACGTGACGATGCGCAGCGCCGACTCGTCGATCAAGGCGGAGGCGTTCGATTGGCACGACCGCGTCGAGCTCGGCGGCGGCATCGCCGTGACGCTGGTGCCGACCCGGCACTGGTCGGCGCGCGGCATGTTCGATCGCAACAAGGCGCTGTGGGCGAGTTTCGTGCTGGAGACGCCTGCGGGAAAAATCTACGTCGTCTGCGATTCCGGCTATGGCGACGGCGGGCATTTCCGCCGCGTCGCGGAGAAGCACGGGCCGCTGCGTCTGGCGATCCTCCCGATCGGCGCCTACGAACCGCGCTGGTTCATGCGCGACCAGCACATGAATCCGGAAGACGCCGTGAAAGCGCTGGCCGATTGCGGCGCGCAAGCCGCGCTCGGGCATCATCACGGCACGTTCCAGCTGACCGATGAAGCGATCGACGCGCCGGCCAAGGCGCTGGTCGAAGCGTTGGATGCCGCGAAGCTTCCGCAGGAGCAGTTTGTGGCGATGCAGCCGGGGCAGGTGGTGGAGATCTGACTCCATCCACGTACACAACTGTGCCCCGGACGCAGCGCAGCGTCTCTTCGACGGTGCGCTGCAGAGCCGGGGCCCATGCAGCAGCACGTGCCGTTGGCTTTCTGGGTCCCGGCTCTGCGCAGCAGCGTTTCACGCTGCAGCGCGTCCGGGACACGAGACTTACTTGCCCTCAGGGCGAATAATCGCCCAGCTCACATTCACCGTCACCGACAGCGTTTCCTCGCCCGGCGCGACTGCCGCGGGCGCCGCCATCGGCGCTGTTGCCATTCTTGCCTTGAACAGCGGCACCGGAGCGCCGCCCTCGGATACGCTGAGTGGCGAGCCGAGCGTGACGCCGGTGGCCTTGGCGTAGATCTCGGCCTTGCGGCGGGCGTCCACGACCGCCTGTTCGCGGGCGTCGTCGAGCAGCTTTGAGGCCTGCGTCACCTCGAAGGAGATGTTGCCGATGTCGTTGGCGCCGGCGCCGACCAGCGTGTCGATGATGCCAGCGACCTTGGTCACGTCGCGGATCTTCACGGTAACGCGGTTAGAGGCGCGGAACCCGACCACG
Organism: Bradyrhizobium sp. 956_D2_N1_4; assembly: GCF_052076025.1. Lineage (NCBI taxonomy): Bacteria > Pseudomonadati > Pseudomonadota > Alphaproteobacteria > Hyphomicrobiales > Nitrobacteraceae > Bradyrhizobium > Bradyrhizobium sp. 956_D2_N1_4. Next base: position 7,468,000 of record NZ_CP197237.1, on the reverse strand, counting down.
GGCGAAGCGCCGGTGGATTTGTTCTGGCAGTATTGCGGCTGCAAGGACAGGCGCGAGGTCTGATAGTCCTTCTCGGCGATGCCAGCGCCCTTCAGCGCCAGCAGTACCTTGCCCATCGCGGCGTTGTTGGCGTCGGAGGCTTCCTTCGCCGACTTGGCGTCGTTGGCGACGCCGGCGTCGATCTGCGCGAGATCGGGCGCCGCGGAGATCGTGGCTTCGCCGCTCACCGAGATCGCGGAGGGAAAATCGTCCGCGCGTGCGGGCGTCGCCAGCAGCGTGGCGGCGAAAGCGGCGGCAAGGGACGTAAAAAGGACGGCAGGCTTCTTCATCTCTCTCACTTCAATGGCACGAACACGTTGATCACGAGCTTGTCCTCCGCCGTCTTCAGGGGATCGGTGAGGTACTCCTCGATAAAGGTGTCCTTGGCTTCCAGCTTCTTGTCGTCGAGGTGATTGGTGATCGCCTCATAGGTGTTGTCCATGTTGTCGTAGGAGCCGCGATGGACGAATTTCAACGCCTTGCCTTCCGGCGATTTGCCGATGCTCATGTCCTTGGGCAGGTTCTTCGGGTCCTGCTCGACCGGGATCTCGGCCAGGAAGGTGAAGCCGGTGTCGTCGGTCGAGGTGTAGACGATCATCGAATTGCCGGCGGGCTTGATGCCCTGCTTGTCCAGCAGCGTGTTCAGCGCCTTGAAAGCGTCGATCAGCGTGTCGAAGGCCGAATCCCAATTGGCAGTGCCCTTGACCATCACGACCTTCTTCGGCTCGAGCGTGGTCTCCAGGCCAAAGGGATCGGCGGTCTGCACCGGGGCGGGCGTCGCGGCCGCAGCGGGCGGCGGGGCCGCCGGAGCGGGTGAGGGCGAAGCGCTGGCCGCAGGCGATGGCGCCGCCGCGGGCGCAGGCGCGGCACTTGCGGCCGGGGAGGGCGAGGCCGACGGAGCCGGCGAGGGGCTGGCCGACGCGGCGGGCGCCGGGCTCGGGGTCTGCGCCAGAGCGCCGGGCACGCCAAACGACATGGTCGCTGCCGGGATCAGCGCGAGCAGTGCGAGGCGACAAAAACGATTCATTCTATTCTCCCCAAGGGCTTATGCGCCAAGGCCTTACGTCCCCAAGGCCTTGAGCCGGCCGCGCGTCCCGGATTGCGCGAACCGTGCCGTTCTAACACGCGAGTGCCGAATTCGTCCCATGACAGATGCGTCATGGCTATGGCGGCAAATCACTGGCCAAGCCGCCAAGGATCGCCATATAAGGCAGGCGAAATTCGGGACATTTCATGAGCGCTCTGGCCAACCACGCATTTGCCAAGATGAACGGCATCGGCAACGAGATCGTCGTTGTCGACATGCGTGATTCCGCCGCGCCGGTGACGCCGGACGACGCCCGCGCGGTCGCGTCCGCGCCGGGCGGCGTGCCCTACGACCAGCTCATGGTGCTCCGGAAGCCGCGGTTTGACGGGACCGAGGCCTTCATCAGCATCTACAACAATGACGGCTCCGAGGCCGGCGCCTGCGGCAACGGCATGCGCTGCGTGGTGCGGCGCATCTTCGAGAAGACCGGGCAGACCACGGCAACGTTCGAGACCGCCGCGGGCCTGCTCAATTGCTGGCAGGGCCCGGCACCCGATCTCTACACCGTCGATATGGGCGCGCCAAAATTCGGCTGGCAGGACATTCCGCTGGCGGAAGAGTTTCGCGACACCCGCTACATCGAATTGCAGATCGGGCCGATCGACAATCCGATCCTGCATTCGCCCTCGGTGGTGAGCATGGGCAATCCGCATGCGATCTTCTGGGTCGAGGACGTCAACGCCTACGATCTCGAGCGTTTTGGTCCGCTGCTGGAAAATCATCCGATCTTCCCCGAACGTGCCAACATCACGCTCGCCCATATCGTCGATCCCCAGCACATCACGATCCGCACCTGGGAGCGTGGCGCGGGCCTGACCAGAGCTTGCGGTTCGGCGGCCTGCGCGACCGCGGTCGCTGCCGCGCGGCTGAAGCGCACCGAGCGCAATGTCGAGATCACGCTGCCCGGCGGCAAGCTCGGGATCGAATGGCGTGAAAACGACGACCACGTGCTGATGACGGGCCCCGCGACCTTCGAATATGAGGGCTCCTTCGATCCGGCGCTGTTCGCGCCGGTCGGCTGATGGCCGTCGACGTCGTCACCTTCGGCTGCCGCCTCAACGCCTTCGAGGCCGAATTGATCCGCCGCGAGGCCGAGGGCGCGGGCCTTTCCGATACCATCGTCATCAACAGCTGCGCCGTCACCAACGAAGCGGTGGCGCAGGCGCGCCAGTCGATCCGTAAATTGAAGCGCGAACGGCCGGGCGCGCGCATCGTCGTCACCGGCTGTGCGGCGCAGACGCAGAGCCAGATGTTCGCAGACATGGCCGAGGTCGATCGCGTCCTCGGCAATGACGACAAGATGCGCGCTTCCTCGTGGCAGGAGACGCGCAACGCTTTCGATATTGGCGCCAGCGAAAAGATCGCCGTCAGCGACATCATGGCGGTGAAGGAGATGGCGCCGCATCTGATCGACGGCTTTGCGAGCGGCCTGCCGCGCGTGTTCGTGCAGGTGCAGAACGGCTGCGACCATCGCTGCACGTTCTGCATCATCCCCTACGGCCGCGGCAATTCACGCTCGGTGCCAATGGGCGCGGTGGTCGATCAGGTGCGGGCGCTGGTTGCGCGCGGCCATGCCGAGATCGTGCTGACCGGTGTGGATCTCACCAGCTATGGCGCCGACCTGCCGGGTGCACCGAGACTCGGCATGCTGACCAAGCAGATCTTGCGGCATGTGCCGGAGCTGAAGCGCCTGCGCATCTCCTCGATCGATTCGATCGAGGCCGATGCCGATCTGCTGGATGCCATCGGCGACGATGCGCGCCTGATGCCGCATCTGCACCTGTCGCTGCAATCCGGCGACGACATGATTTTGAAGCGCATGAAACGGCGGCATTCGCGCAACGACGCGATCGCGTTCTGCGATCAGGTCCGCCGTCTGCGCCCGGACATCGCCTTCGGCGCCGACATCATTGCGGGCTTTCCGACCGAGACCGAGGAGATGTTTTCGCGCTCGCTAGATATCGTGGAGGAGTGCGGCCTGACGTTCCTGCACGTCTTCCCGTATTCGCCACGCCCCGGCACGCCGGCCGCGCGGATGCCGCAGGTCGCGGGCGGTGCGATCAAGGAGCGTGCGAAGCGGCTGCGTGCGGCGGGCGAAGTGGCATTACGACGGCGGCTGCAAGAGGAAGTGGGTACGACGCGCGATGTGCTGATCGAGAGCGACAGCCAGGGCCGCACGGAGCATTATCTGCCGGTGGCGATCGCGGGTGAACGTATTGGCCGTGTGGTGCCGCTGCTGATTGCCGGCAGCGATGGCGAGCGGTTGACCACGTAAGCAGTGCTTGCTTCCTTCTCCCCTTGTGGGAGAAGGTGGCGCGAAGCGCCGGATGAGGGGTTGCGTCCGCAAGCGCGGAGTTGAGTTTGCGGAGAGAGACCCCTCACCCGCCTCGCTTCGCGATGCACCCTCTCCCACAAGGGGAGAGGGGAAGAGCCTACAACGCCCGCACCTGCCAGAATCGCAGCGTCCGCCGCGCGTTCTCCGACGTCATTCGCGCGTAATTGCTTTTCGCCCTCGCGATATCAGCGGGTTTCATCGCGCCGGTGGCAAAGCGACTCTCGAGCACGGCGGCTGTGGTTTCCCAGCTGAGCTGGGCCGCCTTGCACGGCACCAGCAGGCCGTCCTCGCGCAGGCTCTGCATCAGCGGGCGAATCACCTCAATGGTCGATCCGGACAGGGCCGCCAGGGCAGCCACGGCTTCCTCGTAGCGCCGCTGTGTGGCGAAGCCGAGCAGCGTCGCTTCGGTCAGCTGGCCCGTCGCCTTGAGATTTGCGATGGCCCGCTTGGCGCCTTCGAAATCGCGCACGACCGACATCTCGCGCTCGACACCGACGGTCACGGCGGCGATCGCGCCCTGGATCTCCTCGAACAGATGCGGCGGTGCGCGCGACAGCAGCCGGGTGCGCACGGCATCCGTCGCAGAACGCAGCAACCGGCGGCGCAAATCGGACGGCAGGTCGACGCGGACGCCGACGCTCACGGCGAGCTCGGGATCGGCCTCCGCCTGCCCGACGATGACGGCAAATCCGTTTCCGGAAACGCGCGCGCCGGGATTGGCGGCAAGCCGCCGGCTGACGCTGGGATAGCGCCGCGCCAGCAGCGCGTCGGTGACGATCTCCTTGAGCCACCAGCGACCGGCGACCGCGAGCAGATGCGATTCGCCCTTGCTGGAGGCGATCTTCACCAGCTCGCCATCGTCGAGGCGCGCGGATTCCTGGAGCACGGGGCCGGCGATGCGAATTTCGTCATTATTGGCGAGGCGGCGGATCACGGAGGGCGGCGCCTGCGCGATCGGCGCAAGCTGCGCGCTGATCTCGGCCAGCGCAACGCGTGCGCCCATGTCGGCGATGGCGCGCAGCTCGATGGTGCCGATCAGGCGCTCGAGCACGTCGTCGAACAGCGCGATCTGCTCGTTGCCAAAACTTCCGGCGGAGGAGAGGAACAGGTCGGTGACGCGGCGGGCCGTTTCCAGGCCCTTTTCCGCCGAGCCGAGCCGAATCGCGGATTCGACTTCATCGATGATCGAAAACTCGGCCGTGGACATGACGCGTTGCTCGTCCTGAGCGAATGACGGAAGCTTGTTCTAAGCAATCGCTATCAATAGAGACGAGCACTGAACGTTTCGTAAACCACGGCCCATGACCCTCATCCTGAGGAGCCCGCGAAGCGGGCGTCTCGAAGGATCGAGGCCCGGCTGCAACCAGCGGGCCTTTCATGGTTCGAGACGGCCGCTATGCGGCCTCCTCACCATGAGGGTCTGGCAACGTTATTCCCCGTTCCACCCGCAGGCGCGGAGCTTCTCGTGCATGTGGGGCGGGGCCGGCGCGACCACGCGGATCGGCTCCTTGTTCCGGGAGATCGGCACCACGATCTCGCGGGAATGCAGGTGCAGCCGCGGCTCGCCGAAGCGCGGGCCGTTGCCGTAAATGTTATCGCCGAAGATCGGCCAGCCGGTCGACGCCGAATGCACCCGCAATTGATGGGTTCGGCCGGTCACCGGTTCCATGGCGAGCCAGGTCAGCCCGTCGCCCCGGCCCATCACCTTCCAGTTGGTGATCGCCTTCTGGCCCTCGGGATCGGGTTTCTGCCACCAGCCGCGCTCGGCATTGAGCCGGCCGAGTGGCATGTCGATGGTGCCTTCGTCCTCGGCAGGGCCGCCCTCGGCCACGGTCCAGTAGGTCTTGCCGATCTTGCCGTGCTTGAAGAGGAGGCCGAGCGAGGCCGTCGCCTTGCGATGGCGGCCGAGCACGAGGCACCCGGAGGTGTCCTTGTCCAGCCGGTGGGCCAGCACCGGCGGCCGCGGCAGGCCGAAACGAAGCGCGTCGAACGACGTTTCCAGATTGGCCCCGCCCTTGGGGCCGCGATGCACCGGCAGGCCGGCGGGCTTGTCGATGACCAGCATCAGCCCGTCGCGATGGAGCACGCGCGCCAGGATCTCGTCGGCGGTCAATTCGGGAACATCGAGCAATTGCAAGACTTTCGGTCAACACTTTCGTTTGGGAGCCGGAACGGCTAACACACCGCCACCATGAACGATACCACGTCAGATCCCCCCAAGCTGAGCTGGTGGCGCCGCCTGTCCAACGGGCTGAAGCGCACCTCGTCCTCGCTCGGGACCGCGGTCGCCGACCTCGTCACCAAGCGCAAGCTCGACCGCGCCATGCTCGACGACATCGAGGACGTGCTGCTGCGCGCCGACCTCGGCACGTCGGTCGCGGTGCGGATCGCGGACGCCGTCGGCACGGGGCGCTATGACAAGGCGATCTCGGCGGACGAGGTCAAGGACGTCGTCGCCACCGAGGTCGAGAAGGTGCTGGCGCCGGTGGCGAAGCCGCTCGAGATCGACGCGGGCAGGAAGCCGTTCGTCATCCTCGTCGTCGGCGTCAACGGCTCCGGCAAGACCACAACCATCGGAAAGCTCTCGCAGAAATTCGCATCCGAAGGCCGCAAGGTGATGCTGGCCGCCGGCGATACGTTTCGCGCGGCAGCGATCGAGCAGCTCAAGGTCTGGGGCGAGCGCACCAGGACGCCGGTCATCGCCGGCACGCAGGGCTCGGATTCGGCAAGCCTAGCCTTCAACGCGCTGACGGCAGCGAAGGAGCAGGCCATCGACGTGCTCCTGATCGACACCGCCGGCCGCCTGCAGAACAAGGCCGAGCTGATGAACGAGCTCGAAAAGGTCGTGCGCGTGATCCGCAAGGTGGACGACACTGCGCCGCATGCCGTCTTGCTGGTGCTTGATGCTACGGTCGGCCAGAACGCGCTGTCGCAGGTCGAGGCCTTCCATCGCACGGCGGGGGTCACCGGCCTCGTGATGACGAAGCTCGACGGCACCGCGCGCGGCGGCATTCTGGTGGCGCTCGCGGAGAAATTCAAACTGCCGGTGCACTTCATCGGCGTCGGCGAAGGCGTCGACGATCTCGCGCCGTTCACCGCGCGCGATTTCGCCCGTGCGATCGCCGGAATCGAATAGCGTCATCCTTCGAGACGCCGCTTGCGCGGCTCCTCAGGATGAGGTCGTGCCACACATGAGGTCCTCATCCTGAGGAGACCGCGAAGCGGTCGTCTCGAAGGGTGGGAGAGACGGAAGAGAGAATGGACAAGACCCAGCCGCATCCGCTGTTCAAGCTCGCGACCGAGCTCGGTCCGCTGCTCGTGTTCTTCTTCGTGAATGCGAAGTTCAATCTGTTCGCCGCGACCGGCGCCTTCATGGTCGCGATCGTGGCGGCGATGATCGCGTCCTATGTGGTGACGCGCCATATCCCGATCATGGCGATCGTGACAGGCGTGATCGTGCTGGTGTTCGGCACGCTGACGCTGGTGCTGCACGACGAGACCTTCATCAAGGTCAAGCCGACCATCATCTACGGCCTGTTCGCGGCGATCCTCGGCGGCGGGCTGTTGTTCGGCCGCTCCTTCATCGCCGTGATGTTCGACCAGATGTTCAACCTGACCCCGCAGGGCTGGCGCATCCTCACGCTGCGCTGGGCGCTGTTCTTCGCCGGCATGGCCATCCTGAACGAGATCGTCTGGCGCACCCAGAGCACGGATTTCTGGGTGAACTTCAAGGTGTTCGGCGTCACGCCGATCACGATGATCTTCGCCATCGCCCAGATGCCGCTGACCAAGCGCTACGGGATCGAGCCGGCGTCGCTGGAGGCGAGCGAGGCCGACGCGGGGGATGTGCGGAAGGGGTAGCGTCAGCGCTTGCCGCGCGCCTTTCGTCCCGAAGATGTCTTGCGTCCCGAAGACGTCTTGCGCGCCACCTTCGGAAGATCCTTGTCCGGGCTCACACCTTCCAGCCGGTGATCGGCAGAGAGTTGAACGGACAGCGCCGGTTGCGTGCCGGCAATGACGGTTCCGAGTGCAGTGATCGAAGGGACGAAGAAGTAGCCTCCGCCGGACGCCGTCACGAATTCTCCGTCGGCCTCGACCCGCGCCTGCTGCAATCCCTTGCCGAAAATGCCGCACCTGCGCACGCCGTCCGCCGCCGCCGCGTTTTGCCCGACGATCATGTCATGGCCGCTCGGTGCCTTGGGTCGCGATTCGTCGTTGATCCATCGCGCCTGGAGGAATTCGAATTGCTCCTCGATCGAGCTTTGAATGCTCAGGAACAACAATCCGCGCTCCGGTTCGCCCTCCACCTTCCTGGCGTAGCGATTTTTGAGTGACGGGCCGAAGGGGACGCCGACGCGCAGGAGTCTCCGCTCGTAGGTGGAGCTGCGTCCGCCCATATCCGAGGGCGCATCTCGCGTGTTCACCTTGCGGATGTGTGCGGCAAGCGGGCACGTCCGTCCGACCGGATCCGCCTCGGCCTGCGGAAACGGGTCCTTGCCGCCGATGAGCTTCAAGGCATGCGTGTTGGAATCAAAGCGGAAGTGATTGTTGGCGAACGAGTTCTCACCCAGGTCCTCGTCGTCGCCCTCGGGCACCCGGTTGACGGGCGCTCCGCTCGGCCAACGTCCGACCAGCCGGGACGCAAGCGTTTTCTCGTCCATCTTGTCGAAGCCGGGAAGGGTAGAGAGACGCTCCGCTTCATCGCGCATCGTTCGCCAGAACAGGCCGACATCCTGCAACAGGCGGCGATAGACCAGATAGGACCCGTTTCGCATCCACCACGGTGATGGTTCGAGGACAGGGCCCGGTATCAGCGGGTCCGGGCCTGTTTGCGGATAACCGATGACGAATTCACCCGGCCAAACCAGGTCTTGTCCCGGATAGCCATAGAGCGCGGCCGCCGGAAATTGTGAGCGGTCCACATATCTGTCGGTGATGAAGTCGTCATCTGCGCCGGACGCTCGTCCGCGGACGCCAGGTTGCGACACACCATCGTCGAAGCCGAAGTGCTCGTGACCGACCTGGCCCTCGACGTCGTCCCGGACATTGCCGACCTGCTCGTTGACCTTGGCGCCGGTGGCCACGAAGGCCTTCACGATCTCGTCCGCCCGCAGCCGGACAGATTTCCGGTCGTCGCCGGCGACGACCACGAGAATGTCGAGTTCCTCACTGGGCTTGCCGACGCTCCATGTCGTCGGATTGCCGGGCGTGCCCGGCGTCGTCGAGTCACCCAGCAAGGCGGAGCGCGCGACCATCCCGTTCTTGTACGCTACGCTCGGGATCAGCGCGGCGCCGACCGCGAGATCGAACAGTCCCTGGTAGCCGAAGCCGATCGCCACCAGGGGCGGGAACACCGTCTTCTGCTTCTGGTCGGAGGACTTGGAGCTGGGCGATTTGGCCAACTGCCGGTGTTCGCGGCGATCGCGCAAGGTGTCGGCCGCGGTCGAGATATCGGGCGTCAGCTTCGCCAGAAGCGTTCTGAGGCTCGCCATGTCGGCCTCTTTGCGCTGATAGCGAATGCCCAGCAGAATTTGATGCGGCTTCAGGAAGCCGGGCACCGCGATCCCCTGGATGTCGTCCATGTCGAGGACAGGCTCGAGCGGCCAAGGCATGTTACCGGCGCTGCTCATCGGACCCCCCTGACGGGCCGCGCGCTTGCAAGTGCTGCGCGGGTCACCCGCTGCTCCAGTTCTCCGCTTTCATGGACGAAGGCCGGGATAGTCCCGTTGGGCACCCCCATTCGCGAGCGCACGAAAACTTCGCGGGCGCCGACGGGATCGACATTTCCGACGGTCGGCATCGGCAGCGACGGATTGTTCGTCGAGCCAAGCGCCCCCGCCGCGCCGACGAGCTTGACCGTGATGCATTCGGCGATGTGCCCGCCGAACGCGATGGGAACGCCGCCGATCGTGATGTCGGACACCGTGAACTCGCCGCCGGGCACTTCCACGACCAAGCGCTCGATGAGATGAGGCTGCCCGCGCACGACATGGACGCAATCGTTCCTGCTCATGCCGCCGGGAAACTCCCAGCCTGCGAGGTCGATGTGATCCATGTAGAGCCCGACGGGGTTTGCCAGCGTGACCATGGCCCCCGCTCTGGCGAGCGCGTTCACGGTAGCGGCTATCGTCGGATCGCTGTTGCGGTTCGGCCCGCCCATGCCCGTGCCCGCGATGAATGCGTCGGGATCGACCACCGGATTGCCATGCGCATTATGATAGAGCTGGGTGGCGTCGGCGCCGAGCTGGATCTCGGCGGTCAGCGCGTTGGGCGGTGCGGTCAGGTGCACGATGCCGTGCGTCGTATTCCACTTGTTGTGGGGGTTGTAGTCGCCGGGATTCAAATTGCCGAAGGGCGAATTGATCGGCGTCTGCGCCTGGAGGTCCTTCATCTCGACCTTGGGGCTGACGAGCTTGCGATAGAGCTCCAGCACCAGATCCTTGGACCCCGGGAAGGGGACACTCGATCCAGGCACCGTGCCGCCATACATCGCGAACCAATATTCCGGTGGCTCGGACGTGAAGCACACGCGGCGGATTCGGCCCGAATCCGGATCGCGGTCGACGTGCCATTCACAATATTCGACCAAAGGCCGGTAGAAGATGTCGTCGGGAAAGTCGACGCCCGGCGCGCCGGCGCCGGTACGCGCCGGTACGTCCGGGTTGTAGCGCCAATCATATCGATATGCCGACATCGGCCACAGCTGGTCGGCCTCGATCAGCGCGCGCCTCCGGCCGAAACGACGCAGCAACTCCTTGGGAAACGCATTCCAGAGAACCGCCTGCTCGATCGTCGGGCCGGGGTCGAACCGTACGGCGGAGAAGAAAGCGGAGCGCGCCGTCGCACCCTTTGCAACTTTCTGCAAGGCAGCTTCTTCTACGCCGATCGAGGAATCAAAAGCCTCGAGAACAAACTTGTGCCAGGCCTCGCGCTGTCCCTCGATGAGGTCGAAATCCGTCATCCGCGCGGGAGGGTCGTAGGCTTCGAGCAGCGCCATGCGCAATTCCTCGCTCACAAGCAATCGTCATAAAAATTCAAAAATGAAATCGATGACTGGAATGGCCGGTCACTGGTGGCGAGCCTAGCTCTCACCCTTTGGTTGTCAAGCAGGGTTGGTGAGAATTTCGCGAAGCAATGAGGGATGCCGGCAGGCCTCCACGTCTCTACTTCAACGCCTTCTCCATCTGCGGCAACAACACGGTCCGCAGATTGTCCGGCGTGATCGGTCCCACCAGCTTGTAGACGATGGTGCCTTCGCGCCCGACCACGAACGTCTCCGGCACGCCATAGACGCCCCATTCGATCGAGGCGCGGCCGTTGGCGTCCACACCGACGCGGCCGAACGGGTTGCCGTAGCGGCCGAGGAAACGGCGCGCGTTGTCGGCCGCGTCCTTGTAGTTGATGCCGACGAGCTGGAAGCGTTTGTCCTTGGCGAGCTCGGTCAGGAGCGGCGCTTCGTCATGGCAGGGCACGCACCAGGACGCCCAGACATTGACGAGGCTGACCTTCCCTTTGAACGCGGCGGGATCGAGGCCCGGCACCTGCGAATTGTCGGCCTGCAATCCCTCGAGCGCCGGCAGCGCGGTCTGCGGCGCCGGCCGGCCGATCAGCGCGGACGGAATCCGCGAGGGATCGCCGCTGCCGAGCCGGAACCAGAACAGCAGCGCCAGGGCGATGAAGGCGATCAGCGGCAGCACCATCAGGAAGGTGCGGCGCTGCGGCGGAGCGGAAGTCGGTTGATCGCTCATGATTGATCGCTCATGGCGTGTCCGTTGCGCTGCGTCCGGAGCGACGGGTGACGCCGCTGCGGTCGAGCTCGCGCAGGCGCTCCGTCTGGCTGCGATAGTCGAGCACGATCCAGCCGATCAGGATCACGACCACGAGCGCCGCCGCGGCATAGGACGTCACGATGAAGGACGCGTAGGGACCAAGTGACATCGTCATGCGGCCTTCTGGCTCGCTTGCATCATCTGCAAGGAGCGGACGCGGCGGCGCAGGATCTCGTTGCGCATCGCCGCCAGGTGCAACGTGACGAACAGCAGCGTGAACGCGATGGCCATCAGCAGCAGCGGGATCAGGAACGATTTGTCGAGCGTCGAGCCGCCCATGCGCATCACCGACGCCGGCTGGTGCAGCGTGTTCCACCAGTCGACCGAGAACTTGATGATCGGCAGGTTGATCGCGCCGACCAGCGTCAGCACCGCGGCGGCGCGCGCCGCGCGCGAGGGATCCTCGACCGCGCGCCACAGCGCCATCAGGCCGAGATACATCAGGAAGAGGATCAGCACCGAGGTCAGCCGCGCATCCCATTCCCAATAGGTGCCCCACATCGGCCGGCCCCACAGCGATCCCGTGAGCAGCGCGAGGAAGGTGAAGGCGGCGCCGATCGGCGCGGCGGCTTTGGCGGCGACGTCGGCGAGCGGATGCCGCCACACCAGCGTGCCCAATGAGGCGATGCTCATCACGCCCCAGACGAACATCGACAGCCAGGCGTTGGGCACGTGGATGAACATGATCTTCACCGTCGCGCCCTGCTGGTAGTCGTCGGGCGCGAGAGCGGACTGGTAGAGGCCGATGGTGAGCAGGAAGACGGTCGCGGCCGCAAGCCACGGCAGCACCCGCGCCGTCAGCGCGAGGAACCGTGTCGGATTGGCGAGATCGATCAGCGTCATGGTATTCTGATAATCACAGGTCAGCACTCACGCAATCAGCATAAAAGCGCGCAGCGAAAGTTGATCGGGGTCAAGGGCAATCCGGCCCATTTCAATCGAGACCATGGCGCAGGCTCGCCGCCGCCGCGAAAGGGCCGATGACGAGGCTGACCAGCGACAGCGCGCACAGGATCGAGAACGGTGCGCCGAACGTCATCGGACCGACGATCACGGCCTGCGAGGCCGCGACGCCGAAAATCAGCACCGGGATCGACAGCGGCAGCACCAGCACGGCCATCAGCAGTCCGCCCCGGTGCAGCGTCACCGCCAGCGCCGCGCCGATCATGCCGGTGAAGGTCAGCGCCGGCGTACCGGCCAGGAGCGTCAGCGCCACCGCCCCGGTCGCGACCATGTCGAGGTTGAGCAGCAGGCCGAGCACCGGGGTTGCGACAATCAGTGGCAGGCCCGCGGCCAGCCAATGCGCCAGCGCCTTGGCGGCGCAGGCGAGTTCCAGCGGCGTCCGGCTCATCGTGATCAGGTCGAGCGAGCCGTCCTCGTGGTCGGCCATGAACAGCCGGTCCAGGGTGAGCAGGCTTGCCAGCAGCGCGCCGAGCCACAGGATCGCCGGCCCCAGCCGCGACAGCAGCGCCAGATCCGGCCCCACCGCGAACGGCATCAGCACGACGACGGTCAGGAAGAACAGCACCCCGATCAATGCCCCGCCGCCGACACGGAGCGCGATCCGGATGTCCCGGCGGATGAGGGCGGACAGGGCGGTCATGGGGTGGCCTCGATGGGCACGGCTGCACTCCCTCCCCCCTTGCGGGGGAGGGTCGGGGAGGGGGGTAGCCCCGGGAGAGATGTCTGTTTCGGGCAGATTGTCCGCAACAGAGCAGCCGCTTCCCAACTGCTTGAGCCGATAGAGCGCGCCGTGTGGCACCCCTCTCCCTGACCCTCCCCCGCATCCGCCTTCGCCAAGGCTTCGGCGGACAGGAGGGGGGAGGGAACGGAGAGGGCGGAGCCCAGCCGCTTAGAAAGCTGAGGGTCCGTCGGAATCATGTCATTTCCCCAATCCTCAGCTCCCGCGAATCGATGCCGAGCGGCGCATGGGTCGCAGCGATGATCAGGCCGCCGCGGCCGAGATGCTCCCGCATCAGGCCCTCGAACATGCCCTGGCCGGCCACGTCCAGCGCCGTGGTCGGCTCGTCCAGCAGCCAGACCGGGCGGCGCACCGTCAGCAGCCGGGCCAGCGACAGGCGGCGGCGCTGGCCGGCGGACAGGAAGGCCGCGGGCAGGTGAGTGGCGTGATCGAGCCCGACGATGGCGAGGCTCTTGGCCGCATCACTGCGCTCGCCGCCCAGAAAATCAGCCCAGAATGACAGGTTTTCCGCCACGCTCAGTGCCGGCTTCAGGGCGTCGCGATGGCCGAGATAGTGGCACTGCTCCGGCAGCGTCAGCTCGGCATCGCCGCCATCGAGCGCGATTGTCCCGCCGGCCGGAATCAGCAGGCCCGCGATCAGCCGCAGCAGCGAGGTCTTGCCCGAGCCGTTCCGGCCCACGACCGCCACGGCTTCGCCCGAGACCGCCTCGAAATCGAGCCCGGAAAACACCTCGCGCCCGCCGCGCACGCAAACGACCCCGCGTCCGGACAGCTGCATCTTGCCTTGGTTCAATCCGCTCAAAGCCTGGCCTCAGGAAATCTTGGGGTAGCGCATGGGAATTTTTGGCTCGCGGATTGCTGCGGCACGTTTGTGGCTGTGGCGGCGCGGTTAGAAAGCTTCTATAAGCCCGGAACTACTTGATGCAGCAACTCAACCTGCCCCTGCAAGCGACCCAGCCGGACTCGCTGACGGTGTTAAAATACCCCTTGCCGGGTATAACTAACAATTGGGATTTCCTACATGACCTCGCTCGACAGCTTCAAATGCAAAAAGACCCTCAAGGTCGGCGCCAAGACCTATGTCTATTACAGCCTGCCCACGGCCGAGAAGAATGGTCTGAAGGGAATTTCGAAACTCCCCTATTCGATGAAGGTTCTGCTCGAGAACCTCCTGCGCAACGAGGACGGCCGCACGGTCAAGAAGGAAGACATCGTGGCGGTGTCGAAGTGGCTGCGCAAGAAGTCGCTGGAGCATGAGATCGCATTCCGCCCGGCCCGCGTGCTGATGCAGGATTTCACCGGCGTGCCGGCCGTGGTCGATCTCGCCGCGATGCGCAACGCGATGCAGAAGCTCGGCGGCGATGCCGAGAAGATCAACCCGCTGGTTCCGGTCGACCTCGTCATCGACCACTCCGTGATCGTGAACTTCTTCGGCGACAACAAGGCCTTCGGCAAGAACGTCACCGAGGAATACAAGCAGAACCAGGAGCGCTACGAGTTCCTGAAGTGGGGCCAGAAGGCGTTCTCGAACTTCTCGGTCGTGCCGCCCGGCACCGGCATCTGCCATCAGGTCAATCTCGAATATCTCTCCCAGACGGTCTGGACCAAGAAGGAGAAGATGACGGTCGGCAAGAAGACCGGCACCTTCGAGGTCGCCTATCCCGACTCGCTGGTCGGCACCGACTCCCACACCACCATGGTCAACGGTCTCGCCGTGCTCGGCTGGGGCGTCGGCGGCATCGAGGCGGAAGCCTGCATGCTCGGCCAGCCGCTGTCGATGCTGCTGCCTACCGTCGTCGGCTTCAAGCTGAAGGGCGCGATGAAGGAAGGCGTCACCGCGACCGACCTCGTGCTGACCGTGACGCAGATGCTGCGCAAGCTCGGCGTGGTCGGCAAGTTCGTCGAGTTCTTCGGTCCCGGCCTTGATCACCTGTCCGTCGCCGACAAGGCGACCATCGCCAACATGGCGCCGGAATATGGCGCGACCTGCGGCTTCTTCCCGGTCGACGCTGCTGCGCTCGATTACCTCAAGACCTCCGGCCGCGCTCCGGCGCGCGTCGCGCTGGTGCAGGCCTATGCCAAGGCGCAGGGCCTGTTCCGCACCGCCAAGTCGGCCGATCCGGTGTTCACGGAAACGCTGACCCTCGACCTCGGCGACGTCGTTCCCTCGATGGCCGGTCCGAAGCGTCCCGAAGGCCGCATCGCGCTGCCGTCGGTCGCCGAAGGCTTTTCGCTCGCGCTCGGCACCGAGTACAAGAAGACCGACGAGCCCGGGAAGCGCTTTGCCGTCGACGGCAAGAACTTCGAGATCGGTCATGGCGACGTCGTGATCGCCGCCATCACCTCCTGCACCAACACCTCGAATCCGAGCGTCTTGATCGGCGCCGGCCTGCTTGCGCGCAACGCTGCCGCCAAGGGCCTCAAGGCAAAACCGTGGGTGAAGACGTCACTCGCGCCGGGCAGCCAGGTGGTCGCGGCCTATCTCGCCGATTCCGGTCTGCAGGCTGATCTCGACAAGGTCGGCTTCAACCTGGTCGGCTTCGGCTGCACCACCTGCATCGGGAATTCCGGTCCGCTGCCCGAGGAGATCTCGAAGTCGATCAACGACAACGGCATCGTCGCGGCCGCCGTGCTCTCCGGCAACCGCAACTTCGAAGGCCGCGTCTCGCCGGACGTGCAGGCGAATTATCTCGCTTCGCCGCCGCTGGTCGTCGCCCACGCGCTCGCGGGCAGCGTCACCAAGAACCTCGCCGTCGAGCCGCTCGGTGAAGGCAAGGACGGCAAGCCGGTGTACCTCAAGGACATCTGGCCGACGACGAAGGAGATCAACGCCTTCATGAAGAAGTTCGTGACCGCGTCGATCTTCAAGAAGAAGTATGCCGACGTGTTCAAGGGCGACACCAACTGGCGCAAGATCAAGACGGTCGAGAGCGAGACCTATCGCTGGAACATGAGCTCGACCTATGTGCAGAACCCGCCCTATTTCGACGGCATGAAGAAGGAGCCGGAGCCGGTCACCGACATCATCGAGGCGCGCATCCTCGCCATGTTCGGCGACAAGATCACCACCGACCACATCTCGCCGGCCGGTTCGATCAAGCTCACCTCGCCCGCCGGCAAATATCTCAGCGAACACCAGGTGCGTCCGGCCGACTTCAACCAGTACGGCACGCGTCGCGGCAACCATGAAGTGATGATGCGCGGCACCTTCGCCAACATCCGCATCAAGAACTTCATGCTGAAGGGCGCTGACGGAAATATCCCGGAAGGCGGTCTCACCAAGCACTGGCCCGACGGCGAGCAGATGTCGATCTACGACGCCGCGATGAAGTACCAGCAGGAGCAGGTGCCGCTGGTGGTGTTCGCCGGCGCCGAATACGGCAACGGTTCCTCGCGCGACTGGGCTGCGAAGGGCACGCGCCTGCTCGGCGTCCGCGCCGTGATCTGCCAGAGCTTCGAGCGCATCCACCGCTCCAACCTGGTCGGCATGGGCGTGCTGCCGCTGACCTTCGAAGAGGGCACCTCCTGGTCGTCGCTCGGCCTGAAGGGCGACGAGAAGGTCACGCTGCGCGGCCTGGTCGGCGACCTGAAGCCGCGTCAGAAGCTGACCGCGGAGATCGTCTCCGGCGACGGTTCGTTGCAGCGGGTTTCGCTGCTTTGCCGCATCGATACGCTGGATGAGCTCGATTACTACCGGAACGGCGGCATTCTGCACTACGTGCTGCGCAAGCTCGCGGCCTAAGCGCGAATTTGTGAACGGTGGCTCACCGCGACGTGAGTAGAAGGTTAAACGAGGGCGGCCTATCACAAGGCCGCCTTCGTGCGTTAGAACACGCGTCCGATGGTCCCGCCCGGCGGAAAACCTCGCCCCGGACGGTTGAATGTACGATGCCCGTAAGACTACGGTGACCATCAGGCGATAGGATCTTCCCCCACGCGTGCGAGGTGTGACGTTCAAAATGACTGCAATGATGGCTTCTAATCTGGTTTCGCGCTGGTCCGGTGCACTCTGGTCGGGAGCACTTGGTATCTGCGCCATCGTCGCCGTCATCCGTCCCGCCGAGGCTGATCCTCGCGCCGTAGTCGAGCTCTTCACATCGCAGGGCTGCTCCTCCTGCCCGCCCGCCGACCAGGTCATCGGCGATCTCTCCAACGACCCGTCGATCATCGCGCTGAGCATGCCGATCGACTATTGGGATTATCTCGGCTGGAAGGACACGCTTGCGGATTCGCGCTTCTCGGCGCGGCAGCGCGCCTATTCGCGCATGCGCGGCGACCGCGAGGTCTATACGCCGCAAGTCGTGGTCAACGGTTCGACGCATGTCATCGGCAGCGATCGCGCCGGCATCGAGAGCGCGATCGGCAAGACCGACAACGGCGCAGGCGTAATGAGCGTGCCGGTGACGATGTCGCTTGCAGGCAAGCAGATCAACGTGTCGGTGGCGGCGAGCAAGGAGTCGGCGGTCTCGCACGGTGAGGTCTGGATCTGCTCGATCACGAAATCGGTGCCGATCGCAATCAGCCGCGGCGAAAATCGCGGACAGCAGATCACCTATCACAACGTCGTGCGCAACCTGCTCAAGGTCGGCGACTGGAACGGGCGTCCGGAAAGCTGGACGGTGCCGTTGGAAAATCTCACGCGCGACGGCGTCGACGGCGCTGTGGTCTATGTCCAGGACGGCAGCCGTGAGAAGCCGGGTGCGATGCTCGGCGCAGCTTACACGTCGCTGCACTAGATCAGATTTCTCTCGCCAGCGTCGTACTCGCTCTCACGCCTCATGGTGAGGAGCGCCCTTGCGCGCGAGGCGGACGATGCTACGCGTCGCCGCGAGAACTATGCAGGCGCGGCTGATGCAGCGGCCTTCCATCCTGCGAGACGCCGCCTCGCGGCTCCCCAGGATGAGGGGAGAGAGTCGTCTTCGCGTCAATCAGAGGGAAGTTGGTCGTGCCGGAAACATCTCGGCACAAACCAAAAAGGACCAACTTGCGTTGGCCCTCCTTGTCGCGCGTACAGACCCGATCCTGACGGCCCCGGGGGGCTGGGGGCTGAGGAATCCGGAACCGAAAGGACCGGGTCAACGCACACAGGTCTTTTCGCAATGCAGGGCGGCAGGCGCTTGGCGGAAAAGCGGCGATATCAAGATTCCTTCTAACGATCCCGTGACGGTTTGCCGCGATAGAATTCCACTCCTGCGTGTGCTCCGATTCGCCCCCGATTCAATCAGTTGAGTGAAGAGCCCCTTGCGGCGGGGAACAGTTGGCGCGATCATGCAACTGTCATGATCCGCGGTTCCGGGGACGGTCCTTCGCGGATGCGATCATGCCGCGAGATGAGGAGGCGCTCGATGAGTCTGACGCCGGAGGATGCCGATCCGAGCGAGCAGCGCGCAGTGGCGCGCCCCACCGCTGCGAATGCCCAACCCAACCGGGTGACATTCAACCGGCTGGAACTGAACCGCATCCTCAACCTCTACGGCCGCATGGTCGCCGACGGCGAGTGGCGCGACTATGCCATCGACTTCCTGAAGGACCGCGCGGTGTTCTCGGTCTTCCGCCGCGCCTCGGAAGTGCCGATCTATCGCATCGAGAAGGACCCGCGGCTGGCGCGCAAGCAGGGCATGTACAGTGTGATTACGGCGACCGGCCTGATCCTGCGCCGCGGCCACGAGCTCGAGCGCGTGCTGCTGGTGATCGATCGCAAGCTGGCGGTGGTTTAGCCTTACGGACGGTGCCGTAGTGTGGGCAAAGGCGCACCGCGCCGTGCCCACCATCTTTCCTCAATCGCCGGGCATCTGGGCACGCTTCCGCCTTACGCTCTCCGAGCTACGGCGGACAAGTCGCTTTGCCCACCCTACGAGACCGAGGTTATTTCGGCACCGTGCTCGCGCCCTCGCCCAGATCCCGCTGCATCATCACCGTGTCGAGCCAGCGGCCGAATTTCAGGCCAACATTGGGATGCGTGCCGATCATCTTGAAACCGCCGCGCGTGTGCACGCCGATCGAGCCGGCATTGGCGGAATCGCCGATCACCGCGATCATCTGGCGGAAGCCGCGCGCCTCGCATTCGGCGATCAGCCGGTCCAGCAGCAACGAGCCGATGCCGCGGCGGTGGAACGTGGGATCGAGATAGATCGAGTTCTCGACCGTGAAGCGGTAGGCCGGCCGCGGCCGGTAGGCGCCGGCATAGGCATAGCCGGCGACGCTACGATCGAGGATGGCGACGAAATAGGGGTAGCCGCCGTCGATCAGCGCGCGGTAGCGGCGCGTCATCTCGGCCAGATCCGGCGGCGCCAGCTCGAATGTCGCGGTGCCCTCGCGGACGGCCTGCTTGTAGATGGCGGTGATGGCGGGAAGGTCGGCCTCAATGGCGGGCCTGATCTCAGGTGCGGACATGGCGGCGAGATTAGAGCCTTCCCGCGGTCACTGGAAGGGGCAACACCGCTTCCCCATGCTCCGTCATCGCCAGCGCAGCAGCCCTCCAATCTTCTCCGCTGTCATACCCCGCGCAGGCGGGGCATCCAGTACTCCGAGACAGCGCGGCTAGAACCGAGCCGCTGCGGCGTACTGGATCGCCCGCCCCAGTGCGCAATTGCGCACAAGGCGGGCGATGACAGCGGGGGGGCGTCGCGCATCCCGGCCCAAACAAAAACCCCGGCCTCTCGGCCGGGGTTCGTATCCGTTCCCTCGTCGAAGCGCTTAGTCGCGCTGGCCGAGGAGCTGCAGGAGCAGCGTGAACAGGTTGATGAAGTTCAGGTACAGCGACAGCGCGCCGGTGATGGCCGCACGCTCTGCGATGTCACCGCCGGCCGAGGCGTAGCCGTAGATGTAGTCGTTCTTCAGCCGCTGGGTATCCCAGGCGGTGAGGCCCGCGAACACCAGCACGCCCACCACCGAGACGATGAACTGCAGCATCGTGCTCGCCAGGAACAGGTTGACCAGGCTCGCGATGATGATGCCGATCAGGCCCATGAACAGGAACGAGCCCATCCCGGTCAGATCACGCTTGGTGGTGTAGCCGTAGAGGCTCAGTGCGCCAAACGTGGCCGCGGTGATAAAGAACACCCGCACGATCGAGGTGTGCGTGAACACCAGGAAGATCGAGGACAGCGAGATGCCCATCAGCGCCGCGAACACCCAGAACAGGATCTGCGCGGTCGAGGGGGCGAGACGGTTGATGCCCGCCGAGATCACGAACACCATCGCGAGCGGCGCGAGCATGAACAGCCACTTCAGGGGGCTGACGAACATCGCGTAGCCGAACGGCGTCAGGAACAGCTTGCCGACGCGGACGGCTTCCGGGGTCGGAACGTCGGTCACGGCGGCCATATAGACGCCGAGCGCGGCCAGGCCGGTGATGGCGAGGCCGATGCTCATGTAATTGTAGATGCGCAGCATATAGGCGCGCAGGCCGGCATCGACCGTCGCGGCGTCAACACGCCCGGCGGCCCTGCCGAAAGGAGAAGCGTAGTTACGGTCTAGGTCCGACATGGTCGAATTCCCGTTGGTTAGCCCGGTCCGGCATGAGGGTCGCCATGCCGCCGGTTCGTCAAATTCTATCTCGGATACCGATCTGTGCCGACTAAATTCTGGCTCATAATCGGGGGTCCGAACCCATTGGATATGTGGGAAACTAACACATTCGCTGCAACCGTCCACGCGCGGCTGAATGTCGCCCTCGCCCGCAATCCTGGCGAGCAGACGTGGTTAATCGCTGGAATCGTGCGATTCCGACATCGCGGGGTCGCCCGCTACCATTTGTCACAAATTCCGCAACACCGTGGCGGGCTTTTTGTTCAATGCCAGCAGCGTCCCGGCGAGCCCAAGTCCGACCGTGACGACCAGGGCCGCCGCGACCACGCCGGCCGCGCTGCCGGCCTGCCAGACGAAACTCAGCGTCATCAGCCGCGTCACGATCATCCAGGCCGCGACGCTGCCGGCGATCACGCCGAACACCGCGGTGGCAAGTCCGATCAGCAGGTATTCGAGGGCATAGGCGCCGAGCAGCCGCAGCCGGGTCGCGCCGAGGGTCTTGAGGATCACCGCATCATAGACCCGGTGGCGGTGGCCGGCGGCGAGCGCGCCGCCCAGCACCAGGATCGCCGAGATCAGGGTCACCGCGCTGGCGCCGCGGATCGCGAGCGCCAGATTGGTCACGACCGAGCCGACCGTCTCCATCACCTCGCGCACGCGCACGCTCGTCACCATCGGATAGGTGTCGGCGACTTGCCTGATGATCTTGCCGTCGCCGGCCGCAGTGCCGCCGGCCTCGGTGAGCGTCGCGATATGGGTATGCGGCGCACCCTTGAAGGCGTTGGGCGAGAACACCAGCACGAAATTGATGCCCATGCCCTGCCAGTCGATGGTGCGCAGATTGCCGATTTTGGCCGGGATGTCGCGGCCGAGCACGTTGACCACGATCTCGTCGCCGAGCTTGAGGCCGAGCCCGTCGGCGATCTTCTTCTCCATCGAGACCAGCAGCGGGCCGGAATAGTCGGCGCTCCACCATTCGCCCTCGACCACCTTGGAACCCTTTGGCAATTCGGCGGTATAGGTCAGGCCGCGGTCGCTTTGCAGCACCCATTCGGAATCGGTGGTGGGCTTGAGGTCCTCGGCACGGACCCCGCGCGCGGCAACGATGCGCCCGCGCAGCATCGGCACGTCCTCGACCTTTGCGCCCGGCGCGATCCCGCGCAGATAGCCGTCGAACTGCTCGGCCTGCGTGCTCGGGATGTCGATGAAGAAGAACGACGGCGCGTGCTCGGGGAGGGCCGCAAGGAACTGCCGGCGCAGATTGCCGTCGATCTGGGTGATGGTGACGAGCACGGCGAGCCCGAGCCCGAGCGACAGCACGACGGAGGGCGTCAGCGCGCCGGGCCGGTGGATGTTGGCGATCGCCAGCCGCAGCATCGGCAGGCGCGTGCGCGGCAGCCGGCGCGCGATCGTCATCAGCAGGGCGGCGATGCCGCGGAGCAGGGCGAACACGACGACGGAGGAGGCCACGAACACCGCGGCGATGCGCTTGTCGAAGGACAATCCAATCACGACCGCGATCAGCAGCGCGATCACGACGGCCATGAACACGACATAACTCCAGCGCGGCCGGTGCCATTCGGAGCTGATGGTGTCGCGGAACAGCGCGGCGACCGGCACGTCGTGCACGCGCCCGAGCGGCCACAGGCCGAAGGCGAGCGCCGTGAGCAGGCCATAGACGAAGGACAGCGCGAGCTCGTCGGCATGCACGGCCGGCACCACCGGCAGCGGCAGCAGTTTTCCGAACAGGCCGACGATGGCGAACGGCATGGCGGCGCCGAGCGCAAGGCCGATCACCGAGCCAATTCCCGCCAGCAGGAGGACCTGCGCCAGATAGATACCGAACACGTCGCGGCCGGTGGCGCCGACCGCCTTGAAGGCCGCGATGACCTCGAGCCGGCGGTCGATATGGCTCTTGACGGCATTGGCGACGCCGACGCCGCCGACCAGGAGCGCGGCGAGGCCGACCAGCGTCAAGAATTGCGTGAAGCGGTTGATGTTGCGCTCGAGCTGCGGCGAGGCATTGGAGCGGCTGCGGATCTCCCAGCCGGCCTGCGGCGCAGCGTTGCGCGCGTCCGCGATGAAGGTGTCGGTGGCGCGCTCGCTGTTGCCGGTATCATGCAGCTTCACCCGGTAGACCCAGCGCACCAGGCTGCCGGGCTGGATCAGGCCGGTGGCGCGCAGGCCCGCCTCGCTGATCAGGAAGCGCGGCCCGAAACCGATGCCGCCGGCGAGCTTGTCGGGCTCGGCTTCGACGGTGCTGCGGATCTGGAACGTTGCGCTCCCGATGGTGACGCGGTCGCCGGTTTTCAGCGACAGCCGCGCCAGCAGCGTCGGATCGGCGGCGGCACCGAACGCGCCGTCGCGCTCCGCGAGCAGGTCGGACATCGGCAGCGGCGGCGCCAGCGTCAGCTGACCCAGCATCGGATAGGTGTCGTCGACCGCCTTCATCTCGACCAGCGCGAGCTGGCCGTCGGCGGAGCGCGCCATGCCGCGCAAGGTGGCGGCGCTGGACACGGTGCCGCGCGAGCGCAGGAAGGAGACTTCCTCGGGCTTCGCCTCGCGCTGGAACAGCACGAAGGAGACGTCGCCGCCGAGCAGCGTGCGGCCCTCGCGCGCGAGACCGTCGCTCAGGCTCGCCGAGACCGAGCCGACGCCCGCGATGGCCATCACGCCGAGCGCGATGCAGGCGATGAAGACATAGAAGCCGCGCAGGCCTCCGCGCAATTCGCGCAGCGCGTAGCGCAGCGACAGCGCGACGCCGTTGGGTTTCGCGAACGGTTCGGCCGCGATGCTCATGCTGGTGCAGACTGGGTGTCGATGCGGCCGGAGCGCAGCCGGATCACGCGATCGCAGCGCTGCGCGAGCGAGGAATCGTGCGTGACCAGCACCAGCGTCATGCCGCGCTCGGCATGTTTGTTGAACAGAAGATCGACGATCTGCTTTCCCGTCGCCTCGTCGAGATTGCCGGTCGGCTCGTCCGCGACGAGGATGGCGGGATCGGGCGCCAGCGCGCGGGCGAGCGCGACGCGCTGCTGCTCGCCGCCGGACAGCTGCGTCGGATAGTGATGCAGGCGATCGCCGAGCCCGACCGATTGCAGCTCCTGCGCCGCGCGTCTTGCAGCGTCAGGGTTGCCGGCGAGTTCGAGCGGCACGGCGACGTTCTCGAGCGCCGTCATGGTCGGGATCAGATGGAAGGACTGGAAGACGATGCCGACCTGGCGGCCGCGGAAGCGGGCGAGCGCGTCCTCGTCGAGGGCATTGAAAGGCGTGCCTGACACCACCACCTCTCCGCTATCAGGACGCTCCAGCCCCGCCATCACCATCAGCAGCGTGGATTTGCCCGAGCCTGACGGGCCGATCAGGCCGATCGTCTCGCCCGAGGCGACCCGCAGGCTGATATCCTTGAGGATGTGAACGCGTGCCGCGCCCGTACCCAATGAAAGATTGACGTTGGAGATGGCGATGGTGTCCGGCGCGGTGCCGGCGAGCGAAGAGGTTTCGATGCGACTATCCATGGTCCGGTCATATGGCAACTCCGCATACGCGGTCGAGAGGCGTTACGGATTCTTCATGCACATAGCCGTGTTGATGATCGCTTTGATGACGGCGGTTGATCCGGCATGGGCCGAAGCGGCAAAACCGGTCAAGCTGGTCGTTCTCGGCGATTCCCTGAGCGCCGGCCTCGGCCTCCCGGCCCAGGACGCATTCCCCACAAGACTTCAAAAAGCCTTGCAGGCCAAAGGCATAGCGGTCGAGATGACCAATGCCGGCGTGTCCGGCGACACCTCGTCCGGCGGCCGTGAGCGGCTCGACTGGTCGGTCCCGGACGGAACCGACGGCGTGATCGTCGAGCTCGGCGCCAACGACGCGCTGCGCGGCATCGACCCCGATTTGACGCGTACCGCGTTGACCGACATTGTCCAGCGATTGAAGGCACGCAAGATCGCGGTGATGCTGTGCGGCATGCTGGCGCCGCCGAATTACGGCGCGGAATACGCCGCGCGCTTCAATTCGATTTATCCGGATCTTGCGAAAAAATTCGACGTGCCGCTCTATCCGTTCTTCCTCGACGGCGTCGCGGCCGACGCCAAGCTCAACCAGGCCGACGGCATTCATCCGACCGCGGCCGGCGTCGACATCATCGTTAACAACATCATGCCCAGCGTGGAGGCATTTTTGCGCAACATAAGCGAGCAGCGCCGCTGAAAAGCGGGCAGCGCTAACCGTAATTCCCAGGGTTTTACCGGGGTGAGGCGCGCGATGCTTCGCAGAGTCACACAACTGCGATAGGAATCAGGGTACCGGTGATTCGTCGCCGGCTCTACAATTTGGATATGATCCTTCCCAGGGATCATGCCCAAGCATCGGGAGTGCGAAACGATGCCGCGTTTGTTCACTGGTCTGGAAATTCCGGCCGAGATCGGCCAGACGCTTTCCAATTTACGGGGCGGCCTTCCCGGCGCCCGCTGGGTCGATCCCGAAAATTATCATGTTACCCTGCGCTTCATCGGCGATATCGACGGCATGTCCGCCAACGAGATCGCATCGATGCTGTTTCGCGTTGATCGCAAGCCCTTCGAGGTGAAGGTGCAGGGGCTCACGAGCTTCGGCGGCCGCAAGCCGCGCGCGGTGGTCGCGACCATCGCGCCGAGCAAGCCGCTGATGGAATTGCAGGCCGAGCTCGAACGCATGATGCAGCGGATCGGCCTCGATCCCGAAGGCCGCAAGTTCACCCCGCATGTCACGCTGGCCCGGCTGCACGACGCGTCCGACCGCGACGTCGCCGACTATCTCTCGCTGCGCGGTTACTTCCCGAGCAAGGCGTTCATGGCCGAACGTTTTGTCTTGTTCTCGTCCCGCGCATCGACCGGCGGCGGCCCCTATGTGGTCGAGGACGCCTACGAGCTGTGTGAGTGAGCTAGCTCTCGTGCCCCGGACGCGGCGCAGCGCCATCAGCGCGTTTACGCGCGTCTTCGACACGCTAGGGCGGTGCGCTGCTGAGCCGGGGCCCATCGCTCCACGATGGATGTACGAAATAGTGGGTCCCCGCTCTGCGCAGCGTCACTGCTTCCCGTAGCGCGTCCGGGACGCGGAACGCATACCCCGCCCACCAATTCACGGCTTGCAATTTCCGCGCATCTCTGGCGGTAAAGAGCCATGCTCTCCACCCCCAGTTCCTCATTCCGCGAGGCATACCAGGCCCAGATCGCGTCCGGCGCGATCGAGCCCGATGCTGCGCAGGCCGAAATCGCCGAAGCCTATGCGGCGCTCGACCAGCGGCTCGCGAACTACAAGCCGCAGCGCAAGCAGGGCCTGCTCAGTCGTCTGTTCAGCGGCGACAAGGACGAGGCGCCGCACGGGCTCTACGTCCATGGCGAGGTCGGCCGCGGCAAGACCATGCTGATGGACCTGTTCTTCCAGCACAGCACCGTCGAGCACAAGCGCCGCGCGCATTTCCACGAGTTCATGGCGGAAGCGCATGAGCGCATCTACGATTATCGCCAGGGCATCTCGCGCGGCGAGATCGCCGATGGCGACGTCATCGCGCTGACTGCGAACGCGATCTTCGAGGAGAGCTGGCTGCTCTGCTTCGACGAATTCCACGTCACCGACATCGCGGACGCAATGATCCTCGGCCGCCTGTTCGCAAAGCTGTTCGAGCTCGGCACCGTGGTGGTCGCGACCTCCAACGTCGCGCCCGACGATCTCTACAAGGGCGGCCTGAACCGTTCGCTGTTCCTGCCCTTCATCAAGCAGATCACCGACCACATGGACGTGTTGCGGCTCGATGCGCGCACGGATTTCCGCCTGGAAAAGCTTCAGGGCGTGCCAATGTGGCTGACGCCGGCCGACGGCGACGCCGGCGCGGCCCTCGACCGCGCCTGGTCGAAGATGACTGGCGGCGCCAAATGCAAGTCGCGCGATATTTCGTTCAAGGGCCGCATCCTGCACGTGCCGTGCTCGGCCCATGGCGTGGCGCGGTTCGGATTTGCGGATCTCTGCGAAAAACCGCTCGGCGCGTCCGACTACCTCCGCCTCGCGCACGACTATCACACCATCCTGGTCGACCATATTCCAGTGATGGATTTTTCCCAGCGCAACGCCGCCAAGCGTTTCATCACGCTGATCGATACGCTCTATGACAATGCCGTGAAGCTGATGGCCTCGGCCGATGCCAATCCGATCTCGCTCTACCTCGCCCACGAGGGCAACGAGGCCATGGAGTTCAAGCGGACGGCGTCGCGCCTGATCGAGATGAGCTCGGAATCCTATCTGGCGCTGCCTCACGGCCGCAAGGATTCCACCGCCAGCGGCTCCACCAAGGGTCTGGTAGAGACTTAAGTCCTATTTGCCAGCGCTGTCATTCCGGGGCGTCGCGAAGCGACGAGCCCGGAATCCAGACTCCCGCTGGTGGTTATGGATTCTCAGATGCGCAATTGCGCATCGTAGCTCGCGACTTTCGTCGCGCCCCGGAATGACAGGGATGCGCTTCAATGTTCGCCAAGCCCGACAATTGGGCATCCACCGACTTGAACGGGGGGAGCGAAAGGGATAACCACCCGTCTCAGTTTTCCCCTCCTTAACGTGTCTAAAGGACAGGTTCACATGGCGCGCGACAAGATTGCTTTGATTGGCTCCGGTCAGATCGGCGGAACGCTGGCTCATCTCATCGGCCTGAAAGAACTGGGCGACGTGGTGATGTTCGACATCGCCGAGGGCGTGCCGCAGGGCAAGGCGCTCGACATCGCCCAGTCCTCGCCGGTCGACGGTTTTGACGCGCACTACACCGGCGCCAATTCGTACGAAGCCCTCGACAACGCCAAAGTCTGCATCGTCACCGCCGGCGTGCCGCGCAAGCCCGGCATGAGCCGCGACGATCTCCTCTCCATCAACCTGAAGGTCATGGAGCAGGTCGGCGCCGGCATCAAGAAATACGCCCCCGACGCCTTCGTCATCTGCATCACCAACCCGCTCGACGCGATGGTGTGGGCGCTGCAGAAGGCTTCGGGCCTGCCGCACAAGAAGGTCGTCGGCATGGCCGGCGTGCTGGATTCCTCGCGCTTCCGTTACTTCCTGGCCGACGAGTTCAACGTCTCGGTCGAGGACGTCACCGCCTTCGTGCTCGGCGGTCATGGCGACACCATGGTGCCGCTGGTGAAGTACTCCACCGTCGCCGGCATTCCGCTGCCCGACCTCGTCAAGATGGGCTGGACCTCGCAGGCGCGCCTCGACGAGATCGTCGACCGCACCCGCAACGGCGGCGCCGAGATCGTCAATCTGCTCAAGACCGGCTCGGCCTTCTACGCGCCCGCCGCTTCCGCGATCGCGATGGCCGAGAGCTATCTGCGTGACAAGAAGCGCGTGCTGGCCAGCGCCGCCTACCTCAACGGCGAATACGGCGTGAAGGACATGTATGTCGGCGTGCCCGTCGTGATCGGCGCCAAGGGCGTCGAGCGCGTCGTCGAGATCGAGCTCACCGGCAAGGACCGCGAGGCGTTCGACAAGTCGGTCGGCGCCGTACAGGGCCTGGTCGATGCCTGCAAGAAGATCGCACCCGATCTTCTCGGCCGCTAAGCGAGAGCAATCCCCGCCGAAGATCGAAAAACCGGTCTTCGGCGGTTTCATTTCCGGGCCCCGCGTCGGGCGGGTTCCGGGTCCGCAGTCCAGAGATCTCGATGTCAAAGAATCCGGGTTGCAGTTCCTGTGGTATATGGTATGCCAGCCACAAGACTGAGGTGGGCCCTAGAGGTCACCGCCCGCGGGTTCAGGGAGCGACCATATGAATATCCATGAATATCAGGCCAAAGCGCTGCTGAACGAGTTCGGCGTCGCGATCTCAAAGGGCGTCCCCGTCCTGAAGCCCGCGGACGCGGAAGCCGCCGCCAAGGCCCTCCCGGGCCCGGTCTGGGTGGTGAAGAGCCAGATCCACGCCGGCGGCCGCGGCAAGGGCAAGTTCAAGGAAGCCTCGGCCGGCGACAAGGGCGGCGTCCGCATCGCCAAGTCGGCCGCGGAGGTCACCGAATTTGCCAAGCAGATGCTGGGCGCGACCCTCGTGACGATCCAGACCGGCCCCGCTGGCAAGCAGGTCAACCGCCTCTACATCGAGGACGGCTCGGACATCGACAAGGAGTTCTACCTCTCGCTCCTGGTCGACCGCGAAACCTCGCGCGTCTCCTTCGTCGTCTCGACCGAAGGCGGCGTCAACATCGAGGACGTCGCGCACAACACCCCTGAGAAGATCGTCACCTTCTCGGTCGATCCCGCGACCGGCATCATGGGCCATCACGGCCGCACCGTCGCCAACGCGCTGAAGCTCTCCGGCGATCTCGCCAAGCAGGCCGAGAAGCTCACCGCGCAGCTCTACACCGCCTTCGTCGCCAAGGACATGTCGATGCTGGAGATCAACCCGCTGGTCGTGACCAAGCAGGGCCAGCTCCGCGTGCTCGACGCCAAGGTGTCGTTCGACGACAATGCGCTGTTCCGTCACCCCGAGGTGCTCGCGCTGCGCGACGAGACCGAGGAAGACGCCAAGGAAATCGAGGCGTCGAAATACGACCTCAACTACGTCACCCTCGACGGCAATATCGGCTGCATGGTCAACGGCGCCGGCCTCGCCATGGCGACGATGGACATCATCAAGCTCTACGGCATGGCGCCGGCGAACTTCCTCGACGTCGGCGGCAGCGCCAGCAAGGAGAAGGTCGCGGCCGCATTCAAGATCATCACCGCCGATCCCAACGTGAAGGGCATCCTGGTCAACATCTTCGGTGGCATCATGAAGTGCGACGTGATCGCCGAAGGCGTCACGGCCGCCGTGCGCGAGGTCGGCCTCAGCGTGCCGCTGGTGGTTCGCCTCGAAGGCACCAATGTCGAGCTCGGCAAGAAGATCATCCGTGAATCCGGCCTGAACGTGGTGCCGGCCGACAATCTCGACGACGCCGCGCAGAAGATCGTGAAGGCCGTCAAGGGAGGCTGAGGCCATGACCCAGGACCATCTCGCCGCATCATCTCCGCTTGCAGAGCACACGCGCCTCGCCGCGTTCGCCGGCGAATGGAATGGCGAAGAGGTGGTCTTCCCGTCGCGCTGGACGGAGGGTGGGCCGGCAACTTCGCATGTCGTCGCACGCATGGACCTGAACGGATTTTACCTGATCCAGGATGCTGTCCAGATCCGCGACGGCAAGCAGGTCTTCGCCACCCACGGCCTCTTCACCTACGATCGTGAGGACCGGACCTACAAATTGTTCTGGTACGACTCGCTCGGCTACACGCCGCCCTCGCCCGCCTCCGGCGGCTGGGTCGGCAAGACCCTGACGCTGGTGCGCGGCTCGCTCCGCGGCAATGCGCGCCACGTCTACGAAATCATCGACGACAATTCCTACTCGTTGAAGATCCAGTTCTCGCCGGACGCGGAAGGCTGGGCCGACGTGCTCACCGGCATCTACCGCCGCATCCACTGACCTCTCACTCGTTAGTTCGCGAAAGCAGACCTCATGTCCATCCTGATCGACAAGAACACCAAGGTCATCTGCCAGGGCTTCACCGGCAAGAACGGAACCTTCCACTCGGAGGCCGCGCTCGCCTACGGCACCAAGATGGTCGGCGGCACCTCGCCGGGCAAAGGCGGCGCCACCCATCTGGGCCTGCCGGTGTTCGACACGGTGCGCGAGGCGCGTGAGAAGACCGGTGCCGATGCGTCGGTGATCTACGTGCCGCCGCCGGGCGCGGCCGATGCGATCTGCGAAGCCATCGACGCGGAGATCCCGCTGATCGTCTGCATCACGGAAGGCATTCCTGTTATCGACATGGTGCGCGTGAAGCGCTCGCTGGCCGGTTCCAAGTCGCGCCTGATCGGGCCGAACTGCCCGGGCGTCATGACTGCCGGCGAGTGCAAGATCGGCATTATGCCCGCCAACATCTTCAAGACCGGTAGCGTCGGCATCGTCTCCCGCTCCGGCACGCTGACCTATGAAGCCGTGTTCCAGACCTCGCAGGAAGGCCTCGGCCAGACCACCGCGGTCGGCATCGGCGGCGACCCGGTCAAGGGCACCGAGTTCATCGACGTGCTGGAAATGCTGCTCGCGGACCCCAAGACCGAATCGATCATCATGATCGGCGAGATCGGCGGTTCCGCCGAGGAGGACGCCGCCCAGTTCCTCAAGGACGAGGCCAAGCGCGGCCGCACGAAGCCGATGGTCGGTTTCATTGCCGGCGTCACCGCGCCTCCCGGCCGCCGCATGGGCCATGCCGGCGCGATCATCTCCGGCGGCAAGGGCGACGCCGGTTCCAAGACCGATGCGATGAAATCGGCTGGGATTACAGTGTCTCCGTCTCCCGCCCGCCTCGGCCACACGCTTGCCGAAAAGTTGAAAGGCTAATTCACTTCTTCGTACTTTTCCGGGCGAAGTTTCGTAGCAAATAGGATAAATGGTGCCTGTCGCGCTGGGCCTCTGCCGGGGAGCTCAGCGCCAGCGCCGTTTGTTATGCGCGAACCGAAATCGCCAGGAACTCAAGCATGTCTCGCCAGGACGCGAACGCAGCCTTTGCCCTCTCTTCCTTTTTGCAGGGCACCAACGCCACCTACATCGACGAAATCTACGCCCGCTACGAGAAGGACCCGTCCTCGGTCGACGCCGAGTGGCAGGAGTTCTTCAAGAGCCTCAACGACCAGCCCGGCGATATCAGCAAGAACGCCGAAGGCCCGTCCTGGGAGCGCGCCAACTGGCCGCTGACCCCGCAGGACGACCTCACCTCCGCCCTCGACGGCAACTGGGCCCAGGTCGAGAAGGCGGTCGGTGGCAAGATCGCCGCCAAGGCGCAGGCCCAGGCAGGCAACAAGGGCGCTGATTTCTCGTCCGCCGACGTGCTCCAGGCCACGCGCGACTCGGTCCGCGCGCTGATGCTGATCCGCTCCTACCGCATGCGCGGCCACTTCCACGCCAAGCTCGATCCGCTCGGCATCGAAGCCCCGCGCAACCGCGAAGAGCTCGACCCGCGCACCTACGGCTTCAGCGAAGCCGATTTCGACCGCAAGATCTTCCTCGATCACGTGCTCGGTCTCGAATACGCCACGCTGCGCGAGATCACCGCGATCTGCGAGCGCACCTACTGCCAGACGCTCGGCGTCGAGTTCATGCACATCAGCAACGCCGCGCAGAAGGCGTGGATCCAGGAGCGCATCGAGGGCCCGGACAAGGAAATCTCGTTCACCCGCGAAGGCCGGCGCGCCATCCTGACGAAGCTGGTCGAAGCCGAGGGCTTCGAGAAGTTCTGCGACACCAAGTTCACCGGCACCAAGCGCTTCGGCCTCGACGGCGGTGAATCGCTGATTCCCGCGCTCGAGCAGATCATCAAGCGCGGCGGCAATCTCGGCGTAAAGGAAGTCGTGCTCGGCATGCCGCATCGCGGCCGCCTCAACGTGCTGACCCAGGTGATGGGCAAGGCGCACCGCGCCCTGTTCCATGAATTCAAGGGCGGCTCGGCCAACCCCGATGCGGTCGAAGGCTCCGGCGACGTCAAATATCACCTCGGCGCCTCCTCGGACCGCGAGTTCGACGGTAACCGCATCCATCTGTCGCTGACCGCCAACCCCTCGCATCTCGAGATCGTCGATCCTGTGGTGCTCGGCAAGGTTCGCGCCAAGCAGGACCAGCACGGCGATCCGCCGGACCAGCGCATCTCGGTGATGCCGCTCCTGATGCATGGCGACGCCGCGTTCGCCGGCCAGGGCGTGGTCGCGGAATGCTTCGGCCTGTCTGACCTGAAGGGCTACCGCACCGGCGGCTCCGTGCACTTCATCGTCAACAACCAGATCGGCTTCACCACCTATCCGCGCTACTCGCGCTCCTCGCCCTATCCGTCTGACGTGGCGAAGATGATCGACGCGCCGATCTTCCATGTGAACGGTGACGATCCGGAAGCAGTGGTTTTCGCGGCCAAGGTCGCGACCGAGTTCCGGCAGAAATTCCACAAGCCCGTCGTCATCGACATGTTCTGCTACCGCAGGCATGGCCATAACGAGGGCGACGAGCCGGCGTTCACCCAGCCGGTGATGTACAAGAGGATCGCGGCCCATCCGTCGACGCTCGAGCTCTACGCCCGCCGCCTGATCAGCGAAGGCGTGATGACCGAGGGCGAGGTCGACAAGGCCAAGGCCGACTGGCGCGCACGGCTCGATGCCGAGTTCGAGGCCGGCACCTCCTACAAGCCGAACAAGGCCGACTGGCTCGACGGCAAGTGGTCCGGCTTCAAGATCGCCGATCAGGAAGAGGATGCGCGCCGCGGCGTCACTGGCGTCGACACCGCCGAGCTGAAGGAAATCGGCCGCAAGATCACCAAGGTGCCGGATGGCTTCCGCGTCCACCGCACCATCCAGCGCTTCCTCGACAACCGCGCCAAGGCAATCGACACCGGCGCCGGCATCGATTGGGCGACCGGCGAGGCACTGGCGTTCTGCACGCTGCTCAACGAGAACCACCATGTCCGCCTGTCGGGCCAGGATTCCGAGCGCGGCACCTTCTCGCAGCGCCATTCGGTCCTGATCGACCAGGAAGACGAGAGCCGCTACACGCCGTTCAACCATCTCGGCCACGAGCAGGGCCATTACGAGGTCATCAACTCGCTGCTGTCGGAAGAAGCCGTGCTCGGCTTCGAATACGGCTATTCGCTCGCCGAGCCGAACACGCTGACCCTGTGGGAAGCCCAGTTCGGCGACTTCGCCAACGGTGCGCAGGTCGTGTTCGACCAGTTCATCTCCTCGGGCGAGCGCAAATGGCTGCGTATGTCCGGCCTCGTCTGCCTCTTGCCGCACGGCTATGAGGGCCAGGGGCCGGAGCACTCCTCGGCGCGTCTGGAGCGTTATCTGCAGATGTGCGCCGAAGACAACATGCAGGTGGTCTACCCGACCACGCCGGCGAACTACTTCCACGTGCTGCGCCGCCAGCTTCATCGCGAGATCCGCAAGCCGCTGATCCTGATGACGCCGAAGTCGCTGCTGCGTCACAAGCGGGCGGTGTCGCGTCTCGAGGAGCTCGCGAAGGGAACGACCTTCCACCGCATCCTCTATGATGACGCCCAGATGCTGCCGAACGAGGCGATCAAGCTCGTCCCCGACGAGAAGGTCCGCCGCATCGTGCTCTGCTCCGGCAAGGTCTATTACGACCTCTACGAGGAGCGCGAGAAGCGCGGCATCGACGACATCTACCTGATGCGCGTCGAGCAACTTTATCCGGTGCCGCTGAAGGCGCTGGTGGCCGAGCTGTCGCGCTTCAAGAAGGCTGAAGTGGTGTGGTGCCAGGAAGAGCCCCGCAACATGGGTGCCTGGCACTTCATCGAGCCCTATCTGGAATGGGTGCTGAACCAGGTGCACGGTGTGAGCCGGCGTCCGCGTTATGTCGGCCGCGCCGCTTCCGCCGCGACCGCCACTGGTCTGATGTCCAAGCATCAGGCGCAGTTGAAGGCGTTCCTGGACGAAGCACTGAGCTGATCTTTCTGAACTGCGTCATGCCCCGCCTCGTGCGCAATCGCGCACTGGAGCGGGGCACCAGTACGCCGCGACGTCCGTGCAGAATACGAACGTCCGGCTTGCTGGATGGCTTGCCTTTCGCGGGCCGATGACGACCGAATTTTTGACCGCACCGGCGATCCCTTAAGGAAAAGACCATGACTGAAATTCGTGTGCCGACGCTCGGCGAATCCGTCACCGAGGCCACCATCGGCCGCTGGTTCAAGAAGGCCGGCGATCCCGTCGCCGTCGACGAGCCCTTGGTGGAGCTCGAGACCGACAAGGTCACCATCGAGGTCCCGGCGCCCTCCGCCGGCACGCTGAGCGAGATCGTCGCTGCCGATGGCGCAACCGTTGCGGTCGGTGCGCTGCTCGGCCAGATCACCGACGGTGCCGGCGCTGCGAAGCCCGCCGCCGCTCCCGCGAAGCCCGCCGCCGCTGCTGCTCCGGCCGCCGTGGCTGCTGCGCCGGCTCCGGCCGCGAAGGCGCCGCCGGCCGATGCGCCGCTCGCCCCGTCCGTCCGCAAGCTCTCCGCCGAGACCGGCATCGACGCCTCGACCGTTCCGGGCTCCGGCAAGGACGGCCGCGTCACCAAGGGCGACATGCTCGCTGCGATCGAGCGCGCGGCCTCGGCGCCGACCCCGGTCAACCAGCCCGCCGCCGCCGTCCAGGTCCGTGCGCCGTCGCCGGCCGATGACGCCGCCCGCGAAGAGCGCGTCAAGATGACCCGACTGCGCCAGACCATCGCGCGCCGTCTCAAGGACGTGCAGAACACCGCGGCCATGCTGACGACCTTCAACGAGGTCGACATGACCAACGTGATGGCGCTGCGCGCCCACTACAAGGATGCGTTCGAGAAGAAGCACGGCTCGAAGCTCGGCTTCATGGGCTTCTTCACCAAGGCCGTCGTGCAGGCGCTGAAGGACATCCCGGCCGTCAACGCCGAGATCGACGGCACCGATCTGATCTACAAGAACTATTACCACATCGGCGTCGCCGTCGGCACCGACAAGGGTCTGGTCGTGCCCGTGGTGCGCGACTGCGACAACAAGTCGATCGCCGACATCGAGAAGGGTATCGCCGATTTCGGTCGCCGCGCCCGTGACGGCCAGCTCAAGATCGACGAGATGCAGGGCGGCACCTTCACCATCACCAATGGCGGCATCTACGGCTCGCTGATGTCGACCCCGATCCTGAACGCGCCGCAGTCCGGCATCCTCGGCATGCACAAGATCCAGGAGCGGCCGATGGTCGTCGCCGGCAAGATCGAGGTCCGCCCGATGATGTACCTGGCACTGTCCTACGATCACCGCGTCATCGACGGCAAGGAAGCCGTCACCTTCCTGGTCCGCGTCAAGGAGAGCCTGGAAGATCCGGCGCGCCTGGTGCTCGATCTCTGATCCCTGAAGCTCTGCGAGCGCCGTCGCCTTGTCATGCGACGGCGCGGGTCGAACCATGGAGGCGCGCGTGACGGATAAGGTCGTTGTCATCACCGGCGGCAGCCGCGGCATCGGGCGGGCGACCGCGATTGCGGCGGCCGCGCGCGGCTTCCGTGTCGTCGTCGGCTACGCCAGCAACAAAACGGCTGCTGACGAGGTCGTCGCCCAGATCGCGGCCAGCAACGGCAAGGCCATCGCGGTGAAATGCGATGTCGCCGAGGAAAGCGACATCATTGAGCTGTTCAAGGCTGCCGACAAGTTCGGCACGCTCGGTGCACTCGTCAACAATGGCGGCATCGTCGGCCAGAGCGGCGTGCGCGTCGACGAGATGTCGGCGGAGCGCATCCGGCGCGTGATGGCGGTCAACGTCACCGGCTCGATCCTCTGCGCGCGCGAAGCGGTGAAGCGGATGTCGACCAAGCACGGCGGCCAGGGCGGCGTCATCGTCAATCTGTCATCGGTCGCTGCCAGACTTGGTGCGCCGAATACCTATGTCGACTATGCCGCGTCCAAGGGCGCGATCGATTCCTTCACCGTCGGTCTCGGCTATGAGGTCGCAGGCGAAGGCATTCGTGTCGCAGGCATCCGCCCCGGCCTGATCGACACCGAAATCCACGCCGCCGGCGGCGAGCCCGACCGCGCCCATCGTCTGGCCCATATGGTGCCGATGAAGCGCGTCGGTACCGCCGACGAAATCGCCAACGCCATCGTCTGGCTGATGTCGGACGAAGCCTCCTACGTCACCTCGGCCATTCTCGATGTGTCCGGCGGACGCTGACACATCCTCATCACGCTAAACTCACGGGACTTTCTCTCATGGCTACCTACGATCTCGTCGTCATCGGCACCGGACCGGGCGGTTATGTCTGCGCGGTGCGCGCAGCCCAGCTCGGCATGAAAGTCGCCGTGGTCGAAAAGGACGCCACGCTCGGCGGCACCTGCCTGAACGTCGGCTGCATGCCGTCGAAGGCGCTGCTGCACGCGTCCGAAATGTTCGAGGAAGCCGCGCACTCCTTCGCCAAGATGGGCGTTTCCGTTTCCGCGCCGAAGCTCGAGCTTCCGGCGATGATGAACTTCAAGCAGCAGGGCATCGACGGCAACGTCAAGGGCGTCGAGTTCCTGATGAAGAAGAACAAGATCGACGTGCTCAAGGGCACCGGCAAGATCCTGGGCACCGGCAAGGTGGAAGTGTCCGCCGATGGCAAGTCGCAAGTGGTCGAGACCAAGAACATCGTCATCGCGACCGGCTCCGACATCGCGCGCCTCAAGGGCATCGAGATCGACGAGAAGCGCATCGTGTCGTCCACCGGCGCGCTGTCGCTGGACAAGGTCCCCGGCAAGCTCTTGATCGTCGGCGCCGGCGTGATCGGCCTCGAGCTCGGCTCGGTGTGGAAGCGGCTCGGCGCTGAAGTCGTCGTCGTCGAATTCCTCGATCGCATCCTGCCCGGCATGGACGGCGAAATCGCCAAGCAATTCCAGCGCATCCTGGAAAAGCAGGGTTTTGCATTCAAGCTCGGCGCCAAGGTCACGGCCGTCGACACCTCCGGCAAGTCGCTGAAGGCGACCATCGAGCCCGCCGCCGGCGGCGCCGCGGAGTCGATCGAAGCCGACGTCGTTCTCGTTTGCATCGGCCGCGTGCCGTACACCGATGGGCTCGGCCTGAAGGAAGCCGGTGTGGCGCTGGACAATCGCGGCCGCGTGCAGATCGATCCGCATTTCGCCACCAGCGTGAAGGGCGTCTATGCGATCGGCGACGTCGTCGCGGGCCCGATGCTCGCGCACAAGGCCGAGGATGAAGGCGTAGCCGTTGCGGAGATCATCGCAGGGCAGGCCGGCCACGTGAACTACGACGTTATCCCAGGCGTCGTGTATACCACGCCGGAAGTATCCTCCGTCGGCAAGACCGAGGAAGAGCTGAAGCAGGCGGGTCAGGCGTATACCGTCGGGAAGTTTCCCTTTACCGCCAACGGCCGCTCCAAGGTCAACCAGACCACCGACGGCTTCGTGAAGATTCTCGCAGATGCGAAGACCGATCGCGTGCTCGGCGTGCACATTATCGGCCGTGAAGCCGGCGAAATGATCCATGAAGCCTGCGTTCTCATGGAGTTTGGCGGCAGCGCGGAAGATCTCGCCCGCACCTGCCACGCGCATCCGACCCGCTCGGAGGCCATCAAGGAAGCCGCGCTTGCGGTGGGCAAGCGGGCCATCCATATGTAGGCGACGCGCCTAGCGTCGAATCGGGCGGGAAACATATGCTGCGCCGCCTACTTCAACCGGTCTGGGTCCTGCTGGCGATCATCTTCCTGATCGAAGCCTGGCTGTGGGACCATCTCGAGCCGATCGTCGCGCGGGTTGTCGCAGCCATCCCGCTCGCACGTTTCAAGCAATGGTTGACCGAGCGCGTCGACGCGCTGCCGCCGGCGATGACGCTGATCGTGTTCGCGGTGCCAATCATCCCGCTGTTTCCGCTCAAGCTGATGGGCCTGTATCTGCTCACGCATGAATACTGGCTGAGCGGCGTATCCACGTTTCTGTTCGCAAAGCTGCTCGGCGTCGGCGTCACCGCCTTCGTGTTCGACGTGACGCGCGACAAGCTGATGGAGATGCGCTGGTTCGAGCGGCTCTACGATCTCGTGATGAAGCTGCGCGCCAAGGCCGCCGAGCTGGTTGACCCGATCAAGCAGCGCATCCGCGAGCTGATCGCCGGCAACGGCGAAGGCTGGTCCTCCCGTACGCTCCGCCTGATCCAGCGCTTTCGCAAGAGCGTGCACCAGGCGCGGTGATCTGCCCGCTATAGACTCACTGTCATTGCCACACACTCGATGTCATCGCCCGGCTTGACCGGGCGATCCAGTATTCCAGAGACGTCAATCGAATACGGAGAAGCCGCGGCGTACTGGATGCCCCGGTCAAGCCGGGGCATGACACCGTCGATGTTGTTGGCCTTATGCGCCCCGCATCAGCGCCCTCAATGCAAATGCACCAGATGCGGCCACCACAGGCCGAGCGCGGTCATGAGGAGGCCGGCCAGGGTCAGGACGCCGGCGACATAAGCGAGCGCGATCATGCCGGTGATGATGGTGGCCGAGGCCAGAACGATGCCGATCTGGAAGGCGGCGGAGGCCAGCTCGAAGTGATGATATTTCGCGGTCGCCTCGTCGCGCTCGTGCTCGGCGTGCTTGGCCTTCTCGGCGAGCTGCTCGGTGCCTTCGCCGGTCTCGGGCTCGGAGCGGTAGCGCTGCGCGGTCTTGGTCCAGTCGTCGACCTGCTTCTGCACCGCCGGCTTCTGAGCCTCGTCGGCGGCGGCGAGCGTGAGCTTGCCCTGCTCGGATGCGGTCAGCACCACGGTGCGGCGGATGGTCTTGGCCTGGAAGAACGCCCAGAGATTGGCGGACTCGACGTTCTTGCTGATCGATTCAGTCTGGGCGCCCTTGCCGAGCGTCTCGGAGATCGCCAGGAACAGCGCCAGCACGGCGATCAGAAGAGCGATCTTCTTGTTCGATCCGGACGCGTGCTCGGCGTGTTCGGCATGCTCCATGCTTTCGTGTGCGCTCATGATTCCCTCCAGTCGCGGTTCCCCACGATTGACCGAACCGCGGGCGGCGCGCAAGAGGCACGCGCGCTATGACAGCTTCATGTCAGGTTCATCGCCGCGGATGCGTGCTCGCATAGACTTCGAGCAGCCGCTCCGAATCGATGCCGGTGTAGATCTGCGTGGTCGAGAGCGAGGAGTGACCCAGCAGCTCCTGGATTGCGCGCAAATCCCCGCCACGCGAGAGCAGATGCGTGGCGAAGGAATGGCGGAGCGCGTGAGGCGTCGCGCTGTCGGGCAGGCCGAGCGCGCCGCGCAGCCGCTCCATCGCGAGCTGGATGATGCGCGGGCTCAAGGGCCCGCCGCGCGCGCCGAGGAAGATCGGGCCTTCCGCCGGCAGCGGATAGGGGCACATCGCAACGTATTCCTGCACGAGCGCGAGCACGTTCTGGAGCACCGGCACCATGCGGGTCTTGTTGCCTTTGCCTGTCACGATCAGCACGTCGCCTTCGCCGGGACGCGGCACCTCGCGGCGCTTCAACCCCAACGCTTCGGAGATGCGCAGACCCGAGCCATACAGCAGCGCCATCACCGCGGCGTCGCGGGCCAGAATCCAGGTCTCGCGATCCTCGCCGGCGCGCTCGTCGGCGTCGGCAAGACGCTTTGCGGACGCCATCGGCAGCGGCTTCGGCAAAGTCTTGGCCACCTTGGGCGCGCGGATCGCCGAGAGTGCGCCGACCTTGCCCTTGCCTTCGCGCTCGAGGAAGCGGCCGAACGAGCGCAGGCCCGCCAGCGCGCGCATCAGCGAGCGGCCGGCAATGTCGTCGGCGCGGCGCATCGCCATGAAGGCGCGGATGTCGGTGGCTTCCAGCGCGGCAAAGCGCGCCAGCGTCACGCGCTCGCCCCAATGGGCGCAAAGGAAATCCAGGCATTGCCGCAGGTCGCGGCCATAGGCCTCCAACGTCTTCGGCGACAGCCGCCGCTCGGCGCCGAGATGCGACAGCCAGCGCGCCATCTCCTGCGCGATCGAGGGATCGGCGCTGGCGAGCTCGATTGGGGGGGCGGCCGCTTTGCTCATGCGCTCTGGACGTAATGATTCCACTCAGTATATCGCATCACACCCGTTTACTGTTCGCTAAGGCCGCCCCTGGGCGCTAGCCTCAAGGCCCCAAGGTTCCGATTCTCCCTCCAAAGATCTTTGATGGATCATTCGTCGCGCAGCACGACCACCCCCGCCAACGCGACCCGCATGGTCGACGTGCTGGTGCCGGTCGCGCTCGACCAGACCTATTCCTACAAGGTGCCGCGCGGGATGGAGCTGAAGGCGGGCGATCTCGTCGGCGTGCCGCTCGGCCCGCGCGAGGTGCTGGCCGTGGTCTGGGCGGAGAACGCCAATCCCGACCCGCGCCTGCACAACCGGCTCAAGGAGGTCAGCGAAAAGCTCGATCTTCCTCCGCTGAAGCCTGAGCTGCGCTCGGTCGTCGACTGGGTCGCCAATTACACGCTGAGCCCGCGCGGCATGGTGCTGCGGATGTGCCTGCGCATGGGCGAGAATCTCGGCCCGGAGCGGGTGCGCGCCGGTGTGCGCCTGGTCGGCGATCCGCCGCGACGGCTGACGCCGGCGCGGCAGCGCGTGATCGAGCTGCTGTCGGATCGCCTGCTGCACGGCAAGTCCGAGGCCGCCAAGGAAGCAGGGGTCTCGGCCGGCGTGATCGACGGCCTCGTCGACGAAGGCACGCTCACGGTCGAGCCGATGCCGCCGCCTCCGCCGCCGCCGGCACCCGATCCGGATTTTGGCCAGCCGGATTTTTCACCGCTCCAGCGCGCCGGGGTGGATGCAATGCGCGCGCTCGCCGCCAACGGCACCTTTCACGTTGCGCTGCTCGACGGCGTCACCGGCTCGGGCAAAACCGAGGTCTATTTCGAGGCGATTGCGGAGACCATCCGCCGCGGCAAGCAGACTCTGATCCTGATGCCGGAGATCGCGCTGACCGGCCAGTTCCTCGACCGCTTCGCGCAGCGCTTTGGCGTGCGTCCGATCGAATGGCACTCCGAGCTGACGCCGCGCACCCGCGCGCGCAATTGGGCGGCGATCTCCGAAGGCAGTGCGCCGGTCGTGGTCGGCGCGCGCTCGGCGCTGTTTCTGCCTTACGCCAATCTCGGCCTCATCGTGGTCGATGAAGAGCACGACCAGGCCTACAAGCAGGACGAGGGCGTGCATTATCACGCCCGCGACATGGCGGTGGTCCGCGCGCATATCGCAAAGATCCCGATCGTGCTGGCCTCCGCCACGCCGTCGGTCGAATCCGAGGTCAATGCGCGCAAGAGCCGCTATCAGCGCATCGCGCTGCCCTCGCGCTTCGGCGGCCAGCACATGCCGCATATCGAGGCCATCGACATGCGCCGCGAGCCGCCGGCGCGCGGCCGCTTCATCTCGCCGCGGCTCGCTTCCGAGATCAGAAAAGCGATTGAAAAGCGCGAGCAGGCGCTGCTGTTCCTCAATCGCCGCGGCTATGCGCCGCTGACCCTGTGCCGTGCCTGCGGCCATCGCTTCGCCTGCACCATCTGCGATGCCTGGCTGGTCGATCACCGCTTCCGCCAGCGGCTGGTCTGTCACCATTGCGGCTTCTCGATGCCGCGCCCGCAGATCTGCCCGCATTGCGCGGCCGAGGAATCGCTGGTCGCGGTCGGGCCGGGCGTCGAGCGCTTGCAGGAGGAGGCGGCCGCGCTGTTCCCCGAGGCGCGCACCATGGTGCTGTCGAGCGATCTCATCACCTCGATCGAGACGATGCGCTCCGAGCTTACCGAGATCGCGGAGGGTCGGGTCGACATCATCATCGGCACGCAGCTCGTCGCCAAGGGCCACAACTTTCCGCGGCTCAATCTCGTCGGCGTGGTCGATGCGGATCTGGGTCTGTCCAACGGCGATCCGCGCGCGTCGGAACGCACCTGGCAGTTGCTCAACCAGGTGATCGGCCGTGCCGGGCGCGAGCAGGGCCGCGGCGTCGGCTATCTCCAGACCCACCAGCCCGATCATCCCGTGATGAAGGCGCTGATCGCCTGCGACCGCGAGGCCTTCTACGACAGCGAGATCGATCTGCGCGAGCGCACGCTCTATCCGCCGTTCGGCCGGCTCGCGAGCCTGATCATTTCGGCAGGCGACCGTCCGAGCGCCGAAGGTTTGGGCCGCCGCCTCGTTGCGCTCGCACCGCGCGACGAGCGCGTCGTGGTGCTGGGACCGGCGGAGGCCCCGCTCGCCGTGATCAAGGGCCGCTACCGTTTCCGCATCCTGGTGAAATCGGCGCGCGGTTTCGATCTGTCGGACTATTTGCGCAACTGGCTGGCCGTCTGCCCGAAGCCGAAGGGCAATCAAAAGCTCGAAGTCGACGTCGACCCGCAGAGCTTTTTGTAGTTCCCCCGTCATTCCGGGGCACGCGAAGCGTGAACCCGGAATCCATTCATCCACCAACTCTACGGCCTGATGGATTCCGGGCTCGATGCTACGCATCGCCCCGGAATGACGGGGCAAACAAAAAGCCCGCCGTCCCCCAAGACGGCGGGCTTGTTTCGCCCGAACTGGTCTCGCCGCTCACACGTCCGCGGACGATGGCGAGATTTGCGCTTTGTCGGTGAGGCGCTGGTGGCGCCTTAGGAGACGACTTCCGCGGTGACGCGGCCGACGCCGGCGCCGGTGAGGCCGATGGCGCGGGCAGCGCCCGTGGAGAGGTCGAGGACACGGCCGCGAATGAACGGGCCACGGTCATTGATGGTGACGATGACGCTCGAGCCGCCATGGGTGACGCGCAGCTTGGTGCCGAACGGCAGCGAACGGTGAGCCGCGGTCATGGCATTCTGGTTGAAGCGCTGGCCCGACGCAGTCCGGCTGCCGGACTCGTTGCCATAATAGGAGGCCATGCCGGAGAAGCTGCGGCCCGTGCCCGACGACGGCGTCATCGACGCGTTGGCGTTGCGCCAATCGGAGGTCGTGTTGGCATCGCTCTGGGCGTGGTGGCGGTGATGATGGTGAGAGTACCGGTGGTGATGCCGGGATTTGGCAGAAGCTTCGGTGGCGGTTCCACCGACGAGGAGAGTGGCGGCAACGAAAGCGATCGCCGTGCGCGGCCGGGGCACGGAGCCCAGCGTCTTCAAAGACAGCATTTAGTGGTCCCTAATCTAGTATTGCCACATATGTGGCAAGTGGAGCCCCCGTAAGTCTGTGAGCGGGATCGCGTTTCGATTCCTAATGAGGCGTGAATTGGGCAGTAAATCCATTCTGTGTCGTCATGAAATATTCTGTGATTGGCATCAATGTTGCAGCCAATGTTCTGGAATCTTTCGCTTTAACAATTCTTTAACTATTTTATTACTCACTAATACTGTAAAACGAGGTCATTATACTTCATGTTTAGAATTAGGAAAGTATTCAGGGGAGGCCGCTCGTCACGTCCGACTCACGCCTCAGCGATCCGTGTTCATGGCCGCTATGCGCTGATGGCAGGAACGAATGGGCGCGATGCCGCCGAGGGGGGGCGCGTCATTCCGCGACGTGGCAGGCCGCTATCGCGGCGCCGTCGGCTGCGACGAACTGGCGACAGAAGGTCGTGCCTTTAATTTGGCGTCATGTTGCACGTGCGCGCCTGCTATGTTAGCAAAGCCGCGATTTTAACGGACCCGGCACCTCCCGTGTCGGCCGAAAATCGAAGTCCCGCTTGAATTCCAAGGGCTTGGATCGCTTGGCGCCGCTTTGTGGCGACGGTTTTTCCCTTGCGAGTTTGACAGCAAAAAGAGCGCGTCTGTGGCTGCAGAAGATACGTCCGTTTCCGGTGTGTCGGGCCGTTATGCAACGGCCTTGTTTGAACTGGCCCGCGACCAGAATGTGGTCGACGAGGTCAAAGCCGATCTCGACAAATTCGAGGGTTTGCTAAGCGAAAGCGCCGATCTGACGCGC
The DNA here is from genome assembly GCF_052076025.1 of Bradyrhizobium sp. 956_D2_N1_4. Taxonomy (NCBI): domain Bacteria; kingdom Pseudomonadati; phylum Pseudomonadota; class Alphaproteobacteria; order Hyphomicrobiales; family Nitrobacteraceae; genus Bradyrhizobium; species Bradyrhizobium sp. 956_D2_N1_4. The sequence continues at coordinate 7,424,052 of NZ_CP197237.1, read as the reverse complement.
CTCGTCCGCAGCCCGGTGTTTGCGGCCGATACCCAGTCCAGGGCCCTCTCGGCCGTGCTGGACAAGGCGGGTATCGCCGGCATCTCCGCCAATTTCCTGAAAGTCCTGACCGCCAACCGCCGCCTGTTCGCGGTGGCTGACGTCATTCGCGCCTATCGCGCCCTCGTCGCCAGGTTCAAGGGCGAGACGACGGCCGACGTTACCGTGGCGGAGGCGCTTTCGGACAAGAATCTCGACGCCCTCAAGGTTGCCCTGAAGTCGGTGACCGGCAAGGACGTCGCGCTCAACGTGAAGGTCGATCCCTCGATCATCGGTGGCCTCGTGGTCAAGCTTGGCAGCCGCATGATCGATAGTTCGCTTCGCACCAAACTCAATTCGATCAAGCACGCGATGAAAGAGGCAGGCTGATGGACATCCGCGCCGCGGAAATTTCCGCGATCCTCAAGGACCAGATCAAGAATTTCGGCCAGGAAGCTGAAGTCTCCGAAGTCGGACAGGTGCTGTCCGTCGGCGACGGTATTGCCCGCGTCTATGGTCTGGACAACGTCCAGGCCGGCGAAATGGTCGAGTTCGAGAACGGCACCCGCGGCATGGCGCTGAACCTCGAAACCGACAACGTCGGTATCGTTATTTTCGGCGCCGACCGCGAGATCAAGGAAGGCCAGACCGTCAAGCGCACCCGCGCCATCGTGGACGCGCCGGTCGGCAAGGGCCTGCTCGGCCGCGTCGTCGACGCGCTCGGCAACCCGATCGACGGCAAGGGCCCGATCCAGGCCGACAAGCGCATGCGCGTCGACGTCAAGGCGCCCGGCATCATTCCGCGCAAGTCGGTGAGCGAGCCGATGGCGACCGGCCTCAAGGCGATCGACGCCCTGATCCCGATCGGCCGTGGCCAGCGCGAGCTGATCATCGGCGACCGTCAGACCGGCAAGACCGCGATCGCGCTCGACACCATCCTGAACCAGAAGCCGCTCAACGCGCAGCCGGACGAGAACATCAAGCTGTATTGCGTCTATGTCGCGATCGGCCAGAAGCGTTCGACCGTCGCCCAGTTCGTGAAGGTGCTGGAAGAGCAGGGCGCGCTCGAATACTCGATCATCGTCGCCGCCACCGCTTCGGATCCGGCGCCGATGCAGTACATCGCGCCGTTCACCGGCTGCACCATGGGCGAGTACTTCCGCGACAACGGCATGCACGCCGTCATCATCTATGACGATCTGTCCAAGCAGGCCGTCGCCTACCGCCAGATGTCGCTGCTGCTGCGCCGCCCGCCGGGCCGCGAAGCCTATCCGGGCGACGTGTTCTATCTGCACTCCCGCCTGCTCGAGCGCGCGGCGAAGCTGAACAAGGACCAGGGCTCGGGCTCGCTGACGGCGCTGCCGGTCATCGAAACCCAGGCCAACGACGTGTCGGCCTACATTCCGACCAACGTCATCTCGATCACCGACGGCCAGATCTTCCTGGAAACCGACCTGTTCTTCCAGGGCATCCGTCCCGCGGTGAACGTCGGTCTGTCGGTGTCGCGCGTCGGTTCGTCCGCGCAGACCAAGGCCACCAAGAAGGTCGCCGGCAAGATCAAGGGCGAGCTCGCGCAGTACCGCGAAATGGCGGCGTTCGCGCAGTTTGGCTCCGATCTCGACGCCTCGACCCAGCGCCTGCTCAACCGCGGTTCGCGCCTGACCGAGCTGCTCAAGCAGCCGCAGTTCGCGCCGCTGAAGATGGAAGAGCAGGTCTGTGTGATCTGGGCCGGCACCAACGGCTATCTCGATCCGCTCCCGCTCAACAAGGTGCGCGCGTTCGAGGACGGTCTGCTGTCGCTGCTGCGCGGCAAGAACGCCGAGATCCTCAACGCGATCCGCGACAGCCGCGATCTCTCCGACGACACCGCCGCCAAGCTGAAGTCGGTGGTCGAAGGCTTCGCGAAGAGCTTCGCGTAAACGCCGTCATGGCCGGGCTTGTCCCGGCCATCCACGTCTAACGGCGTGTGAGGCACCGCGTGGATGCCCGGGGCGAGCCCGGGCATGACGACTGGATAGGTTTGCGATCAGGCCAAAGGGTCGGATCGTCGGGGACGAAGAATGGCGTCACTTAAAGACATGCGCGTCCGCATCGCCTCCACCAAGGCGACGCAGAAGATCACCAAGGCGATGCAGATGGTCGCGGCGTCGAGGTTGCGCCGTGCCCAGCAAGCGGCCGAGGCGGCGCGGCCCTATGCCGACAAGATGAGCGCGGTGATCTCCAACATCGCCAGCGCCGCTGCGGGTTCGCCCGGCGCGCCGGCGCTGCTGGCCGGCACCGGCAGGGACCAGGTCCACCTGCTGCTGGTCTGCACCGGCGAGCGCGGTCTGTCCGGCGCCTTCAACTCCTCGATCGTGCGCCTCGCCCGCGAGCGCGCCCAGGCGCTGATCGCGCAGGGCAAGGAAGTGAAATTCTTCTGTGTCGGCCGCAAGGGCTATGAGCAGCTCCGCCGCCTGTTCGACAAGCAGATCGTCGAGCACCTCGACCTGCGTAGCGTTCGTCAGCTCGGCTTCGTCAACGCCGAGGACATCGCCAAGAAGGTGCTGGCCCGTTTCGACAACGGTGAGTTCGACGTCTGCACGCTGTTCTACGCGCAGTTCAAGTCGGTGATCGCCCAGATCCCGACCGCGCAGCAGATCATCCCGCTGGTCGTCGAGGAAAAGGCGGCGAACGCGCCGACGACGTCCTACGATTACGAGCCGGAGGAGGACGAACTGCTGTCCGGCCTGTTGCCGCGCAACATCGCGGTGCAGATCTTCCGCGCGCTGCTGGAAAACAACGCTTCGTTCTATGGCGCGCAGATGAGTTCGATGGACAACGCCACCCGCAATGCCGGCGAAATGATCCGCAAGCAAACCCAGATCTACAACCGAACCCGTCAAGCCCAGATCACCAAGGAGCTGATCGAGATCATCTCCGGCGCCGAGGCGGTCTGACGCACGAACCAAACGACGGTCGTTCAAGTCCAGAATTTCGAAGGAGAGCTATTCATGGCTACAGCAGCTAACCAGGTCGGTCGCGTCACCCAGGTCATGGGCGCCGTCGTCGACGTGCAGTTCGAGGGCCACCTGCCCGCCATTCTCAATTCGCTGGAAACCCGGAACGGCAACATCCGCCTCGTGCTGGAAGTTGCGCAGCATCTCGGTGAGTCCACCGTCCGCACGATCGCGATGGACGTGACCGAAGGTCTGGTGCGCGGCCAGGAAGTGACCGACACCGGCCAGCCGATCGCGGTTCCGGTGGGTGACGGCACGCTCGGCCGCATCATGAACGTCATCGGCGAGCCGATCGACGAAGCCGGCCCGATCAAGTCCGAAGGTCTCCGCGCCATCCACCAGGAAGCGCCGAGCTACACCGACCAGTCGACCGAAGCTGAAATTCTCGTCACCGGCATCAAGGTCGTCGATCTTCTTGCTCCGTATGCGAAGGGCGGCAAGATCGGCCTGTTCGGCGGCGCCGGCGTCGGCAAGACCGTGCTGATTCAGGAGCTGATCAACAACGTCGCGAAGGCGCACGGTGGTTACTCCGTGTTCGCCGGCGTCGGCGAGCGTACCCGCGAAGGCAACGACCTCTATCACGAGTTCATCGAGTCCAAGGTCAACGCCGATCCGCACAATCCGGATCCGAGCGTGAAATCCAAGTGCGCGCTGGTGTTCGGCCAGATGAACGAGCCGCCGGGCGCCCGCGCCCGCGTCGGCCTCACCGGTCTCACCGTCGCCGAGCACTTCCGCGACCAGGGCCAGGACGTGCTGTTCTTCGTCGACAACATCTTCCGCTTCACCCAGGCCGGCTCGGAAGTGTCGGCGCTGCTCGGCCGTATTCCTTCGGCGGTGGGTTATCAGCCGACGCTCGCCACCGACATGGGCGCGCTGCAGGAGCGCATCACCACCACGCAGAAGGGCTCGATCACCTCGGTGCAGGCCATCTACGTTCCGGCCGACGACTTGACCGACCCGGCGCCCGCGACCTCGTTCGCGCATCTGGACGCGACCACGGTGTTGAACCGCGCGATCTCGGAAAAGGGCATCTACCCCGCGGTGGACCCGCTCGACTCGACCTCGCGCATGCTCTCGCCGCTCGTCGTCGGTCAGGAGCACTACGACACCGCGCGTCAGGTCCAGCAGGTGCTGCAGCGCTACAAGTCGCTCCAGGACATCATCGCCATTCTCGGCATGGACGAGCTTTCGGAAGAGGACAAGCTGACGGTGGCCCGCGCCCGCAAGATCGAGCGCTTCCTGTCGCAGCCGTTCCACGTCGCCGAAATCTTCACCGGCTCGCCCGGCAAGTTCGTCGACCTCGCGGACACCATCAAGGGCTTCCGCGGCCTCTGCGAAGGCAAGTATGACCACCTGCCGGAAGCCGCCTTCTACATGGTCGGCACCATCGAAGAGGCAGTCGAGAAGGGCAAGAAGCTGGCGGCGGAAGCCGCCTAAGCTGGCGAATAGCGAATAGGGAGTGGCGAGTAGAATCTATTCGCCATTCGCTGCTCGCCACTCGCGCGTTCGCTACTCACCATTCGCAGGTTTCCAATGGCCACCATCCACTTCGATCTCGTCTCGCCGGAAAAGCTCGCATTCTCGGGCCAGGTCGATCAGGTCGACATCCCCGGCGTCGAGGGTGACTTCGGCGTGCTGGCGGGACATGCGCCGGTCGTGGCTGCGATCCGGCCCGGCATCCTCACCGTGACCACGGGCGGCAGGCACGTGAAGATCATCGTGCTCGGCGGTATCGCCGAAGTCTCCGAGAAGGGCCTTACCGTGCTCGCCGACGTCGCGACGTCGCTCGACGAACTCGACCGTGCCCAGTTCGCCGCGACCATCTCCGAGATGGAAGACGGCCTGAAGGAGCACGAAGGCGGCGAGCTTGATCAGGCCATCGAGCGGCTCGACCACTTCAAGAGCATCCAGCAGCAGCTCAACAGTACGGCTATGCACTAAGCCCCGGTGCACTGCTCCGGGGCTCAAGCTACAAGTTCCTGAACAGGTTCAGCGCTCGTCACGGAAGTGGCGGGCGCTGAAACTTTGTTGCACCGCGCCGCCGATAGCGGCATTCTGCGCCCGCGAATTTGTTTCGGGGCTGGCAGCAGATGAAACGCAAGATCGCAGCGATTTTCGCAGCCGATATTGCCGGTTACTCAAGACTGGTCGCGGAAGACGAAGAGGAGACGCTGCGGCGTCTCGCCTCCTATCGCGAGGTCGTCGACGACTTCATCGCGAAAGCCAACGGCCGCATCTTCAACACGGCGGGCGACGCGGTGCTCGCGGAATTTCCGAGCGCGGTCGATGCGGTGCGCTGCGCGATCGACATCCAGGAATCCCTGCGAACCCGCAACATGGCCTATCCGCCGAGCCGGCAGATGTCGTTCCGCATCGGCATCACCATCGGTGACGTGGTCGAGCGCAACGGCGATCTGCTCGGTGACGGCGTCAATATCGCCGCCCGGCTCGAAGGCCTCGCCGAGGTCGGCGGCATCTGCGTCTCCCGCGCCGTGCACGAGCAGGTCGCCAACAAGCTGTCGGTGCAGTTCGCCGACATCGGCGCGCAGGAGGTCAAGAACATCCCGACGCCGGTGCACGCCTACATGGTGGCGATGCGGCGCGAGGACGGCACTTACGCCACGCCGAAAGTGAAGAAGCCCGCCTCCAAGCTGGCCGCGGCACCGGTGTGGATGTGGCCGCTGGTGGTCGCCGTCGTCTCGGTCGTCGCCATCCTTGTCACCGGCTTCCTCTACAACACCAAGCTCAAGCAGACGGTTACCGCCGCGGCCGCGCCGGCCGCGACGCCGAGCGCAGCGCCAGCGGCAGATGCCGTGGCGCCGAGCCCGATGCCGACCCAGATGGCAAAGGCGCCGATGGCTCCGATGAGTCCAACCGGCGCTGCGATGGCGCCGATGCCCGCGCCCTCACCATCCGCCGCGCCGCTATCGGGCAAGCTGGCCGCCGATAGCGTGCCCTTCATCAACGAGCGCATCCGCAACTATCTGGCCGGCGACTATTCCGCCTCCGGCGACTACAAGGCCTTCGCGCTCAATATCGGCGGCTTCACAGGCGCGGCGTTGAACCAGCCGACCGAGGAAGCCGCGCGCAACATGGCGCTGGAGCAGTGCCAGAAGCGCGCCGATGCCGCGCAATCGCCGCGGCGCTGCGAGCTCTATGCGGTCGGCAACGACGTCGTCTACACCCACGGCAAGCCGCCGATGCCGCCGCAGCCCTGGGTGCGCCACGACGCCATGACCGAGCGGGCCTTCGTGCCGAAAGATTTTCCGATGGTGCGCGATCCGGCAAAAGTCCGGCTCGAGAACATGTTCGTGCCGGCGGCGAAATCCCGCGCGATCGCGCTCGGCCCGGGCGGTCAATATTTCATGGTGCTGGGCGCGTCATCCGTCGACGATTCGGCGCGGCGTTCGCTGGAATCGTGCGGCGCCATCGCCGGCGTGGCCTGTCTGATCGTCGTGGTCGACGACAATTTCGTCGTGCCGATCCCGACCCTGCTCAGGATCACCGGCTTCTTCCATGCCGCTTCCAACGCCTCGATCGCCGCCGACGCGCGCGCCGAGGTCGTGCGCAAGCTCGCCGATGGCATGGGCTGGAACGCAGTCGCGGTCGGGACCGCGGGCCGGCCGGGCCTCGGCCTGAAGGCCGCGGACGAGCAGACCGCCGTCAATTCCGCGCTCGCCGACTGCGCCAAGCGCGACAGCGATTGCCACGTCATCGCGATCGGCCCGTTCACGGTCGGACCGACCAATTAGAGCCTGCTGGACATAGGCCGCCACGACGATTGCGCCGCGCGGCCGATTCTATCCGACGCTTCAAAAACTTCGCAACGACTACCGCGCATCGCGCCGGCAATCGCCGGCTACTGTGCATGGGGTTGTTTTCGCGGTTTTAGTTTGCGAAGGGCGCAAACTGCTGCGCGACCGCGCGGTAGACCTCGCGGCGGAATGGCACGACGAGTTCGGCGACGCGGTCGAGCCGCTCCCAACGCCAGGCGTCGAACTCCGCGGGCTGTTCGTTGCGCGGCGTCAGCGGATCGATCTCGTCGTCGCGACCGGTGAAGCGCAGCGCGAACCATTTCTGGCGCTGCCCGCGGAATTTCGCCAGCCGGTGCGTCTGCGGCCCGTCGTAGGGAGGGAACTCGTAAGTCAGCCAGTCTGTCTCGCCGAGATAGTCCGCACTCTTGACGCTGGTCTCTTCCCAAAGTTCGCGCAGCGCCGCATCGCGCAGGTTCTCGCCCTCATCGACACCACCTTGCGGCATCTGCCAGTCGAGGCCCGGCAGGATGATTTCGGGGCCGTCGCCCTTGAAGCGGTGGCCGATCAACACGCGGCCATCGGCATTGAAGAGGGCGATCCCCACATTGGGACGGTAGGGTTTTTGATTGGTCACGCGCGCGTCTTTCATCGTCATTCCGGCGATGCATTAGCACCGAACCCGGGATGACGATTTGATTTATTCATCCGCCAGCGCGGAAAATTCCTTCACCACGCGCTCATAGACCGGGCGCTTGAACGGGATGATCAGCCCGGTCAGGTTCTTCATCGGCTCCCAGCGCCAGCTCACGAACTCGGCCTTGTGGCCGCCGCCGGGTTTCTCGACATTGATCTCGCTGTCCTTGCCGGTGAACCGGACCGCGAACCATTTCTGGCGCTGGCCGCGATAGCGGCCCTTCCAGGCGCGCCCCGCAACCGTGCGCGGGATGTCGTAGACGAGCCAGTCCGGAACCTCGCCGAGCCGCTCGACCGAGCGCACGCTGGTCTCCTCATAGAGCTCGCGCTTGGCGGCATCCCAGGTGTCCTCACCGGGATCGACGCCGCCCTGCGGCATCTGCCAGACATGGGCGTCGTCGACATGCTCGATGCCGCCGGCGCGTCGGCCGATGAACACCAGACCCCTCTTGTTGATCAGCATCACACCGACGCAGGTACGGTAGGGCAGATCCTCGTAACGTGCCATTCCGCCAGACCTCTCGCGTGCTTTTGGTGGGTATGCCGGTCCCGAGGGTCCGTACCGTACCAATCCGTTGATTTAGCTAGATTTTGATTTCAGCATCGCGGTTGTCAACGGCACCAAAAGGATACCACGGTCGCTCAATGTCTTGGTCCAGCTGCTGATGCGCTCGATCGAGACCGGCAGGGCGGAGGCGGTGCCGATTGCGACGCCGCGCTCGCGCGCCATTGATTCGAGCTTGTTCAGGGCGCGGTCGATCTCCGCCGGGGTCGGCACCACGTCGATCGCGATATCGCCCTTGCCGAACGGCATCGCCAGGCTGCCCGCGGCCTGGGGCGCGATGCTGCGCGGCGAGGAGCCGTCGTCGAAGAAGCCGAGGCCGCGCTTGGCCGCCTCGCGGATGATCGGCTGCATCGCGGCGTCGGTCGCCACGAAGCGGGCGCCCATGAAATTGGTGAGGCCGGCATAGCCCTGCATCCGGCTCAGGTGCCAGTACAGGCGGTCGATGTTCTGATCGGTGGTGAGCGAGGTCAGCAGCGTCTGCGGGCCCGGGTCGTTGTCCGGGAAGTCGTAGGGCTCCATCGGGATCTGGAGGAAGATCTCGTGCCGCTGGGCGCGGGCGCGCTCGGCGAGCTTGCCGGGGTCGGCGCCATAGGGTGTGAAGGCCAGCGTCACCGCCGGCGGCAGCCGCATGATCGCGTCGGTGGTCTTGGCCGCACCGACGCCGAGGCCGCCGATCAGGATCGCGACCACAGGCATCTTTGCCGCCTTGGCGCGGTCGGCATCCGCCGCGTAGACGTTGAACGGCTTCGCGCCCTCGGCCGTCACGGGGATCATGCCGTAGCGCGATTTTTCCAGCAGTTTCGGGTCGATCCCGGCCATGACGGGCGGAGGGGCGGAGGCGGCCGCCGCGTCGCCCTTGTCGGCGGCATCGCCGCCACCGATCACCACGTCGTGGCGCGTGCCGGTGGAACCGTCGATCATGGTGACGGTCTTCTGCTCGCCCGCCTGCTTCGGCGCTTCCTTGGCCTCGTGCTTGTTCTCTGGCTTGCTCTCCTGGCCAGGGCTCGCGGCGGCCGGCTTCTCGTCGGTGGCCCTGGGCACGCGGATCGCAATCCGCGTCATCGGCTCGCCGCCGAGCGGATCCTTGTTGAAGATGGCGAAGCCGGCGAAGGCGACCAGGAACAGGCCGAGCATGACCGCGAGGGCCTGCATGGCTGTGAACGGCAGCCGCAGCCGCCGTTTCCGGCGCGGCTTGTCCTGTCCGAGCGGGGCGCTCAGATCATCGGCCGTTTCAGTCATGCGAGATCCCGAATCACTCCCGCCGACGATACCACGCCGAGGTCAAGCGGCGTCAGGCCGGGATAGGCCGGGGGTAGCAGGAGCCCCAAGCAAAAAGGGCGGCTCCCGGAGCCGCCCTTTTCGAGAGATGAGGTGACGCGCCGACTTAGTTCGCCGCTTTGGGCTTGTCGGTCGTGGCCTTGTTGTCGCCCGGCGTCGGCGCCGCGGAGGCGCTGTTCTTGATGCCGTGGAGCAGGTCGTCCGCGAGCTTGAGCGCCTTGTCGTCCTTGGCGTCCGGCGGGACGTAGGACTGCGAGCCGGTCTTCTCGTCGCCGTCGTTCTTGAGATGGCCGCGCAGCGAAGCCTCGCCCTTGGTGTCGGTGCGCGACTTCAGCTCGTCCGGCACGTCCTGGAGCACTTCGATGTCGGGCACGATGCCCTTGGCCTGGATCGACTTGCCCGACGGCGTGTAGTAGCGCGCCGTGGTCAGACGCAGCGCGCCGTTGCCCGAGCCGAGCGGAATGATGGTCTGCACCGAGCCCTTGCCGAACGAGCGCGTGCCGACGATGGTCGCGCGCTTGTGGTCCTGTAGCGCGCCGGCGACGATTTCCGACGCCGAGGCGGAACCGCCATTGACCAGCACGATAACAGGCTTGCCCTTGGTGAGGTCGCCCGCATGCGCGGTGCGGCGCTGGGTCTCCTCGGCATTGCGGCCACGGGTCGAGACGATCTCGCCCTTCTCCAGGAACGAGTCGGAGACTGTCACGGCTTCCTCGAGCAGGCCGCCCGGGTTGTTGCGGAGGTCGATGATGTAGCCCTTGAGCTTGTCGCCGATCTGATTCGAGAGGTTGGCGACCTCGCGCTTCAGGCCTTCGGTGGTCTGCTCGTTGAAGGTGGTGATGCGGATATAGGCGATGTCGTCGGCCTCGATGCGCGCGCGCACCGAGCGGACGCGAATGTTGTCGCGCACCAGGGTGACGTCGATCGGATTGTCCTGGCCCTTGCGGATGATCTTGAGCTTGATCTTGGTGTTGACCGGACCGCGCATCTTCTCGACCGCCTGGTTCAGGGTAAGGCCCTGCACGGCTTCGTCGTCGAGATTGGTGATGATGTCGTTGGCCATGACGCCGGCGCGCGAAGCGGGGGTGTCGTCGATCGGCGAGACCACCTTGATCAGGCCGTCCTCCATCGTGACTTCGATGCCGAGACCGCCGAACTCACCGCGGGTCTGCACCTGCATGTCGCGGAAGCTCTTGGCGTCCATGTAGCTCGAATGCGGATCGAGGCCGGTGAGCATGCCGCTGATGGCGGATTCGATCAGCTTCGTGTCATCGGGCTTCTCGACATAGTCCGAGCGCACGCGCTCGAACACATCGCCGAACAGATTGAGCTGGCGATAGGTGTCTGCAGTTGCGGCTCGCGCGCTGGAGCCCATGAAGACCGCGCGCGGCTGGGTCACGAACAGCGTCAGCGCAGCACCGGTGGCCGCGCTGAGGAGGATAACTGAAGTCTTGCGCATCATCCGCGAACCTTCTCGCCTTCATTTGCGGCCCACCATGGGCCTGGATCGATTGGAGTGCCGTCCTTACGGAACTCGACATACAGCACAGGTTGACTCGCGTTCGTGGCGAGAATGGAGGCGACTTGAGAGGTCGATCCCATGGTCGCGACCGGTTCCCCCGTGAGCACAAACTGACCGATGTTAACCGAAATGCGCTCCATCCCGGCGATCAGGACATGATACCCGCCCCCGGCGTTGAGGATCAAGAGTTGTCCATAGCTGCGGAACGGGCCGGAATAGACAACCCAGCCATCACACGGCGTCGTGACCTGGGAGCCGGGCCTGGTTGCCAGCGAAATGCCCTTCTGGACACCGCCGACCCCATCGGAACCGCCAAAATCCCTGATCTTGTTACCGTTAACCGGGAGAGGCAGGAGCCCCTTGGCCGCGGCGAAGGCGATCGCCGGGGTGGTCCGGGACCGGTCCTTGAAAGTGCCCGGACCGGGCTTGGCGCTGGCGGCCGCCTTGGCCTCGGCCTGCTTGGCGGCCTCGGCCGCCTTCTCGGCGGCCTTGGCGGCGCTCTGCAGATCCTGCTCCATCTTGGTGATCAGCCCCTGGAGATCGCCGACCTGCCTGGAGAGCGCGATGGCGCGCGAGTTCTCGGCGTCGAGGTCTTTTTCACGCGACGCCTGCTGACGCTGCCGCTCGTCGACCAGGGCGGTGAGCCGGGTCTGGTCGTTGCGGACCTTGTCGCGGTCGGTGGCAAGCTGGTCGCGTTCGGCGGCGATGTTCTTGCGCAAGGCCACGAGCTCGCCGAGGTCGCCGGCGAGCTTCTCGGCGCGGCCGCGCAATTCCGGCACCACGGCGCCGAGCAGCATGGCGGTGCGCAGTGATTGCAGCGCATCTTCTGGCCGCACCAACAGCGCCGGCGGCGTGCGCCGGCCGGCGCGCTGCAGGGCCGCCAGCACCTCGACGATGTCGGCGCGGCGCGACTCCAGCGAGGTGCGCATCTGCTGCTCGCGGCCGCTGAGCGAGCGCAGCCGCGCTTCGGCTTCGTCGATCTTGGTCTCGACGGCCCGCACATTGGCTGCGGTGTCGATCAGCTGCTGATTGAGCTGGGTGCGGTCCTGGCCGAGCGAGGTGATTTCGGCCTTGAGCTTGGCCTGCGCTTCCTCGGCGCTCTTCTGCCTCGCGCGGGCGGCCTCGAGCTCCTGCTCGCGCTGCTTGATCGCATCGGGCGAGACGGCCGCCGTCTGTGGCGCGGGCGCAATTGTCTGACCTTGCGTCTGAGCTTGCGCGAGGCTTGCGCCCGTAACGCCGGCGATCAGCAGCAGGTTGAGGATCGGCGCTCGCATCGCTTTACGCAAAGGTGCTCGTTGTGCGCGCATCACGCGCGGTGATAGGGGTGGCCGGCCAGAATGGTGGCGGCCCGATAAAGCTGTTCCAGAAGCATGACGCGGACCATTTGGTGCGGCCAGGTCGCAGAGCCGAACGCGATCGCGAGCTTGGCCTTACGGCGCAATTCGGGCGAAAGTCCGTCCGCCCCTCCGATCACGAAGATAGTATGTCCGGCACCCTCGTCGCGCCAGCGCCCGAGGTGCCGTGCGAATACGGTGGAGTCGAGATTCTGGCCGCGCTCGTCCAGCGCCACCAGGATCGATTTTTCCGGGATGTGCGCGCCGATCGCCGCGGCCTCTTCGGCCATCCGTGTCGCGGTGTCGCGCGCGCGGCTTTCGGGGATTTCGTGGATGGTGAGCTCGCGGAATCCGAGCTTGCGGCCGGCTTCGTCGAACCGCTCGAAATAGCGGTCGGCAAGCTCCCGTTCGGGGCCCTGCTTCAGCCGGCCCACCGCAATGACAGCAACGCGCATGATATCTTCAGGTCGTGTTTCAAGACCGCGCGCAATATGCGCGCGCACGACGCTAGCATGCGCGTCAGCCGATTCGAAATCGGCTCGATGAGCCTAGATCGCCTTCGCCGCCCCTGGGCCCTGGGTGTACAATCTCTCGAGATTGTAGAACTCGCGGACCTCGGGTCTGAACACGTGCACGATCACATCGCCGGAATCGATCAGCACCCAGTCGCAATTGGGCAAGCCCTCGACGTGGATGTTCCTGATGCCGTTTTCCTTGAGGCCCTTGGCGACGTTGTCCGCGATCGCGCCGACGTGCCGGTTCACCCGGCCGGTGGTGACGATCATGTAGTCGGAGTACGCCGATTTGCCGCGAAGGTCGATGGTGACCGTCTCTTCCGCCTTCATGTCGTCGAGGCGGGAGAGGATCAGGCTCAGCGTCTTGTCGGCGTCGGGTTGCGCCTTCAAGGCCGCAGCTTTGGTCGATGTTTTACGCGCCGGTTTCGCTACCTTGGGTAAAACAGACTTGGACAATACAGATGTGGTCAGGGACCATTCCTTTCACTGTATCGCGAACGCCGAATCCGACGCTCACTGGTTACACTACATCATGTGGGGTTAAGGGTTTCAATATGCCAGAGAGTCTGAAATCCCCACAACGTCCACACACTCCGTCTCACTTCGGACCTTTCCAGCTCCCGTCCGGGTTCCGCAAGCCGGTCGAGGACAGGTTCAGTTTCAACCCCGTCAGAAAGACCCAGGCCGGCGCCGGCCGATCCGGCAGCAATGCCGCGTCCGTCTCGGGCACGCGGTAGCGTGCAAGGGCCTGGGCAGCGGGCGAGGCGAGGGCGCGAAAACTCTGCGGCGGGCGATCGATGACCGCAATCGGCACCTGGTCGGCGATGCGCCGCCAGTGTTGCCAACGATGGAATTGAGCGAGATTGTCAGCGCCCATGATCCAGACAAAGCGCATGCCCGAGAGACGGCGGCGCAAGGTGTTGATCGTGTCGATAGTATAGCGGGTACGAATGACGGATTCGAGACAGGTCACCTCTATCCTGGGATCGTCGGCGACGTCACGCGCGGCCTGCATGCGCGCGCCGAGCTCATGCAGCGTGCCGTTCTCCTTGAGCGGATTGCCCGGCGTCACGAGCCACCACACGCGGTCGAGTCGGAGGCGTTTCAGCGCGAACTGGCTGATGGCACGATGGGCCTCGTGCGGCGGATTGAACGAGCCGCCGAGCAGGCCGATGCGCATGCCTTCGGTGTAGGGCGGAATGGCCTGCGCGAAGAAACGTGGCGCGACGAAATTGTTATTCAATGCCCCACGCCTCGCGACATGACTTACGGCCGCGTCTGACCTGTGCCGTGGACGCGATATTTGAAGCTCGTGAGCTGCTCGGCGCCAACAGGACCACGGGCGTGGAATCGGCCGGTGGCGATGCCGATCTCGGCGCCGAAACCGAACTCGCCGCCATCGGCGAACTGCGTCGAGGCATTGTGCAGCACGATCGCGGAATCGACCTCGCTCAGGAATTTCCTCGCGGCAGCCTCGTCCGCGCTCACGATCGCGTCGGTGTGGTGCGAGCCGTGGTTCTGGATATGCGCGATCGCGCCGTCGACACCGTCCACCACCTTCGCTGCGATGATCGCGTCGAGATATTCGGTGTCCCAATCGTCTTCGCTGGCAGGCTTGACGCGCGCATCGGTCTTCTGCACGGCGTCGTCGCCGCGCACTTCGCAGCCGGCCTCGATCAGCATCTCGACCAGCGGCTTCAGGTTTTTGGCGGCAGCGGCGCGATCGACCAGCAGCGTCTCGGCCGCGCCGCAGACGCCGGTGCGGCGCATCTTGGCGTTGAGCACGATCGACTTCGCCATGGCGAGGTCGGCGCTGGCATCGATATAGACGTGGTTGACGCCTTCGAGATGCGCGAACACGGGCACGCGGGCTTCCTGCTCGACGCGCGCGACGAGGCTCTTGCCTCCGCGCGGAACGATCACGTCGATGGCGCCGTTCAACCCTGACAGCATCATGCCGACCGCCGCGCGGTCGCGCGTCGGCACCAGCGTGATCGCCGCTTCGGGGAGCCCGGCGTCACGCAGGCCCTGGACGAGACATTCATGGATCGCGCGGCACGAACGAAAACTGTCGGAGCCGCCGCGCAGGATCACGGCATTGCCGGATTTCAGGCACAGCACGCCGGCATCCGCCGCAACGTTCGGCCGGCTCTCGAAGATCACGCCGACGACGCCGAGCGGAACGCGCACGCGCTCGATGGTCATGCCGTTCGGCCGCTGCCAGCTCTCGGTGACGATGCCGATCGGATCGGCGATGCCGCGCACGATACCGATGCCCTCGGCCATCGACTCGACGCGCGCAGGTGTCAGTGTCAGGCGGTCGATGAAGGAGGCGATCATGGTGCCCGAGGCGCGGGCCTCCGCGACGTCCTCGGCATTGGCGGCAAGGATCGCGGCAGAGTTCGCGCGGATCGCCCGCTCCATGGCCTCGAGCGCCCGGTTCTTCTGCTCCGGCGGCGCCAGCGCCAGCACGCGCGCGGCAGCGCGGGCACGGGCGGCGAGATCGGACATCAGCGCCTGGAGATCGGCATTGCCGTCGACGGCTTTGAGGGGGGCGGCCATTGGAGCTTCAACCTTCTGCTAAGGCGGTGTCCTAGCATGGAAATCCCGCGTCTGCGAAGGGTCGGGAGGGTATGGCTGGTCTCTCCGGCGAGGCGCCGGCTGGGTCATTGGCCCAGCAAATTCGGTGAAAAGGGCCGTCGCGGCCCTTACCCGCCCACCACCAGATCGTCGCGGTGGATCATCTCGGACCTCCCGCTGATGCCGAGGATCGCCATCACGTCCGGGGACGAGCGGCCCTTGATCCGCTCGGCGACCTCGGCATCGTAGGCGATCAGGCCGCGGCCGACCTCGCTGGTATCAGGACCGCGCACGATCACCGCATCGCCGCGGGCGAACTGGCCTTCCACCTTGATCACGCCGGCCGGCAGCAGGCTGGCGCCGGCACGCAGCGCCGTCACCGCGCCGGCATCGATGGTCAGCGTGCCTTTCGGCTCCAGCGTGCCCGCGATCCACCGTTTGCGCGAGGTGATGGGGTTGGCCGGCGTCAGGAACCAAGTGCAGCGGCCGCCGTCGGCGATCGCCTGCAGGGGATGCTCGATCTTGCCCGAGGCGATCAGCATATGCGTGCCGCCGGTCGTGGCGATCTTCGCGGCCTCGACCTTGGTGCGCATGCCGCCGCGCGACAGCTCGGACTCGGCGTCGCCTGCCACGGCCTCGATCTCGGAGGAGATGCTGTCGACCACGGGAATGAGTTTTGCGTTCGGATTGTTCTTCGGCGGGGCGTCGTAGAGCCCGTCGATATCGGACAGCAGCACCAGCAAATCGGCGCTCGCCATGGTGGCGACGCGCGCGGCGAGGCGGTCATTGTCGCCGTAGCGGATCTCGTTGGTGGCGACCGTGTCGTTCTCGTTGATGACGGGGATCGCGCGCCATTCCAGCAGCTTGCCGATGGTGGAGCGCGCGTTGAGATAGCGGCGGCGCTCCTCGGTGTCCTGGAGCGTGACCAGGATCTGCCCCGCGCCGATGCCGTGGGCGCCGAGCACCTCCGACCAGATCCGCGCCAGCGCGATCTGGCCGACGGCGGCGGCCGCCTGGCTCTCCTCCAGCTTCAGCGGGCCACGCGGCAATTTCAGCCGGCTGCGGCCGAGCGCGATCGACCCGGAGGAGACGACGAGCACGTCGCGGCCCTCGCGATGCAGCTTGGCCATGTCGTCGGCGAGCGCGGCGAGCCAGGAGGCGCGCACCTCGCCCTTGTCGGAATCGACCAGCAGGGCGGAGCCGACCTTGACGACGATGCGGCGGAATTGACTGAGTTCGGGGCTGGCCATGTGTGTATGCGTTGGCGCGTGTGACGGATTGCTCTGCATCGGAAACGGCGGAGCGACAGGCGGCGCCGGTTAAGGCCTGCTTTTGCAGCAGGACGATGGCCGGCGCAAGGCGGCTAAAATGGTAAACGGCGCTTGTCCGGGACACGCGCCTGGCTCTAATTGTCGCCAACCATAATGGGCTCAAAGAGGAAACCGATGGATCGTCGCAACTTCATCGCCGGATGTCTCGGGTTGCCGCTGTTGGCGCAGGCGGGCGGATCGCAAGCGCAGGCCGGGCTGACAAAGATGATCTTCCCGTTCGCGGCGGGAGCGGGCGGCGACACGCTGTGCCGGCTGATCGCGCAGGAGATGGCGCCGGCGCTGCAGCGGACCATCGTGGTCGAGAACCGTACCGGCGGCGACGGCCTGATCGGCATCAAGGCGGTGAAGGGCGCGAGTGCCGACGGCAGCATGGTGCTGGTGACGACCGGGCCGACCATGTACCTGCTGCCGATGGTGGAGACGACACCGAGCTTCGACACGGCCAAGGATTTTATGCCGGTGTCGCTGCTGGCGCGGTTCGAATTCGCGCTCGTGATCAGCCCGGCGGTCGACGCCACGGATTTCAAGTCATTCGTGGCATGGCTGAAGGCGCATCCGGACAAGACGTCGTTCGGCGTGCCGAGCAACGGCACCATTCCGCATTTCGCCGGCTCGAAACTGGAGAAAGATCTCGGCATTCCCCTGAGCCGCGTGCCCTATCGCGGGAGCGCGCCTATCCTCAACGATCTCATCGGCGGCCATCTGTCGTTCGGCATCGTGACATTGGCCGATGCGCTGCCGCAGCACCGCGCCAAGGGCGTGAAGATCATCGCGGTCGCGAGCGCGGAACGTTCGCCGTTCGCACCTGAGGTTCCGACGCTGAAGGAGAGCGGCATCGATCTCGTCGCGGATGCCTGGTACGGCATGTGGCTTCCCGCCGGCAGCCCGCCGGACTTCGCCAGCAAGCTCGGCGCCGCCGCGAGTGCCGCGCTCGCGAAGCCCGAGGTGAAGGAGAAGCTCACCGCGATCGGCCTGATCCCGGTCGGCAGCAGCGCGGGTGAGTTGACGAAGGAGCTCGCCGCCAACACAGCGTTCTGGCAGCCGATCGTGAAGGCGACGGGGTACAAGATCGAGAATTGAATGCCGCGCGCTACTCTATCCCCTCATCCTGAGGAGCCGCGGAGCGGCGTCTCGAAGGATGAAAGGCCCGGCTGTAGCAGCGGGGGCCTGCATGGTTCGAGACGGCGCTTCGCGCCTCCTCACCATGAGGGTTTTAGAGCTTCGCGCGTTGCGCGATCCCGTCCTTGATCGACGCAAGCTCCGCCTCATCCCAGACGCCGATCAAAATGCCGCCCTTCACCTGGAGCTGGTTGTCGGCATAGTTCGCGATCTTCTCGCGCGGCGTGGTGATGTGGTCGTTGGGATGCAGGGCCCAGTCGAACAGCTCGGCCTGTAGCCTCGCGATGATCGCGGCGCATTCCGGATCGTCGCCGCGATCGACGTATTCCTCCGGATCGGTTTCGAGATCATACAGCATCGGGCGGAAGCCGGAGGCGTGGATGTATTTCCAGCGGCCGTCGAACACCATGAACAGGCGGCAGCGTTCGATCGGCTGGTTCAGCTTCAGCCGCACATCCTGCATGGCGTAGTCGTATTCAGAGAATGCGACCTTGCGCCAGTCGGACGGCCTCTCGCCGCGCAGCAGCGGCAGCAGCGAGCGTCCTTCGAGGATGTGGCCCGGCACCTTGCCGCCGAAATAATCGACGAAGGTCGGCGCGAGATCGATGCCTTCCACCAGCGCGTCGCTGCGCGTGCCACGCGTGGCGTCGGCTTCCTTCGACGGATCGATGATGATCAACGGAATCTTCGCTGACTGTTCGTGGAACAGATCCTTCTCGCCCATCCAGTGATCGCCGAGATAATCGCCATGATCGGAGGTGAAGACGATCATGGTGCTGTCCAGCAGGCCGCGCGCCTCCAAAAACTTCATCAGCACGCCCATCTGGTCGTCGATCTGGGTGATCAGGCCCATATAGGTCGGGATCACCTTCTCGCGAGCCTCGTCGCGCGCCATGTTGCGGGAGTAGCGCATGTCCATGTAGGCGCCGAACACCGGATGCGGATTCTGGCGTTCGCGCTCGGAGCGGATCGCCGGGATCATGTCGTCCGCCGAATACATGCTCGCATAGGGCTCTGGCGCGATATAGGGCCAGTGCGGCTTGATGTAGGACAGATGCAGGCACCACGGCCTGCCGTCGGTCTCGGCCTCGCTGATGAAGTCCATCGCGCGCCGCGTCATGTAGGGCGTCTCAGAGTGTTCGTCCGGCACGCGCGCGGCCTTGTCGGCATGCACCAGGAGCCAGCCGTTCTGCAGGGAGCCGTCGTCCGCTGCGCCTGAATTCGCCCAATGCTCCCAGGGATTGGTCGCTTCAAAACCTTGCTGGCGCAGGTACTCATCGTATTTCGGGCGCGGCCGTCCCGTCGGATGCAGGCCGTCGTCACGCTCATAAGGCTCGAACCCGCATTCGGCGACGTGCACGCCGATCATCGATTCCGGCGGGATGCCGAGCGCCTTCATGCCCTCGAGATCGGGCGCCATGTGGGTCTTGCCGACCAGTACGTTGCGCACGCCGATCTTCTTGAGGTGATCGCCGAGCGTGGGCTCGCCGACGCGCAGCGGCCAGCCGTTCCAGTGCGAGCCGTGCGAGCGCATGTAGCGCCCGGTGTAGAACGACATCCGCGACGGGCCGCAGATCGGCGACTGCACATACGCCTTGCTGAACAGCACGCCACGCTTGGCCATGGCGTCGATGTTGGGCGTTTTCAGCGTGGGATGGCCGGTGCAGCCGAGATAGTCGTAGCGAAGCTGGTCGCACATGATCCAGAGAACGTTCTTCGCGCGCGCCATGCTTCGCCCCTGCCGTTTCTTGATTTTTTAATGCTGCGCTATCGCGGTCGTGATGACAAGCCGCGATGCGGGTGCCCGCGGCCGCGCACTCCGCTGTCGTCCCTGCGAAAGCAGGGACCCATAACCCCAAGACGTAGTTTTGCGAAGGCTCGTTGTTCGGTACTACAACCATCCGCAATCGAAAGATCACGCGGTATGGGTCCCCGCTCCCCGTGCGCAATTGCGCACTAGGCGGGGACGACCGTGGGGAGAGAGATCAGGCCGACCACGGCTCCGCTTCGGCCGCGCTCTTCGCCTTGGCCGATACCGGGGCCTCGCCGATCACTTCGACAAGCGCGCGCAACGCTTCCTTCACGCCGTCGCCGGTGATGCCGGAGAGCAGCAGCGGTGTCTTCTTGGCGGCGCGTTTCAGCCGGTCCTTCTGCTTCTTCAACTCGTCCGGCCCGACCGCGTCGATCTTGTTCAGCGCGACGATCTCGATCTTGTCGGTGAGCAGCCCGCCATAGGCGTTGAGCTCATTGCGCACCGTCTTGTAGGCCTTGCCCGCGTGCTCGCAGGTCGCATCGACGAGATGCAGCAGCACGCGGCAGCGCTCGACATGGCCGAGGAAGCGGTCGCCGAGGCCGGCGCCTTCATGCGCGCCTTCGATCAGACCGGGAATGTCCGCCAGCACGAATTCGCGGCCGTCGGAATTCACGACGCCGAGCTGCGGATGCAGCGTGGTGAAGGGATAATCGGCGATCTTCGGCTTGGCCGCGCTGACCTTGGAGAGGAAAGTCGACTTGCCGGCATTGGGCAGACCGACCAGGCCGGCATCCGCGATCAGTTTCAGCCGCAGCCAGATCCAGCGCTCCTCGCCGGGCTGGCCGGGATTGGCGTTGCGCGGCGCGCGGTTGGTCGAGGACTTGAAATGCGCATTCCCGAAGCCGCCATTGCCGCCCTCGGCCAGCACGAACTTCTCGCCGACATCAGTGAAGTCGTGGATCAGGGTCTCGCGATCCTCGTCGAAGATCTGCGTGCCCACGGGGACCTTCAGCACGATCGCCTTGCCGTTGGCGCCGTGACGGTCCGAGCCCGAACCGTTCTCGCCCTTCTGGGCCTTGAAATGCTGCTGGTAGCGGTAGTCGATCAGCGTGTTGAGGCCGTCGGCGACCTCGATGACCACGTTGCCGCCGCGGCCGCCATTGCCGCCGGAAGGACCGCCGAATTCGATGAACTTCTCGCGGCGGAACGCCACGCAGCCGTTCCCGCCGTCACCGGAGCGGATATAGACCTTTGCTTCGTCGAGGAATTTCATGGGCCATAGGTAGGGCAGGCGGTCCCGCGCGGCAACCCGGACTTATCCCTGAATCGGCCGAATTTCCGCGAATTTGGCCCCGTGCTTAACCTGCAGGCCGTCTCCGGATCAGGAATTTCTGCGTCCCCTCCAGCACCAGCTCCTTGCGCTGGTTGAATACGGTGCTTTTGAGCGTCACCGCGCCGGTCGTGCGACCCGGCACCAGCTCCGTGACCTCGAGCGCCGGATAGATGGTGTCGTCGGCGAACACCGGTTTGAGGAACCGGCTCGATTGTTCGAGGAAGCCGACCAGGGAGTCCTCGACCATGAACGGAAACAGGCCTGCGCCGGGCGCCGTGTGGATCAAGGTCTGGAAGCCGTGGGCGAGCAGGTGCGGCATGCCGCGGCTGCGGCAATATTCCACGTCGTAATGCACGGGATGGGTGTCGCCGCTCGCGGTCTGGAAGGCGGCGAACACCGCCGAGGTCTGGGTGCGGCTCGGCAGTACGAAGCGCTCGCCGACCACGAAATCCTCAAACCAGCGTTGCGCGGGGATCATGCGATGCCGGGTCGGGTCGAAGTCGGTCATGTCCATGCTCTCTAGTTGGGGAGGCATCTATCGCTATCGCGCCGCGAAGAGTGCGACAATCCGTTCAATCGGCAGATGCGGGCTTGTCCGGCGCGCCCACGTGATTAAAACGGCGCCAATGCCCTTCTTCAAGAATCTCTCCGCCTATGATGACCGCTCCGCACGCCTGGCCGGCATTGCGCTGATGGTGCTGTCGATCTTCATGTTCTCGTTCGGCGACGCCATGGGCAAGTTCCTGGTCGGGACCTATTCGGTGGGGCAGCTCTTGTTCCTGCGCGCCTGCGCGGCGCTGCTGCTGCTGTCGCCGCTGGTCTGGCGGCAGCGTCACCAGTTCCTGCATCTGGAGCGGCCGCGCCTGCAGCTGTTTCGCGTCGTGCTGTCGACGCTGGAAGTGGCCGCCTTCTTCCTCGCGACGGTCTATCTGCCGCTCGCCGACGTCATCACCTATTATCTCGCCGGCCCCATCTTCGTCACCGCGATGTCGGCGATCTTTCTGGGCGAGAAGGTCGGCTGGCGGCGCTGGACGGCGATCCTGATCGGCTTCTGCGGCGTGCTGATCGCGTTGCGGCCGTCGGCGCAGACGGTCAGCCTGCCGGCGCTGATCGCGCTCGGCGGCAGCCTGTCGTTCGCGACCCTGATGCTGATCACGCGCAGCCTGCGCAAGACGCCCGACATCGTGATGGCGTCGTCGCAATTCATCGGCACGTTCTCGCTGGGTGCCGTGCTGTCGGCATTCCACTGGGTGCCGCCGACACCGGGCAGCCTCGCGATCTTCGCGCTGGCGGGTTGCGTCTCGGTGACGGCGCTGTTCTGCGTCAACCGCTCGCTCAAGCTGGCACCGGCGAGCGTCGTGGTGCCCTATCAATATTCGATGATCGTCTGGGCCGTGATCTTCGGCTTCGTCGTGTTCGGCGACGTGCCGTCGATTGCCACCATCATCGGCGCCGCCATCATCATCGGCGCCGGGTTCTACATTTACTTGCGCGAACGCGATCTCGGCCGCCCGAGCAACGAGGTGAATCCGCCGGCGTAGGCAACAACCACGCTGTCGTCCCGGGCTCGCGACTTTGTCGCGCCCCGGGACGACAGCAGTGTATGTGGCCGCGCGCCCTACCTCATCCGTCTCGCACTGCTCCAGCTCTTCAGCGACGACCACACGCCGCGTGACAGGCGGAAGCAATCGACCGGCGTGGACGAGCCCAGCGCGAGGAAGCGATGAAGCTGGACGCCGCTCCACTGGAAGCCGCACTTCTCCAGCACGTTGCGCGAGGCCGGATTGGTGACGCGCGCACCCGCATAGAGATGATCGTCCTCGAACTCCTCGAAGAAGAAGTCGATCGCGCCGCGCGCGGCCTCGGTGGCAAAGCCCTGGCCCCAATGCTCGACGCCGAGCCAGTAGCCGAGCTCGGCATTGTCGAGCGTGGAGCGGTCGATGCCGACCATGCCGACGGGCCCGGTGTCGTGCTCGATCAGGAACACGGTCTCGCTGCCGAGCGCGGCGGTGGCGCGGACGAATTCGACGGCGTCGTCCTGCGAATAGGGATGTGGAAGGCGACGGGTGTTTTCCGCGACACGGCGGTCGTTGGCGAGGTGGGCGATGGTCCTGACGTCGGCGAGAGTCGGGCGCCGCAACGTCAGCCGCTCGGTGGCGACGACGCTCGGTCTCGCCTCCCGCAAGGTCACGCTCGAGAAATCCTGCAACATGTCCGGCTCCGTCAAAGTCACTAAGTGAAAAGTGAGCAAGTCAAACGAAAGGGGAGGCCGGTTTCCCTGCCTCCCCTGGAGCCGTCTCGTGGACTCCGCCGGTTCGGTCAAGGACCCGGCGGACTCCAAATTTGGTCCACCGTCTATTCAGCCGCCTCGGCGATCGGGAGTACCGATACGAATGTGCGGCCGTTGGCTTTGGCTTGGAACGTGACGCGACCCTCGATCTTGGCGAACAGAGTGTGGTCCGTGCCCATGCCGACATTAAGGCCGGGATGCCAGGTGGTGCCGCGCTGACGCGCAATGATGTTGCCGGGAATCACGACTTCGCCGCCGAACGCCTTGATGCCGAGGCGCTTGCCCTTCGAATCGCGACCGTTGCGCGATGATCCGCCTGCTTTTTTGTGAGCCATGGCTCGTCTCCAAAATCCTGCGTATTTCTAGATCAATTCCTTGACGGAATCATTTCACAATTTCTCACGCATCAATTCGTGATTGCGCGTGATCAAATTATGCGGCGGCTTCTTCCTTCGCCTCTTCCTTGGCGACCTTCTCCCGCTTCGGACGCGGGCCCTTGGTGGGCTTGGCGCCGTCCGTCAGGATCTCGGAGATACGGAGGACCGTGATCTCGTCGCGATAGCCGCGCTTGCGGCGCGAATTCTTGCGGCGGCGCTTCTTGAACGCGATGACCTTGGGCCCGCGCTTGTGGTCGAGCACCTCGACCGCAACGGACGCGCCTGCGACCGTCGGGACGCCCAGGACCGGCGTATCACCGCCGAGCACCAGCACTTCATTCAGCTGTATGATCGAGCCGACTTCGCCTTCGATCTTGCCTACTTCGAGAACATCATCCGGCACGACGCGGTATTGCTTGCCGCCGGTTTTGATGACTGCGAACATCGTTTTTTCTCCGTGTTCAAATCCCGGCCTCGCGACGAGAATCGTCCGGGCCGGCTTTTTGTCAGTCGCTATGGGTTTATGTGCGTTTTGTGCGGGTGGGAGTTATCCCTTTGAAAACCCACGCAAAAACAAGCGGCGCGAGAAACGCCCCGCGCCGGTTGTGGGACTTATAGCCGCCGGACGCCGCAAGTCAAGGAAAACCACCGGAAACGGCCCGGATTTGAAGGATTTGGGCCGTCGGCCGGCCCCGAATCGAATCTCGGTCGGCGCTGCAACCAACGGGTTCCCGCGCCGTTGTCCCGGCCGGAACAGGTAACCGGGCAGGGCTTTCATGGCAACGGACGAACTGGTCAAGACGACGACGGGCATCGCCGCCCACGGCGCGGCGCGGCTGCCGTCGGTGGACATCGACAGCTTCAACATCGAGATGAAGGACGAGGACGGTTTCCTCGGCGACCGCGCCAGCAAGGGCGCGTTCCGCGAAATCCTCGAGCGCTGGCGCAAGCCGCTGCGCAAGAGCGGCGAAGACCCGTTCGGCAAGGAGCCATCGGATGAGATCAGCAAGAAGACGCTGGACGCCATCCTGATCGGCGATGACACCGAGGCCTGGGCTGTGGTGCATAGCGCCATCGAGGACTTTGCCCAGGAGCTCGCTTACGTCACCCGTCGCTTCCTCAAGAGCAAGGCCTGGGCGAAGACCGAGCGCATCGTCGTCGGCGGCGGCTTCCGCGATTCACGGCTCGGCGAGCTCGCGATCGCGCGCACCGGGATCATCCTCAAGGCCGAGGATTTCAAGATCGACATGGTGCCGATCCGCGCCCATCCCGATGAAGCGGGCCTGATAGGCGCGCTGCATCTGGCGCCGTCATGGATTTTCGAGGCCCATGACAGCATCCTCGCCGTCGACATCGGCGGCACCAACATCCGCTGCGGCCTGGTGGAGACCGGCTGGAAGAAGGCCAAGGACCTCTCGAAGGCCAAGGTCGTGAAATCCGAGCTGTGGCGTCATGCCGACGACGAGCCGACCCGCGAGGGTGCGGTGAAGCGGCTCATCAAGATGCTGAAGGGGCTGATCACCGAGGCCGAGAAAGACGGCTACAAGCTCGCGCCCTTCATCGGCATCGCCTGTCCCGGCGTGATCAACGCGGACGGCTCGATCGAAAAGGGCGCGCAGAACCTGCCGGGCAATTGGGAGAGCAGCAAGTTCAACCTGCCGGCGAGCCTGATCGAGGGCATCCCCGCGATCGGCGAGCACGACACCGCGATCCTGATGCACAATGACGGCGTGGTTCAGGGCCTCTCCGAGGTGCCGTTCATGCAGGACGTCGATCGCTGGGGCGTGCTCACCATCGGCACCGGGCTCGGCAATGCCCGCTTCACCAACCGCCGCAAGGAGAACGGCAACGGAAAAGACCGGGATTTGACTGAGAACGGCAAGAAAAAGAGTAAGGCGGACAAGGAGTAACCTTGACTGGTTAGGTTAAGGGACGGATTGCGTTGCGGCGCACAGGACACTCGCTAGGGTCGAATCGTCGCCTCACCCTGGCCGGCGAAGCCGCCCTTCCCAGCCAGTATTTCAATGAGCGGCACGGGACCGCCAGTGTTTACCGCGTCTGGCGGTCCCACCCCTGTCTTCAGCTCCAGCCGATCCGCTGAAAGAACGCCGCGATCTCCGCGGCCGCGCGATCCGGATCTTCCCGATGCGGGAAGTGGCCGACGCCAGGAAACATCGCAAGATCGAGATCGCCAAACGTCGCGCCCAGCCGGTCGGTCCAGGCATAGGGAAACAGCGGGTCGTGCTCGGCCCAGCGCACGCAGGTCGGCACGTTGATCGGTGCCAGCTGCGGGGCTTCGCCCTTCATCATCGCGACCCGCCCGGCATGCGAGGCGCGATAATGCGCAAACCCGCCGGCGAGATTGCCTTCCCTGAAGAAGTTGTCGGCGAAGGCGTCGAGGACGTCATCGAAGGCGTTCTTCCGATGCGCCCAACCTTTGAGGAAGTGACCGATATAGAGCCGGCAGCTCTCGCGGCTTGCGCCGACCAGCGCCGGCGCAATCTCCATCTGGTGGAAGGACTGGTACCAGATGTGGTTGAGTCTATCCGGCGCCGCCATGCGCGGCCCGATCCCGGGATAGACGAAATCGAAGAAGAACAGCCCCGCGAGCCGCTCGGGCGCCTTCCGGGCCAAAGGCTGCATCACGGCGCCGCCGACATCGTGGCCGACCACGGCGAATCGGTCGATGCCGAGCCCGTCCATCAGCGCCAGCATGTCGTCCGCATGGCCATCCGGCCCAAAAGGCCCGTCCGGCTTGTCGCTGTCGCCGAAGCCGCGCAGATCGGGCGCGATCAGCATGAACCGGTCCGAAAGCCTGGATATCACCGGCTCCCAGGTCAGCCAGAATTCCGGCCAACCATGCAGCAAAAGCAGCGGTTTGCCCTGTCCAGCGCGAACCAGGTGGAAATCGGCGCCATTGGCCTTGATCGTCAGGTGCTCCACGGCAGTTCCTCCCGGCGGTGAGAGCGTTTTCGAGCGAAGTGGGCACCGGTTCGCGTCAAGAAAACGGGTCAAAACAAGAATCTAGGGCCCCGTTCCGATTCATCGGACCGGAAACAGCTCCAGGGCAGCGGCTGAAAGAGGCAGCGGATTTTCCCCTTTCGCGCCTTGTCTGGCCCGCCATCCTCGCCTATTAACGCCCCCAACCACAGGGGCCCTGCTCCTACCATGGCGCCTTCAGGAGAGGTGGCAGAGTGGTTGAATGCACCGCACTCGAAATGCGGCATAGGTGCAAGCCTATCGGGGGTTCGAATCCCTCCCTCTCCGCCATAATTTGACGATGACCGGACGAAGTGACGGTCCGTCTCGCCAAGTTGTCAAAGTAGATAAGCTCGTTATGGGGGCGGCTTACGAGGGGGAGCTTTCGCCCCTGCTAAGCAACCCGCGGCAGTTCCTTTGCCATCCAAAAGCTGATCAGCTAGCTACGAAACGGGATCAATTTACCTTGCCATTTCCCGTCGTCTTCAAAGAAGAACCCAATAAAGTCGTTGCGCGCGAATTGCCGGTGTCTCCCGATGCCGTGGTTGGTTCCTAAGCCTCCATCTTTTTCGACCCACACCCGCCAAACAACCTTGAAACTGTGGTTCCTGGCAAACTCTTCGATGAGGTCCTGCCGGATAACCGTAACGCCTGCGAGGAGCGATGGATTGTCAGAAAACGCCGGTTCTCCGTTAACGGTCACAAAGAACTTGGACCATCCATTCTTCGGACCAAGCTTCAATTCTGCGAGCAGCGCTGGATGTGGCGTGGAGAACTCCGACTCGTCTGAGACGCCGCTTCGATCGTACTCACTATATTTGGGAGAGCATCGCTCAACTATGCGCGCAAATTTAAAATCAGCTGCGCGGTACGGCAGAGAAAGAGCCGACACTAGGGCACCATGCCGAAAGCTCCTCTGGCCAAAGAGGGCGGGCGAGGACCAACTGTTCTCGAACACATCGTGATGGTCTTGATCGATCTTCTCTGTTGTCAGGTTTCGCAACTTCTCCAACTCCGCCAGATCGACGAGAATGAGTTCAATTCCATACTGAGCGCTTCTGAATGGATCGGTTGACTCGAAGCCATTCATGTAATCTGTGCTTCTGCAAAAGCTGTGTTGCAAACACCACTGGTACCCGTCTGCGCCAGATTGAATGAGAAATTGCGCGGGATCCGGAATATCATCCAACGTTCTTGTCCAGGCCAAGTTGCTTTCGGGACTGTCCGGAATAAAGGTCATTTCGGGTACGCGTATTGCTCCCGGAGAATACGTGTCAGCGGGCTTGCTAAATGCGCCGCTCAGATACGTCGCATCGATATCGGCACGTTCGAAATCCTCAAGGCAGGTTAAGATGGCGGGATACTTGTCCCAATCCACATACCAATGATGATCGGCGAGATAGCCGATTAGCTCGCCGAACGCGATGTGCTGGTACTTTTTGCCAATTCTTTCGACCTGGTGGCTGTGCCTGTCATGAGAATAATGCAGGCGCTTTCTCTCGATTTCCTCGTGCAGCGATTGCTGCCATCCGAGCTCCAACGTTCTATTAAATACCCAACATTGGCCTTTCAGAAGCGGAAACATCGGGATGCCATCCTCCCGAAACCTGTCTAGCGGTCGAAGGCGCTTGTATTCTTCTTTCATTTCATTGGGTAACAATGCCAAGAGCGATCTTGTAGCTTCCGAACAAAGCTCTTCGAGTGCTTCCTCAGTAATTTCTTCATCGGTATCTATGTCTGTCGAGCGACTATCGCGTCTACGGATAGATTCTGTGAGTTTGGAGAGCCTGACGCTTCTCTGCAACTGAGCTATTCGGTTGAGCTCGACAAGGCTGTCTTGGGCATCTGTGCCGAGCGCTACAACCTTGCTCCAAAGTTTTTGTATTTCGTCCTTACGAGATGATGGAGGTCGTTCACCGCGAACAACCTCGGAAAAGCGGTCAATCCCGCCCATGGTATAGCGGCCGAAGTCCCCGGCCATCATGGGCGCTTTCCCATCAAAGTTCTCACCGATGAATCCGACGACGGAGCTGAAGATCGAGCTCGCGTTTTCTCGGTGGGGTGCGATTTGTTCCAAAGTCGGCCAATCGGATATGAACTCCGACGAATAAGGCGGAGCGGACCGCAATATCAGTTCGTCATCAATGCCAACTTTGTTAAAGGCGGCGTGATTGACGATGATTTGTGCGTAGCGTCTCGTCCAAGCATGGCGCTCCACGGGACGTTTCGCGAAAACCATTCTGTCGGCCGCGAGAGCGGCAGCTTTCAGAACACCAATGTCATCGCAGTAGATGACGCCGGTTGCCGCGGCAGCCAAGACGCGCTCGCGGACATAGGGATCGTCCCATTCGGCAAACTCGTCTATCGCTAGCGAGATCTCATAAGGAAATTTAACGAGTAGGCTGGCTAAAGCCTTGGTCGCGCAGTCTCGAAGTTCTCTATCCATGGTCGAGGTCATCAGAGCAAGCGCGATCGCCACCTGATGAATCTTCTCCGCCTCGATCTCGGATTTTGGTGCAACCCAGGCCCAGTCAATCAGTTGCTGTATGGTAGACCAGTCGTCATCGTACGTCTCGGTTTTCCCAACCAAATAGACCGACCATTTGGCGTCCCGTTCTCCGAGTGGCAATGATGCAAGGTCCTTTTTCAAATAGGACGCGTTAAGCAAGCAGTTGGAAAGTGGGGCCAATTCTAGGAGTAGGTCAAACCAGCTGGAATCATCGATCAGCGGACCGTCTTTTCTTTCCCTTCGACGCTGTCGCTCTAATAGTTCTACTGTTTGCTCTGAAATGTCTTGGCTTTGTCGCCACAAAAGAGATGAGGTAAACTCGTCAACTGAGACGCGAATACTCTCAAAGAAATTTTCTTCGAGCAACGGCAGCTCTTGCCCGAGTCGGGCGGGGGTAAGTGCGAGAAGGGCAACGCGTGGCCCAGCGAACTCACGGTATCGGTCCGTAGAGAATAGGTAAGCGTATTTCCCTTCGCTTTTGAGCTCATTGGCAAGAACTGCAGGAGTTCTGCAATCGCGAATGATTGCGTCGGAGATGAAATAATCACTGAATTTCTGAAATCCAAACGATACGCGCTTCCCGGTATCTGAATCGTTAGAAGGAAAATCTAGCAGCAGCCCTTCATCTATAAGGCGTGGCAAAAGCCGATCGCTCTGCTTTGCTGGAGGTGCGAGGTCGACTACTTCTTCGCAAATCTTGTGGGCGAACTCAAACGCAACGTATTCGCTCCCGGTAGTCGACATTTCTGATGATAGCCTTCGCATTATTTGCGGAATTTTTTCGTCGTTCAGCGAGATGCGGTCAAACCCCTTCGTAATCAGATTTTGTTCAACTGCACCAAGCCAGAACGATATTAATGTCGCAATGGAGTCCATGCCGCGCGGGAACGACACTTGACCCGTCGCCTTCATAAAATCTACCGCCGTCGACAGAAACAGCGGATTATAAAGAATTTCATTCAAGCCAAATATGGGAGCCGATGGGCGCTCGATACCATTCCTATCGAGATATTCCTTTGCCGCCTCACCCAAGTGACCTCTAAATCCATGATGTGAAATCTGCGCTATATTTAGCCCAGGCCGGATGCAGAGTTCTCGGTAGGAAGAGCGAATAGAAACACAGAGTGCGATACGGTTGAATTTCTTGATCTGTGTAATGAGGCTCGGTAGCCCGCTTTCCCATCCTCGGGCAAACAAGCTCTCATTTATGCCGTCGATGACAAAGAGGGCCGAACTGCCGCTCGCCAGTGCGGCGGCATGCAGTGCAGCTAAGAATGTCTCGAATCTGAGATCGCCGATGTCTAGGTATTGTAACAAATCCTGTTCGGGTCTGTCACCGTGATCGAGAACCCGCGCGGGTACGAACAACGCGGGATTGCCATTTCCTATGTGGGTTTCCACTTCGTTGGCTAGGAGGTGGGATTTTCCAACACCTGCGTCTCCAGCCACAAGCAGGATGGGACACTTTAGCAGTTCAATTTCAGACGGCGAGAATTCAGAGGCGGCTTCCTCAATCTTCTCGGCGATTTCCTTTATTTCACTTCGGATATCTCTAGAATGTACATTTGTCGAAATCTTCTTGCCCGTCTCCTGATCTGTTTTCTCGGTTCGCTCCCATTGCGCGCCGATCACGGATCGATATGACGGGTCTTCATTTTTGATCGCTTTGAGTGTTTTCAAAGTTTCCGTAAGTCGGTGGGCATATAGGTCCTCGTAGTCGCAATCGGCAAAAGCGCCGTGAAGTTCCTTAAGGCGCTCCAATAGGCTGCCGCAATTCTGCTTGAGAGTACCAATGTCACCGGCCGTTCTTACGAGCGACTGAAGTATGGTTATCGCGTCAGCCACTTTTCGCGAGACATCCCGGAAGCGCTTTTCGGAGTTCGCCTCTCGCTTCAGGACACGGATTGTGTCGGCTATCCCAACTTCCACGTGATCGTCAGGACGGTACCGTCTGCCGATATAAGCAAATGATCTAGCTAGGCGTTGTCCAAACCACTCAATATCTAGAGCCTGGTTGTCAAACCAATAAAGGCGCATACCAGCATAGATCGCATCATGGCGTTGTAGCCTGTTTACGAAATAGGTCTCATCCCAGAGTTCAATTGAAACGGATCGACCGAGCTTAGCAGCTTCAGCGCCGCACCATTTCTTAAAGCCGCCCCAGTTTTTAGTTTGAGTATCTTTGTCCCCCTCGGCATGCCCGGAAAAATTTCGGGGAACGGCAACATAATAGCGGTCCAATTCGGGGAAATTCGCCAACGCTGCGCTGAACGATTTTTTGAGCTGGGCGACCTCAGAAGCTCCAAATGAATCGGGGAAATATTTGCTTTGCCAACCCCAGAGACGCCCATCGGGAAATCGAACCAGCAATTCGACCCCACCATCGGCTCCAGGCCCGCGATTTTCGATCGACGCATAGTTTTGGGGGGGCTCTGCAAGCACCAATTGGCGGGTAAGCTCCTCAAATCCATCGTTTTGGGAGCTCCGGTGCTTGCGGATATTACGAAAATTGATGTCGGGAATGGTCAAAGCTTGGTGCTTCCGGTTTGGATCGACGCGAGGAATCATCCCGATTCTCTCGGGGCAAGCAACCTTAGCAAAACCAAGACGTATTCTCCGTTTCTCGTCGGGCCACCTCAGGATGCCACGCTCGGACTATCTGCCAGCATTCGTTGGGTAGCTGCGCCGTCGGCGATATAGTTCGCGAGCACCTGTGCTTACGGGATTGTGACGCCGGTTTCCGAATATTCGACCGATCTGAATACAAAGCGCGGCAACATCCAGGCGGTCTGATCAGATACCGCGGAGCTCGCATCTGTGGCATATAAACCCATCGAGCGGGACGAGCCCCCGCAGCGTTCGCTTCAATCGGCTGGGCAGCGTTCCTGTTGATGACGCGATTTGCAATGATGGCATCATGCCGGTGTTTTGCCCGACGGGTCAAATGACGCGCGACGTCGTCCGAAACTCGCCGACGCTATAATCGCCGCTAACCTCCCGACCTCCGGAAGCCAAGTGACGGTGTCGGCAATTACGTGCTCCAGCGTCGATTCAGACCCATCACCACCCGGCGTGCGTCGTTCTCCGAATTTTGCCCGTCGCATCAGATGCTTCCTTGGCCGCAGCGGAGGCCGCGCCGGCAGTCGCCGGCTACTGTGCATGGGGTTGTTTTCGACATTTTTGTTGTCCGGCTACGAAAGCCGCGCGCGGAGCGGGGCCACCGGTCGCTGCTGCGATCCGAAAAGCAGCTATACTGCCCCCTCGTGACGACCGGCCCGAGGACCCGACGGATGACCGCCAAAATCGACCTCCTCACGCTGCAGCTCTTCGTGGCGATCGTCGAGGAGCAGAGTATCGCGAAGGCGGCGGAGAAGAAGAACATCGCCGCGTCCGCGGTCAGCCGCCGCGTCTCGGATATCGAGGATTTGTTCCAGGTCGAGCTGCTGCATCGCCATTCGAAAGGGATCGAGCCGACACCTGCCGGCTTCGCCCTGCTCGAGCATGCCCGCATCATCCTGGGAAACCTGAGCAAGCTCGAGAGCGAGCTGACGGGATACCGGCAGGGCAAGCGCGGGTTGATCCGGATCTGTGCCAACAAGTCCGCGATCCTCGAAGCGCTCGCCGACGAGCTCAGCCTGTTCCTGGAACGGCATCCGCTGGTCCACATCGACATCGAGGAGGATCTCAGCCCCGCGATCGTGCGCGCGGTGGTGGAGAACCGGGCCGACATCGGCATTTTCGGCGGCAACATCGACGGACAGGATCTGGAGTTGCTGTCCTATCGCAGCGACAGCCTGGTCGCGCTGGTCACGCGCGACCACCCGCTGGCGGGCCGCAACAGCGTTCGCTTCCGCGAGCTGGTCGATTTCGATTTCGTCAGCCTGGAGAAGGGCAGTTCGATCGAGACGCTGTGTGTCCGGGCCGCCGCGGCTCTCGGGCAGCACCTCAAGGTGCGCATCCGCGTCAGCAGCTTCGATGCGCTGTTTCGCGTCGTCGATGCCAGGATGGGGGTCGGCATCGTGCCGCTGGAGATCGTTCGCGACCGCTACGGCGTCGACAGTCTTGTCACCGTCCCGCTCGACGAGTCCTGGGCGCGCCGCGACCTGGTCATCGGCGTGCGCGATTACAAGTCGCTGCCTTCGGTGACGAAGCTGCTGGTGGAGCATTTGCGGACCCATGATGATGCGCGTCTCACCACAGGCGGTGTCTCCGACCGGCTGACGGTCGTGCGCGGCAGAAGCTAGCATCGCTCGTGCGAGAGGCCAGCCATCGCCGGCCGCGATGGCACCCTGCTCAACCGTCACTGCACATTTCCGCGACGGACTTCTATCCTGCTTCTCAAGCCCGCTGCCGGTCGGCATGATCGGCGGCAACACGGCACATCAGATGCCGAACAGGGGAGGACGGATCGTGGACAAGCGTGGCCGCACGCTGCTGGCCAAAATCTGGGACCAGCATGTCATCGCCCATGTCAGCGATGACACCGATCTGCTTCACGTGGATCGCCATCTGCTGCATGACCTCGGCGGCTCCGCCGGCCTGATTAATCTCAAAAGCCGCAACATTCCGGTCCACAATCCCGAACTGACCTTCGCCACGCCGGATCATGCGATTTCGACGGCGTCCGGGCGTGCCGGCACGATCAAGACCGGGTGGGAGCTGTTGGCGGCGTTGCGGACCGAGACATCCGCCAGCGGCATCCGGCTGTTCGACCTCGACCAGCCGGGGCAGGGCATCGTCCATGTCATCGGGCCGGAGCTCGGTCTCAGCCTGCCCGGCTGCCTGATCGTTTGCGGCGACAGCCATACCTGCACCCATGGCGGGCTCGGCGCGCTCGCCTTCGGCATAGGCTCCAGCGAGCTTACGCATGTGCTGGCGACCCAGACCATCATCCAGCGCCGGCCGAAAACCATGCGCGTGACGTTCGACGGCCGGTTGCCGTTCGGCGTGACGGCGAAGGATCTCATCCTCGCGTTGATCGGCCATGTCGGCGCCGCCGGCGGCACCGGCTACGCCGTCGAATACGCCGGCAGTGCGATCAGGGACATGCCGATCGAAGGGCGGCTCACCATCTGCAATCTGTCGGTCGAGCTCGGCGCCAAGATGGGGCTGATCGCGCCGGATGAAACGACGTTCGATTATATCCGCGGCCGTCCCTATGCGCCGCAAGGCGAGATGTGGGAGCGCGCCGTCGCGGCGTGGCGGACGCTGCAGAGCGACAGCGACGCAATGTTCGATCGCGAGGTGTCGATCGACGTCGGAACCATCATCCCCCAGATCACCTGGGGCACCAGTCCCGAACACGTCCTCGGTGTCGACGGCCGCATCCCGGATCCCGCAGACATCGCCGATCCCGCGCGCCGCGGCGCGATCGAGATCGCGCTCGACTATATGGGCCTGAAGCCCGGTGCGCCGATCGCCGGCACGCTGGTGGATTGGGTCTTCATCGGCTCCTGCACCAACAGCCGCCTCAGCGATCTGCGCGCCGCAGCCGAAGTCGCGCGCGGCCGCAAGGTTGCGCCAGGCGTGCGCGCCTGGGTCGTGCCGGGGTCGGAGACCGTCAGGCGCGATGCGATGGCCGAGGGGCTCGACAAGATCTTCATCGACGCGGGCTTTGAATGGCGCGAGCCCGGATGCTCGATGTGCCTTGCAGCAAATGGCGAAACCGTGCCGCCCGGCCAGCGCTCGGTGTCGACGTCGAACCGGAATTTCATCGGCCGGCAGGGGCCGCGTGCCCGCACCCATCTGGCAAGCCCGGCCATGGCCGTGGCGGCGGCGGTGTCCGGCGCCATCGCCGACGTCCGAACGATGGAGCGCTAGATGCCGCAAGCTTTCACCAAACTGACCGCGACGGCCGCGCCGATCATGCGCACCAATGTCGATACGGACGTCATCATCAGCATCAACCGCATGATCGGAAATTCCGTCCGCGGCAGTCTCGGCAAATGGGCGTTCGGTTCGCTCCGCTATTTGCCCGATGGCTCGGACAATCCGGAGTTCATCCTCAATCGCGAGCCTTATCGCGCGGCGGAAATCCTGGTCACAGGTCCGAATTTCGGCTGCGGCTCGTCGCGGGAGGCGGCGGTGTGGTCGCTGCAGGAAATGGGCATCCGCGCCATCATCGGATCCGGCTTCGGCGACATCTTCTTCGCCAACTGTTTTCAGAACGGCATTCTACCGGTCGTGCTGGACAAGGCCGTCATCGACGGCCTCGCCGCGGAGATCGAAGCGAGCCAGGGCGCGGGACGTGTCAGTGTCGACCTGCAGGAGCAGACGGTCACCTCGCCATCGGGCGTGCGGCACGTCTTCGAGATCGATCCGCGCCGGCGCGCGGGTCTGCTCGAAGGCTTAGATGAGATTTCGCTGACGTTGCGGCGCGACCACGAGATCCGCGCATTCCAGGCATCCGACCGAGACGCGCGGCCGTGGATTCACTTTGCAGGACATCAGGCAGGACAATTGGCATGAACACGCTCTCGAACATGATCAAGGTCGCCGTGGTCGGCGGTGAAGGCATCGGTCCTGAAGTGACCGACCAGTCTCACCGCATTCTCAAATGGTTTTCGGCGAGGCGCGGCATTCCCGTGGCGCTGCGCGAAGCGCAATACGGTCTCATCCCCTATCTCGCGACGGGCAAGGTGTTGCCGGACGACACCGTCGAGGCGATGGAGGAGGCCGACGCCATACTCTGGGGCGCGACCGGCGGCCCGGAAACCACGGAGGTTCCGCCCGCAGCGCGCAAGGCCGGAAGCCTGCTGTCGCTGCGCAGCAAATACGACCTCTATGCCAATCTCCGACCCATCGTCGCCAATCCCGCGCTGGCGGACTCCGCGCCGCTCAAGGCCGCGGTGCTGAAGGATGTCGACTTCATCATCATTCGCGAGCTCACCAGCGGCATCTATTTCGGCGAGCCGCGCGGCATCGAGACGCTGCCCGATGGCCAGCGCCGCGGTTTCAACACCCAGCAATACACCACCAGCCAGATTCGCCGGGTGGCGCGAACCGCGTTCGAACTGGCGCGGACCCGCAAAGGCCGGGTCTGCTCCGTCGACAAGGCCAACGTGTTGGAAACCAGCGTGCTGTGGCGCGAGGAGGTCACCGCGCTGCATCAAGCGGAATTCTCCGATGTAGAGCTGACGCACCTCTATGTCGACAACGCCGCCATGCAGATCGTGCGCGCGCCGTCGCAATTCGACGTCATGGTGACCTGCAATATCTTCGGAGACATCCTCTCCGATTGCGCCGCGATGGCATCGGGCTCGCTGGGCATGCTGCCGTCGGTCTCGCTCGGGCCGCCGGACCGGCTGGGCCGCCGCAAGGCGCTCTATGAACCGGTTCACGGTAGCGCGCCTGACATTGCGGGCAAGGGCATCGCCAATCCGCTCGGCTCGATCCTCAGCGTCGCGATGATGTTGCGCATCACCCTCAATCGGCCCGATGATGCCACGCTGCTGGAGAAGGCCGTGGATACGGCCCTGGCTGCCGGCGCGAGAACGGCCGATATCGCCGAACCTGGCGCAAAAAGACTTTCGACCCAGGAGATGGGCGATGCGGTTCTGAACGCGCTCGACAAGGTGGTCGGCAAGGAGAGGGAGCACGCGTGATGAGGACTCGGGTCACCAGACGGGCCGCGTTGACGATCGTCGCCGGCGCCGGTGCGTCCATGGCGGCAGGGCGGGCATGGGCGGATACCCCGTCGGGCCGCGTGATCTATCCGGTGGCCATTCCGGTCTATCAGTCTCAATTCGTCGCCGACCGGGCCGGATTCTTCAAGGAGGCCGGCCTCGACTGCAAGCTGATCCAGGGCGGCAGCGGGGTGAAGACGCGCGAGATCATTGCGTCGTCCCAGGGCGATATCGGTATCGGCGACATCACCCACCCGATGCAGCTCAGCAATCACGGCCGCAGCGCGCGCGTCCTGATGCCGGTCGATACAAGAAGCAACGCGGCGATCTTCATCATCCGCAAGGATCTGTTCGATCAGGGCATCACCACCCTGGAGGCGCTGGCGAAGTGGAAGCGGCCTGACGGACGAAAGCCGATCGTTTCGGTGTCGTCGCTGGGCGGCACCAACCATGTCTGGGCCTCCTATTACATGGAAACCATGGGGCTGGACGACAAGGTGACCTGGATCGGCACCGGCAATGTCGACACCATGATGGGCACGTTGAAGACGAAGCAGGTCGATGTTCTCATCAACTCGCCATCGATCCTGAAGGATTCGGTCGAGCAGGGCTGGGGCGCACTGTTGTTCGATGGAACGGACGAGGCGGTCTGGGCCAAGTATATCGGCGGCAAGGTCCCGGTGACGTCTCATTTCACGCTGCAGGCGACCATCGACAAGGACCCGCAGAAGATGCAGGCGTTCGTCACGGCGCTGTGGCGCGCCACCCTGTGGATCAAGGGGCACTCTCCCGAAGAGATCTACGATATGATCGAGCCTTACGTCGGAAGCACGTCGCGCGATGCGAATATCTTCGACAGCGGCGTCATGAAGAAGGTCACCGATTACGAAGGCATCATCGATGCCGCCAGCTTCGCGCGCGGTCAGAAGGTCTGGTTCCGTGAAATGACCGGCATCAAGCCGCTCGCGATGGCCGACGTTGTCAACACCAGCTTCATCGAAGCGGCACGCAAGGCCTATCCGGCTTGACGATCCAGGCTTTACACACGCCGCACGTCGATGCGCCGCCTGAGACGCGGCGCATCGACGTGCGCGGTTTGTGCAAGACCTTCCAGCTGGCGGGTACGGCCATCGAGGCCGTGCGCGACGTCTCCTTCAATGTCCGGCGCGGCGAATTCGTCGCCCTGCTGGGGCCATCCGGCTCGGGCAAGAGCACCGTCCTCAACATGATCGCAACCCTGGTCAAGCCGACCAGCGGTCAGATCCTGATTGATGGTACGCCCGTCGTCCCCGGACAGGCGACGCCCAATGTCGGCTATGTGTTCCAGCGCGACACCCTGTTTCCCTGGCGCACTGTCGCAGACAACATCGGTTACGGCCTCGAACTGGCGGGTGTCCCGGCGGCGGAGCGAAAGGATCGGGTCCGTGCATGCCTGGCGCAAGCCGGGCTGCAGGATTTCGACAATGCCTATCCCTCGGCGCTCTCGGGCGGCATGCGCCAGCGCGCCGCCTTGATGCGAACGCTGGTCGTCGAGCCGCAGGTTCTGCTGATGGACGAGCCGTTCGGCGCGCTCGACACCCACACCAAGATCGACATGCACGATGTACTGCTTCGCATCTGGGAACGCGAGCAGCAGACCGTGCTGTTCGTGACCCACGATCTCGGCGAGGCCCTCACGCTGGCGGACCGCATCATTCTGTTTTCGGCGCGGCCGGGCCGGATCAAGGAGAGTTTCGAGGTGGATTTCGCCCGCCCGCGCAACGCCGTGAAGATCCGGGAGACGCCGCGTTATGCCGAGCTGTTTCAGCTGATCTGGCACTCGCTCGGCGAGGAATTCATCAAGGGCCGCAAGCCATGAGGCGAGCGCGCCGCCCCGGCAGAACCCTGGCCTGGCAGATGCTGATCTGCGTCGGCTTCCTGTCGATCTGGCAGTGGGGGTACGATCTGCACGGCCGTCTTCCCTGGCTGGTGCCGGATCTGCTCGACCCCTATTTCGTGTCCAAGCCGTCCGACATCTTCGAGCACTTCCTGATCCTGAGCTGCCTCAAGTCCAAGCTCGGCGTGTTCAACGGCTGGTTCAATGGTGAATTCGCCCGCTGCATGGCGCGATCCGAGAACAATCTCTGGATCGCGACCGCCGTCACCCTGAAGAACACGTTCTTCGGCTTCGTCACCGGCGTCAGCAGCGGCTTTGCCGCGGGCCTCGTGCTCGGCCGTTCGGATCGGCTGAGTGCGATCTTCCAGCCGTTCATCACCGCGGTGAATTCGATCCCCCGCATCGCGCTGGCACCGATCATCGTGCTGGCCTTCGGCATCGGCGATACCTCGAAGATCGTCACGTCGTGGATCGTGGTCGTCTTCCTGGTGTTCTTCAACACGTTCGAAGGGGCGCGCTCGATCGACGAGGGCTTTGTCAACGCGGCGCGGCTGCTCGGCGCCAGCGAGTGGCAGATCACCCGCACCGTGGTCATCCCCTCGACCATGGCCTGGGTCTTCGCCTCGCTGACGCCTGCGATCTCCTTCGCCCTGATCGGCGTGATCGTCGGCGAGTTCATCGGTGCGGAACGGGGAATCGGGCGCCTGATCATCGAATCCGAGGCGCGCGCGGAGGCATCGGGAATGATGGTCGCCGTCGTTGTGCTGATGCTGGTCGGTGTTGCGCTGTCCGCGTTGATCTGGCGATTGCAGGCCTATCTGTTGCGCTGGCAGCAGCATAATCTCGCGGAGTAGCCCGCGCAGCGGCCTGCGGCGTCGATCATGGCCCCGCCAGCACCGTCCGCGCCGTCGCCACAAACGCCTGCGCCGCCGGCGACAGCGTGCGTCCCTGACGCTGCAGCAGCGACACCGGGCGGGTGATCGCCGGGCGTATCAGCGGTCTTGCGATCAGCGTCGGGAACTGGTCGGCGGGCAGCATCGTTGCGGGGAGGATGGCGAGGCCGAGCCCCTGGGCTGTCATGGCGAGCGCGGTGTTGATCAGCGTGACTTCATAGGTTGGAGAAAGGTGCTTGCCCTGCGCGCCGAGGGCCTGGTCGATCTGCATGCGGATTCGCGTCTCGCGCCGCATCGCGATGGTCGGAAGCTGCGCCAGCTCATCCCATGTCAGCGCGCGCCGCGCGGCGAAGTCGGCGGTGCGACGGCCGATCGCGCTCAGCCGGCCGCGGGTCAGCGTCTCGATCGTCATCTCCGCGAACTCACCCTCGACGCTGCCGATCGCGAATTCGGCATCGGTTGCGATCAGGCGCGGAACGAGATCGTCGGCGGCGACGTCGCGCATGTCGATGTCGATCTCGGGATGGCCTGCGCGGAATTTCGCGAGAACCTGCGGCAGCAGTGCCGAAGCGGCACCCGCCGACGCGACGAACGCGACGCGGCCGGCGCGCGCCTGCGCGAGGTCATGCATGCGCCGTGACAGGCCCAGCGCATCGCTCAACATGCGCTCGGCGGCGTGAAAGGCCTCGTCGGCGGCCAGCGTCGGCTGCACCGACCGCGTGGAGCGATCGAACAGTTTGACGCCGAGCTGCACTTCGAGCTGCTGGATCAGGAGGCTTGCGGCCGATTGCGTGATGCCCAGCTCGCGCGCGGCCCGCGTGATGCTGCGCGTGCGATACACGCCAGTGAAGGCTCGCAATTGTCGCAAGGTGACATTCATCGGAAAAGCTCATGAATTGATGAGTTCTTTCCGACTTATCGCATAAGATAGCCTGCAATAAAATGCATGCTGCGCGGGCAACGAATCCGCGATGATGCAAGGGGATGGAAACGAGCATGAGGACACAGGTGCTGGTCGTGGGCGCCGGGCCCGTGGGACTGACCGCGGCCATGGATCTGGCCTCGCGCGGGATCGACGTCGTCGTTGCGGAGATCCGCCACGCCGGCGATCCGCCCAGCGTCAAATGCAATCACGTCTCGGCGCGCTCGATGGAAATCTTTCGCAGGCTCGGCGTCGCCGCAAAGCTCCGCGACGCAGGCCTGCCCGCGGACTTCCCGAACGATTGCTCCTACCGGACCACGGCGACCGGCATCGAGCTCTGCCGTATCGACATTCCCTCGCGCGCGCGCCGCTACAGCGCCACCGGCGGCCCCGACACCTGGTGGCCGACGCCCGAGCCGCCGCACCGGATCAACCAGGCCTATCTTGAGCCGATCCTGTTCGGCCACGCTGCCGCTCAGCCGCGCATCACCATTTTGGCGCGCACGGAAATCACCGATATCGAGCAGGACGACGATCGTGTGGTCGCGCTAGGTCGCGACCTCGACAGTGGAAGCGCGCTCCGCATCGAAGCCGACTTCGTGGTCGGCTGCGACGGCAGCCGCTCCCTCGTCCGCAAATCGATCGGCGCCAGCCTGTCCGGCACGCCGGTGATCCAGCGCGTGCAATCAACCTTCATCGAGGCGCCGCAACTGAAGGAGTTGATGGGCGCGCACAAGCCGGCCTGGATGGTGCTCTCGCTCAACCCGCGCCGTTCGGGCACCACCGTTGCAATCGACGGCCACGACC
The DNA here is from genome assembly GCF_052076025.1 of Bradyrhizobium sp. 956_D2_N1_4. Lineage (NCBI taxonomy): Bacteria > Pseudomonadati > Pseudomonadota > Alphaproteobacteria > Hyphomicrobiales > Nitrobacteraceae > Bradyrhizobium > Bradyrhizobium sp. 956_D2_N1_4. The sequence goes on along the minus strand of NZ_CP197237.1, from coordinate 7,382,982 downwards.
GCTGGCTGATCCACAATCACCTCAAGCCCGATGAGCCCGAATTCGACTCGGTCGATCGCGACTGGTCGATCCGCGCCATCCTCGGCGTCGACGAGCGGTTCGAGTACGAAATCCTCAGCAAGGAGGATTGGGTCGGGCGCCGGCTGGTGGCCGATCGCTTCCGCGACCGCAGGGTCTTCATCTGCGGCGATGCCGCGCATCTGTGGATGCCCTATGCGGGTTACGGCATGAATGCGGGCATTGCTGATGCCGTCGATCTCTGCTGGCAATTGGCGGCGCATCTGAACGGATGGGCGCCGGCTGCGATCCTTGATGCCTATGAGGCGGAGCGCCAGCCCATCACCGACCAGGTGTCGCGCTTTGCCATGGATCATGCGATGAAGATGATGGCGCAGCGCGGCGGCGTGTCCGCGGAGATCGAGGACGACACGCCGCGCGGCCACGCGGCGCGTGCTTCGCTTGCGAGAGCAGCCTACGATCTCAACGTGCAGCAATATTGCTGCGCAGGACTCAACTTCGGCTACTACTACGATGCCTCGCCGATCATCGCCTATGACGGCGAAACCCCGCCGGCCTACGCGATGGGAAGCTTTACGCCCTCCACCGTGCCGGGCGCCCGCGCGCCGCATGTCTTCTTGCGCGACGGACGATCGCTCTACGATGCTTTCGGAGCGGGCTACACGTTACTCCGGCTCGACCCGACGATCGATGTGGCGCGGCTGCTCTCTGCCGCAGAACAGCGCGGCATGCCGCTTGCGCTGGTCGACATCGCGTCGGATGAGGCGAATGGGGCCTATGCCGAGAAGCTCGTGTTGGCACGACCCGACCAGCACATCGCCTGGCGCGGGCAGGCCGCTCCCGAAAATCCAGAAGGCCTGCTTGCGCGCATCACTGGTGCTGCGGCGTGATCGAATAGCAGGCTGCCTGCCGACGGCACGGCAGCCTGGTCGTGCCTACAAACAAGAATACGTAATGGGGGAGGAGAAATTGTTTCACGTTGCAAGGCGCCGCATTCTGGCCGCGCTGACGGCCGCGGCTTTCGCCGTGTTGCCGCTGGAAGCCGGCCGCGCGGCCTATCCGGAGCAATTGATCAAGATCATCGTGACCTTCCCGCCCGGCGGCAGCGCCGACACCGTCATCCGTGCGCTCGAGCCGCTGGTCACCGCGGAGCTCAAGCAGAGCCTGGTGATCGAGAACCGCGCCGGGGCAGGGGGCAATATCGGCATGGCCGCGGTGGCCCAGGCCAGGCCCGACGGCTACACGCTCGGCGTCGCGCCGGCGGGCGCGCTGACGGTGAACCCGCACCTCAATTCGTCGATGCCGTTCGACCCCAAGGATCTCGCGCCGATCACCCTGCTGGCGGAAATTCCCTTTGTGCTGGTCGCGTCCGCGGACGTGCCCGCGCACAATGCCGCAGAGACGATCGCGCTCGCCAAGGCGAAGCCGGGCGCGCTCTCGATCGGGCATGGCGGCAATTCGACCGCGATGCATCTGACGGCCGCGCTGTTCACGCAGAAGGCCGGAATCAGCATGGAGCTCGTTCCGTATCGCGGGACGGCGCCGGCGGCGGTTGATGTCCTTGCGGGACATGTCCCCTTCGCGGTGCTGGATATCCCCGCATCGAGGCAATTGATCCTCGAAGGCAAGCTCAACGCCGTCGGCGTTTCGTCGGCGCGCCGGCTTCCATCCCTGCCCGATGTGCCGACCCTTGCCGAGAGTGGTATCGCGGGCTTCGAATCCGTGGGCTGGTTCGGGCTCGTTGCTCCCTCAGGCACGCCCGCGGACATCGTCGCCAGGCTGAACGACGCCTTCGTGAAGGCTCTGAAAGACCCGGTGGTGGCGGAGAAGATCCGGACCCTCGGCGCAGAGCCCGCCCCGACCTCGCCGGAGCAGTTCGGCCGCTTCATTCAGAGCGAGAGCACAAAATGGGGCAAGCTCATCAGCGAGGCCGGCATCAAGGCGAACTAGGCCGTGTACCTATAAACCCGTTGCGACATGTGACTGGTGGCTTCGTCCGCTTTGCTCCTATAACCGAAACCACCATGATCGCGGCGTGCTGATCGAACCTCGTGGTGCCAAACGGAGGCCGTATGAGTCAGTTGAGGTCCATGTACCCACCCATCGAGCCCTATAGCGCTGGCACCCTCGACGTTGGAGAAGGTCACCGGGTTTATTACGAACGGGTGGGGACGCCGGGCGCGAAGCCGGCGGTCTTCCTGCACGGCGGACCGGGCGGAGGTTTGTCTCCTGAACATAGGCGTCTGTTTGATCCCAATCGATATGATGTCATGCTCTTCGATCAGCGAGGATGTGGGCAATCAACTCCGTATGCGGGGCTCGAAGCGAATACGACTTGGCATTTGGTATCGGACATCGAGCGCTTGCGTGCACTTGCAGGCGTCGACAAATGGCTCGTGTTCGGTGGCTCGTGGGGATCGACTCTCGCGTTAGCCTATGCAGAAACGCATCCCGACCGCGTCAGCGAGCTTGTTCTCCGTGGCGTCTACACCGTCACCAAGGCGGAGCTGCAATGGTACTATCAGTTCGGCGTTTCAGAGATCTTTCCGGAGAAGTGGGAAAAGTTCCAGGCACCGATACCCCTGAGCGAGCGAGGCGACATGATTGCGGCGTATCGCAGCCGGCTGATAGGCGACGATCGAGCCACCCAGCTCGAGGCAGCCAAGGCTTGGGCTATTTGGGAGGGCGAAACGATCACGCTGCTGCCTAATCCAGCATTCTCGACATCGTTTGGCGACGACCAATTTGCGCTCGCGTTTGCGCGATTGGAGAACCACTATTTCGTTCACGATTGCTGGCTGGAGGATGGGCAACTTCTGCGCAACGCTCACCGCCTCCGCGGCATCCCGGGAGCCATTGTTCACGGCCGCTACGACATGCCCTGTCCAGCCCGATATGCGTACGCGCTGCATAGGGCGTGGCCTGATGCCGCATTCCATCTGGTCGAGGGTGCGGGTCATGCCTGGTCGGAGCCAGGTATCCTCGATCAACTGGTGCGCGCCACCGATCGCTTCGCGACAGCACTATGAAGAGGGCAACGACGAAGTCGGAATAAATCCGGGCGCAGAAGAGGAGAATCATCCGTTAGCGGCGGGCTGGTCTCTGGGGCCGCATCATCGACACGCTGGGTGCTTGCTACTCCACGTAAGAAGAGCGTCTGCGACACGTCGATTGTCCGCGTGCATCAGCACTGAGCGCTTCTTCAACAGGATCAAGCAATGCCGTCGTGTGGCGACGCGTTATGACAAGCTTGCCGCCAACTATCTCGCCTTCGTCCAACTCGCTTCAATCAGGCTATGGCTCGGCGCGCTAATGAGTCCACGTCCTAGGCCTTCCTCTCCGCCGCTCAAGCTGGCTTGTTCTGACGGAGCCGTGACGGCCAGCCGATCCTGACCAGGGTCTCGTCCGGGTCCGACAGCGCAAACTCGTACATTCCCCTCGGCGTGTCCTCCGGCCCCTGTCCGTTGGCCAACTCGCCCGAAAACTCTCGCGCGAGTTCGTCGACGGCCTCGGTGTAGAGATAGAGACCGAACGGGTTGCGGCCTCTGATCAGCCAGCCTTCGACGGCATCGGTGAGATGGAGATGGCCACCCTTTCCATCGGAGAGGATGCGATAGCTGTCCTCTCCGTCCTCCGGCTTGTCGCCGTCCGCGCGCGCAAAACCGAGCCGGGCGTAGAATTTCTCCGAGGCGTCGAGGTCGTTGCAGGGAAGGATGGACGTCAGTGCGTGAGTTGGAGGCATGCGAATCCCTTTGCGTTAGACCGCCGATACGTGGGGACGGAAGGTTCAAAGTCGTCACGGCCCGCCGTCCCGACCAGCTTGCGTCCTTTTGAAGACGACCTTATAACCTCGCGCAGGTGCCGAAGGGGCGCCTTCCCGCACAAGAGGCTCTCACCCTTCGAGAGGTTGTCCGTTTTCTTCCGGCGATACGATCCTTCGATCGGCATCCGGGAAGGCTAACGATGACGAGCCCTTTGTTCGGCAATAGCGGGAGTGTCGGACGCCTCGCTGGGGTTGTCATGAACACCGTATTCTCGTCGGGCGCTGCGATGCTCGAATTCCCAAGCACGTGCGTTGAATTGTTGCGTGAAATCAAAATTCGCGCGCGGCTACGCTTGAACGATCTGACCAATGAATCGCCGGATGTCATATTCTACGCACGCTGGATATCGAGGCGGCGACGCTGGGCGTGGCCCGCGAAATGGAAGTTGACCCACGCCCTCAACATAGTCTGCACGGAGCTCGGTTTCCAGGATTGGGAACATGCACGTCATGTGCTTGGCGGGCAGGCCAAGCCAACGGATGACATGGGCGGGCTGTGGTACGATTTCCGTTGCCAGCTTCTGCTGAACAACTGGTTTGCGAGCTACGCCGAAGCTCGTGCCTTCTGCAAGCATGGGGCGACCCGCTTTCTGTTTCCTTACGCCAGGCAGGTCGTCGTGGGCGACGAGAATTTCGTGCGCATGCTGGGGCTCGACCCTGAATCGTCGCTGTGGGAGGAAACCCGGCGCGATCTCCTCGCAAGCTATGGCACGCCCGCCTGGCGCACCCTCTGCCATCTGCGGCTGACAGCGACCCGTGGTCGCCTTCCGATCGGTCGCAGGCCGGCAGCGCGGAATCTCTAGCACCATCGACGTCCCCTCAACGATCGCGCCCGCGGAATGAATCCGCGCGCCGCTTTCGCGTCAATTCTTTCAGAAAGCCATCGACAGATGACAAGTCTCTTCGCAATATCCAGCGACGGCAGCCGCATTGCCTATGAACGCGCCGGTTCCGGACCCGCGATCGTGCTCCTCCACGGCGGCATGCAGTCGCGTCAGGTCTGGCACGCGGCCGGCTACATCAGCGAGCTCCAGTCCGACTTCACCGTACTGGCCATCGACATTCGAGGTCACGGCGACAGCGAAAGGCCGCGGGATCCAATCGCCTACTCCGTCGATCGGCACTGCGACGATATTCTCGCGGTCGTCGATCACGCTTGTATCGAACGGTTTATGCTCTGGGGATACTCCTACGGAGCGAACATAGCGCGTTATCTTGCCGCTCGATCCCAGCGCGTGCTTCGGTTCGTCATGGTGGGCATACCGTTTGGCCCAGGCGCCGTCGGTGAATTTCGCAGCACCATTACCGGCGTCCGCGATCGATGGGCGCCAATCCTCAAGGCTCAAGAGGAAGGCAGTCTCGATGTCGAAGCGTTGACGCCCCCCGAGCGGGCTTATCTTCAAAGTGGTCTCGCCGGCCCTGAGGTGGCTTGGCTCGCGGCGATGCTGGATTGGGAAGATATCGATCCAGGGCGTCTTCTTTGCCCGACACTTTGGATCGTTGGCCGGGAAAACCCGGCCGCGCTCGGGAACGCGCAGACCATCGGGACTGCGTTGCTGTCGACCAAAGTACAGCTCGTGATCCTGGACGGCTTGACCCATGAAGCCGAACTGAGTGCGGTCGATCTCGTCCTGCCTCGAGTTCGTCAGTTTCTGCATGGCGGGTCATCATCATGACGGCCGGTTACTTACTCGGTTCGACCGTGAACGCGAAGCCGCTGTCGCGCGGGGGCGCGCGCCGGGTGCCCCCGCGACCAGAGCGGTGACAGGTTGAACCTGCTACCGTCACGGCCCGACCAACAGCATCCCGCCAACCGGCAGGGAGCGAGGTGTTTCACGACCATGTTCGACAAAACCTACCGGCAGCGCCTCGAGGCTGATCTTTCGCAGTGGGAAGCCGACGGCGTGATCGCGCCGGCGGCTGCCACCTCCATCCGCAGCGCGCTGCCGCCGCTCTCGCCCGGCATCAACATCGCCGTCGTCGTTGCCATCGTCGGTGGCCTCTTGATCGCAGCCGCCTTCCTCGCCTTCGTCGCGGCGCACTGGACGGAGATCGCGCGGCTGCTGCGGTTCGCGATCCTGATCGCCGGCATGGTCGTCGCCGGCGGCCTCGGAGCGTGGTTCGCCGCGACGGGCCGCACGGTTCTCGCCGATCTCTGCGCGAGCATCGGGGCGATCATCTTCGGCGCGGGCATCGCGCTGGTCGGCCAGATGTATCATCTCGGCGAGGATTTCGCCGGCGGCATGCTGCTGTGGTCGATCGGAGCATTTGCCGCCGCACTGCTGACCGGATCGCGCGGCGCGCTTGCGGTCGCGCTCGCCGCCGCCTGCATCTGGACCTGCATGCGCAACTATGATGCGCCTGATGTCCTGCATCTTCCGTTCGTGGCGGTCTGGCTGATCGCCGCCGCGCTCGCGCTTGCATGGAATTCCCGCGTGGCGGCCCATCTCGTCGCGGTAGCGCTGCTTCCGTGGTGGATCGCGACGTCGCTCCGCTTCGAGCTCGACGGTGCCCAGCCGTCGTTCGTGCTCGCGAACGGCGCCGCCCTGCTGTTCGGCGCCGGGCTTGCGATCGCCGCTGTGCCGTCGCCGAGGGCGCGGCGCCTCGGAATCGTCCTGTCGATCTACGGAGCGTTTTCGCTGGCCGCCGTCGCTTGCCTGGAGGTGACAACGGTCGACGACATCATCCGCTTCCGGAACAGCACGGTGCCGGCCCAGCCGCTTTGGGCGATCCTTTGCGGGGCCGCGGGCGTGATCCTCGCGCTTGCGTCCGCCGGCATCACCAGGCGTGCAGGTGAAATCCTTGCGGCATGTTCGATCGGGCTGGTCCTGCTCGCGGCGCCGATCTGGCCGGCATCCACGGCCGGCGAGCCCTGGTTCGCCTATGCCGCGCTGCTCTGCGCCATGCTGTGCCTCGTCGTCTCCGGTGTGCTCGATGATGTGCGTCCGCGAATCGTCGCCGGCTGGCTCGGGATCGCCGGCGTCATCGCGGGCATCACCTGGGCGGTGAAGGGCTCGCTGCTGCGCCGCTCGGCCTTCCTTGCCGCGGCCGGTGTGATTGCCGTCGTATTTGCCACCGCGCTCAATCGCGCGCTGCCGAGGGCCCAGCGATGATGGAGTTGACCGCGTCCGTGACAAAACTCTGGCAACGCATCCCGAAAGCCGTGCTGTTCGGTGTCGCCGTCCTGCTTCAATGCGTGCTGCTGGTGCTGATGGTCGCCGATCGCATGCAGATCCTGCGCGAAGGCCGTGAGGTGACGTTGCAGACGCAGCCGGTCGATCCCCGCGATCTCCTGCGCGGCGACTATGTCGTGCTCCGCTACGACATCTCGCAACTGCCGGCGGGCACGCTCGCCGGCCAGCCGGCGGCCGAGCGCAAGCCCGTCGTGTTCGTCAAGCTCGCGCCGAATGCCAATGGTCTCTACGAGGCCGTCTCGGTGCATGCCGAGCCCGTCACGGTCACGGCTCCCGAAGTGCTGATCCGCGGCCGTGTCTCCTATTACGGCGGAACCTGCGGCTCGGGCCCGCACGTCTTCTGCGAGAAACTGGCGATCAAATACGGTCTCGAAAGCTATTTCGTGCCCGAAGGCGAGGGCAAGAAGCTCGAGCAAGCCCGCAACCAGCAGAAACTCCGGGTTGTCGCCGCCGTACTCCCCTCAGGCCGCGCCGCCATCAAGCGCCTGCTGCTCGACGGCGAGCCGGTCTATGAGGAGCCGTTGTACTAGCGGTCGATCATTTGGCTTTCAGCGCCCGCCGCAGCACGTCCCACATCCGCGGATCGCTCATATGCGCCACGTTGAAGCGCAGGAAGTCCGAGGCCGTTTGCGACACGCTGAAGACGTTGCCCGGCGCGAGCACCACATCCTCCTCGAGCGCGGCGCGCGCGACGGCGGTGGCATCCTGCCTGCCGGCGAGGCGGCACCAGAGGAAGAAGCCGCCGCGCGGCATCAGCCAGGGCTCGATACCCAGCGCCTGAAGTTTTCGCGCGACGTCGCGGCGCGTCCGCGTGAGCTTCTGCCTGAGCTCGTCCATGTGCTTGCGATAGCTGCCGCCGGCCAGGACCTTGGCGATGATCTCGGTCGCCACCGGGCTCGGGCCGCCAAAACTGGTCGCGACCTGGAGGTCGACGAGGTGCTCGATCCAGTCGGCTCGCCCTGCGATGTAGCCGCAGCGCACCGAGGCCGACAACGTCTTGGAGAAGCTGCCGATGCGGATCACGCGGTTCAAGCCGTCGAGCGCGGCAAGGCGCGGCGAGCGCTCCGGCTCGAAGTCGCCGAAGATGTCGTCCTCGACGATGGTGAGGTCGTGCGCCGCGGCTGCGGTCAACAGCCGGTGCGCGGTCTGGAGCGATATCGTCGCGCCGGTCGGATTGTGCAGCGCTGAATTGGTGATGTAGAGCCGCGGCCGCTCAGCCGCGAGGATCTGCTCGAAGCGCGCGATATCGGGGCCCGACGGCGTAAAGGGCACGCTGACGATCTTCGCCTGATGCGCGCGCAGCAGGGCGCGAAAATTGAAGTAGCAGGGATCGTCGACCAGCACGGTGTCGCCGGGACGAAGCAGGAAGCGGCAGATCAGGTCGGTTGCCTGCGTGCCTGAACCGGTCAACATCAACTGGTTGATCGATGCCTCGATCGCGTCTTCGGCGAGGCGCGCGAGCAGCAGCCGGCGCAGGGCAGGGGAGCCGCTCGTGCTGCCGTAATTGGTCAAAACGCTCGCGTCGGTGCGGGCAAGCGCACGGGTGGCGCGGCGCAACGCCGCCTCCGGCATCCACTCCGGCGGCAGCCAGCCGCAGCCGGGTTTTGGCACGGCATCGTCCGTGTCGAGCGATTGTCGGGAAACCCAGAAGGGATCAACTTCCCGGTCGCGGCGGGGCTCGACTTCGGTCAGCGCCAGCGGCGGGGTGACGGCCGATGAGACATAGAAGCCCGAGCCGCGGCGGGCGCGGATCAGGCCGTCGGCGGCCAGCCGATCATAGGCTTCGACGACGGTGGACGGCGAAACACCCATTGTCGCGGCAAGGCTGCGGATCGACGGCAGGCGGTCGCCGGCACCGAGTGCGCGGGCGGCGACCTTGGCGCGGATCGCGCCCATCACGTCGCTGGTCCGCGTCCCGCCCCGCCCCTTCGTTTGTGCCTCGCCGCCCAAGGTGTATTACCTTCCATATCCATACAGTTCTGCCAGATTGTACTGGAGTGTTGCTGGTTTCGCCACCGGCGACGGCCGATGATCGTGACCCAAAAAGCGAGACGGACATGCAATCTGCAGGCAGTGGCTGGGGCAACGGGCTTCTCGGCGTCATCATCTTCAGCGGCTCGTTGCCGGCGACGCGCGTGGCGGTCGGCGGCTTCTCCGCGCTGTTTCTGACGTCCGCCCGCGCGGTCATCGCGGCCCTGATCGGTGTGGCCGTGCTCTTCCTGCTCCGCCAGGCGCGGCCGCAGCGGAAGGATCTCGTCTCGCTCGCCATCGTCTCCGTCGGCGTCGTGGTCGGCTTCCCCCTGCTCACGGCGCTCGCACTCCAGCACATCACCTCCGCGCATTCGATCGTCTTCATCGGGCTCTTGCCGCTGTCGACGGCGATCTTCGCGGTGCTGCGCGGGGGCGAGCGACCGCAGCCGCTGTTCTGGCTGTTCGCTGTGCTGGGCAGCGCCACGGTCGCGGGCTTTGCCCTGTCGAACGACGGCTCGGCCTCGCTCACCGGCGATCTCCTGATGGTCGCGGCCATCGTGCTGTGCGGGCTCGGCTATGCCGAAGGCGCCGCGCTGTCGCGCCGCCTCGGCGGCTGGCAGGTGATCTCCTGGGCGCTGCTGCTCGCGCTGCCGCTGATGGTGCCGGTCGCGATCGTGACATGGCCGTCGACGTGGAGCGGCGTCGGTGTGCCCGCCTGGATCGGGCTCGCCTACGTCTCCGTCTTCAGCATGTTCGTCGGCTTCATCTTCTGGTACCGGGGCCTTGCGGTCGGCGGCATTGCCCGGGTCGGTCAGTTGCAGCAGCTCCAGCCGTTCTTCGGTCTCGCGCTCGCCGGCTTCCTGCTGCACGAGCCGGTCGCATGGAACATGATCGCCGCGACCGCGCTCGTGGTCGTCTGCGTCTTCTTCGCGCGGCGATATGCCTGAGGCGATGTATCGCAGTTCCCGACCAGGGTTGGTGACCTTGATCGAACGCGCTTCCATCTGGTCATTGGCTCGCGACCATCACCTGGCGCGGTAGTCATGCGACCGTCAACGTTGATCTAGATCAACGTCTGTTCTTGCACGCAGTGTCCCACTGGATGGGAGAGTTATCTCCTCGGTGCATCGCGTGCCCTGTTTCGCGATCACAGTGACAGCATCCGCTTGGCTGGTCTGCCCGTTTCGCGGATGGGACGGTGATCGGCATCCTCACGCGACTGACAGAAATCCGCAAGAACTTTGGCCAAGGGACGGAGGACGTCATGCGACACGGAACAAAGTTTTGGTTAGCTGGCGCCGTCATTGCCTGCGCAGTCATGGGCTCGGTGCAGTGGTCGGAGGAGGATGGTCTTTCATTCTCGGTTCAGAGCGCACAGGCCCGCGTAGGGCGACCAGCGACCCCAGTGAGTGTCGCCGGCGTCGCGCGGCGAACGACGCGCCGCGCCGTAGTCGGTGGAGCGGCCGTAGGCGCCGCTGTCGCGGCACCAACGTGCGCCCGCGTGCTGGTCAATGGCGCCTGGGTCTGTCGCTAGGAAAGCTCTGTCCTTCATGGGGTGATCGCAGCGATCGCGCTCGTGGTCGTGCGCGTCTTCTTCTTCGCGCGGCGGTTGGCGTGAGGCCTGTGCCTCACGCCTGCCCCATCACCGTCCGCGTCAGCGCGCTCCTTGCAAACTTCTTCAGCGGCATCGGCTTGCCGAACAGAAAACCCTGCACGAGGTCGAAGCCGAGCTCGTTGGCGGCGACGAGGTCGGCGCGGCTCTCGACGCCTTCGGCCACGGTGCGCGCACCGTAGGCGTGGGCGAGCTCGACGATGTGACGGCACACCGTGCGCTTCAGCCGATCGCTGCCGCTGCCGGTGACGAAGTGCCGGTCGGCCTTCAGCTTGATGAAGGGAATCTTGTCCAGATCCATCAGTGACGGCCAGTTGGCGCCGAGATTGTCGATCGACAGGCCGATATTGTGCAGGCGCACCTCGCGGGCGACCTCGACGAGGAATTCGAGATCGCGGATCGCCTCCTCGCTGTCGATCTCGATCGTCAGCCCGCCGAAGGCCGGATGCGTCGGCATGCGGCGGCAGAGATCGCGCACCGCCAGCGGCTCCTTCAGATATGACGTCGGCAGGTTGATCGAGAGATCGACCGGGCTCTGCTGCTCCAGGAGATAGTGCCAGTCCTGCAAGGCGCGCTCGATCACGAACTCCGAGAGTTCGCGCAAATGCGGATCGTGCTCTTCGGGGATGAAGTAGGCGGGCGGCACCACGCCCCAGGTCGGATGCCGCATCCGCACCAGCGCCTCGGCGCCGCTGCGGACCAGGGTGCGCGCGTCGATCTTGGGCTGGTACCAGAGCTCGAGCCAGCCGGCATGAAGCGCCTCGCCGACATACACGGCCGGGCTCGGCGCCGGCTCGTCCGGCAGCAGCATCGCGACGCGCTCGCGCAGCGTCTCGGCGGCAAAGGGCGTGGTCAGTGGCGGCAGCATCGCGAGGCCATACTCCTCGCCGACCTGCTGCACGGCCCTGACGATGATGGACTCGCGGGCGCCGACGGCGAGAACCTTGCCGTCGAAGGCCTCGCGCACCAGCGTCTCCAGAAACGTGCCGGGCTCGATGCCGTCGGCGGCGATGCCGAGCAGGATCAGGTCCGGCAACTCGCGGGTCAGCACGGTCTGCAGCTCGTCCGCGCTGGCGCATTCGCTGGTGACGAAACCAAGATCCTCCAGCACCTCGGCGAGGAATGCGCGCAGATGGCGCTTGCCGTCTGCGACGCATGCGCGCGGCGTTACCTTTCGCCGTCCGAAGGTTTTGGGCCTCCGTCCGGCGAGCTCAACAAGTTCATCGTTCATCGCAAACCACTCCCGTTCCGCGACAGGTGTTAGCGATGGGAGCAGTTTCAAATATGGAGAGCTTCAGTCGATTGTTGAATTATCTGGGTAACGTTAAAGCCCGCATCACGTCTAAAATTGTCTGGATCTTCTTCCAGAAGTTTTTACGTCTGCCCGCGCGTCGCGCGCGGGCGTGCGGCAATCCCGCGCAATTTTTGCAAGACGCGGCTTGGCTGCGGACACGCGCGCTGTCCTGTAATCGGACGAGGTCGCGCGCACTTCGCCCAATTGAATAATGGACGCCTCAATTGCCTGTGGCCGTGGCGTGCTGGGTCATGCAGTACCAGCTCGCGACCGCGACTCAGGACGGGAAACGCCTTGTAGAATCCGTGCTTGTCGAGCTGCGCATTCAGCTCGTTCAACGCGCTACGAACCGCTCGCGTTTCGCCCGGCGCTGGCGCGCGCGTGCAATGCCGCCATCGTCGATGTCCGCCGGTTCGATCTCATCGCAACCTCCGTCCCGTCGCTCTTGCGGTGCATCGCAGGATCGACGCGATGGCAGCGATGGGAGAGTTCATTTTCACGCGATGCGCGCATGTTTCATGGTTTACGCGTGACAGTTCTGCGACAACGCGGCCGGCTGCGGCGGCGCAAATGTGAAGCACATCACATGTGTCTTGCTGCACCTGCGCTATTGCTGTGCGTAGCCGGTGGTGGGCTGTCGAGGATTACAGCAATGACGACACGGCGATTGATGTATTGGTGGTTCAGATTCGTTCTGTCAGGGCGATTTACCGATCGCTTCCTGTGCCTGCCGCGGGCGGAGTAGCCGCGCCGCAGTATCAGGTCTGCCCGATCAATTTGCGAAACGCCGCCGCGCCGTCCTGCACGGCGTCGCGTCCCTTCCAGGCCAGATAGGACAGCTTGCCGCCGAGCGTGTCGTGGCTGCGCAGCCGGCGCGAGCCGAGAATGTGGCCGACATTGGAGGGGAAACGGCTCACCTCGGCGGACACCAGCGCCGCGATCGCATCCATCAATTGCTGGAGCCGGACGCCCCATTCGTAACCCTCAATGCCGTCGATGCGGACCTTGAGCGCATATTCGGTGTCGTAGATGTCGGCGAGCAGGTCGCGCGCGACCAGCACGCGGTTGTGCTTGAGCGCGACCCGCAGGGCGAGCCGCTTGTCGTCGAGCCGGTCGAGCACCATGGGAACGACGCAGGCATAGGGCGTGGCGGCGACGTCGGCCACGCTCTTGCTCGCGGCGGTCCTGGTGGCAAGGCGCATCAGTTCCCAGGACGTCTTCAGGCGCCTTGCCACCAGCGCCAGCGCAAAGTGCAGCGCGTCCGGGTGGGACTTCCTGAAGACATCGAGTTGCGCGGTGATCTGGGCAACCTGGCCGTCGTCGAATTTCGCGATCTTCTCAGGCAGCTTTTCGTTGAACTTCGGCAGCGCGTCGCCGGCGCGCAGCACCTGCTGCATTTTCCTCACGTCGTCGAAGGCGGTGCGCGAGGCCGTGTATTGCGTGAGCTTGGCGCGTGCGAACTCGGTGCTCTCCGCCGATGCGAGGGTGTTCTCGAGGACCTTGAGGACCTTGGTCTGGAAGATCGACGCGGTTTTCAGCACTTCCTTCGGGTTGTTGGCGGTGACCTGGTCGTTGATCGCCTTGATGTAGTCGCGCGCCATGGTCGGCAGCAGGTCGCGGCAGATCCACTCCCAGATCGGCGTGAGCGTGTTGCGTGAAATCCGCCCCGCATTGGCATGCTCGGGTGCGCCGTCGATCAGGAGCAGTTCGAGCGGCGCGAAGAAATAGCGCGAGGGACTGGTGGCGCGTGCCTGGGTCGATCCGTCCTTGCGGAACTCGGCGCGCAACTTCGCCTGAATGTCGGACGAGCCCGGCATGTCGATGCCGCACAGTTCGAGCCGCTCGAGCTCGCTGAGCAGACAGCTGCGCGAGAGCGGCGTCAGCCTCTGCAAGAACTCGGACAGCCGATCGATCTCGTTCATGGCACGCAATCTTCCGCAGCGTTTCCCGCAGGCCTACCGGCCTCATGCGTGGAGGCATTTGCGCGCTCTCAATCGTGACTAAGAGAAGCAAGTCATTGTTAATTTATCCGTAAAAACCGGGCGGCGCGGGCGCCCGCTGGGGAGCGTTGGTTAAGGAGGCATTTCGTCGCCTGCTCAAGTTTTGGGCGAAAGCCTCAACCTACGCGTGGTCGATTGCGTGGGTACTCAAGCATAAATTGTGCCTGCGCCGGTATTTCAGCACAAAACTGCCAAAATTACCGTAGTCTTACGGAGCAAAAAGTTAACCACAGACCGGCCCCGGTTCCGCTAAACGAGTCACATGGGGTCACAGAACGATACGGCCACCGATTCGCGGCCGTCGGAATGGTTCGAAAGCAGCTCTGCTCCGACCGAAGAGCTCGATTTCGCCCGCCTGAACGCGGTCCGCGCCAAGGCCGCCGACGAGATGGCCAGCGCCATCGCCCGCGAGCTCAATGGCCCCCTGACCGCGCTCCTGCTCTACATGGGCGAGATCAAGCACCACAGCGACCAGCTCGCGCCGGTTACGGCCGATCGGGCTTATTTGCAGCGCGTGGTGGAGAATGCACTGGCGCAGACCGAACGCGTTTGCGGCGTGGTCAAGCAGCTTGCCGGCCCTCATAGGGATGCCCTGCCGATCCAGTCCAGGACCGAGGGCGCCGAATTGAACGCCGCCCGCGCACAGCAAGCGCAGCGTGTGCCGAGCACCGAGTTGCTGGGCCTGTCGGGCCAGAAGCGGCTGACCAAGCGCGAACGCGAGGTGCTGAGGCTGATCAGCGAGGGCTACTCGAACAAGCAGGGCGCGCTGCGGATGCAGATCAGCCCGCGCACGTTCGAGAGCCATCGCGCCGAGGCGATGCGCAAGCTCGGCGCGCGCAACACCGCGGACCTCGTCCGTGCGGCGCTGCTGCATTCGATCGATTGAGGTTCTGTCCTGCGCCGCCAGGCGGGCGATCAAGCCTGAGAATGGCCTGGGGACCCGATGGGTTCAGAGATAATCCTCGGCGAAAGGGCGTACCCGCGACGGCGGCCGCAGCGACTTGGGCTCTTCCTTCGGTGTGCTCGGAATGATCGTGATGGTCCAGCGCGGCGGCATGCTCGATTCCTGCTCCAGCACCGAGCGAACGAAACCAGTCACCGTCGCCTCGCCAGCCTTCACCGTCGCCGTCCTGCCGTTGAACTGTGCGATGCGGAAGCGACGGACCTCTTTCTGATCCGCAGTCTCATAGGTGAACATGGAAACCCTCCTGGTTTCCGGCGACTATCGCCACCTATGATTAGCCATCTGTGAAAATCCCAAACCGTAGAAGTACGGCGGGCTTGGCGCGGTTTTGGTCAGAGCGTTTTCGAGCGAAGTGGATAGGGTTTGCGCAAGCCCCGCTCCGATTCCATCGAAACAAAAATGGCTCTAGCCCTGCGGCTCCTGCGCGCGCGCGGCGGCGTAGGCGGCATCCATCAGGTCGAGGAGACCGTGGAATTCGGCCTCACCAAGCGTCTCCGCGGTCTGCTCCAGCCGCAGCGCCAGCGCCGCAAGCCTGACATAGCCGAACGTTCCTGCCGCGCTCTTCAGCGAATGCGCTTCGCGGATGATCCTGGCAAGCTGCTGCGCGAGCGAGAGCGTGCGGAACAGTTGCAGGCGCGCGCAGGTCTCGCTCCAGAACACGTCACGGACTTCACAGGCCCCGTCCTCGCCGATCTCCCGCACCAGCGCTTCGTAGGCACCCGGCTCGCGCGCGGGCGCGGCATCGAGCGCTTTTGGCGTCGGCGCGGCGGTCACTTCAAACATGGCTTTGGCCTGTCCTGGTCACGATTCGTCTGCCGCGCGGCCTGTACGGCGCGAGGCATGCCCCGTGTCTAGGGCATCCGAATTTCAGTTCCGGTAGCAGGACGATCCGTGTTTGCAGGCCGGCGTTAGCCGCCGGTTTACCAAGGCGCCGGTCAGCGCGGGCCGAGCAGCCGGTCGTACTGCGCCTTCACGGTGGCATAGCATTCGCACGCCGTCTGGCGCAGGCCGTCCAGGTTGAGGATCTGGATGTGTCCGCGGCTGTAGTGGATGAAATTGGCGTGCTGCAACGTATTGGCGACCAGCGACACGCTGTTGCGGCGCGCCCCGATCATCTGCGCCATCGCCTCCTGGGTCAGCAGCAGCCGGTAATCGCCCGACAGGTCATGGGTGTGCAGCAGGCAACGCGACAGCCGTGACTCCACCGGATGGGCGGCGTTGCAGCCCGCGGTCTGCTGGACCTGTGCGTAGACGGCCAGCCCGTGACGGGTGAGCAGCGTCCGCAAGGTGCTGCTCTGGTCGGCCGCGTCGCGCAGCCGGTCGAGGTCCATCACGGAGGCGGCACCGGGGACCAGCACGATTGCCGTGTTCAGCGCGCAGGCATCGCCCATGGTCGAGAGCGTTCCGAGCAGGCTGTCGCGGCCGACCATGGCGACCTGCACATGCTCGCCCTTGGCGAGTTTCACCACCAGCGAGATGACGCCGCGGTGGGGGAAGTAGGCGCGCTTGAGCGTTTCGCCGGTCTCCACCAGGATCGCTTCGTGCGGCAGATCGATCATGCGCAAATGCGGGCGGATTAATTCGTAATCCTCCGCCGACAGTGCGGACAGGAAACCGTTGGATGGGCGCGCCATCGTTTCCAAGACTGCCTCCGTCTCGTCAGCCCCCGAACTCGAAGCGAACGGGCTGCTCGCTGCACGGATAAGTTTGATCATGTTCTCGTCGGGATATATTGGCAATTGGGACAAGATGTCCGGTTGCGATGGCGCCCCCGCTGCACTGTGTGCACACCGGCATGCAGCAGGCCGGTTGCGCCGGGCTATCTTCACCGCGGGGCTCCCAGCAGGCGGGCGTGGCAGCCCTTCACCGCCGCATAGCAGTCGCAGGACTTCGTTTCCAATGCGCGCTCGTCGACGATCTCGATCTGGCCGCGGGTGTAGTGGATGATGCCGGCGCGCTGGAGCGCATTTGCGACGAGGGAAATCGCGTTGCGCCGTACGCCCATCATCTGCGCCAGCGTCTCCTGTGTCAGCGGAAGGAACTTGCTGTCGGACAGGTCACGGGCACGCAGGAGCCAGCGCGCCAGTCGCGCTTCGACCGGGTGCACCGTATTGCACAGCACGGATTGCTGCGCATGCGCGAGCAGCGCCTGCTCGTGGCGGATCATCAGGCCGCGAAACTGCGCGCTTGCGGTCGCCACCGCCCGGAAGGCCGCGATTTCGAGCACAGACGCAATCCCGGGGAAGAGCACGGCGGCATCCGTCGGTGCGATGCCGTCGGCAAGCGCCGCGCCGGCGCCGACGGCGCTGTCGCGGCCCAGCATCGCGACCTCGATCATCTGTCCCTCGGAGAGACCCACCGTGATCGAAACGGATCCGCCGTGCGGGAAGTAGACATGTCGCAGCGCGGCGCCTGCCTCGGCCAAGACAGATTCCCTGACCATTTCGACTGTCGCGAGATGGGGGCGCAGCAGATCGAAATCCGCCACGCCGAGCATTTGCAGCAACTGGTTGGACGGGTGGCCGCTCGCGGTCATGCAGGTCAATCCGGCGCGTTCGATGGTACGATCGGGCGCCGCGCCCTGTGCGTCATCCAGTTGCACGGCGACCAAAACATATTGTAAAGGTTGTGTGGCCGTCCATATACCCGTTGGGGGGCAGACAGGCTGCGGCATTTGCGGCGGAAATTGAGAAACGCACGCTGATTCGCGCGTTAATTAGGGGCGTCCGTCTTGCGCCGGGCGGCAGGAAAAAGCGGCAAGGGGGCCATCATGAGCCGCTAGCATCGCATCTGCGCCGTCATCGGACCCCGACCGGCACCTGCGGCTTCCCCTCAAGCGCGCATTCTCGCCATCCGGGACTGGTCTGCGCGACTTCGCGACGCCGCGACTGTCGCACCACTTGCCCCTGATTTCCCGACAGGACCGTTGACGCTTGCATCAATGTTTCGACCAGCCAGAGGAGAACGGCGTCCCCACGGTTTGACGTTTGAATCGCCGAAATGGGAAACTCAAACGGGGACGGCAGACCTGCACCATATTCTCGTCGACGACGACCCGATGGTGTGCATGGCCATCGAGATCTATCTGCAGCGGAATCATTTCCGGGTGACGATTGCCGACGGAGGAGAAGCCGGCCTCCGCGCTCTCGAGAACGAACAGGTCGATCTGATGATGATCGACATCTTCATGCCGCATATGCGCGGGTTCGAGTCGATCCGGATCTTCCACGAGCACGCGCTGGCTATTCCGCTGATCGCGATGTCCGGCTACGCGTTCGCAAATTTGAACGCGCCCGCACCCGACTTCCTCCGGATGGCGCTGGAGCTCGGCGCTGCGCGTTGCCTTCGCAAGCCGTTTACACCGGATGCGTTACTCGCTGCCATCAAGGATTGCCTCGCGGCGCATCGTGCTGTCTTCGCAATTGGGTTAGCGCGGTAGCAATCGCGGCGGCCGCGAAATAAGCGTCCGTTTACCGCAAGCGCAGCTGTTGCAGATTGAGCAGGCGAGCAGCGGGCGGCCGCGTGAGCGATTCTGATTGCGCGTGATTTGATTCAATTCGCGCGGCCCGTGCATATCGTCCTTCGCCGGCGGGATTTTTTTCGCACGTCGCAGTGTTGTTATCGGAGCGTTTACCTATCGCGCCTGTCGCGTGAGATGCGGCGCCGCTTTTGTCGCAAGACGCTATCGCAGGCCTCGAAGCGCAAACTTGTCTTCAATATCCGTATTAGCACGGAGGCTGAAATTAACGGGACCGTGAAAGGGGTTGTCTAACGATCCAGGCGCGGACCTCCGCCGAACTCCAGGTGCGGCCCAGGCGTCGAAGTCCGGCTCAGTAAGGCGTAGCTCATGGATGATCTGTTGCGGGAGTTTTTGACGGAGACCAGCGAGAGCCTGGACACCGTCGACAATCAGTTGGTGAAGTTCGAGCAGGAGCCGAACAACGCCAAGATCCTGGATAACATCTTCCGCCTGGTCCACACCATCAAGGGCACGTGCGGCTTCCTCGGTCTGCCGCGGCTCGAAGCGCTGGCGCATGCCGGCGAGACCCTGATGAGCAAATTCCGCGACGGCATGCCGGTGACGGCCGGCGCGGTGACGGTGATCCTGTCCTCGATCGACCGCATCAAGGAGATCCTCGCCGGGCTGGAGGCGACCGAAGCCGAGCCCGAGGGCACCGACCGCGATCTCATCGACAAGCTGGAAGCGATGGTCGAGCAGGGCATGGCGGCTATGGCCGCAGGTGCTGTTGCTGATGCACCGCCGCTCGTGCCGGAAGCTCCCACTCCCGTCGAAGCAAAGGTTGCACCGTCGAAAGAAAAAGAAATGACCGAGGGCACGCTGATCGACCAGACCCTGGAGCGCCCCTTACGTCCGGGCGAAGTCTCGCTCGACGAGCTCGAGCGCGCCTTCCGCGAGACCGCGATCGAAGCGCCGCCCCCTGTCGCCAAGGCCGAGCCCGCGCCGGCTGCTGAAGCTCCCGCGCCCGCCGCCAAGGAAGCTGCGAAGCCCGCCAAGGAAAAGGCCGCGCCGAAGAAGTCGATGGCCGACGAGGGCGCCGCCGAAGGCGACCGCATCGCCAACCAGTCGATCCGCGTCAACGTGGATACGCTGGAGCATCTGATGACCATGGTCTCCGAGCTGGTCTTGACCCGCAACCAGCTGCTGGAGATCTCCCGCCGCAACGAGGACACCGAGTTCAAGGTGCCGTTGCAGCGCCTGTCCAACGTCACCGCCGAGCTGCAGGAAGGCGTCATGAAGACGCGCATGCAGCCGATCGGCAATGCCTGGCAGAAGCTGCCCCGCATCGTCCGCGATCTGTCGAGCGAACTCGGCAAGCAGATCGAGCTGGAGATGCACGGCGCCGACACCGAGCTCGACCGCCAGGTGCTCGACCTGATCAAGGACCCGCTCACCCACATGGTGCGCAACTCCGCCGACCATGGCCTGGAGACCCCCGCCGAGCGGCTCGCTAGCGGCAAGGGCGAGCAGGGCACCATCCGCCTGTCCGCCTATCACGAGGGCGGCCACATCATCATCTGCATCGCCGACAACGGCCGCGGCCTCAACACCGAGAGGATCAAGGCCAAGGCGATCTCCTCCGGTCTCGTCACCGAGGCCGAGCTCGAGAAGATGAGCGAAGCCCAGATCCACAAGTTCATCTTCGCGCCCGGCTTCTCCACCGCGGCCGCCATCACCTCGGTCTCGGGCCGCGGCGTCGGCATGGACGTGGTGCGCACCAATATCGACCAGATCGGCGGCACCATCGACATCAAGAGCGTCGCCGGCGAGGGCTCCTCCGTCACCATCAAGATCCCGCTGACCTTGGCGATCGTCTCGGCCCTGATCGTCGAGGCCGCCGGCGACCGTTTTGCAATCCCGCAGCTCTCGGTCGTCGAGCTCGTCCGTGCCCGCGCCAACAGCGAGCACCGCATCGAGCGCATCAAGGACACCGCTGTCCTCAGGTTGCGCAACAAGCTCTTGCCGCTGATCCACCTCAAGAAGCTGCTCAAGATCGACGACGGCGCGGCCAGCGATCCCGAGAACGGTTTTATCGTGGTGACCCAGGTCGGCAGCCAGACCTTTGGCATCGTCGTCGACGGCGTCTTCCACACCGAAGAGATCGTGGTGAAGCCGATGTCGACAAAACTGCGTCACATCGACATGTTCTCCGGCAACACCATTCTGGGCGATGGCGCTGTCATCATGATCATCGATCCCAACGGCATTGCCAAAGCGCTCGGCGCCGCCGGCTCCTCGGCCCATGACATGGGCGACGAGAACGGCGCGCATCACATCGGATCGGGCGAGCAGACCACCTCGCTCCTTGTCTTCCGCGCCGGCTCCAGCCAGCCCAAGGCGGTCCCGCTCGGGCTCGTCACCCGCCTGGAAGAGCTCCCGGCCGACAAGATCGAGTTCTCCAACGGCCGCTACATGGTGCAGTACCGCGAGCAGCTGATGCCGCTCGTCGCCATGGAGAGCGTCACCATCGCCAGCCAGGGCGCCCAGCCGATCCTGGTGTTTGCGGACGACGGCCGCTCCATGGGCCTCGTCGTCGACGAGATCATCGACATCGTCGAGGAACGGCTCAACATCGAGGTCGGCGGCTCCGCCTCCGGCATTCTCGGCTCGGCCGTGATCAAGGGCCAGGCCACCGAGGTGATCGACGTCGGCCACTTCCTGCCGATGGCGTTCGCCGACTGGTTCACCCGCAAGGAGATGAAGCCGTCGCAGCACTCGCAGTCGGTGCTGCTGGTCGATGACTCGGCCTTCTTCCGCAACATGCTGGCCCCGGTGCTGAAGGCGGCCGGCTACCGCGTCCGCACCGCGCCGACCGCGCAGGAGGGCCTGGCTGCGCTGCGTGCGCAGAGCTTCGACGTGGTCCTGACCGACATCGAGATGCCCGACATGAACGGGTTCGAGTTCGCCGAGGTGATCCGCTCCGACACCAATCTGGGCGCGATGCCGATCATCGGCCTGTCCGCGCTGGTGTCGCCGGCGGCGATCGAGCGCGGCCGTCAGGCCGGCTTCCACGACTATGTTGCCAAGTTCGACCGTCCCGGTCTGATCGCGGCGCTGAAGGAGCAGACCGCGGGTGCCGCCGGCGCCTCCGAGCTGAGCCGGGCAGCGGCGTAACGGCACTGGGGATCAGGAGATACCGCTATGAGCAACAAGAAGACGCAGATCGGCGAAGGCGCCATGGTCGAATACGTCACCGCGATGATCGGCGGCCAGCTGTTCGGCCTGCCGATCTCCCGCGTCCAGGACGTGTTCATGCCCGAGCGCGTCACCCGCGTTCCGCTGTCCTCGCGCGAGATCGCGGGGGTGCTGAACCTGCGCGGCCGCATCGTCACCGTGGTCGACATGCGCGCCCGGCTCGGCCTGCCCAAGCCCGAGGACGGCAAGGCCCCGATGGCGGTCGGCGTCGACCTGCGCGGTGAATCCTACGGCCTCCTGATCGACCAGATCGGCGAGGTGCTGCGGCTTGCCGAGGCCGGCATGGAAGAGAACCCCGTCAACCTCGATCCCCGCATGGCCAAGCTCGCCGGCGGCGTCCACCGCCTCGACGGGCAGCTCATGGTCGTCCTCGACGTCGATCGCGTCCTCGAGCTTAAAACCGAAGTGCAAATGGCAGCCTGAGCTAACCGAAACATCGAAGCCGGAGAACCAAAATGAAGACATGTTTGGTGGTCGATGATTCCAGCGTCGTGCGAAAGATCGCGCGCCGGATCCTGGAAGGCCTGGAATTCGAAGTTACCGAGGCCGAGGACGGCTCGAAGGCGCTGGAGATCTGCCAGCGGCAGTTGCCCGATGCGGTGCTGCTCGACTGGAACATGCCGGTGATGGACGGCTTCGAGTTCATGGGCCACATGCGCCGCCTGCCCGGCGGCGACCAGCCGAAGGTGGTGTTCTGCACCACCGAGAACAACGTGGCTCATATCGCCCAGGCGCTCAGCGGCGGCGCCAACGAGTACATTATGAAGCCCTTCGATAAAGACATCATCGCCGACAAATTCGCTGAAGTCGGCTTGATCCCGGTCGGACAAGCCATGGTCTGAGTATCTGGCCCGAGCGTTTGAGCCAGAGTGTCCCCAGTACAGCTTCCGAGAGGCTATCCGTGACCCCGACCGAGTATGAGTATCTGCGTAAGTTCCTGAGGGATCATTCCGGGCTCGACCTGTCCGCAGACAAGCAATATCTGATCGAAAGCCGGTTGTTGCCGCTCGCCCGCAAGGCCGGGCTCTCCGGGATCGGCGAGCTCGTGCAGAAGCTGCAGGGCGGCTCGAGCGCGCTCGTCACCAGCGTGGTCGAAGCCATGACCACCAACGAGACCTTCTTCTTCCGCGACAAGGTCCCGTTCGATCATTTCCGCGACACCATCATGCCTGAGGTCATCAAGGCGCGCGCCGGCCGCCGGAGCGTGCGCATCTGGTGCGCCGCCGGCTCGACCGGGCAGGAGCCCTATTCGCTGGCGATGTGCTTGAAGGAGATGGGCGCGGCCCTGACCGGCTGGCGCGTCGAGATCATCGCGACCGACCTGTCGCAGGAGGTGCTCGAGAAGGCCAAGGCCGGCATCTACAGCCAGTTCGAGGTGCAGCGCGGCCTGCCGATCCAGATGCTGATGAAATATTTCAAGCAGACCGGCGAGACGTGGCAGATCAATCCCGAGCTGCGCGCGATGATCCAGCACCGGCAGCTCAACCTGCTGCATGATTTTGCCCAGCTCGGCACCTTCGACGTCATCTTCTGCCGCAACGTGCTGATCTATTTCGACCAGGACACCAAGATCAACATCTTCAACCGCCTGGCCCGCCAGATCGAGGGAGACGGCTTCCTGGTGCTGGGTGCAGCCGAAACCGTGGTCGGACTGACCGACACGTTCAGGCCGATCCCGGATCGTCGCGGCCTCTACAAGCCGAACGACCCGCGTGCAGCGGCAGCCAAACCGGCTCTCGCCGGCGCCGCGCCGCCGCGCATGGCGGTGTTGGCAGGACGATAGGCATGGCAGAGGATGGCAAGGGCGCGGAGCGCGTCACGTTCAGTCGTGGCTATGATGTCTGCATCATGGCGATCGACGGCACGTGGCGGCGCGACTGCAAGCTCAATGCGATTTCCGACACCGACGCCATCCTTACGGTGGACGGCTCGATCCAGGGATTGAACCTGAAGGAATTCTTCCTGCTGCTGTCGTCGACCGGGCTCGCCTATCGCCGTTGCGAGCTGGTGCGCGTCAACGGTGCCGAAATGGACATCCAGTTCCTGCGCGGCAAGAACCGGAAGAAGCGCGGCGCCGCCGGCGGCCGTGACGAGGCAGCATGATCACCAGATAGGCCTCGTCCCGCGCGCCCCGTCGCCGCTTTCCGCGACGTTGGTTCATATTTGCTAAAACATCCGGACGAATTCGCCGCACCGGCTTTACGTGGCCTAAGCGCGAGCCGTGTAGAAATTGCCCGTCTCAATCTCAGGATACGGCAATGCCCCGAAGTTCCCTCTCCCCCATCCCGTCAAATCTGCCCGACGTCGCCGAGCGGCGTGCGCTTCAGCTCCTGGTGGTCGACGACGACGCCACGCAGCGCAGCCTGATCACGGTCGCCGCCAAGCAGGCCGGCCATGAAGTCACGGTGGCGCCGTCCGTCGCCGAGGCGATCGAGAAGCTCCGCGCCGCCCGCTTCGACTGCGTGACGCTCGATCTCGTGCTGGAGGATGGCGACGGCATCGACGTGCTGCGCGAGATGGCGGCGGCGAAATTCGCAGGCCACGTGATCGTCATCAGCGGTATGGACGGCAAGCGCCGCAGCGCCGCCCGCAGCTTCGCTCGTTCCGTCGGGATCCAGCTCCAGGGCCTGCCGAAGCCGCTCGATCTCGCCGCGCTGCGGATCAGCCTCGCCAATCTCGGCAAGACCGCAATGGGGCTGCCGGCGATCCACACCTGGGGTGGCGTCGCTACCGACGCGATCGTGGAACGGCACCGCGCCTGAGGCGCGGAGCTGCCATGCGATCGGACGCGGGCACTGCGCCGCGCCGGTCGCAATTCAAGCCGGATTGCCGGATTCAGACAGGTATTGCAGGGCGTGGCCGAGGCCTGCCCGGCAGGCGTTGAGAGCGGCGTTCGCGGTGGCATAACGCGGCGTGACGTCGTCGAGTATGAAGACGTCGGCGGAACCTTCCGGATCGTTGCTGTGTTCTTGATCCATGGCTGCGGCGATCCGGCGCATACTGGTCTCGATCTGCGCGATCAGCAAGCGAAGGTCGGCGGCGATCAATCGTTGGCTGTCGGCCTCGGATATTGCGACCAGCGGCAGCGTATCGGCCAAATTTAGCATGGATATTCTCCGTCTCCTGCAATTAGGCGCAATGCCGCTACTTGTGCGTTAAGTCTATGTCCCGTACAAATACGGGTGGGCCGAATCCGCGCCGAACGCCATAACGGTTGGCGCGGACGCGAGTCCGTAATGCCAACTGGATGTGGCACATGGCCGAGCAAACCTCTCGTGGTGAAATCTTCGTGGTCGACGACGACCCTGCGGTTCGCGACACCTTGTCGATGGTGTTGAAGGCGGCGGGTTATGAGGTGATCTGTTTTGCGGACGGCGCAGCGCTGCTCTCCGTCGCGCGGAACCGTACGCCGGCTGCGATCCTGCTCGACGTGCACATTCCCGGAAAGTCGGGCCTCGACATTCTGAAGGAACTGCAGGGCGAAGATTATCCGGCGCCGATCTTCATGATCTCCGGGCAGGGCGACATCTCGATGGCGGTGGGCGCCATCAAGAGCGGCGCGCTCGATTTCATCGAAAAGCCGTTCCGCGGCAGCGAGATCGTCGGCCGGTTGGACGAGGCGATCGGAGCCTATGCACGCAGGCAGGCAGAGAGCGTGTCGCCGAAATTCTCTTCGCTGCACTTCCCCGGACGCGAGCCGTTGACGCGGCGTGAACGCGAGGTGCTCGAGCAGTTCGCTTCCGGTGCGTCCAACAAGGAAGCCGGCCGCACGCTCGGCATCAGCCCACGCACCATCGAGGACCATCGCGCCAACATCATGAAGAAGCTCGGGGCGCGCAACGCCGCCGATCTGATCCGCATCGTGATGACCGCGGCCCAGCGCGCGTCGTAACGCGACTGGCCATCTCTCTCGTGCCCCGGCTCTGCGCCGCAGCGTTGCACGCTGCGCCTTGTCCGGGACACGGTTCCTCAACTGCTCAGCGCCTTGCGGATGATCCGCGCCAGATCGGATTTGCGATACGGCTTCGCCAGCAGCAGCACGCCTAAATCCAGCCGGCCGTGATGGATGATCGCGTTCTCCGTATAGCCTGAGGTGTAGACCACCCTGAGGTCCGGACGCGTCTTCGACACCTCGTCGGCAAGCTGCCGTCCGTTCAACTTGCCGGGCATGATGACGTCGGTGAACAGCAGGTCGAACGGCTTGCCGGTGGCGACGATCGTGAGCGCCTCCGCGGCGTTCGCGGCCTGCAAGGTGACGTAGCCGAGCGAATGCAGCTGCGCCAGCACGTAGTCGCGCACCAGCCGGTCGTCCTCGACCACGAGGATCGTCTCGTGTCCGCCCTCGATCGTCGACGGCGTCACGCCTTCGCCCACGGCCGCGGCCGTCTTGCCGGGCGGCAGATACATCTTGATCGTGGTGCCGTGGCCTTCCTCGCTGTAGATCTTGATGTGGCCCGTGGACTGCTTGATGAAGCCGTAGACCATCGAAAGCCCGAGCCCGGTGCCCTTGCCCGGTCCCTTCGAGGTGAAGAACGGATCGAACACCCGGGCCAGCATGTGCGCAGGAATGCCCGTGCCGGTGTCGCTCACGGCGATCAGCACATAGTGTCCGGGCCTGACGTCGTTGACGCTGGCATAGACCTCGTCGAGATAGGCGGCGCCGGTCTCCACGATCAGCTTGCCGCCGCCGGGCATGGCGTCGCGGGCATTGAGCGCGAGGTTGAGGATCGCGGTGGTGAGCTGGTTGGGGTCGACGATCGCGACGCAGCTCTCGTCCTCGAACACCGATTCGATCTGGATCTGCTCGCCCAGCGTCGGGCGCAACAGCTTTGCGGTGTCGATGATCAGCGCGTTGATGTCGACCTCGCGCGGCTGCAGCGGCTGCTTGCGCGCGAAGGCGAGCAGGTGCTGGGTCAGCTCGGCGCCGCGCCCTGCGGCCTCGTCGATCATCTTCGTGATCGCCGCAAGCTCCGGCTCCTTCGCCACCGCGTCGGCCAGGATCTCGATCGTCCCGGTGATGACGGTGAGGATGTTGTTGAAGTCATGCGCCACGCCGCCGGTGAGCTGGCCGACCGCCTCCATCTTGTCGGCGTGGCGGATGCGCTCCTCGGACGCGATCTTGTCGGTGAGGTCGCGGTAGAACACGTTGAACAGAATGCCTTCGCGGCGTCTCAGCGCCGTGACGCTCAGCTCAGCCCTGAATTCCTTGCCGTCGCGACGGCGAACCGTGAGCTCGCGGCGGCGGTTGAGCGTCTGGCCGTCCTGGGACTCGAGGAAGCGCGCGAGGCCGGCCTTGACCCGCTCCCGCTCGCTCTCGGCGACGATGAGGTCGACCCCATTCCTGCCCAGCGCTTCGTCGCGCCGCCAGCCGAACAGCTCCTCGGCCCGCGAGCTCCAGTTCAGGATGGTGCTGCGCTCGTCGGTCTGGACGAAGGCGTCGAGCGCGGTCTCGACGATATTGCGCGCGAGCAGCTCGCTTTCGCGCAAGGACTCTTCCGCGCGCCTCGCCTCGGTCATGTCGCGTCCGACGAAGAAGAAGCGTTTGGCCTGATCTGACCAGTTGCCGAGCCAGGACAGCCAGACCTCGCGTCCGTCCTTGTGGATGCAGCGGGTGTCGGCGAGCCTGGGGTGCCCGCCGCGCCGGAGCGCGCGCATCTCCTCGCGGGATTGCT
Organism: Bradyrhizobium sp. 956_D2_N1_4; assembly: GCF_052076025.1. Classification (NCBI taxonomy): domain Bacteria; kingdom Pseudomonadati; phylum Pseudomonadota; class Alphaproteobacteria; order Hyphomicrobiales; family Nitrobacteraceae; genus Bradyrhizobium; species Bradyrhizobium sp. 956_D2_N1_4. Next base: position 7,355,719 of record NZ_CP197237.1, on the reverse strand, counting down.
CGAGATGCGCGGGATGGATGAAATCGACGCCGCTGCGGCCGATCATCTCGTCCGGCGGGTAGCCGAGCACGGCCTGGCTGCTCGGGCTGACCTGCACGATATGGCCCCGCGAATCCATGATCATGATCAGATCCTCTGAGGCGTCGAACAGCTGCCGCCGTTCCTCGATCTGCTGTTGCAGCGCGCGCTCGGTCCGTCGCGCATCGGTCAGGCGGCGCGCCGTGCCGGACGCGCCGATGATCTCGCCCGAATCGTCCCTGATCGGTGACAGGCTCACCGAGATTTCGACCGGACTGCCGTCCTTGCGCAGGCGCACCGTTTCGAAATGCTCGATCCGCTCGCCCGTCGCAATCCGCCGCAGATAGTCCTTGCCCTCTTCGCGGCGATCGGGTGGCAGGAGGATCAAGGTCGGCTGTCCGACCGCTTCCTCGGCCGTATAGCCGTAGAGGCGCTCGGCCGCCGCATTCCAGCCGATGATGATGCCGTCGAGCGTCTGCATGACGATCGAATCGTCGGAGGATTCGACCGCCGCGCTGAACAGGCGTTCGCGGACGGCGAGCTGGTCGCGCGCGGCCTCGGTGCGCCGCCGCTCCTCGACCTCATGCTCCAGCGCTGCCGTCTTCGCCCGCATTTCATCGATCAAACGGGCAAATGCCCGCGCCAGCACACCGGTCTCGCCGGGGGCGTCGGTTGGAATTCTGATGGAATTGTCCCGACCGAGCCACTCGACCGCCGCAGTGAGTTGCCCGATCGGCCGGGTCAACGACCGCGCCAGCAGCACGGCCAGTATGGCGGCGACCAGCACCGCGATGAGGCCGATCGTGATGGTCGATTTCTCGATGGTGACGGCCGGCGCCATGAAGACGGCGTTGGGCACGACGCGGATGACACCGACCCACTGATCCTCGGCCAGGATTGCGGGTGCGATCGCGGTGCCGCTCGGCTTGCCGTCACTGCCCGGCACGACCTGGGTCGCACCCAGCGTCGATCCGGTGATGGCAGCGAAATAGGGGAAGTCGTCCTGCCAGCGTGTTGGTGTCCCCAGTTGCGAACCGAACTCGCGGGTGCGATCCGGATGCACGAGATAATCGCCGTTGCGGCCGACCACATAGACCGCTTCACCGTTCCGGATCGATATCCTGATACGGTCGAACACCTGGCGCATGTCGACATTGACGACGACGATGCCGAACAGCCGGTGATCGGACCCAAACAGGGGCGCCGCGACGCGCAAGGTCGGAACATAGGGCATCTGAACCACGCCGTCGTCGACGTCCAGTTCGACCGGGGAGACGCTGACCTGGTCTTCTGCCAGCTTGATCGCCGCCTGGAAGAATGAGCGCTCGCCCTTGTTCTGCAAGGCATCGTCGGGAACTGCTCGCACCGCTCCGTTCGGGCCGGAGCGGTCGACGCGCAGATACTCGACGCCGTCGGCACCGATGATGCGGAATTTTGCGTAGGCCGGGTTGGCGCCGACGTCGGCCACGAGGCGCGTCAGCAAGCGGTCGCGCCAGGTCTTCTCCGAGAGGTGGTCGACCGGATCGACCCCGTCGTTGAAATGGGCATCGATCATGCCGCGCGCGGCGGCACGGGAGCGGAACGTCGCAACGTCGGCGCGGGCGCCGTTCACATGCGCTTCGAGCTGCGAGGCCAGCAGCCGCGAGTGGCCCTCGATTCGGTCGAGCACGCGCGGCAGGAAGGCTTGCTCCAGGCTGTAATGGCTCAGCCATCCGACAGCGGCGACCGCAGCCGCGACCAGCAGGATCATTGCGATGGCCAGCCGGGTCGCGAGGGTCATATCGGCCTTCGCGCCGCGTCGCGAGCGGTCCCGAATGTCCTGCTACGCTGCAACATGGATCGCCCCGTCATCGGCTGCCGGAGGCGGCATTGGCTTGTGGCGCGGATGTGAGGCAGCCGTCGACAGCGGCGAGCAGGGCGTCCGGCCGGAACGGCTTCTGCAGACTTGCGACCGCGCCGAGCTTGGTCGCCATCTTCAGAAAGTCCGGCTCGGCATAGGCGTCCGGCGTGACGGCGCGGCCGGAAATGACGATGATCGGAAGGGCCGACTGCAGCACCCGGATGTGGCGCATGGTCTCCAGTCCGTCCATGCCGGGCATGAATATGTCGAGGAACAGGAGGTCGAACCGGCTCGCCTCGAACAGCGCAAGCCCCGTGTGGCCGTCGCCGGCGGCGGTGACGTGATGGCCGGCCCTCTCCAGGATCAGCCGGATCGTGATCTGCACGGCCGGGTCGTCATCCACAATCAGGATGTTGGCCACGTCTGAAACCCTCCGGGCCGGATGGGACGTTCCAGCGACCCCAAATCAAAGCATCAAATGCGAAATTGTTGCGCGGTTTCCGTCCGGCCTGCAAGCACTTCGCGGCCGACACCTTGTCCGCCTCGCGCGATTCCGGCGAGGTCGGCCATATGCATGCTTACGTGCACATGCGGTCCCTGACGCACGCCGGGATCGTGTCGCGGGCCTAATCGGTCAGGTATTCGGGATGGTGGCTCCGGATCTTGTCGAGCTCGCTGAGCGTGCCCGACAGGTGCTTGCGCAGATGCTGTTGCGCGGCGTCAGCGTCTCCGGCCTCGATCGCGCGCGTGATCAGCTTGTGGTGGCGGACGATGTTCTGGGCCTTGCCGGGCGAGGGCAGATGCAGCCGGCGCAGCCGGTCGATATGCCCGCTGCGGCTGCGCACCAGCGTCCACAGGTCTTGCTTTCCGGCGGCGGCGTAGAGCTGCGCGTGAAAATCATTGTCGCCGGCGATGAAGCTCTCGAAGTCCCCGGCCTTGGCGAATTGCTGCTGGAGCGCGATCGCGTGGTCAAGGCGGATGACCAGGGCCTGGTCATGCTGTTCCGCGAGCATCCGGACGATTTCGAGCTCCAGCGCCTGGCGCAGGAAATGGGCCTGCTCGGCGCGGCCGACGTCGACTCGGCTGACCACGGTCGCGTGCTGCGGAAACACGTCGACGAGCCCTTCCTCCTCCAGCCGCATCAGCGCATCGCGCACCGGTGTCGAGCTGACGCCGAACTGGCCGGCAAGCTCGGCGCGTGACAGGGGCGCGCCCGGCGGCAGTTCCAGGGCGATGATCGCATTGCGCAGCCGCTCGAACACCTGCGGCGCGGCCTGGCGGGCGCGATCGAGCCTTGAAACGGCTTTTGCGGGTCGTGCCGCGCGCGGCGCGGTATCGGTTGCTTCCATGGCGGGTCCCGCGGGCTTGCCTTTGATGCACTAATATATTAGTGCATCAGCAGGGTCAACGCAGCTCGACGCTGGCCGGAGGAAACACACAACAATGATCAAGCATCTTCGTAGCAAGCTTGCGGCTGCCGCCCTGATCGCCGCAACCGTCCTGCCGGTATCCGCGGCGCGTGCGCAGCAGAAATCCGAGATCTCGCTGTCGCGCCAGCCCGGCATTTTCTACATGCCGAGCCACATCATGGAAAAGCAGAAGCTGATCGAGAAGCACGCAGCTTCGCTCGGCGTACCCGGCGTCACCACCAAATGGGTGACCTTTTCCGGCGGCGGCGCGCAGACCGATGCGCTGCTCGCCGGCGGCGTCGACATCCTCAACACCGGCACCGGCAATCTTCTCTTGCTGTGGGACCGCACCCGCGGCGGCGTGAAGGGCATCGTCGCGACCTCGGCGCAGCCGATGACGCTGATCAGCCGCGACGCCAACATCAAGTCGATCAAGGATTTTGGTCCGAGCGACAAGATCGCGGTGCCGACGGTGAAGGTTTCGACGCAGGCGATCGTGCTCCAGATCGCGGCCGCGGAGGCCTTCGGCGCCGACCAATGGTCGAAGCTCGACGTCAACACCGTGCAGCTCGGCCATCCCGACGCCTATGCGGCGCTGTCCAATCCCAAGCACGAGGTGCACACCCACTTCTCGATCCCGCCTTTCACTTTCCTGGAGCTGAAGAACGTGCCGGGCGCGCATGTCGTGCTGAATTCGCCTGACGTGATGGGCGGTCCGCTGAGCCAGGCGCAGTTCTTCACCACGACGAAATTCGCCGACGCCAATCCGAAGATCATCCAGGCGGTGCGCGATGCCACCAAGGAAGCGCAGGATCTGATCCGCAGCGACACCAAGCAGGCGGTCGAGATCTACAAGGAGATCACCGGCGACAAGACCTCGGTGGATGAGCTGCTCGATCTCCTGAAGGAGCCCGGCATGATGGAGTGGAATCTCGAGCCGCAGGGCACGATGAAATTCGCAGCCCATCTATTCAAGACCGGCACGCTGAAGAACCAGCCCAAGGCCTGGACGGACTATTATCTCCCCGTCGCGCACGACCTGAAGGGCAACTGATGGCGCTGCTCGACGTCAGCTCTGTGACGCTGCGCTACAAAACCTCCAGCGCCGTCGTTACCGCCACCGAAAGGGTCAGCTTCACGGTCGACAGGTCCGACCGCTTCGTGCTGCTCGGGCCGTCCGGCTGCGGCAAGTCGACCCTGCTCAAGGCCGTCGGCGGCTACATGACGCCGAGCGAGGGCCGCATGACCATCAACGATCGCGAGATTCATGGTCCGGGCGCGGACCGCATGATGATCTTTCAGGAGTTCGACCAGCTCCTGCCCTGGAAGAGCGTGCTCGCCAACGTGATGTTCCCGTTGCTGACCGCGCGAAAATTGTCGCGCAAGGACGCCGAGGCCCGCGCGCGGGCCTATATCGAGAAGGTCGGACTCACCCGCGTCGTCGATGCCTATCCGCACACGCTGTCCGGGGGCATGAAGCAGCGCGTTGCGATCGCGCGCGGCATGGCGATGGAGCCGGACATCCTGCTGATGGACGAGCCGTTCGCCGCGCTCGACGCGCTGACGCGGCGCACCTGCCAGGACGAGCTGCTTCAGCTCTGGAACGAGACAAAATTCACGGTGCTGTTCGTGACGCATTCCATCGCGGAAGCGATCCGCATCGGCAACCGCATCCTGCTGCTGTCGCCGCATCCCGGCCGCGTCAAGGCCGAGGTCGTCGACGTCGACAAGGTCTCGAATGGAGACGGCGGCGCCGGCCGGCTGGAGAAGGAGATCCACGATCTCCTGTTCGCGGCCGAAGCTGTGGCGCATTGAGGGGGGCCTGTCATGGGCGAAGCGAGAATATTGTTGCGTGACGCGTCGGTCGCCGCGACCGGCGGTGCGGGCGAGGTCGAGCGCAAGCTGAGCGTGCCGGAGCTGTTGTGGAACGACGGTTTTGTCCGCAAGACCGTCATCATCCTGTTCCTGGCGGCGGTCTGGGAAGCCTATGGCGTCGCCCTCGACAATCCGCTGCTGTTTCCGACGTTGCACGACACCATCGCGACGCTGTACGACCGGGTCAAGGACGGCACCATTCCGATGCGGGCATGGACCTCGCTGAAGGTGCTGTTCATGGGCTATTCGGCCGGCATCGTGTTGGCCGCGATCTTCACTGTGCTCGCCATCTCGACGCGGATCGGCACCGACTTCCTCGAGACTGTTACGGCGATGTTCAATCCGTTGCCGGCGATCGCGCTGTTGCCGCTGGCCTTGATCTGGTTCGGCCTCGGCAACGGCAGTCTTGTTTTCGTGCTGATCCATTCGGTGCTGTGGCCGGTCGCGCTCAACACCCATTCCGGCTTCAAGAGCGTGTCCAACACGCTGCGCATGGTCGGCCGCAATTACGGCCTGCGCGGGCTGCCCTACGTCGCAAAAATCCTCATCCCCGCCGCGTTCGGCTCGATTCTCACCGGCCTCAAGATCGGCTGGGCCTTTGCATGGCGTACCCTGATCGCGGCCGAGCTGGTGTTCGGCGTGTCTTCGGGCCAGGGCGGGCTTGGCTGGTTCATCTTCGAGAACCGCAACCTCCTCGACATACCCGCAGTGTTTGCGGGCCTCTTGACGGTGATTATCATCGGGCTTTTTGTCGAGAACCTGATCTTCCGCGCCATCGAGCGGAACACCGTCCAGAAATGGGGCACCCAATCATGACCAAGAAGAAAATCACGCCCGACCAGCTCCGCAGCGCGCGCTGGTTCGCGCCCGACGACCTCCGCTCGTTCGGCCACCGCTCCCGCACGATGCAGATGGGCTACGCCCCGGAGGAATGGAAGGACCGCCCGATCATCGCGATCCTCAACACCTGGTCGGACGCGCAGCCCTGCCACATGCACTTCAAGTCGCGCGTCGACGACGTCAAGCGCGGCATCCTGATGGCGGGCGGCTTGCCGATCGAGTTGCCGGCATTGTCGCTGTCGGAATCGCTCTTGAAGCCGACCACGATGCTCTATCGCAATCTTCTGGCGATGGACGCCGAGGAGCTGTTGCGCAGCCATCCCGTCGACGGCGTGGTGCTGATGGGCGGCTGCGACAAGACCACTCCGGCGCTGCTGCTGGGTGCGACCTCGATGAACATCCCGGCGATCTATCTGCCGGCGGGACCGATGCTGCGCGGCAATTGGAAGGGCAAGACGCTCGGCTCCGGCTCCGACGGCTGGAAATACTGGGACGAGCGGCGCGCCGGCAAGATTTCCGACAAAGACTGGCTCGATATCGAAGCCGGCATTGCGCGGAGCTACGGCACCTGCATGACCATGGGCACGGCCTCGACCATGACCGCGATTGCCGAGGCGATCGGCATGACGCTGCCGGGCGCCTCCTCGATTCCGGCCGCCGACGCCAACCACATCCGTATGGCGTCGGAATGCGGCCGCCGTATCGTCGAGATGGTGTGGGAGGATTTGACGCCGAAGACGATCCAGACCCGCAAGGCGTTCGAGAATGCGATTGCGGTCGCGATGGCGATGGGCTGCTCGACCAACGCGATCATCCATCTGATCGCACAGGCCCGTCGCGCCGGCCTCGACATCGGCCTCGACGATTTCGAGATCGCGAGCCGCAAGGTGCCGGTCATTGCCAACGTCCGGCCGAGCGGCGACGCCTATCTGATGGAGGACTTCTTCTATGCGGGCGGCCTGCCGGCGCTGATGGGGCAGATCAAGCCGCATCTGCATCTCGACTGCATCACCGTGACCGGTCAGACTGTCGGCGAAAACATCGAAGGCGCCGAAGTGCACAATGCCGATGTCATCCGCGGCGTCGATAACCCCATCTACAAGGAGGGCGCGCTCGCCGTGCTCAAGGGCAATCTCGCGCCCGACGGCTGCGTCATCAAGCCGAGCGCCTGTGCGCCGCGCTTCCTCAAGCACACCGGGCCTGCGCTGGTGTTCGACGACTATCCGTCGATGAAGAAGGCGGTCGACGATCCCAACCTGGACGTCACCGAGGATCACATCCTCATCCTGCGCAATGCAGGGCCGCAGGGCGGGCCGGGCATGCCGGAGTGGGGCATGCTGCCGATCCCGACCAAGCTCGTGAAGCAGGGCGTGCGCGACATGGTGCGGATCTCGGACGCGCGCATGAGCGGCACCAGCTATGGCGCCTGCATTTTGCACGTTGCGCCCGAATCCTATGTCGGCGGCCCGCTGGCGCTGGTGCGGAATGGCGACCGCATCACGCTCGACGTCGCAGCGCGCACCATCAATCTCGATGTGAGCGAAGCCGAGCTCGAAAAGCGTCGCGCCGCCTGGAAGCAGCCCGAGCGCCGCTTCGAGCGCGGCTATGGCTGGATGTTCACCAAGCACATCAAGCAGGCCAATGACGGCTGCGACTTCGACTTCCTGGAGACCGATTTCGGCGCGCCGATCGGCGAGCCGTCAATCTACTAGCAACCTGTCATTCCGGGGCGCCGCGAAGCGGCGAGCCCGGAATCCATAACCACGATCGTGAGTATGGATTCCGGGCCTGCGCCGTTCCGGCGCATCCCGGAATGACGAAGATGAGAGAGTACGAGATGTCCAAACTCAGCGAAGCCACACGCAACAAGCTCAAATCCGTCTCCACCGCCACCGTCGCCACCGCGCTGTTCAAGCGCGGCCTGCGCATCCAGATGATCCAGGATGTGCACCCGCTCGGCGCCGACCAGCCGACCATGGTCGGCGAGGCCTTCACGCTGCGCTACATGCCGGCGCGCGAGGACCTCAACACCATCGACGTCTTCAGGGATCGCTCGCATCCGCAGCGCAAGGCGATCGAGGATTGTCCGCCCGGCAGCGTGCTGGTGATGGACAGCCGCAAGGACGCGCGCGCGGCCTCGGCCGGCGCGATCCTGGTGACGCGATTGATGAAGCGCGGCGTCGCCGGCGTCGTCACCGATGGCGGCTTTCGCGATTCCGCCGAGATCGCGAAGCTAGGCATTCCCGCCTACCATCATCGTCCCTCGGCGCCGACGAACCTCACGCTGCACCAGGCGATCGAGATCAACGTGCCGATCGGTTGCGGCGATGCGCCGGTTTTCCCGGGCGACGTCATTCTCGGCGACAGCGACGGCGTCATCGTGATCCCCGCGCATCTCGCCGACGAGATCGCGAATGAAACCTTCGAAATGACCGCGTTCGAAGACTTCGTCACCGAGGAAGTAGGCCGAGGCCGCGGCATCTTCGGTCTCTATCCCGCCACCGATCCGCAGACGCTCACTGACTTTGCGGAATGGCGGAAGAAGAACGGCCGCTAGGCCGAAGCGAAGTCACGTCAAGAAACGAGCCGGCGCATCAAGCGCCGGCCTTTTATCGAGCAGGGAGGATACTTATGAATTTCACGCGACGTAGTCTCATGGCTGGCGCCGGTGCGGCGGCGGCGTCCGCACTTCTCGCCCGCACCGCCGGTGCCCAGTCGTTTCCGTTCACGCCCAACCAGCGCTACCCCGATCCCGCCGTCCAGATCCTCGATCCGAGCTTTGGAAAATACCGGCTCTATTCCTCGACGGTCGAGCAGGTCGCAACCGGCATGCGCTGGGCCGAAGGTCCCGCCTATTTCCCCGAGGGCGGTTATCTGCTGTTCTCCGACATTCCCAACAACCGGATCATGAAGTTCGACGAGAAGACCGGGCAGACCAGCGTGTTCCGCGCCAACGCCAATTACGCTAACGGCAATGCGCGCGACCGCCAGGGCCGCCTCGTCACCTGCGAGCACTCCGTGACCCGCCGCATCACCCGCACCGAGAAGGACGGCAAGATCACGGTTCTTGCCGACAAGTTCGAGGGCAAACGGCTGAACGCGCCGAACGACATCGTGGTGAAGTCCGACGACAGCATCTGGTTCACCGATCCCTTGTTCGGCATCAACGGCGAGTGGGAAGGCAACAAGGAGAAGTCCGAGCAGGCCACCACCAACGTCTATCGCATCGCCAAGGACGGCAAGATCAGCGCCGTCCTCACCGACCTCGTCAATCCCAACGGCCTCGCCTTCTCGTCGGACGAGAAGAAGCTCTACATCGTCGAATGGAAGGGCACGCCCAACCGCAGCATCTGGAGCTACAATGTCGGCGACGACGGCAGCTTGAGCGGCAAGACCAAGCTGATCGATGCCGCCGACCAGGCCTCGCTCGATGGTTTTCGCGTCGATCGCGACGGCAATCTCTGGTGCGGCTGGGGCTCCAACGGCGCGCTGCAATCCGAACCCACCGACATCGGCGGCCGCAAGGTCTTTCAGCTCAGGGGCAAGTCGGAAGATCTCGACGGCGTGATGGTGTTCAACGCCGACGGCAAGCCGCTCGCCTTCATCAAGCTGCCCGAACGCTGCGCCAACCTCTGCTTCGGCGGCCCGAAGAACAACCGGCTTTATATGGCGAGCAGCCACTCGGTGTATGCGCTTTACGTGGAGGCGCATGGGGCGGTGTGAGGCGATGCCTTGTGGGATGGTAAATCGTCCCACAATCTCCCCTGTCGTCCCTGCGAACGCAGGGGACCCATAACCCCAGGGAGCAGTTTGGCGAAGACCGCAGTCAAGAAGTCTTCGTCGGTACTGCTCCCGCCCTCTTCCGATAAATCACGCGGTATGGGTCCCTGCGTTCGCAGGGACGACGGCGGTAGGTGTCGCTACACCCCGGCCTCCGCCATCCCCGCCGCCCACAGAGCAAACGCGTACACGATTGCGACTTCATCCAGCCGGTCAAAGCGCCCCGATGCGCCGCCGTGGCCGGCGCCCATGTTGGTGCGGAGTAACACTGGGCCGCCGCCGCTCATGGTCGCGCGCAGGCGCGCGATCCATTTGGCCGGCTCCCAATAGGTCACGCGCGGATCGGTCAGGCCGCCCATCGCCAGGATCGCCGGATAGTCCTTCGCCGCGACATTGTCGTACGGCGAGTAGGACAGGATGGTGCGAAAATCCTTCTCACTCTCGATCGGGTTGCCCCACTCTGGCCATTCCGGCGGCGTCAGCGGCAGCGTGTCGTCGAGCATGGTGTTGAGCACGTCGACGAACGGCACCTCGGCGACAATGCCCGCGAACAGCTCGCCGGCGCGGTTTGCCACCGCGCCCATCAGCATGCCGCCGGCCGAGCCGCCATGGCCGACGATGCGTTTTGCGCTGGTGTATTTCGCATCGATCAGTGCGCGGGCGCTGGCTGAGAAATCGTCGAACGAGTTGATCTTCTTCTCGCGCTTGCCGTCGAGATACCAGCCCCAGCCCTTGTCGGCGCCGCCGCGGATATGGGCGATGGCGTACACAAAACCGCGGTCGACCAGCGACAGCCGGTTGGCGTTGAACGAGGCCGGCATCGCCATGCCGTAGGAGCCGTAGCCGTAGAGCAGCAGCGGCGCCGAGCCATCGAGCTTCAGCCCGCGGCGATAGAGGATCGACACCGGCACCTCGGCACCGTCATGCGCCTTGGCCATGATGCGCGTCGTGACATAGTCGGCCGCATCGTGGCCCGACGGGATCTCCTGGCGCTTGCGTAAGGTCCGCGTGCGCTTGACCATATCGTAGTCATAGACTTCCGACGGCGTCGTCATCGACGAATAGGCGAAGCGCAAGTTGGTCGTCTCGAATTCGTAGGAGCCCATCGTGTCCAGCGAATAGGCGGCCTCGTCGAAGGCGATGGCGTGCTCGTCCCTGGTCGCGAGATCGCGGATCACGACCGACGGCAGCGCATTGGCGCGCTCCAGCCGCACCAGATGGCCGGCATAGAGATCGAGGTCGATGATGTAGACGCCGGGACGATACGGGATCAGGTCGCGCCAGTTCTTGCGCTCGGGTGCCCCAAGCGGCGCGGTGACGATCTTGAAATCGATGGCGTCATCGGCATTGGTGAGGATGAAGAGCTCGTCGCCGCGGTCGGCCAGCGAATATTGCACGCCGTCCTCGCGCGCTGCGACCAGGCGCGGCGGCGCTTCGGGGTGGGCGAGATCGATCAGCCGTTGCTCCGAGGTCTCGTGATCGCCGCCCGCGATCACGCAGAAGCGGCCGCTGGTGCTCTCATGCAGATGGGTGAACCAGCCGGAATCCTGCTCCTCGTAGACGAGCGTGTCGTCGGCCTGCCCGGTGCCGAGCTTGTGCAGCCACACCTGCATCGGGCGATGGTTGTCGTCGAGCTTCACGTAGAAGAAGCTCTTGCAATCCTTGCTCCAGACGATGCCGCCGTCGGTTTCCTCGACCAAATCGTCAAGATCCTTGCCCGTGGCCCAGTCGCGGACGCGGATGGAAAAATATTCCGAGCCCTTGGTGTCGGCGCTCCAGGCCTGCAGCTTGTGGTCGTTCGAGTGGCGGCTGCCGCCGAACTTGAAGTATTTGTGGTGCTTCGCGAGCGCATCGCCGTCGAGCACGATATGGCCCTCGCCACCGTCGCGCGGCATGCGGCCGAACAATTCGTGCTGCCCACCCTCGCGAAACCTGCGGAAATAGGCGAACGGGCCGTCGGGCGAGGGCACGCTGGAATCGTCCTCCTTGATCCGCCCGCGCATTTCGCGCACCAGCGTCTTCTGTAGGGTCGAGGTGTGACCGAGCAGGCTCTCGGTGTAGCCGTTCTCTTCATCGAGATATTTGCGGATGTCGGGATCGAGCACGGCGGGATCACGCAGCACCTCCTGCCATTTCTCGTCCTTCAGCCAGGCATAGTCGTCGGTCACGGTGATCCCGTGCCGCGTGAAGGAATGCGGCCGGCGCGGGGCGACGGGGGGCTGGGAAGGTGTCTTGGCTTGTGTCACTCGGTCCTCATTCGTATCCGTGCGTCGCCGTTCTTCACCTCTCCCCGCTTGCGGGGAGAGGTCGGATTGCATCGAAGATGCAATCCGGGTGAGGGGGGTACAGGTCCCTCGGCAATCTCATCCGCGGAGAGAGGCCCCTCACCCCAACCCTCTCCCCGTAAGATCGGGGAGAGGGAGAAGAAAGGCGCGCCGCATCGCTCGCCGTGTTCCACCTTATATCGTCCCGATTCCGCGAATTGCCAGCGCCGCTGCGCCAAGGACTGCGCCAAGTCGCCGGGTTGTTGATCGCCCCCTTGTATGCTTTAGGGGCGATATTCCCGCCTCCGGTCCAGCCTGATGCTGTTCAATTCCTACTCGTTCATCCTGCTGTTCCTGCCGGCCGTGCTGGCCGGCTATTTCTGGCTCGGGCGGCGCAGCAATCTGGCGCCGGTGATCTGGCTGGCGCTGGCCTCGCTCGCCTTCTACGCCATCGGCAGCTGGCAGTTCGTGGGCCTGCTGCTGATCTCGATCGCCTTCAACTACGGCGTCGGCTATCTCCTGATCGCGGCGAAGCTCGCCCCAATGCAACGAAAGGCGGCGCTCGCGCTCGGCGTCGTCGGCGACCTCCTCGTGCTCGGCATCTTCAAATATGCCGGCTTCGTCGCCGAGAACATCAATGCGCTGGCCGGCACGCATGTTGCGGTCCACATCCTGCTGCCGGTCGGCATCTCCTTCTACACTTTCACCCAGATCGCGTTCCTGGTGGATGCGTATCGTGGCCAGGTCGCGCGTTACGCCTTGCCGCACTATGCGCTGTTCGTGACCTACTTTCCGCATCTGATCGCGGGGCCGATCCTCCACCACAAGGACATGATCCCGCAATTCGAGCGGAAGGAGACCAAGTATCCGGACGCGCACCTGATCATGTGCGGAATCGTCATCTTCGCGATCGGCCTGTTCAAGAAGACCTGCCTTGCCGACGGCATCCAGCCGCTGGTGGCGCTCGCCTTCGAGGCGCGCTCGCCGAGCTTTGATCAGGCCTGGTGTGGTGCGCTCGCCTACACGTTCCAGCTCTATTTCGACTTCTCCGGCTATTCCGACATGGCGATCGGGATATCGCTGATGTTCGGCATCTTCCTGCCGGTGAATTTCAACTCACCCTACAAGGCCACCAGCATCGTCGAGTTCTGGCGCCGCTGGCACATGACCTTGTCGCAGTTCCTGCGCGACTATCTCTACATCTCGCTCGGCGGCAATCGCCGCGGCCGCGTGCTGCGCTACGTCAATCTGATGATCACGATGCTGCTCGGCGGGCTCTGGCACGGCGCGGCCTGGACTTTTGTCGCCTGGGGCGCGCTGCATGGCGCTTATCTCTGCGTCAATCATGCCTTCAACGCGCTGGTGCCCAACGTCCCGGCGTTGCTCGTGCGCCCGGCCCGCATTGTCGGAGCCATGCTGACGTTCCTCGCCGTCGTCGTGGCCTGGGTTTTCTTCCGCGCCGAGAGCGTTACCTGGGCGCTGCGCGTCCTCCACGCGATGGCCGATCCGTCGAATATCGTCCTCGGCCGCGAGGAGATCGCCGCATTGGTTCTGGTGTCGATCTACGCCGCACTGGTGTGGCTGGCGCCGAACACGCAAGGAATCATGGGATACGATCACGACAATCGCAGGGTCGGCGAGGTCCTGCCGGCAGGGCGGATACGGCCGCTGTTTCTCTACGGCGCGTCGCTGGTGCTCGCTCTCGGGATTCTCGGCATCCAGAGCCACAGCGAATTCATCTATTTTCGGTTCTGATGCGAGGCAATTTCACACATCTGAGACGTCTTCTGCTCGCCAGCATCGCCTGCGTGCTGGGCGCGGCGGTGCTCACCTATCTCGTCGATCCCCTGCAACTGTTTCGCCCCTCGCGTCTCACCGCCTTCTATTCCGACGACACGCGCGTGCAGAATGCCGGGTTGATCCGCAGCCAGTCGTTCGACACCGCCTTCATGGGCACATCGCTCGCGATCCATTTCCGCCAGAGCGACATCGATCGCGCGCTCGGCGTCCACTCGCTCAAGCTGGCGATGACCGGGTCCAATTCGCGCCAGCAGGGCTTTGTGCTGGAGCGGGCGATCGAGCGCGGCGCCCGGCGCGTGATCTGGGCGATGGACGATTTCATCTTTGTCGATGCGGCGGATATCGAGGCCGATCCCTTTCTGTCCGTCGATCTCTATCGCCAGACAACGAAGGGCATCGCGTCCTATCTGTTCAGCGCCGCGATGGCGAAGGAATCCCTGTTCGCGCTGCTGCGGTCGATCCCGCCGCTGCAGCAGAAGCTGACCCAGGCGGCGCCGTTTCTCCCCGTCAAGTTCGCGCTGTCCGACGTCGACGACATCCACGCGCTGCCGCGCGATTTCGACGTCGCGCGTGACTACAATGCGAAGAAGACGCTTGCCTCGTTCGCCTACATCACGAGCCCCGTGCGCAGCCGCTTCCTCGGCGAAGGCTATGGCTACGACGCCATGCTCCGGCATTTCGAGCGCGACGCCGCCGGGTTGATCACGCGTCATCCGGACGTGACCTTCGACATCTACTTGCCGCCCTATTCGGTCCTGCAGTTCGTCGCGATGCGCGATGCCTCGCCTGCGACGCTGAAGATCGTCACCGACCTCACCGCGCGAATCGCCGAGCGGCTGACGCAGCTTCCGAATGTGCGTCTATACGATTTCCGCGCGATCAGGGACGTGACGCACGATCTCGATAACTACAGCGACGTCATCCACCATTCGCCGGCGGTGGACGCGATGGTGCTGAATTGGCTGGCGCGTGGAGAGTATCGCGTCGATCCTGAGGCGCCGCTAGCGTCGCTGGATGCGCTGAAGGCGCAGATCGAGGCGTATCGCGTGGAGCGCTGACCTTTCCCCCTCTCCCCCTGTGGGAGAGGGTGGCTCGCCGCGTAGCGGCGAGACGGGTGAGGGGTATCTATCCGCGCGTACAACTCTCGCAGTGAAGTTTGCGGAGAGAAACCCCTCATCCGGCGCCATAGCCGAAGCTTCGCTTCGGCGTTCCTAAGAACGGCGGCCGAAGGCCGCCTACGCCACCTTCTCCCACAAGGGGAGAAGGAAGAGATTACACCGCCACCTGCTCGCCGAGATACGCGACTGCGGCTTCCAGCCCACCCTTGCCGTGCGGGATCTTCAGCGCATTCAGGCCGATCTCGACCACCCCCAACGTGCCGAGCAGCATCGGCGCATTGACGTGGCCCATATGGGCGATACGGAAGGCTTGTCCCGAGAGATCGCCGATGCCGGTGCCGAGCACGACGCCGCACTTGTCCTTGCAATAGCGTTGCAGCAGCGCCGGATCGTGGCCATTGCTCATGGTCACCGTGGTCACGGTGTTGGAGCGCTCGCTCGCCTCCGCGACGTTGAAGCCGAGCACCTGGCCTTCCGACCAGGCGGAGACGGCGCGGCGCGCGGCTTCGCCGAGCAGGCTGTGGCGGCGGAACGCGTTTTCGAGCCCTTCCTCGTGCAGCAGGTCGATCGCCTTGCGCAGCGCGAACAACAGATGCACCGGCGCGGTGCCGGCATATTTGCGATAATTCTCGCTGCCCTCGCGCTCGCTCCAGCTCCAATAGGGCGTCGACATGTTGGCCTTCTTCTGCACCTCGAGTGCGCGCGCGTTCGCCGCGACGAAGCCGAGGCCGGGCGGCGTCATCAGGCCCTTCTGCGAGCCGGACATCGCGACGTCGATGCCCCATTTGTCCATCTCGAACGGCATGCAGCCGAGCGAGGCGACAGTGTCCACCATATACAGCGCGGGATGGCCGCTGGCCTTGATCGCCTTGCCGATCGCCTCGATGTCGTTCTGCACGCCCGATGCCGTGTCGACCTGGACGACGACGACGGCCTTGATGGTGTGCTCCTTGTCGCGGCGCAGGCGCTCTTCGACCTCGTGCGGCCGCACAGCGCGGCGCCAGTCGCCCTTGAGCACCTCGACCTCGGCGCCCATCAGGGCTGCGGCGTTGCCCCAACCGATCGCGAAGCGCCCACTCTCCAGCACCAGCACCTTGTCACCGCGCGACAGCACGTTGCTCAGCGCGGCTTCCCAGGCGCCATGGCCGTTGGCGATGTAGATGTAGGACTTGCCCTTGGTCGCGAACAGCTTCGAGATGTCTGCGAGAAGTGTATCGGTCAGCTCGTGCATCTCTTTGGAGTAGATGTCGATCGCCGGACGATGCATCGCCTGCAGCACCTCGTCGGGCATCGTGGTGGGCCCGGGGATGGCCAGAAATTCCCGGCCCGCGCGAACGGTCATTGCTGTTGGTCCTTGTTGCTTGAGAACAGGCTGGTGGGTCGCTGACTCACGTTCTACGCGCCGTGGAAGCCCAAGAAAAGCACGCAAAACGCAGGTCTGGGGTGGTTTTTGTTTCGAGCATGGTCTTGTCGGAAAACCGCCTCACACTTTTCCGGACCATGCACTTATCTCTTGGTCTCGCGGCAGCCGGCGGCTTCGGCCTCTTCCACCGAGCAGAACCAGCGGGTGCCCTTGCTGATCTTCATCTTGATCTGGGTGTACCAGCGGCTGGTCGGCTGGTGATAGATGCACTCGCCGGCGGTGTTGACGTTGCCCTTGATGGTGCAGTCCGGCGAGGGCGCGACCGGCCCGGAGGCCGAGGCGAGCAGCACCGCATGCGCGCCCTCGGGCGGCTTGGTCGCGCCCAGGATGGTGGTCTTCTTGTTGCGGACGCGCCAGTCCCACGGCGCGATGAAGGCGCCCTGCCACATGCCGGCCTTTGCCTCGCGCGCGGCCGCCTCATCGGGTTCGTAGTCGTGAGAGACGCGGGTGTAGGCGAGTGCCCAGCCGCTGCGCACCAGCCATTTCTGGATGTCCTCGCCGCCGACCTCGCAGCGCGCCACGGTGCGGCCGCGCCGGTCGATCGCGCGGGCGTGGCAGACCCAGCTCTTGCCTTCGGTGTATTTGGCGAGCTCGTCGCGCGCCGCGATGCCGCAGGTCCAGCGTTCGGTTTTTGTGTTGAGGCAGAGCTGGTCGACCGCGGGCGCGTCGATGCCGCCGAGCCGGACCCGCGTGTTCCCGATCAGGACGGAATCGCCGGAGCGGACCTTTGCGGTGCCGGTGATGTCGGCGGCCTGGGCCAGCGAGGGGATGGCGAGCAAAGACAGCGCAATCAGGAATTTTCGCAACATGCCGGTCCGCGTGTGAGGAAAATCTCGATAGACGTCGCAATTGTGGTCGGCTTTTGGCCGCCCGGCCAGCGCCTGCCTAACGATTGAGCTTTCAACTTCCCGTCATTGTGGCAGGGCTTGCTGACCCTCCCCTGGAGGGGGAGGGTCAGCACGCGATCGAGCGAAGCGAGATTGCGTGACGGGGTGGGGTGATCTCTCCACTCGGGCACTGTTCGTCGCGGAGAGACCGTCACCCCACCCCGCTCGCGCTGCGCGCAATCGACCCTCCCCCTCCAGGGGAGGGTAAGAGGACTCCTCACCCCCGCGCCATCGCCCGCTTCGCCACCGCCAGCCCCATCAGCACGAAGGCCGACGTCACCTCGGGACCACCCACCAGAATCCGCGTCGGCGTCTTCATCTTGTTCCATTCATAGGCGCGGAACGGGCCGCGGCGGCCGCCTTCGCCGAGGCTCGCGACGATCACGTTCAGCGCCGGCGCGAAGGCGCGCGGGTCGGCGCCGAGATGGCCGAGCGCGATCAGCGCCAGCGCCGCGTCGAACACGTTCATCTCCGCGGCCATCAGCTCGCCCTTGACGTAGGAGAGCACGCGATGGCGGATGAAATCGAAATCGCCGTCGGGGTCGATCGCGGCCTGTGCTGCCAGCGGCAGTGCGAGGAAGGCCGCATAGCAGCGGCCGAAATAGGCGCTGTAGAGCTCGGGCAGATAGTAGATGTGCGAGCGCGGATTGGCGAAGGCGCCGCTGGCGGCGAGTCGCTTCTGGAAGCCGATGATGCGATGAACGGTCGCCAGCCGCGCCGGCGTCTCAAGAATCTTCCAGCGCGCGAGGTTGCGGAAGCTGACCTCGAGAATGTCGAGATTGAGCGTCGGATCGAGATCGTTGCCGTAGGGCCGCTCGCCTTTGAGATTGTCGATCCAGGTCGCGACGCCGCCCTCGTAGTCGATGTTGTCGTTGAGCGGCACGGTCACGCGCGGCTCGTTGACGCCGGCAAGCACCTGATAGCCCGAATAGAAGTCAAGCAGCGGCTGGTCGATGATCGGATCGGTGCAGCCGGCTTGGGTCGCTGCCGAGATCGAGCACGCCGTGGTGTCGCAATCCGGCACGTAGACGCCGAAGCCGAGGTCCTGTTTGATCTGGGCGAAGAAGCGGGAGAAGCGCGGATGCGGCGCCGGCGCGAGCGCGGTGATGACGTTGAAGCGTGTGCCGTCGATACCCTCGACCTCTTCGCGGCTGATGTTGACGCAGAAATCGACCATGTCGGCGATCGCACGCTCGGATGCAATCTTGTCGGCCGGCGAGGCGAGCCCGGTCTCGACATAGCTCAGCAGCGCCTCGATGAAGAACGCGTCGTAATAGGCCGAGCGGTGTCGGATCTGCACCGGCTCCCACATCGGCTCGGCAATGCCGCTCCAGGGCGGATTGACGACGGCCGCTGCCTGTGAGCGCGCGATGAAGACGCGGGCGAGGTTGAACAGCAGCGAGGAGTTCTTGTAGCCGCGCGCGTTCAGCCCCGTCAGCGCCATGATCAGCTCGCGCCCACGGACATCGGGGTCGCCGATCAGGTTGAAGGCGGCATAGGTCGGCAGGAAGCCGTTCTTGCGGTACGAGCCGAGCAGATGCTGCGCGCAGTCGCGGATCACGCCGTCGATCTGCGCCTGTTGCGGCGCTAGGCCGGTGAATATCGCCGGCGGCGGTTTCGGATGGTCGAGCGCGATGCTGTCGACGAGATCGGCGACGGGCTGGCCGACCGCCGCCCAGTCGGGCTCGGCGTCGTCGCGCGCCCGCACCAGCGCCGTGCGAAGCCGGGTCAGCTTCGCCTCGTCGCGCAACTCGGGCAGCCCGGCGCGGCGGAGCAGGATCCGCAATGCGGGATTGCCGAGCGCGGTCTTGTAGAACTTGGCCAGATGCGGATCGCCGCTGGCTGGGCCCGACAATACGGGATCGCAGACGTCGTAAAGCGAGGGGCCGTCTTTTCGCGCCGTCAGCGCCCGGCAGGCGGCGCCGGCAAAATAATGAAAGCTCATGAAATACCTGGTCGCGGGGCTTTGGCCGGGGGCCGGCCGGCGCGCTCCCATCTGCGCGCCACCCCCTCCAAGTCTTTGAAAAAGCTACCCGGATTCGCGGGAAATTCAAATGTGATGGCGGTCACGGAAAAATCCGGCACGGGAGCTGCATGATTGAGGCCGTTACAAGGGGCTCGCGACGAAAAAACGTGCAAATCCCGCTCGGAGGATTAACCAATATCTTCAGTCACTTAGCTCAAATTTTGGGCGATCTATTGCCGGGGAGGAGATATCCGGTTAAGGCTTTGTTTGGTGCGGCGCCGCAAATTGCGCGCAGTTCGGGGGCACATCCCCGGCCAATCCCTCAAACCTGAAGCCACCATCGCGCTACTCAAACATTGTGCGCGCGCTTGGCTGGTCTTTGGCACAGGAACGAACCGAGATGAATGTAAGGCAGCTCGAGCTTTCCAGACGCACGATCGCGGTGGCCGCAGCCCTCATCGGCACGGTGTCGCTCGTGATCGGCGCCCATGCTGCCCTCAACATGCGCGCGATCGATGCCGCCAAGGCCGTGTCGACCGACGAGGTCACTGGCTCGATCGGCCAGTCGTCCCGCCTCGCCCTCGTCATCGGCAATGGACATTATCCCGACGCCAGCGCGCCGCTGACGCAGTCGATCAACGACGCCCGCGCGCTGTCCTCGTCGCTCCGCAAGAACGGCTTTGACGTCGATATGGTGGAAGACGCGACCAAGGACGACATGGTCCGCGCCGTCAACCGCCTGAAGTCCCGGATCAAGCGCGACACCGTCGTCATGCTGTTCTTCGGCGGCTACGGCGTGCAGGCCGGCCGCGAGAGCTACATGCTGCCGGTCGATGCCGTGATCTGGAAGGAAAGCGACGTCCGCCGCCAGGGTGTCTCCATCGACGGCGTGCTCGACATGATGAAGGAGCAGGGCGCGAAGGCCAAGCTCGTCGTCGTCGACGCCTCCCGCCGTAACCCCTACGAGCGCCGCTTCCGCTCCTACAGCCATGGTCTTGCACCGATCAGCGCGACGGACAACGCGTTGATCCTTTCCTCGGCTTCGCCCGGCAAGGTCGTCGACGACGGCAAGGGCGAGTACAGCGTGCTGGTCGGCGAGTTCCTCACCAACCTCAATGCGCAGGGCAGCGCCGAAAGCGTCTTCAACAAGACCCGCGTCGCCATCTCCCGCGCCTCCGAAGGCGACCAGGTCCCGACCATCTCCTCCTCGCTGCTCGAGGACGTCCATTTCGGCGAAGCCGCCGGCGGCTAGCCGTAAATTGTAGGATGGGCAAAGGCGCAAAGCGCCGTGCCCACCATCTTTCCGAGATTTCGACAGAAGACGTGGGCACGCTTCCGCCTTCGCTCGCCGAGCTACGGCGGACAAGTCGCTTTGCCCGCCCTACGGTATGCGTGTGTAACGGACCTCTGCCCCCACATCGTCATTGCGAGCGCAGCGAAGCAATCCAGGGTCTCTCCGCAGAAAGATTCTGGATTGCTCGCTTCGCTCGCAATGACGGTTGAGGCGAGACTTACTTCGCGGCTTCCGTGGCCATCACCGGACGCACCGGATCGCCTTCGCGCAGGATCGCGCCGGCGCGGGCGACGACGATATCGCCTTCGTTGAGGCCATCGCGAACCTCGATATTTCCGCCCGACATCAGCCCGATCTCGACCCGCTTGGTCTCGACGCGGTTGCGGCGGATCACCTGCACCACGGTGCCGGCGGTGGAATACTGCACCGAGGTCAGCGGCACCGCGACGTTGCAGCTCTGCCCGGTCTTGATCAGCGCGCGCCCGCTCGCGTTCAGCAGCAGCCGCTTCTGCGAGGAGATGCCGATATAGACCATTCCCTGCTGGATGTTCGGCTCGACGGTCGGTCCGATGCGGCGCACCTTGCCGTCGAGATCGCCCGCGCCGGCAATGCGCACCGTCGCCTGCTGGCCGACCGCGAGCTTCCGGATATCGGTGGTCGCGACCAGGCCGACGAGATCATATTCGCTGCGCGCCACGATCGTGAACAGCGCCTCGCCCTTGGCCGAGGCGAGGTTGCCGATCTGCGCGGTCGACGTCGCGATCACGCCCGCCACGGGGGCGGTGACCTGAAGCGTGCCGCCTTCGGGCAGCGCCAGCCGCGCCAACACCTGGCCGGCCGTGGTGGTGTCGCCGGCTTCCGCCAGCACGTCCGTGACCTTCAGGCCGGGACGTTCCGGCCGCACGGAGGTCTCCTCGCGCGCGATGATCGTGCCGGTGGCCTCGACGATGTCGGAGAAGCAGGATTTTGCGACCTTCAGCACCGTGACCGCGGGCCCCTTGGGCGCGTCGTCATCGGCGGCGCGCGCGGGCTGGGCGGACAGCAGAACCAGTCCGGCGAGAGCAACGAGTCTTTTAGGAAAGGAACGCGCAGGCAATCGACGCATCGGTCATTCCGGTTGGGGCCTTGACGGCCTCATCGTTAGCAGAAGCAACCGCGGCGGACCATGGGCCGGCCGGATGAGAATGCCGCAGCGCAGGCGGCGCGATGCCGCTTGGTAGATTAGTCGTGGCAAGGACGACGAGGTTCGCCGGTGGTTGCCGCCCGACACACTCGTCATGCCCGGGCTTGTCCCGGGCATCCACGTTCTTCGCACCGCGGGCAAGGCGTGGATGGCCGGGTCAAGCCCGGCCATGACGCTGTGGAGGCACTGGATCCCTCACGGCAGCGTCAAGAACTCCACCCAGTTCGGCTTCTTGCCGGTGGGATAGGATTTCAGCTTGGCGAGCGCGCCGCTGCTCTGGTCGATCGCATAGACCGTCATGC
This sequence comes from Bradyrhizobium sp. 956_D2_N1_4, assembly GCF_052076025.1. Classification (NCBI taxonomy): domain Bacteria; kingdom Pseudomonadati; phylum Pseudomonadota; class Alphaproteobacteria; order Hyphomicrobiales; family Nitrobacteraceae; genus Bradyrhizobium; species Bradyrhizobium sp. 956_D2_N1_4. The sequence continues at coordinate 7,333,720 of NZ_CP197237.1, read as the reverse complement.
TGTCGGAGAGCTCGCCGACCGCGGCGAGGTAGCGCCCCGTCGGATCGATGTGGAAGCCGCGCGGCTGCTTCTCCGTCGGCACGCTGCCGATCGTGGTCAGCTTGCCGCTTGTTGCGTCGACCTTGTAGCCGGCGAGCGTGTTGGTGGTGCGCTCGGAGGCGTAGAGGAAACGGCCGTCCGGAGTGATGTGGATGTCGGCGGCCCAGGGCTTGCCAGTAAAGCCTTCTGGCAGCGCGGTGGTGCGCTGGATCTCGTCCCATGCGCCGCTCTTGGCCTCATAGCTGAACGCCGCGACGTCGCCGTTCAGTTCATGGATGAGATAGACGAACTTGCCGTTGGGATGGAACACGAAGTGCCGCGGTCCCGATTTCTCCGGCACCTTGGTCACCGGCGGATCGCTCGGCGCCAGCGTGCCCGCGACTGCATCGAACGCGAAGGTCAGCACCTGATCCGAACCGAGATTGGTCGCGAACACGAAGCGGTTGTCGGGCGAGGGCAGGAAGGCGTGCGCATTCAGCCCGGTCGGAATCACCTGCTTCGGCTCGCCGGCGACGCCGTTGGCGAGCAGCGGATTGAGCGCGACCTTGTTGCCGCCATAGGAGGCGCTGAACAGGAATTTGCCAGTGCTGTCGACGGCGATGTTCGCCATGCTGTCGGCAAGCGGTCCGTTGCCGATAGGGCTGAGCTGGCCCGTTTTGGGATCGATCGCAAAGCTCACCGCGAGGAATGGTTGCGAGCGCACGCCGGCAATCAGCACGCGGTGGTCGGGCGTGATCGCGAGCGGTGTCGACGAGCCGGGCTTGTCGACGCCGGTGAAGGCGGCGGTCTGCACCGGTGTCATCTCGCCGCTCTCGGCCAGCTTGAACACGCTGATGTCGTTGCTGTCGGCGTTGCCGACATAGGCGAAGGTCTCGGCCATGCCGGGGCGGACTCCAGAAACGAGGGTGAGGAAGGCGAGGGTGGTGGCGATCGCAGCGCGTGGCGCGATGCGGCGTGTCGGTTTCGGCATGGGGCTCCTCCTTACAGCGTTACGGCCTTGTCGTTTTGTCCGGAGGATAGCGGGAGCCGTGCCGCCGTACCAAGTTCCGGTTGAAGATCGATCGATGCCGAAATTGTATCGGTCGCGCGGGTGGCTACCGCACTGCGGCCGTCTGGCTGCGGGACGGCAGATGCGGGCCGGACGCAGTGTTGGGTGCCCCGAGCAGGCCCCACACGGCCACCGCCAGCAGCGCGCAGGTCAAAATGGTCCAGGCGACCAATCGTTTCCGCATCAAGCCAAGTCCATCCGTTTGAAACCCCGGGGCCCGCACATGATCGTGCACTGCAAACGGCGACGATCCTATGAACTCGTTCACAGGCACAACATCGCATCGGCATTGCGAACCAATGCCGCGGAAGTGCATTGACCCATATGCCCCGTGAAAATGACCTCGAAGGCAAGCCCGACATGGGCGGCAAGCATGGCGGCCAGAAAGGCCAGCCCAAGCCGCCGCCGCGCCCGCGCGAGGGTCCGCGCGATGAGGACGTCGTGGCAAAGCGCCACACCGGCCAAACCGATCGCACGCCGCCGCCGACCAAACAAAAATAGCGCTGTATTTCGCGCCGGGAACATCAGCCTCGCCTTGCCGTTATGCTGATCCCGCAAGCGGACGAGGTCGAACCGGAGGCTGGCACGTGTTTTGGATTTATTGGAACACCGCTTGGTCGCTCATCATCAGCGGCATCATGTTCACCACCATCGTCACCCATCCCGACGCCGAGTTCGCCGAGATCCGGGCGGCAAAGCAGGCGAAGTGAGCCCGCGCGCCTGAGGCCCGATCTCCGGGGCTATGAACCGTTCGCGGGTAGCGATGGCTGCTCCGTCGCCGGCGTCGAAGACGGCTTTCGCGCCGCTCTGCTTGCGCGCTTCCTGACCGTGGGCGCCGGCAAGGCGGCCTGAAGGGCTGCGTCGGCCGCTTGCTTGGCCTCGCGCGCCTCTCGAAGCCGCGCCATGTTCTTGCGAATTTCGATGGACTGCCTTTCGACGTCTGCCAGTGCAAGCGCTCCCTCCTCGGCGGCGAGGCGCCTGCGATTGGAGCGCGCGATGCTTTCGGGCGACAGCTCAGCGGATTTCCTGGCGCTCATGCTTCACTCCGTTGTGCAACCGGCAAAACCCGCTCAATCCGGGGATCGAACGGGCTGGCGCGCGACAATCGCGCGAGCACTTTGAACTCCGTCGATGTCTTTGGAAAAGGTGCCCGCAGGCGCATTCAACAAGGCACAGCGGCTGATCGAACGCCCTCGATATATGTTCCGTTCAATTTTCTGCAAGGACGGCAAGGCCGATTTGGTTCAGCCAGGCAGCTCCGGCGCCTCGATCGAGAGGCTTCACGCGATCCGGTCGACGTGCAGCCAAGGCTTTATCGATTGACAGGGCTGCACTGGAGTGGTCACGTGCCAGCGCGAAGTTGCATCGCTGTGACAAGCGCATCGACTTGTCCGAAGCTGGCGACGAATGTCGCAGCGCTATCCTCAAAATTCGCAATGAAGCTCCTGCGCAATTGGCTGCCATGCAGGGCGTATCGCATTTGCAGCCCCAAGCGAGGAGGAGGATCGATTGCAGGTACTCGTCAGAGACAACAATATCGAGCAGGCACTCCGTGTTCTCAAGAAGAAGATGCAACGCGAGGGCGTCTTCCGGGAAATGAAACAGCGGCGTTCCTACGAAAAGCCCTCGGAGAGAAAGACTCGCGAGAAATCCGAGGCCGTTCGACGCGCCCGCAAGCTCGCGCGAAAGCAGGCAATCCGCGAAGGATTGCTGCCCGCGCCGCCGAAGAAGAAGCCTTTTGAGCGCAAGCCGCCCCTGCCGGATGTCAAGGCTCGGGTCCCTATAGCCTGAAGTCGATGCCTCGCAGCACGATGCCGGGCGGCGTGCCTTCGAACTCCGTCGCGCGATATTTGCTCGCCGCGCGTGCTTCGATGCGATCCCGCAGGCGAGTGAACTGGGCTTCACGTTGCTCGGGCCTGACCTGCGGGCTGGGCTCGAGGTAGTCCATCGCCGAGGTCGAGATTGCGCAAGGAATCTCCCTGGCGCCGTCATGCATCGAGAACCGGACGATCATCCGATCGTATTCGTGGCCGATAAAGCGGCCGCTGGTCAATGTCATGGCTTACTCCGTCACCTGATTGCTTCTTGGCATGATTGTCCCTCAAATCATCGCCGCCCGATTCCCGGTTGGCCGGAGCATGGCGCGCGTCGAGACTGCAGGCGGTCGTCGTTTGCCTCAGTCATCACCCGACAGCCGGACGAAATCGTCCAGCAGCGCAGCCACCAGCGCGCGGTGGCGTGTGTCCTCGGTGGGCAGGCTCGCAGCATAGAGGTTGAGCAGATGGCGCGCTTTCACCGCCGCCTCCGGCCAGGATGTGGCGGGCACTGTCATCATGCGGTTCTCGAGATCGGCCTCGCGCTCGCGCAGCTCCCTGACATTGGCCTCGACCTCCGCCAGCGCGCGGCGCAGGTCGGTCGCCTTCTGCGCAGCCATGCCGCGGTGCTTGTCGAGATCGACGGTGCGGTCAGTCATTCGCCACGCTCGCGTCTGCGGCCTGCGCGTTCGCAAGATCAACCGAGCCGATCGATAGCATCTCCATGGTTCCGCGGGGGCCTTCGGCGGGCACAGTGATCATCGTGGCAACCCGGCGATAGGCCGCGAAGGTCAGGCCCTCGATCGCCTCCTCGTCAGTGACGACCTCATAGGCGCCGGCCGGCAACATGCGCTCGACGCCGCGGATGCGGAACGGATGCCTGAAGGTGACGGTTTCACGCCGCGAGCGGATGGTCATGCACGCCTGCCTTTCGCAAGTGAAGCCCCAACCGGTGCCGGCTATCACGACCATGCGCGCTCGCCGCGGCAATAGCCAGTACTATCGTCGCCGGGCCGGCAAGCGACGATGTCACAGCAGCCATTGTTTCCGCAGCATTTTAACCCTCGCTATTGGCTCGGTGCGGGCGTAGGGTCGCTGCCATCACCGCACGTCTCAACGGCTTCGACCGGTGACTGAGGGGCACGTGTGCTCCCGCCGAAGGCTTCGCAGGAGCGTTCGATGGCGTGCGTTCGCATCGCGGATAGGATCGTGCCGCCGGTGATGGTTCCGCGGTTTCTTCTGCTTCTCGTCGGCGCGGCCGCCATCTTCAATGGCTAGGGCAGCACGTGTGCCGTATCTGGTCAGCGGGACCAACGAATACGGCAGCTCCAATCTCGGTCGCGGCAAGGAGACGTTCGCGCTGCGCCTCGCTCGAAAACTGCTGCGCGAAGGCTATATGGACGTCACGGTCTGCACCCCTCGTGGACGGCTGCTGCAATCGGATGAGCTCGACGAGCTCGAACCAACGGAGAGCGACATGGCAAAGGGTCAGCAACGCGGTAATCGCGAAACCAAGAAGCCGAAGAAGGAAAAATCCAAGGTGATCGCCGCGGCCCCGAGCCGCAAGGAAGCCGCCTGGCAACCGGATTTCGGACCGGCGAAGAAGAAGTAGCGAGGCGCCGCGCCCCGGCAGGTCATGCGAGAGTCCGAGGCGACGTAGACGCGTTGAGTCGACCCTCCCGGCTGGCGGCCTCCGATGTCGCCGGTGCTCGCTTGTTGAAAACATGCGGACATCGCTGATCGCGGGACGGCGCTAAGCTGCCACCGCCTGCGCCGACAACAGCTGCCTCAGCTTCGCCGCCGGCACGGCGGGGCTGAACAGCCAGCCCTGCATCTGGCTGCATCCGAGCTGCCGCAGCACCTCGCGCTGGGCTTCGGTCTCGACGCCTTCTGCCGTCGTCGCCATGTGGCGGGCGGCCGCCATGTGCACCACCGCCTGCACGATCGGGGAGGAATCCTCGGACTGGCCGATGTCGCTGATGAAGCTGCGGTCGATCTTGATCTTGTCGAACGGGAAGCGGTGCAGATAGCTCAGCGACGAATAGCCGGTGCCGAAATCGTCGAGCGCGATGCGCACGCCGAGCTCGCGCAGCTGCTGGAGGATCGTCAGCGCCTCCTCGTCGTCGCGGATGAGCACGGTCTCGGTGACCTCGAGCTCGAGCCGTCCGGGCGCAAGTCCTGACTCCGCGAGCGCGGCTGCAACCTTGAGCGCCAGCGTCCTGGCGCGGAACTGCACCGGCGAGACGTTGACCGCGACATGGATATCGCCGGGCCAGCTCGCCGCCTCGGTGCAGGCCTGCTTCAGCACCCATTCGCCGATCTCGCCGATCAGCCCGGTCTCTTCGGCGACCGGAATGAAATCGGCGGGCGAGATCATGCCGCGCTCGGGATGGCGCCAGCGCAGCAGCGCCTCGCAGCCGTTGACCACATTGGCCGCGAGATCGACCAGCGGCTGGTAATGCACCTCGAACTCGCCGCGGGCGAGGGCCTGGCGCAGGTCGAGCTCGAGCTGGCGGCGCAGCCGCGCCTTGGCGTCGTATTCGGGCACGAAGAGGCGGAAGGTGCGGCGGCCCTCGGACTTCGCTGCATACATCGCGAGATCGGCGCGCTTGAGCAGGTCGTCGAGATTGTCGCCGTGATCGGGCGCGATCGCGATGCCGATGCTGGCATCGGTCGGGATCTCCTGGCCCTTGCAGTCCACGGGCGTACGCAGCGCTTTCAGGATATTTTCCGCCAGCGCCGTCAGCTCGGCCCGGTCGCTGGTGCCGGCCTTGACGATGGCGAATTCGTCACCGCCCAGGCGCGCAACGAGGTCGTTGCCGCTGACGCAGGCGCGCAGGCGGTTGGCGACCTGGCGAAGCAGCTCGTCGCCGACCTCGTGGCCGAGCGAATCGTTGACGCCCTTGAACTCGTCGACGTCGATGTAGAGGATCGCGAACGGCTGGCCCTGGGCAAGCTCCGCGATGCGGCGCTCCAGATGGCCGCGCATCAGCACGCGGTTGGGCAGGTCGGTCAGCGCGTCGTAATGCGCCATATGCGCGATGCGCTCGTCGGCGCGGATGCGCTCGGTGACGTCGTCGTGGGTCGCGAGCCAGCCGCCGGCGGCACCGGGCTGGTTCTTGATCTCGATCAGGCGGCCGTCCGCGGTCTCGACGACGGCGCTCTGGGTTCGCCCGGTATTGCTCAGAATGTCGTCGCAATAGGACGCGACGTCACCGTGGAACGAGCCGGTGTCATGGCGATGCTGGATCACGTCGCGGAAATAGGCGCCGGGCTTCACCACGTCGGCCGACAGTCCGTACATCTCGATGTAGCGCCGGTTGCAGACGATCAGCCGCTCGTCCTGGTCGAACATCAACAGGCCTTGCGTCATGGTGTTCATCGCGGTGTCGAGCTGCTGCTTCTCCGCGGCGAGCCTGCGCGTCATCTGGCGGAAGATCAGGAACAGCGTGAGCACGAGCAGGCCGATCGACAGCACGGCGACGGCGACGAAGAATTTTGTCTGCGTCCGCCAGGTCGCCAGCGTCGCGTCCAGCGATTTGGTCGCGACCACGACCAGCGGCTCGCCGGTCAGGAGGCGCGCGGCGACGATGCGGTCCTTGCCGTCGATCGGGCTGGCGAGCTGCGTCGTGACGAAGGTGCGCTCGAACACCGCCATCTGCTCGCGCGTGCCGTTGCGAAAATTCTGTCCGATCATCGCGTCGACATGCGGAACGCGCGCGAGCAGCTGGCCATTCTGGTGGTGCATCGCGATCGAGGATTCCTCGCCGAGCCCGGCCGAGGCGAAGAAGGATTCGAGCTGCTCCGGCGAAATGGCCCGCGACACCATGCCGAGGAATTCGCCGTGGGGACCGGAGACGCGCCGCGCGAACACGATCGCAGCTCCGTTGCCGAGCCGGCCGGGCACGACTTCGATCTCTTCCTGCGAGGCCGGATCGTTCCTGAGGCGATTGAAGTAGCCGCGGTCGGCGACCGAAATATCGGCGACCGGCCAGCGCCGCGACGAATTGATCAGCACGCCGTTGGAATCGAACACGTTGGCGCCGGCAACGTCGGACCAGCCGCTGGCCTTTGCGCGCAGCACCTCGTGCATGGCCAGCGTGGCCATCTCGCTGCGGAAGAGATCGGCGGATGCGATGCCGTGGCTTTCGAGCTCGGCGATGACGCTCTTCTGGAGCACCGCAAAGTCGGCGAATTCGCGGTCGAAATGCCGGGCGAGCATGCGCACGGAGTTTTCCAGGCTGTCGCGGCCGCTCTCGATTGCATTTTGCCGGAAACGATCGACGGTGAGCGCGGTGCCGATGGCCATCGCGACCATCAGCACGAAGCCGCCGGCGATCAGCCACGTCAGCGGCGCGCCCTGCCAACGGCGGAGCAACGCGCGCATGCGCGTGGTCCATCGGATTGATGTGCCCATCCAGCCCTCCCGTGGGATGCAAGATGCAGCAAAACCGACAAGAGCCCGTTACCAGTAAGGGTTAGGGAAACGTGAATCGGAACGGAATCAGAGGGTTGGTTTCCCTCGATCGGCCAGAGTTCCGCAGGCTGGATTTACGCTGACGCGATGCCGGTGGATCACCGGCGGATTTCCCACCTCAAGGCTTCCGCATTCTTCTTGGCGAACGTCTCGGGCACGTCGAACTTTCCGGTCTCGAGATCATAGCGGCAATGCCAGCCGCCCAGTCCCTTCATGGCGACGTTCTTGGGATGATTGTCATATTCGCCCGACAGCGAGATCACGAGGTAGCGGTTGTTGGGCCAGTCCATGCCGAGCGAGCGATAGGCCTCTTCCGTACCCTCCATGAGATTGGCCGAGATGTGGAAGTCAAGCTTGGCGAACCTCTTCGTCTCCGGCCGGCCGTAGAAATAGGCCCAGGCGAGATTGCTGAGCGGCTTCTTCGTCGCGCTCGCGAAGGCGCCCTTCTCGACATGGTAGAGATAGAGGTCCTGCTCGCCCGAGCCGGTCTTCTGCATCCGCACCAGCCATTGCGAGTCGCTGGTGAAGCGGAAGCCGGCCCCGTAGCCCTGCTCGGGCTTCAGCTCCGTCATCTGCTCGCCGCGGCGAGCCCAGGCCTGCCATTTGACGTCCCAATCCCCGCCGTCCTTCATGTACTGCTCGATCCTGGTGGCACCATCGGGCGAGGTGAAGGCGAGGCCGGCATTGGCGGTGAGGATGTAGTCCGGCGGCGGGCCGGATGCGGCGAGCGCCGGCGAGGCGGCGAGCGTCAGGGCAAGCGCCAGCCATGGTGCGGGACGGCAAAATGCGGTCACGGAAAAAAATCCTCAAGAAATGACCGCGATGCGGCCTCGGTGATTTGACGCCGTCGGTGCCCCGCCGGTTCACGCCGGGCGTGCCGGAACGAAAGGTGCATCATCCCAATGATCGACTTGCTGACGCAGCCAAATCGGCGCAATTTGCCGGCTTCGGTTGATTTGCGATCCAAGGGTTCATTGTCTGATGATCACCGCTTCCAAGGCCTTCATTGCATTCTGCCTGCTCGCGGTGGGCGGCACCCTGCTGGTGATCGGTCCCACCGAGCTGCGCCGCCTGCTGCCGGGCGGCGCGCAGACCGAGATCGCCGTCGCCGCCAAGCCGGAGGCAAAGCCCGAAGCCAGAGCGGAGACCAAGGCCGAGATTAAGGCCGAGACCAAGCAAGAGCCGAAGCTGGACGAGCCAAAGCTCGCCGCCGCGCCGCCTGCGCCCCCGGCCTCCGCTCCGAAGGTGGATGCGCTGACCGAGACGCAGAAGCAGGCCACGGCGCTGGCCGATCTCGTGCCGGCCAAGCCGCCAGCGGCCACGACCGATGCCGGCCCGCGGTTCGACGTCGCGCGCGTCGACGATCACGGCGAGGCGGCGGTGATCGCGGGTCGGGCCGCGCCGGGTGCACAGGTCGAGCTGCTGCGCGACGGCAAGCCGCTCGATACGGTTGTCGCCGATGCCTCGGGCCAGTTCGTGATGACCCCGCCGCAGCTTCCCGCCGGCTCCTATGAGCTGACCCTGCGGGCGAAAGCGCCTGACGGTACCGTGACGCAGTCGGGCCGCAGCATGCCGGTGACCATCGCCGAAGCCGCGCCGCCGCCCGCGCGCCCGGCACCGGCCGCGAAGCAGGAGCTGAAGCAGGCCGAGAAGTCCGACGACAAGTCTGATGTCGTGGCATCCCTGCCGTCGGCATCGGCGCGCCAGGCATCGGCGCATGACAGGCCCACGGTTCAGCCGAGATTTATCGGTGCACCGAAACCCAGGGTGATGGCGCGAGCGCCCGCGGCCACGACCGTTGCATCGGCGTCGCCGGCGGACGCCATCAGCGGCGCACCGGCCGAAGCAGGCGGCAACCGGGTCATCTCCCGCGGCGACAGCCTGTGGGCGCTCAGCAAGCTCGCTTACGGTGACGGCGCCCACTACGCGGTGATCTTCAACGCTAACCGGGGCAAGATCCACAACCCCAACCTGATCTATCCCGGCCAGACTTTTGTGGTGCCGCGGAAGGCGGATTGAGGTCGCATCGGCAACGCCGGTGCGCGTTGCGACGCTTTGCCCTCCGTCTCTCCGGAACATTCGGTTCCCCAGCGCGTCATTGTGATGCGACCCACTGCGCGCTTGGCGCTGGGAGGAGGCCGAGGTGGTCAGGTCCGCTTTCATGTCCGGACGCATGGGACTGGTGCTGGCGGGCGCTGCTCTCATGATTGCGGCAGTGCTGCTGCCGAATAAAGCCGAGGCGCAGTTCGGATTGCGCGGCGGCCCGCTCGGTGTCGCGCGCTTTGCCGTCGGCCACGTGATCGGCATGACACGCCTGCGCCATGCGCGCATGGCGGTACGGGGCGGCCGATACCGCTCCGCCGCGCTGAGGTCGCAGGATCCTCGCGGCGCCGAACGCGGCCAGCCGGCCAACCCCTACATCCTGCGTGCGGCGCTCACGGCGCAAGCTGCGCTGTCGGGCTGGCACGGTGGCCGCCGCCCGCAGGGCTGGTGGCGCCACCCCGATGGCAGCTATGGCTGGGCGGGCCCGGTGTTCTGGCCGTTCGCGCATGACGACCTCACCACCGCAATCATCCTGGGCGATACGACCAGTCTCTCGCTCTATGGCTATGGCGACATCTACGCCGCGATCTTCGCGCCCTATGCGGCCACGGAGTTCGCCGCCTACACAGCGCCGCAAGGCAGGCGCGCGCGAAAGGTCCCTTCGGTCGAGGCCGTTTGCGATGCCAGCGACACCGGCGGCCTGCCGGTCGACCGTATCGTCGCCCTGGTGCAGCCGAACGAATTGCAGCGCACAGCGCTCGATGAGCTCGCGACCGCATGGCTGGCTGCGCGCGCCACCATTCGCACGGCCTGCCCGACGCAGGCCCCCGCGACCGCCGCGGAGCGCCTCGGCCTGATGCAGACGCGCCTCGCGGCCATGATCAAGGCGACGGATGCAATCGCGCCGCCGCTCGCAAAGTTCGTCGATCTCCTCGATGCCGGCCAGAAGGCAAAGCTCGACGCGCTGGCCAATGAGCGCCGTGCCGCGCTTGCGGCCGGCCAGCGCAAGGACGCGCAGACGCCAGCCGCGTGCGAGGCCGGCTACGATCCCCGCTATGAAGTGCAGGCGCAGCGGCAATACGAGCAGCTCGTGCAGCAGCAATGGCCCGCCGGCGAGATCGGGTCCACGCTCAGGCTTGACGATACCGCCCGCGCCCGGTTTGAGGTGCTCCAGGACACTATGCTGCGCACCATGGAGACGCTGATTGCGTGCCCGTCCAAGGCTGAGCCCACGCCGCAGGCCCGCCTCACGGCCGTGAAGGCGCGGCTGGAGACGATGCTGCAGGCGGTGAAGGGCGTCGGCGACGCGCTCGACGATTTCGAGGCAGACTTGAGCGACGAGCAGAAGGCCGGCTTCGAGGCGATCGGGCCGAAGCGCGGGGCGTGATCAGCCGCACGCCCAGTCGAACTTCATGTCCTTGAAGTCGAGCTGCGCGTTGCCGCCGCCGAAATTGTAGCCGCCGAAATACTCCTCGAACTCGATGTAGAACGGGCTCATCTCCGGCACGGCTTGGCACGGCCGCATGGTGCCGCCGAGATGGTTGTGCGCGTGATCCTTGCCCCAGTCGTGCAGGCGGAAATTGTCGCGGCTCGGCACGCCGCCGACATAGTAATAGTAGGGCCGATAACCGGTCGGCGGGTTCTGCCTTGTGTGCTCGTCCTGCGGGCCCTTGCCGGCATTGGGATCGGTCGCGCGCGGCACAAGCGCGATCGCGCGGGTCTCGCTGAGATCGGCGCGCGGCTGCGCGGCAAACATCTTTTTTGCATAAGGCGCGGCGGCCTCGAAGAAGGCACTGGCGCCGCCGACGTCGAGCCAGCGCGGCCGATCGGCTGTCGCAAGCGGAAGCGGTGCCGGCGGCGCCGCGAATGCGCCCTCATATTCGGCCTTGGTCAGCAGCAACGCTGCATATTCGTAGTCGAGAATATCGGTCATGCGCGAAAGCCGCGGATGCGCTGGTCGCGCCGCCACGGCCTCGCGAATCTCGGGATCATCGGGCGCCCCGCCGTCATTGTGGTCGGGCGCGGTGGCGAAGAACGAGACCGCAACGATGTCCTCGCCATGCACGCGATAGTCATCCGGCAGCCGAAGCGTAAAACCATGCATCAGCGGAAAGCCGGTGACGGGATCGAGCGGCCATTGCTCGCTGCTGATGCCCGGCGGCAGGCCATAGACCCAACCGTGATCGCGCGCACGATCAGCGGGACGGTCCAGCATCTGCAAATCATACGCGCGCGAAGGCAAGGCAAACGCCACGATCGTCTCCATCCGAAATCGAGCCTCGACGCCGAGGCGATGGTTAGTCGCGGGGAGGACGGATGTGGTTCGTCGGAGCGGTGTGGGAGATGATACCATCCTGCCGGTGTTTTGCCCGACGTGTCAAACCAAGCGGCACCCGCGTAAGTCATTGATCTTACGGACCCCGCCTACTGTGCATGGGGTTGTTTTCGACATTTTTGTTGGCGGCTACCCTCGGCGCCGCGCCGCCGCGGCATCCACCACGTTCTCCACTTCCTCGCGCCAGGACAAAATCTCCATCGCCAGTACCGGGTGATTGAACCCCTTGAGCACGAGGTCGTCGAGCGCGCGGGCTTCGACCCAGGGCTCGACGATGCCGTAGACGCGGCGGCTGACCACGATCTGGTTGGCCTTGGCTTCGTCGCAGAGACGCGAGGCGAGATTGGTGACGCTGCCGATCGCGGCATATTCCAGCCGCTGCTCGAAGCCGACCTGGCCGAGCGTGGCATAGCCGAGCGCGATGCCGATGCCGAAGCCTAGCGTGTGCCCGCGGTTGCGCCACTTCTCGGTCAGCGGGCCGATCGTGTCGCGCATCTCCACTGCCATCTGGACCGCGCGCCGCGTGTGGTCCTCGAACTGGATCGGCGCGTTGAACAGGATCATCACGCCGTCGCCGGCATATTTGTCGAGCGTGCCCTCGTATTTGAAGATCAGCTTGCCGAGCGCGGCGTGATATTCGCGCAGCACGTTCATCGCCTCTTCCGGCTCGGTCGCCTCGGTGAAGGCGGTGAAGCCGCGCAAATCGCAGAACAGCACGGTGACCTCGCGGCGATGGCTGTCGAGCAGCGAGTCATGACCATCCGACGAAGCGATGAGCTGGGCGACCTGCGGCGCGAGAAATCGTTCGAGCCGCTTGATGCGGCTGATCTCGCCGAGCTGCTTCTCGACGCGCTCTTCCAGTGAGCGGTTCCAGTTGCGAAGCTGCTCGGTCTGCTCCTGGAGCTTTGCCGCCTGCTGCTGCACGGTGTTATGGGCCGCGGCGAGCTCGCGGCCCTTGTGATCGACCTCGGTGAACAGCCGCGCGTTGCGCATCGCCAGTACGGCCTGGTTGGCAAAGGTGCGCATCAGGCCGGTGAGGCTTCCGCCGAACTCGCCACCGGCCCGGCGCAGCACCACCAGCGAGCCGAGCGTGCCCTGCTGGTCCACCAGCGGCACCACCAGCACCGAGTGGAAGCCGGCATCGATCGCGACGTCGCGCAGCGGCTGCTCGGAGGCCCGGTCGAGATCGGCAATCGCGATCGGTTCGCCGCTGTCGGCGGCATCGCTCAGGATGTTCGCGCCTTGCTGGATCGTGACATGCGCGCCGTCGGCCGATTTGTCGATGCCGTTGGATTCGATCAGGTTGAAGCTGCGCGTCCCGGCATCGAAGCCGTAGATCAGCACCGCATCAGCATGGGTGATCTCGATCGCGCGCGCCGCGATGGTCGGCAGCACGGCGTTGAGGTCGAGCGAGGAGGCGACAGCACGGCCGACCTCTTCCAGCGCCTTGAGCTCGTTGATCGACTGCGCGAGATCGCGGGTGCGCTCCTCGACCTTGGTCTCCAGGTCCGAATAGGTTTCCTGGAGCTGGCCGGCCATGCGGTTGAACTGGCCGGCGAGGTCTTCCAGTTCGTCGGAGGTGTGGACGTCGATGCGGTGGCTGAAATCGCCTTCGCCGAGCTTGTGCGCGCCGTCGCGCAGCGCCGTGATCGGGATGATCATGCGGCGGGCGAGCAGCGTACCGGCGAGGATCGCGACCATCAGGCCCATGCCGATCAACAGCGCGATGCGCACGAGCTGGTCGCGGATCGGCATCAACGCCTGCGTCGTCGGCTGCTCGAACATCACGTTCCAGCCGAGCTTCGGCACGGTGCTGGCGGCGCTCATCACCGCATGGCCGTTGAAGTCGGTGCCCGAGGTGTCGGGCTCGCGGCCGGGCGCAATCGCCGCCGCCACCTGCGGCAGCTTCGACAGGTCCTTGCCGACATCGGGCCCTTTCGACGACGTCGCCAGCACGCGGCCGCGCGGATCGACCACATAGGCGAACGCGGCCTTGCCGACCTGGGCGTCGGACAGGAAGTCGGAGAGGAAGCTGAGATCGATCTCGGCCACTGTGACGCCGGCATTGAAGCCGGAATGCGCCACCGAGATCGACATCATCGGCGTCCGGTCGGAGAACCAGGCCGGCGCGTAGCTGACGCCGCGGGCAACCGTATCGGTGAAGCGCATGTCGCGGGAGAGGTCGGCATTGCCGCCGGTCGTGGTCGACTGGCGCGAGACGCGCAGCACCTCGCGTCCCTCGCCGTTGAGCTGGAACAGCTGATTGACGACCGAGACCTGGTGCAGGAGCGATGCGTAGTCGGCACGGCGCTTCTCGAGCGTGTCCTGGCTTGCCCGCGTCACCCAGCTGATCTGGCGCTCGAGCTCGGAGATCGACTGCTCGATCCGCCGGGCGGCTCCTTGCGCCTTGTCGTCGAGCCCGTCGGTCAGCTGGGTCTTGGTGGCGCGATAGGAGATCCAGGTCTCCATCGCGCCGTTGACGGCGAGGACAAACACGACGAGGCCGACGAGGGAGACGACGTATTTGGCGAACAGGCCCTCGCGCAGAAACCGTGTCTTGTCTTTCGCTCCCGCCATCCAGATCCTCTCGCGCCGTCATCGACGCCGGCGCTACGGGCCGTACCGGTCCAGGCGCCCTTCTACCACAATTCGGGCCAGGAGACCTTCCTGCGACCGGTCGACCGGCCAGCGTGGTTACCCGATGTCGGACGCCGGGCTGGGCCGGAAGGGTCGTGAATTGTCGCGGCCTCATCCCTTTGGATGAAGCGGCGGACGGGGAGGCCGATGTAGGGATTGGCGTGGAGTCCAGTGCGTTGGTCGGCCAATCATCGATTAAAGAGCTGTCGCAGCACGTCGTTCATCGGCTGGCTGTCCTGCTGCACCACCGCCGGGTCGTCCTGGGCCGGGGGCGCGGGAGAGGCTTGCGGAGCGGGGGTGGACGGTGTTGCCGGCAGGCCGCGGCTGCGGCCGGTGCCAGTGCTGGTCCCCGCGCCGCTGGAAAGCCCCTGCTGGATCAAATTGCCGATCGCCTCGCCCAGCGGACCGCCGAGCGGGTTGTTCTGTCCCGGCTGCTGGGTTTGCGGATTGGCGTTGCCGCCCGGCGCGGCGGTGCCGCCCAAGCCGAGGCTGCCCAGGATATTGCCGAGCCCGGCGCCGTCAGGGCCGAACAGGCCCTTGCCCATCTCGCGCAGCTTGGCATAGGCGGCGTCCGGATTGTCCAGCATGCCGGCCATGTCAGGGTAGATCCGCGGCTGCGACCAGCTGCCCTGGATCATCACGGGAATGCCGAAGCCGACCGGCTCCGACGCGCGGCCCTGGCCTTCGGTGGTCATCACGAGCTTCGGCTCGACGCGAAAACCCATCATCTTGGTGTCGAGCGCGATGGTGCCGGCGCCGGTCACGCGCACCAGCGGTCCGATCAGATTGAGATCGTTCGTCACCGCCTGACCCTTGTCGATGCGGAAGGACGCCGAGAGCTGCGACAGATCCGTGCTCTGGGCCTCACTGTCCTGCCAGCCGGACAGCGTGCCCGATGTCAGCGAGCGGATCATCTGCGCGATATTGATGCCGCGGATGGCGCCGTCCTGGAAATTGACGAAGGCTGTGCCCTGCATGTTTGCCATCAGCGCGCGCTGGCTGGCGCCGGCGCTGCGCAGCGCGAGCTTGGCCTGCAGCTTGCCGTCGATCCGGTCGAACTCGGCAAGGCCCTGGAGCAGCGGCAATGCGCGCACGCCGACGAGATCGGAATGCATGGCAAAGCTCGGCGCACCGCTTGTGGCATCCAGGATCACCTCGCCCGAGACCTGGCCGTCATAGGCGCCGAGATTGGCGGTGCCGGCCTTCAGCACGCCGCCGGCGAGCTTCGCATCGAGCGCCAGCGGCGCCAGGCGCGCATCGCCGATCACGGCCTCGTTCGCGGAGATCCTGATTTGTGCGTCGACATAATTGAGCCCGGACACGTCGATCGGTGCATTGCTCCAGGGCTGTCCCGATGTGCCCTCCGGCGATTTCGCCACCGGAATCGCGAGCCGCTGGAAGTCGAGATCGACCTTGACCAGGGGCTTGCTCGCAATATCGACCGAGGCCCAGCCGTTGAAGGCGCCGTCGCCGAGCCTGCCGTTCACGCCGTTGATCATCACGACATCGCCGCTGAGCCGCATCTCGGCATGACCGGTGAGCTGGGACTTCAGCACATCAGGCATGTCGATGGCGAAATCCACCGGAATGGTCGGCCGGTCGGCCGGCGGCGCCGGCGTCGACGCCTTGATGTCGAACTTGGTCGGGTGATCGCCGACCCGCGCGGTGCCGGCGATGTCGACCTTGCGGTCGCGGCCAACGACGGCGTCGGCGTTGATGGCGCTGATGCGGCCCTCGACACGGTCGCGCACGCGCGCGAATGCGACTTCACCGTCGATGACCTTGACGCGGTCGATGGTCGCACCACCGGTGTCGAGCGCCAGCGGCTTCGACGCGGTGCCGGGATTCGGCAGTCGCTCACGCAGCAGCGGCTGGTGGAGCACGGGATGGGTGACGACGAGTTCGCTGATCTTCGGGCTGCCCGACCATACGCTCGAGAGCGACATGTCGGCCTGCACGCTGTCGACCGTCAGGCGCGTGATGCCGCTGCGGTCCTTCGGGTCCTGAAGCGTGAGATCGTTGAGCGTGACATTCAGCGTCGGCCACAGGCTGATCTTCGTGGTGCCGTCGATGGACAGGCGATAGCCGGTCGCGCTCTCGACCCGCGAGGCAATCGTCGTGGTCAGGAATCCCGAGGGGATCCCGACCACGAGGAGAAGCCCGATCACGATGATGACCGCGGCAATCGCCGCGCCGGCGAATTTCACTGCTCTCATGTCGACTTTCCAACGCCGGACAATCGGCGGCGAATCCCGCAGATGACCGTCCTATGCATCCGTCCTCTGCATCTGAGTTTATCCCCGGACGGGAAGCGGCTCCAAGCACGTAAAAATAGTCAGGGGGTGCTGCAAAGTTATGTGACTTATGACACACTTCCCCGGCGCGGTATTACGCGATCCTGATTTGATGGTTCCAAGCGATTTGCCAGGGAAACTGGCTAAGGAAATTCACAAGGACATTGAAATGAGCAAGCAGGCCGAATTTGCGGTCATCCTGAAGATGAACGCGATGTTCGCCGATCTCGGCGCAGACGAGCTCCAGCGGCTGTCGAATCTCTGCCACACCCAGCATTTGGGGAATGGCGAGGTGCTGTTCCAGAAGGGCGATGCGGGGGACGCGCTGTTCGGCGTGCGCCGGGGCCAGGTCCGCATCGAGACCGGCGTCTCCGACGGCAGCCGTCTGACCCTGAACTTCATGGGGCCGGGCGACCTGTTCGGCGAGGTCGCGGTGCTGGACGGCCAGAGCCGCACTGCGGATGCGACCGCAGGGGAAGCCAGTGAACTGTTCGTGCTGCGGCGCGAAGATTTTCTCAGTTTCCTCGAACGCGAGCCGAAGGTCGCGATCAAGATCATCGCGCTGCTGTGCCAACGCATCCGCTGGCAGAGCGAGCGCATGGAAGAATCCATGCTGCAACCGCTGCCGGTTCGCCTGGCGCGGCGGCTCTGCGCGCTCGCCGCCGATTTCGGCTCTGAGGTCCACATCTCGCAGGAGCAGCTCGGCATCTTCGTCGGCGCGGCCCGCGAGAGCGTCAACCGCCAGCTTCAGGCCTGGCGCAAGGAGGCGATTCTCGATCTCCAGCGCGGCCGCATCCTGCTGCGGAACATGACCAAGCTGACGGCGATCGCGCGGAACGAGTAGGGGATCGGCTAAACCGCTTCGTCGTTCGGACGGCGCGACCGGTGCGCTTGAACGCTTCGTAGCGGAGACGATCTCCTGCGACGCCGGGTTCGCTGACACCGCTCGCTGAACCAGCTTTCAGCTGTCGACGTCCGTATCACGGCTACTCCGCCGCTGGGTGTACGATGCCCTTTTTATCCGGCGCCGTGCCGTGATGATCGGCGGTGTCGGCATCCTCGCTGTGCACGATCAGGCGCTTTGCGAATCGCCAGATCAGGGCGCCGAGATCGTCCATCACCATGAACATCGCGGGCACGAACACCAGCGACAGGATGGTCGAGAAGATCAGGCCGCCGATCACCGCGAGCGCCATCGGCGAGCGGAACTCGCCGCCGGCGCCGACCGCGAGCGCGCTCGGCGTCATGCCCGCGGCCATCGCGATCGTGGTCATCACGATCGGGCGCGCGCGCTTCATGCCGGCGTCGATCATCGCTTCCTCGCGCGGCTTGCCGGCGCGGATCGCCTCGATGGCGAATTCCACCAGCATGATCGCGTTCTTGGTGACGATGCCCATCAGCATCAGGATGCCGATCCAGACCGGCGTGGTGAGCTGCTTACCGGTGATGAGCAGTGCGGCGATGGCGCCGCCGATCGAGAGCGGCAGCGAGAACAGGATGGTGATCGGCTGCAGGAAGGTGCCGAACAGCAGCACCAGCACGGCGTAGACCATCATCAGGCCCGCGGTGATCGCAGTGGCGAAGCCGTCGGACAGCTCGTTCAGGCTTTCGGCGTCGCCGGAGGGCGAGACCTTCACGCCCTTCGGTCGGCTCTTCATCACCGGCAGGTCGTAGATCTTCTTGGTCGCGTCGCCGAGCGCGGCGGAGCCGACGAGGTCGGCGGCGACGGTTGCCTGCCGCTCACGATCGTAGCGGTTGATGCTGGTCGGACCCTGGTCGAGCTTGACGTCGGCGATGACCGAGAGCGGCACGCCGCCCTTCTCGCCGCGCTCGCCGAGCGGCACGCGCAGCTGTTCGAGCGTCCTCAGATTGCCGCGCGCGGCGTCCTCGAGCTGGACGCGGATCGGCACCAGGCGGTCGCCGACGTCGAACTTGGCGAGCGCGGGCCCGACATCGCCGATGGTGGCGACGCGGATGGTCTGCGACAGGCTTTCCGTGGAGACGCCGAGGCGCGCGGCGAGATCTGCGCGCGGCTCGATGCGCAGCTCGGGCCGCTCGAGCGTGGTTTCCGAGATCACGTTGGAGATCGTCGGAATCCGCTTCATCTGCGTCGCGAGCTCGCTGGCGACGTTGTTGACGATGTTGGCGTCGACGCCGGTCACGACCAGCGAGATGGCGCGCAGGCCGTTCTCGTCGAGGAACCAGAAGCGGATGTCGGGAACGTTCTCCAGCTCCTGGCTGATCGAGAATTCGAGCTCGCGCTGGGTGATGTCGCGGCTGTCCTTGGGCGTGTAGTTGATGATCAAAGAGGCGCGCCGGACTTCCTGAGTGCCCGGCGGGACGCGCCCGCCATCGACGAAGATGCTCTTCACCTCCGGCCGCTTGCGCAGGCGTGCGACGATGTCCTCGGTGACCTTCTCGGTGTAGGCAAGCTGGGTGCCCGGCGGCAGCTCGAGCGCCAGCAGCGAGCGCGCGCTGTCCTGCGCCGGCAGGAAGCCCTGCGGCAGCAGCGTGATGCTCCAGATTGAGGCGGCGAACACCCCGAAGCCGATCAGCACGGTGATGAAATGGTGCTTCACCGACCAGGCCACGATCCTGTGATAGGCCCGCAGCACGCGGCCGGGCGGCGGCTCTTCGTGCGCATGGTGCTTGAGGAAGTAGGCGGCCAGCACAGGCGTGACGAAGCGCGCCGCGAGCAGCGAGAAGAACACTTGCACCGAGACGGTGATGCCGAACTGCTTGAAGAACTGTCCGGCGATGCCCGACATGAAGCTCGCGGGCGCGAAGATCGCAATGATCGTCAGCGAGATCGCGATCACCGCGAGGCCGATTTCGTCGGCGGCCTCGAGCGCGGCACGGTAGGGCGATTTGCCCATGTTCATGTGCCGGACGATGTTCTCGATCTCGACGATGGCGTCGTCGACGAGAATACCTGTCGACAGCGTGATGGCGAGGAAGCTGACGAGGTTCAGCGAGAAGCCGAGAAGGTCCATCGCCCAGAACGCCGGGAAGATCGACAGCGGGAGCGAGATCGCGGCAATGATGGTGGCGCGCAGGTCCCGCAGGAACAGGAGCACGATGATGACGGCAAGGATGGCGCCTTCGAACAGGGTCGAGATCGCCGCGTGGTAATTGCCGTTGGTATATTCGACCGAGGTGTCGATCACCTTCAGGTCGACGTCGGGATAGGCGGCCTTCAGCGCGTCGATGCGCTTCTGCACGGCCTCGGCTACCTTCACATCGCTGGCGCCCTTGGATCGCTTGATGCCGAGCGCGACCACCGGCTCGCCGTTGAAGCGGGCGAAGGTGCGGCGGTCCGCGATGGTGTCGGTGACGGTGCCGAGATCGTCGAGCCGGACCTCGCCTCCGCCGAACAGCGGGATCATGGTGCCGGCGAGATCGCCCAGCGTCTTGGCGCCGGCAAGCGTGCGGATCGCCTGGTCGTTCTTGCCGATCTCGGCGCGGCCGCCGGCGACGTCGACATTGGTGCCGCGCAGGCTTTGGCTGACATTGACCGCGGTCAGCCCCATTGCCTGCATCCGGTCCGGATCGAGCGAGACCAGGATCTCGCGCTCGACACCGCCGATGCGCTCGACCTGGGCAACGCCGCGCACGCCCTGCAGCGCGCGCTTGACGACGTCGTCGACGAAATAGGAGAGCTGCTCGGGCGTCTTGCCGGGCGAGATCGCGGCATAGGTGACGATCGGCAGGCCGATGACGTCGACGCGCTGGATCAGCGGTTCGGTGACGTTCTGCGGCAGGTTGGAGCGCACGCGCGTCACCGCGTCCTTGACGTCGTTGAGCGCGCGGTCGGTGTTGGTTTCCAGCGCGAACTGAATGGTGGTCACTGACACGCCGTCGGTGATCGAGGAGGTGATGTGCCTGACGCCCTCGACGCCGGAGACGGCGTCTTCAACCGTCTTGGTGACCTGGGATTCGAGCTCTGCGGGCGCGGCGCCGAATTGCGACACCACGACCGAGATCACGGGAATGTCGGCCGAAGGCAGCCGCGTCACCGCGAGCTTGGTGAAGGACACCCAGCCGAGGACCAGGAGGATGATCGAGAAGACGACCGACGGCAGCGGATTGCGGATCGACCAAGCCGAGATATTGAGAGCCATCAGCGTACCCGCGTGCGATCGAGTTCATCGGCGAACATGGTCTTGATCTGGTCGCCGTCATGGAGCGAAGAGCCGGCGTCGGCCACGACGATTTCGCCGACCTCGAGGCCTTCCAGGATTTCCGTCGCGCTGTCGGACGACAGCCCGACCCGTACCTTGCGCGTCTCGACAATATTGTTTTTGACGACCTGAATGGTGAGATGGTCGATCGCGGTCTTGGGGATCGAGACGCCGCAGCTTCGCTTGGCGTCGATCGAGGCGCGGGCAAACACACCGACCTTGAGCGATGGATTGTTGGTGACGCTGATGCGGACGCGGCCGAGCTGCGTGGTGCGGTCGATTTCGGGCGCGACCAGCCGGACCCGGCCGATCAAATCGGGCGCGTCATCGCGGCTGATGCGCACGGTCGCGCCGGGATTTAGCTTGGGCATGTGCACCGCCGGGACCTGGGCGTCGAGCTCGATCTCGTTGTTGACGGCGATGCGGAACATCGGGCCGGCCTGCGGCGAGGCGGGCGCGCCGACGATGGTACGCACTTCGGTGACGAGGCCCGGCGCGGGCGCCTTCAGCGAGATCGGGCCTTGCGGGCCGGGTCTTTGCGGCTGGCCGGGGATCTGCGGCGGCGCCGTCAGGCGCGCCAGCTCCTGATTGTCGGTGACCATGGCGCCTTCGGTGACGAAGAGGTCGGTGACCCTGGAGCCTTCCTGGTCGGCGACGACCACGGCCTCGCGGCGCGGCACGAAGAAGCCGGTCACCCGCACGAGGTCGGAGAAGCAGGCGTTGGTCGACTTCGTCACGATGACGAGCGCCTCGCTCGGCGTTTCCTTCGCCTCGGGGCGATGCCGATGCTCGAACAGATAATAGCCGACGCCGAGCGCAACGACGAACACCACGGTTCCGGCAGGCTTGAGATATTCGGAGGCGTTCATCGCCGGATTGTCCTGGCCTGGCTCACGGCCATCCGCACGAGGCCTGCTGAGAGCGTTTCCCTGAAATAAAGCGGCGTCCCACAAGGCTGCGGGACGCGCTTTAGAAGCAAGACTTTACACCACATCACGACTTGGCACTTCAAAGGATTTGGCACTTCAAAGGATTACGTCGTGCTCTCACTTCGATGCGGTGGTCTTGTTTTCCATTTTGACGACCTGCACGCGACGATTGACCTCCGCCATCGGCTGGGCCGGGTCCTTCAGCTTGCTCTTGCCATAGCCGACGGTGACGAGATCGGTCGCGGAGATGCTGTACTTGTCGACGAGGTAGCGCTTGATCGAATCCGCGCGGCGCTCCGACAGGTCCTGATTATAGCCCTCGCCGCCGGCGGCGTCGGTGTGGCCGGCCACCACGAAGGTCGAGCCCTTCAGGTCGGGGCTGGTCAGCGCGCGACCGAGCGCCTGTACCGAGGCGAGCGACTTGGCGCTGATATTGGCCGAGTTGTAGTCGAACGTGATTTCAAGATCGATATTCGGCTTGTCCTTGGCCACCGACGCGATCTCTTCGCGCTCGGTCGACGAAAGCGAGCGCGTCGAGCGGCCGCGCACGGACTGGATCAGCTTGGTTTCCGCCGCACTGGGTGCGGGATCGGCCTGCGGGGCGATCGAGAGGCCGCGGGTCAACGGCTTCTTCGGCGGCGGCGCCAGTGCGCGGACGATCTCGTCCTCGGTGACGTTCTTGCTGTTGCCGTCGTCGCCCGCGAATGCGAGCGGGGTCGTCAGCGACAGAGCGGCGCCGACCGCGATGATGGACAGGATCGCGGTAAATCCCTTTGCAGCCAATCTCATTGCCAGTCCCTCCTGCGCAGCTGACCGCGCGGTTCCAAAATTCCTGCAATGGCCCCCCCGGGAAAGGCCGCCTGCGGCATCCGTCCGTTAGTCTTCCCTGAGCCGCCGAGGGTTCGAGGCGTCTGCCGCCTCAACTCAAAAAAATACTAGCGTACTCCGTAGCTTGCGAACTCCTGAACAATGTTCGGGTCCATCGCCTTGGCATTGGCGATGTCGAGCGCGCCTTCCTGGGCCGAGCCATTGCGCTGCTTGGCAATCCCGCGGCCAAAGAGCGAGGAGGTCAGGCGCGGGTTGATCTTCAGGGCTGCGTCGAAATCGGCGATGGCGTTCTTGACCGCTCCCGATTTCAGATTGACGAGTCCCCGGCTGTCCAGCGCATCGACGAAATTCGGCCGCAGCCGCAGCGCCTCGTTGCAATCCTTCAGCGCGCCCTGGAGGTCGCCGACCACGGTGCGGGTCCAGCAGCGGTTGTTCAGCGCCTCGACGTCCTTCGCGTTGATCCGAAGCGTCTCGTCGAAATCCTTGATGGCCAAATTGTAGGCGCCCTTGCTGGCATAGACCTGACCGCGCCGGTACAGCGCGTTCACGTCATCAGGATTGGCGGCGATCTTGGCCGTCAGGCCCTTGATGGTCGGATCCTCCGCCAGCGCGGCCGCGCTCGGCCCGCTATCCATGCTCGGTGCGGGGGTGGTCTCGGCTGGTTTCACCGGCGGTGGCGCCGGCGGTAAGGCGGCCTCGACCTGCGGTTTCGGTGAGGGCGCCGGTGCCGGAGCAGGAGCAGGTGCTGGAGCAGGTGCCGCTGCCGTGTCCGCCGGCTTCGGCGGCGGAGGCGGTGCGGGCGGAGCCGGCGGCGGATTGTTGGCGACGACCGGCGGCGGCGATGGCGGCGGTGCCGTCATCGACGGACGCGATCCGCCGGCGCCTGGAATGAACGAAAAATCCTCGGCGAGCGACGAGGAGATCCACGGCACCTGCTCGCCGCGCGAGGCGCGGGTGACGCCCATCTTGGTGCGGTTCAGCGTCTCCTCGGCCATCAGGTCGGGGACGCGGATCTCCTTCAGGAGCTCCTGGACGAACAGGCTGTGATCGCCGCCCGCGTCCGAGACCACCGAGGCCAGTGCCGCCGAGTACATCACCAGCGTGCCGTTCGGCGCGATGACCGGCGTCAGGCCGGCCGAGAAGCTGCGGAACCGGCGCTCGAAGGGATTGCGCCTGGAGGCGTCGACCAGCGCGATCTTGACGCCCGCGCCGCGGGTATTGAGCTCGCCGAGCACGGTCTCCAGGCTGAAACCGTCGCGGCGGACGTCGGATTCGGTCCAGATCTGCGCGTCGATCGGCAGCATGTAGCTCTGGCGCGCCGACTGGATGCCGAAACCGCTGAAGAAGATCAGCGCCACCGAGCCCGGCTTGATCTTGCCATAGAGCTTGTCGAAGGCGCGGCGCATGCCGTCGCCGGTCAGGTTCTCGCCGATTTCAACGGAAAAGCCGTCGCGCTTGAGCTCGTCGGCGACGTCGCGCGCGTCGTTGAGCGGTTCCTTCAGCGGGGCGTCCGCGTCCGGATATTTGGCGTTGCCGATGACCAACGCATAACGGTCGCCGGCGGCCAGGGATGGCGCAACCGGGACGAGCGAAACGAGCAAGGGCAGAAGAAAAAGGAAGCGAATTTTCATAATCAGCGCGGTCCAGCCAAAAAGGCGCCGTTACCAGCTTGCGCCGCGGCGACCTTAACTTACGCAATGTGCATTATCAAACCGCGGAAGGGGGGCGTCAACCGCTTGGAGATTCGGCATTATCGCGACAATTGACCGCGATGCATGGGCGCGCCGGGAGGGGAATAAACGGACTGTCACGGTTGTGCTCGGCGCCATCTGGTTCGACTCTGCGGCAGGATGTTGGAGCAGCCGCGACAAAGAAGATGTGAGGGGTCTCACATAGCAGACTGGACGCTGTCGCAGCCCTCCGGTGTTTGACCTTTGCGGCCGACAATGGCTTGGTGCGCTCGATCGTCCCCGAAGGTCCAACTCAGAAAAGAAAACCATGGGAAACGCCTACGAAATCTACGCCCTGCGTTATGCGACGATGTCGCCACGCACCCCCAACATGAACTTCCTTCAGCCCGACCCGCATGACAGCGCGGCACAGGATCTCGACTATTTCGTCTGGCTGATCCGCGGCGGCGGCCGCGACATCCTGGTGGACACCGGCTTCAACGCCGAGGAGGCGAGCGCGCGGGCGCGCAAGCTGACGCTCAATCCGGTCGATGCGCTGGAGCGCTTTGGCGTCGCGGCGTCGAGCGTTCGCGACATTATCGTGACGCATCTGCATTACGACCACGCCGGCAATCTCGATCGCTTCCCGAACGCGCGCTTCCATCTCCAGGAGCGCGAGATGGCTTACGCGACGGGACGCTGCATGTGCAACGGACTGCTGCGACATCCGTTCTCGGTCGAGCACGTCACGCAGATGGTGCGCCATCTCTATGGCGAGCGCGTCAATTTCTATTCCGGCGATGGCGAGATCGCGCCCGGCGTCACCGTGCACCGTGTCGGCGGCCATTCCGACGGCTTGCAGGTGGTCAAGGTCGAGACCGCGCGCGGGCCGGTGGTGCTGGCGTCCGATGCCGCGCATTACTACGCCAATCTGCAGCGCAA
Source organism: Bradyrhizobium sp. 956_D2_N1_4 (assembly GCF_052076025.1). Taxonomy (NCBI): domain Bacteria; kingdom Pseudomonadati; phylum Pseudomonadota; class Alphaproteobacteria; order Hyphomicrobiales; family Nitrobacteraceae; genus Bradyrhizobium; species Bradyrhizobium sp. 956_D2_N1_4. Next base: position 7,308,483 of record NZ_CP197237.1, on the reverse strand, counting down.
GAGCCCGTTCCCCATCGTCTACAATATCGGCGACATGGCGCAGGGCTGGGAGACGATCGAACGCCTCGCCGGTCATCCTGACAGGTTCATTCCCGGCCACGATCCGATCGTGACGGAGATCTATCCGCGTGCCAGCGACAAGGTCGATGCCTGGGCGCTGCATTTGCCGCCGTCGCGGTCGTTTGCGAAGTGACGGAATCCGGGGCGTGTACTTGTAAGTCGCGGCTCAGATCAGGCTGGCCTGATGTCCGCTGTGCTCCGGAAAGCAGCACGCAAACGAGCATCACCGGAAGTCCGAGTCGGGGCAGAAGGAGACTGTCGTGATGGCAATGTCTGACGTAGAGCCACGCACTGCAGGAAAGCTGAGCCAAGCCGGAGCGTCGCACTGATGTTGAGAAGCGCTAGATCTCTGGCGATGCTGCTGGTCATGAGCGTCAGTCCTGCACTTGCAGAGGCGAAGAAATTTCCTTCGGGGCACTTTTACTATGTCTCCTGCGCCAAACTCGCTTTGTCGGCGGCAAAAGAGGACGCGCGTCCAGGGATAGACCGACTAAGTTTCGGTTTCTCTGATACTCAAGAATATCAGGTTGATCTAATTGTTGGTCCCGTACGGAGTGACGGGGAGCGAGTCGTTTTAAGTGATGTCGAGAACGCTCAGGGTGCAGGCTGGGGCGTGTCGCTTTCTCGCGTAACAGGTGTTTTGACCATCAGGGATAGGTCAGGATCAAAGGAAGCAATGTATCTCTGTGAAAATAGCCCATACGGAACGGCGTTTTAAATTCAAATGCCTGCCGGTCAAGTTGTAGCTGTTGCCATCGATTCACGTCATCGCCTCGCGACTGCTTCGGGTCAAAATCCCCAGTTTGAGTCTCAGCCGGCAACTTCCGGTCTGACCTCTTCTTCGGACGTATTCAGCCTTCGACGCGGGCGGCCGGCGAGGTATCAACGAGTGCCGGCAGGATCCCGGCAAGCAACGATATCGCGGGGAGATTTTCGAGCCGCTACCTCCGGCGGAGAGAATACCGCCAGGTATCCTCCGTCCCCTGCGAGCTTGTATGTGGCGACCTCGCGATAGCCGACGGCGGTCAATTCGCAGCGCAAGAGCTCAATTGGCGTGCCATGCTTCGACGTCGGAAGCTCAAGATCGACAATTCCGACCCGCGCATCCTGCTTTAGAGCGGCCGCGAGATTGTAGAGGAAGGCATAGGGTTGGGCTATCTCGTGATACATGTGCACGAGGATTGCAGCATCCAGCGAGGAAGCGGGCAGACGCGGGTCGTGTGGTTCGCCGAGGGCGAATTGCACGTTCGTCAACTTCAGACGTTCTGTTCGCGTGGCGAGCTCGATGAGGTAATCCCGCGTGACGTCCTGGGCAACGACAGAGCCGGCGGGGCCGACGAGGTGCGAGAGCCTGACCGTGTGGTAGCCGCTGCCTGCTCCAATGTCGCCCACTGTCATACCTGGTTTCAGTTCAAGAGCACGTGCGATTTGACCGGCCTCATTGAGGGCGTCTCGGCGCTCTTCGGCGGCGCGGCGCGGGCTGACGATCCGTGCAACAGGGCGCTGTGGTGAGGGAAACTCGTTTGCAGCGACTCCGGGGGAAGCCAGATAACCTATGTCAGCGGCGTATGCGCGAGTTGCGGCAAACGCCGCAAGTAGCGCCGTTATATAAGCCAGTGCCGTCACGGACCTGCCAAGCTTTCTCAATCGGCCTCCCAAAAGCCGACGTCTGCACCTCTATGAGTACGCGCCCTAATACGCCTCTTTCGCGTCGGCCTCTTCGCTGGTCTGGATCAGGTCGAGGCTCTGTTCGATCTTGCCGAGCAGGGCCGAGAGCTGCTTCCGCTCCTGCGCGGAGAGGCAGGCGAGGATCTCGTCTTCCCGTCGCAGCAATTGCGGGAACAGCTCTTCGTACAGCGCGCGACCTTTCTTCGTCAGTTGCAGGCGGAATTCGCGGCGGTCGGCTTCGTTCTCGACCCGCTCGATCAGCCCCTGGTGCAGCAGCGCGGTCACGGCGCGGCTGATGGTGGATTTGTGCGTGCGGGTGCATTGCGAGATGTACTGCGCGCTACAGGGATCGTTGCGGAAGCCGAGCGTGGCGATCACGCGCCAGGCCGGAATGTCGAGGCCGTGACGCTCCTGATATTCGACCGCAAGCGCGGAACTCACCTCGGCCGCCAGCCGGTTGAGGCGGAACGGCACGAATTTGAACAAATCGAGCCGCGCCTTCGGCCGCAATGAAGCCTCGTCGGCCTCACGTGCCTTCAGCGCGATGTCGCTGGATGTCCTCGCCAAGGAGAGCGCTCCGAATTCCAGTTGACGGCCGGCCGGCTCCGGTCCAAAATAGTTGCACGTGAGACTATCTAGCAGATCAGTCCTCTCTTGACCAGAGCCGAGGTTAGCGCATGGCGCAGGCCAATCCGCAGCAGGCCAAAACCCAGTTCGGCTATCGCCGCCACCCCGACCAGGATCGTCCCGGCCAGAGTGCGGCCGAGCATCCCGTGGTGGTCGTCGGCGCGGGGCCGGTGGGGCTGTCGCTTGCGATCGACCTTGCTCAGCGCGGCCAGCGCGTCGTCCTTCTGGATGATGCCGACCGGATCGGCGAAGGCTCGCGCGCGATCTGCTTCTCCAAGCGGTCGCTCGAATATTGGGACCGGCTCGGCGTCGGCGACCGCATGGTCGAGAAAGGCGTGGTGTGGAGCGTGGGCCGCATTTTTCATGGCGAGTCGCAGCTCTACCAGTTCAACCTGCTTCCGGAAGACGGTCACAAGCGGCCGGCCTTCATCAACCTCCAGCAATATTACGCCGAGGCCTATCTGGTCGATCGCATCAGTGATCTCCCTGAGATCGATCTGCGCTGGCGCAACAAGGTGACGGCGCTTGAACAGCGCAACGATTCCGTCGCGCTGACGATCGAGACGCCGGAGGGCGCCTATCGCCTGCACGCGCAATATGTCGTCGCCTGCGACGGCGCGCGCTCCTCGCTGAGGCAGATGGTCGGCGCCGAGTTCGCGGGACAGGTGTTCGAGGACCAGTTCCTGATCGCCGACGTCAAGATGACGGCGGAGTTCCCGACCGAGCGCTGGTTCTGGTTCGATCCGCCGTTTCATGCCGGGCGCTCCGCGCTGCTGCACCGGCAGCCCGACGACGTCTGGCGCATCGATCTCCAGCTCAATCGCTATGCCGATCCCGTCGTCGAGAAGAAGCCGGAGAACGTGCGGCCGCGGATCGCGCGCATGCTCGGTCACGATAAGTTCGAGTTCGAGTGGATCTCGCTCTACAAATTCCAGTGCCGGAGGATGGATCGCTTCCTCCACGGCCGGGTGATTTTTGCGGGCGATTCCGCGCATCAGGTCTCGCCCTTCGGCGCGCGCGGTGCCAATTCCGGGCTGGAGGACGCGGAGAATCTGTCCTGGAAGCTCGACCGAGTGCTGCGCGGCACCTCGCCCGCGGGCCTGCTCGAGAGCTACCATGTCGAGCGCAGCCTGGCTGCCGACGAGAACATCCGCGAATCCACCCGCTCGACGGATTTCATGGCGCCGAACTCGCATCAGGAAGCGCGGCTGCGCAAGGCGGTGCTGTCGCTGGCCAAGGAAACGGAGTTCGGCAAGCGGATGGTCAATGGCGGGCGGCTCTCGGTGCCGTGCAGCTACGACTCGCCGCTGTCATCGCCCGATGCTGAGGCGTGGCGCGGCGGACCGTTGCCCGGCGCTTCCATGCTCGACGCGCCCGTTGGCGAGCAGGCCTATCTGACCGACGCATTCCGCCGGGGTGGAACGGACTTCACCTTGCTGTCGTTCAGCAATGGCGCGGCGATCGATGCGCCCGATGGTGTGAAGGATATCCGCATCGGTGGCGAGGGCGGTCTTGCCGATCCCTCGGGCCTTGTCGCAAAGCGCTATGGCGCCGAGCCAGGTACTGCCTATCTGCTCAGGCCCGACGGCTACGTTGCGGCGCGCTTCCGCCATCCGACGCGTGCGGCGATCACGGTCGCGTTGTCGCGGGCCCAAGGCTTGAATTGAGGATTCGCATGCCGCTTTCAACCAGCTCCAACTTCGCGCGGCCCGACGATGCCTTTCGCGCCATCGTCGAGGCGCACCGCGGCTTCACCGACGAGCAGAGCGCCGATTTCGACGCGGCACTGGTCCTGATTCTCGCCAACCATATCGGCGACATCGACGTGTTGCGGGAAGCGATCGTGCTCGCGAAGCGGCGCATGACCGACGGACAGCAGCAACAACAGCAACAACAATAACCCAAAGACCTGAGGACGAATTGATGGCGAAGAACTTCGCATCCACCGGCGATCTCTCTGAAAAGAAGATCACCTTCTCCGAGATCGGCACCGATCTCTATGCCTTCACCGCGGAGGGCGATCCGAACACCGCGATCATCGTCGGTGACGACGGCTGCCTGGTGTTCGACGCGCAGTCGACGCCGGCGATGGCCAACAAGGTGATCGAGCGCGTCAAGACCGTCACCGACAAGCCGATCAAATATGTCGTGCTGTCGCACTATCACGCCGTGCGCGTGCTGGGCGCCTCCGCCTACAAGGCGCAGGGCATCGTGGCCTCGCAGGAGACCTATCGTCTGATCGAGGAGCGCGGCCAGCAGGATTGGGATTCCGAATATGGCCGCTTCCCGCGGCTGTTCCAGGATGCCGCGAGCATTCCCGGCCTGACCTGGCCGACGCTGACCTTCGAAGGCGAGATGTCGATCTATCTTGGTAAGCGCGAAGTACGCCTGATGCAGTTGGGCGCAGGCCACACCTCCGGCGACATCGTCGCCTGGGTGCCGGATGCCGAGGTCATGTTCTCCGGCGACCTCATCGAATATCACTCGGCCTGCTATTGCGGCGACGCGCATTTGCGCGAATGGCCGCCGACGCTGAACGAGATCCGCAACTTCAATCCCAAGGCGATCGCGCCGGGCCGTGGCGATGCGCTGAAGGGCACAGCCACGGTGCGCGAAGCCATCGCGATGACGCGCGACTTCGTCACCTCGCTCTATGGCGCGGCCGAGGTCTCCGTCGCCAAGGGGCGTACGCTGAAGGAATCGATGGCGGCGACGCGCGAAGTGATGGACCCGAAGTTCCACAGCTTCGCCATCTACGAGCACTGCCTGCCGTTCAACGTCTCGCGCGCCTATGACGAGGCGTCGGGAATCGACGACCCCGTGATCTGGACCGACAAGCGCGACCAGGAAATGTGGGCCGCCCTGCAAGGAGGAGGATAGTCATGAACGTCAACACCTCGCCTGATCAGATCATTCGCAGCTCGGCGCAGGTCACGCCGGGCTACATGTCCGGCTTCGGCAACAGCTTCGAGACCGAGGCGCTGCCGGGCGCGCTGCCGATCGGGCGCAACTCGCCGCAGCGCTGCGCTTACGGGCTCTACGCCGAGCAGCTTTCCGGCTCGCCATTCACCGCGCCGCGCGGCACCAATGAGCGCTCCTGGCTCTATCGCATCCGCCCCTCGGTGAAGCATTCCGGCCGCTTCGAGAAGGCCGATGCCGGCCTGTGGCGCTCGGCGCCCTGCCATGAATACGATTTGCCGATCGCGCAGCTGCGCTGGGACCCGGCGCCGATCCCGAAGGAGGACATGACCTTCCTTCAGGGCGTGCAGACCATGACGACCGCCGGCGACGTCAACACGCAGGCTGGCATGGCCGCGCATGTCTATCTCATCACCAAGTCGATGGTGGATCAGCATTTCTACAATGCCGACGGCGAACTGATGTTCGTGCTCCAGCAGGGCAATCTGCGCGTCGTCACCGAGTTCGGCCGTATCGATGCCGAGCCCGGCGAGATCGTGGTGATCCCGCGCGGCGTCAAATTCCGCGTCGAGATTCCGAACGGTCCTGCGCGCGGTTATCTCTGCGAAAATTACGGCGGCGCCTTCACGCTGCCGGAGCGCGGGCCGATCGGCGCCAATTGCCTCGCCAATGCGCGCGATTTCCTCACCCCGGTCGCGCATTACGAGGACAAGGACACGCCGACCGAACTTTACGTGAAATGGGGCGGATCGCTGTTCAAGACCACGTTGCCGCATTCGCCGATCGACGTCGTCGCTTGGCACGGCAATTACGCGCCCTACAAATACGATTTGCGCACCTTCTCTCCGGTAGGCGCGATCGGCTTCGATCATCCCGATCCTTCGATCTTCACGGTGCTGACCTCGCCGTCGGAGACCGCGGGCACCGCGAACATCGACTTCGTGATCTTCCCCGAGCGCTGGATGGTGGCCGACAACACCTTTCGCCCGCCCTGGTATCACATGAACATCATGAGCGAGTTCATGGGCCTGATCTACGGCGTCTACGATGCCAAGCCGCAGGGTTTTGTCCCGGGCGGTATCTCGCTCCACAATTGCATGCTGCCGCACGGCCCCGACCGCGATGCCTTCGAGCATGCCAGCAACGGCGAGCTGAAACCGGTGAAGCTGACCGGCACCATGGCCTTCATGTTCGAAACCCGCTACCCGCAGCGCGTGACAGCGCATGCCGCGAAGTCGTCGACGTTGCAGGACAATTACGCGGACTGCTGGACGGGCCTGGAGAAGCGGTTCGATCCGAACAAGCCGTGACGGTCTTCCCCTCTCCCCTTGTGGGAGAGGGTGGCATAGGCGGCCTCTGGCCGCCGTCTCTTAAGAACGCCGATGCTTTGCATCGGCTACGGCGTAGCGGCGAGACGGGTGAGGGGTCTGTCTCCACGGTTGAACCTCTCTCATTCGGACGCGCGGATAGAACCCCTCATCCGGCGCTTCGCGCCACCTTCTCCCACAAGGGGAGAAGGAAGAAAGGACCAGGCCGAAAGTGACAACCCATCCCAACGACCCCAGCCTCCGCTCCTTCATCGAGGTCGATCCCGCCTCCGACTTCCCGATCCAGAACCTGCCCTATGGCGTGTTCTCGACCTCGGCCAATCCGACGCCGCGCGTCGGTGTCGCGATCGGCAACTACGTGTTCGATCTCTGGGCGCTCGAGCAGGATTGCCGGCTTGATGTCGGGCCGCTCGGCGTGTTCTCCGGCCCCTCGCTCAATCCGTTCATGGCGCTCGGACCGAAGGTCTGGACGAAGACACGCGCGCGGATCAGCGAGCTGCTGCGTCACGATCATCCGGAACTGCGCGACAATGAGGAGCTGCGCAAGCAGGCCCTGGTGCCGATGCGCGATGCAAAATTGCATCTGCCGTTCGCGGTTTCCGGCTACACCGATTTCTATTCGTCGAAGGAGCACGCCACCAATGTCGGCGTGATGTTCCGCGGCAAGGACAATGCGCTGCAGCCGAACTGGCTGCACATGCCGATCGCCTATAATGGCCGCGCCTCGACCGTCGTGGTCTCCGGGACGAAGGTGAAGCGACCGCGCGGCCAGCTGAAGCCGCCGAATGTCGAGCTGCCCAGCTTCGGGCCGTGCAAGCGGCTCGATTTCGAGCTGGAGATGGGCGTCGTGGTCGGCCAGCCCTCTGCCATGGGCGGCATGCTGACCGAGCAACAGGCCGAGGAGATGATCTTCGGTTTCGTGCTGCTCAACGACTGGAGCGCGCGCGACATTCAGCAATGGGAATATGTGCCGCTCGGCCCGTTCCTGGCAAAAGCGTTCGCGACCTCGATCAGCCCGTGGGTGGTGACGCGCGAGGCGCTGGAGCCGTTCCGCCTGAAGGGACCGGAGCAGGAACCGGTGCCGCTGGATTATCTCAAGCAGGCGAAGCCGCAGAATTATGATCTCCAGCTCGACGTCTCCTTGCGCGCGGCCGGCGCCAATGCGCCCGCCGGCATCAGCCGCACCAATTTCAAATACATGTACTGGTCGTCGGTGCAGCAGCTCATGCACCACGCCTCCAGCGGTTGCGCGATGAATGTTGGCGATCTCCTTGGGTCCGGCACCATCTCCGGCCCGGAGAAGAACCAGCGCGGCAGCCTGTTGGAGATCAGCTGGAACGGCACCGAGCCGGTGGAATTGCCCGGCGGCATCAAGCGCTCATTTTTGGAAGACGGCGACAGCCTCGTCATGCGCGGCTGGTGCCAGGGCAGTAGTGGCTACCGGGTCGGGTTCGGGGAGGTCGAGGGGACGATTTTGGCGGCGGAGTGACTGCCGCACACTCGGTCTCGTAGGGTGGGCAAAGCGAAGCGTGCCCACCATGCCGATCAAAGTTGCGGAGACATGGTGGGCACGGCGCTAAGGCGCCTTTGCCCACCCTACGGGACCTACCGCCTCTCGGGCGCCACGTCCTTGATCCGCGCGCAATGCGCGGCGACATCCTCCGGGCTGTACTTCAAATGCACCCGCTTGTCGGACGGCACGTGTTTGGTGACGCACACCCCCGGCCGCCATTCCTGCGTCGGCCTGATCGGGCGCGGCGCAAAACCGCCGCCGCAATTCGGGCAGACATTGGAGAGTTTCGTCTCGACGCAATCCGCACAGAACGTGCATTCATAGGAGCAGATCCGCGCATCCGTTGCATCAGGCGGCAGGTCGCGGTCGCAATATTCGCAATTCGGTCGAAGCTGGAGGGCCATGGCTGAATCTCCGCAGATTGAGCTCATCATCGCAGACGGCGTGTGAAGCGCGAATGGCGTAGTTCCCTCGATTTCAGCCAGCCTTCAAATCCTTCAGCGGCAGGCGCGAGCTTTCCTTGAGCCTGTCGAGCACGATCGAGGAACGCACATGCGCCACGCTCTGGTGCGGCATCAGCACGTCGTTGACGAGATTGGAGAGACCCTTGAGATCGCGGAGAACCGCCTTCAGCACGTAGTCGGCGTCGCCGGTGAGTGAATAGGCCTCCTGGATCTCGTCGATCCGGTTGACCAAGGCGCGGAAGCGTTTCGAATTGTCCGGCGAGTGGGTCGCGAGCCCCACCTGGATAAAGGCGATCACACCGAAGCCCAGCGCTTCGCTGGAGAGATCGGCGTGATAGCCCGAGATCACCTTCTCCTCCTCCAGCCGCATCCGCCGCCGCGAGCATTGCGAGGCCGAGAGCCCCGCGAGATCGGCGAGCTCCTGGTTGGTGAGGCGGCCGTCATCCTGGAGCGCGCCCAGGATCTTGAGGTCGAATGCGTCTACGGAGATCATGCGTAATTTATCCATTTCATGCACGGACCGTGCATACGATAGCCAAAATGCGACCCGTTTGCACGCTCATTGCACGCCCGGTGAAGGATAGTTCATGGCAACAGCAATTGGAGAGCGCTATGGGTCCGTTTCCGCACGATGCACCGCCGGCCACCATCACCGCCGACAATCCGATGGGCACTGACGGGTTCGAGTTCGTCGAATACGCGCATCCCAATCCGGAAGAGCTACACGCGCTGTTCAAGCTGATGGGCTATGCGCCCGTCGCCCGCCACAGAAGCAAGAAGATCACCGTCTATCGCCAGGGCGACATCAACTATCTCGTCAACGAGGAGCCCGGCACCCACGGCTTCGACTTCGTCGCCGCGCACGGCCCCTGCGCGCCGTCGATGGCGTTTCGCGTGGTCGATGCGAAGGCGGCCTATGACCGTGCGATCGCGCTCGGCGCGGAGCCGGCCGACGTGTCATCGACGCAGAAGACGCTCGATGTGCTCGCGATCAAGGGCATCGGCGGCAGCCTGCTTTATTTCGTCGATCGCTACGGCGCCAAGGGCTCGGCTTATGATGCCGAGTTCGAGTGGCTGGGCGCACGCGATCCAAAGCCGGTCGGCGCCGGCCTGTTCTATCTCGATCACCTCACCCACAACGTCCATCGCGGCCGCATGGATGTGTGGACGGGCTTCTACCAAAAGCTGTTCAACTTCCGCCAGATCCGCTTCTTCGACATCGAGGGCCGCGCCTCCGGCTTGTTCTCGCGCGCGCTGACGAGCCCGGACGGCAAGATCCGGATTCCGATCAACGAGGACGCCGGCGAGTCCGGCCAGATCGAGGAATATCTCAATATCTATCGCGGCGAGGGCATCCAGCACATCGCCTGCGGCTGCCGCGATATCCACGCCACCATCGAAGGCCTGCGCGAAGCCGGCCTGCCCTTCATGCCGTCGCCGCCCGAGACCTATTTCGAGAAGATCGACGCGCGCCTGCCGAAGCACGGCGAGGACGTCGCGCGGCTCCAGACCAACGGCATCCTGATCGACGGCGAGGGCGTGGTCGACGGTGGCCAGACCAAGGTGCTGCTGCAGATCTTCTCCGCCAACGCGATCGGCCCGATCTTCTTCGAGTTCATCCAGCGCAAAGGCGACGACGGCTTTGGCGAGGGCAACTTCAAGGCCCTGTTCGAGTCGATCGAGGAGGATCAGATCCGGCGCGGCGTGTTGAAGGTGAATACGGCGGCTTAGGTCGCTGCGTTCGGGCACACTGCCGTAGGGTGGGCAAAGCGCAAGCGTGCCCACCACTTCTATCAGGATTCTGGAGAGATGGTGGGCACGGCGCTTCGCGCCTTTGCCCACCCTACGCGATCTTTGCCGGGGCTAGATCTACCTCTTCCACGCAGCCGTCACCGCACCAATCTCCGCGCCTTCCGGCTCGCGAACCGTCGACGGCGTACGCGAGAAGCGCGGCGCGGGCGCGGGCTGCTTTACGCCGTGGCGTTCGAGGAAGACGTTGCGGGCGACCATGTGCGGATGTTCGGTCGCTTCCGACATGGTCAACACCGGCGCGAAGCAGATGTCGGTGCCTTCCATGATCCTGCACCAGTCCTCGCGGGTCTTGCTCTTGAACACGGCCTTCAGCTTTTCTTTCAGCGCGGGCCAGGCCTTGGGGTTCATCTGCGCGTCGAAGTCGGCATCGGTCAGGCCCGCGTGCTCGCGCAGCAGCGCGTAGAACTGCGGCTCGATCGAGCCGATCGAGACGAAGTGACCGCAGGCACATTCATAGACGCCGTAGAAATGTGCACCGCCGTCGAGGAAGTTCTGGTTGCGCCCCTCGCTCCAGCGGCCGATCGTCTTCATGTCGAAGAAGAACGACATCAGCGAGGCCGCGCCGTCGCACATCGCGGCATCGACGACCTGACCCTTGCCGGATCTCTGCGCTTCCAAAAGGGCCGCGAGCACGCCGACGACGAGATAGAGCGCGCCGCCGCCGAAATCGCCGACCAAATTGAGCGGCGGCACCGGGGCTTCCTTGGTGCCGATCGCGGCGAGCGCGCCGGTGATCGAGATGTAATTGATGTCATGGCCGGCGGCGTTGGCGAGCGGGCCTTCCTGGCCCCAGCCGGTCATGCGGCCGTAGACGAGTTTGGGATTGCGCGCGAGCACGACGTCGGGGCCGAGCCCAAGCCGCTCCATCACGCCGGGACGAAAGCCCTCGACCAGCGCGTCGGCGCTGGCAAGCAGGTCGAGCACCTCTGCGATCGCCGCCTTGTCCTTGAGGTCGAGCTCGATCACCTTGCGGCCGCGGCCCGCGACCGACTTCATGCTCTTCTTCGCACCGACGCGATCGAGCGTGACGACATCGGCGCCCATGTCAGCCAGCATCATGCAGGCGAATGGGCCGGGTCCGATGCCGGCGAATTCGACGACACGGAAGCCCGAAAGCGGGCCGGAGGTGCGGACGGAGGAGGTGGGCGCTGGTTTATCGAGCACGTTGTTGTTTCCTCGGGTCGCCGGCGAATGCCGGTGGTCCGGCAATCGCCTTGGACGTTCCTCTTTGGGGCGAGTTAATTGGCTGATTAACTTTTCTCGCCTTCATGTCCGCGAGGCAAGCGGTTTTCATGCATGGGCGCATAATAAAAGCGGCGCGCATTGCTGCGCGCCGCGGAAGATTTGTGTTGAGGCGCTATCAGCCCGCTGCAGTCACGGCGCGCTGCGCCATCACCTTGATCAGATTGGCCCGGTACTCCGACGTGCCGTGAATGTCCGACAGCAAATTGCTCGCCGAAATGCTCACGCTGTCGATCGCCGCCGGCGACCAGTTGGCCTTCAGCGCGGCTTCGATCGCGGGCACTCGCATCACGCCGCTCTGTGACGCGCCCGTCGCAGCAACGCGGACGTCGCCCGACTTGGCCTTGGCAACGAACACGCCGGTCAGAGCGAAGCGCGAGGCCGGATGCGGGAATTTTGCGTAGCCCGCTTTGGCCGGAACCGGGAACGAGACGGCGGTGATGATCTCGCCGTCTTCAAGTGCCGTCGTGAACAGGCCCTTGAAGTAATCGTCCGCCGCAATCGAGCGCTTGTTGGTCTTGATCGTCGCGCCGAGTGCCAGCACTGCTGCTGGATAATCTGCGGCGGGGTCGTTGTTGGCGAGCGAGCCGCCGATCGTGCCGCGATAGCGCACGGCGGGATCGCCGATCAGCGACGCCAGATAGGCGAGCGCGGGGATCGCCTTCTTCGCGGCATCGCTGGTCGCGACGTCGTAATGCGGCGTCGCGGCCTTGATGGTCAGCGTGTCGCCGGAAGCCTCGACACCGATCAGCTCCTTGATCTTGCCGAGGTCGATCACGTCGGACGGGCTGGCGAGCCGCTGCTTCATGACCGGCAGCAACGTCTGGCCGCCGGCGAGGAATTTCGCCTCACTGCTCTTGCCGAACAGGGCGACGGCCTCGTCGACCGAGGAGGGGCGATGATAAGTGGTCTGGTACATCTTGTTGCTCCTCTCAGGCCGCGTGGATCGTGCGCCACACCCGGTCCGGGGTTGCGGGCATTTCCAGATTGTTCTTGCCGATCGCATCCGTGATCGCGTTGATCACGGCCGCAGAGGCGCCGATCGCGCCGGCCTCACCGCAGCCCTTGATGCCCAGGGGATTGCCCGGGCACAGCGTCGTGGTGTGGGAGAGGTTGAACGAGGGCAGGTCGTCGGCGCGCGGCATGGAGTAATCCATGAACGATGCCGTGACCGGCTGGCCGTTGGCATCGTAGATGGCGTGCTCGAGCAGCGCCTGCCCGATGCCCTGGGCGAGGCCGCCATGGACCTGTCCCTCGACGATCATCGGGTTGATCAGCCGGCCGAAATCGTCGGCCGCGACGAAGTTGACGAAAGAGGTCTTGCCGGTGCCGGGATCGACCTCAAGCTCGCAGATATAGGCGCCGGCCGGGAAGGTGAAGTTGGTCGGATCGTAGAAGGCGCTTTCCTTCAGGCCCGGCTCCATCCCGTCAGGCAGATTGTGCGCGGTGTAGGCCGCGAGCGCGACCATCGGGAAGGCGATCGCCTTGTCGGTACCGGCCACCTTGAACTCGCCGTTCTCGATGACGATGTCGCCCTCGGACGCTTCGAGCGCATGCGCTGCGATCTTCTTGGCCTTGGACTCCATCTTCTCCATGGCCTTCAGGATCGCGGTGAGACCGACGGCCGCGGAGCGCGAGCCGTAGGTGCCCATGCCGAACTGCACCTTGTCGGTGTCGCCATGGACGATCGAGACCTGGCTGATGGGAACGCCCAGGCGCTCCGCGACGAGCTGGCAGAACGTGGTCTCGTGACCCTGGCCGTGGCTGTGCGAGCCCGTCAGGATCTCGATGGTGCCGACCGGGTTGACCCGCACTTCGGCGGATTCCCATAAGCCGACGCCGGCGCCGAGGCTGCCGACCGCCTTCGACGGCGCGATGCCGCAGGCCTCGATGTAGCAGGACACACCGATGCCGCGCAGCTTGCCGTCCGCCTTCGCCTTGGCCTTGCGGGCTGCGAAGCCGGCATAGTCGATCGCCTTCATCGCCGCGTCGAGCGAGGCGTTAAAGTCGCCGGTGTCATAGGCCATGATCACGGGCGTCTGGTGCGGGAACTGGGTGATGAAGTTGCTCCGGCGCAGTGCTGCCGGATCGACCTTGAGCTGCCGCGCCGCCGTCTCCATGAGACGTTCGATCAGATAGCTCGCCTCGGGGCGGCCCGCGCCGCGATAGGCATCGACCGGCGTGGTGTTGGTGTAGACCCCGACCACCTCGGCATGGATCGCCGGGATGTTGTACTGGCCCGACAGCAGCGTCGCGTAGAGATAGGTCGGGACCGACGAGGAGAACAGCGACATGTAGGCGCCGAAATTGGCGTAGGTCTTCACCTTCAAGCCGATGATCTTGTTGTTGGCGTCGAACGCCATTTCGGCATGGGTGACGTGGTCGCGGCCATGCGCATCGGTGAGGAAGGCCTCGGTGCGGTCGCCGGTCCATTTTACCGGGCGGCCGACCTTCTTCGAGGCCCACAGCGCCACCATCTCCTCGGGATAGATGAAGATTTTTGAGCCGAAGCCGCCGCCGACGTCGGGGGCGATCACGCGCAGCTTGTGCTCGGGGGCGATATTGTAGAACGCCGAGAGCACGAGGCGGGCGACGTGCGGGTTCTGCGAGGTCGTATAGAGCGTGAAGTGCTCTTCCGCCGCGTCATAGTCGGCGATCGCCGCGCGCGGCTCCATTGCGTTCGGGGCGAGGCGGTTGTTGGTGACGTCGAGCTTCACCACATTGGCGGCCTTGGCGAAGGCGGCATCCGTCGCGCCCTCGTCGCCGATCACCCAGTCATAGACCTGGTTGCCGGGAGCTTCGGGGTGAAGCTGCGGCGCGCCGGCCTTGATCGCGGCGTGGACGTCGGCGACTGCCGGCAGTTCCTCGTACTCCACGACCACGGCTTCGGCGGCGTCGCGCGCCAGGTTCTTGCTGTCGGCGATCACGACCGCGACGGCCTGGCCGACGAAGCGCACCGTCTCGGGCGCCATCGCGGGCCATGCGCCCATCTTCATCGGGCTGCCGTCCTTGGAGGTGATGGCCCAGCCGCAGATGAGATTGCCGACCTTGTCGTCGACGATCTCCTGTCCGGTGAGGACTGCGACCACGCCGGGCATCTTCAGCGCGGCGGACGAATCGATCTTCTTCACCTTGGCGTGCGCATGCGGGCTTCTGATGAAATGGGCATGGGTCATGCCCTGCAATTTGATGTCGTCGACGTAACGGCCCTTGCCGGTAATGAAACGCTTGTCTTCCTTGCGCACGACTCGCGCGCCGATGCCTTCAACACCCATGTCTGGTCCTCCCGACCGGAATTGTCTTGACTGCGCTTTCCCTCGAAAGCAGCAGCGGTGGTTCTTTATTCGAGGCGCGCCGGTTTACTCGGCCGCCTGCGAGACCTTCATGCGCCCGGCTGCGTCCAGCACGGCTTTGACGATGTTGTGGTAGCCGGTGCAGCGGCAGATATTGCCTTCGAGCTCGTGGCGGACCGTGGGCTCGTCGAGCTCACCACCATGGCGGTGCACGATGTCGATCGCCGACATGATCATGCCCGGCGTGCAATAGCCGCATTGCAGGCCGTGATTGTCGCGGAAGGCGGCCTGCATCGGGTGCAGCTCATCGCCCTTGGCGATGCCTTCGATGGTGGTGACGCTGGCGCCGTCGGCCTGGCCGGCCAGCATGGTGCAGGATTTCACCGCCTTGCCGTCCACGTGTACGACGCAGGCGCCGCACTGGCTGGTGTCGCAGCCGACATGGGTCCCGGTGAGGTTGAGGTGATCGCGCAGGAGCTGGACCAGCAGCGTGCGGTCCTCGACGTCGACGGCAACGGCCTTGCCGTTCACCGTCAGTTTGACTGTAGACACGGAACATACCTCCCCGGATTGATTTTGATTGTTTCTAATTAGAGACCGCCGCCCCCGGACATTGCAACTAGGATTTTGGTCACGCCGGTCATGGAAAAGTCATCGATCCTGACGAGCGGGCAATGACTTGGGCCGGCGAAGCGGGTCGACCGCCGCAAAATGGTCGGCCCATGTGGGATGCCAGCCGTCATCCCATCCGGTCGGCTTTTGGCCGACAAAGCCGGAAATTGCGCAGGTGCGGCGAATTTACCGCCCTTTATCCATTCTGCCCTAGTTTTGCGCATCCGGGTCTGGAGGCGGGGCGCCTCCGGATCACGGCTGAATAGAAAATGGGGGTTGGAATGTCCGGGCGTATCGCGTCGCCGTCGAAGCGTACAATATTTCCGACCCTCCGGTTCCGCGCCAAGATTATCCTCGGCTTCGCCGCGGTGCTGGTGATCTCCGCCGGCAGCATGGCTTTCTCTTATTTCGGCTTCGAGCGGGTCTCGGCCGGGGTCGGGGCCTACCGCAGCAGCGTCACCGAGGCCGATCTCGCCCGCAACATCGACCGCGAGCTGCTCGCCTACCGCTCGGCAGTCCGTTATTTCGTCGTCACCGGCAAGGAGGACGATGCCAAGGCAGCGCTGGACGCCGAGACCGGCCTGAAGAGCGCCATCGATCAGGCGGTCAAGAGTGCCCAGAAGCCGGCGCGGCAGGAGGGCCTCAACAAGCTCGCCAAGGAATTCTCCAACTTCTCTGCGACCTTCGCAAAGGTCCTCCAGGCCAAGCGCGACAGCGCGCTGCTGGTGCAGAACCAGCTGACGCGCCAAGCCAATCTCCTGAAATACAAGCTTGACGATATCGGCAACAACGCCTCCGATTCCGAGGCGCAGTCGATCGAGTTCGGCACCAAGCAGGTCAACGCCCAGTTCCAGACCGCGAGCGCCGCAGCCACCAATTTCGTGCTGACCTCCGACCAGGCGATCGCGACCAGCGCGCTGGCGCGGCTGAAATTCGTCGAGAATTCGCTCGGCGCGGTCTATTCCATGGACGACAAGATCGTCGCCGGCCTGAAGGACGCCAAGACCATCCTCGTGGCCTATCGCGAAGCGCTGGAGAAGCTGATCGCCAACGCCAAGATGGTGGATGAGCTCGTGACCGAGATGAGCGGTTCGGCCGGCGCGATCCTGCAAGGCGCCACCGCCATGAAGGCGGACCTCGTCGCCGAACAGCAGCGGCTGGATTCGGAGTCGGAAGCGACCATCGGACGGACCGAGCAACTGGTGCTGATGCTGGCCGTCGGCGGCACGCTGCTCGGCGCGATCCTCGCTTTCCTGCTCGGCACCGGCATCTCGCGTCCGATGATCGCGATGTGCAAGGCGATGCGCGAGCTCGCGTCGGGCAATTTCGACGTCGTGCTGCCGGGCCTCGGCCGCAAGGACGAGATCGGCGAGATGGCCGGCGCGGTCGAGGAATTCAAGGTTCAGGCCGTGGCCAAGGCCGAGCGCGACGCCGCCGCCAGCGAAGCCCAGAACAAGGAACTGGCCACCGCACGCCGTTCCGAGCTGATTCGCTTCGCCGATGACTTTGAAAGCGCGGTCGGTGCTATCGTGTCGAACGTGTCGGCTTCCGCCGTGCAGCTCGAATCGGCGGCTTCCACGCTGACCCGAACCGCCGAAACCACGCAGACCCTGTCGAGCCAGGTTGCCGGCGTGTCCGAGCAGGCCTCCAGCAACATGCAGTCGGTCGCAACCGCGACCGAAGAGCTTTCGGCCTCCGTCGAGGAGATCGGCCGCCAGGTCCGCGATTCCAGCCGTATCGCGGAAGCTGCGGTGGTCCAGGCCAAGGAAACCGACGGCCGGATCGGCGAGCTGTCGCACGCCGCCCAGCAGATCGGCGAGGTGGTCAAGCTGATCACGGCGATCGCCGAGCAGACCAACCTTCTGGCGCTCAACGCCACCATCGAGGCGGCGCGCGCGGGCGAGGCCGGCCGCGGCTTTGCCGTGGTCGCCAGCGAAGTGAAGTCACTGGCCAGCCAGACCGCGAAGGCCACCGACGAGATTTCCTCGCACATCGCGGGCATGCAGGGTGCGACCGCCGAATCGGTCGCCGCGATCAAGGAGATCGGCGCCACCATCGGCAAGATTTCGTCGATCTCGACGTCGATCGCGAGCGCCGTGGAAGAGCAGGGCGCCGCGACGCAGGAGATTGCCCGCAGCGTCCAGACGGTCGCGCAGGGCACCCAGACCGCCGCCACCGACATCGGCCAGGTCAACCGTGGCGCCGCCGAAACCGGCTCGGCCTCGGAGGAGGTCCTGAATTCGGCCAAAACCCTGTCCAGCGAAAGCACCCGCCTGCGCGCCGAGCTCGATCGCTTCATGGGGAATATCCGGGCGGCGTAAGGGGCGCTGCGTCTGAGGCCCTCGTTGTCGCTCCACTCTCGGCTGTCGTCCCCGCGTTCGCGGGGACGACAGGCTCGGCCGCGTCACCTAACCGCAAGTTGCGACGCCATAAATTTACCGCCGCTTATCCTTTGCACTCTACCGTGCTCACGAGTCAGGAAGCGGGCTGCTTCCGGGCTGCGCCTGGTTTTCCGCGAATGGAATGGGGTGGGGAATGCCCGTCAAGTCGACGCCGAACACATCGAAGCTCTTCACCCTGCGTTTTCGTGCAAAAATCATCCTCGGCTTCGTGGCGGTGCTGGCCATCCTCGCCGTCAGCATGGCTTTCGCCTATTTCGGCTTCGAGCGGATCCAGGCCGCCGTCGCCTCCTACCGGGCCAGCGTGTCGGAAGCGGACCTCGCGCGGACCGTGGACCGCGAGCTGATCGCCTATCAGGGACTGGCGCGGGCCTATACGCTAACGGGCGCGACCGATGACGAGACCGCGGCCAAGGCCGCCGAAGAGAATCTGAAGGGCGCGATCGCCAAGTCGGTGGCGGCCACGACCGGCGCGGCGCGCCGCGAGCAGGTCGGCAAGCTCGAGGCCGAATTCCAGCGCTTCACCAAGGTGTTCGGTGAGATCATCACGCTGACGCGCGAGAACAACAAGATCGCCGCCGACGAGCTCAACAGCGTCGGCAACAAGATTCGCTTCAAGTTCGACGATCTCGCCGATACGGCCGCGCTGGCAGGGCTGAACTCGGTTCAGACCACGGCCAAGGACGTCACCTCGCAATATCTCGCGGTCTCGACCTCGGTCAGCGCCTTCGTCGCCAAGCCGGAGCCGAAGACCGCCGACGGCGTGATCGCCCGCATCAAGTTTTTGGAGACCCTGCTGGTCTCGATCTATGCCAATGACCAGAAGATCACCGACCGCGTCACCGAGATCGGCAACCTGCTGAAGCAGTACCGCACCTCTTTCTCGAAGCTGACCGAGAACGTGAAGATCATCGTCAAGTTGAACGGCGAGATGACCAAGACGGCGGCGGGCATTCTCAAGCTCTCGGCCGAGTTGCGGTCCGATCTGACCTCGGATCAGCAGCGCATCGAAGCGAGCGCCAACTCCACCATCACCGAGACCGAACGGCTGATGCTGATGATGGCGCTCGGCGGCCTCGCCATTGGCGCCGTGCTGGCCCTGATGCTCGGCAACGGCATCTCGCGTCCGATGATCGCGATGTGCAAGGCGATGCGCGAGCTCGCGTCCGGCAATTTCGACGTCGTGTTGCCGGGCCTGGGCCGCAAGGACGAGATCGGCGAAATGGCCGGTGCAGTCGAGGAATTCAAGGTTCAGGCTGTCGCGAAAGCCGAGCGCGATGCCGCCGCCAGCGAAGCCCAGAACCGGGAGCAGGCCGCAAGCCGCCGCTCCGAGCTGATTCGCTTTGCCGACGATTTCGAGAGCGCCGTCGGCGCCATCGTCTCCAACGTCTCGGCCTCCGCCGTGCAGCTCGAGTCGGCGGCCTCCACGCTGACCCGCACCGCCGAGACCACGCAGAGCCTGTCGAGCCAGGTCGCCGGTGTCTCCGAGCAGGCCTCCAGCAACATGCAGTCGGTTGCGACCGCGACGGAAGAGCTCTCGGCCTCGGTCGAGGAGATCGGCCGCCAGGTGCGCGATTCCAGCCGAATCGCAGAAAATGCCGTGGTGCAGGCGAAGGAAACCGACGGCCGCATCGGAAAACTCTCCCATGCCGCGCAGCAGATCGGCGAAGTCGTCAAGCTGATCACGGCGATTGCCGAGCAGACCAATCTTCTTGCGCTCAACGCCACCATCGAGGCGGCGCGCGCGGGCGAGGCCGGCCGCGGCTTCGCCGTGGTCGCCAGCGAAGTGAAGTCGCTGGCCAGCCAGACCGCGAAGGCGACCGACGAAATCTCCTCCCACATTACGGGGATGCAGGGCGCGACCGCCGAGTCGGTCGCCGCGATCAAGGAGATCGGCGCGACCATCGGCCAGATCTCGTCGATCTCGACGTCGATTGCGAGCGCCGTCGAGCAGCAGGGCGCCGCGACGCAGGAAATCGCCCGCAGCGTCCAGACCGTTGCGCAGGGCACACAGACCGCAGCCACCGACATCGGCCAGGTCAATCGCGGCGCCGCCGAAACCGGTTCGGCCTCGGAAGAGGTGCTGAACTCGGCCAAGACGTTGTCATCCGAAAGCACGCGCCTGCGCGCCGAGCTCGATCGCTTTATGGGCAATATCAGGGCCGCGTAAGGCTCGCCGCGCGTCAGGCGCTTGGCGCTTGAAGACCTCGCTATCGCCTCATGCTCCGCTGTCGTCCTGGACAAGCGCGCCCTTAGGCGCGCGCCGATCCGGGATCCATACTCCCAGCGGATAGTTGAGACGGACGGTGGTAACTCCAAGTCTTCGCCAAACCACTCCCTGTGGTTATGGTCCCGGATCTGCGCGTCGCTTGTCCGGGACGACGGGGGGTAAAGAGCGCGAGTCTCACTCCCTCCCGAACGTCCGCTTCAACTCCACCTTCGCGCGCTCCAGGTTTTGCGCGAATGTGTCGTCTTTCTGACGTGAGCCATGCGTCAACTCCCAGCGGCTCCATCGGAAACGGACGATCCCAAGCGCTGTTCCCGCGGGAACCCGCCTTTGCCGCAGGCGTTGTCGCAGGTGGCAGGCGGAATGCCGCACCTCCATGATCGGAACGCCCCCGTCCACACCATGTGAACCGGGGCCGCTTCCATTGGTTAGACCTCAGCAACGCGATGGAATTGCAGCAAAGCCCAGCGCTGAATTATGGACCTGCAGTCTCTGCGGCGGTCGCGGCTGACCGCATCATCGAGACCAGCATTCCCGCGCGGCTCGATGCGCTGCCGTGGAGCGGCTTTCATACCCGCGTCGTGCTGGCGCTCGGGATCACCTGGATCCTCGACGGGCTCGAGGTGACGCTGGCCGGCGCGCTCTCCGGCGCGTTGAAGCAGAGTCCGTCGCTGCAATTCTCCAATCTCGATCTCGGTATCGCCAATTCCGCGTATCTTGCCGGTGCGGTGCTCGGCGCGCTCGGCTTCGGCTGGCTCACCGACCGCATCGGCCGCAAGAAGCTGTTCTTCATCACACTGGCGCTTTATCTCTCCGCGACCGCCGCGACCGCCTTGTCGTGGAATGTCGCGAGTTACGCGCTGTTTCGTTTTCTCACCGGCGCCGGCATCGGCGGCGAATACACTGCGATCAACTCGACGATCCAGGAACTGGTGCCGGCGCGCTATCGCGGCTGGACCGACCTCGTCATCAACGGCAGTTTCTGGATCGGCGCGGCGATGGGCGCGGTGGCGGCCATCGTGCTGCTCGATCCCGCATTGATCGGTCCCGATCTCGGCTGGCGCCTCGCCTATCTCATCGGCGCGACCCTTGGCCTCATCGTGCTGTTGATGCGGATGTGGATTCCGGAGAGCCCGCGCTGGCTGATGATCCACGGCCGGCCCGACCAGGCCCACGCCATCGTGGACGAGATCGAGCGCTCTGTGATCGGGCATGACCGGCATGCGAGCGATGGCCGCTTCACGAAAATACGCCTGAAGATGCGCGACCACACTCCGATCAGGGAGGTCGTGCACACGCTGTTCTTCGTCTATCGTCAGCGCTCCCTGGTCGGCCTCGTGCTGATGAGCGCGCAGGCGTTCTTCTACAACGCGATCTTCTTCACCTTCGCGCTGGTGCTGACCGACTTCTACGGCATCAGCGCCGAGCATGTCGGCTGGTATCTCCTGCCGTTCGCCGCCGGCAACTTCCTCGGGCCGCTGCTGCTCGGCCGCCTGTTCGACACGCTCGGCCGCCGCGTCATGATCACGTTTACCTACGGCGTATCGGGCGTGCTGCTGGCGCTCTCGGGCTATCTGTTCTCGATCGGCGCGCTGAGCGCGCAGGGGCAGACCATTGCCTGGATGGTGATCTTCTTCTTTGCCTCGCCCGCCGCGAGCGCCGCCTACCTGACCGTCAGCGAGACGTTCCCTCTGGAAGTGCGCGCGCTGGCGATTGCGGTGTTCTACGCAATCGGCACCGGCATCGGCGGCGTGATCGGGCCCGCGCTGTTCGGCGCGCTGATCGACACGGGATCACGCACCAGCGTGTTCGCGGGCTATTTGCTGGGGGCCTTCCTGATGATCGTGGCTGCGATCGTGGCGTGGCGCTACGCCGTCGCCGCGGAACGCAAATCGCTCGAACAAATCGCGCGGCCGCTTGCCTTTATGGAGTAGACTATGAAATCGGAGCTCGCGGAATTGGATCAGAAGCGCCCCATGGTTGACGAAGAAGCGCCCGACGCGGTGCCGGTGCCGCATGCGCTCGTGCCGCATCTCGGCGAGACCGCGATCCTGCTCGACATCGACGGCACGCTGCTCGACCTGATGCCGACGCCGCGCGAGGTGTGGGTGCCGCCGGGCCTGTCGGAAACGCTGAACCTGTTGACCGAGCGCACGTCCGGCGCGCTGGCGATGGTCAGCGGCCGTTCGCTCAACGACATCGACCTGATCTTCGCACCCGACGTGTTTCGCGCGGTCGCCGGTCACGGCGCGGAAATGCGCCTGTCGGTGGGCAATGAGGCCGACGACGTGCATGCGCCGCCGATGGACAAGGAGCTGAAGCGTCGCCTGGCTGCGATTGCAAAGCTCAGCCCCGGCATTCTACTCGAGGACAAGGGCTATTCGCTGGCGCTGCATTATCGTCTCGCGCCGCATGCGGAGAAGGCGATCTTCGAAGCCGTCTCGCTGATCCGCGCCGATCTGCCCAATGCGCCGATCGAGGTGCTGCCCGGCAAGTTCGTTTGCGAGATCAAGCATTCCGGCTTCACCAAGGCCACCGGCGTGCGCGAATTGATGAAGCATGAGCCCTTCAAAGGGCGCCGTCCGATCTTCATTGGCGACGACGTTACCGATGAGACCGTGTTCGCGATCATGCCCGACATGAACGGGCTGTCCTTCTCGGTCGGTCGCCGCGCCATCGGCGTCAACGGCCATTTCGATGAGCCGAAGGATGTGCGCGCGTTCCTCGCGCGTCTGCTCGACGACACAAGGTTGGAATAAGGCACCGACACCTCGGGGCCACATTGTCGCTCGCGTCGTTCGCTTGCGCGCGCAATTCATGCTGGGCAACATAGTCACGAAAACTGACTTTGTTGAGCGAAACCGCCGGGTTCCCAGCAGAAAAACTGGTTCCAACGCATGTGCCTGATTTTGGTTTCATTTCGTACAAATGATAGACAGGAACCATATTGATGAACAGCAGTTAAACGGGTTGGAATGAAGGAGGGGACGACCTGTGAATTTAGTCGTCGTTTCAAATCGAGTTGCGCGCGGTAAACCCAACGAGCCGATGACGGGCGGCTTGGCTGCGGCATTGCTTCCCGTGGTGGAACATTCGGGTGCTATCTGGGTAGGTTCGTCGGGCCGTGTGCGCGACGGCCATCAGAAGGAACCGTTCGCCGAGATCGAAGCGCTTGGGTCGGGTGCGATAGCGACGCTGGATCTGCCGGCGGCGCATTACGGCGGCTATTACGAAGGTTTTGCCAATTCGGCGCTGTGGCCGGCGCTGCATTCGCGCAGCGATCTGATCCGCGTCTCGCGCGACGACTATGTCAGCTATCGCGAGGTCAACGCCTTCATGGCGCGCGCCTTGATGCGCTTCCGGAAAGCGAAAACGGCGTTCTGGGTGCAGGATTATCATTTCCTCGCGCTCGGCGCGGAGCTGCGCGATCTCGGCGTCGATGATCCGATCGGCTTCTTCCTGCACACGCCGTGGCCGGTCGTCGCGGTGATGCAGGGCGTGCCCAATCATCGCGAACTGATCACGGCGATGCTGGCCTACGATCTGCTCGGCTTCCAGACCAATGAGGATTGCCAGAATTTCCTCGGCTATGTCGCGAGTGAACTCGGTCTCGCCGTCGAAGACGGCGTCGCGATCTCGCAGCATGGCCGTACGCGTTGCGAGGTCTTTCCGATCGGCATCGATGCGGAAAAGTTCGCGGCTTACGCGGCGAAATCGGCCTCGCATCCCGACGTGTCGCGGCTGCGCCGCAGTCTCAACGGCGAGCGGCTCGCGATCGGCGTCGACCGGCTCGACTATTCCAAGGGTCTCGTCAATCGCATCAGCGCGTTCGACCGGCTCTGGACCGAGCATCCGCAGTTTGCGCGCAGCATCTCGCTGCTCCAGATCGCCAACCCCTCGCGCGGTGCGATCGAGGCCTATGGCAATCTCCAGAACGAGGTCGCGCGTCTCGTCAGCGACGTCAACGGCCGCCACGGCGAGGTCGACTGGACGCCGATCCGCTACCTGAACAAGGGTTTCAGCCAGGCCGTGCTTGCGGGTCTCTACCGCACCGCGCAGATCGGCGTGGTGACGCCGCTGCATGACGGCATGAACCTCGTCGCCAAGGAATATGTCGCCGCGCAGAACCCGGCCGATCCCGGCGTGCTGGTGCTGTCGAAGTTCGCCGGCGCCGCCAACGAGCTCGAAACGGCGCTGCTGGTCAATCCGCACGATATCGACGGCATGGCCCGCGCGATCGCGGTCGCGGCCGCGATGTCGCTCACCGAGCGCAAGATGCGCTGGGACGCGATGATGAAGACGCTGCGCGGCCACACCATCCAGCAGTGGTCCGCCGACTTCGTTGCCGAGCTGGAGAAGTGCCGGACCGAGAAGGCCGTCGTCGCGCCGCTCGAGACCCAGCCGCCGCAGGCGCTACGCTGGCTGAAGTCGGCGATATCAGGTGTAAGGTTGATTTAAGCTCTCTTGCTCTCCCCGTTCTCGCGGGGAGAGGTGCTCAATAGCAATACGACACCCCGTCCAAAATCGCGCATTGCCGCTTGTTCGGCGCGTTGGGATCGTCCAGCGGCACCATGCCCTTGCCCTGGCCGACGAACACGCCGGGTCCGACATGCACCGAGCTCTTGTTGCCGATGATCACGCTCGGATGCGGCGAGGCGTTCGAGCGCGTCCCGTCCGGCCAGATGATCGCATCGCCCGAAAGCACCCCGCGCCGCCCGTCGTCGCAACTCACGTCGACGCCCTGCCGGGTGCAGACCTGCGCGGCGGCCGACGCGGCAAAGGCGGAGCCAAGGGCCGAAATCAGGCCCAGCGCGACGATGGTCTTTTGGATGGTCATGGCGTCCCCGGTCGTGTTTGGCGGTCTTGAGTGAATCGTCGCGCCAAACCCGCTTCCGGTTCAGCCTTTGAGTGGTTCCGAAGCGCCAGCTGGCGCCAGATATTGTCTTTCAAATACAATATCTTACGGAAAATTCACCCGATTTACCCGCGATCCCTTGCAAAATCATCTGCTCCCCTTCAAGAGAGGGCGCTCCGGAGAGATGGCCGAGTGGCTTAAGGCGCACGCTTGGAAAGCGTGTGTGCGGGAAACCGTACCGTGGGTTCGAATCCCACTCTCTCCGCCAGATGCCTGTTCAGCCACGTTCAGCCAAATTCGTTTCAGTTCCGAAAATGCTTTGATATCAAGCGTTAACCAGACATTTCGGTTCAGGATCGTTCAGCGCGGTTCGCGCTTGTCAGGCAATTCCGGTAGGGCCAAAGGTAGGGCCAGATAGTCCCGGAGTTGCGAGAGTGGCCCGCGTTTTTGATCGCCTATCGCCTACCACCGTGAAGGCAAAAGACCTGGCGCCGGGCCGTTATCCCGACGGTGGCAACCTGTACCTGAACGTCGGCCGCGAGGGGCAGCGGCGCTGGACGTTTCTTTATAAAGATCGCGCCACAAGGGGCCCCCGTGAGATGGGGCTCGGCTCCGCTGGTAAAGCGGGTGTTTCCCTTGCTGATGCCCGCCGGAAGGCCGCGGCCGCGCGCGCATTGCTCGCCGATGGAATTGATCCGTTGACGGACAAGCGCAATCGTCGCGCCGCCGTTAGTGAGCCTTTCGGCACCTATGCCGACCGATACATCAAAAATGTGGTTGAGAAGGAAGCCAAGAACGCGAAGCACGTCGCACAGTGGCGCATGACGTTGGAAGAGTACGCCAGAAGCCTACGGCCCAAACCGCTGGATCAGATTAACACCGAGGATGTGATCGGATGCCTTCGCCCTATTTGGGATTCTAAACGCGAAACAGCATCGCGCCTTCGCGGCCGCATCGCCCGAATCCTGGACGCTGCCAAGGTAGACAAGCTGCGCAGCGGTGATAATCCCGCCGCTTGGGTCGGTCATCTGGACAACCTCCTTCCTAAGAATCGCGAGAAAGCCGCTAATCACAAGGCAATTCCCTATCCGAAGCTCCCAGCGTTTATGGCCGACCTGCGCAAACGCAACAGCATCTCAGCATCTGCCTTGGAGTTCACCATTCTTTGCGTTGCTCGCACAGGCGAGACCATCGGCGCCCGCTGGCAAGAATATGATCCGGACCGAAAGCTCTGGGTGGTGCCCGGCTCGCGCATGAAGGCAAAGAAGGAGCACCGCGTGCCACTTTGTGATAGGGCGATTGAGATTTTGGAGTCCCTCCGCACTGTCAATACGAAGCCAGCCGACTTTATTTTCCCCGGATCGAAGCGCGGAAAGCCGCTGAGCAACATGGCGATGCTGGAGCTTGTGCGCGGTATGTACGAAGGAGTCACCGTGCATGGATTCCGGTCCGGCTTTTCCGACTGGTGCGGGGAAACTACATCGTACGATGCAGAGACGCGCGAATTTTGTTTGGCGCATGTTGTCGGTGACAAGGCTGAGGCCGCCTACCGTCGTGGTGATGCGCTAGAGAAGCGTCGGGCCGCATTACGCGACTGGGCGGCCTATCTCCAAAGCTAGGATGGGCTTTACTTCGTACGATGCAAGGCCAGGTTTGTCGCCGGGCCTTTTGCTTTTCATTCGTTACATGACTTCGGCTCGCTCGCACGGCAGAATCACCCATATTTTGTGATTTGGGTTTTGCGTTTTGTCGGCCGATTGCGAGACATGGGAGCGCGCCATTACGGCGTGGAGGAAGGGGCGGCGCGTGCTGCTTACGGACCTTGTCATTCTGCGCGCTCCCGCGCCTTATCGCGAAGCCGTCCGTTTCTGTCTTGAAAATTCCAACCCGGTCAGGCCAGCGTCGTCCACGGTGGTGCGTCTTGCAGATGCAGTTGATGATTTCGACAAGCGATGCCGAGAGGGCGCGACGGTGAACGAAGCCTTCAAGGCTACGTGCAAGATTTGGGGTTTTGAGGGCAAAAAGCGAGAGTCCGTGCTGAGCAATGCTGCAATCGGTCGCTCTCGGAGCGACGTTAATGCTCTACTTAAGGAGCGACGGCGGACCGGCTCGCCGAGTTGGATGCTGAAATTGACGCCTTGGAGCGAGCTGAGGCCGCGTGCGTCGAACAAATTATTGCTGATGGCGGTGCCGCCTTCCACCGCCCCGATATTTCCATCCTCGCAGTCCTTTCGCTCCGCGTCGAATAGCGCGGCGCTCAGACAGTTTCACTACGATCACCGTTTTAGAGGAAGTCATCATGCCCAAAGAAATTGCGGACTTGTTTTCCGGCGACGCATTCCAGCTTGCTTCGCTCACCGCCGCCATCAACGACGTGGACCACATTCCCGGTCGCGCGGGCCAGCTGGTCTTTTCGGACAGCAACGTTTCAAAACCCATCTCAACCCTTACCATCGCAATTGAGCGCGTTGGTGAGTCTCTTGAGTTGATCCAGACGCAGCCGCGCGGAGCACCTGCCGAAAAGCTGGTAGGCGACAAGCGGACGCTTCAAAGCTTCAAGGTTCCTCACTTGCAGATCGAAGATACGATCTATGCTGAATCTGTACAGAGTGTTCGGCAGTTCGGTAGCCCGGACACACTTTTGACGGTGGAAACAAAATTGAAGGAAGTCCTGACGAAGATGTCGCGTCGGCTTGATTATACGCTCGAAAACCACCGGCTCGGTGCGCTCAAGGGTGTCACGACCGACGCGGACGGCTCGGTGCTGCTGGATTCGTATGAAGCGTTTGGCTTCCTGAATTCGGATGGCCTTGCGCAGCCGGAGACCTTCGACTTTGACCTTGATAGCCTTGCGACGGGATCAAGCGAGATTCGGGTCAAGTGCCAAGGGCTCACGCGTTACATGCGCCGGGTTGCCAAGACGCTGCTGACACAAGATGCGCTGGTGTGGGCGTTTGTAGGAGACCAATTCTTCGACAAGCTAGTGTCTCGGCAGGACGTGAAGGACGCTTGGATCGGGACCGAAGCAGCGGCATCTGTGCTCGGACGAAACTACGCTTATGGCGTGTTCGAATTCGGCGGGGTGCTGTGGGAGAACTACCGGGGCAGCGACAACGGGGAAATCTTCATTGACCCTGATGAAGCTCGCTTCTTCTTCGTCAATGCGCCGCAATTGTACGTGGAGGCGTTCGCGCCCGCCGACTACATCGAGACGGTGAACACGCCCGGCCTTCCGAAGTACGCCAAGAGCGCGCCGGATCGGATGGGCAAGTACATCGAGATTGAAGCGCAATCCAACCCGCTTCCGCTGTGTGTACAGCCCGCCACGCTGTGCCGCGCGGTCTCCGGTTCTTCGACATAACGGAGTTCGCCCGCCGCACCACAGTTAAGTTGCGTGTCGTTCGAAGTTCATGCGCGTAACTTTTCTCCTACCGGCGGACGGCAATAGGCCGATGGCGTTAGTGGTGGCGCTATCGGTCGATCCGGCCGGGGACGTTGTTGATCCTTCGAATGGCGTCTCCGGCCGGTCTTCCCATTCATTTCAGCACCAAGGAATTTTCCGATGCGTTGTTCAACTGATCGCCTAAAGGCTTCCGCCGCCTCCTACGCTGACGCGAATGGCCCCGATGCGCTGCGCGCGTTCCTGCTCGCGGTTGCTGGCGTCTCGCAAGTGGAAGACGTGCCAGAAGCTGAGCGCATGCGCGTCAACACTGAGTTGCGCCAGCGCGTGGGCGAAGACATCCCGACGGGCCCGATTGCATTGCAAGGCATCGCCCGGCGGGCGTTCGCGAAGATGGCGGTGCGCAAATGAAGCGGCGGCGCGACGGGCTCATTGGTTTCCCAGAAGTGGCGCGGAGGCTGAAGAAGAGCTTGGCGTACACCTATCAGCTTTCCAGCGCGGACGCGGCATTCCCGCCGGTGGAGAAGTTGGAAGATGGGCGCAAGTTCTTCTCCCTGCACGCAGTTGCGTATTACCAACGGTATTGCCGCCGCTGGTACCGCCGACGCAGCAAGGAGGTTCGGTGATGGCGGAACACTTCAGCTATTCGCGGCCCGCAACGAAGGCCGAACTGGCGACCCTTCAAGCGAGGCGGGCCAAACGTGCGGACGAATTGAAGCGGGCTATCGCGGCTGCGGCGGCGAAGGCGGTAGCTGCATTGCCGAAGCCGAAGAATGGCGCGCCGGGATGCTGCGGTAAGGATGGCGCGCCGGGCAGAGATGGCACCGACGGCGTGGCGGGCACCGACGGATGGAGCCCACTGTTTGCGTTGGCCGAACTCGGCGGGCGCTGTGTGCTGGAACTGTACGGCTGGACCGGCGGTGCTGGGCCTGCGCCCGACCTGTGCGGCTATATCGGCGAATTCGGAATCGTCGCTGATGCGGCCGACGCCATGGACCTATCCGGAGCGACCGGCACCAGTGGCAAAGACGGAGCCGAAGGCAAGGACGGCTCAGTGATCTTGACGGGGCCGCGCAACCCGAACGGCTCCGACGGTAAGGACGGAGATTTTTGGCTCAACATCAAGACGGCAGATTTCTTCGGCAAGCAAAACGGCACGTGGAGCCTCGTCATCAACCTACGCGGTACTTGCTGACCTGCGACACCTCCATCGAAGTGCTTCTGGCAATGATGGGCGCCAAGCGTGGTGGTAAGGGTACCATCACCAAGGTAATGCAGGCGCTAGTAGGCAAGCATCACCACGCTTCGGTGACGCTCAACGACCTTGGCAGCGACTTCGGCTTGGCTGGTTTGATGGACAAGCGTGCCGTCTTTATCCCTGATGCTCACGACGCGAAGCACCCGGCCGCCGCGATTGAGCGCATCAAGTCCATTACCGGCAATGACGAATTGTCGGTGAACCGGAAGAACCAAGCGATGTTGTCGGTCCGAATTCCGGCCAAGATCGTTTTGGTTGCCAACAAGCACCCCAAGTTCTTGGACGAGTCCGGCGCGCTGGCGGATCGCGAGTTAGTGCTGATCTTCGAGTCGTCTTTCGCAAAGGTGAAGGATACGGAGCTTGGCAACAAGCTGCGTGCGGAATGGTCCGGCATTGCCAATTGGGCGCTCGAAGGGCTCCAACGTCTCCGTGCGAACGGTAACCGCTTTACCGTAGGAGAGCGCGGACGGAAGGCCCAGCAAGAGCTTGCGGAGGCGCAGAGTCCCGCGCTGCGCTTCGCTACGGAATGCCTTGTGGTGACCGGCGACGAAGCGGACGCCGTACCACTCGCGGTGGTCTACCGGGCGTATGAGCATTGGGCGATCCACGAAGAGGGCATGTCCGGCCGCGAGCAGCGCAACAAGACCGACTTCAAGGCCGACTTAATCGCAGCACTAGGTGAGCGCGGCGTTCGCTTTGATTCAAAGCTGGCCCGTCGCTGGCGCGATCCGCGGGCCAAGGCCACGCACGGGAAGGGCGTCGTCATGCGCAGATGGTTCACGGGGGTCAAGATCAAGCCCGGGGCGCTTTGTGACTAGGAAGGTCTCCCATGCCCCCGGAAGCGGACATCAGGGGCACCGCAGCTATGCCCGCGAAGGGAAGCGGAAGCCGCCCCACGAACTCATCGGCACGCACAATCAATAATCGGCATGGTCACGTCAGACGGATAATGATCACTATTTCTAGCGGGTCCGCTCCCATCGGATGACCTCGTCGAGAGCTGAACGGCGGTCTCGCCAGGTCAAACAAGGACGTGCGCTTTTCGGGGTCGAAATCGGCATTCGCGATGGCAACAACAGAAAGCTCCCCCACGATGGCAAGGCCGTTGGCGACCTCGTGGTTCGGGGGCCCTGGATTGCCCGCGCCTATTACAAGATGCCGGAAAGCGAGCGTGCCGATGGCTGGTTTTTCACGGGTGATGTCGTCACGATCGACAGCGACGGTTATATGCAGGTTACGGATCGCTCGAAGGACGTCATCAAGTCCGGAGGCGAATGGATATCGTCAATCGAACTCGAAAACCTGGCGATGGCCCACCCCGAAATCGTCGAAGCGGCGGTGATTGGTATTGCGCATCCAAAATGGGACGAACGCCCGCTCGTGCTTGCGGTCCGACGCCAGGGATCGAGGCTCGAGGCGCAAGATCTCCTGGCCTTTTACGAGGGCAAGATCGCGAAGTGGTGGATGCCGGACGATGTTCTGTTCGTCGACGAGCTTCCGCACGGGGCGACCGGAAAAGTCCTGAAGACCAAATTGCGAGAGCTTTACGGAAACCGCGATTCCGCCGCGATCAGCCAGGCGGGCAACCCGCCCGCCGCCGAAGCCAACGGAGGTTCCTATGTCAGTCCGCAGCTCGCTTCTCGCAGCCGCCGCCACCTTCGCCTCACTCGGGGCCGCACACGCTAACGGCCTGCGGCCGATCGAGGGCCTGAGCATCAATCTCGGCGATGTATCCGGCGTCGCCTACTACACGGTCGAGCCCGATGGATTCCGCGTCGTCACGACTCTTGCACAGGGTGAAGCGGGGACGCCGATCCGCTTTGTGACAGTACTGGCGCCCGGTCAGCGCGTCGTTGTCTCAACGCCATACCAGGCACCCGCGCTCGAAGTCAGCCGAAAGGGCGATGAACTGCTCGTCCGCAGGGCGAGCACGTTCTCCAATTGACTGTCAATTGGCACGCAAGCGCCGACGTGAAGAAGCCAAAGATGTCCACGATTCATCTCCGCCAGCTATTTGGACGGCGCAGGCAGGATCGGCTTTCAGGTCGGGATCAAGCCTGATCCGCGATAGCTTTCGATCAGCACATCGAAGAGTTGCAGGTCGGCGCGGCTCCGCGCCATAAGCTGCGCGCCGGCAACGGCCGCGTAGATCGCGCGCGCCCTTGCTTCACGCTTGCTGGCGGGAATTGAAGCCGCAGCGAGCATCCTGGTCAGCCAGGCCACGTTGACATCGGCGAAGGCTTGCACCTCGGTTTTGACGGCGTCCGGCAGATCATCATATTCGGCCGCCATGAAGCTGCAGAGGCACATGCGATTGTCCTGCTCGAGCGATCGACGAAAAAGTCCCGGATAGGCGCGGAGCGCCTTTCTTGGATCTCCGTTCGCTTTTGAAAGAGCTTCGAGGTTCGCCGCCGTATCCTCCCAGTACCGTCTCGCCACCGCCGCACCCAGCTCGGCCTTGCCGGGGAAGTGATGATAGATGCTCGCAGCCTTGATGCCGACTTCAGCCCCGATGTCGCGGAAGTTCAACCCGCCATACCCGTGGGCCTGCGCTGTCCTGCGCGCTGCAGCCAGGATCGCTTCCTTCGCATTTTCGCTCATCGTGATCACCTCAACGTGTCCCTACCAAATGGCAGGTAGGGATTGAAGTCCATAAATGCGAGGGACATGTCCAGCCTACCAAATGGCAGGTAGGACAGATATGATGGATAACATCGTTAGAATGGACGCCACCCGCATCGCCCAGCTGATCGCTCAACGGGAGCTTTCGCCCGTCGAGGTCATGCAGGCGCATCTCGACCGCATCGCGGCGGTCAATCCCAAGCTGAATGCGATCGTGACGCTGGCCGACGGCGCGATCGAAGGCGCCAGGACGGCCGAAGCGGCGGTGATATCGGGCGCCCAGCTCGGCCCTCTCCATGGCGTTCCGTTCACGGTCAAGGATGGGATCGACACGGCGGGTGTGCTGACACAGCGCGGCTCGCCGATTTTCAGGGGGCGCGTGCCTGACGCTGATGCCACCGTCGTGGCCAGGCTGAAGGCCGCCGGCGCCATTCTTATCGCAAAGACGAACCCGCCCGAATTTTCCTATTCGATCGAAACCGACAATCTCCTGACGGGCCAAACCAACAACCCCTGGAACCTCGACTACACGCCGGGCGGATCGAGCGGCGGTGAATCCGCTGCCATCGCAGCGGGCATGTCGCCACTCGGTGTGGGCAGCGATCTCTCGATCTCTTTGCGCGGCCCGGCAGCGCATACCGGTGTCGTCGGATTCAAGGCCACTCACGGTCGAATGCCGATGACGGGCCACTGGCCCCGGGTGCCGCGCCGTTTCTGGCACATCGGTCCGATGGCGCGTTCGGTTCGCGATGTGGCGCTCGCTTATTCCTTGATGGCAGGACCTGACGGTGCCGACGGCTTCTCGGTCAGCTCGCCCAGCCTCGATACAGGGGTAGGTACGAAATCGACCCGTGAGCTTCGTGTGGGCTGGCTGGCCTCCCCGGGCTTCTTCGGACCAACCGATCCGGAGGTGGTCGCGACCGTGAAGGCAGCGGCGCATGCACTGAGGAATGCAGGCTGCCACGTTGAGGAGGTCCGGTTGCCGGTGCTGGAGCAGACCGATGCCAACAGCGTCCTCTGGCAGCTCCAGCAGATGGAATCCCGGCGCGAGTTCGAGAAGGTCACCGCCGGCCATGAGGCCGAGATCTTCAGGCACGCCAAACTGGTCCTTGATGCACCTGATACGCCGATCGTCGACTTCGTCGCCGCCGAGCAGGCCATAGAGCGCCTTCGCGACAGCTTCGCCGAATACTTCCAGCGGTACGATGTGCTGCTATGTCCGGTGACCCCGTTCCCGGCGACCAAACACGGTCTCAAGGACCTCGTGGTCGATGGCGTGACGGTTTCGTCCTTCCACGTGATGAGCGCGACATCACCGTTTAGCCTGACGGGAATGCCCGCGCTATCAATGCGGTTTGGAACGAGCCATGATGGCCTTCCGATCGGCGTGCAAATCGTCTCCTCCTGGTTGGCGGAATCGACGACGCTCAAGATCGCCTCGCTCCTCGAGGAGGTGAGCCCGGTTCGCGACCTTCATCCGACTATCTGACGATGAAAGGGCGGGATTCATCCCGCCCTCTCCCCTGAGAGCATCCACCATGAACGATGAGCTGACGATATCGCGGCTTGCTCAATCAACCGACGGTCACGTTCAATTGCGTCGCAAATCCTGGTGCGCTCCGGTCATTGTTCCCGTCCATAGGTTCGCTATCGGTTGCCGCTCCCTTCCCTTATGAAGTTCCCGCGCGCGCCGGACCATCACCGGAAGCAGGACGTCATGAAGGCACACAGCAGCGCTCTCGAAGAGGCCGAGAAGGATGATCAGAATGAACATTCAAGTCTCGCTCACACCGACGCGCAGCCGATCGACCTGAATTCCCTGCAGACATTCGTCGCTGTCGTGCGCGCCGGCGGATTTGCGGCGGCAGCCCGCGAAACCAACACGCCGAGGTCGTCCGTCAGCTTGCGCATCCGCAGCCTGGAGGCGGCGCTCGGTGCGCGGCTCTTCAAGAGGTCCACGCGCGCTTTTGCCCTTACGGCCGCAGGACGAGAACTCTACCAGAGTTCGGCTGGCGCGCTTGCCCTGCTTGTCAACGCGCTCCGGGGGGTAAGCGGTGCTGACGACCCATATGCCGGCGAAATCCGCATCACGCTGCCGGCCGACTTTCCGGTCAGGATCGTGGCAGCCGCGATCGGGGATTTCAGAAACGATCACCCCAATGTGCGCTTTGAGGTGTCGCTCACTAACGACGTGCTCGATCTCATCTCCCAGGATATTGATATTGCGCTCCGCATCGGAGCGGCCAATCCTCAGGAAGCCCTGATCAAGGGCGCAATCGACATGAAGTTTGGTCTTTATGCGAGCTCAGACTATGTGAGCCGTCACGGGATCCCCGTCGATATTCGCGACGCGTCGACCTTGATCGGGCCATCGAGGCCGGAATTGCTGCGCCTTCTATCCCGCTCCTTGCCGGGCGGGGCGACGTGGCCCGCCTTTCATGTCGCGGTCGACTCCTTCGCTCTTGCTCGTGAGCTTGTGCTGAATCACCAGGGGATTGGTCTGCTTCCGGAAGCCCTCTGCAGAGTGGAATACGCATTGGGGCTCGTCGTGCCGGTTTTGCCAGAGCAGTTCTCCGGGACGATCCGCCTGCATCTCACATATCCGTCGCGGGCCGATCTAAGCGCCAAGGTCGCGGATTTTAGCCGTGTGTTCGAGCGACACCTTGCAACTGCGGGGCGGTGATTTCCGTTGTTGTCGTTGTTCATGCCGACAGTTTGAGGTGGACCGTTCGGGCAGCAGAACTAGTCTTCGGGAAACTCCGATGCCAATTGGCCAGAACTACAGCCGCTGTGGCTTGCGGAAGGGGACTAATCCGCAGCCCTCCCGCATGCAATCTATGGAGCTCCGAAGTCAATGGAGCCTTGGCCAATGCAGAGCGTCATCACGACGAAGTTCGAAACGACCG
Organism: Bradyrhizobium sp. 956_D2_N1_4; assembly: GCF_052076025.1. Classification (NCBI taxonomy): domain Bacteria; kingdom Pseudomonadati; phylum Pseudomonadota; class Alphaproteobacteria; order Hyphomicrobiales; family Nitrobacteraceae; genus Bradyrhizobium; species Bradyrhizobium sp. 956_D2_N1_4. The sequence continues at coordinate 7,273,278 of NZ_CP197237.1, read as the reverse complement.
AATTTGCCGGTCTCACGACGAAAATTATCAATCCGCAGGAAAGCCTGTTCACGGTGCTGGACATGACCATCAAGCCGGGCTTCGGCGCACCCGCCCACATCTCCGAGGAGGAGGACAAGCTGTTTGTCCTCCTGGAGGGCCAGGTGAAATACCTCGTGGGAGACCAGACCGAGGTCGCTGGACCCGGTTCGCGGATTCTCGTGCCGAGAGGAGTTGTTCACGGCTTCACCAATGAGGGGCCGGCCGACGCGAGACACATCCTCGTCTCCACGCCGCGTCGTCACGAGGAATTCTTCCGCGATCTGCACAGGATCCCCGAGCCGCGCGAGCAGCACATGGACATGCTGCCGAAGATCGCAGCGCGCAACGGCCAACGGATAGTTGGTCCGCTCCCATGACACGATGGGCAGCACCGAACGCACCTATCGCCGCGATTTCGACGTCCCTAGGCCAACTTCCATTTCCCATCCCCCGCCCGCTTCAGCGCGGGGTCGTTCACCCGCACATGCTCGGCCAGGAAATCGATGAACGCGCGCACGCGCGCGGGCAGGGGCGCGGTGTGGCCGACATAGACGGCGTGGATGTCTTCGCGGTCGCCGGGATTGTAGCTTTGCAGCACCGGGACGAGGCGGCCCGATTCGATGTCGGGGCCGATGTGAAAGAGGGCGAGGCGGGCGAGGCCGACGCCGCCGAGGGCGAGGCGGCGGGCGATCTCGCCGTCGCTGGCGCGCGCGGCCGGTGGCGGCATGGCTTCCTCGGTGCGGTCGCCGCGCCGGAATGGCCAGCCACCGCGGATGCGCGGAAAGGTCCAGCCGATGCCGCGGTGCTCGGTGAGATCCGCCGGCGTCTTCGGCGTGCCGAAGCGCGCCAGATAGTTTGGGGTGCCGACGACGACCATGCGGCTGGTGCCGAGCTTTCGCGCGACCAGGCGTGAAGCTTTCAGCGGCCCGACGCGGATGGCAATATCGGCCCGTTCCTGCATCAGGTCGATCAGCGTGTCGGTCAGCACGAGGTCGAGTGTGATCTCGGGATGCCGTTCGAGGAAGCGGGGAATCAGCGGTAGGACGTGCAGCATGCCGAAGGGAATGTTGCAGTTGACCGTGAGGCGGCCGCGCGGCGCGGCGCCTGAAGCCGCCTCGCGCTCGGCTTCCTCCATCTCTCCGAGGATGCGCACGGCGCGCTGGTAGAAGGCCTGGCCCTCCTCCGTCAGCGTCAGCTTGCGCGTGGTGCGGTTGATTAGCCGCGAGCCGAGGCGCGTCTCCAGCCGCGAGATCAGCTTGCTGACGCCCGACGGGGTCAGGCGCAGTTTTCGCGCGGCCTGGGTGAATCCGCCGAGATCGACGACGCGGACGAAAACCTCCATCTCGGCGGAGCGGTTGGTGTCGAAACGGGCCATGTTGAATTCACGTCACAAATGATTGGATTGCGGACATCCTAATGGTTTTGCCGCGCTGCGGCTATCTGCGTGGCTCGTCCCTCGCATTGGAGCCACGCATGCCTCCCGCCGTCCTCGCCCTCACCGCCGGTGCCTTCGGCATCGGCACCACCGAGTTCATCATCATGGGCCTGTTGCTCCAGGTCGCCGCCGACATGCACGTCTCCGTGCCGGTCGCGGGGCTGCTGATCTCCGGCTATGCGCTCGGCGTCTTCGTCGGCGCGCCTGTCCTGACGCTGGCGACGCGGCGGATGCCGCGGAAAACCGTCCTTCTCGCCCTGATGGCGATCTTCACGCTCGGCAACGCGGCTTGCGCGCTGGCGCCGAACTACGAATGGCTGATGGCGGCGCGGGTGCTGACCTCGCTCGCCCACGGCACCTTCTTCGGCGTCGGCTCGGTGGTCGCCACCAGCCTCGTCGCCGAGGACAAGCGCGCGTCGGCGATTGCGACCATGTTCATCGGCCTGACGGTCGCGACGCTCCTGGGCGTGCCCTTCGGCGCCTGGTTCGGCCTGATGCTCGGCTGGCGCGCGGCATTCTGGGCGGTGACGGTGATCGGCGTGATCGCCTTCGCAGTGGTGGCCACATTCGTGCCCGGCCATGTCGGCAATGGCGACAAGCCGATCTCGCTCTCCGAGGAGATCGCGGTGCTCGGCCGTCCGCAGGTGCTGCTCGGCCTCGCCATGACCGTGTTCGGCTTTGCCGGCCTGTTCGTCGTCTTTACCTATATCCAGCCGATCCTGACGCGCTTCACCGGTTTCCCGGAATCCGCGGTGTCGCCGATCCTGCTGGTGTTCGGTGCAGGTCTCGCGATCGGCAACGTCGCCGGCGGCAAGCTCGCCGATCGCGGCCTCGCGCGTGCCCTGATCGGCACGCTCGCGGCGCTCGCCATCGTGCTGCTTGGCCTTGCCGCCGTGCTGTCGGTCAAGATCGCAGCCATCGCGCTGATCCTGCTGCTCGGCATCGCGGCCTTTGCGACCGTCGCGCCACTCCAGCTTCGCGTGCTGGAAGCCGCCGGCCCCAGCGGCCGCACGCTCGCCTCCAGCCTCAACATCGCCGCCTTCAATCTCGGCAACGCGCTCGGCGCCTGGGCGGGCGGCGTCACCATCGATCGCGGGCTCGGTCTCTCCGCGCTGCCGCTGGTCGCGGCCGGCATCACGGCCGTCGGTCTCATGCTCGCGCTATGGAGCCTTCAGCTCGATCGAACGCAGTCCACAGTCGCGGCGTGCCCGGCGGAATAGGAGAATGATCATGGAATATCGCAATCTCGGCGCTTCCGGTCTCAGGGTACCCGTCCTCAGCTTCGGCACCGGCACGTTCGGTGGCCAAGGCCCGCTGTTCTCGGCCTGGGGCCGCAGCGGCGCCGAAGAAGCGCGCAGGCTGGTCGACATCTGTCTCGATGCCGGCGTCAACCTGTTCGACAGCGCCGATGTCTATTCGAACGGCGCGTCAGAGGAAATCCTCGGCGCCGCGATCAGGGGACGCCGCGACAAGGTGCTGATCTCCACCAAGATGAGCCTGCCGATGGGCGACGGTCCGCTCGATGCCGGCTCTTCGCGGTATCGTCTGGTCGCCTCGGTCGAAGCTGCGCTGCGCCGGCTCGGTACCGATTACCTTGATCTGCTCCAGCTTCACGCCTTCGATGCGTTCACGCCGATCGAGGAGGTCCTGTCCACCCTCGATACGCTCGTACGTGCCGGCAAGCTGCGCTATGTCGGTGTCTCCAATTTCGCCGGCTGGCAGCTGATGAAGTCGCTCTCAATTGCCGAACGGCACGGCTGGCCGCGCCATGTCGCGCATCAGGTTTATTATTCGCTGCTCGGCCGCGACTACGAATGGGAGCTGATGCCGCTCGCACGCGACCAGGGCGTCGGCGCGCTGGTCTGGAGCCCGCTCGGCTGGGGCCGGCTCACCGGCAAGATCCGGCGCGGAAAGCCGCTCCCCGCGAGCAGCCGTCTGCACGCCACCGCGCAGTTCGGCCCGCCCGTGGACGACGAGCGGCTCTATGCCATCGTCGACGTGCTTGATACGATCGCCGCGGAGACCGGCCGCACCGTGCCGCAAATCGCGATTGCCTGGCTGCTGTCGCGTCCCACCGTATCCTCGGTGATCGTCGGCGCCCGCGATGAAGCGCAGTTGCGCGACAATCTCGGCGCGGTTGGCTGGTCACTGAGCGCTGCGCAGATCGCGCGTCTCGACGAGGTCAGCGCCGTGATGCCGCCTTATCCCTACTACCCCTATCGCATCCAGGAAGGCTTTGCGCGCCTCAATCCGCCGCTGGTGTGATGGACAACTAGTAAAAGGCCGCGATCGCAGTCGCGATTCCCGCGGGAAGATTCGGCTCGTTCTTCAGCGTGTCCAGAAACGCGGGATCGCCTGATACCGTGAGGCTATCCAGCTTGATCGGGTGCAGCGGCTCGGCCGCTGCCGCCACCGCCGCCAAATCCGGACCGGTCCTGACGCCGTTATATTCCAGCCGCGGGCGGAGCTGGACATTGTTGCCGAACTGCTCGTCGAGCGCGAGGCGCCATCCAGTGCGTGACACCGCTCCGCGGGCGATCGCATCGCTCATGGCGAGGCTGTGCGGCTGCAAGGTGCCGAGATTGCCGAGCGCGGCACGGAGGCGGCTCGTCGCCTCCGCCAGCGTGATCCTCTCGATCCCGGGATCCTGGTCGGGCGAGGTGAAGTCGATCACCCGCGCGCTGCTGCCGATCCTGAGCGCCTCGCCGGTTCCGCCCGCCTTTTGCATGACCGTCTTCGTCCCATAACGGGCTCGTCCGCCGATGGTGACCAGAACGATGTCCTGCTCGCGCGATTTGATCAGATGAGCGTAGGGATCGCCGGTGACTCCCTTCACGACCAGAAGGTCGGCGAACTTGCCATTGGCGATCGTTCCCAGCTTCGCATCCCACTTCAGGATCGCGGCCGGATTGCGCGTCGCCATCGAGACGATGTCGTAGTCGCTGAAGCCGAGATTGAAATGCGCGGACACGACCTTGGCCGCCTTCAGCTCGCCGAGCAGGTTCTTGCTGCCGGATGGCGACCAGTCCGAGCCGAGCGCAACGGTGAGGCCGGCCGTGCGCGCGGCAACGACATTGGTCGTCTTTCCGTAGAGCAGCAGATTGCTCAGGGGCGACCAGACGACCTTGGCATGGTTTTCGGCCATCGTTCCGAAGTCGGTCGCATCGAGTGCCGTGCAATGAATGCCGGCCAGCGACGGCTCGATCGCCCAATCTCCCTCGGAATTGCGCAAGGCGAGGAAGTGGCTATGGGCCTTGGTGTCGATGCCTTCGCTGAGATGCAGCAGGAAGCACGATGACGATTTCAGCTCGTTGTCGAACTTCGCCCAATCCTCGGCATCTATGTCGGGAATCTTCGAGTGCGCCTTCGGCAGATCGGGAGGGCTGCCGATCTCGGCGGCGCGCAACGCGCCCTTGTAATATTTGTGGATCGTGCCGCTCCAGTTCGACAGCGTGATCCCCTGGCTCGTCGTGGTGCCCGCGACCATGCACTTGGCTTCGACATAGCGGACCAGGGCGGGCAGCAGCGAGCCGTCGTCGGCCAACGCGATCGCGCTCGTCGGGCCGGTCACCGACGTCTTGTACGATTTGGCATTCTGCCATTGGTCGCGATTGCCGTAGGGTTGCGGCACGCGCCAGAGCGGCAGGATGTTGTAGCTCAGGTGATTATGCAGCTCGATCAGGCCTGGATAGATGGTGCCGCCGGTCGCCACTGCAACGACGGCCTCGAAGCCTGCCGGGGCCGGCTGTCCCTTGGGTACGATCGCCGCGATGCGATTGTCCTCGATGAAGATCGTCCCGCTCTTGATGACGTCGCCCTCGCCGGTCATCGTCACGATCCGCCCGCTCAGGGCCCATCGTTTCGGGTTGGCAGCCGGGCTCATGGGATCACTCCGTCAGGGATGGTGATCGTGATCGTGCGCCGCTTGGTGGCCGCGTCGGCGCCCTGGCGCACGGCCCATGGCGTGTCTCCGCGCATCCACGCCGGCAGTCCGGCGGGAAGATCCTTTGCGATAATGTCGAAGAGCTCGGTCGGCTTGAAGGCGTCCCCATACGGCACGAGCGTCGTCGGCACGTCGGGATGTTGGACCTCAGGTGCGAGAGCCGCGAGCGCGGCGCTCCATTTGGTCAGCATGATCTTGGTGTTCGCGGCCCGCGTCGCGTTATCATGGGCCGAGCTTTCCGGCCAGGTCGGGTGGGTGATGTGCTGATAGGCGAGGGTCTTGTAGGCCGCGCCGTCGGATGTCTTGAGCCAGGCTTTCCAGGCCTCGTCGGCGAGGCCGCCGAGCGAGACAACGGCTTCGATATTGCCGGGCGCGAGTACGGCCTTGAACCATTTGTTGCGATACTCGACGATGCCCGGCTCGTTCTTGTGCTTGTTGCCGCCGCTCTGCCCGTAGACGCTGTACAGGAAGGTGTTCACCATCACGTAGCTCCGCGTGATGCCGAGCTTCGCCAGGAAACCTTGCGTCCGGCGGCCCGCGGTGCCGACCAGAATTCTGCGCACGATCGTCTCGTGCTGGGCGGGATCCTGACCGACGACGAGCACACGCGCCGATCCGTCGAGCCGGCCGCGGTGAAAGATCGGCCCCCATTCAATCCGGAAATCGTCGGGATCGTAGGTTTCAGCGCCCGGATAGTCGGCGCACAGATCTCGAAATGGTTGCTGGTCGTATCCGCTGTCGAATTCCACGAGCATGGCAAATGCTCCGATGCGTCGCTGTCAGAATAGCTACGTCAAAAACCTAATCGCCATGGCACAATCTTGATGGCACAATCTTGGCGGTGGTTTGTTCTACCATTCAACCAGTATATGGGTCAGGAGAGCGGGGCCAAAGGTTCATGCGCGTCTTTCGCGCCGGCCCGTGGCAGAGCGTCGCGGCGACGCGCCATGCAGAAACGCGCCTGTACACGCTCGCGTGATCTCCTTAACCTCCGCCGCGCAATTTTTTGGAGATGCGGCGTGGCGAAGAAGACGGCGACGAAGAAGAAAAGTGTTGCAAGGAAAGTAACGAAGACCTCGGTCAAGGCGAGCACCGCCCGCAAGATGGCCGTTGCGAAGGCGGTCAAGAAGACGGTCAAGAAGGCGCCACCGCGCAAGTCGGCGACGGCGCGCCGTCCGAAAGGTCCGGTCTGGCAATGGTCCGCGGTCGACACCGCAGCCGCGATCCGCAACGGCGCGATCTCCGCGGTCGAGACCGTCGAAGCGCATCTGGACCGGATGCGCGCCGTCAATCCGCGGCTGAACGCGGTTGTTGTCGATCTCAGCGAGGAAGCGCTGAAGGCAGCGCATACGGCCGACAAGCAGCGCGCCAAGGGCGGTGCGCTCGGCCTGCTGCACGGCGTGCCCATCACGATCAAGGAGAACGTCGATTACGAAGGCCGGCCGAATTTCAACGGCGTGCCCGCCAACAAGGATTTTGTCGCGCCGTCGGACTCGCCCGTGGTGCGCAATCTCAAGAAAGCCGGCGCGATCGTCATCGGCCTCACCAACACGCCGGAATTCTCCTTCCGCGGCTTCACCGACAATCCGCTGCACGGGCTGACGCTGAACCCCTGGGACCCGAACATCACCTGCGGCGGTTCCTCGGGCGGCGCGGGCTCGGCGGTCGCCGCCGGCATCGGCGCCATCGCCCATGGCAACGACATCGGCGGCTCGCTGCGCTGGCCGGCGCATTGCAATGGCGTTGCCACCATCAAGCCGACGCAGGGCCGGATCCCCGCCTTCAACGGAAGCGCAACGGCGGAGCGGCCGATGCTGGCGCATCTGATGTCGGCGCAGGGCCCGCTCGCCCGTCACGTCGGCGACGTCCGCCTCGCGCTCGATGTGATGAGCCAGCGCGATCCGCGCGATCCCTGGTGGGTGCCGGCGCCGCTGGTCGGACCGAAGCCGAAGGGGCCGATCAAGGTCGCACTGGCCAGGATTCCGGAGGATATGGACGTCGATCCCTCCGTGCGCACGGCCCTGCGCCAGGCCGCCGATCACCTCGAGCGTTCCGGCTATCGCGTGACCGAGGTCGATGTCCCCGACATCAACGGCGTCTGGCAGACCTGGTGCGACATCATCACCAATGAGACCGTGGTGATGCAGGAAGCCGGCATGCTGAAGGTGACGTCCGAGGACTTCCACAAGGCCTGGGGCGGCATGAAGACCAAGGCCAATGTGCTCGATCTCAAGGCCTGGATGCAGGCGACGGCCGCACGCAACGGCCATATCCGCGCCTGGCAATTGTTCTTCGAGGAGTATCCGGTCGTGCTGGCGCCGACCACGGTGAAGCCGACGCCGGGTCCGCGCGACGACACCGTCAGTGCCGATCGCGTGAAGGAGATCTTCTGGGGCGAGATCCGCTTCATCTCCGCCATCAACGTGCTGGGCCTGCCCGGCGCGGTGGTGCCGGTGACCCTGCATGACGGCAAGCCGATCGGCGTGCAGCTCATTGCGGGACGCTATCGCGAGGACCTCGCGCTCGATGCGGCGGCCACGATCGAGAAGCGTGCCGGTGTGCTCGCTCACCGGCTCTGGGAGACGATGGAGTAAGGTGTACTCTCACCCTCTCCCCTTCTTGTGGGAGAGGGTGGCATAGGCGGCCTTCGGCCGCCGTCCTTAGAACGCCGATGCTTTGCATCGGCTATGGCAAAGCGGCGAGACGGGTGAGAGGTTTCTCCCCACAGGCGAGCATTTGGCCGTATGGATAGATACCCCTCATCCGGCGCTTCGCGCCACCTTCTCCCGCAAGGGGAGAACGGAAGCACCGTCACTGCCGCGTTTGCTCGCAGCAATTCATTAATCCAATTCGATTCAAGTTTTAGCCAATTCACCAACAATCGTTAGGGTTACTTCCTCGATCTCTAGGCGAATTATTGTCCGCTTTACCACCCGCCTCTAACAGAGGAACGGCGGACAACGCACATGCCTCATACAGGCCAATAAGTGCGGCCCGCTCCACGCGGAGGTGGCACGATGCGCAACGAGACGATCGCTATTCACGCCGGCTACGAGCCCGAAGCCACCACGCATGCGGTTGCGGTGCCGATCTACCAGACCGCGGCCTATGCCTTCGACAGCGCCGATCACGGCGCCGCGCTCTTCAATCTCGAGGCCGAAGGGTTTCGCTACAGCCGCATCGCCAATCCGACCAGCGCGGTGCTGGAGAAGCGTATCGCCCAGCTCGAAGGTGGCGTCGGCGCGCTCGCGGTCGCGACCGGGCAGGCTGCGCTGCATTTCGCCTTCGTCAACGTCGCCGATCACGGCGGCAACATCGTTTCAGTGCCGCAGCTCTACGGTACCACGCACACGCTGCTCTCGCACATCCTGCCGCGGCAGGGCATCACCGGCCGCTTCGCCGAGAGCGACAAGCCGGATGCGATCGCAAGACTGATCGACGAGAACACGCGCGCCGTGTTCGCCGAGACCATCGGCAATCCCGCCGGCAATGTCTGCGACATCGAGGCTCTCGCCAAGATCGCGCATGCGCATGGCGTGCCGCTGATCGTGGACAACACCGTCGCGACCCCGATCCTGCTCAAGCCGTTCGATTACGGCGCCGACATCGCCGTGCATTCGCTGACCAAGTTTCTGGGCGGCCACGGCACCACGCTCGGTGGTGCGATCGTCGATTCCGGAAATTTCCCCTGGGCCAAGCACGCCGACCGCTTCCCCGGCTACAACAAGCCGGACGCCTCCTATCACGGCCTCGTCTATGCCGAGCGCTTCGGCCGGACCGCCTATATCGAGCGCGCGCGCAGCGTCTATCAGCGCACCATGGGCTCGGTGCTGTCGCCGTTCAACGCCTTCCTGCTGCTCCAGGGCATCGAGACCGTCGCGCTGCGCATGGAGCGCCATGTCGAGAACGCCCGCAAGGTCGCCGAATTCCTGCGCAAGGACTCGCGCGTTGCCTGGGTCAACTACACCGGCTTCCCGGACAGCCCCTATTACTCGCTCGTTCAGAAATACCTCGACGGTAATGCTTCCTCGCTGTTCACCTTCGGCATCAAGGGCGGCATGGAGGCCGGCAAGACCTTCTACGATGCGCTGAAGCTGATCACGCGCCTGGTCAATATCGGCGATGCCAAGTCGCTGGCATGCCATCCGGCCTCGACCACCCACCGGCAGATGTCGGCGGAGCAGCAGCGCGTCGCCGGCGTGCTGCCGGAGACGATCCGCCTCTCGATCGGCATCGAGCATTCCGCAGATATTATCGAGGACATCGACCAGGCGCTCGAGAAGGCCTGCCCGTCGGCACGCCTCCAGGCCGCGGAGTAGGCGACGGCGCCGATGACGATCTTGATCGACAGGGATCAAGGTATATCGAGTCCGGCACTGGTGCCGGCCGCGGGCGATCTCGCGCGCGATCACGGTTTCGCCGATCTCACGATCGGTCTGATCAACAACATGCCGGATCCGGCGCTGAAGGCGACCGAGCGGCAGTTCATGCGGCTGCTCCAGGCGGCTGCAGGTCCGCGCCGCATCCGCTTCCATTGTTTCTCGCTGCCCTCGGTGAAGCGGTCGCCCGAGGCGAAGTGGCATGTCGAAAGCGAATATTCGGAACTCAGCGAGCTCAGGCACCACAAGTTCGACGGGCTGATCGTGACCGGCGCCGAGCCGGTCGCGCCCGAGCTCGACCAGGAGCCGTATTGGCGCGACCTCACCGACCTGATCGACTGGGCCAAGGTCAACACGCGCTCGACGATCTGGTCGTGCCTCGCCGCGCATGCGGCGGTGCTGCATCTCGACGGCATCGCGCGGCGGCGGCTCCCGGCCAAATGTCACGGCATTTTCGACTGCGAAGCTGCGACGAACGATGCGCTGACGCGCGTTGCGCCTGCGCCCCTCAAGGTCTCGCATTCCCGCCTGAACGAGATCGCCGAGAGCGATCTCACGCAGGCCGGCTATCAGGTGCTGACGCGTTCGGCAAAGGCCGGCGTCGATATCTTCGTCAGGCAATATGCCAGCCGCTTCGTGTTCTTCCAGGGCCACCCGGAATACGATGCGCTGTCGCTCCAGCGCGAATATCTGCGCGATATCGGCCGCTATCTCGCGCGCGAGCGCGAGGCGTATCCGCACCTGCCCGTGAGTTATTTTGACGCAGCGACCGAAGAGAAGCTCACCCGCTTCGAGAAGAAGGCGACCCAACAGCGCCACCCCGCGCTCACCAACGAACTACCTGCGCTGAATCTGCGCGCCGATATCGCCGCCGGCAGCGCCGCGGCGGCGCTTTTCCGCAACTGGCTGCAATATCTCGGTGCGGAAGCCGATATTTCGGTCCTGGCACGCTAGACGAAGGGCGTTGGTTCCGCATTAGGATTACCCGGGCGTTAGGCTTGCCTCTACCAGCGCACGAATGTTTCAGTAGAGAAATAGGGAACCGCAGGAAACGCAGTCGTGTGGTCGGCACTCCAGGGACGCGTGAGCAATCGGCTGGCCCGGCATTTCCGTGCCGCGCCGCACCGGCTGCCTGCGCATGCGCCGATGGTGAGCTTCACGTTTGACGACGCGCCGGATAGCGCCGCAGGCGAGGGCGCCGCGCTTCTGGAGACGCATGGTGGCCGCGGCACGTTTTACCTCGCCGGCAGCCTGATCAATCGTCCGTCGGATCATTGGCACGGTCTGTCGAACGACGCGATCGTGCGGCTTCACCGGGCCGGTCACGAGATTGCCTGCCATACCTTTTCGCACCAGAGCTCGGCTGATCTCGACGAGGCCGCCATGGCGTGCGAGATCGAGCGTAACCGCAGCCATTTCCACGCCATCGATTCCTCGATCACGCTGGAGAACTTCGCCTACCCCTATGGAATCGCCTCGGTCTGGCGCAAGCCGCAGCTTGCAAAGGCCTTTCGCTCGGCGCGCGGCATCCTTCCCGGCGTCAATCGCGACGTCATCGACCTCCAGTTCCTGCGCGCCTCGCCTCTGGTCGATCGCGAGATCGATATTGCGGGCGTCGATCGCTATTTCGACGAGGCGGTCGCGAGCGGCGGATGGCTGATCTTCTACGGCCACGACGTCGCCGACGCGCCAAGCCCCTACGGCTGCACGCCGCACCTGATGCGCCATGCGCTGGAGGCGGCCGGGAAGCGCGACATGCCGATCGTGACGGTGGCGGAAGCGCTGCGACGGATCGGGGCGTAGCTTCTTCTTCCTTCTCCCCTTGCGGGAGAAGGTGGCATAGGCGGCCTTCGGCCGCCGTTCCTAGGAACGCCGAAGCAAAGCTTCGGCTATGGCGCCGGATGAGGGGTATGTCTCCGCAGAGCAAGCTTTACCGAATCCGTGGATAGATACCCCTCACCCGTCTCGCCGCTACGCGGCGATCCACCCTCTCCCGCAAGGGGAGAGGGGAAGAGTCCTGTCTGCCATCCAAACAGTCTTGCCACGCCCGCGCCGTCATGCGACTGGCCTTGTGACGAATCCTACGGCCTTGCACCGACGCGCCCATGTCCGCTCCTTCCACCGCCCCTCTGCCTGCGCCGGCCAACGGCCGCGACGCGCTGTCGGTGCTGCATTCGGTGTTCGGCCTGCCGGGGTTCCGTGGTGCGCAGGGCGAGATCATCCGGCATGTCACGGATGGCGGCAATTGCCTGGTCTTGATGCCGACCGGCGGCGGCAAGTCGCTGTGCTATCAATTGCCGTCACTGCTGCGCGAAGGTTGCGGTATCGTGGTGTCGCCGCTGATCGCGCTGATGCGCGACCAGGTCGCAGGCCTGCTCGAGGCCGGGGTCAACGCCGCCGCGCTGAACTCGTCGCTGACGCTGCAGGAAGCTTCCGACATCGAGCGCCGCCTGATCGCGGGCGATCTCGACCTGCTCTATGTCGCGCCGGAACGCCTGGTGACGCCGCGCTGCCTGTCGCTGCTGGCGCAAGCGAAGGTCGCGCTGTTCGCGATCGACGAGGCGCATTGCGTCTCGCAATGGGGCCATGACTTCCGCCCCGAATATGTCGGCCTCTCCATCATCGCCGAACGTTTTCCGAACGTTCCACGCATCGCGCTGACCGCGACCGCCGACGAGCTGACCCGCAAGGAGATCGTCGAGCGCCTCCGGCTCGCCGACAGCCCGCAATTCGTCTCCAGCTTCGACCGCCCGAATATCCGCTACGAGATCGTCGACAAGCGCAACGCCGTGTCGCAATTGAAAGAATTCATCCGGGAGCGGCATGCGGGCGACGCCGGCGTGGTCTATTGCCTGTCGCGCAATCGCGTCGAGGAGGTTGCCGCCGCGCTCGACGACGCCGGCATTGCGGCGCTGCCCTATCACGCCGGGCTCGACAGCGGCATACGCTCGCGCAACCAGGACCGGTTCCTCAACGAGGACGGCATCGTCATCGTCGCGACCATCGCCTTCGGCATGGGCATCGACAAGCCCGACGTCCGCTTCGTCGCCCATCTCGATCTGCCCAAGAGCATCGAGGCCTATTATCAGGAGACGGGGCGGGCGGGGCGCGACGGCAAGCCGTCGGCGGCCTGGATGGCCTATGGTCTCTCCGACATCGTGCAGCAGCGCCGCATGATCGACGAGTCCAGCGGTTCTGACGATTTCAAGCGGGTGTCGATCGGCAAGCTCGACGCACTGGTCGGCCTCGCCGAGACCGCGCAGTGCCGGCGCAAGCGGCTGCTCGCCTATTTCGGCGAGGCCGAGACGGCGAACAATTGCGGCAATTGCGACAACTGCCTGACGCCGCCCAAGATGCGCGACGGCAAGGTGCTGGCGCAGAAGCTGCTGTCCTGCGCCTATCGCACCGGGCAGCGTTTCGGTGCGATGCAGCTGATCGACGTCCTGATTGGTCGCCTCACCGAAAAGGTGACGCAGTTCGGCCACGACAAATTGTCCGTGTTCGGCATCGGGCGCGAGCTGAACGAGAAGCAGTGGCGCACGGTGCTGCGGCAGCTGGTGGCGATGGGGCATTTGTACAGCGACAGCGAGGCGTTCGGCGCGCTGAAGCTGACGGAGAGCGCGCGCGGTGTGCTACGCGGCGAGACCGAGGTGTGGCTGCGCGAGGAAGCACCGGGCACGCGTGTTCGCGCGAGCCGGACAAAATCGCGCCGTGGTGACCTCGCGCCTGCGGCCAACGCGCCGCAGGGCGATGTCGATCCCGAATTGCGTGCGCGGCTGAGGTCCTGGCGTTCGGACATCGCGCGCGAACGCGGCGTGCCGGCCTATGTCGTGCTGCACGATGCCACCATCGACGGCATCGTCCGGGCGTGGCCGACGACGCTGGACGAGCTCCGCAACGTGCCCGGCATCGGCGACAAGAAGCTCGAGCATTACGGCGACGAACTGCTCCAGATCGTCAAGACGCGGTAGGGCTTCTCGTCATCCCGGACAAGCGCAGCGAAGCGGAGTGCAGATCCGGGATCCATACCGCGTGATTTATCTTGGGGCACACGGGGAGACGTTCTTCACCAAACATCTCCCTGGGGTTATGGGTCCCGGGTCTGCGCTTACGCTTGCCCGGGACGACAGCGAGTGGAGGCGCGAGGTACGGCGCAGCCTCAGCCGTTCCGGAACGCGTACCCATACCCGTTGAGCGCCGGCGCGCCGCCGAGATGGGCGTAGAGAATCTTTGCGCCCTTCTCGAAATGGCCCTTCTGGGTCAGGTCGATCAGGCCTTGCATCGATTTGCCCTCATAGACGGGGTCGGTGATCATCGCCTCTAACCGTGCGGTGAGGCGGATCGCTTCCTTGGTCTCTTCCGACGGCACGCCATAGGCCGGATAGGCGTAGTCCTCGATCAGCACGACGTCGTCTTCGACGATGTCCTTGCCGAGTTCAACGAGCTTGGCGGTGTTCTGCGCGATCGTGAGCACCTGCGCTTTCGTTTGCGCCGGCGTGAACGAGGCGTCGATGCCGATCACCTTTCGCGCGCGGCCGTCGGCGGCGAAGCCGACCAGCATGCCGGCATGGGTGGAGCCAGTGACGGTGCAGACCACGATGTAGTCGAACTTGAAGCCGAGCTCGGCTTCCTGCTTGCGCACTTCCTCGGCGAAGCCGACATAGCCGAGGCCGCCGAATTTGTGCACGGAGGCACCGGCGGGGATCGCGTAAGGCTTGCCGCCCGCCGCCTTCACCTCCTCGATCGCCTGCTCCCAGCTCTTGCGGATGCCGATGTCGAAGCCGTCGTCCACCAGGCGCACGTCGGCGCCCATGATGCGCGACAGCATGATGTTGCCGACGCGGTCATAGACGGCGTCCTCGTGCGGCACCCAGGCTTCCTGCACCAGGCGGCACTTCATGCCGATCTTGGCTGCGACCGCCGCGATCATGCGGGTGTGGTTGGACTGCACGCCGCCGATCGAGACGAGCGTGTCCGCGTTCGAGGCGATCGCGTCGGGGATGATGTATTCGAGCTTGCGCAGCTTGTTGCCGCCATAGGCGAGGCCGGAATTGCAGTCCTCGCGCTTGGCATAGATCTCGACATTGCCGCCGAGGTGCTTCGACAGCCGTTCCAGCTTCTCGATGGGCGTCGGGCCGAAGGTCAGCGGATAGCGCGGAAATTTGTCCAGCATCATTGGGTCATCCCGATTGGCGTTGAATTGGCTCAAGCGCCTAGCACCGCCGTGAGCAAATGTGCTTTCAAATATTGCGCAGAAACTATCGCAAATCTTGCAGTCCCGCGTCCAATAGCTCTACTTTCTTCCGAACTATAGCCAAATATAGAAAGCTCCTTCCATGTCCGCCCGACTCGATCGCACTGACCTTAAGATGTTGAGATTGCTGCAAAATAATGGCCGGCTGAGCAACGCCGAGCTGGCCGAAACCGTCGCCATCAGCCCCGCCACCTGCCATCGCCGCACCCAGCGCCTGTTCGAGGACGGCTTCATTGCCGCGGTCCGCGCCATGGTCGCGCCGAAGAAGGTGGCGAAGGGCACGCTGGTGATGGTCGGTGTCGTGCTCGACCGCTCGACCCCGGAGAGTTTTGCCACCTTCGAGCAGGCGATCACCCGGCTGAAATGCGTGCTCGACTGCCACCTCGTCGCCGGCGACTTCGACTATTTCCTCAAGATCCGCGTCGGCGACATGGAGGATTTCAACCGCATCCACGGCGAACAGCTGATCGCGCTGCCCGGCGTGCGCCAGACCCGCACCTTCTTCGTGATGAAGGAGGTCGTCGACAACGCACCGCTGGAGTTTTGAGCCATAGCGTTTTCCAGCGAAGTGGAAACCGGTTCGCGTCATAAAACGCGTCAAAACAAAATCCAGTGCACTTGATGCGCGATCCGCATCATGGGAGATTCGTTCGATGCAGACATTCCCGTTCCGCCATCTCAATCCGGCCGGGCCGGCCTATCGGCGCGGTTGGGTGGACGAGGCCGTCGCCGCGATCGAGGCCGACCAGTGCCGCACGGCCGACACGCATCTGATCCGGCTGATCGTGCCGGCGCTATCAGGCATCGACATCTATCTCAAGGATGAGTCCACGCATCCGACCGGCAGCCTGAAGCACCGCCTTGCGCGCTCGCTGTTCCTCTACGCGCTCTGCAACGGCCACATCCGCGAAGGCACGCCCGTGGTCGAGGCCTCGTCGGGATCGACGGCGGTGTCGGAAGCCTATTTCGCGCAGATGATCGGCGTGCCCTTCTACGCCGTGATGCCGCGCACGACCTCGGCGGAGAAGATAGCCGCGATCGAGCATTATGGCGGCAACTGCCATCTGATCGACGACGGCCGCGCGCTCTACGCGGAAGCCGCTGCGCTCGCTACCCGGCTGAACGGCCACTACATGGACCAGTTCACCTTTGCCGAGCGCGCCACCGACTGGCGCGGCAACAACAACATCGCCGAATCCATCTTCACGCAATTGCAGGGCGAGCCGCGTCCGATTCCCGACTGGATCGTCATGGGTGCGGGCACCGGCGGCACCTCGGCCACCATCGGACGGTACTTGCGCTATCGCCAGTATCCGACACGGCTGTGCGTCGCCGACGTCGAGCATTCCGCCTTCTTCGACTGCTTCCGCACGCAGGACCGCTCTCACGTTTGCGAACGCCCATCGCTGATCGAGGGCGTCGGCCGGCCGCGCTGCGAACCCTCCTTCGTCCCCGGCGTGGTCGACCGCATGATGAAGATCCCGGATGCGGCAACGATCGCGGCGATGAACGTGCTGTCGCGCCGGCTTCGCCGCGCGGTCGGCGGCTCCACCGGCACCAACTTCCTGGCACTGTGCCGCCTCGCCTCGGAGATGCGACAGGCGAACGTATCAGGGTCGCTGGTGACGCTGATCTGTGATTCCGGCGAGCGCTACCGGCAGACCTATTACGAGCCCGAATGGCTGAAGGGGCGCGGCCTCGATCCTGCGCCGATCGAGGCGGCCCTGTCGTCGTTCCTCACGACGGGCGAGCCACTGACGCTCGATGTCGACGACGTCGGAAATCCGCAGATCGCACCAAGCCCCGAGGCATCCTAGCCGACGTTTCCCTGCCACTTCCAAAATGGCACGATCGTCACGGCAACTTCACTTGCCTTGCACGCACACGCGGGTGAACTTCGCCTCTTCTCAACGAGGAGATCATGCCGTGCGCCTTCCCATTCTCGATCCGAAAGATCTGACCGACGAACAGAAGCCGCTCTATGACGACATGCGAGCCGGCATCAAGGACCACTTCAAGGGCTTCGTGAACATGCGCGACGACGGCGCGCTGCTGGGGCCGTGGAATCCCTGGATCCGCGAGCCGCGCTTCGGCAAGCCGGTGTGGGAGCTGGTCAAGGCAATCGCGTCGAACCCGCTGCTGCCGGCGCCGGTGCGCGAGGTCGCGATCCTCGTCACCGGCTCGCATTTCCGCTCCGGCTACGAGCTCTATGCTCATGTGCTCGTTGCCGAGCAGCGCGGCCTCTCCGACGAGAAGCTCGCGACCATCGTCGCGGGCCAGCGGCCGGTCGATCTCACCAAGCAGGAGGCCGTCGCCTACGACGTTGCGTCCGCGTTGGTCAGCGGCGGCGTGCTGCCGGAATTGACCTGGCGCGCCGCGGTGAAGGAGTTCGGCGAGCACGGCGCGGCCGAGCTGTCCTATCTCGTCGGCGTCTACTGCATGGTCTCGGTCACGCTCAACACGTTTGACGTGCCGGTGCCAGAGTAGACGCTGCTCGACGATCACTCCGCCGCCTTGCTTACAGGCGGCGGGGGCGCCCAGGCGATGCAGCGATTGCGGCCTTCGGCCTTGGCCTGGTAGAGCGCATGATCGGCCGCGCCCATCGGCGCGTCGATGCCGGACATGCTGACGGTGGCTGCCGCCATGCCGATGCTCATGGTGAGGCCGAACTGAACCTTGTCGGCAAAGACCTGCGCGCTCATCACGCGCTTGCGGACGCCGCCGGCAAACCGCTCGGCAGCGTCCTGCCTCTGCGTACCGCCAGCGCTTCGAATGCGGCCGACAATGATGTGTTGCCGAAGCCGAGCCCGAGCGTGACGGCGGGGATGGTCGCATAGATCGTGCGAAGATCGAGGTAGATGTTGGGGACATCGGGCTTTGCCGGCGCGTCGTCCTCATCGTCGGCAGCGTAGGCAGTGCCTGCCGAGATCGTCAGACAAAGCAGTCCCATCGCGACAGCGCGCGAAGCCTGGCGATGCGATGGGTTGTGATGGGACACGTGACAATCCGACGCGTGGCGATTTGATGACGGAACCGTTGTTGGATGGAACGTGATCGCTCGGGTGGTCAAGCGGTATCCGTAAGCGATGGACGGCACGGATGTGCGCGGCTACCCTGCCGTAATCGCACCGACACACGCGCCGGCCGGAGTGCGGGCCGGACATTGGAAGGACACAGCCATGAACACGTCACGCCGCATCCTGCTCACTGGTCTGGCGGGCCTCGCTGTCGCTCCGACCGCGGCGGCGGCTAGCGTACCGTCGGCCGAGCCTGGCGACGTGACGGTCGCCGAAGAGCGATTCGCGCGCACGATTGCCGCCGCCCATGCCCCTGACGTCAGCTGCGCACGGCAGGCCGAACGCTATGCGGATGCGCATTGGCTGGAATATGTCGTGGCGGCGCGGGCCGTGCTCGGCGCGCGCGCGTGATGCTTTCTTCCCTTCTCCCCTTGCGGGAGAAGGTGGCGCGAAGCGCCGCTACGCGGCGATCCACCCTCTCCCACAGGGGGAGAGGGTAAGAAAGCGCCTCATTTCTCCACCGCCCGCCGAACCTGTTCGCCGATCTGCGACAGCACGAGCTGCGCCTGCGGCAGGATCGCGCCCATGGCATGGAAATTGTGGACCATGCCATCATGGCAGACATGCTCGACCGCGACGCCCGCGGCGAGCAGCTTGCGCGCATAGGCATTGCCCTCATCGCGCATCGGATCGAATTCGGCGGTGTGGATGATCGCGGTCGGAAGGCCTGCAAGACGCGTCGCGCGCAAGGGCGAGATGCGGGGGTCGGCGGTGTCGATGCCATCGGGCAGATAATCGGCGAGATCGACTTCGATGGTGGCGCGATCGATCAGATGGCCTTCGGCGAATGCCTCGCGTGAAGGCGATGTCTCCTCGAAATCCAGCACCGGGCAGATCAGGCATTGCGCGACGATCGAGAGGCCGGCGGTCTGCATCGCTTCCTGGCACACGATCGCAGCGAGCGTGGCGCCGGCGGAATCACCGCCGACCACCAGCCGTTCGGCGTCGATGCCCAGCGACGAAGCTTGCCGCGCGACCCACTCCGTGGCCGCGATCGCATCAATGACGGCAGCAGGAAATTTGTGCTCAGGCGCGAGCCGGTAATCGACCGAGACGAGGCGACAGCCGGTTACATGCGCCAGCGCCGCCGCGATGCGGTCATGCGTCGCAATGCTGCCGGCCACGAGCCCGCCGCCATGAAAGAACACGAAGCCCGGCGCGCGGTCGCCGGCAGAAGCAGGCGAATAAAGGCGATAGGGCAGCTCTCCACCGGGACCCGGAAGCGTGCCGTCGGCGGTGGTCACATCCGGCGCATCAGTGCGCGCAAACTGCATCAGCTTGGCCAGCGACTGCCGCCGCGCCTCCACGCTCGGCCGGCTCCGCCCCTGCGGGGCGGCCGCAGCCATCATGGTCAACAAACGCCTTGCAAGCGGATCGAGCGGCATGGATCCTTCTCCCCTCGTCGGAGAGGGTAACGCACCATATCCCAGCAGGGAATCATTTAGACATTGGGACAATAGTGCCCGGATATTTCCAAGGGAGGCCGGTCATGGCCGAGATCAAGAAACCGATCGAATATTCGCCGAGCTGGACCTTCTTCGAGGGCAAATGGCACGACGGTAACGTGCCGATCATGGGCCCGCGCACGCATGCGGCCTGGCTCGGCTCGGTCGTGTTCGACGGTGCGCGCGCGTTCGAGGGCGTCGCGCCCGACCTCGACCGTCACGTGGCCCGCGCCAATCAGTCCGCGATCAATTTTGGCCTGAAGCCGGTGGTCGACACCGGCACCTGGCTTTCGCTCGCACACGAAGGCATCGCGCGCTTCGCCGCGAATGCCGAGCTGTACGTCCGTCCGATGTACTGGGCGCAGAACGGTTCGGGCGGCGGCGTGCTGTTCGACCCCGAGACGACCAATTGGTGCCTGTGCATCTACGAGGCGCCGATGCCGAAACCCGTCGGCAACGCCATCACGCTGTCGCCGTTCCGTAGGCCCACCGCCGAATGCGCGCCGGTCGAGGCCAAGGCCGCCTGTCTCTATCCGAACAATTCGCGGGCGCTCGCGGAAGCGGCCGGACGCGGCTTCCAGAACGCGCTGATGCTCGACATGCTCGGCAATGTCGCGGAGTTCGGCAATTCCAACGTGTTCATGGCCAAGGACGGCGTGGTCTACACGCCGGTCCCGAACGGCACGTTCCTGAACGGCATCACGCGCCAGCGCGTCATCAGCCTGCTGCGCGGCGACGGCGTTACCGTGGTCGAGAAGACGCTGCGCTATGCCGACTTCCTCGCTGCCGACGAGATTTTCTCGACCGGCAATTTCGCCAAGGTCGCCCCCGTCATCCGCATCGACGATCGCGAGCTGAAGCCGGGCCCGCTCTACACCAAAGCGCGGAAGCTCTATTGGGACTTTGCGCATGCGGTGAAGCTGGCGGCGTAGGGCGCCGCACTTTCCTTCGTCCTAGCCGCGTCGCTTAAACCGGCTGAACTGAAACGCCTGGGTCGACTTCCACGGCGTGTGATGCGTCTCGCTCCGCGTCTCGATCAGCTCGAACTCCGGCCCAAGCTCCGCTGCAAGACTCGCGCTGTCGTGCCGCTGCACCGGCAGGCCGCTGCATTTCTCCGGGCCATCAAGCGCAAATGTCGCGATGATGACGTGGCCGCCGTGCGTAATCGCCGACCGCAGGCGCTCGACGTAAGCGGCCCTGTCGCGCGGATCGGTCAGGAAGTGAAATGCCGCGCGATCGTGCCAGACGTTGTAGCTGCGCCCCGGCCGCCATGTCGTGGCGTCGGCAACGATCCAGTCGACTGCTGAAGCGGCCCGGCCGATTCGTTTCTTCGCCGCTTCAAGCGCGTTGGCGGAGAGATCCAGCACGGCGAGGTCGCGGTATCCGTCCCGCAGGAGAGCGTCCACCAGCCGCGAAGCACCGCCGCCGATGTCGATGATGGCGGCGCCATGGTCAGGACAGGCCGAGCGGATCATATCGAGCGAGATCGCCGGGCTGTCCTGAAACCAGCTTACCTCGGCCTCGCCCTTGGTGGCGTAGACGTTGTCCCAGTGGGTGCTGCGGTCGGACATGGCGGCTCCGGCCTGGCCGGGACAACAGCGCGCAAGTCGCGCTGCTATGAACCGGCGGCCCGCGCGCCCGCCGCAGGTGGACGCGCCGGCGCGAACGAAATCCCTACTCGTCCTTCTTCGACATCCGCTCGAGGCGTTCCTGCATGTCCTTCATCTGCTGACGCAGGTCGTCGATGTTGCTGGTGTCCGTCGGCGCCGCAGCGCTTGCGTCGGCCTCCGGTTCGGGGCTGGTCGCCGGACGGCCCGCGTTGGGGGCAAACGGCTTGAACATCGAGAAGGTCTGCTGGAACAGCTCCATGTTGCGGCGGACCTGTTCTTCCAACGGAGCAAAAGGAGTGCCGGAGAGCGAGTTGGCGATCTGCTTGCGGAACTTCTCCTGCTCCTGGGTCAGCGTCGCGATCGACTGCTCCAGATATTTCGGCACCACCATCTGCATGCTGTCGCCGTAGAAGCGGATGAGCTGGCGCAGGAAGGTGGTCGGCAGCAGGTTCTGGCCGGCCTTGTTCTCCTGCTCGAAGATGATCTGGGCGAGCACGGAGCGGGTGATGTCGTCGCCGGTCTTGGCGTCGTAGACTAGGAAATCCTCTCCGTCCTTGACCATGGCGGCGAGGTCTTCGAGCGTCACGTAGGTGCTCGTTCCGGTGTTATAGAGCCGGCGGTTCGCGTATTTCTTGATGGTGGTGGGTTGGTCTGATTTCGCCATGGGCTCTCACTTGCAAGCGCGGAGAACGGGAACCCGGCGGATAATGCCGCAGGGCGGGAAGAGTACGCAACGCAACAAAATAAGCATTTTCAAAGGGGTCACGCTACCGTTTTGTGCGCCACGGTTAATCGGGCAGCAAAAACGTGCTTGCGAAAGCGCCAAGAACGCTATTTTGAATGCGTTGCGGCATGAATTCGGTCGCCGGCCGATTGACATGCCTCAACGACGTTAACAGGATGCCATTCGAGACTGGCGAGCCGTTTCCCCAGCCCCGCCTGCCCCCTTTCAACACCAGGAGATGCCCATGTCAGACGATGTCGTCATCGTCAGCGCCGCCCGCACCCCGGTCGGAAGCTTCAACGGAGCGTTCGCGACCCTTCCCGCCCATGACCTCGGCGCCATCGCCATCAAGGCCGCGCTGGAGCGTGGTGGCATCGAGCCCGGCCGGGTCTCCGAAGTCATCATGGGGCAGATCCTGACCGCGGCTCAGGGCCAGAACCCGGCCCGCCAGGCCTCGATTGCCGCCGGCATTCCGGTGGAGAGCCCGGCCTGGGGCGTCAACCAGCTTTGCGGCTCGGGCCTGCGCACCGTCGCGCTCGGCTACCAGGCGCTGCTCAACGGCGATTCCGAGATCGTGGTCGCCGGCGGCCAGGAATCCATGAGCATGGCTCCGCACGCCCAGTATCTGCGCGGCGGCGTCAAGATGGGCCCGGTCGAGTTCGTCGACACCATGATCAAGGACGGCCTGTGGGATGCCTTCAACGGCTATCACATGGGGAATACGGCCGAGAACGTCGCGCGCCAATGGCAGATTACCCGCGCCCAGCAGGACGAGTTCGCGGTCCACTCGCAGCAGAAGGCCGAGGCGGCGCAGAAGGCCGGCAAGTTCAACGACGAGATCGTTCCCGTCACCATCAAGACCCGCAAGGGCGACATCGTCGTCAGCGCCGACGAATATCCGCGTCATGGCGCAACACTCGACGGGATGGCGAAGCTCAAGCCCGCCTTCGAGAAGGAAGGCACGGTCACCGCGGGTTCGGCCTCCGGCATCAATGACGGCGCCGCTGCCGTTGTGCTGATGACGGCGAAGCAGGCCGCCAAGGAAGGCAAGAAGCCGCTTGCGCGCATCGTGTCCTGGGCGCAAGCCGGCGTCGATCCGAAGATCATGGGCTCGGGCCCGATCCCGGCCTCGCGCGCCGCGCTGAAGAAGGCCGGCTGGAGCGTCGGCGATCTCGACCTGATCGAGGCCAACGAGGCCTTCGCGGCGCAGGCCTGCGCCGTCAACAAGGATCTCGGCTGGGACACCTCGAAGGTCAACGTCAATGGCGGTGCGATCGCGATCGGCCATCCGGTCGGCGCTTCCGGCGCACGCGTGCTGGTGACGCTGCTGCACGAGATGCAGAAGCGCGATTCGAAGAAGGGCCTCGCCACGCTGTGCATCGGCGGCGGCATGGGTATCGCGATGTGCCTGGCGCGCGACTGAAGCTGACATCTAACTTACGTGTCACTTGCGCGTGCGCTGCACACATAGATGAGTGCATCGCACGCGACTAAAAAGGCGGCGGTTGCAAATCAAATATTCTTCGCAACAGCGCCAGCCTCGACTAAATACAAACGCCCGGCTCGACGCCGGGCGTTTTGTTCTTGATGTCCGCCAAACCAACCGCATAATCCGCATCTAAAACGATCACTCAGAAACGTCCGCAGAGTCCAAGGGAAGGAATACGATATGGCACGTGTTGCACTGGTGACGGGTGGTACGCGGGGCATCGGAGCTGCGATCAGCAAGGCGCTGAAAGCGGCCGGCTACAAGGTCGCGGCGAGCTATGCCGGCAATGATGCGGCGGCGGAGAAGTTCAAGGCCGAGACCGGCATCGCCGTCTACAAATGGGACGTCAGCAATTTCGATGCCTGCGCCGAAGGCGTGAAGAAGGTCGAGGCCGAGCTCGGCCCCGTCGACGTGCTCGTCAACAACGCCGGCATCACCCGGGACACCGCCTTCCACAAGATGACGCTCGAGCAGTGGAACGCCGTCATCAACACCAATCTCGGCTCGCTGTTCAACATGACGCGCCAGGTCATCGAGGGCATGCGCGCGCGCAAGTTCGGCCGCGTCATCTCGATCTCGTCGATCAACGGCCAGAAGGGGCAATTCGGCCAGGTCAACTATTCCGCAGCAAAGGCCGGCGACATCGGCTTCACCAAGGCGCTCGCGATCGAGAACGCCAAGGGCGGCATCACCGTCAACGCGATCGCACCGGGCTACATCAACACCGAGATGGTGCAGGCGGTGCCGAAGGACGTGCTGGAAAAGAACGTGATCCCGCAGATCCCGGTCAATCGTCTCGGCGAACCCGAGGAGATCGCGCGCGCCGTGGTGTTCCTCGCCGCCGACGAGGCCGGCTTCATCACCGGCTCGACGCTGACCATCAATGGCGGCCAGTATCACGCCTGATAGGGCGTCAAGCCTGTAGATTCAGGCGCGACAAGGCGATAGTGAAGACGAAATGCCCGGCCTCGTGCCGGGCATCATCGTCCTCAGGGCCTTTCGATTGATGACCCCGCGCACAGCCACACTGATCGGATTGACCGCGATCCTGATGTGGTCGCTGCTTTCCGTGATGACGGTGGCGACCGGAAAGATTCCGGCGTTCCAGCTCGCCGCCATGACGTTCGCGATCGGCGGTCTCGTTGGCCTCCTCACCTGGGTCGGCCGCGGCGATGCGGCGAGGAGCTTGCGTCAGCCGCTGGTCGTATGGGTCGTCGGCGTCGGTGGCCTGTTCGGCTATCACGCACTGTATTTCCTGGCGCTGCGCTTTGCCCCGCCGGCCGAAGCCGGTCTTTTGAACTACATGTGGCCGCTCCTGATCGTGCTGTTCTCGTCGTTCCTGCCGGGCGAGCGGCTTGCCGTGCATCACATCATTGGTGCCGTGCTCGGCCTCGTCGGCACCGTGCTGCTGTTCGCCGGGAGCACCTCCGGCTTCGCACCGGGCCAGCTGCCGGGATTGATCGCGGCGTTCATCGCGGCGTTCGTCTGGGCGACCTATTCGGTGCTGTCGCGGCGATTGAAAGCGGTGCCGACCGATGCGGTCGCGGGCTTCTGCCTAGCCACCGCGGTGCTCGCCGCGCTGATGCATGGTCTGCTTGAAACCACGGTGTGGCCGGAGACGACGCTGCAATGGCTCTCCGTGGCCGCCCTCGGCATCGGTCCCGTCGGCGCCGCGTTCTACGCCTGGGACATCGGCATGAAGCGCGGCGACATCCGCGTGCTCGGCGCCGCATCCTATGCGACGCCGCTGCTCTCGACCGGATTCCTCATCGCCGCCGGTTTTGCAAAAGCCAGCGCCAACATCGCTCTCGCCGCGATTCTGATCGCCGGCGGCGGCCTGATCGCGGCGAAGGATATGGTGCTGCGGAAGCGGTGACCGTCGTTCTCGGGTTCGCCGCCATGCGGCGCCAGGGAATGACAGTGCGCCTTACGGCTCCCAGCCCTTCGGCGCGAGCTCGAATTTTGCGAACTCGAATGCGGGCGCCACGCTGCAGCCGACCAGCGTCCACTCTCCCATGCTCTCCGCCATCTGCCAGGCATTCGCCGGCACGATTCCCTGCGGCCGTTCGCCGCTCACAAGATCCGTGCCGAGCCGCACCTCGTGTTGCGAGCAGCCTTCATGCGCGATGCGCAGCGTCAGCGGGCTGCCGGCGTAGTAGTGCCAGATCTCCACGGCGTCGATGCGATGCCAGTGCGAGCGTTCGCCGCGCGCGAGGAGGAAATAAATGAGGGTCGAGCGCGACCGGCCGTTGGTATCAGTGGTCTGGTCACGAAACGTCTCGCGGTAGTGACCGCCTTCGGGATGCGGTCGGAGTTCGAGGCGTGCGATGATCTCGGCTGCGGTCGGCATCGATCCCCGTCAGGATTTCTTCTTCAGGATTTGTTCTTGCGCTCGCGCAGTTCGCCAAACACCGCGGCAGCGTCCGCGCCCTTCATGTGTAGCCTGGTTGCGACCGACGGTTCATCAGCACGCAGGAACACGTTTGCTCGCTTCTCGTCACCAAGTAGTGAAGGAATGGTCGGCTTGTTCTCGGCCCGCAGCTTCGCCACCTCCGCCGCGCGTGCCTGGAGCGCCACATTGTCGGGGTCGATGGTGAGTGCGAACTTGACGTTGGACGCGGTGTATTCGTGCCCGCAATAGAGCTTGAAGTCGTCAGGCAGCGCCCGCAGCTTCAGGAGCGAGTCCCACATCATCGGGTAGTCGCCTTCGAACACGCGGCCGCAGCCGATCGAGAACAGCGTGTCGGCCGCGAACAGCGTCTTCTCGTTGTCGAACACGTAGGAGATGTGGTCGAGCGTGTGGCCCGGCGTCTCCAGTACGCGCCCCAGCAAGCTGCCGACCTTGACGATGTCGGCATTAGCGACGCGCAGGTCGACGTTGGCGATCTTCGTCGTCTTGTCATGCGGCGCGACGACGCGGCAATTGTATTTCTGCTTGAGTTCGGCGACCCCGCCGACATGATCGCCATGATGATGGGTGATCAGGATGTCGGTGAGCTGCCAGCCCTCGCGCTCAAGCGCCTTCAGGATGGGGCCGGCCTCCGGCGCGTCGATCGACGCCGTCGCCTTGGTTTCCACATCGTGGATCAGATAACCGAAATTGTCGTTTAAACAGGTGAAAGTACGAATTTCGGCGGCCATGTCATCTCCATCGCGCTCAGCCCCGCAGACAAATATGGCGTTAACGTTGCGCAGGCAATGCAATATTCCGGGCGCGGGAGCCGCCTCGTGCATGTTACATTGCCGTCATGACCATTGATGTCGTCGACCTCCGCGAGTTCTACTCCCGTCGCCTCGGGATTGTGGCGCGGCAAATGATCAATCGCGGCATCAGGGAGCGCTGGCCGACCGCCGCGGGCCAGCGTGTGCTCGGCATCGGCTATCCCACCCCCTATCTCGGCCTGTTCCGCGAGGACGCGGAGCGCTGCATCGCCTTCATGCCGTCGGCGCAGGGCGTCTTGAAATGGCCGACGGGCCGGCCGGCGCTGGCCTCGCTGGTCGATGAATTCTCGCTGCCGCTTCCTGACGCCGCGGTCGACCGGATCCTGCTGATTCATGCGCTGGAGATGTCGGACGACCCGGCCGCGCTCTTGCGCGAGGTGTGGCGGGTGCTGTCGCCCTCCGGCCGTGTGATCGCGGTGATCCCGAACCGGCGCGGGGTATGGACCCGCACCGACAGCACACCGTTCGGTCACGGCCGGCCCTATTCGCGCTCGCAGATCACCGACCTGTTGCGCCAGACCTGGTTCACGCCGACCGCCTGGGGCGAGGCGCTGTTCATGCCGCCCTATGCCGGCGGCTGGGTGCTGAAATCGGCGCAGGTGTGGGAGCGTGCGGGCGCGGCGCTGTCGTTGCCCTTTGCCGGCGTGCACATTGTCGAGGCGACCAAGCAGGTCTATCGCGCGATCCCCGCCAAGCGCGAGCGCGCGCGGCTGATTCCCTCGTTGAAGCCGGTGCTGGTGCCGTCCTCGACGGTGACGCGCACTTGAAAACAAATCGTCCCGGCGCGAGGCCGGGACGATTGCAGATCAGAACATCGGAAAAAGCTTACTCGCCGGAGGCGACTTCGTCGCTGGAGCCGGCCGGAGCCGCCTCGCGCTCGGGGCGCGGGCCATGCGGCCGGCGGCGCCGCCGCGGAAAGCGTTCGCCGCCACCGCCGCCTTCCACGCCACCAGGACCGCCATTCGCGGCACTATTCACTTGCGGCTGTGCGCCGGTGATGAAGGAGGGCAGGCGATCGACGCTGCCCGTGTCGGCAACGACGGGCTGCGGCTGGTTCAGCGGCAGCGGCTGCGGCTGATATTGCGGCGGCGCACGATGGTCGCGTTCGCGATGTTCGCGGGGCTGCTGGTTGTCGCGCTGATAGGGCTGCTGGCCGTCACGCGGCTGATGATCACGCTGGTGATCGCGCTGGCCGTCGCGGTCGCGCATGAAGGGCTGTTGCTGCTGCGGCGGCTGCGGGACGAAGCCCGGCTCCTGGCCGAAATTCGAGAAATTCTCGCCGTCGTCCTCGCTGTCGTCGCTGCTGTTGCTGACGGGCTCGTCGCCGCGCGGCTGCTGGTTCTGGCGGAACTGTTCCTGGGCTGCCGCGATCAGGCGGAAATAATGCTCGGCGTGCTGGTAGTAGTTCTCGGCGGCGACCGGGTCGCCGGAAGAGCGCGCATCGCGCGCGAGCTGAAGATATTTTTCGGCGATGTGCGAAGCCGTGCCGCGGATCTTGATGTCGGGTCCGTTCGATTCGTAAACCCGGGTCATCGGGTTCTGGCCGCGCCGGTTGTTGTTGTTGTTATTATTATTGTTATTGCGGTTGCGCATCCGCTGCTTGTTCTGACCGTTTCTCATGTCCTGCCTTTAATTCCAGCCCTAAAGGTTGCACGCGTTACTGATTGCTCGGAGTGACCTGATGACAGCGGTTCACATCTCTCGTGCGCACCGCGCGCAAGAGCGGCTTGAACCCTGCCGATGTCCGTCGACCGTCGCGTTCAACAAAGACGCGTTCCCCACCCGCCAGCATCCATTGCCAGCGAACCCATTCATATCGCCTGCCGAAACAAGCCCAGCTTTGTTGCGTAAGTCTTCAAGCGCAATATCAGGCTTTCGTTCACTTTGCGGTCGGAGAGCAGCGCAGCTCCAATGGCCATCGCGCTCAACAGGACCTGCGGCTTGGAACCTTTAAATCAGTAAAGCTCTCGCCCGAGAGCCCGGCTTTTGCCCGTAGGTCTACGGGGCCGGCACCGATGTGTTGACCGGAACGTAGTCGTTCCCAAGGGATATTCCAAGAGGTTTTTTGCAACCCAATCCGGCTTTTATGGGGGCATTTTTCGGGCCGAAACCGCCCGCGGGATGCCCGCCAAATCGGCCTTGGGCGGCCTGTCCACAGACAACGCGGCAGCCGTCATCAAGGTTTCAATATCGCGGGCCTGCCCTTGCCCCGCCTCGACGATCAACGCCCCGCCGGGGGCGAGCCGCTCGGCCGCCTGCGGGATCAGGGCGCGGTAGGCGTCATAGCCGTCATTGCCGCCGTCGAGCGCCAGATGCGGATCGTGCTCGCGCACGTCGAGGCTCAGTTTCGGAATTTCCCCTGAGGGAATATAGGGCGGATTCGACACGATGAGATCGAACGGGCCGCGCAGCGCCGCCGCATAGGAGCAAGCGACGAAGCCGGAACGGCCGGCGAGGCCCAGTGCTGCGGCATTGCTCCGCGCGGTGTCGAGCGCGGAGAGGCTGAGATCGGTTCCGACACCGAAGGCATCGGGAATTTCGTGCAGCAGCGCGAGCAGGATCGCGCCGGATCCGGTGCCGATATCAGCGATTCGCGGGCGCGGCCCCGATATCGTGGCCTCCCGAAAGATCTCCAGTGCCAGTTCGACGACGGTCTCGGTGTCCGGCCGCGGTACCAGCGTCGCTTCGGACAGTTGGAACGGCAGGCCCCAGAATTCGCGCGCGCCGAGAATGCGGGCGACCGGCTCATGCGCGAGCCGGCGCTGCGCATAGGCTTCGAGCCGCGCTGCCTCGTCGGGCGTGAGCTGCCGCGCCGCCTGCGTGACGATGCCGGTCAAATCAAGCCTCAGCGCGGCTCCGACGAGCAGGCGCGCGTCGAGGGCGGGCTCTTCGATGCCGGCCGATTGCAGCCGTGCCGCAAGCGCGCGCCGCGCACTCTCGATGCTGTGTCCGGAATCGAAACCTGTCGCCAATGGAGCCATCCTGCCTGGTATCGTGGATAGATCGGCGGCATTGCTTGCGTCAACGGAAAGGAGCGCGTCTGATCGCACCTCGCAGCGAGCGAGGGGTTCATGACGGCTTACGACGATCAGAACGTCTTCGCAAAGATCCTGCGCGGCGAGATTCCCTGCTTCGAGGTTTTCAGGGACGACCGCAGCCTCGCCTTCCTCGACATCATGCCGCGCTCGCCTGGACACACGCTGGTCATTCCCCGGGCGCCGGCGCGTGGCATCCTCGACATCGCGGATGACGATCTCGCCGCGGTCGCCCGAACCGGCAAGCGCATCGCGATTGCGGCGATGAAGGCGTTCGACGCCGAGGGTATCATCCTGCAGCAGTTCAGCGAACCGGCGAGCGGGCAGGTGGTCTTCCACCTGCACATGCACGTCATGCCGGTCAGGGCCGGAATCGAGCTGCTGCCGGCGCAGACGCGCAAGGAAGACATGGCCGTGCTCGCCGATCACGCCAAGCGGATGATTGCGGCACTTGGCAGTTGATCGAGATAGCGCTGCAGCAAGACCGTAGGACGGGTAGAGCTGTTGCGAAACCCATCATCGAGACAAACTCGAAATCGACTGGCGCAGCTTCGCTCCACCGAAACTGCGAGCCAGCGATCTTTCATCGAACCATCATCAGTTCCTGTTCAGCGGGCGGGGTCGAAGGGGAGAGCCAATCGGACATTCGAGCGCGGCACGATCCCAGCGTCCGACATCAGCTGCTGCCTGATAGGTGGTTTGCAGAAACGCCATGAGCGTGGCCTCTGGCTCGCTGGATTTTCGCACAAGGTCGTAGGGCAGGAGATATTCGCCAAGCTTCCGATCGAAGTATGCGCCCGCCGGCATGACCTGTCCGTCAGCAAAGCCATTCGGGGTGGGGTAGGCATAGGAGTAGAAGGCCGCAAAGTCTGTACCACCTCCGCCCGGCCAAAAGCCGGCGGACGAGACCTCATCGCTATAGGCCTCGCGTGTCACGACGTCCGGCAAACCCGGGACGCCACCCGGGTGAAGCGGAGCGGAACGCCCAGAGAAGCGCGTCACCGCGAGATCGAAGCTGCCCCAGAAGAGATGGACCGGACTGACCTTCCCGGTGAATCCCGTCCGAAACCGATAAAACACTCCGTTGATCGCGACGAGGGCGCGGAAGAACCGCGTCACGGCGTCTGCGTCATAGGGCCTGATTTGGCGGTCCTCCGTGAACGGGATCGGATCCGGGACCTCACTGGGCCGACCGTCAAATTCTGGTGTTCCGCCGAGATGTTCTACCAAATCACAGAACCGGGCGTGAAATTCGGCGACGGACATTCGCCCGAGCGGCATTTCCGCCCTGCGCCCATCAGCTGCTTCTCCGATCAGGACGTGACGGGAGAGATCGAAGACGATCTCGATACCTGATGCGTCTGGAATCAGCGAAGTCGTGAGCCCGCGTGCATTCACGTAAAAGGTCGCGTGCCAGGAATGGTTGACCCATGGCGTTCTCGCGAGCCGATACTTGCCGACAATCTGGCAATACAGATGAAGCGCGGAACAGGTTTCGCGCCATGCCTCGAAGGGAATCTCCGGCCAGATCGCGCTCATAGCGTCTCCTCCCTCAGGTTCGGTTCGGCTTGGCAAGACCTCACCTCGGCTAAAGGCGACCCTGTGTCCGCTTTGGGCGGTGGGCTCAATTGGTCAGCGCGACACTCTAATCTTTTAGCACAGATGGAGTGTGGACATGAAACGGCGAAGTCGCATTTATTACTCGGCAGCCCAGCGATCCGAAATCTGGGATCGCTGGCAGGCCGGCGAGCCGATGAGCTCGATCGGACGCCGATTTGACCGGAAGTCCTCGTCGGTCTTCTCAGTGATCTCGCCGACCGGCGGAATTCGTCCTCTAGATAGGCACCGTGCCAAACAGGCGCTCAGCCTGGCCGAACGAGAGGAGATCTCTCGATGGCTCAGCATGCGCTGCTCGTTGCGGTCGATCGCGCGCCACTTGGGACGATCTCCATCAACCATCAGCCGTGAAGTCCAGCGCAATGGCGGGCCAGAGCGCTATCGGGCTGCGGGGTCCGATCAGGCCGCGTGGGATCGGGCGCGGCGCCCCAAGCTTTGCAAGCTGGCTTGCCGTCCGTTCTTGAGGCGGACAGTATCGACCTTGCTTCAGCGGCAATGGTCACCGGAGCAAATTGCCGGCTGGCTCAAGCGCACCTATCCGGGGGAACCTCAAAAGCAGGTGTCACACGAGACGATCTATCGCAGCCTGTTCATTCAGGCGCGCGGCGTGCTGAAAAAGGAGCTTCTTGAGCACCTGAGGGCGAGGCGCACGGTCCGCCGATCGAGGCACGCCAGCATGAAACGAAACGGGCTCGGCCAGATCAAGAATGCCGTCTCCATCAGCGAGCGGCCGCCGTCAGTTGAAGATCGTGCGGTGCCCGGCCATTGGGAGGGCGATCTGATCGGCGGTTCGGGGAATAGTTATGTCGCAACGCTTGTCGAGCGCCATTCGCGCTACGTGATGCTGGTCAAGGTTGCGAACAAGGATACCGAAAGCGTTGTCTCGGCACTGATCAAGCAATCGCAGCGATTGCCCAGCGAACTTTACCGGTCGCTGACCTGGGACAGAGGCAAGGAGCTCGCAGACCATCAACGGCTGACATTGGCCACCGAAGTCGAGGTCTACTTTTGTGATCCTCGATCTCCCTGGCAGCGCGGGTCAAGCGAAAACACCAACAGATTACTGCGCCAATATCTTCCGCGCGGCACCGATCTGTCCTTGCACAGCCAGGCCAAGCTCAGTGCCATCGCAAGGCAGCTCAATGAAAGGCCGAGAAAGACCTTGCTCTATCAGACGCCGGCTGAGAAGTTCGCAGAATGTGTTGCAGCGGTCGGTTGAACTCGCCGCCCAAGGCGACATTCCGGGGGCGAGGCCGCATGCTGCGCCCTCGAAAGCAGATATCCCGGAGTTTAGGGGGACTCGACCTAGACGCCAAGGTATCGCTGCAGCAGCTCCGGCTGGGCCTTGAGCTCCTGCGCCGGCCCCTCGTGCACGATGTGGCCGTTGTTGATGATGTAGATCCGCGTCGCCAGCGCCAGCGTCGCCGCCAGATTCTGCTCGACCAGCACGATGGTCTGGCCGGCGGCCGCGAGCTCGCGGCAGGCCTTGACCAGATCGTGGACGATGACGGGCGCGAGCCCCTCGAACGGCTCGTCCAGCAGCACGATCTTGGGATCGCGCACCAGCGCCCGGGCGATCGCGAGCATCTGCTGTTCGCCGCCGGAGAGCTCGGTGCCGCGGTTGTTGCGCCGCTCCTTCAGCCGCGGAAACATCTCGTAGACGCGCTCGAGCGGCCAGCGCTTCGGTGCGGTGATCCCGGCGAGAACGATGTTCTCCTCCACCGACAAGCTGCCGAAGATCCGGCGCTCCTCGTGCACGAGCTGCATGCCGGCCTGCGCGATCCTGTGGCTCTTGCGTCCGGCGATATCGATGCCGTCGAACTTCACGCTGCCGCTGCGGGGCGTCACGACGCCCATCAGGCTCTTGAGCGTCGTGCTCTTGCCGGCGCCGTTCCGCCCGAGCAGCGCCACCACCTCGTGCCGCTCGACGCGCATGGCGACGTCGAACAGGATGTGGGAGTCCCCGTAATAGCTGTTCAGGCCATTGACCTCGATCAGGCTCATGCGGCGATCTCTCCGTGAACGCCGCCGAGATAGGCTTCCTGCACTGCGGCGTTGGTCCTGATTTCCTCCGGTGTGCCGTCCAGCAGCACCTTGCCCTCCTGGAGCACTGTCACGCGCTCGACCAGCTCGAACAGCGAATCCATGTCGTGGTCGATGATGATCATGGTGCGCCCGCGCGCGATCGATTTGAGCAGCTTGACGGTCTCGACCCGCTCGCGCGGGCTCATGCCCGCGAGCGGCTCGTCGAGCAGCAACAGGCGCGGCGAGGTGGCGAGCGCAAGCCCGATCTCCAGCCGGCGCTTCTCGCCATAGGCGAGCTCGGATACCGGCGTGTCGGCGCGGCGGGTCAAATTGACCAGCGCAAGCGTGTGCGCCACCTGCTCCGTCAGGCCCTTCACGCCCGAGAGCTTGCGGAACAGGTCGAGCCGGAATTTTCCGCGCAGCTCGGCGAGTGCTGCGATCGTCAGGTTCTGCCGCACCGTGAGGCCCGTGAAGAGCTGGTTGACCTGGTAGCTCTTGGTGAGCCCGAGCTGGCAGACCTCGGTGACCTTCAGTCCCGTGATGTCGCGGCCCTCGAACACGATCCGGCCGGAGGTCGGCGCGATCTCGCAGGTCAGCATCTTGAAGAAGGTCGATTTGCCGGCGCCGTTGGGGCCGATGATGCCGCGCAACTCGCCCTGATTGACGCTGAAATCGATGTCGCTGTTGGCGACGAGACCGCCATAGCGCTTGGTCAGGCCGGTGGCTTTCAGGATCGGCCCGGAATAGGCGGGATGCGCGACCTCCTTGGCCTGCATCGGCGCCGGCGGAGCTTGCTGTGGCGTCTCGATCTCGGCCTCCTCCTCCGTCTCCGCAGCCTTCCGCGCTCGCTTGCCGGACGCGAGGCCGTAGAGATCGACGAGGCCGCCCACAATGCCGCCGCGCAGGAAGCAGACCAGCACCACGAACACGACGCCCAGCACCAGCTTCCAGGCCGCTCCGAGGCCCAGCGCGGACTGGAGGAAATCCTGAAGGAAGAGCCAGACTGTTGCGCCGACCAGCGGTCCGAACAACGTACCCCTGCCGCCGATGGCAGTCTGCATCACGAGCTGGCCCGAGGTGTCGAAGGTGAAGGCATCGGGCGGCATGAAGGCCTGCAATACGCCGAGCAGGCCGCCGGCGAAGCCCGCATAGGCCGCAGCGATTACGAAGGCGGTCAACTTGTAGCCGTGGATGTTGTGGCCGACGGCGGTGGCGCGCAGCGGATTGTCGCGGATCGCGCTCAGAATCGCGCCAACAGGCGAGCGGACGATCCTGAGCGCGATGATGACGCCGATGAAGTAGCACAGCGCGATGAACTGATAGAGCGACCAGCCATTGGTGAAGTGGATGGTGGTAAAGCCGAGATTGAAGCTCGGCGTCGGCACGCCCGGCAGGCCGTTCTCGCCGCCGGTGAAATCCGAGAGCGGATTGAACTCGACGAAGAAGAACACCTCCGCGATCGCCACGGTGATCATGGCGAAATAGATGCCGGTGCGGCGCAGCGCGATCAGGCCGATCAGGTAGCCGGTCGCGGCCGCCGCGACCATGCCGATGATCAGTGCGCCCAGCACGTTGCCGAAACCCGCGCGGGTCAGGAGGTAGGCCGCGACAAAGCCGCCGGTGCCGTAGAAGGCGGACTGGCCGAACGACAGCAGGCCGGTGAATCCGAACAGGATGTCGAAGCCGAGACCGAACAGGCCCCAGACCAGGATCCGGTTCACGGTGTTCGGGGCGAAGCCGAGATGAGGCAGCACGAACGGGGCTGCGATCAAACCGATCGCGGTCAGGCTCTCGATCAGGAACGGGCGTTGCTTGAGCATCAGGAAATCGCTTACTCGCGGCCCTGGACGCCGAGCAGGCCATGCGGTCGCACCACGAGCACGAGCGTCATCGCCGCAAACAGCATCACATAGGCGTAGCCGGGGTTGAACATGGAGGTGACGCTGATGATCTCGCCGGCGATCAGGCCGCCGAGGATCGCGCCCGGAAACGAGCCGACGCCGCCGATGACCACCACCACGAAGGTCTGGACCAGGATGTCGTCACCGATGCCCGGTGTCAGCGACACCACCGGCGCGTTGACGATGCCGGCAAATCCGGCGGCCATCGCGCCGATGCCGAACACCACCATGAAGACGCGGTAGACGTTGATGCCGAGCGAATCGACCATCACCGAATCCTCGATGCCGGCGCGCACGATCATGCCGAGCCGGGTCCGGTAGAGGACGATGAACAGTGCGCCGAGGGCGACCGCGACGATGCCGACGACGGCGAGGCGGTAGGTTGGATAGAACATGAAGCCGAGATTGGTGATGCCCTGGAACAGGGCCGGCGGCGGCACCAGTTGCGACTGGCTCGAGAAGATCAGGCGCACGAGCTCGACGAAACAGATGCCGAGCCCGAAGGTCACGAGCAGCTGATCCTCGTGCGGGCGATGATAGAAATGGCGGATGATGACGCGTTCCATCGCGACGCCGAGCAGCATCACGAACAGCGAGCCCGCGATGACGGCGACGATGAAGGACTCCGTGTACTGGTAGGCGACGAAGCCGGCATAGCCGCCGATCATGAACATCGCGCCATGCGCGAGGTTGAGCACGCCGAGCGTGCCGTAGATGATGGTCAGGCCGGAGCTGATCAGCGCGAGCAGGGCGCCGAGCGCGAGCCCGTTGAAAAGCTGCGAAACGAGGTTGGGCCAACTGATCATGCGACAATCGCCGTTGCGACGCGCCATGGTGCGCGTCAGAAAAAGGTGACGCCGCAGGACCAGAGTGCAGCCCGCGGCGTCACAGGGGTTAGCGCGGGCTCAGCTGTAATCGCCGGGATGGCAGCCGAACGCGTCCGGCTTCTGCATCAGGCCTTCACCGGGGACGATCTCGACGACGTCGTACCAGTCTTCCTTGTTCTTCATGTCCTTCTGCTGCTTGCCCTTCACGATGATCACCGGGCGGACGCATTGGTGATCCTCGGGGCGGTAATGCACGTCGCCGACCAGGGAGGGGATCGTCTCGCCCTTCTCGTAGGCCTTGATCACGTCGGGCGGATTGAAGCTGCCGGCCTGCTCGCACATGTGGGCCCAGTGCGCGAAGCTGACATAGGCGTTCTCGGCGCCCCATTCGGGCTTGTAGCCGTACTTCTTCTCGAAGGCCTCGTTGAACATCTTGGCGAGCGGGAACTTGTCCTCGATCGTCCACCAATAGTCGGTGGCGGCGTAGACGCCCTGCATCAGGCCGCCGGTCTCGCGCGCGATGAAAGGCACCTGGTAGGGAACGACCAGCTTCATCTTGTCGAGCACGCCGAACTGCTTGGCCTGCTGGGTCGACAGCACCGCGTCGTGGCCCCAGTTGACGTTGATGAGCACGTCGGCGCCGGAATTCGCGACGTTCAGCAGATACGAGGAATAGTCGGGCGCGCCGAGCGGTGCGACCTGGTTGGTCACCGTCGTCCAGCCCGCGGTCGCGAGGAAGTCCTGCATCGACTTGGTGACGGTGTGGCCGTAGGTGTAATCGGGCGTCAGGTAGGCGGCCTTCTTGGTCTTGCCGAACTCCCTCACCATCACCGGGCCGATCGCCGCGGCGGCGGTCTGGCCGAAGAAATTCTGGCGGAAGCCGTAGCGAACGCAGTCCTTGCCGGTGGTGTCGTTCGAGCCGGAAATGCCGCACACGAACAGCACGTGTTCGCGCTGCGCGAGCTTGTTGAGCGCGACCGCAACGGCGCTCGACGTGCCGCCGGTGATCATGATCGCCTTGTTCTCGCTGATGAAGCGCTGCTGCGCCTGCACCGCCTCGTTCGGCTTGGCCGCGGAATCCGCGACGCCGAACTTCAGTTCCTTGCCGAGCACGCCCTTGCTGGTCTTCGGCGAAATCTTCTTGATCAGGTCGTGGCCGCTGTTGATGTGCTCGATCGCGAGCTGGTAGCCCTTGAGCTCGTCCTCGCCCTGCACGGCGTAGGTGCCGGTGCGCGGGACCGAGATTCCGATGAAGGCGGTGGAACCCGAAACGCCGGCGGGATACGAGCCGATCGCCGGCTTGTCCTCGGCAAAGACCGGCATCGCGGGCAACATCGAGCCGCCGATGAGGCTGGCTGTGGTCTGGAGCAGCCCACGGCGCGAGAGGCCGCGGCGGATGAGATCGTCAGTCATGGTCGTTTCCTCCGAACATCGTTCTTGTTTGCGGGCGCAAGCACGGCCTGTCCGGCCAGCCGACCTCGCTGGCCTGCTGCGCCGGGCACGTCACATCCGCGTGTAGCTCTTGGCCCTAAGCATTGCTTGTGAAGCCCTTCTGTCAATTTCGTCTTTGGTCGAACGACGAAAATTATCACGTGAAAACATATCGGATCACGATATATATTAGTCTTTGTGAGTACGAGGCTGGCGGGTCCGGCGAGAGAAATGGTGCGGCAGACGACAGTGGCGGGTGCCCGAAAGCGACGATCCTGGCCGCAGGAGGCGGAGCGGCCGGAGGCTGCGTGGCCCGCGGGGGAGGGCAGTGACCAGCGCGCGGCGCCGCAGTCGGGCGATGCCTCCCGCGTGTCCGAGCCGCGCAGCCGGTCAGCCGGCCGGCGCGGACCCGTCGTCGGCTCCGTCCAGGTCAAGCGGGCCCCCGGCCCGATGCAGAAGCTGAGCGTGCGCGCGCAGAATGTTCTGAAGGAGCTTGCGGTGGAGCTCACCGGCGAACAGCCGCCGAAGGGGAATTGGTTGCCATCGCGCGAGTTGCTGCTCGCGCTGACGGCCGAGCGCCTTGCGACCGCGCGCAACTGCGGACCTCACACGATGCGGGAGATCGTGGATTGGGCGCAGGGCTGCGGCGCGACCATCAAGCCGGTGATCCCGCCCGGCGGCTCGCTGTCGCAGATGTGGGCGGAGTTGATTGCCAATGCGTCGGCCGGGGCCTTGACCAGCGCCGAGATCGCCAGCGCGCTCCAGCGCTCGATCAGGCGAAAGAGCGTTCGCATCCCGATCGCGTTTCAGGTCATCCTGGTGAAGATCCTGCTCTCCAGTTTCGAATAGGCCCCGATATTTGTGCATCCGCGGCGCCGCTCGGTTGGTTCCGCCTGTCCTTCCTTGCTAGTCTCGGCAGCGCCCGTTCGCTTCACCGGCGGGCTCGACGTCGCAGGCAGGAATGACCCAATCGAAGCGGAAGACGACGCGCCCCGCATCCGCGGCGCCCTCAAAGGGTGGCGCGATGCGCGAGGCTGACTATGCGGCGCTCGCGCAGTTTCGCTATCAGCTCCGGACCTTCCTGGCGTTCAGCGAAGCCGCGGCCCAGAGTGCCGGGTTGACGCCGCAGCAGCATCAGGCGCTGCTGGCGATCAAGGGGCTGGCCGCCCCCGACGGCGCAAGCGTCGGCGACATCGCGCGCTTCCTCCTGATCCGGCACCATACCGCGGTGGAGCTGGTGGATCGCATGGCGAAGCTGAAGCTGATCGGCCGGGAAGCCGATCCCCAGGACGCAAGACGCGTCCTCGTCAGGCTGACGGCAAAGGGCGAGCAGAAGCTGCGATCGCTCTCGCGCATTCACCTGGACGAGCTGAGTGCCGCCGCGCCCGCCCTGGCCAAGATCCTGCGATCGTTCCGGGCCAAAGCGCGCTGAGGCGCGGTTCAGGCGGCTGCGCCTTGCGCGGCGAGCTGTGCGGCCTGATGCTCGGTGGTCAGCGCGTCGGTCAATTCGCCGAGCGCTTCGCCGGCGATCACCTGCGGCAGCTTGTAGAGCGTCAGGTTGATACGATGATCGGTGACGCGTCCTTGTGGGAAATTATAGGTGCGGATGCGTTCGCTGCGGTCGCCGGAGCCGACCTTCTCCTTGCGCTCGGCCGAGCGGGCGGCATCGACGCGCTGGCGCTCGGCGTCGTAGATGCGCGAACGCAGGATGTTCATGGCGGAGGCGCGGTTCTTGTGCTGCGAGCGGCTGTCCTGCATCATCACCACGATACCGGTCGGGATGTGGGTGATGCGGATCGCCGATTCCGTCTTGTTGACGTGCTGGCCGCCGGCGCCTTGCGCCCGCATGGTCTCGATCCGCAGATCGTCGTTCTTGATATCGACGTCGACCTCCTCGACCTCCGGCATCACGGCGACGGTAGCGGCGGAGGTGTGGATGCGTCCCTGCGTTTCGGTGTCCGGCACGCGCTGCACCCGGTGCACACCGGATTCGAATTTCAGCTTCGAGAACGCGCCGCGGCCCTGCACCTCCGCGATGATTTCCTTGTAGCCGCCGACCGTGCCTTCGCTGGCCGAGATCACCTCGACCTTCCAGCCCTGCAAGCTGGCGAAGCGCTCGTACATCCGGAACAGATCGCCGGCGAACAGCGAGGCCTCATCGCCGCCGGTGCCGGCGCGGATTTCCAGCACCACGTTGCGGTCGTCCATGGCGTCCTTGGGCAGCAGCGCGACGCGAATCTTCTGGACCAGCTCTTCGATTTTAGGCGTCAGCTCGTCGCGCTCGGCTTCCGCCATGCCGCGCATCTCGGCATCCGTCGCGGGATCGGCGATCAGCGCCTCGGTGTCGGCGAGCTCTTTCACGGCGGAGCGATAAGCCTTCACCGCCTCGATCAGCGGGGAGAGCTCGGCGAGCTCGCGGGTGATCTGCACATAGCGTTCGGAGGCGAGCTGGCCGAGCGATTCGGCCTCGAGCGAGGCGTGATGCGCGAGCAGGACGTCCAGTTTGGCTTCGGGGAGTGACGACATCGGTTTGGTCTCAAATGGCGGAAAAAGGCGAGGCGGCGGGAAGGGGCGACAGGCCCGCTACAACGCCAGACCTTCGGCCTCGGCAAATTCCGTCAGCTTCTGCCGGATCGAGACGCTGCCGGAGGGCGCGTCCAGCAGCGGGCCGAGCATCGCTTCGGCCTTCTTGGCATCGAGGTCGATCACCATCGCCTTGACCGGGCCGAGCGCGGTCGCCGAGAGCGACAGCGAACGATAGCCCATCGCGATCAGCGCCAGCGCGCCGATCGGCTTGGAGGCCATCTCGCCGCACAGCGATAACGACTTCTTCGCATCGTTCGACTTCCGCGCGATCTCGCGCAGCACGCGCAGGATCGGCGCCGACATGGTGTCGAAGCGCTCGGAGACTTTCGCATTGCCGCGGTCGACCGCGAACAGGAACTGGAACAGATCGTTGGAGCCGACCGAGATGAAGTCGACCTTCTTCAGGAGCTCGTCGAGCTGGTAGAGCAGGGCGGGCACCTCGACCATGGTGCCGATGTCGATGCGCTCCGGCAGGGTGTGGCCGTGCTGGCGGAGATAGGTCAGCTCGCGCTCGACCAGCGCCTTCGCCGAGTCGAACTCGGCGACCTCCGAGATCATCGGGAACATGATGCGCAGCGCGCGGCCGCCACCGGCGCGCAGCAGCGCGCGGATCTGGCCGCGCAGCAGGCCGGGGCGATCGAGGCCGAGCCGGATCGCGCGCCAGCCGAGTGCAGGATTCTCCTCAATCACCGCTTCCATATAGGGCAGTGCCTTGTCGCCGCCGATGTCGAGGGTGCGGAAGGTCACGGGCTTGGTGCCGGCGGCATCCAGCACCGTGCGATAGAGCGCGAGCTGGTCGCTGGTGCGCGGCAGGCTCTGTCCCACCATGAATTGCAGCTCGGTGCGGAACAGGCCGATGCCGGCGCTGCCGGTGTCCTCGATATGGGGCAGGTCGATCGCAAGACCTGCGTTGATCATCAGCTCGACCTTCTGCCCGTCCTTGGTGACGCAGGGACGGTCGCGCAGTGCAAGGTATTGCGCCTGGCGGCGGGCGCGGAAGCGCACGCGTTCGGCAAAGGCGGCTTCGACCTCCTGCGACGGACGCACATAGATCGAGCCCGAGGTGCCGTCGACGATGATGGCGTCGCCGGGATCGGCGATGCCGGGCGCGTTCGGGACTTCGCCGACTGCGGGGATGCCGAGCGCGCGGGCCACGATCGAGACGTGGGAGTTGGCGGTGCCTTCCTCCAGCACGATGCCGCGCAGGCGCTTGCGGTCGTAATCGAGCAGCGCCGCCGGGCCCATCGCGCGCGCGATGACGATGGCGTTGTCGGGCAATTGCTCGCGTGACGGCGCGTGGTCCTGGCCGACCAGCTGCCGCATCAGGCGGTAGCCGAGATCCTCGAGATCGTGCAGCCGGTCGCGCAAATAGGGATCGGTGGAGCGCAGCATGCGCGCGCGAGTGTCGGACTGCACGCGTTCGACGGCGGCTTCCGCCGTGAGACCGGTGGCGACCGCCTCATGCAGCTTGTGCGACCAGCCCTGGTCGTTGGCGAACATGCGATAGGCTTCCAGCACCTCGCGGTGCTCGCCGCCCTCGGCAACGTCGCCACGCTCCAGCATGCGGTCGAGATCGGCGCGCAGCTTGGCGAGCGCGGTGTCGAGCCGCTTGATCTCCTTCGGCAGATCCTCGGCGATGTAGTCCTTGATGACGACGCGCGGCTCGTGCAGCACGACATGGCCGAGCGCGATGCCTTCCGAGAGGATGGCGCCGACCTTCTGCGCCGAATGGCGCGCGGCCGGCTCCTGGCCCGGCTGGGCCAGCGCAGACAATTCGCCGGAGGCGATCAGCTCCGCCAGTACCATCGCGGTGGTCTGGAGCGCCTCGAGCTCCTCCTCGACATAATTGCGCTTGGCGCGGTTCTGCACCACCAGCACGCCGAGCGTGTTGCCGGCGCGCAGGATCGGCACGCCGAGGAAGGAGTGATAGATTTCTTCGCCGGTCTCCGGGCGGAACGAGAAGGCCGGGTGGCTTTGCGCGTCGCTGAGATTGAGCGGGGTCGCCTCGCTGGCGACGAGGCCGACCAGGCCCTCATGGGCGCTCAGCACGGTGTGGTGCACCGCCTCGCGGTTGAGGCCTTCGGTGGCGTAGAGCTCGAGCGTGTTGTCGATGCGCAGCACATAGACCGAGCACACCTCGGCCACCATATTGGCGGCGATCAGCACCACGATCTTGTCCAGCCGCTCCTGGGCCGAGACCTGCTCCGCCATGGTTTCGCGGAGCCGTCTCAACAAGACGCGGGGACCTCCCGACGCGCTCCGCATGAACCGTCAATCTCCTCCGTCTGCCTGGCCCGGCGGTATCGGCCGGCGGCTGGCCCAAAATTCCAGAAAAACAACCAAATTGTTCGTCCGGCGCAGGCGCAAACACAAATCTACTCAAGATTTAGCGCTTGCACCGAATCAGCGCCGCCTGAACTGGGACACAGTCTGCGGCAGCCCACCCTGTTCGCCGTATAGCGAATTGAGGCTTGTTTTGCCAAGCAAAACGCCTGCCAAACGCGAAGGTGTGTACACCTTCGCGTTTGCTGCGACCGCTAAGAGAAAATTCGTCTAAGCCTGATCGAGACCGTAGAGCGTGTGCAGGGTGCGCACCGCGAGCTCGGTATAGGCGGTGTCGATCAAAACCGAGAATTTGATCTCGGAGGTTGTAATGGCCCGGATGTTGATATTCCGTCCGGCGAGGGCCGAAAACGCCTGGGCGGCGACGCCGGCATGGCTGCGCATGCC
Organism: Bradyrhizobium sp. 956_D2_N1_4; assembly: GCF_052076025.1. Lineage (NCBI taxonomy): Bacteria > Pseudomonadati > Pseudomonadota > Alphaproteobacteria > Hyphomicrobiales > Nitrobacteraceae > Bradyrhizobium > Bradyrhizobium sp. 956_D2_N1_4. The sequence goes on along the minus strand of NZ_CP197237.1, from coordinate 7,230,527 downwards.
GCTGCCGATTACCGATATCTTGGCGACGTCGGTGGCGGTATCGAGCCGGGCATAGCCGATCTTGCCCTTGGCGGCCGTGATCGTGTCCTTGGCACGGGTGTAGTCGGCCGCCGGCACCGTGAAGGTGAGATCGGTGGTCTTGCCGTCCTCGGAGACGTTCTGCACGATCATGTCGACGTTGATGTTGGCATCCGCCAGCGGGCCGAAGATCGACGCTGCCACGCCGGGCTTGTCCTCGATCTGGCGTACCGAGATCTGGGCCTCGTCCTTCGAAAAGGCGATGCCGGTGACGACGTGGCTTTCCATGATCTCCTCCTCGCTGCAGATCAGCGTGCCGGGCGGCTGGTTGGCATGCGGGTCGATATCCTCGGGCTTGTCGAAGCTCGAGCGGACGAAGATCGGCATGTTGTGGACCATGCCGAGTTCCACCGAGCGGACCTGGAGCACTTTTGCGCCCTGGGAGGCCAGTTCCAGCATGTCTTCGAACGCGATCTTGTCGAGGCGGCGGGCCTTCGGCACGATTCGCGGGTCGGTGGTGTAGACGCCGTCGACATCGGTGTAGATGTCGCAGCGGTCGGCCTTGACGGCGGCGGCGATCGCCACGGCCGAGGTATCGGAGCCGCCGCGGCCGAGCGTGGTGATGCGATTGGTCTCGGGATTGATACCCTGGAAGCCGGCGATGACCGCGACCTCCTTGCGCTCCCGGAAGCGCTTGATGATCTCGCTGCCGTCGATGTCCTCGATTCGGGCCGAGGCATGGGCGTCGCTGGTCTTGATCGGGATCTGCCAGCCCTGCCAGGAGCGGGCTTGGATGCCCATGCCCTGAAGCACGATGGCGAGCAGGCCCGACGTCACCTGTTCGCCGGAGGCGACAACGGCGTCGTATTCGCGCGCGTCGTGCATCGGCGAGGCCTCGGTGCACCAGGCCACCAGCTCGTTGGTTTTACCGGACATCGCCGAGACGACCACGGCCACTTCATGGCCGGCGTCGACCTCACGCTTCACATGGCGTGCGACGTTGCGGATACGTTCGATATTGGCGACGGACGTGCCGCCGAATTTCATCACGAGGCGGCTCATGACGACGCGTGCATTCCCTCATAAGGATCAGTATGGTGACCCGCACCGGACGGGTGCCGGCGGACACCGACCGCGCGTATACATAGCGGCGGGGCCGGGGGCAAGCGGGTTCCTGCGGGGGCAGGGTAAGGTCCGACCTAAGGTCTGGCTTGGGGGTATGGGTTAACCGAGATCATGGCGCGTTATATCGACGAGATCCTGCAACCGGGCGAGCGGGTGCTGTATTCGACCAATGCGCACTGGATCTTCTATTTTCCGGCCATCGTGGCCTGGATCGCGGCTCTCGCCTTTCTCGTCCTGATGCCGCAGGCCACGGCCGATGGCCTCTGGGTGCTGTGCCTCATAGCCGCTGGCGTCGTGGCTCTGGCCGCCCTTTACTGGACCATCAAGGGCTGGTTCCATCGCTTCACGACCGAGACCGACGTCACCAACTTGCGGGTTGTGCACAAGACGGGGTTCATCAAGCGCCGGACCTTTGAAATGGCGCTGGACAAGGTCGAGAGTGTCGACGTCGACCAGTCGATTCTTGGACGTATTCTCAACTACGGCGACGTGACGATTCGCGGCGTTGGCGAGGGGATCGAAAAGATCACGACCGTCGACTCGCCGCTCGCCTTCCGTAGTTCGATCACCACGCGGTAGGACCGCGCCTAACCATGAGCATGCAGCAAAATACTTCCGCAACCGCAAGCCCGCAGCCGGGCTCGACCGTCGACGCCGCCGAGATCGCGAAATTCTCGAAACTTTCGGCCGAGTGGTGGGACCCCAACGGCAAGATGGCCCCGCTGCACCGGATCAACCCGTTGCGGCTCGGCTATATCCGCGACGCCGCCTGCCGCAAGTTCGAGCGCAACGTGCGCAGCCTCAACTGCCTCGGCGGCCTGCGCGTGCTCGACATCGGCTGCGGCGCCGGCCTGTTGTGCGAGCCGCTGTCGCGCCTCGGTGCCCAGGTCATCGGCGTCGATCCCTCGGTCAGCAACATCGCCGCCGCGAAGCTGCATGCCGACAAGAGCCATCTGTCGATTGATTACCGCTGCACCACGGTCGAGGAGATCGACCCGCGCGAGCGCTTCGACATCGTGCTGGCAATGGAAGTGGTCGAGCACGTCGTCGATGTCGGCGTTTTCCTCAAGCGCTGCGCGGCGATGCTGAAGCCGAACGGGCTGATGGTGGTCTCGACGCTGAACCGGAACTGGAAGAGCTTTGCGCTCGCCATCGTCGGTGCCGAATACGTCCTGCGCTGGCTGCCGCGCGGCACCCACGAATGGAACAAGTTCGTCACCCCCGACGAGCTGACCAAATATCTCCTCGACAACCGCCTCGTCATCACCGAGCAGACCGGCGTCGTCTACTCACCCTTCGCCGACAAATGGACCCTCTCGTCGGATATGGACGTGAACTACATGGTCGTGGCGGAAGGGATGGTGTGAGGGGTACGCGAGGCGCGAGCATCGCACCCATGACGTGGGCGTGATTGACCTGCCTCGCCGCTAGCGGCAGGTTGGCCACGGCTTCCCCTCCTACCGCTCCACCCGCATGCTCACCATCGCCAGCCTCTGGATTCCCTTCACCGTCATTGCTGCGCTCGGCCAGGTCGCGCGCAACGCGATGCAGCGGTCGCTGACGAAGCCGCTGGGGACCTGGGGCGCGACCAATATCCGCTTCCTGTTCGGCTTCCCGTTCTCGCTGCTGTTTCTGGGCGTGGTGCTGGTCGCGACCGGTGATCACCTCGGCATGCCGCCGACCGTGTTCTGGCCCTGGCTGTTGCTCGGGGCGCTCAGCCAGATCGTTGCGACCGGGCTGATGCTGCTCGCGATGAACGATCGCTCCTTCGTGGTGACGACGGCCTACCTCAAGACCGAGGCGATCCAGACCGCGATTTTCGGCTTCGTCTTCCTCGGCGATCATCTCACCTGGCTCAAGGTGCTGGCGATCGTGATCGCGACTGTCGGCGTCGTCATCACGGCCCTGCGGCCCGGCGGCGAGAAGAGCTTTGCCGAGCTGAAGCCGACCATCACCGGTCTCGTCGCGGCTGCGGCGTTCGCGTTGTCAGCGGTCGGTTTTCGCGGCGCGATCATCAACGTGCCTGATGTCTCCTTCGTGACGGCGGCGTCGTTCACGCTGGTGCTCGGTCTGTTCGTGCAGACGCTGGTGCTGACGATCTATCTGCTCTGGCGCGCGCCAAAGGTGCTCCAGTCGATCCTGGGATTGTGGAAGCCGTCGCTGCTCGCAGGCTTCATGGGCGCCTTCGCCTCGCAGTTCTGGTTCCTGGCATTCGCGCTGACGGCCGCCGCCAATGTCCGCACGCTCGCTCTGATCGAGGTGCTGTTCGCGCAAGGCGTGGCATATTACTCGTTCAAGCAGCCGATCGCGCCGCGCGAGATCTTTGGCATCGTGCTGATCGTGGTCGGAGTCGCGTTGCTGGTGGGAGTCTGACGCGCTTCGCGCGTCAGTTCCGATCTTCCGGCAGCGTCGGCAGCGGCGACACCTCGATGCCTTCGTCGATCAGCGACTTTGCCTCGTCGGGCGAAGCCTCGCCATAGATCGGGCGGTGCTCCTTGTCGCCGTAATGCATCGCGCGGGCTTCGTTCGCAAAGCGCTCGCCGACATTGTCGGCGTGCTTGACGATGTGATCGCGCAGCTCCTTGAGCTTGGCGCGCAACTCGCGCTCCTGCGCCATCATCAGCGAGGTCGGTCCTGACGGCGCAGTTTCGGGCGCAGGCGTTGAAGCCGGCTCCGGCGGCGGCGTCGCCCGTCCGCGGCCCTTCTTGCCGATGATCCGTGGGGCCATGATCGCCTTCTCGACCTTGGCCGAGCCGCAGATCGGGCAAGTCACGAGCTTGCGCTTCACCTGCGAATCATAAGCCGACGAGCTCTGGAACCAGCTTTCGAATGCGTGGCTTTGGTCGCAGTGGAGCGCGTAGCGGATCATGCCGATCCCCGCACGAGGTGAAGATGGTCCGGCCCGGCCTTGGGATCGGCGACGCCGAAGCGGCGGCCGTGCTGAAGCGAGGGGATCGCGCGGCGGGCGGTCTCGACCTTGGCCGGGTCGATCTTGGCCATGATGATGCCGGGCTCGACATCGCCCTCGGCGAGGATCTCGCCCCAGGGATCGATGATCAGCGAGTGGCCATAGGTCTCGCGCTTGTTCTCGTGCAGGCCGGCCTGCGCCGCCGCGAAGATGAAGCAGCCGGTCTCGATCGCGCGCGAGCGCAGCAGGATGTGCCAGTGCGCCTCGCCGGTCTTGCGGGTGAAGGCCGACGGCACCGTGATGAAATACGCGCCGCTCTCGGCCAGCGCGCGGTAGAGCGCGGGGAAGCGCACGTCGTAGCAGATCGTCAGCCCGACGCGGCCCCAGGGCAGGTCGGAGATCACGGCGGTCTCGCCCGGCTGGTAATTGGCGGATTCGCGATAGCTCTCGCCGTCCGGCAATTCGATGTCGAACATGTGGATCTTGTCGTAGCTCGCGAGCACATTGCCCTCGGGGCCAATCAGGAAGGACCGATTGACCGCCTTCTCCGGCGAGAAGCGCAGCGCCAGCGATCCGACATGGATGTGGATATTCAGCTCGGCCGCGAGCGCGCGATAGGCCTTCAGCGAGGTGTCGTCCTCTTCGCTCTGGAGGTGCTCGAACAACGCCTTTCGGTTGAGCTGCATCATGTTGCTGACTTCGGGCGTCTGCACGTAGTCGGCGCCATCGGCCGCAGCCTGCCGGATCAGCCTGGTGGCCTGCGCGAGGCTCGGCTCGGGCATCAGGCCGGTGCGCATCTGGATCATCGCGGCGGTGAAGGTGCGATCCTCGCTCATGACACCGCCTTTACGCTTTCGAGCAGGCCGTCGAGCTTGCCCTCGCGGTCGAGCGCATACAGCTCGTCGCAACCGCCGACATGGGTTCCGCCGATCCAGATCTGCGGGAAAGTCGAGCCCCCGCCGGCGCGGTCGTACATCTCTTCGCGCCAGGACGGGTTCCTGGCGATGTCGAACTCCGTGAAGGTTGCCTTCTTGCGGGTCAGCAGCGATTTGGCGGCGGAACAATAGCCACAGCCCGGCCTGGTGTAGATTTCGACAGCGTCGGTCATGTCGTGTGGCGCTCTCATGTCATGAAGTCATTGAATTATATGGGACGGGGGCCGCTCTCGACAACCCGGGCGAACACCAGCACGTCCACCTGGGCCGCCTTGGCGCGGAGCAGGGCCCGCGCACAGGCATCCAGCGTCGCCCCCGAGGTCAGGACATCGTCGATCAGGACGATGCGGCGGCCCTGGATTTCCGCCTGGCGGTCGGGGGATACCTGGAATGCGCCCTGCACATTGGTGGCGCGCTGGGTCCGCGACAGGCCGATCTGCTGCTCGGTCGCGCGCACCCGGCGCAGCACTTCACCGCGCACCCTGACACCGCTCTGCCGCGCGATGATGCGCGCCAGCGCCCCGGACTGGTTGTAGCGGCGCCGCCACGCCCGGCGCCAATGCAGGGGCACCGGCACCAGCATGTCGGCTCCGGTGAGCAGTTCGGCGCCCGCGCGCGCCATCCAGCGACCCATGGCCGGCGCCAGATCGGTACGGTCCTGGTATTTCAGCGCATGCACCAGCGTGCGCGCGACGTCGTCATAGCGCACCGCCGCGCGTGCACGCTGGTAGGCCGGCGGGCTCGCGATCGCCTCCATCGACAGCATGTCGGGGCCGGGATCATAGACGAAGGGAATGCCGAGGCGCGGGCAATAGGGTCGTTCGATGAACGACAGCCGCGCCCAGCAGGCCGCGCAGACGCCTTCGCCATCGACCGGCTCCCGGCAGGACACGCACAATGTTGGCAGCGCAATGTCGAGCGCGAGCCGTGCGGCACGCGACAGCACGTGGCGGCCGGCCGTCCATGCGGCACGCAACGGCGCGGCGATGGAGCGGGTGGGGGCGGCGTCGGCTTCCATGAGGGGAGGCTAGCGTTATGGGAAGAGCCGCTCAAGCGACTGAATCGGTCTCGTGCCCCGGACGCAGCGCAGCGCTCCCGGCGATGCGAAGCATCGTCCGGTGCGGTGCGCTGCAGAGCCGGGGCCCATCTCGCCGCATCGTGCGGAGGTGCCTTCTGGGTCCCGGCTCTGCGCAGCAGCGCTAAGAGCGCCGCAGCGCGTCCGGGACACGAGAGAGGAGATTGCCATGGCGGTCGTGATCGGCGTAACCAGCGGCATGGCCCAGACCCCGCAAACGCCGCCCGCTCTGTTCGATCGCGCATTGCTGCATGCGCGGCAGCGGCGCGCACATGCGCAGGGCGAGGTGACATTCCTGCTCGATCGTGTTGCAGAGGACATGACCGACCGCCTGGCCGCCGTGATGCGGGAGTTTCACGCTGCGGCCGATCTCTGGACGCCCGGAGAGGGGCTCACGGGGCCGCCACCACTTCAGCGGATCGCGATCGACGAAGCGGGTGCGGAAAAACTGCCCTTTGCCCCGGAAAGTCTCGACCTCGTCGTCTCGGCGCTGGCGCTGCAATTCGTCAACGACCTGCCGGGGGTGCTCATGCAGGTGCGGCGTGCGCTGAAGCCGGACGGATTGCTGCTCGCAGCGATGATCGGCGGCGACAGCCTGACCGAGCTGCGGCAGGCCTTTGCGGCGGCGGAAGCCGAATGCGAGGGTGGCGTGTCGCCGCGTGTGGCCCCGTTCGCGGATTTGCGCGACATCGGCGCGCTATTGCAGCGGGCGGGCTTTGCGCTTCCGGTGACCGATGTCGACCGTGTCGTGGTGCGCTACGCCAATGCGTTTGCGCTGATGCAGGATCTCCGCCGCATGGGCGCGGCCAATGTGCTGATCGAACGGCGGCGCACGCCGACGCCCCGCGCGACGCTGCTGCGCATGGCCGAAATCTACGCCGAACGCTTTGCGGATGCCGACGGCCGCATCCGTGCGACATTCGACATCATCTGGCTCTCCGGCTGGGCCCCGCATGCAAGCCAGCAGCAGCCGCTGAAGCCGGGGTCGGCGAAAGCGAGCCTGGCGGAGGCGGTGAAGAAGGCGGGGAAGGAGTGATCCTCATGGTGAGGAGGCGCGTAAGGCGCGCTTAGCGGACGATGCTTCGCATCGCCGCGAGAACCATGCAGGCCCCGCTCTTGCCGTGTGGCCATCCTTCGAGACGCGCGTGCCGCGCTCCTCGGGATGAGGTCCGTACTCACATCAGCAAGTCGATCAGATGCGGGATCAGCGGGATGTCGGCGGGCGGCATCGGGTAGTCGCGCAGCTTGTTGGCGCGGACCCAGGCCAGGGTCTGGCCTTCGCGCGGGGTGACCAGCCCCTCCCAGCGCCGGCAGATGTAAAGCGGCATCAGCAGGTGAAAGGTCTCGTAGCCGTAGCTCGCAAAGGTCAGCGGCGCCAGGCACGGTTCGGCGACGGTGATGCCGAGCTCTTCGTGCAGCTCGCGGATCAGGCTCTGCTCCGGCCGCTCGCCGGGCTCACACTTGCCGCCGGGGAATTCCCAGAGGCCCGCAAGCGTCTTGCCCTCCGGGCGCTGCGCGATCAGGACGCGCTTGTCGGCGTCGACGAGCGCGCAGGCCACCACCAATGTCAGTTTGAGATCGGCCATCGGCGTTCGGTTTAAGATCTGTAATCCCCGTTGATCGCGACATACTCCTTCGTCAGGTCGCAGGTCAGCACGCGGTCGCGACCCTTGCCGAGGCCGAGCGAGACCTTGATGGCGATTTCCGGGGCCTTCATCGCTTCCGACACCTGCGCCTCGTCATAGGACGGATCGCGCGCGCCGCTCTTGGCGACGCGGATGCCGTTGAAGGAGATCGAGAGCTTGTCGCGATCGGCCGGCTCGCCGGCCTTGCCGACCGCCATCACCACGCGGCCCCAATTGGCGTCCTCGCCGGCGATTGCGGTCTTGACCAGCGGCGAGTTCGCAATCGACATCGCGATCTTGCGAGCCGACGCCTTGGTCTTGGCGCCTTCCACGGTGATCTCGACCAGCTTGCGCGCGCCCTCGCCGTCGCGGGCGACCTGCTCGGAGAGATTGGCGAGCACCTGGTTGAAGGCTTTCACGAAGGCCTTCAGGCGGGGGTCGCTCGCGCGGCTGATCTTCGGCGCGCCGTGCTCGGCGGCGGCGCCGGTGGCGAAGGCCAGCAGCGTGTCCGAGGTCGAGGTGTCGCCGTCGATCGTCACCGCGTTGAAGGTGTCCTCGACGCCGCTCTTGAGCAGGGCTTGCAGTGCACCGGGCGCGATCGGCGCGTCGGTGAAGATGAAGGACAGCATCGTCGCCATGTCGGGGGCGATCATGCCGGCGCCCTTGGCCATGCCGTTGATGGTGACCTTGGCCTTGCCGAGCTTGACGGTCGCGGTCGCGACCTTGGGGAAGGTATCGGTGGTCATGATCGCCTTGGCCGCGGCGAGATAGTCGCCGGGCTCGGCCGTCTCGGCCAGCCGGCCGAGCACACCGTCGAACTTGGTCGCGTCCAGCGGCTCGCCGATCACGCCGGTCGAGGCCAGGAAGATCTCACCCTCGCTGCATCCGACCGCCTTGGCCGCGATCTTCGCGGTCAGCGCGGTGGAGCTGCGTCCGGTCTTGCCGGTGAAGGCATTGGCGTTGCCGGAATTCACCACCAGCGCGCGCGCCTTGCCGCCCTTCAGCTTGGCGCGGCACCATTCCACCGGCGCGGAGGGGCATTTCGACTTGGTGAAGACGCCCGCGACCGCGGTGCCCTTGTCCATTACCGCCAGCAGCACGTCGGTGCGGTTCTTGTAGCGGATGCCGGCTTCGGCCGTCGCAAGGCGGACGCCCGCGATCACGGGCATGTCGGGGACAGTTTTGGGGGCGAGCGGGGAGACGGAGGAGGACATCGGGGCGCCTTGGTCAGGTCTGGATATGCAGATGGCCGGGCATTTGCCCGGCCATTGCGACGTTAGATACTATTGGCGTCCGCGAAGTGACAGCGAATTCTTACTTCTTCGCGGGGGGCGCCATCTTGCTGTCGGACGGCTTGGCAGGGTCGGCCGGCTTGGCATCCGGTTTGGCATCCGCTGCCGGCTGGTCCGTCCGCTCGACCTTGGCTTCCGCGCGGAGCTTGGCGACGTAGTCGGCCTGGGCCTTGCGGGTGACGTACTGCTCGATCTGGGCCTTGACCTGCTCGAAATCAGGCGCCTTGCGGTTGCGCTTTTCCTCGACCTTGATGATGTGCCAGCCGAACTGCGACTTCACGGGATCGGAGATCTTGCCCGGCTCCAGCGTGAAGGCCACGGCCGAGAACTCCGGCACCATCTGCTCCTTGGTGAAGAAGCCGAGGTCGCCGCCATCGGCGGAGCCCGGATCCTTGGACTTCTTCTTGGCGAGTTCGGCGAAATCGGCGCCCTTGTCGAGCTCGGCCTTCACCGCCTTGGCCTCGTCCTCGGTCTCGACCAGGATGTGGCGGGCGCGGACCTCCTGCTCGCCGGTGATCTGCTTGGAGGCCTCCTCATAGACCTTCTTCATGGCGTCGGGGGTGGTGGCGGCCTTGCCCTCGTTGGCGAGCAGGCTGTCCATCAGCAGGCGGTTCCGGGCGAACGCCAGGCGCTTCTTGAACTCGTCGCCGTCGGCGACCTTCTTGTCCTCGGCAGCCTTGCTGACGATCTTCATGTCGATCAGGAAGGACAGCACGTTCTCGTCCTTGGTCGCCGGGTCCATCTGGGCGAGGCTCGCCCCGAGTTCCTCCTCGGCCATGGCAACGTCGCTCTTCTTGATTTCCGCGCCATTGACCTTCGCCAGCACCGGATCGTCGGCAGCCCGGCCGGGACCCGCGATCAGCGCCAACGCAAGGCAGCCCACGAGGGCGGTGGCGAGGCCGAAGCGCAGGCCGGTTTTGGTTACCGGGAACGAGGTGGTCATGGAAAATCCTTTTGTTGAAGCAGGGGGCTGCTCTAGCGGGGCGGACACTCGCCCAATTCAGGGGGGCTTGGCAACGCGAAAAGTCTGTCAAAATGATGAATTAGCCGCAATGCGCCCGCCGTTGACAAGGCCCTGACCGGGCCATATCTCTGCCCGGTCGCGACCATGGCGATGGCGTTTATTTTGCTGCGTTTTTGGCCGTTGAACCCAGACTTGCCCAATTCCCACCCATATGGCGGATGACCCCCCGCAGTCCGGGCTCTGTCGCCATCAGGCGTCACGGTGAGTTGATAGGCAGGGGGGTGACAACTTCTTGGCTGCAACGCGGTTGAATCGCGAACACAGGAACTAGGCATGATCGGCGCGCTCGCCCGCAAGTTTTTCGGCTCCGCCAACGACCGGCGGGTGAAGGGATACCAGTCCCGCGTCAACGCGATCAACGCGCTGGAGCCGGAGGTTTCGAAACTCTCCGACGAGGCACTGAAGGCCCGCACCGTCGAGTTCAAGAAACAGCTCGCCGAGGGCAAGACGCTCGACGATCTGCTGGTGCCGGCCTTCGCCACCGTGCGCGAAGCCGCCAAGCGCACGCTCGGCCAGCGGCATTTCGACGTGCAGCTGATCGGCGGCATCGTGCTGCACGAGGGCGACATCGCGGAGATGAAGACCGGCGAAGGCAAGACGCTGGTCGCAACGCTCGCGGTCTATCTCAACGCGCTCGCCGGCAAGGGCATTCACGTCGTCACCGTCAACGACTACCTCGCCCGCCGCGACTCCGGCTGGATGGGCCAGATCTACGGCTTCCTCGGCCTGACCACCGGCGTGATCGTGCACGGCCTGGACGATGCCGAGCGCAAGGCCGCCTATGCCTGCGACATCACCTACGGCACCAACAACGAGTACGGCTTCGACTATCTGCGCGACAACATGAAGTACCGGCTCGAGGACATGGTCCAGCGGCCGCACTTCTACGCCATCGTCGACGAGGTCGACTCGATCCTGATCGACGAAGCGCGCACGCCGCTGATCATCTCCGGCCCGCTCGACGACCGTTCCGACTTCTACAACACCATCGACGGCTTCCTGCCCAAGCTCGACAAGAGCGACTACGACGTCGACGAGAAGCAGCGTACGGTGACGCTGACCGAAGGTGGCATGGAGAAGATCGAGACGTTGCTGCGCGACGCCGGCCAGCTCAAGGGCGAGTCGCTCTACGACGTCGAGAACGTTTCCGTCGTGCACCACATCAACCAGGCGCTGCGCGCCCACACGCTGTTCACGCGCGACAAGGACTACATCGTCCGCGACGACGAGGTCGTCATCATCGACGAGTTCACGGGACGCATGATGGCCGGCCGACGTTATTCGGAAGGCCTGCATCAGGCGCTTGAAGCCAAGGAGCATGTCCAGGTTCAGCCGGAAAACCAGACGCTGGCCTCGATCACCTTCCAGAACTATTTCCGGATGTACGAAAAGCTCGCCGGCATGACCGGCACGGCGCTGACCGAAGCCGACGAACTCTTCGACATCTACAAGCTCGAAGTCGTGGAGATCCCGACCAACGTGCCGGTCGGCCGCCTCGACGAGGACGACGAGGTCTATCGAACCCAGAACGAGAAATACGCCGCCATCCTGGCCGAGATCGAGCGCGCCAATGCGCGGCTGCAGCCGGTGCTGGTCGGCACCGCCTCGATCGAAAAATCGGAAGTGATCGCCGAATACCTCAAGAAGCACGGCTACCGGCAGATCGATTTCGGCAACGAAAATTCGATGCAGAAGCTGTACGCCGCGGCCCGCGCCGGCAAGCCGGCAAAACTGTTCGCGGTGCTGAACGCGCGCTTCCACGAGCAGGAAGCCTATATCGTCGCGGAAGCCGGCGTGCCCGGCGCGATCACGATCGCGACCAACATGGCCGGCCGCGGTACCGACATCAAGCTCGGCGGCTCGCTCGAGATGCGGATCCAGCAGGAGACCGCCGGCATCGAGGACGAGGCGGAGAAGGCGAAGAAGATCGAGCAGATCAAGGCCGACATCGAGCACTTCCGCGACATCGTGCTGAAGGCCGAGGAAGAGGTCGAGATCGAGCCGGCGAAGGGCTCGAAGCCCGCCAAGACCGTGAAGAAGCCCGGCGGCCTCTACATCATGGGATCCGAGCGTCACGAATCCCGTCGCATCGACAACCAGCTGCGCGGCCGTTCCGGCCGTCAGGGCGACCCCGGCCGCTCGAAGTTCTTCCTGTCGCTGGAAGACGATCTGATGCGCATCTTCGGTTCGGATCGCCTCGACAGCATGCTCCAGCGTCTCGGCCTGAAGGAAGGCGAGGCGATCATCCATCCCTGGATCAACAAGGCGCTCGAGAAGGCGCAGCAGAAGGTCGAGGCGCGCAACTTCGACATCCGCAAGAACCTGCTCAAGTTCGACAACGTCCAGAACGACCAGCGCAAGGTGATCTTCGACCAGCGCGTCGACCTGATGAAGGACGACAGCGTCGCCGAGACCGTCACCGACATGCGCCACGCCTTCATCGACGACCTCGTCGCCAAGCACGTGCCCGAGCATGCCTATGCCGAGCAGTGGGATGTCGCCGGCCTGAAGGACGAGCTGAAGCGCGTGCTCGATCTCGACCTGCCGGTCGACGACTGGGCCAAGGAAGAGGGCATCGCCGACGAGGAGCTGCTCACCCGCATCGAGACCAAAGCCGACGAGCACATGGCGGCCAAGGTCGGGCAATGGGGTCCCGACGTGATGCGTTACGTCGAGAAGACCATTCTGCTCCAGACGCTCGACCATCTCTGGCGCGAGCATCTGATCATGCTCGACCATCTGCGCCAGGTCATCGGCCTGCGTGGTTACGGCCAGCGCGATCCGTTGCAGGAGTACAAGACCGAGGCCTTCAATCTCTTCCAGGAGATGAGCGCGCATCTGCGCGAGGCCGTCACGGCGCAGCTGATGCGCGTCGAGATCGTCCCGCCGGAGCAGGAAGCTCCTGTCCTGCCGCCGATGGAAGCGCACAAGTTCGACCCCAACACCGGCGAGGACGAAATGGCGCTCGCCAGCGTCACGCTCGGTGCGCAGGCTTCCGACGCAGCTCTTCGCGATCCGAAGAACCCCGCAAGCTGGGGCAAGGTCGGCCGCAACGAGGATTGCCCCTGCGGCTCAGGCAAGAAGTACAAGCACTGCCACGGGCGGTACGCGTAGCGAATGAAATCAATGAGTTAGATATTTCGACTGTCCAGAACTACGTCGTTTTTGTCTAACTCTCGAAAGCATTTCGATCCGGGTGGTGCTTGCTGAACTTCAGGGGCACCACGGATGGACGGCGCTCGCTATCTTGAAGATGGCAAGCTCACGATTTTCCGCCGAGCCGGCACCTACTACGCCCGCCTGCGACTTTCACCGGGGAAATATGTAACTCGATCGTTGAAGACGACGATCGAGGAGAATGCTGTTCAAGCCGGTCGGCGGCTCCTATTCCAATTAGAACACAGAGCCGAACAAGGCCTTCCGCCAAAATCCAAATCATTCGCCGCCGTCATTGACGACTACATTGGCTCCCGTGAGCGGGATCATGCACACGGCAAGACCTCGTCTGGAATGCTGAGGCAGATCAGGCGGGTTTCGAAGTTCTGGCGGGAATACGCTGGGCACCTGCCAATCGAAGACATCAATGACAAGGCGATGCGGGAATTTATTCCGTGGCGCCGAGACTACTACGCTAACGTTGAAGTGTTGCCGAAGAACGCCAAGCGGCATCCGACTGACAAGACGCTTCAGTGGGACATGATGCTTGGCAAGGCCATTGTGAAGTGGGCCGCCGAGCAAGGGCTACGGGGCAAGCAGGCTTCGATAACCGTAACCTTCACGCCGAAGAAGAAGCGAGTGCGTCCGGCATTCGAGCTCTGGGAATTCCGTCGGCTATGGCGAACGCTTTGTAAGCGCATTAAGGCCGCCAGAGACAAGCGAACTCGCAATAGCCGAGAGCTATTGAGAACCTACGTTTTAGTGTTGGCCAATTCCGGCTTCAGGCCGGGCGAAGCACACAATGTGAGCGTGCGAGACGTCCACCCATTCAAAGACGAGAAGGGGCGCAGCAACTATCGTTTCGTTGTGAGAGGAAAAACGGGCGAGCGTGATGCGATTGTCAGGTCCGCAGCAAACAAGCGATTAGACAAATATTTGACAAAGCGAAGGAAGGAAGACCCCAACGGATTGCTGTTTGTCATGCCGGATGGATCGAAGATTACCACTCTCATTGACCAGCTGAATGCTGCTTTGGCAGCGGCTGGCATTCTAAAGAGCAGCTTCGGCGAGAAGTACACCATCTACAGTTTGCGTCACTTTTATGCGGTGCAAGCGTTGCGGAATGGAGTGGGTGTTTTCGAGGTCGCTCGCAACATGGGCACATCAGTCGAAATCATTCAAGAGTATTATGGGAAACAGGCCACGGCTGCAGTGTTTGCCACGAGACTAGGGGACTAAGGGAGCCCCAGGCTGAGTCAGAGGGCTGTTTGGTCGCAATTGAGTTTGACCTTCAGGCTCTTAGATAAACCATCCTTTATGATTTCAAGAACCTGGTTCTGAAACCAATCCATGTCAGACTGATCTCTGCCGTTGCCAATATCTCTGTAATCCATTCCCTTGTTGGACTGCTCGACGCTAATGAGCAAATTGAACAAGCCGTAGATCGTTACTCGACTGCTATCTGTGCCAGAGCGGGTGACAGTATATGCAGCGTACGAACGGTCAAAATAACCTGCATAAAACTTCGAAGGTGTGCCTACGTTTCGACCGACGAGACTATTGCACTGATTGCGCTGAGCCTTGCCGCTAGCATCAGCGGATCAACTAACACACAAGCAGATATTTCATTCCGTTATGAGCAACATCCGCAAAAAACCATTCCACTTCACAATGGCCTTGCCAAGCATCATGTCCCACTGAAGCGTCTTGTCAGTCGGATGCCGCTTGGCGTTCTTCGGCAACACTTCAACGTTAGCGTAGTAGTCTCGGCGCCACGGAATAAATTCCCGCATCGCCTTGTCATTGATGTCTTCGATTGGCAGGTGCCCAGCGTATTCCCGCCAGAACTTCGAAACCCGCCTGATCTGCCTCAGCACAAAAGATTGACAGCGCACTTTGAGGGGCTACAGGCTGTTGAAACGACTTCGAAATTTCACTTCCACTACAAGTACAAGCACTGCCACGGGCGGTACGCGTAGCCGTTAGCTTCGCTGTCGTGCGCGTGTGAAACGCTATACTCGCGCGTCATTCTCCACTGTCGTCGCCCGGCTCGACCGGGCGACCCAGTACGCCGCGGCCTCTCGGTTGAATCACTAGCGTCTCTGGAATACTGGATCGCCCGCTTTCGCGGGCGATGACGGCTGAGTGTGTGTGGCGATTTGCGCCATGCCCTCACGAGATGAAGTGTTGCGAGAGCGCGCCAAGCCAACGCTCAATTCGAGCTGTCGATCAAGCTCTCCAGCAGCCGCTTCAATTCGCTCGTCGACTTGTCGCCATAGCTCTCCAGGATGTGCTCCTCCTGGTCCACTGCGAGCGAGTTGAGCTTCTTGCACAGCACCTTGCCGCGGTCGGAGATGAACATCAAAACCTTGCGGCGATCATTCGGGTCCTGCACGCGATAGACCAGCGTGTCGGAGACCATGCGGTCGATCATCTTGGTCAGCGTCGGATGATTGAGCAGTACCGCGTCCGCGAGTTCGCCCATTGAGTGGCCATCGCCGTCCGACAACACCTTAAGGATGCGCCACTGCTCGACGGGAACGCCTTCCTTGCTGAGGCGCAGTTCCAGCTGCCGGTTGATCTCCCGGTTGGCTTGCGCGAGCAGGTAGGCGAGGTGTTCGGTGATCGGGGAGTTCGGTTTTGCCACGGCTAAGACTTCGTCTTGACCCAAATGAGTGAATGTCTTGCAATCAATGCTGCTTCTATATGCACTTCAATTGTTGAATATTCAATATTTTCAAAATAGGATGTTTGCCTAACAAAAGGGCGGATGCCGCGGCCGCCTGCTCATTGTGCTTTCAGGTCTGGTGCCAGACAGGAGTTGGCGTGCACGCGACGGTAAACTTCCCGGCTCACGGCAGTCCGGCGATGCCGCCGTCCTTGCTGCTGAGGAATCTGTCGTCGTCGGGAGCCGATAGCTCGCTGTCGCCGGGCGATCATGCTTTCCTCAGGCGGCGTGGCGCGAACAAGCTGCGCATCGGCGGCTTCATCTGCTGCACGGGATCGCCGGGTGTATGGGGCCCCTGCGCGACCAACAGCGCGCAGCTCGCCGTTGCCGAGATCAACAAGCGCGGCGGCATCCTCGGCCGCGAGATCGAGCTGTCGATCTACGACGCCGGCGGGCCGCTCGACGAAGTGCTGAACCGCGCCGAGCAGGCGATCGCATTCGACGAGGTCGATCTCATCGTCGGGCTGCATACCAGCGCGGTCCGCGTCGGCTTGCGCGACGTCACCACGCGTCACCGCATCCCCTACATCTATACACCGGTCTACGAAGGCGGCGAGCGTACGCCCGGCGTGATGGCGATCGGCGAGACGCCGCGCTGGCAGAGCCGGCCGTCGATCCACTGGCTTGCCGACGTCAAGAAGGCGTCGCGCTGGTATCTGATCGGCAGCGATTACGTCTGGCCCTGGCAATCGCACCGCGCCGTGAAGAACTACATCAGGGAAACCGGAGGCCACGTCGTCGGCGAGGAGTTCGTCCCCCTCGGCGAGGACAATCACGAGCCGCATCTGGCGCGCATCCGTGCCGCGCGGCCCGATGTCGTGCTGATCTCGCTGATCGGCACCGACAGCGTCACCTTCAATCGTGCTTTCGGCGAATGCGGCCTCGGCGCCACGACGCTGCGGCTGGCGGGAGCCATGGACGAGACGGTGCTGCTCGGCATCGGCGCCGACAACAGCGAGAACATGTTCTGCGCATCCGGCTATTTCTCCGGCATCGGCTCGCGGGCCAATGACGACTTCCAGATCCGCTATCGCGCGATGTTCGGGCCGAACGCCCCGCCGATCGGATCGCTCGGCCAGTCCAGCTATGAAGGCCTGCGTTTCCTCGAAGCCGTGGCGAAAAAGGCAGGTTCGCTGTCGATGGCGCCCATGCTCGCGGCGGGCCGCAACATCGTTTACGGCGGCGCGCGCGGCCCGGTCGTCGTTCGCAACGGCCACGCCCGCATGCAGATGTATCTCGCGGAGGCCGACGGCCTCGACTTCAAGCTGATCAAGCCGGTCTGAGCCTGCTGCGGCAATCCGGACAGCCCCATTTCAAAATAATACTTGAAAAGGAAAATATTTCCGCTTTGAATGTTTCAGCAGGGCCGCTGCGCGCGTCGCGCCAATCGCGGCCGCGCGCAGGGACCGTACCAAGAAACTTCAGGAGAGCGCCGTGACAGTTGTCCTTCCCACGCCTGCCCAACTTCTCGACGTCGCCAAGCAGTGCGGCCTTTCGCTGACCGATGCCGATGTCGCCTCGTTCCGCGGCCTGATGCAGGGCTCGATCGAAGCCTATAATCTCGTCGGCGCGATGCCGGACGAAGTGCCGGAGGTCAAATATCCCCGCACGCCGGGCTACCGGCCCTCGCCCGAGGAGAACCCGCGCAACGCCTGGTACCGCAAGTCGACCGTGAAGGGTGCGGCGAGCGGCAAGCTCAAGGGCAAGACCGTCGCGCTGAAGGACAACATCATGCTCGCCGGCGTGCCCATGATGAACGGTTCGGCGACGCTGGAAGGCTACGTCCCCGATTTCGACGCCACCATCGTCACGCGTATGCTCGATGCCGGCGCCGAGATCGCCGGCAAGGTGCATTGCGAATCCTTCTGCATGTCCGGCGGCAGCCACACCGGCGCGGTTGGTGCCGTGCATAATCCGCACAAGATGGGCTATTCGGCCGGCGGCTCGTCGTCCGGTTCCGGCGTCGTGGTCGCGCTCGGCGAGGTCGACATGGCGATCGGCGGCGACCAGGGCGGGTCGATCCGCATGCCGTCCTCGTTCTGCGGCACCTACGGCATGAAGCCGACCTGGGGCCTCGTCCCCTACACCGGCATCATGCCGATCGAGGTCTTCGTCGACCACACCGGTCCGATGACCGCGACCGTCGCCGACAATGCGCTGCTGCTCGAAGTGCTCGCCGGCGACGACGGCTACGATCCCCGCATCAAGGCGCCGAAGGTCGAAGAGTACACCAAGGCGCTCGGCCAGGGCGTCAAGGGCATGAAGATCGGCATCCTCAAGGAAGGCTTCGAGCAGGCGAACGCGGAGGCCGCCGTCAACGAAAGCGTGCGCGAGGCCGCCAAGCGCTTCAAGGACCTTGGCGCCACGGTCGAGATCGTCTCGATCCCGATGCATCTTGTCGGTCCCGCGATCTGGACGCCGATCGGCACGGAGGGCATGACCCAGACCATGATGTATGGCGATGGCTATGGCCTCAGCCGCTCTGACCTCTACTCGACCTCGCTGATGGACTTCCATCGCGGCTGGCGCCGGCAGGCGGATTCGCTGTCGGAGACAACAAAACTGTTCCTGATGCTCGGGACCTACATCAACAACAGCTTCGGTCCTCGTTATTACGGCAAGGCACTCAACATCTCGCGTCGCCTGACCGCGGCCTATGACAAGGCGCTCGGCGAATACGACCTGCTGCTGCTGCCGACCACGCCGATGAAGGCGACCAAGCTGCCTGAGCCGACCGCGAGCCGCGAAGACTACGTCGCCCGCGCGCTCGAGATGATCTCCAACACCGCTCCGTTCGACATCACCCATCATCCCGCGATGTCGCTGCCCTGCGGCATGGTCGACGGCCTGCCGGTCGGCCTGATGCTGGTCGGCCGCATGTTCGAGGAATCCACCATCTACCGCGCCGCCCATGCCTTCGAGCAGATCGGCGACTGGAAGAAGATGTGAGCGAGGCATTGATGCAGACGGACGGAGCAGAGCGTTTTCGAGCGAAGTGGATACCAGTTCGCGTCAAGAAAACGCGTCAAAACAAGAATCCAGCGCATGGCTAACGCGTTCGTCGCGGCGTTCGAGATCCTGAGCTTCGGCGCGATCATCGTCCTGATCGTGCTGGGGCTCGGAATCATCGCCAGCATGATGGGCATCTTCAACTTCGCCCAGGGAGAGTTCGTCCTGCTCGGGGCCTACATCACCTATCTCGCCTACGCCAAGGGCCTGCCGATCTGGGCCGGCATGGTCGCGGCGCCCTTCGTGGTCGGTGCGCTCGGCTTCGTGCTGGAGGCGCTGATCATCCGCCGCTTCTACGCCGCGCCGATCGTGGCGATGCTCGGCACCTATGCGCTCGGCCTGATCATCCGCGAATCCGTGCGCGGCCTGATCGGTGGCTTCTATCTGACCGTGCCCGAGCCGATCGGCGGTTCGATCGATATCGGCGCCATGCATATCTCGGCCTGGCGCTTCACCATCATCGTCATCACGCTCCTGGTGATGGCGGGCTGTTACCTCCTGCTGTCGCGCACGAGTTTTGGCCTGCGCATGCGCGCCACCCTGGAAAATCCCTCGCTGGCGCGGGCCTCAGGCATCTCCACGCCCCTGATGTACGGCGCCACGTTTGCGTTTGGCTCCGCGCTCGCCGGCCTTGCCGGTGCGCTGATCGTGCCGGTGTTCAGCCTGTACGCCGATCTCGGCCTGCGCTTCCTGATCCAGGGTTTTGTCGCGGTGATGGTCGGCGGCGTCGGCTCCTTCATCGGACCGGTGGCGGGCGCCGGCGTGATCGGCACCCTCAGTGCCGCGCTGCCATGGGTGATGGCGCCCGTCGTCGCCGACGTCCTCGTCTTCGTGCTCGCCATTGTCTTCATCAAATTTCGGCCACAGGGCCTCATCGCTGGAAAAGGGGTTTAGTCATGTTCGATCGTACTCAGCTTTCGCGTCGCCGCTTCCTCTCCAATCTTGCCTTTACCACCGGCGCGGTCGCGACCGGCGTCGGAAGCTGGGTGATCCCGGCGCCGTGGGCGAACGCGGCGGAAGGCCCGATCAAGGTCGGTATCGCGACCGATCTCACCGGCCCGATCGCCTATGCCGGCAATGCCGACGCCAATGTCGCCAAGATGGTGATCAAGGAGATCAATACGGCCGGTGGCCTGCTCGGCCGTCCGCTCGAGCTCTATATCGAGGACACTGCGTCGAACGAATCCGTCGCCGTCGGCAACGTCCGAAAACTGATCCAGCGCGACAAGGTCGACATGGTGCTGGGCGGCATCACCTCGTCGATGCGCAACGCGATCAAGGACCCGATCGTGGCGCGCGGCAAGACGCTCTACATTTATCCGCAGCTCTACGAAGGCAAGGAGTGCACACCCTATCTGTTCTGCACCGGGCCGACGCCGGCGCAGCAGTGTGACGAGTTCATCCCCTGGCTGATCAAGAACGGTGGCAAGAAGTTCGCGCTGCCGAGCGCCAACTATGTCTGGCCGCACACGCTCAACGTCTACGCCCGCAAGGTCATTGAGGCGAACGGCGGCGAGGTCGTGTTCGAGGAATATTACCCGCTCGACCAGATCGATTTCTCATCGACCGTCAACCGGATCATCTCCAACAAGGTCGACGTCGTCTTCAACACCGTCATTCCGCCGGGCGTCGGCCCGTTCTTCAAGCAGCTCTATGAAGCGGGCTTCCTCAAGAATGGCGGGCGCCTGGCCTGCGTCTACTATGACGAGAACACGCTCAACATCAACCAGGCCGCCGAGATCGAGGGGCTCGCAAGCTGCCTCGACTATTTCAAGGTGCTGACCAAGGAGAACCCGTTCGACGCCAAAATCCAGGCGGCGTATGAGAAGGACTTTCCGGGCAACTTCCTGTTCGCGGCCGGTAGTGCCGCGACCGGCACCTATCGCGGCCTCAAGCTTTGGGAAGCGGCCGTGAAGGAAGCCGGCAAGGTCGATCGCGACTCGGTTGCCGCCGCGCTCGATCACGCCAAGATCGCCGAAGGCCCGGGCGGACCGGCCGAGATGGTGCCGGGCAAGCGGCACTGCAAGATGAAGATGTACACCGCGGTCGCCAAGGGTGGGAACTACGAGATCGTCGGACGCAGCGACGGGCTCGTCGATCCCAAGGAATGCTGAGGCGGAATGCCGAAGTCGATGAGTGTGGTAAGAGAAGCCATCGCCGGCGACGAAGCGGACGATGCGATGGCTGAACGCGTGGCCGCGGAACAGGCCAAGGAACAGGTCAAGGCAGGACGAAAGGTCCTGCCGATCGTGGAGGGCGTCGTGCTCGTCGCGGCGCTGCTCGCGCCGCTGGTGCTGCAGGACTACCTCACGGTGTTCGCGACCCGCGTGATCATTCTCGCGCTGTTCGCGTTGTCGTTCGATCTGGTCTGGGGCTATGCCGGCATCATGAGCTTCGGCCAGGCCCTGTTCTTCGGCTCGGCCGGCTATGGCGTCGCGCTGCTCGCGCGCGACCTCGACATCACCAACATCTTCCTGGTGCTCCCCGCCGGCACGATCATCGGCCTCACCTTCGCGCTGCTGCTCGGCGGCTTCCTGCTGCTCGGACGGCATCCCTCCAGTGTCATCTTCGTGTCGCTGGGCACGCTGACCGGCTCCTACGCCGCCGATCGCCTCGCGCGCGGCTGGTACTATCTCGGCGGCCAGAATGGCATCCCCTCGATCGCGCCGATGTCGCTCGGCGGCTACGAATTTACTGAAGGCCCGGCTTTCTACTATCTCGTGCTCGGCATCCTCGTCGTGGTCTACCTGCTCTGCCGCTTCCTGGTGCGCTCGCAATTCGGGCTGGCGCTCGCAGGCCTGCGCGAGAACGAGCAGCGCATCGCCTTCTTCGGCTACAAGGCGCAGCATCTCAAGGCGATCATCTTCGCGATCGGCGGCGCCATCGCAGGTCTTGCCGGCAGCCTTTATGCCTTCCACGAAGGTTTCGTCTGGCCCAACATGGTCGGTGTCGTGGTCTCGACGCAGGTGGTGCTCTATGTTCTGTTCGGCGGCTCCGGCACGTTGATCGGCGCCGTCATCGGCGCCGTGATCGTCGAGGGCGTCAGCTTCTGGCTCTCTGACAATTATCGCGAGATCTGGCCGATCATCCTCGGTCTGCTGCTGCTGCTCGTGATCCTGTTCCGGCCGCTCGGCCTGATCAGTTTTGTGCTCGGCGAGCGCGAGCGGGTCGGCAGCTTTGGTGCCAAGCCCAAGGAGACTAAGAAGGAGAAGCGCAATGCCGCTCCTTGAGGCCGCCGGCATCAAGAAGATCTTTGGCAAGCTCACCGCGCTCGACGGCGCCGCGCTGACCGTCGGCGAGAACGAGTTTCACGGCCTGATCGGACCGAACGGCTCCGGCAAGAGCACGCTGATGAAGTGCATTGCGGGGGCCGAAGTGCCGACCCAAGGCAAAGTGAGTTTCATCAACACCGACATCACCGCGTTCACGCCGACCGAACGGGCCCGGGCCGGCATGAGCCTGAAATTCCAGATCACCAGCGTGCTGCCGACGCTGACGCTCTACGACAACATCCTGCTCGCGCTGCAGGCGCAGTCCTCGCTGTTCGATCTCGTATTCTCGCGCACGCGGGGCGCGCTGCACGACCAGGTCATGACCATGCTGACGCAGTTCCGCCTCGCCGATCGTGCCTTCGACGCGGCGGCGGCGCTGTCGCACGGCCAGCAGCAATGGCTGGAGATCGCGATGGCGCTCGCGGGCAAGCCGAAGCTGCTGCTGCTGGACGAGCCGACCGGCGGCATGAGCCTGGAGGAGCGCCGCGTCACCGGTGAGCTGCTTCAGCCGATCAAGAAACATTGCTCGCTCGTCATCGTCGAGCATGACCTCGATTTCATCCGCGACATCTGCGATCGGTTGACCGTGCTCGACCAGGGCAAGGTGCTGGCATCAGGCACCGTGTCGGAGATCCAGGCCAATAAATCCGTTCAGGAGATCTATCTGCGCCGTGCCTGAATTTTTGGACATCAAGCATCTCGACGCGGGCTATGGCCGCAGCCAGGTCCTGTTCGACGTCACCCTCGGCATTCCCTGGCGCGGCGGCGTCGCCGTGCTCGGCCGCAACGGTGCCGGCAAGACCACGCTGATGAAGACCATCGTCGGCGAGCTGCCGGCCTGGAAGGGCGAGGTCGCCTTCGACGGCCGCGACATCAGCCGCCGCGCGACCCAGGAGCGCGTGCGCGCCGGCATCGGCTACGTCCCGCAGGAGCATTCGGTGTTTGCGCGTCTGTCGGTGCGCGACAATCTCGCGGTCGGCTCGCTCGCCAGCAAGAAGGCCGACGCGGTCGACCAGGTGCTGACCATCTTCCCGAAACTCGGCCAGCGCCTCGACCAGCCCGCCGGCACCCTCTCCGGCGGCGAGCGCAAGATGCTCGCCATCGGCCGCGCGATGCTGGGCGATCCGAAGCTGTTGTTGCTGGACGAGCCGACCGAAGGCGTCTGGATCGGCGTGATCGAGGAGATCACCGAGCGCCTGATCGAGCTCGCGAAGAGCATCGCCGTCATCATCGTCGAGCAGCACCTCGACCTCGCGCTGCGCGTCGCGGACTATGCCTACGTGCTCGACCGCGGCAGGGTCGCGCTGCAAGGGCAGGCGAATGATGTGCGCGTCAATCCGGAGCTGATGCGGTATTTGGCGCCGTAGGTCGCGCTGCCAGTCTTTGAGTGAGGCGCAGCGCTCTCACTGTACCTCATCAAGGGGAATGACGGCGTCAGGCTGAGATGGATCGGAGAGATTAAGCGGAGCGCCGGCCTTACTTCACCGCCCCAAAGCGGCTGTCGAACGAGTTCGACGACACCACCGGCGCGGCGCCCATGATCTGCGTCGCTTCACTCGCGCCATCCGACACCGACGGCTTCAGCGCCGGCCGCGTCGCGGCGAGGCGCGTGTCCGGCTTCACCGGTTCGGCCGGCTTGGCGGCGGCGACGGCCGGCTTCGGCGCGTCCTTGGACGTATCGCGGCCAGGCACGAACCGGGTCACTGCGGCCTTCAGCCTCGACGTCGCGGTGGGTGGTGTTGCTGGCGCAGCGGTCGGGGCCACGGACGCGGTCGCCTGCGGCGGCGGCGTGGTCGCCGTCGTGTCGGCGGTGCCGAGGCCCATCTTGCGGCCGAGGTTGGAGAAGAAGCCGCCTGACGATTTCTCTTGGGATTTCTCGCTGGCCGGCGCGGCTGCGGCGACGCGGGTGGTGGCGGCGGGGGCGCTGACGGCGACGACCGGCTCCTGGTTCGCGGGAGCGGCGGCGGCCGCATCGAGATTGGGCTTGGGCGGATTGACGTGTCCGGGGATCGTGCCCGGCGCCTTCGCCATCGCCAGCATCTCCAGGGTCGAGCCTTCGGCATTCTCCGACAGTCCGGTCGATCCCTCCGGAATCTTCGAGGCAAAAATCTTGTTCATGCCGCCGTCGATGCCGGTGTTCATGCGCGCGATTGGCGTGCCCTTGGCGACGAGCTTGTTGTACTCGACCTGGTCGCGCGCATCCTTGTCGCGCACCGCGCTGGCGATGTTCTCGGGGATCACATAGGCCGGGCACTTCGCGGACGCGTCGAACACCGGATCGCGCTTCGCGTCAGGCGTCTTCGTTGCGTCGAACACGTATTTGCGCTCGCAGAAATCGACCTTCGGCTCCTGCCGCGTCACCTCGAAATGATCATAGCCTTCCTTGATCATCTTCCAGAACGGCATGTTCGGGTTGTTCCGGTGCTTGGCCATGTTCACCGGCGTCATCTTGAACGGATAGGCCTGCAGCTGGAACGCCTTCTGGCCGCCGAAGAACGACTCGCGGCCAAGCGAATAGATCTCCGCAATCTGCTCGTCGGTCATCGCGTAGCAGCCGCGCGACGAACAATCGCCGTGCACCATCAGCTGCGAGCCGGTGCGCCCCAGAGCCTTGTCGAACGCGTTCGGATAGCCCGTGTTGAACGAGAGATAGTAGGCCGACTGCGGATTCATCTGGCCCGGATTGATCGAGTAGAATCCCTCCGGCGCCTGGCGGTCGCCTTCGCGCACCTTCGGGCCGAGATCGCCCGACCAGCGGCAGATCGGATAGGTCTTGAGCAGCGCGAACTGGCCGTTGCGGGCCTGCTTCCAGACCTCGAGCTCGGCCTCCTGCTTGAACAGGCGGACCAGGATCGGCGATTGCAGGTCCATGTCCTTCTCGACCATCGCGGCGAGAAGCTTTGGCGGCACCGGCTGGTTGGCCTTGGCGTTGGTCGCGAGCGAAACCTGGTCGGTGTCGCAGCCGGCCAGCAGAACACTGGCCGTCAGCAGCGCAACCGAAGCCAAAAGCGCGCGAGCAAGCGAACGAGAAATCAAGATGGACCCCACACCGTGCCGGGCAGAGAGCGCGAACCCCAATCTCGAAGCATGATCCGACCGGAGATCCGGACCCGTCGTGACGGGCGTTTTCGAACCACGCTCCAGCGCTTGTGCCCTGAAGCCATTGATTAAAATTCTAACCTCTGGGTCATGTGGTCGCAACCCGAGCTGGGATCACGAGCCCGTTGGCCCAGTGGCATGGTCAACGAAGACTAAATGGACGCGACTTTGGGCCTTACTTGGGCTTTCCGGCCCAATTCGGACAGAGATCGCTGATTTGGGCAAAAAAAGGGTTAACGGGGAGTTACTGGAGGTCTCGTAGGGTGGGCAAAGCGAAGCGTGCCCACCATTCTCTGCCGTCCGACCGGCTGGTGGGCACGGCGCTTCGCGCCTTTGCCCACCCTACGGCACCGAAAACGCCCGAATCAGCCCAGTTTCCGGCCGATATCGAGGAATTTCTGCCGGCGCTGCTTGCGGATGGCGTCACCGTCCAGGCCGCGGAGCTCGTCAAAGGCCTTGGCGATGGCATCGCCTGTGGTGGCGATCATGGCGGTGGGGTCGCGGTGGGCGCCGCCGACCGGCTCCTTCAAGATGCTGTCGATCACCCCGAAGCGCAGCATGTCCTGCGCGGTGATCTTCATGTTGTTGGCGGCTTCCTGCGCCTTGGAGCCGTCGCGCCACAGGATCGAGGAGGCGGCCTCGGGCGAGATCACGCTGTAGATCGCGTGCTCCAGCATCAAGACCTTGTTGGCGGTGGTGATGGCGATGGCGCCGCCCGACATGCCCTCGCCGGTGATGATGGCGACGTTCGGCACGGTCAGCGCCATGCACGCATCGGTCGAGCGCGCGATCGCTTCGGCCTGGCCGCGCTCTTCGGCGCCGATGCCGGGATAGGCGCCGGCGGAATCGGCGAGCGACAGCACGGGCAGGCCGAACCGCTCGGCCATCTCCATCAGCCGCACGCATTTGCGATAGCCCTCGGGCCGCGCCATGCCGAAATTGTGCCGGATGCGACTCTCGGTGGAATCGCCCTTTTCCTGACCCATCACGCAGATGGCTTCACCGCGGAAGCGGCCGAAGCCGGCAACCAGCGCCTCGTCCTCGCCGAACTTGCGGTCGCCGGCGAGCGGAGTGAATTCGGTGATCAGGCCCTTGATGAAGTCGTTGAAATGCGGCCGCTGCGGATGCCGCGCGACCAGCGTCTTCTGCCACGGCGTCAAGTTCAGATAGAGGTCGGCCAGCGCCTGCGCCGCCTTGTCCTCGATCTTCCCGATTTCCTCGGAGATATCGGTGCCCGAGGCCGCAAGCGTCCGCAGCTCGTCAACCTTGGAGTCGAGCTCGGCGACCGGCTTTTCGAAGTCGAGATAGCTGCGCATGTGATCTGGCATCAACTCAATATAGCGAGGACGGGGCGGGGCGTCGAAGCAGGTTTGGACCGGCGGAAAGAAATGTAGCTTCTTCAATGAGTTGGCTTGTGTGCTCTAAGCAGCCCGCCAAATCATGCGTGAGGCCACGGCTCTTTCTGCGGAGATGTGGCCGAAGTCAAGGCGGTTTCATGGGTTGCCCCGGCAGGGCTCTCGTGTCCCGGACGCGCTGCAGCGCTTCTATGGCTCTGCGGCGCGTCGTTTCACGCTGCGCCGCGTCCGGGGCAAGAGACCTGTCTATTTCTCCGCCAGCGGGTGCAGGTCGCGCACCAGGCTCTTCAGGCGCTCCTCGACCACATGGGTGTAGATCTGGGTCGTGGAGATATCGGTGTGGCCGAGCAGGGTCTGCACGATGCGCAGATCCGCGCCGTTGTGCAGGAGGTGGCTGGCAAAGGCGTGGCGCAGCACGTGCGGGGAGACCAGCCGGGCCTGCAGCCCCGAGGCGACCGCGAGCTCTTTCAGGTCGCGGGCGAAATGCTGCCGCGTCAGATGCCCGCTCTCGCCGAACGATGGGAATAGCCATTTCGAGGCCGCCACGCTGTTCTTCTTGTCGGCTTTTGCCGCTTCCGTCGCCGCGAGATAATCGGCCATCGCCTGCCGTGAGGCCTCGTTGAGCGGCACCAGGCGTTCCTTGTTGCCCTTGCCGCGCACCACGATCATGCGAGCGTCGCGTTTGGCCGCGGAGCGCGGCAGCGCCACCAGCTCGGAGACGCGCAGGCCGGTGGCGTAGAGCACTTCGAGCAGGCAATAGAGCCGCAACGCGCGCAGCCGTTTCGAGGGCGAAGCGTCCTCCGCCTCGCTCAATTCCTTGGCGCGGCGGAGCATGCGGTCGACATCCGCGATCGACAGCACCTTCGGCAAGCCGCGGCCGCGCTTGGGGCCGGACAGGATCGCCGCGGGATCCTCGGTGCGGATGCGCTCGTTCAGGAGAAAGCGGTAGAGATGCCGCATCGCCGACAGCCGCCGCGCGACGCTGGTGGACTTGAAGCCGCGGCTGTCGAGATCGGCGAGATAATCGCGCAGGATCTGCGTCTCGGCGTCGGCAAAGCTGTGCCCGACGCGGCCCAAAAATTCCGAGAAATCGGTGAGGTCGCGGCGGTAGGCGTCGAGCGTATTGGGGCCGGCGCCCTGTTCCGCCGCGAGCATGTCGAGGAAAAGGCCGGTGAGCTTGCTGTCTGAGAGCTGTACGCGCATGCCCTGGAGGCTAGCTCCTATTTCTTGAGAAACTTATCCGGCGGGATCGTCACCGTCATTTCCCGCGACTTCGGGCTCACGAAGTTCGCCAGCGCGAAGACCACGCCGTAGACGATGCCGGCGATCACGGCGACGACCGTCAGGAAGCGGAACAGGCTGGGCATCGGGCAAGGTCTCGGGAGGGTCTCAGGCGTCCAAATTAACCAATGAAATCATCCAACATGTTCGCCGTTTCGTGGCAAGAGTCCTCTGGCGAGGGCCCCGAGGGGGTCGTATAGGTGGCCAAAGCATGCCGCCTCCGGCGGCAGATCGAGCGAGACCCATGCCCGACGCCGCGTTGCCGATACAAGCTGCCCCTGAGGCCGACATCCTGTCGGCGCTCGGGACGCGCTCGATCGTGCTCGTCGGCATGATGGGGGTGGGCAAATCCACCATCGGCCGCCGCATGGCGGCCCGGCTCAAGCTGCCCTTCGTTGACGCCGACACCGAGATCGAGGTCGCTCATGCCGGCATGACCATACCGGAGATTTTCGAGCGCCATGGCGAGCCGTATTTCCGGGATGGCGAGGCACGGGTGATCGCGCGCCTGCTCGACGGCGAGCCGATCGTGCTGGCGACGGGCGGCGGTGCCTTCATGCGCGAGGAGACACGCAACCGCATCGCGGCCAAGGCGGTCTCGATCTGGCTCAAGGCCGACCCTGACGTCATCATGCGCCGGGTGCGCCGCCGCGCCGACCGCCCGCTGCTCCAGACCGCCGATCCCGAAGGAACCGTGACGCGCCTGCTCACCGAGCGCGAGCCGATCTATGGCCATGCCGACCTCACCATCGCCTCGCGCGACGTGCCGCACGACAAGATCGTCGAGGAATGCATCGAGACGCTGCGCGCCCATCTCCGCGGCGAACAAGCCGCCCAATCACCTGCCGACGTTGCGAGTGCCGTACGATGACTGCGCCGTTGAAACATTCAGATCCTGTCAACGTCGATGTCGCACTCGGCGATCGCGCCTATGACATCGTCATCGGCCGCGGCGTGCTGGCTTCGCTCGGCGAACGGGTCGCGCGCTTGCGGCCCGGCGTGCGTACGGCAATCGTCACCGATCGCACCGTCGCAAAATACTGGCTCGAGCCGACCGAAGCGTCGCTCGCTTCTGTCGGCATTCCGACCTCGCGCATCGTGGTCGAGGAAGGCGAGATCTCCAAGACCTATGCCGGCCTCGAA
Source organism: Bradyrhizobium sp. 956_D2_N1_4 (assembly GCF_052076025.1). Lineage (NCBI taxonomy): Bacteria > Pseudomonadati > Pseudomonadota > Alphaproteobacteria > Hyphomicrobiales > Nitrobacteraceae > Bradyrhizobium > Bradyrhizobium sp. 956_D2_N1_4. The sequence continues at coordinate 7,201,482 of NZ_CP197237.1, read as the reverse complement.
AAGGTCAGCGAGGCCCTGATCGCCGCGAAGGTCGAGCGCAACGATCTCGTCATCGCGCTCGGCGGCGGCGTGGTCGGCGATCTCGCCGGCTTTGCGGCCGCGATCCTGCGCCGCGGCGTCGATTTCGTGCAGGTGCCGACCTCGCTGCTGGCGCAGGTCGATTCCTCCGTCGGCGGCAAGACCGGCATCAATTCGCCGCAGGGCAAGAATCTGCTCGGGGCCTTCCACCAGCCCGTGCTGGTCATCGCCGACACCGCCGTGCTCGACACGCTGTCGCCGCGGCAGTTCCGCGCCGGCTATGCCGAGGTCGCCAAATACGGCGTGCTCGGCGACGAAGCCTTTTTCACTTGGCTGGAGAAGAACCACTCCGACATTTTCAAGGGCGGCTCCGCGCGCGAGCACGCGATTGCGACCTCGTGCCGCGCCAAGGCCGGCGTCGTCTCGCGCGATGAGCGCGAGACCGGCGAGCGCGCGCTGCTCAATCTCGGCCATACCTTTGGTCACGCGCTGGAAGCCGCGACCGGTTTTTCCGATCGCCTCTTCCATGGCGAGGGCGTTTCGATCGGCATGACGCTGGCGGCGCAGTTCTCGGCGAAGCTTGGCATGATCGGCGAGGCCGATGCCGCGCGCGTCGAGCGTCACCTCATCGAGGCCGGCCTGCCGACGCGCCTGCAGGACATCGCCGGTTTCACGCAGGAAGGACTTGCCGACGCCGACGCGCTGATGGCGCTGATGGCGCAGGACAAGAAGGTCAAGCGCGGCAAGCTCACCTTCATCCTGCTGGAGGCGGTCGGGCGCGCCGTGATCGCGAAGGACGTCGAGCCGGCGCCGGTGCGCGATTTCCTCAAAGAGAAGCTCGCGCAGAAGGCATGACGCGCGGCTAACCGGTTTTTGAGTGGTGCATGGACTGGCTCGGATTCACCATCGTCATTCTCTGCCTGCTCGTCTCGGGCTTCTTCGCCGCGAGCGAGACCGCGCTGACCGGCGCTTCGCGCGCCAGCATGCTGCGGCTCTCCAAGCAGGGTAACCACGACGCCGATGTCGTCTCGCAGCTGCTCGACATGCGCGAGCGCCTGATCGGCGCGCTGCTGCTCGGCAACAACATCGCCAATATCAGCGCGTCCGCGCTCGCCACCAGCATCTTCACGGCCTGGTTCGGCGATGTCGGCGTGCTCTATGCCACCGGCGTGATGACGGCGCTGGTCGTGATCTTCGCGGAGGTGCTGCCGAAGACCATCGCGATCAACGCGCCCGACCGCATGGCGCTTGCGGTTGCCCGCCCGATGCGGCTGACGATGTATGTGCTGGGACCGTTGCTGCGGATCGTCGAGGTCATCGTTCGTCTGCTGATGCGCTTGTTTGGTTTGGCCGGCGAGCACCAGGCGATCCTGTCGCCGACCGAGCGCCTGCGCGGCGCGGTCGACCTGTTGCACCACGAGGGCAAGGTCGAGAAGCAGGACCGCGACATGCTCGGCGGCCTGCTCGATCTGCGCGAGCTGCAGGTCTCCGACGTCATGATCCATCGCACCGAGATGATGATGATCAATGCCGACCTGCCGCCGGAGGAACTGGTGCGCGAGGTGCTGGCGACCGAGTACACCCGCATTCCGCTGTGGCGCGAGAAACCGGAAAACATCATCGGCGTGCTTCACGCCAAGGATTTGTTGCGCGCGATCCGCGCCGCGGACGGCGATACCTCGCGCATTGACGTCTCCACCATCGCGCTGCCGCCCTGGTTCGTGCCGGAAATGCGCCCGGTCTCCGAGCAGCTCAAGGCGTTCCGGCGCCGAAAAACCCATTTCGCCCTGGTCGTCGACGAGTACGGCGAGGTCGAAGGTCTGGTGACGCTGGAAGACATTCTGGAAGAGATCGTCGGCGACATCTCCGACGAGCACGACGTCGTGGTCGCCGGCGTGCGCGCCCAGCCGGACGGCTCGGTCGTGGTCGACGGCTCGGTGCCGATCCGCGATCTCAACCGCGCCATGGACTGGCACCTGCCCGACGAGGAGGCAACGACGGTCGCCGGTCTGGTCATTCACGAGGCGCGCTCGATCCCCGACCGCGGCCAGAGTTTCACGTTCCACGGTTTCCGTTTCCGCGTCCTCCGCCGCGAGCGCAACCGCATCACCGCGCTCCGTATTTCACCGGTGCCGCGTGACGCGGAGATGGAGGAAGCCAAGCCCAGGCGGGCCGGGACGTCGTTTTGACGCACGGTCGGTGTCATCGCCCGCGCAGGCGGGGCATGACAGCGGAGTCTTACGTTCCGCCTTCCCCCGGTGCCTGCGCGTGGATCGCGAGCGCGTGCACGCTGCCGGCAAGTTCCGCGGCCAGCGCCGAATTTATCATGCGGTGGCGATCGACCCGGCTCTTCCCTTTGAAGGCCTGGGACACAATATAAACGCGAAAGTGTGTTTCGCCGCTCGGTCGATGGCCGGCGTGGCCCTCATGCAAATGTGACTCGTCGACGACCTGCAGGCTTTCCGGCGTGAAAGCTTCCCGCAACTTGTTGCTGATAGTGTCTTTCATAACCATGAGTGCCATTAAAGCGCGCAGCCGCACTCCGTCAATTGCATAGGCCGCCTGCGGCGGCCGTACCTCGAAGACGCCGGAGTGAAACTTCGGCTGCGGGTTCCCAGCTAATTGCAATGTCAAGACTTGAAGGTTTTTGCATTGCGTAGTCAAAGTCAGTCATGCCGATCGATTCATCAAAGTTCTTCGACTCCATCCGGGTCAAGCCGAAAGGCAAGCAGCCGGAAGTGAAGCCGCGCGACGCCGTGGTCAACTGCGAATGGGCCGGGTGTCAGAACAAGGGCGCGCACCGTGCGCCGAAGGGCCGCGAGAACCAGCGCGAGTACTGGCACTTCTGCTTGAACCACGTGCGCGAGTACAACCAGAACTACAATTTCTTCTCCGGCATGAATGCCGATGCCGTCGCGCGCTACCAGAAGGATGCGCTGACCGGTCACCGCCCGACCTGGAAGATGGGCGCCAATGGCGGCAAGAAGGGCGCGGAAGCCGAGATCGACATGGCGTCCGATCCGTTCAGCATGTTCAGTGAGATCAACGGCCGCGCGGGCTGGCGGAAGGGTCCGCAGGCCGAGCCCAAGGCCGAGACGCGCAAGGTGATGAACGCCGAGCGCAAGGCGCTCCAAGTCATGGGCCTCGGCCCCGATTCCACGCTCGCTGACGTCAAGAGCAAGTACAAGGCGCTGGTCAAGCAGCACCACCCCGACGCCAACGGCGGCGACCGGTCGACCGAAGACCGCCTGATCGAGATCATCAAGGCCTACAATTACCTGAAGACGGTGGTCCGCGAGGCCTAGGCTACGCCTCCGGGAAGGACAGTTCGCAAACCAGTCCTTCCGGCCTCCACTGCCGGGTAATGGTTCCGCGCAAGGTCCGGATGATGCCGTCGACCGCGCCGATTCCAAAACCCTTGCGCGTCGGCGCCTCGTTGACCCGAGGACCGCCGCTCTCCGACCAGTGCAGCACGAGAGGCTCCGCGCCATTGGTCTCCCAGCTGATCTCCAACCTGCCCGAAGAGCTCGACAGCGCGCCATACTTGGCGGCGTTGGTGGCCAGCTCATGCAGCGCGACGGCGATCGACTGGGCCAGCGTGGGCGGCAGGCGGACGTCGTCTCCCGCGATCCTGATCCGCTCGCCGTCCCGGCTTGCGTACGGCCGGAGTTCCTCTTCGACGATGGTCTTCAGATTCGCGCCGGTCCAACGCGAAGCCGAGAACAGCCTCTGCACGTTGGCAAGCGCGCTGAGCCGGCCTGCAAACACGGTCTGGAACTCTTCCGCGGTATCCGCCTTCGTCAGCCGCAGCATCGCCTGAGCCACTGCGAGCAGGTTGTTGGAACGGTGATCGACCTCGGAGGTGAGGAGCATCATCCTCTGCTCTGCCTCCTTGCGAGCCGTGATGTCGACCAGCATGTTCACCGCACCAACCAAACGCCCCCGTTCGTCGCGCAGCGGCGTCGGATATGGCATGAAGCAGATCCGGGAGCCGTCCGGCCGCTCGGCCACGGCCTCGACGTCGCGCACTGGCCGGTTCTGCTTGAGCGCGATTGCCATCGGGCATTCATCGTGGGGAAGCGCCGTGCCGTCGGGCAGATAGAGCTTCCAGGTCACGCACCACATCTCGCCGATCTTCGGCATGCGTCCGGCAAAATCGATGCAGGCGCGATTGAAGAAGGTGATGCAGCCTTCCGCGTCGGTTGTGTAGATCGCGGCCGGCAGAGCCTGCAGCAAGTCGCGGAATCGTCTTTCAGAATCCGTGTCGGCCTCGGTCCGGCTGGCGGCATAGCCTGCGGCGATCTCGCCGATCCTGGCCTCGTCCGCTTGTCCAAACAGGTCCAGCATTGGAATCTTGATCCGAGGGGGCTCACGGTTAAGTCCCCAGACCCAAAGATGTTCCAAATTCGTCGCCCGGACCGTGCGCGCGTTCCCGCAATTACGATCTCGCGCGACGGCTCTGCCGTGTCATCGTGCGTCCGAGCGAGGCACGACAGCGCAGTGAACGGCCCGGCTGTCGTGCCCTTGTGCTCTATTCGCCGGAAGCCTTCGGCATTTCACCCACATACGACGAGCTCGGCCGGATCAACCGCCCCGTCCGCTGTTGCTCGCGCGCATGGGCGGTCCATCCCGCTGCACGCGCCACGGCGAAGATCGGCGTGAAGGCCTGGCGCGGAATGGCGAGAGCATCGAGCAGAATCGCCGTGAAGAACTCCACGTTCGTCTCCAGCGGTCGGTCCGGATTCTTCTTGCGCAGCGCGCTGCGGATATAGGCCTCGACCTCGCCGGCAAAGGGCAAATCGGCGCCGTTGGACGCCAGTGCCTCGACTGCGGTCTTGAGCACATCGGCACGCGGATCGCGCACGCGATAGACGCGGTGGCCAAAGCCCATCATCCGCTCGCCGCGCGCCAGCGCCGCATCCACCCAGGGCTGGATGCGCTCGCGCGAGCCGATCGCGTCGAGCATTTCCAGCACCGGCTCGGGCGCGCCGCCATGCAATGGACCGGTGAGGGCGCAATAGCCGGCGGTGACGGCCGCGAACAGGTCAGCTTGCGTCGAAGCCACCACGCGCGCGGTGAAGGTTGACGCATTCATGCCGTGATCGCTGGCGGTGACGAGATAGGCGTCGAGCGCCGCGACCTCGCGCGGCTCCGGTGAGGCGCCGCGCAGCATCCGCAGCGTATCGGCGGCGTGGCTCGCATTCGGATCGGGCGCAACCGGCTCGAGCCCCTTGGCACGACGGACCAGCGCGCCTGCGATCACCGGAAACGTGCCGACGATCGTCGCCTCATGTTCCAGCCCGTTCTCCGCGCGCAGGCCCGCGACCGCCGCGCGGAACCCGTCGACGATGCCCATGCCGCGTGTCGCCGGCAACAGCTCCGGCAAACGCGCGAACGCACGCTCGCGCGCCGCGCCCAGGCTTGCCCGCACATTGGCTTCGCTCAGCGTGGTCTTGTTCGCGCCATTCCAGAGCCGGGCGGTGACGCCCTCGAAGCTCGACTGGCTTGCGAGGCTGCCGACATGCTCGCCGGCGATGATCAGTTCGCCGCGCTCGCCATCGACATGGCTCAGCACGGTCTCGGCCGCGGGAACGCCGTCCAGCCCGATCTGGCTTTTGGTGAGGTGGATGTTCATGACCCAATCTCCTTTGCACTGCACCAGGAGAAAATCAGGCCTCTCGACAGATTGATCAATCTTGATTACATAAATCAATATGAATAATTCCGAGGAACTCTATCTGTCGGCCCGGGAAGCCGCGGCCGAGCTCGGGATCTCGCCGGCCACGCTCTACGCCTATGTCAGCCGTGGCCTGATCCGCTCCGAGCCGACGCCGGATTCGCGCAAGAACCGCTATCGGGCCGAGGACGTCCGCGCCCTTAAGGAGCGCCGGGTGCCGTCGCCGGAGCCGCGCGGCCTGCGCAGCTTCGACGCTGACCTGCCGGTCATGGACACGGAGATCTCGACCATTACCGAGGAGGGCGCGATCTACCGCGGCGTCAATTGCGTCGATCTCGCTGAGAACGACACGCTGGAGCACACGGCGACGCTGCTGTGGGACGTCTCCGACGTCGATCCCTTCACGCCGGACAATCAGCCCCAGATCTCCGACGAGATGCGCGCGATCGCAGAGGCCGCGCGCCGCGCCGCGCCCATCGACCGCGCCATCGCAGTGCTGGCGCTCGCGACCAGCGCGGACGCGCGTGCCTTCACCCGCGCGCCCGATGGCCGCGCGATGGTCGGCGGGCGCATTGTCCGCCTCCTGGTTGCGACCATGCTGAACGCCGAGCCATCATCCGAGCCGCTGCACCAGCAGATCGCGAAGGCCTGGGCGCCCGACAACAAGCACGCGCCCGACCTCATCCGCCGCGCGCTGGTGCTGCTCGCCGATCACGAATTGAACGCCTCGACCTTCACCGCGCGCTGCGCGGCATCGACTGGCCTCAACCTCTATGACTCCGTGATCGCCGGCCTCGCCGCGTTGAAAGGGCCGAAGCATGGCGGCGCCGGCGTGCTGGCCTCGCAGCTCGTCAAGGCGCTGGTCGATCGCGATGTCGAGCCCATGGTCCGCGAGCGCGTCGCGCTCGGCGAGCGCTTTGCCGGCTTCGGCCACGGCGTCTACAAGCGCGGCGATCCCCGCGCGCAGTCGCTGCTGAACGCGCTGGCGCGTGCCGGCGCGCCGCGCAAATTCACGCGCGAAGTGCCGGAGCGGATCGTCGAGGCGACCGGCGAGCTCGTCAATATCGACTATGCGCTCGCCGTCCTCGTGCACGCGCTGCGCCTGCCCTTAGGCAGCGAGCTCGCGCTGTTCGCGATGGCCCGCAGCGTCGGCTGGATCGCGCACGCCAGCGAGCAATTGCAGTTCGGCAAGCTGATCCGTCCGCGGGCGCGCTATGTCGGACCGGCGCCGGGAAGAAGGGCTAGTTAGAATCTCTCTGCGAGCGCGTCGTCCTCCGCTGTCGTCCCTGCGCCCCGTGCGCAATTGCGCACTAGGCAGGGACGACGCCGGCGCACTAAGCCCGCGGCTTGGACGTCGCGACGAGGCCGTTCTGCCGGCGGCGGTAGTACCAGATGCCAAGGCCGCCGATGATCGCCACGGCCACCACCATCAAGATCCAGATGTGCTTGAACGGATGCCCATGGTGCGGCACGCCGAAATATTGGTGAAAGGCCGATACCGCCAGCACGCCCGGCAGCACATGCGCGGGAGCCCAGACCAGGATCGCCGGGATATTCACGGCATAAAACTTCGCGGGGGTCATCCCCAGCGCGCCGGCGGTGACGGGCACGAAGGCGCGGATCGGCGGCACGAAACGGGCGAAGAAAACGGCCCAGGTGCCGAAGCGGTGGAAGAAGCTTTCGCTCTCGGCAACCACGCGCGGATAGTTGGTCAGCGGCCAGGTGTTGAGGATTTCGCGCTGCCGCCGGTGCCCAATCCAGTAGGCGGAGCCGTCGCCCAGCACGGCGCCGACTGCCGCCGCCAGCAGCACCCATTGCAGCTTCAATTCCCCGCCTGGAACCAGCGCGCTCAGCGCCAGAATGATGGTCGAGCCGGGGATCACCGATCCCACCACCGGAACGGCTTCGAGCAGCGCCGCCAGGAACAGGGTCAGATAGGCCAGCCACACATGGGCTGAAACGAAGGATATGAGGGGATCGAGAAAGGACGTCACGTCGTCTTTCGTGGGGGGCTGGAGCACCGGGGTTCGGACCCTACATAAGTAGGTGCACGCGGTAAAAGTGCTATTCGCGTGGGCAGGCCACGCCTCCCGCCCGAAATTCGAGCGTGATTCGCAAGGCAGCCCTCCAAAAATCGCGTTCCTTGCCTATCTAAATGAAAAGACAATGGAACTTTGATTGGGGCGCGGGCTTCTGCCGGCACGTTGTCTCTGATAAGTTCGCAACCGCACCCAGCCGCAGCCAACGTGCAAATAACTGGTCTCGGGATCGCCCGGGGCCTCGGAGGATTGATGACGACCGCCGCTCTGTCCAAAGTTGAGGAAATTTCCGGTCTGCCCGACATGAAGGTGTCGGTGCGCCAGGTGTTCGGGATCGACAGCGATCTCGAAGTCCCGGCCTATTCCGAAGTCGATCCTCATGTGCCCGAAGTCGATTCCGACTACCGCTTCGATCGTGCCACCACGCTCGCCATTCTCGCCGGCTTTGCCCGCAATCGCCGCGTGATGGTGACCGGCTATCACGGCACCGGTAAATCCACCCATATCGAGCAGGTCGCCGCGCGCCTGAACTGGCCCTGCGTGCGCGTCAACCTCGACAGCCACATCAGCCGTATCGACCTCGTCGGCAAGGACTCCATCGTGGTCCGCGACGGCAAGCAGGTCACCGAATTCCGCGACGGCATTTTGCCCTGGGCGCTCCAGCACAACATCGCGCTGGTGTTCGACGAATACGACGCCGGCCGCCCCGACGTGATGTTCGTGATCCAGCGCGTGCTGGAAGTCTCCGGACGCCTGACGCTGCTCGACCAGAACAAGGTGATCAAGCCGCATCCGGCCTTCCGCATGTTCTCGACCGCCAACACGGTCGGCCTCGGCGACACCTCGGGCCTCTATCACGGCACCCAACAGATCAACCAGGGCCAGATGGACCGCTGGTCGATCGTCACCACGCTGAACTATCTCGCCCATGACGAGGAAGTGGAGATCGTGCTGGCCAAGGCCAAGCACTATCGCACCCAGGAAGGCCGCGACATCGTCAACAAGATGGTCCGCCTTGCCGATCTCACCCGTAACGCCTTCGCCAATGGCGATCTGTCGACGGTGATGAGCCCGCGCACGGTGATCACCTGGGCCGAGAACGCTGATATCTTCGGCGATATCGGCTTCGCGTTCCGGGTCACCTTCCTCAACAAGTGCGACGAGCTCGAGCGTCCCCTGGTCGCCGAGTTCTATCAGCGCTGCTTCAACGCGGAGCTGCCGGAATCGGCGGTCAACGTGGCGCTCAGCTAGACCATGCCAAACATCACCGTCGAGCGCACCATTGGGACCACCAAAAAGGCTGTGCTCGCCGGGCTCGGCGCCTATAACGACGAGCAGTTCGGGAAGCAGAAGGTCAGGAGCATCGCGGTCTCGCTGAAAGACCGCGGCAAGATCGTCGGCGGCATCGTCGGACACCTCTGGGCCACGGTTCTGTTCATCCAGTACTTCTGGATCGACCAGAAGCAGCGCGGCAAGGGTCTTGGCACGAAGCTGATCGCGGCGATCGAGGACGAGGCAAGACGGCAGGGCGCGATCCAGGCCCATGTCGACACGATGAGTTTCCAGGCGCCGGGCTTCTATCGTTCCTGCGGGTACGAGGAGTTCGGCACCCTCAAGGGCTATCCCGGCGGCGTGACGCGCCACTCGTTTACGAAGTCGCTATGAGCACATCATCATCCAACTCCAAATTCCGTAACACCAAGGAAGCCCCGACCGAGCCGTTCAAGCGCTCGGTGGCCTCCTGCCTGAAGGCGATCGCGAAGTCGCCGGAGCTCGAGGTCAGTTTTGCTGCCGAGCGCCCTGGTCTGGCGCCGGGCAAAGCGCGGCTGCCCGAGCCCGCGCGCAAGATGACCAAGCGTGACGCTGCGATCGTGCGCGGCCACGCCGACTCCATCGCGCTCAAGATCGCCTGTCACGATGCAAAGCTGCATCGCAAGCTGATGCCCGGCAATCCGCAGGCGCGCGGCGTGTTCGAGGCGGTGGAGCAGGCCCGCGTCGAGGCGATCGGCGCGCGCCGCATGGCGGGCGTTGCGAAAAACCTCAGCGCGATGCTTGACGACCATTTCCATCGCGGCAAGTTCGACGAAATCACCGATCGTGCCGATGCGCCGCTGGCGGATGCGCTGGCGATGCTGGTGCGCGAGCGCCTGACCGGCATGGCGCCGCCCACGGCGGCGAAGAAGATGGTCGATCTCTGGCGGCCCATTCTCGAGGACAAGATCGGCAAGCGGCTCGACCGGCTCGATGGCCTGGTCGAGGACCAGACCAGGTTCGGCGACGCCGTGCATGACCTGTTGACCGCGCTCGAGCTCGGCGACGAGCGCAGCGCCGACAGCGAAGACAACGATGACGACGAGGAGAACCGCGACGGCGACAACGACCAGTCCGGCGCCGAAGGCTCGCCCGATTCCGATGCCGCGCAGGAGATGAGCGCCGACCAGGCGCAGGCCTCCAGCGAGGAGATGAGCGAGAGCGCGATGGAAAGCGCGCAGGCCTCGACCTCCGACACGTTCGACGACGGCGAGCTCGGCGACGACGAGACGCCGGGCGAGGCGACGCGTCCGAACGCGCACGGCAAGAACGAGCCGCGCGGGCCGGAATATCACGCCTTCGCGCCGAAATTCGACGAGGTCATCGCGGCCGAGGACCTCTGCGACCATGACGAGCTGGAGCGCCTGCGCGCCTATCTCGACAAGCAGCTCGCGCATCTGCAGGGCATCGTCGCCCGCCTCGCCAACCGCCTTCAGAGACGCTTGATGGCGCAGCAGAACCGCGCCTGGGACTTCGACCTCGAAGAGGGCATTCTGGATCCGGCGCGGCTGTCGCGCGTGGTGACCGATCCCTATCACCCGCTCTCCTTCATGCACGAGAAGGAGGCGACGTTCCGCGACACCGTGGTGACGCTGCTGCTCGACAATTCCGGCTCGATGCGCGGCCGCCCGATCACGGTCGCCGCGACCTGCGCCGACATCCTGGCGCGCACGCTGGAGCGTTGCGGCGTCAAGGTCGAGATCCTCGGCTTCACCACGCGCGCCTGGAAGGGCGGGCAATCGCGCGAGGCGTGGCTTGCCGCCGGCAAGCCGGCCAATCCCGGCCGGCTCAACGATCTCCGCCACATCATCTACAAGTCCGCCGACGCCCCCTGGCGCCGCGCGCGGAAGAATCTCGGCCTGATGATGCGCGAGGGTCTGCTGAAGGAGAACATCGACGGCGAGGCGCTGGATTGGGCGCACAAGCGCCTGCTCGGCCGGCCCGAGCAGCGCAAGATCTTGATGATGATCTCCGACGGTGCGCCGGTCGACGATTCCACGCTGTCGGTCAATCCCGGCAACTATCTCGAGCGGCATCTGCGCCACATCATCGAGGAGATCGAGACCCGCTCGCCGGTCGAGCTGATCGCGATCGGCATCGGCCATGACGTGACGCGCTACTATCGCCGCGCGGTGACGATCGTGGATGCCGAAGAACTCGGCGGTGCCATCACCGAGAAGCTCGCCGAGCTGTTCAGCGAGACCAACACCGCGCCCACGCATCAGGCCGGTCGCCCGCGGCGCAAATTGCATTCGTGAGCACGCAATCGTCCCGCCGCAGCTTTCTTGGCCACGCGGCGGCGGGATTTTCCACTCTCGCACTCCCCCGACTGGCGCAGGCGCAGCCCACGACCGAGCCGCCGCCGCGCGCCGCGCAGATCGAGCACGCCGTCACCGAGCCGGTCAGCGTCGAGGTGAACGCGCGGCCGATTCCCAATTTCGAGCCGCGCGACCGCTCGCGCGTGCGCTTCGGTCAGCTGCAATATCGCAGCGGCCTGGTGCTGACCTCGCCCTATCGCGGCTTCGGCGGCCTGTCCGCCATCCGGCTCGATGCGAAGGGCGAGCGCTTCCTCGCGATCTCCGACCAGGGCGGCTGGTTCACCGGCAGCATCCGCTATTCCGGCGGCAAGATGATCGGGCTCGACGACGTCGAGGCGTCCCCGATGCTCAATTCCGAGGGCCGGCCGATCACGGAGAAGCGGTTCTGGTACGACACCGAGTCGCTCGCGCGCGACGGCAATGTCGTTTATGTCGGGCTCGAACGCGTCAACCAGATCCTGCGCTTCGATTTTGCCAAAGGCGGCACGCGCGCCCGCGGCGAGGTGTTGCCGACGCCGCCCGCCGTGCGCAAGCTGCCCTCCAACAAGGGGCTCGAAGCGATGGTCGTCGTGCCGAAAGGCCAGCCGCTGGCAGGCGCCCTGATCGCGTTCTCCGAGCGCGGGCTGGATGCCGACGGCAATCTGGTCGCGTTCCTGATCGGCGGTCCGTCGCCCGGCCAGTTCAGCGTCCGCCGCACCGAAAAATTCGACATCAGCGATGCCGTGCTGCTGCCGTCCGGCGAGCTTCTCATCCTCGAACGCAAATTCTCCTGGTTCACCGGCATCAACATCCGCATCCGGTCGATCCCCCTGAAATCCATCGCGCCCAATGCGCTGGTCGACGGCCCTGCGCTGTTCGCCGCCGATCTCGGCCACGAGGTCGACAACATGGAAGGTATCGACGCCCACGTCACGCCCGAGGGCGAGACCGTGCTGACGTTGGTGTCGGACGACAATTTCTCGATGCTCCAGCGCACGCTGCTGCTGCAGTTCACGCTGGTGGAGTGAACGTCTGCCGCCCGTGCGGCGACACAACATCATGCCCCTCCGCCGCGCCATCCTCGCCCTTGCCCTCACGCTCGCTGCATCCTCGCCGGCCTTCGCCACGGCCGAGCATCGGTATGGAAAGAACGAATACGCCATCATCCAGGGCGGCCGCGCGCCGAACGGGAAGCTGTCCGTCGCAGCCCATGGCGGCGGCGAGTCCGGAAGCGAAGGCTTTCGTATCTACCTGATGGCTGAGCCCGGCCATCGTCGGCTGATGACGCTCGACAATGTCGACGACGACAACATTCTGGACTCGGCGCCGGATGCCTTCCACGCCGCCTGGTCGCAGGACTCGCGCACCGTCGCGGTCTCGTTCCGCAGCGAGCGCCATATCGTCACGCTGAATCTCTACGCCATCGACGGCGGCCGCGCGCGGCTGGTCGCCGGGCCGGATCTGTTCCGCGACGTGACCGGCCGCAGCGTCGACATCAAGACCGACGGCGACATGCGCACATCCGTGCCCGCGCTGACATGGCAGGCGCCGCGCCGCTTTCACCTCACCGAGTACCGCGTGTTCGTGCTCGACGACACCGCGCTCGCCGACAAGCTCGGGCCGCTCGGCAAGGTCAGCAAGCGCGACGGCGGCGGCAACACGATCCAGTTCTCGGCCGAAGCCGACGGCGAGCTGTTGCCCGACGGCCGCATCCGCATGGGCAAGCCCGTGCCGGGCAGGTTCGAGGAGCTGGAGTAGGGGCCTCAAATTCGATCGTCGTCCCGGGGCGCGCGAAGCGCGAGCCCGGGACCTATAGCCACAGGGAGACGTTTGGCGAAGACCAGCTGTTGTCGATCTTCGTAAAACCCAATCCCGTGGTTATGGATCCCGGGCTCGCGCTTCGCGTGCCCCGGGATGACAGCGGAGTTCCTGGCAAGCGGCCGAGGGTTATCTCCGCCTTGTGATCATATGACGCGCGCAATGCATGGCGCCGCGGGCGGGCATGTCCGGCGCGCAGCTGGCAATTCGCCGTAGGGCTACTAAACTTCATGCAATCGCTTCCATTCCTCCATCCCCCGGAACTCCCCGCATGAGCGCCCTGTTTTCCCCGATCAAGCTGCGCGGCCTGACGCTGAAGAACCGCGTCGTCGTGTCGCCGATGTGCCAGTATTCGGCCGACGACGGCGTCGCCACCGACTGGCACTTCACCCACATCAACAACCTCGCGCTGTCGGGCGCGTCGATGTTCTGCATCGAGGCGACCCATGTGGAGGCGATCGGCCGCATCACGCCGGGCTGTCTCGGGCTCTACAGCGACGCCTGCGAGGCCGCGCTGAAGCAGATCCTCTCCTCCGTGCGCAAGCATTCCTCGACGGCCATCGCGATGCAGCTCGCCCATGCCGGCCGCAAGGCCTCCAGCGCGCGGCCCTGGGACGGCGGCCAGCTCATTCCGCAGAGTGAAGGCGGCTGGCAGACGGTGGCGCCGTCGGCGTTGCCGCACAAGGAAGGCGAGGCCGCGCCGCTGGCGCTCGATGCCGCGGGCCTGAAGCGCATCCGTGACGCCTTCGTCGACAGTGCCAAGCGCGCTGCCCGGCTCGGCATCGACGCGATCGAGCTGCACGGCGCGCACGGCTATCTCATGCATCAGTTCCTGTCGCCGATCTCGAACAGGCGCACCGACGAATATGGCGGTTCGCTCGAAAACCGCATGCGCTTTCCGCTGGAGATCTACGACGCGGTGCGCGCGGTGTTTCCGCACGACAAGCCGGTCGGCATGCGGGTGTCGTCGACCGACTGGGTCGAGGGCGGCTGGGATCTGGCGCAGACCATCACGTTCGCAAACGCGCTGAAGGCGCGCGGCGTCGACTGGATCGATGCCTCCTCCGGCGGCGTCTCGCCGCTGCAGAAGATCCCGCTCGGCCCCGGCTATCAGGTGCAGTTTGCCGAGGCCATCAAGCGCGAGACCGGATTGCCCACCATCGCCGTCGGCCTGATCACCGAAGCCAAACACGCCGAGGAGATCGTGGCATCCGGCAAGGCCGACATGGTCGCGCTCGGCCGCAGCTTGCTCTACGATCCCCGCTGGGGCTGGCACGCCGCGGCCGAACTCGGCGGCGAAGTCGAAGCCCCGCCGCAATACTGGCGCTCGCAGCCGTCGACGCAAAAGGCGCTGTTCGGCAAGACCACGTTCGGGGCGAGGTAGGGCGCGACGGGGGCGCTGCAATCACAACTGTCGTCCCTGCCTAGTGCGCAATTGCGCACGGGGCGCAGGGACCCATACCGCGTGATCTCACCATAATGCGCGGTATGAGTTGCCGCCGCACAACTTAAAGTCTTCGCCAAATCTCTCCCTGTGGTGATGGATCCCGGATCTGCGCTTCGCTTGTCCGCGACGACAGCGGTGGGGGCAGCGCGGGCCATCGTGCCCTCACTATCCCGCGCCCTCACGCATCCGTAACTCTCCTCACCTTCCACGCACCGTAAAACTGGCCTACCCTCCCGCGCACCCAACTCCTCAGGGAGGCCCGCCATGCGGTTTCGTGTTCGCAAGACTGCCCACGTTTTCGAGCGCGTGGGCCTCGCGATGGCAGGCGCGGCGTGCGGGCTGTTCGTCGGCGCCTATGTGGGATCTTCGATCGCCCCGCTCACCACGCAGGGCTTCCTGCTGCTGATGATGCTGCTCGGCTTCGTCGGCTTCTATCTCGGCATCGACACGCCGCAGCTGCCCTTCGACGACGCGCACAGCGCCATCGACGCCGCGGAATTCCTCAGCGCCGCCGGCACGCTCTGCGCCACGCTGACCGCGCTCGCCTCCGTCGGCGTCATCGTGCTCCGCCTCGAGCCGCACCTGGCGTGGACCTGGCTCGCTTTGTTCGGCTGGATCGCCGGCGTCGCCATGCAGATCGTCGCCGGCACGAAAGCCAGGATGCGGGCGTAGCTACGACAGCTGTTGGAAAAGGTCGCGCCACAAGCACACCGCGTTCCCTCCCCCCTTGCGGGGGAGGGCTAGAGAGAGGGGTAGCCACACGGCACGCGCCATCGAATGAAGCGAGCGTCACCTCGCACGCAGCCAAGACGTTTTGCTGGGCCACCCCTCTCCCCAACCCTCCCCCGCAAGGGGGGAGGGAGCAGAGCGGAATGCTCAGCGGGATTATTCAGTTGCGTTGAGCACCGCTAAAACACCACGCCGACCCGCGAGCCGCGCTTCCAGGCGATGCGGCAGCGCTTCTTGGTGTTGACGTGGAGCAGCTCGAACCTGTCGGGGATATTCACCTGCCCGCCGAGATCGACGCAGGCGCCGCCGGGCGAATAGTCGATCAGCGTGCAGGGGATCACCGGCGCGCGCGGGTCGGTGATGATCTTGGCCTGGCGGGATACCAGCCCGGACGGTTTCACGCGGGCATGTCGGCGCGGATGCATTGGCACTCTCCTCCAATTCCGCGGACGGCGCGGGTGGTCGTGAGCGGCATGATGGAAAAGAGTTGATGCGATCCGACTAAGGGCGGCCTGAGAATTTTAATGAAAAGTAGCAGCGAACGCAGAAAGCGCCGGTAGCGGGGTGGGGCCGCCTCCATCTCCGCTGTCGTCCCTGCCTAGTGCGCAATTGCGCACGGGGCGCAGGGACCCATACCGCGTGATCTGTGGGTTGTCGGCGGTGGGCGTACCGAGCCACTGGTCCGCGCCAAACGGCTCCTTGTGGTTATGGGTCCCTGCTTTCGCAGGGACGACAGCTGAACGTGTGGCGCGCTCCCGCCTCCCATGACGAGCTTCGGGCGGCACGTCACACTCGCTCCGTCTCCGGCGTCTCCGCGGCCTCCGCATGCGGCCTCACCGGCATCGGCACGGTCACATAATCCTTCGGCAGGTTCACCGGCCGGTAGCCCGGCTCCACCGCCATCCGCTTCAGCACGCTCTCGTGCACATGGGCGCCTGCGGGGATCACGCGCGGCTCGCAATCGGGGATGTAGAAGCCCAGAAAAACCTTCCGCTCCGGCCATTCCTTGTATTTCGCGCTCTTCGGCAGATATTCCAGCACGCGCCAGAGCGCCGTCATCGAATTGTGCAGCTCGCCCACCTTGCCGGTGTAGGCAGGCTCGACATATTGGAACGGCGAGTTCTTGCGCTGGATGCCCCAGGCGAGCTGGTTCACGGTGCGCGGGTTGAAGTTCAGCCCGGCCTTCGCGGCTTCCTCGATCATCCAGATCAGCGGATATTTGGACTCGCCGCTCTCGATTTCCGGATAGCCGCCGCCGACGTCGCAATGCACGCCGGCGAACCACACCTGCATGATGTCCTGCGGCACCTTCTTCTCGTCGGGCACGTAGCGGTTGCGCCAATATTCCTGCGGCTCCTTGTACGCCTTGAGGCGGAACATGCAGCGCCGCTCGTCGATCGCGATCGCCTGCCGGAAGATTTTGACGCTGGGATTGCGCAGCGTGAAGGCGAGCTCCTCCAGGCTGAACACGAAGAAGAAATTGTCGCGCCGCGGCACGATCACGCTCGCCACCGTGTCCCAGACGCCGATGAAGTGGATGGTCGGCCAGCGCGTCGAGGTGATTCGCGCGAACTGCGCCGCGAGGTCGAATTCGTCCTTCGGCAGCGGCCCGCTCTCGTCGAAGGCGACATCCTTGAGGTCCTCGATGTCGTTACCGCGCCCGGTGCCGGAATATTGCTTGTAGGCGACGAGGCCCGAGCCTGCGAGGTTCGCCTGCTCCGGCGAGATCAGGCCGATCTTGTGGATCAGCCCCGCCAGCACCCGCACGGTGTAGGCGCCGCGCGAGAAGCCGAACAGATAGATGCGGTCGCCCGGCGCGTAATGCTCGACCAGGAAGCAATAGGCTGACAGCACGTTGTCATCGAGCCCGTAGCCGGTGGCGAGCCCCAGCACCAGATTGACGTTGGCCTTGAGCCGGTGCCACGTCGAAGGCTCCGTCACCGTGCCGACGCCGGGATCGTAAAACACCATCTGCCGCGGCTGCGTCTTGTCGGTCTTACGCAGGCAGCGATACAGCTTCAGGACGTTGGAGATGTTCTCCGAGATCTCGTTGCCGGTGCCGTCACAGCAGATGACGAGGTTTTTCGGCTCGATTTTGGGTTTGTGCTGGTCGTCGTGCTCCACGGTATGCCCCTCCCGGTGATGCTACCGGGGCGAGTATAGCGAAAATGGATGGCAGCGAGGAGACGAAGTCGGCGGCGGTGGCATCGTGCCCCATTGCCCCATCATCTGTTGACATTAACCACCTGTTAACCATGTCGTCGCCTAATGAGGACGGTGGGGGTCACCATGTCGGCCCATATGACGCGACCGAAATTGATGCCTGTTTTGGCCGATCCAGCCTTTCATGCGCTGATCGGGCCGGCGGTTCGCGTCACGGCTGTCCTACGGAGCAAAGCCATGTTCGGGAAGGACGATCTAGTGGACAATCTCAGCCGCGATCTCGATCGTGCGCGCCTGCGCCGCGATGCACTCGCATCCGAAGCCACGACTCTCACGGCTCAGATCGCCGAAATCGAAGCCCGCCTTTCGGAAGAGAAGACCAGGCGGGAGCGTGATCGCGTCCTGGGCGAAATCGAAGCGATAAGAACGCGAATCAAGCAAGCCGCCGGCGCGTTCGCACCCGTCGTCGATGGTCTCTCCAGGGCGATCGAGTCGGCCTCGGCCGTTGTGCCCGAGGCTCGCGAGCTCAATAGTTTCATCGTGTCGGTGGCGACCGAAATCGACAGCGTGCTCGATCCCCTGATGCGCGAACTGGATCAGCGCGCGGATGCGGTGCGGGCAGGGCAGGCCGTGCTGGACCTCCCGCGTTCGGCCAATGAAGCACCGCCCATCGAGCCGCCAAAAGACGGCAACGATCGCCTGCTTCGCTTCCCGGCATGGCTGTCTCGCGACAAGGAGCCGGAAAAAAGGGAAACGGCGGAGACCCCGCGCAGCACGGCAGCGTGAACGATCGGCGCGCCGCGCAGATCGGAAGCTAGCCTGCGGCTATCCTTCGAGACGCCCGCCTTCGGCGGGCTCCTCAGGATGAGGACGGAGTGCGCGGCACTGGTTTCAACGGGTACCAATGCCGATTAGCCTCATCCTGAGGAGACCGCGGAGCGGTCGTCTCGAAGGACGAGGCGCGCGCTCAGGCCGTCCAGATTGTCATATGCGATAGCCCTCTCCCGCAAGCGGGAGAGGGAGCGCGCCTTCTTCACGGCGACCAGCCAAGCTTGATCTCATCGCGCTCTGGAGCCGCGTAGCAGCCGCCCGCTCAATTAGCGGAGCGGCGCAGGAAGGCTGGAATGTCGAGAAGGTCTTCGTCGGCTATATTGCGCGGAGAGGTGCGGCCGTACGGATCGAGCGGCTGAGGCGCCGCGCGGCGCGCATATTCCGGATCGGGCCTTGCCGGTTGCACTGCGGGTCGGCCGGCCGCCGGGCGGAGCGGCGGGCTTTCCACCTGCGGAAGCGGCGCACTGCGCTGCTCGATGCGATCCGCGATGCGGCGGCTGTCGTCGCGCAGCCTGCCGGCGAGCTGCGTGAGTGCGGTTTCCACCGGCGCCGCCAGCTGCGCCGGGTCGACATTGTCGATCCCGGTCGCCACCACCGAGACGCGGACGATGCCTTCGAGGCTTTCGTCGAACGAGGCGCCGACGATGATGTTGGCGTCCGGGTCGGCCTCGTCGCGAATGCGGGTCGCGGCTTCGTCGACTTCGTACAGCATGAGATCCTTGCCGCCGGTGATGGAGATGATGAGGCCGCTGGCGCGCTTGATCGAGGGGTTCTCGATCAACGGATTGGAAATGGCCGCCACGGCGGCGGCGAGCACGCGCTTCTCGCCGGAAGCCTCGCCCCGTCCCATCATGGCCTTGCCCTTCTCCCGCATCACGGAGAGAACGTCGGCAAAATCGAGATTGATCAGGCCTTCCTTGACGATGAGGTCGCTGATGCAGGCCACGCCCGAATAGAGCACCTGGTCGGCGAGGGCAAAGGCATCGGCGAATGTGGTCTTTGCGCTGGCCACCCGGAACAGGTTCTGGTTCGGGATGATCAGCAGGGTGTCGACCGTCTTCAGCAGCTCCTCGATGCCGGCTTCGGCAAAGCGCATGCGGCGCTGGCCCTCGAAATAGAATGGCTTGGTGACCACGCCGATCGTGAGGATGCCGAGCTCGCGCGCGGTCCTGGCGATGATGGGTGCGGCCCCGGTGCCGGTGCCGCCGCCCATGCCGGCCGTCACGAACACCATGTGCGCGCCGGTCAACTGATCGCGGATCGTATCGATGACCTCCTCGGCTGCGGCGCGTCCCAATTCGGGCTGCGAGCCGGCGCCGAGGCCTGCGGTCACCTGGGTGCCTAGCTGGATCAGGCGCGGCGCCTTCGACATGGCAAGCGCCTGCGCGTCGGTATTGGCGACGACGAAGTCGACCCCCTGCAGCCCGGATGTGATCATGTTGTTGACGGCATTGCCGCCGGCGCCGCCGACTCCGAACACGACAATGCGCGCCTTCATCTCGTGAATATCGGTCATGCCAGTCATTCTGTCCTCGCGATTGCTCCGGCAGGCCGGGATGGAGAAGGGTTCGAGTGCTATCTGCGAGCCGCGCGGTCTGCGCCCACGATGGCCGCGGCCAGATGTCCCAATCGACGTGCGGCTTGTCCCGCGGTCGCGCCGCCAGCCTGGCGACCGGTCCGTAAGTCCGCCACTTCGTCTTCCAGTCGTGCCGCCCACGCATTGGCTGCCGCCGTCTCGGCGGCCGCCTGCAGTAGCTCGACGGCCAGGCGATCGGCACGCTCGCGCTCGCGCTCGAACACGGCCCTGTAGGCGGCGGCGACGTCTTCGAGCCGCGCGATCTCCGCCTTGAATGCTTCGGTCTCCATAGCGTTTTCGAGCGAAGTGGGTACCGGTTCGCGCAAGGAAAACGCGTCAGAACAGGAATCTGGAGCCCCGTTCCGATCTCGTCGGAACGGAAATGGCTCCAATGTCTGGACTTTTGCCAGGGAGGCATCGAGGGGGTCCGCCCGGCGGGCCCGCCGCGGGCGGGGCGTGTAGCGGAGCTCGGAGAGATCGACGCTCACCAGGGCCTTGCCGTCCTCCGCCCGCGAGCGCGGCAAACGGCGACGTCTCGCCAAGGCACGAGCGGCCTCGCGCGAGATATTGAGGCGGGCACTGAGATCGGCATACGTCAACAACGCAACGCACATCGGCGCTTCTCCTGGAGCAAACCGGGAAGGCATTTCGAGCTAATGATGGCTGGACGATTGCCGCAGGCTAGGCTGCGTTGGTTAACGGACGGTTAACGGACGAGGGGTGTTGTTTACGGGGGCGGTCACTGTGCCGCCCCCGGAATCGTAGAGCGCGATATGCTGCGGCTGCGTCCTGTCGAGTTTGCGCAGGCAGAGATGGAGCTTCAGGACGTTGGAGATGTTTTCGGAGATCTCGTTGCCAGTGTCGTCACAGCGGACGACGAGGTTTTCGGCTCGGATTGGATGCGTGCTCCACTGGATGCGGCTCTGAGCGATGCCAGCGGCTCAGTATAGTTGCACTTAGATTACAAAGCACGCATTAGACGAACGTGGAATATTGGCCGGCGACTCTGTTAAGTAGGTTGGGGAAGCTGGTCCAACTATTAGTTGATCAAGACCTTATCTTGTTTCAGTGCGATTTCTTGATGCGTGGCACCTCACTTCGAATAGAAACTAATCCGCGGCTCTTGTTGGAGCATGTGTCCAGCATCCGTTCTCTAGCTGATCGAGAGAAGGAGGCGCTAGGGTTCTTGCCAGAGGCCGCCTACCGAGATGCGATTGCGCAGCGGCGGCTGTTCGCAATGTTCGCGAGAAGTGCGGATTCAATCGAGATCGCGGGCTTTATTTTATTCAGTGGCGTGTTTCCTAATGCGCGAGTGCAGCAGGTTGCAGTTGCGCCGTCTCATAGGCGCAATGGGATTGCATCGGCGCTTGTTAATGCACTCGTATCACATCTTGAGAACCGCGGGTATTTGAACGTTACCGCTGCAGTTGCTTCTGACTTGGACGAGGCGCAAGCGTTCTATGAGAAGAAGGGATTTGTCGCTAGACGAGTTCGAGATGGAGGTGCCGCACGGCAGCGTACCATAGTGCTGCGATCGAAAGAGTTGGATACAGCGAGCTTGTTCTCGTTGATGGCTCCGCCGACTGCCGGAGACGAATTAGTCGCGAACCTTAAGCTTCGGTCGCCCGGTGCTTTTGAAGCCCCGTTGTACGCGATTGACCTCAATGTTCTATTCGACCTTATAAAGCAACGCGCTCGTTCGGCTGTCGCCAATCGCCTATTTGGTGCTGCTTTGGCGCATCACGTGCGGCTTGCTGTGGCTCCGGAATTTATTGTGGAGTTAGAGCGGACTTCTCATGGAGAGGCCGTAGACAGTACCCTCCAGCTTGCTCGGCAACTACCTAGAATCCCATCCGCGCCGAAGCTCGAAGTAGATCGACTTGCTGCGATCATTCACAAGGCTGTTTTCGAAGAACCAGGTCTGTCGCAAGCCAATTCTAAGCAGGCACTGAGTGATGCTCGTCATTTGGCGGAGGCTGCGTTAGCACGAGCGTCGGGTTACATTACAAGCGATACCCATCTTCTCAACGCACGAGAGTCTCTGCTTGAGCTGGTCGGTCTCGACGTTGCTAGCTTGGACGAATTCGTCGAGTTGGTGCCGGTAGAGGACACTAAGCTTGAGAGAGGCATTCTTCGGGGGACGCAGTGCGAGACAACGTCGGCAACAGCTTCTGAGGCTCGAACATATCTAGTCTCTCAATCTCTAAACACGAGCCTTGTTGAGCAATTTCTGCCGACGAGGTCGACTGCTCGGAAAGTCAGAGTTCGTGCGGTACTTGAAAGCGAGGAGATCGTAGGAGCCAGCCTCTATTTGGCTCCGGTGGCTATCGACGCCGCCGCCAAGATGCTGGTGCATGTCCGGACGGATCATATTTCGTCCGAGACGTTTGCCGAACACTTGCTGGATGAGTCGATACGAGAAGCAAGCCTTGCGGGGCCAGTAACGATAGAGCTCCGAAGGATTGCCGGGCAAACAGTAGTAAATCAGGCCGCAAAGCTAAGGGGATTTCTACCGACCTCCGATCCTGATGTTCTGATTAAGGTGGCGTTAGGTCGTCCGCTTACAGCTAACACATGGTCTCCGCTTGCGCGTCAGATGAGGCGTAGGACGGGGCTATCGCTTCCAGACAATCTCCCGCACGAGACGGCCGTAGAGATTCAAGCCCCAGATGGCGCCTTCCTGTCGGTCAAGATGCCTGCGCTCGAAGCGGCCCTAAGCCCTACGATAATTGCGTGGCCGGGTCGTGACGGGGTGATTGTGCCAATCGCAAAATCGTTCGCCGACGATTTATTGGGCACGGCCGAGCAGCTTGCTTTGTTCGGCAGGCCATCGGCAGCATTCCTCGGGCTTCGTATCTATTTCAATAGCCCGAGAACGTCGCATCTTATGCGCCCAGGATTGCCAATTCTGTTCTACGAGTCCAAGCGAACCGGCGGGCGTGCAGCAATAGTCGCGGCTGCTCGCATAGTCGACACGACGATCTTGCCTAAAGTGCAAGTTTCAGGCGAACTCTTTCGACGAGCAGTAGTGGAAGATTTGGACGCTCTAACCACGTCGTCTGAGGTTTTGGCGACCTCCTTCGACAATTTGATAAGATTCCCGAATCTTGTAACACTCGAAGCCCTCCGGGCCGTTGGAGCTGAAGGCGCGTCCAATTTGCAAACCTCGACTGTCTTGCCGAGCATGCTGCTAGGAAAGATTTTGGATCTTGGATGGTCAAGTGACTGATGCAAGTGACGCAATCATTTCGATCCATCCCGAATATGCGACGGCGATCCTTGACGGAACGAAGACTATCGAACTAAGGCGCCGCATACCGTCGCTAGGCGAAGGCACTCGTTTATGGATTTACGCGACCCGTCCGACGGCTGCGGTTGTTGGCATGGCAACCATCGCAGGTGTTAGTCGTGCTCATCCGCGGACGATTTGGCAAAAGCATCGAAGCGAGACCGGCGTAGATTACGCCTCCTTCACGGAATACTTCGCCGGAGCCACGGAAGCCGTTGCAATTCTGCTGGCGGCTGTAAAACAGGTGCAACCGATAACTCTCGGGGAATTGAGAAGAGTTCGCGCGGGCTTTCACCCACCGCAAGTCCTTGTTCGTCTGACTTCCAAGGAAGCGGAGGCCTTGGAGAAACTCGCGAAATCCTGAATAGGCAAATTGGGGTTGCGCTTCATATCCTCAGTCTTCCCCAGAAACAAAAACGGCCGGATCTTTCGATCCGGCCGTAACGCAAAACTCTACTGGCTAAGACTACGCCACGCGACGCAACTTAGCCCCCGCCCGATTTCAAAATTGGATTAGCTGGCCTTCTTCGCCGGCGCGGCCGTCGGGCCGACCTTCTTCTGGATGGCGCGCTTCAGCTCGAGGGCGCGCGGCGACAGGACGTCGGCCTTGGCCTTGAGCAGGAAGGGGTCGAGGCCGCCATTGTGGTCGACGCTCTTGACCGCGTTGGTGGAGACGCGCAGGCGCACGTTGCGGCCGAGCGCTTCGCTGATGAACGTCACGTTGACGAGGTTCGGCAGGAAGCGGCGCTTGGTCTTGATGTTGGAGTGGCTGACCTTGTGGCCGACGAGGGGGCCCTTGGCCGTCAGTTCGCAGCGGCGAGACATGGTAGAAATCCTCTTCTGTCCCCCAAACGATTTGCGGCCGCCATTCTGGGCGCCACGGGGGCTAATTCTGTGTCCTTGCAGGGAGCGGGCGGACGTATAGGGGGGAAGGGACGGGACGTCAAGTTTTTGGGCGGGGATTCATGCTCCGCGGCATCCCCCACAACAGGTGTCATCGCCCGGCTTGACCGGGCGATCCAGTACTCCGCGGCGGGGCGGCTGGAGGCGAGGGGCTACGGCGTACTAGATGCCCCGGTCAAGCCGGGGCATGACGGCGGAATGGGCAGGGCGAGAGGTGCGCGTCCCTGACACACCCCCGATCACCAAAACGGCAATGATTGAAGTGCCTTACCATCACATAAAGGGCGTATTCACCCCCGAAGTATCAAATGGAGTTCCGCATGCCTCCGCGCCCGGACACATTGTTTGCCGCGGTTTTTGGCTTAAGTAACAACCGTTCGCGCCCCGATTGGATTGTTTCGTGCTCGCATCCCCCCGACTTTGGCTCCAAGGCTTGGTCAGTCACGGCTCAGTCAGTCCGCGCTCTGCCGGCCGGCTGGCCTTCGCGGCCCTTTGCGGGCTCGTCGTGGCGTGGGGCGCGGAGCCCGTGGCGGCGCAGGGCAAGCTCGAGGCGCAGTATGAGGCGACGCTGGCGGGCATTCCCGTCGGCAAGGGCGCCTGGAACATCGACATCGGGGACGACGTGTTCGCGGCCGCGGCAAGCGGCGGCACCACGGGGCTGTTGAAATCCTTCGCGGGCGGGTCCGGCACCGGCGCCTCGCAAGGCAGGGTGGTCAACGGCGCGCTGGTCGCGACCGGCTACCAGGCCTCCACCACCACCTCGAAGAAGACCGAAGAGATCCGCATCACGCTCGACAAGGGCAATGTGAAGGAGTTCGGCATCGTGCCGGAGCCGCCTGTTGATGCCGACCGCATCGTCGTCACCGATGCGCATCGCCGCGGCGTCTGGGACCCGATGACGGCCTCGCTGCTGCGCGTGCCCGGCACCGGCGACCCCGTGACGCCGGACGCCTGCCACAACGCCGCGCCCGTGTTCGACGGCCGCATGCGCTACGAGCTGAAACTCGATTTCAAGCGCATGGAGAGCGTGAAGGCGGAGAAGGGCTACAGGGGCCCGGTCGTGGTCTGCGCGCTCTATTTCGTGCCCGTGGCGGGCTACATTCCCGACCGTCCCGTGATCAAATACCTCGCCGCCCAGCGCAACATCGAGATCGCCTTCGCCCCCGTCGCGGGCACGCGCATCCTGGTCCCGTTCTGGCTGAAAGTGCCGACGCCGCTCGGCCCGGCCATGCTGGAAGCGACCAGCTTCATCACCTCAGCCCAGCCGCCAAAGGTCGCCAAGACGCAGTGATCTTACCCTCCCCTGGAGGGGGAGGGTCGATCGCGCGCAGCGCGAGCGGGGTGGGGTGATCTCTCCACATGGGCACTGTTCGAGGGGAGAGATCACCCCACCCGGCTGCGCATTTCGCTTCGCTCCATGCCCAGCGACCCACGAGCGAGCTTCGCTCGTCTCGGACCCCTCCAGGGGAGGGTAAGAAAGTGCGCCGCTCCAGACGGGCTGCGATCCGTCATTTTCGTGGTTTAAGAGGTCTAGTTATTTCAATGGTTTGGCTACTGTGCATGGGGTTGTTTTCGCGAAAATGAGTTTGGGGGTCGTGATCCCGGGAATCCATTTGACTCCTGCCCGATTCTGATTCGACTCCGCGTCGTCCCCAATTTTAAGGAACCGGTCATCGAAACGCTGCTTGTGCGGCAGGGTAAAACTCCATCTAGTGCACAATCAATAAGAGTCCCGCGACATGTGGCGTGAACGGAACAGGCTTCAGCGGGAGTCAGCGATTCGGCCGCGATTCGTTCTAGAGTCGTTCCGAAGCTTAAAGCCAACGGGAAAAGCGTCGCAAAGTGAGACAGTTGCGCGAGGTTTGGGGAGCGCGCTCCCACACGCTCGGTGTCATCGCCCGGCTTGACCGGGCGATCCAGTACGCCGAGGCCGTTGTGGTTGAGCGGACAGGCCGCGGCGTACTGGATGCCCCGGTCCCGGCTCCGCCAAGGCTACGCCGGGGCTCAGGGGGGTGCTCGGCCCGCCGAAGCCTTGGCGAAGGCGGCAGGCCGGGGCATGACAGCGGAATGCTTGGCTGCAGCGTAGCGTTCGGAGACATGGCCGACACCTCCCAGCCCTCAACACACCCCAAAGCAGCACTGACATTCGCCCAAATCGCCACTACCTAATCTCCAGACATGGCCTTCTCCTCCTCCCCCTTCGCCTCCGAGCGCGCACCCGGCGCGGGCGTCACTGCGGTGCTCGGGCCGACCAACACCGGCAAGACCCATCTCGCCATCGAGCGGATGCTCGCGCATCCCTCTGGCGTGATCGGGCTGCCGCTGCGGCTGCTCGCGCGCGAGGTCTATAACAAGATCGCCGCGCGGGTCGGCAGCGAGGCCGTCGCGCTGATCACGGGCGAGGAGAAGATCAAGCCGAAGAACCCGCGCTACTGGGTGTCGACCGTCGAGGCGATGCCGCGCGACCTCGACGTCTCCTTCCTCGCCGTCGACGAGGTCCAGATCGCCTCCGATCTCGAACGCGGCCACGTCTTCACCGACCGCATCCTCAACCGCCGCGGCCGCGACGAAACGCTGCTGTTGGGCGCGGCCACGATGCGCCCGATCATCGAGCGGCTGCTGCCCGGCGTGTCCATGATCACGCGGCCGCGCCTGTCACAGCTGGAATTCGCCGGCGACCGCAAGATCACGCGCCAGCCGCGCCGCACCGCCATCGTCGCGTTCTCCGCAGACGAGGTCTACGCCATCGCCGAGCTGATCCGCCGCCAGCATGGCGGCGCCGCCGTGGTGCTGGGATCGCTTAGCCCGCGCACGCGCAATGCGCAGGTGGAGATGTTCCAGAACGGCGACGTCGACTACCTCGTCGCCACCGACGCCGTCGGCATGGGCCTCAATCTCGACGTCGACCACGTCGCCTTCGCCTCCGACCGCAAGTTCGACGGCTACCAGTTCCGCCGCCTGACGCCGGCCGAATTCGCGCAGATCGCCGGCCGTGCGGGGCGCGCCACCCGCAACGGTACTTTCGGGACGACGGGCCGCTGCGGGCCGTTCGAGCCCGAGCTCGTCAACGCGCTGCAGAACCACACCTTCGACAACGTGAAGATGCTGCAATGGCGCAATGCGAAGCTGGATTTCGCCTCGCTCGGCGCGCTCCAGGTGTCGCTGAACCAGTCGCCCGGCCATGAGGCGCTGACGCGCGCGCCCATCGCCGAGGACATGCGCGTGCTCGACCACGCCGCCCGCGACGTCGAGGTGCGCGATATCGCGCATGGCAAGGCGGCCGTGGAACGGCTGTGGGAGGCCTGCCAGGTCCCCGATTACCGAAAACTGTCGCCGGCCGCCCACGCCGAGCTCGTGACCACGCTCTACGGCTTCCTGATGCAGAAGGGCTGCATCCCCGATTCCTGGTTCGCGGCCCAGGTCGACCAGGCCGACCGCATCGACGGCGACATCGACACGCTGTCGGCCCGGATCGCCCAGATCCGCACCTGGACCTTCGTCGCCAACCGCCCGGACTGGCTGAAAGACCCCGAACGCTGGCAGGGGATCGCCCGCGAGGTCGAAAATAAATTATCGGATGCGCTCCATGAACGCTTGACTGAGCGTTTCGTTGATCGCCGGACCAGTGTATTGATGCGCCGCCTGCGGGAGAACACGAGCTTGAATACTGAAATCGGCAAGACCGGCGAAGTCATCGTCGAAGGCCATGTCATCGGCCGCCTCGATGGCTTCACCTTTGCACCGGATGCGGCGGAAGCAGGCTCCGATGCGAAAGCCTTGCAGGCTGCAGCGCAAGCGGTGCTCGCCGGCGAGATCAATGCGCGCGCCGAAAAACTGGGCAATGCGCCGGACGATCAGTTCGTGCTGACCTCGGAAGGCACCATCCGCTGGACCGGCGATGCCGTGGCGCGCCTGTCTGCCGCGGAGGAGGCGCTGCATCCGCGCATCCGCATCATCTCCGACGAGCGCCTCACCGGTGCGCCGCGCGAGAAGGTGCAGGCCCGGCTCGAGCTCTGGCTCAAGACCCATATCGAAAAGCTGCTCGGGCCGATGTTCGAGCTGTCGAAGGCCGAGGACGTCACCGGCATTGCCCGCGGCATCGCCTATCAGCTGGTCGAGGCGCTCGGCGTGCTCGAGCGTCCCAAGATCGCCAACGAGCTGAAGGATCTCGACCAGCCCTCGCGCGCCGTGTTGCGCAAATACGGCGTCCGTTTCGGCGCCTATCACATCTATTTCCCCGGCCTGCTGAAGCCCGCCGGACGCGCGCTGGCCGCACTGCTGTGGGCGCTGAAGCAGGACAATGTCGATCTGTCCTCTCTCTCGGGCGCGCAGCATCTGGCATCTTCGGGCCGCACCTCGTTCCCGGTCGACAAGCAGCTGCCGCGCGATGCCTATCGCGTGCTCGGCTACAAGCAGGCCGGCGAGCGCGCCGTGCGCGTCGACATCCTGGAGCGGCTTGCCGATCTGATCCGCCCGGCGCTGGCCTGGCGCGAGAACTCGCCCGGCGAAAAGCCCGCCGGCGCGTTCGATGGCCGCAGCTTTGTGGTGACGCAGGCGATGACCTCGCTCACCGGCTCGGCCGGCGAGGATTTCGCCTCGGTGCTGCGCGCGCTCGGCTATCGCATGGAGAAGCGTGCGCCGCTGCCGCCGAAGCCGGTGGCTGCTGTCGCGGAGACGCCGGCGGCCGAAGCAAGCGCAGAGGCTCCGACTGGACCGGCTGCGACCGATGATGCCGCCGCGAGCGTGGACACCGCGATCGAAGCCGCCGCCGAGCCCGTCACCGTCGAGGACGCGCCCGGCATGGAGCAGCACGACGAGCCCGCGCATGACGAGCCGGCGCTCGAAGCATCGCCGGATGCCCCCGTCACGCCCGAGGATGCCCCCGGCATCGCGCCGCCGGCGGAAGAGGCTGCTGCGCCCAGCGAGGCGGTGGAAGCCGCTCCCGCCGAGGCCGCTGCAACGGAAGCCGCTGCATCCGCTGATGCCGCCGCGCCGGTCGAGGCTGCCACTGCGCCTGCCGAGCCCGAGCTCGTCGAGGTCTGGCGTCCCGGCGGCCGTCACGACGATCGCAAGCCGCGCCACGAGCGGCATCGCCATCAGCGTCACCACAATCAGCGCCCGCAGCAGGCCGGTGCCGAAGCTGGCGCCGCCCCTGCCGAAGGCGCGGCCGCGCCGTCAGCCGACGGCGAGAAGCGCAATGAGCGCCATCGTCACGGCGGTCATCGCAGAGATGGGGCAAAGGATTTCCGCAAGCCGCGCGAAGGCGGCGCCGAAGGCGCGCCGCGCCAAGAGGGGCGCGACGACAAGAACCGCCGCTTCGAGGGCAAGGATCGCGACAACAAGGATCGCGATCGCAACAAGGGCAAGTTCGGCGG
This sequence comes from Bradyrhizobium sp. 956_D2_N1_4, assembly GCF_052076025.1. Taxonomy (NCBI): domain Bacteria; kingdom Pseudomonadati; phylum Pseudomonadota; class Alphaproteobacteria; order Hyphomicrobiales; family Nitrobacteraceae; genus Bradyrhizobium; species Bradyrhizobium sp. 956_D2_N1_4. The sequence goes on along the minus strand of NZ_CP197237.1, from coordinate 7,172,009 downwards.
CGATCGCGACAAGGGCCGCGACAATCGCGGCCGTGACCGCGACAAGGGCCGCGACCGTCAGGGCGGGCCGTCGCTGCGCCCCTACGCCTCGAGCGCGAACCCGCGCGAGCGCGATCGTCCGGCCGATCCGAACTCGCCCTTCGCAAAGCTCGCTGCGCTGAAAGAGCAGCTGTCCGGTCGCAAGGAGTGATCCCACGACCGAGCGGCAGCGCCTCGACAAATGGCTGTGGCACGCGCGGGTGGTGAAGGCGCGCACCTCCGCGGCCGAGCTCGTTGAGTCCGGCCACGTTCGTATCAACGGCACGCGCGAGAAGTCGCCGGGCCATGCGATCAAGATCGGCGACGTGATCACCATCGCGCTCGATCGCACCGTGCGCGTGCTGAAAGTAACCGCTTTCAACGAGCGCCGCGGCGATGCCGCCTCGGCCCGCGTGCTCTATGAGGAGCTGAGCGAAGCGAAGCGCAATTAATTGCGCTTTGAATTCATTTCTTGGTCGATCAAACGCGTAAAGCCGTCATGATCGGCCGTTCCCGACCTTGCGGCGCCGGGCCATCCGCGCTACGCAAGCCGCGACTTTTAAAAGAGCTTTTCGGAGCGTTGGATGACTTACGTCGTCACTGAAGCCTGCATCAAGTGCAAGTATACCGACTGCGTCGAGGTCTGCCCGGTCGACTGTTTCTACGAGGGCGAGAACATGCTCGTCATCCATCCTGACGAATGCATCGACTGCGGCGTGTGCGAGCCGGAATGCCCCGCCGACGCCATCAAGCCGGACACGGAACCGGGCCTGGAAAAGTGGCTCCAGGTCAATGCCGACTACGCCAAAAGCTGGCCGAACATCACCCAGAAGAAAGAATCACCCCCCGACGCGAAGGAATTCGACGGCCAGGACGGCAAGTTCGAGAAATATTTTTCTCCGAACCCGGGCTCGGGAGACTAATTCTCGCCCAAACTTAACCCTAATATCTTCGTCAGCGCCGAAAACCAGCCCTCAAGACCCCTAAATCATTGATTTTTGCGGGAAATGTGCTATATTGAGCACATTAAGCTGAACCCCGTCAGCCCAGTTGGCCCCGTTGGGTTCCCGTGAAACCAAATGTCGAACAGGGGCGTGGCAGTTTCCGCGCGCAGGCTGTGTCACAGAAAACGCGTAAAAAGAGTACTTCAGCGAGGGCTTCCCATAAGGAGGCCAAAAAAGTCGCCGCGGCCAGCCGTAGCGCATCCAAGGGTCGGACCGCGACTAAGGCACCGGCTGCAAAGTCCTCGAAGAACAAAAGAAGCGCAATGCCTCACAAGACTGCCAAACCGGCCGCGAAAGCGACCGTTGCCAAGCCTGCTGCTGCCAAGGCTTCCGCTGCCAAGCCCGTTGCTCCGAAGGCTCCTGTTGCTGCCGCCCCTGCCAAAGCCCCCGTTGCTGCTGCGAAGCCGGCCGTGAAGGCTGCTGCACCCGCGCCGAAGGTCGAGGAAAAGAAGGTCGTGACCCAGCGCCAGGGCTTCAAGGCCAACGAATTCGTCGTCTATCCCGCTCACGGCGTTGGCCAGATCCTGGCCATCGAGGAGCAGGAGATCGCCGGTGCGAAGCTCGAGCTGTTCGTCATCAATTTCATCAAGGACAAGATGACGCTGCGCGTGCCGACCGCCAAGGTTGCGAACGTCGGCATGCGCAAGCTGTCCGACCCCGCGCTGGTGAAGAAGGCGCTGGAGACGCTGAAGGGCCGCGCCCGCGTCAAGCGCACCATGTGGTCGCGCCGCGCCCAGGAATACGAAGCAAAGATCAATTCGGGCGACATCGTCGCGATCGCGGAAGTCGTGCGCGACCTCTACCGTTCCGAGTCGCAGCCCGAGCAGTCGTACTCTGAACGTCAGCTCTATGAAGCGGCGCTCGATCGTCTCTCCCGCGAGATCGCGGTTGTGCAGCACTCGACCGAGACCGAAGCGGTCAAGGAGATCGAGGCCCAGCTCGCCAAGAGCCCGCGCCGCACCAACGCCAAGGCGGAAGCCGCCGACGGCGAGGGCGAGGCGGATGCCGACGGCGATACCGATGGCGACGACACCGCCGTCGCCGACGAGGCCGCGTAAGCGTCTCGCGTCGATCGCAAGCAATCAAAAGCCCGGCCGGTTGGCCGGGCTTTTTTGTTTTGAGTGGATCAGACTTTGCGACGGTGCAACCCATGCGTTCGCACGGCCACGGGTGCTCAGGCCCCGTGTCGGGGGCATCGCGTCGAGGGAGAGTGTGACGAACTTGTCTCGAGTCACTTCCTGATCAGCGGAATCTGCAAATTGGTCGGCCGGTTCTGCTCGGTGTCAAAGCCACGGCCGTCGATGTTGCGGGCGCCCCAGAACAGGAGGTTGCCCCTGAGATAGACGAGATCATATTCCATGAAGTTCGTGGCCTCGGCGAGACCGAAGGGAGCGAAGGTCTTGCCGAAGATGCTCTGGGGCGCGCCTACGTCCCACGGTGCATATCCGACCGCGGCGACCTTGTTGAGCACATCGGCAAATCCCTGTGCCAGCGGCGTAACCTCGTAGGTCTCGTCGGCAACGAAGTCGACCTTCTGCGCGCCCGGAGCGATGGGATGCGCACCCTTCCACAGCATATGGCCGCCAATCCTGATCCGCGCGAGCGGCACGGCGCTGTAGGGATCGGCCGAGTTGACGATCTCGAGCTCGAAACGGTCGGAGGGGAGATATTTGAAGGCCCGCTTGAGATAGAAGGGCTTGAGCGTGCCGTCGGCGTTCTTCGCCGCGCTCGGGCGCACCTCCGGTGCGATGCTTTCCCAGTCGCCGAGCAACGCCTGCTTCAATCCTGTCACATCCAGTTCCATGCTGTTTGCCTTTGCCTGCGTGTTGGAGGATTGCGCAGCCACTTCGCCAGATCCCGCCAGCGCGAGGATCAGCAGCGACGTCTGAATGCTCTTGAGCATGTGAAGCTCGCTCCCGTGCGCCTCTGCCTGCCAGGCAGACCTCGTTCACGCCGGCTATACGGGCAGCTGGCCGCCTAGAAAAAGACTTTGTAAGCTGGCCCCATGCCTGCAAGATATGGGAGATCGCGATGGAGCTTCGGCATCTCCGCTATTTCGTCGCCGTTGCCGATGCAGGCAGTTTGACTGTTGCGGCCGAGCAGAAGCTGCACACGTCGCAGCCGTCGCTCAGCCGGCAAATCCGGGACCTCGAACGGGAGGTCGGCGTTCCCTTGATGAACCGCAGCGCCCAAGGCATCGCGCTGACGGCGGCCGGCAAGGCCTTTCTCGAGCACGCCAGAATGGCGCTGCTTCAGGCGGAGGCTGCCAAGGAAGCGGCGCTCCGTGCCGCGCAGCCCCCGCAGCCCGCTTTCTCGTTGGGCTTTCTGTCGGGCGCCGAAATCGACCTGCTGCCCGAGGTGGATCGCATTCTGCGCGACGCATTTCCCGGCATCGATATCCGCCTGTCGAGCGATTATTCGCCCTCGCTTGCCAAGGCCCTGATGCGGCGAAAGCTCGATGCTGCCTTCATCCGGCCGGAGGAGCACATGGAAGATCTGGTCTGCCGGCGCGTGCGCACCGATCCGCTGGTCTTCGTCTTTCCGAGCGACCATCGGCTGGCATCGCAAGCCGCGGTGGCGCCCGAGGAGATCAGGGACGAGACCTTCTACCTACCGTCCAAATCCGCTCCCGCGGTTCGTCGTATCGTTCTGGATTATTTCAGCCGGACCGGAATCGACCTCAAGCCAGACCGCGAAGTCCACAATGTCGTCCACGCGATCTCCATGATCGCCTCCACGCGCGGCGTCATGATGCTGCCGGCCTACACCAAGCGATATCTGCCGGAGACGATCACCACCCGGCCGGTGCGGGGAGAAGCACCCAAGCTTGATCTCGTTGTCGCCTATCACAAGGCGAATCAATCCCCGATCCTGAAGTTGCTTCTCTCCGAGGTCGGCAAGCTCGCGACGGCGTCGTCCTAGGCTCACTTCACCGGCCGCTTCTCGAGCTTTCTTGCCAGCGTGCGCCGGTGCATGCCCAATCGTCGCGCCGCTTCCGAGATGTTGAAATCGGTCTCGATCAGCGTCTGGTGGATGCGCTCCCATTCCAGCGTCTTGATCGAGGTCGGCCGTGCATCGAGGGCGACTTCGGCGTTGCCTTCGGCCTTGTTGAAGGCGGCTTCGATATCGTCGGTGTTCGACGGCTTTGCCAGGTAGTGGCAGGCGCCGAGCTTGATCGCCTCGACGGCGGTGGAGATGCTGGCAAAGCCGGTCAGCACCACGATCAGCATCTCCGGATCATGCGTGTGCAGCAGCTCGACGCAGGCGAGGCCCGAGGCGCCACCGAGCTTGAGATCGACCACCGCGTGTCCAAAGGATCGCTCCTCCAGCACCTTCCGCACCTCTTCGATCGAAGCTGCGAGGACAACGTCATAGCCGCGGCGCTCGAATGAGCGTTTCAGCGTGCGCGCGAAGCCGGCATCGTCCTCGACGACGATGAGCGAACGGTCAGGCGTCAAAATTTCCTCCGATCGCGAGCGTTGCGAGCGGCAGCGTCAGGCGGACGGTGGCGCCGCGCTTCCTGTGGTTCTCGGCGGTCACGCTGCCGCCGAGCTTGCGCACGACGTTCACCACCAGGAACAGGCCGAGCCCGCCGCCGGCGCGGCCCTTGCTCGAGTGATAGGGTTTTCCCAGCTGCGCCAGCATCTCCGGCGCAAAGCCCGGGCCGCGATCGCTGATCGACAGCACGAGATTGTCGCCCTCGCGCTCGGCCAGCAGCTCCACCCATTCGCGCGAGACCTCATAGGCATTGTCGAGCACGTTGAAGATCACCTGCTTTAGCGCGATGTCAGAGACGATCGCGACGTCCTCGCCGAACGTGTTGACGAAATAGAGCGTGCGGGCCGAGCGTGCGTCGCGCCACTCGTTCACCAGCGCGGTGACGAAGGCCGTCACCGTCGTCGGCGAGGAGCCTTCGCCGCGCGCTTCGCCCGCCGACACCAGGATGCCCGTCACGATGGTCTTGCAGCGTTGCAGAGAGGTTTCCATCTCCGCGAGATCCTCGGCAAGTTCCTGATCGGCGGCGAGATCGGGCATGCGGCGCCAGTCGCTGAGGATGACCGACAGCGAGGCGAGCGGTGTGCCGAGTTCATGCGCCGCGCCGGAGGCGAGCAGGCCCATGCGGACGATGTGGTCCTGCTCGGCCGCGTGCTGGCGCAGTGCCGCCAGATGCGCATCGCGCTCGCGTAAATTCCTGTTGATCCGGGTGACGAACACGACAAGCAGCACGGCGTTGAGGACGAAGCCCAGCAGCATGCCTGTTACGGTGAGACTGTAGGCCTCGCTGATCGGGTTCGGCGGCAGGTCGAGCGGCCGGTAGGCCATGGTCAGCCATATGAAACTCGCGCAGGTCAGTGCGACCAGCGACCAGGTCGAGCGGGCATTAAGCAGCACCGCGCCCAGCGTCACCTGGAGCAGGAACAGCGAGGTGAAGGGATTGGTGGCGCCGCCGCTGAGGTAGAGCTGCGCCGTCAGTGCGGCGACATCGAGCATCAAGGCGACCAGCAGCTCGTTGTTGGTGATCGCGGCGCGATGGCGCACCCAGACGAGGCTGGAGGCGTTGAGCAGCAGCAGCGCGCCGATCACCGCGCCCATCCGTTCCAATGGCAGGGGGATACCCAGGCCGAAATGCACGCCGCCGATGGTCACGATCTGGCCGACCACCGCGGTCCAGCGCAGCTGGATCAGCAGCGCCATGTTCTTGCGGTTGGTCTCGTCGTCGGTCGGCGCAACGCCGATCAGTTCGCTGCGCGCGTCCGCCTGCGATTGCAGCGTGACGGCGTCATGCGTCATTCCGTCGTCAGGTAGATTCGACGATCGTTCCAGCATCTGATCCCGTCCTGCGGGCGGTGGCATCGGAGCCGCCGGCCGGTTCGTGGACGAAGCGCTTGCGGCGGAACAGCCCGCCGCCGAATGTGACGAAAAGTTTACCGGCCAGCATGAAAGCCAGGGCAAACCACGTCAGCGCGTAGATCAGGTGGTTATTGGGAAAGCGGATCACGGTCAATCCGCCGATCGGCGCGCCGGTGGTTTGTGATCCGGCGTCAGCATCGATGAAGAACGGCGCGACATCGTGGAGGCCGCGCGCTGCCGCAATCGCGGCGACATCCCGCGAGTACCAGCGGTTGTGCTGGGGCACGTTGTTCCGCAAGAATCCGCCCTTCGGCTCCGTCATGCGGAGCAGGCCCGTGATCTCGACCTGGCCGTTCGGATTGCCGCTCTGGCGCGTCGATGCGTCGCGCCGCTCGGACGGCACGAAGCCGCGATTGACCAGCACCAGCGTGCCGTCGCCGCGCTGAAGCGGCGTCAGCACCCAATAGCCGGGGCCTTCCTCGGTGACCGCCTGAACCAGTGTCTCGCGGTCATGCAGGAAGCGGCCGGTGAGGCTGACGTGCCTGTATTCGTCGTTTGCGGTGGAGACGGCCGGCCAGGCCGCGGGCGACGGGATCGGCTGGGCCGGGGCATGGACGCGCTGCTCGACGCGGTCGATCAGCGCCAGCTTCCAGGTGCGCCGTTCGATCTGCCAGACGCCGAGTGCGATCAGAAGTGCAAAGGCCGCGAGCGAGAGAACCGTGAGCCACAGGCGCGGACGCGCAGCGTTGCGTCGCGCGCCCTTGTCCCTGCCCGTCACGGTCCAAGCCTTGCTCACTTCGGAGTCTCGCTTACTTCATTCCCGTCATCTGGTGCATCGGCATCATGTTGCTGTTGAGGTGGTTCATCACCCACAGCGAGCCGGACAGCGCGATCACCACCATGACGATGGTGAAGATCAGCGCCATCATGCTCCAGCCGTTCTCGGACTTGGTGTTCATGTGCAGGAAGTAGATCATGTGCACGACGATCTGCACGACAGCGAAGGCCATGATGACGAGCGCGGTGATCTGCTTGCTCGGCAGCGCGCCGCTCATCACCAGCCAGAACGGGATCGCGGTCAGCACGACCGAGAGCACGAAGCCGAGCATGTAGGTCGAGAACGTGCCGTGGGCGTGGTCGTCGCCGTGGTGATGGCCGTCCGCGTGGGCGGCGTGGGTATCGGTGTTCATCGCAGAACTCCCAGGAGATAGACGAAGGTGAAGACGCCGATCCAGACCACGTCCAGGAAGTGCCAGAACATCGACAGGCACATCAGGCGGCGGCGGTTGGCTTCGATCAGGCCGAACTTCCAGACCTGCACCATCAGGGTCACCAGCCAGATCAGGCCGCAGGAGACGTGCAGGCCGTGGGTGCCGACCAGCGTGAAGAAGGAGGACAGGAAGGCGCTGCGCTGCGGGGTCGCCCCTTCATGGATCATGTGGGCGAACTCGGAGAGCTCGATGCCGATGAAGGCGAGGCCGAACAGGCCGGTGATCGCCAGCCACATCTGGGTCTGGGCGATCTTGTTCTGCTGCATCGTCAGCATGGCAAAGCCATAGGTGATCGACGACAGCAGCAGCATCGAGGTGTTCACCGCGACCAGCGGCAGCTCGAACAGGTCCTTCGGGGCGGGGCCGGCGGCGTAGTTGGCGCCGAGCACGCCGAAGGTGGCGAACAGCATCGCAAAGATGAGGCAGTCGCTCATCAGGTAGATCCAGAAGCCGAGCGGGGTGCTGTAGCCTTCCGGATGCGGGTGTTCGTCGGCGAGGTAGAACATCGGCTCGCCGGTCTGGGCGGGATTGACAGCGACGGTCATTTACTTGGCTCCGGCGAGCAGTTTGGTACGCGCGTCCTCGGTCCGGATGACGTCGTCAGCCGGAATGTCGAAGTCGCGGTGATAGTTGAAGGTGTGACCGATCCCGACGGCGAGCATCGCGATGAAGCTCGCAGCCGCCAGCCACCAGATGTACCAGATCAGGCCGAATCCCATCGCGGTGGCGAGGCCGGCGAGGATGACACCGGTGCCGGTGCTGGAGGGCATGTGGATCGGCTTGAACCCGGTAAGCGGACGCTGGTAGCCGCGCTTCTTCATGTCCCACCACGCGTCATTGTCGTGAACGACGGGGGTGAAAGCGAAGTTGTAGTCCGGCGGCGGCGAGGAGGTCGCCCATTCCAGCGTGCGCGCGTCCCAGGGATCGCCGGTGACGTCCTTGAGCTGCTCGCGCTTGAGGAAGCTGACTGCGAATTGCATCAGCATGCAGAGGATGCCGAGGAAGACCAAGCCGGCGCCGATCGCGGCGATGACGAACCAGATCTGCAAGGACGGATCGTCGAACACGCGCAGGCGGCGGGTCACGCCCATCAGGCCGAGCACATAGAGCGGCATGAAGGCCATGTAGAAGCCGGTGACCCAGAACCAGAACGACAGCTTGCCCCAGAACACATCGAGCTTGAAGCCGAATGCCTTCGGGAACCAGTAGTTGATGCCGGCGAACGCGCCGAACACCACGCCGCCGATGATCACGTTGTGAAAGTGCGCGATCAGGAACAGGCTGTTGTGCAGGACGAAGTCGGCCGGCGGCACTGCGAGCAGCACGCCGGTCATGCCGCCGAGCACGAAGGTCAGCATGAAGGCGATCGTCCACAGCATCGGCAGCTCGAAGCGGATGCGGCCGCGATACATCGTGAACAACCAGTTGAACATCTTCGCGCCCGTCGGGATCGAGATGATCATCGTGGTGATGCCGAAGAACGAGTTGACGCTGGCGCCCGAGCCCATCGTGAAGAAGTGGTGCAGCCAGACCAGGTACGACAGGATGGTGATGACCACCGTGGCGTAGACCATCGAGGTGTAGCCGAACAGCCGCTTGCCGGAGAAGGTCGAGGTGACTTCCGAGAAGATGCCGAAGGCGGGGAGAACCAGAATGTAGACCTCGGGATGACCCCAGATCCAGATCAGGTTCACGTACATCATCGGGCTGCCGCCGAAATCGTTCGTGAAGAAGTTGGTGCCGACGTAGCGGTCAAGCGAGAGCAGCGCGAGCACGACGGTCAGGACGGGGAAGGAGGCCACGATCAGGATGTTGGTGCAGAGCGCGGTCCAGGTGAAGACCGGCATCTTCATCATGGTCATGCCGGGACAGCGCAGCTTGACGATGGTGCAGATCAGGTTGATGCCGGATAAGGTAGTGCCGACGCCCGCGACCTGCAGCGCCCAGATGTAATAGTCGACGCCGACGTCAGGACTGTAGCCGATGTTCGACAGCGGCGGATAGGCCAGCCAGCCGGTGCGGGCAAATTCGCCGATGAACAGCGAAGCCATCACCAGCACTGCGCCGCCGACCGTCATCCAGAAGCTGAAATTGTTCAGGAACGGGAACGACACGTCGCGCGCGCCGATCTGCAGCGGCACCACGTAGTTCATCAGGCCGGTGACCAGCGGCATCGCCACGAAGAAGATCATGATCACGCCGTGGGCGGTGAAGACCTGGTCGTAGTGATGGGCGGGAAGGAAGCCTTCGGAACCGTTGAACGCGAGCGCCTGCTGCGCGCGCATCATCAGCGCGTCGGCGAAGCCGCGCAGCAGCATCACGATGCCGAGGATCATGTACATGATGCCGATGCGCTTGTGGTCGACGGTGGTGAACCACTCGCGCCACAGATAGCCCCAGAGGCGGAAATAGGTGATGCCGGCGAACAGCGCGCCGCCGCCGAGCGCGACCATCACGAAGGTGCCGACCAGGATCGGCTCGTGCAGCGGGAGCGAATCGAGGCCGAGACGGCCGAAGATGAGCTTGAGAAGATCAGGAGACATGCGGGATCTCTTTAGGAGTCTGACTTCGGACGTAGTCCGAGGAAGAAGGACGAGGACTTCAGCGGCGTGAAGATCGGCCGCTTCAGGCCGGCGCCGAGCAGCGGCGCGGTGTCGGCGGGGGCCGTGATGGAGGCGGTGGTCCTGCCCTGCGGCGCATCGGGCGTGCAGGTGCCGGCGACGAAGGTCGGCTCCGGCCCGAGCGGGCTGCCGCGGCGGGCGTACTTGTCGTAGGCCAGCGGCAGTGTGTTGTTCAGGCCCTCATGGCCGTTGCCGCCCTTGGCGTCGATCGCCATCATCTCGCTCTGGCACATCTTGCCGGTCTCGACGCACATGTTGAGGATCAGGCGGTAGAGGTCGGAATCGACGGTGCCCCAGCGGCGCACCGGCTCGTTCTCGCTCGGCTTTTCGAGCTGGAGATATTCGGCGCGGCCGAGCGAGCCGCCGGCCGATTTGGCCTGCGCGATCCAGGCGTCAAAGCCCTTGTCGTCGAGGCCCTGGAAGTTGAAGTGCATGCCAGAGAAGCCGGCGCCGCTGTAGTTCGCCGAAAAACCCTTGTAGGTACCGGCGTGGTTGATCACGGCGTGGAGCGACGTCTCCATGCCCGGCATCGCGTAGATCTGACCGGCGAGTGCGGGGATGTAGAACGAGTTCATCACCGAGGAGGCGGTGATGTGGAAGTTGATCGGGCGGTCGACCGGCGCGGCGAGCTCGTTGACGGTGGCGATGCCGTAATCGGGGTAGATAAAGAGCCACTTCCAGTCGAGCGCGACGACATCGACGACGAGCGGAGCCTTGGACTGGTCCACGGCGCGTTCCGCATGGATGCGGCCGATGTTGCGATAGGGGTCGAGCAGATGCGTGCCCATCCAGGTCAGCGCGCCCAGGCAGATGATGATCAGCAGCGGCGCCGACCAGATCACCAGCTCGAGCTTGGTCGAGTGGTCCCAATCCGGCTCGTAGCGGGCCGAGGTGTTGGACTGGCGGTAGCGCCAGGCAAACAGCACCGTCAGCGCCATCACGGGGACGACGATCAGGAGCATCAGGACGGTGGAGATGATGACGAGGTCGCGCTGTTGCGCTGCGATATCGCCGGCAGGCGCCAGCACGACGTAGTTGCAGCCGCTGAGCGCAGCTGCCAGAGGTAGCAGCGCCAGGATCTTGAGACGGGACACGGGCCGAGCCTTATGAGAATGAGTTTCCTTTGCGGGCCCAAGGGGTAGCTGCGGCGCAGCAATCCGGACATTGGACAATTTGTCCAATGTTGCACTGCGGAATGTTGGGTCAGACAGGGGCAGATTGCCTGGCGCCCCGCCGGGCGGTCGGCTTTGGTTTTCAGGACGTTAAGGGCGCACGAATGGCGACGGCACAGACCCCCGCAATGGCAGACCTCCACTCGGGCGAGCACGGCCACGACCAGGCCAGTCCCGGCGAGATCGCCATCGGCGTCATCATCGGCCGCACCTCGGAATTCTTCGACTTCTTCGTCTACGCGATCGCCTCGGTGATCGTGTTTCCGCGCCTGGTGTTCCCGTTCACCAGCGAGCTGACCGGCACCCTCTATTCCTTCATGATCTTCGCGCTGGCCTTCGTGGCCCGGCCGATCGGAACCGTCATTTTCATGACGGTCGATCGCGAGTACGGCAAAACCGCCAAGCTGGTCTCGGCGCTGTTTCTGCTCGGCACCGCCACAGTCGCGCTCGCGTTCCTGCCCGGCTATCACGACATCGGCAGCGCCGCGATCTGGCTGCTGGCGCTGGCGCGTATCGCGCAGGGTCTGGCCTGGGGCGGCGCCTGGGACGGCATGGCTTCGCTGCTGGCGCTGAACGCGCCGCCCTCCAAGCGCGGCTGGTACGCGATGGTGCCGCAGCTCGGCGCCCCGCTCGGCCTGATCGTGGCGAGCGCGCTGTTCGCCTATTTCGCCGGTAACCTCTCGGCCGACGACTTCTTCGACTGGGGCTGGCGCTATCCGTTCTTCGTCGCCTTCGCCATCAACGTCGTGGCGCTGTTCGCGCGCCTGCGCATGGTGACGACGGAAGAATATGCTTCGTTGTTCGAGACCCGCGAATTGCAGCCCGCGCGTATCTCCGAGACCGTCGCGCGCGAAGGCCAGAACATCATGCTCGGTGCATTCGCGCCGCTCGCAAGCTTCGCGCTGTTCCACATGGTCACGGTGTTTCCGCTGTCCTGGGTGTTCCTGTTCACCCGCGAAAGCCCGGTGCGCTTCCTGATCATCGAGATCGTCGCCGCCGTGTTCGGCGTCGCGGCGATCGTGGCCTCCGGCGTCATCGCCGACCGCGTCGGCCGCAAATCGCTGCTGATGGGATCGGCGATTGCGATCGCGATCTACAGCGGTTTTGCTCCGCAGCTGCTCGATGCCGGCGCGTTCGGCGAGACCATCTACATGGTGATCGGTTTCATCCTGCTGGGTCTCTCCTTCGGCCAGTCCTCGGGCGCGATCGCCTCGAACTTCCGGCAGGCATACCGTTACACGGCTTCCGCGCTGACCTCAGATATGGCCTGGCTGTTCGGTGCCGGCTTCGCGCCGTTGGTGGCGCTTCTGCTCGCCACCAATCTCGGCGTCATCGCTTCAGGCGCCTATCTGCTGTCCGGCGCGTTCTGGACCCTGCTCGCACTCTGGCTCAGCGGCCAGCGCGAGGCGGGCGACATGGACGCGGGCGCCTAAGCCGCGTCCAGCGGACGGGAATAAAATTCAGGCCGGACGATCCTGTTTGCGGCGACGCAAGCAGGAGATTCCATGAACGTCCGGTCCAATCCCGTCCACCCGCAAAGTTTTGCAAGCCTAGTCCTTACCGTAAGCCTGGTCCTCACCATCGTCGCGATCGTTTTCTCGACCGGGCTTGCCCACGCCACCGGCAACGCCGCGCGCGGCCAAACGCTCTACAAGGGCTGCGCAGATTGTCACTCCATCAATGAGAACGCAGTCGGCCCGATGCACAAGGGCGTGGTCGGTCGCAAGGCGGGCAGCGTGCCCGGCTATGACTATTCGGCCGATCTGAAGAACTCAGGGATCGTCTGGACCGAGGACAATCTCGACAAATGGCTGGCCGGACCGCAGGCCATGGTGCCGGACACCAAGATGTTCTTCGACGTCCCGGACGCGCGGGATCGTGCTGACATCATCGCGTTTCTGAAGGAAAAGGCGCGGTAGCTCGGCAGAGCAGGTCTCGTAGGGTGGGCAAAGCGAAGCGTGCCCACCATCTGTCGCTATCATTGACGGATCGTGGGCACGGCGCTACGCGCCTTTGCCCACCCTATGGCACTGTCTTTGTCGCCCGAGATCCCGGGTTCGCGCTAAGCGCGCCCCGGGATGACGCGCGCTTAGCGCGCGTCAATCCGCCACGACCTTCACGCGATCCCGCACCTTCACCTGCGCGTTGCGATCGAGCCCGTTCAGCACGCGGAAGCGTTCGGCGGGATGATCGACGCCGGCCATGCGGTGGGAGAGCGATTCCACGGTGTCGCCGGGCTGCACGGTGATGACCTTGATGCGCAGGGGGCGCGCGGCCTGGATCTCGTCGAGCGTCAGGCGGCGGAATGAATTGACGGTCTCGCGCGCGTTGCGCTCGCTCTCGGTCGATTTCTGCCGTGCCGCGAAGATGAAGCGATAGACGTCGCTGCCGAAGCGCAACGCATAGACCTTGAACTGCCACTGATCGCCCTTGGCGGTGGCGGACGCAGCCGGAAAACCGTTGATGGTGATGTCTTCGGTGGAGGCCTTCTCGACGCCCTCCATCCAGCCGGAATTCAGGTAATCGCCGAGCGATTGCTCGGCCGGCACCCTCACGACATCGAAGCGCATCGCCTGCGAGCCGCCGTCGCGCACGCCGATCACCGCCTGCGCGGTGTTGTCGAGCGTGAAATTGTCCGGCGCCTGGAAGGTGAAGCCGAGTTTCGGGTGCAGGAAACGCCGGCCGCGCACAAAACCTTCGCTGGGATCTTCGCCATAGACGAGGTTGTCGATCGCGGCGAGGTAGGTCTCGCGGTCGCGCTCGGCGCCCTCGGGCGCTGCATATTGCCGTGCGATGGTCTGCGCATTCTGCACGCGCTCGGGGGTGGCCGGATGCGACGAGGTGAAATCCTGCGCGCGCGGATCGAGCGAGGTCTTGCCGACCTTGAGCTCGGCATTGCGCTCCATCGCAGAGAGGAAGCGGGCGGCACCATAGGGATCGAAATGTGCCTTGGCGGAAAGGCCGACGCCGATGCCGTCGGCCTCGAACTCCTGGTTGCGCGAAAAGCTCGCCATGGTGAGCTTGGTCTTGGCCAGCGCAAGCGCGGTGAGATCGGGATCGTTGCTCATGTCGGTGACGACGCGGGTGACGATCGCGGCCTGGCGCGCCTGGTCCTCGCGCATCGCGGCGTGCTTGGACAGCACATGCGCCATCTCGTGGCTGAGCACGGAGGACAATTCCGAGGTGTCGCTGGCGAGCGCGAGCAGGCCGCGGGTGACATAGAGCTGGCCGTTCGGCAGCGCGAACGCGTTCACCGCGCCAGAATTGAGGATGGTGACCTTGTAGCCCTGGTCGGGGCGATCGGACGCCGCGACGAGCCGGTCGACGGTCTTGCTGACGAGCGATTCGAGCCTGGGGTCGTCATAGGTGCCGCCGTAGCTCGCCAGGATGCGCTCGTGCTCTTTTTCGGTGGCGGGGGTCTGCGCGACGGCCGGTTTCGGCTTGGGCATCGCCACGGTCGGCGGGGCCGCCGCGGTCTGGAACCGGTTCATGTCGCCGCAACCGGCAAGGGCTGAGCCCAGCACGAGGCACAGCGCCGCCGGCGCAGCCCGCAGGCGGCGGCGTTCACTCAATACGTGCCGTTCTAGCACCCCATCCACGTCGCTTAACCCGTGCCTGGCCCTCTTTAGGGCCTTACCCCTGTCGGCTCGTTTGCACCCAGCAACTCGACCTGCCCCGCAAGGCGCACATCGATGCGCGGCCCTGAATTCCCCTCGACCCAGCCCCGGACGCGAATCCGTCTATTTTCCAGGGACTTAAGAGTAATCCCGGCGTTTTCGAGCGCGGGTTGCGTACGCTTTGAAATAGTCACGGCAAAGCCGCGTGTCCAGTTCCGTCCGAAGTTGAGGTAGGTCGTTGCCCCAGCTTGCCGGACCGACAGGACTTTGCCCTCGACCACCATAAAGCGCCCGATCCCCGCCAAAATATCGTCCGGACTTTCCGCGTTTTTTATGGCCGACGGGTCAGCCCAGTTGCCCTTTTTTTGGCGCCGTGCCTCGGTCTCCGCCGCCATCAGGGCCGCCGCGCAGTCCTTGTCCGCGATCTCGGCGGAGACGAGGGCGTCGCCCTGGGCGAGCAGCACGGCCTGGATGGGGGCCTCGCTTTCGCCGATGAAGATGAGTGCGCCCTGACGGCCGTAGCGGTCGGGCGTGTCGTCGGTGCCGCGCAGCGTGACGTCGCGTCCGGTGAGCAGCGACGTCAGCGCCTGCTTCGTCGTTGCGGTCGGCTCGATCCCGGCGAGGCGCACCTCGCGGCCGTCGTCGAGACGCACGCCACGCGCATCGACGATTGCGGCGACGCGGCCGTCGCCTTGGGACTCGAACTGGCACGGTGCGGCGAACGCGGTGTGACCGGCGACGAGAGGAAGTGCGACGATGAGATGAAGCAGTCGCGTCACGGTGCCCGGAAAGGTTGCGTTGTGCTCTAGTTCTAACGCAAACGTGGCGAACCGCGAAGGCTATCGTAGGGTGGGCAAAGCGAAACGTGCCCACGTCTTTGATTTGTCGCGCGGGCTCGTGGGCACGGCGCGAAGAGCGCGCCTTTGCCCACCCTACGGCAGTTCGCGTGACGCGTCGCCATTGCCTCACACTCGATCAGCGAATTAATGAACTTGCACAGCAATGACGGTGGAAACATTTCGCCGCAACATGCCATTCCGCTTTGCGGAAAACATGTGCGGCAATCATGCGCCCGCAACGCCCTCGCGCTTGCTGCGCACTTGCGCATGCGGCATGATTGCGGCAACAGCAATAACCAAGAGCAATAACCAAGCCGCCATCAGAGTACGGCGCGATAAGGGAGGTCTTTTTCGATGAAGCATATTTTGTCGGGCATTTTTGCCGCAGCGTTTGCGCTGAGTGCGAGCGCCGCCGCGCAGGCCCAGGACAAGCCGCCGCTGAAGATCGGTGGCATCCTCGACATGTCGAGCCTCTATGCCGACATCACCGGTCCCGGCAGCGAGACCGCGGCCAAGATGGCCGTCGAAGATTTTGGCGGCGAGGTGCTGGGACGCAAGATCCAGGTGCTGGCGGCCGACCATCTCAACAAGGCTGACCTGTCCGCCAACATCGCCCGCGATATGCTCGACAACCAGGGCGTCGAGATGATCTACGACGTCGCGGCCTCGGCCACTGCGCTCGCCGCCGGCGAGATCGCGAAAGCGCGCAACAAGATCATCATGTTCAACGGCCCGGGCTCGATTCGTCTCACCAACGAGGCCTGCGGTCCCTACACCATTCACTACGTGTTCGACACTTACGGCCAGGCCAACGTGACCGGTCTTGCCGCCGTGAAGTCCGGCCTCGACAGCTGGTTCTTCCTCACCGCCGACTACGCCTTCGGCCAGGACCTGGAGAAGGACACCAGCGCCGTCGTGACCAAGACCGGCGGCAAGGTGCTCGGCGCCGTGCGCCATCCGCTCAACACCTCGGATTTCTCGTCCTTCCTGCTCCAGGCTCAAGCGTCCAAAGCCAAGGTGATTGGCCTTGCCAACGCCGGCGGCGACACCGTCAACGCCATCAAGCAGGCGGCCGAGTTCGGCATCACCAAGGGCGGCCAGAAGGTCTCGCCGCTGCTCGCCTTTGTCACCGACATCGACTCGATCGGGCTGGAGACCGCGCAGGGCCTGCTGCTGGCGGAAGCCTTCTACTGGGACCTCAACGATGACACGCGCGCATTTTCGAAGCGATTCGCCGAACGCATGAAGCGGCCGCCGACCTCGGCGCAGGCCGGCGTTTATTCGTCCGTCACGCATTACCTGAAGGCTGTGAAGGCGGCGGGCACGACCGACTCGGCCGCGGTCATCAAGGTGATGAAGGAGACACCGATCAACGACTTCTTCGCCAAGAACGGCAAGATCCGCGAGGACGGCCGCATGATCCACGACATGTATCTGTTTGAGGTCAAGAAGCCGTCGGAGTCCAAGGGCCGCTGGGACGACTACAAGCTGCTCGCCACCGTGTCCGGCAACGAGGCGTTCCAGTCGCTGGAGCAGTCGCGCTGCCCTCTGGTGAAGAAATAGAGATCGTCATTGCGAGCGAAGCGAAGCAATCCAGAGATGTTTCCGCAGAGACGGTCTGGATTGCTTCGTCGCTTCGCTCCTCGCAATGACGGGTGTGGCTGAGGCCCGAGCAAAACAACAACAAGGGAGACGTCCCATGAATGACATGGTCCTGCAAAAGCTCGAAGGCGGGCTGCTCACCATCACGATGAATCGCCCGGAGCGGAAGAACGCGCTCAACCCCGACATGGTCGCAGGGCTGGTCGAGGCCGCGCGGCGCGCGGCTGACGATCCCGAGGTGCGTGCGGTGCTGTTCAAAGGCGCAGGCGGCTCGTTCTGCGTCGGCGGCGACGTCAAGTCGATGGCGGCAGGCCGCGCGCCGCTGCCGTTCGAAGTGAAAATGGCGAACCTGCGCCGCGGCATGGAGGTCTCGCGCATCCTGCACCAGATGCCGAAGCCCGTGGTGGCGCAGCTCGACGGCGCGGCAGCCGGCGCCGGCCTTTCCATGGCGCTGTCCTGCGACCTGCGCATCGCCAGCGAATCCTGCAAGATCACGACCGCCTTCGCCAAGGTCGGCTTCTCAGGCGACTACGGTGGCACCTATTTTTTGACGCAGCTGCTCGGCAGCGCGCGGGCGCGCGAGCTCTATCTGATGTCGCCGGTGCTCACGGCGAAGGAGGCGCATGCGATCGGGATGGTGACGAAAGTCGTTCCCGATGCCGAGATCGACGCGGCCGCGCACGAGCTCGCGCTGTCGCTGGCGCAGGGGCCATCGATCGCGCTCGGTTTCATCAAGCGCAACATCAACAACGCCGAGCATCTGGCGCTGGAAGATTGCTTCGACGGCGAGGCGATCCATCACACCCGTTGCAGCGACACCGAGGATCACAAGGAAGCCGCGAAGGCCTTTGTCGAAAAACGCAAGCCGACGTTCAAGGGCGCATGACGATGGCGCCCTATATGCGGCTCCGGCAGATCTGCCTCGTCGCGCCGCAGCTCGCGCCTGTGGTCTCCGACATCGCCGGGATCATGGGCCTCGACGTCTGCTACCGCGATGGCAATGTCGCCAAATACGGCCTGGAGAACGCATTGCTCCCGGTCGACACGATCCTGCTGGAAGTGGTCGCGCCGTTCAAGGGCGGCACCACCGCCGGCCGCTTCATCGAGAAGACCGGAGGCCGCGGCGGCTATATGGCGATCTTCTGCTGCAACGATCCGGACGAACGCGGCCGCAACGCCAATGCGATGGGCGTGCGCACCGCCAACGTGATCGACCACGCGCCCTATCACGGCGTCCAGCTCCACCCCCGCGACTGCCGCGCCGCCTTCATCGAGTTCAACCATACCAAAGGCAGCGACGATATTCTGGGGCCGTATCCGCCCGCGGGGCCGGACTGGCAAAAGTTCATCCGCAAGGATGTGACGCAGGCGCTGACGGGCGTGGAGATGCAGAGCCCGGATCCTCAGGGGCTCGCGGAACATTGGGGGAAGATCATCGGGGTCGTACCGAGTGGCGGCGCCGAATTGAAACTGCCCAATGCCACCTTCCATTTCGTGAAGGGCGCCAGCGAGATCATGAGCGCGCTGGAGTTTCAGGTGGCGGATGCCGCAAGCGTGCTGCATGCCGCGAAGGCGAAGGGACTCGCGGTTGCGGGGAACGAGTTTCTGCTCGGCGGGGTGACGTTCCGGCTTGCGGCGTGAGCGGTTGCCACACATACCGCCGTCGTCCCGGACAAGCGAAGCGCAGATCCGGGACCCATAACCACAGGGAGTGGTTTGATGCGGGATGATAACTCCGCGTCTCCGCCAAACCCGTTCCTGTGGTTATGGGTCCCTGCTTTCGCAGGGACGACAGGGAGATTATGGCGACGCTGGTGTGATACGGCGAGACGCCGCCGCCGTCACCTTCCCTTAAAATTGGCCGCGCGGCGCTCTTCGGTGGCCTTCACGCCCTCCTTGAAGTCTTCCGTCGCACGCAGCCGTGTCTGCTCGCCAAGTTCGTGGTTGGTCGCGGCCATCACGCGGTCGGCGAGGTTGGCGCGCATCGTGGCGCGGGTGGACAGGAGGCCGAGCGGGGAGCATTCGGCGATCTCGGCGGCGAGCTTCATCGCGCCCGCCTTCACCTGATCCTGCGGCACCAGCTCGTTGGCGAGGCCCCACTTCACCGCCTCTTCGCCGGTGACGCGGCGGCTGGTGTAGAACATCAGCTCGGCGTTGTTCTTGCCGATCAGCTCGGGCAGCGTCACGGTCAGGCCGAAGCCGGGATGGAAACCGAGCTTCGTGAAGTTGGCGGAGAAGCGCGCTTCCGGGCAGGTGACGCGGAAGTCGGCCGACACTGCGAGACCGAGCCCGCCGCCGATGGCCGCACCCTGCACGGCCGCGACGATCGGCTTCTTGGCGCGGAAGATACGCACGGCCTGGATGTAGAGATGGTTGATCGGGCCGAGGTTGTCAGCCGGGTCGCCCTTCTTCTCGGCCTCGCGCGCTTCCTGCGCCTGCCGCGCCGGATCGCCAAAATTGGCGCCGGCGCAGAATGCCTTGCCTTGTGCCGACAGCACGGATGCGCGGATCTCGATGTCGCGATCGAACTCGTCGAGCGCATCCGCGATCTGGTTGATCAGCGAGATGTCGAAGAAGTTCAGCGGCGGGCGGCGGATCTCGATGGTGCCGACGTGGCCAACTTTTTCGACGCCGATATCTTTATAGGTGCTCATGACGATCCTCGATTGAATTAGCGCAAACCAAGTCCGCGCGACTAGCGCAAACCCAGTCCGCGCGCGATGATGCCGCGCAGCACCTCGGTGGTGCCGCCCTGGATGGTGAGTTTCGGTGCGGTCTTGATGGCGAAGTCGAGTTGCCGCTCCAGCGTCTCGCGGTTGGTCGCGGTCTCCTCGACGAAGGCGGCGAGATCGCGCACGCGGTGCGGAAGCTGTTGCTCCCAGACCGTGCCGATGTCCTTGACGATGGAGGCCTCCACCACCGGCTCCTTGCCGGCCTGCAGCATGCCCGCAACCGAGACCGACATGCGCCGCATGGTGTGGAGCTGCGCCACGAGCCGGCCGATGCCTTCGGCGCTGCGCGTGTCCGGGTTGGGGCCGACCGCGCGCACCAGCTCGGTCAGCACGTAATAGGTCTCCAGAAAACGCTCGGGGCCCGAACGCTCATAGGCGAGCTCGCTCGTCGCCTGCTTCCAGGCGCCGTCGACTTCGCCGAGCACGTGATCATCGGGCACGAAGAAGTCGGTGAAGACGACCTCGTTGAACTCGTACTGGCCGGTGATCTGGCCGATCGGGTTCACCTGGATGCCCGGCTGCTTCATCTTGACCAGAAACTGCGTCAGGCCGTGACGGCGGTTTTCCTTGGTCGGCTGCGAGGTCCGGAAGATCGCGATCATGTAGTCGGCGATGTGCGCCGACGAGGTCCAGATCTTGGTGCCGTTGATGAGGTAGCCGCCGTCGGTCTTGGTCGCGCGCGTCTTGGCGGCGAACAGGTCGGAGCCGGAGTTCGGCTCGCTCATGCCGATGGCAAAGCAGATCTCGCCGCGGCAGATGCGCGGCAGGATATCCATCTTGATATGCTCGGGAGCGTATTTGATCAGCACCGGCCCGCTCTGGCGGTCGGCGACGAAGAAACGCCGCGTCGGCGCGTTGGCGACGCGCATTTCCTCGGTCACCACGTAGCGTTCGAGGAAGGAGCGCTCCTGGCCGCCATATTTCTTCGGCCAAGTCATGCCCAGCCAGCCCCTGGCGCCGACCCGGCGAGAAAATTCCGGCGCGTCGGTGTCCTCGCGGTTGGGCTTGTGCGGATCGAAGGTGCCGGCCGCGATTTCCTCGGCGAGAAAGGCGCGCACTTCCTTGCGCAATTGCTCGCACTTCTCGGGCAGGCGGATCGGATCGAAACGGAGGGCAGCGGTCATTGTTATCTCGTCCCCTGATCAGCGCGAAGCCACGAGCGGCCACAATTCGTCGGCGCCGCGGTTTGCCACCAGCTTGCCGAGCTCGACGGCCCAATGGCTCTCCGAGCCGAAATCGTCGCGCCAGGCCAGCGCCCGCAGCGAAAAGCGGTGCAGGATGTGCTCGCTGGTGAAGCCGATGGCGCCGTGCACCTGATGCGCGATGGCGCCGCCTTTCTCCGCGGCTTCCGCGCAGCGGATCTTGGCCGAGGCGGCTTCGAGGTAGACCGCGTCGTCGAATGACTTTGCGTTCGCGATGGCGTCGGCCGCGGACGTTGCGGCCGCAAGCGCGGCGGCGGATTCGCCGGCGAGGCGGGCGAGGTTGTGCTGCACGGCCTGAAACTTCGAGATCTTCTTCTCGAACGCGACGCGCTCGTTGGAATAGCGCACGGAGATGTCGAGCATCGCTTCCAGCGCGCCCGCGATTTGAAGGCTGCGCGCGACGCCGCCCATCAGCATGAGCGTGGTCTGGTCAAAGCCCTTCGCGGGCTTGACGGTGACGGGCTGGACCTTGTCGAGCGTCACGGTATCGCTGTGGTCGTAGCCGACATTGAGTCCGGATTCGATCCGGCCCTTGCTCGCATCGACCAAGGCAATCGAGATCCCATCCTTGCCGTGCGCCAGCACCGCAAAGTGCTTCGCCGCCTTGGCAAAGGGCACGCCGCGGGCGCGGCCGGAGAGCGCGCCGTCGGCATCGAGCGTGATGCGGTCCTTCGGCGAGGCCGGCAGCACCGTCATCTCACCTTCCGGTGAGGCGATTTTCGCCTGCGCGAGCAACCAGCCCGCCAGCATGGTCTCGGCCAGGGGAACCGCGACTGCGAAGCGGCCGGCGGCGTTCAGCAGCGCAAAACCGTCGGCAAGGCTGGCGCCGGAGCCGCCGAGATCGTCAGGCACCCAGGACAAGGGCAAGCCGGCTTCGCTCAGCGCCTGCCACAGCGGCGCCTGCCACGAACCCTTCTTGTCGTTGTTGATGGTCTGCGGATCGGCGAGATCGGCGAAGATTTTCTCCGCGGTCTCGACGACGATATTGTCACTCTCCGCCACAGCGTTCCCCGTGTTTTGCCATTGGCGCGTTCCGTCCGATCGGCGCGGCGCGCGGTCTCTTCTTGCGCCCGATGATCCGAAAAAGCCATGGCCCTGACAAGCGTTGACCGCAGGCCCATCTGCGGCTCCGGCATGGGCGCAAGAGCTGCTATGGACTAATTCCGCTTAGCGGAGTTTGCTCGATTTGCAGGGCGCGGCAAACTCGCTAAACAGGGCCAGCTGCTTAAGGCTTGCATTCAATCAAGGGGAAGGAAATCCGGATGGCAAAAGACGGCTTGTGCGCAATCGTGACGGGGTCCGCATCCGGACTTGGTGCTGCGACTGCGGAAATTCTCGCGCGGAGCGGCGCGCGGCTCGTCATCAACTATTCTTCGAGCCAGAAGGAAGCCGAGGCCACGGCCGAACTCTGCCGCAAGGCGGGGGCGGCGGAAGTCCTGGTCGTGAAGGGCGACGTTTCAAAAGATGACGATTGCCGCAAGATCGTTGCGGCAGCCAGCGGCTGGGGCCGGCTCGACGTGCTCGTCAACAATGCCGGCATCACCAAGCATGTTGCGCATGCCGATCTCGATGGATTGTCGGCTGAAGATTTCCAGCGCTTGTACGGCGTCAACACGATCGGCCCGTTCCAGATGGTGCGCGCGGCGCGCAGCCTGCTCGAGGCCGGCGCGAAGGCTTCGGAGCGGCCGTCCGCCGTGGTCAACGTGTCCTCGGTTGCCGGCATCAGCGGCGTCGGCTCGTCGATCGCTTATGCCGCGAGCAAGGGCGCGCTCAACACGATGACGTTGTCGCTGTCGCGCGCGCTGGCGCCGCTGATCCGCGTCAACACGGTGTGTCCCGGCTATATCGACACGCCCTGGTTCACCAAGGGCCGCGGCGAGGCCGGCGCCAAGCAGGTGCGCGACAGCGTGGTGGCGAAGGTGCCGCTGAAGGTCGCTTCATCCGCCAATGACATCGCGCAGCTCGTCTGCTTCCTGGCAACGCCGGCGTCGAGCAACATGACCGGCGAGGTCGTGCGGATGGATGCGGGGATGCATTTGATAACTTAATTCGTCATTGCGAGCGAAGCGAAGCAATCCAGAGAGCGTCCGCGCGGACAGTCTGGATTGCTTCGTCGCAAGGGCTCCTCGCAATGACGGAGTGCGAGGGCGGCGTCGTGCCCGACGTCCCGCACCACTATCCTTTGATCACGCCGCTCGCGACCAGCCGGTGCCAGATGAACAGCACCACCACCGCGCCGATCGTGGCCATGATGAAGCCGGCGCCCTGGTCGGGGCTATAGTGCCCGATCGCCTGTCCGATGAAGGTCGCAAGAAACGCACCCGCAATGCCCAGGATGGTGGTGAGGATAAAGCCGCTCGGGTTGTTCGGTCCCGGCGCCAGCCAGCGCGCGATGAGGCCGGCGATGAAGCCGACGACGATGATCCACAACAGGCCGCCCATGCTCATGTCAGTGCTCCCCTTCCCGAGAACGCGTAGATCAAGGTTCGATTAAAGTCTGCCCGAGAGTTCGTTCTCGGTCGGCAGCCGTCCATCCGGCGTCAGGTGGTCGATCACCTGTGGCAGATACTGGCTGAGGCCGGAGAGCAGCTCGTCGCGCGACAGGCCGCTCTGGGCGGACAGGCTTTGGATCTGGTCGGCGCCGAGGGCACTGGCGAGATCGCCGGGCGCGATCGCCTTGTTCTCGCCCTTGCCGACCCAGGTGCTCGCGGTCTCGCCGTGGCCACCCTGCTGGAGCTGGTTGAGGAGATCGCCGAGGCCGCCGCTGAGCACGCTGCCGGCCGCGCCGCCCGCGAGCAGGCCGCCGAGGCCACCCTTGAGCAGATCGCTGAGGCCGCCGCTACCACCGGGGCCGCCGGGAACAGCGCTGCTGCCCGTATTGACAGGCGTCGGAGGCGGCAGCGGCGAGCGCTGCTGCGGCGCCGGCGCCGCGTCGGGCTGGCCTGCCGTCAGATGCTTGAAGGCCTTCCAGGCGATCAGGCCGAGCAGCGCCATGGTCATTGGCGACATGCCGCCGGAGGATTGCTCAGAGCTGGGCGTGCTCGGGCCGCGGGGGCCGTTCTGCATGCCGTTGAGGACGTCGAGTAGACCCATGGTGCTCTCCTTTGGCGTTCTCGTCGGCGAGTTCTCGCCGGTGACAGCCCCCGGGGCAAAAACATATGAGGCTCTCATGACGGTTACAAGGCGAATGCACCGCAACCAATGGGCAGCCGGCATTGCCTCTGCTATCGAGGGCGGGTCATTCAAGGGAGCAAGGTCAGGTGGTTGCGGATCGACCGATCGTGGTGGCCGGCGCGGGCGCCATCGGCTGTTTCGTCGGAGGCCAGCTGGCGGCCGGAGGGCGCCGCGTCGCGCTGCTGGTGCGGCCGCGGGTCAAAACCGAGATCGAGCGGTTCGGCCTGCGGCTGACCGATTTCGACGGCTCCGAGCAGAAGCTCGGTGCGGGCCAGCTCGCGTTGTCGGACGATCCCGCGATCTTCCACAGCGCCGGCATCGTGCTGGTCACGGTGAAGAGCGCCGACACCGCAGATGTCGCGGACCAGATTGCCCGGCACGCGCCGCAGGACGCCGTCATCGTCTCCCTGCAAAACGGCGTCGGCAATGTCGCGGTTCTGCGCGAGCGCCTCGGCGGCCGGCGCGTGCTCGCCGGCATGGTGCCGTTCAACGTGATCGCGATGGGCGAGGGGCGCTTTCACCGCTCGACGTCCGGCGACATCCATGTCGGCGAGGATGAGGCGAATACGGCCGCAGCGCTGTCGGTGCCCGGCCTCACCGTGCGCGCAAGCCGTGACATCACCGGCGTGCAATGGGGCAAGCTGATCATCAATTTGAACAATGCGCTCAGCGCGCTGTCCGACATGCCGCTCGCCGCGCAACTGGCGAACCGCGACTGGCGAAAACTGTTCGCCGACCAGATGGCCGAAGGCGTGACTGCGATGAAGGCCGCCGGCATCGCGCCGGCCTCGGCGACGCCGATCCCGCTGAGGTGGGCGCCGACCCTGCTGAGGCTGCCCGATGTGATCTTCAATGCGATCCTGGGGCGCACGATGAAGATCGACCCCGAGGCGCGCTCCTCGATGTGGCAGGACCTGAAGCAGGGCCGCAAGACCGAGATCGACTATCTCCAGGGCGCAGTCATCGCACTCGCCGAGCAGAACAACGTCGACGTGCCGCTGATGCGCCGCATTGTTGCGCTGATCAAGCAGGCTGAGGCGGCAGGCAATGGTCCGCCGCGGCTGACGCCGCAGCAGATCCGCGGGGCGGCCTGAGTGCGAGCCGGGCGGCGGGAGGAGCAACGATGACGCGTTGTCTGATGATTGGGCTCGCGCTGGCCGCGCTCTGCGCCGCGTCGACGCTCGCCTACGCAAGGCCGCCAACGGTCGTGAACTCGCCCGGCTATGACAGGCGGTTGCAGGAGAGCAGGTCGCAGTTGGGCAATTCGCCGACGACAACAGAGCCCACCCGTGCGCCGGTGGTCAAACCGAAGCGCAGCAAGAAGAAGCAGCCGAACTGACGCCACACTCCCGCTGTCGTCCCGGATCAGCGCTCCGCTTGTCCGGGACGACAGCGGAGTTTGCTGCGCGAGGAGCTTACCCCTTCTTCGCCGGCTTGCTTGGCGCCGGGGTGAACAGCTTCTTCAGATCGCTCAAGCTTTCCGATAGCCGCGGCCATTCGCAGGAGAACGAGCCCTTGGTGCAGGGCGCGCCCTTCGGTCGCGGGCTCACGGACTGCTGCACCTTCGGCCGCTCGACCGGGACAGGCACGCGCGCGACCGGGACGGACACGCGCTCGACCTCGGTTCGCAGTGCGACCTGCTGCTGCCGCGCTTGTTCCTGCTGCTCGCGCTGCTGACGCGCGGCGGCTTGAGCGGCTTCATTGCTGCGGCGCTGATTGGCGAGGTAGGAGGTGTAGGATTCGTCGATCTTCTTCTGCTCCTCGGGCGTCGGATTGGGACCTGCGATGTCGAAGGTACGGTCCTGGAGGAAATCGTAGTAGGAATAGCCGCCGCCTGGCTTGCGGCGGCCGGCGAACTTGGCGTTGCAATCGGCAAGCGCAGCCGTCTTCTCGGTCTTGTTCGCGGCCTTCTCGGCGGCGTCGGCGCATTCCTCGAAATCGACGGGCGCGCGCTTCCACCATTGGGCGTGGGCATGCACCGGCGTCAGCAGAAAAAATCCTGCTGCGGCAACGACAAGCGCCGCACGACGCGATGCAACTACGTCCGACATTCTACGAGAGCATTCCTTGCAAAACTCAACCCGAACTGAGTCGGGTCCGATTTTTGCCCCTTTATCGCCGGCTTGTCACCCGTGGAACTCGGGAATTTCATGACTGCAATGCTGACATTTTTTGCTTGACGTGGCGCGGGAGTCACAGCCGCGCGGCACATGATCGGCTTAGACTTTATTGGTTTGAATTCGAAGGGGAATATCCGTCATGAGAGCGTTGGCCCGTCTCGCCGCAATCACATTGGCGCTCATTTCCAGCCATGCGTTCGCAGCGGACGAAGAGGCGCCCAACCGCAAGCCGGTGAGGGCGATTGCCGACGCTCGGCTCTCGGTCGGCGGCCAGGGAATGCTGCCGCTCTATCTCTCCAGCGACTGGTCGCTGCCGCTGCCGGCGATCTCGCGCGCCATCATCGTGCTGCACGGACGCCTGCGCAATGCCGACGAATATTACATGTCGGCCCATACTGCGCAGGTTGCGGCGGGCGACGACGGCAAGAGCGCGCTGATGATCGTCCCGCAGTTTCTGGCGGAGATCGATATCGACGCGCACAAGCTGCCCGCGGATACGCTGCGCTGGTCGCTGGAGGGATGGGAGGGCGGCGACGCCGCGCTGGCGCCGAATCCGGTCTCATCCTTCGATGCGCTCGATGCGATCCTCGTAAAACTCTCGGACCGGCGCATCTTCCCGAATCTGAAGCAGGTCGTCGTCGCCGGCCATTCCGGCGGTGGCCAGGTCGCGCAACGCTATGCCATTGCCGGCAAGGGCGAGGCGGCGCTGTCGCGCCAGCATATCGATGTCCGCTACGTCGTCGCCAATCCCTCCTCCTACGCTTATTTCAGCAACACGCGGCCCGTGCCGGCGATCGCCGCACCCTGCCCGGGCTACAACAATTGGAAATACGGCATGGACGGGCGTCCGCCCTATCTTGCGAACGCAACGCCGATAGCGCTGGAGCAGCGCTATGTCGAGCGCGAGGTGATCTATCTGCTCGGCACGCTCGACACCAATCCGAAGCATCCCGCGCTGGACAAGAGCTGCATGGCCGAGGCGCAAGGTCCCACGCGCTACGCCCGCGGCCACGCTTATGCGGATGCGATGGCCAAGCGCGACCGCGGCACGCCCAATCACCGGGTCTGGGACGTCGCCGGGGTCGGCCATGACGGCGACAAGATGCTGACCTCGAAATGCGGCCTCGCAGCGCTGTTCGATATTCCGGGCTGCGGGGCAGAGCGCTGACATCGACATCTTGAAGGCTTGGCTCCGGCTGTTACACTTCGTCTCGCGACGCCTCATCCTGAGACGACGCCAAGAAGACGAAGTGGAAACACCTGATGCTGCTGCCCCTGTCCGACGTGCCTCGCTGGTACGCTCAACGCAAACCGCAAGGCACGATCGCCGTCCGTCACGGGCAGGATACGCTGACATGGGACGAGCTCGAACGCGGCGCCAATCGGCGCGCACGGGCGTTCATGGCCAAGGGCGTCAAGCCCGGCGACTTTGTCGCAATCGGCTTGCCTAACGGCAACGCATTCTTTGAGACCTCGTTTGCGGTATGGAAGTGCGGAGCGACGCCGACGTCGCTGTCGTGGCGGCTGCCGCGCGGCGAAGCCGCTGCGGTGCTCGACATCCTGAAGCCGGCGCTAGTGGTCGGCGGCGAGGCCGACTGGAACGCGCCGAACCGCCTGCCGGCGGATTTCGTGCCGGACGGTTTTTCGGACGAGCCGCTCGATCCGCCGGTGGCTCGCTACTGGAAAGCCATGACCAGCGGCGGCTC
This sequence comes from Bradyrhizobium sp. 956_D2_N1_4, assembly GCF_052076025.1. Classification (NCBI taxonomy): domain Bacteria; kingdom Pseudomonadati; phylum Pseudomonadota; class Alphaproteobacteria; order Hyphomicrobiales; family Nitrobacteraceae; genus Bradyrhizobium; species Bradyrhizobium sp. 956_D2_N1_4. Next base: position 7,144,080 of record NZ_CP197237.1, on the reverse strand, counting down.
GACCGGCCGGCCGAAAGTGATCCTCGATCATCAGCCGGCCGTGACCGACACGGTCGCCGCGCCGCCGCTCAACATTCCATTCGGGGTTTCGCTGCTCAATCCCGGTCCGCTCTACCACAATGCGCCGTTCATCGTGTCGCACTACGCGCTGTTCACCGGCGGCCAGCTTACCGGCCTCGTCAAGTTCGACGCCGAGGAGACGCTGCGGCAGATCGCGCGCGAGCGCGTGCAATGGGTCAATTTCGTGCCGACCATGATGCACCGAATCTGGGCGCTGCCGGAGAACGTGCGGAACTCTTACGACATGTCGAGCCTTCAGACCGTCTTCCACATGGCGGCTCCGATGCCGCCCTGGCTGAAGGAGAACTGGATCGCCTGGCTCGGCCCTGAGCGCGTCTGGGAGCTCTATGGCGGCACCGAGCGCCAGGGCTCCTGCATCATATCAGGCACGGAATGGCTGACGCACAAGGGCTCGGTCGGCAGGATCGGGGAGATGGCGCGCTTGCGCATCGTCGGCAAGGACGGCAACGACGTCGCGCCCGGCGAGACCGGCGAGATCTATTTCCTCAACAATGACGGCAGGGATGCCACCTATCATTATCTCGGCGCCGAGCCGAAGCGCCGCGCGGACGGCTGGGAGTCGCTCGGCGACATCGGCCGGCTGGACGCCGAAGGCTATCTCTATCTCGGCGACCGTCTCGCCGACATGGTGCTGCGCGGCGGCGCCAACATCTATCCAGCGGAGGTCGAGGCTGCGGTCTCTGAGAGCCCTGGCGTGCGCTCCTGCGTCGTCGTGGGATTGCCCGATCCCGAATTGGGCCAGCGCGTGCATGCCATCGTCGAGCCCGAATCTGGCGCGGATGGTCAGACCATCGCCGACGGCATGGCGGACTTCTTGAATGACCGGCTCAGCCGCTACAAGCACCCCGAGAGTTTCGAGATCGTCAGCGCGCAACCGCGCGATGATTCCGGAAAAGTTCGCCGTACCCTGTTGCGCGACGAGCGCGCGGCGTGGATGAAGGAAGGGCGCGCCTTCCGGATTCGGCCGGCGAAGGCGCGGGCGCACGCCGAATAAGAAGAATACAGAAGGATTGAGACATGACGATCACCATCGCAGCGAACAGCGTGCCGAAGCCGCCGGCCGAGATCATTGAGGGCTTCCGCGGTGCGCCAACCTCGGTCATTTCAGACAATCTCGCCCGGCTGCCGGGCGCGGTCGGGCTAAAACCCTATCATCGCGGTGGCAAGCTGGTAGGGACGGCCTTCACCGTGCGCACCCGCCCCGGCGACAATCTCGCCATCCACCGCGCACTTGAACTGGTCGGTCCCGGCGACGTCATCGTGGTCGACGGCGGCGGCGACGAGACCCGCGCGCTGGTCGGCGAGATCATGAAGAACATCGCGCAGTGGCGCAAAGCCGAGGGCTATGTCATCGACGGCGCGATCCGCGATGTCGCCGCCTTCGCGGCTGACGACTTTCCCTGCTACGCCCGCGCGGTGATCCATCGCGGCCCCTACAAGAACGGCCCCGGCGAAATCAACGTGCCCGTGACGATCGGCGGCAGCGTGATCTCGCCCGGCGACATCGTGGTCGGCGATGAGGACGGCGTGGTGTCGTTCCCCGCCGCCGGCGCCGCGGCGCTACTGGAAGCCGTCCGCGCCCAGGTCGCGCGCGAGGAGGAGACCATGAAAGCGATCCGCGAGGGCCGCTACCAGGGCTCCTATGGCAAATCCTGATGAGATCGGAATGAAGGGGAGGGCGGCGTGAGCCAGAAGGACGAATTTCACAACATTGACGATCCCAGCGACGGCCTCTTCCGCGAGCTCGCGGCGGGGGTGACCACGCGCATCTTCTCCGGCGAGCAGGCGATGCTGTCGGTGGTGACGCTGGCCCCGCATGCGCAAGGCACGCTGCATCATCATCCCGAGGAGCAATGGGGCGTGCTGCTCGACGGCTCCGCCATCCGCGTCCAGGGCGATGAGGAAATTCCGGTGAAGAAGGGCGATTTCTGGCGCACGCCCGGCAATGTGCCGCACACGATGCGCGCCGGCCCCGATGGGGCCCGCGTGCTGGACATTTTCAGTCCACCACGGCCAGAATACAAAAAAGCGGGGTCGGGCTTCGGCACGACCTAGGCGCCAAAGAGCAAAAGCCAGGCGCAAAACCAAAGGGGAGGGGACTATGACGATCACACGACGCACGCTGCTGGCAGCGCCCGCTATTCTCGCAATCGCGCCAGCGGTGGCGCAGGCCGGCAAGATTACGCTGGTGGTGCCGTTTCCGCCGGGCGGATCGACCGACGCGATGGCGCGGCTGTTGCAGGCCAATCTACAGACAAAACTCAACCGCATCGTCGTGGTCGAGAACAAGTCGGGTGCCGCCGGCGCGCTCGGCGCGGCGCAGGTTGCCAAGAGCCCGCCGGACGGCTCGACGTTCCTGGTCACCTTCGATTCCCACGCGGTGATCCCGTCCATCCTCGACAAGCCGCCGGTCGATGTCGAGCGCGAGCTGATGCCGGTGCTGCTGGTGGGCACCGCGCCCTACGTGATCGCCGCCGGCGCCGGCCGTCCCTACAAGAGCTTTGCCGACGTGGTCGCCGCCTGCAAGGCGACGCCCGGCGCGGTGAAATATGCCTCCGTCGGCATCGGCACGCTCGGCCATCTCGCCATGACGGTGCTCGGCACCAAGGCCGGCGTCGAGATCATGCACGTGCCCTATCGCGGCGGCGGCCCGGCGATGAACGACGTGCTCGGCGGCCATGTCGATCTGATCGCGGGATCGGCGGCGCTGGTCTCGGCCCAACTCGGCACCAACATGCTGCGGCCGATCCTGCAACTCGGCCGCGAGCGGCTGCCGGGCTTACCGGATACGCCGACCGCGATCGAGGCCGGCTTTCCAGACTTTGAGACGCTGGCGTGGTGGGGCGTTTTCGCGCCCGCGGGCACGCCGCCGGATATCGTCGCGGCCATGGCGACGGCGTCCAGGGAGATCCTGAGCGAGCCCGCGACCGCCGCCCAGCTCAAGGAGACCCAGCAGATGACGCTGCTGCTCCAGGACGGCGCCGCCTTCAAGAGCTTCTTCGACAAGCAGGTCGCCTATTGGGGCAAGGTGGTGCGCGAGAACAATATCAGGGCATGAGAGGCCCATTCCCGGGATTGCCATCCCGGGTCCGGTGCGCTCGCGCGGGCTTGAGCGTCAGAGCATCTTGCCGACGATCTTTGTCATATCTGCCGCCGAAAACGCGCGCAGCGTTTCGGTGCGGACATTGCCGAGTGCGCTGAGACTAAGGCTGAGCGACATCGCGGCAGCCTCATCTGGAGCCTCGAGAACGGTTACAACGTCATATCGTCCCTGCGTCCAGACGATCTCTTTCACGGTCACGCCGAACGTTTTGGCCATCTCCTTGAAGGCGTCGGCCCGCTTCGGCGAGTCCTTGACGTTGCGGACTCCCTGATCAGTGAAGTTCGCCAGCACGACATAGGTTACCATGGTCGTCCTCCCTGGTTAGAACCCAGATACAATTCTCGCTTGAGGCAACCGCGCCGAGCTTGCCACGGCGGCTGAGACAGCGCTACTTGCGCGTTGCGAACGTCAGCGGATGTGACTTATGCGGTCAGGACAACGGTCGCGCGAAACTGAGCTCATGGCCGTCGGGGTCGGTGAGATGGAAGTAGCGCTCACCCCATTCTGCATCGCGCGGCGTGGTCGACGGCTGCCATCCGGCGGCGCGTGCGCGCTCGTAGGTCCCGTCGACATCGGCGACGTAGAAGATTATGCGGCCCCACCAGGACCAGCGCTTGTCGTCCGGCTGCGCCGTCAGGTTGAGATAGCCGGTGCGGGCGCGAAAGCTGGTGAATGCGGCGGCTTCGCCGCCATACAGGAGCTCGAACCCCAGCGAACGGTAGAAGTGCACGGCGCGCCCCATGTCATGCGTGCCGAGCGTGATGGCGCTGATGCTTTCGATCATGTGAGCTGCTCTGCCGAGAGGGGCCTGGAAGCGATTGTATAGCCGCCCCGTTCAGGTTGACGATGGTCTGGCCCGCCTGACGGCTGGCGAACCGCATTTTGCTCTGCTATGACGGGATCGAACCCGTACCAGCGGGTTCCGCGGTCCCGTAGCTCAGCCGGATAGAGCGGCGGTTTCCTAAACCGTAGGTCGCATGTTCGAGTCATGCCGGGATCGCCAGCTTTTCGATGACTTAGCTTGATGCCGCCAGGGGCGGTGCGTGGTGGTTTCGTAACGCCACGCATCATGAGCTGATTGATCAGCAGCCTCCTAAAGACATTCGTCACAACCATATTGCTCTGGGGAGACTGGCAACAGCAACGCGCCGGCAATTCGGGCCGTGCGTCGTCAGCGATCTCAGGGATTCCCGAAGTGCCGGCGAGCACGGCTCGAAGACATCACCACATCGAGCTATGGGCAGGGGTGTCGCTTGCCATCGTAGCCGAGATACGTTCCCGAAGCCGGGTCGTACGACCGATATTTTTGTTCGCAATAGGACGAGCCATCAGCGGAGTCGTCGTAATCGCCGTAGTAGCCGTCGTCGTAGCCGCCATAGTAAGGCCAGCCCGAATAGGCGCCCAGCGCTAAGGCGCCGCCAAGGCCAAGACCCCCGCCGTAAGCAAATGCGTGGCGGTAGCGATGCCGGAATCCGGCATGATGGAATTGACCGCCATGGAAGCCGGCGCCGGCCGCGATGGGACGTCCGGCCTGATGGAGACCGCCCGGCGCATGGAAGCCGCCGGCGGCCCGGAAATGACCAACTCCGCCGTTGAAGCCTCCGCCGCCTCCGAAGTGCCCACCACCGTGAAATCCGCCGCCGCCTCCGAAATGTCCGCCACCGCCCCCATGTCCACCGCCCCCATGTCCGCCGCCGCGCGCAGAGGCAGCCGCTCCCGGCGCCAAGGTTGCGCAAAGAGCGATCACGCCAAGCAATTTCAGTCGTTCCATCTTTTTTCTCCAGCTACATGATATCGGCCACGTCTCAACCTTTGCCGGACACTCATTGGCCCGAGACCTGCCGACGCCTCCATGTTTGCCGGATGCGCGCTCGCCGTCTTTTCAATAGGCCGCGGATGTTTCAGCTTCGCACGTGAAGCCGGAATCCGAGCGAACAGGCCGCTGATATTGTTGACCTGAGAGCGGTTTCGTAAAACATGGGTTGAAAGTTCGAGTCTTCCCGGGATCGCCATTTTGTCATGGGCAACCGTCGCTGTTTGCCACGCTCGTCGGCGCAAAATTTGCTAGAAGCGAAAGGCTTCCTTCCTGGCCTTGCCGACGTGCCGGCCACGCCTCGCTACCCCATCCGGAGACAACAATGCCTTTCGATTTGATCCTGCGCGGCGGCCGTGTGGTCGACCCGTCCCAGAAGCTCGATGCCGTGACGGACATCGCCTTTGCCGGCGGCAAGGTCGCCGCCGTCGGGACCGGGCTCAAGGCGGATCCGGGCACCGATGTGCGCGACGTCTCGCGCTATATCGTGACGCCGGGGCTGATCGATCTGCACACCCATGTCTATTGGGGCGGCACCTCGCTCGGCATCGACGCCGAGGAATTCTGCCGCCTCTCCGGCGTCACCACGGCGGTCGATACCGGCAGCGCCGGTCCCGGCAATTTCGCGGGTTTCCGCAAGCACGTGATCGAGCCGAGCCAGGTTCGCATCCTCGCCTATCTGCATGTCTCGCATGCCGGCATCTTCGGCTTCTCGCACCGGATCATGGTCGGGGAGAGCGAGGAGTTGCGGCTGATGAACCCGATCGAGGCGGCCAAGGTGGCCGATGCCAACCGCGACCTCATCGTCGGCATCAAGGTGCGCGTGGGGCTGCACTCCTCGGGCACGTCGGGGATCGTGCCGCTCGACATCGCGCTCGAGGTCGCGAACGAGGTCGGCATGCCGCTGATGGCGCATATCGACCATCCGCCGCCGAGCTACGAGGAGGTGCTGGGCCGCCTGCGTCCGGGCGACGTGCTGACCCATGCGTTCCGCCCCTTCCCCAACACGCCGGCGACCGCGCAAGGCACAGTGAAGAGGGCGGTGCTGGACGCGCGCGAGCGCGGCGTGCTGTTCGATATCGGCCACGGCAAGGGCTCGTTCGCCTTCAAGACCGCGCGCGCGATGCTCGCCAACGGCTTCTATCCCGACACCATCTCTTCCGACATCCATCAGCTCTGCATCGACGGCCCGGCGTTCGACCAGGTCACGACCATGTCGAAATTCCTGTGCATGGGCATGGAGCTGTCGGACGTCGTCGCCGCCTCGACGGTGAACGCGGCGATGGCGCTGCGGCGTCCCGAGCTCGGCAGCCTCAAGCCCGGCTGCGTCGGCGACGCCACGCTTGTTACGGTCAGGCAGGGCCAGTTCGACTATGAGGACGTCGTCGGCGAGCACCTGATCGGGGATCGCAAGATCGTCTCCGAAGGCGTCGTGATCGGCGGCCGCTGGTGGCATCCGAATTAGGGCTTTGCCTCTTCCCGTGAGAACGGGGAGAGGGAGCTACTCGTTCTTGTCCACATTCCAGAACATCGGCGTCGCCGGGCCGTCGATCACGCCGGTGAGCGATTTGCGCCAGGCGCTCGGCGCCTGGAACTGACCGAGCGGGACGTAGATCACCTGGTCGTAGGCTTCCTTCTGCACCTCAAGCGCGATCTTCTTGCGCTCCTCGGGCGAGGTCGCGCGGGCAAAGGAATCGCGCAACTCCTCGAGCTTGGAGTCCTCGGACCAGCCGTACCAGCCGCCACTCGTGCCCTTGCCGACCATCGGGACGTTGACCAGCGGGTTCAAGGAGTCGGCAGCGCCCTGGTAGGTAAAGAACATGTTCCAGCCACCTTCCTTCGGCGGCTTCTGGATTGCCCGGCGGGTGACCACGGTCTGCCAGTCCATCGCCTGCAGATCGACCTTGAAGCCGGCGTCGCGCAACAGTTGTGCGACCACGACCGGCTGCGCCTTCAGCAGGATCTGATCGGTCGGCGCCAGGATCACCACGGGCGTGCCGTCATAACCGGCCTCGGCCAACGCCTTCCTGGCGTCCGCCATGCCGTTGCCCTTGATCAGGGTCTCGCCGCCGGCGTCGCTGGCGAGCGGCGTGTCGCAGATGAAGAACGCGCCGCACAGCTTGTAATATTTGGGATTGCCGATCTGCGCGTCGAGCTGTCCTTCTGGTTGATCGCCAGCATCGCGGCGCGGCGGATCTTCACATTGTCGAATGGCGGATGCAGAAAATTCATCCGGCCGAACGACTGGAAGCCGAACTTGTTCAGGATGGATACGTTGATGTCCGGATTGGACTCGAGCGCGGGCAGCATGTCGAACGGCGGCGTCTCGACGAAATCGACATCGCCTGACTGCAGCGCGTTGAGCGCGGTCTGCGCGTCCGGCATCGTGATCCACTCGACCCGGTCGACCTTGGCCAACTTGCCGCCCGAGGTCCATTCGGCCGGCTCCTTGCGCGGCACATAGTCGGTGTTCTTTTCGTAGACGGCCTTTACGCCGGGCTGGAATTCGGCCGCGACGAATTTGAACGGGCCGGAGCCGATCTGCTCGGGAATCTGCTTGGTGATCGGGGTCTCCGCAAGCCGCTTGGGCATCATGAAGGCGCAGACCGACGATGGCTTGGCGATCGTCTCCAGCACCAGGCCATAGGGCTCCTTCAGCTTGAAGACGATTGTTTTGGCGTCCGCGGCTTCGATACCGGCCGTGAAGTCCATCAGCTTGCGCGCCATGCCGTCGACGCTCGTACCCCAGCGCTTCAGCGAGGCCACGCAATCCTCCGCCGTCACCGGTGCGCCGTCATGCCACTTCAGGCCGTCGCGCAAGGTGAAAGTGTAGGTCAGCTTGTCCGCGGACACCGTCCAGTCGGCCATCTGCGGCTGCACCTTGAAGCTGGAATCGATGCCGAGCAGCGTATCGTAGACCATGTAGCCATGGTCGCGGGTGATGATGGCTGTCGTGAAGCCAGGGTCGGTGACGCGAAGGTCCGATTGCATCACCGCGCTCAGGGTCTTCTTTCCGGTCGCGGCAGATACAACCGACGTCCAGCCCAGAGGAAGTGCCGATGGCGCGACAGCCGCAAGCTGAAGCAGTTTCCGTCGCGAGACGTGAACCATTCGCTTCTCCTGACTTGACGCAAAACGAAACCAGATGGCGGTTGCCGAACACGGGCAGCGTATGGCGGGGAGCCACACGTGACAAGCAGGGGTTGCTTCTACCGATCTGGATTCGTCAGCGGACAAGCAAGGGCTGTGCCGCCGAAGCCGGCGGTAGGAGCAATCGTCGAAAGTCGTCGCGCTCTTGACGGACGCGGGTCAGTCGCGCCCCGCCTCCATGATCGCCTTGGCCAGCCGCGCCGGATCGGAGAAGCACAGCTCGTGGCTTCCCGGCACCTGCACCAGACGGAACAGGCCGAGCTTCTCCGAGAGCCGCGGATGCCAGGGATGGCTGTGCGGCATCGCGACGTCCTCGGTGCAGTTGATATAGGACTTTGCCAGCGGCATCTCCGCCGGATTGGTCTTGAGCGCGATCTTGTCGGTGAAAGTCGCGAACGGATGCGGGTTGAGCACGTCATAGGCGCGCTGCGCGGTCTCGAGATCAGCATCGTTGATGAAGGCTTCGCGCCAGATCGGGAAGGGCAACACCACGGAGCTGTCGCCGCGTTCGGCCGCGATCGCTTCGAACAGCCCGATAAAGTGCGGCGGCACCATATCGTTGAGGCATTCGCCGTTGTTGGGCACGAAGGCATTCCAATACACCAGGCGGCGAATGCGCTCGGGCGCGAGGTCGGCGACGCCGGTGATGATCATGCCGCCATAGGAATGGCCGAGCAGGACGATGTCCTTCAGATTGTTTTCGGCGAGATAGTCGGCGATCGACTGGATCGCGTCCTTCAGCCCGGTCGTCTTGGCATCGCCGGGGCGATTGCCCTTGATTGTCGGCGTATAGACCTTGTGGCCGGCGGCGCGGATCGGGGCCGCGACGGGTTCGAACTCGGCACCGGTGTGCCAGGCGCCATGGACGAGAACGTAGGTCGACATGTTGTAGCTGCTCCCGAGGGTGTGGTTAGATCGGCATGACGTGGGTCCTTTGCGGCGCTCGCGAGGCGCGGCGGACAATTCTTGTTGTGCGAAGTGTGAACCGGCCGGCCATTTTCCGCTTGGCTGGCGCTGAACCGGATTGGTCTCGGAGCGAACTGATGGAGCAGGTCACAAGCCGGCCGCGGCACGTCGTCTGGAACACCGCAGTGACCCGGCCGGACGAGCAGTTTTCCTATTACCGCGAGGCGATCTGCCAGGCATTCATGAACCTGACGCCGGAATCGGCGACGACGTCGCGCTTCCCGGCCAAGGTCGAGGCTATCAAGATCGGCACCGGCGCCATCAATCGCGTGGTCTTTCCCGAGCATACCGTGCATCGCTCGCGCGCCGATATCGCGGCGTCGACCGAGAGCTGCTTCTATCTCAACTTCAAGCTCGCCGGGCGCTGCCGCATGCTCCAGGGCGACAGCGAGGTCAGCCTGTCGCGCGGCCAGGTCGGCATCGTCGACAGCGACCGCGTGGTGACGCTGCTGCACGATCGCGGTCCGATGCTGGAGGTCGCTTCGTTCTGGGTGCCGTCGCGCGCCCTGCGCGACCGGCTGCCGCCGTCGTTCGATTTCAGGGCCGAGCGCGTCTCCGACGATCCCCATGTCGGTCACCTCATCGTCGAGACCGCGCGCTCCCTCAACGCCGGCGCATTGCGGATGGCGGAAGAGGACAGCATTCGGCTGTTCGACGTGCTGCTCGATCTCGTTGCGCTCAGCCTGTCGCGCCGCTCGCGGGCGCAGACGGCGGAAGCCGCAAGCTTTGCAGACGCGACCGTGCTGGCGCTGCGCCGCGCCATTCACGAGCGGCTGCGCGAGCCGGGACTGACGGTCGCGGCGGTCGCCGGCTCCGTCGGTATCAGCGAGCGCTACGTGCACAAGCTGTTCGAGCGCGCGGGCACCACATTCTCGGGCTACGTGATGGATCGCAGATTAGACGGCGCGGCACGGGACCTGAGCGATCCTGCGAAAGTGGACCAGGCAATTGGCTCAATCGCCTTCGACTGGGGCTTCTCCGATCTCTCCCACTTCGCGCGGCGCTTCAAGCAGCGCTTCGGCTGCCGCCCACGCGATTGGCGTGCGCGATGAACAGAGCTACAGCGACCTCGCGATCAGCAGCTTCATGATCTCGTTGGTGCCGCCATAGATCTTCTGGATGCGGGAATCGATGAAGATGCGGGAGATCGGGTATTCCTGCATGTAACCGTAGCCGCCGAACAGCTGGAGGCATTCGTCGGCGGTCTGGACCTGCTTGTCCGAGCACCAGTATTTCGCCATCGAGGCCGTGACGGTGTCGAGGTCCTTGGCGACGAGGCGCTCGATGCACCAGTCGACGAAGACGCGCGCGATCATCGCTTCGGTCTTGCGCTCGGCGAGCGTGAAGGCGGTGTTCTGGAAATCCATCAGCGGCTTGCCGAACGCCTTCCGCTCCTTGGTGTATTCGGTGGTGAGCTTGACCGCGCGCTCCATCGAGGCGACCGCGCCAACCGCAAGGGCGAGGCGCTCCTGCGGCAATTGCTGCATCAGCTGCACAAAACCCTGGCCTTCCTCCTTGCCGAGCAGGTTTTCCGGCGGCACCGTGACATTGTCGAAGAACAGTTCTGACGTGTCGGAGGCGTGCAGGCCGATCTTGTCGAGGTTGCGCCCGCGCTTGTAGCCCTCCGCGCCTGATGTCTCGACCACGATCAGCGAAATGCCCTTGGCACCCACATCGCCGGTGCGCGCGACCACGACGACGAGATCGGCAGCCTGGCCGTTGGTAATAAAAGTCTTCTGGCCGTTGATGACGTAGGAATTGCCCTGCTTTTTCGCGGTGGTCTTGACGGCCTGCAGGTCCGAGCCGGTGCCGGGCTCGGTCATGGCGATGGCACCGACCATCTCGCCGGAAGCCATCTTCGGCAGCCAGCGCTTCCTCTGCTCCTCCGAGCCGTAATTGAGGATGTAGTGCGCGACGATGGCGCTGTGCACGGAGACGCCGGTGGTCAGCTCCGGCACCGTGCTTTCGAGATCGTCGAGCACGGCGGCGTCATAGGCGAAGGTGGCGCCCAGGCCGCCATATTCCTCCGGCACGCTCGCCAGCAGCGCGCCCATCTCGCCGAGCCCGCGCCAGGCGAAGCGGTCGACCATCTTCTGCTCGCGCCATTTCTCGGCATGCGGCGCCAGATCCTTGGCCAGATATTTCCGGAACTGGTCGCGGAAGATTTCGAGCTCTTCGGTCATCCAGGAGGAGCGGTAGGACATGGTCACCTCGGTCAAGCGGCTTTCCGGCCTTGGTAGGCTGGTCGGCGGCGGCAATTATTGTGTTTTCAGGCTGCGCCTGTGACGCTACCAAGGCGGCCGGAAAACGCGTCTGTCGGGATGGCTGATTGTGGCGACCAAAACTCAAGAGCTCAAGCTCGACATCGAGCGCATCGGCACGGTCTCGGCGATCCTGACGCAGCCGGACAATGCGCGCGCCTGCTACGTCCTCGCGCACGGCGCCGGCGCAGGGATGCGCCATGCATCGATGGACAAGATTGCGGAGGGGCTCGCCGATCGTGGCATCGCAACGTTCCGCTTCAATTTTCCCTACATGGAAAACAAGCAGGGCCGTCCTGACCAGCCGGCGGTCGCCCACGCCACCATCCGCGCGGCAGTCGCGGACGCAGCGCGGCTCTGCCCCGGCTTGAAGCTCGTTGCCGGTGGAAAGTCGTTTGGCGGGCGCATGACCTCGCAGGCGCAGTCCAAGACGCCGCTGCCGGACGTCAAAGGGCTCGCCTTCCTCGGCTTTCCCCTGCACGCCGACAAAAAGCCGTCCACGGAGCGCGCCGAGCACCTGGCCCATGTCGAGATCCCGATGCTGTTCCTGCAAGGCACGCGCGACGGGCTTGCCGATCTGGGCCTCCTCAAGCCCGTGATCGCGCAGCTCGGCCCGAAGGCGACGCTGCACGAGGTCGCCGGCGGCGATCACTCCTTCGCGGTGCTGAAGAAGTCCGGCCGGACCAACGAAGAGGCGCTTACCGAGGTGCTCGATACGCTCGCGGCCTGGATCGATGAGCTCGCTTAAGGCTCAAGCGGAATAAAGCCCCTTGTCCCGCGCCTTCTGGATCGCGAGCGCGGCGATCAGGTCGAGCGTCGGCGTCGACAGGCCGGCGGTGCGGGCGAAGGCGGCGGGCGCCTTCACCAGCACGTCGATCTCCATGGCGCGGCCAAGCTCGTAATCCTGGAGCAGCGACGGCTTGTGGTTGGGGGCGGGGCCGCTGCGCGTCACGCGCTTGACCTCGGGGATGAAGTGCTGCGCGATGTCGTTGGCCTCGTTCAGCATGCGCGGAATGACCTCGGCAAAGGCCGGGTCGTCTCGCACGCCGCGCGCGGTCTGCCCGGTGAGCAGGCACAGCACCGACAGTGACATGTTGGTCAGGAGCTTTGACCAGATCGCCTCGCGGATCTCCGCCACCGGCGGCGATTCCAACCGTGCATCGTTGAGAACGCCGCGAAGCCTGGTAATGCGCTCGCAATTGCGGTCGTCGCATTCGCCGATCAGTAGGCGGTTGCGGTCCGGCGTCAGGTTCTGCACCACACCGGGCGCGGTCACCTCGTTGGAGGAGAAGACGACGCCGCCGACGATCCGCTCTTTCGGGATGCATGCGCGCAAGCGCCCGCCGGGGTCGAGGAAGGAAATGTCGGGCGGCGTCGGATGCCGCGGCGGCAGGCCGATGCCGTACCACCAGGGAATACCGTTCTGCGCAAAGACGATCGCGGTGTCGTCCTGGAGCAGCGGTTTTATGCTGGCGACCAGCCCCGTCAGCGCGGTCGCCTTGAGTGTGCTGATCACGACGTCCTGCGGGCCGAGCTGGGCCGCATCGCCGGAGGCGTTCACCTTGGCGGTGACCTCGGAATCGCCGACGCGCAGCTTCAGGCCATTGGCGCGGACCGCCTCCAGATGGGCGCCGCGCATCACGCACGAGACCTCGTGGCCGGCGCGGGCCAGCCTGACCGCAATATGGCTGCCGACGGCGCCCGCGCCGAAAATGCAGATGCGCATGGTGTGATGTCCCGTCCCTGATCCCTTGATGTCGCCCGGCAGCAGCATGACACAACCCGCCATGCGATGGACGCGGCTGCCCTACGCCGGAAAGATATGGATCGGGATGAGTTGCCTCAGCCATAGTGGGCGGCAAACAAGATGCCCGGAGGATCGCCGATGACTGCCAACCCCGTCCTGTGGACCCTCGATGAGCGTGGGGTTGCGACCGTCACGTTGAACCGGCCTGAAGTGAACAATGCCTATGACGGTGCATTGATCGCAGGCGTGCTCGCCGCCATGGACGATCTCGGCAGGAAGTCCAACCTGCGTGTCGTCGTGCTCCGGGGCAATGGCAAGCATTTCCAGGCCGGCGCCGACCTCAAATGGATCAACGGCGTGCGGCCGCAATCGCCTGAGGCGAACGAGGCGGCGTCGCGGGCGACCTTCGAGGCCGTGCAGCGGCTCAATACCCTGCCGATCCCGACCGTCGCGCTGGTGCAGGGCGGCTGTTTTGGCGGCGGCACCGGCGTGATTGCCGCCTGCGACGTCGTGATCGCGGCGGACAATGCGCTGTTCTCGATCACGGAGGTACGCTGGGGCCTGACCGCCGCGATCATCATCCCGCAGCTTTGCGATGCCATTAGTGTACGGCAAGTCCGCCGTTACGCGCTGACAGGCGAACGCTTCGGCGCCGAAGACGCCCGCCGCATCGGCCTCGTCCACGAGGTCGTCCCGCTCGCCGAGCTGGAGGCTGCCGGCGCCAAGGTGGTCGAGCAGCTCCTTGCCAACGGACCGGAGGCGATGGCCGAGACCAAGCGGCTCGCGCTGGAGAGCTCGTTCGGCGGGATGGCCGTGGACGATGCCGCGTACAAGCGGCTCGTGCGCCTGCATTCGGTCAAGCGTCAAAGTGCGGAGGCGGCGGAAGGGCTGGCGTCGTTCGCCGAGAAGCGGGCGGCGAATTGGGGTGGCGGCTAGGGGAAAGGGGGGCTCGCCTACCGTTTTGATCTCAGCAAGTGGCGAACTTTCATGAGCGCAAAACCCAGCAGATTCAGTCCGCGCCATTTGTGAGGCTCTCTTGCCCGCTTGTCGTCGGCAGCAAGACCGATGCCCCAAATCCTGTCGACAGGGCTGGCCTCCACAAGCACCGCATCGCCCGTCGCCAGCAGCCAGTCTTCAAGCTCGGCGTTTTGGCCGAACTTCGCAAAATTGCCGCGTACCGCCGTCTCGAAGCGATGTGCAATCCAACGCTCTTCATCAAAGCCGCGCACGGCCCGGCCAAGGCTCTTCGCCTCAGAGGGGCTGGACGAAGACAGAATGGCGGCGAGAGTCTCTTGATCCCCGAACAGCTCGGCCTTCCGGACCATCATGTAGTGTTCGGCGGTCGCGTATGTCCGAGCGTCAACGGAGAACGTTGCCGGCCACCACTGGCTGAGCACGTGCTTATCGATCCTTTGATCCTTCGGGGTATGCCCCCAAAATAGCAGAAATTCGGGAGCCCACCCGGAGTCGATTGCGCTCTTCAGGGCCCCAACGTCCTCAATTTGCATCGACGTTCCCTTCCGTCACTTCGGTCACAAGTCGCACCGTTCAGCAGCCGCGGCAGATGTTGTTGATGCTGCGATAGACGGCATCGTCGTCCTGCCGCATCTGGCGCATCGTTTCGAGCGTCTTGCTTTCCGCGCTGGGCTCCGGCTTGCGCTTGGCGGCCAGCGCGGCTTCCTGACGTTGGTAACACGCCTCGCGCTCCGGCTTGGCCTGGATGAACCGGCATTGCGCGACCTCGGCGCGGGCCGGGGCCGTACCGGCCATGATGCCGATCGCGATGGCGGCGGCCATTTGTATTCTTGATCCCATCGTCATTCCCTCGAACCACTCATTATCCCACAGCAATCCGATACCATCTGCATCTGTCCCAAATCTCGTCGGCGGCGGATCACAGCGAATCTCCGTAATTCCGCGGGGCCTTCCTTAAGGGTTCAATCATTCCCCGCCATTAGGGTTACGACAATTGTCACGTCATGGTGTCGAATGCACAGACAAGTTTTGGGACTTTGGAAAGCCGGATCGATTGTCGCCGCGGCGGCAGGGCTGCTGGTTCTGCAACCGGCTGCCGCTTCACCGCGATTGATCTCTCTGGCGTTCAATTCCCAGCTGGGGAGCCCGCAGCAAATCGGGGCCGATGAGTTTCGCCAGAAGCTGGTGGCATCGGCCGGCAAGCGCATCGTGATCGACGAGCGCGCCACCAACGCGCTCGGCAGCGAGAACGCCATCCTGGCGGCGACCCGGGCCGGCTCGGTCGATATGGCGGTGCTGTCGGGGTCTGTGGTCAGTTCGGTCGTCCCCGAACTTGGCGTGTTCGACATTCCCTTCCTGTTCCGCGACACAGCCCACGCGAAGGCCGTGGCGCAAGGTCCGGCCGGCGCGGCAATCGCCACTAAATTCGCCGACAAGGGGCTGACGCTGCTGGCGATCGGCCGACAGGGTTTCCGGAACGTCACGAATTCCAAACGGCCGGTTCGCACGCCCGAGGATATCAAGGGTCTCAAGATCCGCGTCATTCCGAACGAGATCTACCAGATGACGTTCAAGGCGCTCGGCGCCGAAGTGGTCCCGATGGAATTTCCGCTGGTCTACACCGCGCTGAAGGACGGCCGGCTCGATGGGCAGGAAAATCCGGTGCCGACCATCGCCGGCTCCCGGCTCTACGAAGTCCAGAAATACCTCACGCTGACCGGTCACTTCTTCGCGCCGATCGCGTTCGTCGCCAACCGTGCCATGTTCGAACAGCTTCCGCCGGCCGATCAGGCCATGCTGATCGCGCTGGCGAAGGAGGGAGCGGAGGCGACCTGGCAGGCGAAGCTCGATGCCGCGTCGCTCGAGCAAGTGCGTAGCGGCGGCATGGACGTCATCGAGACATTCGATCGCCAGCCGTTCGTCGACGCGGTCAAGCCGCTCGATCAGGAATTCGAGAAGCGGTTTGGCAAGGATCTGCTCGCCGCCATCCGTTCCACCCGTTGAAGAATTTCGGATTTGCCATGAAATTATCGCACATGATGTCCCGCGTCGGCGTTCGTCCGCGCGTGTTTGGCGGCTTCGCGCTGGTTCTCAGCTTTCTGGTCCTGCTCGCGGGCTTCGCCATGGTCCAGGTCGAGCGGATCGGCGGAACGGTCAATGAGCTCGTGACCAGCGCTGCCGGCGACGCCGGCATGTCACAGGCGCGGGCCGCGCTTCTGGAGGCGAACTCGGCGGTCGAGAAATTCATCCGAACCTGGAATGTCGGCGACAAGGATGCCGCGGCCAAGGCCATCGACGGCGTCGGCAAACTGGCCGATCAGGTCGACCGGCAGTTCGGCAAGCTGCAAGCGATCGCGGAAGGCATCGGCCCGGTCAAGACCGCGCTGGAAACCTATCGCTCGTCGTTCACCGCGGCAGCGGAGGCGGCGGATCGGCTGCGCGCCGCGACCACGAAAACCGACGCCCAGGGTGCAGCCGCCGGCCTCAATGTCAGCGGCATTCAAGTTGCGCTCGCCAACCGGTCCGAAGACGCGGAACGGCTGGTCAACCCGATGCGCCTGGCCGGCGTCGTTGACGCACTGCGGATCACCGTGATGCGCTATGGCTCCACTTTGTCGACGGGCGATGCCGACGACGCCAGGCAGGCGTTGTCCTATGCCCAGCTGGCGATCGCAGACACCGAGGCTGAGCTGGCGGGGGCGAACGACGCCAAACTGAAGGCGCTGGTCGCAGCGCTCAAGACTGCGATCACTGCCGACGCGGCCGCGCTGGACGAGGTCATCAAGGTGGCCGCCGATCTGCGCGCCAGGCAGGCCGAATTGAAGAAGGCCAGTGCGGCAATCGACGACCACGTCAACAAGATCAACGCGAAGCTCGGCACCGTGCGCGCCGAGCAGGGCGACAAGACCGCGGCAGCGGTCGATCAGACCAAGCAGACCGTCATCGCGACCGCGGCCGGCGCGCTGCTGCTGGGAGCGGTGCTGGCGTGGTTGATCGGCGCCAGCGTGTCCGGTCCGATTCGCAGCATGACCGACCGGATGCAATCGCTGGCGGCGGGCGAGCTCGATGAGCCGATCCCCGGCGGCGACTCGCGCGACGAAATCGGCCGCATGGCGCGCGCCGTCGAGGTGTTCCGCGAAAACGCGCTGGCGGTTCGCCGCATGGAAGGCGAGGCGACGGCACAGCGCGAAGCCAGCGAGGCCGACCGCGCCCGCATGATGTCGGATCTTGCCGGCCGCTTCGAGCAGGGCATGCAGGGAGTCATTTCCGGTGTCGGCGGTCGTGCCGACGACATGGGGCGCAGCGCCGAGGAGTTGGCAAAGGTCGCCGAACGCGGACGCGGGCTCGCCGAAGCGGTCGCAACCCGCGCCGAGCAGGCGTCGATGAATGTGCAGACCGTCGCCTCCGCCACCCAGCAACTCGCGGCCTCGATCCGTGAAATCTCGAGCCAGGTGCATCGCTCCGTCGCGGTCTCGAACAGGGCGACCGACGAGACCAACCGCACCTCCGAATTGATGCATGGGCTGTCGGATGCAGCTGAAAAGATCGGCACCATCATTCAGCTGATTCAGGCCATCGCCAGCCAGACCAATTTGCTGGCGCTGAACGCGACCATCGAAGCGGCGCGCGCCGGCGATGCCGGCCGGGGCTTCGCGATCGTCGCCAGCGAGGTCAAGAGTCTCGCCACCCAGACGGCGCAGGCGACCGAGCAGATCGCCAGCCAGATCGCGACCATCCAGAGTGCGACCGGCCAATCGGTTCAGGCGATCAGGCAGTTCGGCTCCACCGTCAAGGAAATGGCCGACATCGCCACTGCGATTGCCGCGGCGGTCGAAGAGCAGGGCGCGGCCACGGGCGAAATCGCGCGCAACGTCGAGGAGGCGGCCAACGGCACCACGGCGGTGACGCAGGAGATCGGTCAGGTGCGCGCCGTGGCGGGCGAGACCGACGCCGGCGCCGAAGCCGCCCTCACGGTCGCAGCCGCCCTCAAGCAGCAGGCGGATTCGATGAGGTCGAACGTCGACGATTTCCTCCACACCATCCGCTCGGCCGCCTGAACGCGGAGAAGCCGGCGACGTCACGGGGGCGAACGAGGCGGCCTTACAGCACCGGTAGCAGCGCGCTCTTCAATTCGCGCAAGAGAGCCTGCACCGCGGCGGCGTTGCGCCGCCGCTCGGGGATCGCGGCCTTGACCCACAGCTCGGGAATTGGAAAGTCGCGCAGCACCGGCTTGAGCGTACCGTCGCGCAGGGCATCCGCCACGAGATAATGAGAGATCAACGCGATGCCGTTGCCGGCGATCGCGCTGCGCGCCAGCACATGGCCCTCGTTGGAGGAGAGCAGCGGGCTGACCTGGATGCTGATGCGCCCCCGCGGGCCGTCGAAGATCCATTCCGGTCCCGTCGGCAGGAAGCTGAGGCAGCGATGGTCGACGAGGTCGCGCGGGTGCTTTGGCGTGCCGTGCTTCTTCAAATAGGCCGGTGAGGCGCAGAGCAGCCGTTTCAGCGGACACAGCGGCTCGTCGACCACACCGCCGAAGGAATGAGGGAAGGCGCCGATGGCGATGTCAAAGCCTTCGGTGACGGGATCGACCGGGCGGTCGATCAGCACGATCTCGAGTTTCAATCGCGGGTTCTGCGTCTGGAAGGCGCTGAAGGCGTCGGCAAGGCGCGCCACGGTGAGCGAGGTCGGCGCCTTGATGCGGAGGTGATCGACGAGATCGTGTCCCTTCTCGCCCATGCGCGAGAGCAGGTCGGTGGCATCGGCGACGACACTGCGGGCGCGATGCACATAGCGCTGGCCGGCTTCCGTCAGGCGCAATTGCCGGGTCGAGCGATGGAACAGCGGCGCGCCGATCCGCGCCTCCAGTTGCGTGACGCGCTTGGCCACGACCGAGGTCGAGACATTGAGCTTGCGCGCGGCGGCAGAGAATCCGGCCGTATCCGCCGTGGCGAGGAAAGCCTGAAGGTTCACCAGGGTGTCCATGTCGACCTTTCTCGATTTGAGAAAGCTGATCGCGTATTTTGGTGGATTGTAGCTCGCCCTGCGTTAATTCATAGTCGGCTTCAAGCAAGAGATTTTGGGAGCGGACGCGCATGCGGGCCATGATGATCGAAGAACCGGCACGCCAGGTGCCGCTCTACGGCGAATACGAAGTCGTCGTTCTCGGCGGCGGCCCCGCCGGCATCGTGGCGGCGGCGTCAGCGGCGCGCGCGGGACGAAAGGCGCTGCTGATCGAGCGCTACGGCTTCCTTGGCGGCATGGGCACGGCTGCCGGCGTCACCAATTTCTGCGGCCTGCATGGCAATGTCTACGGCCAGGCCCATCGGTTGGTGCAGGGCATGGCGTCCGATCTGCTGGCGCGGATCGATCATTTGAACGGCCTCAACGCGCCGCATTTGATCCTCGGCAAGGTTTTCGCCCAGGCCTATGACACCGCGGCCTACAAGATCGCGGCCGACGAGCTGCTCGCAAGCCACAAGGTGCACATCCTCTTCCATGCGCTCGGTGCCGGCGTCATGATGGGCGATAACAGCCGCATCGATGCGCTGATGGTCGAGACCAAGGCCGGACGGCAGGCCGTCCGCGCCGAGATCTTCATCGACTGCTCCGGCGACGGCGACCTCGCGGTCTGGGCCGGGGCGCCCTTCGAGCTCGGTGACGAGCACGGCCATCCGATGTACCCATCGATGATGCTCCGCCTCAACGGCATCGATCCCGAGAAGGCTGGCGATGCCTGGCGCACCATCCCGCAATTGATGGAGAAGGCGATCGCCGCCGGCACCCACACATTCCCGCGCAAGAGTGCGATCGTGCGGCCGCAGAAATCAGGCATCGAATGGCGGGTGAATTTCACGCAAGTGGCGCGCGAGGATGGCCACGCCATCAACGGCATCGAGCCCGACGACCTCACCCGCGGCGAGATCGAGGGCCGCAAGCAGGCGCTGGCCGCATTCGAGTTCCTGCGCAGCACCGTGCCGGGTTTTGAAAAATCCTACATCGTCGATTTGCCGCCGCAGCTCGGCATCCGCGAGACCCGTCGCATCAAGGGCGGCTACCAGCTCAGCGGCGAGGACGTGCTCGGCTGTGCCTCGTTCGCGGATTCCATCGGCGTCAATGGCTGGCCGATCGAGGCCCATGTTCCCGGCGACGTGGTCTTCACGTTCCCGCCAATCCCGGAATCGCGCGGCTACAACGAGCTGCCTTACCGGATGCTGGTGCCCGAAGGCGTCGACAATCTCCTCGTCGCCGGCCGCTGCGCCTCGATGACCCATGAGGGCCAGTCGGCGGCGCGGGTTTCCGGTGCCTGTTTCGTGATGGGGGAGGCCGCCGGTTCCGCCGCGGCGCTCGCGCTCGCAGGAAACCGCATCCCGCGCGACATCCCCATTGAAAAATTGCAGGAAACGTTGAAACAACAGGGCGCCTTCGTTGGGCGGGACCAGCCCGTGCCTGAAGGTTTGTGACGGTTGTAACATTACGACCGAGAGAACGACGACGGAGGACACGGGATGATCGGGATTGCGCGGCTCGCACTGGCTGGCCTGATGGCGATCACAGCGATGGGCACGGCCCGGGCCGAAGACGCGCTGAAGGCCAGGGTCGGCGTGCTCCGCCTGTCGTCGTCCGCGCCCGTCTTCATTGCGCAGGACAAGGGATATTTCCGCGAGGCCGGTCTCGACGTCGAGCTGAAGTTCTTCGATGCGGCGCAGCCGATCGCGGTGGCGACCACATCGGGCGACATCGATTTCGGCGTCACCGCCTTCACGGCGGGTCTCTACAATCTCGCCGGCAAAGGCACGCTGAAAGTGATCGGCGGCATGAGCCGCGAGAAGGCCGGTTATCCCCTGATCGGCTATTTTGCTAGCAACAACGCCTATGCCGCCGGGCTGAAGACGCCGAAGGACCTCGCGGGGAAGCGCGTAGCCGTGACGCAGGTTGGCTCGTCCTTTCACTATTCGCTGGGGCTGCTCGCCGACAAATACGGCTTCAAGCTCGTCGACGTGAAGATCGTGCCGCTGCAATCGCTGTCGAACGCGGCGGCCGCCCTGAAGGGCGAAACCGTGGATGCGGCGCTGCTGCCGATCTCCACCGCGCGAAGGCTGATGGACGAGGGCGGCGCGAAGTTTTTGGGTTGGGTCGGCGACGAGACGCCGTGGCAGCTCGGCGCGGTGTTCGCTTCGCCGAAGACGCTGACCAACAAGGTGCTGGTGACGAAATTTCTCGGCGTACTCGCGAAAGCCGATCGCGAATATCACGACGTCATCCTCGCCGCCATGAAGGACGGCGTCGCGCCCATCAACGACAAGACCAGGCCGCTGCTGGAGATCATCGCAAAATACACCAATTTGCCGGTCGAGCAGGTGGTCGGCAATTGCGCCTATATCGATCCCGACGGCAAGCTGGACGTCAAGAACGTCGACAACCAGATCAAATGGCTCCAGGAGCAGGGTTTTGCCGACAAGGGCTTTGATGTGAACACGATCATTGCCAAGGATTTTGTGAAGGCGGACTAAACCTTCGTCATTCCGGGGCTGGTCCTTCGGACCATCCCGGAACGACGGAACAGACGACAGAGATAGAATGGACCTGATCGCCAACCACATCAGCCATCGCTTCGGTGACCTCGCCGTGCTCGACGACGTTTCCTTCACCGTCGGTGCCGGCGAAGTGGTGGCGATCGTCGGGCCTTCGGGATGTGGCAAAAGCACGCTGCTGTCGATTCTCGGCGGGCTGTTGCAGCCGACCTCGGGCGCGCCGGAGCTGCGCGGGACTCCGCAGGCGGACAGCCTCAATCCGCTGACCTTCGTATTCCAGGATTTCGCGCTGCTGCCCTGGGCGACGGTGGAGGAGAATGTCGAATTCCCGCTGCTGCATACCCAGCTCTCGGCCGTGCAGCGCCGCGCGCTGGTCGACGACGCCTTGCGCCGCACCGGCTTGACCGATTTTCGCACAACCTATCCGAAGCAGCTTTCCGGCGGCATGCGCCAGCGCGTCGGCATTTCGCGCGCGCTTGCGGTCAAGCCCGCCATCCTGCTGATGGACGAGCCGCTCTCGGCGCTGGATTCGCAAACCCGCGAATTGCTGATGGAAGACTTCGTCCGCCTGCTCGCCGATGGCGGCATGGGCGCGGTCTATGTCACCCACAATCTCGAGGAAGCGGCGCGGCTCGCCGACCGCATCGTGGTGCTGTCGCGGCGGCCGGGCCGTATTCGCGAGGTCGTGACCGTACCGATGACGCGCACCGAGCGCGGCGAGATCGCTGCGCGTGAAAAGCTGCTGGCGCTTCAGAACCAGATCTGGTCGCTGATCCGCAACGAGGCGATCGACGCCGAGCGCGAGGTCCAGCATGCTTGATCGCGCGGGGATGTCTACTAAGGACGACACGACGCGGCGCGTCCGTTTTCGCGGCGCCGGCTTCGTGCCCGCCAGCAGCCGCTTCGGCGGCTGGATCGCGCTCGCCCTCGTCATCGCGATCTGGCAGGCGGCCGGCAGCGCCGGGCTGGTCAATCCGCTGTTCCTGCCGGCGCCGGCTGCGATCGCACGGGCGATCTACGAGCTCGCGATGTCAGGCGCGCTCTGGCAGCATCTGTCGGCCTCGATCCTGCGCATCGGCGTCGGCTGGGTGCTGGGAACGGCGGCCGGCGTCGCGGTCGGCTTCGCCATCGGCCTGTCGCGGCTTGCGCGCAGCGTCGGCATCACCTTCATCTCGGCGCTGTTCCCGATCCCGAAGATCGCACTGCTGCCGTTGCTCATTCTCTGGCTCGGCATCGGCGAAGAGCCGAAGATCGCGACCATTGCGCTCGGCGTGTTCTTCTCGACCGCAATCTCGGTCTATAGCGGCGTCGACGCGGTGCCGCGCAACCTCATCCGCATGGCGCAGAGTTTCAACGTCCCCTTCGCCACCATCGTGCGCAAGGTGATCTGGCCGGGCGCGCTACCCGCCATCCTCGCGGGCTTCCGCATCACCGCGTCCGTCGCGCTGCTGCTCGTCGTCAGTGCCGAGATGATCGGCGCCCAGTACGGCATCGGCGCCTTTGTGCTTCAGGCCGGCAATCTGATGCAGACGGACCAGCTGCTCGCGGGCGTGGTGATCCTGTCGGTGTTCGGGCTTGTGGTGGGGAAGGTGATCGGCTGGCTGGAGATCAAATTATTGCACTGGCGGTGAGGCATACTCTCGTCATTGCGAGGAGCGAAGCGACGAAGCAATCCAGACTGTCTCCGCAGAAAGATTCTGGATTGCTTCGCTTCGCTCGCAATGACGATGTGGCTAGCAGCGTCGCCTACGCGTTCCCGCGATCTTCCCGAAACAGATCCAGCTTCTGCTGCACCGGGCGATCCGAGAAGCTGAACAGCACGGCGTCGTCTTCGACCTCGTGGGTCACCCACTGCCAGCTCGGCACCACGAACAGATCGCGCGGGCCCCATTCGAAAACGGCATCGCCAATCCGACTGCGTCCCTTGCCCTCGATCGGACAGAACACCGTCGCATCGGTCGCGCGATAGCGTGCCGTCTTGAAACCCTTCGGCAGCAACTGGATGAAGGTGCCGATCGTCGGCATTGCGAAATCGCCGGTCTCGGGGTTGCTGAATTTCAGCTTCAATCCGTGACAGGCGTCCCACTCCTGGCTCGCGCGTGCCTTCTCCAGCGCCTCGCGGGTGTAGGCATAGGGATAGCTGAAGATCGGTGAGGTCTTGGACGATCGCTTCGCGTCGACCGGCAGCAAATTGTGGCCGTAGCGCGCAAAGCTGTCGCCGGCAGGCCTTGTGATCCTCTGCTGGTCTTCCTTGGAGCCTTCCGCAAAGGAGCAGTCGAAGAACTGCACCAGCGGGATGTCGAGGCCGTCGAGCCAGAACATCGGCTGGTCGGTCTCGTTGGAATGGTCGTGCCAGGTCATCGACGGCGTGATGATGAAATCGCCGGGCTCCATCGCGGTGCGCTCGCCGTCGACCGCGGTGTGGGCGCCCTTGCCTTCGAGCACGAAGCGCAGCGCCGACTGGCTGTGCCGGTGTGCGGGCGCGACGTCGCCGGGCACCACCATCTGCACGCCGGCATAGAGCGAGGTCGTGATTTTCGACTGGCCGCGCAGGCCGGGGTTCTCCAGCACCAGCACGCGCCGCTCGGCTTCCTTGGCCGTGATCAGCTTGCCTGCTTCCGTCATGTAGTCGCGGATGACGTCGAATTTCCACAGATGCGGGCGGCAGGCGCTCTTCGGCTCCGGCGTGATCAAATCGCTCATCACCGTCCACAGCGCGGTGAGGTTTTCGCCATCGATCTTCTTGTAGAAGGCCTCGCGTTCCGGCGTCTTGGTCACGGCTTCCATGGTGCGGCTCCCGTTCGTTTTGTTGATTGACAGTATACTGACGATCTAGGTAGCGTCAACGTAATGGACGACATACAAGGTCGTCATTCCGGGCTCTCGCTTCGCGAGCCCCGGAATGACGGAAAATAAAAGGGAGGGTTCCGATGAAGCTGCACGGCTATTTCCGCTCCAGCGCCGCCTATCGGGTGCGGATCGCGCTGAACCTCAAGGGCCTCGGCGCCCAGCACCTGCCGCATCATCTTCGCAAGGGCGAGCAATGTGCGCCCGCCTATCTCGCCATCAATCCGCAAGGGTTGGTGCCGACACTGGAGAACGATGCGGGAGCGGTACTGACCCAATCGGTCGCCATCATCGAATGGCTCGACGAGACGCATCCCAATCCGCCGCTGCTGCCGAAGGGTCCGCTGCCACGCGCCAAGGTGAGGGCGTTCGCGCTGGCGATCGCCTGCGACACCCACCCGGTGCAGAATTTGAAGGTGCTGGCGCGGCTGCGCGAGCTTGGGCTCGCCGAGGAGAAGGTCCAGGACTGGGCGGCGTGGGTCAACCGCGAGGGGCTGTCG
Organism: Bradyrhizobium sp. 956_D2_N1_4; assembly: GCF_052076025.1. Taxonomy (NCBI): domain Bacteria; kingdom Pseudomonadati; phylum Pseudomonadota; class Alphaproteobacteria; order Hyphomicrobiales; family Nitrobacteraceae; genus Bradyrhizobium; species Bradyrhizobium sp. 956_D2_N1_4. The sequence goes on along the minus strand of NZ_CP197237.1, from coordinate 7,119,102 downwards.
GCCTGCGAGACGCTGATCAGGGACGAGGCGGGGCCGTTCTGCTTCGGCGATGTGCCGACGCTCGCCGATCTCTGCCTGGTGCCGCAGCTCGCCAATGCCCGCCGCTTCGGCGTCGATGTGTCGGCCTATCCGCGGCTGCTGAAGGCGGAGGCTGCGGCAAAGGCGCTGCCGGCCTTCGCAAACGCCGCGCCGGAGAAGCAGCCCGATGCCGAGTAAGCCCGCCCCTCCGATCACAATCGACGCGGTCTATGCCGCGCCGGGCTATCTGTTCCGGCGCATGCAGCAGATCGCAGTCTCGATCTTCATGGAGGAGTGCAAGGCGTTTGATCTCACGCCGGTGCAATATGCGGCGCTGATCGCGATTCACACCCATCCCGGCATCGACGCGACACGGCTGTCGGCGGTGATCGCCTTCGACCGCTCAACCCTTGGAAGCGTGATCGAGCGGCTGCAGGCCAAGGATTTTATCGAGCGCAAGCCGGCACCCGAAGACAAGCGGATCAAGCTGCTCTATCTGACGAAATCAGGCGCGGCGATTCTGCGCGAGATCATCCCCGCCGTCGAGCGGGCCCAGGCGCGCATACTGGAGCCGCTGAAACCCGCCGACCGCAAGGCGCTGATGGGGCTTTTGGTGCAGCTCGTCGACCTCAACAACGAGGCCTCGCGCGTGCCGCTGCGCGCGGAGGACGCGCTGGAGCATATGGGGAAGGCGGGGTGAGCGGGATGGTCGGCGGATGCGGTGACGCTGTCGCCTTTATCTCCGCTGTCATTCCCCGCGACCCGGCTACGCCAAGGCTTCGCCAGGGCTGCGGTCCAGGGGCGCCGAAGCTTTAGCGTAGGCGGCAAGCGGGGAATCCAGTACGCCGCGGCTTCTCGGTTCAATCACAACCGCCTCTGGAATACTGGATCGCCCGCCTTCGCGGGCGATGACAGCGAGTTTGGGATTGCTACATCCTCAACAACGCCTGCCGATCAATCTTCCCCGTACCCGTCTTCGGCAGCTCATCGATGAAGATCACCTCGCGCGGATATTTGTAAGGAAGCAGCTTGCCCTTGACGTAATCCTGTAGCCGCCGCGTCGCCTCATTCTGATCGGTCGCGCGGTTGTTCATCACCACCACGGCCTTCAGCGTCATGCGCCGGTCCGGCAGCTCGGCGGCGAACACCGCGCATTCGCGGATGTCGGGGTGGTCGGCGAGGCACAGCTCGACCTCGAGCGGATAGACCCATTGGCCGGAGATCTTGATGAGGTCGTCGGCGCGACCGCGGAAGAAGTGGAAGCCTTCGGCATCGCGGACGAAGCGGTCGCCGGTGTAGATCCAGCCGCCCTCGCGGATGGTCTCGGCGGATTTATCCGGCCGGTTCCAGTACAGCGGCGTGTTGGAATCGCCGCGCACCCACAGGATGCCTTCCTCGTCGTCGGCGACGTCGCGGCCGTCCTTGTCGCGCAGTGCGACCTCGTAGCCGGGCACGCGCAGGCCGGCGGCGCCGAGCTTCTTCTGCGCGGGGCGGTTGGAGAGGTAGATGTGCAGCACCTCGGTCGAGCCGAGGCCTTCGACGATTTCGAGGCCGGTGAGAGTCTTCCAGCCGTTGAAGACGTCCGCAGACAAGACCTCGGCCGCGGAAAGCGACATGCGCAGCGACGAGAAGTTGGTCTTGTCTGCTCCCTCCGCCTTGGTCAGTGAGGTGTACAGCGTCGGCAGGCCGAAGAAGACCGTCGGCTTGTATTGCTCGATCGCGGCAAAGATCGATGCAGGCTTCGGTTGGCCTGGCAGCAGCAGCGTCGCGGCACCCGCGGAGAACGGGAAGGTGACGGAGTTGCCGAAACCGTAGGCGAAGAAGATCTTCGGCACCGAGAAGCAGATGTCGCCGGGCATCAGCTTCAACACGTTCTGCGCAAAGGCGGCATTGCTGTAGGCCATGTCGTGCTGGAGATGCACGATGCCCTTGGGCCGGCCGGTCGAGCCGGAGGAGTACATCCAGAACGCCATCTCGTCGCGATGGGTGTCCGCTTCCGCGAGCTCGGCCGGGAACTGCGCGAGCCAGCCTGGCGCCGCGATCGCCGCCGGCGCGGCGTGGCCGCGCGCTTCGCCGTTGACGACGATCAGCGTGCACAGGCCAGTGTCCTTGCAGGCCTCCGCATCGAAGCGCGTCGCGAATTCGGCATCCGCCACCGCGACCGCCGCGCCGGAATCGGCGAGATAGAATTGCAGCAGGTCTGGCGGCGTCAGCGTGTTGATCAGGAGCGGCACGAAGCCGGCGCGCACCGCGCCGAAGAATGCGGCCGGATAGGCCGGGGTATCGTCGAGGAACAGCAGCACGCGGTCGCCGCGCTTCAGGCCGAGCGATGCGAAACCGTTGCCCCAGCGGCAAGCTTCCGCGCAAAGCTCGGCATAGCTGCGCGTCCCCGCGGGCCCGATCAGCGCGGGCTTGTCGCCGCGGCCCTTGGCGAGCTGGTCGAACAGCACGCGGCTGGCATTGTAGGTTTGCGGAATGGCAAAACCGATTTCGCGGGCGCCCGGGCTGTCGGCGGGCACCTGATCGCGGATCTCGCTGCTCATGCGGCATCTCCGCCGTTCTTCTCGGCCTCGTAGCGCGTCATGAAGGCGGGCGACATCGTGCGCAGCCGGGGGTCGTCGATGCGGCCGGAGCGGGTGATGTAGCTGTAGGCGAAGTCCATCAGGCCAAGCTGCATGTGCTGGGCGAAGTGCTCGTACCAGAAGGCCGAGGTGCGCGCGGCATTGACGAGCTTCTGCACCACCGGTTTTCGCGCGGCCTGGTAACGGTGCAGCGCGGTCGACAGATGCGCATCCGATTCCAGTGCCTTGACCAGCGCAATGGCGTCCTCGATCGCGAGCCGCGTCCCCGAGCCGATGGAGAAATGCGCCGAGTGCAGGGCATCGCCGAGCAGCACCATGTTCTTGAACGACCAGTGCTCGTTCCAGACCCAGGGAAAGTTGCGCCAGACCGACTTGTTGGAGACCAGGCAGTGGCCGCCCAGCGTGTCGGCAAAAACCTCCTCGCAGACGCCCTTGGACTGCTCGGCATCCTTGTAGGCGAAGCCATAGGCCTGCCATGTCGCGTGGTCGCATTCGACCAGGAAGGTGCTCATGGTCGGGGAGTAGCGATAGTGATGGGCATTGAAGGCGCCGCGGTCGGTCTTCACGAAGGTCTGCGATAGCGTGTCGAAGCGTTTCGAGGTCCCGTACCAGACGAACTTGTTGGAGGAGTAGGACAGCGACGTCCCGAAATCGCCCTCATAGGCACGGCGCACCAGCGAATTCAGCCCATCGGCGGCGACGATCAGGTCGTGGCCGTTGAGCTGGTCGATGGCGTGGATCTGCGTGTCGAAGCGCGGCGTGACGCCGGCGTCGAGCGCGCGCTGCTGGAGGAACTGCAGGAGCTCCAGCCTGCCGATCGAGGAGAAGCCGACGCCGTCGATGGCGACGCTGTCGCCGTGAAGGTTCAGCGTGATGTTCTCCCAGCTCTCCATATGCGGCGCGATCGCATCGACCGTTTCGGGGTCGTCGGCGCGCAGGAATTCCAGGGCCTGATCGGAGAACACGACGCCAAAGCCCCAGGTCGCGTCGGCCGGGTTCTGTTCGAACAGGTCGACTTGATCCTCGGGGTGACGCTTTTTCCAGAGATAGGCGAAGTAGAGCCCACCGGGCCCCCCGCCAATCACGGCGATCCGCAACGTCTGCCTCCCTAATTGACAGTATACTTACTATCTAGGGGTACACTAATGTGCTCCGGCCGTCCGCGCCAGCGGAATTATCGAAGGCGGGGCGCGTCGAAGCTTACTCCCGGACACGCGCCAGGCGCGTGTCCGGGGCAGTGACGTTGCGAACCATAGCCAAACCGCGCGAGCTTGGCCATCCGGGGTCAGACGCAGCGCTTCACGTAGACGCCGTTCACCAGCACCCTGGTACAGCGGACCGCGGGAACCGGCTTGCGCACCACGACGGCCGCATTCGGCCCGGCACAGCCGGCGCGGTAGACGCCGCGGGCGCACACCACCGCGTTGGCATCGGTAGACTCAAAGGTCATGCTCGCGCCGAAGGCGAGGAGCGCGGCAGCAATAAGCAAAAATGAACGCATGTTGTCCTCCCGGTCTTGTCGTGATCGAAATCGGTGACTTGCAAAGGGTTTGTCGCGGCAGGCGCGCGAAAATTCATTCGCGCGCGGCCGATCGTGGTCGCGCGCTTGGCGCGCAATTTCGCGCCGCTTATCGCGCCGCGAATGGCGCCAGCACTTCCTTGCAGGCGGGCGACAGTGACGCGGCATTGCTGGAGATGCATTGCACGATGCGGCCCCCGCCCGGCGCGACGCCGGCGCAGAGCGTGCGGATGTCGGCACCGCAGGCCGAGCGTACGATGAACAGCTCTTCGCGCGGCCGCAGCGGGCGCAGCGCGATCACGGCCGGCGCCGCCGCCGGTGCTGCTGCCGCAGGAGCTGCGCCCGCAGGTGCTGCCGTTGCAGCAGCGCCGCCGCCACCGGTTGCGGCGCTCACCGCCTTCTCACAGGCCGGCGAAACCTTGGCCTTGTTCTTCTCGAGACATTCGAGGGCGGGGGCGCCACCCGGCGGCACGCTGGCGCACACCTTGGGATAATCGGCGCGGCACGCGCTCTTGACCGCGGCAATCTGCGTGCTGCTCGGCTGCTTTGACGCCGCCGCTTTCGGAGCGGCTGCGGCGGCGGGGGCCGCTTCGGTCTTTGCCGGTTCGGACTTGGCGGGTGCAGCTTCAGTCTTCGGCGCCGCAGCGGGCTCGACCGCGCGAACCGCGGTCTGGCATCCCGATGACAGGCTGGACATGTTCTTCTGGAGACATTGATACGCCTCCACGCCGCCGGGCGTGACACTCGCGCAGTGCGCCATGAAGTCCGAGCGGCATGCGGAGCGGATGGCGCTCTTCTGAGCGTCGGTCGGCGTTTGCGCGAATGCGCCTGTTGCAGTTGCGAAGAGCGTTGCCGCCAGCAGCGCGCGACGCGTTGATGCATGTTTCAACGTGTTGAACATTTGGGTAAATTCCCTGCCCTGTCGGTCACGCCGACAATTTTTAAATGTAATGCAAGCAATCATTGCGGGTGATGCCGCGTGCAGCATCATTGGCTGCCTCGGCCTCTACCGCAAGTAGATTATACGGGCGCAATTGCGACGTAACTAGAGCATGATCCGGAAAAGTGCGCCGCGGCTTTCCCTCGCGACAAACGCGGAACGCGTTGGCGCGGAGATCATGCTCAAACAATACGGCGTCAGAGCTTGACCATGCGCTTGCCGCGGTTCTCTCCCGCCAGCAATCCGATCAGCGCCTTCGGCGTGTTCTCCAATCCGTCGATGATGTCTTCCTGCACCTTCAGCTTGCCGGATGCGACCCAGCCCTGGAGGTCGGCGAGCGCGCGCTGGCTCTCCTTCATGTAGTCCATCACGATGAAGCCCTGCATGACGAGCCGCTTCACCACGATCAGGCCGGGCACGCCGCGCGGGCCGTGCGCGGCAGGTGCGCCGTCATATTGCGAGATCGCGCCGCAGCAGGCGATGCGGCCGTAATTGTTCATCTGCGGCAGGCAGGCTTCCAGAATGTCGCCGCCGACATTGTCGAAATAGACGTCGATGCCTTTTGGCGCCGCCGCGCGCAGGGCCTTGAACACCGCGCCGTCCTTGTAGTCGACGGCGGCATCGAAGCCGAGCTCGGAGGTCAGCCAATTGCACTTGTCCGCGCCGCCGGCGATGCCGACCACGCGACATCCCCTGATCTTGGCGATCTGCCCGACGATCGAGCCGACGGAGCCGGCCGCCGCGGACACCACGACGGTCTCGCCCTCTTTGGGCTTGCCGATCTCCAGCAGGCCGAAATAGGCGGTGAGGCCGGCGATGCCGAACACGCTGAGCAGATGCGTCATCGGTTCGAGCTTCGGCATTTTCGTGAGATGCTTTGCCGGCACCGCGGCAAACTCCTGCCAGCCGGTGTCGCCGAACACGATGTCGCCGGCAGCCAGCCCCGGCGCCTTCGAGCTGACGACCTCGGCGATGCCGCCGCCGGCCATCACGCTGTTGGCCTCGACCGCGGAGCGATAGGTCGCGCCATGCATCCAGGCGCGGTTGGCCGCGTCGAGCGAGATGTAACGCACCTGCAGCAAGGCCTCGCCGTCCTTCGGCTCCGGCATCGCACCCTCGACCATCTTGAAGTGCTCGGCACCGAGCTTGCCGCTGGGCTTTTCGACCAGAAGAATCTGGCGATTGATGCTGCTGCTCATGGCGTTTCCTCTTCGTTTGCTTGACGATTATTGATGCAGCCGCCGCAAAGAAAACGTGCAAGCCGCATTCGTTGTGCGCTGCATGAAGGCTAGATCGCGCCGACCCGTTTCGCAACGGGAACATCAGGCCATCGCGCGAGCACGCCAAGCGTGTTGCGTCGTCGTCATATCTGCGACATCATGAAGCGCCGGTGTAGGTGGGGGTAAGCGATGTCGAACAAGTTTACGCAATACATTCTGGCCGCGATGGTGCTGGGCATCGTCATGGGGGCGGCGATCTTCAACTTCCTGCCTGACACCAGAGCCGAATGGGCTTCCTCCATCAACCTGATCGCCATGATGTTCCTGCGCCTGATCAAGATGATCATCGCGCCGCTGGTGTTTGCGACGCTGGTCGGTGGCATCGCGCATATGGGCAGCGGTTCGCGGCTCGGGCGCATCTTCGCCAAGACCATGGGCTGGTTCGTCAGCGCGTCCTTCGTGTCGCTGCTGCTCGGCCTCGTCATGGTCAATCTGCTCCAGCCCGGCGCGAACTTCCCCGGCACGCTGCCGCAGGCGGGGCAATCGACCGGCTTGCCGGTCTCGGCCTTCTCGATCGAAAAATTCCTGACCCATCTGATCCCGACCTCGATCGCCGACGCCATGGCGCAGAACGAGATCCTGCAGATCGTGATCTTCGCCGTGTTCTTCTCGGTGGCGATGGGCTCGATGCCCGAACGGTCGAAGCCGATCCTGGCAATGATCGACGACGTCGCTCACATCATGCTCAAGGTGACGAGCTATGTGATGCTGTTCGCCCCGCTCGCGGTATGGGCCGCCATCACGGCCACTGTCGCCAAGAACGGCCTCGGCGTGCTGTGGAAGCTCATCGTCTTCATGGGTGGCTTCTATCTCGCGCTTGGGATCCTGTGGGTCATCCTGATGATCGTCGGCTTTATGGTGATCGGGCCGCGATACAGCCATCTCTTGAAGCTGATCCGCGAACCCCTGATGATCGCGTTCTCCACCGCGAGCTCGGAAGCGGCCTATCCGAAGACGCTGGAGGGGCTGACTAAGTTCGGCGCGTCGTCGCGGATCTCGAGCTTCGTGCTGCCGCTCGGTTACTCCTTCAATCTCGACGGCACGATGATGTACTGCACCTTCGCGAGCATCTTCATCGCGCAGACCTACCACATCGAGATGTCGCTCGCGACGCAGCTGGCGATGCTCGCGACGTTGATGATCACCTCCAAGGGCGTTGCCGGCGTACCGCGCGCATCCCTCGTGGTGATCGCCTCGACGCTGTCGCAGTTCGGCATCCCCGAGGCAGGCCTGCTGATGATCATGGGCATTGACACGTTCCTCGACATGGGACGCAGCGCCACCAATGTCATCGGCAATTCGCTCGCGACCGCCGTGGTCGCGAAGTGGGAAGGTGAGCTCGGGCCCGAGCACGAGCTCGGACCCGGCGAAGCGACGACGCCGGACATGGTTCCGGGCGAACTGCCCGCGATGGCCGGCCATTGACGGGAGTGCATCATGCGCCTTTCAACGGCGATATCGGGTGGCCTGTTGCTGGCGGCGTGCCTGCTGGCAACCGCCGCCTCCGCCCAGACCGGCGGCAGCGAAGGGCTTAGCCCGACGCTGTCGGCCATCAAGAACAGGCACACCGTGCGGCTCGGCTATCGCGAGAGCTCGCCGCCGTTCTCCTTCCTCGACCAGTCAGGCCGCCCGATCGGCTACAGCCTCGAACTCTGCGAGGCCATCGTCGAGGAGATCGGCGTCGAGGTCGACGATCCCGATCTGAAGATCGACTACGTCAAGGTCACCTCGGACGACCGCATCGACGCCGTGCTCCAGAACAAGATCGACCTGGAATGCGGTTCGACCACCGCCAATGCCGAGCGGGGCAAGCGCGTCGCGTTCTCGCCTTTGATGTTCGTCGCCGGCACCAAGCTGATGGTGCCGAAGGCGTCAAAGGTCCAGTCGTTGACCGATCTGAAGGGCAAGACCGTGGTGGTGACGAAGGGCACCACCAACGAGCAGGCGATCCAGGCGGCCGACAAGAAGTCCTCGCTCGGCCTCAACATCGTCACCTCGCCGGATCACGAGCAGTCATACCAGATGCTCGTCGACGGCAAGGCCGATGCGTTCGCGACCGACGACATCCTGCTCTCCGGCCTGATCGCGCGCCACAAGGCGCAGGACAAGTTCCGCGTCACCGGCGACTATCTGTCCTACGATCCCTACGGCATCATGTTCAGGAAGGGCGAGCCGCAACTGTCGGCGGTGGTCGAGCGCACCTTCCGCAAGCTCGGCTCCAATCGCGATCTCGTTCCGCTCTACAACAAATGGTTCAACGCGCGGCTGCCCACCGGCGAACGCCTGAACGTGCCGATCTCCCTGCAGCTGGAGGAAGCCTTCAAGGCGATGGACGATTCCGCCAGCGCGAATAATTGAGCCGCAAGCTCGGTGCACCCTCTCCCCTTGCGGGAGAGGGTGGCTTCGCGAGAGCGAAGCCGGGTGAGGGGTATCTCTCCGCGAGTCCAACTCATATTGAATCTGGGGGAGAGATACCCCTCATCCGGCGCTTCGCGCCACCTTCTCCCGCAAGGGGAGAAGGGAAGACGGCGAGTGCTGAGCGCTCAGCCTTTATGCCCCAAACACCCGATCCAGCGCCGCGTCGTACGTCGCCTGCACTAGCTCCGGATGCGGCTTCGCCAGCGCTTCCATCATCACGCCGGAATTGATTTCCAGCACGCGCCAATCACGGTCGACGCGCACCACGTCAATTGACGCAAAGGCGATGCCGATGGCGCTCGCGGCATCGGTCGCGAGCTTGACACAGGCCGTACGATGCTTGTCGTCCTCCAGCAGCACCGGCTTTGCGCCGGCATCGAGATTGTGTCGCCAATCCGACCCACGCTGCTTGCTGTAGACGACGAGTGGCACATCATCGAGCAGGATCACGCGCACCTCTTGCTCGATCGCGACATAGGGCGAGATCACGAGTCCGGCGCTCATTGAAAAGACCTCGGCGGCCGCGTGGTCGAGTTCGGCCTCTGTCGTCACCTTGAACACCGAGCGCCCCGATGTCCCCTCGTTCGGCTTCACCACCACGCCTTGCGGATGGTCGTGAAGCAGCTCGAGCATTGCGTCTCGCCAATTGGGGCCAACAACGTTCTTGCCCAGCTTTGGGTTGAGGAAGAGGCGATGCGGAATGCATGGCACGCCCTCAAGCGCCAGCACCTCGGCAGTGGCCGATTTGTCGTTGGCGAGGCGGTGCGCGATGGCGCTGTTGAGGCCGATGTCGTAGCCGAACGCGAAGTGGCGCTTCGCGCGGCTGCGCATCGCGAGCAGCCAGCCGCCGGCGCGGACATCGAGCGCGATGCCATGGGTCGCGCAATAGCGCCTGATCGCCTGGACGAAGATCCGCTCGCCGCTTGCCATGTGTTCAGTCGTTCCTGTCGCCAAAAGCCGCAAAAATGCGGGAAACGGCGCCAAACCGGGGTGAAAGTCAGAGCTATTCTTAATGAAATTCTCGCGAGCGCGACGGAAATTAAGTGCTGCGATCAGGCCCTGAAGGGAAAAGAAATTACCCGCCGCGCATCCCCGGCAGCAGATTCATTAATGATGGGGCCATTTCCGCCGCAAATGCCGGTTTGAGCGGCATCAATTGCATCCGGAACGAGGTTGATTATTGGCCTCAATGGCGTAGATCACACACGCGAAATCCTCCGCCATGGCAATGGTGTCCGCCCCGCTTTCAGGGGCCGGGCAACGCTTTTGCCCTAAAACCGCAATTATTCGGAATATCGAAAATCATGAGCGCGTTTTACCGAGAGAAGGTTCTTTCCGTCCAGCACTGGACCGACACGCTGTTCAGCTTCCGCGCCACGCGCGACACCGGCTTCCGCTTCCAGAACGGCCAGTTCGCCATGATCGGCCTCGAGGTCGACGGCCGTCCGCTGCTGCGCGCCTACAGCATGGCGAGCGCCAACCACGAGGAAGAGCTCGAGTTCTTCTCGATCAAGGTTCAGGACGGTCCGCTGACCTCGCGCCTGCAGAAGATCAAGGAAGGCGACACCATCCTGGTCGGCCGCAAGGCGACCGGCACGCTGATCACCGACAACCTCATTCCCGGCAAGCGGCTGATGCTGCTCTCGACCGGCACCGGTCTCGCGCCCTTCGCCAGCCTGATCAAGGACCCCGAGGTCTACGACCAGTTCGACAGCATCGTGCTGGTGCATGGCTGCCGCCAGGTCTCCGAGCTTGCCTATGGCGAGAAGCTGGTTGCTTCCTTGCGCGAGGACGAGCTGTTCGGGGAGCTGCTGGCGGACAAGCTGATCTACTATCCGACCGTGACCCGCGAGCCGTTCAAGAACCGTGGCCGCATCACCGACCTCATCAACTCCGAGCAGATCTTCAACGATATCGGACAGGGCCCGCTCGACATCGAAACCGACCGCATCATGATGTGCGGCAGCCCGGCGATGCTGGAAGAGCTGAAGGTGATGTTCGAAGGCCGCGATTTCATCGAGGGAAGCGGCAACAAGCCCGGCCATTTTGTGATCGAGAAGGCGTTCGTCGAGCGGTAAGCGCCGTTCGGCTTTTGATTGGCGCTCCGTAGCCAAAACATCGGTGTCGTCCCGGGGCGCTCGACTTGTCCGCCGTAGCTCGAAGAGCGAAGGCGGAAGCGCCAGCCCGGGACCCATAACCACAGGAAGTGGTTTGGCGACGGCTAGTGGTTATCAGCTCGCGCCATAGCCTCTCCCTGTGGTTATGGGTCCCCGCATTCGCGGGGACGTCAGTTGAGCGTGGCTGCCATTTCGCCTCTCACACACTCGCCAGCCGTCCACGCCCCTCACCATCCTCCCCCGACTTTGTTATTGGCGCGTCTCGCGCGCCCCTTGTTATAAGCTCGCGCCAAAATCTCGCCGCGATGTTGCAATGCGAGAGCTGGGGAGCTGCGCAAATCTTGTCTGTGATCGACCATGGTTCGCCGAAACCGACCGCCTTCGTGCTGGCGGGCGGCGGCAGCTTCGGGGCGATCCAGGTCGGGATGATGCATTCGCTGGCGAGCCACGGGGTCGTCGCCGATCTCGTGGTCGGCTCCAGTGTCGGCGCGATCAACGGCGCCTATTATGCCGGCGATCCCTCGCTCAAGGGCGTGCTGGGGCTGGAAGCGGTCTGGCGCGGCCTGAAGCGTCATGATGTCTTCCCGGTCACCTGGAAGAGCCTCGCCGGATTCATGTGGCGGCGCGATTTCCTGATTCCCCATGACGGCATCCGCAAGCTGGTCGAGGACCACATCCCCTATCGCAACCTCGAGGATGCTGCGCTTCCGGTGCACATCGTCACCACCGATTTCGTCTCCGGAGAGAGCGTGGTGTTGTCGGAGGGGGCGACGGTGGACGCGATCCTGGCGTCCACTGCGATCCCCGGCGCGTTCTCGCCGGTCTACTACCGCAATCGGTTCCTCGCCGACGGTGCGATCTCCTCGAACACCCCGGTCCGGGTCGCGATCAGGAAAGGCGCAAAACGGCTGGTCGTGCTGCCGACCGGGCACGCCTGCGCGGTGAAGGATCCGCCGGTGGGCGCGGTTGCCAATGCCCTGCATGCGCTGACGCTGCTGATCGCCCGGCAATTGGTGGCGGAGCTCGAGGGGGTGGCGTCCGACATCGAATATGTCGTGGTGCCGCCGCTCTGTCCGCTGGTGGGATCGCCCTACGATTTTTCGCGGACCGACGACCATATTGAGCGTGCGGTCGCGAGCACCGATGCCTGGCTGGCGCGAGGCGGCCTCGAGCAGCACGGCGTCATTCCGCACGAGGCGCAGCCTCATGGTCACTGATTTGTCATTTCATTTGAATCTATTGCACTGCGAAGCCGACCGCGGGATGGATTGATTTGCGGCATCCGGATTCGGTAGCCTCAAGGCGGGGTCCGCGTCATAACCATGGACGTGGCGCGGGCGTATCATGCCCTGTCAGACTGACGAGAGGGATGTGGTCGTGGCCAACGATAACAAGACGCAAGCTTCGCCCGAAGGGCTGATGGAAACCCTGCTGCTGCCGTTCTCGCCGCGTTTCATCGTGCTGACCATCTGCGCGGTCGTCACCGCGCTGCTGATCGGCATCGGCCTCGCCGACGGCAAGATCTTCGACATCCTGCTGATCCCGATCGCGATCTTCGGCGCTCTCACGCTGCTCGGCGTCCGCGATCTCATGCAGAAGAGTCACGCGGTGCTGCGCAACTATCCGATCTCGGCGCATATCCGTTTTCTGCTCGAAGAGATACGCCCCGAGATGCGGCAGTACTTCTTCGAGAGCGAGAAGGACGGCATGCCGTTCTCGCGCGATACCCGCTCGCTGGTCTATCAGCGCGCCAAGATGGAGCTCGACAAGCGTCCGTTCGGCACCCAGGAGGACGTCTACCGCGAGGGCTACGAGTGGATGCATCACTCGGTCTCGCCGAAGACGCATGCCGAGGAGAAGTTTCGCGTCACCATCGGCGGCCCCGATTGCGCAAAGCCATATTCGGCATCGGTGTTCAACATCTCGGCGATGAGCTTCGGCGCGCTCAGCCCGAACGCCGTGCGCGCGCTTAATGCCGGTGCCAGGAAGGGCGGCTTCGCACATGACACCGGCGAGGGCGGCTTCAGCCCCTACCATCGCGAGATGGGCGGCGACATCATATGGGAGATCGGCTCCGGCTATTTCGGTTGCCGTCATCTCGACGGCACGTTCGATCCGGAGGCGTTCGCGCGCGTCGCGAGCCAGGACCAGATCAAGATGGTCGAGCTCAAGATCAGCCAGGGCGCCAAGCCCGGCCATGGCGGCGTGCTGCCCGCGGCGAAAGTCTCGGAGGAGATCTCAAAAATCCGCGGCGTCACGATGGGCGAGGACTGCATCTCGCCGGCCTCGCACCGCGCCTTCTCCACGCCAACAGGCATGATGCAGTTCATCGCCGAGATGCGGCGCTTGTCCGGCGGCAAGCCGGCCGGCTTCAAGCTGTGCATCGGTCATCCCTGGGAATTCCTGGCGATCTGCAAGGCGATGCTGGAGACCGGCATCTATCCGGATTTCATCGTCGTCGACGGCAACGAAGGCGGCACCGGCGCCGCGCCGCTGGAGTTCATGGACCATCTGGGCATGCCGATGCGCGAGGGCGTCAATTTCGTCCACAACGCACTGGTCGGCATCAATGCGCGCGACCGGATCAGGATCGGCGCATCCGGCAAGATCGCGACCGCCTTCGACATGGCGCGGGCGATGGCGATCGGCGCCGACTATTGCAACTCGGCGCGCGGCTTCATGTTCTCGCTCGGCTGCATCCAGTCGCTGAGCTGCCACACCGACCGCTGCCCGACCGGGGTTGCGACCCAGGACCCGACGCGTGCGCGTGCGCTCTACGTGCCGCTCAAGATCGACCGCGTGCATAATTATCACCACGCCACGCTGCACTCGCTCACCGAGCTGATCGCAGCGGCCGGTCTCGAACATCCGCAGCAGCTGCGCCCGATCCACTTCAGCCAGCGGACATCGACCACCCAGGTGCGATCCTTTGCGCAGCTCTATCCGTCGCTGCGTCCGGGCGAGCTGCTCGAAGGCACCGAAGATCCGCGCTTCCGTGAAGCCTGGCAGATGGCGCGGGCGGAGACGTTCCAGCCGGCGCCGTAGGGGCCACCGCATGATCCGCCGCATCCCGCGGCGGTAAAAATTCATCGGGGATTGTGGTTGTGTTTTAACGTCTGTGTCAGCTTGGGGTGTAGATTGGCCCCATGGACGAGCGACGCGACAAAGCCAGGCACCGCGTGCTGAAAGCCGGAACCATCGAGTTCGGCGGCGGCGCGATCGACTGCACCGTCCGCAATTTCTCCGACACGGGTGCCGCGCTCGATGTCACCAGTCCGGTCGGTATCCCCGAGCGCTTTACCCTGGTCATCCAGGCCGACGGAACGCATCTCGCCTGCACGGTCGTCTGGCGCAAGGAGAAGCGGATCGGGGTGCGGTTCGGGTGAGCGGTCTGCGTTGGATCGGCGCGCGCTTAGGGCGCGCTTGTCCGGGACGACGGGTGGAGGGTTGGGTGCGCGATCACCCCGTCTCGACCTCACTCAACCGGCCCGCCAGAATCTTGTCGATCCTGCGTCCGTCGAGATCGACCACCTCGATATGCCAGCCGGCGAAGTCGAAGGCATCGCCGACATTGGGCAGCACGTTGAACTGTTGCAGCACCAGGCCCGCCACCGTGTTGTAGCGGTGCGGCGGCAGCTCGACGCCGAGCAACTCGCCGAACTCGTCGACCGGCATCCAGCCGGAGACCAGCAGCGAGCCGTCATCGCGCCTGACATAGGCCGGCTCCGGCGGTCCCTCCTCGGAATGGAAGGCGCCGACGATCGATTCCAGAATGTCAGCCGTCGTCACGATACCCTCGAAGGCGCCGTATTCGTCGTAGACCAGGCCGACATGAACCGGAGCGGCTTTCAGGATCGCCAGCACGTCGCGGGCGTCGGCTGATGCCGGAATGCCGGGCGCCTCGCGCACCAGCGCTCGCAGATCCGGCGTGCGCTCGTTCATGTAGGCAACCAGCAGGTCCTTGGCCTGGAGCACGCCGATCGGCTTGTCGCGATCGCCGTCCGAGACAGGAAAGCGCGAATGCGGGCTCTTCGCGATGGTCGCTTGAATGGCCTCCGGCGCATCGTTCAGATCGATCTCGTTGACCTCCGTGCGCGGCGTCATGATCGCGCCGACCGGCCGGTCGCCGAGCCGCATGACGCCCGCGATCATCTCCTTTTCACCCGACTCCAGCACGCCCGCGTTCTCGGCTTCGCTGACGAGGTGATGGATCTCGTCCTCCGAGACCTTCTCCTCGGCCTTGCCGCCGCGGCCGAGCAGCGTGAGGATCAGCTTGCCGGAGAGATCGAGCAGGAAGACGAGCGGCAGCGAGATCCGCGCCAGAACGTGCATCGCGGGCGCGACCTTGACCGCGATGCTCTCGGGGTCGCGCAGCGCCACCTGCTTCGGCACCAGCTCGCCGACGATCAGGGTGGCGTAGGTGATCAGCGTGACGACGATGCCGACGCCGACGATGTCGGCGATCCCCGAGGACAGGCCGAGCTCGACCAGCCATTGCGTCAGCCGCTGTCCGAGCGTCGCACCGGAGAACGCGCCCGAGAGCACGCCGACCAGCGTGATGCCGATCTGCACCGTCGAGAGGAACTTTCCGGGATCGGCCGCCAGCGTCAGCGCCCGCTCGGCGCCGCGCACACCCTTGGCCGCGAGCAGCGACAGCCGGGCCGGGCGGGACGAGACCACGGCCAGCTCGGACATGGACAACAGGCCGTTAATGACGATCAGGACGACGACGATGATGAGTTCGACGGACAACATTGCGCGCAAGGAAAAGGGATACCTGACCCGGCGAACGCCGGACCAAGCCCCTTATATATGAACTCGATGCACAATTTGTCCGGTTCCAGCCAAATTGCCGCAGGCGGGATCAAGCGCTCTCGCCCGGGTTTTCGAGGCTGAACGTCTCCGACTGCTCGTCATATGCGAACAGCTCGCCATAACGTCCCCAGGACACCACGGTCCTGAGCGTCTCGTCCGCATAGTCCTCGGACATGTAGTCCTCGAGCTCGTTGCGGAACCGTGCCGCGGGGGCGGTATGGGAGGGACGTTCGTCGAGCACGCGGCGAATCAATCCCATCACCGGCACGTAAGTGACGAGATGTTCGGCGAACAGCTTCTTGCGTGCGTCGGTTTCGAGATGGGCAAAACGCTTGCCCGTGTCGGTGAGCATCAGGTCGCCTTCGCTCAGCTGGGCGAAGCGCAGCAGTTGCAGGGACTCACCGAGGTGGAGGATCTCGTCGGCCTCGAGCTGGAGCTGGCTTGCGAGCACGGGCAGGTCGGCGTGTCCATGATAGGGCGGCCCCGCCAGCGTCTCGATCAGGCCCGACAGCACGTTGGATGATACGTGGTGCAGGGTCATGCCGACACCGGAGCCCAGGATGCCTTCGACGGGGGGCGCCTTCGGTTCGGCGCGCTGGGTCATGCGCGCGTAGATGTTGTCGACGAGCTGCCGGAAATGGGGGTCGAGCCGGTTGCGCGGATGCGGCATGTCGACCTTGATCTCGGCGGCGACACGCCCTGGATTGGATGAGAACACCAGGATGCGATCGCACATCAGGACCGCCTCCTCGATATTGTGCGTCACCATCAGGATCGATTTGATCGGCAACCGGCCCTCGATCCAGAGGTCGATCAGGTCCGTGCGCAGCGTCTCGGCCGTGAGGACGTCGAGTGCCGAGAACGGCTCGTCCATCAGTAGGAGGTCGGGATGCACCACCAGCGCGCGGGCGAAGCCGACGCGCTGGCGCATGCCACCCGACAGTTCCTTCGGGAAGGCGGACTCAAACCCGTCAAGGCCGATCAGGTCGATCGCAGCCAGGGCGCGCTTGTGGCGCTCGATGGCATCGACGCCCAGCGCTTCGAGCCCGAGCTCGACGTTCTGGAGCACGGTCAGCCAGGGAAACAACGCGAATGACTGGAACACCATGGCGACGCCGTTCGGCGGCCCGACGATGGTCTCGCCGCGACAGGTCGCCTGTCCCGCAGACGGGCTGACCAGACCGGCGATGATCCGCAGCAAGGTGGACTTGCCGGAGCCGGAGCGGCCGAGCAGGCCGACGATCTCGCCCGAACGGATCGTCAGGTCGACCTTGTCCAGCACCAGGAGCTGTTCGCCGCTGCCTTTCGGGAAGGATCGGCAGACACCGCGGATGTCGATGAGCGCAGAGGGTTGATCGAGCATGATGGTCTCCTCGTCAGCCGAGCCGCAGGCGACGCTCGCCGAAGGCATAGAGCGGCCGCCAGACCAGACGATTGAACAACGTCACCAGAATGCACATCGTGGCAATTCCGAGCACGACGCGCGGGAAGTCACCGGCTTCCGTAGCGGAAGCAATATAGGCACCGAGCCCGGTGGCCTTCAGATGC
This sequence comes from Bradyrhizobium sp. 956_D2_N1_4, assembly GCF_052076025.1. Taxonomy (NCBI): domain Bacteria; kingdom Pseudomonadati; phylum Pseudomonadota; class Alphaproteobacteria; order Hyphomicrobiales; family Nitrobacteraceae; genus Bradyrhizobium; species Bradyrhizobium sp. 956_D2_N1_4. The sequence goes on along the minus strand of NZ_CP197237.1, from coordinate 7,101,865 downwards.
GTGTCGCCCCAGCTTGCGACCTCCGCGACGATCGACGCATTCCAGGAGCCGCCGGACGCGGTGATCGCGCCGGTGATGTAATAAGGAAAGACGCCGGGCAGTATCACCTTGAACCACCATCGCCATCCCCGGAGATGGAAGCTGCCGGCGGCTTCGCGCAGATCGGTCGGAAAGGCGCTCGCGCCCGCGATCACGTTGAACAGGATGTACCACTGCGTGCCCAGGATCATCAGCGGGCTCAGCCAGATGTCTGGATTGAGCTTGAAGCTGACAATGGCGACGACAAAGACGGGGAAGGCGAGATTGGCCGGGAAGGCCGCCAGAAACTGGGCCAGCGGCTGGATTCGTTCGGCGAGCTTCGGGCGAAGCCCGATCCACACGCCAACCGGCACCCAGATCAGCGTGGCGAGGCTGATCAGGATGGCGACGCGCAACAACGTGATGAGCCCGTCCCTGATGACGACGAGAACGTCGGACATTCCGAGACTGGCCGAGAGATAGCGATAGGTCAGCCAGGCGGCATAGGCCGTGCCGGCGAGGATCAATGCGATCCAGACCGTATCGACGAGGCGTGACGTCTGGTCTTTACCTGGTGCCGCGGGCGGCAGCTTCGGCAGCGGAATGCGCAAGTTCGAGATCGCGCGGTTCAGCGCCGCGAAAGGAAGGGTCAGCGCACGCAGCGCGCGGGTCCGGCGGAACAGGTCGAGCATCCAGGAGGCCGGCGCCTCGCCCGAGGCGGTCTGTTCGAAGCGGAATTTGTCGGCCCAGGCGACGATGGGGCGGAACAGCAGCTGATCATAGGCGATGATCACGAACAGCATCGCCAGCATGGCGTAGAGGATCGCCGGCAAATCCTGCTGCTGAATGGCCATCGCGACATAGGAGCCGATGCCCGGCAGCGTCACCGTGGTGTTGCCGACCGTGATCGCCTCCGAGGCCACCACGAAGAACCAGCCGCCCGACATCGACATCATCGCGTTCCAGATCAGGCCGGGCATCGCGAAGGGGACGTCGAGGCGCCAGAAGCGCTGCCAGCCGGACAAATGGAAGCTTTGCGTGGCCTCTTCCAGATCCTTCGGAACGTTGCGGATCGACTGGTACAGGCTGAACGTCATGTTCCAGGCCTGGCTGGTGAAGATCGCGAACACCGAGGCGAGCTCGGCGCCGAGCACCTGCCCCGGAAACAAATTCATGAAGAAGACGACAGTGAAGGTGAGGAAGCCCAGGATCGGGACGGATTGCAAAATATCCAGCAGCGGGATCATCACCAATTCGGCTCGCCGGCTCTTGGCTGCGATCGCCGCGTAGATGAAGGTGAAGACCGTCGAACAGACGATGGCTAGAAGCATCCGTAAGACGGTACGCAAGGCGTAAAGCGGAAGGTTTGCCGGATCGAGCGTGACCGGTGCGCGCTCGAGCTCGGACAGCGGCACCGTGGTCTGCTCGCCGCCATAGACGATCAGGACCATGGCGCCGATCACGAGGATCAGCGCCGCGACGTCCCAGACATTGGGGAGTAGCGCCCGGCCGATCGCGGCCGTGCGGATATCTCTCGGCTTCATAGGCCCGCCCTTGGGCTGGAATTTTGGGCTAGAACTCTGCGTGCAGGCGGCCCGAGAAGATCGAGACCGGCCCGCGGTCGGCGTTATAGGCCGGGTTTGTGATCAATTGATAGTCCGCGGTCAGCGTGACGTTCTTGTTCACCGAATAGGCATAGTAGGCCTCAAGGATGCGCTCCTTGCGGTAGTTGAGAGCGCCGTCGCCGATGAGAACACCGAGGCCGCCGGCGGCCAGGAAGTCGCGATAATCCTGCGAGATGGCATTGACCGCGCCGCCGATGCCGACGACGTCGTCAGGCCGGCCCCATTTCGTGCCCTTGATCGACAGTCCGCCGGCTAGGCTGCTGTTGATGTCGGTGAAGGCGAGTGTTTCGGTCTTGCCGTCGTTCCAGCTCCAGCGGCCGAACAGCCCGATATCCTCTGTGATCGCCTGCTCGAGGTTGACGACGTAGCCGACCTTGAGGCGGCCGCGGCGGGTCTGCGCGATGTCGAGATTGAGCGCAGGATTGTCCAGCGTCTCGCGGAAGCTGCCCATGTTGGCGCTGTCGACCCAGCCCATGGTCCTGAGCTTGCCAGGTTGGCCGAGCAGCGAGAACCGCGTCTCCAGCTCGATCGCGTACTGACCGCGTTCCCCGACCCTGGTGTCGAAATGATTCGAATTGGACTCCGCGACCATCAGGAAATAGCCGCCGCGCAGCGCCCATTGCTTCTGGTTGAGCTCGGCGGTGACGCCATAGGTGAGACCGACCTTGTCGGCGGAATAGTCGAAGGCGCCCGGCGCCCACAGCGACCAGTTCATGAAATCCTTGCGGGTGTCCTTGGCAAAGGCATTGCCGTCGAACACGTCGATCACCGCGAACTTGCCGGCCTGCACTGTGAGCCGGGAAATGTCGACCTTCTGCGCAAGCTGCAATTGGCCGCTCGCGAGCTCTTCCTGCTCGCCGCCAAAGCCGAACGTCTGGCGCACGAACAGCCGCGAGGTGTTGTAATGCGGATAGGGGAAGTTCGACTTCTGCGCTTCGCCGTTGGGAAAGCCTGCCGCGCCCACCGTGTCGTTCAGTCCAAATCCCTGGAGCAGTTCGGGATTGTAATAGACCTCGCCGCCGTCCCACAGCCGCGCGTTCAGGAACAGGCTGTTGCTCCAGGTCGCCTTGGCCTGGGTTGAAGGCGAGAGCGAGTTTGTTCCGCTGTAGAGAGCGGGGAACGATGGATAGCCTTGCGGCAGGTAGGTGCTCTGGCCGTGAATCTCCCAGCGATCCGATTCCGTGTCGATCAAAGAGCTCTTCGGGTCGTAGCTCGGCATGCCCGGCCAATCGACCTTGCGGTTGAGCCCGAGCCTGACCGACTGGAAGTCGAGCGACGAGGAGGTGTATTGGGCCCCCGTGGAGAAGGCGACGTTGGCGCCGTCGAAGCGGCTATAGAGATATTCGAGCCGTGCGCTCCAATGCGGCGCGAAGCCGTATTCGATGCCGGCACCCGCGATCCAGCCGGGCCGCGTGTTCAGGATTTTCGGGACGTCGCCCGCGGCCGGCGTGTCGAAATAGCGCTCGCCCATCCACGCAAAGCCGCCGGTGGCATAGACGAGCCATGGACCGCTGGTGTAGCCGACGCGGCCGCGCAGGCTGGCGGTGTAGTCCCACTGCTGGATGACCGTGTTGGCAGGTGTCGCGAGGAAGGAAACGATCGAGTTGGAGGTGATGTAATTGGGAAACGAAAAATCGCCTTCGACGCCGACGAGCCAGCCGGAGTTGAGCCGGTAGTTGTAGCCGGCCTGCACGCCGCCGATCATGCCGCTGAAGACGCCGTTGCCGTTGATCGCGGTGCCGTCGTTCAGCGCGAAGCTGGACGAGCCACGGCTGTAGCCGGCATGCGCGCCGATATAGAGGCCGGTCCAGTCATAGACCGCTTTCAGCGCCGGCGCCTTCAGCGGCAGATCGGCCGCGTGTACGGCGGCGGGAAAAGCCAGCACGCCCGAGGCAATCGCCGCGGCCGTTCGCAAATACCGGTGTCGGTGACCTCTCAACTTCAAAACGCACGCCCCCAAACGCGAATGTGTCCCATTCGCCGCGATATCCCTGCAGATTCGCGGCGACCCTGTCACGAAGTCTTGGTTGTTCACGCGATCGGACCAGACCATCCCGATTCGACGCGATTTCTTCCCAAGCCCCTGTGCCTGTTGCGAACCTTATTGCGATTAATTCGCAATAGCAACTGACGCGGATTGCCGCAGCGGATGGTTCGCACTCTTGTGTGACGGAGCTGCAACAAATTCTCAGGTCCAAAATGAATGACCCGCCCGGGGGGACAGCCGGGCGGGTCGGGGGCACGACACGGGGTGGATGAGGCGCCCGTGTCGAACGCGGGATCCACGTGAGATCGGCCTCAGGTACTCAAATCAGTAGCAAGTACGAACGCGGCCGACGTACTGGCCGAAGGCGTTGTACTGGGCGACCCAGCCGCAGCGGTGATAGCCGTTGTAATAGGGGTCGTTGCTGGCGGCGATCGCGGAGCCGACGACGGCGGCGGTGGCGATGCCGGCACCCACACCCCAGACCCAGCCGGGCTGCTTGGCTTCGGCCGAGGAGGTGGTGGACACGATGCTGCCGGTGACGGCGAGGGCAGCGAGCGCGACGGCAGCAATCCTGGTCTTGATCGACATGTGAAACTCCATCCGGGTTGAGGCGGTCCGTTGTGGCCCGCGTGCCCAGTTGGACGGAGGCTTGCCGCGTCCGGTTCGAATCCCGCAAAAGCGGGTGTGCAGCCAGGATGTTTCCTGAATGATTCCAGTCGGATGCGAGCTAGCCGAGAGGCCCTTTGGCGAGCCTGTTCACGTCGAAGTTATCGACCTCGGCCAGCAGCTCGCAAAAGGCGCGCGCCCCCTGATCGACGAGCTGCTCACCCTTCTCGGGGACGGCCAGCGTCGCATTGCCGATCGCCCCGCTCGTGTGGAGATCCTGCGCCTGCCAGGCGAACGGCGCGGGCCGCTGCGTCGACAGCCAGCGATACTGCTTGTCCATGGCGATGCTGCTCGCGGGAAAATCCGCGATCGCATCCTTGCGCACCTGATCGGGATAGCGCGCCAGCATGATCGACGTCTCGACGGCGCCGCCGTGAATGCCGTGGCGCACTTCATCCGCCGGGAACAGTTTCTCCGCGCCCGACAGCCGCGACCACGACGTCGTCACCACAAAGAGCTTGTGATGCGCGCGAAGATCCTGCGCGACCAGCATCATTGCCGCGCTGTTGCCGCCATGGCTGGTGATGATGACGAGCTTCTTCACGCCGCGCCGCGCGATGTCCTCGCCGATTGCGGTCCATCGCTTCAGCGCCACCTCGGTCGGCAGCGTCTGCGTGCCCGGAAAGTCGATATGCTCGGTGGAAATCCCGACCGGTTCAACGGGCAGGAACGTCGCCGGAACATTTGCGGGCAACAGCTCGCGCACGCGCGCGAGATACGCGTCCGCGATCAGCACGTCGGTCTCGAGCGGCAGATGCGGGCCGTGCTGCTCGGTCGCCGCCAGCGGCAGCACCGCGATCCAGCGCGACACGTCGGCAAGGCTCCCATCGGCCCAGTTGATGTCGATCCAGTCGCGAGACGGCGTCATCGTGGTTTCTTTGCCCGAATTTGTCGCGTATTTTGGGGTTATCAGGGGACGCGGGCCTAGCCGGCTCGCGTCCTCGAACTTCATGCGGTTCTATCGCGTTGCCTTCACATCGGCCAGCCACGATCGACGGAGTGCCATCATGACCCCCTCTCATCTGCGGCGAGCGTTAACGGCGGGCTTGATGGCCGCTTTCGTCTCTCTCGCGCCGGTGCGTGCCGAGACGCTGGACAAGGTCACCTTCGGCACCAATTGGGTCGCCGAGGCCGAGCATGGCGGTTTCTTCCAGGCGGTCGCCGACGGCACCTACAAGAAATATGGGCTCGACGTCACCATCGTTCCCGGCGGACCGAACGAGAACAACCGGATGCTGCTGATCGCCGGCAAGATCGATTTCTTCATGGCCGCGAACACGCTGATGTCGTTCGACGCGGTGGCGAATAACGTCCCCGTCGTCACCATCGCAGCGGTCTTCCAGAAGGATCCGCAGGTGATGCTGACGCAGCCGGACGCCAAGGTCGCCAAGATCGAGGATCTCAAGCCGCTGACCTTGTTCGTCTCCAAGGAGGGCATGACCAGCTACTTCCAGTGGCTGAAGTCCGAATACGGCTTCAGCGAGAAGAACGTCCGTCCCTACAATTTCAATCCGCAGCCCTTCATCGCCAACCCCAAGAGCGCGATGCAGGGCTACGTCACCTCCGAGCCCTTCGCGGTCGAGAAGGCCGCCGGCTTCAAGCCGAATGTGCTGCTGCTTGCCGATTACGGCTTCAACACGTATTCGACCCTGATCGAGACCCGCCGCGACATGGTCGAGAAGAAGCCGGACCTGGTGCAGCGCTTCGTCGATGCCTCCATGGTCGGCTGGTACAATTACATCTACCGCGACAATTCCGCGGGCAATGCGATGATCAAGAAGCTCAACCCGGAGATGACTGACGAGCTGCTCGCCTATTCCGTCGCCAAGATGAAGGAATACGGCATCGTCGATTCCGGCGAGTCCTTGAAGAACGGCATCGGCGCGATGAGCGACGAGCGCTACACCTCCTTCTTCAACAAGATGGTGAAGGCCGGCGTCGTGAAGGCGGATCTCGACTTCCGCAAGTCCTATACGCTGCGCTTCGTCAACAAGGGCGTCGGCGTCGAGCTGCGCCCGAGCAAGCCGTAGCGCAAGGTCCATGTCATCCGTCAAAAGCTCGTCCGGGGTCGAGGCCGGCCTGACGGCTCTCGCCGTCAGCCTGCGCGGCGTGACGAAGGCGTATGACAATGGCGTCATGGCGCTCGGCCCGCTCGACCTTGCCGTTCGCAAGGGCGAGTTCATCTCGCTGCTGGGCCCGTCCGGTTGCGGCAAGTCCACTGCGCTGCGCCTGATCGCAGAGCTCAGCGCGCCATCGTCCGGCATCGTGCGGGTGGCGCGCCACGAGGGCGATGTGCTGCCGGGGCATGGCATCGGCTTCGTGTTCCAGGAGCCGACGCTGATGCCCTGGACCAGCGTGCGCGAGAATGTGCGGCTGCCCTTGAGGCTCGCAGGCGTTCCGAAGGCGGAGGCGCGCGCGCGGGCCGATGAGGCGTTGGCCAGCGTGGGTCTTGCCGATTTCGCCGATGCTTTCCCGCGCGAGCTCTCCGGCGGCATGAAGATGCGGGTGTCGCTGGCGCGTGCGCTCGTCACCGACCCTGATATCCTCCTGATGGATGAGCCGTTCGCCGCGCTCGACGAGATCACGCGCTTTCGCCTCAACAACGACCTGCTTGCGCTGTGGCGAGCCCTGGGCAAGACCGTCATCTTCGTCACCCATTCGGTGTTCGAATCCGTCTATCTGTCGCAGCGGGTCGTCGTCATGACCGCGCGGCCCGGCCGCATCCAGGCCGATATCCGCATCGAGACGGTCGAGCCGCGCGGTGAGGAGTTTCGGACCTCGGCCGCCTATTCCAATTATTGCCGGAAAGTGTCGGCCGCGCTGGCGCCGTCCTATTCGGGGCAATCGATGCTATGAACGCGCAAGCTACCGTCACCGCAAAACCATCCGGCGCGCAACGCGCGATGCGCTTCGTGCTTCCCGTCATCGTGTTCGCAGCCGGACTCGCGGCCTGGGAACTGGTCGTCCGCATCAAGGACATCCCGCCTTACGTTCTGCCAGCACCCTCCGTCATCTTCCTGACGTTGATCAAGGACTGGGCGGTGCTGTCACAATCGCTCGCGACCACGCTGCTGACCACGCTCGAAGGTTTTGTCGCCGCCAGCATCGGCGGCATCGCGCTGGCGCTGCTGTTCAACCAGTCGAAATGGGTGGAATATTCGCTATTCCCCTATGCAATCGTCCTCCAGGTGACTCCTGTCATCGCGATTGCACCGCTGCTCCTGATCTATCTGGAGCAGCAGACCGCGGTCGTCGTCTGCGCCTTCATCGTTGCCTTTTTCCCGGTGCTGTCCAACACCACGCTCGGGCTGAATTCGGTCGATCGCAACCTTGCCGGCCTGTTCCAGCTCTATGGCGCCTCGCCGCCGCAAACCCTGCGCTTCCTGAAGCTGCCAGCGGCGCTGCCCTATATCCTCGGGGGCCTGCGCATTGCCGGCGGCCTGTCGCTGATCGGCGCGGTTGTGGCCGAAATCGCGGCCGGCACCGCCGGCGCGGGCTCCGGGCTCGCCTACAGGATCGCCGAATCCGGCTATCGATTGAACATACCCCGCATGTTCGCAGCGCTGCTGCTGTTGTCGCTGGCCGGGATTGTCATCTATGGGGTGCTGGCGCTAGTTTCCCACCTCGTTTTACGGCGCTGGCACGAGAGCGCGCTTGGAAAGGAAAACTGATGACTACCGGTTCGATTTCGTCCGAAAAGATCGACCTTCTGATCTATGGGCCGGTGCGGCCAATTCTCGACAACGGTTTTTCCGATCATTTCGTCGTGCACAAGGCGGAGACACGGGGCGATCTCGAGCGGCTGACACCGGCGATCCGCGAAAAAATCCGCGGCGTGGCGGTGACCTATCACACGGTGCGTGCCGACAGGGACTCGCTGTCGCAATTGCCCAAGATCGAGATGGTGGCGAGCTTCGGCGTCGGCTACGACCACGTCGACGCCAAATACGCAGCCGAGCACAACATCATCGTCACCAACACGCCCGACGTGCTGACCGAGGAGGTCGCCGACGTCGCGATGGGTCTTCTGATCTCCACCGTGCGTGAGTTCATCAAGGCCGACCGCTACGTCCGCTCCGGTCTCTGGCAGACGCAGAACTATCCGCTCAGCGTCGGCTCGCTGCGCGACCGCAAGGTCGGCATCGTGGGCATGGGCAGGATCGGCCAGGCCATTGCGCGCCGCCTCGACGCCTCGCTGGTGCCGGTGGTCTACCACTCCCGCAATCCGTCGAAGGACGTCTCCTACAAGCACTATCCCGATCTGATCGAGATGGCGAAGACGGTGGACACGCTGATGGTGATCGTGCCCGGCGGCGCCTCGACCAACAAGATGATCAATGCCGAGGTGCTGAAGGCGCTCGGTCCGCGCGGCGTGCTGGTCAACGTGGCGCGCGGCTCGGTGGTCGACGAGGCGGCGCTAGTCCAGGCGCTGAAATCAGGCACCATCCTCGCCGCCGGCCTCGACGTGTTCGCGGCCGAGCCGAGCGTGCCGGACGAGCTCAAGACCATGCAGAACGTCGTGCTGCTGCCGCATATCGGCTCGGCGTCGGTGGTGACGCGCAACGCGATGGATCAGCTCGTGGTCGACAACCTCAGGTCCTGGTTCGCCGGCAAGGCGCCGTTGACGCCGGTTGCGGAAACGCCGTTCAAGGGGCGCTGATGAGAGGTCTTCGGGTCGTTGCATTCGCCGTCGCGGCCTTTGTGGCCGCGATCGGCATCGCGCATGCGCAGGATGCGACGACCCTGAAGAAGACGATGCCCGGGCAGTGGGAGCTCTCGACCACCGAGCGCAGCAAGACCTGCGTCGTCACGATGAAAGGCGATGCCGCGGCGCAGGGGTTCAAGCTGGAGCTGGAGCCGGCCTGCAAGACCACGCTGCCCTTTACGAAGGACATCGTCGCCTGGAGCGTCAGGGGCCTCGACATCGTTCGTTTGCAGGACGCGACCGGTGAAGCCGTGATCGACTTCACCGAGGTCGAGGCCGGCATCTTCGAAGGCCTGCGGCAGGGCGAGGGCGTCTACATCCTCCAGGACCTCGCCGCAGCCCGCTCGATGGCCAAGTCGATGGACCAGATGATCGGCGACTGGTCGATGGTGCGCGGCAACGGCCAGCCGGTGTGCGGGCTGACGCTGACCAACACGGAAGCCGGCCCGGACAATTTCCAGGTCTTCGTCAAGCCGAAATGCGATCCGGCGATTGCTCAGTTCAATCCGGCGCAATGGCGGCTCGAGCGCGGCCAGATCGTCCTGATGTCGAAATCAGGCGAGGCCTGGCAGTTCGAGGCCGATGACAACGCGCAATGGCGGCGCGTCCCCGATACCGCCGATCCCCTGATCATGCTGCGGCAATAAATCTTCCGGTCGATGTCGATTTAGCCAAGGCTCAATCGTCACATCCATAGCGAGCCGGTTTGCAGCCGGAGCGGTTGCTGCTCGCCAAGGGAGTTTTTCATGCGTTTCATGTACATCGTCACCTCCAGCCAGCCGATGGCTGCCCCGAGCCCGGCGCTGATGGAGGCCATGCAGAACATATCCGAGCGGGAGATCAAGGCCGGTCGAATGATCGACAATGGCGGCCTGATGCCGCTTGCGACCGGCGCACGGGTGCGAATCGTCGACGGCGAACTCAGCGTCATCGACGGCCCCTTCGTCGAGGCCAAGGAAGTGATCGGCGGCTATGCCATTTTCGAGCTGCGCGACAAGGCGGAAGCCGTGGCCATGGCGAAGGAATTCATGCAGCTGCACCTCGATCACATGCCGGGCTGGGAGGGTACCTGCGAATTACGGGCATTTGCCACGCCGGGCGTGGAGATCGCCTGCCAGGTCGACGCGCAGTCCAGCGTGGCTGCCCACGCCTGATGGACACCACCGCTCGTCCTGGAGCGTTTTCGAGCGAAGTGGATACCGGTTCGCGCAAAGAAAACGCGTCAAAACAAGAATCTAGAGCCCCGTTCCGATTCTATCGGAACGGAACGGGCTCTGGTCGGCGGCGATGACGACCGCCGACATCGATCGCGAGATCCGCGCCGCGATTCACGCAGCCTGGCGCGTCGCGCAGCCGCGGCTGATCGCCACGCTGTCGCGCATGCTGCGCGACGTGCCGCTGGCGGAGGAATTGACCCAGGACGCTCTGGTCGCAGCGCTGGAAGCGTGGCCGCACAGCGGGGTGCCGGACAATCCCGGCGCCTGGCTGGTTGCGACGGCCAAGCGCCGCGGGCTCGATCATCTGCGCCGGGCAAAAATGCTCACCCGCAAGCAGGACCTGCTGACGCACGAGCTGATGCAGGAGCAGGACGCGATGCCGGATTTCGACGTCGCCCTCGACGACGATATCGGTGACGAATGGTTGCGGCTGATCTTCACGGCCTGTCACCCTCTGCTGCCCCGGCAGGCCCGCGCGGCGCTGGCATTGCGCATGATCTGCGGCCTGACCACCGACGAGATCGCGCGCGCCTTCCTGGTCGCGGAGGCAACCGTCGCGCAGCGCATCGTCCGCGCCAAGCGCACGCTGTCGCGGTCGGGCCTGAGCTACGAGATCCCAAGCGGCGAGGCGCTTTCGGAGCGTCTCGCCTCGGTGCTCGAGGTCGTCTATCTCATCTTCAACGAGGGCTATTCGGCCTCAGGCGGCGAGGAGTGGCTGCGGCCGCAGCTCTGCGACGAGGCCCTGCGCATGGGGCGGGTGCTGGTCGGGCTCGCGCCACTCGAGCCCGAGGTCCACGGTCTCATGGCACTGATGGAGCTGAATGCCGCGCGGAAGCAGGCGCGGACCGGCATCGATGGCGAGCCCATCCTGCTCATGGACCAGGACCGCAGGCTGTGGGACCGGCGCCAGATTGGCGGCGGCCTTCGCGCGCTCGATCGCGCGCGCGAGCTTGGTGGTGCCGGCCGGTTCTACACGCTGCAGGCCGCGATCGTCGCGTGTCACGCGACGGCGGAGACGGCCGTTGCCACCGACTGGCGCCGCATCGCGGAGCTCTATGGCCAGCTTGCGGCGCTGGTGCGCTCGCCGGTGATCGAGCTCAACCGGGCTGTCGCGCTTGGCATGGCCGAAGGGCCGCAGGCCGGTCTCGATCTCGTGGACATGATCGCGGACGAACCGGCGCTCGGGGCCTACCACCATCTCCATTCTGTCCGCGGCGACCTCCTGGAGAAGCTCGGCCGCTTCGCCGAGGCGCGACGATCGTTCGAGACCGCAGCGCGTCTCACGAACAATGCGCGCGAGCGCGTGTTGATGGAGCGGCGAGCGGCAGCCATTGCCGATGCCGACGGCTGAAGACGCAAACGGCTTTACGTCGTCGGCTTCGGCGGCGGCGCGGTGCCTTGCGCCCACTTCTCGAACTTGCCGAGCACGCCCCAGGCCGTGAGCGCCAGCGAGATCGGCATCGCGAACTGGCCGAGGCCCGGCACCGCCGATACGATCGTTCCGAGCAGTCCGGCAATACCGCCTGCATTCGGGCTCGCGGTCACCGAAGAGAGCAGCGCAGTGAGCACCGAGCCGCCGATGCCGAGTGCCGTCTTCTTGCCGTCGAGCAGCTTGCCGATGGTCTCGCCGAGCGCGCCGTTGACCTGGCCGAGCACCGGCTTGCCGTCCTTGTTGAGCAGGGTGCTGAGCAGGTCGACGACCTGCTTCAACTGATCGACGGGGGCTGGATTGGTCGGGCTGACCGGTCCTGGCACGGGCGCCGTCTTGTTGATGAGGGAGAAGAGCCGTTCGAACAGGTTGATCGGATCGTTGGTGGCGGGCAGCGTGTTGCCCGGTGTCGTCGTTCCCGGTGTTACGCCGCCGGCTGACGGTCGCAGCAAGTGTGCGAGGTCCTCCAGCCGCTTCAGGATCTTGGACAGATCGCCGCTCGGCACGGAGCCTCCCGCCTGCGTTGCACGCGTGAGCGCCGCGACCGTGGCCCCGTCGAGAAGCCCGGTATCCCTCAGGCCGTTCTGCTGCTGAAATTGCGAGACCGCGGCCCCGGTCTTCGGTCCACTGATGCCGTCCTCGACGAGCGGCGGATTGGCGCCGAGCTTGTTGAGCGCCTGCTGCATCAGAACAATCGTCGACGCGGCATCGTCCTCGGGCTCGGTGCGGCCGGCGAATTGCGGGCTGCCGTCGAGGGTGATCGAGGAATCGAGCGACATCATCGCATGCAGGATCACCGCCGTGCCGAGCTGGGAATCGACGTGGTTCGAGTCGAACACATGGTCGCGGACGAATTTGCCGGCCCTCGCCTCGGGCGGGCCGTACAGTGTCGAACCGCCATAGAGGTAAGGTGAATTGCAGCCCTTCGAGTGATAGCCGAAGCCATTGAACGCCTCGAGCCGGAACAGCATCCGCGCGATGCCCCAGTCGTGGGCGCCGATGAAGTTCTCGATTCTGAACGCGTCCACGGCGCCGTCCACGAACGTGGTAAAGGGGCCGCGCCCCTTCGGAACGATGGTCGTCACGCGGTGAAGCGTTTCGCCGTTGCCGAGATAGGTGTCGAAATCGAAGTCGGATTCGCGGTAGTGGCAGAGCGCGGCAAAATACCAGGGGACTCCGGTCAACCGCTCGATCTGCTGATAGGTCGCCTTGCCGTTGATCGCCTTGCGCGCGACGCCATTCGCGTCGCCGAGGCGGGAAGGCCGGATCTCGAGATCGGCCCAATTCCGCTCGTACTCGCTTTTCAGACTCTCGAATGAGACCATCTTCCGCTCCCGAAAATTGATGAATTATCGAAATTTCGTGCAAGTCAGATATGGACCAGGTGCCGTGATCTGGTGTGACTCCAACGTGATCACCGGCAAATGTGGCAGGTTGCCGGCCCGGCGCATGTGAAATGGCTTACAGCCTGGGCGCGAAAATGCGCCGCAGGACGGGACCCGCGCCTTCGCCGGCAGCGCGACCCGCCAGCGGGGGAACCGGCATGGTCGTTCGTCCGTTAGCATTTTAGACGATGCGGTAGGGAGCCCTGCATGGCCAAGCGCGTCCTCGCGATCGGCATCGAACCCGGCAATGCGGATTACAGCGCATTTCCGCAACTCACGCCGGAGCTCGTGCGCCATCATATCGAAGCGCAATTGCTGCGCCTGCGTGATCTCGGCTACGAGGTCACGAGCTGCCTGATCGATCTCGACGCGACCGCCGAAGCCGGCGTCACGGCCGCACTGCGCGACGAGCGCTTCGACTGCATCGTGATCGGCGCGGGGCTGCGCGAGCCGAAAGAGCGCCTGCTGCTGTTCGAGAAGGTGCTCAACCTCGTCCATCAACTGGCGCCTGACGCCGCGATCTGCTTCAACTCCACGCCGGCCGACACCGCCGAGGCCGTGCAGCGCTGGATCGATCCCTGACGTCCGATCGGCCGGCCTGTGCATCGCTCGCGGCATGGTTCGAGCCGTCTTCGCGCTGTGCCTCCGACGCCATCGCGTAGGCGTCGTGAGCCGCGCCGCCGGCTATTTGTCTGGTCCGAATCCACTTCCGGCGCTATGACTGGCTCATCACAGGGAGGGCGAGCATGCTTCGAGGTCTTCGCATTGGAAGTTTTGGAATCGCGGCATGTCTGACGGTCGCGATGGCGATGCCGGCGCATGAGGCTGCAGCCCAGGATGCCATCGGCGGTGCGATCATCGGCGGTGTCGGCGGGGCGATCCTCGGTGGTGCGCTCGGCGGAGGCCGCGGCGCTGCAATCGGCGCCGTCGTCGGTGCCGGCACGGGCGCTGCGATCGCTTCCGAGGGCGAGCGCCGCCGCTCCGGTTACTACGCCTATCAGCGCGGCTGTTATGTGCAGCGTCCCGACGGCTATTACGTCCGGGTCAGCCAACGCTATTGCTATTGATCGATCAACCGCCGGCGCCCACAGGATTGACGGCGCCCGGCAGTAGATTGGACGCGGAGGGGTGAGTATCGGCCGGCGAGCCGCTCTCCCGAGCTGGTGGTTCGCATGAGCATCCGATCTCGCATATGCCGGTGGCTGATCGCCGCGATCGTGGCCGGCGATCTCGTCGGAGCCGAGGCTGCCCGGGCGCAGCAGATTCCAGCCGACGAACCCGCGTTTACGGCTTTCGTGGCCGAGCGTATCCGCGCCGAGATTCGTGACACCCCGGTCGTGATCAAGGGACCCCTGACGCTGTCGGTCGGCCCTCTGCAAACCAACCTCGACCGCATCTACGCCTTCTGCAAGGCCAATACGGGCGGCTGCGCCAGGGAGATCGGCGCCTATGTCAGCGGCGTCAAGGCAACGGTGAGCAGCCGGAACGATCCGCCGACCCGAGCAGCCCTTCGCGTGGTCGTGCGCTCGGCTGACTACATGCGGCAGGCGCTTCGGGAGGTCGATGCGCGCGGCCCGGCGCTGACGCGGCCCCTGGCGGAGGGGCTGGTGATCGTCCCGGTGCTGGACTCGCCGCGGGCGGTCAAGGTGTTCAACGACAAGGATCGTGCCGCGCTCGGCTTGACGCAGGACCAGGTCTTCGACATCGCCATCGCCAATCTGCGCAGCAGCGTGAAGCCGCTCACGACGGTCGCAAAAGCGGTCCCGTCAGGACAGTTCGGCACGCTGACGGGGGACTATTATCAGACCAGCCGGCTCGCGCTGATCGATAGCTGGGCGCCGCTCGCGCAGGCCCAGGGCGGTGTCCTGATCGTCGCGGCGCCGTCGGCCGATCTCGTACTCTATGCAAGCGAAGACGGCAGTGCTGCGATCGACGCGCTGCGGACGCTGGCCAGGAACATGATGGCGCGCGCACCAAAGCCGTTGTCCGGCACGCTGCTGCGCTGGACGCCGAAGGGGTGGCAGCTCGTCCGGTGAGATGCTCTCTCGCGGGGCAAGCCGCTCCGCTCAACTCTTGCCGGGGTCTGCCGGCATGATCTGGAGCAGCGGCTCCGGTTGGATCGAGATCTGGCCGGCGAACGGCCGGTCGTGCGCAGCGATGAGCAGCACGGAGGTGGCGACGCCGGTGGCGAACAGGCCCATCGCGATCGCCGATCCCAGCCGGTTGTCGCAATGAACAAGGCCGATCACCAATAGGGCGCAGGCCGCTTGGAGATACAGGCACCACCATTTGACCGGGTTCACCGCGGCGAGGCTGACGATGATCCGCTGCCGCCGCGCGTCCAGCGCCTGCTCCAGCGCGGCGATGAGCTCGCGCTGCACATTCGCCTGCCCCGGGCCTTGCGGCGTCATCGCGACGACGAACTGCAGGGCTTCGGCAAGTGCCGGCGGCGTGACCTTCAGCGACACCTCCTGATGCGCCATCATCGGCCATTCCACCGCGACGGCCTGGCCGACATAGTCGCGCACCAGGCCGCGCAGCTTCGTCTCCTGCTCCGCCGGCAGGCCGGCGGCCAGCAGCACGGCGCTGCGTAGCGCACTGGCCTCGCGGCTCACCGCGGCGCTGGCACGGTCGCTGTCGCCCCAGACCTGCGCGGCGATAAAGGCGACGAACAGGCCGAAGATGATGCCGAGTACCGGCAGCATGCCCGGCGAGATCGCCTTCAGCGACTTCGCGCGCTCCTCCGTCGCAGCCCTCGCGACGCCTGCGAAGATGGCCGCGGCGAGCAGGTACGTGAATCCAAAGATCACCAGCGCCATTGCAGGCACCGGCAGATTGTGCAGCCAGTCGCTCATTGTGTCCTTGTCATCTGATTTGAGGCTCTAGATCAACCGCATCCCGCGCAGCCTGGCATGCCTGCTCTCGCCGACGATGATGTGGTCGTGCACGGCGATGCCGAGCGGCTTTGCGATGTCGATGATGGCTTTCGTCATCTGGATGTCCGCCCGCGAGGGCGAGGGATCGTCCGAGGGGTGGTTGTGGATGAATCTATCGCTTCAAGTAATGCGTTGAACACACAATAGATTTTTTAGGTGGGGTAGTAGCAGGGGACGTAGACAGGGGACTGTAAGCAGTGATCGTTCGTGATGATCACGTTAACACGTGGAAGCGCCCTTATAAGCCATTTCACTCACCAGGGACCATCAGCGGACTTCAGCTCTCACCTCAGTGGCGGACATTCTGCTTCGGCGTCGTGAGGTCCGAGACGGGCCAGAAGCGGAAGTCGCCGTAAACAGATCAGCGCAAGTGATGCTTCAGTCCGACGCGCACGATGCAGCCCGGAATTGTCGTCATTTGAGCTGCGCGCAACAATTAGCACGGCGCGGCTGCGGCTTTATCCGGTGGCAATATAGCCGCGCGCGCCTCGTCGAGATGCAGAAACAGCTATTTCTGATCCAGACGAACAGCGCTGAAATCCCGGAAGCGGATGGCAACGTCAGCAGTTCTGACGGAGCTAGAGATCGGGTTAGTGGCTTAGGCGACTGGCAGCACGAAGACCGCCGCCCGAGGCCAAGCTGAACGGTCTCAGAGAGCCGCTCCAAAGAGAGCCCCGACCTTACCAGCCGGGGCTCCAGGCCAGATCCGCGCGGCCGGGAGAGCAAGCCGCGCAATTTCGGAGTATGCCTGAGTCCATGCTGCCTCCTGTGATGGAAGTGCGGCGGTCCACAGGAAAGGCTGCTCAAAGCAATCCGCTTGCCACGAACCTGCAACGAGTGGCCGCCACCGCGTAACAAGTGAGGTGAACTCCAGAACGCCACTACCGCGCCACCAAATCGCCTAACGACTCAACGACGCATGTTGCATCGGGCCGGGGCGATGCGCATGGGTGGTGTAGTGATGCGCAATTGGTCCAATGTTTATGTGACTGCGTCCGTGAGCGGGCTGATGGTCACGATGCTTTTGCTTGGCGCGATCCTCGCTCGAAATGTCGGACTGGCGGAGAAGAAAGGCGACCGGGTCATCGCTGTGTCAGCGCACAGCGAGGCCCGCACCCAGACGACTTCTAAGAACGGTGGCGGAGCCACGGTAGATTTTGGTGTCGCGGACCTTAGAGGGTCGCTGCCGTAAGGAAGTGATCATCGGCCCGCCCTGCCGAGCTCGCTGAGAGACCTTTCGGCTGGCCAGTCATCTTGCCTAAAGCGCGATGAGATTGGGATGAATCGTCATCGCGCTTTAGGTTGTTGTTTGAGCATGATCTCCGCGCAAACGCGCTCCGCGTTTGTCGCGAGGGAAAACCGCTGCGCGCTTTTCCGGATCATGCTTTAGCCGAGGCGATCGGCGCGTTGTAGGCTGCCAATCCGGGTCATTCGTGACCAAGCGAAGACGGCCGCATGGAAGCGGCCTGCCTTGTGCGCTGGCCACTTCCGGTCTTCCTCGGTTCGCGGACATTCTCAAGGTCGGTCGGCATGTCTCAAACAGGGCCGCATCCGGACATGCAGTTTATACGGCAGGCCGCGGAATGCGGGCCTCGCTGCGCGTAGAGATCGCAAGCAGCTTGATGGAACCCTATTCACCAGCTGTAGCGTATGCCCGCGGTGCCTTTGGCGCCTTGCGGGCCCGCGTTGACCGTGCTGCCGACGTCGAATTGATAACCGAATTGAGCATAGACGCTATAGCTCTTGTCGAGCTTGCCGGTGAAGCCGACGAAGGTTTCGACCGTCTGCATCTTCTGCAGCAGCAGCACTTGATCGATGCCAAAAGTGGTGTCCGCTCCCGCGCCCCAGCTGCGCCAGTAATTGACGCCTGCATAAGGCTGCCAGAGCATCCCGTTGCTGCTCGTGGTATTCCACTGCCCGCGCAGGCCGAGCCGTCCGATCGGACCCGACGTCGTGCCCAGCCCGACCGGGCCCAGACCGTCATTGGCTTCGTCGAACGAGACCCGTTGCCAGATGATCTGGGCCTGCGGCTCGAGCACGAAGCCTGGGCCAAGCGGCATCGGGATTGGATAGCCCGTCTCCAGCGAAGCAACGAAGCCGGCGCCCGTGAGCGGCAATTGCGTGAATTGCGTCGTCGCGTTGCCGCGATAGAGCGTCCCCTGCAGGATCGCGTCGAGGTACCAGCCGGTCGGACCGTAGTGTGTCCAGTAGCCGCCGGCCGAGTAAGCCCGGATGTCGTTGGTCCCGGTGTGGGTGAGAATGTAGCCAGTGGCCGCCGGGTTTGTGACCAGCCCGGTCACGTCGGCCCGCGCCTGGGTATAGGCGAAGTAAAGTCCAGCAGAGTCGCGGTGACCGGGGATGGTGCTGCCGCGCCAGAGATCGATTCCGCCTTGGAAGCCCGCCAGCCAGCCATCGGTGCGCGGGTCGGCGAAGGCCTGGTAGTGGCCGTTGATCTGCTGACCGAAAACGCGCGCCCAGTCTGACCGGCCCCAGCCATCAGGGTCGGTACCCGCATTCAACAATGTCATTGTGTCGCCGACTCGCTGGTTGAGCGTACCAAGCGTGGCGAGGCCGATTTGCCGGGCCATAGGTTGAACGGACCCGTAGGTTGCAAGTCCAGGCCCGATGATTGGGTAGGAGCCGGGCGGCAGCCCGTCCGGAGGCGGATCGGGCGGCAGGATCGGCGGCGGGATAATCGGCGGGTCCGGGGGTGTCGGCCCCGAATCGAAAGTCGAGCGCAGGAACCAATCCTGGGGCGCATTGCCGTTAATGCCGCCGCGAAACAGGAAGTAATCATAAGCGCCGCCGCGCACCTCGCCGGCGAGCGAGAAAGCGCCGGGCGCCGTGGTGGCGTTGTTGACGGTCTGCACCAAAAGGATGCCGTTCGCAACAGTCTGATCGCCGGGACCGGTCGTGTTCAATACTCTTAGCGTTGTCGAGCCCGTCGCTGCGCCGCCGTTAATGACCAGCCTGTCGGATGGCGAAGTGTCGTTGCCGAGAAAAGTATTGAGCGTGATCAAGCCGCCTGCGCCCCCATAGTTATTCGCAATCAGCGTCTTGTAGCTCGACAGTTGTGTGGGGTCCGCGGTCGGCGGGGTGAAGATGATCTCACTGCTGTTGTTGGTCAGGTTGGTTGCGTTCGAATTGCCCGTCATCGTCCAGACGGTATTCTGCGCAAGGGTGACTGTGCTGATGCCGCCGGCCGCCGTCGTGATCACCCCTCGCAAGGTCGATGCCTGTGCGTTGAACGTCGTGCTGGCTCCAGACACCGTTTCGAGCAGGGTGTTGTTATTTGTTGCTGCGACGGCATTACTAAGACTGATGTTGGCCGCGCCGCCCTGCACCGAGAAGGAGGCGGCGCTGGCCACGATGGTGGCGTTGCTGTACTGCAACGTGTTTCCGCTACCGTTGAACAGAAAGCCGAAGCCGCCATTTCCTGACGCGGTCACGTCGGTTCCGGTCATGGTTACGTTGCCGCCGTTCTGCAGCAGCCCGCCCGCGCCGTTGACGACGGACACCGAGCCACCACTCGTCGTAACGGTGCCGCCAGTCGTCGCATTCACTCCAGCGTTTCCACCGCCTCCCGTCACGCTGACGACCACATCGTTTGCGGTAACCAGGCTGTTCGCCCCCGTCGCCCGAAGTCCTATCTCCCCGCCGCCAATGCCCGGAACGGTAACGGAGCCGCGCGTCAACGTCACCTGGCCCCCGGACGCGGCGTTCACACCGACATCACCACCGCCATTACCTAACGACAAGCTCAGATCGGTCGCCGTGATCGAACTGTTGGTCCCTGTTGCCGATAAGCCGGTATTCCCGCCGCCTCCGGCGAACGTGATGCTGCTGCCGCTCGCAAGCTGGATACTCCCCCCGTTCTGCGCCGTAGCCGCGGTCATGCCGCCCGAAGCACCCATGTTCACGGAAAGACCATTGGCGATGATTTGGCTTGTCGCACCGTCGGCGGTCATCAACTTGCCGAAGCCACCGCTGAGATTGATCGACGAGCCAAGTGTGAATTGAATCAGACCTCCCGCCGTGGCCTGCACTACCCCGCCCACCCCGACCGCGGCGCCGCCGTTCCAATTCACGGTCGTGCTATTCGCGATGATCGTGCCGGTGGTGGCGATCATGGCCGCGCCGCCGCCGCCAGAATTCGCCAGGGTGATCGCATTAATGATGATCGTGCCGCCAGTGTTCGCAATCAGGCCAGTGCTGGCGGCGGTTACATTTGCGTTTGCGGTGACCGTGGCGTTGGTGGTGGCCTGGATTCCTGTTCCACCACCATTGGCCGTCACCGTGCCATTGGTCGTCACGTTTGCGCCGTTCAACGCGCTGACCGCGATGTTGAAACCGGTGCTCACCGGATTATTGGCTACGCAGGTTCCGCCGTTCTGAAGGATGCCGCCGTTGACAGGATCAGTTGTACATTGAGCGCGGGCCGCTTGCGGTGCGCCGATGATAATCACGCAAGGCAGAACAACGGAAAGCACCCGTGCTCGCAGAGGGTGCCGACGCGGCGCCTGACCGGCAAGTAATCGCAAAGGCTTGCGCAGTTCCATTTTGTTGCGCCCGATCACACGCGATCACGAAAGGCAACGAGCACCAGAATTGTTGTGCGAAGACGCCGCATCTGTGGCGATCGCGGCAGCAATCCATTATCCCGACCGCTGTCGCTTACGAGTCACGCATGGGACAACAATGCTGATCCAACGGATCCACGCCGTGCTCTCTGGACAACCTCGAGTTGCCAGCGAGACTGATGACTGCTCTGGGGCAATCGCGTCGTTTTGCGAGGTTCGCGGTAAGGTCCGCTTTAGCCCCCAAGAGGCGACGTCGTTTAGATCAGCTTCAGTCCCTTCAGACTGGCGTGACCTTGTTTGCCGACGATGATGTGGTCGTGCACGGCGATACCGAGCGGTTTTGCGATGTCGATGATGGCCTTGGTCATCTGGATGTCGGCCTGCGAGGGCGAGGGATCGCCTGAGGGGTGGTTGTGCACCAGGATCAACGCGGTCGCCGACAGCTCCAGCGCGCGCTTGATCACCTCGCGCGGATAGACCGGGGTGTGGTCGACGGTGCCGGTCTGCTGCACCTCGTCGGCGATGAGCTGGTTGCGCTTGTCGAGGAAGAGCAGGCGGAATTGCTCCTTGTCTGAAAACGCCATGCTGGAGCGGCAATAGTCGATCACTTCGTTCCAGGACGACAGCGCGTTGCGGCTGTTGACCTCGCCCTTGGCGACGCGATGCGTTGCCGCCGCGATCAGCTTGAGCTGGTGGATCGCGGCTTCGCCGATGCCGTCGACCTCGCGCAGCCGCGCCACCGGCGCGTGCACGACCTCGGCGAACGAGCCAAAGGTCTTGATCAGCGTCTTTGCCAGCGGCTTGGTGTCGCGCCGCGGCAGCGCCGGAAACAGCGCCATCTCCAACAGCTCGTAGTCGCTGAGCGCATCCGCGCCCGCGCTGTAGAAGCGCTCGCGCAGCCGCTCGCGATGGCCGTGATAGTGCGGCGCGTCCTCGGGCTTGGCCTTGTCGTGGTCGGTCTTGGCGGGCATCAGGCCTAACCATGCCGTACGGCGCGCGTTTTGCAACCGGGAAGTGTCCGGCCCCAGCGGCTCGCTCATTGGCGCGGCCACCGGGGGCTCGTCGTCCGCCTACGGCGAAAGCCCTCCCGGCGGGGTGCATACCTCGGTCAGGACATTGCCCGGCGCGGTGACATAGAAGTGCGGGACGCGCGCGCCGCCGCCACGGTCCATGAAGGCGATCCTGCTCGGGTTCAGGCCCGCGGCCGACAACTCGGTGTGCTTGGCTTCCACCTCGGCGGCCTCGTCGTAGTAGAAGCCGATATGGAAATTGGCGGGATAGTCGGCCGGCTCGCCCGTCCTGCCGCGCATCACGGTCAGGACGAAATCTTCCTTGTTGCGCAGGACGACGAGCGCTTCGCCGCGCGAGGCATAGGGTGCAAAGCCGAAGAAGCGCTCGAAGAAGGCGGCAAGCGCGGTGACGTCCGAGGTCACGAGGTTGAGATGTTGCAGTCGCATAGGTGCTCTCCGTTCAGGTGAAGGAACGGACGGAACGAGATTCCACACTGAGCGGCGGCCGAGTTGACACGACGACATGACCCGCCGAGCAGCGTGACGATCGCGTCACTCTGTCCGGCCGTGGGTCCTACCGTGGAGACGGTGGCAGAATTCCTGGCAAGTCAGGAACAGGCCGGGCTTACCAATCCGGCCATGCCTTTTTCGGCGCGCTCCGGGTAGCAGAGTTCGCGCACATCGGCAACGCCGGGAGCCGGTCAGGATGTTGCCGGCCCGGATTCCCGGCGCCGTCTACGCTCGGCGCGACTGAGCCGTCGGAAAAAAAATTCACACCAGCTGTCTTCGTTCTCCTGCCTCGTTCGTCTCAGCGCTGTTGGCCGGTCGAGTGGCCGGCCGATCTTCCGCAACAGGAGAATATCAATGTCCCGGACCAGACCTGAGCCGTCGCGTCGTGCCTTCGTTGCCACCGGCATCGGAGCCGGTGTCTTGCTCGCCGCGCAATCGGCGCCGTCCCGCGGCCAGAACAGGAGCTCGAAAATGGAAGCGACCATTCGCACCGGTAGCGACGTCACGACCCTCGTCAACGTCTTCACGGTCGAGCCGGACAACCAGCAAAAGCTGGTTCAGTTGCTGAAGGAGGGCACCGAGACCTTCTTCAGCAAGCAGCCCGGGTTCATCTCGTCCAGCGTCCACGCCAGCAAGGAGGGCCGGCGCGCGATCAACTACTCGCAATGGGCAAGCGCGGGGGACATCGAGAATTTTCGCCGGGATCCGCGATTTGCGCCGTACATCCAGAGCCTTGCGGCGCTGTCGAAGGCCGAGACGATCCTGTGCGAGGTCGTCGAGGTCAATCACGCCTGATCGGTAACGGCGGTTCGGGGGCGGTCCAAGAGACCGCCCCGCGGACGCTCTCACTGTTCGAGACCACGCTGCCGCGCCGGCAGGGGCATCGTGATGGCGATGACCCCGGCGAGAATGAGCGTCATGCCTGCAAGGGCCGACCAGGTGAAGCGTTCGCCAAGCCATGCCGTGCCGAGCGCCACCGCGAAGCCGGCGCGCAGATAGCTGCCGCTGGTCGTGCCGAGTGGGCCGAGCGTGCGGATCAGGCGGAAATAGATCACCATCGCGAGCGCCGTGCAGACCACCGCGAGGCTGACGACGGCCGCGACCGCGTGCGAAGTCGGTGCCAGTGTCCAGGGTCGCTCGAGGACGAGTGCGGCAGGGACCATGAGGATCGCGGCACAGCTCATGGCGCCGGCCGCCGTGACGGTGGCGGGAAAGCCGGAGAACCGCTGCCCCCATATCGGTGCGAGCGCGTAGCAGAGGCTTGCGCCGAGCACGGCGGCCTGCGCCAGCGGGGCCGTCGTGCCCAAGGCGGACAGCGCATCGATGCCGATCGTCACCGCGACGCCCGCAAGACCGAGCGCGACTCCGATGATCTTCCAGCTGCTGATCGCCCGCCGCCCTCGTCCGGTCATCATCGCGATCGCGAGCACGAACATCGGCGGGGTCGCATTGAGCACGCCGGCGAGACCGCTTGCGATATGCAGCTCGCCCCAGCTGATCAGGGTAAACGGCAGCGCGCTCTGTAGCAGCCCCTGCACGAAGAAAGCCGCCCACACCGGTCCCCGGGCGGGAAGAGCGTGCCCCTGAGCGCGAGCGATCGCGATCAGGAGAATGGCCGCGATCGTCACGCGCGCGGCGACCATCGTGAACGGCGGGATCGTCGGGATTGCGACCTTGATCAGCGTGAACGAGCTGCCCCAGATTAGTGAGAGGAGGAGCAGGAGCCCGATCTCGAACGTGAGCGTGGTTTGTCCTGACGTCGTTTGTTGCGCCTGCGTGTGCATTGCGAATCTGCTCCGGGATGGACCGGGACCATGATCCGGCGTGGTGGCGCAGGCTGGCTGGATTCGGACCTCATCGCCCGATCGAGTCCGATTCCAGCTACTCGGCGGGCTGCGATGAAACTATTCTTCCGCCATGGCAACAGGCTCGGCACATCGGCAAACGCTGCCGCCGCATCTCGACTGGGACACCTGCGATCGGGCGCGGCTGGCGCGGGCACGCGCGTTCGACGGGCTGTTCTTCTCCGGCGTTCGCTCGACGAGGATCTACTGCCGGCCGGTCTGCCCGGTTCGCCCCGCTCGCTCCGAGAACGTCACCTTTTATGCGACCGCCGCTGCCGCCGAGCGCGCCGGCTTTCGCCCGTGCCTGCGCTGCCGGCCGGAAACCGCGCCCGGATCGCCGGCCTGGATGGGAACGGCCACCACCGTCGCGCGCGGGATGCGCCTGATCAATGACGGATTCCTGGATCGCGCGTCGATGATGGACCTTGCGGAAGTCCTGGGAGTCGGGCCGCGCCATCTGCTCCGCCTGTTCATGCGCCACGCCGGTGCGAGCCCGAGCGAGATCGCCACGACCCGCCGTGTGCAGGAAGCCAAGCGTCTGATCGACCAGACCAGCATGACATTGGCGGAGATCGCCTTCGCCGCCGGTTTCGGCAGCGTTCGCCGCTTCAACGATGCCTTTGCTGCGACCTACAAGCGGCCGCCGTCGTCATTCCGGCGTCGCCACTAGGCCGCCGAGCCAGGCATCACCCGATCTGCTTCCCGCCATGTCGCGGGCAACGCCGCCGCATTTGATAATTGACTATTCGTTCCAGAATAACTATTGTCGTGTCATGGCAAGGACCAAGGAATTCGATCAGGACGAGGCGCTCGATGCCGCGATCGGTGCGTTTCGCGAGCACGGTTTCGAGGGAACCTCGACGCCGATGCTTGTTGACGCCATGGGGATCGGGCGCCAGAGCATCTACGATACGTTTGGCGACAAATGGCAACTCTATTGCGCCGCGGTGCGCCGCTACGCGGCCAGCGAGGTCGAAGCCCATCTTGCCGCGCTGCGGGCGCCGCCGCGCGCGATTGACGGCCTCAGGGCGATGATCGACCGCGTCGTTCGCGAGGCGAACGAGGCTTGCCTGGGCATCGGCTCGATCAGCGAGTTCGGCCGCTCGCGGGATGACCTCACCAGCATCCATGCGGCGTCAGGCCGCGCGCTCCAGGGCGCCGTTTCGAAACGCTTGCGCGAAGCGCAGGCCGACGGCGACGTGGCGCGGGATCTCGACGCCGACGACGCAGCCGAGTTTCTGCTGGCGAATGTTGCCGGTATTCGAATCGCCGCGCGCGGTGGCGCCAGGCCGCGCCAATTACGGGCGCTCGGCGCCATCGCATTGCGCGCCCTCGGGTAATTTTTTTTGGTCAAATCTGGAACGATCGTTCAAAATAAGGAGAGAGAAAATGAGCAGCAAAGTCGCGTTGGTGTTTGGTGGAGCGCGCGGCATTGGCGCCGCGATCGCGGTCCGTCTCGCACGGGACGGGTTCGATATCGCGCTAACCTACGTGTCGCGACCGGACAGCGCCGCCGAAATCGTGGCCGCGATCGAGAACGCTGGCCGCAAGGCCGTCGCGATCAAGGCCGATAGCGCCGATCCCGCCGCGATCCGCGCGGCCGTCGCCGAGACCGTGAGCCGGCTTGGGGTGCTTGATGCGGTCGTCGTCAACGCGGGCATTCTCCGCCTCGGTCCCGTCGAGCAGTTCAGCCTGGAAGACCTCGACCTCATTCTCGATGTGAATATCCGCGGCGTCTTTCTGGCCATCCAGGCGGCAGCCGGGCAGATGCGTGACGGCGGCCGCATCATCACGATCGGGAGCAACACGGCGATCCGGACAGGGACGCCGGGAGGCAGCGTCTATGCCATGACCAAGGCCGCCGTTGCCTCCTTGGTCCGCGGCGTTGCGCTCGACTTGGCGCCTCGCCGGATCACGGTCAACAACGTCCAGCCGGGCCCGACCGAGACCGACATGACGGCCACGATGGTGTCGCGGCTGAAAGAGATCGTTCCGTTGAAGCGCGTCGGTGAGCCCGGCGAGATCGCCGCGCTGGTGTCATATGTGGCGGGCCCGGAATCCGGCTATATGACCGGCGCCAGCCTCACCATCGATGGTGGCTACGTGCTGTAAGAGGTCCGCCTCTGACGACGGATCGTCGCCGGCGAACAGGATGGCAGGATCGCATCGCGGTCCTGCCGGGCCATCACCCGATCTGCTTCTCGCCGTGCTGCTTCGACAGCGTGAAGATCTCGACGCCCGTCGCGGTCACGCCGACGGAGTGTTCGAACTGCGCCGACAGCGAGCGGTCGCGGGTCACCGCGGTCCAGCCGTCGGAGAGGATCTTCACGTGCGGTTTGCCGAGATTGATCATCGGCTCGATGGTGAAGAACATGCCGGGCTTGAGCTGAACGCCTTCGCCGGGCCGGCCGATATGGATGATGTTCGGCTCGTCGTGGAACATGCGCCCGAGGCCATGGCCGCAGAAATCGCGCACCACGCTCATGCCCTGCGGCTCGACGAAGCTCTGGATGGCGTGGCCGATGTCGCCGGTGGTGGCCCCCGGCTTGACCGCGGCGATGCCGCGCATCATCGCCTCATACGTCACCTCGATCAGCCGCTCGGCCTTGCGGGCGATCGGGCCGACCGCATACATCCGGCTGGAATCGCCGTACCAGCCGTCGACGATGAAGGTGACGTCGATGTTGACGATGTCGCCTTCCTTCAATGGACGGTCACCGGGCATGCCGTGGCAGACCACGTGGTTGAGCGAGGTGCAGGTCGAGTAGCGGTAGCCGCGATACATCAGCGTCGCCGGATAGGCGCCGTGGCTGAAGGCGAAGTCGCGGACGAACTGGTCGATGCGCTCGGTCGGCACGCCGGGCCCGACGATGTCGGTGAGCTCGTCGAGGCACTTCGCCACCAGCGCGCCCGCCTTGTGCATGCCGGCAAAGGCGCTCGGCCCGTGCAGCTTGATCTGTCCGGTCTTGCGCAGGGAGGTATCGGAGGCTTCGACGTAGCTCATGCGGGGCTGGTCTCGATGTCGGCGGAAGGGCTTGATTTCAAGGCCATAATCTAATGATCACGGGCCTTCATGCAAGTCAGGCGTGGCTCTTGCGCCCGAAACAGGGCCTAATTCGGGACTTCTACGGTGGTTTCCACCGGCAGGGCGCCGCCCCGGACGCGAATCTCGCGGACGGGATAGGGAACCCGGATGCCCTCGCGCTTGAAGGCCTCCCACAGCGCCAGCATCACGTCGCTCTTGACGCCATCCATGCCGTCGGGGTCCGCGATCCAGAAGGTCAGCGAGAACTTCATCCCGGCTTCCGCGAACTCGGTCAGGATGCTGTTCGGCGGCTTGCCCTTCTGCGCGCGGGGATGGGCGGCCGCGGTCTCCGCGGCGAGCTTGCAGACCAGCCGCGGGTCGGCGTCGTAATTGGTGCCGAAGGCGATCTTCACCAGCGTGTTCTTGTCGGTATAGGTCCAGTTGACGACCTTCTGCGTCACCAGGTCCTCGTTCGGCACCAGGAAT
Source organism: Bradyrhizobium sp. 956_D2_N1_4 (assembly GCF_052076025.1). Taxonomy (NCBI): domain Bacteria; kingdom Pseudomonadati; phylum Pseudomonadota; class Alphaproteobacteria; order Hyphomicrobiales; family Nitrobacteraceae; genus Bradyrhizobium; species Bradyrhizobium sp. 956_D2_N1_4. Next base: position 7,074,442 of record NZ_CP197237.1, on the reverse strand, counting down.
TCGCGGCCGTCGCCGGCGGCGACGGAAATATAGCGCGTCTTCATCGCGCTGATGCGCCCGGTATTGTCGCCGATGGTGACGAGGTCGCCCGGCTTCACCGACTTGTCCGCAAGCAGGATGATGCCCGAGATGAAGTTGGCGACGATCTTCTGTAGGCCGATACCGATGCCGACGCCGACCGCGCCGGAGAACACCGCGAGCGCCGAGAGATCGATACCGACCGCGCCGAGGGCAATGACGATTGCGATGGCCAGCAGCCCGATCCGGATGATCTTGACCAGCAGCACCTGCACCGACGGGGTCAGATCGGTGGTCGAGTTGATCCGGCTCTCGGCGAAATTGCTGGCGATGTTGGTGGCCCAGAGCGCGATGAGCAGGAGCGCGCCGGCCTTGATCACCAGCAGCGGCGTCAGCCGCAGGCCGCCGAGCACGATCGCAAAGGAATCGAGCAGGTCGACCGTCGTGTCGAGCTGTCCGATGATGGACAGCGCCGCGACGAACCACGCCGAGATCGACACCAGCTTGACGATGAAGGCGTTGCGCAGCACCGAGGTCACGAGCCGGATCGCAAGCCAGGCCAGTCCCAGCTTGGCGGCGACCATCAGGAGATAGCTGCGGCTCGGCCAGGTCGCGTGATACATCACCACGCGGGAGAGGATCACCATCAGGGTGAACACCGCCGTCGAGGCGCTCGAGACCATCACCCGGGCGAAGTGCCGGAGCGGCAGCGGCCAGTGTATCGCCAGCGTTGTCATGTCGATGCGGTTGCGAACCCCGGCTTCCGCGGCATAGGCGATGCCGGCCGCGGCCAGGATCAGGCCGAATTGCAGGTAGAACCAGGGCGAGGAGATTTCCGCCCCGACGCTGCGCGCGGTGGTCTGCACGAACTCCATGAAGTCTTTGAGGTCCATGTCCATCGGTCTCGTCGGCAAGCAGGCGGGAGGATTTGATTCGAGGGCGGCGCAGAATTCCACAAAGGGCGCCGCCGGGCCATCGATACACCGCTAAGTGAAGCGCGTTAAGGCCGCAAAATACGGGCAGATTGCCGCGAGTGGGAGAAAATGGGTTGGCGTGGGAGTCTGCCGACGATAAGGATGCAATTCCAGCGATTTGTACCCGGAAGGTGGATGGCTTCCCTCGACTCTGTCAGCCTCGCCATATTGCTCGGCGCCGTCCTCGTCATGGCCGGTATCCTGTCGAGCCTGCTTGCTCTGCGCTTCGGCGCGCCCCTGCTGCTCGTCTTCCTTGCCATCGGCATGCTCGCAGGCGATTCCGGTCCCGGGCAGCTTCAGTTCGACGATGTCCGCACCACCTATCTGGTCGGCTCGGTGGCGCTCGCCCTGATCCTGTTCGACGGCGGCCTGAAGACGCGCTTTGCCAGCATCCGCACCGTGCTCGCGCCCTCCGTCGTGCTCGCGACCGTCGGGGTGCTTCTGACCGCGCTGATCACGGCGCCGTTCGCCAAATACGCGCTCGACCTCAACTGGACGGAAGCGCTGCTGGTCGGTGCCGTCGTGGCCTCGACCGACGCGGCCGCGGTGTTCCTGCTGGTGCACACCCAGGGCCTGCGCCTGCGTCCGCGCGTCGGCGCGACGCTGGAGGCCGAATCCGGCACCAACGATCCCTTCGCGATCTTCCTCACCCTGATGCTGGTCGAATACATCTCGCTGGGATCGAGCTCGGCGGGCCATGTGGCGATGGAGTTCATCCAGGAGGCGGTGCTGGGCGCCGTCGTCGGCTTCCTCGGGGGTCGTCTCGTCGTCGTCGCGCTCAACCGGGTTGCGCTGCCGCAGGGATTGCATGCGCCGTTTGTCACGACCGCGGCGCTCGTGATCTTCGGCGGCTCGCAGATCATGCACGCCTCCGGATTCCTCGCGGTCTATCTCGCCGGCATCATCATCGGCAACCGCCCGACCCGCGCGCATAATTCGGTTGTGGCGTTCCTGGATGCCGCGACCTGGCTGGCGCAGATCGTGATGTTCGTGCTGCTGGGCCTGCTGGTTTCGCCGAGCCGGCTCGGCACGAGCGTGCTGCCGGCGGTCGGGGTTGCGTTCGTCCTGATGCTGGTCGCGCGGCCGATCGCGGTGTTCGTGTGCCTGGCGCCGTTCCGCTTCAACTGGCGCGAAAAGATCTTCATCGCCTGGACCGGCCTGCGCGGTGCCGTCGCGATCTTCCTGGCGTCGATCCCGATGCTGGTCGGCCTGTCGAAGGCCTATCTCTATTTCGACGTCGCCTTCGTCGTCGTCATCATCTCGCTGCTGCTGCAAGGCTGGACGCTGGCGCCGGCAGCGCGCAAGCTGCACGTGGCGCTGCCGCGCGCCGAGCGTGGTCCACGCCGCGTCGAGCTGGATCTGCCCGGCCAGCTCGAGCAGCAACTCGTCGGCTATCCGGTGCGGCCCAAGAGCCTGTATTTCCGCCGCGGTCTGATCCCGTCCTGGTCCAAGCCGACGCTGGTCATCCGCAATGAGAGCATTTTGACCCCGACAGAAGCCGATCCGATCGCGCCCGGCGACTACATCTATCTGCTGGCCCCGCCGGAAAAGGCCGAGTCGCTCGACCGCTTCTTCGTCGACATGCAGCCGAGTTCGGCGCCGGATCCGCATTTGCTCGGCGACTTCATGGTCTCCGGCGAGCACACGCTGGCCGAGCTTGCCGAGATCTACGGCGTCAAGGTCGGCGAGGATGACGGCAAGCTGACCCTCGCCGACTATTTCGACGTCCATCTCGACCGCGCGCCGAAGGAGGGCGCCGAGCTGCCGCTGGACGAGATCGTGCTGGTTGCGCGCAGCATCTCCGGCGGCCGCGTCAACGTCGTCGGCCTGCGTCTGCCGGAGGACGAGGAAACGCCCGCGCCGCTGACGCGCCGGCAGGCGCTGCGGCGCAAGCTCGCGGATTTGTGGACGTCGGTGGCGGGGGTTTAGCGCCGCGCTCTCCGTTTTCAGTTTGGCGGGACGGAGCGGCCGCAAGCTCGTCATTGCGAGCGCAGCGAAGCAATCCAGTCTGCCTCCGCGAAAAGACACTGGATTGCTTCGCTACGCTCGCAATGACGGGGAGGGGCCTCAACCCCTCACGTCAGCACCTTCACCCCGCCGAACGACGTCACCCGGCCCTGCTTCAGCATCACGATCTGCGTCGCGAGCTGGCGCAATTCTGCGACGTCGTGGCTGACATAGACCATGGGAACATTGGCTTCATCGCGCAGCCGCACCAGATACGGCAGGATCTCCAGCTTGCGGCCCTCGTCGAGCGCGCCGAGCGGTTCGTCGAGCAGCAGCAGGCGCGGCCTCGACAGCAGCGCGCGCCCGAGCGCGACGCGCTGGCGTTCGCCGCCGGAGAGTTTTCCCGGGCGGCGGTCGAGCAGCGCGCCGATGTCGAGCAGCTCGATGATGCGCTTGTGCTGGGCAGGATCGGGCGTGAGGCCGTTCATCCGCCTTCCATAGTCTAGATTCTGCGCGACGTTGAGATGCGGAAACAGCCGCGCGTCCTGGAATACATAGCCGATGCGGCGGCGATAGGTCGGCACATGGATGCCGGCCGCGGTGTCGTCGACGGTCTCGCCGTCGATCACGATGGTGCCGCGGTCGGGCCGCAGCAGGCCTGCGATCATGTTGACCAGCGAGCTCTTGCCGGCGCCCGACGCGCCGAACAGGCCGATGACGCGACCTTCGCTGGTGAAGGTTGCGGAGAGCGAGAATTCGCCGAGTTGTTTTTCGATGTCGACGCGCAGCATGGTCAGTTCCCGTGCAAACGCTGTGTGGCGCGGCGGGCGAACCATTCGGCGGCGATCAGCGCGCCGAGCGCGAGCACGATCGAGATGATCACGAGTCGTCCCGCAGCCGCGTCGCCATCGGGCGTCTGGATCAGCGAGTAGATCGCCGAGGAAATTGTCTGGGTTTCGCCGGGAATGTTGGAGACGAAGGTGATGGTCGCGCCGAACTCGCCGATCGCCTTGGCAAAGCCCAGCACCATGCCGGCGAGCACGCCGGGCAACGCCAGAGGCAGCGTCACCGTGAAGAACACTTTCCAGGGCGCCGCTCCGAGCGTCTCAGCCGCCTGCTCGAGCCGGCGATCGATCGCCTCGATCGACAGCCGCATTGGGCGCACCAGCAGCGGAAACGACATCAGGCCGCAGGCGAGCGCCGCCCCGGTCCAGCGAAACGCGAAGACGATACCGAGATAGTCGGCCAGAAATCCGCCGACGAGTCCCTTGCGACCGAAGGTGAGGAGCAGGAGATAGCCCGTAACGACAGGCGGCAGCACCAGCGGCAGATGCACGAGCGCATCGAGCACCGATTTGCCCCAGAAGTCATGGCGGGCAAGCAGCCATGCCAGCGCAATGCCGAACGGCGTTGCGACCAGCGTGGCGATGACGGCGACCCTGAGCGAGAGCAGGATCGCCGTCCATTCGGCGGGAGAGATCTCGAGCATCAAGTCGTAGATATCAAGTCGTCGGGCTGATCAGGAACTTGAAGCCGTATTTTTCCAGAATGGTCTTGGCTGTGGTCGAGCGCAGGAAGGCGAGATAGTCGTTGGTCTCGGCCTTTGCGGTGGTCGTTGCTGCAACCGGATAGATGATCGCGGGATGGGAGTCCGCCGGGAAGGTGCCGACGACCTTCACGCCGGGCTCGACCTTGGCGTCGGTCGAATAGACGATGCCGAGATTGGCCTCACCACGCGCCACCAGCGTCAGCGCGGCGCGCACGCTCTCCGCCATGGCGAATTTCGGCTCGGCCGCCTGCCAGGCGCCCAGCTTCTCGAGCGCCGCCTTGGCGTATTTGCCGACCGGCACCGACTTGACGTCGCCGGTCGCGATCTTGCCGTCACCGGCGAGCTTGGCGAGGTCGAAACCCTGCGCGATCGTGACGTTGTCGATCTTGGAGTCCTTCGGCGCGATCAGCACGATGCTGTTGCCGAGCAGATTGACGCGGGTCGGTTCGTTGATGGTCTTCTTCGAGATCGCGTAGTCCATCCAGTCGGTGTCGGCGGAGACGAACACGTCGGCCGGCGCGCCCTGCTCGATCTGCTTGGCAAGCACCGAGCTTGCGGCATAGCTGACGCTGAACTTGACGCCGGTCTTGGCGGTGTAGGCGGCGTCGATCTCGTCGAGCGCGTTCTTCATCGAGGCCGCGGCGAACACGGTGATGGTCTTGTCCTCGGCGGCGGCAGGCGAGAGGGCCGCGCCTGCGAGGAGGACGAAAGCGGTGAAAAGTCCGGCAATACGAATCATGGAATGCGCTCCGTGCGAGTTCGCGCGCGCGAATGCACGCGCAAATCTGGCGTTGGGTGGGTTGGCGTGCGACGGGCGGAAGCGCTGTTCCACGTGTCCCCGCAACGGCTTACGGCCGGCGGGGATATCGCACGTGCGAAGATAGCAGGCTAAGCCTTCAGGTCAAAGGCGGCCGTTTGTCCGACCAGGCGACTTATTGTGCCGGCAGGATCGCGATCGACAGCGAATTGTCCTTGGCGCCGCTGACCTGGAGCACGAAAGGTTGCGCCGACAGCTCGTATTTCATGGTCTTGCGGATGCCGTCGCAATCGGTCGCGCCGCTGAAGGCCACGGGCTTGAGGAAATGCCCGTCCTGGACCACGTCCACCCAGGCCCCGCTGGACAGGCTGACGGTGTAGAGCCCGGCCTTCGGCGCCTTGATGCTGGTGAAGCCCGCGAAGGTGCCGTCCTTCGGCGCCCTTTCCGGCGGTGTCGGCAGCTTCGCGTCCGCGGGGGCAACCAGCCCCAGCGTGATGGCCGACGACGGCAGCGCCGCCTGTTCGCTTCCCGTGGCGAGCCTGGCACGGTCCGGCGCGGTGAGCGCGGCGCGCTCACGCTCGATCGGCCATTTGAACTTGTCGCAGCCGCTGGGCTCTTCGGCAGCCAGAGCGGAGGTCGCGCTGAGCGAGAGCACGGCGAGGAAGGTGAGGACGCGCATGTCAAATCTCATCGTTGGCCACGCGAACGATGCGGGGCTTGCGGTCATTGCTGAAAGGCGGGATGCGCGTCCCGACAGGGCCGCTCGGCTTACGGCAGAGCGGCAAGGCGATCCTAGCGCATTTCAGAGGATGGGAGCCAGTCATGACTCTGTCATCCCGGACAAGCGCAGCGAAGCGGAGCGCAGATCCGGGATTCACAGCCCCAGGGAGGAATTTGACGAAGACTCGGAGTTACCGCTTCGCTCAACCACCGCTCCCTGTGGCTATGGGTCCCGGGCTCGCTTCGCGCCCCGGGACGACAGCGGTTGGCGAGACGGCAGCTTGCCCAGCCAGCCGCCTATTACTTCGCATCGCCTGCGTGCAGCACCGCCTTGCAGGCCGCCGGCATCTGCGCCAGCGTCATCGGCGGCTTTGGCTTCGGCGGCTCCGGCGGAGGCTTCGGATGCAGCACGGCGTCGCTGAACCAGTAGGCGAGGTCGGACGGCTTGCAGCCTTCGTCCTCGGATTGCGACGACTGGCCTTCGCATTCGCTCGAGCCCGCCGGGCAGCGCATGCGGATGTGGAAGTGATAGTCGTGGCCCCACCACGGCCGGATCTTCGACAGCCAGGAGCGGTCGCCCTTGGCCTCCCGGCACAGCGCCTTCTTGATCGCGGGATTGACGAAGATGCGCTGTACTGCCGGCTCCTGCGCTGCGTCGCGCAGCACCAGCACATGAGCAGGCGTGAACACCTTGGGGTCGATGTCGAGCCGGTCCTGGCGCACCATCATCACCGCCGACATGTCCTCGCGCTCCTCGCGTGACAAACGACGGTCCGGCATCGGCGTCAGCCAGATGTCGGCATCCAGGCCAATTTGATGGCTGGCATGGCCTGACAGTGCCGGCCCGCCGCGCGGCTGGGCGATGTCGCCGACCAGAATGCCCGGCCATCCCGCGTCCTTGTGCGCTCTGGCCGCGAGCCGTTTGATCAGCGCGATCATGTCGGGATGACCGTAATTGCGGTTACGCGACAGCCGCATCACCTGCCAATTGTCGCCGTTGAGCGGCATCTGCATGGCGCCGCCGATACAGCCCTTGGTGTAGGAGCCGATGACATGAGCCGTTCCCTTCGACGGCAGCAGCTTTCGCGCGAACAGCTCCTTGGCGCCGATGCTGGGATCGTTTGGGTTGGCGAGCGGCGGTAGCGGTTTTGAGTTGACGCTGCCCTTGTCCTGGGCCAGCGCGGCGCCGACGGTCAGGAACGTCATGACAAGGAGGAGAGGGGCGAGGCGGCGGGGACTCATGCTGTCATCCTTATAACGCAACGCTGCGTCAGGGTTAAGAAACAGTCCTTCGGCCGAAATATTGTCCGAAAGTCGCAGTTCCCTACGCGCGGCCGGCCGATTTTTAACGACGCGATAACCCTCTCGTGCATTGACCAAAATTCGTGCGTGGGAGGCGTGCTCCCAGCCCTCTGTATGCATTCGCGCGCGATCTCGGAAATGATTCAAGGCAGCGCGCAATTTTGCGCCATCGCGTTCTCCGATGACGACGATGTGATGGGCTTGGCACGCCCGGCGGCGCTGTCGCGCCGCGCAAAGCGGCAATGAGGGCTGCTTTTCTGCGGCCACCAGACTGTGCGACCGACCGACAAGCCACCCAAGATTACTTTTTTTTCAGACACTTGCCCCAAAACTTGCGGCCACTGGGCGCGACTGGGACGTATCAAGTTGAGTTTGGGGTTTCGAAAAGCAACAAAGCGAAAGGGAGGCGTGCTCGCCCGGGCTCGCCGACAGCCGCGCAAGCCGCGCTTCGCGCGCGCGCCTCAACCCGTTTCCGAACGCGACGAACTCCTGCGCCGCCGCGCCGAGGCGGAAGCCGCGATTGCCGAGGCCCGCAAATCCCATGAGCGCCTGCGCCAGGCCATCGACATCCTGCCGCAAGGCATCGTGTTTCTCGATGCCGAAGGCCGTTACGTGCTCTGGAACAGGAAATACGCCGAGATCTACAGCAAGACCGCCGATCTGTTCGAGGAAGGCGCGCGCCTCGAGGACACGCTGCGCATCGGCGTCGCGCGTGGCGACTATCCCGAGGCTGCCGGCCACGAGGACGAGTGGATCGCCGAGCGGCTGCAGAAACTCTATCAGCCCGGCGCGCGCCACGAGCAGATGCTCGCGGACGGCCGCGTCATCCTGATCGACGAGCGGCTGACCGACGACGGCGGCGTGGTCGGCCTGCGCGTCGACATCACCGAGTTGAAGCAGCGCGAGGCCTCGTTCCGCCTGCTGTTCGACGGCAATCCCGTCCCGATGATCGTCTGTGCGCTCGACGACGAGCGCATCCTCGGCGTCAACGATGCCGCGATTTCCCATTACGGCTATAGCCGCGCCGAGTTCGAGAAGCTGAAGATCCGCTCGTTGCAGGCTTTCGACAGCGAGCCGCCCTGGACCACCGATCGGTCCAGCGAGGAGCAGGCCGCGCGCACCTGGAAGCACGTCAAGGCCAACGGCGCGCTGATCGACCTTGCGATCTATTCGCGCGAATTGACCTATGCCGATCGGCCCGCGGTGCTGCTGGCGCTGATGGACATCACCGAGCGCAAGCGCGCCGAGGCGCGGCTCGCCTTCATGGCCCAGCATGACGGGCTGACCGGCTTGCCGAACCGCAACCTGCTGCGCCAGCAGGTGGACGAGATGCTGCTGCATATGCGGCGCAGCTCCGACAAGGTCGCGCTGCTGATGCTGGGGCTGGACAATTTCAAGGCGGTCAACGACACGCTGGGACACGCGGTCGGCGACAAGCTGCTGCGCGGCGTCGCCAAGCGGCTGCGCTCGACCTTGCGCGAGGAGGACGCGCTGGCGCGGCTGAACTCCGACGAGTTCGCGATCGTGCAGAGCGGGCTAACGCGTCCCGAGGATGCGGTGATGCTGGCCAAGCGCTTACTGGAAGCCATCGCCGATCCCTATCTGCTCGATGGCCATTCCGTGGTGATCGGCGCCTCCATCGGCATCGCGATGGCGCCCGGCGACGGCGATGATTCCGAAAAACTGCTCAAGAGCGCCGACATGGCACTGTCGCGCGCCAAAGCCGATGCCCGCGGCACCTTTGCGTTCTTCGAGGCCGCGCTCGACGCCAAGGCGCAGAGCCGCCGCAAGATCGAGGTTGAGCTGCGCGACGCGATCCAGAACGACGTGCTGCGCCCTTATTACCAGCCGCTGATCGACCTCTCGAGCGGCCGCATCACCGGCTTCGAGGCGCTGGTGCGCTGGCCGCATGCCGAGCGCGGCATGGTCTCGCCGGCCGAGTTCATTCCGGTCGCCGAGGAAACCGGGCTGATCAATCCGCTCGGCGGCCTGATGCTGCGCCGGGCGTGCCTGGATGCCGCGACCTGGCCGGACGATGTCCGCGTCGCCGTCAACCTGTCGCCGCTCCAGTTCCGCAGCGGCAATCTGCTCTCGGTGGTGACGGACGCGCTGAAACATTCCGGCCTGCCGGCGCGGCGGCTGGAGCTCGAGATTACCGAGACGCTGCTGCTCGAAAAGAGCGCGCAGGTGCTGGCGACGCTGCATGCGCTGCGCGCGCTCGGCGTCCGCATCTCGATGGACGATTTTGGCACCGGCTATTCCAGCCTCAGCTATCTGCGCAGCTTCCCCTTCGACAAGATCAAGATCGACCAGTCCTTCGTGCGCGATCTCGGCGCCAACCGCGAGGCCCAGGCGATCATCCGCTCCATCGTCAGCCTCGGCAAAGGCCTTGGCGTCACCATCACCGCCGAGGGCGTCGAGACCGAAGCCGAGCTGAGCTGCCTGCGGGCCGAGGGCTGCGACGAGGGCCAGGGCTTTCTGTTCAGCAAGGCCCGGCCCAACGCCGAGATCATCAGCCTGCTCGCCGCCCAGCGCGGCATCGATGGTGGCGAGAAGGCTGCGATGGTGGCGTAAGGCGCGCTGCCCCTTACCTCGCCCCGTTTGCGGGGAGAGGTCGGAATGCGCGCGTAGCGCGGATTCCGGGTGAGGGGGGACAGGTCCTTCAACGACCGCCCGTGTGGAGAGATGCCCCTCATCCCAACCCTCTCAGCGCGAGCGAAGCTCGTCGCGGCCCCGTAAGAACGGGGCGAGGGAGTGCAGCCTCATCGCGGCTGCTGCCCATCACCCCTCCGCCAAAATCGCCTTCCCCACATCCTCATAATGCGTATCCCGCGCCTGGATCTGCTGCGCGATCGCGTGCATGTCGCGAAAGCGCCGTTCGAACGGATTGCTGCGGAACACCGCAGTCGCGCCGGCCATGTGATAGGCGGCGTCGACCACCTTGGCCGATTGATGGATGGTCCAGGTCGCGGCGAGGCGAACGGCGCTGCGATGCGCCGGGCTGAATTGGCCGGTCGCGCAGAGGTCGCGCCACATCGCATTCGCCGTCGCATAGAGATAGGCGCGCGCAGCGCGTAAGTCGCCCTCGGTGCGGCCGATCAGGCCCTGGACCGCCTGGTTGTCGCGCATGGCGCTCGCTGCCAGCGACTGGTGCTTTGCCCGCGACAAAGCGATGGCGGCATCCAGCGTCGCGCGCGCGACGCCCAGCGAGACCGCGGCAAACCCGAGGCTGAAGGTCGATCCGGTGCCGATCCTGTAGAGCGGACCCGTCTCGCGCAGCGCGGACGGCACGTCGCGGAACGCGGTGAAGCGCTCGGGGATGAAGAGGTCGCTCACCTCATAGGAATCCGTGCCCGTGCCGGCGAGCCCGATCGCCTGCCAGACGTCATGCAGCACCGCGCTCGAAACCGGAAACAGGATGGTGCGAACCTCCGGCGAGCCGTCGGAATTTTTGCGCGGCGTCCCGTCGGCTCCGACGATGCGGACATGCGCCCCCAGCCAGCTCGCCTGCCGCGAGCCCGAGGCAAAATCCCAGCGCGCCGTGACGCGATAGCCACCCTCGACCGCACGCGCCTCATGCGCGATCGCGCCCCAGGCAAGGATGCCGGGCGGTGTGTCGAAGATCTCGTGCGCGGTGCCGGGATCGAGCGAAGCTGCGATCATCGCGCAGACGCTGCATTGGCCGAGGCACCAGGCCGTCGAGGCATCAGCCTTCGCGATCTCCTCCTGCATCTGCATGAAGGTTTCGATGGGGGCTTCCGCACCGCCGAGACTTTGTGGTAGCAGCGCGCGATAGAACCCGTTCTCGATCAGCGCGGAGACGACGGGTGCAGTGAGCTTGCGTCCCCGTTCGATGTCATCGGCCTCACGCGCAATCAGGGGTGCAATAGCTTGCGCCCGTTCGATCAGACCCAGGCAGGGAGTCACATTCATGCGCTTCCTCGCCGCTTTGTCGCAAGCGGTATGGAAGCCATGGTGGTCTATTCGATGATGAGGATCAAGCTTGTGAAGCGCCTCGCCCGGAGGACGCCTAGTCGCTGCTCGTTACTGCGGCGGGCGCTGGCGCTGCGGTGTCGTGAGACATTTGCTCGCGTTGCTGCTGCTGCTGAACGACCTCGTCGGGCCAACCATGCGAGCGCAAGCGATCGGCATCGATCTTCCCGAGGCTCGTTTCGGGATTATGCACGACCACATTGTTTGCGATCCGCATCTGGCAATCTCCGTCTAGAGGTTTGTTCTTACAGCGAAATCGCTAAATATCCTAGTCCAGCTGCGGCTCACCTTCAAGACTGGCCGTCCATCAGGGAACCGTGGGAACTACGGGATCGGCGTGGCCGCCCGCCTGTCCAATAATCTGAAGCATGTCGAAAACGCATTGTTGGGCCAGCTTTTGTGCCTCTTGCCCGATTTCCTCACCACTAGTGTCGTTTTCGTCGCTCTCATTGGGTTCGCAATCGCTGATATTTGATGCCTCGTTATCGGAGCCCAGCGTGATGACGCCGAGTACGGCCCCCGGCTCGGTATCGAGCTCGCCGCCCGTGGCATCGGGGCCCCCCTGGTGAAACACCGGCAGCGCAAGCACCCATTTCGAGTTGAGTGCGCCCGACGATGCCGGCCTGATCAGGGATTTGCTCTTCGGGTCGTTCTTCCAGGCGATGATTTGACGCTGCAGGAATGCGGCTCCGGCGACCCCGCCTCCGAGCGGCACGTCGTACGTTTTGTCGGCCGGTATGGGCCCGTTCGTGAGCGCGGGCCGCAGCCGGATCTGGTCTGAATCGTACAGCATCAGGAAAGCGGTCTGCCGCTCGCCCTGGTCGAAACCCACCTTGAAGCGCGCCATGAGAATTCGCGCCAGCTGGTCGAAGCGGCTCTGGCACTTTGTGACGATGTTTGGTTCGCAAGAGCCGTCGAGCAGGCGGGCGAGCATCTTTCGATAGGCGACGGTGCGTGCGCAAATCCTCTTGTGGGCGCGAGGATCGGGCACACTCCATTGCAGGCTGTAAGTGCATCCCGGGATCGGATGATCAATCTCCAGGACCCAGGTCCGGCTTTCCGTTTTATAGGTCAGCTCTCGGGCTTCTTCTTTCGCGAGATCGTTGTCGGGCACATACTGCACTGGAGGCTGTCTACGCCTCGCTCGGTGTTCCGGCAGGTACTCGAGTGGAAAATCCGGAATCGCAGGGTGCCGGCGACAGCGCGGCCTTGGCGTGATGCCGTCGAGTTGCGGCGGAAACGTCACCCGCATGGTCAATTTCTCGACGGGATAGCTGATGTGAGAGCCAACTTCTTCGAAGCCGTAGTCGGGATTGCTCAAACTGTAGCCCTGACCGCGCGACCGCTGCTCGACCTCCCACAGGCTCATTGCGATGCTGTTAGCGGCGGCCTCGCGAAGGGCAAAAGTAAGGGGCTGTGAGCCGTTGCGGAGCGGCTCCTGGAAGTTCACCCAATAGAAGCAGTCTGCCGGAAGATCGGGCGCGTCCAGGGCATAATTCGTCTTGTTGTCGTCGCGCCAGCACAGGCTGACGGCATCGCTGCCTTCCTCGACCTGGACGTCCAGCCGCGTATCGTGAGGCGCAAGAGTGACGTGCGAAACGATGCCCGGCAGGACCATGGCGTTGTCGAGCACCCTCAATTGCGAGGTCTTGTCGAGACTGCGCAGGTGACCCACCTCGTCGATCTCCAGTTCCGAGATCCACTCGTCCGCGGCAATCATCGTTCGTTCGACCGAGCGTGCAAAGGCACGGCGCTTGAGCATGTCGATCGGTTCGCGATACTTCCGATCGGGGTGCCTGACGCCCTCCAGAAACGTCTGTATCGTCAACCGGCCGTTGGGCTCGGTCTCGATGCTGCGAAGGGTGTTGTCGGACGGCGACTCGTCCTGCTTGGCGGTGCTGCCGCCGGCTAGGACGAGGACGGGATGGCCTTTCGCATCGTCGGCGCGCAGCTCGACGCGGGCAAATTGCTGAAGATGCTTGTGACCGTGCAGGATCAGGTCGAATCTCTGACGTTGCAGCTCGTGGATGAGGTCGCCGCCGTTCTTCAGGATCAGGAAAGGTTCGAGCTTTGCTTCCTTTCCCCGGCGAACCACCGACTTGTCGCGAAGAGCGATCGGCATCGGGTGATGATGCAGGACGGCGATTTTCAGCAGCTTGCCGCCATTGGCTGCCGGGCCATTCTCGCGCGCTCCGCAGCAGGGGCAGGCATCGAGGACGTCGGATGTGTCGATCCTGTCGATCTGACCTCCACCGATCGCTCCGGTCGCGAAGGTAAATTGGCGAAGCAGCGGGTTGTTGGAATCGAGGCATGTGATCAATGTCTGATCGTGAATGCTGCGAGTTGGCCATTGCCTGCGGGCGCGACGATAGTCGCAACTCTGGACGCGGCCGTCGCACTTGTCGGTCCAGGTCTCAACCCAGAGCCAGTTCCGTGGCCTCATTCGTCTGAGGCGCGGAAGCTTCGTCCAGCGCAGCGTTTCGTTGTTGAGCCCCAACCTGAAGGAGAGCCCCGACTGGAGCTTGCTCCGAAGGTTGGCTGTCTCGTGAAACATCACGCGGTCGAACCATTTCCGGCTGAAGGGGTGAATGATGTTGCCGAAGTCGAGCAGGTCGTGATTTCCCGGCACGACGAAGAATTCGGTGCCCGGACCGCACTCCTTGCAAAGATCCTCCAGTTCGCTCTTGGCGGCGAGCAGCAGCAGGGGGTCGGGGTGGTCGACAAAGTCGCCCGACGCAATGATGGTCTTGGGACCAAACCCGATGATTTCGGTGCGGATCCGCTTCCAGATATCGACGTCGAAGGTGCTTCCGAAATGAATGTCTGAAATATGGGCGATGCGGGCCATCTAAGGTTCCTCCCCGCCGGTCATCGTAACGCTGCCGACTATAGGCGGGGTTGCAAATACCCGTAAAGGTAGAATCTGCTGCTCGATCGTGTCGGTGTCACGTGCAATCGGCGCTGCGGGCGTTGCCTCGTCAGGCCGCAGCGCGGCCAAGGTCGAGCGCTTGCCTGCGCTTGGTCGGGAAGCTCAGCGCCACTGCTACGGCGGCAAGCCCGATCGCGAAGGAGCCGGCGTGCAGCCATGTGTAGCGCTGGAAATTGTCGAACACGAGCCCACCGGCCCACGGACCCAGCGCCATGCCGAGGCTGGCAAAGGCCGACACTGCGCCGAACACGGTGCCCATGATGCGCGCGCCGAAGTACTCGCGGACCAGCACCGCATAGAGCGGCATCACCCCGCCATAGGCGAGGCCGAACACGACCGAGAGCGCGTAGAATTCGCCGAGCTGCGCCACCGCGAGATAGGTCGCGATGCACATCGCCTGCACGAACAGGCCGCCGACCAGCACAGGCTTTGCGCCGATGCGATCGGCAGCCGTACCCAGCAGCAGGCGCCCGCCGAGCCCGGAGACGCCGGCGACGCCGTAGACCGTCACCGCCGTGAGCGGGGCGATGCCGCACACCATCGCATAGGACACCATGTGAAAGATCGGACCGGAATGCGCCGCGCAGCAGGCGAAATGCGCGGCTGCGAGCGCGATGAATTGCGGCGTGCGCAGCGCCTGCGCCGCGGTCAGCTCGATCTCCGGTGCCGCGTCGGTGCTTGCCGGGCCAGTCGTTTGCGGCGCCGGTCGCACCAGGAAGCAGGCCGGGATCAGCAGCGCCCACGCCGCACAGCCAATCACCAGCATCGCGGTGCGCCAGTCATAGGCCGAGATCAGCCAGCTTGCGGTCGGCGCAATCGTCACCGGCGACACGCCCATGCCGGCGGAGACCAGCGCCACCGCGAGGCTGCGGTTCTTCTCGATCCAGGCGCTCGCGAGCGCCATCATCGGCGCGTAGAAGCTGCCGGCAGCGACGCCGATCAGCACGCCGAAGAACAGCTGGAATTGCCACAGGCTGGTTGCCTGGCTCGCAGTCACGAGACCGAGACCCAGCAGCAGGCTTCCGGCGAGCACCACGATGCGCGTGCCAAACCGGTCCGACAGCGTGCCCCAGAAGAACGCGGCAACGCCCATGCCGAGGAAATCCAGCGTCGCCGCCGCCGACACGCCCGCGCGTGACCAGCCCATCGCTTCGGAGATCGGCTGCAGGAAGACCGCAAGCGACAGCATCGTGCCGAAGCCGACACAGGTCATCAGCGCTCCCGCGGCGACAACGACCCAGCCATAGTCGAACCCTGACGGCTTGCTCATGCGTTTCCTCGGCGCTTTTGCTCTTGTTGATGGCGCGCGCGGGGATGGTGGCCCATCTGTCGGCGGAGGGCAAGGTTACGCGCAATGCGCGGGTATCGAGCTCGTTACCTTGCAGCTGCCTTGAGCAGCGGCACGCGCCATGGGCCGCCGCAACGTCGATTTAGGAGGTGTTTTGTGCAGCAGTTTCGCTGCCCCCGCGTGCCTGTTGCATTTGCCCCGGCCACCCGTACGCCGAGATCAGGCTCATGTAGGCCTCAAAATCCGTGCCGGTCATATTGAGGGAGCGGCTGCACTGTTGGAGGGCTTCTTCATATTGACGGAGGTGCAAGTGTGCGACGCAGAGAAGCCGCGCTGCGATGGTATCCTGCAAGACGGCCAGGTTTGCGAGGTCGCCGTCGAACCGATCCGACCAGATGTCACGGGCGGTCTGAAGGTCGGTCAGAGATACGTTGACCCGCACCTGGTCTCCGTTGCGTCTCACCGCGCCCCGCACGGCCCAGCGGACGCGGAGATCCGTCCCGAGCTGCTGCAAATCGACCACCTTCTTCTTGTAGGTCAAGGCGGTGTCGCGTCCAACAACGAGAGTGGCGGGCGTTCGCGCGAGATCGGTGGTCAAGCCTGTCGAGATCAAGTCGGCAAAGGAGTCCTGCGCCGGACCGTCGTTGAGGCTGGCGAAGGGCAACACGACGAGAGAGAGGCGAGGCGCGATCTCGGGCCTGACTGTCGGTTGTGCCGGGATATTTTGAGCTTCCCGTTGTGCGTCGGTACGGACTGTCTTCCAGGCATTCCAGTATCCGGCAACGCCACCGGCAATTGCGCCGATGGCGGCGACCGACGCCAGCACGCTGCCGACGAGCTTCAAACGGCCCCTGAGGTCCTCCAGCCAGCCTGCGGATCGCCGTTCGCCAACAGCGTTTGCAGAGGCCACCGGGATCGCAACTGCTGCCGTGCTTCCTGGTTGCCGATCCTCATCGTGCACGGCGCCCACGAAACGAAAGCCCTTGCGTGGAAATGTCTTGATAAGACGTTGTTGCTGACCGGAGTCACCGATCGCGCGCCGGACGGCGTTCAGCCGGGTCGTGAGCGCCGCATCGGATACGATCCGGCCATTCCAAATCGCGTTGACGAGATCGTCCTTGCTGACGACGCGATCCCTGCTGCGGATCAGATGTTCGAGCAGATCGAGAACCTGGGGTGTCGTGGGCACCACATCGAGCCCGCGCCGCAATTCGCGCCGCTCGGTGTCCAACGCACAGTCCTCGAAGAAATAGCGCATGGCACCATTCTCCAAGCCTGCCCTCTATTCTCCGAGGGCGCGGGAGCAATAATCCGTGGAGAATAGGCCTTCGCTCCCGAAAATGTAAGCCGCGAACATTGGTCCACCCCGTCAGGGGGGGCCAACGTCGTGCTTTTCCGGAAGGCCCGCTTCGCAGAGACCCTTCTCGAAGATCGCGAAGTCATCTGCCCGGCGAAACGGTGCCAGATTCTCGAGATTGGCACGAAGATCTGGATTGCATTCAAGGGCTTGCAGGAGGGATCGTTGCGCTCGTTCACGCCGCCCGGCGAATGCGTTGCTGGCTGCGGCAATGCAGGTCACGAGCAGGAAACTCGTCTGACCACGCAATGCGGTCTCGGTGCATGATACTGCCGCGTCATAGCGGCCCGCCAGAAAATGCGCATACGCCATGGCTCCCTGCGCGTCGTAGTACATGGGCGGATCGAGCGGACTAAGTCTCACGGCATGTGCGGAGTGCTCGAGGGCGAGATCCGGCTCTCCCCTCCAAACTCTCAGCCAGGCACTGGTGGCCCAGGCTTGCGCGAAGTTAGGGTTGTCAGCCAAAGCTCGATCCACGAAAGCAGCCGCGTCGTCGAACTCGTGGGCTATGAAGGCGAGCGCATATCCACCCACGGACAGTGCAACCGGATCATTTGCCCCCAGTTCTACGGCCTTCCGGGCCAGCCGGGTGGCTTCCGCAATTTCGTTCGCGGGATCGCTGATCCAGCCGTTCGCCTTGCGCCGGGTATAGCACCAGGCGGCCATGGCATAGCCACAAGCCAGTCGAGGGTCGAGTTCGGTCGCCTTGCAAAAGAGCTGCAACGCCTCGGTGTTTGCGTTGTTGGACCAACGGGATTTCGCCAGCCCGCGCAGATAATGATCATACGCATCCAGATTTTCGGGTGGCTTCCGCCTTGCCCGCTTGATTTCCTCACGCTGCAGCCTCGGGGCGATTGCGCCTATGACACTGGACGTCAGATTGTCCTGCAGATCGAACATGTCCTCGATCGGGCCCTCAAAGCGGTCTGCCCAGAGATGCGTTCCAGTTTCGGCATCGATCAGCTGCCCCGCGATTCGAATGCGATTTCCGGCTTTGCGCACGCTACCTTCGAGGACATAGCGGACACCAAGCTCGCGGCCGACCTGCTTTACGTCAACGACCCGGCCCTTATACGCAAAGCTCGAATTGCGTGCGATCACGAACAGCCAGCGAAAATGAGCCAGAGCCATCGTGATTTCCTCCACGATGCCATCTGCGAAATACTCCTGTTCGGGATCGGAGCTGAGGCTGACGAAAGGGAGTACGGCAATCGAGGGCTTATCCGGTAGCGGGAGGGCCGCTCCTCTCGCTTCTGACCGGTGAGGGACGGTTGAAGGATCCGGCTCCCGTACTTCCCGAACGGCTCCGACGAAACGGAAGCCCTTGCGCGGGATCGTCTTGATCAGGCGCTGCGCTTCCCCGCAATCGCCGACTGCCGTGCGGACGCCATTGATGCGGGTCGCAAGCGCGGCCTCCGATACGATGCGCCCCTTCCAGATCGCGTTCATGAGGTCGTCTTTGCTGACGACACGCTCCCTGTTGCCGATCAGATAGTCGAGAATGTCGAAGACCTGTGGCGCAACGGAAACAGCATCGGCCCCGCGATGCAGCTCGCGCCGATCCGTGTCGAGCACGTATTCATCGAAGAGATAGCGCAAGTTGCCACTCCCGTCGTTGGATGAAGCCGCCTCTGCACCTGCTGGGGCGTAAAGTAAGGCGCCGGTCAGGAAAATGTAAGCTGCACGTCAAGCGTGCCCGGCGAAGTCCTGACATCCTGCCCTCGGTAAAGGTATCGCCAAGGGATATCGCCGATGAGTACCATCAACGGCGTTGCACAGGTGCGACGGACTGCCACACCCGTGCAGCAAGTGACCAGCCTTTTCCTGCGGGTCTGGAGCGCATGGCAGAAGCGCCGAAGACGACTGAAGGTACAAACCGCTCTCTGTGCCCTCAGCGATCGGGAGCTGATTGATCTCGGCGCGACGCGCGCCGAGATTGACTACATTGCCTTGCAGCAAGGCCGCGCAAGGCCCGATCGTCCGGCACCCTGGCGCATTGGCAGTGCGCTTGCGATCCTGTTGGTCGTCAACCTGTTCAGCTTGATTTCCGTAGATCGCGCCGAGGCTCAATGCACTGCGCAGGATGGTTTGCGAAGGCAGCTGGCGGTCAAGGTCGACCCGCCGGCTCGCAGATCGGAGATTCCGATCAGCTCGGCTGCAGATGTCCTGGCGTGGAAGACGATCCGGATAGGAACATTCACGGAGACGTTCGCTCTTCGCAGCGCGATGAGCGCAATGGGCTGCGGCGTCGGAAACGCGGCTGATGAGATACTCGCTCGACCGGCCTTTACCCTAAGTCGCAAGAAGGCGGAGGTTGAGCTTGTTGCCGTGTCGGTTGCCGAGCTCGGCCTTCAAGGCGAGGCTTCGCTGCGGGAAATCTATGCGCGTGCACAACAGCTCGGTCTTGCTCTGGCGCCCGCCGAAATCGCGCCGCAGCTGAGACTCCAGTATTTGGACCAGCCGATCGGTGAGTTTCTCACCATCGGGATGGAGCCTATCGGGACGTGGGCGGGTGAAGCGGTCGTCCTGACGGTGGCGAATGGCGGAGCAGGCCTCATCCTGATCGGCCAGGATGGCCGTGAGGACGCGCAGATATCTGCGATATCCCGTTTTGTGTTCGTGCGACCCGGCTCATCCATGGCTCCAGAGACCGCAGCGATGGCCAGGTAGCATGCTGCGATCTCATTTGGTCTGGGCTCGATCAGGGAAACGGGTGATGATCACGCGTCGTGATGTGTTGTCGGCGGCCGCCGCCGCGTTCGCCGCTGCGCATATTTCGCCGCGGGCGCTCGCACAGCCGATCGCGAGAACCGCGCATATCCTGACGGGCTTCACGCCCGGGCTGCAGGATGGGTTGGCGCGGCTCGTGGCCGGCCAGATGAGCGGCTATGCCGAAACCATCGTGGTCGAGACCCGGGCGGGCGCGGCCGGTCGCATCGCGGTGGAGGCGGTGAAGAGCGCCGACGCCGACGGATCGGTCATGCTGTTCGCGCCGCTCGGCTTCATGATGTTCTTTCCGCACGTCTACAAGACACTGAGATACCATCCGCGGGATTTCATACCTGTGTCGACCGTCGCCTCGACCCCGACATTGCTGACGGTCGGTCCCAGCGTGCCGGCCGACGTCAAGACGCTGGCGGACTTCGTGGCCTGGTGCCGCGCCAATCCGAAGCACGCCACCTTTGGTTCGCCGGGCGCCGGAACCTCGCTGCATTTTCTTGGCACGACGCTGGGCCGCACCGCTGGCTTCGATTTTCTTCACGTGCCCTATCAGGGCGGTGGTGCGATTCAGGATCTGGTCAAGGGCGTGATTGCCGCGACCGTCATGCCGATCGGCAGCTCGCTCGGACTCGTCCAATCCGGAGATCTTCGCGCGCTGGCGACCACCGGACCGCGCCGCAGCCTGTTTGTTCCGGCGGTACCGACGATGCGGGAGGCCGGATATCCGTCGCTCGAGGACCTCACATGGTTTGCGTTCTTCGTTCCGGCCAGGACGCCGGCGCCGATCGTCGATAAGCTCAACACCGCGATCCAGGCGGCCTTGCGCACCGACGAGGTCAAGGCCGGCATGGCAAAGCTGGCCGTCGAGCCCGACGCGATCGCCATGGAAGACTTCGCCCGGCTGATCGCATCCGAATCCGACCGGTGGAAGGCGATCGTTCAGGCAACGGGGTTCGTCCCGACCGATTGAACCTGCATTGACAGGAGGTAACACATGAGCGGGCCGGCATCCGTGCATGATCTCGTGCAGTCGCATCGCATCACCGCGGTGATTTATGCGGCGGCGAAGCTCAATCTCGCCGAGGCCATCGGCGATGAGGCGAAATCGGTGGCCGAGCTCGCCCGGCTGGTGTCCGCTGATGAAAGTGCGCTGCGCCGATTGCTCGTTGGCCTGACGACACTTGGCCTGTGCAGGCAGGCAGACCGCGACCGGTTTGCCATGACCGAGCTCGGCCGGCAGCTCGACGAGACCGCCGATCCCTCCTTCAAGGATTGGGTTCTCTTCGAGGGCGAGATGCTCGCGCAATCCTGGATCGGACTGGTCGAGTCGGTTCGCTCGGGTAAGAGCGCGGGCGAGCTGCGCGGCGATGGCGACGATCGCTATGCCGCGACGAGCAATGCGCCGGAATTCACCCGCCGCTTCAACGCCGCGATGGTCAGCCTGACGCGGAGCATCGTTCCAAGGATCGTTGCGGCCCACGACTTCGCGACCGCGCGCGTTGTCATGGATCTCGGTGGCGGCACCGGCGAATTGATCGGCGGCGTGCTCCAGCACAACCCGCATCTTGAGGGCATCGCCTTCGATCTCGCGCGCTGCGAGGCGGGAGCGCGGGCGCATTTTGACCGGCTTGGCATCGCCAATCGCTGCCGGTTCGTCGCCGGCAGTTTCTTCGAGAAGGTCCTGGGCGGCGCCGACACGATCCTGATGAAGAGCATTCTGCACAATTGGAGAGACGATCGTTGCGAGGTCATTCTGCGCAACTGCCGGGACGCGCTGCCGGCCAGCGGAACGTTGATCGTGATCGAACGGATCATGCCGGAGCCTGCGACGACCGAGATCCAGGACCGCTCCTGCGCGATGAGCGACCTCAATATGCTGAGGGGACCTGGCGGCCGCGAGCGGACGGAGGCCGAGTACCGCAGGCTCGGCGTCCTGGCCGGCTTCGCCTTCGTCGGCACCAGCGGTGTCGGCTCGTTCAGCCTGGTCGAATTCCGAAAGGTCGGACACTGACTGCCGTCCGTTGGGGCGGCAGTCGAGTCTCATTCCATCAGGCCTTGGCGCAGGATCGATCAGCAGCCCCGGCAGACGCCGGAGATCTTGCGATCGACGTCGGCATCCTCTTGGTCGAGGAAATCCAGCGATCCCGAACTTGCCGAGGGCACGTCGGAGGCGTGGGGCTGGCGGTGACCGACCGGGGCCGTCCACGGCCTGGTGGTCGTTTCCTTTCCGGGCAGCGACGGGTGGAAAGGTTTCGCCGAAGCTGCGCCCATCGTCGATACGATCGTGACCACAATCAGCATCTTTGAGGTAATCATAGGTGTCTCCAAATGCATCCCGCCCTGCATGTGCGGTTCAGACATTCAGATTTGCATCGAAGACCCGCTATTCCCTGTCATCGCGGAGGCGTGATACCGCCGTGGTCCGGCCTTCCGGAACGACGTTTGTCAGGCCGGCGCTTTCCTGCCGATCAGACCGAAGACGATCATGACGAGGCTGATGCCGCCGACAGCGCCCGAGACCTCTCCGACCGTGCGCATCAGGGCGGCAGGATCATTGGACCACGGCGTCATGTCCCGCATCGAGAGGAAGAACAGGACGGCGAGCACCAGCAGCACTGAGCCGACGGCAATCAATCGCCAGTTTCGCTTTCGCATGACAGACATTCCCCCGTATCGCCCACGGATGGGCGGGGCCGTTTAGGACGCAGGGAGATAGTGTCGTCGAGCCCGGGTCGGGTTCAATGGCCACGAGCCGTATCGGACAAATGTGACCCTCATCCCCAATTTGTTCGCGGCCGCTGGTGGGTGGCCAACAGACGTTTTGACATTTTTGTGTTTTCAACGCTTTGACGGCTCGACCCTGTCGGCTTGAACCAGTCTCGATCGTCCTTGGATGGACCCCGCACACGTCAGTGATGCCGTCACCTAGAAAATTGAACCAGGAGCTTATGTTCATGAGGATCACCGTCGAAACCACCGTAGCAGCCCCCATCGATCAGGTCTGGCGTGCCTATACGACACCTGCTGACATCATGGAGTGGAACGCCGCGTCCGACGATTGGCATACGACCAAGGCTACGGTCGACCTGCGGGAAGGCGGGGTCTTCTCGTCGCGCATGGAAGCCAAGGACGGCAGCATGGGCTTTGACTTCGCCGGGACTTACACGACGATCGTCGAACACAAGCTGATCGAATATTCATTCGGCGATCGCAAGGCCGAAGTCGAGTTCGTGCCCGGGACGAAGGGCGTCGTCGTCCGCGTTGTCTTCGATAGCGAACCGACACACTCGGTTGAGCAGCAGCAGGGCGGCTGGCAGGCCATCCTCGACAACTTCGCGCGACACGTGCAGGCGAAGCAGAAGACGTCGTGAAGCCGTGCGGGGGCAGGAGATCGACGTCCTTGACGGGCGTCGTCGGCTTTCCGCGCAGAGCACCTGACGGAAATTGATCAGTCGAGGAATAGCCGGCTTCGGGGTCAGTCGCGTCGGTTGACCCCTCAGCCGGCGACCTCCGGTTTGCGCCGGGCTCACCGGCGCGGTGGGCCAACAGGTGACGTCAAGCTGCTACGACGGCTCCACGCCCCCGGCGCGCGTCTCCGGGGGCGCGCCACGCCTCAGGGGAAGCGGCTGGTCGCCAAGCAACACCTTCACCACCACGTCACGCGCACTGCCGGGATCAAGCGAGTGCTTTGCGATCAGGTCGCTACAGTCGGCGACGATCTGGTCGGCGTCCTGCATGATCTTGAGCTCTTTGTAGCGATCGTGCCGATGCAGGCCCATGCTTTCGCCAACCACTTCAAGGATATTCATGATACGGAATGGCCAGTCGCGCTCGTGCGCGCACAGTTCGCGATGATCGGAATGATAGACCGCGACCAGTGCATCGACACCTGCATCGCGCGCCGCCTCAAGCTCCATAAGTTGCAATTCGCGCTTGTACTTTGGAAGCGCGCCGACATCCACGCTCTGCAAACCCACCGCCGGCTGGTTCAGATCGACGAGTTCGATACCGGGTACCGCCGTCAAGATCTCAGCGGCGGCTTCCACGACGCCGGCCACGCCGGGATGCTTGTGCAGCGCGACCCGCATTTCGACCCTGCGCTGAAGGTGCGGCTTGAGCTGCGCCGGCCGGTCGCCGAGAAAGCGCATGAACGGGTTCATCTCGAACGGGCGCGACCCGTGCTGTCGCTCCACCGTTGGCAGGATGGTCTCCGTGTACTGGACGTAGCACGACGGGCACCAGGAGATCACCTGCCCCGAGTTCGAATGCGACAGCTTTTCCATCGTACTCGATCCCATACGACCGGCCATCTCTGCGTCGCCAGACTTGAGCTGGAGAATGCCGCAGCAATGGCTCGGCCCGCCCATCACCTGGTAACTGACGCCGAGCGCGTCCATGATATCGAGGGCAAGCAATGCGATGTGCGGCGTCTTGAGCACATTGCAGCCAGTGTAAAACACGAAATCCGGCGTTTCAACGGGCGTGGCGACCGACGCCGATCTCTGACCCAGTCGTTCGAGCACGTCCGCATCGAGTTGCAGGCGCGAAAGCACGTTCACGCCACGACTGCCGTCGCGGTACCTCTCGACACCCCGCCGGCGCCGTTCGGCAAGCTCATTGTCCGACTTCGCGATGCCAAGCCGCGCCATGCTCAGCAGGAAACGCGGATTGACGCCATAGCTGCACGCCTTGATGCATGCCCCGCTCCGCATGCAGGACTGCGCCCATTTGCGCGACGCTTCCGGGCCGTTGCCGGTACGCACCAGCTCGAGAATGCCGCCGATGATGTCTTCGGACTTTGTCGTCCGCGAGATGCCGGCCGGCTCGACACTCGGACAGGCCTCGACGCATTTCCCGCATCGCGTACAGGCGTCGAGCATGTCTTCGGCATATTCGGCCAGGGACGTCTCGAAGGGGACCTCGTTCATCGGCGGCATGACCAACTCCCAGGCTTGCTGGCGGATCAGACACGTGCGGCACACGACAACGCCGGAACCTAACCCACAATTGGCGAGCTGTACACGAGCAGGCCGCAATGGGGATCTGTCGCCTTCGGGTCAATCGCGTCTGTTACGCGCTGGGTGAGCCCGCTGCCGGCGTGCCCTTACTACCGGACCACCCGTGACCGATCTGGACTTCGCATTCGGGCCAACAGGTGACGTTCGTTTGCCGGCACGGTGACCGTCAGAGAAAGGCCACTCTGCTGCCGGTCCCCGAAGGCCATCTCGGGAGATAGGAAGATTATTTCTACCTGCCCCGCGGTAGCCTTAAGGCCTTCGTTGGATGTTGACTCGCCTCTTGCGGCACGGACGATCCGGCACCAGCTTTCACAGGTCAAGTAGGGACCGGCGGACGATGATTTCTGTTGTTGTCGGGTCACGACAACATGCCGGTTGACCGACGATCTCTACGTTGGAGGGTCAACTATTTCGCCCCGCACGCCTCTGGCGCTTCTCATCATATCCCTGGGTGCGATCGCCGCGGTGTGGTGGTGGCTGGCCATACCGATCAACCTGGCGCGCGCGCCGATCGATCCGAATGCCAAACTGCAATGCATATCCTACGCGCCCTTCCGCAACAACCAAACGTCGGAGTCGCCGACACCAGTGCCGCGGGACCAGATCGCGGAAGATCTCGCCCAGCTTGCCAAAATAACCGACTGTATTCGTACCTATGCGACTGATCTTGGTCTCGATCAGATCCCCGAACTTGCGTCCAAGGTGGGGCTGAAAGTCATTCAGGGAATTTGGCTCGATAGGGACCGACGGAAGAGCGCGACGCAGATATCCACGGGCATACGCCTCGCCCGGCAATATCCGGAAACCATCACCGCACTCGTGGTCGGCAATGAGGTTCTGTTGCATCGGAAGATGACACCTTCCGATCTTGCTGCCTTGATCCGCTCGGTCAAGGCACAGGTGCCGGTCCCCGTCACCTATTCCGACGTCTGGGAGTACTGGCTGCGCTATCGGGAACTCGGTGACGCCGTCGATTTCGTCACCCTTCATATCCTGCCATATTGGGAAAATGTCCCGGTCGCGGCGAAATCTGCCGCTGCTCACGTCGACGCCGTCCGAAAGCAGGTGGCGTCGGCGTTTCCGGGCAAGGAAATCCTGATTGGAGAAACAGGTTGGCCGAGCGAAGGGCGGATGCGCGAGTCGGCGCTACCATCGCGCACCAATCAGGCGCGGGTGATCTCGGAGGTCCTCGATCTTGCCCGGCGCGAGAATTTCCGCGTCAACCTGTTCGAGGCGTATGATGAATTGTGGAAGCATGAGTTCGAGGGCACCGTCGGCGGATCGTGGGGCTTATTCGATTCCACGCAGCGCACGCTGAAATATCCGCCCGGCATCCCCGTCAGCAATTATCCGCTCTGGAAACTGCAAATGAGTAGCGGGATGGCGCTGGCGATCCTGGTGTTTGGCGCTGCATGGCTGACCTCGCGCCGGAAGCCCTCGCAGCCCCGGCTCATCTCATGGTTTGCGGTCGGAATATCGGCAACCACCGCCGGAGTCTTGTTTGGGGTGGCCGCTCAAAAGATGTTCTATGAAAGCTACGGCGCGGGCAGCTGGCTTCTGTGGGGCGCACTTCTGGCGGCGGCAACTGCCTCGCCGCTGTTCGGCGCCAACGCCCTGATGTCCGGGCGCGCACCGCCCACATTTCTGGAATTGCTGGGTCCGGAGCACTACCGGACCCCATCGGGACTGGCGATCATGCACGGATTGATCTTGATCGTAACCATCGTGATCGGCACGGAGACCGCGCTGGGCCTTATGTTTGATCCGCGCGAAAAGGATTTTCCCTTTCCGGCCCTCACTATGGCGGCGGTCCCTTTTGCGGCGATGACGCTGCTCAATCGCCCGAAGAAGGGAATCCGCCCCATGGCGGAAGCGATGTTTGCCGTCGTATTCCTGGTGGCAGCCATCTATGCGGCGCTTAGCGAAGGACCGGACAATTGGCAGTCGCTGTGGACTTGTGCTGCCTATATGCTGCTTGCGGTTACGCTGTGGCGGGCGCGCGCTTGAGTAAACCTGGCCAGCCGACTTCCGTTGTGGGTCAATCGCGTCACTATGGCCGCGTGCCGATCTCTTCCGGTCTACCTCTGTGAACGGAAA
The DNA here is from genome assembly GCF_052076025.1 of Bradyrhizobium sp. 956_D2_N1_4. Classification (NCBI taxonomy): domain Bacteria; kingdom Pseudomonadati; phylum Pseudomonadota; class Alphaproteobacteria; order Hyphomicrobiales; family Nitrobacteraceae; genus Bradyrhizobium; species Bradyrhizobium sp. 956_D2_N1_4. Next base: position 7,047,772 of record NZ_CP197237.1, on the reverse strand, counting down.
TCGTCAGACTGCACCGGCACGTCTCACACGGGCCAGAAGCGGACCCACGACCTAATCCCGAAATCCTGCCCTCGATCGCTCGCCTTCATATGCAAGCCAATCAGAGGATAATCTGTCGTATTGAGGTTTACTTATTGGAAATGAAGCGAGCCGCTGAATGCCATCTCCCATAGAATAGATCGCCACCGTGTACTCTCGGCCCCGTTGATCCGGTGTGCGGGGAATGGCGATGTACCTTCGGTGTTCGCTACGCTGGCCTAGGAAAACATCGAGCACTTGGCCGACTTCAGCTTTGCCTTTGAGAGTCTCCGTGATTCTCAGACGGGCGAACCATACATCGTTGGTACAAAGCTCGCAGTGACGGCCACCCATCCATATTACGGGTTGCTGCAAGCGAACTCTCGCAACGACGACATCCCTAGCGTCGGGAGACAAATTGTTCAGTGCCTCTACGAGATTGTCTGGCGCGCCTTCTGAAAAATACGCAATGGGCTTCTTGTTCTCCATCGCCGAGGAACGCGGCGGACCGACAATGATTGCGCTCATCATCGCAGCGACAAGAGCTAGGCTTCGCTTGACCGATTTCATCTACAGCACTGCGCACCGAATGGCTGTAGTGGCACTATAATCCAATTTTGAGAAGTTGAACAGATTAGGTCTGCTTTGGGTCAAAATGCGAAGAACTCAGAGCGAGCAAAGTCAGCCCGCTCTACTCCGCCAAGCGGACCTCAATGAAAGGTGTCGCCACTTCGCTGATGGGCCAGCAGCAGACATGGATCAGAGACGAAAACCCAACTTCACCAACGTCGTTGGGGGGCGGACTGACTTCAGTATGCCGGAGCGCAAGCGTGAACTAGCCCACATTTGGTAGACCCGCGCGCGTGCTAAACTGCACTGTGCGCGCCAACTAACTTCGGTTCGACAAGAACTGGACGTTTCGCGGAGCAGGCCATGGACCAAGATCGTCGAAACGCACTTTCCACGGAATACGGCGAGGTCTGCAGCAACTTTCGGACGCTGACCGACATCCGGTTCAAGTTGCTGGGTCTGCTGCCGATCGCGACCGCCGTAGCCATTGCGCTCAAAGTCGACCACATTGATGGCCGGAGCTTTGTGTTCTCGTTGTTTGGCCTGATCGCAACGATCGGGCTCGTGACCTACAATACGAGAAATGACGAGCTGTATGATGAACTCGTGAGACGTGCCGCATACATTGAACGAAGCCTTGGTCTCGCGGATGGAGCATTTGCCAACCGCCCGCGCGCGTCGCTCAAGTTTCGTCTTTTCGGCATCCCATGGAAAGTCGACCACCGAGTAGGTGTCGGCACGATTTACCTTGCGTCCATCGCTGTTTGGCTTTTCCTGGTCTTGGCGTCGTTGTCGGCTTGGCTGGCTCCGGAGGCCTCGGTATTGGCTACGCTGGCTGCTTTTGGGCTCGCAGTCATTGCGACCTGGTGCGCGAGGACGTGGATCAAGCGTAAGAAGAAAGCGGTCGATGAGGAAAAGAGATCCTTGGCCATCGAGGCCGTTCAAAAGGCGTTCTCAACCGATTTGTCGCGAGGCACGGCGGACGGGGGGCTGATAGATTTGTGCTTCAAGCTCGCGGACGAGAAGGAGCGCGAAATCATCGCCAAACGGGCTCAGTTCTATGCCGGAATTGATCGCGACTCCTCAATCTATTACCCGCCGGGCGTCTCAAAGGAACAGGCTGCATGTCACTTGGTGGCGCTACTCACGGATTTGCCACCGCGGTGGCTGTTCGATTGCGCCACAAATCGAAGAGGAGACATGCCAGAGAAAAGTCCCGTATTGTTCCCGCCCCGCGCTGACGAGGTAAGGTGATAGCGCATTGATTTTCCGCTTTGGGTCAGAAGCACCAGCCTGGACCTTGGCCGACGACTTCCGGTCTAGCACCAGCTTCGGAAGTTCACTCGCGACGCGGAAAGTGGCGCGATGGCGCCAAGGGGCGACATTGTCCGCGAGCGGCTGGCGCCAGAACAAATGTGAGATAGTTCATATCGGGCGCGTCGCCGACGTGTTGCCATTCCGATGTTGCCGGCGAAACTTCATTTCTTTCGCCACCGTGGCCGGTGCGTATCGCGCTACGGTTCGGACTGTGCGGGAGGCGTTGAATGGTCAATATCAAAGTTCCTCTTAATCCAGTGCAGAAACGCGGCTTGTGGCCGCCCAAAGGCGGGCGCGAATATCCGGTCTTAGATACGGACGACTGGTGGAAAATTGCGGCGCGCGAGCACATAGATGCGTGGGCGTTAATCGAGTTCAATTTCCAAACGCACGTTCCTGAGGAGGTGAATTGGTATTTGCGAGAGCTCGTGGGTTGCCGCCACAGCCGTGACGGGGGGCGCAATTACGCGTTTATGGGGGCTGACCCGAAGCTGCGCAAAATCTATCTTCCCGCTGTGCCGCCTCCGCCCCCACCTGCACCCATACCCTGGCCCGACAAACTCAAGAAGCTCCAGTACGAGGTGGAGCATTCGAACGATCCACAAAAGGAACGATTCCTCTGCATGCTCAAGGCGATGGAGAACCGCCGTGATGATCGCGTGATCTTTTGGTCCACCATAGCCCCGGGCCCCGAGTGGGTTGCTCCGCTTGGCGTTGAGGGAAGAGGGATTGGGAAAGCGTTGATCGATTCGCAGTGGCTCTATAAAAATATAAAGACTGTGCGGGATGTGGACCTTCTTCCGTATGGCAACGGGTTACCGAGAAGCGATACTTTCGTGATCAGCTTCCACAAGTATCTGTTTGAAACGGCTTCGCCTTCCATCGGCATACTGCGCGCGGCGAACGCAGAAATTGTCAAGACGCATGTCATGTTGGATCGTTGGGCGAACCAAAGCTTGGGTGGAAGTGCGTCGATGCCGACGTGTTATCGCGCAATCAAAGAATTTATTCGCTTACAGGAGCAAAGTGATTACCCGTCTGTGATCAACTGCATCGTGACAACTGGCGCGTAACCAGTTCCCTGGGCGGATGACTGCACCAATCCCCACCGCTTCAACGATTGCAGAGTCATCTGCTTCGGCGGCGTTAAGTCCACCGACACGTACCTCGCACTCGCAATTCACCACTTCAACAAAGAGATCATCGGCTGGCTGGAACCGGCGGCAAACAGCATCTCACATTTAGTTTGATCACCTCGTCGGTGGGCCGCTGTAGATGCAACGACACGTCGAGGTCGAGCGCTTTATTGGGTCAAAATGCGAAGAACGCAGAGTGAGCAAAGTCAGTCCGCTCCACCCCACCAAGCGGGCCTCAATGAAAGGTGTCGCCACTTCGCTGATGGGCGAGAAGCGGACATTCCCGTTTGGAGCCTGAGTGTGCTAGCCTGAGGCACCATGCCCACACCTGCCGAAGCAGTAAGAACCTACATCTTGGCCAAGGACGGCAACCGACCGTTCTTGATGAGGCAGGCGTTCTCTGAAGACATTGCACTCGAAATGGTGGTCAAGACCGACGCCATTTCATTCCCCAACACGGCTTCCGGCTTGAACGCCGTGGAAGAAATTTTGGTGCGTCGTTTTGGTGTCGAATACGAGAACATCTACACGTTCTGCCTATCCCGGCCTTCCGAGACTGACCGAACGCGCTTTCAGTGCCATTGGTTGGTGGGGATGTCCGCTAAGGCCAGCGGGCAGCCACTGCGAGTTGGATGCGGACGTTACGACTGGCATTTCAATGAGCACGGAAAAGTGGTGAGGCTGGTGATCACCATTGAAGTCATGAAAGTCTTATCGGGCGCCGAACTCGATGGCGTGATGCGCTGGCTATCTTCGCTTCCCTATCCGTGGTGCAGTCCGTCTCAGGCTCTTCTGTCATTTCCTCCGCAGAATGACCTGCGCGAGGTTGAAGCCTACTTGAAGCAGGCTCAATAATCTCGAACTACGATTGGCCAATAGGGTTGACGTCCCGAAGTTGAAGCTCGCCGTGTGTCGCCTTCGGATCAATCGCGTCACGATGGCCGCGTGCCGCTCCCTTCCGGTCTGCCGCTGTGAACGGAAATCGTCGGACTGCGCGGGCATGTCACCTGCGGGCCATAACCGGACCTGTTCACTCGATGACCTTGTCGGCACTGGCCGAGAGTGCAGGAGAGACGGAAAGGCCCAGCTGCCTGGCCGTCTTCAAGTTGATGGACAGATCGAATTTGGTCACTTGGTAGAATGGAATATCGCCAGCTTTTGCTCCGCGGAAAAATGCGTCGATGTTGTTGGCCGCGCGCTTATACAATTCGACTAGATCAAAGGAGTAGGCCATTAGGCCCCCGGCTTCGACGGATTCGGTGAACGCGAAAATCGCCGGAAGTCTCGCGTCGGTCAGCAACTTGGCGATCAAAGCGCTGTTTTGAAAAGTTTCAGGGGAGTCGACCACCATGACTGCATTCGCGCCTTCGCCGGAAAGGCTCTCTACCGCTGCCCGCCAGTCATTTTCTTGAGCACCAACATCCAGTAGCGACACCGCGATAGGTAGGCCAGCCTCCTGGGCCGCTGCGGGGATAGGCGAATCCTTGACGAGCCCACTGTATTGGATGTGAAGAGCGAGCAAGCCAAGTTTTGATATTGAAGGAAAGATTTCGCGCAGCAGTGCAATCCGCTTTCCATGAATTGATGGACCGGCGTCGATGCTGGCTCCCGTAAAATTTCCGCCCGGGCGAGCCAGACTTTCGGCAATCCCCAGTCGAACGGGGTCGGCAGTTATCGTTACGATTGGAATACGCGATGTCAGTTTTTTGAAGATGAGTGCGCCAGGACCACCGAGGAGAATGACGTCCGGGTTGCTGCTAACGATTTCCGTCGCCAAGGCCTCGAGGCCGGACGTGTTTTGCTCTCGTCCATAACTTTCGACTTTGAGGTTTTGTCCCTCGATCTGTCCCAACCGTCGCAGCTCGGCGAAGAGGGCTCGAGGATATTGTTTCCCGCTAAGCTCGTGCCAGTCCGCGCTCGGCTCTGACGGGACGAAAATAGCAAGACGATTCTTCTTGGCGCTCTCCGCCGCCGCAGCCAGCCGCGGCAATGCTACCGCACCACAAACGGCACCGAGAAAAGCACGCCGCCTCATGTTCGCCCCCTAGCTAGAGTCTAGGTCAACGCATCTTAGCGTCTAAAAGGCCATACTGAAAATCAAAGGTAGCTCTGCGATGCCCGGGTTGGGTCAAAAGCGTCGGTTTGGTGCTCAGGGGCAAACTTCCGCTCTGCCGCCATCACCCGACATAGCTGCACCGCGTCAACGGAAGCGATGGGGCACGAGCGGAAGTGCCTAGCCGCTCCATATCGGCCGCCGTCGGTCATCCCTGAACGAACAGCTTACTTTTCTCTCGTCTCCGGCTATTCTTGGTGTCGTTCCGCGATGAGCGCGTTCGCGATGAAATGTGGTCTATCGGGCGGAGAAGACGGCGTTGCGCTATCTCTTCGAGGACTACGTATTGGACACGGACCCGCGCGAGCTGCGCTGCGGAGCCGAGCTGATTGCGACTGCGCCACAGACGTTTGACTTGCTCCTATACCTCATTCGCAACAGGGAACGGGTTGTCAGCAAGGACGATCTCCTCGGTGCGGTCTGGAGTGGTCGTATCGTCTCGGATGCCGCGCTCACGACGCGCATGAATGCAGCTCGCGGCGCAATTGGCGACACGGGCGAGAAACAGCGCCTGATCAAGACGATGCCCCGCAAGGGTTTCCGCTTTGTTGGCACAGTGCAGGAGGCGCAAAGGCCCACAGCCGTCCCCCTTGGCCATGTGGCGCAGAACGATGATGCAGCGCAGAGGTCGCTTTCACCACCTCGTCTTTCCATCGTCGTGTTGCCCTTCGCGAACCTCAGCAGCGCCCCCGAGCAGGACTACTTTGTCGATGGTGTGACCGGGAGCCTCACCACGGATTTATCGCGCATCAGCGGCTCATTTGTCATCGGCCAACACACCGCGTTCACCTACAAAGGCAAATCGGTCGATGTCAGGCAGATTGGTCGTGAGTTGAATGTTCGCTACGCGCTCGAAGGCTCGGTGCAGCGTTGCGACGATCGTCTCCGGGTGAATGTTCAATTGATCGACGCGACGACGGGCAATCATCTGTGGGCCGACCGCTTCGACAAGCCCTTCGCCGATCTGCTCGATATGCAGGACGAAATCGTAGCCAGGATTGCGCGGACTTTAGACAACCAGCTCATCGTGGCTGAGGCGCGTCGCGCGGCAAGAACGTTGAATCCCGATGCCATGGATCTCTATTTCCAGGGCCGCCATTCTTGCAATAGGGGAGCGACACTCGAGAATTTGACAGAAGCTCGTAGTTCTTTTGAACGGGCTCTGGCGACTGATCCGCAAAATGTCGACGCCATGAGCTGGAGCGCGTTGGTCGAGACAGCGCTTGTCGCGGCATTCCTGACCGACAATGGGCCTTCGTATCTGGCAGCGGCGGAGACCATGGTGCTAAAGGCGCTCCGCCTCGCTCCGGACCATGCCTGGGCTCATTTCACCTTGGCCATGGTGCTGATCTATACGAACCGGACGGCGCAAGGCGTGGCTGAGTGCGAGCGAGCCTTGGCCCTGGCCCTGGATCGCAATCTGGCTGACGCTCACGAGATGATGGGCCAGGCTAAGTTCTATATGGGTTGCGGTGCAGATACCGAGTTCCACGTCAACGAAGCACTGCGCCTTTCCCCCCGCGATATCTCCGCCTTCCGATGGATGAATACAGCGGGCTTTGCCAAGCTGCAGATCGCAGCAGACGCTGAAGCGGCCGCTTGGTGTGCGCGAGGAATCGAGGCCAACCGAAACTATCCGCTGCTGCATTTCGGGTATGCTGCAGCGCTCGCGCTTCTTGGGAGGCTGGACGAGGCGCAAGTGGCCGCCAAAACCGGACTTGCACTTGATCCGACATTTACAATCCGTCGCCTCAGAAACGTTCCAGTGCGCGGCGGCGGCGCGAATTTCGTTGCAGGAGCCAGGCGCTTGGTTAGGGGATTGTACATCGCCGGAGTACCGGAGGGGTGATGCCGGCGATCAGTCTATCGCGTCACTATGGCCGCGTGCCGCTCTCTTCCGGTTTACCCCTGTGAACGGAAATCGTCGGACTGCACCGCCATGTCTCACACGGGCCAGAAGCGGAAGTGCGGCTTGCCGGAATCATAGGTATTATCCTCATAGTATCACCGCCGATCGTCGGCATATAGCCAAGGTTTCGCAATGAGCCGAACGGTACATGCTCCCACTGGACTCTTTGATAGCCGGCACTACGGCTTTGCGCAGGTAGCAATCGTCCCAACGCGCCTCGGCGACGCCGTCCATGTGTCTGGCCAAGTGGCTTGGGACGCAGATCGAAACGTCGTTGGTGCCGGTGATATTCGGCTCCAACTCGAAAAAAGTCTGGAAAATCTTGCAGCCGCCTTGGCGTCCGTCGGTGCAAAACTATGCGACGTCGGTGCACTTCGGCTCTATATCAGGCAAAGTCATATGCATGAGAGCAGCGCCATCACCGGAGCTCTCAAGGCGGCCTTCGGCGACAATCCGCCTTGCGCAACTTGGATCGGGGTGTCGAGCCTCGCGAATGAGGCGTTCCTCATCGAGGTCGAGCCTTCGGTCGTTTTTATTGATCGAGAGTGACTTGATAGCCAGCGGCAGCCACGGGTCAAAAGCGGTCTTCGAGGAGCAGTGCTTGGCAGGTCGGCTGACGGGTCAGAAGCCGACGCAGGCCGTCACCGACGTGGCGCCTGGATATCGAATTCAGAGGTTGCCAATCGGTCGGCGGTCGAGATGGTGCGTTCTGATGGACGGTTGCTGCACACCCGCTGCCATGATGCCATCATGCCCCTGTTTTGCCCGACGGGTCAAATCGATTTCGTAAAATCGAAAAAACCCAATGCCGACAAGGGCGCGGCTACTGTGCATGGGGTTGTTTTCGCGAATTTTGTGTATCGGCCCCGATATCCGGGCCGGACCCCAATCTCGTCAGGTCCGGTGTGGCCCGAGCACTCGCCTCAGCTATCCACCTTCAGCGCGGCAATGAAAGCTTCCTGCGGGATGTCGACCTTGCCGAACTGCCGCATCTTCTTCTTGCCTTCCTTCTGCTTCTCCAGAAGTTTCCGCTTACGCGTGATGTCGCCGCCGTAGCACTTCGCGGTGACGTCCTTGCGCAGGGCGCGCACCGTCTCGCGCGCGATCACCTTGCCGCCGATCGCCGCCTGGATCGGGATCTGGAACATGTGCGGCGGGATCAGCTCCTTCATCTTCTCGACCATGGCGCGGCCGCGCCCCTCCGCGCGGGTGCGATGCACCAGCATCGACAGCGCGTCGACCGGCTCGTTGTTGACCAGGATCTGCATCTTGACGAGATCGGCCACCTTGTAGTCGGTCAGGTGATAGTCGAACGAGGCGTAGCCTTTCGAGACCGATTTCAGGCGGTCGTAGAAGTCGAACACGACTTCGTTGAGCGGCAGATCGTACTTCACCATGGCGCGGGAGCCGACATAGGTCAGCTCCTTCTGCGCGCCGCGGCGGTCCTGGCACAGCTTCAACACGCTGCCGAGATATTCGTCGGGAGTGAGGATGGTGGCCTCGATCCAGGGCTCCTCGATATCGGCGATCTTGACCACGTCGGGCATGTCGACGGGATTGTGGATCGAGATCTCCTGGCCGTCGGTCAGGTGCATCTTGTAGATCACGCTTGGCGCGGTCGCGATCAAATTGAGGTCGAACTCGCGCGACAGCCGCTCCTGGATGATCTCGAGGTGCAATAGCCCGAGGAAGCCGCAGCGGAAGCCGAAGCCCAGCGCAGCCGAGGTTTCCATCTCGTAGGAGAAGCTCGCGTCGTTGAGGCGCAGCTTGCCCATCGCCCCGCGCAGCGTTTCGAAGTCATTGGCGTCGGCCGGGAACAGGCCGCAGAACACCACCGGGATCGCCGGCTTGAAGCCCGGCAGCATTTCGGTGACCGGCTTCCTGTCGTCGGTGATGGTGTCGCCGACGCGGGTGTCGGCGACTTCCTTGATCGCCGCGGTGATGAAGCCGATCTCGCCGGGGCCGAGCTCGTCGACCTGCTCCATCTTCGGGGTGAAGAAGCCGACGCGCTCGACGTCATAGGCCGCGCCTGTGCCCATCATGCGGATGCGCTGGCTCTTCTTCATGACGCCGTCGACGACGCGGATCAGCACGACGACGCCGAGATAGACGTCGTACCAGCTGTCGACCAAGAGCGCCTTCAAGGTCGCGTCGCGGTCGCCCTTCGGCGGCGGCAGGCGGGTGACGATGGCTTCCAGCACGTCGGGGACGCCGAGGCCGGTCTTGGCCGAGATCATCACGGCGTCGGAGGCATCGATGCCGATGACGTCCTCGATCTGCTGCTTGATCTTCTCGGGTTCGGCCGCGGGAAGGTCGACCTTGTTCAGGACCGGGACGATCTCGTGATTGTTGTCGAGCGCCTGGTAGACGTTGGCGAGCGTCTGCGCTTCGACGCCCTGGCTGGCGTCGACCACCAGCAGGGAACCCTCGCAGGCCGCCAGCGACCGCGAGACTTCGTAGGCGAAGTCGACATGGCCGGGCGTGTCCATCAGGTTGAAGATGTAATCCTTGCCGTCCTTGGCGTGGTAGGCGAGGCGCACCGTCTGCGCCTTGATGGTGATGCCGCGCTCGCGCTCGATGTCCATGGAATCGAGCACCTGCTCCTTGCCCGCCATTTCGCGGTCGGTGAGGCCGCCGGTCATCTGGATCAGGCGGTCGGCCAGCGTCGACTTGCCATGGTCGATATGGGCGACGATGGAGAAGTTGCGGATGTTGGAAATGGGGACGGTCGTCATGGGCGCGGGATACCACTCACATCCCCGTGCGGCAACCATATTGCTGTATTTTCAGGGCCTTTCTTCACGCCAAGCTGATTCCACGAGGGCCCAAAACGCGCTACGCAACGGCCCATGTCCAGGCTCATGTCTACGACCTCGATCCCCTCCGCCCGAACACGCGTAAAAGCCCGGGTGAGCTTTAACCGCTTCCGGGCCTGGCTGGTCGCCTGCGCGATCCGGCCCGAGGCGCGGCTCTGGCTGGTGATCCAGCTCGCCATCCTGCATGCGGTGCTCTGGACCTTCATCCTGATCAATCTCAAGGCAGCGCAGGACGTTCACATGGACGTCGCAGAAGCCTATGGCTGGGGCCAGGAGTTCCTGTGGGGCTACGGCAAGCACCCGCCGCTGTCGGGCTGGGTCGCCGGCCTCTGGTTCAAGGTGTTCCCGGCGGCGGACTGGGCGACCTATGCGCTGGCGATGGCGACCGTCGGCGTCGGCATGGTGATCTGCTGGCTGCTGAGCTTGCGCGTCGTGGACGCGCGGCGTGCGTTCCTGGTCGTGGTGATGGTCGCGCTCTACCCGATCTTCAATTTCAAGGGTTTCAAGTACAACCCCGACCTGCTCCAGCTCGTCACGCTGCCGCTGCTCGTGCTCGCCTATCTCAACGCCTTCGAGAAGCGGACCTGGCAGTCCGGTATCTGGTTCGGGCTCGCCGGCGCGCTGGCGCTGATGACGAAATACTGGGTGCTGACCATGATCGGCGCCATCGGCCTTGCCGCGCTGATTCATCCCGATCGGCTGCGATTCCTGCTGTCGCCGGCGCCGTGGGTGGCGATCGTGACGATGGTGGTGGCGATGATCCCGCACCTCGTCTGGCTTGCGGGCGTGCATTTCGTGCCGCTGACCTATGCCGGCGATACCTACAGTCTCGATGACAGCCGGCAGGTCCATCAGCTCGTGGCTGGCTATGCCCTGCATAATTTGGCGCTGCTGGCGCTGCCGGTGGCGCTGGCCGCGCTCGCAATGGCGCTGGTGCCGCATTGGTTCACGCTGCTGCTGCGCGCACCGTTACGCATCGTCACGCGCGCCTGGGGGCGCGGTGCCAATCCCGGCGTCAATGTTGCGCAGGCGTTGAACGTCTGGATCATCCAGATCATCGTCGCGGTCGGCCCGCCGCTCGGCGCGCTGGCCTTCAGCATCTACATGAAGACCGATTGGGGCATCTCGCTGTTCTTCCTGGTGCCCTTGGCGCTGGTCGCGATCCCGGCGCTGCGGGTGCAGAGTGCGGCCCTGTTCAACATCGCCGCGATCTGGCTCGTGCTCAGCGTCGCCACGCTCGCCGCCTCGCCCTGGATCGCCGCGCGCGAGATGGCGGCCAATGCCGGTAACACGGCGACCTACGGCGCGCGCTCGGAGCTGGCACGCGAATTGACGCAGGCCTGGCACACCCGTTTCGGCTCGCGCTGGGCGGTCGTCGCCGGCACCATGGAGTCGATCCAGCCAATGGTGTTCTACAGCCCCGATCATCCGGCCGCGCTGATGCCGCTCGAAGCCTGGGATTCCGGGCTGACGTCGCGCGCGGATGCCAAGAAGTATGGCTTCATCGGCGTGTTCGATCCGACCGATGGCCGCCTCCCGGCGTTCGAGAAATGGGTCTCGGAGATCGCGCCGAACGCCGAGCGCATCGTGATGACGACGCGCCGCTTCACCCACGGCAAGGCCGGCCCGTCGATGAGCTGGAACATCTACATCGCGCCGCCGGCGAAGTGATTTCGGCGTTGTAGGTCTCGTAGGGTGGGCAAAGCGACTTGTCCGCCATAGCTCGAAGAGCGACGGCGGAAGCGTGCCCACCACTTCTGTGGCGATTGTCGCGAGATGGTGGGCACGGCGCTTCGCGCCTTTGCCCACCCTACGGCGCCGAGCGCGTGGCTCAGATCCCTTCCTCGTTGAACTTGCTTTCAACGAGCTCGGTAATCGCCGCAAGCGCAGCCTGGGCATCGTCACCGGCGGCGGCGACCGTGATCGTCGTGCCCGGTCCTGCGGCCAGCATCATCAGGCCCATGATCGAGGTGCCGCCGACGGTCTCGCCGCCGCGCGTCACCCACACCTGCGCGTTGAAGCGCTCCACCGCCTGGACGAATTTCGCCGAGGCGCGGGCGTGCAGGCCGCGCTTGTTGATGATCAGGAGGTCTTTGGAAATGGCTCCCGCCGGCACGCCTGTCCCGGCCTGGTTTCCGAGCGGCGCGTCGTCGCTCATTTGCCGGCGAGCACGCGGCTGGCAATGGTGACGTATTTACGGCCCGCTTCCTGGGCCATCGCGATCGCGTCGGGCAGCGGACGCTCCTCGCGCACCTTGGCAAGCTTCACCAGCATGGGAAGGTTGATGCCGGCGAGCACTTCGACCTTCGGCCGGCTCATGCAGGATATTGCAAGGTTCGACGGCGTGCCGCCGAACATGTCGGTGAGGATCGCAACGCCGTCGCCGGAATCGACGCGGTTGACCGCCTCGATGATGTCGCTTCGGCAGAGATCGGAATCATCTTCGGCACCGATCGTGATCGCTTCGATTTGCTTTTGTGGGCCCATGACATGCTCAAGCGCTGCCTTGAATTCGTCGGCAAGGCGCCCGTGGGTCACAAGTACTAGACCAATCATCGGAAAACTCCTCGCGGGCGCTTTTGGTGCACCGCACGAACGCGCCACTTTGACCATCCAGAGCCCCCGCGCAAGAGGGGATGTTGCGTATCTCCCTGAAACTAGACGGATGGATGAGGGGAGCTGCGCCGGTCTATTCGGTCGCGATAGTGGGGTTCATATGGTTACCATTTCCCTTCAAACAATCGCCTGAAGGGTTAACGGAAGATGAACTCTTGGTAGTGGTCAAGGCTGCAACAACCAAAGGGAGGGGCGAATAGTCGCGGCTAACAGGGATTCGCGGTATTTCGACACCGAAAATGCTTGTTTTCAGCGATTCCGCCTCAGGCAGGCGTTCCGCGTCGGCGGCGTCCAGATCGACCACGAGGCCGACGGTCGCATGCTCCACGAAGTCGCAGCGGCGGATTCCCAGTCCCCGAATCTCGATCAGGCCGGCCAGCAGCGGCGCGGGGCGGACTTCAATTTCATCGCCGACTGTCGCCAGATGGACACGGTCATCGCCGACCAGAACGGCCCTTTCGACCACGCCGGCGCGTCCCGCCATGATCAAATCGAAGGCAAGGCGCGACTTGCCGGAGCCTGAGGGCCCGCGGATCAGCACCGCCAGAGTCCCGACCTTGACTGCGGAGGCGTGAACGCTGGGGCCACCGCCGCTCATAGCGCCGGCAGCCTCACCACGAAACGCGCGCCGACAACCGTAGGCGCTCCGTCCTCGTCCGCCGGGCCCGGGCGGTTCTCGGCCCAGATGCGTCCGCCATGGGCATCGACGATCTGCTTGGAGATCGACAGGCCGAGGCCGGAGTTCTGGCCAAAGCCCTGGTGCGGACGGTCGGTGTAGAAGCGCTCGAAGATGCGCTCCAGCGCGTCGTCGCGGATGCCGGGCCCGTCGTCGTCGACCACGATCTCGATCTCGGAACGGACGCGGCGGCAGGTGAGGCGCACCTTGCTGCCGGGCTCGGAGAACGATTGCGCGTTGGAGAGCAGGTTGGAGACCACCTGCCCGAGCCGCGAATCGTGGCCGGTCACGGAGAACGCGTCGGTCGCGCTGCGGCCCTCGAAGCGCGTTTCGACCGCGACGTCATGGCCGAGCTTGGTTTCATTGGCGACCGACACGAGCGTCGTCAGCAGGCGGCGCAGGTCGACCCGGACCGCATCCTGGCGCTGCAATTCGGCGTCGAGGCGGCTGGCGTCGGAGATGTCGGAGATGAGGCGGTCGAGCCGCTTGACGTCATGCTCGATCACCTCGAGCAAGCGCGCGCGGCTGGTCTCGTTGCGCGCCAGCGGCAGCGTCTCGACCGCGGAGCGCAGCGAGGTCAGCGGGTTCTTCAGTTCATGCGCGACATCGGCGGCGAACATCTCGATCGCCTCGATGCGGCTGTAGAGCGCGCTGGTCATGTCGCGCAGCGCGCCGGACAGGTGACCGATTTCGTCGCGGCGCCGGGTGAAGTCGGGAATCTCGATGCGCGCCTTGATGCGGCGGCGGACGCGCTCGGCGCTGTCGGCGAGCCGGCGCACCGGGCCTGCGATCGTGCTGGCGAGCAGCAGCGACAGCATGATCATGACCGCGGCAGCGACGCCGCCGACCTTCAGGATCGCCAGGCGCTCGGCGGTGACCATCTGGTCGATGTCGTCGCCCTGCGTCGACAGCATCAGGGCGCCGTGGATGGCGCGCGAGCGCAGCACGGGGACTGCGACCGAGACGATCACCTCGCCGCGCGAATTGACCCGCACCATCGAACGCTTCTGGCCCTGGAGCGCGTCGCTTACTTCCGAATAGCCATTGCCGTTTTCGCGCCCGAGCTCGCGATATAGCGGCAGGTCACCGCGGTTGATCCAGAGGCGCACCGAGGTCAGGCCGCGCTCGATCACGCCGGGCTTCTGCGATGGCGGCGGCAACGGGAAGATCAGCACGTTCTCGAGGTCGCGGCTGTCGAGCAGCACCGTCCCGTTGGGGTCGAATATCCGCGCCCGCGTCTTGGTCGGCGAAATCAGCGTGCGCAGCACGGGGGCCACGCGCTCCGGGCTGATCGGGAAGTTCAGCGCCGAATAATCGTCGGATTCGCCGTAGCTGTCGCCGAGCTTCAGATCGAGCAGGCGGTCAGGATCGACCGTGATCGCGTTGGTCTGCACGGTCGCCGACGCTCCGATGGCACCGGCGATGATCTCGGCCTGCACCAGCAGGCTCTGCGCACGCGCGTCGATCAGGCCGGCGCGGAACTGCGAGAGATAGAGAATGCTCGCGACCAGCGCGACGAGGCCGGCGAGGTTGAGCGAGACGATGCGGCGGGTCAGGCTCGAGAAGGAGAGCGCGAAGAAATACTGACCGGCACGCGTCAGCCAGGAGAACGGCCGCCAACCTTGCGCGGCCGGCTTGTCGTCGGCGACGTGCTCCGGTACGCCGTCGGATGCGATATCCCCGGCATTCTGGTTCTCGTCAGGCTGCGTTCGGTCAAGCAATGCTTACGCCCGCGTTAGGACATCTCGTGCGAAGGGTCCCCGCATCCTAGAGCCATCCCGGTCCCGATGGAACGAGAACCGGCGATGCTCTCAGTCTTTCGTGAAGGCGCGTGAGCCTCAGGCTTCCTTGAAGCGGTAGCCGACGCCGTAGAGCGTCTCGATCATCTCGAACTCGTTGTCGGTCACCTTGAACTTCTTGCGCAGCCGCTTGATGTGGCTGTCGATGGTGCGGTCGTCGACATAGACCTGGTCGTCATAGGCGGCGTCCATCAGCGCGTTGCGGCTCTTCACCACGCCGGGCCGGGTTGCCAGCGCCTGGAGGATCAGGAATTCGGTGACGGTCAGCGTCACCGGCTCGTTCTTCCAGGTGCAGGTGTGCCGTTCGGGGTCCATGCGCAGCAGGCCGCGGTCGAGCGCCTTGGCATCGTTCTCCTTCGGCGCGACGGTCGGGTCCTTCGGCGCAGAGCGGCGCAGCACAGCCTTGACGCGCTCGACCAGCAGGCGCTGCGAGAAGGGTTTGCGGATGAAGTCGTCGGCGCCCATCTTGAGGCCGAACAGTTCGTCGATCTCTTCGTCCTTGGAGGTCAGGAAGATCACCGGCAGGTCGGATTTCTGCCGCAGCCGGCGCAGCGTTTCCATGCCGTCCATGCGCGGCATCTTGATGTCGAGGATGGCAAGATCGGGCTGGGTGGTGCGGAAGCCGTCGAGCGCGGAGGCGCCGTCGGTGTAAGTCATGATGCGATAGCCTTCGGCCTCCAGCGCGATCGAGACGGATGTGAGAATGTTGCGGTCGTCGTCGACCAAAGCGATTGTGGGCATGAGCCTCTGCTTTCTGCTTTCCGTTTGGGTCGTGGCTTGAAACGGCGAGCAATTCACTGATGCGCCGCATACACGGGTGCCGAATTCGGCGGTCGAACCTTGTCACCGAGCAATGCAAGCTGGGCTGAAGTGTGACCAAGTTCCACGAAGCGCGGCAGATTCGCCGCGTTTCGACCCATAACCTGACCCCCGTTTACCCGAAAAAAGACCTCTCTTGCAACCACCTGACCCGAGAAAGCCGATGCACCCGACCCCTGATTTCGACCCCGGAAAGCTCGCCAAATCGCTGCTCAGGCGCTCGCGCCAGGGCGCGCTGGCAACACTGATGGCCGGCAGCGGAGATCCCTATTGCTCCCTGGTCAATCTGGCGAGCCACCCCGACGGCTCGCCGATCCTTCTGATCTCGGGCCTGGCCGTGCACACCAGGAACATCCTGGCGGATCACCGGGTCTCCCTGATGCTGGACGAACGCGCGGCCGGCGATCCGCTGGAGGGCGCCCGAATCATGCTGTCCGGCCGAGCGGAACAGGCCGATGCCGACAAGGATCTGCTCCAGCGGCGGTATCTCAATGCCCATCCATCCGCCGAAGCGTTTGTTTCGTTTAAGGATTTCTCGTTCTTCAGAATTCGGCCCACGGGAACCCATCTGGTCGCTGGCTTCGGCCGCATCGTCGATCTCAAGCCCGAGCAGTTCCTGACGGACCTTACCGGCGCCGAGGATCTGCTGGCGGCGGAGGAGGGGGCGGTCGCGCACATGAATGCCGACCATCGCGACGCCATGGGCCTCTATGCAACAAAACTCCTCGGCGCGGCGGAGGGCGACTGGCGCTGCACCGGCTGCGACCCCGAAGGCCTCGACATGCAGGATGGCCAGACTGCGCTGCGGCTGGACTTCCCGGAGCGGGTGACCGACGGCACGGCGCTGCGCAAGATGCTGGTCCGTCTCGCTGGCGAAGCGCGCGCGAAGGTGGACTAGCGCGCAACAATTTGAACGCTGTCCCCCATCGCTGCGACCCAAGACCGTAATGGTTCGAAGTCGGCAGCGAGAGGGTTCATGATACGCCGTCGTTTGACGCTGGTTGCGGGTTTGGCGCTCGCGATCACCGCATCGCTTGCCACGCCCGGCTTTGCCCAGAAAGGTCTCGCCGCGGAGAGCGCGCGGATCAACGCACTCCGAAGCGCCGGCAAATATTCGGAGGCGCTGCCGCTGGCGCAGGCCATGGTGGCGTCTCTCGAGAAGACCACCAACAATCGTGATCTCGCGGGCGCGCTCAACAACCTTGCGCAGATCTACGCCGACCAGGGTCACGACGACCTGGCCGAGCCGCTCTACAAGGGCGCCATTGCACTGATGGAGAAGGGGACCGGTCTCGACAGTGTCGAGATCGCACCGGTGCTGAACAACCTCGCCGCGCTCTATCAGAGGCAGAGCCGCTTTGCAGAGGCCGAGCCGCTGTTCAAACGTGCGCTCGCCGTTCGCGAGAAGGCGCTGTCGCGCGAGCATCCCGACGTCGGTCAGTCCCTCAACAATCTCGCCACATACTATGTGAAGCAGCAGCGTCAGGCCGAAGCCGAGCCGTTGTTTCAGCGCGCGCTCGCGATCTACCAGAAGGCCGGTGGCCCCGAGCATCCGGCGGTCGCGACGCTCCTGAACAATCTCGGCCAGCTCGATCGCGACCTCAACCGCGATGCGGATGCCGAGGCGCCGATCAGGCGCTCGCTCGCGATCCGCGAAAAGGTGCTGGGACCGGACCATCCCGACGTCGCGCGCTCGCTGAACAATCTCGCCGGTCTCTACGAGCACCAGCAGCGCTATGCCGATGCGGAGCCGCTCTATCGCCGTGCGCTGTCGATCCGCGAACGTGCGCTCGGTCCCGATCATCCGGACGTCACGACCTCGACCAGCAATCTCGCTTATTTCCTCTACGTCTCCGGCCGGAACGCCGACGCGCTGCCGCTCGCGGAAAAGACGCTTGCGACCAATCGCGCGCAGTTGCGCGTCGTGCTGCCGGTCCTGTTCGCCGCGCGACAGCAATATCTGCTGCCCGACGACAGGGCGCTGGACGAGGCGCTTGCCGCGATTCAGCGCGGCACGCAATCCTCCGCTGCCTCCGCCGTGAACAAGCTGGCCGTGCGCCTTGCCGCCGGCAGCGACCGGCTCGCCGAACTCGTGCGCCGGGACCAGGATCTTGCGGCCGAGTCCGAGGCGCTCGACAAGGCGATCATCACCGCGGTGTCGAAGCAATCGGCCCAGCGCGACGTCGCGGCCGAGCAGCGCAGCCGGGCGCGGATCGCGGCGATAGCGAACGAGCGCGTGGGTTTGCAGAAGACGCTCGCGGTCGAGTTTCCCGAGTACGCGTCGCTCTCCAATCCCCTGCCGCTGGCGGTCAAGGATATCCAGCTCTTGCTGTCGCCCGAAGAGGCGATGGTGCTCTACTCCGTGGTCGACAAGCAGAGTTACGTCGTCGCGATCACGCGCGAAGGCGTCGAATGGAGGGAGATTCCGCTCGGCGCGGACGCGCTGACGCAGAAGGTGACTGCCTTCCGCAAGGGGCTCGATGTCGGCAAGGCGCGCGATGCCTCCGGCAAATCAGGGTTGTTCGACCTCGGGCTCGCCAACGAGCTTTATGTCGCGCTGCTCGGCCCGGTCGAAGCGCTGACGAAGGACAAGCGCAACCTGCTGGTGGTGCCGTCGGCCGCGCTGACGGCGTTGCCGTTTCATCTGCTCGTCACGGAGACGCCGCAAGCTGCGATCCCGGATACGCTCGAAGGCTATCGCAGCGCCGCCTGGTTGTTGCGGCGCCAGGCGGTGTCGGTGCTGCCCTCGGTGGTCAGCCTGAAATCGTTGCGTGCCGTCGCGCGCCGGGAGCAGGGCGCGAAGCCGATGACTGGCTTTGGCGATCCCGTGTTCAATCCTGCGCTGGAAGGGCCGGCCGACCGTCGCGCTGCAAGCGGCAAGGTCGCTGCACGCAACATTGCAACAATTGCCTATAGCGATTTTTGGTGCGGTGCCGGCGTCGATCGCGCGCGGCTTGCGCAGGCGCTGCCGCAATTGCCGGATACCGCGGACGAGTTGAACGCTGTGGCCAAGGATGTCGGCGCGGCGGAGGCCGACATCCATCTCGGCCGCGATGCCAGCGAAACGACGCTGAAGCGTGCAGCGCTTGCTCAATACAGCATCATCTACTTTGCCACCCACGGTCTCGTGGCCGGCGATATCAAGGGATTGGGCGAGCCCTCGCTTGCGCTCTCCATTCCCGATCGGCCAACGGAGCTGGATGACGGCTTGCTCACGGCAAGTGAAGTCGCTCAGCTCAAGCTCAACGCGGATTGGGTTGTGCTGTCGGCCTGCAACACCATCGCCGGCGACAAGCCCGGCGCCGAGGCCCTGTCGGGGCTGGCGCGCTCGTTCTTCTACGCGGGTGCACGTGCGCTGCTGGTGTCGCATTGGGCAGTGGATTCGGAAGCTGCCACCCGCTTGACCACGTCGACTTTCGAACTGCTCAAGAACGAACCAAAAATCGGCCGTGCCGAAGCTTTGCGCCGCGCGATGTTGACGTACGTTGATGACACCTCGTCACCGCGCAACGCCTATCCCGCGATGTGGGGGCCGTTCGCGCTCATCGGCGAAGGCGAGGTACGATAGGACGGTCCGGGATTGTGCGTCGCAATAACCACAGGAAACGCCGAATTGCGCATTTGGTTGCGCGATCATTCGCGATTTTTTGATGCGCCTGCTCAGGGCTGACATGCGCGGCATTTGGCGCGGTCCTTGAATAAACCAAATCCTGCGAGATCGGCTTGGCAACGCCAGCGTTCACCATTATTACGTCGTTCAACCGAGGCCGGACGGCCTATAATTCACGGTGACCGCGATGGCGCCAAAGCTTGGTCGCGCTGAGTGTCGCGGGTTCTAGGAGGATTTTTCGTGCAAGAGACGGGCGTGCGCAACGGTGCCTTCGGTGCCGGCAAATTCGGCTTAAAGAATCTCAAACGGGTTCACTGGAACCTCGGCGCGCCGCAACTCTATCAATACTCGCTTTCCGCGGGCGAGGCGGTGCTGTCGGCTGACGGTTCGCTTTGCGCCGACACCGGTGAGTTCACCGGTCGCAGCCCGAAGGACAAGTTCACGGTGCGTGACGCCACCACCGACAAGAAGATGTGGTGGGCGGGCAACCAGTCGATCACCGCAGAGCAGTTCGAGACGCTCTACCAGGACTTCCTCAAGCACGCTGAAGGCAAGAGCCTGTTCGCGCAGGACCTCTATGGCGGCGCCGATCCGGCGTACCGGATCAAGACCCGCGTCTTCACCGAGCTCGCCTGGCACTCGCTGTTCATCCGTACGCTGCTGATCCGCCCCGAGGCGGTCGAGCTGCCGAGCTTCACGCCGGAGCTCACCATCATCGACATGCCGAGCTTCCGCGCCGATCCGAAACGCCACGGCTGCAAGTCGGAGAATGTCGTCGCGATCGATTTCGCCCGCAAGATCGTCCTGATCGGCGGGTCTTATTATGCCGGCGAGATGAAGAAGTCCGTCTTCACCACGCTGAACTACTATCTGCCCGAGCGCGGCGTGATGCCGATGCATTGCTCGGCCAATGTCGGCGCCAATGGCGACACCGCGATCTTCTTCGGGCTATCAGGCACTGGCAAGACCACGCTGTCCGCCGATCCGAACCGCACGCTGATCGGCGACGACGAGCACGGCTGGGGCCCGAACGGCGTGTTCAACTTCGAAGGCGGCTGCTATGCCAAGTGCATCAAGCTGTCGCAGGAGGCCGAGCCTCAGATCTACGCCGCCTCGACCCGCTTCGGCGCGGTGCTCGAAAACTGCGTGCTCGACGAAGACACCCGCGTTGTCGATTTCGACGACGGCTCCAAGACCGAGAACACGCGCTCGGCCTATCCGCTCGACTTCATCCCGAACGCTTCGCGCACCGGCCGCGCGCCGCAGCCGAAGAACGTGGTGATGCTCGCCGCCGATGCCTTCGGTGTGCTGCCGCCGATCGCAAAGCTCTCGCCCGCGCAGGCGATGTATCACTTCCTGTCCGGCTACACCGCGAAGGTCGCCGGCACCGAGCGCGGTCTCGGCAACGAGCCGCAGCCGGAATTCTCGACCTGCTTCGGCTCGCCCTTCCTGCCGCTCGACCCCAGCGTCTATGGCAACATGCTGCGCGACCTCATCGCCCAGCACAATGTCGATTGCTGGCTGGTCAACACCGGCTGGACCGGTGGCAAGTATGGCACCGGCTCGCGCATGCCGATCAAGGTGACGCGCGCGCTGCTCACCGCCGCGCTCGACGGCTCGCTTCGCAACGTCGAATTCCGCACTGACAAGTATTTCGGCTTCGCGGTCCCGACCGCCCTGCCGGGCGTGCCGGCCGAGATCCTCAACCCGGTCAACACCTGGAAGGACAAGGACGAGTTCGACAAGACCGCCCGCGCGCTGGTCGGCATGTTTCAGAAGAACTTTGCCAAGTTCGAAGCCCAGGTCGACGCCGAAGTGCGCGCGGCCGCGCCGGACGTGAAGCTCGCGGCGGAGTAATCTCTCGCTCTGTCTTCAATGCAAAAGGGCGGCCGCGAGGCCGCCCTTTTTGTTTCTTCCTTCTCCCCTTGTGGGAGAAGGTGGCGCGAAGCGCCGGATGAGGGGTTGTATCCGCGCGTTCAACTGCAAGAGAAGCGCTCGCGGAGAGAGACCCGTCACCCGTCTCGTCGCTTCGCGACGAGCCACCCTCTCCCACAAGGGGCCTGTTGCGTAATTCGTCAATTGTGATTCCCTAGGGCAAAGCCTTGGAGGGTAGCGATGGCGGTCAAGCGGACGGGACAGCCGAGCTTTGTGGAAGCGCTGATGCCGAAGGGGGCCGGCGCCAATGCGGCGCTGGATCGGCTGGCGGGCCTGGTCAAGTGGTACCGGTTCGAGAAGCTGATCGGCCATTTGCGGGATGAAGGGAGCCCCGGTCGACCAGGCTATCCGGTGCTGGTGCTGTTTCGTGCTGTGCTGTTGCAGTCGCTGTATGGTCTTTCGGAGCGCGAACTCGAGGAAGCGCTGGGCGACCGGTTGTCGTTCAAGCGCTTCGTCGGTTTGAGCCTCGAGGATGCGACGCCCGACCATACGGTCCTGAACCGCTTTCGGAACCAGCTTGTCGAACAAGGCCTGCTGGAGAAGCTGTTTGGTGAGCTGGATCGTCAGCTTGAAAATGCCGGCGTCATCCTCAAGCGCGGCACGATGCTGGATGCGACCTTGATCCAGGCGGTGTCGGCTCCTCCGAAGGAGGATCGCCCCTCAAACGATCCCGACGCCCGCTTCACCAAGCGGCAAGGCAAGAGCGGCACGACGTTCGGTTACAAGGCCCATGTCGGTGTCGACGAAGGATCCGGCTTGATCCGCACGGTACTGACCACACCGGCCAACATCAACGACACGACACCGGCGGACGCTTTGATCCGCGGCGATGAAGCTGCGGTGTGGGCCGATGCGGCTTACGACACCCATGCCCGACGGGCCCGGCTGAAGGCGGAGGGCAAGAAACCCCGCATTGCTCGTCGGCCCAACCGGCATCACCCGGAGTTGCCGCCGAGGCTCAAACGCTACAACCTCCTCATCGCGCGCCGCCGAGCCCAGGTCGAGACCACCTTCGCTACTCTCAAACGCCGCATGCGGCTGACCTGCATCCGCTACGTCGGTCTGATCAAGGCGACCGGGCAAGTTCTGCTCGCCTCAATCGCCTTCAACATGAGGCGGTGGGCCACGATCGCCGCGTGAGCTGCCCGCTGAGGGCAACAACTACAGATCTTCGCAGGCATTGCCAGGACCAAGGCCTTCTCTCCTGACGTCTTCAGCCTCAAAAGCCGATAACGCAACAGGCCCACAAGGGGAGAGGGGAAGAGCACCTACGCCTTGAAATACGCAATCTGCGTCGTGGTCGCGAGCAGCCTGCCGTTCGGCGACCACAGCTCGGCGTTCTGATCGGCGTAGCTCTTGTGCATGATCTTCGAATCGGCCGTCGCGAGCACGCGCGTGATGTCCTCGGCGGCGAGCTCTTCGCTGTCGGTGTGAAAATACGTCGTCAACGACACCGTGCCGAACGGCACCAGCTCGCGCCTGGCGTGGAAGATGCGGCCGAAGAAGGCGTCCGACATCGACATCAGCGACAGCATGTCGAGCTTGCGCGGCGTGCGGTCGCCGATCCAGAGCTTGGAATAGGTGCCAGCGAGCTCGGCCTGCGGCGGGCCGATCCGCATCTCGCCCTCGACGAAGCGGAATTCATACTGGTTGGCCCAGGACGCCGAGATCTTTGGGAATGGCAGCGTCGCCTCGAACGCCGTGGCATCCGGATATTGCGCCACCCTGTGCTCCCAGGAGGGCCGCCTCTCGGCGAACACGGCGGTGGCGAGCGTTGCGACCTCGCCGCCGCCCTGCGACAGTTCGACGCTCCAATGCTGGCTGGAGCGATTGGCCTTCACCAGCCGCACGTCGAGATCGAACGGCCCTTTCGCGATCGGCGCGCAATAATTGACAGTCAGCGCCAGCGGATCGCCGGCGCGCTGCGGATGGTCGATCAGCGCACGCAGGATCGTCGCGGCCGTGGCGCCGCCGAACGGGCCGACAAAGGCCCAGTAGTCGTCGCTGGTGTGCCCCTGCCAGCTGCTGTCACCGGCGGTGATGCGGGTGGCGTCGTCGAACGGGTGCGGGAGCTTGGCGTGCATGGGATTAGACCTCTACTGAGCTTCCGTCCCAACGACGAAACTCCATCGTCTCATCACCAGGGCCATATTGCTGCGAACTCAAAACATCGTCTGCCGGATCATCTGTGACCCAGGCATCCGCGACGGAGCCTCCTATGCGCTTCAGCGCAATGATACTCTTGCCGCTGATCAGATCGGCGACGAAGTCGCCGATGGCAGCTTCCTCGTCCTTGCCTGAAAGACTGGCAAGGATGCTGCCGTGCGTGTGCCAGGAGAATCCGTCGAACCCCAGCGTCCAGTCCCCGTCGGGACATATGACCAGCAATCGAAGCTGCCCATCCGGGCTCGTATACTCGCCGACAGGCACGATCGACTCCGGCCAGAAAAAGCTCAAGCCGTAATATGATGCCTATCCTGCCAAATCAATAACCTCGCAGGTAACGCCGATTTCACGTTGCGGAAAATCAGCCTGCGACGTCGCGCAGATCTGGCAGCAGCGGCGTGGTCGGATTGACCGGCACGTTCCAGATCTCCTCGGCATATTCGCGGATGGTGCGGTCCGAGGAGAACCAGGCCATGCGCGCGACATTGAGGATGGAGGCGCGCGTCCAAGCCGGCGCCACCTGCCAGCGTGCGTCGACACTGCGTTGCGCCTCGTAATACGAATCGAAATCGGCGCTGACCATGTAATGGTCGAGATAGCGCAGCGCGTGCGCGATCGATTCGAATCGGCCGGGATCGCCGGGCGAGAACTCGCCGGTGCCGATCGCATTGATGGCGCGCTGGAGCTTTGGCGAATTGCGGATCACGTCGGAGGCATCCAGCCCCTGCTTGCGGCGGATCATCACGTCGCCGGCCTCCATGCCGAAGATCGCGATATTCTCCGCGCCGACATGGTCGCGGATCTCGATGTTGGCGCCGTCGAGCGTGCCGATGGTGAGGGCGCCGTTCAGTGACAGCTTCATGTTGCCGGTGCCGGAGGCCTCCATGCCGGCGGTCGAGATCTGCTCGGACAGGTCGGCCGCGGGAATGATCACCTCCGCAAGGCTGACATTGTAGTCGGGCAGGAAGACGACCTTGAGCTTGCCGCCGATCGCGGGATCGTTGTTGACGACGTCCGCGACGTCGTTGACCAGCTTGATGATCAATTTTGCGTAGCGGTAGCTCGCCGCCGCCTTGCCGGCGAAGACCTTCACCCGCGGCACCCAGTTGCCGTTGGGATCGTCCTTCATCGCCTGGTACAGCGCCACCGTCTCGATGATGTTGAGGAGCTGGCGCTTGTATTCGTGAATGCGCTTGATCTGCACGTCGAACAGCGCGGTCGGATCGACCTTGATGCCGAGCCGCTCGCCGATCAGGCGCGCCAGCGCGGTCTTGTTGTGAAGCTTGACGCTGCGGAACTTCTTCTGGAATTCGACGTCGCTGGCGCGGGCTTCGATCAGGCTGAGCTGGGTTGGATCGTCGAGCACGGCTTCGCCGCAGGTCTCGCGCAGCAGGTCGGTCAGCTTTGGATTCGCCAGCATCAGCCAGCGGCGGAAGGTGATGCCGTTGGTCTTGTTGGTGATGCGACCGGGATAGAGATGGTTGAGATCGTGGAACACGGTTTCGCGCATCAGGTCCGAATGCATCGCCGAGACGCCGTTGATGCGGTGCGAGCCGACGAAGGCGAGCTGGCCCATGCGCACGCGGCGTCCGCTCCTCTCGTCGATCAGCGAAACCGAGGCACGGAAATCGATGTCGCCGGGCGCGCGCGCTTCGGCCAGCGCGAGATGCTGCACGTTGATGCGGTAGATGATCTCGAGATGGCGCGGCAACAGCTGCTCGAACAGTTCGACGGGCCAGGTCTCCAGCGCCTCGGGCAACAGCGTGTGGTTGGTGTAGGACAGCGTTGCGACCGTGATCTTCCAGGCCTCGTCCCAGCGGAAATTGTGCAGGTCGACCAGGATGCGCATCAGCTCGGTGACGGCGAGGCTCGGATGCGTGTCGTTGAGCTGGACCGCGACCTTCATCGCGAGGCTGCGAAGCTGGCCGTCGGAGGTCAGATGGCGATTGACCAGGTCCTGCAGCGAGGCGGAGACGAAGAAATACTCCTGTCGCAGCCGCAGTTCGCGGCCCGCCGGGCTTTCGTCGTTCGGATAGAGGAATTTGCAGATCGCTTCCGCGCGCGACTGCTCGGCGCTGGCGCTGACATAGTCGCCCTTGTTGAAGGCGTCGAGCTTCAACGGATCGGGCGAGCGTGCCGACCACAGGCGGAGCGCGTTGACGTGCTGGCCGCGCCAGCCGACGATCGGCGTGTCATAGGCGATCGCCTGCACGGTCTCGGCCGGATGCCAGATCGCGCGGTCGCGGCCCTTGTCGTCGACATGCTCGACGCCACCGCCGAAATGGACGTGATAGATCACCTCGGGCCGCTGCAATTCCCAGGGATTGCCGAAGCTCAGCCATTCGTCCGGATATTCCTGCTGCCAGCCCTGATTGATGATCTGGCGGAACAGGCCGTAATCGTAGCGGATGCCGTAGCCGATCGCGGGGATCGAGAGCGTGGCCATGCTCTCCATGAAGCAGGCGGCGAGCCGCCCCAGGCCGCCATTGCCGAGCGCGGCATCCGGCTCGCATTTGCGGAGCTCAGGCAGCGACACGCCGAGATCGCCGAGCGCGACCTCGAAGATCTTGAGCAGCCCCATGTTGTTCAGCGCGTCGGTGAAGAGACGGCCGATCAGGAATTCGAGCGAGAGATAATAGACGCGCTTGCGTCCCGCATCGTAGCTGTGCTTCTCGGCCGTGAGCCAGCGATGCACGATGCGGTCGCGCAGCGCGAGCGCTGCGGCCTGGTACCAGTCGTGCTTGGTGGCCATGCCAGCATCCTTGCCGATGGCAAGGCGCAGCTTCGCCAGGATCGCGCCCTTGACGTCAGCCAGCGCGAGTTCGTCGATGGGCTGGCCGGAGGCCGGCAAACTTGGCTGGAACGATTGATCTTGCAAGGCCGTCACTTCCTGGTCGCGAGAACACCACTAACTCTACGCGTCTTGCCCCTGCACCGGAACCATCCCTGGCGCGGCCGTGCACTGCGCTGGCGTAAATTTATGCAAGGAACGGGCCGATTTGGGAACCCGGAAGCGTACGGAGAGATGCGGATTTGGTGCTAGATTGAGGGCAGATTCAGCCATCAGTGTGGAGGAAACGTCCATGAGACTGCTGATCGAAATCGCCGCCGCGGCCTTCCTCGTCGTCTGCATCACCGCCTCCAGCGCCGCCTTCGCCGCCGGCAAGACCGGTCGCAGTGCCGACGGCCTGAGCTGCGGCTTCAGCGTTCCGGAAAATGCGTCTCCCGCGGTGCGCTGCGCCGCCATCAAGCGCCAATGCGGCGGCAAGTTCTACGCGAATGCGTGCGGGGACAGGCTGGTCTCGGCGGCGAATTGAGAGCGGGTCGCCGGATTCGCAGCGCGCTATCTGACCACGCCCGACGTGAAGCCCGCCTTGCGGCGCGGCGGCTTGATTTCCTTTTTCAGGAAGCAGCGCGCTTCACGCCCGGTGTAGCCGGGACGGGCATAGGTGAAGGCGCGGCACTTGTTGTCGGCGATGCAGGCGGCCTTGCAGGCCTCTTCGCCTTCGCCGTCCTTGATCTCGAAATTGCGCAAGTCGCCGCCGGGGCGGTCGATCGACGTTTCAACGCCTTCGATCCGCGGCTCGATCACGCCGGCGCCACGCACACCGGAGATGCAGCAGCTGCCCGGGACACGCGGCGGCACCGTGTTCTTGAGCCAGCACACAGCCGAGCCGCCTTCGACGTCGGGATAGTTGAAGCTCCAGGAGCGGCAGCGGCGATCACGCTCACACTGCAGCGCGCAATCCTCGGGGTCACCCGACGTCACCGGCGAGCTGAAATAGTCGCCGCCGGGCCGGTCGAACGCCGTCTGGGCGCGCGCAGGCGCGCTCGCCAACACGAGCGCAAGCAACGTGGCGCAGGCCACGACGCTTGCCATGACGGCCCCACGCAGGCGGCCCTTCCCCATCGGAACAGCTTTCGAGTTATTGACGGCGCTCAGGTTTTTTTCAGCCGGTCATTTGATCGCCGCAAACCTGTATGGGCGATGAACGGCTCAGATCCCGGTCGTCGGCCTCTGGCCTAGAACGCGTATTCCGCGTAGGCCGGTTCCACGGAGCCGTTCCAGGCGCCGTTGAACTTCTCCAGCATCTCCTCGGCCGGGGTCCGGCCGGAATCGATGATGCGATCGAGCGGCTCCAGATGCCGGGTTTCGTCGCGGCCGAGCTGGTCGATCTGGCCGCGGCGGCGCAGGCCGGCATGGGCCAGAACGAGGCATTCCTTGGCGATCTCGAACAGATAGCGGTCCTTGATCCGTGCCTTGAAGCCGAACCGCGGCACGTCGTCGCGCAGGGCCTGGCGCTCATGCGCGGCCCAGTGCTTCACGAGGTCCCAGGCGGCATCGAGCGACACATCGTCGTAGAGCAGCCCGGCCCAGAACGCCGATAGCGCCGGCAGGCGGCCCCACGGACCACCATCGGAGCCGCGCATCTCGAGGTAGCGCTTGAGGCGCACCTCCGGGAAGATCGTCGAAAGATGGTTGGCCCAGTCCGACAGCGTCGGGCGTTCGCCGGGCAAATTGTTGTTGCGGCCGTCGAAGAAGGCGCGGAACGAGGAGCCCGAGACGTCGATGTAATCCTCGTCGCGCTTGACGAAATACATGGGCACGTCGAGCGCGTAGTCGACATAGCGCTCGAAACCCATGCCGTCCTCGAATGCCCACGGCATCATGCCCGAACGCGCATTGTCGGTGTCGCGCCAGATCTCGGAGCGGAACGACAGGAAGCCGTTCGGCTTGCCCTCGGTGAACGGCGAATTGGCAAACAGCGCGGTCGCGACCGGCTGCAGCGCGAGCGAGACGCGCAGCTTCTTGACCATGTCGGCTTCGGAGGAGAAGTCGAGATTGGTCTGCACCGTGCAGGTCCGGTACATCATGTCGAGGCCGTATTGGCCGACCTTCGGCATGTAATTGGTCATGATCTTGTAGCGGCCCTTGGGCATCACCGGGATGTCGGCGCGCGACCAGGACGGCGTCATGCCGAGCCCGAGGAAGCCGATGCCGAGCGGGGTCGCGATCTCACGCACCTGCGCCAGATGCGCCATCAGCTCGCTCTGGGTCTGGTGCACGTTCTCGACCGGCGCGCCGGAGAGCTCGAACTGTCCGCCGGGCTCGAGCGAGATCGCGCCGCCGCCGGTGACGTCGTAGAGGCCGATGATGTTGCCCTTCTCCATGATCGGCTCCCAGCCGAGGAGGAGCTTCATGCCTTCGAGCAGCGCGCCGATGCCCCGCGCACCCTCGTAAGGCACCGGACGGTGGCCTTCGAGCGTGAACGGCGTCTTCTCGTGCTCGGTGCCCATGCGGAATTCGGACGGGTCCTTGCAGCCGGCCTCGAACCACGCGACGAGCTCGTCGCGCGACTGCAGCGGCGTCATATCGATCTGGTCTCGCGCCATATCAAACTCTAATCAAAAAGGGCGCTTCGATCGAAGGCGCGCGGGTGACGGGGTGGTCCGCGAACCCAGGGGGTGCACGGACGAGCTGGTGTGCCGCAAGATCATCGCGACGGCGTGGTTTCGTTGACGTGGACGGGCGGCAGTTTCATCTCGCCACACGAGCAGCCGAGGCGATCGAGCAGACCGCTGAGCTTGACGGCATCCGCATCGGACAGTTTCGAGCCAACATACTTTTCGATCGCGGCCGAATAGGCGCCCCACATCCGCTTCTGCAACTCGCGGCCGGCTTCCGTGATCTCCACGAACTGGCCGCGCTTGTCGATCTTGCATTCGCGCCGGGAGGCGAGCCCCTCGTCGACCAGGCGGTCGATCAGGCGCGACGTGGAGTATTGCGGGATCAGCATTTGCCGCTCGAGTTCCACCGGCCGCAGCTCACCCGAGGGCGCTCGCGACAATTCGAGCAGCGCGTCGTACCAGGCCAGCGGCGGGAACCCCGCCTTCTTCAAGTCCTGCTCGACGCAATCGAGCACGCGGCTCTGCACCCGCATCAGGCGGATCCAGGCCGAAGTTGCCTCGGTCGATGGTTTGCGTTTCATGGTCCCGCTCAAGCTCGTCGTTCCGTCTCTTACCTCACTCAATGCACCTGCATCAATCTTGACTATTGGATGCAAATGCATGTAGGCGTTCCTTCGCCCCAACCAAGCGTCAAGAGAAAGAAATTCCATGAAACTCTATTACTCGCCCGGCGCCTGCTCCTTGTCCCCCCACATCGCGCTCCTGGAAGCCGGCCTGCCCTATGAGCTGGTCAAGGTCGATATCCGGGCCAAGAAGCTCGAAAATGGTGAGGATTATCTGAAGCTGAACCCGAAGGGCCAGGTCCCTGCGCTGGGCCTCGACAGCGGCGAGATCGTGACCGAAGGCCCGGTCATTGTCCAGATGATCGCCGATCAGGCCTCCGCCAAGGCGCTGGCACCGGCCCATGGCAGCACCGAGCGCTACAAGCTGCTCGAATGGCTGAACTTCCTCACCTCGGAGGTGCACAAGAGCTTCGGACCGCTGTTCGCGCCGGCGCTGAACGACGAGGCCAAGGCCTTCTTCAAGGACCGCGTCATGGGCAAGCTGACATACATCGACAGCCAGCTCGCCGGCCGCGACTACCTCATGGGAAAGCAGTTTACGGTGGCCGACGGCTATCTCTTCACGATGCTGACCTGGGGCGATCGGATGAAGTTCGACCTCTCGGCCATGCCGAACCTGACCGCCTACAAGGCTCGCGTCGCAGCGCGGCCGCAGGTGCAGGAGGCGCTGAAGAAGGAAGGCCTTGCGCAGGCGAAGTAAGCGCATCGCAAGATGCAACAATCGAAAGGCCGGATCGACGATCCGGCCTTTTTCGTTGTGAACCATTCGATCGGCGGCCACGTCGAAATCGCGGAGCGCCTCCATGAGACAGCCGCCGCGATGAGCATGATCGTCCTTATGACCGTCGCGGGCGCGCCGCTCGCGATGCTTGGCTTGTCGACGCCGGACCTGCCGCAGCGCAATTGCATCTTCATGGTCCATCCGCAGGTCACCTCGGCCGTGTTCGAGAGCAAGGAAGGAAAAATCGTCTTTCCCGATCGGCCGACCGAATATCCGTGCAGCTATGCCAGGAAGAAGGGCGTAGCGGACATCGCCTTCACCAACCAGAATGGCTGGCGCTTCGAGGTTCCCATTGGCCGCGGCGATGAAGGCAGCTGGAGAGCGAGTCTTGCCGACGATGCGGTCTTGGGCCGGGCGTTCTCGCCGCTCGGAGACCGCAAATAAAACGGGCCGGATCGTCGATCCGGCCCGTTTTATTTGCCCTGGGGCGGGCTGGGCGCGAACCCATCTCGCCGGATCATCGTACCTATCATTAGACTTATGAACTACTGTTCGCCGAATGTAAGTAGTGCTGTCTTGTCAGTACCCGTAAAGCGCGCGAGCTTGGCGAAATTGTTAGAGGATTATTTCATCGGAGTTGAACTTGACGATTGCCTTGGTCCTGATCGTCGCAAGTGCATTGGTGGGAATAGCGACAGGTTATGTTTTCAGGATCTGGGCGCTGATATTGATTGCGCCGGCGATCGCGGTTTTCTCGGCAATCATTCTTCGCGTTTACGAATTCGGCATGATGGCGGGTGTGACCGTCATCGCCATCTGTCTTGCCGCCTGCCAGCTCGCCTACTTCGCGGCGGCCTACCTGTTGCACGCGCGGGGGGTCTCAGCCCATGACGAAGTCGACGGCGAGCCAGGCGAGGGAAGCCAGCATAAAGTCCGCCGCCAGCACAAGTAGCGCCAAAGCGGCCCAAAGCATCGGCCCCTTGCGGCGCAGGCGCGCCGGCTTCTGTTGCGGCGAGAGGCGGCGAGTGGCGGGTCCAACAGCATATTTCGCGGTGAGATCGCGACCGAGCGCGGTCTTCCGCAGCACCAAAGAGTTCATCAAGGATACTTTCTTATTTTGTCTTCAACCTGCCGATGGCTCGGCAAGTGTCCCAACCGGATTCGGAACCCTGACCCGGAGCAAGACTAGTGCCAGGGCCGAGCAAAAGAACGGCGCCGCTTCGACACGCCTATGACAATTGCGCGACACCACGGCAGCGGGGGACTCTGACACGGGTCCTACGCGAATTCTGTGATTGGTTCCACAAGCCGGGAACAAATCTGACGCAACCGTGATGACGTCTCCCCAAACAAAAAGGCCGGATCGACGATCCGGCCTTCTTTCTCAAATGATCTTGGGTGATCAGGCCGCGGCCTTCTTCGGCGCGAAGCGGCCGTAGAAGGTTTCTCCCTTCGCGGCCATCTCCTCGAGAAGCTTCGGCGGAGTGAAGCGCGAGCCGTACTTCGCCTCCAGCTTGTGGCAGAGCTCGACGAATTTCTTCGTTCCCATGAAGTCGATGTAGGACAGCGTGCCGCCGGTGAACGGCGCGAAGCCGAAGCCGAGGATCGAGCCGACATCCGCCTCGCGCGGGTCGGTGATGACGTGGTCTTCGACCGTGCGCGCGGCTTCCACCGCCTGCACCACCAGGAAACGCTGCTTCAGCTCCTCGATGTCGAGCGTGTCAGGGTCGAGCTGCTTCGGCTGCAGCGCCGAGAGGCCCGGCCACAGGCTCTTCTGACCCTTGCCCTTCTCGGGGTAGTCGTAGAAGCCCTTGCTGTTCTTGCGGCCGAGACGGCCCTGTTTCTCGACCATCTCCACCATCAGCTTCTTCTGATCGGGGTTGATGGCGTTCGGGCCGAGATCGGCTTCCGTCGCCTTCATGATCTTGAGCCCGAGGTCGAGTGCGACTTCGTCCGAGAGCGAGAGCGGGCCGACCGGCATGCCGGCCATCTTGGCGCAGTTCTCGATCATCGCCGGCGGCACGCCTTCCAGGAACATCTCGTTGCCCTCGGCGACGTAGCGGCCGACGCAGCGATTGGCGAAGAAGCCGCGGCTGTCGTTGACGACGATCGGCGTCTTGCCGATCTGCCGGACGTAGTCGAGCGCGGTCGCCAGAGCGAGATCGCCGGTGTTCTTGCCCTTGATGATCTCGACCAGCATCATCTTCTCGACCGGCGAGAAGAAGTGGATGCCGACGAACTTGCCCTGGTCCTTGAAGCCCTCGGCCAGCGAGGTGATCGGCAGCGTCGAGGTGTTCGACGCGAAGATCACGTCCGGCTTCATATGCTCCTGCGCCTTCGCGAAGGTATCAGCCTTGACCTTGCGATCCTCGAACACGGCCTCGATGACGAGGTCGACGTCCTTGAGTGCAGCATAATCAGCAGTCGGCGTAATGCGCGCGAGCAGCGCGTCGGCGTCACCGGGCTTGGCGCGGCCCTTCTTGATCTGCTCCTCGATCACCTTCTGAGCATGCGCCTTGCCCTTGTCGGCACTCTCCTGGTCGCGGTCGATCAGGACGACGTCGAGGCCGGCACGGGCCGAGACGTAGCCGACGCTCGCACCCATGAAGCCGGCGCCGATCACCGCGATCTTCTTCACCTTGGTCGGGGCTACGTCCTTCGGGCGGCGCGCGCCCTTGTTCAGCTCCTGCATCGACAGGAACAGGCTGCGGATCATCGCGGCCGCTTCCTTCGAGCGCAGAACCGAGGTGAAGTAGCGCGACTCCACGCGCAGCGCAGCGTCGATCGGCAGCTGCAGGCCTTCATAGACGCAGCTCATGATCGCGCGCGCGGCCGGATAATTGTCGTAGGTCTCGCGGCGATAGATCGCGTTGCCCGCCGGGAACATCATCATGCCGGCCTTGGAGAACACCGGACCGCCCGGCAGCTTGAAGCCCTTCTCGTCCCAGGGCGCGACCGCCTTGCCGCCGCCCTTGATCCAGTCCTTCGCTGCCTTGATGAGGTCGGCGGCCGGAACGATGGCGTGAATCAGATTAAGCGCCTTGGCCTTCTCGACCGTGACCGGATCGCCCTTGAGCAAAATGGTCATCGCGTCCTGCGGCGGCACCAGGCGCGGCACGCGCTGCGTGCCGCCGGCGCCGGGGAACAGGCCGACCTTGACCTCGGGCAGGCCGAGGCGCGTCTTGGGATTTTCCGCCGCGACGCGATAGTGGCAGCACAGCGTGATCTCGAAACCGCCGCCGAGCGCGAGGCCGTTGATCGCGGCCGCCCACGGCTTGCCGGAGGTCTCGATCGAACGCAGCACCTGCGAGAAGCGCCGGCTCTGGTCGAACAGCATCTGGTTTGCGGCGGTCTCGTCCTGCTCCTTCAAGACCTTGGCGTAGGCCTGGTTCATGCCCTCGAGCATCGACAGGTCGGCGCCAGCGCAGAACGCTTCCTTCGCGGAGGTGATGACAACGCCCTTCACCGCGGCGTCGGCCGTGGTTTCCTTGACGATCGCATCGAGCTCGCTGGTCGAGGTCTCGTCGAGCACGTTCATCGAACGGCCCGGGATGTCCCAGGTGACGAGCGCGATACCGTCGGAATCGGTCTCAACCTTGAAGTTCTTGTAAGCCATGTTGGTTGCTCCTCGGTGCCGCAGCCGATCTCAGGCGCAGCGGTTGACTTAAGATCTCGTAGGGTGGGCAAAGGCGCTCTTGCGCCGTGCCCACCATCCTTCGCGGAGACAGCAATGGTGGGCACGCTTCGCTTTGCCCACCCTACGGCAGCTCGTTACACGCGCTCGATGATGGTCGCGGTGCCCATGCCGCCGCCGATGCACAACGTCACCAGGGCGGTCGCCTTGTTGGTGCGCTCGAGCTCGTCGAGCACGGTGCCCAAAATCATCGCGCCGGTGGCGCCAAGCGGATGGCCGAGCGCGATCGCGCCGCCATTGACGTTGATCTTGGCATTGTCGATGTCGAAGGCCTGGATGTAGCGCAGCACGACCGAGGCAAAGGCCTCGTTGAGCTCGAACAGGTCGATGTCCGACTTCTTCATGCCCGAACGCGCGAACAGCTTCTCGGTGACGTCGACCGGACCGGTCAGCATCATCGCCGGCTCGGAGCCGACATTCGCAAACGCGCGGATCTTTGCGCGCGGCTTCAGGCCGTACTTGCTACCCGCTTCCTTGCTGCCGAGCAGCACGGCGCCGGCGCCGTCGACGATGCCCGACGAGTTGCCGGCGTGGTGCACGTAATTGACGCGCTCGATTTCCGGGTGCGACTGCACCGCGACGCCGTCAAAGCCGCCCATCTGCGCCATCATCGTGAACGACGGCTGGAGCTGTGCCAGCGACTGCATCGTCGTCGAGGGACGCATGTGCTCGTCCTTGGCGAGGATGGTGAGGCCGTTGATGTCCTTCACGGGCACGATGGACTTGTTGAACCGGCCCTCGTCCCAGGCCTTGCCGGCGCGCTGCTGGCTCTGCACGGCATAGGCGTCGACGTCGTCGCGCGAGAAGCCGTACTTCGTGGCGATCAGATCGGCCGAGACGCCCTGCGGCATGAAGTAGGCCGGCACCGCCATCGACGGGTCCATCGGCCAGGCGCCACCGGAGGCGCCGATGCCGACGCGGCTCATGGATTCGGCGCCGCCACCGATCACCAACTCATGCTGGCCGCTCATCACCTGGGCTGCGGCAAAATTCACGGCGTCGAGGCCGGAAGCACAGAAGCGGCTGATCTGCACGCCGGGCACGGCTTCGCCGAGGCCGGCCTTGAGCGCCGCGAAGCGCGCGATGTCGCTGCCGGCTTCGCCGACGGGGTCGACCACGCCGAGCACGACGTCGTCCACCGAATCCTCCGGCAAATTGTTGCGGTCCTTCAGCGCCTTCAGCGGCACGGTGGCGAGCGCGAGCGCGGTGACCTCGTGCAGCGCGCCGTCTGCCTTGCCGCGGCCGCGCGGGGTTCGGACGTGGTCGTAAATATAGGCATCTGCCATGGGAGCCTCCTGATTGCAGTTATTGGTTACGACCGCGGCGCGGTCGGGATCATTGGCGAAGCGGGAAGCCTCAGAAAGCTTCCGCCGGCAGTTCCATGATGGTGGCGCAGCCGGCCTGGATGCGGGCGAGATTGGCGGCGGTCTCCGGCAGCATGCGCTCCATGAAGAAGCGGCCGGTGACGAGCTTGGTCGAGAGATAGGGCGTCGCTCCGCTCGCGGCAATCTTCGCCTGCGTCACCTTGGCCATCTTCGCCCACATGTAGCCGAGCGTGACGAAGCCGAAGAGATGCAGGTAATCGGTTGCGGCAGCACCCGCATTGTCGGGCTTTGCCATCGCGTTCTGCATCAGCCAGGTCGTGGCCTGCTGGAGATGGCCGAGCGAGGCCGAGAGCGGGGTGATGAATGGCTTGAGCGCCTCGTCGCCGCCGTTCTCCTTGGCGAAGGCCATGACCTCGCCGAAGAAGGCCATGATGGCGCGGCCGCCGTCGCGCGGCAGCTTGCGGCCGACGAGGTCGAGCGCCTGGATGCCGTTGGCGCCTTCATAGATCATGGCGATGCGGGCATCGCGCACGAACTGCTCCATGCCCTGCTCGGCGATGTAGCCGTGGCCGCCATACATCTGCTGCGCCTGCACCGCGTTGGCAAAGCCGTAATCGGTGAGGAAGCCCTTCAGCACGGGCGTCATCAGGCCCATGTGGTCGTCGGCGGCCTGACGGTCCTTGGGATCCTCGGAGCGATGCGCGACGTCGCTCTTCAGTGCGGTCCACATCACGAAGGCGCGCGCCGCCTCGTTGAAGGCGCGGATCGAGAGCAGTGTGCGGCGCACGTCGGGATGCACGATGATCGGGTCGGCCTGCTTGTCAGGCGCCTTGACGCCGGTCAGCGAGCGGCCCTGGATGCGCTCGCGGGCATAGGCGACGGCGTTCTGATAGGCGACCTCGGACTGCGCGAGACCTTGAACGGCGACGCCGAGGCGGGCCTCGTTCATCATCACGAACATGCCCTGCATGCCCTTGTTCTCTTCGCCGATCAGCCAGCCGGTGGCGCTGTCGTAGTTCATCACGCAGGTGGAATTGCCGTGAATGCCCATCTTGTGCTCGATCGAGCCACACACCACGCCGTTGCGTGCGCCGACCGAACCATCGGCATTGACCAGGAATTTCGGCACCACGAACAGCGACACGCCCTTGATGCCGGCCGGTGCGCCCTCGATGCGGGCGAGCACGAGGTGGATGATGTTGGGGGCGAGGTCATGCTCACCGGCCGAGATGAAGATCTTCGTGCCCGTGATCTTGAAGCTGCCGTCGGGCTGGCGGATCGCCTTGGTGCGGAGCATGCCGAGATCGGTGCCGCAATGCGGCTCGGTCAGGTTCATGGTGCCGGTCCACTCACCCGCCACCATCTTCGGCACGTAGGTCTGCTTCTGCTCGGGCGAGCCGTGCACGATCAGCGCCGCGGTCGCGCCCATGGTGAGGCCGCCATACATCGAGAACGCCATGTTGGCGGAGATCTGGAATTCGTTGACCGCCTGGCTCAGCGTCACCGGCAGGCCCTGGCCGCCGAACTCGGTCGGTGCCGACAGGCCAAGCCAGCCGCCCTCTGCCACTTGCTTGAAAGCGTCCTTGAAGCCCTTCGGCGTGGTGACGCTGCCGTCATCGGCGCGCTTGCAGCCTTCGAGATCGCCGACGCGGTTGAGCGGCTGCAGCACCTCTTCGGCGAGCTTGGCGGCTTCGCCGAGAATGGCTTCGCGCACGTCGCTCGACGCGTCGGAGAAGCCGGCGAGATTGTCGTAGCGATCGATCTGGAAGACGTCGTTGAGCAGGAAGTTCACGTCTTCGACGGGGGCTTTGTAGATCGGCATGATGGTCTCCCGGCAGGCGGTCTGAAGTGATGATGTTGACTTATGATTGAGCGGCGGCCAACTGCTCCGCCATCAGGCGGTGCAGCATGTTGATCGCCTTGAGCGGACGCACCATCACCTTGAAATTGGTGATGCGTCCCTCGGCATCGAAGGTGATGATGTCGACACCGTTGATCTCGATGCCGTCGATGACATTCTTGAATTCGAGCACCGCGCCATTGGCGCTTTTCCACTCGCCGACATAGGTGAAGCCGGGACCGCCGAGCACCTTCTCGGCACTGGCGAGATATTTGAAGGTGATGTCGCGTCCACGCTGCGGCGAATGCACCACGGGGCTTTCGAACACGGCGTCAGGATGGAGCAGGTCCCAGAGCGCGGCGCGGTCGTGGGACTTCATAAAGGCGTACCAGGAATCGAGGCCGGTCATTCTCAGGTGCCTCCCTTAGTCAAAGGCCTTCTTGATCAAAGGCCTTGGCAAAAACGCGAAAACAACCCCATGCACAGTAGCGCGATGGCCGATAAGGGCGGGTCTGAAGCCCGCCTCATATGCACATTGACGCATATGCACCGATGCGCATAAAGTCAAGTCAATTGGTCGGGACCTCGAAATGGAGCTGGTGCCATGGCGCTCGGCGACGCAATCCTCGCATGCCTGACGGAACGTCCGATGACGGGCTACGAGCTCGCCAAGACATTCGATTCCTCGATCGGCTTCTTCTGGAAAGCCGACCACCAGCAAATCTACCGCGAGCTCTCGAAGCTGCGCGACCGCGGCTACATCCAGGGCCGCGAGGTCGTGCAATCGGGCAAGCCCAACAAACTGATTTATACGCTGACTCCCGAGGGCCGAACAGCGCTGCGGCACTGGGCCGCGCGGCCGAGCACACCGCCCTCGATCAAGGACGACCTGCTGGTGCGGCTGCACGCGCTCGACAGCATCGACATCGAGCCCATGCGCACCGATCTGATGGCCCGGCTGGAGCACCACCGCGACCGGCACGAGAATTACGAGCGGATCCTCAAGAAGCGATTTCCCGAGGGCTCGGCGTCGGGCGTGCTCGACCTCGGCAATCTGCTGCTGCTTCAGCTCGGTGCCCGCCACGAGCAGATGGTGGCCGATTTCTGCGAAGAGGCGCTCCAGGCGCTATCGGCGATGAGCGGCAAGGGCGCGGTCGTGCCGCTGGAGGACGGCAAGCGCGAGGGGAAAGGCTAGCTCTTCAGCGCCCTTAGTACTTCGTGACAACAGGCCTATCCCAGTTGAACCGGACATTGACGCCGGCGCGGACGATGTCGTCCGTCAGCCTGACGTCGCGCGTGACGGCGCCGCTGATCGGCGGATCGACATATCGTTTGCTGCCAAAATCGACGTGCACATATTCGAGCTTGAGGGTCACGGCGCCCCAGGTATCGACATAGGCCGCCCATTCACCACCGAGCCCGGCCGCCAGGCCGGTGCGGGTATGGGAGCTGGTGACCTGCACCACTTGGTTGGACACGGTGACCTCGGTACCGGCGAAGGCGATACCGGCCGTGCCATAGATCAGAAACTGATCGAGCGCGTAACCGACACGGCCGCGGAACATATCGATCCATTTTTCCCGCGTGCCGCTCGTCACCCCGACGTTGAAGGGCGGCAGATCCTGCACCTTGCCGTGCTGGTTGGTCCATGACGCGTCGTTCTCGAAGCCGAGCACGGTCTTTTCGATCTGGAAATCGCAGCCGAAGACGCCGCCCGCGACGGCAGCACCGCTGAGATTGAAAGTCCCTGTGATCGTTGGCCCAGAGTCGTCGCCGGCGCGCCGGACATGCTCGCTCTTGCCCCAGTTGCCGCCGCCCTGGATGCCGACATAGCAGCTGGTCCAATTGTATCCCGCGGGCGCCGGTGCCTTCACCGCAGGCGCTGCCGCCGGGGCATCGGCGGCAACAGCATGCGATGCCAGTCCGGCCGCCATCGCGGCCACGAGCAACCTTTTCATGTCAGCCAACAATCCAGTCAGGCAAGAACCCGCCCGTGGATCGGGCCGCTCTCTATCCATTGAGACGTGCGGACCGGGCGCGTGGCGAAATCTTTGTCGGGACGCAGCTTTGGGGCGGGGCCAGCGGCGGCAATCGGGTTCCCGGCGCCCAACTTTAAGACACCGGCAACGCGTTCCTTAACCCGTTATTTACCGTAACAGGAAAAAGTCGGTTTTCGAGGCAGACGACCCGCGCCAAATCCGATTGTCTTCACAACCGGCACGCGTGGGGAGGCTGGAGGCGCCGGGTGGGGCGCCGGAGTCGGAACCGGACAGAGTCATGAATTCGCGCGTATCGTGGAGTGTTGACGGCATCGATCCATCCGTCAGGGAGCGGGCCGAAGCTGCTGCGCGTCGTGCCGGCATGTCACTCAACGATTGGCTGAACTCCACGCTCGGCGAGACGGCCCCGCCGAATTTTCGCGGACCTTACGATCAACGCCAAGAACAACGTCAAGACCAGCGTCAAGAGCAGCGCCAGGATCAGCGCCCGCAACAGATGCCGAGCCAGGAGAGCCGCGACGTCGCCGATATCCACCAGCGGCTCGACGCGATCACCCAGCAGATCGAACGGATTTCAAAGCCCGCGCCGCGCCAAGATGCTTCACGACAGGACGCGTCGCGACCAGACGTCTCGCGCGAGCAGGGCGTCGCGCGCCAGCTCAACGACGCGATCTCGCGGCTCGATGCGCGGCTGTCGCAAATCTCAAAGCCGCAGCAGCCTCAGCGGCCGGCACCGGCTCCGTCACCTGTCGAGACGCGCCAGCGCCAGGCCGATATGGTCGAGCGCGCGGCCGCACAGGTCTATCGCAATTCACCTCCCTTGAGCCCCGCGTCGTTCGACGTTGCCGTCGCCGAGATCACGGCCCGGCAGAGCGAGCTCGACGGCTTTACGCCGCGGCAGATACCGCCACGCGCAGCGCCCTCGATTGCACCGACGGCAGCTCCTTTCGCGCCCCCGATGGCGCCGCCCGCGCCTGCCTATGCACCGCCGCCCCCGCAGCCGGGGCCGGATTTCTCGTCGCTCGAGCGCCATTTGCTCAAGATCACGAGCCAGATCGAGTCGCTCCAGCGCCCTGACAACACCGAGCAGGCGATCAACGCCTTCCGCAGCGAGCTTGCCGAGATCCGCCACGCCATCACCGAGGCGATGCCGCGCCGCGCGATCGAATCGATCGAGAACGAGATCCGCTCGCTGCATCGTCGCATCGACGAGACCCGCTCGTCCGGGACGGACGGCCAGGTCCTGTCGGGCATCGAGCACGCGCTGTCCGAGATCAAGCAGGTGCTGCGCACGCTGACGCCGGCCGAGCAGCTCACCGGCTACGACGAGGCGATCCGCAATCTCGGCGCCAAGCTCGATCTGATCCTGCGCGCCAATGACGACCCCTCGACGGTGCGCCAGCTCGAAGGCGCGATCTCGGCGCTGCGCGGCATCGTCTCCAACGTCGCCTCCAACGAAGCCCTGGCGCGTCTTTCCGACGACGTGCAGTTGCTGTCCTCCAAGGTCGACCAGGTCACCCGCTCGTCCGGCCCCAGCGACAGCTTTGCGGTACTGGAGCAGCGCATCGCGGCGCTCACCGCCGCGCTGGAAACGCGCGAGCGGCCGCAGCCCACCGAGAGCAGCGAGCATCTCGAAGCCGCGATCCGCGCGCTGTCGGACCGTTTCGACCGCATGCAGGTCGGCAACGATTCCGCGTCGACCTTTGCGCATCTCGAACAGCGGGTCTCGTATCTGCTGGAGCGGATCGAAGCCGCCTCCGATCCGCGCAACGGCAATCTAAGCCGCGTCGAGGACGGGCTGCACGACATCCTGCGGCATCTGGAGCGGCAGCAGGCGACCTATTCCGCCCTCGCCGAAAGCCGCAATTCGGCGCCGTCTGCCGATTCCGGCATGGTCGATCTGGTCAAGCGCGAGCTCTCCGACATCCGCTTCAGCCAGGCCGAGACCAACCGCAGCACCCAGGATTCGCTCGAGGCCGTGCACAGCGCGCTCGGCCATGTCGTCGATCGCCTCTCGATGATCGAGGGTGATCTGCGCGCGGTGCGCACGGCGCCGCCGGCACCCGCGCCGCAGCCGATGCCCAGTTCGACGTCCATGTCGATGCCGATGGACGCGCCCATGGAGCCCCCGCCCGTCGCGCGCGAGCCGTGGCAGCAGCCGCAGCAGCAGCCGAAATACGATCCGAAGCCGGAGCTGCAGAACCCGGCCGCCGCGCAACAGCCGCCACAGGGCGCCTTCGTCGCCGCGCCGCGCGAATTCCATGCCGCCGCACCGGCCGCGCCGCCGCCGGTGCCAACCGCACCGCCCGTTCCGCCGCGTGCGATCAGCGAGATCCTCGAGCCGCACACGGCGCCCGCGCGCGCCGCGCTCGCACCGGAATTGCCGCCGGACCATCCGCTCGAGCCGGGCACACGGCCGGGCGGCCGCGTCGCCACGCCCTCGGAGCGCATTGCCGCGTCCGAAAGCGCGATCAGCGAAATCCCCGCCGCGCCGAAAGAGCCGGTGTCGTCGTCGAGCTTTATCGCGGCCGCACGCCGCGCCGCGCAGGCCGCCGCCGCGCAGCCGGAAAAGCCGGCCCGCGGTGCCAAGGCAAGTGCAAAGGCAGCTGCCAAGGCGGCCATCGCAGGCCGCACCAAGGACAAGGGCCAGGAAGGCGGCTCGACCATCACCTCGAAGATCCGCTCGCTGCTGGTCGGCGCCAGCGTGGTCGTGATCGTGCTCGGCACCTTCAAGATGGCGATGAACCTGCTCGATGGCGGCAGCCCGCCACCGTCACCGCAGGCGATGGAGAATTCGTCGAGCGCGCCCGCGCCGCAGGCTCCGCCGCCGCCGGTCGAGACCAGGCCTGCCACGCCCGAGCAGGTCACGCCGTCGATGACCTCGCCGACGCCGATCGGGAAGCAGTCGCTGAATAATCCCGCGCCGGCTCCTATGGCAGGGTCGGGCAGCTCGGCTTCGGTCGAAATCCCGCCGGTCCCCGCGACGCCACCACCGCCTGCGGCGAGCAACGACGTCACCGGCGCGCTGTCGGGCGCGAGCCGCGCGAGGCTCGGCATGATCCAGGTGCCGCCGAGCGAGAAGCTCCCTGACGGCATCGGCGGTCCGGTGCTGCGCACCGCCGCGATGAAGGGCGATGCGACCGCGGCCTACGAGATCGGCGTGCGCTTTGCCGAGGGCAAGGGCGTCGCTGCGAATTACGATGAAGCCGCCAAATGGTACGACCGCGCGGCGCAGGCCGGCGTGGTGCCCGCGACCTTCCGCCTCGGCACGCTCTATGAGAAGGGCCTCGGGGTGAAGAAGGACGCCGACATCGCCCGCCGCTACTACACGCAAGCCGCCGAGCG
The DNA here is from genome assembly GCF_052076025.1 of Bradyrhizobium sp. 956_D2_N1_4. Classification (NCBI taxonomy): domain Bacteria; kingdom Pseudomonadati; phylum Pseudomonadota; class Alphaproteobacteria; order Hyphomicrobiales; family Nitrobacteraceae; genus Bradyrhizobium; species Bradyrhizobium sp. 956_D2_N1_4. Next base: position 7,005,315 of record NZ_CP197237.1, on the reverse strand, counting down.
CGGCAACGCCAAGGCGATGCACAATCTCGCGGTGCTCGACGCCGACGGCGGCGGACGCGGCGCCAATTACAAGAGCGCGGCGCAGTGGTTCCGCAAGGCCGCCGATCGCGGCGTCGCCGACAGCCAGTTCAACCTCGGCATCCTCTATGCCCGCGGCATCGGCGTGGAGCAGAACCTCGCCGAATCCTACAAATGGTTCACTCTCGCAGCCGCCCAGGGTGACGCGGATGCGTCGGGCAAGCGCGACGACGTCGCCAAGCGGCTCGATCCGCAGTCGCTCGCCGCCGCCAAGCTCGCGATCCAGACTTTCAGCGCCGAGCCGCAGCCCGACGACGCGGTCAATGTTCCCGCCCCGAACGGCGGCTGGGACAGCGCGCCGCAGGCGAACGCAAAGCCTGCGCCGAAGCCGGTCGCGACCAAGCGCTCGGCCTCGGCGGCGCACTAGAGCGCACTCTCACTCCTCATGGTGAGGAGCGCGCCCTGGCGTGCGTAGCGGACGATGCTTCGCATCGCCGCGAGAACCATGCAGGCCCCCACCACCGATCCGGGCCTCGCCCTTCGAGACGCCTGCTGCGCAGGCTCCTCAGGGTGAGGGGAGACAGCTCGCGCGCCGCATTCACCACGCCCTAAATTCATGGTCCCGCCCGACAACGAATTCCGCTATTGAGGGGCGCGGCAATCGTTCCGACCGTCCGGCGAGCATTCCCGCGCAATCGATCCATTTCGCCGGAGTGTGGTCCTTCGATGCAGCTCTATCTCCCGATCGCCGATCTGCCGGTCAACATCTTCCTGGTGCTGGCGATGGGCGCGGCGGTTGGCTTCGTCTCCGGCATGTTCGGGATCGGCGGCGGCTTCCTGATGACGCCGCTTCTGATCTTCATCGGGATCACGCCGGCGGTCGCGGTCGCCTCCGTTGCGAGCCACATCGCGGCCTCCTCGTTTTCCGGTGCGTTGTCCTACTGGCGGCGGCGTGCGATCGATCCGGCGCTGGCGAGTGTGTTGTTATGCGGCGGCGTCACCGGCACGGCGCTCGGGGTGTGGACCTTCACGCAGCTTCGCGCGCTCGGCCAGCTCGATCTGATGATCGCCTTGTCCTACGTGGTGCTGCTCACCACGGTCGGCAGCCTGATGTTCTCCGAGGGCCTGCGCGCCCTGATGCGGACCCGTCGCGGCGCGGTGCCGCCACGGCGCACGCACAGCTGGATCCACGGCCTGCCGCTGAAAATGCGGTTCAAGCGCTCGAAGATCTACCTCTCGGTTATTCCTGTCGTGATCGTCGGCATCGTGATCGGCTTCATCGGCGCCATCATGGGCATCGGCGGCGGCTTCATCCTGGTGCCGATCATGATCTATCTGCTGCGGGTGCCGACTTCGACCGTGATCGGGACCTCGATGGTCCTGACGCTGGTCACGATGCTGTTCGCGACCTTGCTGCACGCGGTGACCAATCACCTCGTCGACGCGGTGCTGGCGCTGATCCTGATGGTCGGCGGCGTCACCGGCGCGCAGTTCGGCGCCCGCGCCGGCCAGAAGATCCGCGGCGAGCAGCTGCGGCTGTTGCTGGGCCTGCTGATCCTTTCGGTCGGCGTCCGCTTCGCCATCGAGCTGGTGATCCGGCCCGAGGATCTCTTCACCATCCGTGAATTGGGAGTGAGCGGATGATGCGCGCAGCTCTCGCAGTCCTTCTCCTCCTGCTGCTCGGCCCAGCCGCGCGTGCCGAGCGACTGATCGTGTCGGTCTCCAACCATCGCGTCACGGTGACGCCGAACTATTCCGGCGAGGAACTGGTGCTGTTCGGCTCGGTCGAGAAGGACACCTCCACGCCCGCGGACCGCAAGAGCTACGATCTCGTCGTCACCGTGATGGGCCCGCGCGCCGACATGGTGACCCGGCGCAAGGAGCGCACCTTCGGGATCTGGATCAACACCGACTACCGGCAGTTCCTGGCGGTGCCGAGCTATCTCGCGCTGTTCGCCAACCGCCCCTTCGATGTCATCACCTCACCCGAGATCGCGCGGCGGCAGCAGATCGGGCTGAACAATGTGCTGCTGACCCAACGGGTCAGCGGCGACTATGCCGACGTGGTGCCGAACGACGCGTTCCGCTCGGCCTTCATCCGCCTGCGAACCCAGAAAGGTCTCTATCGCGAGGACCCGAGCGCGGTGACGTTCCTGACACCGACGCTGTTCCGTACCGGCATTCCACTACCGGAGGAGGTGCCGATCGGCACCTATGAGGTGGAAATCAAACTGTTCGCGAACGGCGCGTTGGTCACCAAGACCGAGACCGCGTTCGAGATCGTCAAGGTCGGCTTCGAGCAGTTCGTCGCGACCAGTGCGCGGCAGCACGGGCTGATCTACGGCCTCGCGACGGCCGCGATGGCGCTGATGACGGGCTGGATGGCGTCGATCGTGTTTCGGAAGGATTGAGTTACCCGCGCGAGCCACTCACTCGCCGTCATGCCCGGGCTTGTCCCGGGCATCCACGTTCTCAAGTGCGGCGACAAAGACGTGGATGGCCGGGTCAAGCCCGGCCATGACGAAGAGAAGCGCGCGACAGCTTAACTCACGGCGCCTCAACCACCGTCGGCAGGCCCGGCTCCAGCAATCGCAACCGGGTCCCGAAGCCGAGCACATCAAAGGTCTTGCGCAGATCCTCGCCGTCCTGGCGGAAATGCGCCCAGCCCTCGGTATGCAGCGGCACGATCATCGCATCGGGAAAGGCGCGCGCCGTCTCGATGGTGTCGTTGGTGTCCATGGTGAGGTGGAACGGCCCGCGCGTTTGCGCCGCGCCCGCAAACGGCAGCACCACGCCGCATTTGAAGCGGCGCGCGACCTCGGCGACGCCGTCGAACCAGGTGGTGTCGCCGCTGATGTAGACGTCGCTCGTGTCCGTCCGGCTCGAGGACACCACGAAGCCGATGACGTCGCCCGACAGCGGCTCGATGCCGGCCGGGCCGTGGCGCGCCGGCGTCGCGGTGATCGTCAGCGTGTTGCCGTCACGGTCCTTCAGATGCGAGGTCGCCCAGGGCGCGAGGCCCTCGACATGGCCGGCCAGGCGTTTTGCGCCGGCCTCGGTCGTCAGCACGCGCTTTGCGTGTTTGAGAAACGCGCGGCCGGAATTGTCGAGATTATCCGAGTGTTGGTCGTGGCTGAGCAGGACGGCATCGATCGGGCCGATCGCATCGGCCTTCATCGCCGGCCCGATCGTCTTTTCCAGCGTCACATGCGGCAGCTGATAGGCGCCCGGCGCATCGAAGGTCGGATCGGTGAGCAGGCGGAAGCCGTCGATCTCGATCAGCGCGGTGGGGCCGCCGATCAGGGTGATGGAAATGGGCATCAGAAAGCTCCTCTTACGCAACGGGCTTTGCGGGGCGCGTCACCAGGTAAATGCCGAGCGCGACCGGAATGATGCCGAGCAGGTCGCGGGCCTCGACATGCTCGCCGAGCACGATGTAGGCGAACAGCATGCCGAGCGGCGGCATCAGGAAATGATAGGCGCTCGCAGCCGTTGCGCCACACACTTTCAGGAGATGAAACCAGAGCCAGTAGGCGAGGATCGAGCCGCCGAGCACGAGGAACGCGAAGGCGCTGACCAGGCCCGGGGTGAAATCGATTGCGTGGACGTCGGCGAAGGTGAACGCGACCGGCGTCAGCACGATGCCGGCGGCGAGGTTCTGCACGCCGTTGCCGATCCACAGGCTTCCCTTCGGCGCGAGCAGCTTGAACAGAATCGTGCCGGCGACGATGGAGGCGAGCGAGGCCAGGGTGAAGACGATGCCGTGCAGGGAGTCCGTGCCGACCGACAGGCGATGCCAGACGATCAGGGTCACGCCGATGATGCCGAGCAGGAGACCGCCCGCCTTGCGGCAGGTCATGCCTTCGCCAAGCAGCAACGCGGCGAGCGCCGCCGTGAAGACCGGATTTGCCGAGACGATCAGGCCGCCGAGGCCTGCGGAGACCGATTGCAGGCCGGTGTAGCCGAGCCCGAGATAGAGCGCGTTGTTGGCGATGCCGAGCACGGCGAAGATCGCGACATCGCGCCAGGACAAGGACCAGCCATCACCGCGGACCAGCGTCGCACCGAGGATCAAAATGCCGGCGAGCGAGAAGCGCGCGGCGAGCAGGATCAGCGGCGGGCAATGGGTGACGCCGATCTTGCCGGCGACGAAGGCATAGCTCCAGAGCAGGCAAAACAGTCCGATGGCGAGCGGTAGCGTGTTGAACCGGCTGGGGGCTGCGGGAAGCGAGGTGGCGAGCGACATGAGGGCATTCTCCTGAGCCCTCGATCTAGGGAGACGGCTTGTCATTTGGAAATTAAATGATTAACTTCCGATCAGTGGATTTTCGAATGGAGAGCAGCCATGCTCGACCTGGAGCTCCTGCGCAGCTTCGTCTCGGTGGTCGAGGCCGGCGGCTTCACCCGCGCCGGCGAGCGCGTCCACCGCACGCAATCGACCGTCAGCCAGCAGATCAAGCGGCTGGAGGAGGACGTCGGCCAGGTGCTGTTGCACCGTGACGGCAAGGACGTGCGCCCCACCGAGGCCGGCGAGCGGTTGCTGTCCTATGCGCGGCGGCTGCTCACGCTCGCCGAGGAGGCGCGCGACGTGCTGCGCGAGCCCGACAGCGAGGGCGCGATCCGGCTCGGCATCCCCGAGGATTTTGCGGCCTATCGTCTCGCGAAGTTGCTCGGCGCTTTCTCGCGCTCACATCCGGGTCTGCGAATGGATGTGCGCGCCGACCAGAGCAAGAACCTGTCCCGCGACCTCGAACGCGGCGAGCTTGACCTGGCGCTGTTCAAGCGCGAGGCCGGCGCGAAAGGCGCCATCGCGGTGTGGCCGGAGCGGGTGCACTGGGTCACCAGCAAGAGCCATCCGGTCGACGTCAACGCCTCGTCGGTGCCGCTGATCGGCTTTCCGCTCGGCTGCCTCTACCGCGCCGGCGCCATCCACGCGCTGGAAAGCGCGGGCCGCGCCTGGCACATGTCTTACTCGTCATCGAGTCTCGCGGGCATCCAGGCTGCGGTCGCAGCCGGCATGGGCTTAAGCATCCTGTCGGAGATGTCGATCCAGTCCGACCACCGCGTGCTGACCGCCAAGGACGGATTTGAGCCGATCAACCGCACCGAAGTGGCGCTGATGGCCTCGCCCGGTGCCAGCCCCGCAACGCTGCGGCTTGCGGATCGGCTCGCGGAGTTCTGCGACAACGTCCAGGCCAAGGCGGCGTGATCACTCCGCGGCAATCACCGTGAGCTCCGGCCACAACGCCTTCCATCGCGCGGCCTTCACCGCGTAACTCGCCGCAGAGAAGTTCGGGCCCGGATTGGGCCGCGCGATCAATCCGGTTATGTCGTCGAAGCCGTGCGGCGCGTAGACCTCAAAGCTGTCGCCAGCGCGCCTCACACCGACTTGCGTGTTCTGGGTGAGGAAACGGTCGATGCCGTCGGTCGAGCAGGTTAGAGGCGGATAGGGCAGGCCGTGCTTGCCGGGATACCAAAGGTGCACGCGCGCCTGGTTGCGGGTCTCGATCCTGACGCCGAGATGCGAGAGCCGCGCGTGCAGCGTGCGGATCACCGTGTCCTCCGCCTCCCATGAGGTGTCAGGATCGAAATAGAACACGTCGTAATCGGCGATGCCATGATCGACCGCGCGGTCCGTGAGTACGTTCCACGCCGTCTGCACCAGGCACCCCGACACAAGCCACGCATCGGGAAGCGCGAGCGAGGCGAGCTCGCCGATGATTGCAACATTGACCGGGTTCTTCAGCGCCAGTGCTAGGAAGCGGTCGCGATCCATCGCGGCCATCATTCACGCGCTGGCATCGAACGCGGCGCGCGCCGTCTTCGAGGCGAGGCCACGCCAGCGCCGCCGCAGGAACGGCTCGACGATCGCGCGCTTCGCCTTGGACAGGCGGATCAGCACGATCGGATAGTCGGCGTAGTGATCGGTGAAATAGAAGATTCTTGGCTGGCTCTCGACCAGCATGGCGCGCTCGTCGATGGGAACGTCGGGCACGACGAGACTGTCGCCGTCCTCCTTCAGCCGCGCCAGCATCTTCTTGCGCACTTTCAGCGCCGGCGTGCCGTAGGAGGTGCCGTCCTCGACCTCCGGCCACGTCAGCGCAAATTTTCTGACGTCGTCGAAGGTCATTTGATCAAGACCTTGGGATCAGCTCAGTGCACGGCGGTGAAGAACCGCGCGAGCCGGAAGCCGGAGAGCCAGGTCCACACCGGCTGGCCGCGCATGCCGAGATCCCAGGAGCCGAGCACGGCATCCGCGCGTCCGACCAGATTGTCGATCGGCAGCAGGCCGACGCCGCCGGAGCGCAGGGGCACGCGGCTGTCGGCGGAATTGTCGCGGTTATCGCCGAGCACGAAGAGGTGGCCGGGCGGCACCGTCACTTCAGGCGTGTTGTCGAGCGGACCGTTGTCGCGCATCTTGAAGATCAGATGCGACACGCCGTTCGGCAGGGTCTCGATGTAGCGGTAGGCAGGCTCGCTGCCGCCATTGTCGTCCTCGGCGGCGCCGACACCATCCGGCTTCAGCTCGGCGGGACGGTCGTTGATGAAGAGCTGGCCCTGCCGCATCTGGATGCGGTCGCCGGGCAGACCCACGACGCGCTTGACCCAGGCCTGCGAGCGATCGCCGGGCCAGCGGAACACGACGACGTCGCCCTGCTTCGGCGTCTCCGCGAAGACCCGGCCGCTTTCGGGCAGGTTGATCTGGATCGGCAGCGACGAGGTGCCGTAGCCATAGGGGAATTTCGAGGCGAGCAGCGCATCGCCGATTAGGAGCGTCGGCTCCATCGAACCCGACGGCACGTAGAACGGCTCGGCGAGCGCGCCCTTGGCGATGAACACGGCGGCGACGATGCCGGCGAGTTGCATCAGCTGACCAGCCCAGCCGCTGCTCTTCCGCTTGGCGGTGACAGTTACCTTCTCAACGCTCATGCGCCCGTTCCACCTACAGTAATACGTTCCATCAGAAGCGACGGCTGGCCGACGCCGACGGGCACGCCCTGACCGTTCTTGCCGCAAGTGCCGATGCCGGTATCCAGCGCGAGATCGTTGCCGATCATGCGGATGCGATGCAAATCGGTCGGCCCGTTGCCGATCAGCATGGCGCCCTTCAGCGGCGCGCCAATCTTGCCGTTCTCGATCTTGTAGGCCTCGGTGCACTGGAACACGTATTTGCCCGAGGTGATGTCGACCTGGCCGCCGCCGAAATTCGCGGCGAAGACGCCGTTCTTCACTGAGGCGAGGATCTCGGCCGGATCGCGGTCGCCCGCGAGCATGTAGGTGTTGGTCATGCGCGGCATCGGCACATGGGCGTAGCCCTGGCGGCGGCCGTTGCCGGTCGGCTTCATGTTCATCAGGCGCGCGTTCTGGCGGTCCTGCATGTAGCCGACCAGAATGCCGTCCTCGATCAGCACGGTGCGGTTGGTCGGCGTGCCCTCGTCGTCGATCGACAGCGAGCCGCGGCGCGAGGCAATGGTGCCGTCGTCGACCACGGTGACGCCCTTGGCTGCGACCTGCTGGCCCATCAGGCCGGCGAACGCCGACGTCTTCTTGCGGTTGAAATCGCCTTCGAGGCCATGGCCGACCGCTTCATGCAGCATCACGCCGGGCCAGCCGGCACCGAGCACGACGTCCATTTCGCCGGCGGGGGCGGGGATCGATTCCAGATTGACCAGGGCTTCGCGCAGCGCGCCGTCGGCGGCATCGCGCCAGGACTTCGTCTCGATGAATTCGGCATAGCCGGCGCGGCCGCCATAGCCCTTGCTGCCGCTCTCCTGGCGGTCGCCCTGACCGGCAACGACGGAGACGTTGACGCGCACCAGCGGGCGGATGTCGCGATAGCTCTCGCCGTCGGGCCGCAGGATTTCGACGACCTGCCAGGTCGCCCCCAGGCTGACGCTGACCTGCCGCACCCGCGGATCCTTGTCGCGCAAGTAAGCGTCGATCTCGGCGAGCAGCTTCACCTTGGTCTCGAAGCCCGGCGCATCCAACGGATTGTCGTCGCTATAAAGCCGCACGTTGGTATGCGCCGGCGGGGCCGCGAAGCTGCCCGAATAGCCGCCGCGCACGGCAGCGACCGCGTCGGCGGCGCGAATCAGCGCCGGCAGCGACACGTCGGAGGAATGGGCATAGCCGACCGCGTCGTCCTTGACGGCGCGCAGGCCAAAGCCCTGCGAGGTGTCATAGGTCGCCTGCTTCAGCCGCCCATTGTCGAACATCAGCGCTTCGGTCTGGCTGTATTCCAGGAACAATTCGCCGTCGTCGGCACCGGCAAGCCCGCGTGCGACCTCGTTGCGGACCTGATCACGGTCGAGATTGGCGCGGTCGAGCAGGGAGGTTGTGGCTGGATTGGTCATGCGTCCGTCCATTATCGGAAGATGTAGGGCAAGATAATGGTTTCCCGGCGGTTCCGCGAGGGTGCCAGGTGCCACATTACGAAACGATAGGATTCGCCGCGCGCGGACGCGCCTGCTGCCCTACGGCAGCTTGTCATAGCCCTCGCCGAGCCCGTTCAGGCTGAGCGGGAAGCCGATGCCTTCTTCCGGGGTCTCGAAGATGATGAAGGTCGCGGTCTTGGCGGTGCGGAGCTGGCCGAGCAGCTTGTCGTCCATGACGACCTCGGCGACGCAGCCATTGGGCAGGCAGCGGACGAAGCCGGCGCGGCCGACGTCCTGGTTGTCGAGCTTCAGCCCGAGGCCGGAGGGCAGCAGCACGCCGAGCGGGGCGACCACCCGCATCAGCCGGCTCTTCTGGTCGGCGGTCTTGAGCACGATCACGGTGAGGCCGGCATTGGAGCGGTCTTCGGCCACCACGCTCTGGATCAGGGCGCATTGCTCGGTCTGGGCGCCGGGCGGGGTGTCGCAGCGGATCTGCCAGTCGCCATGGACGGAGCGCACCGCGCCCTGCGCATGGGCGAGGCCCGGCAGCACCATGACAACGACCACCGCCAGCAGGGCCGCCAGCATCGTGAGGCCGCTCGCCTGCCTTGCCATGCTTCTCGAAAACCCCATCGGGTCGGTCCCTCTGCTCGCCTGGGTCGCTCGTGCCTGGCGGACTGATACGGGAATGACGGCGTCTTGAAGGCGATTCGCAAGCAAATTCCGCGCCGCCCACACCGCCATCGCCCGCACGAATCAGGTTCCTGCGCGGCTGTCTGCCAGTGCCTACCGCGGGCAATGCCGCTGTCAAGCCGCGGCATCCCGGGAAACGGTATTTTTCTCTGATGTTACTAGGAAATATCTTGCGGGTGATGGCTGACAGACGGGGCTCAAGACTGCATTGCGATAGATCAAGAATTATGGTTTGAGAGGCTTGATTTCGGCGTTCTAGCGATCTGGCCCCAATTCCTCTTAGAGGTATTCTTGCGCGGCGGTTTGTCAGACGGGCGGATCGAATAAGCGTTTCCCGGAAATAGGGGGATGCACTTGGGGTGATTTCGTTAGGGGAGCGCGAACGGCATGAGGATGTCGATGGGCCATGTGGGCCGGCACTTGCTGGGATTGGCCGTGGCGGGTCTGACGCTGGCGACGGGCGGTGCGGCATACGCCGAGCTCGGGCAGCCGGCACCGTGGGAATGGACGCTCCAGCAATCCGCCTCGCCGGTGATGGACAATATCGTCTGGTTCCACAACTTTCTGTTCGTGCTGATCACGCTGATCACGCTGTTCGTTCTGGCGTTGCTGGTGATCGTGGTCATGAAGTTCAACGCGAAGGCCAATCCGGTGCCGTCGCGGACCACGCACAACACGCTGATCGAGGTGGCATGGACGCTCGTTCCGGTGCTGATCCTGGTCGGTATCTCGGTGCCGTCGTTCCGCCTGCTGTTCCTCGAGCTCGACGTGCCGAAGGCGGATTTGACCATCAAGGCGACCGGCAAACAGTGGTACTGGTCCTATGCCTATCCTGATAACGGCAAGTTCGAGTTCGACTCGCTGATGGCCCAGGACAAGCAGCCCCGCCTGCTCGGCGTCGACAACGAGATGGTGGTGCCGGTCAACAAGGTGATTCGTGTCCAGGTCACCGGCGCGGACGTCATCCACGCCTTCGCGCTGCCGGCTTTCGGCGTCAAGATCGACGCCATTCCGGGGCGGTTGAACGAGACCTGGTTCAAGGCCACCAAGACCGGCATGTTCTACGGCCAGTGCTCGGAGCTCTGCGGCAAGGACCACGCCTTCATGCCGATCGCGATTCGCGTCGTGGAGGACAAGGACTTCGCCTCCTGGGTCGAAACGGCAAAGAAGAAATATGCGAGCGGCGGCACCAGCACTTTCGCCTCCGCGGCCGGCCCGACGCAGTAAGCGCCGGGCGAAGGCTCGAGGGACAGAAAGCGACATAAAGGGCGGGACCGCAGAAGGTCCGAACGGGACGCAAGGCAGGATTTGAAAATGGCAACGAGCGCAGCGGCACACGGCGATCACGCGCAAGACCACGGACATGACGAGCACGCCCATCCGACCGGATGGCGGCGCTACGTCTATTCGACCAACCACAAGGACATCGGTACGATGTACCTGATCTTCGCGGTCATCGCCGGCGTCATCGGTGCCGCGATGTCGATCGCGATCCGTGCCGAGCTGATGTATCCGGGCGTGCAGATCTTCCACGAGACGCACACCTATAATGTGTTCGTGACCTCTCACGGCCTGATCATGATCTTCTTCATGGTCATGCCCGCGATGATCGGCGGCTTCGGCAACTGGTTCGTGCCGCTGATGATCGGCGCGCCCGACATGGCGTTCCCGCGCATGAACAACATCTCGTTCTGGCTGCTGCCGGCCTCCTTCGCGCTGCTGCTGATGTCGACCTTCGTCGAGGGCGAGCCGGGTGCCAACGGCGTCGGCGCCGGCTGGACCATGTATGTGCCGCTGTCGAGCTCCGGCCATCCGGGCCCGGCCGTCGACTTCGCGATCCTGTCGCTGCATCTGGCGGGCGCCTCGTCGATCCTCGGCGCCATCAACTTCATCACCACGATCTTCAACATGCGCGCGCCGGGCATGACCCTGCACAAGATGCCGCTGTTCGTGTGGTCGATCCTGGTGACGGTGTTCCTGCTGCTGTTGTCGCTGCCGGTGCTCGCCGGTGCGATCACCATGCTGCTCACCGACCGCAATTTCGGCACGACGTTCTTCGCGCCCGACGGCGGCGGCGATCCCGTGCTGTTCCAGCATCTGTTCTGGTTCTTCGGTCACCCTGAAGTGTACATCCTGATCCTGCCCGCCTTCGGCATGGTCAGCCAGATCGTCTCGACCTTCTCGCGCAAACCCGTGTTCGGCTATCTCGGCATGGCCTACGCCATGGTGGCGATCGGCGGCATCGGCTTCGTGGTGTGGGCGCACCACATGTACACGGTCGGCATGTCCTCGGCGACGCAGGCCTATTTCGTCGCCGCGACCATGGTCATCGCGGTTCCGACCGGCGTGAAGATCTTCTCGTGGATCGCCACGATGTGGGGCGGCTCGATCGAGTTCCGTGCCCCGATGATCTGGGCGGTCGGCTTCATCTTCCTGTTCACTGTCGGCGGTGTCACCGGCGTCGTGCTGGCGAATGCCGGCGTCGACCGCGTGCTCCAGGAGACCTACTACGTCGTCGCGCACTTCCACTACGTGCTGTCGCTTGGTGCGGTGTTCGGGATCTTTGCCGGCTGGTACTACTGGTTCCCGAAGATGTCGGGCTACATGTACAACGAGGGGCTGGCCAAGGCGCATTTCTGGGTCACCTTCATCGGCGTGAACCTTGTGTTCTTCCCGCAGCACTTCCTCGGCCTGTCGGGCATGCCGCGCCGCTACGTCGACTATCCCGACGCGTTCGCCGGCTGGAACCTGGTCTCCTCGGTCGGCTCCTACATCTCCGGCTTCGGCGTGCTGATCTTCCTCTACTGCGTGTTCGACGCCTTCGCGAAGAAGGTGCCGGCTGGCGACAATCCGTGGGGTGCGGGCGCGACCACGCTGGAATGGACGCTGCCTTCGCCGCCGCCCTTCCATCAGTTCGAAGTGCTGCCCCGCGTGCAGTAGGCCAACGCTCGCGGCGCCCGTGACGGGCGCCGCGGCTCTTTAGCGAAGCGAGTCAAAACTAGTGTCCGTCCTCGACCACAACGCCATCGACATCGATCCCCGCATCTCCGAAGCGGAGGTGGGCGACTACATTGCGCTGCTCAAGCCGCGGGTGATGTCGCTGGTGATCTTCACCGCACTGGTCGGACTGGCGATGGCGCCCGGGCATTTCCACCCGGTGCTGGCCATCACCTCGCTGCTCTGCATCGCGGTCGGTGCCGGCGCTTCCGGGGCGCTCAACATGGCGCTCGAAGGCGATATCGACGCCAAGATGTCGCGCACGGCAAACCGGCCGATTCCGCGCGGCCGCATCACCCGTCCCGAGGCGATGGCGTTCGGCATGACGCTCGCCTTCTTCTCGGTGATGACGCTCGGCATCCTCGTCAACTGGATCGCGGGCGCGCTGCTCGCCTTCACCATCTTCTTCTACGTCGTGATCTACACGATGATCCTGAAGCGCCGGACCGCACAGAACATCGTGATCGGCGGCGCCGCCGGTGCGCTGCCGCCGGTGGTGGCGTGGGCCGCGGTCACGGGCACGGTCGACGTCGAGCCGCTGCTGCTGTTCGCCATCATCTTCTTCTGGACCCCGCCGCACTTCTGGGCGCTGGCGCTGTTCCGCTCCGACGACTACGCCCGTGCCGGCATTCCGATGCTGCCCAACGTCGCCGGTCCCGACGCGACGCGGCTTCAGATCCTGCTCTACACCATCGTGCTGATCGCGGTGGCCGCCGCCCCGTGGGCGCTCGGCTATTTCGACGCCATCTACGGCATCGTCTCGCTGATCCTCGGCGCCGGCATGCTTGTGCTCGCGATCAACGTCTATATCCGCCGCGAGCGCAGCCAATCGCTGCGCGCGACCCGCAAGCTGTTCGCCTTCTCCATCCTCTATCTGTTCGCGCTGTTTGCGACCCTGCTGGCCGAAGTCGTGTTCCGGGCACTTGCTCCGATGGTAGGGGGCGCATGATCGCTGGAATGGCCGACAAACCTGAGATGAATGGAATCGTCCTCACGGAGGCGCAGAAGAAGAGCCGCCGCCAGCGCTCGATCGCGATTGCGCTCGCGCTCGGCGTGCTCGTGGTGCTGTTCTTCGCCGTCACCATCGTCAAGGGACCGGCCGTGCTCGTCCGGCCGATGTAGGAAGCATGGATCGAGAGCCCACCATATCGCGGGATCAGAGCCGGACAGCCACCAAGGGGCGGGGGCCTTCCAAGGGTCTTGGCCGCGACGTGCTGGTCGCCTCGATCTGCGGCGGCGTGGTGGCGCTGATGGTCGGTGCCTCCTACGCGGCGGTGCCGTTCTACAACTGGTTCTGCCGCGCCACCGGCTTCAACGGCACGACGCAGGTTGCGACCTCGGCACCGGCCACGGGGCCGATCGCGCGCAAGATCGCGGTGCGCTTCGATTCCAACGTCGCGCCCGGCCTGCCCTGGAAGTTCGAGCCGGAGCAGAGCGAGATCGAGGTCAATATCGGCCAGGTCGTGACGGTCTTTTACACCGTGACCAACCAGGCCGCGCGGACCACCGCGGGCCAGGCGGCCTACAACGTCGCCCCGCTGACGGTCGGCTCCTACTTCCAGAAGATCAACTGCTTCTGCTTCACCGAACAGACCATGGCGCCCGGCGAGAAGCGCGAGATGCCGGTCGTGTTCTACGTCGATCCGTCGATCGCCGACGATCACGAGAACGACGGGCTGAACACGATCACGTTGTCCTACACGTTCTATCCGGTGCGCGATCCCGTGGTGAAGCCGCTGGCGTCGGGCGAAGACGACAAACGCAAGGGAAATCTCTGACCGCCGGGCTCATGTCGCGGGGGTCGGACACAAGGGGATAAGTGCCGGACAGGCACGGGATTGAGGAGAGAGACCGCAAATGGCAACGGCGCACACCAAGCATCACGACTACCACCTGGTGGATCCCTCCCCGTGGCCCGTCGTCGGCTCCATCTCGGCCTTCATCATGGCGGTCGGTGCGATCACCTGGATGCACCACATGTTCTCGGCCGCGCCGATCATCTTCGGTGCCGGCACCATCGGCGTGATCTACACTATGGCGAGCTGGTGGGGCGATGTGATCAGGGAAGCCCAGTACAAGGGCGATCACACCCGCGTCGTGCAGCTGCATCACCGCTACGGCATGATCCTGTTCATCGCCTCCGAGGTGATGTTCTTCGTCGCCTGGTTCTGGGCCTATTTCAACGCGGCGCTGTTCCCGGCCGACGCCGTCCACGCCACGCGCGACGCCGTGTTCGGCTGCGGTCTCGGCACCGCGGCCGGCGCCTGCGCCGTCCCCGGCACCTGGCCGCCGCATGGCATCGAGACCTTCGATCCCTGGCATCTGCCGCTCCTGAACACGCTGATACTGCTCACCTCCGGCACCACGGTGACCTGGGCGCACCACGCGCTGCTGGAAGGCGACCGCAGGGGTCTGAAGTACGGCCTGATCCTCACCGTCGTGCTCGGCGCGCTCTTCACCTGCGTGCAGGCCTATGAGTACAGCCACGCGGCGTTCTCGTTCGGCGGCAACGTCTATGGCGCGACCTTCTTCATGGCGACCGGCTTCCACGGTTTCCACGTGCTGGTCGGCACCATCTTCCTGCTGGTCTGCCTGTTCCGCGCCTATGCCGGCCACTTCACGCCGACACAGCACCTCGGCTTCGAGTTCGCCGCCTGGTACTGGCACTTCGTCGACGTGGTCTGGCTGTTCCTGTTCCTCTGCATCTATGTGTGGGGACACGGCGCCGAGACCATGGCCCACGGCGCGCACTGAGCCGCGTTGGACCGATCAGAAAGGGCGGCCGCAGGGCCGCCCTTTCGCTTTTGGGCCGACGCAAGCTTCGGCGGAAACTGTGATCGAGCGTTTTCGAGCGAAGTGGATACCGGTTCGCGTGAAGAAAACGCGTCAAAACAAGAATCTAGAGCTTCGGTTCTGATTCAATCAGAACCGACAATGCTCTAGAGTCCGTCATCATGAACGATACCGCCGGCCCATCCGAGCCCGAGACGACCGTCCTGCAAAGCGCGCTGCGCGGCCTTGCCTGCAAATGCCCGCGCTGCGGCCAGGGCAAGCTCTATGCGGGTTTCCTGACGCTCGCGCCCAGCTGCGACCGCTGCGGCCTCGACTATGCCTTCATCGACACCGGCGACGGTCCTGCGATCTTCATCATCATGCTGGCCGGCGGGATCGTCGTTGCGTGCGCGCTGATCGTCGAGGTCAAATACCAGCCGCCGTACTGGCTGCATGCCGCGCTGTGGCTGCCGCTGATCCTCGCGACCACGCTCCTGCCGCTGCGCGCGATGAAGTCGCTGCTGATCGCGCTGCAATTCCACCACAAGGCGGCGCCGGGCCGGCTGGTCGACCGCGCGAAATGAACGAGACCGCGCGCAAGCCCCGCGTGGCCGGCTTCGCGCTGTTCACGCTTTTCCTGGCCGCCGTCTTGGTCGCGCTCGGCGTCTGGCAATTGCAGCGCCGCGTCGCGAAACATCAGTTGATCGCCGCATTGACCGAGCGTCTCGCGGCGGCACCTGTTGCGTTGCCGCCGCCGTCGCAATGGAGCACGCTGACGCCGGAGCGGGACGAATTCCGTCGGGTCACATTTACGGCGACCTACGAGTCCCGTCTGGATGCGATGGTCTACAGTTCCGGCTCCGCCATCCGCTCCGACATTTCCGGCCCCGGCACCTGGGCTTTCCTTCCCGCACGGCTGCCTGGCGGCGATATGGTCGCGGTCAACGCGGGCTTCGTGCCGAACACCCAACAGGACCGCGCCCTGCAGGATCGGGCGGTCGCGCGACTCATTACCAACAAGCCGGCGATGTTGACCGGCTACGTCCGTTTCCCCGAAACAGCCAGCGTGCTGATGCCTGACGCTGAGCGTGACAAACGGCTGTGGTTCACCCGCGATCATCTCGCCATGTCCCGGGCGCTCGGCTGGGGCACGGTCGCGCCGTTCTACATCGACCTGGAGCGGCCGGTGCCGGAGAACGGCATTCCGCGTCCCGGCCCGCTCGACGTGCATCTGAAGGACGATCATCTGCAATACGCCATCACCTGGTTCGCGCTCGCCGGCGCGGTGCTGATCGCATTCGGGGTCTGGGCGAGGGGACGGCGTCCAGCCTGAAAATTTCCGTAGGTTCCCGGAGGAACCCGGTATCGCCCGGGGTTTATTATTCAGGACATATTCACGAGGGTGGTCCTAAGCCGCACGCAAATTTTTCGCGGCAGACAGGATTTTGGTGTGAGCGATTTCGACCAGATGGGAATCGTCGTCGACTGGGTGGACGCCTGCCGGAAGGGCGACCTCGCGACGCTCCTCGATCTCTATGCGGACGACGCCCGGGTCGAATGCATGTGCAACGGCAAGCGACATTATCGCGGGCGGCGCGAGCTCGAAACCTATTGGGGACCGCGGCTCAGCACCTTCTCGTCGGCAGGCTTCGGTCTTGAGGAGATCAATCCAGTGCCGCATGGCATCGATCTCGAATATTCCGTCGCGGGCTCGCTGCGTATCCACGCCTCGTTTCGCTTCAGTCCCGAAGGCAAGATCTACAGCACCCTGTGCGAGCCGGCGCGGCAGTCCCCGCATGCCGATGGTGTGTGCTAGCCGGCCGCCGGCGCGTCTCGCGCCGTCTCGACCGGCAGGCGACAGCGCACATAGGTTCGCTCGTCGGCGCGCAGCAGTGACAGCGATCCGCTGAGCGCGCGCACGCGCTCGTGCATGCCCGTCAGGCCGCGGCCGAAGACGTTGTCGGCGGGGAAGCCGCCGCCGTCGTCGGAGATCTCAATCGTGAGCACCTCGCCGGCCATGGTCGCCAGCACATGGGCATTGTTCGCCCCGGCGTGGCGCAGCACGTTGGTCAGCGCCTCCTGGATCAGGCGATAGACGGTCTGGGCCAGCGGTCGGTCGATCTCGTTCAGACCAGGATCGATCGTGGCCGTCAGGCTGATATGCGGCGCCTGTCTGCGAAAGTTCTGGAGCAGCGTCTGCACGCTGGTCTCGAGCCCCAATTCCTCGATGTAGAGCGGCCGCAGCCGGTCGAGGATGCGTCGGTTGGTCTGCTGGAGCGCCTCGACCGATCGCATCACCTCCTGCGCCGGGTTGCCGAGATTTCCCGAGGTCTCGCTCAGCGCGATCGTGCTGGCGCGGATGCCGAACAATAGTGGTCCGAGCTCGTCGTGCAGCTCGCGCGCGAGATCGCGCCGCTCGTCGTCCTGGAGCGACACCAGGCGGTGCAACAGGTCGCGATTATCCTGACTCAATTGCGCGAGCGTCATCGCCAGCGCATTGGCTTCCTCGCAGCTCTGCCGGATCTCCTGCGGTCCTGCGACCGGGATAGGCGTTGCATAATCGCCGCGCCGGATTCGTGTGAGGCCTGCGCCGAGATCTTGCAGGGGACGCAGCACCGATCCCGCAAAGAGATAGGCAATGGTCCCGGTCAGCATCATCAGCACGGCGATGAGGCTCGTCAGCGCCAGGAAGCCGATCCATTTCTCGAACAGATCGGCTGACAGGTCCGGCATGAACACGATGTCGCCGACACGCCTGCCGTCGATGATGACGGGAGATGCGACGTCCATCTCCGGGATGGCGATCAGGTCCACGAACCAATGCGGCACACCATGCAGATCACGCAGGCTGTCCTTTGGAGAGGGGGCGGGACCTGCTTCCACTGAACGGAATTGAATATCCGAGGAGTTGTCCAAAGAATGGACAAATGCATCGAGTATCTTCCGCGGGTCGTCCGAGGCCCTCAGGGTGTTGTTGAGCGCCTCAGCGATCGTCCGGGTCGAGCGTCGGCCCGGCTCATTCTCGTCGGCAAGCTGCCCCGTCGCGAAGCTCTGGAGCAGCACGCCGCCCATGACCAGCGCGGCAAGGAAGCTCAAGCCGAGCGGAAGAAACAATTGTGTTCTGAATGAGAGCCGCTGCCACATTAGGTCAATTCTAACGCGCATTGGCGGGATTTGCTCTTTCCATTTGTTCCCGTCGGTCTATGAGTCGAAAAACAAGAGAGCGCGCGATGCAAGATACCGCCAAACCGGCGACCCGAGTTCTGATCGTCGACGACCATCCCGTGGTGCTGTCAGGATGCCGCACCCTTTTCGCGTCCGACCACTCGATCCGTATCGACGAGGCGACCGACGCCAAATCCGGGCATCGCGCCTATATCAGCAAGCGGCCCGACGTCACTGTCATCGACATCAGCCTGCCCGACGTCTCCGGCTTCGAGCTGATGCGGCGGATCCGCAAGGACGACCCTGATGCCAAGATCATCATGTTCAGCATGAACGACGATCCGGCCTTCGTGGTACGGGCGGTCGAGCTTGGCGCGCAGGGGTATGTCTCCAAGGGCGACGATCCCCGGATTCTGCTCAAGGCGGTGCGCAAGGTGGTCGCCGGCGACAATTTCATCTCGCCGCAGCTCGCGGAGGCGGTCACGTTCTCCGGTGCGGCGATCAAGGCCAATCCGGCCTCGCAGATGACGCCGCGGGAGCTCGAGATTCTCCGCCTGCTCGGCCGTGGCGACAAGATCGTCGAGGTCGCCGAGGCGCTCGGCATCTCCTACAAGACGGTCGCCAACACCACGTCCCTGCTCAAGCAGAAGCTCGGCGCCAAGAACCATTCCGACCTGATCAGGATCGCGGTGGAAATCGGGATGAGCTGATGCGCGGGGCACTGGCGGCCCGGCACCGAACCGGCTGCTCCAGGATGCAGCCGGTCCGGCCGGGCGGATCGGGTCTCGACGCTTAGCCGGGCAATGCATGGACAGCGCCGACACCATCCGCCGACACAATGGGCCGGCGTGCTATTCGTTCCTGAATCACCCGAAATTTCGGGAAAAAGCAGCAATGGTACGCGAGCGCTCGCAGGGATGCCTTTGCGAAACGCGAACCGCGCCGGGAAAAATAGGAACATTTTCTTGCCCCCGCCGTTTTGGCTCTTGACGATTTCGTGACGGGCGCCGAGAACTTGGCCGACAGTTTTGGCGGGCCGGCAACCCGCACGAGGCAAACCGGTCTGCACATATCAACGACAGACCTTCCAAGAGAGGGGCTGCGGCATCGCCGCAGCCCTTTTTCGTTGAGCGGGGCACAGGCGGGAAGCGGTTTCCCGATGCCGCAAAACACTTTATGGTGGCCCGACGCCTCTGGCCGTTAACAAGTAGTTTCATGAAATCAAAGGCTTATGGATCTGGCTCAAGGCCGGCCGGCCTTTGGAGGGCAGTTTGACTCGCTATATCTCGACCCGGGGCGAGGCCCCAGAACTCGGCTTCTGCGACGTGATGCTGACTGGGCTTGCCCGTGACGGCGGCCTGTATGTGCCGGTGACCTGGCCGCAGCTCTCGACCGAGGCCATCGCTGGCTTCTTCGGCCGCCCCTATTGGGAGGTCGCAGTCGACGTGATCCGTCCGTTCGCCGGCGGCGAGATTTCGGATGCCGAACTCGGCCGCATGGCGAACGAGGCCTATGCCACCTTCCGCCATCCGGCGGTGGTGCCGCTGCGCCAGATGACGCCGCATCAATTCGTGCTGGAGCTGTTCCACGGTCCGACGCTCGCCTTCAAGGACGTGGCGATGCAGCTGATCTCGCGGCTGATGGACCACGTGCTCGCCAAGCGCGGCCAGCGCACCACCATCGTGGTCGCGACCTCCGGCGACACCGGTGGCGCCGCGGTCGACGCGTTCGCGGGCCTGGAGAATGTCGATCTCATCGTGCTGTTCCCGCACGGGCGCATCTCCGAAGTGCAGCAGCGGATGATGACGACCACGGGCGCGGCCAACGTCCATGCACTCGCCATCGAGGGCAATTTCGACGACTGCCAGGCGCTCGTGAAGGGGATGTTCAACAACCATCGCTTCCGCGATGCGACCTCGCTCTCCGGCGTCAACTCCATCAACTGGGCGCGTATCGTCGCGCAGGTGGTCTACTACTTCACCTCCGCCGTCGCCGCCGGCGCGCCGGCGCGCACGGTGGATTTCGTCGTGCCGACCGGAAATTTCGGCGACATCTTTGCCGGTTATGTCGCCAAGCGCATGGGGCTGCCGGTGCGCACGCTGCGCATCGCCGCCAACGTCAACGACATCTTGGCTCGCACGCTCAAGACCGGGATCTACGAGGTGCGCGAGGTGCACGCCACCGCGTCGCCATCGATGGACATCCAGATCTCCTCGAATTTCGAGCGGCTGCTGTTCGAGGCCGGCCGGCGCGATGCGGCCGGCGTGCGCCGTCTGATGGACTCGCTCAAGCAGTCGGGGCGCTTCGTGTTGCCTGACGCGACGCTGGCCGCGATCCGTGAAGAATTCGACGCCGGCCGGGCCGACGAGACCGAAACCGCGGCCGCGATCCGCGCCGCCTGGCGCGAGGCGGGCGAGCTGGTCGATCCCCATACCGCGGTCGCGCTCGCGGTCGCCGACCGCGACACCACCGATACGACGGTGCCGAGCATCGTGCTCTCCACCGCCCATCCGGCCAAATTCCCCGATGCGGTCGAGGCAGCCTGCGGCCAGCGGCCGCAATTGCCCGCCTGGCTCGACGGTCTCATGACCAAATCCGAACACATGAAGGTGATGAAGAACGATCAGGCTGAGGTCGAGCGGTTCGTGCTGTCGGTCAGCCGGGCCGCAAAACAGGGAGTTGCCGGATGAGTGTCGAGATGTCCAAGCTTGCCTCCGGCCTGACCGTCGTCACCGACGAGATGCCCCATCTCGAGACCGCGGCGCTCGGCGTCTGGGCCGGCGTTGGCGGGCGCGACGAGAAGCCGAACGAGCACGGCATCTCGCATCTGCTCGAGCACATGGCGTTCAAGGGCACGACCAAGCGCTCCTCGCGCGAGATCGTCGAGGAGATCGAGGCGGTCGGCGGCGACCTCAATGCCGGCACCTCGACCGAGACCACGTCCTATTATGCGCGGGTGCTGAAGGCCGACGTGCCGCTCGCGCTCGACGTGCTCGCCGACATCCTCGCCAATCCTGCTTTCGAGCCGGACGAGCTCGAGCGCGAGAAGAACGTCATCGTGCAGGAGATCGGTGCCGCGCAGGACACGCCCGACGACGTCGTGTTCGAGCATCTCAACGAGCTCTGCTATCCCGACCAGCCGATGGGCCGCTCGCTTCTCGGCACCGCCAAGACCCTGCGCGCCTTCAACCGCGACATGCTGCGCGGCTATCTGTCGACGCATTATCGCGGCCCCGACATGGTGGTGGCGGCAGCAGGCGCGGTCAATCACAAGCAGGTCGTCGCCGAGGTCGAGAAGCGCTTTGCGAGTTTCGAGGGAACGCCGGGTCCGAAGCCGCAAGCCGCCCAGTTCGGCAAGGGCGGCGCCAAGGTGGTGCATCGCGAGCTCGAGCAGGCGCATCTGACGCTGGCGCTGGAAGGCGTGCCGCAGAGCGATCTGTCGTTATTCTCGCTCCAGGTCTTCACCAACATCCTCGGCGGCGGGATGTCGTCGCGGCTGTTCCAGGAGGTGCGCGAGAAGCGCGGCCTCTGCTACTCCATCTACTCGTTCCACGCGCCCTACACCGACACGGGCTTCTTCGGCCTCTACACCGGCACCGATCCGGCCGACGCGCCGGAGATGATGGAGGTCGTGGTCGACATCATGAATGATTCGGTGGAGACGCTGACCGAGGCCGAGATCGCGCGGGCCAAGGCGCAGATGAAGGCGGGCCTCCTGATGGCGCTGGAGAGCTGCTCGTCCCGCGCCGAGCAGCTGGCCCGCCATGTGCTGGCCTATGGCCGGCCGCAGACGGTCGAGGAACTGGTGGCCCGGATCGACGCCGTCAGCGTCGAATCGACCCGGGATGCCGCGCGTGCGCTGCTTTCGCGGAGCCGCCCTGCAGTTGTCGCATTAGGCAGTGGCAGGGGTCTGGACACGGCGGTATCTTTTGCGGAAGGATTGACCCGGGCACGTGCCAAGGCGCGGCTGCATTAGGAGCCGCGCACGGGCTGATCTGCCCCGGGAAGCATCACCATGGCCCTGTTTCGCCTGCCATCCAGTGGACCCGCCGCCCTCGCGCCGCGCGGCAACGGCCTGTTGCTGCGCGCGCCGCAGATGTCGGACTTCCTGCAGTGGGCGCATTTGCGCGAGTCCAGCCGCGACTATCTCACGCCCTGGGAGCCGATCTGGCCGTCGGATGACCTGACCCGGTCCGGCTTCCGCCGCCGCCTGCGGCGCTATTCCGAGGACATCGCCGCGGACCGCTCCTATCCCTTCCTGATCTTCCGTGAGCTCGATGGCGCCATGGTTGGCGGCATCACGCTCGCCAATGTCCGCCGCGGCATCGTCCAGGCCGGCACCATCGGCTATTGGGTCGGCAAGCCTCATGCCCATCGCGGCTACATGACGGCGGCGCTGCGGGTGTTGCTGCCGACGCTGTTCGGCGAGCTCAATCTGCATCGGGTCGAGGCCGCCTGCATCCCGACCAATGCGCCGTCGATCCGGGTGCTGGAGAAGTGCGGCTTCTCCCGCGAGGGCCTGGCGCGCCGCTATCTCTGCATCAACGGGGTCTGGCAGGACCACCTGCTATTCGGCCTGCTGCACGAGGATTTCCGCGGCTGAACTGCCGCTCGTGCTGCCAAAGTCTCCTTGTTTGCTGCCTTGGGTTCGCCGATTTTGGCGATATAAACCGCTGGCCGGCCGGCGATCGGCTGGAGGATGGTCATGGAGTATGGGCGTTGATGGTGAAGAAGCTTCGGTCATCGCGGAATGCGTTGCGGCGGGGTACGGGGATCGCGCTGGCGTTGTCGGTTGCGCTCGCCGCCGTCTCGCCGGTGGCGGCCCAGTCGCTCACCGACCGCTTCAAGAGCCTGTTCGGCGGCAAGTCCGACGAGCCGGCCCAGCCCGCGCCGGCGCCGGCGCCGGCACCCGGCCAGCCGGCGGCCGACGACGTCGATTGTCCGCAGGTCACGGTGCGCGCCGGGGCCTCGACCTACGCGGTCGGCGCCGCCGGCAAGCCGGCCGTCGGCAATGAGATCCGCTTCCAGGCCACGATCACCAAGATGGCGCGTGAATGTACCCGGAATGGCGGCGATATCACGGCCCGGATCGGCATCCAGGGCCGTGTCATCGCCGGTCCCGCCGGTGCGCCTGCGACCGTCGAGGTGCCCTTGCGCATTGCCGTGGTGCAGGGCGGCGTCGGCGAGAAGGTGATCGCCTCGAAGGCGTACCGGACCACGGTCGAGATGTCGGAGGGCGGCAGCGTGCCCTTCACCTTCATCGCCGAGGATCTGGCCTATCCGGTGCCCTCGGCCAAGATCGCCGATTCCTACATCTTCTATGTCGGCTTCGACCCGCAGGCGCTCTCGCCCGAGCCGAAGGCAAGGCCGAAGAAGAAATAGGTAACCACAAGCTTCGCTGTCGCGCCCCGCGAAGGCGGGGCATCCAGTACGCCGCGGCTTCTCCGTATCCCATTGCTGTCTCTGGAATACTGGATCACCCGCCTTCGCGGGTGATGACACCTGATTTGCGGCTACAGGCCTGCCCAACAAAAAAGCCGGCGCTCGCGCGCCGGCTTTTTGATTGGTGAGGCGAAACCCCTCAGTTCAGCTTCTGCCGAACCTCGTTGATGCCCTTGGCGAGCAGGTCGTCGGCGACCTGGCCCTTGACGGACTGCGACAGGATCGTGGAGGCGGCCTGGACGGCGGCTTCCGCGGCTGCGGCGCGGACATCGGCCACCGCTTGGGCCTCGGCGAGCGCGATCTTGCTCTCCGCGGTCTTGGTGCGGCGGGCGACGAAGTCTTCCATCTTCGCCTTGGCCTCGGTCGCGATGCGCTCGGCTTCGGACTTGGCGTTGGCGATGATGTCGGCAGCCTCGCGCTCGGCCGTGGCACTGCGCGCCTTGTAGTCGGCGAGCACCTTGGCCGCTTCCTGCTTGAGGCGCGTCGCATCGTCGAGCTCGGCCTTGATGCGGTCGGCGCGGTGGTCGAGCGCAGTCGTCACCTTCTTGAAGACCCCGAGATAGCCGAACAGGACCATCAGGATCACGAAGGCGATGGCGACCCAGGTTTCAGGATCGAAGAACATATCGACTAACCCTTCAAGGACGCGTCAACGGCAGTGCCGACCGAGGCTGCGTCCGGAACGATACCGGTGAGCTGCTGCACGATCTGGCCTGCCGCATCGGCCGCGATGCCGCGGACGTTGCTCATGGCCGTCGTGCGGGTCGAGGCGATGGTCTTTTCCGCCTCGGCGAGCTTGACCGCCAGTTGCTCTTCAAGCGCCTTGCGCTCGGCTTCCGCCTGCGCATTCGCCTTGTCGCGGGATTCGTTGCCGATCGCCTGCGCGCGCGAACGTGCCGAAGCAAGCTCACCCTCATAGGCCTTCAGCGCCGCGTCGGACTGGTCCTTCAGCTTCTGCGCTTCGGCGAGGTCACCCTCGATCTTGTTTTGACGTGCCTCGATCGCACCGCCGACGCGCGGCAGAGCGAGCTTGGACACGATCACGTAAAGCGCGACGAAGAAGATCGCGAGTGACACCAGCTGTGAAGCATAGGTGCCGCTCTCGAAAGGCGGAAAACCGCCACCGTGACCGCCTTCGGACTCGGTGTGGGCGCCCGCCGCCGGACTTTTCGCCCCGCCATGACTCTCAGCCATGGATTACTCCTGTTGCCGTCATGCGCGCCGCTTCGGTCGAAGCGGCGCGAAACATCGTCCTCAGAGCGGAACGAACAGCAGCAGCAGCGCGATCAGCAGCGAGAAAATGCCAAGCGCTTCGGTCACGGCGAAGCCGAAGATCAGGTTGCCGAACTGGCCCTGAGCGGCCGACGGATTGCGAACGGCTGCGGCAAGGTAGTTGCCGAAGATCACGCCCACGCCGACGCCCGCGCCGCCCATGCCGATGCATGCGATGCCCGCGCCGATAAGTTTTGCTGCTGCCGGATCCATTTTAGACTCCTTGGAAGAAAGATTGGGTTGTGGGTGGAAATTCCCCGGACCGCTCAGTGTCCCGGATGAATGGCGTCGTTCAGGTAGATGCAGGTCAGGATCGCAAACACATAGGCCTGCAGGAACGCGACCAGAATCTCGAGAGCGTACAGCGCGACCGTGAGCGCCAGCGGCAGCACGCCGCCGACCCAGCCGAGCGCGCCGAGCGAGAAGCCGAGCATGGCGACGAAGCCCGCGAAAACCTTGAGCGCGATGTGGCCGGCCAGCATGTTGGCGAACAGACGGACGCTGTGGGAGACCGGCCGCAGGAAGAACGACAGGATCTCGATGAACATCACCAGCGGCAGGATGTAGCCGGGGACGCCGTGAGGTACGAAGATCGAGAAGAATTTCAGGCCGTTCTTGGCAACGCCGTAGATCAGCACGGTGAAGAAGACCAAAAGCGCGAGCGCGGCCGTCACGATCAGATGGCTCGAGATCGTGAAGGTATAGGGGATGATGCCGACCAGGTTCGAGACGCAGATGAACATGAACAGCGAGAAGATCAGCGGGAAGAACTTCATGCCTTCCGCGCCGGCCGTCGAACGGATGGTCGAGGCGACGAATTCGTAGGAGATCTCGGCGACCGACTGGAGGCGCCCGGGAACCAGCTGCGTGCCACTGGCAAGCATCAGGAACGAGATGATCGCCACCGCCACCAGCATGTAGAGCGACGAATTGGTGAAGGCGATCGTGTGATTGCCGATATGGCCCAGGGTGAAGAGAGGCTCGATGTTGAACTGGTGGATCGGGTCGATTTTCATCAGCGCGGCATCTCTTGGTCTGCCGGACAATGCCGGCGGGTCTCGGTCTGCCGGCCGGGCCGGCCCGTACCGGCATTGCCGGCACGATCATTCCTCTGTTGGTGCGGATCGCTTAAGAACCACCGCGCCTGTTTTGACCCGCGCCTGCCGTTCTCACCACATTCACCACGCCGGCCACGAAGCCCAGCAGCAGGAACACGATAAATCCGAAAGGCGACGTCGACAGCAAGCGGTCGAAACCCCAGCCAATCCCCGCTCCGACAACGACCCCGGCGACCAACTCGGAGGATAACCGGAAACCAAGCGCCATCGCCGAAGCTCTGGCCGCTCTGTCTTCACCGTCACCTGCGGGTTGCTCGGTCTTGATTCGTCGGTCCCGGAATTCGGACAACCGCTGATCAAGATTTCCGAGCCGTTCGGAAAGCGCAGCTTCCTCGGACGATTTATCGCGATCCCCATTCTCGCCGTGTCCCGTGCCCTGTGTCATGCAACGAAGACCCGAAACGCCACGGCTGAATGGAAATTACGCCCGCCACCCTCAAAAGCCGCGCGGACCATACTGATGGCCCATAATCAAGTCAAGCCAAGTCACGATTGCGTCGCGTTCTATTATCTATCTGATTTACTTGATGATATTGGCACGCGCGGCAACGCTGCACACAGCGTGACGCCGCACCGCAGCAGCTCTCGTCATGATCGGCGAATGCGACCACCATTTCGTCCTGCTGGCGGGATCAAAGGGATTGCCGCGATCGTTGATATCGGTGGCGCGTTTTGGGCGGCAGATCGCCTCGCCGGGGTGTAGAATTGAAGAGAAGCCACAGAAGCGCCATGGCGGAGAGCGCGATGAGACCAGCAAATTCATCCACAGCATCATGGCTTGCAGCGGCGGTATTCGCCGCGATGATGACCATCGGCGGCGGCCTCGTTGCCGCACAGTCCGCGCCCGACAGCGAAAACGGCCGCTACAGCATGACGCCCATCCCCGAGGGCGTGCTGCGGCTCGACACCCGCACCGGCACGGTATCGACCTGCACCAAGAACGGCGCGGGCTGGGCCTGCTACGCGGTGCCCGACGAACGCACCGCGCTCGACGCCGAGATCGGCCGGCTCCAGGCCGAAGTCGAGAAGCTGAAGGGGCAGATCGCGGCGGGGCCGACCGTGTCCGGCAAGATCGACGAGGCGCTGCCGAAATCCGATCCGCTCAAGAAGGACCCGAAGGTCGCCGAGGGGGACCGCAAGATCGAGATTCCGCTGCCCAGCGACCAGGATGTCGATCGGGTGATGTCGTTCCTGGAAAAGGCCTGGCGCCGGCTGATCGACATGGCCAACCGCGTGCAGAAGGACGTCTCGGGGAAGATTTGAGGACCCCTTCGCGTTATCCATGCGTTGAGCTGCCGTAGGGTGGGCAAAGGCGTTCTTGCGCCGTCCCCACCACGTTTCCACCGTGACGTAAGAAGACGTGGGCACGTCGCTACGCGCCTTTGCCCACCCTACGGCAGTGTTCGATCAATCGAGACATATCATGACATCAGGCAAATCCGTCACGCGCTCGGCGCCATCGTCGGTGCAAGCCACCACCGTCGCATCGTCACTGCTGACCGTGCAGACGCCCGGCCGCGGCTTCACGGATCTCACCAGCGAAGCCGCGAAGTTCATCAATGAGGTTCAGGCGCGCGATGGCGCGCTGACGCTGTTCATCCGGCACACCTCGGCTTCGCTGACGATCCAGGAGAACGCCGATCCGTCCGTGCTCGTCGATCTCACCACGGCACTGTCGCGGCTCGCGCCCGAGAACGCCGGCTGGACCCACGACACCGAGGGACCGGACGACATGCCGGCGCACGTCAAGACCATGCTGACGCAGACTTCGCTTCAGGTCCCGGTCCTGAACGGCAAGCTCGCGCTCGGCACCTGGCAGGCGATCTACCTGATCGAGCACCGCAAGCGCCCGCACCGGCGCGAGGTGGTGCTGCAATTCATCGGCAGCAATCACTGATCCCAAAACAAAACCGGCCGCGGAGACCGCGGCCGGTTCGTGTGTCGATCGGTGCTGTCGATCAGGTCGCCTTGATGTCGACGTCCTTGGTCTCGGGCAGGAAGAAGAAGCCGATCACGACGGTAATCGATGCGAAGATGACCGGATACCAGAGACCCGCATAGATATCGCCTGTGGAAGCCACGATGGCGAAGGCGGTCGCGGGCAGCAGGCCGCCGAACCAGCCGTTACCAATGTGGTAGGGCAGCGACATCGAGGTGTAGCGGATGCGGGTCGGGAACAGTTCAACCAGCATCGCGGCGATCGGGCCGTACACCATGGTGACGAAGATCACCAGGATGAACAGCAGCCCGACGGTCGCGGCCACCTGCGGACGGAAGATGTCGAACGGATGCGACATCTTCACGATGCCCGCATCGCCCGGCTTCGGATAGCCGGCTGCCTGCACTGCGGCGAGCAGCGCGGGATTGCCGTCCTTGGCGTTGGCGTAGGCGATGTCCTTGCCGTTGACCACCACCTTCACGCCGGAGCCGGCCGGGCCGGAAGAGGTCGAGTACTTGACCGACGCGCCCGACAGGTAGGCGCGTGCGGTGTCGCAGGGCGCGCTGAAGACGCGGGTGCCGACCGGGTTGAACAGGTCGCCGCAACCCGCGGGATCCGCCACCACGTCGACCTTGACCGACTCGATCGCCTTTTCCAGCGCCGGGTTGGCGTTGGTGGTGATCATCTTGAAGATCGGGAAGAAGGTCAGCGCCGCGATCAGACAGCCGCCGAGGATAATCGGCTTGCGGCCGATCTTGTCGGAGAGCACGCCGAACACGATGAAGAAGCCGGTGCCGAGCAGCAGCGACCAGGCGATCAGGAGGTTGGCGGTATAGCCGTCGACCTTCAGGATCGATTGCAGGAAGAACAGCGCGTAGAACTGGCCGGTGTACCAGACCACGCCCTGGCCCATCACGCCGCCGAGTAGCGCGAGCAGAACGAGCTTGCCGTTCTGCCAGTTGCCGAAGGCTTCCGTCAGCGGCGCCTTCGAGCTCTTCCCCTCGTCCTTCATCTTCTGGAAGATCGGGGATTCGCTGAGGCGGAGCCGGATCCAGACCGAGATGCCGAGCAGCAGCACCGAGACCAGGAACGGGATGCGCCAGCCCCAGGCCGCGAAATCGGCCTCGCCGATCGCGCTGCGGGTGAACAGGATCACCAGCAGCGACAGGAACAGGCCGAGCGTGGCCGTCGTCTGAATGAACGAGGTGTAGTAGCCGCGCTTGCCGTTCGGCGCGTGCTCCGCGACATAGGTCGCCGCACCGCCATATTCACCGCCGAGCGCCAGGCCCTGGGCGAGGCGCAGCGCGATCAGGATGATCGGGGCCGCGATGCCGATGGTCGCCGCATTGGGCAGCAGGCCGACGATGAAGGTCGACAGACCCATGATCAGGATGGTGACGAGGAAGGTGTATTTGCGGCCGACGATGTCGCCGACGCGCCCGAACACGATGGCGCCGAACGGACGGACGAGGAAGCCCGCGGCGAAGGCCAGCAGCGCGAAGATGTCGCGGGTTGCCGGCGGATAGGCCGAGAAGAACTGCGCGCCGATGATGCCGGCCAGCGAACCGTAGAGGTAGAAGTCGTACCACTCGAAGACGGTACCGAGCGAGGAGGCGAGAATGACGAACCGTTCGTCCTTCGTCATTCCTCCCGCGCCCGCTTGAGACACAGCCATTGTCGACATGTTGAGTCGCTCCCCGAAATGCGTTTCCTCGCGCCCCGGATATCCGGTCATGCCGGATCAACCCAGGTCTTGGCTCCAAGGTAACATCGGCGTGAAACCCGCCCCAATACGACTTTCGGCCTTGCGCACTGACGCGCACCTGACGCCGCGGACCTTTCAATCCGGCACGATCGCGCTCGACCATGGGTTAACCCCGTTCCCGCAAAGGGATAATGCCCACTTGCATGCCACGGCCGGTCGGGAAAGAATTGACCAAGGCCCCGGGCCGGCCTACTGGCCCGGTGTGAATGCCAGCAAGAGAACGATGAGCGCTCCTTCGACCCATCTCGTCATTGCCGATGACCATCCCCTGTTCCGCGACGCGTTGCGGCAAGCGGTGGCGGGCGTCCTGACCTCGGCCAGGATCGACGAGGCCGGATCGTTCGAGGATCTCACCAAGCTGCTGGAACAGACAT
Organism: Bradyrhizobium sp. 956_D2_N1_4; assembly: GCF_052076025.1. NCBI lineage: Bacteria > Pseudomonadati > Pseudomonadota > Alphaproteobacteria > Hyphomicrobiales > Nitrobacteraceae > Bradyrhizobium > Bradyrhizobium sp. 956_D2_N1_4. The sequence continues at coordinate 6,975,385 of NZ_CP197237.1, read as the reverse complement.
CCGACGTCGATCTGGTCCTGCTCGACCTTTCGATGCCCGGGATCTCCGGCTTTTCCGGGCTGATCTATCTGCGCGCGCAGTACCCGGCCATCCCGGTGGTGATCGTCTCGGCCTCCGACGACAGCGCCACGATTCGCCGCTCGCTCGATTTCGGCGCCTCCGGCTTCATCCCGAAGCGATTCGGCGTCGAGACCTTGCGCGACGCGATCCTCAAGGTGATGGAGGGGGACGTCTGGGTTCCCACGGACACCGATCTATCGGCCGCCGCCGATCCCGACATGACGCGCCTGCGCGACCGCCTGGTGACGCTGACGCCGCAACAGGTCCGGGTCTTGATGATGTTGTCGGAAGGGCTCCTCAACAAGCAGATCGCCTACGAGCTCGGCGTCTCCGAAGCCACCATCAAGGCGCATGTCTCGGCGATCCTGCAAAAGCTCGGCGTCGAGAGCCGCACGCAGGCGGTGATTGCCGCGGCGAAGATCGCCGGCGGCCAGTGGAAGCAGGGCACCCCGACGGGGTGAGCCGTCGTCGGTGCGCACTGCCGACCTGGGTCACCCCAGGAGCCTTTTGGCGGCCTTGATATCCGCAGTCTCGGAGCCCTCGGCAAAGCCCTCGAGCGCCGACTGCAGCAACCGCTTCGCTTCCTCACGCCGGCCACGTTCAGCAAGGAACTCGGCGAGATCGATCGCAGCCCGCAGCTCCCAGGCTTTTGCGCCGTTGCGACGGCCCAGCTCCAACGACTGCATCAGGTGGTTTTCGGCATCTCCACGGTTCGGCTGCGGCAGTGACAGCAACACCTTGCCCTTCATGCGCAGCAGCTCGGGCATGTAGAGATGATCGCCGCCTTGCTCGACGAGGCCGATCGCGTCGTCGATCAAGCGCGCGCTCCGCTCGATCTGCCCGAGCGCCAGCAAGCCATGCACGAGTGCGATGTTGAAGGTCGTGGTGAGCAGCTCGTAGCCGGCGTCGTGGAGCTCGCGCAGACAGGCCCGTATCGTCTCGACGCCGCCAGCGGCGTCGCCGCGCCGGATCGCCAGCTCGCCTTTGACGCCGCGGCCGACCGCGAGATAAGGGCCCATCGAGCGCGTTTCGGCATGTGCGATGAAGCGGTCGATGTTCTCTTCCGCGCCGTCGAGATCCCCGCTCCAGAGATCGATCGAGACCGCCCAGATCAGCGCGATGCAGAGCGTGATCGGATGATCCATCTGCGCGGCCTCGGTGACCGTCTGCCGCGCCAGTTGCCGCGCATCCGCCGGCCGGCCCTGCAACCAAAGCTCGCGCGCGAGCGAGATGCCGGCCCGGTTGCGGTGATCGAAGCCGTTGACCGTGCTGATCCGCTCCGTGCCCGGCCCGTGCCAGGCGGCCTCCAGCATGCCCAGGGCGTCGCGATGCTCGCCGGCCAGATGCAAGGAGACACCCAGCAACGAATGGGCGAGGGCGATGGCGGCGGCATCGCCGAGCGTCTCGGCGACCGTGAGGCTCTGCTGCGCATAACCGAGCGCGGCGTCGAACTGCCCCATCCGCTCGTGGAAGATATGCATGCGGCCGAGCAGCTGGAGCTGGTTCGCCGCGTCGCCGCGCGCCTCGGCGATCGCCAGGCTCCTGCTCAGGGCGCCACGCGCAGCTTCGCTGCCGCCGCGCGTGAACATCAAGGTCAATCCGAGGGCGGCCTGGATGTGCATCTCCTCGGCGCTGCCGCGCGAGGGCGGATCGATCGCGAGCAGCGCCCGTTCCGACCAGCGCCGGCATTCGATCAGCAGCGACATCGCGAGAAAGATCGGAGCTGCCGCGGCGGCGAGCGCAATGCCGATGCCGACATCGACGCCCGTGCCGAAGCACCAGTCCAGTGCGGCGCGCACGTTGTGAAGCGCGGAGAAATGGATCGCGCGTTCGTCGGCGCTCGGCACCGTCGCCCATGTCGTGCCGGCCTGCTCCAGCCATCGCCGGTAGTAGGTTGCATGGCGGGCGGCGAGCGCGGTCTCGTTCGGCTCGATCTCGAGCAGATAGGCGCGCGTCGCGTCGAGCAGACGGTAGCGCATCATGGCGCCGATCGGTCGCGGCGCGACCATCGACTTGGCGACAAGGCTGTCGATGGCATCGAACAGGCGCGAGCGGTCGACGCGCTTGTCCGGCACGATTTCGAGCGCGGCGTCGATGGTGAAGTGACCGGCGAAGACGGCAAGCCGGCGCAGCACGAGGCGCTCAGTGTCGGACAGGAGCCCGTAGCTCCAGTCCAGCGTCGCTTGCAACGTCTTCTGCCGCGGCGGCGCGGTGCGCTGGCCCTGCCAGAGCAGATTGAGGCGTTCGTCGAGCAGTGCGGCCGTCTGCTCCAGGCCGTAGGCTTCGACCCGGCCGGCGGCGAGCTCGATCGCCAGCGCCATGCCGTCGAGCTTGCGGCAGATCCCCGCGACGATCGCGGCATTGGCATCGTCGAGCGCGATCTGCGCGCCGCCGGCCATGGCACGTTCGAGGAAGAGCTGAAGCGCGGGATAGGTCTGTGCGGCAGCCGCGGTCAGCCCGGGATTGTCAGGGGGAACGGCGAGCGGGGCCAACCGGTAGACTTGCTCGCCCTCGACGCGCAGGGCTTCGCGGCTCGTGGCGAGGATATGGACATGAGGTGCGGCGTGAAAGATTTCGGCTGCCAGCGGCGCCGCGGCGGCGATGACATGCTCGCAATTGTCCAGGATCAGCAGCATCCGCTTGTCGCCGAGATGCGCGAGCAGTGCTGGCAGGGGATCGTCGGTCTGCGCCGGCAAGCCCAGCATCAGCAGGATCGAGGTGATCACGAGATCGGGATCGCTGAGCGCGGCAAGATCGACGAAATGCGCGGCGTCGGAGAAAGTCTCGAGCAGGTCGTGGGCGATCGCCACCGCAACGGCGGTCTTGCCGACGCCGCCCGGGCCGACGATCGTGACGAAGCGCGAGCCGATGAGCTTGTCGGAGACGGCGCCGACCGCATCGTCGCGCCCGACCATCCGTTGCAGCCGGTTCGGCAGCTTGACGGGCGGTAGTTCCGTTCGCTGCGCGGGGCGTCGCTCGGCCGCGATTTCCGCCTTGGAGATCGGCGCCACGAAGCAATAGCCGCGGCCGGAGAGCGTGGTGATGTAGCGGGCGCCGTCCTTGCCGTCGCCGAGCGCCTTGCGCAGGGCTGCGACGTGAAAGCGCAGATTGGCTTCTTCGACGGTCAGCCCGGGCCACACCAGCGCCATCAGGTCCCACTTGCCGACGACCTCGTTTGGCCGCGACATCAGCGCGATCAGCGTGTCGAAGGCCTTCGCGCCGAGCGGCAGCGCGACGCCGTCGCGCATCACGAGCCTTTCGTGCGATGTCACGGTGAATGGTCCGAACGATAGGGTTCCCGTTGCGGTGCCGGCCGGCTCGGTCATGGCGAAATCTTGGTCCTTTCAAACCGACCGGATAGCCAGATGATCGCAATCCGGCAAGGCCGCACCTGCATCGGCATCAGACCGCTGATGCAGGCCTCGTGGCGGGACTGCGCGCCGGGGCCTCACAACTTCTCACAAGTCCAAACGGGTGTCCTGCCGCCGCCGCTGCTAGTCAAATGCGCGACGGCAAGGAGACCTTCATGACGCAAGCGGCAAAACTGCTTTACACGGGCAAGACCCACACCAGCGGTGGACGACAGGACGGCATATCGCGCAGCTCCGACGGCCGCCTCGACGTCAAATTGTCGCCACCGGGCGGCGCGGGCATCGGCACCAATCCCGAGCAATTGTTCGCGGCCGGCTGGTCGGCCTGCTTCGAAGGCGCCATGGAGATGGCCGCGCGCAAGCGGAAAATCGTGCTTCCGAGAAACAGCGCGATCGATGCGGAAATCGACCTTCTTCTCGATGAGGGCACTTACGCCCTCAGCGCACGCCTCAACGTCAGCCTGCCGGGTCTCGATCGCGAGATCGCGCGCGGCATCGTCGAAGAGGCGCACCAGACCTGCCCCTATTCCAAGGCCGTCCGCGGCAATATCGACGTCACGGTCGCGCTGATCTGACGGACATCACCAACCATCAACAAGGTAGCACCACCATGAAACAGATCATCGACCAGCACCGCCGCAAATTCTTCGGCGTCGCCGCGGGAACCGTCGCCGTCGGTCTCGGCGTGATCGACCTCGCCCGTGCCGAAACGGACGCGCCGAAGTCGTCCGCATCGAATGCGTCGTTCGGTCCGATCAAGCAGATCGACGCCGGCGTCCTCAATGTCGGCTATGCGGAGGCAGGTCCCTCGAACGGTCCCGTGGCGATCCTGCTGCACGGCTGGCCTTACGACATTCACGCCTTCGTCGATGTCGCGCCGATCCTGGCGAAGGCCGGCTATCGCGTGATCATCCCCTATCTGCGCGGCTATGGCACCACGCACTTCCTCTCCAGCGAGACGCCGCGCAACGGCGAGCCCGCCGCCATGGCCGTCGACGTCATCGCGCTGATGGACAAGCTCGACATCAAGAAGGCTGTCATCGCCGGCTTCGACTGGGGGGCGCGCACCGCCGATATCATCGCTGCGTTGTGGCCGGATCGCTGCCGTGCGCTAGTGTCGGTCAGCGGCTATCTGATCTCCAGCCAGGCCGCAGGCAACGCGCCGCTGCCGCCATCGGCCGAGCTGCAATGGTGGTACCAGTTCTATTTCGCGACCGAGCGCGGCCGCGCCGGATACGAGAAGTACACGCATGATTTCGCCAAGCTGATCTGGAAGCTGGCCTCGCCGCAATGGAAGTTCGACGACGCGACCTTTAACCGGAGTGCGGCCGCGCTGGACAACAAGGATCATGTCGCGATCACGATCCACAATTACCGCTGGCGGCTCGGGCTCGCCCAGGGCGAAGCCAAATACGAGGAGCTCGAAAAGAAGCTCGCAGCGGCTCCGGTGATCGGCGTCCCGACGATCACGATGGAGGGCGACGCCAACGGTGCGCCGCATCCCGACCCCAGCGCCTATGCCAAGAGGTTCTCAGGCCGGTACGACTTCCGCCTGATCACCGGCGGCGTCGGCCACAATCTGCCGCAGGAAGCGCCGCAAGCCTTCGCCAAGGCCGTCATCGACGCCGACGGCGCCTGAGCGTTCATTCGATGCCTCGGTCCAGCGCGGCTGGACCGAGGCTATGCCGCGCTCCCAGCATGAAGGAACGTCATGACGTCCATCGAACCCGAAAAGAAAAAGCGCTCATATGCGACGGCTCTCACGCTTGCCGCGCTCCTTCTCGTCGTTCTCCTGACTTGCGTGCCCTACCTGGTCTCGATCGCTCTCGCCGAGGGGCCGGCACAAGGCAATACGGCAGACGCCTCGCCGATCTTCGGCGTCACGATTCCTGCGGGTTACAAGCAGTGGGAGCTGATCGCGCCCGCCGAAGAGGCGGCACCGCTCGATGAGCTTCGCGCCGTTGTCGGCAACCAGACCGCGATCGATGCTTATCAGGCCGGAAAACTTCCGTTCCCCGATGGCACCATTCTGGTCAAGCGCGCCTGGAAACGGAAACAGTCGCCGGAATTCGCATCCGCGACGATCCCCGGCGCGGCCACCACGGTGCAGGTGATGGTCAAGGATTCCAGGAAATATGCGTCCACCGGCGGCTGGGGGTTCGGCCGCTTCATCAATGGCAAGCCGGTCGACGAGGCCCAGCACCGCACCTGCTTCACCTGCCACGACGCCCGCGCCAAGAGCCACGACTACGTCTTCACCCGGCTTGCGCCTTGAGCGGTCAGGAGCCCACCGTGTCAAAGATCTGGTTCATCAGCGGCAGCTCGCGCGGGCTCGGACGCGCCATCACGGAAGCCGCGCTTGCGGCGGGCGACCGGGTGGTTGCCACTGCCAGGAATCTCGGTCCGCTCGAACCGCTGCGGGAACGCTTCGGTGAAAGACTGCGGCTCGCAACGCTCGACGTGACCGACGAGGCGGCCGCGCAAGCGGCCATCGGCCTCGCCGGGGAGGCGTTCGGCGGCGTCGATGTGGTCGTGAACAATGCCGGCTATGGCGATCTCGGATCGGTCGAGGACACGAGCCTGGCCTCGTTCCGTCAGCAGATCGAGGTCAATCTGCTCGGCACCATCATCGTCACCAAGGCGGCGATCCCCGTGCTGCGTCGGCAGCACCGCGGGCATATCGTGCAGTTCTCGTCCGTCGGCGGACGGATCGGAGCTCCCGCACGCGCGGCCTATTCTGCCGCGAAATGGGGTATCGAGGGCTTTTCGGAATCGCTGGCGCGCGAGATGGCGTTGATCGGCGTGCACGTGACGATCGTCGAGCCCGGCGGCTTCCGCACGGGTTTTGCGCAGTCAGCGCATGCGACCGGCGAAGGGCGGGCGGAGTACGATGCCGTCGTTGGAGCGGCGGTCAGGATGCAGCGCGATTACGATGGCCGCCAGCCAGGCGACCCGGCGAAGGCCGCCGCCGTCGTGCTAGAGCTCGTCGAGATGGACAGCCCGCCGCTGCGGATCGCGCTCGGCAGCGACGCCGTGAGCGCCATCGCGGCGACGGACCGGCAACGCCTCGACGAGCTGGAGAAGTGGCGCGCGCTCAGCGTCTCGACCGACTACTGACGGCGTCTCACTCCGCCGCCACCATCTGCTGTGTGCGCCACTGTCCCAGCAGGGCGCGGAGCGAGGCCGGCTTCACCGGCTTGTTGAGCACCGCGACATTTTCCTCGCGCGCGGCGACCTGCACCGCGGGGCTACGGTCGGCAGTGATCAGGATCGCAGGGATGCCGTCGCCGAAGCGGCGGCGAATGTCGCGGATGGCGGCAATGCCGTTGCCGCGGTCGAGGTGATAATCGACCAGCAGGCCGGTGACGCGGCGGCCCGCGCCTTCGATCGCGGCGATCGCGCCCTCGGGGTCGGCGACCGCGATCACCTCGGCGTCCCAGGCCTTCAGCAGCGTGCGCATGCCGTCGAGGATCGCTGCGTCGTTCTCGATGCAGACGATGAGGGCGCCCGAGATCGGCCTACGCGCCAGCGGCGTCGCGCTGGTGACGGCAGCGGTATGGGTGATCGCCTTGGCTGTCGGCACTGTCACGGAGAAGACCGAGCCGCCGCTCTTGTTGCCGTCGATGGCGATGCCGTGCTTGAGCACGCGTGCAAGACGCTCGACGATCGAGAGGCCGAGTCCAAGGCCGCGGGCGATCCGCGCGCCCTGTTCGAGGCGGTGGAACTCCTTGAAGATCTCGCCGCGCTTGACCGGCGGGATGCCGACGCCGGTGTCGTAGACGCAGATTTTCAGCGAAGGGCCCTGGCGGCGGCAGCCGACCAGCACGCGTCCGCGCGGGGTGTATTTGATCGCGTTGGAGATCAGGTTCTGGAGCAGGCGCCGCAGCAACAGCCGATCGGACTCGACCGGCAGCGAGCAGGGCACGAAGGCGAGCTCGAGGTTCTTGGCGCGCGCGATCGGCGCAAACTCGATCTCGAGCGAGCGCATCAAATCGGCCATCTTGAAGCTCGAAATCGAGGTCGTCATCGCGCCGGCGTCCAGCCGCGATATGTCGAGCAGTGCGCCGAGGATCTCCTCGATCGCCTGGAGCGATTCGTCGATGTTCTCGACCAGCCGCGTCTCCTCGCCGCTGTGCTGGCGTTCGACCAGGCTGGTGACATAGAGCCGCGCCGCGTTCAGCGGCTGGAGGATGTCGTGGCTGGCCGCCGCCAGGAAGCGCGTCTTGGAGATGCTGGCGTCCTCGGCCGCGCTCTTGGCCAGTGCCAGCTCGGAATTCAGCCGGGTCAGCTCCTCGGTGCGGTCGCGCACGCGCTTTTCGAGCGTCGCGTTGGCGCGCTCCAGCGCTTCGGCGGCCTCGAACGTCGGCGTGACGTCGGTGAAGGTGATGACGAAGCCGCCGCCGGGCATGCGGTTGGTCAAGATCTCGATCACCATGTGGCGGTCGGGCAGGCGCTCGAGATAGGGCTCGCTGTCGGTGGTGTAAGCCGCGAGTCGCCGCTCCAGCATGGCTTCGCGCTCGACCGGATTGTCCGGTTCGCTCACACCCATGAATTCCAGGATTTCACGCAATGGCGTGCCGAACTGGATGAAATGCGGCGGCACGTTCAGGAGGTCGCCGAACTGCCGGTTGGAGCAGATCAGCTGCAGGTCGGCGTCGAACACGGCGATGCCCTGGCGGACATGGTTGAGCGCGGTCTGGAGGATCTCGCGATTGAAATGCAGCGCGGCGTGGGAATCGTCGAGCAGTTTCAGCGCCGCTTTCGCCGAGACCGTCCGCTTGCGCAGCAGCAGCGACATCACGAGCCGCGACGAGGCCGCGCCGATCGAAGAGGCGATCAGGTGCTCGGCGTGCTGCAGCAGCTCGAAATCGGCGGGCGCCCCGGATTCCAGGCGAACATTGCGCCGTACCGAAAATGCCTCGAACGAATGCCGGGCGCGGTCGGGTCCGAGATATTGCGCGACGGTGGTCTGGATGTCCTGCACCGTGACGGTGGTGCGCCAGCGGCGGAAGTTCGGGGAGATCGGCGCGAGCGTGTTGGGTACGAACAGATCGGCTTGCACCAGCTCGATCGAGGACGGCCGCCGCGCCAGCGACAGCAGCACATAGGTCAGGATGTTGAGCGACAGCGACCAGATCACGCCGTGCATCAGCGGCGGCAGGTCGGCTCCGAACAGCGCCTGCGGCCGCAGCGCCTCGATCCCGAACGGGCCGTGCTGGAGCAGCAGGATGCCGGCCGTCGAGGAATCCATGAAGCTCGGGATGAACAGCGTGTAGAGCCACACCGCGAAGCCGACCAGCATGCCGCCGATGGCGCCGCGCGCGGTGGCGCGCCGCCACAGCAGCCCACCGAAGAAGCTTGGCGCGAGCTGGGCGATGGCGGCAAAGGAGAGCAGGCCGATCGCCGCAAGCTGGGTGTTGCCGAGCGCGCGGTAGTAGAAATAGGCCATCACCATGATGGCGAAGATCGCAAGCCGCCGCGAGCGCAGCAGGAAGTCGCTGAAATCGGCGCCGCCGGTGCGCCCCTCCGGCCGCCGCTGCAGCACCAATGGCACCACGAGGTCGTTCGAGACCATGATGGAGAGCGCGACGCATTCGACGATCACCATCGCGGTCGCCGCCGACAGCCCCCCGACGAAGACGGCGACGCTGAGAAGTCCCGCGCCGCCCTCCATCGGCAGCGCCAGCACATACATGTCTGGTTCGACCGCGCCGAACGGAAAGGTGACGAGGCCGGCGAGCGCGATCGGGATCACGAACAAATTGATGGCGACGAGATAGAACGGGAACAGCCAGCGCGCGCGGCTGACCTCGGCATCCGAGGAGTTTTCGACCACGCTGACGTGGAACTGGCGGGGCAGCAGCATGATCGCGCAGAGCGACAGCAGCGTCATGGTGAGGAAGTTGCCGATCGACGGCGAATAGTTGATGGCGCGCACCGCCTCCGGCGTCCTCATCGCGCGCTCGATCAATTCGTGCGGCGAGAACATCCAGAAGGTGACGAAGATGCCTGCGGCGAGGAAGGCGATCAGCTTGATGATGGATTCGGTTGCGACCGCCAGCATCAGGCCGTGCTGATGCTCGGTGGCGTCGGTCTGCCGCGTGCCGAACAGCACGGCAAAGGCGGCCATCGCCAGCGTCACCATCAGCGCCATGTCGCCGAGGATCGGGATGTGGGAGAACGCCTGGTCCTCGCTCAGGATCGTTTCGAGCGAGGAGGCGACCGCCTTGAGCTGGAGTGCGATGTAGGGCACCGAGCCGATGATCGCGATCAGCGCCACCGTTGCCGCCACCGCCTGGCTCTTGCCGTAGCGCGCGCCGATGAAGTCGGCGATCGAGGTGATGTTGTGCGCCTTCGCGAGCTGGATCACGCGGCGCAGGACGCCGGCGCCGAGCCCGATCATCAGGATCGGGCCGACATAGATGGCGAGGAAGTCGGTCGAGGCGCGGGTGGCGAAGCCGACCGAGCCGAAGAAGGTCCAGGAGGTGCAATAGATCGCGAGCGACAGCGGATAGATCAGCCCGGACGCGCGGCCGCGCCCGGCCGGCGAGCGGCGGTCGCCGTGGCTCGCCACCAGGAACAGGAAGCCGATATAGCCGAAGGCGGCAGCGATCACGCCCCAGTCGTGCAGCATGGCGAGCGCGCTTCTCCCTGGGCGCGAGGGCGCCCGAACTCATTTTCCCTGCAAATCTAGCGCGTTGGGCGGGCGCAAGCGACAGCGAAATGCCCTACCGGGGCGGGAATTGGGGTTGTCGTTAAGGTGCGGGCGGACGCGGATCCCGCTTACCCTCCCCTGGAGGGGGAGGGTCGATCGCGCGAAGCGCGAGCGGGGTGGGGTGATCTTTCCACACGAGCAGCGTCAGAGGTGGAGAGACTGTCACCCCACCCCGTCTCCCATTTTCGCTGCGCTCAATGTGAGCCGCCCCTCCCCCTTCAGGGGAGGGTGCAAGCAGGCCTACTCCGCCGCCAGCGACTTTTGCTTGAGCGGCAGACCCAGGCGGTCCCATACCTGCAAGAGCGCTTCGGCGAGCTGATCGATCAAGCCGTCGTCGTGATAGGGCGAGGGCGTGATGCGCAGGCGTTCGGTGCCCTTGGCCACCGTCGGATAGTTGATCGGCTGAATGTAGATGCCGTGCTGTTCCAGCAGCAGGTCGGACGCCTGCTTGCACTTCTCGGCATCGCCGATGAACAGCGGCACGATATGGGTGTCGCTCGACATCACAGGCAGGCCGGCAGCATTGAGGATCGCCTTGACGCGGGCGGCGCGGTCCTGGTGGCGCTCGCGCTCCCAGTTCGAGGTCTTCAGATGCTTGATCGCGGCGGTCGCGGCCGAGCAGATCGCCGGCGGCAGCGCGGTGGTGAAGATGAAGCCCGGCGCGTAGGAGCGCACGGCGTCGATGATCTGGCCGTTGGCGGCGATGTAGCCGCCGAGGCAGCCGAATGCCTTGGCCAGCGTGCCTTCGAGAATGTCGATGCGATGCATGACGCCGTCACGCTCGGCGATGCCGCCGCCGCGCGGGCCGTACATGCCGACGGCATGGACCTCGTCGACATAGGTCATCGCGCCATATTTCTCGGCGAGATCGCAGATCTTGGCGAGCGGAGCAACGTCGCCGTCCATCGAATAGAGGCTCTCGCAGGCGATCAGCTTCGGCCGGTTCGGACCTGCGGCCTTCAGCTTCTCTTCGAGGTCGGCGAGGTCGTTGTGGCGGAACACGACGCGCTCGCAGCCGGACTGGCGGATGCCCTCGATCATCGAATTGTGGTTGAGCTCGTCCGACAGGATCAAGCAGTTCGGAATGAGCTTCGCGATGGTCGCGATGCCGGTCTGGTTCGAGACATAGCCCGAGGTGAACAGCAGCGACGCTTCCTTGCCGTGGAGATCGGCGAGCTCGGCCTCGAGTTGCACCAGCGGATGATGCGTGCCGGCGATGTTGCGGGTGCCGCCTGCGCCGGTGCCGACGCGGGTCGCGGTTTCGACCATGGCGCCGACCACCTTCGGGTGCTGGCCCATGCCGAGATAATCGTTGGAGCACCAGATCACGACGTCGCGTTTGCCCTTCGGCGAGTGCCAGAGCGCATGCGGGAACCGACCGGCGATGCGTTCGAGATCGGCGAACACGCGGTAGCGCCGCTCGGTGTGGAGACGATCGAGGGCGGTATTGAAGAACTGGGCGTAATCCATCGGCAAAACCTAAGACGGAACTGACCAAAAAGGGCGCATCTTCTTAGAGCTTTTCCAGCTCTAGAGTCTATGCGCTATCCCACATTTGGGCATGGGGAGCATTTGGGCAAAATGCCCTATCGTGCGATTTGAAACTTGATCCCGATCAAGTTCGCGCGAGAGGCAATGTTGCTTTGCACCATCGGCGGCGCTGCGGGTCTACCCGGCCTTGGCCTTCTTGCGCGGCTCGCTCCGCGCGTCCTTGACGGCGGCCACCGGCTTTAACCAATCCGAATTGCGCAAGGCATGCGCCACGCAATCATGGATGTGGGTGTGCAGCACCTTGTTCGCGCCCTTGGCGTCGCGCTTCAGCGCCAGCTCTTTCAGCTCGCGATGCTCGGAAGCAGCCATCTCGCCGCGGAACACCACGGCGATCATCTGGTAGCGCAGATAGCGGTCATAGACCGCGGCATGCGCATCGAGCAGCACCTTCGAGCCGCAGGCCGCGACGAGCGCGCGATGAAACTGGAAATCGCACTGTTTCCAGCTTTCCGCATCGGACCGCTCGCCTGACAGCAGCATCCGCTCCATCGCCGCGAGCTTGTGATGCGCCGAGACGATGTGCGCCTCCCAGTCGAGATCGCCGGCCGCAAACGACTTCTCGATCATGTGGCTCTCGAGCAGCTCGCGCAGCTCCGCGATCTCCTGGAATTCGGTCGCCGAGATCGGCGCGACCTCGAAGCCGCGCTGGCCTTCGGCGACGACAAAACCTTCCGAGCACAGCCGGTTCAGCGTCTCGCGCAGCGTCGAGATGCTGGTGCCATAGGCGCCGCTCATCCGCTCGAGCTTCAGCTTCTGCCCCGGCGTCAGCTTGCCGAAGATCAGGTCGGTGCGGATGCGGCGGTAGGCGCTGTCGCCCACCGTCTCGGCTGTCGTGTCGGGAAGGGTGTCCATGCCTCATTCTAGCGCGTTGGACGTGCGTTTTGCCAGATTTCGAAACTTTATCAAGTGTTTCATGTAATATCATACAAAACCAAAAATATAGGTTGATTTATAATTCGTCATATAAGACGTTCCTGTCCCTAAGAACGAGATCAACAGGGGAGGGAGCGATGCCCGTTCGGTTCAAAGGTCTGGCTTTGGTGGCGGCGATCGGCGCGGTCGCCTTGGGCGCGATGGGGCCGGCCTCGGCGCAGGCCATTCAGGAGCGCACCATCCGCTGGGGGCACCTCAACAACACCGACCATCCCGTCAGCAAAGGCGTGCAGAAATTCGCCGAGATCGTCGCGGCCAAGAGCGGCGGCAAGCTCAAGGTGCGCGAATATCCGGCCAACCAGCTGGGCAGCGAGATGCAGCAGCAATCGCCGCTGCGCGCCGGCACCCAGGAGATGCAGTCGCCGGCGACGACGTCGCTGGTCGGCATCGTCAAGGATTACGGCCTGATCGATTTCCCCTTCATCGTCTCGACGCCGCAGCAGGCCGACGCCCTGCTCGATGGTCCGCTCGGCGCAGCGCTGCTGGCAAAGCTGCCCGAGAAGGGGCTGGTCGGTCTCGCTTATTGGGATCTCGGCTTCCGCAACGTCACCAACAGCAAGCGTGCCATTACCAGGGGCGAGGACCTCGGTGGCATCAAGATCCGCGTGATCCCGAACCCGGTCTATCTGGAGACCTTCAAGGCCTTCAACGCCAACCCGGTGCCGATGAGTTTCTCGGAGCTCTATAGCGCGCTGGAGACAGGCACCGTCGACGGCCAGGAGAATCCGTTCTCGGTGATCCTGTCGAACAAGTTCTTCGAGGTGCAAAAGTATCTCAGCGTCACCAACCACACCTATTCGACCAACATCATCCTGATCAGCAAGAAATTCTGGGACGGTCTTTCGCCTGACGAGCAGAAGATTTTGCAGGACGCGGCGATCGAGGCGCGCGACTACCAGCGCAAGGTCAGCCGCGAGCAGGCCACGGCCGCGATCGACGAGCTCAAGGCCAAGGGCATGGCCGTCAACGAGATCGCGCCCGGCGAGCTCGATCGCATGCGCGAGAAGACCAGGCCGATCGCGGAAAAATTCTCGGCCGACTACGACCCCGCCATCGTCAAGCTATTCAACAGCGAGCTCGACCGCGTGCATGCGCTCAAGCCGTAAGCCGACGCGCAGCAGGCCGGACATGATGAAAACGATGGTCAACGCCTACTTCTGGCTGCTCCGCGCGGTGATCGCGGTGCTGCTTGCCGCCATGGTGGTGCTGGTGTTCGGCAACGTCGTGCTGCGCTACGGCTTCAATTCCGGGATTGCGATCTCGGAAGAGCTGTCGCGCTGGCTGTTCGTGTGGATGGTGTTTCTGGGCGCGATCATCGGCCTGAAGGAGCATGCCCATCTCGGCGTCGACAGCCTCGTCAAGGTGCTGTCGCCGTTCGGCCGCAAGGTCTGCTACGGCCTCAGCCACGCGCTGATGCTCTATGCCTCCGTGCTGCTGACGGAAGGCTCCTGGAAGCAGACGGTGTTGAACTGGGACACGGTGGCGCCCGCCTCGGGGCTCTCGGTCGGCCTGTTCTACGCCGCCGGGATCGTGTTCGGCGCCTCCTCCTGCGTGATCATCGTGCACGAGCTCTATCGGCTCGTGACCGGGCAGGTCGCCGATGCCGATCTGATCGCCATCAGCGAGTCCGAGGAACTCCCGCATTCTCCTGGCGACGCGAGCGGAAAGCAGCAGGCATGACTGTCGCCGTCTTCACCTTCTCGCTGCTGGGCGCCATGGCGATCGGCATGCCGATCGCGTTTGCGCTGATCATCTGCGGCATCGCGCTGATGACCTATCTCGCGATGTTCGACTCCCAGATCATCGCGCAGAACGTTATCAACGGCGTCGATTCCTTCCCGCTGATGGCGGTGCCGTTCTTCATCCTCGCCGGCGAGGTCATGAACACCGGTGGCCTTGCGCGCCGCATCCTCAACTTCGCGATCGCGCTGGTCGGCCATTTCCGCGGTGGGCTCGGCTATGTCGCGATCCTCACGTCATGCATCCTGGCCTCGCTCTCGGGCTCGGCGGTCGCGGACGCCGCGGCGCTCGGTGCGCTCCTGGTGCCGATGATGGCCGCCGCCGGCCACAATCGCGCCAGCGCGGCTGGCCTCGTCGCGGCCGGCGGGATCATCGCGCCCGTCATTCCTCCATCGATCGGTTTCGTCATTTTCGGCGTCGCCGCCAATGTCTCGATCTCGAAGCTGTTCCTGGCCGGCATCGTGCCGGGCCTGCTGCTTGGCGTCGGCCTGTGCTTTGCCTGGTGGTGGGTGGTGCGCAAGGAGAACCCGGCGCGCCTCCCACGCAAGAGCCTTGCAGAGATCTGGCGCGCGCTGATCGACGGTTTCTGGGCCCTGATGCTGCCGATGATCATCATTTTCGGCCTGCGCTTCGGCATCTTCACGCCGACGGAAGCGGCCGTCGTCGTCGCGGTCTATTCGCTGGTGGTGGCGATGGGCGTCTATCGCGAGCTCAGGCCGGCACAACTGCCGGCACTGTTGGTGAGCACCGCGCAGACCACGGCTGTCGTGATGTTCCTCGTCGCCGCGGCGCTGGTATCGTCCTGGCTGATCACGGTTGCCGAGATCTCCGACCAGATCGTGGCGCTCGTGCAACCGTTCGCGGGCAACAAGACCCTCCTCACCTTCGTGCTGATGATCATCGTCGTCATCGTCGGCACCGCGCTGGACATGACGCCGACGATCCTGATCCTGACGCCGATCCTGATGCCGATCGTCAAGCAGGCCGGCATCGACCCCGTCTATTTCGGCGTGCTCTTCATCATCAACAACGCGATCGGCCTGATCACGCCGCCGGTCGGCGTCGTGCTCAACGTCGTCTGTGGCGTTGCCCGCGTCTCGATGGATGATCTGATCCGCGGCGTCTGGCCCTTCATGATCGCGCAGCTCGTCGTGCTAGCCTTGCTGACGCTGTTTCCCGCTCTCGTCACCGGCCCGGCCAAGTGGTTCGGTGGCTAACTTCTAGAAGGACCTGTCCATGAAGCGCGTGATGATCCTCAACGGTCCCAACCTCAACATGCTCGGCATCCGCGAGCCGCACATCTACGGCACGACCACGCTCGCGGAGGTCAATGTGAGTTGCGAGGAAGCGGCTGCCAAGCTCGGGCTCAAGTTGGCCTTCCACCAGTCCAACCATGAAGGCGTGCTGGTCGATCTGATCCAGTCGGCGCGGCAGGATGCCAATGCGATCGTCATCAATCCGGCCGGCTTCTCCTTCACCTCGGTCTCGATCATGGACGCGATCAAGACATTCGAAGGCCCGGTGCTGGAGGTCCACATCTCCAACATCCACGCCCGCGACGAATATCACCGGCACTCCAAGATCTCGTTCGTGGCGACCGGTGTGATCTGCGGGCTGGGCCCGTTCGGCTACGTCGCGGCGCTGCACGCGATCGCGAATATGAAGTGAGCTGGTAGCCGCGGCGGAGGTCTGCTCCCTCTCCCCGCAGGCGGGGAGAGGCGAAAAGCTCACGTCGTCCGGAACTGCAGCACGCCGTCTTTCGTCTCCGCCGTCAGCCGGCCCTCGACGATCATGTAATTGACGTGGGCAACGAGTTCGCCCGCGGCAAAACCCATCTGGTGTTCGTCCAGCACGTGCTTGTTGAACACGACAGGCACCAATGCGCGCGAGGTCTGCGGCACCTCGCTGCAGGCTTCCGCGATCAGGCGGCAGCGCTCCTCGTGGTGATCGGCGAGCTGCTTGATGCGGGTCTTCAGCCCATAGAACGGCACGCCGTGGCCGGGCAGCACCAGCAGATCGTAGGGCAGGGTGGTGGTGAGGCTCGCGAGCGAGGCCAGATATTCGCCGAGCGAGTTCTGGTCGGGCTCGACCGCCCAGACGCTGACATTGGGCGAGATCTTGCTCAGCACCTGGTCGGCGGAGAGGAACAGCTTGTCGTCGGCGCAATACAGCATCACCTGGTCGAGCGCGTGCCCGCCGCCGGTGATCACCTTGAAGCGGCGCGTGCCGATCACGACCTCGTCGCCATGCGAGATGCGGCGGTAGGACGGCGGCAGCACCGAGACGCGCTTGAGATAATCCTGGCCGCGGCCGAGCAGCTTTTCGGTGAGCGACTCGTCCATGCCGTGGCGGCGGAAGAACAGCCGCTGAGCTTCGCGCCGCTCCTCGGTGCCGCGGTTCTGGTGGTAGACCGATTGCAGATATTCGACCTGCGTCATCACCAGCGGGCAGTTGAACCGCTCGACGATCCAGCCCGCGAGGCCGACGTGATCGGGGTGCGAATGCGTGACGATCAGGCGCGTGATGTTGACGCCCTTCAGCGGCCCCTCGAACAGTCTGGTCCAGGCCTCGATCGTCTCCTCGTTGCCGAAGCCGGCATCGACCATGGCATAGCCGTCGCCGTCGGCGAGCAGGTAGATGTTCACGTGGTTGAGGCGGAACGGCAGTTTCAGCCGCGCCCACAACACGCCGGGACGCACCTCGACGATCTCTTCGGGGCCGGGATGCTGTTCCCAGGGATAGCGCAGGGCCTCAGCCGAGGACTGCACGGTGTCGGTTTTCGGGTTCATGCTACCGGCTTAAACCCGCCGGGCGCGGGGCGCCAGCCGAAAAAGGCCGGGCCGTGGTCTCCGCATGGCGGTCATACCAGCAGTTTTCCGTAACCCGGATTACGCCGCGCTCCATCCGGGCCACGGGCCGGCGGCTTACGCCGCCCGCATGTTGTTGAGGAATGCGTCGATCTCTCCGCGCAGCATGTCGGCTTCGCGGCGGAGTGCGTCGGAGGCGCCCAGCACTTCGCTCGCCGCCGCGCCGGCTTCCGCGGACGCCGTGGAGACGCCGATGATGTTGCTGGAGACCTCGCTGGTGCCCCCGGCGGCATGCTGGATGTTGCGGGCGATTTCGCGGGTGGCTGCGCCCTGTTCCTCGACCGCGGCGGCGATCGTCGTCGTCACGTCGTTGATCTCGCCAATGATCCGGCCGATGCCCTGGATGGCGCCGACCGCGGAGGTCGTAACCGACTGCATGCTGGCGATCTGGGTGCGGATCTCTTCCGTCGCCTTGGCGGTCTGGCTCGCGAGGCTCTTCACCTCGGAGGCGACCACTGCGAAGCCGCGGCCGGCTTCGCCCGCGCGCGCCGCCTCGATGGTGGCGTTGAGCGCGAGCAGGTTGGTTTGCGAGGCGATGGTCTGGATCAGGTCAACCACGACGCTGATGCGGCTCGCACTGTCGGCAAGGCTCTGCACCGTGGTGTCGGTGGCGCCGGCCTCGTCGACCGCCTTCCTGGCGATCGCGGCCGAGGTGACGACCTGCTTGCTGATCTCCTCGATCGAGGACGACAGCTGCTCGGTGCCTGATGACACGGTCTGCACGTTGACCGAGGTCTCCTCCGCGGCGGAGGCGACCGCGTTCACCAGCGCGTTGGACTGGTCGGCGGTGTTCGACATGCTCTGCGCGGTGGACTGCATCGAATTGGCCGACTGCGCGAGATTGTCGAGCGCGTTGCGTACCGCGCCCTCGAACTCGGCGATCTTCGCTTCCATGCGCGCGGCACGCTCGGCCTTGGCGACACGGTCCTTGTCCTGCTCGCTCGACATCGCGCGGGCCCCGATCATGCTCTCGCGGAACACCTGCAGCGTGTTCGCCATCACCGAGATTTCGTCGTTGTGGTGCTTCGAGCGGTAGATCTCCGTCTCGAGGTCGCCGTTCGCGAGCAGCTGCATCGACTGATGCAGCGCGCCGATCCGCCGCAGGATGTTGCGGCCGACATAGAGCCAGACGAACAGCGCCGAGCCGACCAGCATCAGCGCGCCCAGCGCCAGCATCGCGGTGGTGGCGAGCGAGATCTCCTGGCGCGCCTGGAAGGTCGACGCGTTGGTCTCCTTCTGCACGCCGTCGACGAGCTGCTGCACGCTGATGCCGAGACCGACATTGAGCTTGCGGGTCTCGTCCAGAATGGTCTGGCCGTAGTCGATGGCGTCGAGCCCCTTCTGGCGGATCTTGAACACGCCGGTCTTGCCCTCGCCGAAGGCGAACAGCTTCTGCACGGCGTCGCGCACCGTCTGCATCGAGGGCATATTCGGGAGGTCCTCGAGGTTCGACTTGACGCGGTCGCGCGTCGCCTTGAACTCCTTCTCGATCGCCTCCAGCGTGTCGCTGTTGTTGGCCGACAGCGCCGCCATCATGTCGGCGGCCATCAGATTGCCGTTGGCGGAGATTGTCGCGACCTGGGAGACGGTGCGGGCAGCCTCAGTCGCATCATCGGCGGAAACTTCCGCCGCGCCGAGGATCGCGTTCAGGCGCGTCTGTGCGTCCAGCATCGCAGGACCGGCCGCGCCGACGAAGGTGAGCTGGGCCTTGCGCAGCGCCTCATACTGCTTGTCATGCAGCGCGCCGGTCTCGAGCCGCTCGCGCGCGGCCGACACCAGGCTCTGGGTCGCCTCGTCGATGCTCTTGGCGGTGTCGCGCAGCGCCGTTGCGATCTGCTTGTCGGCGCCGAGCTCGATGATCTCGCCGAGCTTGGCCATGGCGAGCTGCTGGATGTCCTTCACGCTCTTGGTGCGTTCCTTCAGCGCCTCGTCGGAGGGCGATGCCAGCAGGCCCGGGCCTTGCGCGGCGAGCGTCGCGCTCTGCGAGGCAAGCTGCAGGCTGGCGGAGAGGCGCGGGATGTCGCGGCCGCTCAGATCCATCATGGTCGCGCCGAGGTGATTGAACACGAAGCCGGCGCCGGCTGCGATCACGAGGCCCATGCCCGCGATCAATGCGAAGGCGGCGAACAGGCTGCCGCGCACGCCCCACCTTGGCATCTTGAAACGAGGCTTGAGACGGCCAAGGACACGGCCAGCACCCAGACGGATCGCCATCGAAATTCCCCCACGCGTGATCTTTATATTTTCGCCGCGGAGTATCCCTGGGTCGGGTTAAAAAATCGCAAGTTGCACAATCGGTTGCGCCTGTTCCGCACAGCGAAAAAAGAAAGGGCCGGCAGAATTGCCGGCCCTTGATGATGAAGAGATTTTTGAGGCGCGATCAGTAGCGCGCGACCGACGAGTTGGCCCAGTTGAAGCGGTAGTTGACGCCCGCCTTGATGGTGTGGTCGTCGGTGGTGAAGCTGCCGGTGCCCGCCAGCGGACCGCCGGTGAAGCTCGCGTCGCCGAAATTGTAGTACTGGTACTCGGCCTTGGCCGACCAGTTCGGGGCGAACATGTATTCGAGGCCCGCGCCGACGGTGTAGCCGTTGCGGTGATCGCCGGTGATGAGGAAGGCGGTCGGCACGCCGCCGACGGTCACCTTCTCGTTGTTGTCGGAATAGGCGTAGCCGCCCTTCACGTAGAGCAGGCCCGGACCCCAGGTGTAACCGATGCGGCCGGTGATCGAACCGAGGCCACGCTGGTCGTTGCTGTAGGCGATGCCGCCCGGAAACACAGCGCCGACGCTGCCGGAGAGCCAGGAATACTGGCCTTCGACGCCGACCACGAAGTTCGGGTTGAACTGCCAGTCCGCACCGACCTGCACGCCGCCGAGGAAACGGCCGTTGCCGTTGTTGCCGGTGGAGAGGCCGTTGAAATTGTTGTCGCTGGAGAACGCGCCGCCGACATGGCCGCCGACATAGAAGCCCGTCCAGTTGTAGATCGGCGCGGCATAGGCCGGCGCGGGCGCCTTGTAGTAGTTGCGGTTGCCGAGATCGGCGCCGACGGCCGGCGCGGCAGCGCCCACCACGAGCAGCGCAACGGTCGCAAACAAAATCTTCTTCATCGTCTTGAACTCCAGCACTTTGGTCCCCGGCAGGCGCGCTGTCCGCGCCGTCGTTGGTTTTGCAGATAGCTCGCTTTTGACGAAAATGCTGTCACATCCGTGGCACAGCGACAGCCAACCTAACTTATTGGGCTGTAAAAGATTTTCGTGCTTAATGCCGGCTTAAGAAGTGGTGAAGGAAGGCTTAACGTCGCAAGTCTCGGGTAACTTGCGCGCGTCTCTCGTTAACCAAGACGCCGCCGCGCCTCATCGCGCATCTGCTGGCGGAAGGCCGCGCGCCTTGCAGGCCGGTCTTCCTCGCGTACGTCGTGGCGATCGAAGACGTCGAACTTCTCCATGATCGGATAGCGCTCGCTCGCCATCGCCAGCACGCGCAGCACCTTGGTTGCGGACGGCGTCGGGCCACTGACCTCCCAGCGCCGGATGGTATCGGCGCCGCCCTTCTCCGGCAGTCCGCAAAGCTTGGCCATGTCGGCCGCGGTGAGCTTGCGCTCGAGGGCATCGGAAAGGTCGTTGCGGAGCTGCTTCAGTTCGGGGCCGGTCATGCTGCTTGCGTCCAGGGAAGTCACTGAAGGCGATGCACTAGCGCTGATTCGGGTCCATCCGAAGGCGGGTGGTCGTGATAGTGTGTCCATGCCGGTCGAGCATCAGCGAGGCGAAATCGCATGCCTGTGTTCAAGCTGCCCCTGTCGGGGGATGTCGTCCAGTCCATTTATCCGTCGTTCTTCAGTCCCACCGGCGGCCAGTTCGGCCTCGTCAACATCACGGTGGGGCAATCCTCGGCGCCAGATGTCGAGAAGGACGTGCTGTCGGATGTCGCTGGTTACGGCAAGCAGATCGGACAGATCGCGGACGCGCTGCTGGCCGTGGTCGAGCATCTGGAGTCGCGGCCCGACCACGCGCTCGCTGACGACCCGGCGATCGTCGCCTTCAAGGCGCTGATGCACTCTGTCGCGACAGTTAAGGAGCGACATGGCCGCAAGGCGTGTCGCCCGAAGCGACGATGACCACGGCAGCGGTGTCTGGGTCAGGCACATTCGGGCGTGCACGAAGTTATGAACGGATGCCTATGGAAATCTTGCGTTGAATGAACACATCGCACACTGGGCTCGCAGCCAATGAAGGGAACCGCCATGACAAGCATCAAACCCGCCATTGCCGCACTCATCACTGTCGGACTGCTTGCCGCGCCCTTCGCAGCCGAAGCGAAGAAGGCCCGGCCGAGCCGGCATCACTACAGCACGGGCGTGGTCGCCCCGACCTATGGCGCCGCCGCATTGCCGGTCGCGCAGCCCAGGACCTCCTACGGGTCGTCCGGACAGACGGTCGGGACGGTCACGGCGCCCTCGATCGGCTCGTACAATTGGCCGTCGGTCGGCGTGACCAATTCGGTGCCGACCTGGAGCAACACCACGAGATAGAGGGCATGTCGCCAAGGCGCGCCGATGACCGTCAACGCGTGCCGGGCGCGAGGCCGGAGAGCAGGTAGAGCGCGACCAGCAATGTCGCGACGGACAGCATCGTCGTGACCGAGACGGTGGCCGCGACCAGCTTCTCCTCGACCTTGTGCTCGTGCGCCAGCACATAGACGGTCTTCGCCGTCGGCACGGCCGCGCATATGACGGCGGCAACCGTGTAGAGCGGATTGAGGCCGGTGACCACGCAAAGTCCGTAGACGATCAGCGGCATCACCACCAGCTTCACGGTCGCGAGCGCGAACGATGCTTTCAGGTTGGATCGCAGGCCGTCGACCGACAGGCCAAGCCCGATGGCAAACAGCGCGCAGGGCGTGAGCGCGGCGGCAATGATGTTCAGATAGGCCGCGACCGGCGCCGGAATCGGCAAGCCCGTGATCGCCCAGACGAGACCGATCAGCGTCGACAGCACCATCGGATTGAGCAGGATCTGCTTCACCAGCCCGGCGGAATGCGCAGGGCTGCGCACGTCCCTTTCCAGCAGGATGACCGTGAGCGGAAACATCACGCCGGCGACGAACACCGTCGCCACCGCGGCAGGCAAGACGGCGGGCTGGCCGTAGATCGCGTGCAGGATCGGGAGCGCCACGAAGCCGGTATTGGTCATGGCTGCCGCCATGCCATGGATCGTGCTGCTGGCGAGATCGTGCTTGCCGCCCGCGCGGACCGCCAGGAACACCAGCGCGAAGCAGAGGAGCGAGCCGCCTCCGAATGCAAGAAGGAAGCGCCATTCCAGCAGATTGCGCGCCGGCTCCTGGGCGATCGTGACGATCAGCAGCGCCGGCATTGCCACGTTGTAGGCAAAATGCACCAGCGCGTCCGCAAGCGAGCGGGAGAGATAACCGAGTTCGCCGGCAAGCCAGCCGGTGACGATGATTGCGAACACGGGAAGAACGAGGCTGGCGACCTCCATCCGGCGTCCCCCTCTGCCAAACAGCGTCGCCATTCTAGCCTGGCGATGCATGCTCGTCACGGTTCAACTGGATGGCGCCGTCCTTGACCAGACGGCCTGTGGCCTCAGGCGCCCCTGCCGGTCTGTTGACCGAACACGCAGCGCCATCCAGCCAGGCGTTCGGCCGGATGCTCGTTCATCCATTCGGCGAGCTGCGGCGCGCCCATCAGGCAGGACTGCATCGAGACGTTGGCGAAGTCCGAGGTGGTGACGATCTGCTCGTGACAATTTGCCGGAGAGGAGAGGCTGCACAGCACCGCGATGATCTTGATCACGCCAGATTTCCTGCGTCGCCGTTGGCCGCGCGGCCTATCGTCGCCTTGCCCTGCGGCTCGCCGCTCGGATCAGCCGGCGGAAAAATGCTGTCGTAGATCGCGCGTGCCTCCTGAATGAGGCGAACGCGCTCGCGCTCGGATTTCGAGACAAACTGAATAACCTGGCCCATATCGGCTCCAATGGATCGGAAATCCATCATCAGATGATGGAAATCATTCCATGCGAATCTGGGGTGTCGGCCTCTGTTTCGCATCTGTGCGGGCGGTCACGAGGGATAAAAAGCCCGTGAGTGTTCCGTCGCCCGAAGAGGAGCGGAATACCTTAGCCATGAGCTGGCCTGACGTTGCCGGCGCGCGCTGCTTGCGTCCCGGCACCGCTGCGCGGCGGCGAGCCAAGGCGCCGGGAGTGCGCACCTGTTCGGCTGGAGCTGCTCGCGCGCCATCGTGATGCAGCGTCAGGTCCTGCAGTGTGATCGTCTTGCGGCACATTTTCGCGCGCGTGGAGTTGTAAGATTGCTCAGTGCAGGAGTGGTTCGACGAGCGAACGGCCGACGCGACTGAGAGACCGCACCCGAAAGGATTAGCCATGACAAGAACGAGACGCTCGATAGCGGTACTTATCGCGGTCGGATTTGCGGCATCGCCATTCGCGGCAGGCGCGCAGACGTCTGCGGCGGGCACCCAAAGCAACACGGGCGGTGGCTCCGGAGCGCCAGCAACGCAAGGCACAACTTATGGAAGCTCCGGACAGACCGTCGGGACCGTCACTGCGCCGTCGATCGGAACGTCCAATCAACCATCGGTCGGCGTGACCAACTCAGTCCCCACCTGGAGGAACACCAACCCTCCGGCCAAGTAGCAACCACGATCGGCCGACTTACGCCGCCGGCGCGCGCTCCTTGCGTCCTGGGACCGCCGCAAGCAGCTCGCGCGTATAGGCGTGCTCTGGCGCGGCGAACAGTTGCGCGGTCGGCTTCAACTCGACGATGGCGCCGCGCTGCATCACCGCGATGCGGTCGCAGATTTGCGCCGCGACGCGCAGATCGTGGGTGATGAACAGCATCGAGAGGCCGAGGCGCGCCTTGAGGTCTTCGAGCAGTCGCAACACCTGCGCCTGCACGGAGACGTCGAGCGCGGAGACGGCTTCGTCGGCGACGATGATTTCCGGTTCGAGCGCGAGCGCGCGCGCGATGCCGATGCGCTGACGCTGGCCGCCGGAGAATTCATGCGGGTAGCGGTCGAGCGCTCCGGCGTCCAGCCCGACCATCCTGAGGAGATCGCGGGCGCGGTCGAACGCCAGTTTCGGATCGATGCCGGCTGCGATCGGACCGTCGGCGATGATGTGCCCGACCTTGCGGCGCGGATTGAGCGAGGCGAACGGGTCCTGAAAGATCATCTGGATGCGATGGCGCTCGGCGCGGAGCGCCTTGCCCGAGAGCTGCGTGAGATCGGTCTCGCCGATCCGCACCGTGCCGCGGTCGGCTTCGATCAGTCGCATCACCAGCCGCGCCACCGACGATTTGCCGGAGCCGGATTCGCCGACGAGGCCGAGCGTCTCGCCCTTGAGAATGTTGAAGTTGACCTCGCGCGCGGCATCGACGCGGCGGTCCTCGCGAAACCAGCCGCCTGAGGTGACATAGGTCTTGTCCAGCCCGATCACCTCGACGGCCCTGGCCTGGTCGTCGAGCGGCTCACGCGCCGGCGGGTCCATCGACGGCACGGCGGCGAGCAGCGCCTTGGTGTAGTCGTGCTGCGGATTGTTGAAGACGGAGCTAGCGGGGCCTTCCTCGACGACCTTGCCATGCCTGAGCACCACGACCTGGTCGGCGATGTCGGCGACCACGCCGAAATCATGGGTGATGAACATCACCGCCATGTTGCGGTTGCGCTGGAGGTTGCGGATCAGTTTCAGGATCTGCGCCTGCGTGGTGACGTCGAGTGCGGTGGTGGGCTCGTCCGCGACGAGCACCGCAGGCTCGAGCGCGAGCGCCATCGCGATCATGGCGCGCTGGCGCTGGCCGCCGGAGAGCTGGTGCGGATAGGCGCGGACAATGCGCTCGGGGTCGGGTAGGCCGACCTCGCGCGCCAGCGACAGCGCCTTGGCGCGCCGCTCCTTTGGCGTCAGCAAGCCGTGGGCCTCGAACATCTCCGCCATCTGGTCGCCGATCCGCATCAACGGATTGAGCGCGGTCATCGGCTCCTGAAAAATCATCGCGAGCCGGCGGCCGCGCAAATCGCGCCAGCCGTCGTCGTCGAGCTTGAGCAGGTCGCGGCCTTCGAACTGGATCTCACCGGAGGTGACGGCGACCGTATCAGGCAGCAGGCCCATCAGCGCATGTGCGCACATCGACTTGCCGGAGCCGGATTCGCCGACGACGCAGACGATCTTGCCGGGCCGAAGATCCAGCGAGACGCCGTCGACCGCGAACGGACGCTCGGCGCCCTTGGGCAGCGCGATCCGCAGATTCTTGATCGAGACGGCGGGCGGCGCGGTCATCATCAGCGGCCCTCCCGCGACAGGCGCGGATTGAGCGCGTCGTTGAGGCCTTCGCCGATCAGGTTCAGCCCGAGCACCGAGATCAGAATGGCGACGCCGGGAAACACCGTGATCCACCATGCCTGGCGGATCACGGTGCGGCCGGCGCCGACCATGTAGCCCCAGGAGATCAGATTGGGATCGCCGAGCCCGAGGAATGCCAGCGAGGATTCCAGCAGGATGGCGGTCGCCACCATCAGCGAAGCCAGCACGATCACCGGCGACAGCGCGTTCGGCAGGATCTCGCGCAGGATGATCCAGGTGTTGCTCTGGCCGGTGACGACGGCGGCCTGGACATATTCGCGCGTGCGCAGCGACAGCACCTCGCCACGCACGAGGCGGGCGACCGGCGGCCAGCTCACCACCGCGATCGAGGCCACGATCGAGTAGATCGAGGGCTGGAGGATCGCGACCAGCACGATCGCGAGCGCGAAGCTCGGAATGGTCTGGAAGAACTCGGTGAAGCGCATCAGGGCGTCGTCGACCTTGCCGCCGAAATAGCCGGCCATGGCGCCAATGGGAACGCCGACGACCAGCGCGACCAGCGTGGAGACGAGACCCACCAGCAGCGAGACGCGCGCGCCAAAGATCATGCCGGCGAACACGTCGCGGCCGAGCGCGTCGGTGCCGAGCGGCACGGTCGAGAGCGTGAAGGGCGGCAGGAACGGCCGCTGCACCATGCGCCAGGGTGAATTCGGGAACAGCAACGGCCCGAACACCGCGATCGAGATCGCAAGGACAAGGATGACGAGCCCGACGACGCCACTCGGGCTCTTCAGCATCGATTTCCAGAACTGTTTCATGAGGCGAATTCGATGCGCGGGTCGACCAGTCGGTAGACGAGGTCGGTGATGAGGTTGAAGATCAGCACCATGGCGGAGCAGATCACGAAGACGCCGAGCAGGAGGTTGTAGTCGCGCTGGAGCAGCGCGTCGTACATCAGACGCCCGATGCCGGGCCATGCGAACACGGTCTCGGTGATGACGGCGCCGCCGATCAGCGTGCCGGAATGCACACCGGCCAGCGTCACGACCGGCAGCAGCGCGTTGCGCAGCACGTGGCGGCGCTGGATCACGGCGTCGGAGAGGCCCTTTGCGCGCGCGGTCTTGACGAAGTCGAGGCGTTTCACTTCCAGCATCGAAGCGCGCGTCATGCGGGTGTAGGTCGCCATGAAGAACAGGCCAAGCGTCATCGCCGGCATGATCAGGTGCTTTGCGACGTCGACTGCGTGGGCAAGGCCGGTGAGGTTGGCGCCGACCGTCTCGTAACCGAAGCTCGGCAGCCAATCCATGGTGACCGAGAACAGGAGGATTCCCATCAGCGCCACCCAGAAGATCGGCATGGCGTAGAAGATCAGCGCGAACACGGTGATGGCCGTGTCGAGGAAGGTTCCGGCAAAGCGCGCGGCGAAGGTGCCGAAGAGAACGCCGAGCATGAGCGAGATCGCGAATGCGGTCAGTGTCAGCAGCAGCGTCGCCGGCAGCCGCTCGCCGATCAGCTTCACGACCGGCGCCTGCTGGCGGAAGGAGAAGCCGAGGTCGAGCGTGACGACGCCCTTGACGTAGATGAAGAGCTGCTCGGGCAGCGGCTTGTCGAGGCCGAACTTTTCCCGGAGCTGCTTGACGAAGACCTGGTCACTGGCGCCGGCCTCGCCCGCCATCACGACCGCGGGGTCGCCGGGCGCAAGCCGGATCAGGAAGAAATTGAGGACGACGATCGCGAGCAGGACGATCACGCCCTTCAGGACACGCTGAGCGACGAAGGAGAGCATATTAGAGAGTCATCTCTTGTAGCGTGACCTGGAGCCACGGAGACAGTGGGCTCCCTCGCCCCGCTCTTGTCCGCCGAAGCCTCGGCGAAGGCGGATGCGGGGAGAGGGTTGGGGTGAGGGGGACTCTCCGCGGGGACCGTGATAGTTGAGCTCGCGGAGACTCCCCCTCACCCGAATGTGCGCTATGCGCACATTCGACCTCTCCCCGCGAGCGGGAGAGGTGAAGAGGGCAGCCATTACTTGTCCAGCCATGCGTCCTTGAAGCCGTCATTGACCCCGATGCCCGTGGTGATCAGGTTCTTGACCTTGCAGCGGGTGATGGTCGGGAATTGCAATTCCAGCATCCAGGCCACCGGCACGTCCTCGACCAGGATTTTTTGCGCCTTCTCGTAGATCTCCTTGCGCTTCGAGTCCGGCGTCGCGGTCGCGCCGTCGGCGAAGAGCTTGTCGATCTCCGGGTTGGAGTAGCCCTCGACGTTGTTGAAGACCTGCCCCTTGGCGATGTTGCTGGAGATATAATTGCGGCCGACGCCGAGCGCGGGATCGCCATACTGGTAGAGATATGTGAAGGCGATGTCGTAGTCCCAGTCGCCGATCTTCTGGTTGCCGCCGGCAACGTCGGTGGCGATCGTCTCGATGTTCATGCCGACGTCCTGGAGGTTCTGCTTCACGGCTTCACCCCAGCGCTGCCAGGTCTCGCCATAGGCGAGCGGCAGCAGGCGGATCTTCTCGCCCTTGTAGCCGGCTTCCTTCAGCAGCGCCTTGGCCTTGGCCGGATCGTAAGGGTATTTCGGCACGTCGTCGGTGTAGTACTTGATGGTCGAGGCGGACGGGCCGGTCGCGACCTTGCCGAGCCCGTTCCAGATCACGTCCTTGGCGAAGTCGCGGTCGATCGCGAACATGATCGCCTGCCGCACCCGCTTGTCGGCGAGCGGACCCTGGCGGTTGTTGAGCCACAGCCAGGCCAGCGGCGAGAAGAACTCCCAGCCGGCGCCGGTGACGCAGGTGTCCTTCAGCTTGGACAGCCGCGGCACGTCGAAATTCTCGACCGAGCCGCCGGGCAGCACGTCGACCTTGCCGGTCTCGTACGCCACCGAGCGCGCGGCGGCGTCGGGAATGATCTGCCAGTAGATCTCGTCGAGATAGGGCTTGCCCTTTTCGTGGTAGTTCGGGTTCTTGACCAGGCGGATGAACGAGCCCTTCTGCCACTCCTTGAACATGAAGGGGCCGGTGCCGACCGGCGCGTTGTTGTAGGGGTTGGTCTTCCAGTCGGTGCCTTCATAGAGATGCTTCGGCACCATCGGCATCGAGCCGACCTCGAAGATGCCGAGGAACGGTCCGAACGGCTGCTTCAGCGTGAACACCACCGTATAGTCGTCCGGCGTCTCGATCTTGTCGACCTGCGCCAGATTGGTGCGGGCACGCGCATGCGTCTGCTTCAGCATCTCCATCGAGAACAGGACGTCGGCGGCGGTGAAGGGCTTGCCGTCATGCCAGGTCACGCCCTTCTTGAGCTTGAAGGTGTAGGTCTTGGCGTCCTCGCTGACGCTCCAGCTTTCGGCAAGCTCCGGCAGCGGCTCGAGCTTGGGGCTGTAGCGCAGCAGGCCCTCGAAGATGTTGCCCGAGACCATTTGAGTCGGGCCGTTCTGGACCTGCGCAAGCATCAGGCCGGGCGGCTCGGGCTGGATCACGGCGTTGATCACGCCCCCCGTCCTCGGCTCTTGCGCCAGCGCCGAGGCCGTGAGGCCGCAAGCCAGGAGGGCACCAAGCAACACTCGTTTTGGCATGTCGTATCTTTCTCAAGCGAGACCGGCCGAGAACGCTTCGCACGTCATGGCGCGCAAAGCTCCGGCCGGCCCATCCCAGTCCCCATCCGGTATCGAGGCTCACACAGTCTCATTCGGGGCCGCAAGATGAAAGTCTCGACAGTGTTCGCACAAAAAATGTACAGCGCGTCCTGTTTTCACTTGATTCATTGTCTTGTCACGGAGACAAGTCGGCCATGGACAATGCCAGCCGCTCCGAACGATCCCGTAACGCCGCACTCGAAGCGGCCATCGCGATCATCGCGCGCGACGGGCCGGGCCGGCTGACGCTGGATGCGATCGCGCGCGAGAGCGGACTCAGCAAGGGCGGCGTGATGCATCAGTTCCGCACCAAGGAAGCGGTGCTGAAGGCGTTGCTCGACCGGCAGATGGCGCATTTCGAGGAGTTCGCCACCAGCACCATGGCAAAGGTGAGCGCGACCTCCGCGAATCCCAATCTGGCGACCCAGCTCGCGACCGTGCGCGAAGCGGCCACCTCGCCGAATTCTGCCGCGCTGGCGCTGGTTGCGGCCATGGTCGAGAATCCCAGCCTGATGGCGCTGCCGCGCGAGCGCGAGATGGAGAGGATGGCGGCGATCAGGGAAGAGGCCACTGATCCTGATCTCGCGATGCTGCGCTGGGCCGGCGCGATGGGACTGCTGCTGAGCTCGTTGTTCGGCATGTCACCGCTCAGCAAGGACGAGCACCAGCGGCTGTTCGCGCGTCTGCTCGACGACGCGCAGTGGACCGGCCTCGAGCGGCCGGCCGCCAAGCGCACCGCCAAATCCGGCGGGCACTCGGCGGCGAAAGCCGCAACGCCGCGCAAGCGCGCCTGATTCATCGTCAGCAATTTCCCGCCGATCACTGCCCAAAGCCGCGCCTGCGGCCAAATGTGTCAGACCCCCGTTTTTGAACTTTACAAACCGTCTAGTCGGTTTTATAAATCGACACACTGAGACGACCCAAGGCTTCCGAGATGGCCCCGGACGAAGCCTCGGGTTGGCACCGGTGAGCGCCGCAGCCGCGTCTGGTCCCGTACGCGGCTGCGGTCGCCATTGCCTTGGCAGCAAGCCGCTAGAGGAGTCTGGAATGAATCGCTCGATCGCCCTGCGCGGTCTGGGAACGCTGCTGCTCGGCGCAGCCGTCGCGGGCTGCGCCACCGTCGCGCCCGTGCCGTATTCGGGGATGGCGTCCTCAGCCTACATGGCTCCGGACAAGTCGGACGCCTCCGGCCGCGTGCCCTACCGCTATTCCACGCCGGTCGACTGGCGCGCTTACAATAGAGTCATCCTCGAACCGGTCGTGGTGTATCGCGGCAGGGATCACCAGTTCGGCGACATGTCCGACAAGGACAAGGCGACGCTTGCCGCCTACATGCAGGCCCGTTTCGCCGAGGGTCTGCGCGGCCGCTTCGCGCTGGTGCGCGAGCGTGGGCCGGAGACGCTGCGGATCAGGCTGACACTCACCGGCGCCGTCGCCAACACGCCGGTGCTCGGCACGCTCTCCCGCTTCGACGTCGCCGGCGCCGTCTACAACGGCGTGCAGGCCGCGCGCGACGGCGAGGGCACCATGACCGGCTCGGTCATCTACGGCGTCGAGATCTTCGATGCCGCCACTGCGCGCCTGCTCTCCGCCTACGTCACCAAGCAATACCCGGCTGCCTACGACATCAAGGCCACCGCCGGCGCGCTCGCCGCCGCCACCGCCGGCCTCGACAAGGGCGCCGACGCGCTGATGGCGCAATTGAACTGACGCCGCGACCCATCCAACGAAAGGTGCCGCAGATGAACATTGTCCTTCGCTTCGTGCTGCGCGTTGCGATCACGATCCTGATGATGGTGTTTGGCGGCCGCGCCGGCGCCGCGGCGCCGCCCGACCCCAGCGGCACCTGGCTCGTCCAGGACGGCCGCGCGCGCATCAGGCTCGAGCGCTGCGGGCCGTCGCGCGACCGCATCTGCGGCTTCATCGTCTGGATGAAGGAACCGGCCGACAAGCGCGGCCAGCCTTATCGCGACAAGGAGAATCCCGATCCCGACAAACGCGCCCGCGCGCTGCTCGGCCATCAGCTCATCATGGGTTTGCAGGCGACGCCGGAGGGACAGTTTGCCGGCGAGATCTACAATGCCGAGGACGGCAAATCCTATTCGGTCTCGCTGTGGCGCGACTCCGCCGATCGCCTCAAGCTCAGGGGTTGCCTGATCAAGTTCCTGTGCCAGACCCAGACCTGGCAGCAGACCCTCGACGTGCTGCCCGGCCAGCTCGTCGGCCTCACCGGCGATCTCAACGGCCCCCGCGCCGACAAGGAATGGGCCGCCGTGCCGGCACCGAAGCCGATACAGGCCAAAGCCAGGTAGCGGATTGCTTCTCTAACCATTCACGTGGTTTCCGGTACGCCGACGGCTGCACTCGCAATGACGACGTGATGACGGTCGCATATTGCGCGCCTTCGAGATTTGACCGGTTGTTCGCCAAAAGCTATCCTTCCGTCCCGCTGGGTCGTCCAATCTGAATTTGCACGCGCGAATTCCTCGTTCCGGGGGCGCACCTATGGAATGGTCAGCCAAGCCATCTCGCGCCGATCAGCCCTTCGGCAGTTGGGCCGACGATCTCGCTGCGGCCTTTGTCCGGCTCGAGCCGCGTAAAATCGCCGACCGTCCCTTCGAAGGTTCGATCGCGCGTACCGACGCTGCGTCGGTCCAGATTTCGCTGGTGAAAGCCACAGGGCACTGCGTTCTCCGGCTGCGGCCCCATATTGCGCGAAGCACGGATGATCTCTGCTTCGTCAATCTCCAGCTCGAGGGTCTGGGCCGCACGACGCAGCGGGGACACGAGCAGGTCTGTGCGCCCGGCGACCTCGCGGTCGCCGATACGACCGAGCCGTTCGAGATTGCCAACGGCCGCGACTTCCGCCTCTTTTGCTTTGCCGTGCCGCGGCGGCACCTGCCAAAGAGCTTTGCGGATTCTCCGCGGCTTGCGTTGTCGAGGACGGAAAATGGCCGCGCGTTGTCGCGCAC
Source organism: Bradyrhizobium sp. 956_D2_N1_4 (assembly GCF_052076025.1). Taxonomy (NCBI): domain Bacteria; kingdom Pseudomonadati; phylum Pseudomonadota; class Alphaproteobacteria; order Hyphomicrobiales; family Nitrobacteraceae; genus Bradyrhizobium; species Bradyrhizobium sp. 956_D2_N1_4. Next base: position 6,943,214 of record NZ_CP197237.1, on the reverse strand, counting down.
GCTCGCAGGCTATGCCGAGCTTTGCCTGGCAGCACCCGCCGTTGCGGCAAGCAGCGGCACGCATGTGGTCGAGCTGATCGCGCATGCACCGGAGATGCTGGGTGAAATGCCGGTTGCGCGTGTGAATGCGCCCGTGCTGCTGTCGATGATGCTCGACCATATCGACCGCCACAGCGACGATCCCGGTCTCGATGCCGAATTGCTTGCCCGGAAGTTCCGCTGCTCGGAGCGCTATGTGCACCGGTTGTTCGTCGCGACCGGCCGCTCCGTCGGCGAGCATGTCAGCGAACGGCGGATCCTGATCTGCGCCCGCGACCTGCTCGACGCACAGCATCGTCACAAGACCATCTCCACGATCGCGTATGAGGCCGGCTTTTCCGACATCTCGCACTTCAACCGCCTCTTCAAGCGCAGCCACGGCCTCGCCCCGCGCGAATTTCGCAGGACGAAGGGGAAGGGCGAGTAGTTCACCTCCAGCCAAGAATTAGGTCGCTGCCGACCAAGATTTTCCGCCCTCGCTCGGCTCACCCTGGTGACCTGCCGGAGCAAGGGAGATGTTCGATGGCGATTGATTTCACGCTTTCACCTGCGCAGCGCGCGTTGCAGCTTCAATCGCGAAAATTCGCGGCGGAGGTCTTGGCCGGCGCCGGCAAGGCGGAGTTGCTGGCGACGCCGGAAGAGCGCTTCCTCGCGACGAAGCCGACCTATGAGGCGATGGTCGCTGCCGGTTATCTGCGCAAATGCATTCCGGCGCCGGCGGGCGGCGACAATGCCGGACTCATCGACATGGCGATCTTGGCGGAAGAATTCTACGCCGTGAATCCGAGCGTGACGCTGACCATGCTCGGCACGGTGCTCGGTCTGCTGCCAATTCTGCTTGGTGGCACCGCGGAGCAATGCGCCCGCCTGCTTGCACCGTTCCTGGAGACGAGCGGCGCTCCGCTTGCGGGCTTCTGCTCCTCGGAACCCGGCGGCAGCGCCAATGCTGCCGCACCGCCGCCGGGCGAGGGCGTGCGCACCACCGCAAAACGCGAGCTCGGCAATTGGATCATCAACGGCCGCAAGAAATGGGTGTCGTCCGCCACCGGGTGGGATCGCAATGGCGCCGACGTGTTGTGCGTGGTGTGCCGGACCAATCCCGCCGCGCCACCAGAGCAGGGTGTCTCCATCATTGCGGTCGAAGGCCCGGTGCATGGCATCGTGTTCGAACGCGCTATTGATTCGATCGGCCACCGCGCTCACCTCGTGCCGGAATTCAGCCTGCGTGCCGTCACCGCGCCGCACGGCAATCTGCTCGGGCAGGAGGGGGGCGGCTTGATGCTGGCGTCCGCCGCCTTCACCGGCACGGCGGCGCTGGTCGGCATCTTCGGTGTCGCCCTGATGCGGGCCGCCTTCGACTTCGCATTGCATTTTGCCCGCACCGAGAAACGCGGCGGGGTACAGGCGATCATCGAGCATCAGGCGGTCGGCTATGCACTCGCCGATGCCAAGACCACTATCGAAGCCGCGCGCTACCTGAGCTGGCGGGCCTGCCATGCGCTCGATACGCAATCACCGGGCGCCGACGAGCTCGCGGTCCAGGCCAAGATCTTCGGCTCCGAAGCCGCGGTGCGGGTCATCACCGACCTGATGCGCGTGGTCGGCATCGACAGCTATGATCACGCGGCGCCGTTCGGCCGCTTGTTGCAGGACGCGTTGGCGCTGCCGATCTTCGACGGTGGCAACATGGGCGTTCGGCGGCGCCAGCTCCACGCGATGCTGATGCGGCCCGATTACGATCCACTGACCGCGTGCGGAGGAACCTGAGACGACGCGTCGTATCTGCATCCGCCCTTTGCCCATTTGCGGGGAGAGGGAGTTCTCTACCCCAACCCCGCACGCCGGAACCCCTCCAGATAGTGCTCGCGATCGGCGTCACTGGCCCAGGGCAGCTGCGTCGCGATCCAGTGCAGCGAGATGTTGGGCTGGGTACGGCGGAGTTCGCCCAGCGCCATCTCGGCCAGCGCGCAGTCGCCGGTCATGCCGGCGGACACCGCGAGCACGCGGTAGGCGCCGGTGAGGTCGCCGCGATGGCGGATCGCCTCGCGCGCCAGCGCGATCGCCTCGTCGTAATGCCGTTCGGTGAAGCGCGCATAGCCGGCAATGCCGTAATAGATCGCCAGCGACGGATCGCGCGGCGAGAGCCGGATCGCCCTCTGCGCCGCATCGAACGATTCCCCGGAACGACCGGCGTAGGACAGCGCCAGGGCGTAATAGCCCTGCGCCAGCGAGAAGTTCGGGTTGAGCGCGAGCGCCTGCTCGAACTCGGACAGCGCGTCGGAAAGCCTGCGCGTCGAGAAGAAGACGCTGCCGAGCGCGGCATGCGCCCAGGCATCCTCGTGGTCATGGCGCACCGCGGCGAGCGCGGCGGCCTCCGCGATCGGCACCGTCGTGGCAAGCTCCGCCCAGCCGAGATGGACGCCGAACATGTGGCTTGCCGCGAGCACCGACAGCGCCTGGCCGTAGTTCGAGTCGATCGAAATGGCGCGTTCGAGCAATGCCTGCGCAGCCTTGTGGTCCTGCTGCGTCACCCGCCAATAATGCGACAGCGCGCGCATCAGCAGGTCCCAGGCATCGAGGCTCGCGGGCGGCTTGCGGTCGGCGCGAAAATTCTCGGCCGCATGGATCTGCGGCTCGATCGCCGCGACGATCGCGTTGGTGATGTCGTCCTGCACGGCGAAGACGTCGACAAGCTCGCGGTCGTAGCGCTCGGCCCAGAGATGGCTGCCGGTGGTGGCGTCGTTGAGCTGCGCGGTGATGCGCACACGGTTGTCGACCTTGCGCACGCTGCCTTCGACGATGTAGCGGACGCCGAGCTCCTCGGCGATCTGCCTGATATGAACCGAGCGCCCCTTGTAGGTGAAGGACGAATTGCGGGCGATCACCATGAACCAGCGCTGCTTCGACAGCGCGGTGAGAATGTCCTCGCTGATCCCGTCGCCGAAATATTCCTGCGCGGGATCGCCGCTCATATTCTCGAAGGCGAGCACCGCGATCGCCGGGCGATCCGTCACGGCGCGCACCGGGGCAGGGCCGGGTTCCACCGGCGCAAGCGTCGCTGCCACATCTTCCCGGACTTCGCCGACGAAGCGAAAGCCCTTGCGCGGGATCGTCTTGATCAGCCGCTGCGTCGCGCCGTCGTCGCCAAGCGCCTTGCGCGCGGCATTGATTCGGCTGTTCAGGGCGGAATCCGAGACGATCCTGTCGCTCCAGATCTGGCTGATCAGGTCATCCTTGCTGACCACACGGGCGCGTTGCGCGACCAGATAAAGCAGCAGATCGAACACCTGCGGCTGCAGCGGCACGGCTGCGCCGCTGCACGTCAGTTCCCGCAGGTCGCCGTCGAGCACGTTGTTTTCAAAGAGAAATCGCACGTTTCTGTCGTCTCAAGCAAAAATCAAAGTGGTCTCAGGCGAAAATCAACCGTCCGTGAAAGTCAGGGGGTGTCCGATCCGGCATGGTGCGAACACTAAACAGTGCCGATGCCTCGGCACAACGGAGCGTTCTATGACCCAACTTGATCACCAGCTTCATTCCATCGGCCCGGAGGTTGCGGGCTCACGCATTTTCAAATTCATCGGCTTTCTGTACGGAATTGCGGCATATCTCGTGTTTTTCGTCACCATTCTCTACGCCATCGGCTTCGTCATGGGGCTGGTGGTGCCGAAGACCATCGACACCGGAACCGACACGCCGACGGCCGAAGCCGTCATCATCAATCTACTGCTGATGACGCTGTTCGCCGTTCAGCACAGCGTGATGGCGCGCAAGCAGTTCAAGGCGTGGTGGACGCAGTTCGTCCCCAAGCCGGTCGAGCGCTCGACCTACGTGCTGTTCGCGAGCCTGTCATTGCTGCTCCTGTTCTGGCAGTGGCGTCCGATGCCTGCGGTCGTATGGGATGTCGGAAACCCGGATCTCGCCGTGACGCTGGTCACGCTGTCCCTCGCGGGCTGGGTGCTGGTGTTCGCCTCGACCTTCATCATCAATCACTTCGAATTGTTCGGGTTGCACCAGGTGACCAACCATCTCGTGGGCAATGAGGCGGCACCGCCGCGCTTCAAGACGCCGTTGTTCTACAAGTTCGTTCGTCATCCGATCTATCTCGGCTTCATCATCGCGTTCTGGGCGGCGCCGGTCATGACAGCCGGCCATCTGCTGTTCGCGGCCGTGACCACGCTCTACATCTTCGTCGGCATCGCGCTGGAGGAGCACGACCTCGTCGATCTCTTCGGAGACGAATACCGGCAGTACAAACAACGGGTGTCGATGCTTATTCCCTGGCGCAGATCGGTATAGCCGTAGCATCTTTCCGCCGCGTCCACCGAAAGGAGGACGCGCGGCGGAACCGAAGCGCGTAACGGACGTTGCCGGCCTCCAGCCTTCAACGTCCCTCGGGGTGTTCCCTCCGCTCCGACGCCTCTCCCCGCATCCGCCTTTGCCGGTTTATCGGCGAGCCGGAGCGGGGAGAGGAATTTCAATCTTCATCCAACGGAGACGACCCAATGAAACATGTCGGAAACTGCTTCTGTGGCGCGGTCACGATCGAGGTCACGGGCGAGCCGGCGGCGATGGGCTATTGCCATTGCCGCTCCTGCCGCTCGTGGTCGGGCGGCCCGGTGAATGCCTTCAGCCTGTGGAAGCCGGAAGCCGTGCGCATCACCGAAGGCGCCCAGAACGTCGAGACCTTTGCCAAGACGCCGCTCAGCCAGCGCAAATATTGCAAGAAGTGCGGCGGTCATCTCATGACCAACCACCCGCCGCTCGACCTGATCGACGTCTTCACCGCCACCATCCCCACGCTCGGATTCACGCCCGGCGTCCACGTCAACTACGCCGAGACGGTGCTGCCGATGCGCGACGGCCTGCCGAAACTGAAGGACTTTCCGGCGGAGTTCGGCGGCAGCGGCGAGATGATGCAGGAGTAGAGGCGCTCTTACCCTCCCCTGGAGGGGGAGGGTCGATCGCGCGAAGCGCGAGCGGGGTGGGGTGATCTCTCACACAGGCAGTCTTCGTTGTGGAGAGACCGTCACCCCACCCCGTCTCTCACCTTCGCAGCGCTCAGATACGAGCCGACCCACGGGCGAGCTACGCTCGTCCCTCCCCCTCCAGGAGGGTGAGCAGGGTCTACCTCATCCCCGCGCGCCGAAACCCCTGCAGATAGTGCTCGCGATCCTCTGCCCGCCGCATCGGCAGCTCGCGCGTGAGCCAGGCCAGCGAGATGCCGGGCTGGGTGCGTTGCAGGCCCCGCAGCGCGTACGCCGCGAGCTGAGGATCGCCCAACATGCCGGCGGCGGCCGTCAGCACGCGATGGGCGCCGACGAAATCGGCGCGCTGCCGCATCGATTCCCGCGCCATCTGCACGGCGCCCTCATAGTTGCGGCCGATGAACTGGGCATAGGCGGCTACGCCGCAATAGATCGCCGCGAGCGGATCGCGCGGGCTCAGCCGCAGCGCGCGGCGTGCGGCGGCATCGCCGTCTCGCCATCTCCCCGCGTAGCACAGCGTCACGCCGTAGAAAGCGTGCGCCATCGCAAAATTCGGATTGAGTTGCAGCGTCAGCTCGAACTCAGCCAGCGCGTCGTCGAAGCGGCGGCGGAACAAATAAGTGTAAGCCAGACCGTGATGGGCCCAGGCGTCCTCGCGATCGGCTTCCACCGCCGCGAGCGCCGCGCGTTCGGCGACCGGCACGGTCATGGCCATGTCGGCCCAGCCCATATGCGCGCCGAAGATATGGCTGGTCGCGAGCAGGCCCAGCGCCTTGCCATAGGCGGGATCGATCGCGGTCGCCTGTTCCAGCAGTCCTTGCGCGGCGGCGTTGTCCTCGCGCGTGATGCGCCAGTAATGCGACAGCGCACGCATCACGAGGTCCCAGGCGTCGAGGCTGCCCGGTGGCTTCTGCTGGGCACGAAAGCTTTCGGCGGTATAGAGCTGCGGCTCGATCGCGGCGACGATCGCCTCGGTGATCTCGTCCTGCACGGCGAAGATGTCGGCAAGCTCGCGGTCGTAACGCTCGGCCCAGAGATGGCTGCCGGTCGAGACGTCGTTGAGCTGCGCCGAGATGCGCAGGCGATCGCCGCTGCGCCGCACGCTGCCTTCGAGCACATAGCGTACGCCGAGCTCGCGCGCGACTTCGTGCATGTGAACGGCGCGGCCCTTGTAGACGAAGGAAGAGTTGCGGGCGACGACGAAGAACCAGCGCAGCTTCGACAGCGCCGTGATGATGTCCTCGCTGATGCCGTCGGAGAAATAGTCCTGCTCGCGGTCGCCGCTCATATTGGTGAAGGGCAGCACGGCGATCGCGGGACGGTCGGGCAGCGCGAGCGCCGCCTGCGGCGCCTGGGCGACACGGCCCGGCTCCGGCAAGGCCGCGCCGCGCTGCGTCTGGACGGCGCCGACGAAACGAAAGCCCTTGCGCGCGATGGTGCGGATCAGCGCCTGGTTGGCTCCGCTGTCGCCGATCGCCTTGCGCGCCGCGTTGATCCGGCTGGTCAGGGTGGATTCGGAGACGCTGCGCCCGTGCCAGATCTTGTCGATCAGCTCATCCTTGCTGACCACCCGGTCGCGGTTCTCCATGAGGTGGACGACGAGGTCGAAGACCTGCGGCTCCACGGCCACGGGAACCTGCTCGCGGCTCAGCTCGCGCCGGTCGGTGTCGAGAAGGTGGTCCCGGAACATAAACTGCACGTCGAAAACTCAACCCTCGCAATGACATCAGGCAATGATGAAATCAGAATGGATTTCGACTCTAAGACTGTGAGTCCGCTGAGCGGCCTGCCGGGTTCACCACGATCGCGTGATGGCTGCTATGCCGTTTTCGGATAGGAATGCAACTTGAATGAGAATGTGGCGGGTCTGGTGGACTGTCGCGGGCTGCGCACATAGCCCGATCTTGCCGCGCGCACAATTTATCCCCGTTCCCCTGAAGTGGCCGCCTTGTCACGGCCGTCGAAGGGCGACGGCCCGGCTGCATCGCGGCCGCTCATCATTTCGAGGCGCTTCGTGCGCCGCCGCGCGTCGCACGCTTCGCATCTCAGGATGGCGGGGGTGATGGAGCGATGCGCCGTCGTAATGTCGTCGTACGGCATCGAATGGGTGGCGAGCCATGAATGTCCATTGCCGAACAGCGCGGCCCGCGTAAGCTGCTCTCACACAAACGCAAACCATAAAGAAACGCCCATGCCCGCTTTTCCCGCCTCGACGACCGTGCTCGATTCCATGCTGTTCCGCGACGCCTTCGGCACGCCCGAGATGCGCGAGGTGTTTTCCGATGTCGCGCTGGTGGCGCGCTATGCCGAGGTCGAGGTGGCGCTGGCGAAGGCGGAGGCGAAGTGCGGCGTGATCCCGCAGGAAGCCGCCGACCAGATCGCGGCGCTGACCGACGTCGCCGCATTCGATTTCGATCTGCTGCGACAGGAGACCGACATCGTCGGCTATCCGATCCTGCCGCTGGTTCATCAGATGGTGAAGCAGTGCGGCGAGGCCGGCCGCTATGTGCATTGGGGCGCGACCACGCAGGACATCATGGATACCGCGGTGGTGCTGCAATTGCGCGCCGCGCTCGGGATCGTCGAGCGCGACATCGCCGAGCTGCGAAACATCCTCGCGGACCTCTCGAAGCGCTACCGCGACACGCCGATGGCCGGGCGTACCCATCTCCAGCAGGCGCTGCCGGTGACGTTCGGCTACAAGACCGCGATCTGGCTCGCGATGTTCGACCGCCACGCCGAGCGGCTCGTGCAATTGAAGCCGCGCGTGCTGGTCGGACAGTTCGCCGGCGCCGCCGGAACGCTGGCCTCGCTCGGCGGCAAGGGGTTCGAGGTGCAGGAGGCGCTCTGCGCCGAGCTCGGGCTCGGCGTTCCCGCCTCGACCTGGCACGTCGCGCGCGACGGCTTTGCCGAGGCCGTGAACTTCCTCGCGCTCGTCACAGGCTCACTCGGCAAGATCGCGCTCGACATCATGATCATGGCCTCGACCGAGTTCGCCGAGGTCTACGAGCCTTTCGTCAAGGGCCGCGGCGCCTCCTCGACCATGCCGCAGAAGCGCAACCCGATTTCCTCGGAGCTGATGCTCGCGGCGTCCAAGGCGGTGCGCCAGCATGCCAGTCTGATGCTGGATGCGATGGTGCAGGATTTCGAGCGCGCCACCGGGCCCTGGCATGCCGAATGGATGGCGATCCCGGAAAGCTTCGTGCTGACCGCCGGCGCGCTGCACCAGGCGAAGTTTGCGCTAGCAGGCCTCATCGTCGATGAAAGGAAGATGAACGACAATCTCGCCATCAGCCGCGGCCTGATCGTGGCCGAAGCGGTCATGATGGGGCTGGCGCCGCAGATCGGGCGGCAGGAGGCGCATGACGTGGTCTATGATGCCTGCCGGCTCGCCAATGAGAAGGGTCTGACATTGGCGGACGCGCTCTCGTCCGACGCCCGCGTCTCCGTCAGGATCGACCGTGCCACGATCGAAGCGCTGACTTCACCGAAAAATTACCTCGGCCTTGCGCCTGCCATGGTCGACCGGGTGCTGAAATCGGCAACGCGTTGAAAACCAAAATGCGCGAAACTCCGTATCTCTCCGTGTCGCAAGGCGCTCGCGCACTTGCGCCTTGCGATGCTAGACTTAGATTGAACGAGAGAGCTTCGGCAGAGGACCCCGCATGATTAATCACCGCAATTCCGCCGTTCCCATCGATCCCGTGAAACTCGACCGGCTGGCCGAGGTGGCGGTGAAGGTGGGTCTGGGCTTGCGGCCGGGACAGGATCTGCTCTTGACGGCGCCCGCGATCGCGCTGCCGCTGGTGCGGCGGATCGCCGTGCACGCCTACAAGGCCGGCGCCGGTATCGTGACGCCGATCCTGTCGGATGAGGAGATGACGCTGGCGCGCTACCGCCACGGCCAGGACAACAGCTTCGATCGTGCCGCCAACTGGCTCTATGAGGGCATGGCCAAGGCGTTCTCCGACAACACCGCGCGGCTCGCCATCGTCGGCGATAATCCGATGCTGCTGTCCAGCGAAGATCCTTCCAAGGTGGCGCGCGCCAGCAAGGCCAATTCGATAGCCTATCAGCCGGCGCTGGAAAAAATCGTCAATTTCGACACCAACTGGAACATCATCGCCTATCCGAGCCCGTCATGGGCCAAGCAGGTCTTCCCTGATGATCCCGAGGACGTTGCGATCGGCAAGCTGGCAGACGCGATCTTCGCGGCGTCCCGAGTCGACCGCGAGGATGCGATGGGCAATTGGGCGAGCCACAATGCGGTTCTGCGCGAGCGCACCAACTGGCTCAACGGCCAGCGTTTTCGCGCGCTGCAATATTCAGGTCCCGGGATCGACCTCTCCATCGGGCTTGCCGACGGACATGAATGGGAGGGCGGCGCCTCGCTGTCCAAGAACGGCATCAGTTGCAACGCCAATATCCCGACCGAAGAGGTTTTCACCACGCCGCATTGCCGGCGCGTCTTTGGCCATGTCGTGAGCTCGAAGCCGCTGTCCTACCAGGGCACGCTGATCGACAACATCGCGGTGCGCTTCGAGGACGGCAGGATCGTCGACGCAAAGGCCTCGCGCGGCGCGGAGGTGCTGAACAAGGTGCTCGACACCGACGAAGGCGCGCGGCGTCTCGGCGAGGTGGCGCTGGTGCCGCATTCCTCACCGATCTCGCAGAGCGGGCTGTTGTTCTACAACACGCTGTTCGACGAGAACGCGGCCTCGCACATCGCGCTCGGCCAGTGCTATTCGAAATGCTTCGTCAACGGCGCGCAACTGACGCCGCAGCAGATCGCCGCGCAAGGCGGCAACCAGAGCCTGATCCATATCGACTGGATGATCGGTTCTGCCGAGACCGACATCGACGGCATTCTCGCCGACGGCAGCAAGGTGCCGGTGTTCCGCAAGGGCGAGTGGGCGAAGTAGTCCGTTCGTGCTCTCACGCCGCCGCGTTCCGCAGCATCCGGTTGTTGTCGATGCTGAAGCGGTTGAACAGCGTCGTGAACGGGCTGCCGTCGGTGGCCCGCACGATGGCGTCGGACGTGGCGACCGCCTCGTAAAGCGCACCGATGGGATCGTCCGCGTCGGGCAGGTCGAGGGCGCCGCGAATTTCCTCGCGGGCCGCGTTGACGTCGTCCTCCTGGTCGAGTGTCGCCTCCAGCGCATCCGCCGCGCGCCGCATCTCCGCGAGGTCGCCGCCGGCGGAGAATTTGAGGATGTCCAGCCAGTAGGGGTGGGCGACAACGAGCTGGATGAAGGCCTCGAACGTGCCGGCGATGATTCCTGCGCGGCCCTCCGATGAGACGTAGAGCACATTCCGCGACGGCAGCAGCACGAAGGTGCCGCCGCAGCCGTCGCTGCCGATCTGCCGGGGGTTTTCGACGCCATCGATGGTGAACCAGGGCTCCTCTTCGGCTGCGAAGGAAACATCGAGGCTGCCGAGCCAGGCGACGACCTCGCCTTGGGCTGTCAGAACCTCCGGGGTGAGGGGCATCGGTGCGGACTCCTTCGATGGTCACTTTCGCGCACTTTGTCGCACCCCGGAAAAGATGGGTTCATGTGCGCGAATTTGCAGGCAAATTCCGACGTTAACCTCGTCGCACCTGCAACTTGCGGCTGATTGTCGGCGCCTGCGTAAGAAAGAATTAAAAACCGGCTACTAGCGTTCCAACATCTTTGGAAACAATCCGGGCCCAGACCCGGTCATACATATTTTATTCCCTGGGGAAGCAGATGTCGCCGTCATTAATTGAAATCAGTAGTTGCAATGTGGATCTCGAGCTGCGGCCGATCGAGCCGTCCTGGATTATCGAAGGCAATCCGGTGTCGCGCTCGCACATCCTGTCAACCAGCGCCGACGGCACCGCCTCGACCATCATCTGGCACTGCACCGAAGGGCGCTTCAACTGGTATTACGACATCGACGAGACGATCATGATCATGGAAGGATCGATCGTGCTCGAAAGCGACGGCATGCCGCCGAAGCGCTACGGCCCGGGCGACGTCATTTTCTTTCGCGACGGCGCGCATGCCAAATGGCATGTCGAAGGCCATGTCAAGAAGATCGCCTTCTGCCGCAAGACCAATCCCGTGATGATCGGATTCCTGATCCGCGTCGTCAACAAGCTCAAGCGGATGTTCGTCTCCGCCGGCGAGCGCCGCCCCGCCTCGCTGTTGGGGGCTGGCTAGAGTTCAACCATTTTCAAGGACGCTTCCCAGCGGCCACGACGGAAGAGGGGCCGGGACCAACATCCCGGCCCCTCTTCTCGTCATGACGGCAGTTCGAGCCGGTAGACATCGCTCGCCGTCTGCGAGAACAGCGCCGTCTTCTCGGCCTCGCTCAGGGGCGCGGCGATACGCTTGAACGCGTTGAAGATCACCTGGTAGCTGCACTGGCCCTTGTCCGGCGGGAAATTGCTCTCGAACATCGCGCGCTTGGGGCCGAACGCCTCGATGCAGGTCTCGACATAGGGCCGCCAGGCCGCGGCAAGCTCCTCCGATGACGGGGGCTTCGCGCGCAGATGGAAGTCATAGCCGAGCAGGCACATCGCGAGCCCGCCGAGTTTCACCGAGACGTTCTCGCACTTCGCGATCTCCTGGATCGAGGCGCGCCATTGCGGAAACACCTCTTCGCGCCGCCCGGCAAAGCGACCGACGCCGGCCGGGCCGCCGCAATGGTCGAGCACGATTTTGGTGTCGGGAAAGGCGCGCGCGAGTTCGGTCAGTTCGCCGATCTGCGGGTGAAACAGCCAGGCATCGAAGCTCAGATTCAGCGGTGCGAGGCAGGCAAAGCCTTTGCGGAAAGTCGGATCCCGCAACAACCCCTTCGGCCGGTTGGCATACATGCCGGCGACGACAGGGTCTTCGTCCCAGGCCGAGGAATGCCTGATGCCGCGGAAGCGGCCGTTGCCCGCCGCGATCTCGGCTTCCAGCACCGGCTTGGCGGCATCGCCCAGCAGCAGGTTCACGTGGCTGACGATGCCGGCGCAGATCGCGGCCGTGCCGTAGCCGCCGCTTGCGCTCATGGCGGCGACGCCGTTGGCGAACTCGACTTCGCCGACCGGCCGGAATGCCTCGGGCCCGTGCGCGCGATACATCGAACGGCAGTCGACATAGACGGTGGCGATGATGTTGTGCCCGGATGCGATATCGGCCGCCATCTCCTCGATCAGATAGCGCTGCCCGCGATTCCAGAGATGGTGATGAGGATCGACGATCGGCCGCAAGGGATCGATGATCTCCTCCTGATATTGCGCGAGCCAGTCCTCGCGCGGCTCGACGAATAGCCCGCTCGTGTTGGCGGGCACACCGCTTGCAGCCATCGGCATTCGCTCCCTTATGTTTTTTGTGGGGGGAGCCTAGCACCTCGTCTTCGCATCCAGCTGCGCGTGCTGCGCAACCGCACCCGTCATCGCAAGCACAGCGGCGCCGTCGCTAGCCCTTGCGCCGCTTCGCTCTCACATCGACCACAAGCCGCCAATCGGCGGCTGCCGGCTTCACTTCGCCGAGCCAATGGAAGGAATCATCGGTAATCTCTGTGAAACTCCAGCGTGTCAGGTCGCCCGCATCGGTCGTGCCTTCCTGCACGATGTCCGCGCCGCGCGGACGACCGATCTGCTGGCGGAACACGCTACGACCGGGATCGAACCAGGAAATCCGCCATGCGGAAATGGAGGGGTCGTAAACGCGCAATGTCGTGCCGTACCAATTGCCGGCGATCGGAAATGCCGGCGCAGCCGCTGGGCGAGGGATGATCCAGACATCCTGAACGGCGCGTCCTTCCAGCACCCAGCCGAAATGGATTTCGCCGGGCGCCGTGTGCTTGGTTCCATCGGGGCTATGAGCGGTGATCCCGGCATCCCAGTCACCGACGAAGCGGCCGTAGAGCTGGAGCGCCGCCGCGTGCTCGGGGTTCGGTCCGTCCGCGTGCAAAAGTCTGGCAAAGTCGGTCATGTCGATCTCCTGTCGCGAGGAGATCAGCACGACCGAACGGCAATCGACTTGGAGAAAATTGCGCGTCAGACGCCGTCGAGGATGATCACTGTCGGCGTCGTCGGCAGCGCGTCCCGCGACATCCGGAAGGAGCGCTCGCTGCGCCGGTCGATCTCGAACTGCCGGCCGATGAGGTGCATGAACTCGTCGAGCGGGGTGGCGAAGCGATGCATCGGCAGCACCACAGAGGCGCGCAGCCGCTTGGTGATCTCGGAGACGCCGTCGAGCGACATGGTGTAGGTGCCGTCGATCGGCACCATTACGATGTCGAGCCGCCCGATCTGGGCGAAATGGGTTTCGTCGAGCTTGTGGTGGAGATGGCCGAGATGGCCGATGCAGAGGCCGGCGACCTCGAAGATGAAGATCGAATTGCCGTCGCGGATCATATCGGTGCCGGAATCGTCACCGAAATAGCGGCGGATGTCGGTTGTGACGTTGCGGATGAAGGTGTCGCCGATGCGCTCCGACACGACGGCCGGCTTGCCGTCCTCGCCCCAGCCATGCAGCACATGGGGAATGCGCTTGTCGGGAAGTAAAGAGTAGTGGGTGCTGTGCGCCCGGTTCATGGTGACGACATCGGGCAGACGTCCGACCTGGTAGGCGCCGCTGTAGTCGGTCGCGATGCGCAGGCCGCCGGGCGTGTCGATGAAATAGGTGGAATGGCCGGCATAGGTGATCTGGACTTCAGCCGAGCCTGCGGCCTGCCGGAATGCGGCCGGCATTGCGCGGGGCATGGCGTTTGCCATCGCCAGGCATTCGCTCCGCTGAGGTGGCTGCTGAGCGAGAGCAGGAGAGAGGAATGCGCCGAACAGCGCCAGAGCCGCTGAAACCAGTCGCCGCATGAATCCGTCCCCGATGACTTCGGAAGAAGTCTAGCGTGCAATGCAGCGCGTGGCCAATAGGCCGCGATCAACAGCGCGTCAGTGTCGCAGCCCTACTCACGGCGTTTAGTTGCGCCTTGGGCTGAACTTCCAGGTGATGGCGATGAGGCTGGCGGTGATCAGGCCGCTGATGAGGCCGGCGATGGGAAGGGCGAGCAGCAGCGCCGCGCTGGCGGCCCAGCCGATCGAGGAGAAGGCTTCGGCGAAGGTCGCGAGCCGCGACGAGGTCTGGCGGCGGCGGAATTGGCTGCGCCGGGCCTGCACCCGGAACCAGAGCTGGATCGCAGTCGCGGACGCCGCGCTGATGATGACAGCGCCGGCACTGACCGCGGCTTGGAACGGCGAGGCGAAGGCGAGTGCTGCGACCAGCGGGCAGAAGATGGCGGCGATGGCGATCAGCACCACCTCGATCTTGGCGCGGATGACGCTGGACGGCGTCAGCGGCGCGGTCGCGACCAGGTCGGGCGCGTCCTCGCCCGAGATCGTCAGCCAGGCGAGCCCGCCCGCGAGCTGTCCCGCCGCCATCACGATGACGGGTGTGATCAGCGTCAGCGCCGCGGAGCTGTCGGCAAAGTTGCGCCAGAGCAGCAGCGCCGGCGGCACCAAATAGAGCAGCTGCATCAGCGTCTGCGAGATCAGCCAGGGATCGCGCCAGAGCAGCGAAAATTCCTTGCGCCGCAGCGCCTGTTGCCGCGATCCGCCGCGGAACGGGCGCTGCTTCGCGGCCTTGCTGCCGGAGGCGCCGTAAGCGGCGGCATCGATTGCGGTATCGGCAAAGCGGTGCGAGAAGACCGCCATCACGCTGCCGAGCAGCACGAGCCCGAGCGCGAGGAGCAGCAGCAGCGCCTCGCTGTCGCCCATGGCCGCCCGCGCCGGCCACCACCAGATGCTGTCGACGTCGGGCGCGTAGGCGGCGAAGCTGCCCGAGGTCAGGATGGTGAAGCGCGACAGCGTGCCATAGGACATGATCGCGGCGACCTGGAGCGCGATCACGAAGCCGGCGCCGATCATCGCGGCGAGGACCTGGGCGACGAAGCGCGTGCGCGCCGGGCCGATCAGGCGGAACAGCAGGATAGTGATGGCGATCGCAATCGCCGCGGCCGAGAGGCCCATGGCGACGACGACGCCGAACGCCGCAAGCCAGCGCGCGCCGCCGCCGATCACCAGCACGTCGATGAACGGCGTCGAGAACAGCAGCGCCATCACGGTGACGGCCAGTGCGATCGCGGCGATGCGCACCGAGAACAGATTGGCCAGCATCGCGGGCGAGGACATGATCAGGTCGAGATCGGCGCGGGCGTAAAACACCCGCGTCACCGATTCGATCGCCTGCGACAGCATCAGCGTCCAGGCGAGAAAGATCGTCGCCGAGATCACGATCAGCGAGGATTTGTCGAGCGGCAGCTGCAGGTCGGCGAAGCGGCCGATCACCGCCCAGGCCGGCACGTGCAGCAGTGCCGCGAAGAACAGCAGGCCGATCATCGCGGCGCGCGCCCGCTTGCGCCGCCCGCCGGTCATCATGGCGAACCATTCGCGCCAGGCGAGCCGGAGCTCGTGGCGGGCAAACCAGGAGAGCGCGGTTGCCGAGCTCATGCGGCTTCCGGAAGCGTCACCAGCGCGATGAAGAGATCTTCCAGGCTGGTGTCGGCATGGCCGTTCTGCTGGCGCAGCTCGGTCAGCGTGCCCTCGGCGACCAGACGGCCCGAGGCGATCACGCCGATGCGGTCGGCCATGCGTTCGGCCACCTCGAGAATATGCGTGGTCATGATGACCGTGCAGCCGGCGCGGACGCGCTCGCTCAGCAGCCCCTTCACGTGGCGGGCGGAAACGGCGTCGAGGCCGGTCAGCGGTTCGTCGAGGATGATGAGGCGGGGATCGTGCACCAGCGCGCCGGCGAGAGCGACCTTCTGGCGCATGCCCTTGGAAAAGCCTTCGCAGCGTTCGTGCCGGTGCGGCTCGAGCCCGAGCGAGGTCAGGAGGTCCTGCGCGACCGGTTCCGAGACCGACGGCGCGATGCCCCAGAGCCCGGCGACGAATTCGAGGTACTCAAGCGGCGTCAGCTTGTCGTAGATCATGGGCTCATCGGACACCCACGCCATCACCTGCTTGGCGGCGACGGGATTTGCGAGCGCATCGATGCCGAAGATCGTGACCGCGCCGGCATCGGGCCGCAACAGGCCCGCAACCATGCGCAAAGTGGTGGTCTTGCCGGCGCCGTTGGGGCCGACCAGCGCATAGAATTCGCCGGCGTGAATAGTGAGATCGAGGCTGTCGACCGCCAGACGGTCAAAACGCTTCGTTAACCCCAGGACTTCCAGCGCCGATCTGTCCGGCTTCATGACGGCCATACCATCCGGTTTTGCATCGCTCGCGACCATGATCCCAAGATGTTTCGGCACCGTGAATCTACGGCCCACAAATTCCGCCATCCGGTTGCTACTAATGGCAAGTCACCGTTTGTTGACAGCGCTGGACGGTTCAGGCTGAATTGGCGTCGGGACAAATGGCGCTAACGCGGCGAAACGACCGCGTAGCGACTGGACACAAGATGCAGCAAGGCGGTCGCGAAGAGCCGCCGGTTGTATCGGGAGGAAGCGCGGCGATGCTGGATTTCGTTCAGCAGCTGGTCAGCGGTGTTGCGCTCGGCTGCGTCTACGGCCTGATCGCGCTCGGCTTCGTGCTCGTCTACAAGGCCACCGAGGTCGTCAATTTCGCCCAGGGCGATTTGATGATGCTGGGCGGCTTCTTCGCCTTCACCTTCATCGGCATGATGGGACTGAACTACTGGATCGGCTTTGCCGGTGCGGTGGCTGCCATGGCGTTGTTCGGCATGCTGGCAGAGCGCGTGGTGGTGCGGCCGATCCTCGGCTATCCGCAATTCTCCATCATCATGGCCACCATCGGCCTCGGCTATTTCTTGCGCTCGGTCGCCGGGATGATCTGGGGCACCGACGATCTGAAGATCGAGACGCCGTTCAGCCATGGCGTGCTGCGCGTCGGCTCGCTGGTGCTGGCCTATGACAAGCTCTCGGTGATCGCCGCGACGATGATCCTGTGCGCGCTGCTCTGGCTGTTCTTCAACAGGACCACGCTCGGCACCGCGATGCGCGCCAGTTCCGAGAATATGCTGGCGGCCTATTACATGGGCATCCCGGTCAAGCGCGTAGTGTCGGTGGTCTGGGCGATCAGCGCGGCGGTCGCGACCTGCGCCGGCGTGCTGCTGGCGCCGATCACGTTCATCCATTCCAATGTCGGCCTCGTGCTCGGCCTCAAGGCGTTTCCCGCCGCAGTCCTCGGCGGCTTCGGCTCGATCCCCGGCGCGGTCGTCGGCGGCGTGCTGATCGGCGTGATCGAGAGCATGGCCGGCTTCTATCTGGCGGAGGGCTGGAAGGACGTCGCGCCCTATCTCGTGCTGCTCGCCGTGCTCTTGCTCAAGCCTGAAGGCCTGTTCGGCCTTCACGTCCGCAAGAAGGTCTGAACGCCATGCGCTTCCTGTTCAAGACCGACTATGAGGACGACATCAAGCTGTTCCCGCATTCGGGCTACGTCGTCTCCTACGGCATCCTGCTCACGCTGCTGCTGATCGCGCCCTATGTGCTCTCCAGCTATTTGATGAGCCAGCTCGTCTTCGTCTGCATCTACGCGACGGTCGGCGTCGGCCTCCTGATCCTGACCGGCTTTACCGGGCAAGCCTCGCTGGGCCACGCCGCGTTCCTCGCGATCGGCGCTTACACGGCGGCATACTTGCAGAAATACAACGTGCCGTTCCCGGTCTATTTCCTCGCTGCCGGTGCCCTGACCGGGTTGATCGGCGCGATGGTCGGCTTTCCCGCCCTGCGCCTGACCGGCATCTACCTCGTCATCGCCACCATCTCCTTTGCCCTGATCGTCGAGGAGATCCTGGCGCGCTGGGAGAGCGTCACTAACGGCAACGAGGGCATGCGGGTCAAGACCCTGTCGCTGCTCGGCGTCACCGTCCCGCGCGACAGCCCGACCTTCTATTTCCTCTGCCTTGCCGTGCTGGTGTTGACCATCGTCGGCACGCTCAATCTGCTGCGCTCGCCGACGGGGCGCGCCTTCGTCGCGATCCGCGACAGCGAGACCGCGGCGCGCAGCATGGGCGTCAACGTCGCGCTGTACAAGGTGAAGTCCTTTGCGATCTCGGCGGCGATCACCGGCTTTGCCGGCGTGCTGTTCGCGCACAAGCTCTCCTTCATCTCGCCGGAGATGTTCACGCTCCAGCTCTCGATCGAGTTCATCATCGTGATCCTGATCGGCGGCACCTTCAGCCTGCACGGCGCGGTGTTGGGCGCGATCTTCATCGTGATGATCGACCCGTTCCTGACCTATCTGAAGGACGACTTGCCCGGCATCATCGCCGGCATCGCCGCGACGTTCGGGGCGGGCCCGGCGACTGCGGGCAATATCCAGTCCAAGGTCGCGGCATTCGCCTCGCTCAACGGATTGAAGGGCGCGATCTACGGCATCATCATCGTGCTGTTCGTGCTGTTCGAGCCGCTCGGGCTCTACGGCCGCTGGCTCAAGATCAAGCTCTTCTTCCAGCTGTTTCCGCTCTACAAGCGCGCCACCTTCAAGCGGCAGAAGATCTACGTGAAGTCGGAGCGCAACCGATGAGCTATTTTCGCGCGGAGAACCTGTCGCTGCATTTCGGAGGGCTGAAGGCGGTCGATGCGGTATCCTTCGCGGTCGAGAAGGGCGAGATCCTCTCGATCATCGGGCCGAACGGTGCCGGCAAGAGCTCGATCTTCAACCTGATCTCGCGGATCTACCGGCCGACCACGGGCCGCATCTTCTTCGAAGACCAGGACATCACCGAGCAGCCGCCCTACGACATCGCCAGGCTCGGCATCGCCCGCACCTTCCAGAACATCGAGCTGTTCGAGAACGCGACCGTGCTCTCCAACCTCCTGGTCGGCCGCCACCGTCACTCGACCACCCAGCTCTGGCAGGAACTGCTGTTCCTGCCCAGCGTGCGGGCGAACGAGAAGGTGCATCGCCGCAGGGTCGAGCAGGTGATCGAGTTCCTCGATCTCGAGCCCTATCGCGACAAACTGATCTCCGGCCTGCCCTACGGCGTGCGCAAGGTGATCGAGCTGGCGCGCGCACTTTGCTCGGAGCCGAAACTGATCCTGCTCGACGAGCCGTCCTCCGGCCTCAACGTCGAAGAGACCGGCGACATGTCTTTCTGGATCCGCGACATGAAGAACGAACTCGGCGTCACCGTGCTGATGGTCGAACACGACATGTCGCTGGTCAACCGCGTCTCCGATCGCGTCATCGCGCTGAACTATGGCCGGGTGCTGGCGATGGGCTCGCCCGCCGAGGTGCAGCAGCATCCCGATGTCGTCGCCGCGTATCTGGGAGCCTGACGCATGGATGCCGCCGTCACGCCCGACATCATC
This sequence comes from Bradyrhizobium sp. 956_D2_N1_4, assembly GCF_052076025.1. Taxonomy (NCBI): domain Bacteria; kingdom Pseudomonadati; phylum Pseudomonadota; class Alphaproteobacteria; order Hyphomicrobiales; family Nitrobacteraceae; genus Bradyrhizobium; species Bradyrhizobium sp. 956_D2_N1_4. The sequence goes on along the minus strand of NZ_CP197237.1, from coordinate 6,923,898 downwards.
CTGAAACTCTCCAACATCGAGAGCTATTACGGGCCGATCATGGCGATCCGCGGCATCTCGCTGGAGGTGCCGCGCGGCCGCATCGTCACCCTGCTCGGCGCCAACGGCGCCGGCAAGACCACGGTGCTGAAGACGATCTCGGGCATTCTGGATCCGCAGAAGGGCACGATCGAATTCATGGGCAAGTCGATCCAGCGCATGGAGGCGGACCGGATCGTGCGGCTCGGCCTCAGTCATGTGCCGGAGGGGCGCGAGGTGTTCCCGTTCCTCTCCGTGCGCGAGAACCTGATGATGGGGGCGTATCCGCGCCGGGATCGTGATGGCGTCGCGGAGGATCTGGAGCGCGTCTACGGCTATTTCCCGCGTCTGAAGGAGCGCATCAACCAGCCGGCCGGCCAGCTTTCCGGCGGCGAGCAGCAGATGCTCGCGATCGGGCGTGCGCTGATGAACCGGCCGACTTTGCTGCTGCTCGACGAGCCCTCGCTCGGCCTGTCGCCGCTGCTGGTGAAGGAGATTTTCACCATCATCCGCCGCGTCAACGAGGAGCAGGGCATGTCGATCCTGCTGGTCGAGCAGAACGCCAGGGTGGCGCTGGAGACGGCGCATTATGGCTACGTGCTGGAGATCGGCCGCGTCGTGATGAACGACACCTGCGACCGCTTGATGCATTCCCAGGACATCCAGGAATTCTACCTTGGCGCCAAGGAGGCGGGAGCGCGAGGCGAGCGGCGCTGGAAAAAGAAGAAGACCTGGCGCTGAAGATTTGGCGCTGAAGACCTGGCGCTAGGCGAAGGCGTTAAATGGATTGGCCCATCCGCAACAACAGACCGCCGGCAAGGCAGGCAGCGGAGGGGAGAGCGACAAGGAGGAGACGCGCATGGCCCGACCGGCGGTGCTGACGATCGCTGATACGATCGCGAAGAGCTTCTTGCGCGCCGCCGAGACGCGGGGCGACAGGCCGGCTATTCGCGAGAAGAAATTCGGCATCTGGCAGCCGACCAGCTGGCGCGAGTGGCTGGAGATCTCGAAGGAGATCGCCTACGCGCTTCGCGCCTCCGGCTTTCTGCCCGGCGACGTCGCCTCCGTCATCGCCAATGCCGTGCCGGAATGGGTTCATGCCGACATGGGGATTTTGTGCGCCGGCGGCGTTTCCTCTGGAATCTATCCGACCGACGCATCGTCCCAGGTCGAATACCTGGTCAACGATTCCCGGACCAAGGTGATCTTCGCCGAGGACGAGGAGCAGCTCGACAAGGTGCTCGCCTGCCGCGCGCGCTGTCCGTCCCTGCAAAAGATCATCGTGTTCGACATGGAGGGCCTCAGCGGCTTCTTCGACGACATGGTGATGTCGCTCGACGAGTTCCGCGCGCTCGGCCGCAACCACATGGTCGGCCGCGAGGCGCTGTGGCAGGAGATGATCGACAGCCGCAGCGCGGACGACCTTGTCATCCTCGTCTACACCTCGGGCACCACCGGCCCGCCCAAGGGCGCGATGCACGCGAACCGCAGCGTCACGCACCAGATGCGGCACGCCAACGATTTCATCTCGGCGCGGGAGGACGAAGACCGGCTGATCTTCCTTCCGCTCTGCCACGTCGCCGAGCGGGTCGCCGGCTACTACATCTCGGTCGCACTCGGTTCGGTGATGAATTTCGCCGAGAGCCCGGAGACGGTGCCGGACAATCTGCGCGAGGTGCAGCCGACCGTCTTCTTTGCGGTGCCTCGCATCTGGGAGAAGTTCTATTCCGCGATCACCATCGCGCTGAAGGACGCGACGCCGCTGCAGCAATGGGTCTATCGCCGCGCCATCAAGGTCGGCTATCGCATGGTCGATTGCCGGATCGAGGGCAGGGCGCCGCCGCTCTCGCTGCGCATCGCCAACGGCATCGCCTACCGGCTCGCGTTCCGCAACATCCGCCGCATGATCGGGCTCGACCGCTGCCGCATCGCGTTCACCGGCGCTGCGCCGATCGCGCCGGAGCTGATCCGCTGGTATCTCGCGCTCGGCATCGACGTGCACGAGGTCTATGGCCAGACCGAGAATTGCGGCGTCGCGACCATGATGCCGGCGGATCGCATCAAGCTCGGCTCGGTCGGCACCGCCGTGTCCTGGGGCGAGGTGGCGCTGTCGCCCGATGGCGAGATCCTGATCAAGGGCGACTTCCTGTTCATGGGCTATCTGAATCAGCCCGAGAAGACCGCCGAGACCATAGACCATCGCGGCTGGCTGCACACCGGCGACGTCGGCACCATCGACAACGAAGGTTTTGTCCGCATCACCGACCGGATGAAGGACATCATCATCACCTCTGGCGGAAAGAACGTCACGCCGTCCGAGATCGAGAACCAGCTCAAATTCTCGCCCTACATCTCGGATGCCGTGGTGATCGGCGACAAGCGGCCTTATCTCACCTGCCTCGTGATGATCGACCAGGAGAATGTCGAGAAATTCGCCCAGGACCACGACATCCCCTTCACCAATTATGTGAGCCTGTGCCGCGCGGCGGAGATCCGGGACCTGATCTGGCGCGAGATCGAAGGCGTCAACGGCAATTTCGCCCGCGTCGAGACCATCAAGAGATTTTACCTGATCGAGCGCCAGCTGACCCCGGAGGACGAGGAGCTGACGCCGACCATGAAGCTGAAGCGCGGCTTCGTGAACAAGCGTTACGCTGCCGAGATCGAGGCGATGTATCGCCAGCGCGCGGTGGCGTGACGAGCCTGCCAGTTCGAGAAAGCGAAGGAGCTGTGGCCCCCGCCCTTCGCACCATACGGGCCCAAAGGAGAGGAGACGTCAATGTCGAAATCGTTCAGCACGCTCGGCCTTGCTGTGAGCGCCGTGGTGCTCACCTGTCTGCCGGCCGCGGCGCAAACCAAGGTCACCAACGATGGCATCTCGGCATCCGAGGTCGTCATCGGCACCCACCAGGACCTGTCGGGGCCGATCAAGGGCTGGGGCGTCCCGGTCTCCAACGGCATGAAGATGGCAGTCGAGGAGATCAACGCGGCGGGCGGTGTCCAGGGCCGCAAGATCAAGCTGGTCGTCGAGGACTCGGGCTACGATCCGAAGAAAGCGGTGCTGGCTTCGCAAAAGCTGATCGAGCGCGACAAGATTTTCGCGATGGTGGGACCAATGGGATCGCCGACCGTGCTCGCTGCGCAGGATATCTTGCTCGACGCCGGCGTGCTTCAGCTCTTCCCGCTGACGGCGGCCGAGTTCACCTTCAAGTTCGATCCGGCCAAGCCGCAGGAGCGGCTGAAGTTCAACAACCTCCTGCCTTATGTCGAGAGCACGCGCGCAGCGCTCAAATACATGATAGAGGCAAAGAATTTCAAGAAGCCGTGCATCCTGCATCAGGACGACGAGTACGGCAAAAACGTGCTCGACGGCTTCAACCAGCAGCTCACCGCCATGAAGCTGCAGCCGGCCTCGATCACGAGCTACAAGCGCGGCGCCTCCGATTTCAGCGCGCAGGTCGCCAAGATGAAGTCCGACGGTTGCGACCTCGTCGTGCTCGGCGCGGTCCTCCGTGAGCCGATCGGCACGATGGGTGAAGCGAAGAAGCTCGGATGGGACGTCACCTTCCTCGGCGCCACGCCCGTTAACGTGCTCGAAGTGCCGGCGCTCGGCAAGGAAGTGGTGGAAGGCTTGTATTCCGCCTCGAACTTCGAAATTCCCTACGAAGACACCGCGAAGGGAAAGGTGAAGGACTGGCTCGTCAATTACAAGAAGATGTTCAACGCCGACGCCAACACCCAGGCGATCATCGGCTACAATGCGGTGATGACGTTCGCGCATTATGCCAACAAGGCCGGCAAGGATCTCACTGGCCCGAAGATGCTCGACGCGCTGGAGTCCGGCGACAAGTTCCAGGATATCTTTAATTCGCCGCCGACGGTGTTCTCGAAGACCAACCATCTCGCCACCACCGTCACCCAGGTGCAGCAGGTGAAGAACGGCCGCTGGGTGCTGGTGAAGGACAATCTGATGTTTTGATCTCTCCGCTTTCACCCTCCCCCTCCAGGGGAGGGTAAGAGCCCCTACGATCCCCCGCCCGCCGTCCCCGAATTCACCGGCGCGAGCTCGTCTTCCCGGCAGCGCCAGCCGTCGGCGGCTTTCACGAAAGCAAACGTCCGCTGGATTCTCAGGCGGCGCGTGACGTTGAAGGCCTCGCCGGATCGCTCCTTGTTGCCGACGCCGGGCTGCGGACGGCCCGTCCTGGGGTCCCAGCAGGTGCCGGTGCAGGTGGAAGCGACCTTGCTGCACATGGTGAAGGGCGCCAGCACGACCATCTCGATCTCGCCCGTGACCTGCGCCTCCTGGTCGGTCACCTGGCTGTCGAGCGCGTAGACGCGGTTGATGCGGAGGAAATTGCCGCATGAATTGGCGGCGTGAATCCGCGCGGCGCAGAAATCGACGGCGTCGGTGTCGGGCGAGCGCGCCGCGACCTGCCGGCCGAACACTTTCTTCGGATCGCCCTTGGCGGCGGCGATCTCCTCGGTCTTGCGCTTCAGATGCTCGGCGAGACAATCTTCCGCGGACGCAAGCTCGGCAAGCGGCACGTTCTCCTTGCCGACGAGATTGCACTTGCGATCGCGCTCCCTCGTCCATCGGCCGTATTCGGCGAAGGCAAAGCGGGCCGCGGTCGGGTCCAGCCTGCCGATCAGGCCCAGCACCTGGCTGTTGAGCTCGGTTTCGGTGAGCGCCAGCGACGGGTCCGCGCAGATCAGCGCGCCCGCGGCCGTGTTGGCCGCGAGACAATCGAAATCCGGATCACGCACGATTGCGGCGCGCTCTTCGGTGACCTTGAGAAGGCACGCCTTCACGCGGTCGAAATCGTCGGCGCGGATCGCGGTCTGGCCGACGATGCCGCAGCCGAGGTTGCGCTGTCGGATCCAGATCGCATTTTCCTCGATCGCGGGCAGGCGATCGGGCAGGCGGGCGAGCCGCGCCTCGATCGCCGTGCCGAGCTTCTCGGCGGCGGCGGCCAGCTCGGCGTCACCGCAGAACAATTGATTGCCGGGATCGCGGATCTGCTGGCAGTTGTTTCGGGCAAATAGCGGCAGCCTGTCGGCGATGGAGCGGTCGGATGGGCCCGATTGCGCGGAGCCTGGTGCCGCCGGCAATACCAGCAGCGCAAGCACAGACAGCACGATGAACCGCATTCCAGTCGCCCCCGCAAAGGCGCCATGCTAGCGCCCCGGATCGCGCGGCGAAACGGCTTTGTGGCGTGACGGTTTACGCGAGACCCGTAGCCCGGATGGAGCCAACGGGTCGGCGCAAAGCGCCGCCCGATGACAGGCTCCGCGTAATCCGGGGCCGGTGCTAGTGGTTAGGGTGCGTACTCATAAAGTCGGTTGCTGCGAGTCGGCCACCTGATGTCTGCCTCTCCCCCAACGGCGGCGCGGGAGCGGACATCGCGGCACTTCGCCTTCGGGCGGAAGAACATAAACCAGCTGGTCATTGGCCGAGCTGCCGCGGAACCTGCGAAACCTTGCCCTGCGGCACCATGGTCCCGCACTATCCGAGAATGCAGGTCGATCTGAACGCGCGTTTCGTCTAAACTTGCAGCAGGGTCACTTTGGGAAGAGACCCCAGATCCGTATTCCTGAGAACGCCTCGAACGCTCAAACCAGACCCTCTCAACGGCGAGAACAGGTCCATGAGCAAACCTCGCTTGCGAGATATTTCGCAGAATCCAGACACTTCCCAGTTGCCGATCGGCGAGTGTCCCGATGCGGAAATGACGCGCGTACTCAAGACGAAGCCCGTTCAAATGGCATCATCGTCCTGCGGCGCGATCACATTTCGGAAGCATGATCCGCTGCACGACGTCGTCAAGCCCATGGACGATCACGTCATCATGACGTTCCCCGCCGGGTCGGTGCGGTTCGAGCGCCGTAACGGGAAAGCATTTGTGAATGGAATGACGCGTCCCGGGACCGTGACGGTCATTCCGGCCGGTTCGAGCTCACGATGGGACATTTACCAACCTCTGAATGTCGTTCAGCTCTACCTGCCGCACGCAACGCTCCAGCGCGTTGCCCACGAAGCCGACGCGGCCGCTCCTGGTGATCTCGTGGAGCGAACGGTCCATCCCGACCCCGTTACATCCCGATTGCTCCTGAGTGCTGCGGATGTGCTGGAAGGCAGCGCGGCCTTGGATGCCCTGTTCAGGCATCAGATGACTGATCTTCTGGCGACGCGCCTGCTGGTTGCCCACGCAGGTTCGCCTGTAACGGTCCAGCCGGTCACCGGCGGGTTGTCGCCCAAGGTGCTGTGTCGCGCCATCGAACGCTTGCGTTCGGACAGCAATGCGGACGTCTCGCTCGCGGCGCTGGCATCCGATGCCGGCCTTTCGCGCTTCCATTTCTGCCGCGCCTTCAAGGGAAGCACCGGGCTGTCGCCGTATGCCTGGCTACGCCAGCACCAGCTCGAGCAGGCCATGAACATGCTGCGCGACACCGACGACTCGATCGTGTCGATCGCAGCCGCGCTTGGTTATTCCTCGCAGACCGCCTTCGCTGCGGCATTCAGGAAGCTGACCGGCGAGACCCCGAGCGGTTGGCGGCGACGCACGCGGTGAACATCTTCTTCGTCAGTGCGCCTCGGGCGCGGCCATCGACAACCGCACGGGTTCGTCGACATATTTCATCACGGCGGACTGGTAGAGCACGAACAGCGGCTGGTAGGTCTGCGCCGCGTCGTCCTCGACCATCGCCATGCGGCGGTTGTCGAGCATCAGCCAGTGGCCGTCGAGCCTTGCTGCGGCGACCGCATGCTCTTCGCCGGCCCTGACGTCACGCACCACGACGATGCGGAGGTCCTCATTGGCAACGCCGGCAAGCCGCAGCGCGGCCAGCTTGGCGATGGCATAGTCTTCGCAATCGCCAGCGCCCCGCGCGAAGGTCGCGAGCGGCGAGCTCCAGACATCGTCGGCGCCGTCATTGGCGGCCCGGATGGCAAGATTGATGGCGCGATTGGTCTCGCCCAGCTTCGCGCGGCCGTCACGGCTGCGGGCCTGGTCGACGATGGTGATCAGTTTGAGCGCCGCCGGCGATGCGCAATTGTCCCGGTCGCCGTCGCACAGCGCGAGCTGCACCATGTCGTCGTCGAGCTTCTGCTTCAGCGCGAACCATTTCTGCTGGAGGCTGCCGGACGAGATGGCGAAGGCGAACACGCCGAACGGCTCGGCGGATTTGCGCACGAGGACGCCGGCTCCAGGCGACAGCAGCGTGCCGGCGCGGAGCTCGGCGGCCGATCCAAGCAGGATCAATCCGCACAGCACAAGGACAGCGCGCCAGGCGCGCGAGCGAGCAGCGGTCTCCATCTAACATCCCCTTCCGGCTTCGCCAGGTCCCCCTCGACCTGTACGTGCCGGGCTTTGTTGCTTTCGCGGAGATAGTGCGAGACGGGCCGTTTTGTTCTGCTTAACGCGCCCGGCAGGGGTCCCAAAACCGTGGGACAGGCTGAAACGGGCCTGTGCAAATTGCGTAAAATTTTACGATTCGCCGGCTAGGAGGGCTCCGTCGCCGCGAAATGGAACCAATTGCAGGGAGAAGTTGCGGGAGGGCTGATTCTACCGCTTATGGCTAACAGCCCGCTATTTCACGGGTTCTGTTAGTTGGGTCACAGATTTTGACCCGTATTTGCCGCAGGATGCTGCGGGGAACTACGAACAAAAGATGACACAAGTATCCGTCGTTCGATATGGGCGACTGATTACTTTGGATGACTGGGAATGCGTGAAAATAAGCCGAAAATCGACCTCGGAATATTTGAAGAATTACTTCGGCTTCTCTGTGAAGGCGCCGCTATTGGGGACTCCTCCAGCCAAGTGATGGGAATCACACAAGCAATAGATGGTTTCGCTAAGGACTTGGTAATGCTATTCAAGCTTAGGCGGTCGTTACTTACTTAGATTTTAACTCTTTTTGCGGTGCCCCCCGGTTGAATTACGCTGGCAAATTTGACGCCACGATTCCCCTTGATGGCGAGGGTTCCCGCTCGGCCGCGGACGTTCATATCGATTCCTTTACGGCCAAGACTTTTATCGCCAAGCCTTTTGTCGCGAAGGCGCACGGTCACGTGCCCGACGGCACGTTCGTTGTTCCCGATGCTAACCTGATCTTCAATGGCGAGTTCAAGCGCGCAGGTCTCGACCTCGTGCTGTCCCACGAGGGGCATGAGTTCGTCGTTCACGATTATTTCAAGGGCGACAAGCGCGCAGCGATCGCCTCGCCCGATGGCGCCCATCTCACCGGCGACGTCGTCAACGCGCTCACGGGCCATGTGCAGGTTGCGCAGGCCGCGCCCGGCATCGCCGCCGCGCAGGTCATCGGCCACGTCACAAAACTCTCCGGCAGCGCGACCGCGGTTCGCAACGGCGTCTCAGTCACGCTGAACAACGGCGATAACGTCGAGAAGGGCGATGTGGTCTCGACCGGCGCGGATTCGACGCTCGGCATCACCTTCATCGACGGCACCGTGTTCGGCCTGTCCTCCAATGCGCGGATGGTGCTGAACGAGATGGTCTACGACCCCAACGGGTCGAGCAATTCCTCGCTGCTGAGCCTGGTTGCGGGCACCATCACCTTCGTCGCCGGCGAGACCGCCAAGCACGGCGACATGAAGATCGACACGCCGGTTGCCACCATGGGCATCCGCGGCACGGCGGTGCTGACCCAGATCAACTTCGTCGTTCCCGCCGGCGGCGGCGATCCGCAGCCGCAGGCGAGCTTCCAGGTGCTGGTCGAGCCGAATGGCACGACCGGCTCCTACATCCTGTTCGACAAGGTCACGCTGCTGCCGATCGCGACGGTCAACCAGGCCGGCCAGATGATCCAGATCAGCGGCGGCAACGTCTCGATCACCAACGGGCTGCTGTCGCCGGACGTCCAGAAGCTGATCACGGACGTGTTCACGCTGAAGTTCACCGACAACAACACCAACACCAAGCTGACCACGAACTTCACCGACACGATCACGCAGACCAGCGACGGCCTGGTGATCAAGACTCCGGCCGGCTACATCGCGACCGCGCTCTTCACCAACCTCGGTCAGCAGGGACCGCAGGGGCCCAGCGATCACACGACGCCTTTCAACCGTTACCCCGGCAAGCCTCTGTCTCAAAGCCTTGATCTCAACGGCAATGTGAAGACGGCGTTCGCGCTGACCGAGCGCGCGGGCACGACCGGCGACACGACGCATTCCGACACGATCTCCGGCCGCATCACCTTCATCGACCAGAACCTGGGCGACAGGCCCACGGTGAGCGTGAACCTCGCCGAAGCGCCGAACTACGTCTACAAGAGCGCCGGCCAGGATGTCACCGGCACGCTCTCTGCACTTCAGAAGCAGGACATCGCGGCGACGCAGATCCAGATCAGCGTCGTCGCTGACGGCGCCAACAACAACAACGGCTCGGCGGTCTGGACCTACACGATCCCCGACCATGTCTTCGACTTCCTTGCGGCCGGCGAAACGCTGACGCTGACCTACATGGTCCGCGTCGACAACAATTTCTCGGTCAGCCCCGAGACCACCGTCATCCCGATCACGATCACGATCACCGGCACCAACGACAAGCCGGTGATCACCACCAGCGTTCCGGTCATCATCTTTGAAGGCGGCACCAGCGTGCCGGGTGGCCCGCTCACCAGCGATGTGCCGACGACGGGCACGCTGAACTTCGACGACGTCGATCTCACCGACAAGCATACGGTGTCGGTGGCGCTGACCAGCGCGACCCTGCCTGATGGCACCGTTCCGCCGGGCCCGCTCGCGGCGTTCCAGAGCGCGATGTCGGTCGCGATCGCGGCGGGCGCCGACAGCACCGGGGACGGCACCGGCACCATCAACTGGTCGCTGGCCGATCTGCCGGTCTATCTCGCCGACTTCATCCCGAAGGGTGAGGTGCTGACGCTGGTCTACACCGTGACGCTGACGGATTCGCACGGCGCGACCTCGCAGCAGACCATCACCGTCACCATCACCGGCACCGACGCGCCCGCGGTGGTGTGGATCGCGACCGACAAGGCCGGCGCTCCCTCCGGCGGCTTCTGGAAGGACGCGGCGAACTGGGCAACCGGCACGGTCCCGACCATCAATGACGATGTCATCGTCATCACCGATCAGCTGCACGGCCTGACGCCGTCCTATCCGGTGACGATCGACACCGCGGCCTATGCCAAGTCGCTGACGATGAACGATTTCGGTGGCCCGCCGCCGAAGGTGATCGTCCAGAGCTCGCTGACGATATCAGGCGCGCTCAACATGGGTGCCGATTCGATCCTCACGACCGCCGCGACCGGGACGATGTCGGTCGGCGGCAAGGCCGAGATTCTGGGCACGAGCGTGCTCACCAATGCCGGCTATCTGACGCTCGCGGGTGGCGGCGATTTCGCCAGCGGCACGAAGATCACCAATTCCGGCACGATCGAGCTGTCCGGCGGCACGCTGAAGACGCTCGCCACGATCCACAATGCCGGCGGCTTGCTGAAGGCCGATGCCGGCTCGAAGCTGATCGTCGATACCGCGACGGTCGATGGCGGCACCGTCAGCATTTTGGGCACGCTGGAGCTCGACGGCACCAGCCTGATCGAGAACGGCACGCTGAACAATTCCGGCACAGTCAACGTCAAGGGCACGGTCGAGTTCGCCCACGAGACCGTGTCCAACACCGCGACCGGTGTGATCGAGGTGCTGGCCAACGGCTGGCTGACGATCCATCAGGGCTCCAGCGTTATCAATGCCGGCCAGATCACGGTCGACGCCAGCGGCAAGCTGATCGTCAGCAATGCGACCATCGGAGGAGCTGGTGCGGTGATCGACACCGGTGGCGGTGATGACGAGGGAGGCCCCGTCCTCAACGCCGGCATTCGCGGCGCCGGCACGATTACCAACAACGGTGAGATTGATCTGACCGGCGATGCCGTCCTGAGCGGCGGCATTCTGAAAAACAATACCGTCTTCAAGGTGAGCGGTGCGCGCAATGCGCTCAGCGATGAGACCGTCACCAATGCCGGCATCATCGAAGTGCTCGCCAACGGCGCGCTCGCGATCGAGCAGGGCTCGACCGTCGACAATTCGAGCGGCGACGTCATCGTCGACGGCAGTGCCGCACTGACGCTGGACTATGCCACGATCAGCGGCGGCGCCATCAAGGGCGCCGGCACGATCGACGTCACCGGCGCCAGCAAGATCGATAACGCCGCCACGCTCAGCGTCAGCGCGGTGACGGTCGAGAGCGGCGCCACGCTGACGCTGGACGACGCGACCGTTTCGGGCACCGCGATCGTCAATCACGGCACCGTCAATGTCGATGCGAACAAGACGCTGACGTTGAACGGTGCGAGCCTGGCCGGTGGCACGCTCACCATCGCCGGCACGCTGGAATCGACCGGCGCGAGCGCCATCGACAACGCCGACGTCGGCAACACCGGCACGATCTCGGTCACCAGCGGCGCGCTGACGATCGATCCCGGCATCCTTCACGCCATCACCAATCACGGTCTGATCGAGGCAGTGACAGGCGGCACGCTGAAGCTCACGACCGCCACCATCGCCAACGCTGGCGGCATGATCTCGGTCGACGGCGCGTCAAAACTCTATCTGACCGACGTTTCGATCAATGGCGGCAGCCTGAGCAACGCCGGCAATCTCTACAGCGTCGCCGGCCTCAATACGATCACGGGCGGCGTCACCAATACCGGCACCATCGAGGTTCAGAGCGGCACGCTCAACCTGTCCGGCGGCATCACCGGCACGGGCACGCTGATCATCGACGATGACACGACGCTGGAGCTCGGTGGTGCGGACGCGCAGACCGTCACCTTCGCCGGCGGCACCAATACGCTCGATCTCGACAAGACGAGCCATGCCTTTACCGGCACCATCACCGGTCAGGCCTCGACCGGCGGTACTTTCACGGTCACCGGCGATGCCGACATCAAGTCGGGCAAGGGCGATGCGCTCGATTTCACCGCTTCGGGCGGGACGATCGGCCATCGCGGCAACATCGTACTGACCCCGAGCGGTACGCTGACCGGCGCGACCAACGGTATCGTCGTCACTCAGAATGGCATCGGCGACATCTCGCTGACGACATCAGGCGCCATCACCGGCCAGACCGGCAACGGCATCGTGCTGCATGACGGCGCGAACGGCGCAGGCGATATCACGGCGACCATCGGCGGCGGCGTTTCCGGCGCGGTCGGTCTCGACATCGTCTCCCATGGCAACGGCGCAGTCACCGTCACCAACAACGGACACATCACCGGCACGACCTCGTCCGGCATCAATGTCGACCAGGACGATGCGGGCGCGGCCGGCTCGACGCACATCACCAACACCGGCTCCGTGGTCGGCGCCGACGGTTTTGCTGCGATCTCCATCCAGGAGAACGGCACCGGCACTGCGACGATCATCAACTCCGGCACCATCGGGCCAGCCGATGCCGGCAGCGTGACCTCATCGACCTACGCGATCGTCGAGACTGGCGGCGAGATCACGATCAACAACACCGGCCACATCAACGGCAACATCTCGGTCGCCACCGCCACGTTCAATAACAACGCAGGCGGCACCTGGACGGTCGCCGGCAGCGGCGTGTTCGGCGATGCGTCGTCGATCGTCAACCACGGCGACATCGATCTGCACGGGGCCTCCATTTCCGGGGCCGATCTGACCATCGAAAATTATGGCGACATCGACAGCTGGGGCACTGCGTCGATCACGGGCGACATCACCAACACCGGCGCCGGCTCGATCGAGGTTCACACCGGGACGCTGACGCTGTTTGGCTCGCTGTCGGGCTCGGCCACGGGCGCGGTCGTCGTCGATGCCGGCGCGACGCTCGAGGTCAAGGGTGCGGTATCGCAAACGATCACGCTTGCCGGTGACGGCGCCGAGTTGGAGATCGATACGAAGGATTTCGGCGGTTCGATCGCGGAGCTGTCCGCGAACGACAAGATCGACCTGACGATGATCAAGTGGGGCCTCGGCACCAGCGCGGTCTATGTCCCCGATGCCGATCATCCCGCGAGCGGCGGCGTGCTGACGGTCACCGGCGACGATGGCAAGAGCATCAGCCTGACCCTGGTCGGAGACTATCGCGACGCGCATTTCGCGGGTAGCGATGAGGGCGGCCACACGCTGATCACGATCCATGCGGACGACGATGCGCCGACATTCACCACCACGGATGTGGCGCAGCTGACCGCAAGCTTCTCCGAGCAGCCTGATACCACCGGTTCGTCCTCGACGATCGACCCGTCGCCGGCCGCGACCGGCTCGATCGACTTCGAGGACATCGACCTGACCGACCGTCCGACGGTGACGAAGGTCGACCAGGACGTGACCTGGCTCGACGGCGCCACCGACCTCACCGCGTCGCTCACGCCCGACGAGACCGCCGCGTTGAAGAACGCGCTGACGTATCAGCTGACCGGCAAGAACAACGGTACCGTCACCTGGCACTATTCGATCGCCGACAACGCGCTCGATTTCCTCGGCCAGGACCAGACGGCGAAGGTCGTGTCCACCATCACGCTCGATGATGGCCGGGGCGAGACCACCACGACCGACGTCACCATCACGATCACCGGCAAGAACGACGCGCCGACGCTCGACAGCGCGACGCTGGCCGCCGTCGCCGGCAACGACAGCGATCCGGCTGGCAGCAAGATCCGCGATCTCTTCACGAACAAGTTCCATGACGTCGACACTGGCGCGACCTTCAAGGCCATCGCGGTGACGTCGGACGCCGCGACCGCCGACCAGGGCGTCTGGCAGTACAAGGTTGGCGGCTGCTGGGTCGATGTCGACTCGGTCGGTGATGCGAATGCGCTCGTGCTGAGCTCCGCTACGCTGATCCGGTTTGTGCCTGCCGACGGATTCAGCGGCGAGCCTGGCGCGCTGGGCGTCCACGCTCTCGACGACACCTATACAGGCGCCATCACCACCGCTGGCTCGACGGCGACGATCGATCTCACGGCGACGGGCACCGGCGGCACCGCGTCGATCTCGCACGACATCACCACCATCGGCACGAGCGTGACGCCTGCCATCGGCCCAGTCATCAATACCGAGAGCTTCCACGTCGAGCACATCCGCGAGAACAGCAACGATATCATCACCGATCTGGTGGTCACCGATACCGATTCTGGCGCGGCGACGGACATTTTCACCGTCACGGTGTCGACCTCGCATCCGGATACCAGCAGCGTCAGTGCATATACGACGACGGGCTCGCTCGAGCAGATCAACACCGGCCTCGCAGAAGGTGCCGGCATCACCTACGACCCGACAGGCGCCAGCACCGAGCAGTATCCGCAGCCGCCCGTGACGGACAAGATCACGGTGACCGTTGCCGACTCGACCGGCCATTCCGACACCGTGAACTTCATCTTCGTCGAGGGCGCCAACAGCCAGGGCATCCGCCTGGAGGGCACCGACGGCAAGGACGTGATCTTCGCCACCGAGTCGAGCGACACGCTTATCGGCGGCGGCGCCAAGGACCAGTTCGTGTTCGCGCCGACGTCGTCGCAGTCCACGGTCCAGCACAGCGTCGACGATTTCGAGGTCGGCCTCGACAAGATCGACCTGCGGCAGTTCGGCAGCATCAGCTCGCTGGACGACGTCAATATCGCTCCGCAATCGGGCGGCGCCCAGATCACGCTGGACAACCACGAGACGATCCTGCTGAAGAACGTGATCGCGGCAAATCTGAAGGCCAGCGATTTCATCTTCCACATCACCTGATCGCCGCCCGGGCCTCCTGGCGGCCGGCTCGTAGCTTGACCGCGGCAAAAAATCCATAATCCTCAACCGCCGGGGAATAGCCAATCGCCCGCGGACGCTCCATGATCGGTGCGCCGGGCGCGATGCAGGTCAGGAAGTCCGACTGAAATGAAGCGTCTCAAGATCCTGCGGCGGTGGTTTGCGCGGAAGCTCGGCTTCGCGCGGCTGATGTGCCTTGCGCTGCTGGTCGTCTTTGCCGGCGCTCGTGTCTGGGATCCGCCGCCGATCCAGGAATTGCGGCTGCGCACCTTCGACATGTTCCAGCTGATCGATCCCCGCCACAAGGCGGCGCGGCCGGTCACCATCGTCGACATCGACGACAAGAGCCTCGCCAAGCTCGGCCAGTGGCCATGGCCGCGCACGCGGATCGCGGACCTGATCCAGAACCTCACCGGTAACGGCGCGGTGACGATCGGCTTCGACATGGTGTTCTCCGAAGCCGACCGGCTCAACCCGGATCTGGTCGCGAGCCAGATGCGCGATCTCGACGACGCCACCCGCGCCAGGCTGCGCGAGCTCCCGACCAACGACCAGATCCTCGCCGACGCGATCAAGCGCTCGCACGTGGTGCTGGGCGAAACCGGGCAGCCGGCGATCTCGTCCGAGATCGACAAGTCGTTGCCCTTCACCGGCGTCGCGACGGTCGGCGAAGCGGATGCCGAACGTTTCCTGTTCGAATTCCCCGGCCTGTTGCGTAACGTGTCCGTCATCGAGAAGGTCGCCGCCGGCCGCGGCCTGTTCTCGATCAAGACCGAGCGCGACGGCCTGATCCGCCGCGTGCCGTTGATCATGCGCGCCCAGGGCAACATCATGCCCTCGCTCAGCCTCGAGATTTTACGCGTCGTCACGGCAACGCCGACGCTGCTGGTCCGGACCGACAAGACCGGCATCAGGGCCGTGCGCCTCAAGGGCGTGGAGATTCCGACCGACAAGAACGGCCAGCTCTGGGTGCACTACGCCCGCCAGGATCCCTCGATCTACATCTCGGCGGCCGACGTGCTCGACAACACCGCGCCGCCGAACAAGATCGCCGGCAAGCTGGTGCTGGTCGGCACCTCGGCGGTCGGGCTGAACGACATCAAGACCACGCCGGTGTCATCGACCATGCCGGGTGTCGAGATCCATGCCCAGGTGCTGGAGAGTGTGCTCAGCGGCGCGGTGATCTCCCAGCCGAACTATGCGCTCGGCGTCGAGCTGATCGCCGCGCTCGTGATCGGCTTGCTCGTCATCATCTTCACGCCGAATCTCGGCCCGGTGCGCCTCGGGCTCGCGGGTGCCATGTTCGCCGCCATCCTGGTCGGCGTATCCTGGTTCTTCTACGCGCAGTACCGCTACCTCATCGACTTCACCTATCCGCTGCTCTCGACCACCGCGATCTATCTGACACTGATCTTCGCCAGCTTCGTGCGCGAGCAGCGTCAGCGCGTGCAGATTCGCGGCATGTTCGCGCAATACATGTCGCCCGTCCTGGTCGAGCAGCTCGCGCAGTCGCCCGAAAAGCTCGTGCTCGGCGGCGAGGAGCGCGAGATGACGATCATGTTCTCCGACGTGCGCGGCTTCACCACGATCTCGGAGAGCTACAAGCAAGATCCGCAAGGCCTGATCGCGCTGATGAACCGCTTCCTGACGCCGCTGACCGACGTCATCATCGATCAGAAGGGCTACATCGACAAGTACATGGGCGACGCCATCATGGCGTTCTGGAACGCGCCGCTCGACGATGCCGAGCACGAGGTCAACGCCTGCGAGGCCGCGATCCAGATGCTGGAGCAGATCGACGCGGTCAACAAGGAGCGCGAGCAGGAGGCCGCCGATGGCGGTCATGTCTACATCCCGCTCAATGTCGGCATCGGCCTCAACACCGGCATCGGCGTCGTCGGCAACATGGGCTCCGACCTGAAGAAGAACTATTCGGTGCTCGGCGACAGTGTGAACCTCGCCTCGCGCCTGGAGGGACAATCGAAGGAATACGGTTTCCCGATCATCGTCGGCTCCAGGACCGCGCTCGCCGCCAAGGACAAGTTCGCGATCCTCGAGCTCGACTTCATCATGGTCAAGGGCAAGACCGAGCCCGAGGTGATCTACGCCATCGCCGGCCGCGAGGACGTGATGCATTCGGGCGCCTTCCAGCGCCTGCGCAACGTCACCATCGAGATGCTCGGCTGCTACCGCGGCCGCGACTGGCAGGGCGCGCTGGACGCGATCGAGCGCGGCCGCCGCAGCGAGGACGCCGACACGCTGGATAAGCTGTTCAAGCTGTACGAGGCGCGGATCAAGGAATTCCAGATCAATCCGCCGGCGGAGGGATGGACCGGGGCGTATGCGCTGCTGACGAAGTAGCTGTAAGAGTGCGTGGGGCATCGCTGGTGCCGCACTGAAAGTGTCGTCCCCGCGTACGCGGGGACCCATACCCCCAGGGAGATGTTTATCGCGCGAGCCGGCAACTCCGAGTCTTCGCCAAACCACTCCCTGTGGTTATGGGTCCCGGGCTCGCGACTACGTCGCGCCCCGGGACGACAGCAGTGTTTGGCGCGCGAGCGTCCGTCTCCTCTTCGCCACCAGCATCAACTCCCGTAGGGTGGGCAAAGGCGCGCAAGCGCGGTGCCCACCATCTTACTCCGCGTGTAGAAGTGGTGGGCACGCTTCCGCTTTGCCCACCCTACGGCATCTGCGTTTGCCGCCCCCTCACTCCGTCCCGATCGTCGTCAGATCCTGGAACCAGTGCTGCGCCTGCACGAATTGCTTGATCTTCGGCGACAGCGCGTGCGGGTTGGTGTCGTGGACGACCCAGACCAGCACGGCGTCGTCGACGATCAGCGCGTGCGCCTGGGCGATCAGATCGTCCTGCTTGGCGGTGTCGAACGTCTGCTTGGCCTCGCTGATCAGCGCGTCAACCTTCGGGTTCTTGTAGCCGCCCCAGTTGACGCCGACCGGCGCGATCTGGTCGGAGGCGAAGAAGCGGACGATCGCGTAGAGCGGGTCGGAGGTGACATAGGCGATGTTGTTGGCGGTGATGCCGGCGTTCATCTCGTCGGCCGCGCCCTTGCGCCAATGCGTATATAATGTCTCGAGCTCGACCACCTTGAAGTCGATGTCGATGCCGATCTCCTTGAAACTCTGCTGCAGGAATTCGTTCATCGGCAGCGACAGCATCTGGCCGGTGCCGCCCTGCGCGATGATGAAGGTGGCCTTCAGCGGCTTTGCCTTGGAGTAGCCGGCCTCTTCGACCAGCTTCTTGGCCGCAGCCAGATCATATTTCAGCTCGAAGCTCGGTTTGCCGAACCACGGGCTCGACGGGTCGACCTGGCCCTTGGCCGGTTTTGCGAGGCCATTCATCAGGCCGACGACTTCGTCACGATTGATCGCGAGGTTCAGCGCCTTGCGCAGGCGGATGTCGGTCCAGGGCGAGCCCGGCAGCACGCTGAGGTGATAGTTCCAGACATGCGGCGTGACGTTGTCGACGATCTTCATGCCGGCGGCTTTCAGCTGCGGCACGGCGTCCGGCGCCGGCGTCTCGATCAGGTCCACTTGCCCTGCGAGCAGCGCATTGGTGCGCGTCAGCGCTTCCGGCATCGGCACCAGCACGATCTTGTCGGCCTTCGGAATGCGCTTCTTGTTCCAGTAATCCGGATTCTTCGTGAGTTCGGCGAGCTCGCGCGGCACGAGCTTGGTCAATTTGAACGGACCGGTGCCCGAGGGCTGGCTCGCGAACTTGTCCCAATCCTTGCCGAGCTTCTCGTACTGCGCCGGGCTCGAGACCAGGAACCACAGCATCTGATAGGGAAAGAAGGAATCGACCGTCTTGGTCGTGATCTCCACCGTGAAATCGTCGATCTTGGCGTAGCTCGCGACCGAAGGCAGGCGGGTCTTCACCTGCGCGCTCTGCCGCTTGTCGAATTGCGGCGCCTTGTCATTGAGCACCTTGTCCAGATTCCAGATCACTGCATCGGCGTTGAACTCGCTGCCGTCGTGAAACTTCACGCCGTTGCGCAGCGTGAAGCGCCATTTGGTCTTGTCGGTGTCATCCACCTTCCATTCGGTGGCGAGCCCGGGCACCAGCTTGCCGGGGCGGTCGGCGACGTCCATCTCCCAGGCGACCAGCGGATCGTAGATGGTGTACGCCGTGAACTGATAGGCGCCGGCGCCCCGATCGGGCTGGCCCGTCGTCAGCGGGATGTCCGCCATCGAGATGCCGTAGCGCACCACCGTTTCGGCGCGCGCCGTGATCGCGGATAACGCCAGCGCAAGCACGGCGAGGCAGGTCGATAGTCGGATACGCATGGCCCAAGGCTCCCAGGAGATTTCAAGGCCAAACTTGCAATCTTGATGCCAGAATAGGCAGGACGGTGTCTTTGCCGACACGTGATCACACAGACTTGTCGTCGCAGGGGCAATTTGCAGAAAAAGTTTCCCCATTGGCATAGCCATTGCATACGTTTGCATCAAAATTAGTCATTGAAAGCCGGAAGAGGACTGAAACGATGCTTATGAAGACAACCACCCGCGCGGCGCTGATTGCTGCGCTGGCTCTGACGACTGCGGCCGTGTGGCCGCGCGTGGCAAGCGCCGAAACCGTGCTGCGCATCGGCATGACCGCTGCCGATATTCCGCGCACATTGGGCCAGCCCGATCAGGGTTTTGAAGGCAACCGCTTCACCGGCCTCACCATGTACGACGCGCTCACGGGCTGGGACCTGTCCTCGGCCGACAAGGCGAGCGTGGTAATCCCGGGCCTTGCGACCGAGTGGAAGGTCGACGATGCCGACAAGACCAAGTGGATCTTCAAGCTGCGCCCCGGCGTCACCTTCCATGACGGCTCGCCGTTCAATGCCGATGCCGTGGTGTGGAACGTCGAGAAGGTGCTGAAGCAGGATGCACCGCAGTTCGACGCCAGCCAGGTCGGCGTCACCGCGTCACGCATGCCGACGCTGGCCTCCGCGAAGAAGATCGACGACATGACGGTCGAGCTCACCACCAAGGAGCCCGACAGCTTCCTGCCGATCAACCTCACCAACCTGTTCATGGCGAGCCCGGCGAAGTGGCAGCATTTCTACGACAAGGCGGAAGGCGCCGACGCCAAGGCGAAGTCGCAGGCTGCGTGGACTGCGTTCGCCAAGGACGCCGCGGGCACCGGCCCGTGGAAGATGACGAGCTTCACCCCGCGCGAGCGGCTCGAGCTGGTGAAGAATGCGGCCTATTGGGACAAGGCGCGCGTGCCCAAGGTCGACAAGATGGTGCTCCTGCCGATGCCGGAAGCAAACGCGCGCACCGCGGCGCTGCTCTCGGGGCAGGTCGATTGGGTCGAGGCGCCGGCGCCCGACGCGTTGCCCGAGCTCAAGCAGCGCGGTTTCAAGCTCTACGCCAACGAGCAGCCGCATGTCTGGCCGTGGCAGTTCTCGCGCGTCGAGGGCTCGCCCTGGAACGACATCCGGGTCCGCAAGGCCGCCAATCTCTGCGTCGATCGCGAGGGTCTCAAGGACGGCCTGCTCGCGGGCCTGATGGTGCCGGCGACCGGCACCTTCGAGCCCGGCCATCCCTGGCGCGGCAAGCCGAGCTTCGAGATCAAGTATGACAAGGCCGCTGCGCAAAAGCTGATGCAGGAGGCCGGCTTCGGTCCGTCAAAGAAGCTGACGGTGAAGATCCAGACCTCGGCCTCCGGCTCCGGTCAGATGCAGCCGCTGCCGATGAACGAATATCTCCAGCAAGCGCTCGCCGAGTGCTATTTCGATGTGAAGCTTGACGTCATCGAGTGGAACACGCTGTTCACCAACTGGCGCCGCGGCGCCAAGGATCCCAGCGCCAACGGCTCGAACGCGACCAACGTCACCTATGCGGCGATGGACCCGTTCTTCGCGCTGGTGCGCTTCCTCCAGTCGGGCATGGCGCCGCCGGTCTCGAACAATTGGGGCTTCATCCACGAGCCCAAGTTCGACGAGCTGGTGAAGAAGGCACGGCAGACGTTTGATCCAGCCGCACGCGACGCTGCGCTCGCCGAGCTGCACGCGGCCTCCGTCGACGATGCCGCCTTCCTCTACGTCGCCCACGACGTCGGCCCCCGCGCCATCAGCCCGAAGGTGACCGGCGTCGTGCAGCCGAAGAGCTGGTTCATCGACTTCTCGCTGGTGTCGATGCAGTAGTTCGCGCCACACGCTCAGTGCACCCTCTCCCCCTTGTGGGAGAGGGTGGCTTCGCGGCAGCGAAGCCGGGTGAGGGGTCTCTCTCCGCGAGCGACCCTCTCTCTCATTCGATAACGCTGTATCTGCGGATAGATACCCCTCATCCGGCGCCGTAGCCGAAGCTTCGCTTCGGCGTCGTACTTAGAAACGGCCGCCGAAGGCGGCCTATGCCACCTTCTCCCACAAGGGGAGAAGGAAGAAAGAAGACCAGTGCTCGCCTATATCGCTCGCCGCATCGTCTATGTCATTCCGATCGTCATCAGCGTGGCGCTGGTGTGCTTCCTGCTCGTGCACATCACGCCGGGCGATCCGCTGGTTGCCGTGTTGCCGGCCGACGCCTCGCAGGAGCTCGCGGCGCAGCTCCGCGCCGCTTATGGTTTCGACCGTCCGCTGCCGGTGCAGTTCGGCCTGTGGCTGCTGCGCGCCCTTCACGGCGATCTCGGCAATTCCATCGCGACGGGGCGCCCGGTGCTCGCCGAGGTCATGCGCGCGGTCAGCAACACCGTCACGCTCGCGATTGCGGCCGCCATCATCGGCTTCACGATGGGCATCCTGCTCGGCCTGATCGCCGGCTATTTCCGCGAGACCTGGATCGACAAAGTCGCGACCTCCTTCGCCATCGCCGGCGTCTCGGTGCCGCATTACTGGCTGGGCATGGTGCTCGTCATCATCTTCTCGGTCCAGCTGAACTGGCTGCCCGCGGTCGGCGCCGGGCCGAATGGCTCCAACTCCTGGGCCTGGGACTGGGCGCATCTGAAATACCTGGTGCTGCCGGCGATCACGACATCGGTGATCCCGATGGGCATCGTCACCCGCACCGTGCGCGCGCTGACCGGCGACATCCTCTCGCAGGATTTCGTCGAGGCGCTGCGTGCAAAAGGCCTGCACGAAACCGGCGTGTTCCGCCACGTCATCAAGAATGCCGCGCCCACCGCGCTCGCGGTGATGGGGCTTCAACTCGGCTACATGCTCGGTGGCTCGATCCTGATCGAGACCGTGTTCTCCTGGCCGGGCTCGGGCTTCCTGCTCAACTCGGCAATTTTCCAGCGCGACCTGCCGCTGCTGCAGGGCACGATCCTGATCCTGGCGCTGTTCTTCGTCTTCCTCAATCTGCTGGTCGACATCGCGCAGGCCGCGATCGACCCGCGCATCAAGCGGGGCTAGGCGATGAGCGAGCTTCCGTTGTCCGCCACCGCCGACGCCGCGCTCCAGGCCGCGCCCGCCACCAAGGCGCGCGGCTATTGGGCGACCGTCGGCCGCCGCATCGCCCGCGACAAGGTCAGCATGGCCTGCGCACTGGTGCTGCTGCTGATCTTCCTGTCCGCGGTGCTCGCGCCATGGCTCGGCCTCGAAGATCCCTACAAGGGCTCGATGATCCGCCGTCTTCGCCACATAGGCACGGTTGGCTACCCGCTCGGCACCGACGAGCTCGGCCGCGACATGCTGGCGCGGTTGATCTATGGCGGGCGGCTGTCACTCGTTATCGGCATCCTGCCCGTGATCCTCGCCTTCTGCATCGGCACGTCGCTCGGCCTCGTCGCTGGCTATGTCGGCGGCAAGCTCAACACCGCGATCATGCGCACGATCGACGTCTTCTACGCCTTTCCCTCCGTGCTGCTCGCCATCGCGATCTCCGGCGCGCTCGGCGCCGGTATCCTCAACTCCATCGTGTCGCTGACCGTCGTGTTCGTGCCGCAGATCACCCGCGTTGCCGAGAGCGTCACCACCGGCGTGCGCAACATGGACTTCGTCGAAGCGGCGCGTGCCTCCGGCGCGGGGCCCTTCACCATCATGCGCGTGCACATCCTCGGCAACGTCTTGGGTGCGATCTTCGTTTATGCGACCAGTCTCATTTCGGTCTCGATGATCCTGGCCGCTGGTCTCTCCTTCCTTGGCCTCGGCACCAAACCGCCGGAGCCGGAATGGGGACTGATGCTGAACACGCTCCGCACCGCGATCTACGTCAATCCCTGGGTCGCGGCATTGCCGGGCGCGATGATCTTCGCGGTCTCGATCTGCTTCAACCTGCTCTCGGACGGCCTGCGCAGCGCCATGGACATCAGGAACTAGGCCATGAGCGAGAGCAACACATCCGTTGAAATGCTGGAGCCGGTCGAGGACGTTGGCGGCGTCGCGCAGCCGCTGCTCCAGGTCAACGGCCTGACCAAGCATTTCCCCGTGCGCGGCGGGCTGTTCGCCGCGAAACGCACCGTGCGCGCGGTGGACAATGTCTCCTTCTCGGTCGCGAAGGGGGAGACGGTCGGCATCGTCGGCGAATCCGGCTGCGGCAAGTCGACCACCGCGCGGCTGCTGATGCATCTGATGCCGCGCGATACCGGCGACATCATCTATGACGGCATGGCAGTCGGGCAGGCGCTGTCGTTGCGCGAGCTGCGCCGCGGCATGCAGATGGTGTTCCAGGATTCCTATGCCTCGCTCAATCCGCGCCTGACGATCGAGGAATCGATCGCGTTCGGCCCGAAGGTGCACGGCATGGCCGATGGAACGGCCCGTGCGCTCGCGCGCGAGCTGCTCGGCAAGGTGGGCTTGCGGCCGGAAAACTTCGCCAACCGCTATCCGCACGAGATCTCCGGCGGCCAGCGCCAGCGCGTCAACATCGCGCGTGCGCTGGCGCTGTCGCCACGACTGGTGATTTTGGACGAAGCCGTTTCGGCGCTCGACAAGTCCGTCGAGGCGCAGGTGCTCAATTTGCTCGCCGACCTCAAGCGCGAGTTCGGCCTGACCTATCTCTTCATCAGCCACGACCTCAACGTGGTCCGCTACATCTCGGACCGCGTGCTGGTGATGTATCTCGGCGAGGTCGTCGAGCTCGGCCCGGTCGACCAGGTCTGGGACAATCCTGCGCATCCCTACACGCGCGCGCTGCTTGCCGCGATGCCGTCATCGGACCCGGATCGTCGCACCGAGAAGCCGCCGATCACCGGCGATCCGCCCAATCCGATCGATCCGCCCCCGGGTTGCCGCTTCCACACCCGCTGCGCGTTTGCGGAGCCGCTCTGCGCAAATGCAGCACCAAAGCTGACCGCGCTCGATACAATGGGCCACGAAGCCGCGTGCTACATGGCGATACCCGGATCAGGCCATAGCCGCGCGCCCGCAGAGGAAACAGCATGACAAGACCGACACCGAAAGAGATCAAGCCGATCGCGCAAGTCGCGGGCGTTCCTGTCGATGACGAGATCGCAACGCGTATCTCCAATTCCATCGGGCCGGCCTTCGAAGGCTTTGCGGCCATCGCCGGCACGCTGCCATTCGATCTCGAGCCCGCGCTCTATCCGATCGCGCAGACGCAGAAGGTGTCGAAATGAGCCGTGAGCCTGCATTGATGACGCTCACCGAGGTCGCGCGCGCGATCGCGATGAAGCAGGTGTCCTCGCATGAGGTGACGTGCGCGCTGCTGCACCGCATCGCGCAGTGGCAGCCGCATCTGAACGCTTTCATGTCGGTTGAAGCCGAATCCGCGTTGAAGGCTGCCGCGGCCGCCGATGCCGAACTCGCCAAGGGCAATGTCCGCGGTCCGCTGCACGGCGTGCCGCTCGCGCACAAGGACATGTACTACGACGCAGGCCACGTCTCGACCTGCGGTTCGCTGATCCGCCGCGATTTCGTACCGACCGTCACGTCGACGGCCTTGCAGCGGCTGAAGGATGCCGGGCAGGTCCGCCTCGGCACGCTGCATCTGGCCGAATTCGCCTATGGCCCGACCGGCCACAACGCGCATTACGGTCCGGTGCGCAATCCCTGGAACGTCGCGCACATCACCGGCGGCTCCTCGTCCGGCTCCGGCTCGTCGGTCGCGGCGCGCCTGACGTTCGCGGCGCTCGGCTCCGACACCGGCGGTTCGATCCGCATGCCCGCGCATTTCTGCGGCGTCACGGGCCTCAAGACCACCGTCGGCCGCGTCAGCCGCGCCGGCGCGATGCCGCTGTCGCAATCGCTCGACACCGTCGGTCCGCTCGCCCGCACCGCGGAAGATTGCGCGCTGCTGCTGGCGCTGATGGCCGGTCCCGATCCCGCGGATTCGACCTGCAGCCACGAGCCGCTGTCCGACTATGTCGGCGCTACCAAGGGCTCGCTCAAGGGCCTCAAAATCGGCGTGCCCGCGTCCTTCTATGTCGACGATCTCGACGGCGAGGTCGCGCGCGTGCTGGACGAGACCATCGCGGTGCTCAAGCGCGAGGGCGCCGACATCGTCACAGTCGAGCTGCCGGACCAGCGGCAATTGTCTGCGGCAAGCCAGCTCGTGCTCGCGGCCGAAGCGGCCGCCTTCCACAAGCGCTGGATGATCGAGCGTCCGCAGGACTACGGCCCGCAGGTCCTGATGCGGCTTCAGAACGGTCTCGCCGTTCCCGCCATCACTTATCTGGAGGCCATGCGTTGGCGCGGTCCGGCGCTCGCCGCCCACAATGCGGCCACCGCTGGTGTTGACGCGATCATCGCGCCGGCATCGCCGGTGCCGGCACCGACGATCGAGGAGAGCGACGTCGGCGGCGGCCCGAACGCGCCGGCCATGGTGCAGCGGCTGACACTGTTCACCCGCCCGGTGAATTTTCTCGGCCTGCCGTCGCTCACCATTCCCTCCGGCTTCACCAAAAGCGGCCTGCCGGTTGGCATGCAGCTGATCGGCCGCTCCTTCGATGAAGCGACCTTGCTCACCATCGGCGCCGCCTTCCAGCGCGTCACCGACTACCACGACCGGGTACCCAAACTGCCGTCATGACAAAGCTCGTCGACATCTCAGGCCTCAACATCCGCTTCACCGGGGAGCGCACGGTCTATGCCGTGAACGATCTCAGTCTCTCGCTCGGTGACGGCGAGGTGCTAGGCCTGCTCGGCGAGTCCGGTTCCGGCAAGAGTGTGACCCTGCGCGCGCTGATGCGGCTGCTGCCGAAGAAGCGCACGCAGATTTCGGGCAAGGTCAACGTGATGGGCCGCGACGTGCTCGCCATGAACGACGAGGAGCTGTCGTCGTTCCGCGGCCAGACCGTGTCGATGATCTTCCAGGAGCCCGCGCTCGCGCTCGATCCGGTCTACACCATCGGCGCGCAGATCGCCGAAAGCGTCGTGCGTCACGAAGGCAAGAGCTATGCGGAAGGGCGGGCGAGGGCGCTCGAAATGCTCGAGGTCGTGCGCATTCCCTCGGCCAGGCGGCGGCTGGATGCCTATCCGCACGAGATGTCCGGCGGCATGCGCCAGCGCGCGATGATCGCGCTGGCGCTGGCCTGCCGTCCCAAGATCTTGCTCGCGGATGAGCCGACCACCGCGCTCGATGCCACCGTGCAGATCCAGATCCTGCTGTTGCTGCGCGAGCTTCAGCGCGAGTTCGGCATGTCCGTCATCTTCGTCACCCACGACATTGGTGTTGCGATCGAGATCTGCGACCGTGTCGCGGTGATGTATGCTGGCCAGATCGTGGAGCAGGGGACGCTCCGCGACATCGTCCGCACGCCGGTGCACCCCTACGCCAAGGGCTTGCTCGCCTCCACCATCCACGGCGCCAAGCGCGGCGCGCGGCTGGAGACCATCCCCGGCACCCCGCCCTCGCTGGCCGAAAAGCCGAACAACTGCTCCTTCGCCCCCCGCTGCACGGTCGCCCAGCCGCGATGCTTGGAGCAACTGCCTGCGAATGTGGAGGTAGGGCCGGGTAGGGCGGCTAGGTGCGTGTTGGCGGAGCCGGTGGGAGCGACGTAACCGGTGGGCTCCCTCGCCCCGCTCTTGCGGGGAGAGGGCTGCGGTGAGGGGCCTCTTTCCGCGGATGAGATTGTCGAGGGACCTGTATACCCCCTGACCCGGATCGCAAGGGCGATCCGACCTCTCCCCGCAGGCGGGGAGAGGTGGAGACCCCGCGCGCTTCTTCAGAATCCCTCTACGACAACACCGACTTGTCACAGTTCACCTCGCACCGCCGGCCAACTGTACTCCTACTGTGCATGGGGTTGTTTTCGACATTTTTATCCGAACCGACCATTCAGACCCCATTCATCCCGGTTCCGGTTCCATGCCCCCGTTCATGGAGAGGGACTTCAACTTATGTACATTTCTGGCCAAGGCCTCATCGTCATCCTGTTCGTCGGCCTCGTCGCCGGCTGGCTCGCCGGCAAGGTGGTGCGCGGCAGCGGGTTCGGCATCATTGGCGACATCGTGATCGGCATCGCCGGCGCGTTTGTCGCAAGCTTCCTGTTCCCGAAGCTCGGCATCCATCTCGGCACCGGGCTCGTGTCCGAGATCATCTATTCCGCCATCGGCGCCATCATCCTGCTCCTGGTGGTGCGGCTGGTGCGCGGCGGCGGCCGGCTCTAGCGTCACATTGGCTCGGTGAGCCAGAACTTTCGCCTCTCCCCCGCTGGGGAGAGGCCGCGATGTCTGCTATAAAAAGCCGCAAAGACTGTGAAATACCGGACTTGCGTGCGAGGCCGTCAGGGGTAGAGGTGGCCTATCAGGGACCTGGATTAATTCGACCGCGTTCGTCGCGGGGGAATACGATGTTAATCCAGGTCGCGTACCCCTGAACGACCTAGGAAATCAGGGGCGTCGCCCCTTACCCGAAAGAGATCAGACTGATGGCAGCCGTACCTGGCGTCCGCCGTTCAGAGCTCGGTGACGCCCTGCGTGCTTGTCGCACGGCGTTCGTCGGCGTCGGCTTGATGAGCTGCATGATCAACCTGCTCTATCTGACCGGGTCGATCTTCATGCTGGAGGTCTACGACCGGGTTCTGCCGAGCCGCAGCGTTCCGACTCTCGTCGGCCTGATCATCATCGCCAGCTTCCTCTATATGGCGCAGGGCATGCTCGACATGATCCGAAACCGGATCCTGGGGCGGATCGGTACGGCGCTCGATGAAGCCCTCAACAAACGCGTGTTCGACACCGTCGTGCGCCTGCCGCTCCTGGTCGGCAGCCGCAACGAGGGCCTGCAGCCGCTGCGCGACCTCGACAATGTCCGCTCCTTCCTCGGCGGCATGGGCCCGAGCGCGTTCTTCGACCTGCCCTGGCTGCCGCTGTACCTGGCCATCTGCTTCGCCTTCCACGTCATGATCGGCCTCACCGCTCTGGTCGGCGCCATCATCCTGGTCGGGCTGACGCTGGTCACCGAATTCATGTCCCGCCAGCCGGCGAAGGACGCGATGGGCCTCGCCGCCCAGCGCAACGATCTCGCCGCCTCCAGCCGGCGCAACGCCGAAGTCATGGTCTCGATGGGCATGACCGGCCGGATGAACCAGCGCTGGGGCGAAGCCAACGAAAAATACCTCGACGGCAATCAGCGTGCGAGCGACGTCGCCGGCGGTCTCGGCGCGGTCGCAAAAGTGCTGCGCATGATGCTGCAATCGGCCGTGCTCGCGGTCGGTGCCTATCTCGTCATCCACCAGGAAGCGACCGCAGGCATCATCATTGCCGGCTCGATCCTCTCCGCCCGCGCGCTCGCGCCGGTCGATCTCGCCATCGCGCACTGGAAATCCTTTGTCGCGGCACGTCAGAGCTGGCAGCGCCTCACGCGCCTGCTGGAGCAGATGCCGCCGCAGACGATGCCGACCCAGTTGCAGGCGCCCACCAGTCGTCTGTCGGTCGAGGGCATCGCCATGGTGCCGCCGGGCGATCAGCGCCTCATCGTGCAGGACGTCACCTTCGCGCTCACCGCCGGCAATGGCCTCGGCGTGATCGGGCCGAGCGGCTCCGGCAAATCGTCGCTGATCCGCGCGCTGGTCGGCGTCTGGCATCCGGTCCGTGGCAAGGTGCGGCTCGACGGCGCGGCGCTCGACCAGTGGGCCTCCGACATGCTCGGCCGCCACATCGGCTATCTGCCGCAGGACGTCGAATTGTTCGGCGGCACCATCGCGCAGAACATCAGCCGTTTCGATCCCGAGGCCACCTCTGACGGCATCATTTCCGCGGCGAAGGAAGCCGGCGTGCACGAGATGATCATCAAGATGCGCGAGGGCTACAACACGCAGGTCGGCGAGCAGGGCACCGCGCTCTCCGCGGGCCAGGCGCAGCGCGTGGCGCTGGCGCGCGCGCTCTACGGCAGCCCGTTCCTGATCGTGCTCGACGAGCCAAATTCCAATCTCGACACCGAAGGCGACGAGGCGCTGACCCGCGCCATTCGCTCCGCGCGCGAGCGCGGCGCCATCGTCATCGTGGTGGCGCATCGCCCGATCGGCGTCGAGGCGGTCGACCAGATCCTGGTGCTGCGCGACGGCCGCATGCAGGCGTTCGGGCCGAAGGAGCAGGTGCTTGCCCAGGTGCTCCAGCCGCGCGTGACGCCGCCGGCACCGATCAAGATCGTCAGCGAAGGCGGAGTGCCCAAGTCATGAGCACGATGGCTATCGGCGGCGGAAAGCCCGCCGCGAAGAGGACCGTGCGGGATTCCATCAGGTTTCACCTGATGCTCGGGCTCGCCATCGTGGTGGCCCTCGTCGTCGGCCTCGGCGGCTGGGCCTCGACGG
Source organism: Bradyrhizobium sp. 956_D2_N1_4 (assembly GCF_052076025.1). Lineage (NCBI taxonomy): Bacteria > Pseudomonadati > Pseudomonadota > Alphaproteobacteria > Hyphomicrobiales > Nitrobacteraceae > Bradyrhizobium > Bradyrhizobium sp. 956_D2_N1_4. The sequence goes on along the minus strand of NZ_CP197237.1, from coordinate 6,894,457 downwards.
TGCAGATCTCGGGGGCCCTGATCGCGCCGGGCCAGGTCGTGGTCGAATCCAACGTCAAGAAGGTGCAGCATCCGACCGGCGGCGTGGTCGGCGAGCTGCGCGCCCGCGACGGCGACGTGGTCAAGGCCGGCGATATCGTGGTGCGGCTCGACGACACGGTCACCAAGGCGAACCTCGCCATCGTCACCAAGAATCTCGACGCCGCGCTGGCGCGCACGGCGCGGCTCCAGGCCGAGCAGCGCGGTGTCGACAAGATCGAGTTTCCGCAATCGCTGCTCGATCGCGGCAACGATCCCGACGTCAAGAACCTGCTCTCCGCCGAAACCAAGCTGTTCGACGTCCGCGTCAACGGCCGCGCCGGGCAGAAGGCGCAGCTCCGCGAGCGTGTCCAGCAGCTCAACGAGGAGATCGAAGGACTCTCCGCGCAGGAAAAGGCCAAGGACAGGGAGATCGTCCTGGTGCAGCAGGAGCTGGTCGGTGTCCGCGATCTCTACGAGAAGCACCTGGTGCAGATCTCTCGCCTGACCACGCTCGAGCGCGACAGCGCCCGCCTCAACGGCGAGCGTGCGCAATACATCGCCTCGCGCGCGCAGGCCAAGGGCAAGATCACCGAGACCGAGCTCCAGATCATCCAGGTCGACAAGGACATGGTGAGCGAGGTCTCCAAGGATCTGCGCGAGACCAACGACAAGATCGGTGAAATGATCGAGCGCAAGGTCGCCGCCGAAGACCAGCTCCGCCGCGTCGATATCCGTGCGCCGCAGGACGGCATGGTGCTGCAATCGACGGTGCATACCGTCGGCGGCGTCGTCACCGCCGGCGATGCCCTCATGCTGATCGTGCCGCAGGCGGACGATCTCCAGGTCGAGGCCAAGGTCAATCCTGTCGATATCGACAAGCTCCAGATCGGCCAGAAGACGCTGCTGCGTCTGTCCGCGTTCAACCAGCGCACCACGCCCGAGCTCAACGGCGTCGTCAGCCGCGTTTCGCCCGACGTCACCACCGACCAGCGCACCGGCCAGAGCTACTACACCATCCGCGTGTCGATGTCCCCGGAAGAGGTCGCCAAGCTCGGCGACTCCAAGCTGATCCCCGGCATGCCGGCGGAAGCCTTCGTCCAGACCGGCGACCGCACCATGCTGTCCTATCTGATGAAGCCGCTGCACGACCAGCTGATGCGGGCATTCCGCGAGAAGTGACGCGCGAAAGCGCGTCATCCCGGAGCGCGCTTAGCGCGCATCCGGGATCTCGGGCGACATACGCGATTTCGTAGGGTGGGCAAAGGCGCAGCGCGCCGTGCCCACCGCTCTTCGTGCGATGATCAAGATGGTGGGCACGCTCCGCTTTGCCCACCCTACGGGACCGCCTTCTTTGCTATAGTTCGACTCAAGCCCAGCAACCCGGCGGTCGAACCATGCAATCCCCACCCTCCATCGCCACCAAATCCTTCACCGACGCCGCCCTCGCCGTCGCCCGCCTCGAGGAAATCTACGAGCGCAACACGAAATTCCTGCGCGACCGGTTCGAAGCCTATGTCAACGGCGAGGCGATCACGACGCGGGTGCGGGCCTATTATCCCTTCGTCCGCGTCACCACCGCGACGTATGCGCGGCTGGACTCGCGTCTCGCCTACGGCTTCGTCGCCGGCCCCGGCGTGCACGAGACCAGCGTTACGCGGCCGGATCTATTCCGCGCCTATCTCACCGAGCAGATCGGGCTGTTGATCCAGAACCACGGCGTTCCCGTCGAGATCGGCGAATCCGCCGAGCCGATCCCGATCCACTTTGCCTATCGCCGCGACATCAACATCGAAGCCGCCATCACCACCAGCGAGAATTCCCTTGTGACGCGATCGCTGCGCGATGCGTTCGACGTGCCTGATCTCGCCACCATGGACGATTCGATCGCCGACGGCACCTTCGAGCTCCAGCCGGGCGCGCCCGAGCCGTTGTCATTGTTTCGCGCCGCCCGTGTCGATTATTCGTTGCGGCGGCTCTATCACTACACCGGCACCGATCCGGAGCATTTCCAGAATTTCGTGATCTTCACCAACTACCAGTTCTATGTCGATGCCTTCGCGCAGCTCTGCCAGCAGCGGCTGCAGTCCGGTGAAGCCGGCCTCGAAGCCTTCGTCGCGCCCGGCAATGTGATCACGGGCAGCGGCGGCGCAACGAGCGGGGTGGCGCCCGCTCGCGCGCCGCAGATGCCGGCTTTCCATCTGGTCGCGCCTGGCTATCGCGGCATCACCCTGATCAACATCGGCACCGGCCCGTCGAACGCGCGCAACGTCACGGATCACGTCGCAGTGCTGCGCCCACATGCCTGGCTGATGCTCGGCCATTGCGCAGGCCTGCGCAACACGCAGCGGCTCGGCGACTACGTGCTCGCCCACGGCTATGTACGCGAGGACCACGTGCTCGACCGCGAGCTGCCGCTCTGGGTGCCGATCCCGGCACTGGCCGAGATGCAGGTCGCGCTCGAACAGGCGGTCGAGGACGTCACCGGCCTCGAAGGTTTCGAGCTGAAGCGCCTGATGCGCACGGGCACCGTCGCGAGCGTCGACAACCGCAACTGGGAGATCTCGGGGCCCGAGGTGATCCGCCGCATGTCGCAGTCGCGCGCGGTCGCGCTCGACATGGAATCGGCCGCGATCGCCGCCAACGGCTACCGCTTCCGCGTTCCCTACGGCACGCTGCTCTGCGTCTCCGACAAGCCGCTGCATGGCGAGATCAAGCTCGCGGGCATGGCCAGCGAATTCTACCGCCGCCGCGTCGGCCAGCATCTCGAGATCGGCCTGAAGGCGCTGGAGCGGCTCAAGCAGCAGGAATCGGAACGGCTGCATTCGCGAAAGCTGCGAAGCTTCGCCGAGGTCGCGTTCCAGTAAAGGACAACGTGACTGTCGTACGAACGCTGACGTCTCTGTGAGCGCAGCGTCCTGGAATATCGCTGCCGATGCAGGGTTATCACGTCGTCCGGGGCCGCTTGAACAGGACAGGAGGCAGACATGATTACAGCGATGATCAGGCTCGTCACGCTCGGTACATTTGCGGCAGTACTGTTGAGCTCGCCGGCCTTTGCCGCCGGCGGCGGCGGTGGTGGTGGCGGGGGCGGCATCAGCTCCACTGATCCCTATGCCGGAGCCTATGCGGATCAGAGGCTGCAGCCGCAGCCAGTCTACCCGAAGCGCTGGGGCACCAAGGCAACACACAAAGGCAGGAAGCCGAACAACCAGTCCAGTATCGGCGATCCCGCTTTCGCGGCCGGCTACCGCGTGGCTTATGACACCATCTACGAGCGCAACGACTATGCGACCGCGATCGCGGAATTAAAATCGCTCGGCCATGACGACCATCCGAACGTCGCCAACCTCATCGGCTATTCCTACCGCAAGCTCGGCGACTACGAGCAGTCGCAGGTCTGGTACGAGCGCGCGTTGAAGGCAGATCCGAACCACGTATTGACGTGGCAGTATTACGGGTTGTGGCAGCTCGAGCGGGGTAACCGCGAGCAGGCGCTCTATCATCTCAGCCGGATCGCTGCCATCTGCGGGACGGATTGTGAGGAGTATCGATCGCTGGCCGCGGCACTCGACAAGCCGACCGGCACGGCGCTCGCCTACTGACGTTGGAGCCGGGCCGACCGACGGAAGCTCGCTGTTGATGAACATCGCATGACAGCGATGCCTCCTGGCGCGGATGGTGACAAAGCGCCAGATTTTCAGCATTGTCCCGTTCGGGGGCGCGAACGGGACAATTGAATGCCGCTGTCGCGCGACAGGATCATCGGCCACGACCTCGAACGGTTGGCCTTTCGCTTCACGATGATGCGTGAGGATGAGGTCGTGCATTGCCAGATCAGCGATGCCGCGATGGACGAGCTCGCGGGCATGCAGGGCACCGAGAGCAGCGCGCGCCAGGCGCAGTTCCTATCCCTGCGTGAGACCATCGAGCGGCTCGCGTCGGATATCTACGACGAAGCGCCGCGGGTCCAGGGATATGTGGTGCGGATCTTCATGCGGCATCTGGCAAGATAGCAGGGCATCCGCGCAACTCGCCACGGCTGCGAAAGGATTCATTAAGGGCAGCCTGTAGTTGCAATGGATGGCGGTGACCCGGCGTGAGATGATCTCTCGCGGTAACCCACACCAAAACTCTCACATGACCAGAAGATCAATCCTGCTGCTCGTCGTCGTCGCCCTGCTGGCCGGAAACTTGGCATATGCGAGCCTCTCCGGGCCGAGCGCGTTTGCGCGCGATTTCGATCAGAACATCGCGCGCTTCCCTTTGGCCGCGTCGATTGCCCGCAGCGATCCCGCGCTCAGGGCGGTCTTCCTTCGGGAGACCGAAGAGGCCTTCAACGAGGGCGGATGGTCCGCCGCCAATGGTGCACTCAACATGATCCTGGCGAGCGAGATGGAAGTCTATGCCGACGACGAGCACATCAATGCCCTGGACCGGGCGGAACTGGCGACCCTCCTGAAGCTCGCGAGCAACCCGTTGGCTTGCAAGTCCTATCTGTTGGCCGGTTCCCAGCGCGGTGAGTTTACGGACGCAGCGCAAGAGGTTGCGGATCTTGGTGCGGCACATGGGGCGGCGATCGCAAACGGCTTCGAACGCAGGATGAAGGGTGTTGCCCGGACGCAGGCGAGCGACGCTGAAATCGCAGCGGTCGAAACGCAATTGCGTCTGGGGCCATTCGCGGAGCTCACCCGGCAGGAGCTTGGCGCCCAGTCGAGATACCTCGGCGGCAACGCTGCTCTGATGTGCAGCGCGGCGACCAAGAAGCAGCTCAATCTGCTTTCGATGGACAGTGCCGACTCGGCCTCCGCCTCGCGCAAGCGGAGAGCCGGGAAGTACGATATCGATATCGTAGAGGTTCGCGCGAAGCTCTGCCGCGAGCCCGGCAACGGCTTGTCCTGCTCTTAGGCCGGCGCGGCGCCGGGCCGAGGGCCGCGTCACGGCTTGGCGCTTTCGGCGAAATGCTTGCGAAAGAACGCAACGACATCGACGTGAAGCCGTCGGTGGAAATCGACGCGATCGAAATCCGGCGCATCGGTGCAGACGGCGGGGGCCTCCCGGGCGTCCTTTGGGGTGCAGGTCGCGAGGAAGGAAAAATGCCGGGCATTGTCCACGAAATGGTAGTCCGGCTTGATCGGAAGCCTTTGATTGATGGCTGCCGCACAGCATCCGGATAGACCATCGGCATTCTGCGCGGGGTCAGAACTCCACAATTGAACCGGCACTGCTATTGCTTTCAGATTCTCCTCCGGGAAGACGAACACCGGATAGGGATCGATGATGACCGCGGCCTTGACGCGCTTATCATGGGTCGTCGGCTGATCAGGAAGCTCGCCGCTCTCGAGTTGTTTGCACGCCTTCAAGCTCGACGTCTCGCAATTCGGCAATCCCTTGCGCAGATCGGGATCGCCGCCGATGACGACAAGGCCGGTGTAGCCGCCAAACGAAAACCCGTAGAGCCCGATGCGCTGAGGATCGATGCGGGATGCGTCCGGCCACCCCTCCAGCATATAGTCGATCAGCCGGCTCATATCCGTGGGGCGCTCGACGAGAACCGAAAGACTGTCGGTGCGGCTGGTGTCACGCATGGTGTCGCCGGGATGATTGAGCGCCGCCACGACGAACCCGGCATCGGCCAAAGCCGCGGCGGTGTCATGGTGACCGCCGAACCATCCTCGGCGGCCGTGCGACATCACGATGAGTGGAAGCTTTTCTCCGATGACTGGACATGCGGGCACGGCGAAGAAGGTGGCGCCACGCGCATCCATCTCGCGAGGTGACTCAGCACACGGAGTCCAGACCAGCAGTCGGATTGCCGGTCCCGCCGGACCGGCAGGAATGTCGAAGTTTCTGACCCCGGCGGCTTGCGCCGTCGTTATCCCAAGGACGAGCAGGGTCGCGAAGACGAACGCAGGAAGTCGCATCATTGCTCCTATCGCGCCTGGGCGGTGACGCGCTCGCTCATGCTTCGGCACGACGGTCGGTCCGGCTGGAGATCGGGAGCGCGTGCGGTTCCCATGTGAGGGCGTTCACCCCTCCAGCTTCCGCAGCAACAGCTTCAGCGCCGTGGCCGCAAACACCTGCATGTTCGCAAACCGGTCGTTGTTGCCCGTCTCCAGCGTGATCACCTCTGCCGTAGGTCCCGAAACCGCCATGCAACTGTGCCCGGCGGCGTCGCCATAGCGGTTGCCGGTGGGGCCGGCGGCGCCGGTTTCGGACAGGCCCCAGTCGCAGCCGAAGCGGCTGCGCATCTGTTCGGCGAGGAGTCTCGCATATGGCTCCGACGAGGAACGAAAGCCCTTCATTCCTTCGTCCGAAATATCCATCAGCACACGCCTGGCATCGCGGGTGTAGACCACGGCGCCGCCGAGGAAATAGGCGGAGGCGCCGGGCACCGCGAGCAGGCTGGCCGAGATCAGGCCGCCGGTCGAGGATTCAGCCACTGCAATGGTCTGTTTGCGCGCGATTAGTCGGGCCGCAACCTGTTCCGCAATGCCGACGAGCTCTTTCATCCCTTTAACCTCTCAGTCCTCGCAACGGAGCTGTGCCTTCCTAGCATATGACAGCGGCCTTGGCCGAGTTGCGGGCGACGGGCAGGCCTGCTTGAATGGTGGACAAGACAAAACGTGACGAGGAAACGTGAAGGAGACGTGATGGCGTCCCTGATCGCCGGCGGGGTGGATTGCGACGTGCATCCCGCCGTGCCGCATCTGACCAGCCTGCTGCCGTACCTGAATGACTATTGGCGCGATCAGGTGACGACGCGCGGCATGGTCGACCTTGTCTCGCAATCCTATCCGCAGAACTCGCCGATCGTGGCGCGTCCCGATTGGCGGCCGGAAACCGGCAAGCCCGGCGCAAGCTTGGAGGACATGCAGCGCCATCTGCTCGATCCCTTCCAGCTCACATACGCCATCTGCAATCCACTCTACGGCGTGCAGATGGTGTTTTCGGAAGATTTGCAGGCCGCCTTCTGCCGCGCGTTGAACGAGTGGCTCGTGAAGGAATGGCTCGATCGCGATTCACGGCTGCGTGGTTCGATCGTGATCCCCACGCAAAGTGTCGAGAAAGCCGTCGCCGAGATCGAGCGCTGCGCACAGGACCGCCGCTTCGTGCAGGTGCTGATGCTGGTCATGGGCGACACGCCGCTCGGCAAGCGCGCGGTGTGGCCGATCTACGAGGCGGCGGAACGGCTCCAGCTGCCCATCGGGATTCACGCCGGTTCCGCCTATCACAATCCGCCGACTGCCGTGGGCTGGGGTTCCTATCACATCGAGGATTATGTCGGTCAGGCCCAGGCGTTCCAGACTCAGATCACCAGTCTGATCGTCGAGGGCGTGTTCGCCAAATATCCGCGGCTGAAAATGGTCATGCTTGAATCCGGCGTCTCCTGGATCTCCCCTTTTCTCTGGCGCCTGCACAAGTTCTGGCGCGGGGTGCGAATGGAGACGCCATGGGTCGATCGCGCGCCGCTCGACATTGTGCGCAGCAACATCCGGTTCTCTTTACAGCCATTTGATGCGCCGCCGGAACCTGAGACATTAATTCGCCTGTTTGATCATATGCAGTCCGACGAATTGGTTCTATTCTCCACGGACTATCCGCACTGGCAATTCGACGGCCAGGACGCGCTGCCCGAGGGCCTCACCCCCGATCTCGTGCGCAAGATCATGATCGAAAATCCGCATGCGACCTATCCCCGCCTGACTTAGCCCGCTGCCAAAGGAGGCAAGGCGATGAATGTCCAATTCCGCGAGAGCACCGAAGCCGCTTCCCCACTGACCGTCAAAACCGCAATCGCGGACTGCGACATCCATCCGGCACGCGCCACCCGCACCGAGCTCTATCCTTATCTGGCGAAACGCTGGCAGCATCATCTCGAAGTCTACGGCGTCCATGCCTATCAGGGCATGATGGAAGGCCCGCCCTATCCGAAGGCCCAGCCCAACGCATCGCGTCGCGACGCCTATCCGCCGGAAGGCGGGCCGCAGGGCTCTTCGTTGTCCTTCATGCAGAAGCAGCTGCTCGATCCCAACAACGTGGAACTCGGCGTGCTCAATCCGCTCAACACCGGGCAGGGCATCCGCAATCACGAGCTCTCGGCGGCGCTGTGCTCGGCGATCAACGACTGGCAGATCGACAAATGGACCAGCAAGGACAAGCGTCTGAAGGCGTCCATCGTCGTCGGCAATGAGGACGGCCTGTCGGCCGCCGCCGAAATCCGCGAGCGCGCCGGCGACAAGAATTTCGTGCAGGTGCTGCTGCTCAGCCGCAATGTCGAGCCGCTCGGTCAACGCCGTTACTGGCCGATCTATCAGGCCGCGGAAGAGGCGGGGCTTCCCGTCGGCGTGCACGCTTTCGGCTTCGGCGGCAATCCGATCACGCCGTCCGGCTGGCCTTCCTATTACATCGAGGAGATGGTGGGCCACTCGCAGTGCCAGCAATCGGCGCTGGCGAGCCTTGTCTTGGAAGGTGTGTTCGAGCGCTTTCCGAAGCTGAAGATGGTGATGATCGAGGCCGGCTTCGGCTGGGCTCCGTCGCTTGCCTGGCGGCTCGACAAGGTCTGGCACCGGCTGCGCAGCGAAGTGCCGCACGTGAAGCGGCCGCCGTCTGAATATATCCGCGAGCAGGTGTGGTGGACCACGCAGCCGATGGAGGACCCGGAGCGGCGCGAGGACCTGTTCGACGTCATCAAATGGATCGGCTGGGACCGACTGCTGTTCGCGACCGACTATCCGCATTGGGACTATGACGAGCCGTCGCGCGTGCTGCCGGCGGGCGTCAGCGACGCCAACCGCGAAGCGTTCTATCTCGGCAATGCGCGCATGCTCTATGGGATTGCTTGATGGCGCGGCACGTGATTGCGGCGGTGGATGAGCTTCCGCCGGGCACGCGAAAATTTCTGGAGATCGACGGACGGCCGATCGCGGTCTTCAACATCAAGGGCGAGTATTTCGGCCTGATGAACCGCTGCCCGCATCAGGGCGCGGCGCTGTGCGAGGGCCCGCTGATCGGGCTCGCGCAATCAAAGGAACCCGGCGAGATCGAATACACCAAGCTCGGCGAGATCATCCGCTGCCCCTGGCACGGTTGGGAGTTCGACATCCGCACCGGCCAGTCCTATTGCGACCCCCGTCGCTTCCGCGTGAAGGCCTATCCGGCGCATGTCGAGCCGGGTGCGAGCGTGGTGAAGGGCCCGTATGTCGCCGAGACCATCCCGGTGAAGGTCGAGAGCGATTACGTGGTGGTGGAGCTTTAGGTTACTGTCATTCCGGGGAGATGCGAAGCATCGAGCCCGGAATCCATCGTGCCGCAAGAATGTTGGGAGAAATGGATTCCGGGTTCGCCTCTTCGAGGCGCCCCGGAATGACCATCAGTGGCTCACCGCCGGCGCCGCTTCACCGGTCGCATCGTACGTCGTCACCGCTTGGCGGCCACCGCGATAGACGATCGATGCGGCAATGATGCCAAGCGCAGCGGCGAACATCAGCCAGAAGCCGGGTGAGGCTTTGTTGCCGGTGTAGTCGATCAGCAAGGTCGAGGCGAATGGCGTGAACGTGCCGAACAGCGCAGCGGCGAGCGCGAAGGCCAGCGAGAAGCAGGTGGTGCGGACATGCGCCGGCACGATCTCGACGAGAGCACCGAGCATGGTGCCGCTGTACATGCCGAAATAGAACGAGAACAACATCTCGACCGCGAGCAGTTTGCCGAAAGTCGGCGCGGCGACCAGCCAGGACAGTGCCGGGTAGGCGGTGACGAGCGCCAGGCCGGCGATGGCGAGCAGTACCGGCTTGCGGCCGATGCGATCGGACAGCGCGCCGCCGACGGGATTCCAGAAGAAGTTGGTCACGGCGACGAGCAGCGTCACGAGCAGTGCGTCCTGCGTCGAGAGCTTCAGCACCGTCTTGCCGAAGGTCGGCGTGTACACGGTGACGAAGTAGAATGTCGTCGTGGTCAGGACCGCGATCATCATGCCGAGGATGACGATGCGCCAGTTGGCGAGCGCGGAGGCGAACACCTCGTTTGCCGTCGGGTGCTTCTTCATGGCGAGGAAGGCCGGCGTTTCCTCGAGCGTCCGCCGCAGCATGAAGATCAGGGGAATGATGAGGCAACCGACGAAGAAGGGAATGCGCCAGCCCCAGGCGGTCACGACGTCCGCCGGCATCACCTCGGACAGGATGAAGCCGAGGATCGAGGCCACGAAGATCGCGACCTGCTGGCTCGACGACTGGAACGAGGTGTAGAAGCCGCGATTGCCGGGCGTGGAGATTTCCGCGAGATAGACCGAGACGCCGCCGAGCTCGACGCCGGCGGAGAAGCCCTGCAGCAGGCGGCCGATCAGCACGATGACGGGCGCCGCGATGCCGATGGTCGCATAGCTCGGGCAGAATGCGATCACGACGGTGCCGATCGCCATGATGCCGAGCGTGACGATCAGGCCCTGGCGGCGGCCGATGCGGTCGATGTAGGCGCCGAGCACGATCGCGCCGACGGGGCGCATCAGCGCGCCGAGCCAGAACACGCCAAAAGTGTTGAGCAGCGAGGCTGTCTCGTTACTGGAGGGAAAGAACGCCTTGCCGATGGCGGCGGCATAGAAGCCGAACAGGAAGAAATCGAACTGCTCGAGAAAATTGCCGGAGGTGGCGCGGAGGATCGCGCCGATGCGCGACTTGATCTCGGGCGGATTGGTTGCTGGTCCAGCCATGACGTTTCTCCCCTGGAAGGCGCGGCCGGACCGGAACTCATTTCACGGCAAGGCATCAGATTGTCGGTTGCGACAATCTGTCCTACCCCTCTCGCGCGGGGCGCGGCGAGTCAATCGATTTCACCGGGGAAGCTGATGATTTTTCACGCTTTATTCTGCGTTGCAGCGATCATCCACTCGCGGAACGCGGCCAGCTTCGGCGCCTCGCGCCGGCCCTCCGGCGCGACCAGGTAGAAGCCGGCATCGGCCGGCAGCGCGATCTTGAAGGGCACCACGAGCCGGCCCTTGGCGATGTCGTCCTGGACGTAGGAGGTTCGCCCCATTGCCACGCCGATGCCGTCGATTGCGGCCTGGATGGTCATGAAGATCATGTCGAAGGTGATGCCGGGCTGCCTGGCGATGTCGCCCGGAAGGCCGGCCGCCGTCAGCCACAGCCGCCAGTCATCGCTGTTGGCATTGGAGGTGTGCAGCAGCGGATAGCCTTTGAGATCCTCAGGCTGGCGCAGCGGCTTGTCGCCGCGCAGCAGCGACGGACTGCACACCGGAAACAGCTCGTCGGCCATCAGCCAGTCGGCGCGCAGGCCCGGCCATTGACCGCGGCCATAGCGAATCGCGGCATCGACATTGTCGCGCTGGAAATCGACGAGGCTGGTCGAGGTGGTGATGCGGACGTCGATGCCGGGGTGCTGCTCCTGGAAATCGGTCAGCCGCGGCAGCAGCCATTTCGCGGCGAGCGATGCCAGCGTCGAGACGGTCAGCACCTTGTCGTCGTCCTTGCGCAGCAGCCGGTCGGTCGCAAGGCGGAGGTCGTTGAAGGCGGCGCGGACGCCCGGCAAATAGTCGCGCGCTTCCGGCGTCAGCGCCAGCGCGCGGTTCTGCCGGACGAACAGGCGGATGCCGAGCTCCTCCTCGAGCCGCCGGATCTGATGGCTGATCGCGGTCTGGGTCACGTTCAGCTCGGACGCGGCCAGCGTGAAGCTGAGATGGCGCGCGGCGGCCTCAAAGGCCCGCAATCCGTTCAGGGAGGGCAATCTGGCAGTCATTTGGCAGCAGGATGCATGACGTTATTTCATGCGAAGGGGTACAAATTGTCGTTTGTCGCAGCGCGGTAGCAAGCAGATATTAGCGGTCAAGTTAGCTCAAGGAGCTGAAAATGTCTACTTTGACCCACAATTCGATGACAAATCATCATGCACCCGGCCTCATCCAGCAGATCGGCGAGACGCTTCACGTCTGGCACGAGCGCTACCGGACCCGCCGCGAACTGACCCATTGGACGGCCCGCGATCTCCACGACGTCGGCCTGTCCTGGACCGACATCGCCTACGAGGCTGACAAACCCTTCTGGCGGGCCTGATTGGCCGCCAGGCCGGCGCCGCCTGATCACAGGGGCGCCGGCGGTCCCTCTTTCCGCAGGGCTCGTGTCATGAGCACTCTTCGCCTGGAAGATCTGAAGCAATATTCGGACGTGCTGCGCACCCGGCAGGGTGAGGCGATCAACATCCGCTTCGTCGAGCCGCGCGACACCGAGGAGCTTCAGCACTATTTTCGATCGCTCTCGACCCGCTCCCGCTACAACCGCTTCTTCGGTGCGATCAGCGAATTGCCGAAGAGCCTGCTGAGCGAGTTCCTCGATGTCGGCGCGCGCGAGCGCTTTTCCGTTGTCGCGACGAAGATGGTCGACGGCTTCGAGACCATCATCGCCGAAGCGCGCTACGCCTTCCATGCCGAGACCTCGACACTCGAGTTCGGCCTGTCGGTCGACGACCGTTGGCAGGGCCACGGCATCGCCACCGCGCTGATGAAGAATCTCGAATGCCGCGCGGCAGCTCTTGGTGCCGAGCACATGTTCGGCGACACGCTGCGCTCCAACGAGACCATGATCTCGCTCGCCCGCAAATCCGGTTTCGCTTTCGTCAATCATCCCGATGACTGGAAGCTGGTGCGCTTCGACAAGGAGATCGCCGTCGCACCGAAAGACATTCCCTGCGCGAGCAGGCGCCTCGCCGCCCTTTCCCGTCAGGCCGACAGCCCCTCAGCCTCGGCCTGACACCACTCCGAGCCCGGCCTGGTCATCCAGAGCCGGGCTTTTTTTTGTTCGTCGTAGCCCGGATTTCGCTGCGCTCCATCTGGGCTGCGATCGTCAAACCGCGGGTTACTTTCCCGTGAACACCGCTTTCCGCTTCTCGATGAAGGCCTGCACGGCTTCCTTGTGATCAGCAGTCGTGGTCAGGCGGATCAGCCGTCCGGCTTCGTGGTCGCGGGCGGTCTCGAAATCGAACAGCAGCGCCTCGTCGAGATTGTCCTTCATGTAGCGCAGCGCCTGACGCGGGCCTTCGGCGAGCGATTTGGCCAGCGCAAAGGCCTCGTCTTGCAGCCTGTCGTCGGGCACGACGCGGTTGACGAGGCCGATTGTCTCGGCGCGCGCGGCGTCGACGCGATCGCCGGTGAACAGCAACTCGCGGGCTCGCGCGGTGCCGACCAGCCGGGTGAGCAGCCAGGCGATGCCGTAGTCGCCGCTCAGCGCGATGCGGGCGTAGCCGGTGGAGACGAAGGCCGATTGCGCGGCGATGCGGATGTCGCAGGCCATGGCGATGGCGAGTCCGGCGCCGACCGCGGGGCCGGGCAGGGCGGCGATGGTCGGCTTGCGTACCGACACCAGCGCGCCGGTGAGCAGCCGCTGCCGTTCCTGGAGATCGGCGACCTTGTCGTCAAACGACATCTCGAGCTTCTTCGGGTCGCGATGCGCGCCCATGCCCTTGACGTTGCCGCCGGCACAGAAGGCCGCGCCCGCGCCGGTGATCAGCAGCGCGCCGACTTCGGGGCTCTCGCCGCAGGTGCGGATCATCGTCCGCAGCGCCGGCGTCAAGATGTCCGACAGCGCGTTGCGCGCCTCCGGCCGGTTCAGCGTGATCACTGCGACGCGGTCGCGGATGACGCAGAGGAGTTCGTTGGTGCCGGTATCGATGGTGGTTTCCGTGGTCATGTCGCTCCCTACCCTTGTAGGGTGGGCAAAGCGCGCGTGCCCACCATTTGTTGTTTCGTCGTGATGGTGGGCACGGCGCTGCGCGCCTTTGCCCACGCTACGGCAGCGCGTCTAAAACTTCTCCACCCACGGCCGCAGCTCCAGCTCCCAGCTCCAGGCGCTGCGCGGCTGTTGCAGCACGTTCCAGTAGCTCTGCGCGATCGCGTCGGGATCGAGCATCGAATCCGGCTTGTCGGCGGGTTCGGCCCGCGCCGCGCTGCGGATGCCGCCGTCGATCACGAAATGCGCGATGTGGATGCCCTGCGGCGAGAGCTCGCGCGCCAGGCTCTGCGCCAGCCCGCGCAACGCGAACTTGCCCATCGCGAAGGAGGCCGACTGCGCATAGCCCTTGACGCTCGCCGAGGCGCCGGTGAACAGGATCGCGCCGTGCTTGTTCGGCAGCATGCGCTTGGCCGCCTGCTGCGCCACCAGGAAGCCGCCATAGGCGCTGATCGCGATCGCCTGCGCGACATCCGCCGGAACGAGATCGACGAACGGCCCGCGCGTGCGGCCGCTGGCGTTGTAGACGACGAGGTCGGGCGTGCCGATCTCGCGTTCGACCAGGCCGAACAGCCGCTCGACCTCCTCAGGCTCGGTGGCGTTGCAGGCATAGGCCTTGGCGCCGGTCTCGCGACAGAGCGCGCCCAATTTCTCGATCTTGCGCGCGGCCAGCGCGACGCGGATGCCTTGCGCGGACAGCAGACGCGCCAACGAGGCGCTCAGGCCTTCGCCGGCGCCAACGATGAGGGCGATCTTGTATTTCGGATGTTCCATGGCGTGATCTCTCGGAGACGGGAAGCCGCTGATCTATGCATCCGCCGTGCGGACAACCAGCCGGGTCGATCATAATTCCGCAGAGCGAATTGCTCCTTCACGGCGATCATGCCTCCCTGACAATTTGCGGCTTTATCCGCCTTTGCGACTGGAGCATGATCGACATCATCCCAAGCGGCAAGCGATAAGAATTGCCGTCGGGCGGGAACGAAGAGGACGATCATGCACAAGCCGGTCACAGGTGAGCCAAAAAGTGTCGCGGCCGCACCATCCGGTCTGCTGGCGCCTGATACATCAGGCGTGAATTTCTATCGCGCCGATCCGGCGCTGACGGATCTGTTGCGTATCCATCTGCCGGACCCGCTGTTCCGCCACATCGAGCCGCATCTCGATCGCCTCGGCGAACTCGCCGGTGGCCATCTCGACGATTGCGCGCGGCTCGCCGACCGGCACACGCCGGTGCTGCACCAGCGCGACAAGTTCGGCCGCGACGTGCAGTGGATCGAATATCACCCGGCCTATCGCGAACTGGAGAGCGCGGCCTTCGGCGAGTTCGGCATCCATGCGTTGTCGATCCGCAAGGGCATCATGGGCTGGCCGGACAAATATCCTGTCGTGGCCAAGCACGCCTTCACCTTCCTGTTCAACCAGACCGAATTCGGCATGGGCTGCCCGATCAACGTCACCGACGGCTGCGCAAAGCTCTTGGCGAATTTCGGCAGCGAGGCGCTGAAGGCGAAATATCTCGACGGCCTGACCCAGACCGACATGAGCAAGCTGACCCAGGGCGGCCAGTTCATGACCGAGAAGGAGGGCGGCTCCGATGTCGGTACGCTGACCACGCGTGCCGTGCAGGAGGGCGACCATTGGCGCCTCCATGGCGAGAAATGGTTCTGCTCGAACGCCGATGCCAAGGTCGTGATGCTGCTGGCGCGTCCCGAAGGCGCCGGCCCCGGCACGCGCGGCGTCGGCCTGTTCCTGATGCCGCGCTTCCTCGACGACGGTTCGCAGAACCACTATCGGATCGTGCGCCTCAAGGACAAGCTCGGCACCCGCTCGATGGCCTCGGGCGAGATCAAGCTCGAAGGCGCGATCGCCTATGCGGTCGGCAAGCTCGACCGCGGCTTCGTGCAGATGGCCGAGATGGTCAATTCGTCGCGGCTCTCCAACGGCGTCAAATCCACCGCGCTGATGCGCCGCGCCTATCATGATGCGATGACGGTGGCGAAGAACCGCGTGGTGTTCGGCAAGCGCATCATCGACCTGCCGCTGGGACGGCGGCAGATGTTGAAGATCATGCTGCCGGTCGAGCAGGCGCTGTCGATGAGTTTTCTGACCGCCGACGCGCTCGACCGCGCCGAGGCCGGCAGCCAGGATGCAGCCGCGCTGCTGCGCATCCTGACGCCGACCCTGAAATTCCGTGCGACGCGCGATGCGCGAAAAGTCTGCGGCGATGCGCTCGAGATGCGCGGCGGCATTGGCTATATCGAGGAATTCGCCACGCCCCGCCTGCTGCGCGATGCGCATCTCGGCTCGGTCTGGGAGGGCACCGGCAACATCGTCGCGATCGATGCGCTCCGGCGCGCGGTCGGCCGCCACGGCGCCGAATCCGCGCTATCAGCCGATCTGCATGCGCGGCTCGATGATAGCGTGTCGGTCCCGCAGGCCTGGCGCGACAATTTGCGCGGTCTGGTCGATCGCGCCGTCGGCTTCGCGCGCGAGGTCGCGGGCAATTCCGAGAACGAGGCCGATGCGCGCCGCGCGACCAGCCTGCTCTATCACGTCGCAAGCGCGGTCGCGCTCGCCTGGGAAGCGCATCGCATCCACGAGATGCGCGGCGATGCGCGCCGGCTGCTGCTGTCGCGGCTGGTGATCGACCATCGCGTGGCGCCGAGCGATCCGTTCCGGCTGACGGAAAATGCCGCGCAAGCGAAGATCGCAGCGCTGCTGCTCGGGGATCGCGACGCCGGCATGAGCGAGGTTGGCGAACTGGTTCTGGCAGCGTAGGCTGCACGCCACGCTCAAACCAAAAGAAGCGATAGGGAGTGCTCGATGAAGGCCGCCGTCCTTTATGAAGTCAATCAGCCGCTGGTCATCGAGGATGTCAGCCTGCCGAAGCCGGGCCCACGCGAGGTTTTGATCCGC
Source organism: Bradyrhizobium sp. 956_D2_N1_4 (assembly GCF_052076025.1). NCBI lineage: Bacteria > Pseudomonadati > Pseudomonadota > Alphaproteobacteria > Hyphomicrobiales > Nitrobacteraceae > Bradyrhizobium > Bradyrhizobium sp. 956_D2_N1_4. The sequence goes on along the minus strand of NZ_CP197237.1, from coordinate 6,877,791 downwards.
ACGGCGGTCGCCGGCCTCTGTCACTCCGATCTGCACTTCATGGAAGGCCTGTATCCGCATCCGCTGCCCGCGGTGCTCGGGCACGAGTCCGCCGGCATCGTCGAGCAGGTCGGCTCCGACGTCACCTATGTGAAGCCGGGCGATCACGTCGTGACGTGCCTGTCGGTGTTCTGCGGCACCTGCGACAATTGCACCACCGGCCGCACCGTGCTCTGCACCGACACCACCGTAAAGCTGCTGCCGGGCGCCTCGAACCGGATGCAATGGTCGAAGTCCGAGAAGCTGCATCAGTTCCTCAACCTCTCGTCCTTCGCCGAGCAGATGCTGGTGCACGAGAATGCGATCGTCAAAATCCGGAAGGAGATGCCGCTCGATCTCGCCGCGCTGATCGGCTGCGGCGTCATCACCGGCTACGGCGCGGTCGTGAACACGGCGAAGGTGACGGCCGGCGAGACCGTGGCCGTGATCGGCTGTGGCGGTGTCGGCATGGCCGCGATCAACGGCGCGCAGATCGCCGGCGCCGGGCGCATCATCGCCATCGACACCAATCCGGCAAAGCTGCAGCTTGCGACCAAGCTGGGCGCGACCGACATCATCAATCCCACCGACGGCGACGTCGTGAAGCAGGTGCGCGACCTCACCAATGGCGGCGTGCATCATTCCTTCGAGGTGCTCGGCCGCAAGGAAACCGCCGAACAGGCCTTCGGCATGCTCGCCTCCGGCGGCACGGCCACCATCGTCGGCATGATCCCGTTCGGCCAGAAGATCGAGCTGCACGGCTTTGACTTCCTGCGCGAGCGCAGGATCCAGGGCTCATCGATGGGCTCCAATCATTTTCGCGTGGACATGCCGCGGCTGGTCGATTTCTACCTGCGCGGACGCCTGCACCTCGAGGACTGGATCTCGGCCAAGCTGAAACTGCCGGAGATCAACGAGGGTTTTGCCAACATGAAAGCCGGCAAGACGCTGCGCAGCGTGATTGTGTTTGATAGCTAGCAACCGCAATGACAGTGTCATCGCCCGCGAAAGCGGGCGATCCAGTACTCCGCGGCGGAAGCTGTGTGAACCGACTATTGCCGCGGCGTACTGGATGCCCCGGTCAAGCCGGGGCATGACAGCGGAGTGTGAGGATGGCTTGCCTACCTCACCGCGACACGTGCGCTGATACCGCGAGCCACGTCCCGTTCTTCTTCGTCCAGCAATCGGTGTACCGCCCCGTCGCCTGCTGGCCGTCGGCGGTGGTGTAGCTGGTGGCTGCGTGAATGATGGCAAAATCGCCCATGATGCGGATGATGACATCATGCGCATGCAGATTGCGGATCGCGATCGGCCGTGCCGTCTGCTCCAGGAAGGCGGCGCGGTCGACCAATGTCTTGTCGGGATTGGAGCAAAAGAACTCCGGCGCCAGGATTTCGTCGAAGCGTTTGACGTCGCAGTTCTGTACGGAGGCGACATAGTCGTGGTTGAGCGCGGTGAGCTGGTCGAGGTCTTGGCTCATGACGTTTCTCTCCCTCTATGTTATTTTACTCCGTCATTGCGAGCGTAGCGAAGCAATCCAGAAATGTCTCCGCGGATGCAGTCTGGATTGCTTCGTCGCAAGGGCTCCTCGCAATGACGGGAGGCACTAGTCATTGAACAAAGGGGGCGGCACGAACCCGCCGAATTCGCGCTCGATCAGCTCGGCGAGCTTGAGCGGCGTGCGGTCTTCCAGCCACGGGCCGACGATCTGCACGCCGATGGGCAGTCCATCAGGCGCAAAGCCCGTCGGAATCGCGGTCGAGGGCAGACCGGGGAGCGTCGCGATGCCCGGCCAGGCGAGCTGGTCCGGATAGACGTGCTCCTTGCCGTCGATCTTGATCCGCCGCTGCTCCTGCTCCGGCGAATGATCGTGCGGATAGGCCGCCGTCGGCATCACCGGGCAGATCACGGCGTCGTACGTCTTGAACAGCTCGCGCCATTGCGCGCGCAGGCGGGTGCGCCCGCCGTTGGCCGCCTGCCAGTCGCGATGGTTGAGCGCGATACCGCGCAGCCGTTCCGCAGCCAAGCTGTTGTCGCCCTCTGGCAACGCCGCTGCGGCTGCCTTGGCGCCGGCGTAGACATCCGGCGCGAAGGTCGAGCCGAGAAACGACATCAGCATGCGCATATAGAGCCGCGAGGAGGCCGCGAAATCCGGCAGCAGCGGGCTGCTGCGCTCGATCTTGACGCCAGCCTTGGCGAGATTGTCGGCCAGCCGGTTGATCGTGCCGCGCACGGCGGTGTCGGTCGGCAGCACCGGATCGGTATCGATCACCAGCACGCGGAAATCCTTGAATGCCGTGTGGCGCGCCGCCGGCAGCTCGAGCCGGTAGGCGAGGCCAGCGTCGATCGGATCGGGCCCGGCCATCACGTCGAGCACAAGCGAAAGATCGGCGGCGCTGCGCGCCATCGGGCCGATCACCGAGAGATCGCGCTCGAACGGCAAAGGCGGCAGCGGCGGCGGCGTGTGGCCGCGCATGGCGACGAGACTGAAGGTCGGCTTGTGCGCATAGATGCCGCAATGGAAGGCGGGCACGCGCAGCGAGCCGCCGATGTCGGAGCCGATCGACAGCGGGCCATAGCCCGCGGCGAGCGCGGCAGACGAGCCGCCGGACGAGCCGCCCGGCGTGCGGCCGAGATCGTAGGGGTTGTTGGTGGTGCCGTAGATGTCGTTGTAGCTTTGCCAGTCGCCGAGCCCGAGCGGCACGTTGGTCTTGCCGACGATGACGGTGCCGGCGTCCTTCACCCGCGTGACTGGCAGTGCGTCTTCCTTTGCGACAAAATCCTTCTGCGCGGGAATGCCCCAGGTCGTGGGCAGGCCGGCGACGTTGTAGGATTCCTTCACGGTGATTGGGAGGCCGAGCAGCGGCTTCCGCTCGCCGCGCGCCCGCGCCGCGTCCGCGTCCCGCGCGGCGCTAAGCGCACGGTCGAAATCCCGGACGCAGATCGCGTTGACCTTGCCGTCGTGACGTTCGATGCGATCGATCGCATCCTGCGTGAGCTCGACCGCGGAGACCTTCTTTGCGGTCAACGCGGCCGACAGCTCGACCGCGCTCTTGTAACTCCATTCCGATTTCGCCACGACATGCTCCTGCGCTTCCCTGATGGGATGATGCGCAGTTTGACCGAATGCCGCAACCGCCGTTTGATCGCGATTGATATGCCGGTAGGACGGAACGAGGACAGCCAAGCACAAGGTCGGTGTCATCGCCCGGCTTGACCGGGCGATCCAGTATTCCGAGACGGCTGTGATTGATCGGATAGGCCGCGGCGTACTGGATGCCCCGCTTTCGCGGGGCATGACACCGAGGTAGCTACGCCGCCCCGATCAAGATCCCCACCGCCAGCACGATCGCGCCGCCGAGCACGATCTGGAACACGGCCTGGAGGAACGGGGTGTCCATGTAGCGCGCGCGGATGAAGGCGATCGCCCACAATTCGAAGAACACGACGACGCCGGCGATTCCCGTCGCGATCCAGAATGCGTTCGGCCAGCTGTCTGGGACGAGATAAGGCAGGGTGTGGCCGAGCCCGCCGAGCGTCGTCATTGCGCCGCAGGTGATGCCGCGCAGCCATGGCGAACCGCGCCCGGTGAGCGAGCCGTCGTCGGACAGCGCCTCGGCAAAGCCCATGCTGATGCCGGCGCCGATCGAGGCGGCGAGGCCGACCAGAAACGTCTGCCAGTTCTGGTGGGTGGCGAAAGCTGCGGCGAACAGCGGCGCCAGCGTCGAGACCGATCCGTCCATCAGGCCGGCGAGGCCCGGCTGCACATATTGCAGCACGAACATCCGCCGTCGCGTGCGATCTTCCTCGGCGCGCACGTCCGGCTTCAGGATTTCGTCGGTCAGCGCGACGGCGCGGTTCTCGTGATGCTTTTCCTCCTCGGCGAGATCGCCGAGCAGGCGGCGCACGCCGACATCCTCGGCCTGCTCGGCGGCTCGCGCGTAGAAGCGCTCGGCCTCGAGCTCCATGGTCTCGACCTCTTTCCGGATGGTGTCGAGCGGCAGGTTTTTCGTCAGCCAGATCGGCCGCCGGCGCAGAAAGCCTTTGACGTTCTCGCGGCGGATCGGCGGCAGGTGCTGGCCGAAGCGTTCCTCATAGAGTTTCAGCAGCCGATGCCGGTGGCCGCGTTCCTCCTCGGCCATCTCCTCGAAAATCTTCGACGTGTCCGGGTAACGCTCGCGCAAGTCCTCGGCGAAGGTCATGTAGATGCGGCTGTCCTCCTCCTCGGAGGAGATCGCGACCGCAAGCACCTCGCGCTCGGTCAGTTCGGCAAAAGTCTTCACAGCGGCCCTGTTTGATAGTTTAGAATTATTCTAAACTATATAAGGCCCGGGGTTCCCGGGTCAAATCAGGCGGCTTTTGCGAGGAACTCGAGCAGCAAGCGGCTCACCTCGGCCGGCTGTTCCTGCTGCACCCAATGGCCGGCGCCGTCGACGAGGTGACAGCTGAGCATCTTCGTGCAGCCGCGCCCCTGCATCGCTTCGAACACGCCGGGGCGCTGATAGGTGCCCCAATCCTGCTTGCCCGAGATGAAGCAGGAGGGCACGTCGATGCTGCGGCCCGCAAACAGCTGCATCTCGCTGTTGAGCATGCCCGAGGTGCCGTAGCGGTACCATTGCAAGCCCCCCTGGAATCCGGTGCGGCCGTATTCGGCGCTGTAATAGGCGAGGTCGCTGTCCGGCAGCCATTGGTTGGCGGCGATCGCGGCCGGCGAGGGCATCTCCTTCGCAACCGTCTCCGCCATCGTCTTGCCGGCGTCCATCACGTAGTAGGTCGGCAGCTTGGCGAGTTCGCCCGCGGACCACGACTTCAGCGAATATGGCTTGTTGTCGGTCCAGTCCGCACTCTTGTGGTGGTAGTAGGCGCGCAGGAAATCGTGCACGCCCTGCGGCGCGTGCTGCATGTCGGCGTTGGCCGGGCGCGTCGCGTAATACCATTGATAGTGTTTGCGCGGGCGTGGCAGCGCGGCGAGCTCGCGATGCACGGGGTCTTCGACTGCAGGCTTTGCCGGCACATCGACCGTGCCAAACGGCATCGGTGGCGCTCCGCCGAAGGGCGCGCTCATCAGCGTCACCGAGCGAAACACGTCGGGCCGGATCAGGGCGCACCAGGCCGCGACCGGGCTGCCGAAATCATGCCCGGCGAGATCGACCTGCCTGTAGCCGAACGCCGACACCAGGGCGAGCGCGTCGCGGACGAGGTTGAGGAGCGAGAACGGCGTGAGATCGCCGTCGTAATCCGCGGTCCATCCCGTGGTGCGGCCATAGCCGCGCTGGTCCGGCGCGATCACGTGATAGCCGGCCGCGGCCAGCACCGGCATCACCTTGCGCCAGGAGAAGGCGAGCTCGGGAAAGCCGTGCAGCAGCAGGATGCAGGGCCGGCCCGCGGTCTCGAAGCCTGCCTCGAGCACATGCATGCGCAAGCCGTTGATGCCGTCGACGTAACGCGAGCGGATGCCGGCGGGGAGAGGGATGTCGGGGAGGTCGGCCATTTTTTGTTTCCTCGTCATGGCCGGGCTTGTCCCGGCCATCCACGTTCTTGTTGCCGTTGATTGTAAGAACGTGGATGCCCGGGACAAGCCCGGGCATGACGGAAGCCGGGCGATTGCCGCGCGCTAAACCGCCGCACACACGAACGCGCTGCCCTTGCGCCTGATCTTCCCGACCGACGGCGAGGGGAAATGCGCGGTGCAGCACAGCGTGTCGGTGTCGCAATAGCGCTCCAGAAAGCTGCGGCGCGTTTTCGCCGCTGCGGCCGGGTCGACGTCGAACTTGATCGACAGCTCCGGATAGAGCGTCTGCAGCGGTGAATGCATGAGGTCGCCGGAGAACACGGCGTCGTCCTTGCCGCGGCCCATCGTGATGGCGATATGGCCGGGCGTATGTCCCGGCGTCGGCAGGATGCGGACGTGATCACCGATCTGGTGATCGTTGCCGACCAGCTCGTGACGCCTGGCCTCGACCACCGGCAGCACGCTGTCGGCGAAGGGCGGAATCTCCGCCTTTGCATTCTCCGCGAACCAATGGTCGTATTCCTGCTTCGCAAAGAGATAGCGCGCCTTCGGGAAGGTCGGCACCCAGCGGCCGTTCTCCAGTCGCGTGTTCCAGCCGACGTGATCGACATGCAGATGCGTGCACATCACGAAATCGATGTCGTCGACCGCAAACCCGGCTGCGTTGAGTCCGCGCAAGTACGTGTCGTCGGTCTTCATGTTCCATTTCGGCCGCTGCGGGCGCGGCTTGTCGTTGCCGATGCAGCTGTCGATCAGGATGGTGTGGTGCGGCGTCTTCACCACATAGGACTGGAAGCACAGGAGCAGTACGTCCTGCTCGTCCAGCGCCTTGGCCTGCCGCATCCATGCCCGGTTCTCGGCCAGCACCTCGGCCGTCAATCCCGGCAGCATTTCCAGTGCCGGGACGAACGAGGTTTCCTGCTCGATGACGCGATGGATGGTGAGATCGCCGACCGCGTATTTCAGGCTCATGAGAACTCCCGCTGTACAGCATGATCCGGAAAAGTGTGCAGCGGTTTTCCGACAAGATCATGCTCAAACAACAATCCTAAGGCGCGATGATGTTCGTCGCGCTTTAGGCGGCTGGAGGCACCGAGATCTTGACCGAGGGGCGCTCCAGCATCTTCTGGTGGAAGGCGTCGAGTTTCGGATAGGCCTTGCGCCAGCCGCAATCGGCGAAGCGGAAGTCGGCATAGCCGAGCACGCACACGAGGCCGATCTGCGAGATATCGAACGGGCCGTTCAAAACTTCGGGCATGTTCTCGAAGCGCGCCATGCCGGTCCAGGCCCGGTTCCAGTGGTCGTCCGACCATGCCTGCCATTGCAGGCCCTGCGGCCGCACCATCTTCTCGTAGCGGCACAGCAGCATGGAATCGAGCATGCCGTTGATCAGGGAGTGATTGGTCTTGGCCTTCCAGCGCCGCGGGCCGTAATCGGGGATCAGGCTGCCGCCGGCCATCTCGTTGAGATATTCGACGATCACATAGGAATCCAGAATGACGTCGCCGTCATTGGTGATCAGCACCGGCAGCTTCTTCAGCGGCGTGATGCGCGAATAATCCTCATTGACCGTGCCCGGCGCGACGGTCGCGGGCGTCAGCTCGATCTTGTCGATCAGCCCGAGCTCGATCGCGGCGATGCGCACCTTGCGGGCGAAGGGCGAGGCGGCGGAGAAGGAGAGTTTCATGGGGAAATAACCTCTATCCAGACAGACGGTCCGCATCCTGAGGAGCGCGCAGCCTGGCGCGCGTCTCGAAGGATGGACAACGGGAGGTGTTCTTGCATCACCCGGCGCGAACGTCGGGTGACTGTACTCTTGGCGCATCCTTCGAGACGCGCGCCTTGCGCGCTCCTCAGGATGAGGGCGGAGGCTTACGCCGCCACGATCTCCTGGCGCTGCTCGCCGAGGCCTTCGATGCCGAGCGTGACGACGTCGCCGACATTGAGGAAGGTCGGCGGCTTCATGCCGAGACCGACGCCGGGCGGGGTGCCGGTGGTGATGATGTCGCCCGGCAGCAAGGTCATGAACTGCGACACGTAGGAGACGCATTTGGCCATGGAGAAGATCATGGTCTGGGTCGAGCCGGTCTGGCGGCGCTGGCCGTTGACGTCGAGCCACATCGACAGGTTCTGCACGTCCTTGATCTCGTCCTTGGTCGCGAGCCACGGGCCGACCGGGCCGAAGGTGTCGTGCGACTTGCCCTTGGTCCACTGGCCCAGGCGCTCGGTCTGGAAGGCGCGCTCGGAGACGTCGTTGCAGACGCAATAGCCGGCGACGTAGTTCAGCGCATCGGCTTCCGAGACATACTTGGCGCGGGTGCCGATGATGGCGGCGATCTCGACTTCCCAGTCGAGCTTGGTCGAGCCGCGCGGCTTCTCGACCGCATCGTTCGGACCGGACAGCGAGGTGTTGGCCTTCATGAAGATGATCGGCTCGGTCGGGATCGCGGCGCCGGTTTCCTTGGCGTGGTCGCTGTAGTTGAGGCCGATGGCGACGAATTTCGAGATGCCGGTGACGGGCGCGCCGAAGCGCGGCTTGCCGGAGACGGCGGGCAGGGAGGCCGGGTCAAGGCCCGCCAGCTTCTTCAGGGATTCCGGCGAATAGGCCTCGCCGGTCAGGTCCTTCACATGCGCCGACAGGTCGCGCAATTGGCCGGATTTGTCGATCAGGCCGGGCTTTTCCGCACCCTTTTCGCCATAACGAACAAGCTTCATTCTCGTTTCTCCCTGGAGATGGACCGATCGGTTAAATAGCTTCATGGAACAGGGCGGCGGGAAATTCAACCGCTCAAAGTGGGGCGCATTGCAGCCCTTCCTTTGTAGGGTGGGCAAAGGCGCGGAGCGCCGTGCCCACCAATTCTTTTTGGTGGCCCGGTATGGTGGGCACGCGGAGCCTGTCATCGGGCGCGCATTCGCGCGCCCCGGTGGCTTTGCCCACCCTACGATTGCAGCGCCACAAATTTGAACGCATCCCCGTCCCGCTTGATGTGCCCGGCCGAGAAATGCCCGCCGATCACCAGCGTCGGGGTATCGGCAAAGCGCGAGAACACCTTGTGCCGCGACGCGGCCGATTGGGCGGTGTCGGTGTCGACGACCGAGCACCAGTCGAGATGCGCCATCTGGCAGGGGTGATGGGCGACGTCGCCGCTGAGCAACCCTTGTTCGCCGCCGGACTCGATCAGGACGCTCATATGCCCGGGGCTGTGGCCGGGGGTCGGGATCACGCTGATCTCCTCGCAGAGCCGGTGGTCGCTCGGGATCAACTCGACCCGGCCCGCATCGACGACCGGCTTCACGGAATCGTTGAACACCGCGACCTTGTCCGGCTCGGCCGTATAGTCGCGCCAATATTCATACTCGGTCTTGCCGAACAGGTAGCGCGCCCTGGGGAAAGTCGGCACCCATTTGCCATCGACGAGCTTTGTATTCCAGCCGACATGGTCGACATGAAGATGCGTGCACAGCACGGTGTCGATGCTGTCAGGGGGAAAGCCCGCTTCCGTCATGGTCTCCAGAAACGGCGTGCTGCGGTTATTCCAGACCGGGACACCGCGGCCCTGCTTGTCGTTGCCAAGGCCAGTGTCGACCACGATGCGGCGCGTCGGCGTCTCCACCACCAGCGAGTGGATCGACATTTTCAGCCGGCCCTCCTCGGTGGCGAAATGCGGGATCAGCCAGGGCAGCTTCTGGATCTCGTCACTGGTCGCGGCCGGCAGGATGAAGCGGGTCGAGCCGACCGTCTCCATTTCCACGATCTTGGTGATTTTGACCTTGCCCACGGTCCACGGCATGCGGCGATCCCAATTTTCTTGCTTTCGCGAAAGATGCGGCCTTCCGCCGTCGAACGCAATGGATCATCTGTCGCGATGTTGCGTTATCGGGGGAACCCCGAGACAGCCAGAGAGAGCGACGATGCCAGAGCTTGCCATTTCCGCCGAGAAGGTCGCCTTCATCATCGAGAAGGCCCGCGAATTCGACGTCAAGGAGGCGGCGTCCGACCCTGACTCGGGCTCCAATCCCTCTGATGATGACGAGATCGACGTGCTCGAGGACACGAATTCCGACCCGGTCGCAGCCGAGCTCTCCGGTTTCATCCGCGCGCTGAACGAGGACGAGCAGCTCGATCTCGTCACGATGATGTGGCTCGGCCGCGGCGATGGCGAAGTGGAGGAGTGGGACGATCTGCGTGCCCGCGCCGCCGAGGCGCGCGCTGAATACAAGAACCCGCGTCGCGAAACGGTGCAATATCTGCTGGGCGAGCCGATGCTGGGCGATCTGCTCGCCGACGGCATGGATGAGCTCGGCATCGACTGGACCGACGAGCGGACCACGCCGGTATCCTAAGTCGTTATCGCGCGCAATCCACGATCACGGTGCCGAGCTTGTCACCCTTCTCGATCGCGAGATGGGCTTGCGCTGTGTCCGACAGCGCGAACTGCGCCGCGACGTTGTGAATGCGCGGCCCTGCCGCCAGCCATTTCGTGATGTCGGCCTGCGCCGCCGCGAGCAACGCCGGCGGCAGCGCGAACAGCACCAGCGTGCGAAGCGTGATGCACTTCTCCATCAGTTCGCGCATCGGTACCGTGGGTGTGCGGTTGCCGTTGGTGGCGTAGACGGCGATCGTCGAATTGAGCGCCATCAGCTTCAACGTCGTCGCGATGTTGCCGCCGAAATCGACATCGACCACGCGATCGACACCTCGTCCGCCGGTGAACGCCATCGCCTTGGCGACGACGTCCTCGTCCCTGTAGTTGACCACGAGATCGGCGCCCGCGCGCCGGGCCTGCTCCCCCTTCATCGCCGAGCTGACTGTCGCGATCACCTGCGCGCCGCCCCATTTGGCGAGCTGCACGGCATAATGGCCAACCGCGCCGGCGCCGCCGGTGACGAGCACGGTCTTGCCGACGATCGGCCCATCCGCAAACAGGCCGCACCATGCTGTCATCGCGGGGATGCCGAGCGTTGCGCCTTCCGCAAAGGAAAGATGATCCGGCAGCGGCGTCACCAGCTGCTCGGCGAGCGCGATATATTCGGCCGCCGTGCCGAAGGCGCGGCCGTTGCGCTGGCCGTTGAACAGCCAGACCCGGTCGCCGACCCTGAAGCGCGTTACGCCGTCGCCGATCTGGTCGACGAAACCCGCGCCGTCGCTGTTCGGAATGACGCGCGAAAATTCCATCGCGCGATAGCTGCCGCCGCGCCGGCCGACATCGGCCGGATTGACGCCGGAGGCCTCCAGGCGAATGCGAACTTCGCCTGGGCCAGCGACCGGCGTCGCCATCTCACGATAGGTGAGGACATCCGCCGCCGGTCCTGTTTGCTCGTACCAGACCGCTCTCACAGCGTTCCGGGGAAGGCGCCGCCGTCGAGCAAGATGTTCTGGCCCGTGATGAAGCCGGCCTTGGCGCCGCAGAGGAAGGCGCAGGCATAGCCGAACTCGTCGGGCTGGCCGAAGCGGCCGGCCGGGTTGAGTTTTGCTCGCTCGGCCAGGATCTGCTCCGGCGTCGTGCCGCGCTTGTCGGCCTCGGCCTTTGCGGTGCCGGTCAGGCGATCGGTCTCGAACGGACCCGGCAACAGGCCGTTGATGGTGACATTGTTGATCACGGTCTTGCGCGACAGGCCGGCGATGAAGCCGGTCAGGCCGGCGCGCGCGCCGTTGGAGAGGCCGAGGATGTCGATCGGCGCCTTCACCGCCGCCGAGGTGATGTTGACGATGCGGCCGAACTTGCGCGCCATCATGCCGTCGACGGTCGACTTGATCAGCTCGATCGGGGTGAGCATGTTGGCGTCGATCGCCTTGATCCAGTCGTCGCGGGTCCAGTTGCGGAAATCGCCGGGCGGCGGGCCGCCGGCATTGTTGATCAAAATGTCCGGCTCGGGGCAGGCCTTCAGCACGGCCTCGCGGCCGGCAGGCGTCGTGATGTCGCCGACGATCTCGGTGACCTTCACGCCCGGATAGGCTTTGCGGATGTCGTCGGCCGTCTTCTTCAGGGCTTCGGCGCCGCGCGCGGTCAGCGTGACGTCAACGCCGGCTTCCGCCAGCGAGATGGCGCAGGCGCGGCCGAGGCCCTTGCTGGATGCGCAGACGATGGCGCGGCGACCTTTGATCCCAAGATCCACTGTTTCACTCCCGTAATGTCAGGCAGGTTTTAGACGGGCCGCACTCTAGCCAATCGTGGCGCCGCTGATAAGGGAGGGGGCCGCGTCAAAATGCATGGCGCGGTCGCGCGGCGATGCAAATGTGCGGGCATGATCCGGAAAAGTGTGCAGCGGTTTTCCGAAAAGATCATGCCCAGACAATAAGCTAGATGCGCCGTTCCTGCTTGAGGCGGTCGATCGCCGCGGCGGCCTCCGGCGGCAATGTCTTGAAGCCCATCTTGCCGGCCGCCGAGAACAGCGGCCGCAGATGCGAACCGGCGAGGAACGGCGGCTGCCGGTTGGCCGGCACGATCTGGTCGAACACCAGCACCAGCGTGGTGGCGACGAGGCCGACCCTGACGGCGCCGAGTGCGGCGCCGGCGAGCCGGTCGCCGATCCCGGCTTCGCGTATCGTGTCGTTCAGCGCGAGGCGACCGATATATCCAAGGAGCATGCCGACGACCACGAAGATGCCGAAGAACCAGATCCAGTTTTGCAGCAGCGGCGCGTTCGGATTGCTCGCGACCTGCGGCACGATCAGCGGCATCAGTCCGACGGCGATGGGAGCGGCCAGGAGATAGGCGAGGATGGTCATGGCGCTGCCGAGCAGGCCAGTCCTGAAACCGAAGCCGATCGCGACGGCGAGTGCCGCATAGACCGCGAGATCGAAACTGTTCATGAGCGTCAGGCCTGCCTCGATGGAACGCTTGCGTCGATGGAACGAATGAACGCCGGACCGATCATTCCGGTTTCAGATCGTTAAAATCGTCTGTATTGGTGGCTCCAAAGCTCAGGGAAAACACTCAAGGCAAGCGTCATGTCAGACTTATTCGACGTCAGTCAAGAAACCATCCTAGTGACGGGCGCGAGCCAGGGGCTGGGGCGGCAATTTGCCCGGGTTCTGGCGGACCATGGCGCGGCCGTCGCGCTCGCCGCGCGGCAGACCGACAAGCTGAAGAGCCTGGAGGAGGAGATCCGCGGCAAGGGCGGCCGCGCTGCCGCGGTCGCGCTCGACGTCACTGACATGTCATCGATCGCCAAGGCCGTGGATGCCACGGAAGCCGCGCTCGGTCCGATCACGGTGCTGATCAACAATGCCGGCATCGCCATCGAGAAGCTCGCGACCGAGCAGACCGAAGCCGATTGGGACGCCGTGATCGGCGCCAATCTGAAAGGCGCTTATTTCCTCGCGACCGAAGTCGCGCGCCGCATGATCGCGCGCAAGCAGGAAGGCAACATCGTCAACATCGCTTCCGTGCTCGGCACCGGCGTGCTGAAGGCGGTGTCGCCCTATGCGATCTCCAAGGCCGGCATCCTCCAGGCGACCAGGGCGATGGCGCTGGAGCTCGCAGGCCAGAACATCCGCATCAACGCGCTGGCGCCCGGCTATATCGACACGGAAATGAATCACGCCTTCTGGTCCACTCCGCCGGGCGAACGCCTGACCAAGCGCATCCCGCAGCGCCGCGTCGGCGCCGAGTCCGATCTCGACGGCGCGATCCTGCTGCTGGCCTCGAAGGCGTCGCGGTACATGACGGGGAGTGTGGTGACGGTGGATGGCGGGTTCTTGTTGAATTGACTTTCTTCGCCTCTCCCCGGCTGCGGGGAGAGGCCGGATTTGCGCGCAGCGTAAAGCCGGGTGAGGGGGAGTCTCCGCGAGTCCAACTCTCACCGTTTTTGCCGAGATAGCCCCTCACCCCAACCCTCTCCCCGTAAGAACGGGGAGAGGGAGAAGAGCTACCGCATTATCTTGTTTCAGCGCTCCTAGCCGAGGGCGTCAGCAGGATAGCCACGATCTCGACGATCAGTAGCCCGCCGGTGATACCGGCAAGGCGCTCGATGCCGGGAATGATGCTGGACGGCGGCCCTGATCCCTGCACCATCGTCATGATGAAGACGACCGCGCCCTGTGTGCCGACATAGCCGATATCGCGCGCGCTCGCCTGGACATGCGCACCGACCCAGACCCCGATGGCAAGCGCGGCAAGCCAGGGCAGGAAGTTTTCGAACGAGGCGATCAGCACCGCGAGGCCGGCGAGGCCGCCGATCAGGCAGCCGAGGATGCGATGCGTGCCACGGGCCGCGATCTTCTCGCGATTCGCAGCATCGTCGTCGGATATTGCCGGCACGGCCATCACGGCCGCGACCGTGATCGCGGCCTGCGAGAAGCTCGGCAATTGCAGCCAGCTCCATGCCAGCGGCACCAGCATCACACCAAGGCCCGCGCGCATTGCGTGCTGGGTCGAGGCCCATTGCGCGCCGAGAAGGTCGGACCAGCCCGGCGCCCGCGCACGTGGTGGCGCATGATCCTCGCGCGGCGACAGCAGGTGCGAGACCAGAATGGCGGCGAGAGTGCCGATCGTCACCTCGGCAGTACGGTTGCAGGCGACTGACAGCGCCGAGGTCGGATCGTCGAGCGTTGCGAGCAGCACCATGTCGGCTGTGACGGCGCCGAGCAGCCAGGCATAGCCGTGGCGACTGACTTGCAGGCCGAGCACGCCGATGCTGCTTGCGACGAATAGTGCGAGGCTCAGTGCAACCTGGTCCTCGATCAGCCACGGGCTCAAGAGCAGGCCTGCAGCGGCACCGATCGCCGTACCGACGATGCGCAGGGCGCCGCGACGCAAGGAAGAGGGCGCCGTCACCTGCGTCGAGACGAAGGCACTGATCGCCGCCCACCATGGTGCGTCCACCCGCAGCACAAGCGCCACGATCACGGCCAGCGCGACGGACAGTGCAACGCGGCTGCAATGATGGCCGCGTGGGCCGGCCAGATCGATCTCCAGCAACTCCCGCCGCAATGCAGAGATCGCTCTCGTCGCGGCCCCGCTCATGGCAGCACGACCACCCTGGCGTCGGCACCCATATAGAGTCTCAGGTCGGGTGGCGGATCGACCAGCGTCAGCGTCACCGGAAAGCGGCGCTTGAGGCGGATCCAGTCAGTGGTCGGCGCCACGTAGTTGAGGAGGCGATTGGGCACGGGTTCGCGGCTGACGCCACGAGCAATGCCGGTCACCTTGGCACCGTAGATGCCAGGGATTTGAGTCCAGCGACACCCAGGCCGTGCTGCCGACGGCAAAGCCGCGGATGTAGCTTTCCTTGAAGTTGGCGACGATGCGCCAGGCGCGGGCATCGACGATGCCGATCAGCGGCACATCGGCCTGTGCAGTGTCGCCCACGCGCAGGCTGAGCGACGTCACCGTGCCGCTGGTTGGTGCGACCAGCTTGGTGCGGGCGAGCTGCCATTCTGCGAGTGCCAGCGCCGAATTGGCGCGGGTTTCGCTCGCCCGATGCATGGATAGCGTGGCCTCCGTCGCGGCGACCGACTCCTGTGCGGCGTCGCGTGCCGCATTCGCGCGCCGCAGCGTATCGCTCGCCTGGTCGAGCGCGACGCGGGAGACATCCTGGGCCGAGGCGAGCGTCGTCAGGCGCTTTTCGTTTTCGCTCGCAAAATCCGCGGCCGAGCTCGCCGCCGCCAACGCGTCCCGTGCCGATGCGATCCGGTGCTGGTCGGAGGCGATCTGCGCGCGGGCCTCGGCAAGATCGGCACGCCGCTGATCCAGGGCCAACTGGAAAGGTACGGGATCGATGCTCGCAAGCAGGTCGCCCTGGGCCACATCCTGATTGTCGGCGACATGTACGGCAATGATGCGCCCAGTCACCTGAGGCGCGAGCGCGACCAGATCGGACTGAACATAGGCGTCGTCGGTGAAGGCGACGAACGACGATATCACCTCATAGGCAACGAAAAGCGCCAGCGCGATCGCTGCCGCAAGTCCGACCCGTCGTCCACGCGTCATGTCAGGCAAAACTCCGAGGCAGCGGCGGGCATCAACTTCTCCGGGCTAGATGAGCAGTCTATCCTGGCCGGTTGCAGCTCGAAAAGTCCCGTTCGTGCCGCACCGCTAGTTTGTCCGCATCTCCCCCCTGATCATATCCGCCGCCTTCTCGCCAATCATGATGGTCGGTGCATTGGTATTGCCGCCGATCAGCGTCGGCATGATCGAGGCGTCGACGACGCGCAAGCCCTCGATGCCGTGCACCTTCAGCTTCGGATCGACCACCGACATCGGATCGGTGCCCATCTTGCAGGTGCCGACGGGGTGATAGACGGTGTCGACGCGATTGCGCAGGATGGCGCGGATGTCGTCGTCCGTTCTCACATCCGACGTGAACATGTCCTTCTTCTGCAACGCGCGCAGCGCGGGCGTCTCCATCAGCTGCCGCGTGGTCTTGAAGCCCGCGACCATCGACTCGAGATCTTCCGCCTCGCCCAGAAAGTTCGGATCGATCATCGGTGCAGCGAGCGGATCGGCGCTCTTCAGCCATACGCTGCCGCGGCTCTTCGGTCTGAGCAGGCAGACATGGCACGAGAAGCCCGCCTCTTTGTGCTTCTTGCGGCCGTGGTCGTCGAGCATCGCGATGACGAAGTGCAGCTGGATGTCTGGCACCGCGAGGTCGGGCCTGGTCTTCAGGAAGCCGCCACACTCGGCGAAATTGGTGGTCATCAGGCCGCGTCGCTCCCGGCGGTACCGCTGGATGGCGCGGAGCAGGGATGGCAACCGGCCGAGCGATGAATGAACGAAGTGCGGATAGTCGGAGGCGTAGACGAACACGAAATCCGGATGGTCCTGCAGATTGCGCCCGACGCCCGGCAAGTGATGCACGACGCCAATGCCGTGTGCGCGAAGCGCATCGCCATCGCCGATGCCCGACAGCATCAATAGCTGCGGTGACTGGAAGGCGCCGCCGGCGAGGATCACCTCGCGGCGGGCGCGCAGCTGCTTGGTCTGCTTGCCCTGCACATATTCGATGCCGACCGCGCGCCGGCCCTCGAACAGGATTTTCGTCGCCTGTGCCTG
The DNA here is from genome assembly GCF_052076025.1 of Bradyrhizobium sp. 956_D2_N1_4. Taxonomy (NCBI): domain Bacteria; kingdom Pseudomonadati; phylum Pseudomonadota; class Alphaproteobacteria; order Hyphomicrobiales; family Nitrobacteraceae; genus Bradyrhizobium; species Bradyrhizobium sp. 956_D2_N1_4. Next base: position 6,861,264 of record NZ_CP197237.1, on the reverse strand, counting down.
GGTCTCGACGCGCAGATTCGCGCGCTTGTCCATGTGAGGATTCAGATAGGCGCGTGCCGCGCTCCAGCGCTCGCCATGGTGCTGCGTCACCTGGTAGCTGCCGAGCCCTTCATGGTCTTCGGCGTTGAAGTCCTCGCGGATGCGGAACTGCGCCTCGCGCGCGGCCTGGTGGAAGACGTCATGGATCGGATTGTCCGAGCGCAGTCTGTTGACATGCAGCGGGCCGCCCTTGCCATGATACTCGCCGTCGAAATCGGAATTGTTCTCCGAATGCTTGAAATAGGGCAGCACGTCGGCATACGACCAGCCGGCATTGCCGAGCGAGGCCCAGTGGTCGTAATCCCACTTGTGGCCGCGGATGTAGACCATGGCGTTGATCGCCGACGAGCCGCCGAGGCCTTTGCCGCGCGGTTGATAGCCGATGCGGCCGTTCAATCCCTTCTGCGGCACGGTATCGAAGGCCCAGTTGGCCGCGCTATATGGCAAAGCGAGCCCGAATGGCGTGGTGATCCGCCAATTGTCGTTCCGTCCGCCAGCATCGAGCAGCGCCACGGACGTCGCCGGATCCTCCGACAGCCGCCCGGCCACCGCGCAGCCGCCGGAGCCCGCGCCCACGACGACGAAGTCGAATGTGTCAGTCACTGATGTTCCCCCCTCTGCATTTTCTTCTCGTCATTGCGAGCGAAGCGAAGCAATCCAGACTGTCTCCGCGGCGGGATTCTGGATTGCTTCGCTTCGCTCGCAATGACTGAAAGCTACGACATGAACCGCATCAACTTCTCCAGCCGCGCGATCTTGCCGCCGTAGGGCGGATAGAGGTCGGCGAGGCGGTTGAACTTGGAGCGATAAAACACCGGCTTCAGTTTGCTGAACGTGCGAAAGCCCCATTCGCCGTGATAGGCGCCGGTGCCGGATGCGCCGACGCCGCCCATCGGCTGGTTGGCTTGCGCGAAGTGGAACAGGCAGTCGTTGACGGTGACGCCGCCGGAGATCGTGCGCGACAGCACCTCGTCGCGGGCGGCGCGATCCTTGCCGAACCAGTAGAGCGCGAGCGGCCGGTCGCGGGCGTTGACGAAAGCGATCGCCTCCGCCGGATCGCGATAGCCCAGCACCGGCAGAATGGGGCCGAAAATCTCCTCCTGCATCGCCGCCATCGCCTCGGTCGCGCCGACGATCAGCGTCGGCGGGAATTTGCGGTGTGCTTTCCAGTTCGGATCGTCCGCCTTCGCCGGTTGCAGGATCTTTGCGCCGCGCTGGGCGGCATCCGCGACGAGATTTTCCAGCCGCGCATAGTGCCGGTCGGAGATGACGGAGGTGTAGTCCTTGTTGGCGGGATCGGTGCCGAACATGCGCCGCATCTGCGCGCGTACTTTTTCGGCGAAGGCCTGCAACGAGCGCTCGGGCACCAGCACATAGTCCGGCGCGATGCAGGTCTGCCCGGCGTTGAGCAGCTTTCCGTAGGCGATGCGCTCGGCCGCCTCCTCGAGATCGGCGGAGGCGTCGATGATCGCCGGCGACTTGCCGCCAAGCTCGAGCGTCACGGGCGTGAGATTGCGCCCGGCTGCCTCCGCGACCAGCCGGCCGACCCGGGTCGAGCCGGTGAACACCAGATGATCGAAGGGGAGGTGTGCGAAGCCTTTTGCGATTTCGTCCTCGACGCCTGTCACCAGTAGTTCGGTGGCATCGAATTTCGCGGCCACCGTCTCCTTCAGCAGCACTGAGAAGTGCGGCGAGAGTTCGCTCGGCTTGATGATGACCCGGTTGCCGGCGGCGATCGCGCCGATCGCGGGCGCAAGTGTGAGCTGGAGCGGATAATTCCAGGGCGCGATGATGCCGACGACGCCGAGCGGCTGCGGGATCAGGCGGTTGCGCGCGGGCAAAAATTGCAGCGCGGTGGCCACGCGCTGCGGCGCCATCCAGCTCTTCAGGTGCTTGGTCGCATGCCGGATCTCGGAGAACACCAGCATCGTCTCGGCGATGGTGGTCTCGACGGCCGAGCGGTGGCCGAAATCGGCCGAGATCGCCTGCCGGAAACGTTCCTCGTTGTCGGCGACCACAGTGCGCAGCCGCGCCAGCCGGTCGAGCCGCTCGGCCAGGTCGGGCGCCGGCTCGGCGCGCGCCCGCGCGACCATGGCCTCGAAGGCATCCTTCAGCGCCGGGAGTGGCGCGCTCGCCAAGGGGTGGTCCAAGGTATGGTCCATGGGTGGTCTCCCCTGAAAATGGCGTTTGCCCCCGGTTTTATTGCCCGCAAGCTGGGCCTTTGTGGAACTTCTGGCAAGAGCGCACCAAACGGGCCGAAAATCGACCCAACTCACTGTCATAAAGTCGAAAAAAACGTCCCCGCGGCCCTTTCCAAAGGCAGCCCGGGTTGGTACATACGCCTCGCACCCGAGGGGCTTTGCCCCGGGGTTGCCTTCCAAGGAAGCCTTTGGGACGGACGAAGCAAGCCACGCGAACAGCGCCGGCCACTTCATCCACCGTCCCCGGCATCTCGGCCAAGGCAAAGCGACGGTTTAACGCGGGGTGGAGCAGCCCGGTAGCTCGTCAGGCTCATAACCTGAAGGTCATAGGTTCAAATCCTATCCCCGCAACCAAGTTCGGACTTTTACCGGTTCCGATACGAAAATGGCCCGCATCACGCGGGCCATTTTTGTTTGGCGGGTCGGGCACCTACCGTCTCAGGTCACGACGAGTCCCTCGGTCAGTGCGGCCTTCCTCAGATAGGTAAGCGAACCACGCCGAACTTCGCTGGTTGGGCGGGGCGTCGCGGCAATTGCGATCTCTATTCACCACTCAATTGAGTGCGCCATCACCAGAATTCTCATCAGCGCCTTCCAAGGGACCGGCCGCGAACGGAATGAGCAACAGTCCGAGCAGCGCCACGCAAGCGAGGAGGGCCCAGGCTTCGTTGGCGCTGAGCGCGAACGCGGCCTTTTCGACCATGGGACGCAGATAGGCTTCAACCGTGGCATCGGAGACCTGCGGAGGGCGGTGGGTAAACAGCGTGACGTCAAGCCCGATCGCCTGAGCCGCAGTCACATCGCCCGCAATCAGGCGCTCGCGCAAAGCGTCGGCGTGCCCGCCGGTGCGTCCGTAAAGGATCGTATCGATCAGCGCGATGCCGATTGCGCCCCCGAGGTTTCGCATCAGGTTGAACAGGCCGCTTGCGTCGGGTACCCGTGGTGCGGTCAGCGAACCCAGCGCCAGCCGGGTCGGAGGCAGCAGGCAAAACATGATAGCAACGCCGCGCAAGACTTGCGGCCAGAACATTTCTTGGAAGTCGGCGACACGGCTCTCGAATGCACTGCAACCCAGCCCGATCGCGAACAGACCAAACCCCGCCGCCGACAACCAGCGGGGATCAAACCTGCTTTCCAGCAGGCCCGCAATCGGCGCGGTGGCAAGCTGCGCAACGCCGGTGACGAGCATGATCGTGCCGATTTCAAATGCGTCATGATGTCGAACATAGGCGAGGAAGACCGGCATGAGATAGACCGAGCCGAACAATCCAACTCCGAGGAAGAAGCTCAATGCGCAACCGATCGCAAACGAGCGCGATCTAAATGTCGACAGTTCGACCACCGGATGCGCGGCCCTGAGTGTTCGGATGGCGAAGACGGTTGCCGCGGCAGCACTCAAGACGATCAGGATGGAGCAGAATGGAGAAAGCCACCCGCGTTGCGGGCCTTCCTTCAGGCCGATCTCCAGGCATGCAAGCGAAACCGCAAGAAGTCCGAGAGACGGCACGTCGAGTGTAGCCAGATCAGAAAGCCGGGGTCGTTCGCGCGGCAGCAGCATTGGCGTGGCGAGTGCGGCGACCACCCCGGGAGCGACATTGATCAGAAACAGCCAATGCCAGGACCAGGTGTCGGTGATCCAGCCACCGACCACCGGTCCGACCGTGGGCGCCAGCACGGCCATAATGCCGGCCATGGTGGTGGCAACGGGATGCAAACGGATCGGAAACAGCAGAAAGACAGCGGAAAAAACCGCCGGAATCAGCACGCCGCCAGCGAAACCCTGAAGCACGCGGAAGCTGACAAGCATCGTAAAACTGCTGCTGAACGCGCAGCCGATGGAGGCAAGGGTAAAGACGCTGATCGCAATAACGAACAGCCATCGCAGCGTCAGAACGCGCGTAAGCCACCCGGTCAGTGGAATGGCGATGATCTCGGCGATCAGATACGCGGTTTGAATCCAGCTCATCGCCTCTCGCGATATGGCGAGTGTACTCTGGATCGTGGGTAGCGAAGTGGCGACGACCTGAATGTCGAGGATCGCCATGAACATGCCGAGGCACATCAGGACGAAGCCAAGCCACGTAGCTGCACTCGGCTCGGTAACCCGTTCAGTCATCATGCGCCACGCACAATGTCTCACGGGATGCGGCGAGGGCGAGGTTTTCGGCCCGTATGCGGATCGCGAGAACCGCAGCGTTGAGGATGGTGAAGACGATGGCCAGCAGCGGCAGACCCAGAACCAAAGGGAGCACGGCGATCTCGCCGGCAACCACGGCATAGTTGGGATGCGACAGAAATCGATAGGGTCCCGCTGACACGAGCGGCTGTTCGGGCAGAACAATAATCCGCGTCGTCCATCGTGAGCCGAGCGTCCAGATGACCCAGAAGCGAAGGCACTGAAGGATAAGATAGCCGGCCAGGGCAACGACATTCACCGGTTGGTCGCGGCCGAACACCCACAGCGACAACAGCCAGGCGGCATGAACCGTGATGATCAACGGATAATGCCGGGGTGCCACCTCGACGGCGCCGCGGGCCAGGAGCTTTCGAGTGTTAGCGCGCGAAATGACGAGCTCGCCGACGCGCTGCAGCGTGATGGCGCCGAGAATGAGTTCAGCAAACGTCACGAAGTGTGCCGTAGCGTGACACAGCTCGCGGTGAAGCCGGGTCCGAGCGCCGTCAACAGTGAGCGCGCCGGCAGCCCTTTCGCGCGAGCCTGCTCAAGCACGAACAATACAGTGGGTGACGACATGTTACCAAAGTCGGCGATAATCTGTCGTTCATGGGAAAGCGTTCCTTGGTCGAGCGCGAGCGCGCCTTCCAATGCACAGATAACCTTCGCGCCGCCGGGATGGCAGATGAACCGGTCAATGTCTTCCACCGAAAGACGCATTCTGGAGAGAATTTCGGTCACGGCGGAGTTGAAATGCCTCGTGACGAAGTCAGGTATGGTGCGGCGAAAGATGACGCCGAATCCTTCCGGATCGACACTCCATCCCATGATGCCAAGCGTATCCGGCCAAAGGTGTTCGCCGGCAGCCTCGATCTGCGTCGCACCGCCATCGCCCGCGCGCAACACGATTGCAGCAGCACCGTCGCCAAACAGGCTGACGGCGACGATGTTGGCTTTCGTAAGTTCGTCCAGGCGAAGTGCGAGTGAGCAGAGCTCGATCGTGACCAGCAGCACGTTGGTGCCAGGGCGCGCTTGGGCGAGGCGCGACGCAATCGATAGACCCGAAACCCCGCCCGCACAGCCAAGACCAAACACCGGTACACGCATCGCGTCGGACCGGAAGCCCATCCGGCGAGCAACGCGCGCCTCGAGACTTGGTGTCGCGATTCCCGTGGAAGAGACGGTCACGACAGTGTCGACATCGCCGCCAGCAAGTTGCGCGCTCGCCAGCGCCTTCTCGGCGACATCGACAAATAGCGCTTCAGCTCCCTCGAGAAAGGCCTCGGTGCGTTCGGGCCAGCCTCGTCGTTCGAGATACCAGTCGAACGGCTTGACGCCGTGACGCTTGACTATGCCGGTATTCGAGAAAATGCTTGAGAACCGTTCGAATTCGGGAAAGCGGGCGCCGAAGACATCCCATGCCGCCGTTAGCACGTCCTCTTGCAAAAACACGTGGGGAGGCACCGACGTCGCCAGGGAGACCAGCGCAGCCGGGGGCATCGGGGATCCTGGTGTTGCTGTCATCAGCATAAGAAACATCGGCGCGGTGCAAATATTTCGACGCTTGTAAGAAATGATCTAGCCGGACATGTCACTAAAACTTGAATAGCGTTACGACTTCCCAGGTTTGGATTCGACATGCAGAGGTTGTCGCTTCCGCCCAGCGAGGCATTCGAGCGCCATCAGAATCTGACCATGGTCCATCAAACTGTTGCCAACGCGATCGTCGACGCCGTCGCGCACTCCATGAAGTGAGCTGTCCAATGACCGAGATCGACCTTGTCAACGTGTTCACCCACACGGGGCGCGGCGGCAACCCCTGTCCAATTGTCATCGATGCATCGAACCTGACTGCTGCGGGGATGCAGTCGGTGGCCCGGCACTTCGGGCATGAGTCGGGCTTCGTCCTGCCGGCACCGGGACTCGACTCTGACTACGTCTTCCGGTTCTGGGTTCCGCGACACGAGATGGAGATGTGCGGTCACGCGACCATCGGCGCGCTCTGGGTCCTCGCGACCAAGGGGCGCTTGCCGGGCGAACAGGTCCGCATCGAGACACGCAGCGGATCGGTGACAGGCTATGTCGATCGTGTGGACTCGGGCGAACCGTCCGTCGAGATCAGCCAGCCTGTCGGCAAGGTCGTCGATCTCTCGCGTGCCGAAGAGGAGGACGTTCTGTCGACGCTCAAGCTGTCGCGCCGTGATCTGCTTGATATGCCAGTGCAGAACGCCGTCACGTCGCGCGTGAAGACGCTCATCCCGATCAAGGGCGTCCGCGAGCTCAACGAGCTGGTGCCGGACCCGGCGCAGATCGAGGCGTGCTGCGGGCGGATCGGGTCCACCGGACTGTACCCCTACGCCATCGAACATCAGGGCGAACGGCGCTTCGAGGCGCGACAGTTTCCGAAGTCATCAGGCTACCCGGAAGATGCTGCCACCGGCATTGCCGCCGCGGCGCTCGCGTTCGGACTGCTCAAGAACGGCCTGGTCGAGCGCAACAGCGCGCGGATCACCATCATGCAGGGCCGGGCGATGGGGTCGTTGTCCGAGATTCGGGTGCGGCTCGGCTTCGCTGACAGCCGGCCCGTAGGTTGCCTGCTTGGAGGCTCCGTCACGCGCACGGAGCAACATGTCTTGCAGCCCTAGCAGGTCGGCGCAGAGACGGCGCGCTAGACCTGGGCCTTCAGCGCTGTAGCCAGAAGATCGATCATGGCGCAAACGCCGGGCAGCACGCGGCGCCAGGACGGAAGCGCGGGCCATTTTTGTTTTGGGATACGCCCGGTGGCAACATCAGCCGATCCCTTGCGCACTCCACAAATCAGTCGTGCGCGAATGCCCTCAGTCTGGAAAGCTCAGGATCATCTTGAGCAGTTTCGGAAACCGCGCGTTGATGTCCTCTTCGCGCAAAACGTTGCGGTGCTGGACGCCTTGCTTTGACGTCCGGATCAGGCCGGCCTCCCGCAGGATCCGAAAATGGTTCGACAGGGTCGACTTCGCCATGTCAGGGCAAGGCGCCGCCTCGGTGCACGACATGCAGTCGTTTTGCGCGGCCAGGCTTTTGACGATGCGCAGCCGCATCGGATCCGCGAGAGCTCCAAGCACCCCGGCGAGTGTAATCTCGTCCCGCGATGGGTGAACGAACTGCACCATGCCCAAAATATAGCACGTCCCTTGAACTCATTCAATAGTTCACTAGTATTGAACTATTGAATATCGGCATCCCGCCGAACAACGGAAGACATGCGATGACCAAGAGACTCGAAGGCAAAGTTGCGCTCGTGACCGGCGCATCCAAAGGCATTGGCGCCGAAATCTCCGCCCGGCTTGCGGCTGAGGGTGCGGCGGTTGCCGTCAATTACAGCGCCAGCAAAGAGGCCGCCGACCGCGTGGTCGCCGCCATCATCGCCAAGGGTGGCAAAGCCGTCGCCGTGCACGGCAACCTGGCCGATGCCAAAAACGTGAAAAGCGTCGTCGCGGAGACCGTGAAGGCGTTCGGTGCGATCGACATCCTCGTCAACAACGCGGGCATTTACGAGTTCGCCGCGCTCGAAGCCATCACGCCTGAGCATTTCCACAAGCATTTCGACCTCAATGTGCTCGGGCTTCTGTTGATCTCGGGGGAAGCGGTGCAGCACTTCAATCCCAATGGGGGAAGCATCATCAACATCAGCTCCGGCGTGTCGACCATCGCGCCGGCGAACACCGCCGTTTACACTGCGACCAAAGCCTCGGTGGATGCGATCTCCTCCGTGCTGTCGAAGGAGCTTGCGCCGCGCAAGATTCGCGTCAACGCCGTCAATCCAGGCATGATCGCCACCGAAGGCGTCGTATCCGCCGGCCTGCACGAGGGCGACATGCGCAACTGGATCGAATCCACCACCCCGCTTGGCCGCATCGGCAAGGTCGAGGAGATCGCTGCCGCGGTGGCCTTCTTCGCTTCGGACGAAGCGTCCTACGTCACGGGCGAAACACTTCACGTCACCGGCGGCCTTCGCTGACGCGTGACTTGCCCCGGCGGCCCGAGATCGCTGAAGGGCGTCGTCCCGGCATGGTCGTGGTAGTGTATCCCGCAGCCACGTTCGGACTTTACCGGTCCCGATGAGAAAATGGCTCGCATCAAGCGAGCCATTTTTATTCTGCGGGTGAGAGTCCTGATGTCACCGCGAGCCTCGCAGTGAGGCATCGGCACCGTCGGATCCGAGCTTTACGGCTCGTCGTCGGCCTCTTCGCTTTCCGAAAGCGCGCGATAGCGCACGAGATCGGGATCACCATCCATGTAGAGCCCAATGAAGCCCCGATAGCCGAAGTCGTCGCGCAGAAGCACGAGCAGCCGATCCAGATCCTTGTAGGTACGATCTTCCTTGTCGCCCCAGGTTCGCAGCGGCAGGAACTCGCGTCGCCAGCTCGGCCGAACATAGGCCAGGTGCTCCGCCATACCCTCGATCGTCTTGGTGATGATGAGGATATTGCGCAGGTGCCCGCCATTTTGCAGCTCCTGCTTGATTTCCCCTTCCTGTAACCCTTTCGCCAAGGGTCGCTCCCGCAAATTGATCGCCCAAGGGGCGAAGACCACAACGGGGGCAGACTTCCTTGCACCGACCAATCCGCAGTCGCTTTCCGACTTGCGATCCGGAAGATTCGGAGCGAGTCGAACCGCTCCATGGCGAAAGCTGCCTCCGATCCTGTGTCTATCAGCGAAAGGGGTTGCCTTGCGAGCCGACAATGAGGTGACGCACACAGCAAACGCTTCGATCGCTGCTGCGTTCACACGTCGGCGGCATCGACGTTCTCCCGGCGATGCAAAGGAAAATCGACGTAATATCAGCTACATCGATAGAGTTGAGAACACGGCGAGATGCTCCAGGTTCGCGGTCGATTCCGATGCGTGTTCCCCTAGGCCAATCCGCCGCCCGGCTCTTGCAGGTGGCGGAAGGCGGCGGGCACGTTGACGGAGTTGTGCGCCCAATCGAACAGGCTGTACTCACCGTAGTGCGCCATGGCGACCGCCTCGAGCGTGGCCTCGATCGATCGACCTTCTGCGATCGCCGTGCGCACGGCGCTGTCGAGCTCGCGAAGATAGCGAAGCGGGAATTCGATGTCCGCGGGACGCATCGGCCGGCCGTGGCCTGGAATGATGGTTGCGTCTTCCGGCAGGAAGTCGCGCACGCGCGCAAGGGTCGTAATCGTCTCCTTGTGCCGCCCTTCGAGGAGCCACGGAAGCGCCGGAGACGGTGCTTGGATCATGTTACCGACCCAAAGCACCTTCGCGTCTGGCGCCCATATGACCAAATCGCCTGGCGTCTGCGCGAACCCAAAGTGACGGACCTCGACGATGCGGCTGCCCAGATCGACGCTGATCATGTCGGGGACGGTGATGTCAGCGGCGCGTGCCTGCACGCGTTCGATGCCCTTCCCCTTACCCATGAGGCTGATCATGAAACGGCGATCGTCCTCGAAGCTTTCTTCCATGTAGCGCTTGGTCGCCGGATGCTGAATCACGACAGTGCTGTCGGGAAACAGGTAATTCCCGTAGGCGTGGTCGCCATGATAGCTGGTGTTGACGAGGAAGCGGATCGGCTTCGACGTCACTTGCCGTACGAGCCCGATAAGCTGCGAGGCGAGATCGCCATTCAGCATTGACTCGACGACGAGTACGCTGCGTTCGCCGATCACGAAGCCGGCCGTGGTGGCGACGTGGTCTTTCTCGAACACGTCGTCAGGCATGACCGCGAAAACGCCGGGGGCCAGTTCGTTCGATGTGAGGTTCACCCGAGCCGCATCCCAGGGCGGCGCTGCTTCTTGCTCACCGTCCTGCGTCATCGGATGGGCCTCCTGTTTGAATGATGCCAGACAACCGCCCTTTGCGGACGCCGTTACTTCGCTGCTGCGCGGGCGGCCTGTTCGATTGCGTCGGCCACGACTTCAGGGTTGGAGACGGGGACGGCGTGCGAAGCGTTCACCTCGATGACGGTGGAGTGGGCGCGATCGGCTTCGAACTTGTATTCATCGACCGGAATGGCGCGATCCTGCAGCGGCCTGACTTGCCAGCTCGGCTTGCTCGTCCATGCCGCGGATGTCAGCGGTTCGGTCAGGGCCGCCAGGTTCATGGGGCGTTGGCCGGCGAGCATCAGGGCGGCCACGCTCGCGGGCACGTCGGCGGCAACGTTGCTGTGAAACTTGTCGGGCTGGTAGAGGAGATACGTGCCGCTGGTACCGTCGGGCAGGGTGTAAGTGGTCGGCTCGACGGACGTGGGGAATGTGCTGCCGGGGTACCGTTCGAGCAAATGGGTTGCGGCCTCTCCGACCGCGGGCATGATGGAGGCCGCGTAGACAAGGCCCTTGACCTTGGGGTCGTCCCCGGCCTGCGTGATGACGGCCCCGCCATAGGAGTGGGCCGCCAGGATCACGGGCCCCTGGATCTTGTCCAACAGGCTGCGCAGGTACGCGGTGTCGATTGCCGGGCCCAGCAGCGGATTGCCGAAGGCGACGACCGGGTAGCCGTCGCGCTGCAGCCTCTCAATCACTCCATTCCAGATCGACGCGTCTTCGAAGGCCCCGTGCACAAGGACGACAGTGGGCTTGGGCGATTCCTGGTTCATCGTGAGTCCTTTTTCAGGAGAATTAGGGGGAGGTCGCTTCGCTGAAGTGTTCGTTAAGTCGCGTCGCCCAAGCTCATCATCTGCCTTGCAACGAAGAGCCTCGGTAAGACGCTCTATTTCTGGGCGATGACGTGAAGCCGGTGCACCTTGGGAGCTTCGGAAAACAGCTCGCCTGCCTTCGCGAACAGCGCCTTTGCAAGTTCGCCGTTCAAATGCGCGTCTCGTCCAACTTCGTCATTGAACGTGTCGATGATTCCGTAGCGTCCCGGCTCCTCTTCCTTGAGCCCGTACCACGCCGCTATTCCGGCCTCTGCCTTCGCCATCGCGGCGCCCTGCTTCAGGAAAGCTTCGACTTCCGCTTCCTTGCCCCGATTGGCTTTCAACTCGACGAAGAAGGCGAACTTGGCCATGCCATTGATCCTTTCGGTTGCATCCGACTATTGTGCGTCTCTATATAAAATGCGTTTTTATAAAAACACATCAAAGAACGCGTGGGATTGGTTCGCTTTGTCGTGATCGAAGAAAATAATATAGCTGCGTGATTTCAGATACTTGGTGAAAGTCATATCTTCGATAGCGAGTCGTCATCCAGAATGAATTTGAAAATTCATAAGAACTGTATCAGAAGTCTTTTTATAAAATCACCGGTGGTCTCGACCATCACGGCCTTGCCGTCTTCACGGGTCGTGCGGTGAGATGAGCGGTGCCGAAACGATGATGAGATCGTTGCGGTCACACCCCCGACGACGACTTAGGACCTGCTCGGAGCCTTACCGAGAGGTGGAAGCAACTGTTGCGCGGTGTGAGGCGATAGCTCCTCGATGGCCGCTCGAAGGTGGGCCGCAGCCTTCGAATGCTCGGGCCCATCGAGCATGCGCAATGCTTCCAGCATGAGCGACCTCGCCACCGAGGCATCGGAGATCGCGTCCGTCATGATCGTTCCTTTCGATGCGTGCACGATCTTCAGTGCATCGGCCCTCGGCATCGACGTCGCGGGACGCGCTCACATCATCAGTTCGGTGTCCTTGATGTCGGCGATGGGGCCGAGGATCGCAGGGTCAAATTCATCCAGAGAGCTGCGGTCCAACAGACGCTTGGGCAGGTCGGGGTTCGCCAAGGCCCCGCGGCCTATCGTGACGACATCGGCGCCATCGTCGAGCGCAGCCACCGCCTGCTCGATGTTGTGCAGGCTGCCATTGGCGAAAATCGTCGCTTTGGGGGCGTAGCGCTTGGCGAGGCGCATCAATGACGGGCCGTCCTCGGCGAAAGCAGGCTTCCACGCCTCAAACTCGGTCACATGGACGAAGTCGGCGCCGGCATCGTCGAGGCTGCCGAAGATGATTTCGGCGTCACGCTCCGCACCCGCCCATTTGTGATGATAGTCGTTCACCTTGCCTTGCGAGATGCGGACGCCGACCGGCATCGCGCTCCCGACCTTCGCGCGCACTGCCTTGAAGGTTTCCACGATTAACCGCACGCGGTTCTCCGTGGCGCCGCCCCAGCGATCGGTTCTGCTGTTGGCGTAATCGGTCAGGAACTGGTCGAGCAAGTAGCCGTTGGCGCCGTGAATCTCGATGGCGTCGAACCCGGCGACCTGGATCGCTCGCGCGGCCGAGCCCGCGAAGCCAGCAATGGCGTCGGCGATCTGCTCTTCCGTGATGGCTGCCGGCAGCACGTAGCGGTCCTTTCCGTGATAGAATGTCATCTGCTCGCCCTTGGGCTGAATGGCAGACGGCCCCACCGTGCTGTCGCGAAAGCGATTGCCTTGACTGATCGCTCCGGCATGCATCATCTGGGCGATGGCCACCGCTCCGTGCGACTTGATGCCGTTGACGACCGGCTTCCAGGCCATGGCCTGCACTTCGTCGGTCATGCCGGGTTGATGGACGTAGCCCTGCGAGAACGCCTGGTCTGTGTAGATGCCTTCGGTGATGACCGTTCCAAACCCCCCTCGCGCGAACCGCTCGTAGTATCGCGTCATGGTTTCGGTGGCCCGGCCGTCCTGGGTCGCCGTGATGCGCGTCATTGGCGCAACAGCAAGACGGTTCTTCGCGGTACAGCCGTTTATATCGATCGGCGTGAAAAGCGTCTTCGCTTCGCTGTCCATCATTTGAATCTCCAGGGGTTTTACCTTCGGGAGTGCCTCCCTTGCTGGAGATCGATTTAAAGCTCGTCGTGAGCCGACAGAAGCCCGGCTGGAAGCTAAGCACTTTATCGATTATCGTTATAAAATGGATTTTGCAGATGTGGCCCTGTTTCGCAGCATCGTGACCGCCGGCAGCCTGTCCGCTGCGGCGCGAGAGATGGGCACGACGCCAATGTTGGTCAGTCGAAGGCTCGCAGCGCTTGAAGCTGAGCTCGGCGCGCGCCTGTTTCATCGGACCACGCGCTCGCTGTCGCTCACCCCTGAGGGCGAGGCCTTCTTGCCTCACGCCGCCGCCCTGATAGCCGCCCGCGATTCAGCATTCGAGTCCGTGTCGTCCGCCGGCTCGGGCCTCTCAGGTGTGCTCAAGGTCACCGCGCCGAACGTCATCGGCCATGCGGTCATCGTACCCGTCGTGGCCAAGCTGATCGCGGACAACCCGGCGCTTCGGGTCAATCTTGTCCTGAGCGACGATCGCGTCGACATCGCTTCGATGGGTCTCGACGTCGCGATCCGCGTTGCGCCGATGAAGCCTTCCGACATGATCGCGACAAGGCTCGCCGACAATCCTTACATCCTCTGCGCATCGCCAGCCTATATCGCTCGCTTCGGCGAACCGGCAACGCTGGGCGATCTGGTGAGCCACCCCTGCATCAAGCTTCATGCGATGGAGACCTGGCCGTTCGTACGTGGAGGCGAATTGGAGCAGATCCGGATCGCCGGCCCGCTGTCAGCCAGCACGGTCGACGCTGTTCGAGCGGCTTGTCTTGCGGGCGTGGGGGTCGCCATGATGACCTATTGGGATGTGTACGAGCAGATTGAACGCGGAGAGTTGAAGCGCATCGTTCTGGCGGATGCCGCGCCGGTTGAGCTTGGGATATGGGCGGTTTTCCTGACTCGCGCGCAAATGCCGGTCCGGGTAAGAGCGTTCATTGATGCTCTGCGAAAACGGCTGCTTGCGGGCACACTGCCGTGATCGTCGCGACGTGCCATCGCCGGCGAGCGGGAAAGCTCGCCGACGACACGTCGCTGGGCAGAGTGCCATCCGTCACCGCGTCAGGCGAACCAGATCCTGCCTCAGCAGATAGAAGGAGACTGCGAGCAGCACGACGTCCTTCATCAGGAAGGGCACGTTGCCCGTCATCGCGGGGAAGCCTCCCGCGGCGAGGTCCCAGCCCTCCGGCATGAAGGGAATGATGGTGACGGTCGCGATGAAGGTGCCGGTCGAGCCGAGGGCGCCGAGCACGCCAAGCCGGTGGCTCCAGAAGCCCGCGAGCAGCAGCGCGCCGAAGGTCCATTCGGAGACGCCGAGGAAATAGCTGGCGCCGGCATGGCCGAATACGGGATAGAGCCACCAGATCAATGGGCCGTTGCTGATGAACGGGACCAGCCGTTCGAACTCGTACGGAAACCACTTCTGGTAACCGAAGAAGAAGAACATGATCACCATCGAGGCGCGGACGACATGGTAGTCGAGATCTTCCGCGAGCAGGCCGGATCCCTGCAGGGCGCGGACGAGAGGATTTTGGGCGGTGTGGGTGTTGGCAAGCGTGGTCATGGTCGTGATCCCTGATGTGTGATGATCGACGTGGCGGCCGTCGCGTTAGGCGACCGCCGGGAAGTCGATCTCGGTGTCGTTGATGCGGTTGAAGACGTTGGTGAACACGGTGGTGGCAAAGGCGAGGCTGATGTCGACGAGCTGCGCGTCGCTGTAGCCGGCCGCTTTGATCGCGACGAAATCCTTGTGGCTGACGGTGCCGCTGGTGCGCGCAAGCTTGTCGACGAAAGCGACCAGCGCATCGCGCTGGGCATCACCGGTGGGCCGGCCTTCGCGGATCTGCTTCAGGACCTCCGGCGCAAGGCCGACGAGCTTTGCGAGATGGCTGTGCGCGGCGACACAATAGTCACAGCCGGCGGCTTCGCTGATGACGAGCTTGATGATCTCCTTGTCGGATTTGGTCAGTCCGCTGGAGGCGAGCACAGTGTCGGCAGCGAGCACGGCCTTGAGCGCAGCGGGGCCATGGGCGGCGATGGCCGCAAAGGTGTTCGGCACGCTGCCGATGGCCTTCTTGATCTGGGCATAGACCTGGCCGGAGGGGCCGGCGTCAGTTTCGAGGTTCGGGACGGAAAGACGGGACATGATGGCACTCCGTGTTGGGGTGGTGAACGATTGCGGAGTGACAGTAGGGTCGCGATCTGAGATGTTGAATGCTTGATCGGCTTGTATATATGCTCAATCGTCTCAAGTGGCGTACCGAGAGAGGAATACGATGGATTGGCTGAGCCGGCTGTTCGAGATGATGCCGGTGCGCGGCCGTCTGGACCTGCGCTGCTCCTACGGCGCGCCCTGGCGGATCGAGCAGGGGCCGGGCGAGGTCAACGAGATCCCGTACCATGCGGTGCTCGCAGGCTCGGCGATGCTGGACGATCCGGCGGGAGGCCGGCCGTTGCTACTGGAGGCCGGCGACATTCTGCTGCTGCCGCGCAACCCCCGGCACGTCATGCACGACGGCAGCGGAGCTGCGCCGCTGAAGGCCCGCAACCGCGCGTCACTCAACTTCACGATCAGCGAGAATCCCGGCTCGGACGCCCGGCTCGATCTGCTGTGCGGACATTTTTCGATCGCCCCGCCGCACGACCGGCTGCTGCGCGACTATCTGCCGCCGGTGCTGATCGTAAGGGCCGGCGCGCAGGCCGGAGAGCGGGATACGGCGGGGCAGCTCGCGGGCCTCGTTGCCTTGATGCGCGGCGAGACCGCAGACGATCAGCTGGGCGGCCGCGCGATGCTGAACGCGTTGTCGACGGCGATGTTCGCGCTGGTGCTGCGCCTCGCCAGCGAGACCGGGGACGCGCCACGCGGGCTGCTTGCGCTCGCAGGCCACCCACGCCTCGCGCCGGTCGTCGCGGCCATGTTCAATGCGCCCGCGCGCGCATGGACGCTGCCCGAGCTCGCGCAGCTCGCCAACATGTCGCGTGCGACACTCGCTCGTCAATTCCAGGAGAAGGTCGGACGTTCGCCCAGCGAACTGCTGACCGACATCCGAATGACGCTGGCAACGAACGAACTGAGGAAATCCTCGCTCTCGACCGGAGCAGTGGCCGAAGCGGTCGGATATCTGTCCGAGGCGGCGTTCCAGCGGGCGTTCAAGAGCCACATGGGCATCACCCCCGCGCAATGGCGAAAGTCTGCGCAGACGCCTGCGACGATTGACGATCTGGAGCTGGCGAAGAGTGCAGAGGCGGCATCGGCTGGCGAGAATGCCTAGGCAGGCGAGCGTGAGGTGGCCGGGCTAGCTCAGCATCCGCGGCAGATGATGAGCTTGCGATCCAGCATCTGATCGCGCTGCTGCTGCTCACGCTCCCAGGCCGACAGAGAATCCGATTGAGGCGCATCGGCCCGGCTCGGCTGACGGTGGCCGACCGGAGCGAGCCAGGGCAGGCGCGACGTCGGCTCGGCCGAGGCGAGACGCGTGGCGGCCCGCGACGGCAGATCGGGGAGGACGTCGAGAGAGCTGTTCCGGTCGGAGGCATGTGCGGGCGACAGCAAGCCGATCAGGAGAAGGCCCGCAAAAGCGGAGCGGATCGAGCGTGTCTGGTTCGAACGATGGGACATTGTGGCGCTCCCGTAGCGGAGGCTCGGGATGAGCGGCTCCGTTAAGGGCCACAATAGTCGTGGACGCGAAAGGCTGAATGCTGCGCGATCTCGAAGATATGCTCGTTCGTCTCACAGGCGTCGATGGAGGGGACTGGTTGCAGCTTCAGCGGGGCCGGCCACCAGGCGTTGGCTCGGCGACCACCTCGGCGATGTCGAGATTGCGATCGGGGCCGTGTGGAACCACCAATTGGCCGGGTTCGAGACGCAGCTGCGTGCCATCGAGATGGACCGTCACGATGTCCGGCTCGAACGATACAAAATTGGAGATGCGGCGGACTTCGGGATAGGCGTCGGGATACGACCATGCCGCCTGGCGCGCGTCTCCGATGGAGTAATAGCTGCAGAGGCCCTTGTACGGGCAGAAGGTCTGGAGCTTTACCGGAGTGAGGGCTGACTCATCGATGTCGGCACGTGGAACATACCAACGCGGTGCAAAGCCGGACTCGTAAAGGACCAGCGGCCGCTTTGTATCGGCGATGACCCGGCCCTGGTGGTTGACCACCAAGTTACGAGAGGTCTGGCGGATGTCGATGCGGTGATAGGGATCGGCGGCATGGCCCACGATGCGTTCGTCTTCCTCGTAGAAGGCATCCATGGCCCGCCAGGCAAAAGCGATCAGACCCTGCAAATCGCCTGCATGGGCGGGCAGGTTGGTGTGCCGCCACGCTCCTCGCGCCGCGATGTGTTGCTCGTCGACCCGAACGCTGTACCAGGACGTCGGCCCAAGATCGGCGTGTTGAGTGATGTGCTCGGTAGGTTCCAGCACATGTGGGGAAACATCGGCCTCCGGGAAATAGGCCACGGGATAACGGCCCGGTTCGAAAAGCAGGAGCACGCGTTCGCTATCGGCGATCCAGCTTCCCCCAAACCGCACGCGGAGGCGGCGGCGTAACGGTTCGACGTACAGGAGTCGCTTGGGCAGCGGCTCGGGGACGAGAAAGCGCCCGATTGCTCCCGTTGAAAGCGGGCCTTGTTGCCAGGACAGTCCCAACTGATCTCTCCCTGCAGCGCACCGTCAGTCGGTGGCGGACCTGTTCCGGCCCGTGCTTGGCTTCGCCGGCGCGATCCGATGCCTATATTTCGTCCGCGGCCCGGCCTTGGTTACAGGTCATCCCACCAATTTTGCGGTGTGATGACGCCAGCCGAGATGATTCAACCAACCGTAAAGCCGTCATCGATCGGAACAGTGAACTGGAAGACGGCTCCGCGCGGTTCGTTTGCAGTCGCCCAGAGCCTGCCGCCATGCGCAACGATGATCGAACGGCATATCGACAGTCCGACACCCAGGCCGCCCGATTTGGTCGTGTAGAAGGGTTCGAACAGCCGCGCGAGGCTCTCCGCCGACAAGCCCGGTCCCGAATCCGTGATCGATACGCGTATGCTCTCGGCATCTGCTCTTGCGGTCTGGATCAACAGCTCGCGCTTGCCCTCCGTTGTCTCGCTCATCGCCTCGATGGCGTTCAGGATCAGGTTGAGCGTGACCTGCTGCAGCTCGACGCGATCCCCGATGACCTTGGGCAGACGATCGGCGAATACCGTCCGGATCGCGACATCGTTCCGTGCCGCCTCAGCCTGCGTGAGTTCGATGACTTGGCCGATGACGTTGTTGATCGCCAGGGAATCCCGTTTGGGCGGTGATTTTTTGACGAGATCCCGGATTCGCTCAATGACCTCGCTGGAGCGGATGCCGTTTTCGATGGCGCGTGTCAGCGCTCTGCGCGTCTGCTCCAGCGCCGGTGGTTGGTGATCGAGCCAGCTCAAGGCTGCTTGCGCACTGGCGATGACGGCGGTGTTCGGCTGATTGACCTCGTGGGCGATCGACGCCGTCAGCTGTCCCATCACCGCCACGCGGTTGGCGTGGGCCAGCTCCATCTGGGCCTCGCGGTAACGCTGCTCGTTCTCGCGTGCCTCGGTTTCAGCGCGCTTGCGCTCGCTGAGATCCAGCACGAAGGCAACGCCTTGCTCCTGCTCGTCGTCGAACAAGGCTCCGCCGGTCAGCACCGGCACCCGGCTGCCGTCCTTGCGGAAGAACGCCTTTTCGAACGGGTGGACAACCCGCGTCGCCTTCAATTCGGCCCGGGCGCGGTCGGTGCGCTCCTGCCATTCGGGCGGCGTCAGATCTGCCCAGCGCAACCGGCCTGCGGCAAGATCCTCGCGATCATATCCCATGGTCTTCAGGAACGCGTCGTTGGCATCGAGAATGTCGGGGGTGTGATCGAAGATGAAGATCCCGATGATGTTGGCCTCGACCAGCCGGCGGATCCTCGACTCCCGCTCCTGAAGCTCCCGGTACAGACGGGCATTGTCGAGCGAGGTCGCAGCCTCGGATGCGAGAAATTTGAGAATCGCGATCCGGGCGGGCGTGAACACGCGCGAGGCGAGATTGTTCTCGAGATACAGAAATGCCACCGCCCTGCCTTGCTTGACGAGCGGCACGCACAAGGCTGATCGGACGTGCTTCTTCTGGATGTACTCGTCGCCGCCGAACGCGCTGCTCGTCGAGGCATCGTCGAGCACGACGCTTTCCTGGGTGCGAGCCGTGTAAAGTACGATCGACATCGGCACTTCAGCGGCGGAGATCGGTGAATCGGCGAGATCGAGAGCGATCGAACCGCCGCCAGTCACGGCGTCCGCCCGAATTCTCAGCTCGGAACCCCTCGGCAAAATCAGCACGCCGCGTTCCGCACCCGCGTGCTCGATGGCCGAACGAAGCAGGGTCTCCGTGAGCTTCTCCAGCACGATCTCGCCTGAAACAGCCTCCGACACCTTGAGAACCGTCGCCAGGTCCAGCTGCTCGACAGGTGCTCCGATCGTCCCCGCGGCGCTGAGCGCGGATCCTCGCTCCCGCAGGTTCGGATGGAGTTTCTCGAGCTGGCCCACCTTCGCCTCGGCGCCCCAGCGCGCGTAGCAATCGCGCGCTTTTGTCAGGTAGGACAGGACGACCGTTCGAATGCCGCGCGCCTCGTAGAACCCTGCCGCACGTTCCGCAGCGATCGCCTCGATCTGCGCGAAGCCGGATTCTTGCGCCAATCGGATCGATTCCTCGTAGAGCTGTTCCGCCTCGAGTTCGCGGCCTTCGATGCGCGCAAGTTCCGCCGCGACGAGCTTCTGCCGGGCAGCGTAATTCGCGGGGCAGCGGTTGGACCAGAGTGTCAGCTTGCGGTGGTGTTCGCGGAGGTCGTTGAGGCGTCGCTCGCGATCCTCGGGGCGTGATGCGTGATAAGCCCCGGCATGAGCGAGCGCCGTGTAGAACCGGTACTCGGTGAAATCCGAATAAGAGCGGACGCACCATGAGAGCGCTTCTGCGCGTGCGGCGAGGGCAATCGCGACATCGTCACGTCCGGCAATGACTTCGATCTGAATTTGCGTCGCGTAGTAGAAGAAGGCGCCTAGCGGTTCGCTCGCGTCCAAGGGCTGAAGCGCCCCGGGGCTCTCGAAGTCATTCCGGCCATCGCGCCCCATGAGGTTCAGCGCCAGATCCCGTTGCCTGATGAGGCCCACCGCAGCCAATCGGACGCCCAGACCCTCGGCGAATGCCAGGGACTGCTCGGCGTTCGAGCAGACGTCCATGAGCGAATCGCCGCAGAAGAGATCCACCGATATCAGTCCGCGATGCGAATACGCCGCGAATGCCAGATCTCCAGTCGTCAAGCAGATTGCTAGAGCGCGCCGAATGAACGGCCGTCCCGATCGGATCGGGAGAATCCATGGGGTCACGTGAAGGCCGAATACCAAAAGCGCCCGACCGCTCAGCCCTGTCTGCGGTTGCCTGTCAGCAAGGGCTGCGCCAAATTGCGATAGCCGGAATCCAAGTTCGGCATCGGTTGAATTGCTCGCGAGCACGCCGAATATGGCGGTCAGCGGGTAGCACGCTTCAGGGCTGGTCCCGTGCGCGAGCGTCAGTCGAGTGGCCTCCATGAGCATGGTGTCGGAGAGGTTGCGATCGGTCAGAAACGCAGGTGTGAGGAGGTCGGCCAGGACGCCCATGGTCGCACGATGATCCGGATCGGTCATCGGCGGTAGCGCGTGAAGCTGGTCGTCTGACAGTTTTTCGGTCAAACTCCGCAAGCGTCGCCGATCCTCGTCCACCTCGCTGCGGCCGGGATGAGGAGACCAGTCAATCCCGGTCCTGCGCAAAAATGCGAGGCAAACGTCGACCGCGCGCTCGAGCTGTCCCGCGGTGGTGTATAGCTGCGCCTGGAGTCTGGCGACCTCGGCGCTCGCCTGAATGTCTGAACAGCTCTGCGACAGGACCGTCAATTCCGCTTCCGCCGTGTTCAGCTCGCCGAGCAGGAATTTGCATTCGGCGTGGAGCAGGCCGATCGCGAAGGCGTCCCGGCTGCACCGCGGATGCCCTTCCTCCCCGAGCAGTTCGCGGGCGATTTCAAGGTAGGTTGCCGCCGCGTGGTAGGCCGTTGCATTTCGCGCGCGCCGGCCCGCGGCGAGATTGACGGCAATGACCTGTTCGCGTTCAGCGCCGTTCGTCAGAGCGGCGATGCCGCGGTTCAGCTGGTTGGCAACGATATAGACGCGTTCGTTGGTTTCGTCGGGCGTCAGCTGCGCTGCCAGGACCAGACCGATCCCAAGGTGCAGGGCCGTTCGCCTGTCCTGGTCCGGTTGAAGCGCATAAGCGGCCTCTTGCACGCGATCGTGCACGAACGCATAGGAGCTCTTGAGGCGTCGAATTAGTTCGAGACGCGTCGCGTCTTTCAAATCCGCGTGCAGCGTCTGCTCCGATGCTCCGTGCACGAGGCAGAGCATTGCTATCTCGGCGCTGTTGCCCAGGCAGGCCAGCTCCAGCAGGGCCTGACGTGTCTCGTCGCGCAAACCGCTCAGCTTGCCGACCATGAGACGAGCGACGTTTTCGGCGTAGCTTTTTTCCTTGATGCGTTCGAGATCCCAGTGCCACTGTCGCTTGTCATGATCGAAGGCCAGTAGTTCTTCTTCGGCCAGTGCCCGCAGAAACTGCGTGAGAAAGAACGGATTCCCGTTCGTCTTCTCGTATATCAGTTGCGCCAGGGGCATGGCGTATGCCGGCTCACAGTGAAGTGCATCCGCGGTGAATTCCTCGACGGCAGCGCGGGTGAGGGGTGCCAGGTCGATTTCCCGCACCCGTTTACGGGAGGCCCGAATTTCGACGAGCCGTTGTGCCAGCGGATGTTTGACGTCGACATCCTTGCGTCGATAGGCGGCGATGAGAAGCAGATTTTGGAGGTCGGATCTGTTCAGAAGAAACGCGATCAGATCAAGTGTGGCCACGTCGAGCCACTGCAGGTCGTCGAAGAAAAGCACGAGCGGATGGTGAGGTTTGGCGAAGATGCCAATGAAGCGTCGAACGACGAGTTGGAAGCGTCGCTGTGCGTCTTGCGGGGGAGCCTCCGGGACAGGCGGTTGATCCCCGATCACGAGCCGCAGCTCCGGTACGAGATCCACCATCAGTTGACCGAGCTGGCCCAGCGCGTCGTGCAGTGCGCTACGCCAGGGTGCCAGATCGGCATCGCTCTTGGCGAGGAGGCCTCGGATAAGGCCTTGAAGCGCATGCGCGAGCGTCGCGTAAGGCATATCGCGCTTGTGCTGATCGAACTTGCCGGAGGCGAAGAATCCTCCCAACGGGACCAAGGCCTTCTGCATTTCGTCGACGAAAGCGGACTTGCCGATACCGGAGGGGCCGGACACGAGGATCAACTCGGGCGTGCCGCTCCGGGTGACGCGATCGAACGAGGTGAGCAACGCCTCGATCTCGTGCTCCCTGCCGTAGAGCCGTTCGGGAATCAGCAGGCGGTCCGGTGTATCGGCTTGGGCCAGGACGAAATCATCGATCCGTCCCTGCGCTTCCCATTCGGCGAGTGACCGTTCGAGGTCGCTCTTGAGACCGGCGGCGGTCTGGTAGCGGTCCTCGGCCGTCTTGGCGAGGAGCTTCATGATGATCGCCGACACGGCGTAAGGCACGCCACTGACTCGTTCGGCGGGCGGAACGGCACGTCTCGCGATGTGGCTGTGCACCCACTCCATCGGACTGGACGCGGTGAACGGCAGTGCGCCCGTCAGCATCCGGTAGAACGTCACGCCGAGTGCGTACAGATCGCTGCGGGAATCGACGGACCGGTTCATGCGGCCGGTCTGCTCGGGCGCCATGTAGGCCAGCGTGCCCGCCATGGTCTCCGGTGGTTCGAGCTGCTGTCGCTCGCGCGGCAGGCGAGAGGCGAGGCCAAATCCGGTGATCCTGACCTCGTCTGCCCCGGTCACCAGAAGATTGGCCGGCTTCAAATCCTTGTGGACCAGGCCCTGCCGATGCAGCTGGTCGACGGCGGTGGTGATGCCGAGAGCCAATCGCAAGAAATGGTCCAGCTTCATCGGCGCGCCGAGCAACTGCTCGAGCGGCTCGCTGCCGGGATCTTCCAATATCAGCAAGGTTCGACCACCGTCGCGAATCAGCTCCAGCGGCCGTACGGCCCAGGTCCCATCGAGCTCGTCGCGCAAGGCGTATTCATGGGCGAGCCGGTCGAGGACCGCGGCCGGCGGATGTTCCGCAGCCGCCCTTACGGTCAGGACACTGTTGACATCGCCATCGGCGCCCCGGCGCCATTCGCGACAAAAGACGCGCTCGCCGTCGTCCCATGACGCTTTGAGACCGGCATTGCCATTCGTGGATACCCGCGAGGATACGTGCATCTGCCGGACTCCGGAACTAGCCGGCCAGTCGATTGAAAAGGAGGGAAAGGTGTTCACCTGTCCCGTCCGGGAACGTACTCCCAACGCCAATCCCCAACAATAGCCGGGATCGGAGCCATGGCATGAGCCACATTCGGATTTCGGGGCGTGGCTCAACCAACCGCAAAGCCGTCATCGATCGGCACGGTGAACTGGAAGACGGCTCCGCGCTGCTGGCTTCAGGCTGTTCACTCTGCGAATAACCTGGCTGAAGTTCAGACCCTCCAGCTTTGAGCGTGGGGGAATTGCGGGATTCTTCGAAAGGTCATTCAGCGAGGACAGTGTCAAGATCTGTAAGCCGTCGCCGCAAACCTACGCCCAAATGGAGAATGAACTTGGCGTCCCCTCGCAGCTCTGCATGATCGCCTGCCACGCCTGGGATACGCGCAGCGCCGTGGCGGCCGGCTGGGAAGCTGCGTTCATCAGGCGGCCCGGCACGCTGATCCTGCTCTTCCAGTGCCAACCGGCACTATTGCATCGCTTCCTGTCGAACAATCCCGTTCTGAGCCGGCGACACGTCGGCTGCTGCCCGGAGGAGGTCACGCTTGAGCAGATAGACGGAAGCCGCAAGCAGTACGACATCCTTTATGAGGAAGAGGAACGGCAACGTGGCCGCAGGAAATCCGCCGGCCGGCGCGGCCCAGGCATCGGGGAAAAACGGAATGATCGTCACGGTGGCGACATAGGTCGCGCATGAACCCAGCGACCCCAGGACCGCCAGTCTTCTGTTCCAGAAGCCGAGCAGCAGAAGCAATCCAAACAGCAATTCCGCTGAACCCAGGAAGTAGGCCGCGCCGCGCACGCCAAACACCGGATACAGCCAGAAGATCAGCGGACCATTGCTGATGAACGGAATCAACGCGTGCGCTTCGTAGTCGAACCATTTCTGGCAGCTGAAGACGAAGAAGACGACGATCATCGCCACACGCGTGGCATGGTAGTCAAAATCGCCTCTGACCAGATCGAGCTCGGACAGTTTCTTTATGAGATGGTCCATCGGATGTCGTCTCATCCTCGAGGTCGCGGATTGGCGCCAAGGGCGGCGTCGACGTCTGTCGTGATCTGAACGGTAGCCGAGCTTCGAAGGACGCGCTGTGCGCGGGTTATCGTGCATTTTTCAAACTTGCGCTGTTCGGCCGCAGGCGGCCGGGATCGGCGTGGCCTGACATCGCGTCGCCCTCGGTGGCTCGCCCTTGGCGATGCAAACCCATACCAAAGTATGGGTCTGTGCATCACAATCGCGAGATTGTCGGAGGCACCCACCGAACGCATGCTCGAGGCCGACATGCGCAACCGATCCTGGCGCAGCTACTGGATTTTCCTCAGTTGGGGAGACCGAACATGTGCCTCTCGCGAACAAGCATCGAACGTTACGACAGCCGCCGCCTGGTCAACTGGAGAGCGGCTTGCGCTTCAATCGCCCGTGTTGCGATCGCGTTTCGATGATGATCGCGTCTTGCGAGGGTAAGTCAGGTGAAGGTCCCTTACGTAGGAGTCGTCGATGACGACGAGGCCCTGTGCCTGTCTTTGGTGGATCTGATGCGATCGATCGGCTACCGCTCGGAGCCGTTTGACAGGGCCGAAGCGCTGCTGAGCTACGCCGGCCGGTTCAGCTTCGACTGCATCATTGCCGACGTTCACATGCCAGGAATGGGCGGGCTGAACCTCGTTCGCGAGCTCCAGCAGCAGAAGGTCGGAGCGCCGGTGATTCTCATTACCGCGCTTCCTCACAAGCAGCTGGACGCCGAAGCGGCTTCGATCGGCGCATTCTGCCTTCTCAGAAAGCCGTTCGAAACGAGCGCGCTGCTTGAGTGTCTCGACAGGAGCCTTCGAAGATGAAAGCGCTCTCGGGTGACGAGATCACGTCCTCTATGGCGACGCAATCGTCTGCCGGCGACGAGCCCGGGCGTGCACGACCCCGGCGGGATACGGATTCGCCGCGACATGATCGCCGAAAGGCGGCCCGTTGGGAGAGATGGAACGATTGTTCCGAGCGATGGGGCCGGCTCTTGCTTGCGGCGCGAGCAGGGGATGGAGACGCATATGAGCGATTGCTGCGGGAGTTGGATCTGTGGCTTCGGGCCTACTACGCGCGTCGGCTTCCCTATCCCGCCGCCGACGATGCGAGGCAGGAGGTGCTCCTGGCCATTCACGCGAAACGCCACACGTTTGCGGCCTCGAAGCCCTTCGGCGCCTGGGTCACGGCGATTGCCCGCTATAAATGGGTCGATCGTGTGCGCGATGCGTCTCGCTACAGCGCGCTCGCGCTCGACGAAGACATCGCAATCGAGGATCACGAAGGTGCCGCGATCAGCGCTGCCGCGCTGGACCAGCTGCTTGGGCGGTTGAAGCCTGCGCAAGAGAGAGTGATCCGCCTCGTGAAGCTCAATGGTCTGAGCATCGCGCGAGCGGCCGGTGCGACCGGACAGTCGGCGGCCCTGGTCAAGATCAATATCCATCGCGGCCTGAAGAAATTGTCCACATTGGTCTCCTGACGTCATTGCGGCCGCGGGCCGGGCCGACCGAGACTTCGTGCGAAGGAAAGCCGAAATTGCTTCAACTCCAGAACGAAATGCGATCTACAGTGGCCGACCTGACGGCGGCGTTCCGCTATGACATCATGGAAGGGCTGAGCCTCGCGCCAAAGGCAATTCCGGCGAGATGGCTTTATGACCGCCGCGGATCGGCTCTGTTTGAAGCCATCACGCTGCTGCCCGAATACTACCCGACACGAACCGAGCGATCGATCCTTGCGTCCGCAGCATCGGAAATCGCCGCGCTCGCGGGGCCGGGCCGCGCAGTCATAGAATTCGGCTCAGGCTCGTCGGCAAAGACGCGACTGTTGCTGGCAGAGACGGAGCCTTCTGCCTATGTGCCGATCGACATCTCGGGCGAATTCCTCCGGGAGGTTGCGGCAGGCTTGTCGCATGCATTCCCGGGACTGCCGATCTATCCAACCGAGGCCGATTTCACCTATCCCTTTGCGCTGCCGGACGAGATCGCCTCGACCGCGCGCCTTGGCTTCTTTCCGGGGTCGACGATCGGAAACCTCACTGTGCCTGCGGCGGTCGACCTGTTGCGGGCGATGGCGGTGACCCTGGGTGCCGGATCGATGCTGCTGATCGGCATCGACCGTATCAAGGATCAGGCTGTTCTCCTGCCAGCATATGACGACGCGCAAGGGCTGACGGCCGCATTCAATCTCAACCTCTTGCACCGGATCAACCGCGAGCTGGGCGGCTCGATTCCTCTGGGCGCGTTTCGCCATTTGGCGCGGTGGAATGATGCGGAGGCGCGTATCGAGATGCATCTGGAAGCCACGCGTGACGTCCGCTTCGAGGTCGATGGTCGCGTCTTCTCGTTGTCGAACGGCGAGACCATCCACACGGAGAACAGCCTCAAATACGGGCGGAGGGATGCCTTCGTCCTGCTGCAGGCCGGCGGATGGAATCCCGTCGCCGATTGGACTGACGACAGCGGGCTCTTCTCAGTCATTCTCGCGGAACAAAGGCCCGCGCCGGCGGCACCCTAGGATGAATCGGGGCGCAGACGGAATCATTTCCAACAATATCGCCTCAATCGGCGCAATCCACGAACAGCGAGGCCCGTACATATGCTGCACAATGTGCGGGCCACCATGGCAATCAACTGCGTTGAGGCGCGACCATGCAACTCCGTTCATCCCTCATCCTGAGCTTCGCCGCCATCCCTCTAACCGCCCTGGCAGATCCGCTCCCGGCGCCGTCGCCGAAAGCGCCGAGCCCGGCTGAGACGGTCCAGGTGCAGCCGCGCGGCAATGAATTCATGCCGAATTCAGTCGCCGAGGATGCGTTGCAGAAGCGCATTACCGACTTCAACCGGAAACTGGAAGGTCTGGACGCAGATCTCGACAAGAAGCTGAAAATCTGCCGCGGGTGTTGATCGAAATCCGGTTCAGAAAACAGCGATAGGTCTGCACATGAGGCGCACTGTCACCGGTTCGTTCCACGACGGCGGAAGCGGGTGCGCGCACTTTGAGCGGATCGCCCCGATCCGGGATGACGAGTTCGAGCTTGTCGTCAGGGAATTGCAGCATCGCATGCGCAATATCCTCAGCATCGTTCTGTGCTTCGTGAACAACACCGATGCGAATACGACCGCCGATTTTCGCGAGGCGCTCTCGGCACGGATCGCGACCCTGTCCGATGCCTACAGGATGATCGAATCCGCGGGAGAGCAGCGAGTGTCTCTCGCGGCGATGCTGGAGCGAACGCTCAAGCCGCACGCGATGTTTCACAGGGGCCGCATTCTGCTCGCGGGGCCGGACCTCACGCTGGAGCCGCACATCGCCTTGGCATTGCACGTCATCATTCACGAACTGGCTACCAACGCGAGCAAGTACGGCGCGCTGACCTCGACCGCAGGAGCCGTCGAGGTGATCTGGGAGAGTCCGCCCTATCTCGGCAGACAAGGTCTTGCGATCCAGTGGCGCGAGCGCGGCGGACCGATTGTGACCAAGCCCGAACGCAGAGGCTTTGGCACGCAACTGATCGCAAGGGCCCTGCCGGGCGCGCAGGTCGATCTCGACTTCGCACCCGACGGTCTTGTCTGCCGGCTTCTGATCGATCTCGGTCAGACGCTGACCACGCAAGGGCCTGTCAGTTAGGATCAGGAGGATCGACACCATGAGTACATTGGCGAGAGCCCCGCGCAAATCATTCGCAAGCAGGCTGCCGATATCGGGGCTGCTTGCGGGAGACCTGGATTACCACATCGTCCGGGCGTCGATGGTGATCCTGTTCTTCTTCTTCGGTTACCAGAAATGGTGGGCGTACGAGGCGGATCGCCTGGACCCCTTCATCAGCAACGGTCCGCTGATCTGGTGGCTCTATCCCGCTTTCGGCCATCAAGGCGCCAGCTGGTTCCTCGGCGTCGCCGAATGGACCTTTGGTGCCTTGATATTCGCGGGCTTCTGGAGCAAGCGGCTCGGCATTCTGGGCGCCCTTGGATCGACCGGTACCTTCATCGCAACAGTCACGATCATTCCGTTTATGCCGGACGGTTGGGACGCTGCTGCAGGCGGCTTTCCGGCGATGACTGGCAACGTTCCGTTCCTGATGAAGGATGTCGTGCTGCTTGCGGTATCGTTGTATCTGCTGAAGCAAGATGCCGCGCGTGTCCTGCGACTTGAGGCTTGAGATACACTGCAAGGCAGATGCAGATCATGGCCAGCGCGAACATGGGATAGTGCAACGAGACGGCCGCTGCGGCGAGGAAGCCGAGCAGGGTGGTCAAGGATCGCATGCGCATCATCATGCGCGCTTGGCCCGGGATCGCCTCGATCGCCGGCCGGTCGACGGCTTCCCAGCACAGCAGATAGGTCGCGTTCACCAGGGCGAATACGCCGGCATAGACGGTGACGGGCAGTGGCGCCAGCTTTGAGCTCGCGATCCAGGCTGTCGAGAACGGCAGAAGCGATATGGAAAACAGATGAGCGAAGTTTCCCCAGATCAGTCGGGGCGTCGCCGCGCTTGCATAGTGCAGAAGGTGGTGATGGTTCACCCAGACGATGGCGATGAAGAGATAGCTGACCGCGTAGCCGATGACGGTCGGCCAGAGTTCGAACAGAGCATCGAGGCTCGGAGCGTGTGGCGGGCGCAGGTCCAGGGCGAGAATTGTAATAACGACTGCAAAAACAGCATCCGAGAGGGCATTCAGGCGTTCCGTCTTCGGAGAGTCCGCGGTCATCATTCCCGTCCTTTGCCGATGCAGGCTTGCCCGCCGGTGTCTCGACGCCCCGATTGGGCCTGAACAGCAAGCGAGTCATGCCGACGGCCAGCGGGGCGCAATGCCGCTGCTCCGCACTTTCGTAGACATTCGGAGCAAGCGTCGCATCGGTTACACCTGCTTCGAAAAAAATCGGGGCAATGCGCAACGGCGTGCATGGCGCGGGCTCGTGAACCGCAGCTCTCGCGACCGAACTTGGCAACGTTCGCAAGTCCCGTTACATGTTGCGGCGTACTGACGCGCTCTCGTCCCACCCCTCGATACGCAAGCGGCGGGGTGATGCGTCGAGACGTCTGGAAATGATTTTCACGACGAGACATCTCGGTATGAGGCTTGATAACGAGACGCACGAACTGGATCTGGTCGCAAAGGCGTTTCAGATTATCTCGAGAGAAATCAGCTATCAGGGATTGGCCAAGGCTCTCCTCATGGAGGCGCTGAGTTATTCCGGGGCCAGTCGGGGGGCGATCCTGCTCAGCGGGCAAAGAGAGCTGCTTGCCAAGGCCGATGCGAGCTTCCCGCGCGAGAGGGCGAACTTCCTTGCCTCCTTCCCGCCGCACGCCGAATTCCGCCTGCCGAGCGACCTTGCCGAACAAGTGCTCGATCGAAAGCAAACGGTCGTGAGGCAAGCCGGCGCGGAGAGCTCGGCACTGATCGATCCCGCAAACCCGCCGTCTGGAAAGATAGCGCAGCTGTGCCTGCCGTTGATTCACCAGCACTGGGCGATCGGCGTTCTCTATCTCGAAGCGGATGGAGATGCGGAGATCTTCACGCCGCGATGCGTCTGGGTGACATCCATGATGGCCAATCAGGCCGCCGTCTCATTCGAATCCGTCCGCCTGTTCGAGGCGCTGCGCGAGACCAATATGTGGATGGTCAGAGGTCAGCAGATCGGCGGGATGGGCAGCTATCGCTGGAACACGCGGACCCTGCTCTCCCGCGGATCGCGCGAATGTTACCGCATCCTGGATATCGACCTGGACGTAAACCCCGTCCCATTCGAGGTGTTCAGGAGCCGGGTCCATCCCGAGGATTATCCCGCGCTGGAGCAGGACCTCACCGAGGCGATCAGCACGAAGTCGCCCTTCACGCACGAGTACCGCGTGGTCCACCGGGACGGCAAGACGTTGCATGTCGTGGCCGTCGGACAATTCGATGAGGGGCCCACGGGAGACCTCGAGCTGGAAGGCATCATCACGGATGTCTCGCAACGGAAGGCGGCGGAGCAGGCTCTCGCCGACGCGCGAAACGAGCTCGCGCGGGCGACGGGTCTGACGTCCCTTGGCGAGCTCGCCGGCTCGATCATTCACGAGATCGATCAGCCGCTGACGGGCATGATCATGAGCGCGGAAGCTTGCCTCCGGTGGCTCGCCCGGGATCCCGTTCAAGCCGGGGAGGCCCGGAAATCGGTCGCGCGCATCATCAGGCAGGCACGTCGAGCTGCGGAGGTTGTGACCGGGGTCCGCTCTCTCGTGCGGGGCACGCAGGTCCATTTTGCCGAGTTCGATATCAACGATGCTGTTGCGGAGGTTCTGCTTCTGTCGAACAGGGAAATCGAGCGAGCCGGGGTCATCGTCCGTACCGACTTCGATCGATCATCGCCTCGTGTCGAAGCAGACCGTGTTCAGGTCCAGCAGGTCGCGCTCAATCTCGTGCGCAATGCGATCGAGGCCATGACCGGGGTCGAGGACGGGAACCGCATTTTGGCCCTCTCTTCGGGGGTCGCCGATGGTATGATTTCCGTGGCAGTCGCGGATACGGGGGGCGGCATCAGCCCGGCTGATAGAGAGCGGGTCTTCGAGACGCTCTATACGACGAAGGGAGCGGGACTCGGTCTGGGACTGTCGATCTGCCGCAAGATAGTGAAACTCCACGGAGGACAGCTATGGGTGGAAGAAAACGGGAGGTGCGGAGCGAAGTTCACCTTCGCTCTCCCGCTTCGCCAGGCGGTTCAGACGTCGGAAAGCCGGTAGACATGCCTCCTTCCGGCGTTGTGCATATTGTCGACGATGACCGCGCGGTTCGCGAGTCCCTTGGCGACCTGCTCGAGTCCCTGCACTACAAAGTCGCCTTGTACGGATCTGCTTCGGATTTCCTCAAGGTCGAACTGTCGGATGCCCCTGCGTGTCTGGTGCTCGATGTCAGATTGCCCGGCACGAGTGGCTTGGAGCTGCAGGAGTATCTGACGAAAATCAATGTCGGAATCCCGGTGATTCTGATGACCGCCTTTGGCGACATTCCCATGTCCGTAAGAGGCATGAAGCTGGGGGCGGTCGATTTTCTCACCAAGCCGATACGGGATCAGGATCTTCTCGATGCGATCACGGCCGCGATCCGAAAGGACATCGATCGGCGCGACGACAGCGCGCACCTGGCGCAGTTGCAGGAGAAGTTTGCACTCCTGACCACGCGCGAGCGGCAAGTGATGACGCTGGTGGCATCCGGTCTGATGAACAAGCAGGTCGCCAGCGAGCTCTCGATCAGCGAAGCGACGGTCAAGATGCATCGTGGCAGCGTGATGCGGAAGCTCGGGGCAAAGACCGCGGCAATGCTCGTTCGAATGGCCGAAGCGCTCCAACTCCAGGGCTGAAGCTTCGCGACTGGCATCTCCTGCTGAATCATCTCGACGCCGTCCCTGCACGCGACCCATACCTAAGTATGGGCCGGAACAGCACAAGCGTGAGATTGCTCGGCACGGCGATGAAAAGCATGTTGTCCCTGTGCGGTGCTGTCAGCCGGCGTTGGCAGCGCGCCTTGACCGGAGAGGTAACGCCACGTGCAGCTTGCGGCTTCAACGCCCGTATCCAGGCGACCAGGGCATCTCCTCCGTGCAGAAATTCGTTGACGATTGGACGCGGCCATCCGGAGCACAGAATAGGGCGACGACGATGGGGATGTACGTATCAAATTCGAGTGAGAGCACGCCACGGATGGCGGTCTCCGCTTCGCCAATCCGGCCGGTGGACGAGACGCTGTCGTCCAGGCCGTCCGACGCGGCGCTTCATCCGACGGTCAGCATAACGCCTTCCGAGCCGGTGAAGCGCCTTGGGATAGGCTGGCGCTGGTGGTTTTCGGAGAGCGTTCACCTCCCGGTCGGCAACAGGATTGAATTTCGCTTTCAGGGATCGAGACATCTCCTGGCGTTGTACAACGAGGGAGCACGGAAGAGCGGTGAGACCTCCATCGATGGCCTCTGTTCGTCGAAGCTGCGAGGCTCCGAGCACAGGCTGACCTTTGTCCCGGCGGGACGCGCCTATCGGGAATGGCATGAGACTGCCTCGTCCGCGCAGGTGACCTTCCTCTACTTCGATCCCGCCGCGCTTCACAAGTCCGACGACGGCGCGGCCGGGCTCGCGCCGAGAATATACTTCGAGGATCCGCTGGTTTGGGAAACCGCCTCCAAATTGAAGAAGGCGATCGAGAGCGCCGAGACGAATTGCGCGCCCTACCTCGAGGCGCTCTGCGGCGTGCTCGCCCACGAGCTGTCCAGGTCTGATCACGATGTTGTTCGCGAGCCGGCAGCGGTCAGTCGTGGAGGTCTGGCAGGTTGGCAGAAGCGTATCGTGGTCGAGTACGTCGAGGGGCATCTGGGAGAACAGGTCTGCCTCCTGAAGCTCGCCGAGCTCGCCAGGCTCAGCGTTCACCACTTCTGCCGTGCATTCAAGAAGTCGTTCGGAATCCCGGCCTACCAGTATCAGGTGCAGCGACGCATGGAGTTCGCCAAGCTGCGGCTGGCGGATCGCGCGGCATCGATTACGGACATCGCACTCAGCCTGGGCTATGCGCAAACGAGCTCCTTCAGCTCCGCCTTTCGCAAAGCGACGGGTTGGACTCCTACGGACTATCGCAGGGAGTTCGAATGAATGGATCCGAGGCACGATAGATCGGGCAGGGCAGGCGACAGGCAGTCTCGTACGGGCAGAAATCCCCGGGGAACCTGTAACCGGATCGCCCCGAGCCACGAAATGTCCGGGTGAGACCGCCTCGGATCGGCTGCCATCGGAACATCGATTTCACCGGGCGCAACAGGTGTCGAGGGAGGGACCGCAGATGACGAGCAGTCGATACCGCAAGGCGGACGTGGACGGACTGAGCGTATTTTACCGGGAGGCTGGACGGGCTGACGCGCCCGCCTTGCTGCTGCTGCACGGATTTCCGACGGCCGGCCACATGTTCCGCGAGCTGATCCCGGCGCTCTCGGATCGCTTCCGACTGGTGGCGCCGGATTTGCCCGGGTTCGGCCAGTCCGACATGCCGGCTCGCGAAAGCTTTGCCTATACGTTTGCCGCGTTGGCGCAGGTGATCGAACGGTTCACAGAAGTCATCGGACTTCCTCGCTTCTCGCTCTACGTCTTCGACTATGGCGCGCCGACGGGCTTTCGGATGGCTCTTCGGCATCCCGAGCGCGTCGTTTCCATCATCTCGCAGAATGGCAACGCCTATGAGGAGGGATTGAGCGAAGGCTGGAGCCCGATCCGGGCCTACTGGCAAGATGCATCGCAAGCGAACCGGGCGGTGCTGCGATCATTCCTTTCGCCGGAGACGACGGTCTGGCAATACACCCACGGGGTGCCTGACGTCTCCCTGGTCTCCCCCGACGGATACACGCTGGACAACCATTATCTCGAGCGCCCTGGCGCGGACGAGATCCAGCTCGATCTTTTCGGCGACTACAGGACCAACGTCGCCATGTATCCGGAATTCCAGGCCTACTTCCGCAAGCACAAGCCGCCCTTCCTGGCAGTGTGGGGCAAGAACGATCCCTTTTTCCTGCCGGCGGGCGCGAAGGCGTTTCAGCGTGACATGCCGGGCGCCGAAGTGCGCTTCTTCGACACGGGGCACTTTGCGCTCGAGACTCATGCGCGGGAGATCGCAGCGGCGATCAGTGATTTTCTTGCCCGGCCGAACTCAAATGGGTAACCGCCGCTTCCCTCGCCGCGGAAGACGTCAGGAGAGCCATCATGCGCGCCATCGTTCTTGAAAAATTCGGCGGTCTGGACAGCCTCGTCTATCGGGACGTTCCGGAGCCCGAGCCGCAGCCCGGTCATGCCGTCATCGAGGTCAAGGGATTCGGCATCAATCATGCGGAAATGCACATGCGCCGGGGCGAATGGGCCGAAGCGGCGCCGATCAGCGGCATCGAATGCGTCGGTCTCGTCAAGTCGTGCCCGGGCGGAGAGTTTCCGGTGGGCGCCAAGGTGGCCGCATTGATGGGCGGTCTCGGCCGAACCATCAATGGCAGCTACGCCGAATACACGCGTGCGCCGGTGTCGAATGTCGCATCGATCGATGCGGATTTGCCCTGGGCCGAGCTTGCAGCGATACCCGAAACCTTCGCGACGGCATGGACCTGTCTCTTCCGAAATCTCGATCTCGAGGAAGGTCAGCTTCTCGTCATTCGCGGAGCGACGTCCTCGTTCGGTCAGGCCGCACTCAAGCTTGCGGTCAATGCCGGCGCGCGGGTCATTGCGACGACGCGCAGCCGGGAGCGCTTTGCCATGCTGGAGAAGCTCGGAGCCGCGCGGTGCGAAATTGAACGGCGCGATCTCTCAAGCCATCTGCCCGAGGCGAAGCAGATCGATGCCGTCCTGGACCTCGTCGGCAACAGTGTCGTGCTCGACTCCCTCGCCATGCTTCGCCGCGGCGGCCGCTCCTGTCTTGCCGGGTGGCTCGGCGGACTTGATCCGATTCCGGATTTCAATCCGCTGCTGCAGATGCCGAGTGGCGTCTATCTGACCTTCTTCGGCAGCTTCGTGTTCGGCACGCCCGGGTTCCCGCTCTCCGACGTGCCGCTGCGGGAAATCGCCGCCGACGCCGCGGCCGGCCGGCTGGACGTCAAGCCGGCGCGGATCTTTCGCTTCGACGAGATTCGCGAGGCGCATCGCGTCATGGAGGCGAACGAGGCGGTCGGAAAGATGGTCGTCGTTCGCGACTGATATTTGCAAGCTTGGCATTCGGGAGAGTTCATATGTCGAAATCAGTCGCCATCGTGACGGGGGCGAGCCAGGGAATCGGCCGGGCGACTGCGGTGCGCCTGGCGCGCGATTTCTCGGCGCTTGCCCTGGTCGCGCGAAACCGCGCCAATCTCGAGGATACCGCAAGGGCGGTCCGGGCCGCCGGCGCCGGGGTGCTGGTGATCGATGCCGATCTGGCCGAACCTCGTGCCGCTCAATCTGTCGTCGACCAGACCATGGCGGCGTTCGGCCGGATCGATGCCCTGCTCAATATCGCAGGGGCGGTACCCCAGGTCGATCTGTTCGAGACGACGGAGGCACAGTGGGACGCCGGACTGGCGTTGAAGCTGCATGGCGCCCGGCGGCTCACGATCGCCGCCTGGCCGTCGCTCATGGCCGCGAAGGGGGCGGTGGTGTTGATGTCGGGAAACTCGGCCTCTTTCCCCAAGGCGCCCTATGCCGCGGTCGGCACCATCAACGCTGCAATCGTCGCCCTGGCAAAGGCGTTCTCCGACAAGGGAATCAGCGATGGCGTCCAGGTCAACAGCGTCCTGCCGGGGCCGGTGATGACGGGCCGCCGGCGCTCCTACCTGGAGCACTGGGCGCCCCTGCACAACATGACCGTCGAGGAAGCTACTGCGAAATTTCCCAAGGACGCCGGGATCGCGCGTTACGGCGAGCCGGAAGAGATCGCCGAGTTGATGGCGTTCCTCGTATCGCCCGGCGCGCGCTGGATGACCGGCTCGGCATTGCGGATGGACGGCGGCGAGGTGAAATCGATATAATCGGTTTGCACCCGAAGGGCGTCCGCGTAAGTGGACCACTTGCAAAAGCGTTCGATGCGCGCAAGCATGGAGTAAGGGCTCTTTCGCTCTTCGCGAGCGCTGAGGAATAGCGACAAAACCGTCATGCAGTTTGACACCAAGATCGCGGTCGTGGTCCGCACCGACCTTGAGCCGTGGCAGAAGCTGAATGTGGCCTCTTTCCTCGCCGGCGGGATCGCGGCGGCTTTCCCGGCCTGCATCGGCGACCCCTACGAAGACGGCTCCGGGACGAAATATCTGCCGTTGATCGGCCAGCCCATCCTGATCTATGGCGCCGACCGCGCGGCGCTATCACGCGCGCTCGATCGCGCACTGACGCGCGGAGTGACGCCGGGGCTCTATACCGAGGACATGTTCAGGACCGCTCACGACGCCGCCAACCGCGAGGTCGTGAAGGCCGTTTCCCGCACAGACCTGAATCTGGTTGGGATTTCCATGCGCGCCGAGCGTAAGGTGATCGACAAGATCGTCGACGGGTTGAAATTTCACGGCTGACGCCTCCCGATCTGCCCCGGCCGTCCTTTTCAGTCTTCGCCAGATCTGGCTCTGAGGAGCTCGTCGCGGCGCCTGATCAGAATCTCGAGCCGTGCGGCCTGATCGTCAATTCGCTGGCCGACGAGCTCTTCGCTCATCGCGGCGACATGTGAGGCCGACTGTTCAATCAGCTCGCGAAGCTTCGCCGCCGTGGCGGCAATCTGGCGCTCGATTTCAGCGAGGTGGACGTCTTCACCGTGCATGTCGGGTCTTTGATTCGGAGTTTGGCGGGCGATCGGGCGCGGTCTTCAGAAGTACAGGTGACGGGCACCGTGCATTTCAAGGACACATCCCCTCTGAGTGCGCGTCGCCCTCATCAGATCGCTTCCGCAATCGGCGCACCTGACCAGCGCCTCCACGGGCCCGCCGTCGACAGCGAGAGCGCCAAGGCAGGACACGGTGTTGCATGCCGCACACCGGATCTTCGTCAGGGTGATGTCAAAGGCAAAGGCTTCTTGAAGCAAATGTGTGCCGGGATCACCGCCAAGGATGAGGTCGGCGATGTTGTCTGCCATGGCGATCATGCTCCTGTTGGCCCGAAACGCTCGGTTCTTATGGCGAGCGGGTCGAAGCCGAGCTTCACGAGCATGCTCGAGATGCCTTCGACAAACCCGGTAGGACCGCAAATGAAGAACGTGGGATTCTGCTCGCGCGTAAAGCTGTTCTCTGCGAGCAGAGCCTCGTTGACCCGCCCCCGATGTCCGTTCCAGTCGCTCGGATGCTCGCGGGTGAGCGCATAGACCAGGCGCAGGTCGCGATCGCCGTGAGCCATCGTATCGAGTTCATTCCGGTACACGACGTCGGCAAGGCTGCGTGCCGAATAGATCAACGATGCCGGTATGGGTGCGAGCGACCTCCTGCGGTGGCGCAACATGGCCATCAGCGGCGTAATCCCGGTGCCGCCCGCGACCAGGCAAATCGGTCCACCGCGCGCTTGGCTCCAGATGAAATGCCGCCCAATGGGTCCCCGAAATTCGAGAGCGTCACCAACCCGCAGTACGTCGAGGAGATAGGGGGACACCTCGCCGTCCTCGACCCGCTCCACGGTGAGAGTGAGCAGTTTCTCTTCGGGAGGCGATGCGATCGAGTAGCTTCGTTCGGCCTGATAGCCGTCATCGGCGGTGAGACGGATGTCGACGTGCTGGCCGGGCCAGTGCCCGGACCAGTTGGCCGGCTGCAGGATGATGCTCTTCACCCGGCTTGTTTCAGCCACGATGGCCTGCACGCGACCGGTCTGCCACGCGATCCTGGGCTGCTGCAGAGGCGCATCAATCGCCGTCATAACGTTGCTCCCGCCAGGGATCGCCATAGTTGTGATAACCACGCGATTCCCAGAACCCGGGCTCGTCCTTGGGCATGAAGCGAAGCCTTCGCAGCCATTTTGCGCTCTTCCAGAAGTAAAGATGCGGCACCAGAAGTCGCGCGGGGCCACCGTGCGCCGGGGCAAGCGGCAGACCCTCATAGCGGGTCGCGATCATCGCCTTTCCCGCGACCAGGTCGGCCACCGGAAGGTTCGTGGTGTATCCGCCGTCGCAATGCGCCATGACATAGGCGTCCGGCGGCTCGCTCAGCCCGGCCACCTTGAGAAGATCGTCGAAGCTGACGCCCTGCCAGACCGTGCCGAGCTTCGTCCATTTGGTGACGCAGTGAATGTCGACCGTGATCGTGGTCTGGGGCAGTGCCTCGAATTCGTCCCAGGTCCATTTCCCCAGCAACGATCCGCCGAGTTGAAGCGCAATCTTCCAGTCGGCCACACGGACCTCCGGCGTAGGTCCGGCGGACAGCACCGGGAAGTCGGTCGTCAGATACTGACCCGGCGGCAGCCGGGCGGCTTCGGGTGTCTGTCGCTTGGATTTGAAGCCGCGAGAAACGGGAGGTCGATCCATGGAAGCGTGCCCTTGTGCAGTGACGCGCAGGATGTCCCAACGCGCGTCGGCGTAACCTGCAGCCCACGTCAGCGCACATGAACCCTGATCGATGCCTTGTCGATGGCCGTCGCGGTGAATGCATCAAGATTGCGAAAGACGAAGCAATCACGGCTGCGCAGGCAAGAACTGTTTCAATGTCAAATGCGGCTTCGTCCTGAAGTGGTTCAGAAGGAGGAGACGATGTCGAGCGTGAGCCAGCCCTTGCATTCCGACGAACTCGCTTACCTCACCGCGCACGAACTGGCGGCTCGCATCCGGCGGCGTGAGCTGTCGCCGGTTGACGTGGTCGATGCGTTCATCCGGCGCATCGAAGCGCGCAACCCGAGCCTGAATGCGCTGGTCTATCTCGATTTCGACGGCGCCCGCACGAGAGCGAAAGAGGCCGAGCGCGCATTGGTCGCCGGCGAGTCGTGGGGGCCGCTGCACGGCATCCCGTCTGCGCTCAAGGATCTGTTCGACTTCAAGCCGGGCTGGCCTGCGAGCCTGGGCGGCATCCGCGCGCTCAAGCATCACGTCGTGAACGGTTACTGCGTGTTCTGCGAACGCATGGAGAAGCGCGGCGGCGCCGTGTTCCTCGGCAAGACCAACAGCCCCCTCATGGGATTCCGAGGCACCTGCGACAACTACCTGTTTGGTCCCACGCGCAACCCGTTCAATCTTGCCAAGAACACGGGCGGCTCATCCGGAGGAAGCGCTGCGGCGGTCGCCGATGGACTGCTACCCATTGCAGAAGGTACGGACGCCGGCGGCTCGATACGAATCCCTTCCGCCTGGTGTGGGGTCTATGGCTACAAGGCGTCATTCGGACGCGTGCCGTTCCTCGTGCGTCCCAACGCGTTCGGCGTGGCCGACTCTCCGTTCCTGTTCGAAGGGCCCATCACGCGGACGGTCGAAGATGCCGCCATCGCGTTGAACGTACTCGCCGGCCCTGATCCGCGAGATCCCTTCAGCCTGATCGAGCCGCCCGTCGACTTCACCGCGGCGACCCGTCGTTCGATCCGTGGCCTCAAGATTGCCTATAGTCCGGATCTGGACGTCTTTCCGGTCGACGGAAAAGTCGCGGCGACGGTCCGCCGCGCGGTACAGGCGTTCGAGGAAGCCGGCGCTCACGTGGAGGAAGTGAAGCTCGGCATCGTCCGCTCGCAACGGGAGCTGAGCGACGTCTGGTCGCGTCTCTACATGCTCCTGAACCTGCAGGCGATCGAGAACATGAAGCGCGACGGCATCGATTTGTTCGGCGAGCATCGCGACGACTTTCCGCCTGAATACATGGATTGGGTCGAGAAGACCAATCGCATGTCGGGGCTTGATTTCTTCCGCGATCAGGCCGTCCGGTCGGAGGTCTATGATGCCTTCCAGAACGTCCTTGAAAGATTCGATCTGTTGGTCACGCCGACCGTCGCGTGCCCGCCGGTCGACAACGCCAGCGACGGCAACACGGCTGGACCGAAGTCGATCAATGGTGTCGAGATAGATCCTCTGATCGGATGGGCCCTGACCTACTTCGTCAATTTCACCGGTCATCCGGCAGCCTCGATTCCGGCGGGTCTGTCGGATGGACTTCCGGTCGGGATGCAAATCATAGGTCGGCGAAACGCCGACTTCGACGTGCTGGCCGCGAGCGCGGCCTTCGAGCGGCTTCGCCCCTGGCAGGACAATTACCGGATCTGCCGCGAGCGCCCCCTGAGAGCGGCCCCGCTTTCAGACCTCACCCGCTGACCTTGCACCCTCTCGGTCGTTTCCATGGCCGTCCGCGCCGCGATCGCGGTGCCGATTGGGCTGTGCGTCTTGCTTCCGAAGCGTGAACCCCTTCACCGATCGCAGGTTCGGCACGGAATGCATCAAGATGGCCAAAGCGGAAGCAATCCCCAGCGCGCAGGATCTTCCGCGACTGGCTAAGTCATCTCTCGACAGGTCAATCGTGCCGGCGCCTCGCGCGTTCGGCCGCAGTCGCGGGAGAAGACAATGCGCGTGAGAGTCCAGGCAGCAGCGGCGGTCATCGTAGGCAGTGCGGTCGCAACGATCCTGTTCTTCGGATCGCTCAAGGATAGCAATGCCCAGAGCAATACGCGCTATCTGCCGGAATACACCGCGGACGGGCAGTTGCTCCTGCCGAAGAATTTCCACGAGTGGGTCTATGTCGGCTCGCCGCTGACGCCAAATGCCCTCAACGGCGGGCAGGCGAACTTCCCGGAATTCCACAACGTCTATATCGAGCCGGGCTCGTACGCGATCTACAAGAAGACCGGCGAATTCCCCGAAGGGACGATCCTGTTCAAGGAGCTGCAGCTGACATTGCCGCAGGAGAACGCCGACGGCTCGCGAACGGAAGCGTCGGGGCGGGGCTACTTCCCGGGCAAGTGGAACGGCGCCGACGTGACCGTCAAGGACTCGAAGCGCTTCGCCGACACCAACGGGTGGGGCTATTTCAACTTCAATCACCACGAACCGAAGGCGTCGATGGCCAAGGTGAAGTCGAAGGACGAGTGCGCCTACTGCCATATCGCCAACGCCAAGAAGGATGAGGTCTGGACCCAGTTCTATCCGCTGCTGGACAACAAGGACGCGCGGTGACCGCGTAATCGGCGGAAGATCGGCATGAAAATCCTCAAAGCCGCTTGTGTCGCCTTCGTCGTGATCCTTGGGATCGCGGCCGCGGTCAGGCAGTCACAGTTGCGGGCGAACGCGGCGGATGGCGTTTCGACCGGCGCGAGTGTCGCCGACCGCGACGGGCATCTGCACGTGCCCGATGATTATCGTACGACCTATCAAATCCTCGGAAGCTGGGCGATTGCGGCAGACGACACTCACGGCTCGAAGGAGCTTCACGTCGTGTACGCCTCGCCCGGAGTGATCGACGCCTATCGGAAGGACAAGCGCTTCCCGGACGGAGCGGTGCTGGTCAAGGAGGTGTTCAAGGCGGCGACCTCTGAAATGACAACCGGTACCGTCAGCCGCGCCGATGCTTTGAAGGGGTGGTTCGTCATGGTGAAGGACTCCGCGAACCGTCACCCGGAGAGCGCGTTGTGGGGCGACGGCTGGGGATGGTCCTGGTTCGACGCGGGCGATCGCTCGAAAACGACGACGACGAATTACAGGGCCCAATGCCAGGCGTGCCATGTGCCCGTGCGGACGTCCGACTGGGTTTACGTCGGTGGATACCCTCCGTTGAAGCCATAGCGATGGTGCAGGTCACCGAAAGTCATTCGATTTACCAAAGCCAATCATCAGAGGAGCGAGAGATGGCTAAAGAGGCGACGACGAGCGAGATGGGAATGTCGAAGGGGCAGACTGGCCATCTCTATATCCAGACCAATGAGATCGACAACGCCATTATCCACTACACGCGGCAGGCGGACGGCAAGCTGGCCGAGGTCGCGCGTATCAAGACGGGCGGCGCCGGCTCCGGTGAATTCAAGCCGATCAGCGGCCAGGACAGCGCGCCCAACTCTTACGAGGGTGCGGGAAGCGTCATCATTACATCCGATCGGCGCTTTTTGTTTGCGACCAATGGCGGAGACAATTCCGTTTCGAGCTTCCGCCTGGAGAGCGACGGTCGTCTCACGCTGCTCGACGTGAAGTCGACCGGCAACCCGGTCGAGGGCAGGAGTGGCACGGCCAAATCGCTGGCTTTCGCTCCGTCGACGCGCACCCTCTTCGTTCTGCACGCGTTCGGACCGGATCATCTTCGGCTGATGTCGGTCGATGCCGAAGGCATGCTCAAGACGCGGCCCGAGCGATACACGGTGAACACGTACAGCAAGCGGAACCGCGTCTCCACCATGGTCGTGGTCTCGCCCAACGAGGAGCTTGTACTTGTCGGCACCACTTTCGATGAGCCGATCGCGCTCACCGGCTTGTATCCCGACGGCTCGCCGATTCTCTGGGTCCAGCGCGCCGGCGGCGCGTTGCACTCGATCGCGTCGAATGCACCGGATCCGGACGGCCTCGCCGTGTTCGCCCTGCAAAAGGACGGCTCGCTCGGCACGGCCAGGTTCTACGATGCGAAGGGCGGTTCTCCGTTCTACATCGCGTTCCTGAATCAGCGTCCGAATACGTTCGTGATCGGCTATGCCGTCGGTGACGGATGCTCCATCTGCACCATCGAGAAGAACGGCTCGATCGAGATCGGCCCGCTCGTCAAGATCGATACCAGCGCGGGCCTGCCGTCCGAGCTGTGCTGGCTGGCCGTCGCGCCCGATGATCGCACGATCTACGCGACGAACTTCGGCTACAGCAACATCAGCAGCTACCGCATCAATGGTAGCGGCCTGGAGATTGCGTGCGATCCGGCGTGTCCGAAGGTCCCCGGCGACGGCACCGCGAGGGGATTGAACGGAACCGTGACGAGCGGTCCCAGCGATAGCTGGATCTCGCCCGACGGCGCCTATCTCTATCAGATCTACGGCAACGCCTCGAAGCTGGTC
The DNA here is from genome assembly GCF_052076025.1 of Bradyrhizobium sp. 956_D2_N1_4. Lineage (NCBI taxonomy): Bacteria > Pseudomonadati > Pseudomonadota > Alphaproteobacteria > Hyphomicrobiales > Nitrobacteraceae > Bradyrhizobium > Bradyrhizobium sp. 956_D2_N1_4. The sequence goes on along the minus strand of NZ_CP197237.1, from coordinate 6,818,311 downwards.
AGCTACAGCACCCAGCCGGACGGTTCGCTGAAGGAGATCGGCAGCGTCAAGATCCCGTACAACGGCTCCCAGGGTCTTGCGGGTTTCTGATCCCGGTTTCGCGACACGAGGTCCGGGCGTGGCCGGCATTGCCGTTCCGCGCCCGGCCTCTCCCTCGCCGATATGCGAGACACACACAGTCAATCATGAGCCCCGAGACGGATGTTTGAAGCAATTCATGAGCGCTCTCGCGGGACATCCGCGGCTCATCCCGGCCATCCGGGAGAAGGGCAGAGCGCCACGGAAAAATTCGATCTGCAGCGCGCTGTCGGGGAAGCTCGCGTGGTGTTCTCCGGCGCCGCAAACGGCACGGAGATCATCGACGTCTATCAGAAGTTTCCGATGGCCGTTGCCTTCCCGAATGTCGACGATCGTCGGCGCAAGGAGGCGGTCCTCATCAATACCTCGGGCGGTGTCGCAGGCGGCGACGAGATCAGGATCGAGGTGGTCGCTCAAGGGAATGCGTCGGTCGCGGTGACCACGCAGGCCGCGGAGAAGGTCTATCGGGCGCTGGATCGGCCTGCGCGAATCCGGACGCGGTTAAGGGCTGAGGGAAATGCCCGGCTTGCGTGGCTTCCGCAAGAGACGATCGTCTTCAACCAGGCGCGCATCGCGCGACAGACCGAGATCGATGTGAGCTCGGGCACCGAATTGATTGCCCTCGAGTGGCTGGTTCTTGGCCGCATCGAAAGCGGCGAGGAAGTTCTTGCCGGACATATCCTGGACAGTTGGCGCGTCAGGGTCGACGGCCGTCTGGTGTGGGCAGATGGCTTCCTCGCCTCCGACCAGGCGCTCCTGCAGCTTCGGAAGACGGCGCTGCTCTCGAACTGGAAGGCGATCGCGACAATGATCTATTTCGGTCCGGGTCTCGAGGCCCGGCTCGAGAGATTGCGCGAGATCGGTGCGTCCCTGGAATGCGCGTGCGGCGTCACGATCGTGGGCGCGATCATCGTCGTCCGGGTCGCCGCGATTGCAAGCGTGGATCTCAGGCGAGGTCTGCGCCGCTTCCTCGATCAACTCGATCATGAACTCGGATCCGGTCCCTTCGGAGTGCCGAAGATGTGGTCCTGTTAGCAGCGCGGCCAAGTGGGAGGAGCATCTTGAATCTGACGCCACGGGAACGAGACAAGCTGATGATCGCCCTCGCCGCGATCGTTGCGCGCGGCCGGCTCGCGCGCGGCGTCAAGCTGAATTATCCCGAAAGCATCGCATTGATTTCGGATGCCATCATGGAAGGCGCCCGCGACGGACGATCGGTCGCGGACCTGATGTCCGAAGGCGGCCGGCTGCTGCGGCGCGACCAGGTCATGGAGGGCATCCCGGAAATGATCCGCGAGATCCAAGTGGAGGCAACTTTTCCGGACGGGACCAAGCTTGTCCCGGTGCACAACCCGATCCGATAGGAGCTGATGATGCGTATCATCCCGATTTGCGTCGCCGCGTTGAGCCTGCTTGCCGCGCCGGCCTTCGCTCATCCTGTCCCAGGAGCGGGCAGTTCGTTCGACGCCGGTCTCGTCCATCCGTTCAGCGGCGCGGATCATCTGATTGCGATCACCTTGGTGGGAACGTGGAGCGCGCTTGTGGACGGATCCGCGAGAGCGGTGTGGCCGCTGACCTTTCTGATCGCGATGCTGGGCGGCTTCGCCGCGGCAAGCGCGGGACTTGAGCTGGGCTTTGTGGAGGCGGCGATCAGCCTCTCGGTGGTGGCGCTGGGTGCGTTCGTTGCGTTCGAATTCAGGATGCCCGTCATGCTGGGCGCGGCGGCGGTCGGCCTGTTCGCGTTCTTCCATGGTCACGCTCACGGAACTGAAGCCGCCTCGATGCTTGTTCCCTACGTGATCGGCTTCACGACGGCGACCGCCGCTCTTCTCCTGACCGGCATGGTCATCGGGTTCTCAGGAGGAAACGCGGCCAGACGAAGCTTGCTTCGCGCGGCGGGCGTATGCGCCGGGCTTGTCGGGCTGCTGCTGCTTGGAGGCGTGGCATGATTCCCGGGGAGGTCATTCCGGCTGACGGCGACATCGTCCTGAACGGGGACAGGACGGCACTGTCGATTACCGTAGCCAACACCGGCGACCGGCCGGTCCAGGTGGGCAGCCATTATCACTTCGCCGAAGTGAACGCCGCACTCGCGTTCGATCGATCAACCGCTCGTGGATGCCGCCTCGATATCCCGGCCGGGACGGCCGTGCGGTTCGAGCCGGGTCAGTCGCGCGAGGTCTCATTGATTCCGTTTGCCGGAGCGCGGCGCATCTACGGCTTCAGCGGCGGCGTGATGGGACCTCTGGAATCGGGGACCGATGCGTCCGGCGCCAACGAATAAGGTGAGGAAGACATGTCCCACACGATGAGCCGCGCGGCCTATGCGCAGATGTTCGGCCCCACGGTCGGCGACAGGGTGCGCCTGGCGGACACTGACCTGTTCATCGCGCCCGAGAGGGACCTCACGATCTATGGCGAGGAGGTCAAGTTCGGCGGCGGCAAGGTCATTCGCGACGGCATGGGACAATCGCAGCTCACGCGCGCGCAGGGCGCGGTCGATACGGTCATTACCAACGCGCTGATCCTCGATCACTGGGGAATCGTCAAGGCCGACATCGCGATCAGGGACGGGCTCATTGCCGCCATCGGCAAGGCGGGCAACCCCGACATTCAGCCGGGCATCTCGATCATCATTGGGCCGGGGACGGAAATCATCGCGGGCGAGGGCAAGATCATCACCGCCGGCGGAATGGATACGCACATTCATTTCATCTGCCCCCAGCAGATCGACGAGGCGCTCTTCTCGGGCGTCACGACCATGATGGGTGGTGGGACCGGACCCGCCGCAGGGACGACGGCGACGACCTGTACGCCGGGGCCATGGCACATCCATCGGATGCTCGAGGCGCTGGATGGCTTCCCGATGAACTTCGGCATTTTCGGCAAGGGCAATGCGAGCCTACCCGCGGGCCTTGTCGAGCAGATCGAAGCCGGCGCGTGCGGCCTGAAGCTGCACGAAGACTGGGGCGCAACGCCCGCATCGATCGACTGCTGCCTCTCTGTCGCCGACGACATGGACGTGCAGGTCATGATCCACACCGATTCCCTGAACGAAGGCGGGTTCGTCGAGCGCACGATCGCCGCGTTCAAGGGCAGGACGATCCATGCGGCCCATACGGAAGGGGCCGGCGGCGGGCACGCGCCTGATATCATCAAGGTCTGCGGCGAGAGCAACGTCATTCCGGCCTCGACAAATCCCACGCGCCCCTACACCGCGAACACGCTCGACGAAGCACTCGACATGCTGATGGTGACCCACCATCTGGACCGCCGCATTCCGGAGGATGTCGCCTTCGCGGAGAGCCGCATCCGAAAGGAGACGATCGCCGCCGAGGACATCCTGCACGACCTCGGCGCATTCTCGATCGTGTCGTCGGATAGCCAGGCGATGGGGCGCGTCGGCGAGGTGATCACCCGGACGTGGCAAACCGCCGACAAGATGAAGAAGCAGTTCGGGCGGTTGCCGGAGGAGACGGGGCAGAACGACAATTTCAGGGCGCGGCGCTACGTCGCGAAATACACGATCAACCCGGCCATCGTGCAGGGAATGTCACGCCATGTCGGTTCGGTCGAGGTCGGAAAGCTCGCGGACATCGTGGTCTGGGATCCGGCGTTCTTCGGCATCAAGCCCGACATGGTCTTGAAATCCGGCATGATCGTCGCCGCGATCATGGGCGACCCCAATGCGTCGATACCGACGCCTCAGCCGGAATATTACCGGCCGATGTTCGGCGCCTTTGGCCGTTCTCCCGGCAGAAATTCCGTGACCTTCGTCAGTCAGGCCTCGCTCGAAACGACGAGACAGCTGGGCCTGGCAAAGCAACTCCTGCCGGTCTCGAACACGCGGTCGATCGGCAAGCATTCCATGATTCTCAACGACGCGCTGCCCCTCATGGAGGTCGATCCCGAGACCTACGAGGTGCGAGCCGACGGACGGCTGCTCACGTGTCCGCCGGTGAATGTGGTCCCGATGGCGCAGCGCTATTTCATGTACTGACGCGTTGCCGGCATGGTGGTGCGATGACAGACCAGAGTTATGGACAGCAGGCGCTGGCGTTCCTGAGGCTGCAGAGCTGGCTCTCGCCGTCGTTCCCGAACGGGGCCTACAGCTACTCGCACGGACTGGAATGGGCGGTGGAGGCCGGCTATGTCTCCGATCGGCGCAGCCTGATCGATTGGCTCGAGGCCGACCTTTGCTATGGCTCCGGCCGAAACGAAGCCATCTTCTTCAGCGAAGCCTACCGATGCGTGGCCGAGGGTGCCGAGGACCAGCTCCCGGAGCTGGCCGAACTCGCCGCCGCTTCCCGCGGCACATCCGAATTCGTGCTCGAATCCGCCCAGCAATCGTCTGCGTGCCTTTCAACCCTTCGCAGTGTCTGGCCGGATCGAATTCTGGACATGTTCTCCGACCCGAAATGTCCGCCGGTGCTGGCTGTCCTGCTCGGAGCGCGAGCCGCGCGCGAACGGATTGCCGTCGAAATCGCGCTGCCGGCATTCCTGCACAGCTATGTCGCCAATCTGGTGAGCGCGGGCGTGCGATTGGTGCCTCTCGGTCAGACCGATGGTCAGCTCGCCATCGCGGCGCTCGAGCTACCGATCCTGTCGCGCAGTGAAATCGCAAGCCGTGAGACGGTCGACGATCTCGGTTCGGCGGGCCTGATGGTTGAGCTCGCGTCCATCGCACACGAGCTCCAGTATACGAGGTTGTTTCGGTCATGAAGACGATTGAACGCGAGAGCAGGTCTCTCCGCACACCCGGCATTGCGGCAACCAACGGGCCGCTGCGCGTCGGCATCGGCGGTCCGGTCGGTTCCGGAAAGACGGCGCTGGTCGAGGCGCTGTGCAAGCACCTGCGCGATTTCTACGAGATCTACGTCATCACCAACGACATCTACACCAAGGAGGATCAGCTCATTCTGACCCGCGCGCAGGCATTGGCGGCAGAGCGCATCATGGGGGTGGAGACGGGTGGCTGTCCGCATACGGCCATACGGGAGGACGCCTCGATGAACCTGGCGGCAATCCACGACATGAACCTGAAGTTTCCGGACGCGGAGCTTTGCTTCGTCGAGTCGGGCGGCGACAATCTCGCCGCCACCTTCAGCCCAGAGCTTGCGGACCTGACCGTCTACGTCATCGACGTCGCCGCCGGAGAGAAGATCCCGCGCAAGGGAGGGCCGGGGATCATGCGATCCGATCTGCTGGTGATCAACAAGATCGACCTGGCTCCCATGGTGGGCGCGAATCTGGAGATCATGGAAGCGGACGCGCGGCGGATGCGAGGCGCGCGACCGTTCATCTTCTCCAATCTGAAGAGTGGCCAAGGTGTCGACGAGATCGCGGGCTTCATTCTGCAGAAGGGCGGGTTGTCCGCCGCGGCGCTGCCTGGAGGTGCCGATCGATGACGGATGATGACCAGGAGTTTGCCGGCGATCTCGCCAGGCTGCGCCGCAGCATCGACAATCTGGATGCGGCGATGGTGCACCTGCTCGCAGAACGCTTTCGCTGCACGGATGCGATCGGAGAGCTCAAGGCCAGGCATGGACTGGAATCCCGGGATCCCAGACGTGAAGCGGCGCAATTGAAACGGCTTCGCATCCTTGCCGCACAGAGCGGGCTCGATCCGGATTTTACCCGGAAGCTGCATGCCCTGGTCGTTCGAGAGGTCATCACCAATCATGAGGCGGTGAAGTTCGAGTCGGGAGCCGGCTAGAGCCTCAATCCCTGGGAGCCACATTTGTCGAATGATCTGCGCAGCTGCGCTGCCGCTCTGGCGATCGTGGCAAGCTTCTGGACGCACCCCGCGATCGCGGACGAACCCGGAAATGCCGACTATGCGGCGCTGAACAAGGCGATCGTCGACGGCAAGGAATTTCGCATGCTCGTCGACCTTTCAGCCTGTCAAGTTCACGGCACGGGCGCGGCGGGGCCTCCGGTCAAGGCGAGCATGCGGTTTGACGGATACATGATCCAGCCTGACGGGACGATCGCTTTTGCAACGACCCATTTCACGGTGAGACCGGACAAGGCGGTCAGGGAATTCCTGTCGTTCAGGGTGCACCCAAATGGCAGGATCGAGGCGCGCACGATGGTCCTGGATGCCGTCAATGACGCCGTTCTCAAGGATACGGCATTCGATTGCGAGATTGGAAAAGGCGCGACATTCCACTGGTGATGCGCGGTCGTTACGCGGACTGGTCGACCAGGCTGCCGGGCTGCTGGCCCTTCTTCTCCAGCTCCTTTTCGATGGCGTCCCGGATCTTCTGCTCCACCGCCGCTTTCTGGTCCGGGGTCATGTTGGCGAGGTCGGCCTCGCTGAGATTCATGCTCTTCAGAATGGCAGCCCGCATACGGTCGAAGGGATTCATCTTCGCGTATTTCAGGAACTCCTGCACGACGCTGCTGTCGCCCGATGCGCCATCTTCGCTTGCTTGCGAGGGCCCACTATTGTCGGTCACCGACGGCTTCGATGCACCGGTCGATGAGCCGGCTTTCGCAGGCTGGTAGCCGAAGATTGAAGCTCCTGGCGTGACTTGCATGTTCGGCCCCTCGAGACGATCGCGAAGGGCAAGCAACGTACGTGCCAAATCTTTTCGTTCGATTTCCCGATGTTTCCGGGCACGCGCTCATCGGCAGCTTGAAAAAATTGCCGGTGCGGCGGTGTCGCCGGCAAAGTTTGCCCGGTCGCCTACGGGAATCGCGTCGTCGCGCGTGCCGTCGGCACCGATCAGGTTGCCTTCACTCCGGCGCTCTCCGAGCGTCGCCAAAGGCCAAGCCTGAACCATAGCAGCCTGGCAGCGGTCGATGGCCATCGCACCTCCCAGGCCGGGCGCCGCGGTTTGTCCAGGCGCTCGGCGATCAAGAATGCACTGGTCGCGGCCATCGCCGCCAAATGCCCGCCTTGCGTCACCAACGGAACGAGCATCAGCGCCCAGCAGGCTCCGCAACACCAGATACCCTGGGTGACGCCATATCCGAGAGCAGCCAGATCGGCCCTGATCCCATACGCCGCCAGCGGCGGCTGGTCGTGGCAGTGGTTCAGGCAGATCTGTTTCCCGGGGGAGAATTGCCAGACCAGGACGAGCGATCCCGCCAATGCGATCGTGACGATCGATGATGATTGCATCAGTTGCAGCGCCAGCGCGGCCAGCACGATGGGAACGCCACAGGCAACCCAGATGGCGCAATATCCGATCACGAAGAGCGCCATCGACCGCATGCGTCGGCGCGGCAGGCTTCGCGCACGCACGTGCCCAAGAGCGCCCGCGAGCATCGGCGTCATCATCGCCGCGACCATCAGCATCCATTCGCCGGCGAGTGTTGTCGGCGAATAGAACGTCATGGCAAGGGTGAGCTGATCGAGCGACAGTGCCGGCCAGACATCGCTGTTGCAGAAGGCGACGAGCCTGCGCTGGTCCGACAACGCCACGACGGCCGCCCACGCGGCGGCTGCCGCGACGGTGAGCGGAATACGGATTTGCAGACGCTCGTAGGCCGCGGGCGTCATGAGCTGCCGTCAATCGCCCTGTCGGACGATGCTGATGCGGCCGACACTCACGTCGGCCGACTGCTGCACCGGCGCGACGGCCTGGAGGCGAACGCCGACCTTTGCGGGATCGGCATTGCCCGAACCGGCGAACTCCGAATAGGGCTTGGTAATGTTCAGCGCATACGACAAGCCGTCTCCCGCGTGCCCGGTATCGCTCTCCGTCGCCTTGGTGATGCCGAACAGCCCGATGCTCCCGACCTGCCGCTCGAAGGACGGCGCGCCGTCCTTCCCCGCAAACTGCAGATACACCTGCAGCACGGTGGCGTCGGAATATCCGCGCACATTCTCCAGATTGAGAAAGACCTGCTCCGCGCGCGCCCCGGGCGCGGGGCCGGCAGCCAGCCTGGCGGCAACTTTCGTATGCGTACGCGCATCGAGTTGCACGGAGGTCTCGGCACCTTTCCCTGCGACGGGAAGCGATTGGGCATTGGCGCCAAGCACCTCAACTGTTGCTCCAGTCGATCTCGCCATCGCGACCGCTCCGGATGATGTCGCTGTCCTGCCGGCGACGGCCGCCAATGGCGCGCCTGCCGGCGAGAAATCGCTGTAAGTATAGCCCACCCCGGCAAAGTCCGACATCTGTTCCGGCGTGTACTCCCACGGCGAGCCGTCGGGGAGAGGAACGACAAATTTGTGCTGGCCGAGGCTGGCAGGTCCCTTCTTCCAACTGGCTTCTTCGGGATCCGTGTTTTGGGAATCGCTCTGCCTCCAGCTTTGCCACAGCCGATCGATATTCGCGTGGTGCAGCCAGAAGATGGGATCCAGACCGGCCGTCACCGGTGACGACATCAGTCCTGGCAATGGCCTCGTGCTCGCCTCCGGGAACATCTTCTCGCCGCCGACAAGGCCGTGAACCTGGTCGTGCGGTTGACTTTCGATGTCGCCATGCTTGGTGCCGCCGTGCTCGAAGCCGGTGTCGATGCCACCGAAGCCGCGGTCGCCGCCACTTGCCACACCGGTGAACTCGTGAACGTCCATCGCGTCCAGGTTCACGGCGTCGAGCGGGACGAAGACCTTGCCGGGCTGCGAGGGATCGCCGGGTCCCCACCGCTGTTCAATGAAGAGGGGATTGTTGCCTGTGCCGTCCGGCCAGTCCGGGCTGCCGAATGCCGGCGGCAAGCCATCCTGACCGGGTTTGAAGTAGTTCCAGTAGGGCAAGGTCCAGTCAGGCGGCCCGCCGAGCGTCACGACGGTCGAACGAATGAGCTTCTCAAATCCGATCAGATAGCCGCGGTGCCACGGCAGAAAATACCAGCTGCCGTGCTGACATTGCTGCCAGAACTCGTCGAAGTCGGCCTGGGCAGGAACTTGCTCGGCAGGCGCCTTGTAGCCGTAGAACTCCCACAGGCCCTGATGATAGCCGTGCATGCCGGCCCAGAAGCGCCAGCTGGTTCGATCGTTGAGCGGCTTCGGCCTCAATGCGCCAACCGCGCGCGCGTACCAGAGAATCGGATCCGCCCAGTCGCCGCCAAGCTCCCACACGTTCTGTCGAACCAGCATGCCGTTCTCCTTGTCGCTTGACTGCGGCGCCGGCCGGCCGAGAGAACGGGCAGGCGGCTCCGCCGGATTGATCTTCCGCTCATCCACCAGCTCGCCTTGAGAGCCGGCATCTTGGGTCACTCGGACTTCGACCGAGGACGCCCTGCAATCGCCGCGGCCAGGAAAATAGACGAAAAATCTATGGTTGTGTAGTAGCGAATTCTAACCGTTAGCGCGAGCAGCCTTTGATCGGCCAGGCTCGGCCGCCGGAAATGCCTGCAACGACAGGAGAATAGCGGCGCATGAACGTGCGAGCTCACGGCCGGCAACAATCTGCGACAAAACGCCGTTGATGCCGGTCGGCCGCGCACGTCCTCAGAACGTCGTGATCGGCTTGCCGTCCGCCCCCACGAGGCTCGACGGCGCCTCGCCGAACACCAGCCCCTCCGGCTGAAACTTGATCGTCTTGCCGCCTTCGACGAAGTCGGCGAAATTGCGCGGCGTGGCCGAGTGCACGCCGTTGGTCAGGAAGTCGTCGATCTCGTAGCAGGTGTCGGGCTTGCCGCCGGAGCCTTCGCCCAGAAATTTCTGGAAGGTCTGGCTCGTCACCTTCGCCTTCTTGCGCGCCGACCAGTTGGTGTAGCGGCGATAGAGCTTTGGCAGGATCACCGGACCCTTGTCGGTCGCGAGCACGTCGGTCTCGTTCTTCCTGGGTTCGCGCAGGTCGAAGTCGAAAGCGGGAATCGTCTTGGCGAGATGCTTCCAGACCGGCAGCTTCTGCGCGCGTGCGGGCTTCGCGAGCGCGAGGAAGGCCTTGATCTCGTCGTCGTTCATCGAAGAGTAGAAGGTTGGATAGGCAAAGCCCTGTTCGACCAGCCAGTGGTTGATGTCGATGGTCTTGCCGGCGACCGTCACCTCGATGTCGCCGACCAGCCGGCCATAGGTGTCGAACACCTCGTTCGGCGCATCGACATGGGTGAACACGCGGCAGGCGAGCGTCGGCCCGCCGGCGCTGCTGAGGAAGTCATGCAGCGCCTTGCTCGTCGTCGCGCCCAGAAACTGCCGGTAGGGGTGTGTGACCTCGTGATAGGCCTGCCGCTTGGCGTCGCTCAGGCCCTTCTTCTCGGCGGCCGAGAGCGGCGAGGGCTGATAATGCAGCTCGGGCGCGTCGATGCCCTGAAGGCGAATGGTGAGCTTGCCGTTCTTGATCGGCGCCGACGCGGTCCGGCCCTTGACCTTGGCGCCCTCGAAGACGTGGGTCGGCTGGAACGGCACCGAATCGTTCTTGCGGAAGCGGATCGCGTCTGGGGCGACATTCACCACGACCTTGGTGGTGTCGGCGTCCGACCGGCCCTCCGGCCAGAACTGGCTGACATCGATGGTGCCTACGACCTCCAGCAGTCCAACGGGCATCGGGCGCTCCTGTCAAACGAACGCGGCGGTCGCCTCAAGCAGGCGACTCGCACGCGCACTGGCAGGTAGCGGATCATCTTCGTGCGACAGGCCCGTGACGGGGCGCGGCCGCGAGACAGTGCAACGCGGCCTTCGAGCGGAGCGGGCGGGGCATGATTGGTCCGTCGTGCAACGCATGCTGTGGCGACGACGGACCATCTTAGATTGGTGCGGAAGCCTCCGCGCTGCTCCCGCTCGGAATCAGGGTCGGTACGGACAGACCATCGTCAGGTGGAGCAGCGTCGGCGCCTGGTCCTCGCCGTTGTCGTATTCCCACTCCAGCCGGATTTCGTGCCGGTCGGCATAGGCGTCGCTCGCCGCGTGGGTGATGATGTTCGTCTTCATCGGGATCGGCGGCTCGGAATTGAAGCACTTCCGCACGCAGGCATCGAGCAGCGCGCATCGCGTCAGCGGGATCACGCCGGGCTCGTCCTTGGACAGCGGGACCGTATTCAACTGCGTGGTGAGGTCGACGCGAGCCCGTCCCTTCTCCTTGTGCCAGTACGCCGCGCTCCCGTCCGGCCATTTGTCCGCTGGCGTCAGGATCAGATGGTACTGGCCGTACTCCAGGGTCGGCACGTGGATGTCCGACGACGCCTTGAGGATGTCCACGCTCCTCTGCATATTTTCCAGAGGGAAATAATTGTCGTTCATCAAATCTTTGAATGAAGCCCCGGTGTAAGTTCTCGACCCCATCGTCTTTTCCCTCAATATGTCCTTGGCTTTGTGAAAATACATACAGCTCCGCGACGCCGGTTAGTTTTGCCAACCCGGCTTCGCCGAATATATGCCCCATCTTTGCTGGGATTTGCATAGGCTACCACTCAGGACTGTGTTTCGTCCAGATCGCCAACCGCACCGTGCTCCGCTAACGGCGATGGGCAAGTCCGATTGCTAAGCGGTTCTTGATAGGTATTCTTACCACGAGTTGCTCGCGGGCGCTGGACGACAGCGACGCCGCGATCCTTGAAGGCGCAGGAATGCATTGCTTCGCGTGCCAGTCGGCGATTGATTCGGACGATAGCTGGTGCTCCAAGTGTGGGGCGGCGGTACGTCGGCGTGCTGATCCCGACAGCGAGCGGCGGTTTGTGACAATTCTCCGAGCCGACGTCATCGACTCCACAGGGCTTGTTGCCGAATTGGAGCCGGAGGAGGCCGTCTCACGCCTGGAGCCAGCGCTGGCGGCCATGAGGGGCGCGGTACGCCAGTTTGGCGGCATCGTCAGCAAGGAGTTGGGGGACGGCTTGGCCGCTGTCTTTGGTGCCCCGATCGCCGACGACAACCATGCTCCGCTGGCCTGCCATGCGGCCATCGAGCTTGTCCGGCGGGTCGGCAGTCTTGGCGATCCCGGACTTCAGGTTCGGGTCGGCCTCCATTCGGGGCACGTCGTCGCCTATATGGTCGCCAGCGAGTTTTCCAAGGTCTACGAGATCGGAGGAGCCGCTCAGCATCTTGCCGCGAGGCTGGAGGCCGCGGCCGAGGCCAATCAGATCTACGTGTCGGAGGCCTGCCAGAAACTCGCGGATGGACATGTCCGATTCGAAGCCTTGGGTCGCAAGGTGCTGCGCGGTTTCAACGAGCCGCTGCCGGTCTACCGTGTCGTCGGAGCGAGCGACCTTTCAAGCTGGCGGGTGCGACGAGCGCGGAGCGTTTCGCGGTTTGTCGATCGCACGACTGAGCGGGCCCTTTTGGCACGTGCCGCGGAGAGGTCCAGTGCAAGCCGGCAGACGGTCCTGCTGATCGGCGATGCAGGCATCGGAAAATCGCGGCTCGCGCATGAGTTCGCCCAGGAGCTCAAGGCCGATGGCTGGCGGCTGATTGACGCCGAGTGTAGTCCGAACCTTCAGGGCGTGCCGTTCAGCGCGCTCAAGCGCGCCATACTTTCGATCTTCGAAGTTGCCGCCAGAGATTCGGATAGTCTGGTCGACATCCGAAAGGAGTTGCCGGCAATCCATCAGCTCGCGATCGATTCCATATTGGATATTCCGGTCGCGGATCATCGCTGGAGTGAGCTGGAGCCTTACGCGCGCGCGCGTGCCATTTCCGATGCAAGTTGCGCCATCGTGCAAAGCCTGGCCTTTCAACAGCGTACGGTTCTTCTCATCGAGGACCTGCACTGGATCGACCGAGCCAGCGATGCGGTTGTTGCTGCAATCGCGTCGTTACAGAGTCCCAACCTGATAGTTTTTCTCACGAGCAGGCCGAACGGCATGCCCGAGTGGATCGCACGCTGCCATGCGGAAGTGATTGCAATGCGCCCCCTGGATGACGATTCGGGATTGGCCATGTTGGCCGATATGCTCGGACCGTCGGCGATGAACACCGATTTGAAGAACCGGATCATCTCTCATACTGCCAACGTTCCTCTATTTCTCGAGGAAGTCTGCCGTGGACTGAAAGATAGTGGCACGCTTCGCGGTCAGTGGGGTGACCTTGCGCTCGTTCGACCTATTGACGAGCTCGGCATCCCTACCAGCATTCAGGGGGTGATTGCGGCGCGGCTCGATCGTGTCTCAAGGCAGGAGCGCTCGGTTCTCCAAATAGCGGCGGCGCTGGGGCCGCGCTCAAGCGTGATGATGCTGAGGAACGTCGCCGCGCTGCCCGAAGACATTCTCCAGGATTGCCTCGGAGCGCTCGACCGAGCCGAGATCCTCGTCAGGATCGATAGTGAACTTGAGGACTCGATCGAGTTCCAGCACGAGATGGTCCGCCAAGTGACCTACGAGTCGATGGTCGAAAAGGTGCGCGAGAATATACATGGGCGAATACTTGCGGCCTTCGAAAGCGACGAGACATGGAGCGACGGTCCTGACACGCTTTGCTACCACGCGATGCGCGCGAAGGATTGGCTGAAAGCGTTCGGGTACGGGAGAGGTGCCGCGCAGAAATGTCTTGTGCGCTCGGCGTATGCCGATGCGGTCGACTATTTCGGGATCGCTATGAGTTCGCTCGACAAGATGCCGATGACTCTCTCGCGGGAGGCAGATGCAATTGACCTCCGGATGGAGGCGCGAATGGCATTCATCTGGTCCGGTCAGGTTGCCGAGTGGATCGATCTCGGAAAAGAGGCCGAACGCCGGGCTAGTGGAATTGACGACATCGGAAGAAAGGTCGCCGCCATGACCGTCATGGCGGGTGGACAGAATTTCTACGGAACGCCAACTGAAGCGGTTGCGCTCGGCCAGGAGGTCGTTGGCCTCGCCGAGAAGTCAGGCAACCCGGGTTGGCGCAACCTTGCACAATACAATCTGGGACAGGCCTATTTTCTCGCCGGTCGATATCGCGAAGCGGAGCAGATGTTGGCGCAAGGCCGCGCTAATCTCATGGGACCCGAAGCGAGCGCGCCGTTTGCCACTCCCCCAAAATACACACTCCTCCTCTGCTGCATGATGAAGAGCTTCACCCACACCGTCATGGGCGAACTCGACGCCGCCGAGCAGTTCCAGCAACAAGCTTCGGCGATCGCGGAAGAGACCAACCGCCCCTACGACCGCGTCGCCGCCGCCTATAGCGGCGGCTGGCTGATGCTCGGGCGCAACGAGCCGGCCGCGGCCGCTGCCATTCTCGAAGACGGTTTTGTGCTGGCGCAGAAGCACGGCATCCGGCTGTTCGTGCCGGTGCTCGCCTGTCACCTCGGCATCGCCTATCTGGAGCAGGGGCTGTTCGACCGGGCGCGCGGCATGCTGGCCGAGGCGCGCGAGGAGGCGAAGGCGGTCGGCTATACCTCGGCGGTGCTGCGCAGCTCGATCTACCTTGCGCTCGCAACCTTCCGCCTCGGCGACGTCCAGGCCGCGCAGAACATGCTGCGCGAGGCGCGCAACACCGCTCGCCAGCAGGGGTTTTCCGGCCTCGAGGCCGAGGCACTGCTCGGCGAGGCCGTGGTGACGCCGCCGACGGATGCGGCGAACAAGGCCGCGATCATCGTCGCCTTGCGCGCGGCCATCGCGATCGCCTCCGAGAGCGGCGCGCTGCCGCTCCAGCACAAGGCCGAGGCGATGCTGACCGAGATGCTTGCCCGGGGCGGCGAGCTGACCTGACCCTGCTCCCTCCCTGGCGTGCGATCGTACCGCCGGGCCGATTTTTTGCCCCACGGGCCGTTTGAGTTTCGCAGGCAAAGCAAGGACTTAAGAGACCGTCTCTACTGTGCATGGGGTTGTTTTCGACATTTTACAGGGAGGACCACCACCTCCAGCCGGCGCCGTTCAAGGTCTCATGACTTGCCGGACGCGGTCTGTGCGCCCCGATGACGAAGCCCCTTGCACGGACGCCAAGGTCGGCTACCGTCGGCACTAGCCGCAGGGCCAGGTGACTTTTGATTTACATTTTTTAGCATCCGATCTTTCGGCGCCGCGACGGCGCGACGCCCACCGGACGAGGCGGGGCCATGAGCACACGGGACCAGTCAGCTTTGTTGGCGCCGGTCGAGCGCGATTTGCGGCTCGATCTCTTCCGCGGCGTCGGGTTGTGGATGATCTTCCTCGATCACATCCCGCACGACGTCGTGGCCTGGCTGACCTTGCGCAACTACGGCTTCAGTGACGCCGCCGAGTTTTTCGTCTTCATCTCCGGCTATCTGGTCGGCTGGATCTACGGGCCGATCGTCGCCGGCGGATGGTTTCTCGCCGCGCTGAAGCGGCTGTGGCGGCGCGCGGGCGAGATGTACGTTGCCCACATCATGCTGTTCCTGCTGTTCACTGCGCAGATCGCGCGCACGGTCAGGAGGTTCGACAACCCGATGTATGCGGACGAGTTCAACGTTCACAATTTTCTCGACCATCCGGACATCCTGATAGGTCAGGCGCTTTCGCTGCGCTACAAGCCGGTCAATCTCGACGTGCTGCCGCTCTACATCACGCTGGTGCTCGCGGCGCCCTTCATCGTGTGGGGCCTGGTGCGCCGGCCGAACCTGACGCTGGCTGCCTCCGTGGTGTTGTATGTGTTGGCGCGCCGGTTCGACTGGAACATCGCCTCCTATCCGCCGGGCACGACCTGGTACTTCAACCCGTTCTGCTGGCAGCTGATGTTCGTGTTCGCCGCCTGGTGTGGCGTCGGCCAGATCGACAAGATCGCAACATGGGTGTGGTCGAAGGCGGCGATGACGCTGGCCGCGGCCTGGCTCGCCTTCGCATTCCTGATCGTGATGACCTGGCACATCCCTGCGCTCGAGGCGCTGATCCCGAAATGGATGATCAAGGCGATCTACCCGATCGACAAGACCGACCTCGACATGCTGCGCTTCACGCACTTTCTGGCGGTGGCGATCTGGATGACCTATTTCATCCCGCGTCACTGGAAGGCGTTGCATTCGAAATGGCTGCACCCGGTCATCCTCTGCGGCCAGCATTCGCTGCCGATCTTTTGCCTCAGCGTGTTCCTGTCGTTCTCGGCGCATTGGATCCTGATGCAATTCACCAGGGGCGTCTGGGAGCAACTCGCCGTCTCGTTCGCCGGCTTCGTCATCATGTTCGGGGCGGCGTGGCTGCTCGACCGCGCCGAGCGGGTGCCCAGCCTCTTCGTCAAGGTGACGGATGTCGACGACGAGCGGGAGGCCGCCGGCGAAGGCGTGCCGGTAACGGTCATCGGCGCGGCTCCGGCTCGCCGCTGAGAACACGTCGCGTCGCCGGGACGATTTTTCGGGAGAGATGCATGTCGAGATTTTTGTTGACGATTGCCGGCGCCCTCCTGCTCCTCGTCTGCAACGCGTCGGCGCAAGGGCCGTCGCCCGAGGCGATGGATGCTGCACGAAAACTCGTCGCCACGCTGAAGATCGCAGATCAGTATCGCGCGGCGCTCCCGCAGCTCCTGCTCAAGCTGAGACCCGTGGTCGCGCAGGACCGGCCTGAGATCGAGCGCGATTATGACGCAATGACGGCGCCGGGCTCCGACATCTACGCGCCGTTCTTTGCCTCGATGATCGACCAGATCGCCGCTCTCTATGCCCAAAACTTCACCGTCGACGAGCTGCGCCAGATCGAGGCGTTCTATGCCCAGCCTGCTGGCCGGAAGTTTATGGAAAAGTCCGATGCGCTGGCGCAGGCGAGCGCGCAGATCGGCCAGGACGTCAGCCAGAAGGCCGCAGATGAACTAAAGCTGCGTCTCATCGAGGCGCTGCGCCAGAAAGCGCACAAGCCGTAGACCGTCATGCTCAGTGAATCGCGGCGTACATGATCCTCTCCTCCGTCGCCTCCAATGCGGAGAATTCCTCCACGACCTTGCCCTGGCGCGAGACCAGGATGCGGTCGGAGAGCGCCATGATCTCGGGCAGGTAGGATGAGATGACCACGACCGCCTTGCCCTCGTCGGCGAGCTGGTTGATCAACTCGTGGATCTCGACGATGGCGCCGACGTCGACGCCGCGCGTGGGTTCGTCGAAGATGATCAGATCGGGCTCCTGAACCAGCGATTTGGCGATCACGACCTTCTGCTGATTGCCGCCGGAAAGCTCGACCACCTTGCCGTCGTTGCCGATCGCGCGAACCTTGAGCCGTTCGATCCAGGTCCTGCCGATCGCCTCGTTCTCTCGCCGCGACAGCATCATGCGGCCCTTGGGAAATTTCGACAGAAGGCCGAGATAGATGTTGCGTGCGATCGAGGACGTCTCGAAGAAACCTTCGACCTTGCGGTCTTCAGTCACATAGGCGATGCCGGCCTGCACCGCCGGCGCCGGCACCCGGTAGCGCACCGGCTTGTCGTGCAGCAGGATCTCACCGCCATGGAAGAAGTCGCGCTTCAGCACGCCGGAGACGATCTTGAACGTTTCGGTGCGGCCGGCCCCGACGAGGCCGAATACGCCCGTGATCTGCCCGGCGAACACCGACAGCGAATTGTTCTTCACCATCGGCGCCATCTTCAGGTTCTGCACGGTGAGCACGCGCGCGCCGGGCGGCCGCACGCTGCTCTTTCGCGCACCGTAGAGCGTGTTGGAGAGGTCGCGCCCGACCATGGCCTGCACGATCGCCGCGCGGTCGAAGTTGGTGGCCTCGTCGGTGACGACGTGCTTGCCGTCGCGCAGAACCGTGATGCGGTCGGCGAGCAGCAAAGCTTCTTCCAGGGCGTGTGAGATGAAGACGATCGAGACGCCGCGCTTCTTGAGATCGCGGACGAGGTCAAAGAAGTATTTCTTCTCTTCCGGCGTCAGCGACGCCGTCGGCTCGTCGAAGATGATGACCTTGGCGCGGTGCAAAACCGCGCGCGCGATCTCCACCATCTGCTTCTTGGCGGCGCCGAGGCCGCCGACGGTGGCGGTCGGCGTGACGTCGAAATTGAGCGATTGCAGGAACTGCTGCGCAGCGATGTAGATGCCGCGCAGGCGGTTATAGAATTTCTCCTGCCCAAGAAACAGATTCTGCGCGACAGTCATGGTCGGCACCAGGCTGTTTTCCTGGAACACCATGGCGATGCCGAGATTGCGCGCCTCCAGCGGTGTCCGTGGTGCGACGTCGGCGCCGTCGATCGTCATGGTGCCCGAGGTCAGTGTCACCACGCCGGCCATCACCTTGGTCAGCGTCGATTTGCCGGCGCCGTTCTCGCCGACCAGCGCGTGGATTTCGCCGCGGCGCAGATCGAAGTCGACCCCGTCGATGGCGGGCACGCCGGCGTAAAGTTTTGTGGCCTTGCGCAGCGAGAGTGCGATGTCGCTCATGAGCGGAACTCCTCGGCAAGACCGGACAGCGGCAGTCGCAGCACGCGACCCGGTCCCTTGGCGATCAGGACGAGATCGCCGGCCATCTCGATCGCCGCGACGATACCGTGATTGGCGCCGTCGACCCGGCTGTGCAGCGAATAGAGCGGCTGGCCATCTGCATCGAGTCGGATGACGAGGCCATAGGAGCGCGGCGGCGCCCACGGCTTGATCACGCCCATGGTCTTGATGTGTGCACCCTGCATCGGCTCCTTGAACGAGAAACCCGAGCGCAGGCGTGGGGCAACCCAATATGCTGGATCGATCTCCGCCATCATGCGGCGCCGGTAGGCCGGCTCGCGCAACACGAACTCGATCAGCTGGGTGCGCGCCGTGAAGGCGGTGAGCCAGTAGCCGCCGCCCGAGGCCTTTGACAGCCGCGACGGATAGACGGGGAGGTGAGCGAGCACGGTCCGCGGCGCTGCGCCCGGCGTCGCAAAGACAAGGCGATGGCGCCAGCTCTCGCTGATCAATACGCCATTGCCATGCGCGCAAGCGCCGAAGGCATGGCCCAGCCCTTGCGCGAGGGGCGTCACGCTCCTGCTGCCGGGATCCAGCTTGAACACCCGGCCGCTCCGATTGAGCTCCATCAAATCGCGTGCCCAGTCATCGACGCCGCATGTCGCCGAGCCGTCCGTCGCGATCAGCGTGTTGTCGCTCGCGAGCGTCAGTGCGTTGACGGCATTGAACGCGCTATCTGCAAACGTCACGCTTGGCTGCTCGGCCGAGGGGCTTGCGTAGAGCCGCACCTCGCGCCCTCCGAGCGCGACCGCAAGACCGCCGCCGGGGAGGGCACACAGTGCCGAGATCGGCCGCTCGAAGCTGCGCACCTCCGATGCCGTGCCGTCATTCAAAGACATCAGCTGCGGGCCCGCCGCGATGAAGAGGTTGCTTCCGTCGGTGGCGAGATCCTCCGGCGCCTCGCATGTCAGCAAGGTTTCGGCGGATTCCAGCTTCTGGTTGGGCTTCAATGCGCCGTCGAAGGACGGTACGGTGATGGTGGCGTCGCCGCGCCCGAGAAAGCGGTTGGCGAACTCCCTGACGGCCGCGATCACGATTGCTTCCCCCATCGCTTGTCGTACTGGACGAAGTTCGGATCGGCATTGTCGAGCTTGTAGCGGCCGATCCGGTTGTTGAGGATGCCGCCGAGATAGAGATAGCCGCGATGCTCGCGCATCGAGGTGATCATCGGATGGTTTTCGCCGCGCAGGTCCCAGAACGATTCGACGATCTTGCCCTGCTCGTTGAACTTGACCACGCAGCCGGTGTTGATGTTGGGGAATAGCCACTCATCGACCGGAACGCGCTTGCCCATGCGGCGGCGGAAGCCGGGCATCTTCCAGGCGAGGTCGAGCGAGGGGCTGCGCATGCCGACCAGCGCCAGCCAGTAATTGCCGTCGGAGGCGAGGTTGATGTTGTCGGGGTAGCCCGGCAGATTGTCCATGACGACCTCGACCTTGCCCTTCTTTGGCCCGGCGAAGTAGTAGCGCTTGATCGAGCAGCCGAAGGTTTCGGCGAATAGAATCGACTGGCCGTCGCTGGCGACGCAGATGCCGTTGGGGAATTTGAGGCCGCGCAGTTCGGTGCGCGTCACGCCGGTCTTGGTGTCGTAGGAGATGATGCGGCCATTGCCGCGCGCCTCGAGGCCGTCGATCGGCCACTCGTCCATTTCGTAACGCACGGTGGCTTCCGAGAAGAAGATCAGCCCGTCGTCGGTGATGTCGAGATCGTCGGCGAGCCGCAGGCGGCTGTCATCGTTGACCGAACGCATGCTGCGATTGGTCTCGTCGGTCGCCTTTTCCACCGTGCCGTCGGGCTTGATCCGGTAGAGCCCCATGCCGCCGATGCAGACGTAGAGATTGTCCTCGCGGTCGAAGGCCATGCCGAGCGGTTGGCCGCCGATATGGGCGAACACCTCCATCTTCTGATAGTCGGGTGCGAGAAAGCGCATGATGTCGCCATGGCGCGAACCCGCATAGAGATTGTCGTGGCGATCGAGGATGACGTCCTCCGGCGCCTCGATGCGGCCGAGGCCGATCGACTCGACGTTGCGCAGCTTGTCGTTCTGCTCGAACGGGCCGCCTTGCCCGATCTCGGTCGGCGGCGGTGGCGGCAGCGCGTGATAGGTGGGGGCCACGTAGACCTTACTGATGATGCGCGTCCGATTCTTCTGCCAGCGGATGTCGACCATGGCAGCAACGAGCAGGATGCCGGCAAGCGCCATCCGGTTGACGCCGCCACGTGCATTCATGGTCGTCAGGCCATTGGTGATCAGGAGCACGATCAGCACCCCGACCGCCGATTTGGCGACCGAGCCCTTGCCGCCGCCGAGCGTGATGCCGCCCAGCACCGTCGCGGTCAGAACGATCACCTCCAGGCCAACGCCGATGTCGCCACCGACGGTGCCGAGCCGGGACGCGAAGAACAGCGCACCGATGCTGGTGAGCACACCGCTTGCGACGTAGCAGAGCGCGATGGTGCGGCGGACGGGAATGCCGGAATTGTAAGCTGAACGACGCGAGCCGCCGATCGCGGTGATGTGCCAGCCCGGGCGCAGCCGGGTCATGAAGATATGGCCGAAGATGGCGATGACGATATAGACAAGCGCCACGGTCGGAATGCCGAAGATGCTGCCGCTGCCGATGAAATCCCAGGACGGAATGTCGGGGAAGGCCGACGCGATCGCGTTGGAGTAGCGCTGGATCAGGAGATCGTAGGCCGAGCGGTAGATGATCAGGGTGATCAGCGTGGTGATGAAGGCCCGCAGTCGCAAATATCCGATCAGGATGCCGTTGACGGCGCCGAGCAGCGCACCGCAAAGCAGGGTGGCCGCCACCACCGCCGGGACCGGCCAGCCCAGCACGTCGAGAAGATAGAGGGCACAGAAATCGGTCAGTGCGAAGATCGAACCGACGGAGAGGTCGATGCCGCCGACGATGACGACCAGCGCCAGCCCGAGCGCGATGAAGCCGATCTCTCCAGCCTGCCGCGCGGTGTCGGCGAGGCTCGCTGGCGACAGGAAATTGTCGATGGACCGGCTGAGCGCGAGGCCGACGATCAGGAGGAGGATGACCGGGATAGCCGTCTCGGTCCATCGCTTGGACAGGATTTCACCGAGGAGATGATCGGGCCAGTAGCGGTAACGCAGGCTTGTCAGAGTGTCGCGCATCGGAATTCCGGGACCTTGCAAGTTTCGAGACCACGTCCCGGACGTGAGATCGTCCGGGACGCCAGGGTCTTGCGTCGCGACAATTATTTCTTGAGGTCGCTGAGATTCCAGCAGGCCATCTGGCTATCGGCGTTCTCTTTGGTGATCGGAATCAGCGTGGTGTATTCCGAGCCCTTGACGGAGCCGGGCTTGACACCCGACGACAGCAGCCATTTGATGGTGCCGGCCATCTGCGCGGCCTGGGTCGGCACGTCGTAGCTCATGTTGAGATCGAATGCGCCCGACTTCACCAGTTCGCACGCGCCCTTGCGCTCGCCGCCGCCCGAGGTTGCCACGAACACCTTGCCGGTGAGGCCGGCTTCCTTGACCGCCGCCGCGGTGCCGATGTCCATGCCATCCCAGAAGCCGACGATGCCGCAGAGATCGGGATTCTGCTTCAGCACCGTTTGGGTGATCGCCTTGGCCTTGGCGGCGTCCCAATCGGCGGCTTGGCTCGACACCACCTTGATTTCAGGATGCTTGGCGAGCACGTTCTCGACGCCCTTCAGCGTATAGGCGCTCGCGGCGGCCGACAGCGCACCCTGGATGATCGCGATCTTGTTGGACTTGCCCTCGCAGGCCTTGACCACGCCTTCGGTCTGGCGTTCGCCGATCTCGACCCAATTGGCACCGACGAAGGCCGAGCTGCGATAGGCAGAACCCATGTTGATCTGGATGACGTAGATGCCTTCGTTCTCGGCGCGCTGCAGCAGCTTGGCGTAGGTCTGCACGTCCGGATTATGAACCACCATCACCGCCGGCTTTTCCGAGATCAGCGATGTCACGGCCTGCGCGCCGGCATTGGTGTTCCAGTTGGCGTCGCGGATCACGAACTTGACGCCGAACGGCTCGAGCTCCTTCTTCAGTCCGGCATACCAGCCCTCCGTGAGGTCGAAGTTCATGGCGACCGGCACATAGGCCACGGTCTTGCCGGCCAGCGCCTCCTTGAACGGCTTCTGGAACGGCTCGTCCAGACCCTGCTGGGCGAGGGCCGGCGCGGTCATTGCCGCGAGACCCAGTGCGGCCACAAGTGCCTTTGTCGGGTTGCCGAAATGCTTCATTGCTTCCTCCTTCGTTGTGGTTGTCGTTATTGTTGGATCGCTCAGATGTCGCCCTGTTGTGCCGTTTCCTCGTTGCGCGGATTCAGGAAGGAATCCGTGATCACGGCGAGCAGCAGCACCACGCCCTTGATGAGATTCTGCCCGGCGTAGGAGATGTCCATGATGGTCATGCCGTTGAGCATCGTTCCGATCACGAGCGTGCCGATGACGACGTTGAGCACGCCGCCACGGCCGCCCGAAAGCCCGATGCCGCCAAGCACGACGACCAGGATGACGTCATAGATGAGCGTCGAGTTGAAGATGCGGGTCGGCATCGAGTTGACGGATGCCGCCATCACGAGGCCGGCAAAGCAGCCGATCAGGGCGGTGATCACATATTGCAGGACGATGATCGGGCGTGAGGGAATGCCGGTGACACGCGCGGCGTAGGGGTTGTCGCCGATCGCATAGATATAGGCGCCCCAGCGCGTCTGGCGCAGCAGGAACGCGACCACGATGCAGGCGATTGCGAACATCCAGATCGACGTCGGAATGCCGAGAATGGTGCCCTGTCCGAGCCGCTCGAAGCCGTCCATGCCCGGGCTCCATTGCACGACGTCGAGCTGGAACAGCGCGGTCTGCCCGAGCCCGGCCAGCAACAGGCCCGTTGCCAGCGTCGCAAACAGCGAAGGGACTTCGGCATAGGCGATCAGCCAGCCGTTGACGAGGCCAAAGGCAATCGTGAGCAGGACGGCGGTCAGCAGCGAGGCCGGTAGCGAATGACCGTTCTGCACCATCTGGAGCACCAGTCCCGGCGGCACCGCGAGAGCTGCGATCAGCGAGATGTCGATGCCGCGTCCGATCACGACGATTGCCATGGCAAGGCCGAGGATGCCGAGCACTGCCACGTTCTGGAGCAGCGTCAGCATGTTGTCCGCCGTCAGAAAGCCGCGCAGGAAGATCGAAAACACAAGGAACAGCAGCGCAAAGACTGCGAAGACGATCTCTTGCTGATTGAAACGAAAGCGCTTCATCCCCGTCTTGCCTTTCTTCGACCCGGCTGTTGCGCGACCGTCAGGACGATCGGTTCTCGATGCGATAGGTTTGTGGAAGCGTTGCAAGGCTTTCGACGAGCATCTTTGTTCGATCCAGATCACCGGAATGGACCGAGATGCTGACGACTGTGTTGAGCTTCTCGTCTTTCTCGACGAGGATATCTGCCGCGGTGTCGGGGCCGAAGATGCGATCGATCTCGGTCCTGACCTTTTCCCGGACGGCGAGATCGCGAAGCGTGGGCTTGAAGATCTTCCCGACGGCGGTAACCGGAAGAGCTTCGAGCAGGACGACGCGCTTTGGCCTCGCAGGAGGCTCATTGACGTTGTGTTCGAGATGCTCGCGCAATTGCGCCAGATCGATTGTCTGTCCGGGGGAGGGCACCACGAAGAGAACTGGAACCTCTCCCGCGTAGGCGTCGGGCATGCCGACGGCCGAGCTCATCTGGACACCGGGGAAGGTGTTCGCGACGTCCTCGATTGCGGCAGGGTCGATGTTGTGGCCGCTTCGTACGATGAGGTCCTTCTCGCGCCCCGTCAGCACGAGGCGTTGATCCGGGGTGAGATAGCCGACGTCGCCGGTGACGATCCAGTGGTCGTCGGTGAGTACGCCCTTGTCGTGCTGGGGATCGACGTATCCGGGAAACACCTGCGGTCCCCTCACGAGGACAAGACCGCTGGTGAGAGGCGGACACTCTGTCTTCAGTTCGGCATCGGCCAGCGCGACGATTTTGGCCTTTGCGAACGGCGCCCTGAAGCCGACGCTGCCTTGCACGGGCGTCCCGCGCCCAGGATTGAATGCGATCGCCGCTGCGGTTTCCGTCATGCCATAGGTCTCGAACAAGGTAATCCCGGTCCGCGCCTGAAACCTGTCGCTGACAGCCTTGGGAGCCACGGCCCCGCCGGTGAGCGCCATGCGAACGGTGCTGACATCGGAGGACCCGATCGGCACCTCGGCAAGAGCGGCAATCGAAGTCGGCACTCCGCTCACGATGGTCGCGCGAAACCGCTCCACGGTGTGCCAATAGTCGCGAATCGCTTCGGGACTTCTGAGGCTGTACGGCGAGGGAATGATCACATGACCGCCGGCAGCGAGGATCGACAGGCCGAGCGTCATGGTGCCGCCGACGTGAAACAGCGGAAAACCGTTCACGGCGGCGTCGGTTTCATCCAATCCGTGAACCTGGGCGAAACTCCAGGCGGCATGAATCTGGTTTCCATGCGTGAGGCGAACGAGCTTCGGCCGTCCGGTCGTTCCGCCGGTGTGGAAGAGGGCGCAGATCGCATTGCGATCGGTCGAAGGTGCGAAGTCCAGTGTGCCGCGCGCGCTCGCGGCCGTCTCATTGAAGTTTAGAAATCCTCCAGGCAGCGGACCGTTCGCGCCCATCACAAAAATGGTCTTCAGCGACGGCACGCGTTTCGCGACGTTGGCCGCCTTGGCCCAGATCGCGCGATCGGCCACTTCGGCCGGGATCACCAGCACCGTCGCATTCTGCGCCTCGAGCAGGTCGGCGATTGCGTCTTCGTTCAGGAGATAGTTGATCGAGCTGGCGACGCCCGCGACCTGGGCGCCGAGCAATGCGGGGAACAGTGGCGGCAGGATCGGACAGAGGAACGCGGCGGTCCCGCCGCTCTCGCCGATCCCGTGCGACCGGAACAGATTGGCCGCGCGGATGATCTCCGCAAGCAATTGACGGTGCGTCAGCGTCGCGTCACCCGGCTCGCGCGAGCCTTTGGTCAGCACCGTCAGTGCGGGCCGATCGGGATGCAGTTGCGCCGTGGCTTCGAAGAGATCGAGCAGATTGCGGGAAGGGACCAGCGAATCGTAAGGCCTCTGCTCCAACGCCTCGATATCGGCGATGGTTTTGACCGGCTGCGTGAACCGCGTTGTGATTTGCGATGACAAGGCCCTGCTCACGGGCATCGCCATTCGGGCGGCACGGCAAGCTGTGCAGCAGTTGACTGGACCTGACGCAAGCGAACGTTTCCCGCCTATTTTGTGGACTGCTTTTTGTTCTTCATAGGCCACATGCCGGAGCGCGGCTTGCTCCGGAGCGCAAAGCTTTTGCTTCTCCGCGCAAACGGTCTTGCGTGTAGGCGGCGGCCCTCTAGAATCTCGATGCGTGGCCAGCTTGTGCGATGCACAAACGACGTTCATCATGGCGGCGCAACGGATGGGCGGACGATGAACCTGGTGTTTTCGACAGACGATCTGGAGCCGTCCAAACGCTACGCCGCGTGGCAAGGCGCGATCTGCGACGTCTACGTCCATGTCGACGTGAACGCCGAGGAGCGGTCCGACTATCACGGCTTCATTCGCGAGGCGCGGTTCGGCGCCGTGACGATGACCGACGTCCTGCTGTCGGAGCAGCGCATCTCGCGCCGCGAACGGCATATCGCAAAGCTCGACAAGGATTGCTACTACGTCGAATTCGTCCAGCAGGGCCGGGTCAACGTGCTTCAGGCCGGCCAGACCCTGCTGTCGAATCCCGGCGTGAGCGCGATCTTCTCGGCCTCCGAGGCCTATGATCTCGAATGCGTCGGCAAGGTACGATCGCTCTATCTGGAAATCCCGCGCGCGGAATTTTCGGCGCGCTTCAGCGAGGGACGGCTGCCGGTCGTCACGACGATGGCGACGAGCCGCGGACTTGGCCGGATTGCCGCCGAGTTCTGCGCGACGCTCGCCGCGGAGGGCGCGCCGCTGGACGAGACCGCGAGAACGCGATTGGGCGGTGAGCTGATGGACGTGTTGGCGCTCGCGCTCGACATGGGCGAGCGGGACGAATTCTCCGAGGATGCGAGCGCTGCGCAGGCCCGCCTGCGCTCGGTCAAGGCCTGGATCGAGGCGCACCTCACCGATGCGGATCTGTCGCTGGAGAAGATTGCGAAGAGCAATGGCGTCTCGCTCAGGCATCTGCATTATCTCTTTCGGCTGACCGATGTCTCGGTGTCCGAATGGATTTTGGATCGCCGGCTGCAGCGCTGCTACGATGTGCTGACCCGTCCCGAGTTGCGCTCGCTGTCGATCACTGAAGTCGCCTATCAGCTGGGCTTCAGCAGTTCGTCCCATTTCAGCACGGTGTTCCGCAGGAAGTTCGGCCACAGCCCGTCCGACCTGCGACGGCGCTAGAGAACCTGCACCGCGCGCGGCGATGCAGGTCCGTCATCGTCAGCGTTACTTCACCAGCGGACAGCCGCCGTCCTTCAGCGGCCGGAAGGCCTGGTCGGCCGGCACTTCGGCGAGCAGCTTGTAATAGTCCCACGGGCCCTTGGATTCCTCGGGCTTCTTCACCTGGAACAGGAACATGCTGTGCACCATGCGGCCGTCCTCGCGGAGTGTGCCGTTGTCGGTGAAGGCATCCTTCACCGGCAGCTCGCGCATCTTGGCCATCACGGTCTTGGTGTCCTTGGTGCCGGCGGCCTGCACGGCCTTGAGGTAGTGCAGCGTGGCGCTGTAGGTCGCGGCCTGGTTCATCGTCGGCATGCGCTTGATGCGCTCCTGGAAACGCTTGCCGAAGGCGCGGGTCTTGTCATTGAGGTCCCAGTAATAGGCCTCGGTGATGATCAGGCCCTGCGCGAGCTTGAGCCCCAGGCTGTGCACGTCGGAGATGAACATCACGATCGCAGCCAGGTTCTGGCCGCCGGCGACGATGCCGAACTCGCCGGCCTGCTTGATCGCGTTGATGGTGTCGCCGCCGCCGTTGGCGAGC
Organism: Bradyrhizobium sp. 956_D2_N1_4; assembly: GCF_052076025.1. NCBI lineage: Bacteria > Pseudomonadati > Pseudomonadota > Alphaproteobacteria > Hyphomicrobiales > Nitrobacteraceae > Bradyrhizobium > Bradyrhizobium sp. 956_D2_N1_4. The sequence goes on along the minus strand of NZ_CP197237.1, from coordinate 6,791,059 downwards.
CCGATGATCTTGGCCTTGGAGGCCTGGGCCTGCAGCAGGAATGACGAGAAATCGGCCGTGTTGAGCGGATGCTTGACGCTGCCGAGCACCTTGCCGCCGGCTGCCTTTACCACATCGCCGGTGTCGCGCTCGATCGAATGACCGAACACGTAGTCCGCGGTGAGGAAGAACCAGCTGTCGCCGCCGTTCTTGACGATGGCGCTGCCGACGGTGTGGGCGTTGGAATAGGTGTCGTAGGTCCAGTGCGCGGTGTAGGGCGAGCAGGATTTTCCGGTGATGTCGGAGCTTGCCGCATCGGTCACGATCATCACCTTCTCGTACTGCTTGGACAGCTCCATCACCGCGAGCGCGGTGGCCGAGGTCGGCAGGTCGATGATCATGTCGACGCCCTCGGTCTCCCACCATTTGCGCGCGATGGTGGAGGCGACGTCGGGCTTGTTGAGCACGTCGGCCGCGACCATGTCGATTGGCTTGCCGAACATCTGGCCGCCAAAATCCTCGATCGCCATCTTGGTGGCCTCGACATTCCCCTGGCCGCCGATGTCGGAATAGACCGAGGAGAAGTCGGAGAGCACGCCGATCTTGAGCGGGGTCTGCTGGGCGGAGGCGGGGACGATCAGGGCAGCCGACAGCAAGCCGGCCGCAGACACGAGTGCTGCGATAGGTCTCATGGATACGTTTCCTCTTGTACGGGACTATTCTGTCCCTTTGTCCGACAAAGTTAGAGCGAGGTTCCCCAGGAGTCAATTTGCTGCATCTGCGGCATGAATGACGCAGTTTGACGCGTCTTCGCGGCGATCCTATAGTTTGTCGGACAATCGCCATTGGGGGCTATCGTGCCGGTTTCGCCGCTCTTCCGTCCGATCGATGTCGCGCCGGCCTATCAGAAAGTCGCCGACGCCATCGAGCGCGAAATCGTCAATGGGCGCATCAAGCCCGGCGATCCCATAGGCACCGAGCATGATCTGGTGCGCCAGTTCGGTGTCAACCGCTCGACCATTCGCGAAGGCATCCGCGTGCTGGAGGAGGGTGGCTTGATCAGCCGCGATTCCTCGCGCCGTCTGCACGCCTGCCTGCCGCGCTACACCAAGCTCGCCAGCCGCCTCAGCCGCGCACTGGTGCTGCACGAGGTGACGTTCCGCGAGCTCTACGAGGCCTCGATGACGCTAGAGGTGGCGAGCATCGAAGGCGCGGTGGAGCGCGCGACCGAAGAGAACCTCGCCGAGCTCACCAACAATCTCGTGCGCAGCGAGGCCGTGGTCGGCGATCCCGCCACACTTGCCGAATGCGATGCCGAATTCCACGTGCTGGTCGCCAAGGCCTCGCAGAACCGCGTGCTCCAGCTCGCACGCGAGCCGGCGGCGCAGCTGTTCTATCCGACCACAGAGATGATCGTGACCGGCGTTGCCGAAGGCGGCCCACGCCTCGTCGCCGCGCACCGCCATCTGATCGACGCGATCCGCCGCCGCGACCGCGAGGCGGGCGTGCTCTGGACGCGCCGGCACTTGCAGGACTGGCGGCGCGGTTTCGAGAAAATCGCCTCGCTCGATCGGTCGGTCGAGCACATGTACATGGAGCACGCCCAGGCGGCCCGGCGCAGATAGGCGCCTGAGGAAGACGCAAGATTTCAGCCAAGAAATCCGGCGAATAAAGACATCATACGGAGGAACACATGACCGGCGACATCGCGGCTACCATCTCGAAAGCGCGCGAGCACTCCATCGGCGACCTCTTGCGCCGTTCGGCGGGGCGCGAGCCGAACAAGCTTGCAGTGAGCTGCGGCGATGTGAACTGGACGTTCGCCGAGATGGACGCGATCTGCAACCGGCTCGGCCGCGGCCTGCTCGGGCTCGGCGTCAGCAAGGGCGATCGCGTTGCCGTGCTCTCGCGCAATTCGCATGCGTTTGCGGCGTTGCGCTTCGCGCTGGCGCGGATCGGTGCGGTGCTGGTGCCGATCAATTTCATGCTCAACCCGGATGAGATCAATTTCATCCTGAAAAGCTCCGGCGCGAAGCTGCTTGCGACCGGTCCCGATTTCGTCGAGCCGGCAAAGGCCGCAAGCGCCAGGGATTGCGCGGTCGAGAAGATGATCTGGCTGCCGGGCGAGGATCCGGCCACGTCGCCCGCGGACATCACCACTTTCGACGATCTCCTCAGCCCCGACGGGTCGTTCCTGGAGGCATCCGTCGACAGCCGCGATCTCGCACAGATCGTCTACACCAGCGGCACGGAATCGCTGCCCAAGGGCGCGATGCTGACCCATGAAGCCGTGATGTGGCAGTACGTCAGCTGCATCATCGACGGCGGCATGAGCGCGGACGACAAGTTCCTGCACGCGCTGCCGCTCTATCACTGCGCCCAGCTCGACGTCTTCCTGGGGCCGCAGATCTATCTCGGCGCCTCCGGCGTGATCACGGGCAAGCCGACCGCCGACAACATCCTGGCGCTGATCCAGGCCCACAAGATCACCTCGTTCTTCGCGCCGCCGACGATCTGGATCGCGATGCTGCGCTCGCCGAATTTCGACAAGACCGATTTGTCGACGCTTCAGAAGGGTTATTACGGCGCCTCGATCATGCCCGTGGAGGTGCTGCTCGAGCTGCAGCGCCGCTTGCCCAACGTCAAATTCTGGAATTTCTACGGCCAGACCGAGATCGCGCCGCTGGCGACCGTGCTGCGGCCGGAGGACCAGCTGCGCAAGGCCGGCTCGGCCGGCAAGCCCGTGCTCAATGTCGAGACGCGCGTGGTCAACACGGCAATGGATGATGTGAAGGTCGGCGAGGTCGGCGAGATCGTGCATCGCTCGCCGCATCTGCTCTCCGGCTATTACAATGACCCCGTGAAGACCGCGGCGGCATTCAGCGGCGGTTGGTTTCACTCCGGCGATCTCGCCACCGTCGATGAAGACGGCCACATCACCGTGGTCGACCGCGTCAAGGACATGATCAAGACCGGCGGCGAGAATGTCGCGAGCCGCGAGGTCGAGGAGATGGTCTACCGCATCCCCGCGGTGTCCGAGGTTGCCGTGGTCGGCCTGCCCGATCCGCGCTGGATCGAGGCGGTGACCGCGATCGTCGTGGTCAAGACCGGCGAGACGCTGGATGAGGACGCCGTCATCAAGCACTGCGCCGGCCAGATGGCGCATTTCAAGGTGCCCAAGCGCGTCATCTTCGTCGACAGCCTGCCGAAGAACCCGAGCGGCAAGCTGCTCAAGCGCGAATTGCGCCAGCGCTTCGTCGGCGGTGAGACGCTCGACAAGGCGATCCAGAAGAATTTTGGAACGTAAGCACGGAGCGGTCGCCATGAAAGCCTGGCAGATCGCGCGCGACTGGTCGATCGAGGGGCTGGAGCTGGTTGATCTGCCGGAACCGACGCCTGGCCCCGGCCAGGTCGCGGTGCGGATGAAGGCGGCATCGCTCAACTACCGTGATCTGCTCACGGTGCAGGGCAAGGGCGGCGTCTCACGATTGCCGCTGATCCCGTTCTCGGACGGTGCCGGCGAAGTCATCGCGGTCGGCGACGGCGTTACCCGCGTCGCGGTTGGCGATCGTGTCTGTCCGATGTTTTTCCAGTCCTGGATCGACGGGAAGGTGTCGGCATCCAGCCGCCGCTATGCGCTCGGCGGCACGCGGCCGGGCGTGTTGCAGGAGGTGATGCTGCTCGATGCCGAGGGCGTCAGCCGCATTCCATCGCACCTTTCATTCCTGGAAGCGGCGACGCTGCCCTGCGCCGGGCTCACGGCGTGGCGCGCGCTGTTCGAGGAGGCCAGGGTGAAACCCGGTGACACCGTGGTGGTGCAGGGCACCGGCGGTGTCTCGATCTTCGCGCTGCAATTCGCAAAACTCGCCGGCGCGAGCGTGATCGTGACGTCGTCGAGCGACGAGAAGCTCGAACGTGCCAGGGCGCTCGGCGCCGACCACACCATCAATTATCGTTCGGTGCCGGAATGGGGCAAGGCCGCGGCCGATTGGACCGGCGGCGGCGTCGACCACGTCGTCGAGGTCGGCGGCAAGGATACCTTTGCACAGTCGCTCGAGGCTATCAGGGTCGGTGGCAACATTCTGGTGATCGGCGTGCTCACCGGCGTCTCGCAGCAGATCGCGATACCGAGCCTGTTCTCCAAGAACCTGCACGTCATCGGCTTGTCAGTCGGCAGCCGTCGGATGTTCGAGGGGATGACTGCCGCGATCGGCCGCAATGGCATGAAGCCGGTCATCGACCGTGCGTTCGGCTTCGATGCCGTGCCGGACGCGTTGCGGCTGATGCAGCAGGGCGGTCACTTCGGCAAGATCGTGGTTGAGTTTCCTTAGCCCATCTCGCCGGAGAGCTTCCTGACGTCGTCGGGCGTCCGTCCGAAGCGGCGGCGGAATGCGCGATGGAAGTAGGAGACGTCGTGAAAGCCCGCGAGGTGCGCGATCTCGATGATCTTGCGCGTGCGCAGGTTTGGATTTCGAAGCAGCCGCTCGGCGCGTAGCAGCCGTTGCTCCAGCACGAAGCCGCTATAGGTGATGCCGGCCTGCTCGAACATCAACTGGATCGTGCGCGGGCTGATCCGGTGCGCGGCTGAAAGGACGGTGAGCGACAGCGCGGGGTTGTCGAGCTGCGCCAGGATGTCGGATTTGAGGGTTTCGAGACGTGCCGCCGAAAGGCCGCACATGCGAGCTTGCTCGGCGACATCGCCGCGCGCTCCGATCATCAGCACGGAGAGGTCGAACAAATGCTGCGAGACCGCATCGAGCTCCGCGGACGCGAGCTTGTCGGCATAAGTGTGCGCGAGGTCATAATATCGCAGGAACATCGACGTGATCGGATTGGCACCGGGGATCGACTGCGCGATCAGGTCCTCGGCATTCGGGCACGCGCGCAGCAGCGCCTTGCGCGGCAGTAGCGCGGTCTGGAAGTTGCCGTATGTCGTCTGGGTGATATGGGCGCCCTTGATCGAGGGGTCGCCGATCGTGACGTCGCCGGCGGCGACCTCCAGCGGACGTCGTCCCATGGCCCCGCTCAGCGCCGAATTCGGCGACATCGTGATCACCAATTCGTCGTTCGTCCCCAGCGACACGAAGGACATCGGCGTGCCGAACGAGGCCGAGAGTCGGAGGCGCGGAAGGATGGCCGGCGAAATGGTCCGGTGAACACGTCCTTCCCCGATCGGAACGAAATCGACGTCGGCGACCTGGCGGCAAAACTGCTCGCGCCATCTTTCATAGGCCTGGCCATTCGGGTCGCCATCGAATGAGAGTTGAGGCTGGATCATCGATCGGGAAGGGCAGGTTAGTTGGCGATTTACGGCAGGTTGTATCGTCAGGCCGGTGCTCCGCAACCGCAAAAGCGCCGGATTGCGTGATAAGCCACTCGCGATGACGCGCTGTGACCGCGACTTGGTGCCGCAGCCCGGCGTTGCCGAGATGAAACAGCGCGAGCGCCAACACGAGCAGCGCCCGGTGCTTGAGCAGCATGGTGAACGCGTCCGGCGCGCTGTTGGGGGCATCTTCGTTGCTGCCGCGCGCGGCGCGATCGTCGATCGCCTTTGCGGGGATCATCAGCACGCAGGCGATCGCGATGGCGCCGAACGCGGCCGCCAGCACGAACGCGGCGACACAGCCGAACTTGTAGCCGAGATAGCCCGACAGAGGCGGCGAGGAGAGCGCGATGCCATCGGGACGTTGAGCGACTGCCGGCGGAAATGGTCTTGCACAAGCAGGGCTGACAAGACGGGCTGACATGACCGGCCAACTGGCGCGGGGGCGGACCGGAAAGTAACATGTGCTGGCCGGGTTGGTTCTTCCGCACTTGCGATGGGAGGGCTGCGGCGTCATCTCGTGGGTGTCCCCTCCTTCTTCTGGATCATGGCCATGCCTCTCTGGACCTGCGAAACCTGCGGCGCCCAATTTCCAGAAAGCGGAAATCCGCCCGCATCCTGTCCGATCTGCGAGGACGAGCGGCAGTTCGTGAACTGGAAGGGCCAGACCTTCCTCACACGCGAAGCGTTGGCGGAACGGCACCGCCTTGCCTGGCGCGAGGATCTCGGCCTCACCGGTATCGCGCTCGAGCCGGGCTTTGCCATTGGCCAGCGTGCGCTGCTGGTTCCTGTCAGCGATGGCTGCGTGATGTGGGATTGCGTGCCGTTGGCAACGGCGGAGGCGATCGCGCATGTGCGCGCGCTCGGCGGACTGAAGGCGATCGCGATCTCGCATCCGCATTACTATGGCGCGCTTGCCGACTGGAGCGAGGCGTTCGGCGGTGCGCCGGTCTATCTGCATGCCGATGATCGCCAATGGGTGACGCGTCCGCATCCCTCGATCGTGCACTGGACCGGCGATCAGCAGCGCATCGCCGACGATGTGCTGCTGCTGCGCACCGGCGGTCATTTCGCGGGCGCCACCATGCTGCACTATGCGCGCGGTGCGGAGGGCAAGGGCGCGCTGCTCACCGGCGACATCGCGCAGGTGGCGATGGACCGCCGCTTCGTCAGCTTCATGTACTCCTATCCGAACTACATGCCGCTCAACGCCGCCGCGGTGCGGCGGATCGCAGCCGCTGTGGAGCCGCTCGCCTTTGACCGCATCTACGGCGCCTGGTGGGGCCGCAACATCGCCTCCGGCGCCAGGGCCGCATTCGCAGCGTCCGTGCAGCGATACATCGCGGCCATCGCCTGACGCGCGACGACCAAACCCCCTTGTTCTAATCTAATAACTGTACTATAAGTACAGATATTAAGCGCGACGCAACGATGCGTTTGCCGGTCCGGCACGAACAATGCATCGTTGTCTCGGCGGGCGCATGCTGCGGCCGCGTGAGCGGGAGTTGGACGCATGACCGGGCAGCGCGACTACGAGATCTTTGAGGCCGGCGACGTCACGCTTCAGTCCGGCGCCGTCTTCCCCGCGATGAAGCTCGCCTACAAGACCTACGGCACCCTCAGCCCCGCCAGGGACAACGTTATCCTCTACCCGACCTCGTTCAGCGCCCAACACTACGACACGGAATGGCTGATCGGGCCCGATGGCGTGCTCGACCCTACGCGCTACTTCATCATCATCCCGAACCTGTTCGGCAACGGCCTGTCGTCCTCGCCGTCGAATTTTGGCGACGGGCCATTCCCGCAAATCACCTATCACGACGCCATCGCGATCCAGCACCGGCTGCTGACCGAGCGCTTCGGCATCACAAAACTCGCGCTGGTCTATGGCTGGTCGATGGGCGGCATGCAGACCTATCACTGGGCGGCGCTGCATCCCGACATGGTCGCGCGGGCCGCGGTGGTCTGCGGCAGTGCGCGCTGCGCGCCCTACAATTTCGTCTTCCTCGAAAGTGTGAAGGCTGCGCTGACCGGTGATCCCGCCTTCCGTGACGGCCGCTTCGTCGAGAAGCCCGTTGCCGGCTATCGCGCCATGGGACGCGTCTATGCCGGCTGGGCGATGTCGCACGGCTTTTACCGCGACGAGCTCTGGCGCGAGGCGGGCTTCACCTCGCTCGAGGACTATCTGGTTCGGAACTGGGACGCGACCTTTGCCCGGCGTGATGCCAACGATCTCCTCGCGCAGGCCGGGATCTGGCAGCGCGGGGACATCAGTCGTTGCGCTTCGTTCGGCGGCGATCTCGATCGGGCGCTGGCCGCGATCAAGGCGCACATGCTGCTGATGCCGGGTGCGACCGACCGCTATTTCGACGTCCGCGACAATGAGGACGAGCTCGGCAGGCTGGTCAACGCAAGATCGGCGGTGCTGCATCCGATCCCGTCGCTGCACGGCCATCGCGCCGGCAACCCCGTCAACAATCCGCGCGATCAGGCCTTCCTCAAGGCCGAGGTCGCAGAGCTTCTCAGCAAATAGGGCGAGCCTTCGATCATGACTGACGCGACCGTTTCAGAGCCCGGCCATCGTCTGAAGCCGCTGAGCCCGGCCATGCTGCGCGAATTGTCGGTGCGCTCCAATCTCAGGGGGGCCGCGAAAAGTCTTAGCCATTACGGCCTGGTCGTGCTGGTCGGCGCGCTGGTCTGGAAGGTCTCTTCAGCCTGGGGCGTGCAATGGGCGCTGCCGCTGATGGCGGTGCAGGGCTATTTCGTCGCCTTCCTGTTCATGGCGCTGCACGAGACCGCGCACAAGACCGCGTTCAGGAGCCGTGGCCTCAACCTTGCGGTCGGCTATCCCTCGGCCTTCATCATCGGACAACCTTACGAATATTACTGCCTGTTTCACTGGGACCATCACCGCTACACCCAGGATCCGGACAAGGACCCGGAGCTGATCGTCGGCGTGAAGCCGACATCCGACACGCAGCTCGCGCTCGCCTATAGCGGCCTGCTTCAGGTCGCCGGCCGCCTCCGGTTGATGCTCGGCCACGCCGTCACCGGTAAGGTCACCGTGCCCTGGATTCCCGAAAACAAGCGCGCCGTCATCGTGCGCGAGGCGCGCGCCTATGCTGGGCTCTATGCGCTGCTGCTCGCGCTCTCGCTGTGGTTTTCCTCAGCGTTGCTGCTCTGGGTCTGGATCGTCCCGCTCGTGATCGGGCAGTTCTTCCTGCGGCCCTATCTCTATGCCGAGCACACCGGCTGCGACCGCACCCGCAGCGCCTTCCAGAACACCCGCACCACTTATACCGGCGCGATCGTCAAATGGTTCGCGTGGAATATGCCCTACCACGTCGAGCACCACGCCTATCCCTCGATCCCGTTTCACGCGCTGCCGAAGCTGAACGAGATCGTCGACGACGAGATCGTCCATCGCGGCCGCGGCTATATCAGGACGACGCGCGAGACCTGGGCCTGGTTTCGCCGGCATCGGCAGATTGGTTAACCCAATGCAAAACTCCGGCCGCGATGCGACCGGAGCTTTGTCGAGGACGTCAGATATCAGTAGATCCCGTAGGCGCAGACATTCACGACGCGGACGCGCAGACCATGGCGGGTCCGGACGACGCGCTCCTGGTAGCAGTTGCTGACGCCGGTGTTGACGTAGACGCCGCCAAAGCCCCAGCCGGGACCCCAGTGATGATGGAAGCCGTGGGCTGAAGCCGCGGTTGGCGCGAGAGCGGCAACACCAAGCGAACCAGCGGCGATCAGACCAAGAGCAAGCTTGCGAAACATTTTCATTCTCCAGTGTGGCGCTAAGGCCGTTGTTGTGTCCCTGCTTCTCCGTCGGGCTGAGACGCAAACGCGTTCAGGGCGCGAGGCAGGAATCGTGTTTCAGGAATGTTTCGTGGGCTTCGGTGAAATGCGCCGCTTTCAGGCTTTTCGCGCCGCTGCGCGATAGCGCGCAGCCATCGCCTGCGTCATCTCCGCCATCTTCTCGCGGAGATCGGCGGGCTCCAGCACTTCGGCTTCGGACCCCAGCCGCAACAATTCGGATGCCGCGTGCCATGACGTTTTGCCGGTCGGCACGCGCGCGATGCGCCAGCCGTCGGTATCCGTGGTCTCTTCAATCTGTGTGCGCGCCCTGACGAAAGGCTGGCTCAGCGCGTCGAGCAGTTTGACGCCTAACGGCGACAGCCGCACGATCGCGACATTGGGATGCATCTCGGCTTCGAGGCGAAGCGTCGCAGCCTGCCAATAGGCGGCGAGATCGAACGCGGCGGGACGATCGAAGCGATCGTCGAGCGCGGTGCAGTCCAGCACGCGCGCGATGCGATAGGTGCGCGTGCTGCCGTCGACGTGACCGGCGAGATACCAGCTGCCGCCCTTCAGCACGAGCCCGAGCGGAGCGACGCGGCGCTGCTTCTCCGCGCGCCAGCTCTGGTAGCGGATCTTGATCAGCGTCCCGCGCAGAGCCGCGCCGGCAATGGTGCGCAGATGTTTGGGCTCTTCCGTCTCGCCGAACCAGCCGGGTGCGTCCAGGTGAAAACGCTCCTGCATCCGCCCGGCGTCTTCGCGAAGGTTGGCGGGGAGTGCCGCCATCAGCTTGTTCTGCGCGGCGATCATCGCTGCGTCCAGCCCGAGCGCCGCGGCCGGTCCCGGCAGTCCCGCAAGGAACAGGGCCTCAGCCTCGTTCTGCGACAGGCCGTTCAAACGCACGCGATAACCGTCGAGCAGGCGATAGCCGCCCTCCGCGCCACGGTCGGCGTAAACAGGGACGCCGGACGCCGCGAGCGCGTCGATGTCGCGATAGATCGTGCGCACCGAGACCTCGCAGGCTTCCGCAAGCTCGGGCGCAGTGACCTGCCCCCTGGCCTGGAGGGTGGTGAGGATCGACAGCATTCTGCTCGCGCGCATGATCCCTTAAACCATACCTGACACAGGATGTCAGGTATGGTCCGCTACAAGCGCCATCGCCAGCCGGCCAGATGGAGACCTGTTATGACCGATCAAAACCGCATCACCCTGTATTATTCGCCGCAAAGCCGCGCCACCGGCACGCGGGTGCTGCTGGAGGAGCTGGGCGCGCCCTACGATCTCCACGTCCTCAACATGAAGGCCGGCGAGCAGCGCCAGGGCGCCTATCTCGCGATCAATCCGCTGGGCAAGGTGCCGTCGGTCCGCCACGGCGAGGCGCTGGTGACCGAGCAGGTCGCGATCACCATCTATCTCGCCGATCTGTTTCCGCAGGCGGGGCTGACGCCCGCACTGAACGATCCGCTGCGCGGTCCTTACCTGCGCTGGATCGCCTATTACGGCGCATCCTTCGAGCCGGCCCTGATCGACAAGTTCATGCAGCGCGAGCCGGCGCCGATCATGCAGTCGCCCTATGCCGATTACGACACCATGCTGGGCGCCCTCGAGACGCAATTGTCAAAGGGGCCGTATCTGCTCGGCGAGCGGATGACGGCTGCCGATATCTTGTGGGGTGTCGCGTTCAGCTGGACGATGATGTTCGGCATCGTGCCGAAAAAAGATGTATTCGTTCGTTATGCCGAACGGATGACGTCCCGGCCTGCGTTCCAGCGGATCAATGCCGCCGACGATGAGATGGCGGCGCAGCATGCCGCGGCTGCAGGTGGTTGAATGATCCAGGGTTGCAGATGACAAAGTCGATGCACACGACCAACTGCTTCAACACCTTCATCCGGGTCGCTGAAGACTGTCCCGCGCATACCGGCGAGGAGCCGCCGCTGCGTGCGGGAAAGCCGACGGTGGCATGCCTGCAATACGAGATGATCGCCAAGGCACCCTACAAGCACACGTCCGACGACGTGATCTTCGCGACGTCCGCGCCGGGACGCGAGATCGATGTGAAAGCGACGAAGACGGAGAAGCGCGCGGCCCGTGAAGCGTTCTTCTCCCGGGGGCAGGCGTGCATGAGGGCGTCGAGCCTGGGCAAGCGCTTCGGCTGGGGCGTTCATGCCGACAGTGAGGGCCGGATCGCGATTTACGCCGTCGACAGCAAACGCTACCAGGCGCTCGTCCGCGATCCCAAGCTCACGCAGGTGCGCGCGATGCGGTCGCAGCGGGCGTGATCAGAATTTTGGCGGCCGTTTCTCCCCAAACGCCTTGATACCTTCCTTGATCTCGTCGCCGCGCATGCTGTCGCGGTGGCGCTGATCGGCGGCCGCTTCGTCCAATTCGTCACGGGCGAATTCGTTGATGGCGCGCTTCATGCCGGCCATTGCCTGCGGCGCGTTGCCGGCGAGGATGTTGGCGAGCTTGTCGACCTCCTCGTCCAGGAGTTCCACCGGCACCATGGCGGTGAGATACCCGATGCGTAGCATCTCCGGCGCGCTGATCTTCTGCGCGGTGAGGAACAGCTTTTTCGCATTGTCGACGCCGAGCCGCGTCACGTAACGCTTGATGCCGTTTCTGTAGTAATGCAGCCCGAGCCGCGCCGCCGGCATGAACATCTCGGCGGTGTCGACGCCGATGCGGAAATCGCAGGCGAGCGCGAGGTCGGTCGACCCGCCATAGACGCCGCCATTGAGCCGGCAGATCGTCGGCACGCCGAGATCCTCCAGCCGGTTGACGACGACCTCGAACGCCGAGCCCGCACTCTGCTGCTCGTTGGCGCTGACCGCGCGCTCGGCAACCGAGTTGAGGTCATAGCCCGCCGAGAAGGCCCGCCCCGTGCCGGTCAGCACCAGCACGCGGATATCAGGATCGGCCTCGATCCGGTCGAAAAGTCTGACCAGCTCGCCGAGATCCTCGGCCTGGAGCCGGTTGAGATGTTTGGGCCGGTTGAGGCGGATGGTGGCGCGTGCGCCGTCGCGTTCGAGCACGGGGCCTGAGGCTGCGTCGGCTGTGTCCGACATTCTTGTCTCCATTTATTTGTTTTCGAGTGTGCGGCGCTTGGCTTCCGCATCGATGGTCTCGGCGAGATCGGGATGCCGCGCCATCAGCACGCGGAAATCGACGAGGTCGAGCACCAGCAGCCGCGACACCTTCGTGGTCGAGACATTGGCGCCGCGCTTGTTGTTGCCGAGCAGCGCCATCTCGCCGAAGAACGCGCCCTCGCCGAGCTGGACCTTCTTGCCGGGCAGGTCGACCTCGACCTCGCCGGCGGCGATGAAATACATGCAGTCGCCCTGCGTGCCCTTGCGGATGATCATGGTGCGCGCCGGCAGCTCCATGGTGCGCAGCATGTGGGTGACGTCGGCGATGGCGGCAGGGCCGAGCGCTGCGAAGAACGGCACCTTGCTGACGGATTCCCAGGTCTTGAGGAAATTGTCGCGCCTTGTCTCGGCGGCAAAGCCGGTCGCCAGGATACCAGTCCACAGCCCGAACACGCCGAGGCCCGAGATCATCACCATCGCCGCCACCACGCGCCCGAGCGGCGTCACCGGCACGACATCGCCATAGCCCGTCGTCGTCAGCGTGACGACAGCCCACCACAGCGCGGCGGGAACGCTGCCGAAGGTTTGGGGCTGCACGTCCCGTTCCAGGAAATATTCAGCGACGGAAGCGAGGAACACCACCATCAGGAAGATCACGAGCACGCTGACCAGCGGCCCCGATTCCAGCACCAGCACCCGGCGCAGCTGCCGCAGGCCCGGAATGCCCGGCACCACCTTCAATACCCAGAGCACGCTGAGCAGCCACGCCGTCTTCGGCTCGATGCCGATCAGGAGCGCGACCGGCACGGCCAGCGCGCCCAGAGCATCGACCACTCCGGCAGAGGAGGTCATGTAGAGCGACAGGCGCCCCGTTTGTGCCATGTGGCGCAGCCGGACCACCCATTCGAACACGAAATAGACGAGGCAGGCCCATAGCAGGGCATCGACCCAGCGGTGCGCCGTCTCATAGGCCGGGTTGACCGTCAGCAGCACCATGCTGAGCACGCCGAGCCCGACCGCCACATAGGCCGCCTTGGTCATGTTGCGGCCGGCCGTGGCGGCCACGAACTGGGCCAATGCGGGGATCAGCGGCTTGGACATGCGGGAAGGCGGGCTCGGTCGTGTCTCTTGCGGTCCCGGCTGGGACGCCACCGCCAAAGTGCCCGCCCAGGCAGGAGCCGTCAACGACGGGCAGGGGACTGCCCGCAGCATCGTCGGACAGGAGCGCGGAAAGCCCGGTGCCGCGGTGGATCCGGGTCGCTACCTGAAATGCGGCGGCTCGTCGTAGCCGCGGCGGCTGCTGAAAAAAAGCAGCATCATCAGGCCGATGCCGACGACGATGGCGAAACCCGCGCCCAGCGCCAACGCCACATAGCCTTCCGTAGGGATCGGCTCGCCCTCGATCGCCATTGCGGAATAGGCGAAATAGCCGGCCGCCACCAGCATGCCCAGAAGGATGATGACGAGGAGTGTACGCATGGCGCGTGCTCCGGTTGTATCCGGGAGCAAACGGTTGTGGATGGGGGCGGTTCGCGGATTCGGCCCGGCGATTCGCGGGAAATGTCGGCAAGGCGCTGCTGCGAGACCCGTCAGATCGACAGGTCAGGCACTCTGAGCTGTCTTCACCACGACGATCTTGCTCTCGTCCTGCTGGGGAGGGGCCGTATCCTGGGCGACCTTGTCGGCCTCGCCGCAGTGGCGTTTGAGATAGTCGCGGCGCATGCCGATCTCGTCGCGGACGAACTCGTAGCCGAGCTTGAAGGTGTCGAGCCCGTCGGTACTGATCGTGCCGTCCCTGAGACCTATGACCGCGCCGCGCAGAATGCCCTCCAGCTCATCCTGGAGACATTCGAGCTGGTCCAGCGAATGGGCGTGCTCGATGCGTTCGCCGATGTCGAGGACGGCGGTGGAAAGCTCGCCAGCCTTCTCAGGCGCGATCCGGGTGATCTTGGCGTAGATCGCTGCGAAGATCGAGCCGATCACGCTGAGCGCGGCGGCGCCCAGATACATCAGGTCGCTGTACTTATCCATGAACGACTTGGTGTCGTCGTTGATGTAGTCGGCCGCCCCCTGATGCGCCATCACGTAGGCATCCTTCTCGACGGAGGCCGGCTCGATTCGGCTGGCGAAGCCGTTGTCGAGCCCGAGCGCGGACTTGTTCTCATAGACGACGCGCGCGAGCTCGCCCGCCGTGCTCGCCGACATCCTGGATTGCGCGACCAGCAGCCATTCGAGCCCGATCGTGTCGAGGTCGTCGTCGGGAATTTCCGGCGATGCGGACAGCGTGCCCGCAGTCAGCGTTTCGCTGGAAATGCCGGGAATCTTGCGCGCGAGCGCCTTGGCCTCGTCGATCGCGTTCAGCGTGAAGCCGCCGCGCTTGGCGACCTGCTCATAGGCCTTGTCCCGCACCGCCCTGGAGGCATGGACGATGGCGATCACCGCGCCGAAGCCGCTCGCCGGCGCAAACAGCTTGTCGAGCGTTGCACCCTGCGGCGCCATCTGGATCCTGGCGGCATCCGGACCGTCGGGGATGTCGAGGATGCTACGGACGAAGGCGAGCGAGGATTCGTTCTCGGCGACGACGGCAACTTTCTTCTTCTTCAACTCGGCGAGCGATTTGATCTTCTTGTTGCCGGGACCGAGCAGCAGCACCAGATCGTGCTCAAGGATCGCGAGCGTGCGCGCCCGCAGCGGCACCTTGGTGTCGGTGCGAAGGACGGCGAGGTCGGCCTGCTTGCGGTCGAACTGTGCGAGCGCCTTGGCATTGTCTGCGTTGTTGACGATCTTGATCCGGAAGCGCGAGGCGTTGTTCTTCAGCAGCGTGGCGAGCTTGGCGGCGAACAGCGCCTCGTCGCTGTTGGGGGTGCCGACGGCAAAGGTCAGCGTCTCCGAATTGTGCAGCATGGCGCGGCCGCCCCAGACGGTGGCGAGCGACAGCAGCAGGGTCAGCACGACGTAGAGAAAGACCTGCTGCTGATTGGTTTTGATCACCTTGGGGCGCCGCGGCGGCGGTTCGGTCGGTGACGAGGTTGGGCCTTCAGTACTCATGGCAGCACTCCGGCCCTATTCCTGAGTGGCGGACGGCTCGCGAATGCGATCGCGGCGGGCGCCCTGCAATTCCTAAACGTCTGAAAAAAGAACGCTATTCTCTGCCGACAATGATAGCGCGCCGGTACCGGAATGCAAAATTCGAGCCGGAGGTAACCTTACTCGATCTGGCCGCGGCGATTGGTCATCCTATCACCAGTTAGCCACAGTTGGCGATTTTCCAGTTCCCCCCGGCTGCATTCCGTCGCGGGAGATGTCATAAATCACACGTCCCGGCGATTTGACCGGTCCAAAAAGAAGTTGCGCTAACGCTCCGATCTTTCTTGTCACGTCAATGAGGGCGTCAGCTTGTCGTTTCCACCCATGTCATCGGCGGTTCCGGTCGAAGCGCTCATTGGCTGGATGTTGCTGCTCACCTTCAAGCACATCATCGCCGATTTCGTGCTCCAGACCGCCTGGATGGCGCACGGCAAGGACCAGAAGCACGGCTGGGCTTTGCCGCTTCTGGTGCATTGCCTGATTCACCTCGCGGTTGCGCTGCCGCTGATCCTGATAGTGGCGCCGCGATTCTGGTTCGTCGCGTTCATCGACTTCGCGATCCACATCACCATCGACCGCGCCAAGGGGTTCGTCTCCGCCAATTTCGGTGTCGACCTGCAGCATCCCTGGTTCTGGACCCTGATCGGCGTCGACCAGGCCCTGCATCATTTGACCGGCTTCGGCCTTTCCATCTTCATGGCGGCGAACTGAGGCCGGCGGGCCTGCGGATAGTCGTCGATCGGCATTCACAAGAGGTCGTCATGCCCGGGCTTGTCCCGCCTGCGCGGCCGAAGCCGCTTCGGCGAGGCGAAGGCCCGGGCATCCACGTTCTTCGTGCCGCGTGGCCAGCCGTGGATGGCCGGGACAAAGGCGAGCGGAAGCGACGCCGTCCTTCGGACGGCTATGCCCGGCCATGACGCCGTGGAGGCATTGGCGTCCCGACTTATCGGCTCAGATGTGGTGGCCCGACCCCCATTCGGGCGCCTCCGATTCGCGACCAGGGCGCAAGGACCCCGGGTGACTACCGGGCGGCGTGGTTAACCTTTCATTAGAGAATTGCGCTGCATCTTCGGCAACGAGGAGAACCGCAATGTTTTCAAGCCGCGACGCATATGAAAGCGATTTCTGCCCGGTCCGCGACGAGCTCCTTGGCGAGATGTATCGCGCCAGCGAGAGTGGCCTGCCGAGGCTGGTTGAGAGTGTTTCCCCTGACGCGCGCGCCAGGCTGGCGCTGTTCTGCTATCGCCGCAGCCATCTGCATTCGCTGGCGGTCGCGATCGCAGCCAGCTGCAACGAGCGTGACCTGATCGACAATGGCGGCCGCGTCGGCTCGACGCTCTACGCGCTGTCGCGCGAAAGCACGGTCAAATCGTCGCCGTCGCTGTCGGGGGGCCGCAAGCCGATCACGCTGTCGACCAAGCCGCTCTCGGTGCTTGCACCGCTTGAGGACGGGTTCGACGACGAGGTCAGCGAAGCCGTTCCAGCGGTAGCCGTTCCAGCCTAAGCGACCTCGATTACCGGCAGTCCGAATTTCCGCCGCGCCATCGCGCATTCGGCGTCTCCCGGCATGCAGGTGCGGCACACCTCCGGCCGCACCTCGTAAATGCCGCAGGCCGTCTGCTTTCCGATCTCCCCCCGCAACGCCGAACAGCGATCGCCCTCGCAGCGCATGCCGGATTGGCGCGCGTTGACGAGCGTCTCGGGGATTGCGGCAAGCTCCTCGTCGCTCTCGATCGAGAAGCGCGGCCAGTTCTCCGAATAGCCACAGCAGGCGCCGCAGCTCTGGCACCAGCTCGACAGGTCGACGGGGGAGGTCTCTTCCATCGCGCTCACGTGTCCTTTGGCGGGCCCCAGACCAGGCTCTGCCGCCATCTTGCGCGCAGCACGTCGCGCCGCTCCGGATATTTATCGTCGAGATAGTTCGCATCCACGACGCGGTCGGTGCGGAAGCTGCGGAAGTCGCCGCGCAGCTCGCACCAGGCCGCAAGCAGGCGCACGGCTTCGAGATAGCCGACCGAGATCGGCCAGATCATGCGCTCGCTGGGGCGGCCCTGCTCGTCGCGATAGCGCAGCATGATCTTCCTGCCTTCGTGGATCTGGGTGCGCGTGCGCGCCATGTCGAGGCGGTCCGGCTCCCTGTTCCAGCTCGGCCGCGCGCGGCTTGCCGGCTCCAGCACGAAGGGACGCAAGCGCTCAGGCACGGTGTCGGCGATCTTGGCCATCAAATCTTCGGCCGCGCGTGCCAGTGCGGAATCGGCATGGCCCGCGACCCATTGCGCGCCCAGCACCGCCGCCTCGATCTCGTCGGGTGTCAGCATCAAGGGCGGCAGGTCGAAACCCTTCTCGAGGATGTAGCCCATGCCGGCTTCGCCGCGGATCGGCACCCGCTGGCCGATCAAGGTTGCGATGTCGCGATAGATGGTGCGCTTCGAGGTCTCGAGCTCGGCCGCGATCGCGTCCGCGGTCAGCGGCTTACGCGTGCGCCTCAGCACCTGGATGATCTGAAACAGCCGGTCGGCGCGTCTCATGGCAATTCTCTTATCGGGGGACGGATCAGAAAATGGCGCGCTGCTGCTGACAGGATGTTGGCAGCAGGGGGTGTCTATACCGGGACAACACATCGACTGAAGAGGATTTGTCCATGATCATTCCAACCCATTTTGGCCCGGCGATTCCGATGTTGCGGGCACAGGTCTGGTCCGCCTGGGCGCTCGGCCGCCTCGTTTCGCTCGATCTCATGGCCGTCGACCTCCGATTTGCTCTCGCAAGCGTGATGGCACGCTTGCTGACCCAGGCTGCGGACGCGCTGGCCCGCCATGTCATGGCCCGCGCCTGGCGGGGGGCCCGTTTCGCAGAAGATATCACGGCTGCTGCCACCATGGTGGCAGCAGCCGGTCACTAGGTTCCCTCAAAGTTTCGCAAGTCCAAATTTCGCAAGCCCAAATTTCGCAGGTCCAGGAGAGAGTTCGCATGATCACGCTTTATGGCTTTGGCGCCGGCTTCGGCCTGCCGGAAATCAGCCCCTTCGTCACCAAGACCGAGGTCCAGCTCAAGATGGCGGGACTGCCCTACCGGAAGGAGCGGGCGATGCCGCCGGCCTCGCCCAAGGGGCAGCTGCCGTTCATCGACGATGGCGGCGAGGCGGTGGCCGATTCCACCTTCATTCGCGCCCATATCGAGCGCCGCTATGGCTTCGATTTCGACGCGGGGCTGTCGCTCTCCGAGCGCGCGCAGGCCTGGGCGTTCGAGCGCATGATCGAGCATCACGTCTACTGGGCGCTGGTCGGGGCGCGCTGGGTCGATCCGGTCAACTTCGCCAAGGGGCCCTCGCATTTCTTCGACGGCGCGCCGGAGCACAATCGCGAAAAGTTGCGCGAGGATGCGCAATTTCGTGTCGCCGAGAACTATCTGCTCTCCGGCCTCGGCCGCCACGCGCCCGATGACGACGTCGATCTCGCGGTACGTTCGCTGTTCGCGCTTTCGGTGCAGCTCGGCGACAAGGCCTACCTGATGGGCAACAAGCCCTGCGGCGTCGATGCCACCGCCTTCGGCGCGCTCGCCGGAATCCTGACGCCCTTCTTCGAATCCGGCCTGCGTCAGCGCGCCGAGGGATTTGCGAACCTCACCGCCTATGTCGACCGCATGATGGACGATTATTATCCGGAGTTCGCCTGGACCCCGCTGCGGCAGGCGGCTTAGCGCTCACAAGACCGTAGTTCTCGAGGCGCTGAACTCTCCACACCGTCATGGCCGGGCTTGTCCCGGCCATCCACGCCTTGCGGTACGGTGCAAAGAACGTGGATGCCCGGGACAAGCCCGGGCATGACGACCTCGGTAGGCAATTCGCCCCAGAAGAAAAACAAAAGAGCCGGCCCAATGGGCCGGCTCTCGTCGTCTCGAAACTTTCGCCGCGCCTTATCTCACGAGCGTGTACTTGCCGTTCTTCACCGTGAGCAGGATGCGCGAGCGCTCGTCGAGGCCGTAGCGGTCCTTTTCGGTGAAGTTGTAGACGCCCTGGCTCGCTGCCAGCTCCTTCTCCGACAGCAGCGCCTGGCGGATCGCTTCGCGGAATTCCGGTGTGCCGGGCTTTGCGGTTTTCAGCGCCGTCGGAATGATGCGCTTGAGGATCTCGAACGCATCATAGGAGTGACCGGCGAACTGGCTGCGGCTGTTCGGGCCGTACTTGGCCTCATAGGCGGTGTTGAGCGCGAGGCCCGGCTTCTTGGTGGCGGCTTCGTCCGGCTGGTCCTCGGGGTCCATGACGGGACCGGAGGCCATCAGCACGCCTTCCGCTGCTTTGCCGGCGATGCGGATGAAGTCCATGCTGGCGGCGCCATGGGTCTGGTAGATCAGGCCCTGATAGCCGCGCTCGCGCAGCTCGGTCTGCGGCAGCGCAGCCGCGGTACCGGAAGCGCCGACCAGGATCGCGTCGGGGTTGGCGGCGACGAGCTTCAGCACCTGTCCGGTCACCGACGTATCAGGGCGGGCGAAGCGCTCCTCATCGGCGATGGTGATGCCCATCGGCACGGCCTGGGCCTTCAGGTCGTTGAACCAGAGGTCGCCATAGGAGTCGGAATAGCCGATATAGCCGACGGTCTTCACGCCCTTCGACTTCATGTGGTCGTACAGCACCTTGCCCACGATCGGGATCGGCTGCGGCATCGCCACCGACCACTTCATGCGCTCAGGCGTGATCGGGAACGGCGCCAGGCCGAAATGCGGAATGCCGGCCTCGTTGGCGACGTTGGAGACGGCGATGGTCGGCGGCGTCAGCGCCGAGCCCATGATGATGTCGGCCTTGGATTCGGTCACGAAGCGGCGGGCATTGGTGGTCGCCGTGGTGGGATCGCCGCCGTCGTCGAGCACGATCACCTTCAGCGGCACGCCGCCGATCTCCTTCGGCACGAATTCCAGCGCGTTGCGCTCGGGAATGCCGAGTGCGGCACCCGGGCCGGTCGTTGTGGTGGTGATGCCGATGGTGATTTCGCTGGTCTGGGCCAGCGCAGGCAGAGCCGGCAGGGCAAGCGTCGCCGCGGCGATGGCGGCGGTCAGGTAAAAGCGTTTCATCTATTCCTCCCTTGACGTGTTTCTTTGAAAGCAGAAATCGGGGGGTAATTCAGCCCCCTCTTTTGGTGATGCGGCGATTTAGCTCCAGACCTAACTTCCCGTGAATTTGGCTACCATTTCCGCCGGAAACGGTGCCGATTTCAGCTTGTCGGGGTTAACGGGATCGCGGCGGACCAGGACGCGGGTCTCAAAACCCTCGAGCGCCAGCGCCTCGCCCTTGTAGACGCTGTGCTTCACCTCGAAGCTCGAGCGCTTGATGCTCTCGATCCTCGTTTCGATGGTGATCCAGTCGCCATAGGTCGAGGGGATGTAGAACTTGGCCCGCGTATCGACCATGGGGATGCCCACCAGGCCGTATTTGCGGACCAGGTCCTGCTTGGAGAAGCCGGCGACCTCGAACAGGGTCGAGGTCGAATCGTCGAACATCGCGAAATAGCGCGGGTAATAGACGATGTTGGCGGGGTCGCAGTCGCCCCACTGGATCTGGACGTCGCGCCGGTTCACGAACATGCGATGGCCCTGCTTTCGTTGCGCCTTACTTTGGCGCCATGCGCAGCGAGCCGTCGAGGCGCACCACTTCGCCGTTCAGGTACGAGTTCTCGACCATGTGCAGCGCGAGCGCGGCGAACTCGTCGGCGTGGCCGAGCCGGCGCGGGAACGGGATCGCGGCGGCGAGCGAGTCCTGGGCTTCCTGCGGCAGGTTGGCGAGCAGCGGCGTCAGGAACAGGCCGGGCGCGATCGTCAGCACGCGGACGCCGAACTGCGCGAGCTCGCGCGCGATCGGCAGCGTCATGCCGACGATGCCGCCCTTGGAGGCCGAATAGGCCGACTGGCCGATCTGGCCGTCATAGGCGGCAACGGACGCCGTATTGATGATGACGCCGCGCTCGCCGGTCGCCTGCGGCTCGAGCTTGGACATCTCGGTCGCGGCGAGGCGCAGCATGTTGAAGGTGCCGATGAGGTTGACCTTGATCACCTTGTCGAAATCGGCAAGGGCCATCGGCCCGTCGCGGCCGACCACGCGCTTGGCGACGCCGATGCCGGCGCAGTTCACCAGCACGCGCGCGGGTCCATGCGCCTTGGTCGCCTGCGTGATCGCAGCCTCAGCCGAGGCGGCATCGGAGACGTCGCAGGTCACGGCGACGCCCTTGAGCTCGGCCGCGACGGTCTCCGCGAGCTTGGCATTGAGGTCGAACACCGCGACCTTGGCGCCCTGCGCCGCCAGCTTTCGCGCGGTCGCCGCGCCCAGTCCCGATGCACCGCCGGTAACGATGACTGCCTGATCCTTCAACAACATGGCGTTCTCCTTTGGCGATGGTTTCTTAGCCGACCGATATCACACGGTCCGATGGATTGGCAGCGTAGAGCTCCTCGATCAGCGCGTCGCGATGTTCCAGCACCGCGCGCTGGTTGATCGAGCCCTTGTCGGTGACCTCGCCCTTGTCGATCGAGAGCGGCGTATCCAGCAGGATCGCGCGCGTGATCCGCGTCGAGGAACCGGTGGCCGAAGACAGAAAGCGCGTCAGGCGCTCGCGGAAGGCCTCACGTACCAGCCGGTCGCGGGCCGTGACGGTGAGATCGTCGGCCGGCAGCGTCGGATTGATCAGCCGGCAGCCGTCGAGATCGAGCAGCACCAGCGCGGAGATTTCGTCGCGGTTGATGCCGGCGATGACGACGTCGCGCACCAGCGGCGCGCAGGCCGCGACGAAGCGCGCGCGCAGCGGGCCGACACTGACCCAGGTTCCGCTGCCGAGCTTGAAGTCCTCGCTGACGCGGCCGTCGAAATCGAAGCCGGCGTTGAGATCATCGGGATCGACGGGCTTGAGCGCGTCGCCCATCTTGTAGAATCCTTCCTCGTCGAAGGATTTTGCGGTGATGTCGGGCTGGCGCCAATAGCCGGGCATCACGTTCGGCCCCTTGGCACGCACTTCCATCTTGCCGTTGTTCGGCACCAGCTTGGCGTCATTGCCCGACACGGGCAGCCCGACATGGCCGGACCGGCTCGTGCGCGGATTGACCGACATGAAGAACGGCGCGGTCTCGGTGGCGCCAAGGCCCGTCAGCATCGGCACGCGGTAGCCCTTCTCCTTCACCGCGAGCTCGTCGAGGCTGTTCCAGACGAACGGCGACAGCGCGGCGCCCGAGAAGAACATCGCGTGCAGCCGGTCGAAGAACTTTGCGCGCAGGCCCTGGTCGTCGCGCAAATACGGCAGCAGCGATTCATAGCCCTTGGGGACGTTGAAATAGACCGTCGGCGAAATCTCCTGGAGATTGCGCACGGTCTCCTCGATGCCGCCCGGCACCGGCTTGCCGGCGTCGAGATACATCGAGCCGCCATTGTAGAGCGTCAGCCCGATATTGTGGTTGCCGCCAAAGGTGTGATTCCAGGGCAGCCAGTCGATGATGACCGGGGGCTCGTCCTTGAGGAAGGCGAGCGTCTCGCGCAGCATCACCTGGTTGGCGCAGATCATGCGCTGGGTGTTGATGACGGCCTTGGGATTGCCGGTCGAGCCCGACGTCAGCAAGAACTTTGCGATCGTGTCGGGGCCGATTTTGTCGTGTATCGCGTCGAGATCGCTGCGAAGCGGCGTCGCCATGAGGTCGGCGAGCAGGGTGACGTCGCGATCCGGCACGCTGCCCCAGGACGCGGCGATCTCGGTGCCGAGCGAGACATTGGCGGCGAGCGCGTCCGCGAACTTGCCCGCATCCTCGGCAAAGACGAGGCCGGGCGTCAGCAGCTTCATCAGGTAAGACAGCTTGCCGTAATCCTTCGACACCAGCGAATAGGCCGGCGACACCGGGCAGAACGGAATGCCGGCATAGAACGCGCCGAACGCCAGCAGCGCGTGGTCGATCGAATTGCCTGAGAGGATGACGACCGGCCGCTCCGCCGACAGGCCGCGCGCAATCAGGCCGGAGGCAATGTGCCGGCTCGCGGCGAGCAGCTCGGCGTAAGTGATCTTGCGCCAGCCGCGGCCGCCTTCGCGCTCGGCCATGAAGACGCGGTCCGGCGTCGTCTTGGCCCAATGATGCAGGCGGTCGGTGAGGCGGACCGGATAGTCGCCGAGCGGCTGTTTGGGCCGCAGATAAATCGTGCCGTCGTCGCGCCGCTCGATGTTGACGACGGGATCGCCGAACGAAATGGGCCGCAGCGGGGAAGTGCTCGCGCCGCGCTCCATGCTGGAAGAGGACGGCTGTCCGCTCATGACTTCGGCTTCACCTTTGCGGTCTTGTGTTCGAGGAATTCGCGGATCCTGCGTTTTGCCTCTTTGTCGCTCTGCGCAACTGTTGCCATCAGCGATTCCATCAACAGGCCGGCCTGCGGATTGGCCTCCGCGATCATCGGCAGCGCCTGGAGCACGGCGAAGTTCGTCAGCGGCGCGTTGGAGGCGACCTTGGTTGCAAGCTCCAGCGCCTTGCCGAGCCCGTTGCCGGCCTCCGTCACATATTGCGTAAAGCCGTAGGACGCGCCTTCGGTCGCGCTATAGACGCGGCCGGTCAGCATCATGTCCATCATCCTGGCAACGCCGATCAGCCGCGGCAGTCGCACCGAGCCGCCGCCGCCGACGAAGATGCCGCGCTGCCCTTCCGGCAGGGCGAAATAGGTCGAGGGCTCGGCGACGCGGATATGGGCGGCACAGGCCAGCTCCAGCCCGCCGCCGATCACCGCGCCCCGGAGCGCAGCGATCACGGGCACGCGGCTGTACTGGATGCGGTCGAACACCCGGTGCCACATCTGGGAATGCAGGAGGCCGCCGGTCGCGTCGTGGTCCTGGAGCTCGGAGAGGTCGAGACCGGAGGAGAAATGATCGCCGATGCCGTGGATGACGACCGCGCCGATATCCTCGGGCAGGGAGGCAAAGCACTCGCCGATTTCGAGGATAATGCCGTCATTGAGCGCATTGCGCTTGGCCGGCCGGTTCAGGCCCACGGTCAGAACCCGGTCCGCCCGCTCGATCCTCAAAAGCCCGGAGGCGCCCGCGTCAGCGGTCTCGGCGTTTCCCTGTGTCATTTGCGTCCTTGTCAGAATAGTTATGTTGTATAACGAATTCTGGGGGAGTCAAGGAGGGCGGGGAGGATATCCCCCCAGCGGGGATTGAATTGCCTGGATCTCATCCGGCGGTCAGGGGTCTCTACGGCCTTGTGATACGCTGCTGTTGCCGCATCCACCGTCATTGCGAGCGCAGCGAAGCAATCCAGAGTCTCTCCGCGGAAAGATCCTGGATTGCTTCGCTGCGCTCGCAATGACGAGGTGGCAGGCTTCTCACAGCACCTGATGCACGTCGATCACCACGCGGTCCGCATGGCGTGCGGCTGAGCCGACAAAGATGTGCTCCATCAGCCAGCGATATTTTTCGTGCCCCGTCTCGAATTGCGGGACCGTGCGAAAGTAAATCAGCTTCGGATCGACCGGCTCACCACGCTTGAGCTTTTGCAGCAGCTCGACCGGGCCGAAGCGCATGCCCTTGTTCTCGACATAGACGATGGCGCCGTCATCCGTTTCGAAGGCGTATTTGGCTTCGAGATCGATCAGCTCGTTGGGCCGGATGGTCTGGAAGTCGGCGCCGAACGGCAGCACCTTGCCGGTGATCGCGCCCGTCACCTCGCCGCCGATAATCGGGATGATGCGGCGGACGCCGATGCCGGTCTCGCCGGCCGTGATGACGTCGCCGATTTTTGCGGTGACGGTGAAGACGTATTTGGTCTCGAGCGCCGGTGTGGTCATCGCTTCTCTCCAATCTATTGCGCTAAGCGCAGTGATCTTCCTTCTCCCCTTGTGGGAGAAGGTGGCGCGAAGCGCCGGATGAGGGGTTGTCTCCGCAAACGCAAGTGTGCGGGCGGAGAGATACCCTGACCCGTCTCGCCGCTCCGCGGCGAGCCACCCTCTCCCACAAGGGGAGAGGGGACAACAGCGCGTCGCGCCGTAGGCGTTCACTAGTGCGCCATCATCCGTGTCGGCAGCCAGGTTGCCAGCAGCGGGAACGCGATCAAAATCACCAGCCGCACCAGATCCGTCGCCACGAACGGGATCACGCCCTTGAAGATCGTGGAGAAGGAAACGTCCTTCACCACGCTTTTTATGACGAAGACGTTCATCCCGACCGGCGGATGGATCAGGCCGAGCTCGACGGTCATCACGATGATGACGCCGAACCAGATCGGATCAAACCCGAGATGCGTGATCACGGGAAAAATGATCGGCACGGTGAGGATGATCATCGCCATGGCGTCCATCAGGCAGCCGAGCACGAGATACATCACCATGATCAGCGCCAGCACGCCGTAGGGGCCGAGGCCGAGACCGGTGAGGAATTCGGTGACCTTCTGCGGCGTCTGCGTCACCGTGAGGAAATAGCCGAAGATCAGCGCGCCGATCAGCACGGTGAACACGGCGGCCGCGGTGCGCGTCGCCTGCAGCAGCGAGGCCAAAATCTTCTCGCGGTCGAGCCGCCCGGTGACAACGCCGATGATGAAGGCGCCCGCGGCGCCGACGCCGCCGGCTTCGGTCGGCGTGAAGCGCGGCAGGAACGGCAGGCCGTAGAGGCCGCCGATGACGAAGACGAACAGCAAGACCGGCGCCCAGATGTCCTTCAGGCCCGCGAAGCGCTCGCGCCACGGCAGCACCTTGCCCTTGGGCAGGAAGTCCGGGCGGAAATGACCGATCAGGAAGATCGTGATCATGTACATGGTCATTGCCAGCAGGCCCGGAATGATGCCGGCGATGAAAAGCTTTCCGATGTCCTGCTCGGTGATGATGCCGTAGACCGCGAGCACGGTGGACGGCGGCAGCATCGCGCCCAGCGTGCCGCCGGCGGCGATCACGCCGGTGGCGAACGACTGCGGATAGCCGAAGCGGCGCATCTCGGGGTAGGCGACGGCGGAGAAGGTCGCGGCGGTCGCGACGGAGGAGCCGCAGATCGCGGCAAAGCCGCCGCAGGCGCCGACGGTGGCGATGCCGAGCCCGCCGCGCAGGTGCCCGACGAAGCCGTTGGCGGCGCGGAACAGCTCGCGGCTCATGCCGGAATTGCTGACGAAGGAGCCCATCAGCAGGAACATCGGGATGACGCCGAACGTGTAGTCGGTGACCGTGCGCATCGAGGTCTGGCCGACCAGCTTCAGCGCCGCCGTCCCGTTGACGAGATAGGCGAAGCCGGACACGCCGACGAGGCCCATGGCCATGCCGACGGGCACGCGCAGCAGCATCAGGACGAACAGGGAAACGAAGCCGATTAAGGCGACGGCATCGGTGCTCATGATTACTCCGTCGCCTTCAATTTGGGATCGTGCATGTCTTCGGGATGGAAGATCAGGCGGTAGGTGCGGATCGCGATCAGCAGCACCGCGGAGACGTCGCCGATCCAGGCGACCGCGAAGAACGGCCAGGTCGGCATGTGCATGTCGAAGGTCTGGACGTTGTCGTTGTAGGTGCCGCGCACCTTGTCGAACAGCGTCCAGGTCTGCACGGTGACGACGAACAGCAGCACCAGGGTCGCGAACACGTCGATCCAGCGCTGATAGCGCGGCCCGACATTGCCCCAGATGAGGTCGACCGTGATGTGGGTGCCGCGATAGGACGTCGCCGCGATGCCCCAGAAAATGAGAATGCCGAGCAGCATGCGACCGATATCGAACGAGTCGGGGATCGAGTAGTTCAGCGTGTTGCGCAGCAGCACCGACAGGAAGATGTCGAGCGCGACGATGCCGACGAAGCCGGCCGCGATCCATTCGATCGTGTCAATGATGCGGTCCATCCAGGAGCGCTTCATGGGGGGTGTCACGTCGTGTGCTGTCATTGTTTGATCTCGGTCTCGCCGCGCACTTCACCTCGCCCCGCTTGCGGGGAGAGGTCGAATTCGAGCGTCGCTCGAATTCGGGTGAGGGGGACTCTCCGCGAATCGAGCTGTCACCGTCTCTGCGGAAGCAGCCCCTCACCCCAACCCACTCCCCGTAAGAACGGGGAGAGGGGGAAGAAGAGAGCTGGCCGCGGCCGCAGCTTGGCGCTACTCCGCCAGCGCGTTGTACTTCTTCAGCGACGCCTTCAGCTCGCTAAGCGCCGCGTCCGGATCGGCGCCGGCCTTCTTGGCGCCGTCGCCCCAGGTCTTGACCAAGGGATCGGCGGCCTTCTTCCAGGCGGCGGTCTGCTCCGGCGTCAGCTTGTAGACCTCGTGGCCGGCTTCCGCCTTGACCTTGTCGACGCCGGCGTCCTCGAACTTGCCCCAGTGCTCGCCGACCACGCCGGCCATCTCGGTCGAGCAGTTCTTGTCGATCGCGGCCTTCTGCTTGTCGGACATCGCGTTGTACTTGTCCTTGTTGATCACGAACACGAAGGTCGTGGTGTAGAGCGGCGCCTCCATGTCGTACTTGGTCACCTTGTCGATGCCGAACAGCACCAGCGAGCCCCAGGGGAAGGTGACGCCGTCGGCGACGCCGCGCTCGATGATGTCGCGCACTTCGGGCGCGGAGGACTGCACATTGGTGCCGCCGAGCGAGGTGACGAAATTCGCCATGGTGGCGTGCGCGGGACGGATCTTCAGGCCCTTCACGTCCTCCGGCATCACGATCTTCTTCGTCTTGGAATGGAACGACGAAGGCGAGTGGACGAAGGCGAGGCAGTATTTGACGTCCTTCATCTCCTTCTCGGCATATTTGCGGTACCAGGCGTCCAGGCCCATCGAGCCGCCCTTGGCGTCCGAGATCAGGAACGGCAATTCGCCGGCGCCGACGATCGGGAAGCGGCCGGGCTGATAGCCGGGATTGACGTAGGTGACGTCGGCGATGCCGTCGCGCGCCATGTCGTAATGGTCGAATGCCTTGCCGAGTTGCTGGGCGGGAAACACCTTGCCCGTGATGGTGCCGCCGGAATCCTTATTCACCGCGGCCACCCAGTCTTCCAGGGACTTCTGCAGCGGGTGCGACGCCGGCACCCAGTGCGAAACCTTCAGGTCGAAGGTCTTGTCCTGCGCGAACGCGGGGCTCACGCTTGCTGCCAGCAGCAACGCCAGACAGGCTCTCCTCATCGGTCGTCTCTCCCTGTTTCGACGGCGGGCTTCGACGGCCCGGTCTCATTAATTAACATGTTATATAATTTGCCGGCGCGTTCAAGCCGGAACTGGCGCGGCGTGCCGCCGCGTCATCTACGTCAGCCATGTTGCATGGATTTGTCGCTGCTCGGGCGCACTCCCCTTTTGCCCAACGATTATATGATATAATTATCTTGCGCGGACCGACGCGACAAGCGAGCCGCGGCGAAAACCTACAGGATCGGGAGGAGCAAGTATTGCGGACAAAAGTCGCAATCATCGGGGCCGGGCCGGCCGGATTGTTGCTTGGGCAACTGCTGCACCAATACGGCATCGACAACGTGATTCTGGAGCGGCAGAGCCCGGACTACGTGCTCGGCCGCATCCGTGCCGGCCTCCTCGAGGAGGGAACCGTCGCGCTGCTCGACCAGATCGGCGCCAGCGCGCGGGCGCATGCCGAAGGCCTGGTGCATGAAGGCATCGAGCTCGCCTTTTCCGGCCGCCGTCACCGCATCGACATGAAGGCCGCGACCGGCAAGACGGTCATGATCTATGGCCAGACCGAGGTCACGCTCGACCTGATGAATGCGCGCAAGGCCGCGGGTCTCACCTCGGTCTACGAGGCCAAGGACGTTCAGCCGCACGATTTCGACGGCAGTCGGCCGCGCGTCACCTATGTCAAGGACGGGGTCACCCACACGATCGATTGCGACTTCATCGCCGGCTGCGATGGCTTTCACGGCGTCAGCCGCGCCAGCGTCCCGGCCACGGCGATCGAGGAATTCGAGCGGATCTACCCGTTCGGCTGGCTCGGCATCCTCTCGGAGACGCCCCCTGTCAGCCACGAGCTGATCTATTCCAACCACGCCCGCGGCTTCGCGCTCTGCACCATGCGCTCGACCAAGCGCAGCCGCTACTATGTGCAGTGCGCGCTCGACGACCATGTCGACCAATGGCCGGACGACCGATTCTGGGACGAATTGAAGCGCCGGCTTGATCAGGAGGCCGCCGACAGTCTCGTCACGGGGCCCTCGATCGAGAAGAGCATTGCGCCGCTGCGCAGCTTCGTCGCCGAGCCGATGCGGTTCGGCACGATGTTCCTGTGCGGCGACGCCGCCCACATCGTGCCGCCGACCGGCGCGAAGGGCCTGAACTTAGCTGCCAGCGATGCGCATTATCTGTCGAACGCACTCCGCGAATTCTACGACGAGAAATCCAACGCCGGCATCGACGCCTATTCCGCCACGGCGCTGGCGCGGGTCTGGAAAGCGGTGCGCTTCTCCTGGTGGATGACCTCGATGCTGCACAAATTCCCCGACACCGGCACCATCGGCGGGCGCATCCAGCTCGCCGAGCTCGACTACGTGACGCAGTCGCAGGCCGCGATGACGTCGCTGTCGGAGAACTATGTGGGGCTGCCGTTTTGACAACAGCTGTCATGCCCCGCGGAGGCGGGGCATCCAGTACGCCGCGGCTTCTCCGTATCACGTCACCGTCTCTGGGATACTGGATCACCCGATTTCGCGGGTGATGACAATCTTCGTGAGGCAACGCCGGAGGTCATTTCAAACACCCGCGCAAATTCCGTTTAAAACTTTGTAGGTGATGCGTCCGTCACGTCCATCGCGTTCAATGGCGCCAGCCAGCAACGCGAGACACGCTATGACCGACACCGACATCCCCGACGGCTTCGAGCCGCTTTCCCGCAAGAGTCCGCTCACCGAGCCGTGGGAGCCGCTCTACGCGAAGAAAACCGACAAGGCCGTGATCATCGGTCTGCGTCTCGCCAGGCCGCACACCAACGGCCGCGGCCTGATCCATGGCGGCCTCATCGCCGCACTCGCGGACAACGCCATGGGCTATAGCTGCGCGCAGATGACGAACTGGACCACCTCGTTCGTCACGATCTCGCTCACGGTCGATTTCGTCGGCTCCGCCGAGATCGGCCAGTGGCTTACGATCGAGAGCGACGTGATCCGGACCGGCAAGACGATCTGTTTCGCGCAGAGTCTCGCAAAGGCCGACGACGTCGTGATCGCACGCGCGAGCGGGACGTTCCGCGTGGTGCCGAAGAAGGGATGAGCCCCCGGCCTTTCCGTCGTCATGCCCGGGCTTGTCCCGGGCATCCACGTTCTGACTTTCCGCGTCAAAGAACGTGGATGGCCGGGACAAGCCCGGCCATGACGGAGAGGGAGACCTCACCCAAACCTCCACTCCGCCGTCTCCACCACGAGATCGATGAAGGCGCGCACCTTGGCCGAGAGCAGGCGCGAGTTCGGATAGACGATATGGATCGGCAGCGCCGGCTGCTCGTATTTCGCCAGCACGATTTTCAGCCGCCCGCGCTTCAACCCCTCCGCGGCCTGATAGGCCAGCACGCGCGTCATGCCGCCGCCGGCTTCTGCATATTGCAGGGCGGCGTCGGCGCTGTTGCTGGTAAAACGTGGCGTCGGCGTCCACTCGATATCGCGGCCGTCCTGCACGAATTGCCAATTGGCGTAGGGGCCGAACGCGATGGTCTGGTGCGCGAGCAATTCCTGTGGCGTCTTCGGCTCGCCGTGGCGCTTCAGGTAGCCCGGCGTCGCCACCGTGATCCGCCGCATCTCGCCGACCTGGCGTGCGACCAGCGAAGAATCGGCGAGATGGCCGATCCGCACCGCGGCATCGACTGCGTCCTCGACGAGATTGACGAGGTTGTCCGAGAGCCTGAGCTCGGCCGTGACCTCCGGATAGCGCTTGAGATAATCGGTCATGACCGGCGAGACATGCAGCCGCCCGAAGCCGAGGGGCGCCGACACCACCAGACGGCCGCTCGGCCGGTTGCGCTCCTCGCGCGCGGAGCCGTCGGCCTCCTCGACATCGGCGAGGATGCGCCGCGCGCGCTCCAGATAGCGCGTGCCGACATCGGTCAATCTCACCTGCCGGGTGGTGCGCTGCAGCAGCCGCGCGCCGAGATGCTCCTCCAACGCCGCGATCAGCCGCGTCACGGCCGATGGCGACAGCTGCAGCTTGCGCGCCGCCGGCGCAAAGCCGCGCAGATCGGCGACGGTGACGAAGACGTGCATGGCTTCGAGGCGGTCCATGGTATTATCGCATATATTGCAATGATGAAGTGTCAAGTGGCCAGATTGTTTTGCCCGCCGGAAGGTCCACCTTAGACAGCGAAAGACGCAGGGATGCGCCGGGATTTCAGGAGATGTTCCGATGACGGCAACTCACACCTACGCCAGCGACGTGGCGTTCACGCCGGCGGTGAAATCGATCCAGACACGAAAGGGATCACGCGAAGGCTATGCTCATGCCGAGCAGCGCGGATGGCGCACCGAGGTCGACGAGAACCTTGCGGCGTTCCTGGCTGACGCCAACAGCTTTTATTTCGCGACCGCGTCGGGCGATGGCCAGCCCTACATCCAGCACCGCGGCGGTCCCAAGGGGTTTTTGAAGGTGCTGGACAAGCAGACGCTGGCTTTCACGGACTACGCCGGCAACCGGCAATACATCACGCAGGGAAACCTGTCCGAGAATCCCAAGGCCTATATCTTCGTGATGGACTACGCCCATCGCCGCCGCGTCAAGATCTGGGGCGAGGCGCGCGTCGTCGAGGACGACGAGGCGCTGACGACGTCGCTGATGCCCAAGGGGTACCGCGCGCGCCCTGAGCAGGTGATCCTGTTCAAGATCGCAGCGTGGGACACCAACTGCCCGCAGCACATTCCGCAGAAGTTCGATGCGCCGGATGTCGCGGCAGCGCTGGCGGCGAGGGACCAGCGGATCGCGGAGCTGGAAGCGGAGGTCGCGGCGTTGAAGGGAAAAGCGAGTCTGCCTTCAAGCGAAAGCTAGCGCAGCTCGCACGGTACACCCTCTCCCCCTGCGGGAGAGGGTGGCTCGCGGCGTAGCCGCGAGACGGATGAGGGGTTTCTCTCCGCCTGCGATGGTCCCACGTCGCAATTCGCGGAGAGAACCTCTCATCCAGCGCCATAGCCGGTGCGAAGCATCGGCGTTCTTAAGAACGGCGGCCGAAGACCGCCTAAGCCGCCTCCTCCCGCAACGAGAGAAGGGAAGCGGAGCTAGCCAAGAAATCAGATCACGCTCGCGCCTTCGTGCTGGAAGCCGAGATAGCTGGCCGCGACGCGCTCGTTCGCCGCGACATCGCTGGCCTTGCCGCTGAGCACGAACTCGCCGAGCTCCATCACATAGGCCTGGTCCGCGATCTTCAGCGCAGCCTGTGCGTTCTGCTCGACCAGCAGCACGGAGACGCCGCTGGCGCGCAGCTCGGTGACGATGCGGAAGATGTCGGCGACGATGATCGGGGCGAGGCCGAGGCTCGGCTCGTCCAGCATCAAGAGCTTCGGCTCGCCCATCAGCGCACGGCCCATCGCGAGCATCTGCTGCTCGCCGCCGGAGAGGGTGCCCGCCAACTGCTTGCGCCGCTCCTTCAGCCGCGGAAACAGCGTGTAGACGCGCTCCATCGAGGTTTTCGCCTTGCTCCGCTCGATGCGGAAGGCCCCCAGCTCGAGATTGTCCTCGACATTCATGGTCACGAACAGCTCGCGGTGCTCGGGGACGAGGCCGAGCCCCATCGCGACGCGGTCCTCGATGTCGAGCCGTGACAGATCCTGCCCGGCGAAGGCGACGCGGCCCTTCAGCGGCAAGATGCCCATGATGGCGGAGAGCAGCGTGGTCTTGCCGGCGCCATTGGCGCCGACGATGGTGACGATCTGGTTGGCGCCGACCTCGAGCGAGACCGAGCGCACGGCCTCGACCTTGCCATAGGCGACATGGGCGTCGGCGACGGACAACAGCGCGCTCATGCCGCCACTCCGAGATAGGCCTTGATCACTTCGGGATTGGTCTTGATCGTGGCGGGCGTGCCTTCCGCGATCTTGGTGCCGAAATCGAGCACCACGATGCGGTCGGCGAGGTTCATCACGAAGCCCATGTCGTGCTCGACCAAGAGCACGCTCATGCCGCCGTCGCGCAGCTCGCGGAGCAGCGCGGCAAGGCGCTGCTTCTCCATGTGGCGCAGGCCGGCGGCCGGCTCGTCGAGCAGCAGCAGCATCGGATCGACGCACAGCGCACGCGCGATCTCGACGATGCGCTGCTGGCCGAGCGAGAGCGAGCCTGCGAGCTGATGCATCTGCTCGGCGAGGCCCACGCGCTCGATCTGGCGGGCGGCCTCCGCAAGCAGCCTCGCTTCGTCGGCGCGGTCGAGCCGCAGCATCGAGGAGATCGGTCCCGAATGGCCGCGCAGATGCGCGCCGATCGCGACATTCTCCAGCACGGACATATCAGGGACGAGCTTCACATGCTGGAAGGTGCGGGAGATGCCGAGCTTGACGATCTCCTGCGGTGGCGCCCTGTCGACCTTCTTGCCGAGCACCGAGATCGAGCCTGATGTCGCCGACAGCACGCCGGTGATCAGGTTGAATGTCGTGCTCTTGCCGGCGCCGTTCGGTCCGATCAACGCGACGATCTCGCGGGCCTGCACGTCGAAGGAGACGTTGTTGACCGCGATGACGCCGCCGAACTGTTTTCGCGCCTTCTCGACCTGGAGCAGGACGCCGGACTGGCCGGTCGGGCGGGTGCGCTGCTCCAGTTTCAGCGAGGTGTCCGGCTTCTTGCCGCTGGTTCGCTCGGGCAGGAACGACATCAGCCAGGGCCAGACGCCGCCGGGCGCAAGCTGGAGCAGCGCCACCAGCAGGATGCCGAAAACGATGGTCTCGACCTGCCCGGAGCCGGGCAGGATCAGCGGCAAATAGCTTTGCAGCACCTCCTTCAGGACCACGACGATCGCCGCGCCCAGCACGCCGCCCCAGACATAGCCGGCGCCGCCGACCACCGCGATGAAGAGATATTCGATGCCGGCCTGCGCGCCGAACGGCGTCGGGTTCACGGCGCGCTGGAGATGCGCGTAGAGCCAGCCGGAGAGGCCGGCGAGCACCGCGGCGTGGATGAATACCAGGAGCTTTGCGCGCGGCGTGTGCACGCCGAACGCTTCGGCTGCGACGTGTCCGCGGCGCAGCGCGCGGATGGCGCGGCCGGTGCGGGAATCCAGCAGGTTCATCGTGAGCAGGGCCGAGAGGATCACGGCAACCCAGATCGCGTAATAGATCGAGCCGGGCGAAAGCATCTTGAACGAGCCGATCGACAGCGGCGGGATCGCCGAGATGCCGTCGTTTCTCCCCAGGAATTCCAGTTTGCTGAAGAGATAGAACAGGCCCAGCCCCCAGGCGAGCGTGCCGAGCGGCAGATAGTGCCCGGAGAGACGGACGGTCACCAGCCCGAGCAGCACCGCCAACGATCCGCTGACCAACAGCGATAGCGGCAAGGTCAGCCACGGCGACAGGCCATAGGCCGTCGACAGCACCGCGGTGGTGTAGGCGCCGAAGCCGACGAAAGCCGCCTGGCCAAACGAGGTCAGGCCGCCGACGCCGGTGAGCAGCACGAGGCCCATCGCGACGAGGGCGGCAAGGCCGATATTGTCGAGCAGCACGATCCAGAACGGCGGCATGCCCGGGAGATGCGGGATCGCCGCCATGAGAAGCGCGAAGATGAGGATGGGAAGCCGGCTCTGCATGCGCGTCAGTCCTTCTCTTCCTCGACCGCGGGCGCGGCGAGCGAGCGCAGCAGCAGCACGGGGATCAGCAGCATGAAGACGATCACTTCCTTGTAGTTGGAGGCGTAGAAGGACGAGAACGCCTCGACGATGCCGACGACCAGCGCCGCGACGGCGGTGAGAGGATAGCTGACGAGGCCGCCGATGATCGCGGCAACGAAGCCCTTGAGGCCGATCAGGAAGCCGGAGTCGTAATAGAGCGTCGTGATCGGCACGATCATGATGCCCGACAGCGCGCCGATGACGGAGGCCAGCAGGAAGGCGATCTGGCCGGACAGCGTGGTGCGGATGCCGGCAAGGCGGGCGCCGAGCCGGTTCACGGCGGTCGCGCGCAGCGCCTTGCCGTAGAGCGTCAGCCCGAAGAACAGCCAGAGCCCGACGATGAAGGCGATGGTGATGCCGTAGACGGTGATGCTCTGGCCGGTGAAGCGCAGTGCGCCGGCGGTGAAGGAGCCGGACAGCACGGCAGGCCCGCGCTGGCCTTCGGCGCCGAAGAACAGCAGGCCGAGGCCCTGCAGCGCGAGGTGGACGCCCACTGATGCGATCAGCAGCACCAGCACGGAGGTGTGCGCCAGCGGCTGGAACGCGATGCGGTAGAGATAGAGGCCGATCATCGCCACGATCACCAGCGACAGCGCAATGCAGACCGCCACCGGCGGCTTCTGGGCGGCGAAGTAGATGGTCAGCGCCAGCACGATGGCCGGCAGCACGACGTTGGTGACGAGGCTGCGCGCGATCAGGCGGCCGTGCAGCGCCTTGCGCGCCACGAACAGGTCGAACACGAAAGCGCCGATGCCCAGCGCCAGCGCGAGCTTTGCCGTGCCCGGCATCTGGCCCGCGGCCAGCGAGGCATAGGTCAGCGCGCCGTAGGTGACGAATTCGCCCTGGGGAATGAGGATGACGCGCGTGACGGCGAACACCAGCACCAGCGCCAGGCCGAGCAGCGCATAGATCGCGCCATTGGTGATGCCGTCCTGTACCAGGAACAGCATGATGGTGGTATTCAAGACCGGACGCTCCCCCTCAAAGATCGGGACCGGGCTCCGCAATTGCGGTGGACGGTCCGCTCACAGCCATTGAAACGCTGACGATATTTGATATGGTCCATAACAATTATCAAATATAACTTCAAGGGTGGGGCGGACGACCCGCCCCGAATTTAGCGGGATCACGAGCACGAGGCGATGACCGTTTCCAAAACCGCTGAAAAGTCTTCTGAAAAGCCCGGCGACGCGGCCAAGGGCCGCAAGGACGCGGCCGAGGCCCAGCCTGAAGCCCTCCAGCTTGGCGAGCTCTCCGAGCAACTCGGCTACGTGCTGAAGCGGGCGCAGCTCAAGGTGTTCGAGAACTTTTTGCGCTGCATGGCCTCGCTCCAGCTCACGCCGGCGCAGTTCTCCGTGCTGCTGCTGGTCGAGAAGAATCCGGGCCGTAACCAGACCGAGATCGCCTCGACCCTCGGCATCCTGCGCCCGAACTTCGTGGCGATGCTCGACAATCTCGAAAGCCGCGACCTTTGCGCGCGGATCCGCTCCACCAACGACCGCCGCTCGCACATCCTGGTGCTGACCGACAAGGGCAAGGCCGTGCTGACCCGGGCGAAAAAGCTGGTCGCCACCAAGCACGAGTCCCGGCTGAACGAGCTGCTCGGGCAGTCCAACCGCGAAGCCCTGATCGGGATGCTCTCGAAGATCGCGAACGAGTTTTGAGGCCCGGCTGTCATCGCCCGGCTTGACCGGGCGATCCAGTACTCCGAGACGTTTGTGATCGAGCCGATAGGCCGCGGCGTACTGGATTCCCCGCCTTCGCGGGGAATGACAGCGAGACCTGGGCAGGCGCCTCAATCCACCAAGATCACCCTGATATCGTTCACGTTCGTCAGTGTCGGTCCCGGCATCAGCAGATCGCCGGTCGCCTCGAAGAACGTCGTCGCGTCGTTGTTGTCCAGATACGCCTGCGGCTGAAGCGCCAGCGCCTTCATCTTCGCGAACGTCGCAGCATCAATCAGCGCGCCGGCGGGATCGGTGGGGTGGCCGGCGCCGCCATCGGCGCCGTCGGTGTCGCCGGCGAGAGCGGATATGTCAGGCGTGTCCTTCAGCAGGCCGGCGAGCGCCAGCGCATATTCCTGGTTGGGGCCGCCGCGCCCATTGCCGCGCACGGTAACGGTGAGCTCGCCACCGGAGAGGATCGCAAGGCGCTTGCCCTGCGCGCGTGCTTCAAGCGCGAGCCTGGCGTGATCGGCGGCGACCTCGCGGGCCTCGCCTTCGAGATCGGCGCCGAGATCGATGGTCTCATAACCCGCTTCCTTGGCGAGCTTCACCGCGGCGTCGAGCGATTGCTTGGGCCGCGCGATCAGCTCGAAATGCGCGCGCGCGAAGGCGGCATCGCCCGGCTTGCAGCTTTCGTTGGCGGGGTCGTCGAGCGCGCGGCGGACGGCGTCGTCGATGGCGAGCTTGTACTTCGCGACGATCGCGCGCGCATCCGCCAGCGTGGTCGGATCGGGCACGGTGGGGCCGGAAGCAATGGCGGACGGATCGTCGTGCGGCACGTCGGAAATCGCGAGCGTCACGATCTCGGCGGCATTCTTGCCGGCGCGCGCCAACCGGCCGCCCTTGATCCGCGACAAATGTTTCCGGACCGTGTTCATCTCGCCGATCGGCGCGCCCGAGCGGAGCAGCGCCTTGTTGACCGCCTGCTTCTGCGCGAAGCTGATGCCGTCCACCGGCGCGATCCAGTTCGCCGAGCCGCCGCCGGTGAGCAGCACCAGCAGCAGATCGTCGGGCCCGGCCTCGCCAGCGAGCGCGAGCGTATCGGCGGCGCCCTTCAGGCCGGCCTCGTCGGGCACGGGGTGACCGGCCTCGACCACGCGGATGCGGCGCGTCGGCACGCCGTAGCCGTGGCGCGTGGTGGCGATGCCGACGAGGCGCTCCGGCGCGAGCTTGAGCGTGTCGAGATAGTGCCGCTCGGCGGCCGCGGCCATCGCAGCCGCGCCCTTGCCGGCGGCGAGGCAGATCACGCGCCCTTTAGGCGCCGGCCGCAGATGCGGCGCCAGAATCGTGCTGGGATGGGCGGCGGCAACGGCGGCGTCGTAGAGCGCGCGGAGCAGGGGACGTCGGTCGGTCATGACGAAGGCCTTCAGCGAACTGAAATGATGGCGACAAAATCGCCGGCTCCCTGCCTACCGCATCAGGCGCCAAAGCGTAAGCAGGCTTTACCATCATTCGATTGTGCAATCGCGTGATCATAATCGGCGCGCAAGCAAAAGCCCCCTGCGATGGCCGCGCAGGGGGCTCTCTGTCGTTTGGGGTTAGCCGCCGACGTCGGCGCTGATCACGTCTCCGAACAGCTCCCACTTCTCGCCCTTGAACTTCTCGAGTTGAAGCTGGCTGATCGGCGCGAAATCGGTCGGCGAGGTGTTGACCTTCACGCCCGGCAGCAGCGCCTCGGTGCGGAAGTCCTTCACGTTCGCCGCTTGCTTCATGATGTTCTCGCGCGTGAGATTGTCACCGCACTGCTTCAAGACCTGGACCAGTGTCTGCGCCACGGCATAGCCGACGATCGTGCCCTTATCGAGCTTGTCGCCCTCGGGGAAGTATTTGGTCATGAACGCCAGAAACTCCTTCATGCCGGGGTCGTTGTTCCACGCGGGATCCGACACGTCCTTGAGATAGTCGGCCGAGATGATGTCCTGGCCGTTCTCGAAGCCGGCGGGCTTCATCACGCTACCGACCGAAGCGGAGACGTTGTTGAGGAAGTGCAGCGGCTTCCAGCCGATCTCGGAATTCTTCTTGATCGCTTGCGCGGCGAATTTCGGCGTCGTGATGTTCATGAAGACGTCGGCACCGGTCGACTTCAGCTTGACGATGTGGTTGTCGATGGTCGGCTCGGAGGTCTCGTAGCTCTCTTCGATGACGATCATCGAGGCGGCTTTCGAGCCGAGGCCATCCTTGAGGCCCTTGAGGTAGTCCTTGCCGTAATCGTCGTTCTGGTAAAGCACCGCGATCTTGGCGTCCGGCTTGTTCTTCAGGAGCCACTTCGCATAGATCTGCGTCTCGCTCTGGTAATTGGGTTGCCAGCCCATCGTCCAGGGGAAGTTCTGCGGATCGTTCCACTTGGTGGCGCCGGTCGCGACGAACAGCTGCGGCACCTTCTTCGAGTTCATGTATTTGTGGATCGCCGAGTTCGGCGGCGTGCCGAGCGAGTTGAAGATGAACAGCACCTCGTCGCTCTCGACCAGCTTGCGGGCCTGCTCCACCGTCTTCG
Organism: Bradyrhizobium sp. 956_D2_N1_4; assembly: GCF_052076025.1. Classification (NCBI taxonomy): domain Bacteria; kingdom Pseudomonadati; phylum Pseudomonadota; class Alphaproteobacteria; order Hyphomicrobiales; family Nitrobacteraceae; genus Bradyrhizobium; species Bradyrhizobium sp. 956_D2_N1_4. The sequence continues at coordinate 6,751,810 of NZ_CP197237.1, read as the reverse complement.
GCGGCGAGTAGGCGTCGTCATAGGAGATATAATTGATCTTGCGGCCGTTGATGCCGCCCTCGTCGTTGATCTTCTTGAAATAGGCGGCTTCGGTCCGCCCGATGATGCCGTAGGCGGAAGCCGGTCCGCTGTAGGGCATGATGTTGCCGATCTTGATTTCGGTGTCGGTCGCGCCGGTATCGTATTTCTTCTGGGCCGATGCAGTGGAGGCCGAGGCCGCAATGAGCGCAAGCGCCAGTGACGCGGCCGCAAGTTTGCCGGTGACAGCGGGCATTCCTATCTCCCTATTTTCTTGGTGTGTGTGCGTCCCTTTTCTTGGCTTGATGATTTTTGGCGGCGCGGAGGCAATTCAATACGATTTACCGGGAGCCTTCAACAGAAAGCCCCCGCGGCTGTGTCGCAGGGGCTGCTCCTTTAGTAGTCAAGGACCGGCGCGCGCTCGTGTGCGACTGCGAGACGGCCCCGCTGTCTTGAGTTGATTAATTAGTCGGAGGCGATTTTGAGTTGCGCGGCTTCAGTGGCCGAGCTCGCTCGAGATGATGTCGCCGAACAGCTCCCATTTCCTGCCCTTGAACCGCATCATCTGGAGCTGCTCGATCGGGGCGAAATTATCGGCGGAGGTGTTGATCTTGATGCCGGGCAGCAGCGTGTCGGGCTCGAAATCCTTCAAGGAAGCGGCCTGCTTCATGACGTTCTCATGGGTAAGGTCGTCGCCGCACATCTGCAGCACCTTCACCATGGTCTGGGCCGCGGCATAGCCGAACACCACGCCGGCATCGAGCTTGTTGGCCTTGGGGTCGTACTGCGCGAGGAAGTTATAGAACTTCTTCATGCCGTCATCGGCATTCCATTGCGGGTCGGAGCCGTCCTTGGTGTAGCTCGCCGACAGGATGCCTTGCGAGATCTCCAGGCCCGCGGGCTCGAGCACGCCGCCGACCGACGCCGAGACGTTGGAGATGATGTGGACCGGATGCCAGTTGATCTCGGCCGCCTTCTTGATCGCCTGCGCCGCGAATTTCGGCGTGGTGATGCTGAGGAAGACGTCGGCGCCCGAGGCCTTCAGCTTCACGACGTGCTCGTCGATCGCGGGCTCCGACGTGTCGTAGCCGTCTTCGAGCACGATCATCGACGCCTTGGCCCCTAAGCCGTCCTTCAGCCCTCTCAGATAGTCCTTGCCGAAATCGTCGTTCTGGTAGAGCACGCCGATCTTCGCGTCCGGCTTCTCCTTCATGATGTATTTGGCGTAGATGCGCGCCTCGCTGGCGTAGCTCGGCTGCCAGCCCATGGTCCACGGATATTGCTTCGGATCATTCCACTTGGAGGCGCCGCTCGCCACGAACAGCTGCGGCACCTTCTTCTCGTTCATGTATTTGCGGATGGCGCCGTTGGTGGAGGTGCCGAGCGAGCCGAAGATCAGCAGCACGCCGTCGCTCTCGACCAGCCTGCGCGCCTGCTCCACCGTCTTCGGCGGCGAATAGCCGTCGTCGTAGGAGATGAACTTGATCTTGCGGCCGTTGATGCCACCCTCGGCATTGATCTTGTTGAAATAGGCTTCCTCGGTCTTGCCGATCGCGGCATAGGCGGAGGCCGGCCCGCTATAGGGCATGATGTTGCCGATCTTGATCTCGGTATCGGAAGCGCCGCTGTCGTATTTCTTTTGCGCCAGTGCCGGGCTGCTCACCGCAGTGCACAACGCGAGCGCGGCCGAAACGGCCGCAACCTGAAATCGAACGACAGTCATCTTTCTCCACCCGGAATGGATCGGCGCCGCATTGAACAAGATTGACGCCTGACGTCAACAAAAAGCCCCCGCGGTCGCCCGCGGGGGCTTTGTCAGATTTGACTAGACTTGAACTGACCAGACTTGGACTATTGCGTCAGCGTCACTCGGAGGCGACGTCGCCGCTGATGATCTCGCCGAACAATTCCCACTTCTCGCCCTTGAAGCGCTGCATCTGGAGCTGCGAAATCGGGGCGAAGTCGGTGGCGCTGGTGTTGATCTTGACGCCGGGCAGCAGCGTGTCCGGTGCAAAATCCTTCAAGGAAGCGGCCTGCTTCATCAGGTTGGCGCGGGTGAGGTCGTCACCGCACATCTCCAGCGTCTTGACCAGGGTCGACGCCGCGCCATAGCCGTAGACCATGCCGGTGTCGGTCTTGTCGGCGCCGGGCATGTACTTGTCGACGAACTCGTTCCACTTCTTCATGCCGGGATCGTTGTTCCACTGCGGGTCGGTGGAATCCTTGGCATAGGCCGCCGACAGCACGTCCTGCGAGGCCTCGAAGCCGGCCGGCTTCATCACGCTGCCGACCGAGATCGACACGTTGGTGAGGATCTGGAGCGGCTTCCAGCTGAGCTCGGCGGTCTTCTTGATGGTCTGGGCCGCGAACTTCGGCGTCGCGTAGATCAGCAGCACGTCGGGATTGGCGGCCTTGATCTTGACGATGTGGCCATCGATCGACGGCTCGGAGATCTCGTAGCTCTCCTCCATGATGATCATGGACGCGCCCTTGGCGCCGAGACCGTCCTTGGTGCCCTTGAGGTAGTCTTTGCCGAAATCGTCGTTCTGGTAGAGGATCGCGACCTTGGCGTTCGGCCTTTCCTTCATCAGCCATTTCGCGTAGATCTGCGCTTCGCTCTGGTAGGAGGGCTGCCAGCCGATGGTCCAGGGGAAGTTCTTCGCGTCGTTCCACTTGGTGGCGCCGGTGGCGACGAACAGCTGCGGGATCTTCTTGGCGTTCAGGTACTTCTGGATCGCGGTGTTCGAGGGCGTGCCGAGCGGATTGTACACGGCCAGCACTTCGTCGCTCTCGACCAGCTTGCGGACCTGCTCGACGGCCTTCGGCGGCGAATAGGCGTCGTCATAGGTGACGAAGTTGATCTTGCGGCCGTTGATGCCGCCCTTGTCGTTGATCATCTTGAAATAGGCTTCTTCGGTCTTGCCGATGATGCCATAGGCCGACGCCGGACCGCTGTACGGCATGATGTTGCCGATCTTGATCTCGGTATCGGACGCGCCGGTGTCGTATTTCTTCTGGGCAAGTGCTGCGCCGGAGGTGAGGATCGCGACCGCCGTTACGAGTGCGGTGGTTCGCAGTATTCTTCCGAAAAGCAATTGGGTCTCCTTGGTTAAAACAACAGTCTGGATGGACGTTTCAGTTCTTCCTGAGCCGACCGGCGAGTTGCTGGCCCATGATCGCGACTTGCCTTGCGCCATGCGGCACGAGGTAGATGACGAGGAACAGGAGCACGCCGAACACCGCGCCGGAGAGGCCCTTGGAGATACCCTCCGCGATGTTCGGCACGAAGATGATGAAGGCGGCGCCGACGATCGAGCCGGGCAGCCAGCCGACGCCGCCGACGACCATGCCGAGGAACAGCGAGATTGCGAGCGTGATGGTGTAGCTGTCGGGCGCGACGAACTGCACCGCGATGGCGCCAAGCGAGCCGGCGATGCCGGTGATGGCGGCGGAGACGCCGAAGGCCAGCGTCTTGTACAGCGCGACGTCGACGCCCATCGCGGAGGCCGCGATCTCGTTGTCGCGGATCGCCATGAAAGCGCGGCCCGAGCGGGAGCGCAGCAGGTTCACCGAGAAGATGTAGATCGCAATCACGACCACGAGCGTGAAGTAATACAGCCACATGTCCTGCGACATCGGCAGGCCGAACGGCGCATCCGGCTTGGTGACGACGAGGCCCTGCACGCCGCCGGTCCAGTGCTCGAGGAAGTTCAGCTTGAGGAGCTGCGGCATGGCGGTGGCGAGCGCGAAGGTCGCAAGCGCGAGGTAGACGCCGGAGAGCCGCAGCGCCGGCTGCCCGAACAGGAAGCCGAAGCCGAAACAGACGACGCCGGCGATCGGCAGCGTCAGCGCGTAATTGACGTTGAAGTGCTCCATCAGCACCGCTGTCGTATAGGCACCGACCGCGTAGAACGCGCTCTGGCCGAGCGAGAACTGGCCGCTTCCGCCGGTCAGGATGTTCAGCGCCAGCACCGCGAGCCCGTAGATCAGGAGCATCGTCATCTGGAAGATGATGAAGTTCTTGACGAAAACGGGTGCGATCAGCAGTGCCGCGAGCACCACCAGCGAGGTGCCGGTGCCCAGCGTCATGGCCCGCTTCGGAACAGCCTCGACCGCCTCGTGGCCTTCTGCAACGACTTCTTCTGCAGCGCTCATGATCAAACTCGCTTGACGATGTGCCGGCCGAACAGGCCAGCGGGTTTGACGACCAGGACGGAGATGATCAGCGCGAGCGCGATCGGGAGCTTCAGCTCATTGCCGACGCCGGGGATGTAGGTGCCGGCGAGGTTCTCGAAGATCCCGACCAGGAAGCCGCCGACCACGGCGCCGAACGGGCTGGTGAGACCGCCAAGCACGGCGGCGGCAAAGCCGTAGATCAGCACGCCGCCCATCATGTTGGGCTCGAGGAACACGACAGGGGCGATCAGCATGCCGGCGATCGCGCCGATCGCTGTCGCCATGCCCCAGCCGAGCGCGATCATCCAGCTCGTATTGATGCCGACGAGGCGGGCCGATTCAGGCACCGAGGCGGCCGCGCGCATGGCCAGGCCGATGCGCGTGTACTGGAAGAAGAAGTAGAGGCCGAGCAGCAGCAGCACCGTGACGCCGATCATGCCGGCCTGGTGGGTCGAGATCAGCTGGCTGCCCAGGAACGGCGCGGAGCCGAACGGGGTCGGGTACTGCTTGATGGTGAAGTCCCAGATCAGGCCGGCCGAGGAGTTGATGATCGCAAACAGGGCGATGAAGCCGGCGACGTTGGTCAGCACCGGCGCTTTCGCCAGCGGCTTGAACAGAATGCGCTCGATCGCGATGCCGGCGACGAAGGAGAGCGCCAGCGTGAGGATGAAGGCGGCCCAGTAAGGCACGCCCCATTGCATCAGCTGCCAGGAGATGAAGGTCGAGAACATCGCCATCTCGCCCTGCGCGAAGTTGAGATGGTCGATCGCCTGGTAGATCATGACCACGGCGAGCGCCATGCAGGCGTAGATCGCGCCCGTGGCGATGCCGGCCAGCACTTGGTTGGTGAACAGCTCCATCGTGCCGGCTCCTCAGTAACCCAGATAGGATTTGCGGATTTCTTCGTTGTTCGCGATGTCCTTGGCATTGCCCGACATCACGATGCGTCCGGTCTCGATCACATAGGCCTGGTCGGCGAGCTCGAGCGCGAGCTGGGCGTTCTGCTCGACCACCAGGATCGACACCTTGTCCTCGCGGTTGATCTTGCCGAGGATGCCGAACAGGTCGCGCACGACCAGCGGCGCCAGTCCGAAGGACGGCTCGTCGAGCAGCATCAGGCGCGGTCGCAGCATCAGCGCGCGTGCGACCGCGAGCATCTGCTGCTCGCCGCCCGAGAGCGTGCCGGCCTGCTGGGTGTGGCGCTGCTTGAGCACCGGGAAATGCGCGTACATGCGCTCGATGTCGGAAACGATGCCGGCGCTGTCCTTGCGGGTGATGGCCCCGAGCTGGAGGTTCTCCTCGACCGTCATGGTCGTGAAGGTGCCGCGGCCCTGAGGTACGTGGGCGATGCCGAACCGCACGATGCTCTCGGTGGAGCGGTTGCTGAGCGGCTTGCCTTCGAACTCGATCGCGCCGGTGGAACGCACCATGTTGCAGATCGCGCGCAGGGTGGTGGTCTTGCCGGCGCCATTGGCGCCGAGCAGCGTCGTCAACGATCCTTCGTTGAGCGAGAAGGACAGGCCATGGAGCGCCTGAACCTGGCCGTAATAGGCGCGCAGGTCCTTGACGTTGAGCAGCGTCGTCATTGGTCCTTGCTCCCGAGATAGGCCTTGATGACGTCGGGGTCCGCCTGCACCTGGGCCGGCGTGCCTTCCGCGAGCTTCTTGCCGAAATTCAGCGCGACGACGTGGTCGGCGATCGACATCACGAGGCCCATGTGGTGCTCGACCAGCAGCACGGTCATGTGGCGGTCGTCGCGGATGCGGCGGATGAGGTCGCCGAGCAGATAGACTTCCTCGTGGTTGAGGCCGCCAGCCGGCTCGTCTAGCAGCAGGATCTTCGGGTCGGCCGCGAGCGCGCGCGCCAGCTCGACGCGTTTCTGCGTGCCGAAGGGCAGGCCGGACACGATGGTGTGGGCGACGTCCTCGAGCTTGAGATAGGCGAGGATCTCCTGCACCTTCTTGTTGACCTCGGTCTCGCTGCGCCGGACCCAGGCGAGCCGAAGCGAGTCGCTGATGATGTCGCTGGAGGTCTTCGAATGGGCGCCGACGCGGACGTTGTCCATCACCGAGAGGTTCGGAAACAGCGCCACGTTCTGGAAGGTGCGGCCGATGCCGATCTCGGCGATCCGGTGCGGAGGCCGCGACAGGATGCTCACGCCTTCCATCAGGATGTCGCCCGACGACGGCTGATAGAGCCGCGAGAGGCAATTGAAGAGCGTGGTCTTGCCGGCGCCGTTGGGGCCGATCAATCCGAGGATCTGGCCCTTGTGCATGTCAAAGGACACGCCGTTGAGCGCGATGATGCCGCCGAACACGACGCTGACGTCGCGAACCGCGAGCAGGGGCGATGTCCCCCGCGCGAGCTGTGCCTGCGTCATCTCGTCTCGCCCACACACGTCAGTGGGCGAAGGGGCGATGCGAACCGCTCCCGGTGATGACAAAGGCTATCTGAACCCCTCGGCCACACGCGCAACTTTTCCTCCTGATTTCAGCTTTTTGCTGACTTCTTTTTTGGATTGCGGCATCAGTCCCCCGAGTGCCGCTTCAATGTTCCTTACCATCGCCAGCAGACGCGGTCCAATGTCGTTGATCAAACGCTCTTCCGTGAAGCGGAATGCGGGCGCGCCGCAATTGAATGCGTAAGGTCCGGTTCCGTCGTTGAGCTTGAGCGCGACGCCGGCGGCGCCGATGTCGTCGTGCCAGTCGCCGACGGACATCGCGAAACCGTATTTCGCGACGGTCTCGCCGGAACGTTCCAGTCCGTCGCGCATCTTCGGCCAGCGGCTGCCGTAATGTTCGCGCAGGATGCGGGACACCTCGGCGCGGCCTTCTTCGTCGAGCGCCCAGAAATAGGCGCGGCCCATCGCGCTGGTTGCAATCGGCACGCGGGAGCCGACGTCCAGTTGAACGCCGACCGTCTCGCTGCCGCGACTTTGCCCGAAATAGATCATGCTGTGACGGTCGCGGCCGCCGATCGCGACGGCGCCGCCGGTCGCGCGCATCAATTCCTCGCGAAATGGCTCGGACAAATGCCGAACGCCGAGATTGGATAACGCCGCATAGCCGAGCGCCATCGCGGCAGGTGCGAGCTGATACTTCTCGAAACGGGGAACCGGTGTCAGATAACCGAGCTTCGTCAACGTGTAGGTCAGGCGCGAAACGGTCGGCTTGGGCAGGTTCGTCCGCGCGGCGATCTCCTGGTTGCCGAGAAGTCCGTCGCTGGGTTGGAATGCGCGCAAAACATCTAGTCCGCGGGAAAGCGCGACGACGAAATTCCGATCGGTCGCAGTCTTCTTGCCTGTACGCTTCATCCCTGATCTGCTTCTTGCGCGGAGTCGTTGACAACGTCCGTGCTTCAAAATAACCCTGCCGTCAAGATGCGGAATTAAATTCCGCACCGCGAAATCGAACAAAAGTAAATCCCCACCAAGGAGGGAAGCCGTGAGCGAAGTGGTCAAGCTTGAGCGTCATGACGAAGTCGGGATCGTCACGGTCGACAGTCCTCCGGTCAATGCGCTGAGTGCCGCAGTGCGTGGCGGTATTCTCGAATGCATCAAGGCCGCGATCGCCGATCCCGCGATCAAGGGCATCGTGCTGACCTGCGCCGGCCGCACCTTTATCGCCGGTGCCGACATCACCGAGTTCGGCAAGCCGCCGAAGCCGCCCGCCCTCAACGACGTCCTCGCCGAGATCGAGAACTCGCCCAAGCCGGTCGTTGCCGCGATCCATGGCACCGCGCTCGGCGGCGGCCTCGAGGTCGCGCTGGCCTGTCATTTCCGCGTGGCCGTGAATGAAGCCAAGCTCGGCCTGCCCGAGGTGAAGCTCGGCCTGCTGCCGGGTGCCGGCGGCACCCAGCGCCTGCCGCGCGCGGTCGGGCCGGAACTCGCGGTCAAGATGATCGTCGGCGGTGATCCGATCGGTGCTGCCGAAGCGCTCAAGAACGGCCTGATCGAGGAGATCGTCGAAGGTCCGGCCTCCGGCGGCGAGGCCTTCGTGCGCAAGCTGCTCGCCGAGAAGCGTCCGCTGCGGCGCCTGCGCGACGACGATTCCAAGCTCGCGGCGGCCAAGGCCGACCGCTCGATCTTCACCAATGCGGTCGCCGCCATGACCAAGAAGGCGCGCGGCCTGGAGGCGCCGTTTGCCGCCGCCGACGCCGTCGGCTACGCCATCGACCTGCCGTTCGACGAGGGGCTGAAGAAGGAGCGCGAGGGTTTCCTCAAGCTCGTCTCCAGCGACCAGTCCAAGGCGCAGCGTTATGCCTTCTTCGCCGAGCGCGAGGCCAGCAAGATCGCCGGCGTCCCTGAAGGCACCAAGTCGCGGCCCGTGAACCGCGTCGCCATCCTCGGCGCCGGCACCATGGGCGGCGGCATCGCGATGTCCTTTGCCAATGCCGGCGTGCCCGTCACCCTGATCGAGACCGGCGAGGAGCAGCTCAAGCGCGGCATGGGCATCATGCAGAAGAACTGGGAAGCGACCGCCGCGCGCGGCGGCATCCCGGCCGACGCGCCCGCCAAGCGCATGGCGCTGATCAACGGCGTCGTCGGCATCGAGAACGTCGGTGATGCTGACCTGGTGATCGAGGCCGTGTTCGAGACCATGGCGGTGAAGAAGGAAGTGTTCGGCAAGCTCGACCAATACGTCAAGCCCGGCGCCGTGCTCGCCTCCAACACCTCCTACCTCAACATCGACGAGATCGCGAAGTCGACCAAGCGGCCGCAGGACGTGCTCGGCATGCACTTCTTCTCGCCCGCCAACGTCATGAAGCTGTGCGAGATCGTGCGCGCCGACAAGACCGCGCCGGATGCGCTGGTCACCGCCGTGACCATCGCGCGAAAGATCGCGAAGGTGCCGGCCGTGGTCGGCGTCTGCGACGGCTTCGTCGGCAACCGCATGCTGGCGCAGCGTGGCAAGCAGTCGGAAAAGCTGCTGTTCGAAGGTGCCTTGCCGCAGCAGGTCGACGCCGTGGTCACCAAATTCGGCATGCCGATGGGACCGTTCGCGATGGGCGACCTCGCCGGCCTCGACATCGGCTGGCGCTCGCGCAAGGACCGCGGCATCAAGTCGGAGATCGCGGACGCACTCTGCGAAGCCGGCCGCTTCGGCCAGAAGACCGGCAAGGGCTACTACAAGTATGAAGCAGGAAGTCGCTCGGCGCTGCCCGATCCGGAGGTCGAAAAGCTGATCGACGAGACGCTGCTCCGTCTCGGCCGCAAGAAGCGCGTCGTCAGCGACGAGGAGATCCTCGAGCGCATGATGTACCCGATGATCAATGAGGGCGCGAAGATCCTCGAAGAGGGCATCGCGGCGCGTCCTTCCGACATCGACGTGGTCTGGCTCTACGGCTACGGCTGGCCGATCTACCGCGGCGGCCCGATGTTCTGGGCCGACACCGTCGGCCTCAAGCACATCGCCGATCGTCTCTCCTTCTACGCCAAGGAGACCAACGACCCGAGCCTCGAGCCCGCGCCGCTGCTGAAGAAGCTCGCGGCCGAAGGCAAGACGTTCGCGTCGCTGGCCGCGGCGTCGAAGGCGGCGTGATGGCCGCTTCATCTCAACCCTCGTCATTCCGGGATGCGCCGCAAGGCGCAGGCCCGGAATCCATAACCCCAGCTGGTGGTTATGGATTCCGGGCTCGCGACTTTGTCGCGCCCCGGAATGACGGTCTCTGTTAGTTGCTCGCTCAACCAATCAAGAATAATGACCCATCCCGGCGAACAGTTTTATCCCGAGGGCGTGCGTTGGGACGACACCATCGTCCAGGGCTCGCTGCCTGACCTGCTGTCGCAAGCCGCCGCCGATTACGGCCCGCGCACCGCGCTGGAATTCCGCGATCGTCCGATCAGCTATACCGAGCTCGCCGCCATGGCCGAGCGCGCGGCAGCGGCGTTCCTGCGTGCCGGCTGCGGCAAGAACAGCTCCGTGGCGCTGTTCCTCGGCAATACGCCGGACCATCCAGTCAATTTCTTCGGCGCGCTCAAGGCCGGTGCCCGCGTCGCGCATCTCTCCCCGCTCGACGGCGAGATCGCGCTGACGCACAAGGTCTCGGATTCCGGCTCGCGCCTGCTCGTCACCTCCAACCTCGCGGCGCTGCTGCCGACCGCGCTGAAGTTCCTGGAGAAGGGCCTGATCGATCGCCTCGTCGTCTGCGAGGACGACGATTGGGGCAAGGTCGGCACGCCGCAGGCGCCGATCCCCGATGATCCCCGCATCGTCACCTTCAAGAGCTTCGTCGAGGGCGCCACCGCGCCGGCGGAGTGGCCGCCCGTGACGGCGGACGACGTCGCGCTGCTGCAATATACCGGCGGGACCACCGGCCTGCCCAAGGGCGCGATGCTCACCCACGGCAATCTCACCTCCGCGGTGTCGATCTACGATGTCTGGGGCAAGCCGTCGCGCGCGGCGCGCGGCGACCTGATCGAGCGCGTGATCTGCGTGCTGCCGCTGTTCCACATCTATGCGCTCACCGTCGTGCTGCTGTCCTCGCTCAGCCGCGGTAATCTGATCTCGCTCCACCAGCGCTTCGATGTCGAGGCGGTGATGCGCGATATCGAAATCAAGCGCGCGACGTATTTCCCGGGCGTGCCGACGATGTGGATCGCGATCGCGGCACTGCCTGATCTCGACAAGCGCGACTTCTCCTCGCTCGCCGTCATCGGCTCCGGCGGCGCGCCGCTGCCGGTGGAGATCGCGAACTTCTTCGAGCGCAAGGTCGGCAAGAAGCTGCGCAGCGGCTGGGGCATGACCGAGACCTGCTCGCCCGGCACCGGCCACCCGCCGACGGGACCGGACAAGCCGGGGTCGATCGGCCTGATGCTGCCCGGCATCGAGATGGACGTGGTCTCGCTGGAGGACCCCACAAAAGTTCTGCCGCCGGGCGAAGTCGGCGAAATCCGCATCAAGGGCCCGAACGTCACCAAGGGTTACTGGAACAAGCCGAAGGAATCCGCGGAGTCCTTTTCGGACGGCCGCTTCCTCACCGGCGACATCGGCTATGTCGACACCGACGGCTATTTCTTCCTGGTCGACCGCAAGAAGGACATGATCATCTCCGGCGGCTTCAACGTCTATCCGCAGATGATCGAGCAGGCGATCTACACCATTCCGGGCGTGCACGAGGTGATCGTGCTCGGCATTCCCGACCAGTATCGCGGCGAGGCCGCCAAGGCCTTCATCAAGCTCAAGCCGGACGCAAAACCGTTCTCGCTCGACGAGCTGCGCGCGCAGCTCGCCGGCAAGGTCGGCAAGCACGAGCTGCCGGCAGCGGTCGAGTTCGTCGACGATCTGCCGCGCACGCCGGTCGGAAAATTGTCGCGCCACGAATTGCGCCAGCAGCAGAAACCATCACAATCCACCCAACACCCATCAGGAGGTCGCTCTTGACCGACGCCGTCATCGTTTCCACCGCCCGCACCCCGATCGGCAAGGCCTATCGCGGCATGCTCAACGCCACCGAGGGCGCAACGCTGCTCGGCCACGCCATCGGCGAGGCCGTCGCCCGCGCCAAGGTCGATCCGAAGGAGGTCGAGGACGTCGTGATGGGCGCGGCGCTGCAGCAGGGCGCGACCGGCGGCAACATCGCGCGCAAGGCGCTGCTCCGCGCAGGTCTCCCCGTGACCGTCGCCGGCACCACCATCGACCGGCAATGCGCCTCGGGCCTGCAGGCGATCGCGCTCGCCGCGCGCTCGGTGATCTTCGACGGCGTCGAGATCGCGGTCGGCGGCGGCGGCGAGTCGATCAGCCTGGTGCAGAACGACAAGATGAACGGCTTCCACGCCCAGGACCCGGCGCTGCTCAAGATCAAGGGCGAGGTCTACATGCCCATGATCGACACCGCCGAAGTCGTCGCCAAGCGCTACGGCATCTCGCGCGAGAAGCAGGATGAGTATTCGCTGGAGAGCCAGCGCCGCACCGCCGCTGCCCAGCAGGGCGGCAAGTTCAAGGACGAACTGGCGCCGATCACGACGCAGATGGCGGTCACCGACAAGGCGACCGGCGCCGTCTCGTTCAAGGAGGTGACCTTGTCGCAGGACGAAGGCCCGCGCCCCGAGACCACCGCTGAAGGCCTTGCCGGCCTCAAGCCCGTGCGCGGCGAAGGCTTTTCGATCACCGCCGGCAATGCCAGCCAGCTCTCCGACGGCGCCAGCGCCTCCGTCATCATGAGCGACAAGGAAGCCTCAAAGCGCGGCCTCAAGCCGCTCGGCATCTTCCGCGGCTTCGTCTCCGCCGGCTGCGAGCCGGACGAGATGGGCATCGGCCCGGTCTTCGCCGTGCCGCGCCTGCTCAAGCGCCACGGGCTGACGGTCGACGACATCGGCCTCTGGGAGCTCAACGAAGCCTTCGCGGTGCAGGTGCTGTATTGCCGCGACAAGCTCGGCATCGACCCCGAGAAGATCAACGTCGATGGCGGCGCGATCTCGGTCGGCCATCCCTATGGCATGTCGGGCGCGCGCCTCACCGGCCACGCCCTGATCGAAGGCCGCCGCCGCAAGGCGAAGTATGCGGTCGTCACTATGTGCGTCGGCGGCGGCATGGGCGCGGCCGGGCTGTTCGAGGTGTTGCAGTAATTTCACCGTCGTCCTGACGGCGACGAAACAAAGAAGCTCACAGGAGGATCCGATGGATCTCGCATTCACGAAGGAAGAGCAGGCGTTTCGCGAGGAAGTGCGTTCATTCTTCCGCGACAACGTGCCGCCGGATACGCGGCGCAAGCTGGTCGAGGGTCGTCACCTCTCGAAGGACGAGATGGTGACGTGGTGGCGCATCCTCAACAAGAAGGGCTGGGGCGTCAGCCACTGGCCGAAGCAGTATGGCGGCACCGGGTGGACCTCCGTGCAGCACTACATCTTCAACGAGGAGCTGCAGTCCTATCCGGCGCCGCAGCCGCTCGCCTTCGGCGTCAGCATGGTCGGTCCTGTGATCTACACCTTCGGCAACGAAGAGCAGAAGAAGCAGTATCTGCCGCGCATCGCCAATGTCGACGACTGGTGGTGCCAGGGTTTTTCGGAGCCCGGTTCGGGATCTGACCTTGCCTCGCTGAAGACGAAGGCCGAGCGCAAGGGTGACAAGTGGATCATCAACGGCCAGAAGACCTGGACCACGCTCGCCCAGCACGCCGACATGATCTTCTGCCTCTGCCGCACCGACCCCTCCGCCAAGAAGCAGATGGGCATCTCCTTCATCGTCTTCAGCATGAAGTCGAAGGGCGTCACCGTGCGCCCGATCCAGACCATCGACGGCGGCGTCGAGGTCAACGAGGTGTTCTTCGACGACGTCGAGGTGCCCATCGAGAACCTGATCGGCGAGGAGAACAAGGGCTGGGACTACGCCAAATTCCTGCTCGGCAATGAGCGCACCGGCATTGCCCGGGTCGGCGTCTCCAAGGAGCGGCTGCGCCGCATCCGCGATTTGGCCGGCAAGGTCGAATCCGGCGGCAAGCCGATCATCCAGGACGCCGCGTTCCGCGAGAAGCTGGCGGCCTGCGAGATCGAGCTGAAGGCGCTCGAGCTGACGCAGCTCCGCGTCGTCGCCGACGAGGGCAAGCACGGCAAGGGCAAGCCCAATCCGGCGTCCTCGGTGCTGAAGATCAAGGGTTCCGAGATCCAGCAGACCACCACTGAGCTCTTGATGGAAGTGATCGGCCCGTTCGCGGCACCCTACGACGTGCACGGCGACGACGGCTCGAACGAAGCCATGGAGTGGACCGCCCAGATCGCGCCGAGCTACTTCAACAACCGCAAGGTCTCGATCTACGGCGGCTCCAACGAGATCCAGCGCAACATCATCGCCAAGGCGGTGCTGGGGCTCTAGGCGTCATTCCGGGGCGCGCGCAGCGCGAGCCCGGAATCCATAGCCACGATCGGGAGTATGGATCCCGGGCTCGCGCGATGCGCGCCCCGGGATGACGAAGCCAGATAATTTCGGGTACGAGGAACCAAAGAAATGGATTTTGATCTGAACGAGGAGCAACGGCTTCTCAAGGACAGCATCGACGGCCTGCTGACCGATTCCTACGATTTCGAGAGCCGCAAGAAGTACATGAAGGAGAAGGGCGGCTGGAGCCAGGCCGTCTGGGGCAAGCTCGCCGAGCAGGGCCTGCTTGGCCTGCCGTTCGCGGAGGCCGATGGCGGCTTCGGCGGTGGCGGTGTCGAGACCATGATCGTGATGGAAGCGCTCGGCAAGGCGCTGGTGCTCGAGCCGTATCTGGCAACGGTTGTGATCGGCGGCGGCTTCCTGCGCCACGCCGGCTCCGATGCGCAGAAGGCCGCGCATGTGCCCGGGATCATCGACGGCAGCAAGACGCTGGCGTTCGCCCAGCTCGAGAAGAACTCGCGCTACGATCTCTTCGACGTCTCGACGACGGCGAAGAAGAAGGGTGACGGCTGGGTCATCGACGGCGAGAAGTTCGTCGTGCTCAACGGCGAGAACGCCGAGACCCTGATCGTCACCGCCCGCACCAAGGGCGACCGCCGCGACAAGGCTGGCATCGGCGTGTTCCTGGTGCCGGCGAATGCCAAGGGCGTGACCAAGAAGTCGTACCCGACCCAGGACGGCCTGCACGCCGCCGACATCACCTTCACCGGCGTCGAGGTCGGCGCGGATGCGGTGCTCGGCAATCCCGACGACTCGCTCGCGCTGATCGAGCGCGTCGTCGACGAAGCCCGCATCGCGCTCTGCGCCGAGGCCGTCGGCCTGATGGACGAATCGCTCAAGACCACGGTCGAGTACATCAAGACGCGCAAGCAGTTTGGCGTTGCGATCGGCTCGTTCCAGTCGTTGCAGCACCGCGCCTCCGACATGTTCGTCGCCGCCGAGCAGGCGCGATCGATGTCGATGTTCGCGACCATGGCCGGCGATTTCGAGGACGCCAAGGAGCGTTCCAACGCCATCGCCGCGGCCAAGGTGCAGATCGGCAAGTCGCTGAAGTTCGTCGGACAGCAGGCGATCCAGCTCCACGGCGGCATCGGCATGACCATGGAGGCGAAGATCGGCCACTACTTCAAGCGCCTCACCATGATCGAGAACAGCTTTGGTGACACCGACTACCACCAGCGCCGCGTCGCGGATGGGAGCGGGTTGATCTAGTCACCGTATCGCGAGACGGTAGCCGCACTGAGATCGTCATGCCCGGGCTTGTCCCGGGCATCCACGTCTTGGCGGCAAGGGAAGAACGTGGATGGCCGGGACAAGCCCGGCCATGACGGTGAGTTTGACGATGCAAAGAAGAGGGAACCACTAAAATGAAAAACACCCCGTTCGATCTCACCGGCAAGGTCGCAATCGTCACCGGCTCCAGCCGCGGCATCGGCCGCTCCTCGGCGGAACTGCTGGCAAAGCTCGGCGCCAAGGTCGTGGTGTCATCGCGGAAAGCGGAAGCCTGCAAGGAAGTCGCCGACGGCATCATCGCATCGCGGCCGGCGGCGATGCCACCGTCATTCCCTGCAACATCGCGCGCAAGGCCGAGGTCGAGGCGCTGATCTCGGGCACGATCAAGCACTACGGCAAGATCGACATCCTCGTCTGCAACGCCGCGGTGAACCCGTATTACGGCCCGCTGCTCGACATCACTGACGAGGCCTTCGACAAGATCATGGGCAGCAACGTCAAGAGCAACATCTGGCTCTCCGCGCTGGCGATCCCGCAAATGGCCGAGCGCGGCAACGGCTCCGTCGTCATCATCTCCTCGATCGGGGGCCTGCGCGGCTCGACCGTGATCGGCGCCTACGGCATCTCCAAGGCCGCCGATTTCGCGCTGTGCCGCTCGCTCGCCGGCGAATGGGGCCCGAAAGGCGTCCGCGTCAACTGCATCGCGCCCGGCCTGGTCAAGACCGATTTCGCCCGCGCGCTGTGGGAAGACGAAGCCAACCTCAAGCGCCGCACCGCCACCACACCCCTTCGCCGCATCGGCGAACCCGACGAAATCGCCGGCGCCGTCGCCTACCTCGCCTCCGACGCGTCCAGCTTCATGACCGGCCAGACCATCGTCATCGACGGCGGCGTGACGACGGCAGCGGTGTAGGGATTCTTCCCTCTCCCCTTGTGGGCCTGTTGCGTTATCGGCTTTTGAGGCTGAAGACGTCAGGAGAGAAGGCCTTGGTCCTGGCAATGCCTGCGAAGATCTGTAGTTGTTGCCCTCAGCGGGCAGCTCACGCGGCGATCGTGGCCCACCGCCTCATGTTGAAGGCGATTGAGGCGAGCAGAACTTGCCCGGTCGCCTTGATCAGACCGACGTAGCGGATGCAGGTCAGCCGCATGCGGCGTTTGAGAGTAGCGAAGGTGGTCTCGACCTGGGCTCGGCGGCGCGCGATGAGGAGGTTGTAGCGTTTGAGCCTCGGCGGCAACTCCGGGTGATGCCGGTTGGGCCGACGAGCAATGCGGGGTTTCTTGCCCTCCGCCTTCAGCCGGGCCCGTCGGGCATGGGTGTCGTAAGCCGCATCGGCCCACACCGCAGCTTCATCGCCGCGGATCAAAGCGTCCGCCGGTGTCGTGTCGTTGATGTTGGCCGGTGTGGTCAGTACCGTGCGGATCAAGCCGGATCCTTCGTCGACACCGACATGGGCCTTGTAACCGAACGTCGTGCCGCTCTTGCCTTGCCGCTTGGTGAAGCGGGCGTCGGGATCGTTTGAGGGGCGATCCTCCTTCGGAGGAGCCGACACCGCCTGGATCAAGGTCGCATCCAGCATCGTGCCGCGCTTGAGGATGACGCCGGCATTTTCAAGCTGACGATCCAGCTCACCAAACAGCTTCTCCAGCAGGCCTTGTTCGACAAGCTGGTTCCGAAAGCGGTTCAGGACCGTATGGTCGGGCGTCGCATCCTCGAGGCTCAAACCGACGAAGCGCTTGAACGACAACCGGTCGCCCAGCGCTTCCTCGAGTTCGCGCTCCGAAAGACCATACAGCGACTGCAACAGCACAGCACGAAACAGCACCAGCACCGGATAGCCTGGTCGACCGGGGCTCCCTTCATCCCGCAAATGGCCGATCAGCTTCTCGAACCGGTACCACTTGACCAGGCCCGCCAGCCGATCCAGCGCCGCATTGGCGCCGGCCCCCTTCGGCATCAGCGCTTCCACAAAGCTCGGCTGTCCCGTCCGCTTGACCGCCATCGCTACCCTCCAAGGCTTTGCCCTAGGGAATCACAATTGACGAATTACGCAACAGGCCCCTTGTGGGAGAGGGTGGCTCGCCGCATAGCGGCGAGACGGGTGAGGGGTTTCTCTCCATGTGCAACCCTCTTACCGCTGAATTCGCTGAAGCATACCCCTCATCCGGCGCTTCGCGCCACCTTCTCCCGCTAGGGGAGAAGGAAGGGGAGCCGCGCGCGTTGATCCAACCTTGACCTTCCCGCCCTAATCCGCTCCCTTTGACGCGACACAATGACCCCCTCTCAGGGAAACGCCAGGGTAAGCTCCCATGTCTTTCGTCCTCGCCATCGACCAGGGCACCACCTCGTCGCGCGCCATCGTTTTTCGCAGTGACATCTCGATCGCCGCCCGCGCGCAGCAGGAGTTTCCGCAGCATTTTCCGGCCTCGGGCTGGGTCGAGCACGAGCCGGAGGACATCTGGACCTCGACCGTGATGGTCTGCCGCGACGCGATCGAGCAGGCCGGCATCGGGCCTAAGGACATCGCCGCGATCGGCATCACCAACCAGCGCGAGACCACCGTGGTGTGGGACCGCGCCACCGGCCAGGCCGTGCACCGCGCCATCGTCTGGCAGGACCGTCGCACCGCCGACATCTGCGCGAAACTGAAGCACGACGGCCGCGAGCCCGTGATCTCGCAAAAGACCGGCCTGATCATCGATCCCTATTTCTCCGGCACTAAGGTCGCGTGGATCCTCGACCACGTCCCCGGCGCACGGGCGCGTGCCGCGCGCGGCGAGCTGATGTTCGGCACGGTCGATTGCTATCTGCTCTGGCGCCTCACCGGCGGCAAGGTGCACGCCACTGATGCCACCAACGCCTCGCGCACGCTGCTGTTCAACATCCACACCGGCCAGTGGGACGACGAGCTCTTGGAGATCATCGGCGTGCCGCGCTCAATGCTGCCCGAGGTGAAGGATTCTTCCGCCCGCTTCGGCGAGAGCACGCCGGACCTGTTCGGCGGCGCGATCGCGATCTCAGGCATTGCCGGCGACCAGCAGGCCGCGACCATCGGCCAGGCCTGCTTCCGCCCGGGCATGATGAAGTCGACCTACGGCACCGGCTGTTTTGCCCTGCTCAACACCGGGACTACGCCGGTGGTGTCGAAGAACAAGCTGCTCACCACCGTCGCCTATCAGCTCGAGGGAAAGCGCACCTACGCGCTCGAAGGCTCGATCTTCGTCGCCGGCTCGGCGGTGCAGTGGCTGCGCGACGGCCTCGGCATCATCAAGCACGCCGCCGAGACCGGCCCGCTCGCTGATCAGTCCGATTCCATGCAGAGCGTCTATCTGGTCCCGGCCTTCGTCGGCATGGGGGCGCCCTACTGGAATCCGCGCGTGCGCGGCGCGCTGTTCGGCCTCACCCGCAACACCGGCCCGGCTGAGCTCGCGCACGCCGCGCTGGAGAGCGTGTGTTACCAGACCTTCGACCTCTGGGCCGCGATGCGCGCGGACTGGCCGAGCTCGGAAGTCGCGAGCGTCGTGCTGCGCGTCGACGGCGGCATGACCGCCTCCGACTGGACCATGCAGCGCCTCGCCGATCTCTTGGACGCACCGGTCGATCGCCCCGTGATCCAGGAGACCACGGCGTTGGGCGCCGCCTATCTCGCCGGCCTTCAGGCGGGCGTCTATCCCGAGCCGACGAAGTTCGCCGACAATTGGCGGCTCGAGCACCGCTTCAAGCCGAACATGAGCCAGGCGACGCGCGAGCGGAAGCTCGCCGGCTGGGCGCGCGCGGTGAAGGGCGTGCTCGCGAGCGACGAGGGAGAGGGATAGGCGGATGTCGTAGCCCGGATGGAGCGAAGCGCAATCCGGGGTTTTCTCCACGAGTAAGATTCCCGGATTACGCTTCGCTCCATCCGGGCTACGGACTAAAATAACAACAACGGGAGAAGACAATGAACACGGATCTCAACCGGGTCATCCAAAAACTCTGCGGCGCAGCGATCTGCGCCGCGCTGCTGACCTCGACAGCCATCGCGCGCGACAAGCCGAATCCGCTCGGAAGCGCGCGGCAGCTCAAGACCGATGTCGCCGGCCTCGACGCTCCCGCCCAGATCCTGGTCGACGTCTGGGGCATCCCGCATATCTATGCCGGCAACGAGCACGACCTGTTCTTCCTGCAAGGCTTCAACGCCGCGCGCGACCGGCTCTGGCAGATTGATCTCTGGCGCAAGCGCGGCCTCGGCCTGCTCGCAAAGGATTTCGGCCCGGCCTATGCCGAGCAGGACAAGGCGCTGCGGCTGTTCCTTTATCGCGGCGACATGAACGCGGAGTGGGCGGCCTACGGTCCCAAGGCGAAGACCTATGCGGACGCGTTCGTCGCCGGCGTCAATGCCTATGTCGCCGATGTGCGCGCGGGAAAACGTCCGCTGCCGATCGAGTTCAGGATTGCCGGCACGATGCCTGATCCGTGGACGGCGGATGACGTCGTCCGCATTCGCAGCCACGGTCTGACGCGCAATGTCGCCTCCGAGGTCAAGCGCTCGCTGGTCGCCTGCGCCGCAGGCCTCGATGCCGATCGTTTCCGCGTCAAGCTCGAACCGGCATGGACCACGAAAGTCCCCGATGGTCTCGACCCCTGCAGCGTGCCGAAGGCCGTGCTCGCGGCTTACGATCTCGCGACGCGCCCGGTGGCCTTCGCGGCACCGAAGGACAAGCAGGCCGCACTCGCCCACGATCCCGACAAATACCTCACCGAGGCCGACCAGCAGCGCGACACCATCGGCTCCAACAATTGGGTGATCGCGGCCTCGCGCACCGCGACGGGCCGCCCGATCCTCGCCAACGATCCGCATCGCGAGCACAGCGTGCCCTCGCTGCGCTACATCGTCGGCCTCAATGCGCCCGGCCTCTCGGTGATCGGCGCCGGCGAGCCGGCGCTGCCCGGCATCTCGATCGGCCACAACGGCACCATTGCCTTCGGCCTCACCATCTTCAACGTCGACCAGGAAGACCTTTACGTCTACGAGCTCAATCCGCAAAACCCCAACCAGTACCGCTACGGCAATGGCTGGGAAGACATGCGCATCCTGCACGAGAAAGAGCAGGTGAAAGGCGAGGCCGATCGCGACGTCGAGCTGAAATTCACCCGCCACGGCCCCGTCATCTTCGTCGACGACGCGAACAAACGCGCCTTCGCGGTCCGCTCGATCTGGTTCGAGCCCGGTACCTCGGCCTATTTCGGCTCGTCCGACTACATGACCGCGAAGGACTGGAACGGCTTCCTCACCGCCATGCGCCGCTGGGGCGCGCCGTCGGAGAACCAGGTCTATGCCGACACCCGCGGCAATATCGGCTGGGTCGCCGCCGGCAAGACGCCGCGGCGCGCCAACTTCGACGGCCTGATGCCGGTGCCCGGCGACGGCCGCTACGAGTGGCAGGGCTTTCTCTCGCTCGACGAATTGCCGAAAGCCTATCAGCCCAAGCAGGGCTTTCTCGCCACCGCCAACCAGATGAACCTGCCGGCCGATTACCCGATCGCCGAACGCAAGGTCGGCTTCGAATGGTCCGACAGCGCGCGCTGGCAGCGCATCACCGAGGTGCTCTCGGCCAACAGCAAGGTGACGCTCGCCGACGCCATGGATTTGCAGAACGACGACACCGCGATGCTGGGGCGGCGCCTCGTCAAGCTGTTGCAGCCGCTCACCTCCGACGATCCCAATGTGAAGAAGGGTCTCGAGCTGCTCAAGCCATGGGACGCGCGCGATGCCGCCGACAGCGCGGCGGCTGCCGTGTTCGAGGTCTGGATCGCCAATCATCTTGGGCCGGTGCTGCTGAAGACCACGGCGCCCAAGGCCGCCGATCTGATCGCGCCGGAGGCGTCGAGCATTTCGGCGCTCGTCGCCTATCTGGAATCTCCTGATGCGTCATTCGGCGCCGACCCCGCTGCCGCGCGCGACCAGATCCTGCGCGACAGCGTCGGCGCCGCGGTGGCCGACGTCACGGGCAAGCTCGGGCCGGATGCCTCGACCTGGCGCTGGGGCCGGCTGCATGTCGCGAAGTTCGACCATGCCTTGATGCCGCTCGCCGACAAGGCCACCGCCGCGCAGCTCTCGGTCGGCCCGCTCGCCTATGGCGGTGCCGCCAACGTGCCGCGCGCGGCCACCTACCGCCGCGCCGACTACCAGCTGTTCGCCGGCGCATCGTTCCGCATGGTGCTCGACGTCGGCAATTGGGATGCGAGCCGCACCATCAACACGCCCGGCCAATCCGGCGATCCCTTCAGCGCCCATTACCGCGACCTCGCCCCGCTCTGGGCCACGGGCCAATACGTCCCGCTGCTCTACAGCCGCCCGGCCGTCGAAGCCGCGACCGCGGAAGCGATCATCTTGACGCCGCGATGAGCGACTTGTTGGCTGGAGAGTGCCGGAAGAGCGCGGCCTGCATGGTTCGAGACGCCCGCTTAGGTGGGCTCCTCACCATGAGGGTCTGATATCCCGCCGCGAAACGCGGCCTCATCCTGTGGGCCCGCCGTAAGCGGGCGTCTCGAAAGATGGGCCGCAAGCGAGCTGTTCGCCATGTCTTTCCGAGAGGCCCCATGATCATCCCCGACGGCTATTCCGACATCCCCGCCGGCAAGATCGCCGCGGTCGTCACCCATCTGGAGATGACCGCACCTCCCGCGCGCCGCGACGATCCTCCAGGCGCGTGGTCCTTGCGCAAGGTCGACGCGCCCGCGCTTCATTGGTATCGCGACCTCCATCGCCGTGTCGGCGAGGAGTGGCTGTGGTTCTCGCGTGCGCGCCTGAATGATGCGGAGCTCGCCGCGATCATCCACGCGCCGGGCATCGAGGTCCATGCCCTGGTCGTGGACGGCCGCGACGAAGGCCTGCTGGAGCTGGATTTCCGCGAGGCCAGCCAGTGCGAGCTGGTCTATTTCGGCGTCACCGCCGGATTGATCGGCACGGGCGCCGCGCGCTTCCTGATGAACCGCGCGCTGGAGACTGCCTGGTCGCGCGAGCTACGCCGCGTCTGGGTGCACACCTGCACCTTTGATCATCCGTCCGCCGTTGCGTTCTATCAGCGCTCGGGATTTCGTGCGTTCCGTCGCCAGATCGAGGTGGCCGATGATCCGCGCCTCGATGGAACGGCATCGCCGACGGCGGCGAGGCATGTGCCGATCATTGAGTAATGCCGGGCTACGCGCCCTCAATAATTATACCGCACGCCAAAGCTGAACCCCTGCGCAAGCAGGTTCGTCGTGTTGAGCACCGGCCCGGGCCGGTTCGGCCCGCCGCCGGCCGGCGGTGGCGTGAGGTTCGGATTGACGGTGGTGTCGATCAGCCCGCCGGCGCGCTGTACGCCGGTCCAGTACATCACGTCGTAGCCGGCGATCAGCCGCCAGCCGGGCGCAACCTGATATCCCGCCTTCAACGACAGCTCCGGCACCACGGCGAAGCGGGTCTGGTCGTAATGGCCTATATTGCTCGACAGCGCGAGGAAGCCGCCCGGGGCCGTCGTGGTGACGCCGGCCACGGTCGAGGCGGTCGAGCCCGAAATGTCGGCGCTGTTGAGATTGGCGCCGAGCGCCACCTTGCCGCGCCACTCCAGCGACCACGGGCCATTGCGCCAGTCGCCGGTGAGGCCGAGATCGAGGCCGTGGAAATTGCTCGACGCCTTGAAATTGTCGGTGGGGCTGAAGGTGCCGAAGGCAAGAATGGTCGCAGTATTGGAGATCGTCAGCGTGTCGGTCGACCGCAGATAGCGATAGCCAACCAGCGCGCTGACGCGCTGTCCGCTCCACGCGCCGAGATCCCAGCGATAGAGCGCGCCGGCGCCGAGCAGGCGCGAGGTTTCGCTCGCGCTGGCACCGCCGGTGGCCAGCCCCGGAAATCCCGCGATCAGCGCGTCGGGAAATCCCGTCAGCGCATTGGTGAAGGGCCGTGCCAGGATCGGATTGGCATTGGTGTCGGTCGCAAATCCGGTCGAGAGATTCTCCAGCCCGAAGAACGAGGCTTCGATGCCGCGGCTGCGCTGCGGATCGAACCAGTAGCCGGCGGTGATGCGCCCGCCCGAACGCCAGTCGTTGTTCACACTGGAATTGCCGAACAGCACGGTCGTCGTGGGCTGGCCGAGCACGCCGACAGCTCCCAGCGGCGTGCCGACCGGGCTCGTGGTCACCAGCGCCGGCAGCTTGTCGCCCGTCACGCTCCAGGCAAGGTAGTCGGCCTCGGCCCAGAACGGATTGAAGTCGGCAGGTTTGGGCGGCGCCTTCATCGGCAGATCGGCTGCTGACGTGACGTCGGGCACGATCGCCGTAAGAGCTAGGCCGACCGCTGCCGCTCTCAATGCCCGCCGATGCATTTGGCTTCCCTCTGGGTCCGCGGAATGAACCATGCGACAATTTGTTCGGCAAGCTGGAGTTGAGGCGGTGCCGAGACGAAAATGTGTAGCTGTTGCCGTTGGGCACCGTTCGCTCGCTGTGTCGTTCGATAATAGCCTTCTGAAGATGAATGGCCGGCTTCGAGCCCCGGCCCTGACTAGTGAGCGAGAACCATGTTCCTGATTGGCCAATACGATTCTCCCTTCGTCCGCCGTGTCGCGATCGCGCTGCGGCTCTACGGCCTCGCCTTTGAGCACCGGCCCTGGTCCACCTTCGGCGACGCCGACAAGATCGCGCCGTACAATCCGCTGCGGCGCGTGCCGACGCTGGTGCTCGACGATGGCGAGGCGCTGATCGAGAGCACGATCATCCTCGATTATCTCGATGAGCTCGTCGGGCCGGAGAAGGCGATGCTGCCGCGCGGCGGCGCCGAGCGACGAAAGCATTTGCGCATCTGCGCACTCGCCTCCGGTCTCGGCGACAAGGCGGTGAGCCTGCTCTATGAGCGCGTGCTGCGGAAGGAGCAGCTTGCGTTGTGGGTCGAGCGCTGCCAGGCGCAGATCGCCGACGTGCTGAAGGTGCTCGAAGCCGAACGCGCCGGGGTGACGACGCCGTATTGGCTGGCCGGCCGGATCGGCCACGCCGACATTGCGGTTGCCTGCGTCGTGCGCTTCACCCGTGAAGCGCATCCGCTTCTGTTCGAGCCATCGCGCTATCCGGCGCTGTCGGCACACGCCGAACGCTGCGAGGCGCTGGCGCCGTTCAAGGAGATCGTGCAGCCGCTGGCCCCGCCGAAGGGGTGAAAGCGCGGCGTCCTATCGCCTGTTGCAGGGCTTGATCTCACCCGCCGCGGACTTCAGGACGATCGGATTCGGCGACAGTCTTATGCCGAAGAACAATTGAGAGCCGGACACCTTGTCGTCCGATCCCTGGTGGGCGTCCAGCTCGAGCTTCGCCGCGATCTCGGATGTCAGCTTGGCCCGCTCCTCCATCGAAATCGTGTTGTGATATTTGATCTCGTAGACGACGTCGGCTTCCAGCACGGACCGCGTCTGGCAGACGACTCCGCCGCTCGAAAGGTTCAGGGCGATCGCGTCCTCGCATTCGGCCTTCAGCAATGCATTGCGGGTCGATATCAGCGACTCGTCGGAAATCAGGAGAATGTTGGCGTTCTCGAGCTTGAGGTGAATTGAATCAACTTGCTGCATTCCGGCGACCGCCGACAGCTTGTCCCTGACCTGCGCGGACACGTCGAGATTCTTCTCGAGCGACTGCTTCAGGTCCCGGTCCACCGTCGGTGATTTCCGGATCTTGTCGGCCAGCAGCGCGGGGTCGATATCGCAGGTCGGATGCAGCTCCAGCCGGCCATTGCTCAGATATTCGATCGTGTTGATGGTGCCGGGGCCGCCGAACGTGCTCGGCGGCACCACCTCGAAATATCCGGTCTCGGAGAGGATGGCCGTGATCGTCTGTTTCTTTCGCGGGAATCCGACCCAGGCTGCAACCATCACCAGACCGATCGCGACAAAGACGAGGCTACCAAGCCAAAGCCATTTGCGACTTGCTACTTTCGCGGGCAGCACAACTGGTTTCGTTCGCCGCATGGCACGTAGCCTTTCGGACAGTCAGCCGCGGCAATCGTGGGCAGCACGACAAGGGCGATCGCGGCGACGAACAGTGCAATGAACTGGTTCATATGCTCGATCCCAAGCAAACCATCGGTTTGAAGGTAGTAGACCGATAGAGTATCGAATCAAGGTTGAGCGGACAAGTGAACGAGTTCACACCGCCCGGTTCCTGCGCGAAATTGCCGGTGAGCCGAATTCCGGACCGCGACTCGTCCTGGTGGTGTGTCAGAAAGGAGCAGGCCGCTCTTTGCGTCGCGCACTGCCGGTTGTTGCGAGGCGCAGGCGCCGTCCAGGGAGATCGTGCAGCCGCCGGCGCCGCCGAAGGAGCGAGGTCTCTACCCTCCCCTGGAGGGGGAGGGTCGTTCGCGCGAAGCGCGAGCGGGGGGGGGGGGCGGGGGGGGGGGGGGGGGGGGGGCGGGGGGGGGGGGGGGGGGGGGGGGCCGGCCCGGGCTGGCGGGCCCCCGCCGGGCGCGCGCGTGGTGGGTGGTACACCCCCCCGGGGGGGGGGGGGTGGGGCGTCGCCCCCCCGGGGGGGGGGGGGGGGCCCACCTCTCAACACGGGTAGTGTTCAACGCGGAGAGACCGTCACGCCACCTCGGTCCGCATTCCGCTTCGCTGCATGCGAACCGATCCTCGCCCTCCAGGGGAGGATGGGGACCGCACGTGTGGCAACCATCGGCACGGCAGGCGATGATGGAATATTACCGGTGTTTTGCCCGACGGAGCAAGCCGTTTCGGCAAGACCGAAATTCCTCAAGACTTTCAACCCCACCTCTACTGTGCATGGGGTTGTTTTTCACTTTTTAGTCTTGGGAAGCGAAGGCGGGCTCGGAAGCGAAGGCGGGCCTACCCCGCCCCCGCGCGCTTCTTCTGCCAGACGAGATGCACCGCGCAGGTGCAGCCGGGCGGATGCGAGGCGAGGTCCTTCGACGTCTCGTCGTTCGCGGGTGTCGCCGCGAACGCCTTGTCGGTCTGCTGCGACGGGATGTAGTTCAGCACCGGCGCGAGCCAGCGCTCGGTTTCCGCCACCGTCATTCCCTTGCGTGCGGCATAGTCCTCGACCTGGTCGCGCTCGATCTTGCCGACGCCGAAATAATAGCTCTCGGGGTTCGCGAAATAGAGCCCGGACACGGAAGAGCCCGGCCACATCGCAAAGCTCTCGGTCAGCTTCACGCCGGCAGTCGCTTCCGCATCGAGCAGTTCGAACAGCGTCGCCTTCTCGGTGTGATCGGGCTGCGCGGGATAGCCGGGGGCGGGGCGGATGCCTTGGTATTTCTCCAGGATCAGATCGTCGCAGGAGAGCGCCTCGTCCGGCGCGTAGGCCCAGAACTCGCGGCGCACGCGGGCGTGCATGCGTTCCGCAAAGGCCTCGGCGAGGCGGTCGGCCAGCGCCTTGCACAGGATCGAGGAGTAGTCGTCATTGGCCATCTTGAAGCGGTCGGCGACCACGTCTTCGCCGATGCCGGCCGTGACGACGAAGCCGCCGACATAATCGGGGACGCCGGCGGGCGCGACGAAGTCGGCGAGCGCGGCGTTGAACCGGCCCTCGCGCTTCTCGAGCTGCTGGCGCAGCGTGTGCAGCGTCGCGATCTGCTTGGTCCGGCTTTCGTCGGCATAGAGCACGATGTCGTCGCCCTGCGCATTCGCCGGCCAGAAGCCGACGGTGGCGCGCGCCCGGAACCATTTTTCCCTGACGATCAGGTCGAGCATTTTCCGCGCATCCTCATAGAGCGAGCGCGCGACCTCGCCGACCTTGGAATCGTCGAGGATGGCGGGGAAGCGGCCTGCGAGCTCCCAGGTCTGGAAGAACGGCGTCCAGTCGATATAGGGCACGAGCTCGGCGAGATCGTATTCGTCAAAGCTGCGGGTGCCGAGGAAGGTCGGCTTCACCGGCTTGTTCTTGGCAAAGTCGACCGGCACGCGGTTGGCGCGCGCGGCCGCGAGCTTCAGGCGCTTCTTGTCGGCCTGCGCGCGCAGATGCGCGTCCGAGATTTTGGCGTATTCGGCGCGCACCTCGGCGGCGTAGGCCTCGCGCTTCTCAGGGCTCAGCAGCGAGGAGGCGACGCCGACGGCGCGGCTGGCGTCATTCACATGCACGACGGGACCGGCGCGATAGCTCGGGTCGATCTTGACCGCCGTGTGCACGCGGCTCGTGGTGGCGCCGCCGATCAAGAGCGGCAGCTTCAAACCTTCGCGCTGCAATTCGCCGGCGAAGAACGCCATCTCGTCGAGCGAGGGCGTGATCAGGCCTGATAGCCCGACGATGTCGGCCTTCTCCGCCTTCACCGTCTCGACGATTTTTGCGGCCGGCACCATCACGCCGAGGTCGATGACCTCGAAATTGTTGCACTGGAGCACGATGCCGACGATGTTCTTGCCGATGTCGTGGACGTCGCCCTTGACGGTCGCGAGCACGATCTTGCCGGCGGACGAGGAGCCTTCGGTGCCGATGCCGTTGGCGAGGTTGCGCGCCTTCTCTTCCTCCATGAACGGCATCAGCCACGCCACGGCCTGCTTCATCACGCGCGCGGACTTCACCACCTGCGGCAGGAACATCTTGCCATCGCCGAAGAGGTCGCCGACCACGTTCATGCCGGCCATCAGCGGTCCCTCGATCACGTCGAGCGGACGCTTGGATGCCTTACGGGCCTCCTCGGTGTCCAATTCGATGAACTCGGTGATCCCATGCACCAGCGAATGCGACAGCCGCTTCGCCACCGGCCATTCGCGCCAGGCGAGGTCGGCTTCCTTGGTCTGAGTCTTGTTGCCGCGGAATTTTTCGGCGAGTGCCAGCAGGCGCTCGGACGCGCCGGGGTCGCGATTGAGGATGACGTCCTCGCACACCTGGCGCAGCTCGGCATCGATGTCGTCATAGACGATCATCTGTCCGGCATTGACGATGCCCATGTCCATGCCCGCCTTGATGGCGTGATACAGGAACACCGAATGCATCGCCTCGCGCACCGGCTCGTTGCCGCGGAACGAGAACGACAGATTGGAGACGCCGCCGGAAATATGCGCGTGCGGCAGGTTCTGGCGGATCCAGCGCGTCGCTTCGATGAAGTCGACGCCGTAATTGTTGTGCTCCTCGATGCCGGTCGCGATCGCGAAAATATTCGGATCGAAGATGATGTCTTCCGGCGGGAAGCCGACGCGGTCCACCAGGATGTCGTAGGCGCGCTTGCAGATCTCGGTCTTGCGCGCGAACGTATCGGCCTGGCCGACCTCGTCGAACGCCATCACCACCACGGCTGCGCCATGGCGCCGGGCGATCTTCGCCTCGTGAATGAACTTTTCTTCGCCTTCCTTCATCGAGATCGAGTTGACGACCGGCTTGCCCTGCACGCATTTCAGGCCGGCCTCGATCACCGAGAATTTCGAGGAATCGACCATCACGGGGACGCGGGCGATGTCGGGCTCGGCGGCGACGAGGTTGAGGAAGGTCACCATCGCGGCTTCCGAGTCCAGAAGTCCTTCGTCCATGTTGACGTCGATGATCTGCGCACCGTTCTCGACCTGGTCGCGGGCGACCTGCAGCGCGGCGGTGTAGTCGCCGGCCGTGATCAGCTTGCGGAAGCGGGCGGAGCCGGTGACGTTGGTGCGCTCGCCGACGTTCACGAACGGGATGGCGTCCGTCAGGATGAACGGCTCGAGGCCGGAGAGCCTTAAGCGAGGTTCGATTTCCGGCACGATGCGGGGCTTGTGCGGGGCGACGGCCGCCGCGATCGCCGCGATATGGTCCGGCGTGGTGCCGCAGCAGCCGCCGACGATGTTGACGAGGCCATCGCGCGCAAACTCGCCGACCAGGCGCGCCATGTATTCCGGGGTCTCGTCGTACTGGCCGAATTCGTTGGGCAGGCCGGCGTTCGGATAGGCACACACCAGCGTGTCGGCGACGCGGCCGATATCGGCGATATGCGCGCGCAGATCTTCCGCGCCGAGCGCGCAGTTGAAGCCGATGGTGACGGGTTTTGCGTGTCGCACCGAATTCCAGAACGCTTCCGGCATCTGGCCCGACAACAGGCGGCCGGATTTGTCGGTGATGGTGCCCGACACCATCACGGGCACGTCGATGCCGCGCTCTTCGGTGATTTCGGCGATCGCATAGAGCGCCGCCTTGGCGTTCAGCGTGTCGAAGATGGTCTCGACCAGCAGCAGATCGACACCGCCGTCGAGCATGCCGTTGATCTGCTCGCCATAGGATTTGCGCAAATCGTCGAACGTGACGGCCCGGTAGCCGGGATTGGAAACGTCGGGCGAGATCGAGGCGGTGCGGTTGGTCGGGCCGATGGCACCGGCAACGAAGCGCGGCTTGCCGTCCTCGGCCTCGACGCGACGAGCGGCATTGCCGGCGAGGCGGGCGCCTTCGCGCGCCATCTCGTAGACGATGTCGGTGAGGTCGTAATCGGCCTGCGCGATCGAGGTCGTCGAGAAGGTGTTGGTCGCGACGATGTCGGCGCCGGCGCGCAAATAGGCGGCGTGGATGTCCTCGATCGCCTGCGGCTGGGTCAGGATCAACAGATCGTTGTTGCCGCGGAGGTCGCGATGGAAATCCTTGAAGCGCTCGCCGCGGAAGGCGGCCTCGTCGAACTGCAGGTTCTGGATCATCGTGCCCATGGCGCCGTCGAGCACGAGGATGCGCTCGCGCGCGGCAGTGAGCAGGGCAGTTCGCTTGGGAGAGGTGGATACGGTCATTGTCTTCTTACGCCGCCTTCTGCGCGCTCTTGGCGCGGATGCCGAGCAAATGGCTGATCGCGAACACGAGATCGGCGCGGTTCATGGTGTAGAAATGGAAGGTGTCGACGCCGCGCTTCGCCAGCTTCTGCACCTGGCCGGCCGCAATCGTCGCGGCCACCAGCTTGCGGGTCTCGGCGTCGTCGTCGAGGCCGTCGAATTTCTCTGCCAGCCAATCCGGCACGGAGGTGCCGGCGCGGGTGACGAAATTGCGGGCCTGCTTGAAATTGTGCATGGGCATGATGCCGGGCACGATCGGGATGTCGATGCCTCGGGCACGGACGCGGTCGAGATAGCGGAAGTAGAGGTCGTTATCGAAGAACACCTGGGTGATCGCGCGCGTCGCACCCGCATCGACCTTGGCCTTCAGCGTGTCGATGTCGGCGTCGAAGTCGCGCGCTTCAGGGTGCTTCTCGGGATAGGCGGACACGGATACTTCGATGTCGCTGTGCCGCTTCTTGATGCCCGCAACGAGGTCAGCAGAACTCTGGTAGCCGTCGGGATGGCTGGAATAGGGCGTGCCGATGCCGCCGGCGGGATCGCCGCGCAGGCCGACGATGTGGCGGACGCCGACCTCGTGATAGCGGTCGACGATCTCGTCGATCTCCCCGCGCGAGGCGCCGACGCAGGTCAAATGCGCGGCCGGCAGCAGCGCGGTTTCCCTGAGGATGCGGGTGATGGTCGAATGGGTGCGCTCGCGGGTCGAGCCGCCGGCCCCGTAGGTCACGGACACGAATTTCGGGTCGAGCGGGGCGAGCCGGTTGATGGTCTCCCAGAGATTGCGCTCCATCTCCTCCGTCTTGGGCGGAAAGAACTCGAAGGAGATCGCAGGCCGCTTCGAGGAGAGGTGCCCGTTTTGGAGGTGGCCGTCTTGCCCTTCGGCTCGGGCAGGCGTCGTCAGATCAGTCATGGCACCACTCACTCCAGGGGCTCGTCCGGCTTTCGGTGGCCGGCAGTCAGGTCTCGATTGGATGTGGGCAAGATAAGCCAAAGCGGTCGCACTCGACAGCCCATCGGTGATGGGAAGTGGCCCACTTTCACCGGTAAAGGTGGAAATATTGAACGGATGAGGGTGTGAGTGGGAAGTGCGTAGATACGAAAAAATGTTATATAAATCAACAAATTGCAACGGTTTTGGCGGCAGGCAGGAGCAAATAAGGGGTGTGGGCAGTTTGAAGATGCTGTTGCCGCGACAAATCTTGTCCCATCGCCTCAACTGGCGCTGCCGTGCGGGCTCGCTGCCTGCACACGCCAGACCTGCGCAGTCTGCCCATTGCCGCCGCGCCGGCCTTCACTACCTTAGCGCGCCATGATCCCGCTCTCAGTCCTCGACCTCTCCGTCGTCACCACAGGTACAAAACCCGCCGCGGCGCTGCGCAACAGCATCGATCTGGCGCGCCATGTCGATGGGCTTGGCTATGTCCGCTACTGGCTCGCCGAGCATCACAACCTCGCCTCGGTGGCGAGCCCGGCGCCCGACGTGATGATCGGGCAGATCGCGGCGGTGACGAGGCACATCCGCGTCGGCTCCGGCGGGGTGATGCTGCCCAACCACGCCCCGCTCGTGGTGGCCGAGCGCTTCAAGATGCTGGAGGCGCTGTTTCCCGGCCGCATCGATCTCGGTCTCGGCCGCGCCCCCGGCACCGACGGCGCCACCGCCTACGCCCTGCGCAGCCGTCTCGACCGCCGCGAGGGCGACGACTTCCTGGAGCGGCTGCACGAACTGATTCTGTGGGAGACCCGCGAATTTCCCGCAGGGCATCCCTACCACAACGTGGTCGCGATGCCCGACGACACCAAGCTGCCGCCGATCTGGCTGCTCGGCTCCAGCGATTATTCCTCGGAGCTCGCCGCGCAAGTCGGCATGGGTTTCGCCTTCGCCCATCATTTCGCATCCCATGACGCGATCGATGCGATGGTGCATTACCGCAACCGTTTCCAGCCCTCGGCCTGGAGTGCGAGTCCGCGCGCGATCCTCGCCGTCGCCGTCATCACGGCCGACACGGATGAGGAGGCCGAAAAGCTCGCCACCTCGTTCGATCTCAACCGCCTGCGCCGCGACCGCGGGCAATATCTGCCGCTGCCGAGTGTCGAGGAGGCGCTGGCCTATCCCTATACGGACGCCGAGCGCATTTCGATCTCGCGCAACCGTTCGCGCCTCTTCGTCGGCAATCCGGCGACGGTGCAGAAGAAACTGCAGCCGTTGATCGATGCGAGCAAACCGGACGAGTTGATGGTGATTACGGCCGTATACGATCACGACGCGCGTAAGAAGTCGTATTCGCTGCTGGCCGAGGCGTTCGGGCTGAAAGCGGCCGCGTAAAGCTCTCGTGCCCCGGACGCGGCGCAGCGCGAAGCGGTGCGCTGCAGAGCCGGGGCCCATCGCGCTCCGGGTATCGCCGCCCTTGTGTCCCGGCTCGCGCTTCGCGCGTCCGGGACACGCAATCAATCCTGCTGCGTCTCGCTGAACGTCGCGCGGAACGGGTGCCCCGGATACACGCCGACGATGCGGAATTCGCGCGAGAAGAATTTCAGCTCCTCGATCGCGAAGGCGAGCCCCTTGTCATCAGGATGGCCGTCGACGTCGGCATAAAACTGCGTGGCGAAGAAATTGCCGTCGACCATGTAGCTTTCGAGCTTGGTCATGTTGACGCCGTTGGTGGCGAAGCCACCGAGCGCCTTGTAGAGCGCGGCGGGCAAGTTGCGCACGCGAAATACAAAAGTCGTGACCAGCGGCCCCGAGCCCTGCGCCGCCCATTTCGGCTCGCGCGCCAGCACCACGAAGCGCGTGGTGTTGTGCGCCTCGTCCTCGATGTCCTCGGCCAGGATGTCGAGGCCGTAGATCTTTGCCGCAAGCCGCGAGGCGATCGCGGCGACGGCCTTGTCGTTGCGCTCGGAGATGTCGCGGGCGCTGCCGGCGGTGTCGGCGTGCACGATCGGCTTGATGCCGAGCTTGCGGATGATGCGCCGGCACTGGCCGAGCGCATGCACGTGGCTCTCGACGCTCTTGATGTCCTCGAGCTTCGTCCCCTTCACCGCCATCAGCTGATGGCGGACCGGCAGAAACCATTCGCCGATGATGAAAAGGCCGGAGGCCGGCAGCAGATGATGGATATCGGCGACGCGGCCCGCGACCGAATTCTCGATCGGGATCATGCCGAGATCGGCCTCGCCCGACGAGATCGCCGACAGCGCGTCCTCGAAGGTGGCGCAGGGCATCGGCTCGGCGTCGGGATAGGCCTCGACGATGGCGATGTGGGAGTTGGCCCCAGGCTCGCCCTGGAATGCGATTTTCAGCTTGCTCATGATCGGCCTTGTAACAGCGGCTCAGGATTTGGAAAGGATGCTGCGGGCGGTCTCCAGGTCCGCCGGCGTGTCGACCCCGCGGGGCACGGTGTCGACGATGGTGAAGTCGATCCGCATCCCGGCCTCCAGCGCCCGGAGCTGCTCGAGCTTCTCCTGCAATTCCAGCGGGGACGGCGGCAGCGAGACGTAGCGCTCCAGCGCGGCGCGGCGATAGGCGTAGAGGCCGATATGGTGGTAGCGCGGTCCGTCGCCGGTCGGCGCAGTCGCGCGAGTGAAATAAAGTGCGCGCATGCGTTTCCCGCCCAGCGAGGTTCCGATCGCCTTTACGACGCTCGGCGCGAGGTCCTCCTCCTCGGTATGGATCTGCGAGGCCAGCGTCGCGATGTCCACGGCCGGATCTTGCAGCGGCGGCAGCACCTCGCGGATGTTGTCGATCGTGATGGTCGGGAAATCGCCCTGGAGATTGACCACGATCTCGGCCTTGCCTGAGGGATCGAGCTTCTGCATCGCCTCGTGGATGCGGTCCGAGCCAGAGGGGTGCTCCGGGCGGGTCATCACGGCTTCGCCGCCATGGGCGGTGACCACGGAGGCGATCTCGTCCGTATCGGTTGCGACCGCGACCCGGCCGATGCCGGCGGCCTCTGCCCGCCGCATCACATGCACGATCATCGGCAGGCCCGCGATGTCGGCGAGCGGCTTGCCGGGCAGGCGGGTGGCGGCCATGCGGGCCGGGATCAGCACCAGGATGCGGGGATCGATCATCGGGTCAAGGGCCTGGAAACGAGAGGTTTTCCGCGTCGAGAAATGGGGTGGGGACGGGCTGAAAGCCGGGTCGCTTATACGGGTTGCCAGACCCCGGGCAAACCGATATCTCAATGGCAAAACTCGGGGAAACAATAAGGACCGTTTGATTCTCCCGAGGCTCGTCCTGGCGGCCGCTCGGCCGCTATTTCCTTACTGTGGTGTGGGGCCTGGCCGGAAATGGACTCTTTCGAACTGAACAAGATCCTCGGTGCCGTGCTTGGCACCTGTCTCATTCTGCTTGTGACGAGCTTTGCCGCCCAGGCGCTGTTCACACCGAAGCCGCTGGCGAAGCCTGGTTTCGAGATCGCCGTGAAGGAAGATGCTGGCCACGGCAAGGAAGGTGGCGCCGCTGCTGCGCCCTCCGAGCCGATCGAAAAGCTGCTCCAGACCGCTTCCGTCGAAAAGGGCGCTTCGGCTGCCAAGAAGTGCGGCGCCTGCCACACCTTCGAGAAGGGCGGCCCGAATCGCGTCGGTCCGAACCTCTATGGCGTCGTCGGCGAAGCCAGGGGCGAGGGCCGCAACGGCTTCAACTTCTCGGCCGCCATGAAGGCCAAGGGCGGCACCTGGTCGTTCGACGACCTCAACAAGTTCATTGCCAATCCGAAGGGCTTCATCCCGGGCACCGCGATGGGCTTCGCCGGCATCCCGAAGGACTCCGAGCGCGCCGACGTCATCGCCTATCTGAATTCGCTGTCAGAGCATCCTCAGCCGATCCCGACGGCGTCGAAGTAAGGCTGTCAAAAACCGATTTTGAATGTGCGGCCAGGCTGAAAAGCCTGGCCGTTCGCTTATCCGGGCCTCGCGGTGAGTTTATCGGGGCGTTTGGCCGCATCCGACAGGCCGCCGGGGCTTCCAACATGAGGAAAAAGCAACATATTCCGTCGAAACCTCGCCTATATTGAGCACTTAAAGGGGTAACCTCCTTCAAGACCAGGAATGTTGATTTGGCCATTACCCGACGCGATCTCCTGCTCACCGGCACTGCCGCCGTAGCGCTCCCCGCCCTCGGTTCCGTAGGGGGCCTTCCCGTCATCAGCACGGCCGCGGCGCAATCCGCCAGTGAGGCGCCCTGGCGGCACGCGCTGTCGCTGTTCGGACAGGTCAAATATCCCGCCGACTTCAAGCGCTTCGATTACGTCAATCCGGAAGCGCCCAAAGGCGGTGTCGCGCGCCAGATCGCCGTCGGCACTTTCGATAATTTCAATATCGTAGTGGCGGGAGTGAAGGGACAGGTCGCCGGTGCCGTCGCGTTCATCTACGAATCCCTCACGACGCCCTCGCTCGACGAAGTCTCGACCGAATACGGCGCGCTGGCCGAGGCCGTCAGCCACCCGGCCGACTTTTCCTTCGTCACCTATCGTTTGCGGCCGCAGGCCAAATGGCATGACGGCAAGCCGGTCACTGCGGACGACGTGATCTTCTCGCTGGATGCCTTCAAGAAGCATCACCCGATGTACTCGGCCTATTACAGCCATGTGGTGAAGGCCGAGAAGGTCGGTGAGCGCGAGGTGAAGTTCGTGTTCGACGCACCGGGCAACCGCGAGCTGCCGCAGATCGTCGGGCAGCTCACGGTTTTGCCGAAGCATTGGTGGGAGGGGACCGACGCGCAGGGCCGCAAGCGCGATGTCTCCGCGACCACGCTCGAAATACCGCTCGGTTCCGGCCCCTACAAGGTCAAGGAATTCGTGGCGGGACGGTCGATCGCGCTGGAGCGCGTCAAGGATTATTGGGGGCGCGATTTCGCCACCAATGTGGGCCGCAACAATTTCGACGAGATGCGCTACGAGTATTTCCGCGATGCCACCGTGGCGATCGAGGCTTTCAAGGCCGATCAGGTGGACTGGCGCACCGAGAACAGTGCGAAGAACTGGGCGACAGCCTACGACTTCCCGGCCGTGACCGAAAAGCGGGTGATCCTCGAGGAATTCGCCAATCGCAGCTCGGGTGTGATGCAGGCTTTCGTGCCGAACCTGCGCCGCGCCAAATTCAAAGATCCTCGTGTCCGTCGCGCGCTCAACTATGCGTTCGACTTCGAGGAGATGAACAAGCAGATCTTCTACGGTCAGTACAAGCGCGTCAGCAGCTATTTCGATGGTATCGACGAGCTCATGGCGACCGGGTTGCCGCAGGGGAAAGAGCTCGAGATCCTCGAGACCGTCCGCGCCGAGGTCCCGCCGGAAGTGTTCACGACGGCCTACACCAATCCGGTCGGCGGCAGTCCGGAAGCCGTGCGCGACAATCTTCGCGAGGCGCTGCGCCTGTTCAAGGAGGCCGGCTACGAGGTGCGCGACCGCAAGCTGGTCGACGTCAAGACCGGTGCGCAGTTCACCCTGGAGCTGCTGAATCAGGATCCGAGCTTCGAGCGGGTCACGCTGTTCTACAAGCCGTCGCTGGAACGACTCGGCATCGCGGTCAGCGTGCGCACGGTCGACCCGACTCAATACGAGAACAGGACGCGGGACTGGGATTTCGACGTCGTCACCAACTCATGGGGCGAGTCGCAGTCGCCCGGCAACGAGCAGCGCGAGTTCTGGTCGTCCAAGACGGCCGACATCGCGGGTTCGCGCAATATTGCCGGCATCAAGAATCCGGCGGTCGACAAGCTGATCGAGCGGCTGATCTACGCCACGGGTCGCGACGATCTCGTCGCGGCAACCAAAGCGCTCGACCGCGTGCTGCTGTGGAATAACTACGTCGTTCCGCAATGGACCTATTCGAAGATCCGCACCGCGCGCTGGGATCGCTTCGGCCGACCGGCGGAATTGCCCAAATACGGTCAGTCCGGCTTCCCGTTCATCTGGTGGTACGACGCAGACAAGGCGGCACGGATCGCAAAGAAGTCGTGAAGGATACTCTCTGCATGGCGCAGCTTTCACGCCGGCACGTGCTGGCCCTGGGTGCCGGCGCCTTGAGCGCGCCGCTGTTGCGCGGTGCGCGGGCGTCGGAGGCGGTTGCCGAGACCCACGGCATGTCGGCCTTCGGCGATCTCAAATATGCCGCCGATTTCCACCATTTCGGCTACGTCAATGTCGACGCGCCGAAGGGCGGCGCGTTCTCGCTCATTCCTTCGGTGCGGGCCTACAACCAGTCCTACTTCACGTTCTCTTCGCTCAACGCTTACATCCTGAAGGGCGAAGGTGCGCAGGGTATGGACATGACCTTCGCGCCGTTGATGGCGCGGGCCAATGACGAGCCCGACGCGATGTACGGGCTTGCGGCGAAATCGGTGCGAATCTCGCCGGACAAGCTGACCTACACCTTCACGATACGGCCCGAGGCCCGCTTCCACGACGGCTCCAGGCTCACCGCGCATGACGTCGCCTTCTCGCTCAACACGCTGAAGGAGAAGGGCCATCCGCTGATCGTCGTGCAGCTCCGCGATTTCGTGAAGGCCGAGGCGCTGGACGACGCCACCGTGGCCGTCACCTTCGCGCCGAACCGCGCGCGCGACGTGCCGCTCTATGTCGCAAGCCTGCCGATCTTCTCGAAGGCCTATTATGCCACGCGCGCCTTCGATGAATCGACGCTCGATACGCCGCTGGGCTCCGGCCCGTACAAGGTCGGCAGGTTCGAGGTGAACCGCTATGTCGAATATGAGCGCGTCAAGGACTGGTGGGGCGCCGACCTGCCGGTCTGCCGCGGCAGCTACAATTTCGACACGGTGCGCTACGAATTCTACCGCGACCGCGACGTTGCCTTCGAAGGCTTCACCGGCAAGAACTATCTGTTCCGCGAGGAGCTCACCTCGCGCATCTGGGCCACACGCTATGATTTCCCGGCGATCAAGGACGGCCGGGTCAAGCGCGAGCAGCTGCCGGACGAGACCCCGTCGGGTGCGCAGGGCTGGTTCATCAACATCCGCCGC
This sequence comes from Bradyrhizobium sp. 956_D2_N1_4, assembly GCF_052076025.1. NCBI lineage: Bacteria > Pseudomonadati > Pseudomonadota > Alphaproteobacteria > Hyphomicrobiales > Nitrobacteraceae > Bradyrhizobium > Bradyrhizobium sp. 956_D2_N1_4. The sequence continues at coordinate 6,713,812 of NZ_CP197237.1, read as the reverse complement.
GACAAGTTCAGGGATCCGCGCGTGCGGGAGGCGCTGACCTACGCCTTCGACTTCGAATGGACCAACAAGTCGATCATGTACGGCGCCTATGCGCGCACGCACTCGCCATTCCAGAACTCCGACATGATGGTATCAGGCCCGCCTTCGCCCGAAGAGCTCGCGCTGCTCGAGCCCTTCCGCGGCAAGGTGCCTGACGAAGTGTTCGGCCAGCCTTTCGTGCCGCCGGTGTCGGACGGATCGGGACAGGACCGCAGCCTGCTGCGCAAGGCGGGCGAGCTGCTCAACGAGGCGGGCTACGCCGTCAAGGATCGCAAGCGGGTGCTGCCCAATGGCGAGCCTTTCACGATCGAGTTCCTGAACGACGAGCAGTCGATCCAGCCCCATCACGGGCCGTACCTGAAGAACCTCGCAACGCTCGGCATCGACGCCACGTTTCGCCTGGTCGATGCCGTGCAGTACCGCGCGCGGCTCGAGGATTTCGATTTCGACATGACGATCCAACGCTTCTCGATGTCGGCGACGCCCGGCGACGCCATGCGGGCGTTCTTCTCCTCCCAGGCGGCCAAGACCAAAGGCTCCTACAATCTCGCCGGCATCTCCGATCCGATCATCGACGCGCTGATCGAGAAGATCATTGCCGCCCAGACCAGGGCGGAGCTGACCACGGCCTGCCGCGCCTTCGATCGCGTGTTCCGGGCCGGGCGCTACTGGGTGCCTCAGTGGTACGCAAACTTTCATCGCGTGGCCTATTGGGACCAGTTCAGCCATCCCGACAAGCCGGCGAAATATGCGCAAGGCGTCGGTGCGCCGGAGAACTGGTGGTTCGATGCCGCCAAAGCAGCCAAGCTCGAGCAGGCGAAATAATCATGAGCGCCTATATCGCCCGCCGCATCCTCCTGATGATCCCGACCCTGCTCGGGATCCTCTTCGTCTCCTTCGTCGTCGTGCAATTCGCGCCGGGCGGTCCAGTCGAGCGCGTCATCGCGCAGCTCTCGGGCGCCGACACCGGCGGCAGCTCGCGCATCTCGGGCGGCGGTGATTTCGCTCAGCGCGCGCCCGGTCAGCTGGGCGCTGGTGGCGATGCCATCAATTCGAAATATCGCGGCGCGCAGGGCCTGGACCCTGATTTCATCAAGAAGCTGGAGAAGCAATTCGGCTTCGACAAGCCGGCCCCCGAACGCTTCGCGCTGATGGTGTGGAATTTCGCCCGCTTCGATTTCGGCAACAGCTATTTTCGCGATGTCAGCGTGCTCCAGCTGATCAAGGAAAAGCTGCCGGTCTCGATCTCGCTTGGCATCTGGCTGACGCTGCTAACCTACCTGATCTCGATTCCGCTCGGCATCCGGAAGGCAGTCAAGGACGGAACGCGCTTCGATACCTGGACGTCGAGCGTGCTCGTGCTCGGCTACGCGATTCCCGGCTTCCTGTTCGCGATCCTCCTGATCATCCTGTTCGCCGGGGGCTCGTTCTTCAACTGGTTCCCATTGCGCGGACTGACGTCAGACGGCTGGTCGCAATTTCCCTGGTACTGGAAGATCATCGATTACTTCTGGCATTTGACGCTGCCGCTGATCGCCATGGGGCTCGGCGCGTTCACCACCATGACGTTCCTGACCAAGAACTCGTTTCTGGACGAGATCCGCAAGCAATACGTGATGACTGCGCGCGCAAAGGGCTGCAGCGAGAATCGGGTGCTCTATGGCCACGTCTTCCGCAACGCGATGCTCATCGTGATCGCGGGCTTTCCCAGCACCTTCATTCACGCTTTCTTCTCGGGCTCGCTTCTGATCGAGACCATCTTCTCACTGGATGGGCTCGGACTGCTCAGTTTCGAGAGCGTTCTCAACCGCGACTATCCCGTGGTGTTCGGCACGCTCTTCATCTTTTCGCTCGTCGGCCTCGTGATCAACCTCATCTCTGACCTGACCTACATGTGGATCGATCCGCGGATCGATTTCGAGGCACGGGAGGTCTGATGACACTGACCGCCCCGACCCCGATCGAAACCACCGCAAAGTCGCCGCTCGGCGATGCCGTGCCGATCACGCGCAAGCCATTCGTGCCATCGCCGCTCAACCGGCGGCGCTGGCAGAATTTTAGGGCGAACCGGCGCGGTTACTGGTCGTTCTGGATCTTCATGATCCTGTTCGTGGTGTCGCTGTTTGCCGAGCTGATCGCCAATGACCGGCCGTTCCTGATCAAGTACGACGGCCATCTCTACTGGCCGGCCTTCGTCACCTATTCCGAGACGACCTTCGGTGGCGACTTCGAGACGGCGGCCGACTACCGCGATCCCTATTTGCAGAAGCTGATCAAGGACAAGGGCGGCAGCATCGTCTGGCCGCTGATCCGCTATTCCTACGACACCCACAATCTCGACCTGCCGACGCCGGCGCCGTCGCCGCCGACCTGGATGTTGACCGAGGCGCAGTGCAAGCCTGTCGTCGAGAAGAAGGGCCTCAAGAGCTGCCGCGACCTTGAATACAACTGGCTCGGCACCGACGATCAGGGCCGCGACGTGGTTGCGCGCCTGATCTACGGGTTCCGCATCTCGGTGCTGTTCGGCCTGTGCCTGACCATTGTCTCCTCCGTCGTCGGCATCGCCGCCGGCGCGGTGCAGGGCTATTTCGGCGGCTGGGTCGATCTGTTGTTCCAGCGTTTCATCGAGATATGGACTGCGATCCCTTCGCTCTACCTCTTGCTGATCCTCTCGTCGGTGCTCGTGCCCGGCTTCTTCGTGCTGCTCGGCATTCTGCTCCTGTTTTCCTGGGTGTCGCTGGTCGGGCTCGTGCGCGCGGAATTCCTGCGCGGGCGCAATTTCGAGTACATCCAGGCCGCGCGTGCCCTCGGGGTGTCGAACGCCGTGATCATGTTCAAGCATTTGCTGCCGAACGCGATGGTCGCGACGATGACGTTCCTTCCGTTCATCGTCTCCTCGTCGGTCATGACGCTCACGGCCCTCGATTTCCTTGGCTTCGGGCTGCCGCCCGGCTCGCCGTCGCTCGGCGAACTGCTGTCGCAGGGCAAGTCCAACGTGCAGGCGCCCTGGCTCGGTTTCTCCGGCTTCTTCTCGGTCGCGATCATGCTGTCGCTCCTGATCTTCATCGGCGAAGCCGTGCGCGACGCCTTCGATCCGCGCAAGACGTTCAAGTGAGGGCGTGATGGACGCGATCAACCAGCCCCTCCTTGCTGTCCGCGACCTCTCGGTGGCCTTCCACCAGGGCGGCGCCACGACGCTCGCGGTCGACAAGGTCTCGTTCCAGATCAAGCGCGGCGAATGCGTCGCGCTGGTCGGCGAGTCCGGTTCCGGCAAGTCTGTCAGCGCGCTCTCGATCCTGAAGCTCCTGCCTTATCCGAATGCCTCGCATCCCTCGGGCAGCATCCGCTTCAAGGGGCGCGAGCTGATCGACCAGTCTGAGCAGCAGATGCGAGAGATTCGCGGCAGCGATATCTCCATCATCTTCCAGGAGCCGATGACCTCGCTCAATCCGCTGCACACGATCGAGGCGCAGATCGGCGAGATCATCCAGCTCCACAATCCGACCAGCAATGCCGAGGCGCGCAAGCGGACGCTGGAACTGCTGACGCAAGTCGGCATCCCCGAGCCCGAAACGCGGCTCAACAGCTATCCGCACCAGCTCTCCGGTGGCCAGCGTCAGCGCGTCATGATCGCGATGGCGCTCGCCAACGAGCCGGACCTCTTGATCGCGGACGAGCCGACCACGGCGCTCGACGTCACCGTGCAGGCGCAGATCCTGACGCTGCTCGCCGAGATCCGCTCCCGGCTCGGCATGAGCCTGCTCTTCATCACCCACGATCTCGGCATCGTGCGCCGCATCGCCGACCATGTCTGTGTCATGAAGGGCGGTGAGATCGTCGAGCAGGGGCCGGTCGAGCAGGTCTTCAGGACCCCGAACCATCCCTATACGCGCGACCTGCTCGCGGCGGAGCCGAAGCCCGATCCGGCGCCGCCGCAGCCGAATGCACCGGTGGTGATGTCCGCCGATGATTTGAAGGTCTGGTTTCCGATCAAGCGCGGCCTGATGCGCAAGACGGTCGGCCATATCAAGGCGGTCGACGGCGTCAGCATTGCCGTGCGCAAGGGCGAGACGCTCGGCGTCGTCGGCGAATCCGGCTCGGGCAAGACCACGCTCGGGCTCGCCCTGATGCGGCTGATTTCCTCGAACGGACGCATCGTGTTCCTCGGCAAGGATATCCAGGGCCTGCGTTTCAAGGAGATGCGCCCGTTCCGGCGCGATATGCAGATCGTGTTCCAGGATCCGTTCGGCTCGCTCAGTCCGCGCATGTCGGTCGCCGACATCATCGCCGAGGGGCTCACCGTGCACCAGCCAAAGCTGTCGCGCGAGGAGCGTGAGGAGCGCGTCGTCAAGGCGCTCGAGGACGTCGGGCTGAAGGCGGACACCCGCTATCGCTATCCGCATGAGTTCTCCGGCGGCCAGCGCCAGCGCATCAGCATCGCGCGGGCGGTGGTGCTGGAGCCGGATTTCGTCGTGCTGGACGAGCCGACCAGCGCACTCGACATGCTGATTCAAGCGCAGATGGTCGACCTCTTGCGGGAGCTCCAGCGCAGGCGCGATCTCACCTATATGTTCATCTCGCACGATTTGCGCGTCGTCGCCTCGCTCGCCAGCCATCTCATCGTGATGCGCGGCGGCAAGGTGGTCGAGGAGGGACAGGCCGCCGAGCTGTTCAAGAACCCGAAGACGGATTACACGCGTGCGCTGTTCGCGGCGGCGTTCCGGCTGGAGACGGCGGGGAACGGGGCGGTGGCGACGTAGTCTTCAGTCGGATGGGTAGAGCGAAGCGAAACCCATCGCATCGCGGCGCGTGGTGAGAATGATGGGTTTCGCTGCGCTCTACCCATCCCACGAAGTCGCCCTAGAGCCGCTTGATCGCGACGATTTCGCTGCCTGCCGCCTTGATCCGCGCGATCGCCGGTTCGGTCGCCTCGATCACAGTTGCCATGTGATGCGCGTTGGCGTGAACTATGGTGCCGCCATCGCGGACGATGGCGACATGGCCCTTCCAGAAGATCAGATCGCCGCGTTGCAGCTTGGTCCGCTCATGCGGCTCCAGCGCGCGGCCGAGCCCTGCCTGCTGCATGTCGCTGTCGCGCGGGCAGCCGATGCCCGCTGCTGTCAGTGAAACCTGCACGAGGCCGGAGCAGTCGATGCCGAGGCTGCTCTTGCCGCCCCAGAGATAGGGCGTGCCGACGAAGCGTTCGGCGACCGCGACGAAGTCCGGCTCGCGGTGATCGAGCGGGGCGAGATGGGCCTTCGGCAGATATTGTCCGTCGCGCGTCACGGCGAAGCTGCCGTCCTCGCGCACCACCGCAATCTTCGAGCCCAGCGCGAGCGTGCCGGCCGGCGGCAGCTTGATCGAGGGACCGGGGAAGGCGAATGTCCGGAGCGCGCTCACCTTGTGGGTCGGCGCGGCGGCCGGCTTCATCAGGGCTGCGTCGGGGAGCCAGCCGACATAACCATCGCCGCCAAGCTGGCTCCAGGCCCAGCCCTCGCCGCTGCGATCGTAGACCGTGACGCGTTCACCGCGTAGCGCCTCCGTCATCAGCATCGCGTTCGACGACGGCTGCTCGCGCACGGGCGCGATCGCCTCGAAGACCTCGAATTCCTCGCCCGTGACGAAGCGGTCGGCTTCCACCTTGCCTTCGAGATATTTCGCGGCGAGGTCGCCGCGCGCCGGTGTCAGCCTTGGATCGTGTCCTGGATCATGCATAGCGCTCGCTCAGCAATGTGTAGATGGCGCGCGCGGCCTGGCATTCGCCGCCTTCGGGCCGCGCCGGCTTGGCCGATGGGGTCCAGCCGTAGATGTCGACATGCAGCCAGCTCTTCGCCTGCTCGACGAACCGTTGCAAGAACAGCGCGCAGGTGATCGAGCCGGCAAAGCCGCCGGACGGTGCGTTGGTGATGGTAGCGGTCTTGGAGTCCAGCCACGCATCGTAAGGCGGCCACAGCGGCATGCGCCACAACGGATCGTTCTCCTTCGCCGCGCACCGCGCAACGTCGGCGGCCAGCGTCTCATCATTGGTGTAAAAGGGCGGTAAATCCGGCCCCAGCGCGACGCGCGCCGCGCCAGTCAGCGTGCCCAAATCGATCAGAAGGTCCGGCTTTTCCTCGTCGGCCAGCGCCAGCGCGTCGGCGAGCACGAGCCGGCCCTCCGCGTCGGTGTTGCCGATCTCAACCGTGATGCCCTTGCGCGAGGTGAAGATGTCGAGCGGCCGGAAGGCGTTGCTGGAGACGGCATTTTCGACCGCCGGAATCAGCACGCGCAGGCGGACCTTGAGCTTCGCATCCATCACCATGCGCGCGAGCGCCAGCACGTTGGCGGCGCCGCCCATGTCCTTCTTCATGATCAGCATGCCGCTCGACGGCTTGAGGTCGAGCCCGCCGGTGTCGAAGCAGACGCCCTTGCCGACCAGCGTCACCTTGGGATGATCAGGATCGCCCCAGCCGATGTCGATCAGCCGCGGCGCGCGATCCGAGGCCATGCCGACGGCGTGGATCAGTGGAAAATTCGTCTTCAGATCCTCGCCGACGGTGCAGGCAAAGCTCGCACCGAATTCCGTGGCGAGCGCTTGCGCGGCCGCAGCGAGCTCTGCCGGGCCCATGTCGTTGGACGGCGTGTTGATGAGGTCGCGCGCCAGCATCGCGGCGTCCGCCACGCGATTGATCTCGGCCGCGTCGACGCCATCGGGCGGTACCAGCCGGACGGCGGGGCGGTCAGCCTTGCGGTAGCGGGCGAAGCGATAGCACCCCAGTGCAAAGGCAAGCGACGCCAGCCGCGCATCGTGGGGGGCATTGGCAAAGCGATAGATGCCTGGCGGCAGCAGGCCGGGCAGGGCGCCCGGCCGGAACAGGTCGCGTGATCTCGCGCCCTCGTCCTCCAGTCCGAACAGCACTTGCGCGATCGCGCCGTCGGGTGCGGGCAACGCGAGATAGCCGCCCGGCTTGGCGGCAAAGGCGCTCGCGGTGGCGAACTGGCGCTGCACCGGCGGCAATTTCTCGGCGACCTGATCCCAGCTCGACTTGGTGACGAAGGTGATCGGGATGGCGGTGGGCGACGTCTCGAAGACAGAAGGCATTGGCGGGTCCGGATCGTCAGATCAAGCAGGTCATGCGAACGGACGAGACTTCGCAGAGTTTCGCCGCGGCTGCAATCGGCTTTGCTGTCACCGTTCAGCGACCCGCTACTCGCCGCAAGGGGCCCATGCTAGGTTCCGGCAACGGCCGCCGGATCGACTGGGAAAAGTGTGCAGGAGATGACCGGCGGCCGAAGACGAGGCCTGCCGGGAGGAAACTGCAATGGAATTTGTGTGGAGCGTGGTCACATTCATCGGCCAGGTCGTCGAGGCGATTTTTGGTTATGTCGAGCATCATCACTGGATCTTCGCATTCCTTGCCGGCGGCTACGTCTTCTATCTCCACGACCGCTCCGTCCACGCGCGGTTCGATGCGCTCGACAAGCGCATCGACGAAATCCGCAAGCGGCTGGCCATCGAATATTGATCGGGTGAGCGAAACCATCGCCGGGCGGATTTCGTATCACAGGCTGAGAACTGCCGTTCACGAGAGCGCGGCCGCGGGGCTTTACTAGCGCCGCGGTTGTGGCATTATTGACGGATATTTTAGATTGTGCCGTGCGGTTCTGCTGGCATCTTGCGCAGCAACGCGGCGGGCCGGCTTGATATCCGGCCAAACCTGTTCGTCGAAAGCATTCTTCTCATCGTTTGGGCGGCGCAGCATTCGCAAATGAGCGGCGCAAAATGGATAGAGCGTTCGTTATTGCGCAGATTTCCGACCTGCATCTGGACGGGTCAGGCCGGCTGCTGGCGACGACCGAGGCGCTCGGTGCCGCAATCCGCGAGGCGATGGCGGACTTCGCGGACGTTCCCGATCGCATTCTGCTGATCACGGGTGATCTCGTGGACGACCCGACGCCGCGCGCGCTGGACGAAGCGCTCGCCGTCATCGCGTCCTTCCGGCAGACCGGACTGTTCACCGACATCCAGGCGGTCGCGGGCAATCACGACGTCAAGCGCCCGAGCCAGCGCGCGGGCCGCCACGACGTCTATGATTATTTGCATCTGCCGCGGAGCTCGAAGAGCGTCTATTACCGCCAGGCTGGGCTCGATCTGGTACTGCTGGACTCCAATCGCGCGAGCCTCTCAACGCTCGCGAGCGGCCATATCGACGAGAGCGCCTACAGCGCGCTTGTCGCGGATTCCGCCCGGCTGAGCGTCGAGCTCGCGGGCAGCATGGGATCCGTGGGGCGCGCCGACTATGCCGAGCCGGCGGAAAATCTGGTGCGCGTGCTGGCGTTGCATCATCATCCGCTGCCGCAGGCGACCGGCGAAGGAAAGCGGTTTCTCGGCGTGCCCGACGAACCGCTGATGTATCTCGCAGCGCCCGCAACGTTCCTCGAAGCGGCGACCTCGCTCAACGTCAATCTGGTCCTGCACGGACACCGGCATGTCGAGGGGCTCACCCGCTATTCGATCCCGGATCCGCGTGCCACGCGCAGCGCGAGCGGCGAAGCCTTCTGGCGTACGATCTACGTGCTCTCCTGTCCGTCCTCGACCGGGCAGGCCGGTGATGATGCCGGCTTCAACATCATTCATTTTGGCGCATCGTCCCAGGCCGGTCGCACGGAGCATCAGTTCGCGATCACGCGCTATTCGCGGCCACGCAACGATGGCACCTTCGGGCTGCTCGACTCGAACCTGCCGGACGGCGTCATCAGGTTGCCGGCAGGACGGGATTTTTCCCGTGATCCTGCCGTCCAGTCGGCCATCGAGATCGCCTCATGTGCGATGTTGAAGCGTGATCAAGTTGTCGTACAGGCCCGCCGGCTGCTGATGCGCCGCGCTTTCTATGCCGACGGCGAGGTGGACTGGCCGAGCGCGCTCCACGCCTATCTCGTCACCTCATGGGTCTGGGCCGATATCGGGGGCAAGTTCGCGAGATCGGAGCGTAGAGATGACGCCGAGGCGCTGGCCGCGGTGAAGTTGTTGCTGCGCCGCTTGATCGAGCACTGCGCCGACGTGCTCGGCATTGACGATGTTCAGCTCGACGAGCTGCTTGCGAAGCGGCTGGTCAACCGCGACGACTTCCGGCGCGAATGGCCCGGGATGCCGAGCGCGGGCGTCGATGTTGCTCAGTCGCGGCGGCGGCTGCAATTGCTGCTGCACGACCTGAACGAGCCGGTGAGGGTGCTCGGTCTCGATCTGGCACTCGGTGGCGAGCCGCCGCCGCAGACACCGCCGTGAGGGGCAGCCAGGCTGACGTTAACCCGCCGTTAGGGTTAACAGTCTATTGCTGGCGCGTTCGGCTCGATCAATCGGCTCGTGAGTCAAAAGCGTCATGCGTCAACGGTTCAGTCTTGCCCGGCTTCTCGCGTCCACTTCGCTGGTGGCGGCAGTGGCCATGGGCCTCGGCGGCTGCACGGCCATGTCGAAACTCTCCGACGTCACAGGCTCTGTCGGGCCGCGGACGGAAGCCGCCCCCGCCGATCCCGCGCGCGCCGTCGACGTCTATGGCGAGCGCTACCGTGCCAATCCCAAGGACGCCGACGCGGCGCTCGGCTACGGCCAGGCCTTGCGCGCCAACGGCCAGCGCGCCCAGGCCGCCGCCGTGCTTGAGCAGGCGACCATCGCCAATCCCGGCAACAAGGCGCTGCTCGCGCAGTATGGCCGCGCGCTCGCCGACAACGGCAATTTTCAGCAAGCCTTCGATGTGCTGTCGAAGGCGCACTCGCCCGACAATCCGGACTGGCGCCTGCTCTCGGTGCAGGGCACCGCGCTCGATCAGATGGGCCGCCACGACGAGGCGCGTTCCTATTATGCGAGCGCGCTGAGGATCGCACCGGGCGATCCCGGCGTGCTCTCCAATCTCGGCCTGTCCTACATGTTGTCGAAGGACCTGCCGAAGGCCGAAGAGGCGTTGCGGCAGGCCTACGCCTCGCCGCGTGCCAGTACCCGGGTGCGGCAGAATCTCGGCCTCGTCGTCGGTCTCCAGGGCCGCTTCGCCGAAGCCGAGACGATCGTGAAGGCCGACCTGCCGCCGGACCAGGCCGCGGCCAATGTCGCTTACCTGAAGGAAATGCTGAGCCGCAGCGACGCTCCGCGTGGCGCACCGAAGCGGACGCCGGTCGCTTCGCTCAGCCAGTCTGACTGATCAGAGCCTGATCTCGCAATCCTGAAGCTGCCGGCGGACCGCGCGCGGTCCGCGTCTCGACGTCAGTGCAGCTCGCTGATCTTGATGCCGGTTGGTCCGAGAATGACGACGAACAGCACCGGCAGGAAGAACAGGATCATCGGCACCGTCAACTTCGGCGGCAGCGCGGCGGCCTTCTTCTCGGCCTCGTTCATGCGCATGTCGCGGTTTTCCTGCGCCATGACGCGCAAGGAATGCCCGAGCGGGGTGCCGTAGCGCTCCGCCTGCTGAAGCGCGAGACACACCGACTTGACGCCCTCGAGCCCGGTGCGCCGCGCCAGGTTCTCATAGGCGACCTTGCGATCCTGCAAATAGGACAGCTCGGCCGTGGTCAGCGTGAACTCCTCGGACAGCGCGATCGACTGGCCCACGATTTCGGTAGCGACCTTCCGGAACGCCATTTCGACCGACATGCCGGATTCGATGCAGATCAGGAGCAGGTCGAGCGCATCGGGGAAGGCGCGCTTGATCGATAGCTGGCGCTTGGAGATCGCATTCTTGAGGAACAGCATGGGCGCCTGAAGGCCGAGATAGGCCGCGCCGATGCAGATGCCGATCTTGATCGGCATCGACTGCTGCATATGCGCGATCAGGAACACGTAGATGATCGAGCCGACGAACAGCACGAGCGGAGCCACCATGCGGGCGAAGAGGAAGGTGATGTAGGGCGCCTGGCCGCGATAGCCCGCCATGATCAGCTTGTCGCGCGCGGCTTCCTGCGCGAGCCATTTGGTGAGGTTGAAGTCCTCGACGACCCGGGAGACGACCTGCTTCGGCGTTTGGCGCAGCGAGACCTTCTCGCTCTTGTTGAGGCGCTCGCGCTCGCGCTGGCGGATGCGCTCGCGCTCGCTCGCCACCGCCTTCATGCGCTTGGCGAGGCCTTCGCCGGCGAAAAGCGGCATCACCAGCGTATAGACGGTGGCGCTGGCGGCGATGGCCGCCAGCAGCATTGTCATGAAGCGGACATCATGCAGTTTCGAAACGAGGAATTCGACCATACGGCACCGTCAGAAATCGAAATTGATCATCTTCTTCATCACCATGATGCCGATCGACATCCAGACGACGCAGCCGACCAGCATGAGCTGGCCGGTCGGATGGGTCCAAAGCAGCGAGATGTAGTGCGGAGTCGTGAGATAGACGAGGAACATCACGATCGGCGGCAGCGAACCGATGATGCCGGCCGAGGCCTTGGCCTCCATCGACATCGCCTGGATCTTTTCCTTCATCTTCTTGCGGTCGCGCAGCACCTTGGAGAGGTTGCCGAGCGCTTCGGAGAGGTTGCCGCCGGATTTTTGCTGGATCGAGATGACGATGCCGAAGAAGTTGGCTTCCGGCAGCGGCATGCGCTCGTAGAGACGCGAGCAGGCCTCGCCGAGCGGCATGCCGATCGCCTGGGTCTCGATGATGGCCAGGAACTCGCTGCGCAGCGGCTCAGGCGAGTCGGCAGCGACGACCTTGATCGATTCGAACAGCGGCAGGCCCGCCTTGATGCCGCGAACGATCACGTCGACCGCATCGGGCAGCGCCGCCAGGAATTTGTTTTCGCGTCGCTTCTTCAGGAAGCCCAGCGCCCAGCGCGGCAGGCCGAAGCCGCCGGCAAAGGCAAGGCCGGCGGCGCCAAGCAGGCCGCCGCCAACGAACATGGCGGCCGCGAAAAGCACTCCCGCCACGACGGCGGACACGATCCAGAATTTCTGTGGCGTCCAGTCGAGCCCCGCCTGCGACAGGCGAACACCGAGCGGAACGCTCTTCTCCTGCTGGCGCCGCGCCTCGAGATCCTTGAGCGACGTCTCGACCTGCTCGCGGCGCGACCGCTGGCTCTTTTCGGTCTGCTTGGCCGCGGGCGCATCGGCGCGCGCGATCGAGGCACGGCGGTTTTCCGCCTTCCGTTCTCCGGACAGGAGCGGATAAAGGAACACCCAGGCGATGCCGCCGACGGCGGCAGTGGCGAGGAAGGCGAGGGCAAGGACCTGCATGTTCATGGCTGCGCCGATCTGCTCATGTCTTCGGCGCGACTTCCGCCGCATCGAGCGCAGCGGCAAGGCGCTTCTCGTCGCCGTAATACCGCGCACGCTCCCAGAATTTCGGGCGGCCGATGCCGGTCGAGCGGTGCCGGCCGATGATCTTGCCGTTGGCGTCCTCGCCGACCATGTCGTAGAGGAAGATGTCCTGGGTGATGATGGTGTCGCCTTCCATGCCCATCACCTCGGTGATGTGCGTGATGCGGCGCGAGCCGTCGCGCAGGCGCGCGGCCTGGACGATGACGTCGATCGAAGCGCAGATCATCTCGCGGATGGTGCGCGAGGGCAGTGAGAAGCCGCCCATCGTGATCATGGATTCGCAGCGCGAGAGTGCTTCGCGCGGATTGTTGGCGTGGAGCGTGCCCATCGAGCCGTCGTGGCCGGTGTTCATGGCCTGGAGCAGGTCGAACGCCTCGGGTCCGCGGACTTCGCCGACGATGATGCGTTCGGGGCGCATACGCAGGCAGTTGCGCACCAATTCGCGCATGGTGACCTGGCCTTCGCCCTCGATGTTGGGCGGACGGGTTTCCAGTCGCACCACGTGCGGCTGCTGGAGCTGGAGCTCGGCCGCGTCTTCGCAGGTGATGATGCGCTCGTCGTGCTCGATGTAGTTGGTCAAGCAGTTGAGCAGCGTGGTCTTGCCGGAGCCGGTGCCGCCGGAGATCAGCACGTTGCAGCGGACGCGGCCGATGATCTGGAGGATTTCCGCGCCCTCCGGCGAGATCGCGCCGAACCTGACCAGCTGATCCAGCGTCAGCTTGTCCTTCCTGAATTTTCGAATGGTGAGCGTGGGCCCGTCGATCGACAGCGGCGGCACGATGGCGTTGACGCGGGAGCCGTCGGCGAGGCGCGCGTCGCAGATCGGCGAGGATTCGTCGACGCGCCGGCCGACCTGGCTGACGATGCGCTGGCAGATGTTGAGGAGCTGCTGGTTGTCGCGGAAGCGGATGCCGGTGCGCTGGATCTTGCCGGCGACTTCGATGTAAACGGTGTCGGCGCCGTTGACCATGATGTCGGCAATGTCGTCGCGCGACAGCAGAGGCTCCAGCGGGCCGTAGCCGAGAACGTCGTTGCAGATATCGTCGAGCAGCTCTTCCTGCTCGGCGATCGACATCACGATGTTCTTGATCGCGATGATCTCGTTGACGATGTCGCGGATTTCCTCGCGCGCGGACTCGGAGTCGAGCTTGGCGAGCTGGGCGAGGTCGATGGCCTCGATCAGCGCACCGAAGATCGTCGCCTTGACCTCGTAGTAATTGTCCGAGCGGCGGGATTCCATGGCCGGCGCCGGCCGGGCGGGGGCGAGCGGCGGCGAGGCGACGGCCGGCGGGGGCGGCGCGCGCGACGCCGCGGGCGCCGGAGCCTGGGCAGGCTCTGGCGACACGGCGCCGGGCTTGGGAGCCCGAGTATCGGTGTCTGTTCCGCTACGCTTACCGAACACTTAACAACTCCATGCGGCGGCTTATTTTCCCCGCAACTTGTCAATCAGCGGTGAAAGCAAGGAAGACTTTTGCTTCTTCGTCTCGCTGCGGCCGGTCAGGCGCTGGGCGATCTGAAGGAACATCTCGATCGACTTGTGGTTGGCGGAGATCTCCGCGATCATCTGGCCGTTGTTGGCGGCCGAGCCGAAGATCTGCGGCTCGAACGGGATCGAGACGACCGGCTGGCTCTCGATCGCCTTGGCGAACTCGGCGGCGGCAATTTCGGGCCGTTTCGGGACGCCGACCTGGTTCAGGCAGTAGAGCGGGGGCCGATCGTTGGGCCGCGAGGCCTTCAGCAGATCGAACAGGTTCTTGGTGTTGCGCAGATTGGCGAGATCAGGCGCTGCCACAATCAGGATGTCGTCCGCCCCGATCAGGGCGCGCTTGGTCCAGCCCGACCATTGATGCGGAACGTCGAGCACGATGCACGGCATGGTGGAGCGCAGCGTGTCGAACACGGCGTCGAAGGCGTCGGTGCCGAAATCATAGACTCGGTCGAGCGTCGCCGGCGCCGCCAGCAGGCTGAGATGGTCGGTGCATTTCGACAGCAGGCGGTCGATGAAGGCGGTGTCGACGCGATCCGGCGAGAACACGGCATCTGCGATACCTTGCGGCGGGTCCTGGTTGTAGTCGAGCCCGGCGGTGCCGAAGGCGAGGTCGAGATCGGCGACGACCGAGTCCATTGCGAGGTCGCGCGCGATCGCCCAGGCGACGTTGTGGGAGATGGTGGACGCGCCGACGCCGCCCTTGGCGCCGACCACGGCAATGATGCGGCCGACCGCCTTGGCTTCGGGCGCCGAGAACAGGTTGCAGATCGAGCGCACGACGTCGATCGCGCCGACCGGCGCGAGCACGTAGTCGCTGACGCCGCGGCGCACCAGCTCGCGGTAGAGCGTGACGTCGTTGATGCGGCCGATCACGACCACGCGGGTGCCGGCGTCGCAGACCGTGGCGAGATGGTCGAGGCCGGTCAGAAGATCGTTGCGGCCGTCGCTCTCGAGCACGATCACGTTCGGCGTCGGCGCCGAGCGGTAGGCTTCGATCGCGGCCGCCATGCCGCCCATCTGGATCTTCAGATGGGCCTTGCCGAGACGACGGTCTTCGCCGGCCGACTGCACCGCGGCAGCGGTCTCGACGGTCTCGCAGAAAGCCTGGACCGACACGCGCGGTGAGGGAGCAATATGCTCCTCGACCGGCGTCGGCGCCTCGGACTGCTCTTGTTGAGTCTGGCGAGCGTAGCTGATCATTTGCCGGTGTCGCTGAGTTTGGCCTTTTCGGCCTCAGGATAGGTGGTCGCTGTCGTCGTTCCCTTGCGATACTTCTCGAAGGCCGTGGTGCGACGCGCCGTATAGGACGGCGTTTCAGGCCGCGGCTGCTCGAGGTCCGACGGATTGTCGATCATCGCCGCCATGTTGCGCTGATAGGCGCAGCCGTAATTGTAATAGTCCTTGTTCTCGAACCAGCTCTTGTTTTTCATCGAGGGGCCGATGTCGTCCGGCCACAGGCCACAGGGACCGGCGATCGCGGCGATCTTGGAATAGGTGAGCCGGATCGGCGGCAGGAAGCGCCTGTCTTCCGGCTGGTAGGGGCGAATGTTGACGCCCCGCGGCGGAACGCCCGCGCCCGCCAGCATCGCCTGGATCTCGCGCATCGTGTCCGCGACCGGACGCGCGTTGGGCGTACCGGACGGCACGTCGATGCGGATGGCGCCGGTGCCTTCGTGCAGCCAAGCCGAGGCGACGCCCATCACGTCGGCGCGCTGGGCGGCGGTCAATCCGCCGCGGGCGTGGCCGACGAAGACGACGATCGAGCGGTTCTGCTCCTCGATCGCGATCGGATGGCGCTGCTTGTAATCGTCGGGGATGGAGGCCGTGACCGCTTCGTTGTGCTGGCAGCCGCCGAGGGCGAGCGCCATGCCGACGAGCGCGCCACCGAAACGGATGGCGCGTTTGCGAATCTGGGGTGGTGCTGTGATCATCGTGAAATCCCCGTTCCGCCTCAGTCGGTAATGAAGCCGTAGGTGCCGCGGTAGTTCTTGGCCGGTTCGGTCCGGCCGGGCACGCCGTAGATGCGGTTGATATTGCCGAGCAGCTCGGCCTGCGGGTCTGCAGGTGCGGCGAAGCCGTCATCCGGCCGCGACAGGTCCTTTGGCGACGCGGCGCGAACGACATAAGGTGTCACGATCACCACCAGCTCGGTCGCGTTGTTGACGAAGTCACGGCTGCGGAACAGCGTGCCGAGGATCGGGAGCTGCATCAGTCCCGGCAACCCGCTGACTGCCTGCTTGGTCTGCTGCTGGATCAGGCCGGCCATGGCCATCGCGCCGCCGGAGGGAATTTCGAGCGAGGTTTCGGCGCGGCGGGTCTTGATCGAGGGCACCGTCAGCGAGTTCACCGAGTTCGAGGTCACGGCCTGCGACAGCGTGATCGAATTTTCGTTCGACAGTTCCGAGACCTCGGTCATCACGCGCAGGCTGATCTTGCCCTCGCTCAGCACGATGGGGGTGAAGTTGAGCGAGATACCGAACTTCTTGAAGCTGATCTGGGTCGTACAGACATGCGTGGTGGGATCGCACGCATAGCCCGCCGGTACCGGGAATTCGCCGCCGGCGATGAAGGTCGCGGACTCACCGGAGATCGCGGTCAGGTTCGGCTCGGCCAGCGTCCGGATCACGCCGGCGCTCTCCATCGCGCGCAGGGTCGCCTGCACCGACGGCGTCGCGCCGAACTTCGTGGTCAGGGCGTTGCCGTCCACCAGATTCTTGCCAAGAGCCGTGAAGGGGTTGGAGTTGGTGAAGCTCACCACCGAGGTGCCGTAGTTCAGGTTCGCGGTGAGATCGATGCCAAGTTGCTTGATGATGGTGCGCGCGACTTCGGCGACGGTCACCTTCAGCATGACCTGGTCGCGGCCGCGGACCACGATCGAGTTCACCACCTTTTCGGCGCCGCCGGCGAGGCGCGCGGCGAGATCATTGGCCTGCTGCGCTTCCAGCGGGTTCGCCGCCGAGCCGGTCAGGACGACACCGTCGCCGAGGCCGTCGATCTGGATGTCGGAATTGGGCAGGACCTGCTTGAGCGCGGCGCGCAGGCCGTTGAGGTCGCGCTTGACCGCGATGTCATAGGCCGCGATCTGCTGGCCGGCGGAATCGAAGAACACGATGTTGGTCTGGCCGACCGAGGCGCCGATGATGTAGGCGCGCTGCGACGAGCGGACCACCGCATTGGCGATCTTGGGATCGGCGACGAGCACGTCCTTGATGTCGCGCGGCAGGTCGATCACGATTGACTTGCCGACGCCGAGCGAGAGGAAGCGTGCGTTCATCTGACCGTCGGCCGCGACCTGCGCCACGGGTCGGTAGTCGGCGGCGATCGCCGGGGTGAGCACCGGGTTGAGCGTCAGCGCGAAGGCGGCCGAAAACGACAGGGCGCGGACCATTGGGGCTCGCATCGTCGCCAAATCTGCCCTGCATTTCATATCGACAGTCCTCATCGTGCCTTCGCCGTCGCGCTTGGGATGCCGTAGCGAATGATCGAAACGCCATCGCGCTTCGCGGAATCATCGAGCGTGATCTCGCTCATCTTGACGTCGGCGATGCTGCGCAGCGCCAGCGACAGCGTGCCGCTCTGCCGGGCCGCGGAGAGCGTCGCCGTCTGCGCGGGATTGAGCTCGAGCGTGACGGTCTTGCCGACCACGGCGTTCTGGCCGTCCTTTTCCTTCGGCGCCTGGTCGATGGCCAGCACGCGGACGTTGGCCAGGATGATCTCGGACGTGACGATGTCCTGGGCGCCGGCGCCCTGGTCGGCGTTCTTGAGGCGGCGCGTCAGAAGCACGTCGACGCGGTCGTTGGGCAGGATGAAGCCGCCCGCGCCGGTCTCCGGCGAGATCTCGGTCGAGATCGCGCGCATGCCGGTCGGCAGGATCGCCGCCATGAAGCCGGAGCCTTCGGCCCTGACCAGCTTCTGGTCGCGGATCGGCTCACCCTGGATGAAGGGCGCGCGGGCGATCGAGCCGATGACCTGGGTTGCGCCCTCGGGGCGCTCGTTGCGGCGGATGAAGGTGGAGCTCGCGGTCGCAGCCGGCCAGGTCTGCCATTGCACGTCTTCCGGCTTCACGGTCTGGCCGAGGCCGATGTCGTTCTTGGCGACCAGGACGTCGACGGTCGGAAGCTGTGCGACCGGAGCCGCCGGTGGCGGCGCAGAGTCCGAGCCGCTCGCCAGGTACGCGGCGACACCGCCGGCGCAGATGGCGACCGTCAGGACGACAATGCGTGCCCTATTCATACGCTTCACTTTCCACAAAACGCCGCGACGCAGCCGCCGCCGTAATCGGCAGTTGACCAGCTATTCGTCAAAGCATGGTTAATGAGGCGTATCTAAATCGGCTTAACGCTGGGTTTACCCGGCGTGCTCAGCGCAGTGCGAGGTGAGCGAGGTCGATCGCCTTCACCCATTCGGTCTCCGGATAGACCATCAGCGCGCCGAGCGTGAGCGCGATGCCGTAAGGAATGCCGCTCTCCTTGTCGTGCAGCCGTGCCAGCCAGGCCTGACCCGCCAGCCCGTAAGGCAATGGCCATTGCCGGAACTGGAGCAGGAGCAGCGTCAGCGCTCCGCCGAACAGCGAGGCGTAGAGCAGGAAATCCATCAATTGCGCGAAGCCGAACCAGAGCGCGACCGAAGCCGCGACCTTGGCGTCGCCGCCGCCCATCCAGCCCATCGCAAAGCAGCCGAAGGCCACGACGAGGAGCAGTGCGCCGGCGCCGACATGGCTCAGCATCTCGTAAGGTGCCATGCCACCGGCGAACGCGAGCACGAAGAAGCCCGCGATCAGCGCCAGCGACACGCGGTTCGAGATGGTCATCGTGAAGAGATCGCTCGCGGCGGCGAAGGCCATCAGGGCCGGGAAGAGCAGAAGGCGCGCAAGGTCGAGGATCATGGGCGGCGTCTTGAGCTTGGGTTCATCGCGGGATCGGGGTGTCGCCGCATGCTAGCCGGTAGTGCTAAACAAACCGACAACGGCGGCAGCGGCGCCACGAGCAGGAATCTGCCGGAGGCGCACTCACCAGATGCTGGCAATGCGCGCGGCGAGGACGGCCGTCGCGAGCAGCAGCGCAAGGCAAACCCAGTACGCCGGCGAAGAGGTCTCGGCCGCCTCCGCCTCGCTCGCCGCAACCGCGGCTTTCGTTCTGTACTCGCGTAACGCCACTGGAACTCGCCGCATTCAGAAAAACAAAGGCCCCGGAGGTCCGGGGCTTTTGCCGTCGTTGATCGGTTGCTTACTTCAGCGAGGAGCTGATCGAGCCGAACTTGGTGTTCAGCGAGCTGCCAAGGTTGTTGACGACGGTGATGATGGCCAGTGCGATGCCGGCGGCAATCAGGCCGTATTCGATGGCGGTGGCGCCGGATTCATCCTTCGCGAAACGCGCAATCAGGTTCTTCATGAACTAAACTCCGTCTGGGGTGTGATCGCCTCGTTCGGCGCTGTGCTTGACGCGATAAACATGAGATCCGAGCTCTTTCGGTAGAGTTAATTCGATCGGGCAAACCCGCTTCCAGCCCGATGCTTTTGCCCAGAGTGAATTTGGCCTTAAGGACGCAATCGAAATTCTTCCTGTTCCAAATGCGCCCCAAGCGCGCGGTGGACTTCACCCTCCCTTAAATTTCGGGGAGTAGGCCTAAGCGGGATCAGAAGTTTGGAAGAGAGGCGACGATGTCGAGCCTGCCCATGCAAGTTGCCTTGATGCTCGGCGAGACCATCCAGAAGATGGTCCCCGTCACCTTCGTGCTCGCGGCGGTCTTCACCGTGCTCGAGCATTTCTGGGCCTGCAATCCCGGCGCGCCGTGGTGGCGCAAGCGCGAGATCCTCACCGACATCTGCTACTGGTTCTTCGTTCCGGTGTTCGCCCGCACCATGCGGATCGGACTATTGATCGTCGGTGCCGGTGCCGTCTTCAACATCCACGATGCCGACGACCTGATCGCCTTCTACGACAACGGCCATGGCCCGCTGGCGCAGTTGCCGCTGTGGGTACAGGGCATACTGTTCCTGGTGCTGTCTGACTTCATGCTGTACTGGCTGCACCGGCTGTTCCACGACGGCGGATTCTGGAAGTACCACGCCATCCATCATTCGTCGGAGGAGATCGGGTGGATTTCCGCGGCCCGCTTTCATCCCGTCAATCTCATGCTCGGGACGATCGGCGTCGACGTCGTGCTGCTGATGGCCGGCATCTCCCCGAACGTCATGATCTGGCTCGGTCCGTTCACCACCTTCCATTCGGCCTTCGTGCACGCCAACCTGAACTGGACCTTCGGGCCGTTCAAATATGTGCTGGCGACGCCGGTGTTCCACCGCTGGCACCACACCACACTCGAAGAGGGCGGTGACACCAATTTTGCCGGGACGTTTCCGATCTGGGACGTGCTGTTCGGCACCTTCCGCATGCCGGAGGGGAAACTGCCGCAGGACTACGGCAAGGACGAAGCGACCATGCCGAAGGAGATCGGGGGCCAGCTCGCCTATCCGTTCCGCCAGTAAGGGATCTTCTGAGGCAGCAAAGCGCCAGTCCGTTCAAACAATAGTCGGCGAGTTTGCGGAACGTTCACGAATTAAGGGCAGGTTAGCCGGGTCGGGCACCGGCTCCGCTGTGTATCGAATCGCTTCTGCCGGTTTGTGACGTCCCGGGGGTAAGAGTATGCGTAAAGAGTTGCTGCGCCGTCATGCGCGCGTTTGTCTTCTGGTTGCGGCTGCGGTGCTGGCATCGCCGGCCGCCAGCCTTGCCGAGGCGACCGCCGACACCATCGCCGTCAATGTCGACCAGGCCAAGCTGGTCCGGCTGCCCGGCAAGGTGGCGACCATCGTGGTCGGCAATCCCCTGATCGCCGACGTCACGCTCCAGCCCGGCGGCATGATCGTCGTGACCGGGAAGGGCTACGGTGCCACCAATTTCATCGCACTCGACCGGGGCGGTGAGATCCTGGTCGACCGTCAGATCCAGGTCGAAGGTCCGAGCGACCGGCTCGTCACGGTCTATCGCGGGGTCGAGCGCGAGTCCTACAGCTGCATGCCGCTGTGCCAGCGCCGCGTGACGCTCGGCGACAGCGACAACTACTTCAACAACACGATGAGCCAGGCCGGTTCGTTGAGCAACAACGCCAGCGGCAATGCCGGCGCGGCCGCCAAAACGAACTAGCAGGACGAACTCGCAAGACGAACTGGCAAGACGAACTGGCAAGACCGACGCGTCGTCCAGTTGCGTCTACGACAGCGCGGATGCGGCCGGTACGACCTGCTGAGTCCATCCGCTCTTTCGGACATGAAAAAAGGCCGTGCGTTGCGCACGGCCTTTTCCTGTTGCTTGCTCGCTAGAGCCGTCCGGGCCAAAGGCCCGTGGGCTCAACCGGCGGCGCGGAGGTTGTCCGCTGCCGACTTGCCGGAACGACGGTCGGCCACGATCTCGTAAGAGACCTTCTGACCTTCACGCAGCGTGCCGAGACCGGCGCGCTCGACGGCGCTGATGTGTACGAAGACGTCCTGGCCGCCATCGTCGGGCTGGATGAAGCCAAAGCCCTTGGTCGCGTTAAACCACTTCACGGTTCCCATGCTCACGGGGTAGTTCCTTCTCAGATGTGCAGTGTCGAAGCCTACTTTCGCAGGCGGGTTAGATCGAGTTTCTGGAAGGGTCGTCAGCGTGTCTGAACCGGCTGTACCGGTGGATGCCAATGTCGTCCGGCCGAAAATCGATGAGTGATTTTATTGGAATTAAGGCACCAAAACAATCCTGACGTGCACGATTTTTTGATCCGCCGCGATCGACACGGCGGATCAGCATACAGGTCAGAATTTTACTTTCGCAGCCGAGATGCCGGAAGCGGATCAACGGCGGCGGAACTGGCCACCGCGCTGTCCGGGACGGGGAGGCCCGCCCACGCCACTCGGACGTTCGTCCTTGTGGCGGAAAATCAGCCGGCCCTTCTCGAGGTCGTAGGGCGACATTTCCACGGTCACGCGGTCACCCGCCAGCGTCTTGATGCGGTTCTTCTTCATCTTGCCGGCGGTGTAGGCGACGATCTCGTGCCCGGCGTCGAGCTGCACGCGGTAGCGCGCGTCGGGGAGGATTTCGGTGACCAGTCCTTCGAACTGGATCAGCTCTTCCTTAGCCATGAATTTCTCCAGGTCGTGGACGGCTAGTGCGAATAGGGTTTGCGGGTCGGTTGGCCCATCGGCCGACTCTCGCGGCGTAAAAAGGCCACGCCTTGTATCCCATCGGGCTTGCCGGCGCTATGCGCGGAACGCTGTTCCGGGCGCTCGGTTGGGGAAGAATGCGTCTTACCACCGGACCGTTGGCGGCGAGACCCCTTCGAGACCTTCTGGCTACCACCGGGACGTCCGTCAACATGCCTTCCGTCACCGTGCCGACCTTCGCCGGGCCTTCCGTCGC
The DNA here is from genome assembly GCF_052076025.1 of Bradyrhizobium sp. 956_D2_N1_4. Lineage (NCBI taxonomy): Bacteria > Pseudomonadati > Pseudomonadota > Alphaproteobacteria > Hyphomicrobiales > Nitrobacteraceae > Bradyrhizobium > Bradyrhizobium sp. 956_D2_N1_4. Next base: position 6,691,620 of record NZ_CP197237.1, on the reverse strand, counting down.
CATGCTTGCCGGCGCTATGGTGGCGTCCGTCGGCATGCCTTTCGTCGCTGCGTCGTCCGTCAGTGTGACGTCCCTCACCATGCCTTGCGCCTTGCGGGCGCTGGCCCGGGCGGCCCGGCCGGCCCTGTCGTTGCTGCGGCGGGGGCGGGCCCGCATCGCGGCGCCCGGCATCGGTGCGGTGATCCTCACGCGATAGCGTTACCTTGATCAGCCGCTCGATGTCGCGGAGATAGCTGAGTTCCTCGCCGCCGGCGACCAGCGAGATCGCGGTGCCGTCGGCGCCGGCGCGCGCGGTGCGGCCGATGCGGTGCACATAGGTCTCCGGCACGTTCGGCAGGTCGAAATTGATGACGTGGCTGATGCCGTCGACATCGATACCGCGGGCGGCGATGTCGGTGGCGACCAGGGTGCGGATCTCGCCGGAACGGAACTGGGCGAGCGTCCGCTCGCGATGGTTCTGCGACTTGTTGCCATGGATGGCGCTGGCGGCGATGCCAGCCTTCTCAAGCGTCTTCACGACCTTGTCGGCACCATGCTTGGTGCGGGTGAAGACCAGCGCGCGATTGACCGGCTCGTCCTTCAGGAGCTTGGTCAGGAAGGCGGGCTTGGCGGAGAAATCGACCTGGATGATGCGCTGGTTGATCCGCTCGGCGGTCGAGGACACCGGGGTGACCGCAACGCGAGCGGGGTCCCGCAGCATCGCATCGGCGAGCTCGGCGATGTCCTTCGGCATGGTGGCCGAGAAAAACAGCGTCTGCCGCTTGATCGGCAGCTTGGCGACGATTTTACGGATGTCGTTGATGAAGCCCATGTCGAGCATGCGGTCGGCCTCGTCGAGCACGAGGAATTCGACGCTTCCAAGCTTAAGCCCGTTGCTCTGCACGAGGTCGAGCAGCCGGCCGGGGGTCGCCACCAAGACCTCGAGGCCAGGCATCAGCGCGCGAACCTGGCGGCCCATCGGCACGCCGCCGATGGCGAGCGTCGAGGACAGCCGGATGTGGCGGCCGTAGGCGTTGAAACTGTCGAGGATCTGGCCGGACAGCTCGCGGGTGGGCGAGAGCACCAGCACGCGGCAGGTCTTGGGCTGCGGCTTGATCCGGTTCTCGAGCAGGCGGTGCAGGATCGGCAGCGCGAAGGACGCGGTCTTGCCGGTGCCGGTCTGGGCGATGCCGACGACGTCGCGGCCGGTCAGCGCCGTGGGAATCGTCTGGGCCTGGATGGGGGTGGGGGTGACGTAATTCTCTTCGGCGAGAGCACGCGCGATGGGTTCGGCAAGGCCGAAGTCCTGAAAGGAAGTCAAAAGATGGGTTCTTTCCATGTCGAAAGCGAGCGCCCGGCGCAATCAGCGGGGCACGCGCAATAAGGGTGTCGAATAGACACCTGCGTGTTTGGGGTGTCGGATGGCTTGATGGGATGGGGCAAGCCAGAGGCCCGGAAAGGGCTTAAGAACACGCGGCTCGCTACGACCCCTTGATTCGCAAGAGGTCTCGAACCTCCATATGGAACATTCAGGGGGCGGTTTCAAGGCAACGCGGCCTCAAACCGCGATTGCAGTGCAGAAATAGTTATGCCGGAAATTTAGACAGGGTTGCTGTTTTGCTTAAAAAATAACCTGTCTGCCGCATTGGCATACATTTTATTCGCCCAAGATTTGGGCAATCGGACTGCGGCGAAAGTTGGATTGCAGCAAAATTACCTAGCCTGACCAACAGGTTGGCATGTGCCCAGCCCATGGCATGGTTCTTGCGATTCCGTTAATCGCAGGCGGCCGTGGGGCCGTTTCGCAGCGTCTTTTTCACGTCTGCGTCAGGGAGATGATACATCCATGCTTAACAAATCCACTCACGATATAGCGGCGTCATTTAGCCGCCGTGGCGTTCTCGCCGCGACCGCCGGACTGATGATGGGTCTGGCTTCATTGACCGGCGCAAAGGCCGCGGACGACACCATCAAGGTCGGCGTCCTTCATTCTCTCTCCGGCACCATGGCCATCAGCGAAACCACGCTGAAGGACACCATCCTCTTCCTCATCGACGAGCAGAACAAGAAGGGCGGCGTCAACGGCAAGAAGCTCGAAGCCGTCGTGGTCGACCCTGCCTCGAACTGGCCGCTGTTCGCCGAAAAGGCGCGCGAGCTGATCACCAAGGACAAGGTCGCGGTCGTGTTCGGCTGCTGGACCTCGGTGTCGCGCAAGTCCGTGCTCCCGGTCTTCAAGGAGCTGAACAGCATCCTGTTCTACCCCGTGCAGTACGAGGGCGAGGAGAGCGAGCGCAACGTGTTCTACACGGGTGCTGCGCCGAACCAGCAGGCGATCCCCGCCGTCGACTATCTGATGAAGGACGAGAAGGTGAAGCGCTGGGTGCTCGCGGGCACCGACTACGTCTATCCGCGCACCACCAACAAGATCCTGGAAGCCTACCTGAAGTCGAAGGGTGTCGCCCAGGAAGACATCATGATCAACTACACGCCGTTCGGTCACTCCGACTGGCAGACGATCGTGGCCGACATCAAGAAGTTCGGCTCGGCCGGCAAGAAGACCGCGGTGGTTTCGACCATCAACGGCGACGCCAACGTTCCCTTCTACAAGGAGCTCGGCAACCAGGGCATCAAGGCCAAGGACATCCCGGTGGTCGCGTTCTCGGTGGGTGAGGAAGAGCTCGCCGGCATCGACACCAAGCCGCTGCTCGGTCATCTCGCCGCCTGGAACTACTTCCAGTCGATCAAGTCGCCCGAGAACGAGAAGTTCATCAAGGCCTGGCAGACCTATACCAAGAACCCGAAGCGCGTGACCAACGATCCGATGGAAGCGCACGTCATCGGTTTCGACATGTGGGTCAAGGCGGTCGAGAAGGTGAAGTCGACCGATCCGGACAAGGTGATCGACGCGCTACCCGGCATCGAAGCCAAGAACCTGACCGGCGGCACCTCCAAGATGCTTCCGAACCATCACATCACCAAGCCGGTATTCATTGGCGAAATCAAAGCCAACGGCCAGTTCGACGTGGTGTGGAAGACCCCGGGTCTTGTCGCGGGCGACGCCTGGTCGAAGGAGCTCGATGGCTCCAAGGACCTGGTCGGCGACTGGGTCGGCAAGAAGTGCGGCAACTTCAACACCAAGACCAACAAGTGCCTCGGCTCGGGCTCCTGATCCAGATCTGACGTTCTATTGCACGACGGGAGAAGACGGCTATTCCGCCGCCTTCTCCCCACTTCTGCCGGGGTGATCCACAGTGCCAACCAATCTATCCGCTCGTCTCTGCACCTTTGTCCTCTCGTTATTCCTGATCGCGTTCGCACTGCCGGCCTTTGCCGGTCCGTTCGAGGACGCGGTCGCCAAATTTGCCAACGACGATTACTCCGATACGGAAGAGGCGATCGGCGTGGTCGCGAGCAGCGGCAACAAGCTGGCTTTCCCCATCATCAGCGCGCTCCAGGACGGCCGTCTCATGGCCGATCCGGACAGCAAGAAGGTTTACGTCACCGGTGCCGACGGCAAGTCGATCGATGCCGCGACCGGCGAGCCCGTCGCCAGCGTTCCCGACAGCGCGAGCGCGGTCCGCCTCAACAACCGCCTGCGCCGCAGCGTCGATGCCGCGATCGGTAGCCTGACGCTCCAGTCGCCGGACGTCGGAACGCGCCTGCAGGCCGCGCAATCCGTCTTCAAGTCGCATGAGGAGACCGCGCTTGAGGCGGTCGATGGCGCGCTCGCCAAGGAAACCAACAAATCGGTCAAGGCTGCGCTCGGCGAAGCCCGCGCGGCGATCCTGCTGTTCAAGTCCGACGCCACCGAGGTCGAGAAGCTCGAGGCGGTCGCCACCCTCAAGGCGCGCGGCGACCAGGAGGCGATGGCGCTGCTCACCGGCATGGGCGACCAGCCGGCCTCGGTGACCAAGGCCGCTGCGAGCGCAATCAGCTCGATCCAGGGCTCGCTCGCGGTCTGGTCCACGGTGCAGAATGCCTGGTACGGCCTCTCGCTCGGCTCGGTGCTGCTGCTCGCCGCGATCGGGCTCGCCATCACCTTCGGCGTGATGGGCGTCATCAACATGGCCCATGGCGAGATGGTGATGATCGGCGCCTACACCACCTTCGTGGTGCAGGAGGTGATCCGCACCCGCTATCCCGCACTCTTCGATTATTCGCTCTTGATCGCCGTGCCGCTCGCCTTCCTCGTCGCCGGCGGCATCGGCGTGCTGATCGAGCGCAGCATCATCCGTTTCCTCTACGGCCGTCCGCTGGAGACGCTGCTGGCAACCTGGGGCCTGTCGCTGGTGCTGCAGCAGGCGGTGCGCACCATGTTCGGCCCGACCAACCGCGAGGTCGGCAATCCCTCCTGGATGAGCGGCGCGTTCGAACTCGGCCAGATCACCATCACCTATAACCGGCTCTGGATCCTCGTCTTCACGCTGGCGGTATTCGCGATCCTGCTCGCGATGCTGCGCTACACGGCGCTTGGTCTCGAGATGCGCGCGGTGACGCAGAACCGCCGCATGGCGGCCTCGATGGGCATCGCCACCTCGCGCGTCGACGCGCTGACCTTCGGCCTCGGCTCGGGCATCGCCGGCATCGCCGGCGTGGCGCTGTCGCAGATCGACAATGTCAGCCCCAATCTCGGCCAGAGCTACATCATCGACAGCTTCATGGTCGTGGTGTTCGGCGGCGTCGGCAATCTCTGGGGCACGCTGGTCGGCGCCTTCACGCTCGGCATCGCCAACAAGTTCCTGGAGCCGGTCGCAGGCGCCGTGCTCGGCAAGATCGCGATCCTCGTTCTCATCATCCTGTTCATTCAAAAGCGGCCGCGCGGCCTGTTCGCGCTCAAGGGCCGTGCGGTGGAAGCATGACCCCTCACATGCTGACCCGATCGCTGGACCGCGGCGCGACGATCTTTCTCGCCATCGTCGCGGTCTGCGGCATCCTTATCCCGCTCTCAAACCTGCTGCTGCCCGCGGGCTCGTTCCTGCAGGTGCCGACCTATCTGGTCGCGCTCTGGGGCAAATATGTCTGCTACGCGATCCTCGCGCTTTCGATCGATCTGATCTGGGGCTATTGCGGCATCCTCTCGCTCGGCCACGGCGCCTTCTTCGCGCTCGGCGGCTACGCGATGGGCATGTACCTGATGCGGCAGATCGGCACCCGCGGCGTCTACGGCAACCCGATCCTGCCCGACTTCATGGTGTTCCTGAACTATTCGAAGCTGCCCTGGTACTGGTACGGCTTCGACATGTTCTGGTTTGCGGCGCTGATGGTGCTGGTCGTGCCCGGCCTGCTTGCCTTCTGCTTCGGCTGGCTCGCCTTCCGCTCCCGCGTCACCGGCGTGTACCTGTCGATCATCACGCAGGCGATGACCTATGCGCTGCTGCTGGCCTTCTTCCGCAATGATTTCGGCTTCGGCGGCAACAACGGCCTGACGGACTTCAAGGACATCCTCGGCTTCAACGTGCAGGCCGAGGGCACCCGTGCCGCGCTGTTCGCGCTGAGCTGCCTGGCGCTGATCCTGAGCTTCCTGATCTGCCGCTCCGTCGTGTCCTCCAAGCTCGGCAAGGTTCTGATCGCAATTCGCGACGCGGAATCGCGCAGCCGGTTCCTCGGGTACCGCGTCGAATCCTACAAGCTGTTCGTGTTCACGTTGTCGGCCTGCATGGCCGGCGTTGCCGGTGCGCTCTATGTGCCCCAGGTCGGCATCATCAACCCGAGCGAATTCGCACCGGGCAATTCGATCGAGGCGGTGATCTGGGTCGCGGTCGGCGGCCGCGGTACGCTGATCGGTGCGGCACTCGGCGCCGTCGTCGTCAACTACGCAAAAACGTTCTTCACCTCGGGCATGCTCGCGCCCTACTGGCTGTTCATGCTGGGCGCGCTGTTCATCCTGGTGACGCTGCTGCTGCCCAAGGGCATCGTCGGCACCTTCAATGCCTGGTGGGAGTCGTCAAAAGAGAAGCGCACCGCCGCGACCAGCGCGAGCGCCGCGGCCGAAGATGGCGTCACCGAACCCAAGATGGCGGAGTAGGCGCAATGAACGTGATGGATACCCGCGCGACCTCCGCGATGCTCTATCTCGACGGCGTGCACGTCTCGTTCGACGGCTTCCACGCCATCAACAATCTGTCGCTGACGCTCGCGCCCGGCGAGATGCGCGCCATCATCGGCCCGAACGGCGCCGGCAAGACCACGATGATGGACATCATCACCGGCAAGACCAAGCCCGACGAGGGCACGGTGCTGTTCGACGGCGTCACCGATTTGACGCGTCTGGACGAGACCCGCATCGCCGAGCTCGGCATCGGCCGCAAATTCCAGAAGCCGACCGTGTTCGAGAGCCAGACCGTGCAGGACAACCTCCTGCTCGCGCTCAATGTCGACCACAGCGTCAAGGGCACGCTGTTCTGGCGCGGCAGCAGGGCGGAATCGGAGCGCATCGACAAGGTGCTGGAGACGATTCGCCTCACTGATGCCCGCAACCGCCTCGCCGGCAGCCTCAGCCACGGTCAGAAGCAGTGGCTCGAGATCGGCATGCTGCTGGCGCAGGATCCGAAGCTGCTGCTCGTCGACGAGCCCGTCGCGGGCATGACCGACGTCGAGACCCATCTTACCGCCGAGCTGCTGAAAGAGATCAACAAGACCCACACCGTGATGGTCGTCGAACACGACATGACGTTCGTGCGCGAGCTCGGCGTCAAGGTCACCTGCCTGCATGAAGGCACCGTGCTTGCGGAAGGAACCATCGACCAGGTCTCGTCCAACGAGCGGGTCATCGAAGTCTATCTGGGGCGCTGAGCGATGCTTGAGGTCAAGGACATCAACCTGTTCTACGGCGCGGCGCAGGCGCTACGCGGCGTCTCCATCGCCGCAGAGCCCGGCAAGGTCACGTGCGTGCTCGGGCGCAACGGCGTCGGCAAGACCTCGCTGTTGCGCGCCATGGTCGGCCAGTATCCGATCTCCTCGGGCGCGATCGTGCTCGACGGCAGCGACATTACCGGGCTCAAACCCTATGAGCGGGCGCGAAAAGGCATCGGCTTCGTGCCGCAGGGCCGCGAGATATTTCCGCTGCTGACGGTCGAGGAGAACCTCAAGACCGGCTTCGGTCCGCTCAAGCGCGAGGACAGGCACATCCCGGACGACGTGTTCTCGCTGTTCCCGGTGCTGCAATCGATGCTCGGCCGGCGCGGCGGCGACCTCTCCGGCGGCCAGCAGCAGCAGCTCGCGATCGGGCGTGCGCTGGTGATGCGGCCAAAGCTGCTCCTGCTCGACGAGCCGACCGAGGGCATCCAGCCGTCGATCATCAAGGACATCGGCCGTGCCATCTCGTACCTGCGTAACCTCGGCAACATCGCCATCGTGCTGGTCGAACAATATCTCGACTTTGCCTGCGAACTCGGCGACAGTTTCGCGGTGATGGATCGCGGCGCGGTGAAGTTCTCGTGCGACCGATCCAATCTCGATCCGGCCGAAATCAGCCGCCAGATGGCGCTGTAATCCGAAAATTTCTGCCGCGGCCGGCTGGGGAGACGGATGCGCAGCGACGCTTTGACGACATCTTCGGTTTTCGAGGCGAACCGCGCCCGCGGCGCGGTGCGCTTCGACGTCCATGCCCGCGATGGCGTGACGCGGCGTGGCGTCTTGCATGAGTCCGGCTCCCTGCGCGTGCGCTTTCCCTCGCCGGAGGGCGAGGGGCTCTCCGGCGTGTTCGTCAACACGGCCGGCGGTGTTGCCGGCGGAGACAGTTTTGACATCGAGATCGCGGCAGGCCAGGGCTCGCGCCTGACATTGACCACGGCGGCGGCCGAGAAGGTCTATCGCGCGCCAGGGGCGGCGGCGCAGCTCAATATCGCCTTGAAGGTCGCCGCAGGCGCGCATCTCGGCTGGTTGCCCCAGGAGACGATCCTGTTCGATCGCGCCCGGGTCCATCGTCGTTTCGACATCGAACTCGACGAGGCCGCCTCGCTTCTGCTTTGCGAGATCGTCGTGTTCGGCCGCACCGCCATGGGCGAGCGGATGGAGCAGGGCGAGTTCATTGATCGCTGGCGGCTGCGTCGTGGGGGCAAGCTGGTGTTCGCCGAAACTGTCAGGCTCGACGGGAATATCGGTGCAAAACTTGGGCGATCGGCAGTGGCCAAGGGCGGTGCCGCGATCGGCACGGCGCTGATCGTTCCCGGCGACGAGCCGCTGATCGAGCGTATCCGCGAGGCCTCGGAGTCGTTCGCCGGCGAGGTCGGAATCTCCGCCTGGAATGGCTTTGCAATGGCGCGGTTCTGTGCCCAAGATGCCGCGCGCTTGCGCGCCGACATGATGGCGGTGCTGGCGCGGACCGGCGCGGCGCTGCCGCGGCTGTGGCTGAGTTGATGGCTGCTGAATTGATGCATTGAACGGAAGAGATGCTGCATGAACCTGTCTCCCCGCGAAAAGGACAAGCTCCTGATCTCGATGGCGGCCATCGTCGCCCGCCGCCGGCTGGATCGCGGCGTCAAGCTCAACCATCCCGAGGCGATCGCGATCATCTCCGACTTCATCCTCGAAGGCGCGCGCGACGGCCGTACCGTCGCCGAGCTGATGCAATCCGGCGCGCAGGTTCTCACCCGCGACCAGGTGATGCCGGGCATTCCCGAAATGATCCACGACATCCAGGTCGAGGCGACCTTTCCGGACGGCACCAAGCTTGTCACCGTGCACGAGCCGATCAGGTAGGAGCGAGAGCATGATCCCCGGCGAACTCTTCATCCAGGACGGCGAGATCGAGCTCAATGCCGGCCGCAAGACCGTGACGCTGACGGTCGCCAACACCGGCGACCGCCCGATCCAGGTCGGCTCGCACTACCACTTCTTCGAGACCAACCCGGCGCTGAAATTCGATCGCAAGAAAGCCCGCGGCATGCGCCTCGACATCGCCGCCGGCACCGCCGTCCGCTTCGAACCCGGCCAGACCCGCGACGTCCAGCTCGTCGCGGTGGCGGGGAAGAAGACGATCTACGGTTTTCGTGGCGACGTGATGGGGAAGCTGTGAGTCATGCTTCCCGCCATCCGCCTTATCTCGGAAGCCGCTGAGCTGGCCGCGCGCCGGCACAATGGCATGGCGCGCAAGGGGCGGGGGAACGAGCCTTACATCAATCATCTCGCGGAGGTCGCGAACCTGCTGGCGACGGCGACCGATGGCGCGGATGCCGAGCTGGTCGCGGCCGGGTGGCTGCACGACGTGATCGAGGACACCGACACCACTCGCGAGGAGCTCGCACAGAAATTCTCCGATCGCGTTGCCTCTCTCGTCGTTGAATGCACCGACGACATGAGCCTGCCCAAGCCAGAGCGGCGACGCCGGCAGATCGTCGATGCACCGAAGAAATCGGCCGGCGCCAAGCTGATCAAGATCGCCGACAAGATCAGCAATATCGGCGCGCGCATTCATTCCGACCCATCCGCCGTAGAGCGCAACGATCTCGCCGACTACACGGGCTGGGCTGAGCAGGTCGTTGCCGGATGCCGTGGCGGCAATTCGTGGCTCGATGCAAAATTCGACGATGCCGTAAGAGCAGCGAGAGCTTCGCTGTGAACAACCAGGAATTCAAACGCAAACGGGGCTTGTGATGTCCGTCAAAATAAAGCGTTTCGTCTATGCCGACATGTTCGGCCCGACCACCGGCGACAAGGTCAGGCTGGCCGATACCGATCTCATCATCGAGGTCGAGAAGGATTTCACCACTTACGGCGAGGAGGTGAAGTTCGGCGGCGGCAAGGTGATCCGCGACGGCATGGGCCAGTCGCAGGTCACCAACAAGCAGGGCGCGGCCGACACCGTCATCACCAATGCGCTGATCGTCGATCACTGGGGCATCGTGAAGGCCGACGTTGCGATCAAGGACGGCATGATTTCGGCGATCGGCAAGGCCGGCAATCCCGACATCCAGCCGGGCGTCACCATCATCGTCGGCCCCGGCACCGACGTGATCGCGGGCGAAGGAAAAATCCTGACCGCCGGCGGCTTCGACAGCCACATCCATTTCATCTGTCCGCAGCAGATCGAGCACGCGCTGATGTCTGGCGTCACCTCGATGCTCGGCGGCGGCACCGGCCCGTCGCACGGCACGTTCGCCACCACCTGCACGCCGGGACCGTGGCACATGGGGCGGATGATCCAGTCGTTCGATGCGTTCCCGGTCAATCTCGGCATCTCCGGCAAGGGCAACGCGTCGCGCCCCGCCGCGCTGGTCGAGATGATCAAGGGCGGCGCCTGCGCGCTGAAGCTGCACGAGGACTGGGGCACCACGCCGGCTGCGATCGACAACTGCCTGTCGGTGGCCGACGATTACGACGTCCAGGTCATGCTGCATTCCGACACGCTGAACGAATCCGGCTTCGTCGAGGATACGATTAAGGCCTTCAAGGGCCGTACCATCCACGCCTTCCACACCGAGGGCGCCGGCGGCGGTCACGCCCCCGACATCATCAAGGTCGCGGGGCTGAAGAATGTGCTGCCGTCCTCGACCAACCCGACGCGGCCCTTCACCCGCAACACCATCGACGAGCATCTGGACATGCTGATGGTGTGCCACCATCTCGATCCCTCGATCGCGGAAGACCTCGCGTTTGCGGAGAGCCGTATCCGCAAGGAAACCATCGCCGCCGAAGACATTCTGCACGATCTCGGCGCGCTCTCGATGATGTCCTCGGACTCGCAGGCCATGGGCCGCCTCGGCGAGGTCATCATCCGGACATGGCAAACTGCGGACAAGATGAAGAAGCAGCGCGGGTCGCTCGACCAGGACAAAGGCAAGGACAACGACAATTTCCGCGTCAAACGCTACATCGCCAAGTACACGATCAATCCCGCGATCGCGCACGGCGTGTCGAAACTGATCGGATCGGTCGAGAAGGGCAAGCTCGCCGATCTCGTGCTGTGGTCGCCGGCCTTCTTCGGCGTCAAGCCGGACTGTATCATCAAGGGCGGCTCGATCGTCGCCGCCCCCATGGGCGATCCCAACGCCTCGATCCCGACGCCGCAGCCGGTGCACTATCAGCCGATGTTCGGTGCCTTCGGCAAGGCGCGCACCGCGTCGTCCGTGGTGTTCACCTCGAAGGCGGCGGTCACCGGCGGCCTCGCGCGAAAGCTCGGCATCGACAAGAAGCTCTATGCGGTGCAGAACACCCGCGGAAAAATCTCGAAGAAGAGCATGATCCACAACGACGCCACGCCCAATATCGAGGTCGATCCCGAGACCTACGAGGTGCGCGCCGACGGCGAACTGCTCACCTGCGCGCCCGCCGAGGTGCTGCCGATGGCGCAGCGATATTTCATGTACTGAAATAGCGTCTGGACGCATGTCCCCGGCGCATGTCCCGATTGCATGTCTTGTTGCATGTCCTGGGGCGGCTTTTCCGGTTTTGCGTTCGACCCCGCCTGGTCTAAGGTCCCGCCCGGTATCTTACCTTAGAAGAAAAGCCGGGAGGATTTCTCGTGATTTACGTCGTTGCCACCTTGACCATCAAGCCCGAGACGCGCGCCGAATTCATTGCGGCCGCCACCGCCTGCATCAAGGAGACGCGGAAGGAGCCCGGCAACATCGCCTATGATTTGCACGAGAGCGTCACCGATCCCGCCAAGATGGTGTTCGTCGAGCAGTGGGAGAGCGCCGAGGCGCTGGTGCCGCATCGCGCCATGGAGCACATGAAGACGTTCGGCCGCGTCGCGGTGAAGTGTTTTACGGCGCCGCCAAAGATTGAAGTGATCACGCCCGAGAAGGTCGAGACACGGTAACGGGGTAAAAGCATGATCCGGGCGACGCAGGTTAAGGGACAGCACGGCTTCACGGAGACGCCGGCGGATACGGTGGTGCTCGATTTCGACGACCGGCACCGCCGCCGCATGGCGATGACGGGGACGCGGGGCCTCGAATTCCTGCTCGACCTGGAGAATGCCGTCGCACTGCGCGGCGGTGATGCGTTAGTGCTGGAGGACGGCCGGCTGGTCGAAGTGGTCGCGGCGCCCGAGCCGCTGCTGGAGATCCGCGGTCGCGATCCGCACCACCTCGTTCGCGTCGGCTGGCATCTCGGCAATCGTCATTTGCCGACGCAGATCATGGCCAAGAGCCTGCGCATCCGCCGCGACCATGTCATCGAGGCCATGGTGAAGGGCCTCGGTGCGCGCGTGATCGAGATCGAGGCGCCGTTCGATCCCGAAGGCGGCGCTTACGCCGATGCCGGCCATGCACATGGCCACGACGACCATGCGCATCACGATCACGGCCATCACCACCACGATCATGGCCACGATAACCACGATCATGCCGCGCATGACCACGGCCACGACCATCACCACGACGAGCATTGCGACCACCCCGACCACCACCACGGCCACAAGCATGCTCATGACCACAAATGAGCCGGTGAGTGCCGGTGACCTCGCCGAACGCGAGGCGGCGGCGCTGTACCGGCTGATGACGTGGCTGTCGCCGGCCTTTCCGGTCGGCGGCTTCTCCTATTCCAGCGGCATCGAATGGGCGGTCGAGGCGGGCGACATCACTGACACCGCGACGCTGGCCGACTGGCTCGACGCCATGCTGGGCGATGGTTCCGGCTTTTGCGATGCGACGTTCCTGGTCCACGCCTATCGCGCCACTGAATTGGGCGAGGACGCCACCTTGAACGATATCGCGGAGCTCGCCGCCGCCTTCGTGCCGTCGCGCGAGCGGCAGCTCGAGACGACCTCGCAGGGCCGCGCCTTCATCGACATCTCCCGCGCCGCGTGGGATGCCGACGGGCTGGATGCCATGGTGGCGGCATGTCGCACGGCACTGGTCTATCCTGTCGCCGTCGGCGTGGTCGCCGCGGTGCACGGCGTGCCGCTGGCGCCGACGCTGCACGCCTTCCTGCATGCGCTGGTCTCGAACTGGATTTCGGCGGCGAGCCGCCTCATTCCGCTCGGCCAGACCGACAGCCAGCGGGTGCTGGTGAAGCTGGAAGCCGCCGTTGCCGCAACCGCCAATCGTGCGTTGAATGCGACATTGGACGACCTCGGCAGCGCGACGTTTCGCGCCGATCTCGCCAGCCTGCGGCACGAGACGCAATATACGCGGCTGTTTCGCTCGTGAGCGGTGCGGCCTTTAATCCATCGAGAGAGAGCGAGTGACATGTCGAAATCTCACGGCCCCTTGCGCGTCGGAATAGGCGGCCCGGTCGGATCGGGCAAGACCGCGCTGATGGACCTGCTCTGCAAGACCATGCGCGAGCGCTATGACATCGCGGCGATCACCAACGACATCTACACCAAATGGGATGCGGAATTCCTCGTGCGCTCGGGCTCGCTGACGCCGGACCGCATCGCCGGCGTCGAGACCGGCGGCTGCCCGCACACCGCGATCCGCGAGGACGCTTCGATGAACCTGGCCGCGGTCGCCGACATGCGCGCAAAATTCCCCGGGCTCGACCTCGTGCTGATCGAGTCCGGCGGCGACAATCTGGCTGCCACTTTTTCCCCGGAGCTCGCCGACCTCACCATCTACGTCATCGACGTGGCGGCCGGCGACAAGATCCCGTCCAAGGGCGGCCCCGGTATCACCCGCTCCGACCTCCTGGTCATCAACAAGATCGACCTCGCGCCCCATGTCGGCGCCTCCCTGGAGAAGATGGAGACGGACGCCAGGCGCATGCGCGGCGCGCGCCCCTTCGTCATGACCAACCTGAAAAAGAGCGAGGGGCTCGACCAGATCGTCGGCTTCATCGAGGCCAAAGGCGGCCTGAAACGGGCAGGCTGACGGCGCGACGACGTGGCGCAGGGCGTTTTCCGCCGTTAACGTCTGGGGCAAAAGCCGCATCCGCGGAACAAATTTCGGACACGGCGATTAACTACCTCCGGTGCCCGGAGCAAAGCCTTCATGGCCAGACCATCGGCCGGGCGTATTAAGCTTTTCAGGCGACCGAAGTTGCGTACTGATGCCTCCTCCTTCATTATCTCCGTTACTGGGGTCCACTCTGTTTCGGCACATGGCCGTTCGAGCGGCGTTGATATGCTCCGTGTTTATTGCCGACCTGCCGTTTTCGTCTGAGTAGTCGAAGTGGTCCGGCTGGGTTTTATCATCGGTTTCATCGCCCTGCTCGGAGCCCTGCTCTCCGGGCTCGCGGCCTATCGCGTCCACGACCAGGAGCTGGCACTGGACCGGATCGCGCTGGCGCGCGCGATCGACGTCCACGCGAGCCTGGTCCAGGACCGGCTGACCGAGCGCGAGCTGCTCGCGCGTGTCGCCTCAGGCTTGTTCCGTGCGCCGTCGGTCATCAAGCCGAACATGCTGGAGCCGCTGCGCTCGGCCATCTACGCCTTCAAGACCGATTTCGTGGTCGCCGGGTGGGTCGCCCGGCTGAAGCCGAACGAGCTTCTGCCGGCGGAGGACGCGATCGCGAGCGCCGGCTTCCCCAATCCGCAGATTCGCACGTATGACGACAAGCCGATCGATCTTGCGAAGGTCACCCAGCCGATCGACGTGCTGATGGACCTCGAACCGCGCAGCAACGAGACCAAGGCGCTGCCCGGCCGCAGCTACGAGCAGGATCAGGTGCGCAGCGCCATGCTGACGCGTGCGCGTGTCGAGAAGAGGTCGGTCGCCTCGGACCCGGTTCAGTTGCTGCGTGGCGGCGGGCCCATCGGCATCATCGTGGCCGCGCCCGTCATTCCCGAGGGCGCGACCGAGCCGGCCGGCTTCGTCACATTTTCCTACGAGCTCGCCTCCCTGATGCTGACCAATGACGACATGTCGTTGTTCTCGGTCGCGCTGAAGGATCCGCGCAGGGAAGGTGGTGAGCTCGTTGCCAACGACCAGGGCGTGGTCTCGTCACGCATGACGGCAGCGGACGGGCCGGCGCCGTCGGCGACGCGCACGGTGAGCTTTGGCGGGCGCGACTGGCATCTCGGCTACTACGCCAAGACCAATTCGGCGCGGCGCGCCGAGCAGACGGCGATCATCGTGGCGGCGATCGGTTTTGCCATCACCGCGATGGTGTGCGGCCTGTTCGGCTATGTCGCCTACAACAATCTACGGCTCAGCCGGGAAATCCAGGTGCGGATCGGCTTCGAGCGCCGGCTGACCGCCGTCATCGACGAGCTCAACCACCGGGTCAAGAACATCCTGGCGGTGATCCAGTCGATCGTGACGCGCACGCTGCGCCACGGCTCGGACATCGACGTTGCGCGTGAACTGCTGATCGGCCGCATCCACGCCATGTCCAACGTGGTCTCGCTGCTCAGCGAGAGCCAGTGGCAGGGCGTCAAGCTGAAGGGCCTGTTCGAGGCGCGCGCCATCCCGCATGCCGACCGCATCGCCGTCACCGGCCCCGACATCGCGGTCAGCGCGCGCGCCGCGCAGAGCCTGTCGCTCCTGTTCTTCGAGCTCGCCTCGCACTCCGACGAAGGTCTGTCGCTGGTCGGAAAGCATCCGCACATCACCGCGAATTGGACGGTGACGGGCGAGGGGACCGACGAGGTCTTCCATTTCCGCTGGGAGGAGTTCAACACCAGCGAGGCGACGCGCCGCCCGGATTCCGATTTCGGTCTGATCCTGCTCGACCGCGTCGCGCCCGAAGCGCTTGGCGGCACTGCCAAGCGCTACTTCACCGACGCCTCCTACGTCTATGAATTGACGGCGCCGATGGAGACGGTGGTCGACATGTCCGAGCGCGACCGCACGGACAAGATCTCGGCGCCGGTCAGGCCCGTGCGATAAAGGTCGCGCTTCAGATTGTTGTTTTGAGCATGATCTTTTCGGAAAACCGCTTCGCACTTTTCCGGATCATGCTCTAACCCTTCGGCCGCAGCACCAGGTCGACCAGATTGCGCGCGTAGGCCGGCGTGATCGGTGCGATGCCGAAGACGTAGCGGTAGAACAGGCTGCCATAGATGGCGTCGTAGAGATCCTCGGGCGCTCCCTCCGCCAGGATGCTGCCATCCGTCTGGCCCGCGGCGATCATCTCGACCAGTGCGTCGCGGCGGAATTGCAGGTAGCGGGCATAGAACAGCTCCGCCGAGCCGGTCTTGGAAATGCATTCGGAGACGACGGCGAGCTGCACCTTGCCGAACTCGCCCTGGAGCGCCTCGGCATAGGCCGCGGCATGGCGGCGTGCGCGCGCCGCGGGGCTGCCGGAGCTCGCAGGCGGCAGCGGCAGCATCTGCGCGGCATGATGAAGGAAGGCGTCGATCAGCAGCGCTTCCCGCGACGGCCACCATTTGTAGATCGTCATCTTGGAGACGCTGGAGTGGCGTGCGACGGCGTCGATGGAGGTGGCGGCAAGGCCGGTGGCGGCCATCAGCGCATAGGCGCTTTCGAGAATGGCGTTGGTGGTCTCGATCGACCGCGGCCGGCCGCGCCGGGGCGCGCTGTCAGCCTCATCACCCCCGCCCTTTGCCATCGCCACGCCCGGTCCCCTCACGCAGAGGCTCCCCGCATAGCGCAGCCACAGGTCTCGGCCTAGCAGAATCGCACGATTATTTGGCTAGAGCGTTTTCGAGCGAAGTGGATACCGGTCCGCGTGAAGAAAACACGTCAAGACAGGAATCTAGAGCTCCGTTCCGATTAAATCGGAACGGAGCTCTAGGCCTGCTGCCGCAGGGCGGCCGGAAGGTCCTGCCGCCTCGACCACGAGATGTAATAGGCCACTGCTGTCATGGCCGCGAAGCCAACGAGGCTTACCGCGATCTGCATCACCACGAGGTTCGGTCCGGTGATCAGGATGAGATGGCCGGCGAAGGACAGGAACACGGCAACGCAGAACACCGCGAGCCATTCCTCGCCGCATGTGATCACCGCCTGAAGCGGCCGCAACTTCAGGCCGGGGTGGTCGGCCGGAATGAGATGGGTCGCGAGGAAGGCGAGCGCGAGGAAATGGATCACGCGATAGGGCGCGAGGTTTTCCTTGTCTGTCGGCGCGATGCTGTTGACGACGAAGTCCGGCAAATAGACGGCCAGCGCGGGCGAATGCCGCATCAAGGTGACCGCCATCGCGAAGATGAGATAGGCACCCGCGAGGATCCGCAGCCAGGACATGCCGTGCAACGCGCGTCCGGAGGCGCCTGTTACGGCGAACCAGCCGCCCAGGACCATCAGCATCTGCCAGCACAGCGGATTGAAGGTCCAGTCCTGGTCCGGATAGACCCGGAAATTCCAGTCGAACCAGCGCGCCGCAACGTACAGCGCGACCGATGCCGCCAGCGTCAGGTTCGGCCGCCGCAACAAACCCCATAGCGCAAACGGAAAGAACGCCATCAGCGGGATCATCAGTTGCAGGAGGTCGAGGTTCAGCGGCTCTTCCTGGAGCACGAGGCCGCGGACCAGGATGCGCAGCGGATGATCGAGAATGCCCGAGATGTTGTATTCGTGGATGATCTCCGGCGCCATCGATTGCGAGGCGACATAGGCGATGGTGTCGATATAGATCACGAAGAGCACGACATAGGCAGCGTAGAGCCGCCAGACGCGGCGGAAGATGCGCGTCGCAGCGACGACGTAGCCGCGCTCCAGCGCCATCCTGCCGTGAATGATGGCGACGCCATAACCCACCACGAACACGAACAGGTCAGCGGCGCCGCTGAAGCCGAAATTTCGCAGCGTCAGGAGATTAACGACGTTGTTCGGGATGTGGTCGACGAACACCGACCAGTTGGCAATGCCGAGCGTCAAATACAATCTGGCATCGTGATGGAATGCGGCGAGGTTCGCCTTGACGGACGGTTTCATCGCGGAAAATGACTTTTGGAATCACGGGCGCTGCTTTTAGCGGCAACCGCCCGCCTATCCGAGTAGCGTTTGCGTGAGGGGGGCTGGAATTGTCCAATCTGGCGAAAAATTGCGCATGATCGCCGGATGGAATTCCCGCAAGTTCGCTCTTTCCGCCGACGACGAAATTATCTTAGCGCTTCGACCGCTATTCGGCCGGTTCAGCCGAGGCTTCGTCGGATGCGCCGGCGCGACTCGCCATAATTCCAAGGGCGACGCCGCCGATCGCCAGGATCGGCAGCAGCCGCTTGATTCCGATGGCGCGAACGATCTGGAGGCCCGTCGCGAGCAGCATGGGGTCGGCGAGCATGCTCGAAGCGGCCGACTTCGCGGCGCGCTCGGCGGCGATCCGGGCGCGCTTCCGCATCTCCCGCTTGTAGCCCCAATAGCTCCCCGCCGCGGCAAGCGTCAGCAGGAAGAAGATGCCGGCGCCGGCGAGGCAGGCCTGCACCGGTCCGTAGGTCTGAAGGACCGAGATGAAGGCGGCCGCGCAGAGAAAGCCCGTGGTGATGAAGAGCGCGAGTGCCGCGCCCGCGGCGAGCGATGTCAGGCGGACGGTCGCGCCCGTCGATGCGCTGATGCCGTCGATGATGCGCTGTAACATGGCCTTGCTCCTCAGATCCCCGCAAGCCGGCAGCGACGGCGCAACAGCGCCGCCGTAACAACGTCAAGGTTTTGCGCCCACGCTACCGGCGCCAGGCGACACCGATCAGGAAGCCGATGCCGAGCGCGAGTCCGACGGTCGCGAGCGGCCGCTGCGTGATGGCATCTTCCAGCGTTTCCTCGATCGAGCCGTAGGCGTCTTGCGCAGCTTCCATCATGGCGCTGCCGCGATCCGACATGTCGTCGACCGCGGAATCCACGCTCTCGCGGGCCTGGCGATAGCCGCGGCGGGCCTGCTTGCTGGTGGAATTGGCAAAGGTGTTGAGCGCGTCGGTGATCTGATCGGTGAGGGCGGCGATATCGCTTTTCACGGCTGCTACATCCTTCTCGAGGCGTTCTCTGGTGGCTTTGTCGGTCCAGTCTCTCATCCCGGTTTCGCCATTGGTTGACATCAGGAGCTCCAAAGCTGTTGGCGGCTGAGATAGCCGGAAAACGTTTCGTGCCCGGGTAAGTTCCGTTCGGGAAACCGGTCATGCCTGCGGCAGCTGCGGCGAATTCTCCGGCAGCAGATGCTCCTTCAGGATCAGCCCGACGATCAGGAGCGGCGACGACAGGAATGCGCCCATCGGCCCCCACAGCCAGGTCCAGAAGGCCAGCGCGATGAAGACGGCAAGCGCGTTCAGGGAAAGCCTGCGCCCGATGATGGTCGGCGTGACGAAGTGTCCTTCCAGGAAGGTGATGCCGCCGAAGGCGAGCCCCGCCATCAGTCCGCCGCCGATGGTCGGGAAGGCGACGAGCCCCACCACGACCAGGATGACGAACATCGCGACCGGTCCGATGATCGGGATGAAGTTGAGCGCCGCCGCAAGCGCGCCGAGCCCGGCCGGATTGGGCATGCCGGTGACGGCGCAGATGAGACCGGTTGCGATACCCACGCCGACATTGATCAGCGTCACCGTCAAAAGATAGTTGCCGAGATGAACCTCGATCTCGTTGAGGATCCGCAGCGTGCGCAGCCGCGCGTCGCGATCGCCGAAATTCATGATCAGCGCCCGCCGCAGGTCGCGCCAACTCGCGATGAACAGGATCAGCGTGGCGAAGAACAGCAGGAATTCGGCGAAGGTCGGCGACAGGAATTCCAGCGTCGGTTGCACCCATTCGGCTTTCGGCAGCGGAAGGCTTGGCAGCCCCTCGGAGCCGCCCACCATCGTCTGCAACTCCTTCCACAGCGCCAGCGGCCGGTCGAAGACGTGCATCTTCTCCTTCAACTGCGCGCCCAATTCCGGCAGGCGCGAGCTCCACTCCATCGCTGGCACGGCGATCAGCGCGACGACGAAGGCGACCACCGTCGTCACCGCGATCACGATCAGCACGGCGCCGAGGGCGCGCGGCACATGCCGCCGCTCGAGAAAGCTGGCGGCCGGCGACAACATGGTGCCGGCGACTACCGCCATCACGACCGGGAGGAAGAATGCCCTGGCGACGTAGAGCACCGCGACCACGGCAATCAGAAACAGACCGGCGAGCGTAAAGGCGACAAACTCGGTGCGGCGGATCACCGGCGGCAGCTCGACATGGCTGTCGGGAAGCGGGTCGCCCTCGTTGTTGCCGGAAATCAGACGTTCAGTGGGAAGGACGCGCACAATATCTCCTCCCGCACGGAAGCCTCCGCGCGCCCATTGTTGGCAGTAGAACGTCCGGGCGGACGTTCCGGTTCCATCGCGGTTTCGTGAAGTTTTGCTCGCTTGACTGTGACCTCGCTGCCGCAACGAGCGGTGGAACTTGAGTCGGTCCAGCTGCGTTTGTTGGGAGCCGCATCACCTGATGCACATCCAACGGGGCAGCACATGACAAGGTTCTCTCCAGTCCGTCGCCGCTTCTCGCTGCGCGCCACCACCGCCATTGCCTTCGCGACAGCATTGCTGACCGTGCCCTTCGCGGCACAGGCCCAGACGCTCGGTTATGCACCGATGCAGCCGCAGGGATATCCGCAGGACCCGAGCTATTCGCGGGGTTATGTCAACGCGGCGCCGCAGGCCGCCGACGAGGATGCCGCGCTGCCCGACCGGCTGCGCAAGCAGATCGTCAGCTTCGACCGGAACGAGCCGGCCGGGACCATCGTCATCGATACCGGCAACACTTACCTCTATTACGTGCTCGGCAATGGCCGCGCGATCCGTTACGGCGTCGGCGTCGGCCGACAAGGTTTCACCTGGGCCGGCGTGCAGAGCGTCAGTCGCAAGGCCGAGTGGCCGGACTGGCATCCGCCGGCCGAGATGATCGCGCGTCAGCCTTATCTGCCGCGCTTCGTCGCCGGCGGTCCCGGCAATCCGCTCGGCGCACGCGCGATGTATCTCGGTTCGAGCGAATATCGCATCCACGGCACCAACGATCCCACCACGATCGGCAAGTTCGTGTCCTCTGGTTGCATTCGCATGACCAATGAGGACGTCACGGACCTGTTCAGCCGCGTCAATGTCGGCGCCAAGGTGGTGGTGCTGCCAAAGAACGCGCCGCTGATGGCCAAGGGATACGACAAGGGCGGCGACCCCATACGCAAGCGCCCGCCGGTGACGACGCTGCCTTCGGGACGGCAGGCGCTGAACATCACGACGTCGGCAGTGAACTGAGAGTTGAGCGAGGTCATATGAAGAGACGTTCGATCGGCAAACTGGCCGGTGGCGCGGCGGCGTGCTTCGCCGTCGCCTCGCTCGGCCTCGCGTTGACGCCGTCGGCGCATGCGGAAGACTTCTTCTCGGCGCTGTTCGGCGGTTTCCGCGCGCGCTCCGCGCCGGAGATCCGCATGCCGTTCCCGACCGATGACATGCCGCGCTACGACACGCCGCGCCAGCGGGCCTCTTATGGCGGCGGCATCGCCTATTGCGTGCGCGGTTGCGATGGCCGCTACTTCCCGGCGCAAGGAAACGACGCCGAAAGCAAGGCGAAATCCTGCAAGAGCTTCTGCCCGACGTCCGAAACCTCGCTGATCTATGGCAGCAACATCGACGACGCCACGACGGACAAGGGAAAATCCTATTCCGACCTGCCGAATGCGTTCCGCTTCCGCAACGAGATCGTCGCGGGCTGCACGTGCAACGGCAAGGATCCGGTCGGCCTCGCCCAGGTTAAGGTCGAGGACGATCCGACCTTGCGCAAGGGCGACATCGTCGCGGGCAGCGATGGCCTGGTGGTCGCCAACCGCAACGCCAACGACCGCCGCGGCATCGCGATGAATTTTTCGCCGCTGCCGGAGTCGGTGCGCGCCAGATTCCGCCAGGTGCCGGTGGTCGCGAAGGAGTAGGGGGGCCCCGCCTTCGCGGGGACGATCCTGATCAGTAGTGGCTGCTTTCTTCCTAACCCGCAGCAGCTTTAAGCCGCGCGGATCTTCCCAAGGAAGTCGCTGACCTGCTGGCCGAGCTGGCGGCTCTGGGTTTCCAGCGTTTCCGAGGCCTGCTTGACGTTGTCCGCCGCACCGGCGGCAGCATCCGCGTCGGCCTTCACGCCGGTGATGTTGTCCGACACGTTCCTGGTGCCCTGCGCCGCAAATTGCGTGCTGCGGGTGATCTCCTGGGTCGCCGCGCCCTGCTCCTGCACGGCGGCGGCGATCGCGGTGGCGACCTCGTTGACCTCGCCGATGATGCCGCCGATGGTCTGGATCGCGTTGATGGCGTCGCTCGCCACCCTCTGGATGTCGGCGATCTGCCCGGAGATTTCCTCGGTGGCTTTGGCGGTTTGGCTCGCCAGCGATTTCACCTCGGAGGCGACGACCGCGAAACCGCGCCCGGCTTCGCCCGCACGTGCGGCCTCGATCGTCGCGTTGAGCGCGAGCAGATTGGTCTGCGCCGCGATGGTGTTGATCAGGCCGACGACCTCGCCGATGCGTCCTGCGGACTGCGCCAGCCCTTGCACCGTGCCGTCGGTCTCGCGGGCCTGGTTGACGGCGCGGCTGGCAATGCCTGCGGCGTGCGCCGCCTGCTGGCTGATGTCGTTGATCGAGGCAGAGAGCTCCTCGGCGGCGGCGGCGACGCTGTCGACGCTCATGGAGGCGTCGTTGGAGGCCTTGCCGGCGACCTGGACGCGGTCGTTGGTCTGGCGCGACACCGCGGACAGGTCACCCGAGGTCTTGCGCATCTCGCCGGACGCTTCGCTCAGTTCGCCGAGCGTCTTGCGCACCGCGCCCTCGAACTCGCCGACATAAGTCTCGACGGCGCGCTGGCGCGCGGCCGCGCCGACATTGCGCTCGCGCTCATGCTCTTCGATCTTGAGCTTCTCGGTCGCCTGCTGCTTGAAGGTTTCCAGCGCGCCGGCAAGCGCGCCGATCTCGTCCTGGCGGTCGAGATAGCCGCTGTCGACGGCAAGGTCGCCGCCGGCGACCTTGAGCATGGCGTCGCGGATGGTGTTGAGGGGATGGATGACGCGGCGGCTGACCAGCATGACCGCGCCGACGGCGAGGCCGATGGCGAGCGCCAGGAGTGCAAGCTGCACGATCAGCGCGCGCTGTGCGGTACTGCGCTGCTCCTGCGTGTAGCTCCGGGCGGCGTCGAGCGCGGCTTCGGCCACCGCGACCGCACTGGCCATACGGCCGACCGTGAGCGGGCTCCACTGGTTGGCCGTCAGCTCGGCCTTCTCACCCTTGACCAGGGTGTCCGCGAGACGGTCGCGCAGGGTGAGATATTGCGGCTCGAAATAAGCGGTCTTGGCCGTGGTCATGGCCGAGGCGAGCGCGGGCGGCAATTGCATGCCCGAGGTCGACAATTCCAGCGCTTTCCACATCGCGGCCGTACCGCCGACAAATTGGGTATAGTTGTAGCGGCCCTCCGGCGAGATCTTGCCGGCCGCAAGTCCGGTCGAGACGATCAGCGAGGCCTCGCCCGCGGTGTTGCGGAGCAGCCAGGCGCTCTGCTTGATCGACAGCAGCTGGTCGATCACGGCATCCTGGTGGTTGACGGTGGCGGCGAGGACGCCCGAGAGCTTGTCGAGCACGTCGAGCAGCCCCTGCGTCGTCTCCATGTATTCCTTGGTCAGGCCGGCGCGGCGCTGGTCCTTCGGTTTGGCGACATCCTCCCAGAATTGCTTCTGCTCTTCGCCCAGCAATTTGTAGAGCCGCGCGAGCTCAGGCACCAGCGTGCCCGATTGCGGGAAGTCGATGCTCGGCAGCAGCTCGAGCGCGCGGGCCATCGCCGGCATCTGCGCATCGCGCAGCGCGCGCAGATATCTCTCGATCTCGGAATCCATCGGCTCGGTCGCGTTCAGCAGCCGCGACGTGGTCGAGCGGTCGGTGCGCAGATTGTGCATCGCCTTGAACAGATCGGCGGAGGCGTCGGCGATCTGCGAGATGCGGTTGGCGGTCTTGAGGCGGTCCCAGGAGGCGTAGGCGGTGAGCGAGAGTGCAATCACCACACAGACCGACGTGATGGCGATCACCGCCTTCAGCAGCGCGGACACGGTCAGACGATTCAGCATCGAAGCCCCCCAAAATTCCAATTGCAAAGTTCGTCGAGACGCCCCGGCAACATCAAAACGGAGGGGCAGGCAGATCGGCAATCGCATGCCGTTTGCGGCGCATCACCCAAACGGTTTCTGCATCTGAAACGAAAAGGGTAAAGTTTTAGGCAGGCCGGCTGATCGTAGAAGTACGTATTTACTAGAAGTTGCAGTGGGTTGCCGTGATGGAACCTGCGCGGGAGATAGGCGTTAGAACACCGTAGCAATTTGCCTGAAGGGGGGTCCTTGCGATGCTGGTCGGCGTACTCGTCACCTTTCTCGTCGTCATTCTCGTGCTCTATCTCATCAACATGCTGCCCATGGACGGTCGCGCCAAGCAGATCGCGCGCGTGGTCGTCATCATCATCGGCGTGGTGTCGCTGCTGAAATATCTGACGGTGTTCTAGCGGGGGTGGGACGCGTAGCCCGGATGGAGCGCAGCGAAATCCGGGGGCCTGCACCAAGCAACGCCGGTCCCGGATTGCGCTTCGCTCCATCCGGGCTACGGCCCGCAACAAAAAAGCCCCGGCGCGAGCCGGGGCTTTGGTGTTTGAATGATCGGGCTTTAGCCCGCAGCCTTGGCCTCGCGGCGGCGCGCGGTGAGGATGTATTCGGTGTAGCCGTTCGGCTGCGTGCGGCCCTTGAAGATGAGGTCGCAGGCCGCCTTGAAGGCGACCCCGTCGAAGGCGGGCGCCATCGGCTTGTAGATCGCGTCGCCCGCGTTCTGCTTGTCGACCACGACGGCCATGCGCTTGAGCGATTCCATCACCTGCGCCTCGGTGATCACACCCTGGTGTAGCCAGTTGGCGAGATGCTGGCTCGAGATGCGCAAGGTGGCGCGGTCTTCCATCAGGCCGACATCGTGGATATCGGGCACCTTGGAGCAGCCGACGCCCTGGTCGATCCAGCGCACGACATAGCCGAGGATGCCCTGGCAGTTGTTGTCGATCTCCTGCTTGACGTCGTCGGGCGCCCAGTTCGACTTCGACACCGGGATGGTGAGGATGTCGGACAGCTTTGCGCGCGGACCGCCCTTGGTCAGCTCCTGCTGGCGCGCGGTGACGTTGACCTGGTGATAGTGCAGGGCGTGCAGCGTCGCTGCGGTCGGCGAGGGCACCCAGGCGGTGGTGGCGCCGGCCTGCGGATGCGCGAGCTTCTGTTGCAGCATGTCCGCCATCTTGTCGGGCGCGGCCCACATGCCCTTGCCGATTTGGGCGTGGCCGGGCAGGCCGTCGATCAGGCCCATGTCGACGTTCCAGTCCTCATAGGCCTTGATCCAGGCTTGCGCCTTCATCTCGTTCTTGCGGATCATCGGGCCCGCTTCCATCGAGGTGTGGATCTCGTCGCCGGTACGGTCGAGGAAGCCGGTGTTGATGAACATGATGCGCTTGGAGGCGCGCTGGATGCAGGCCTTGAGGTTGACGGTGGTGCGCCGCTCCTCGTCCATGATGCCGACCTTGAGCGTGTTCTCGGGCAGCGACAGCATCTTCTCGACGCGGTCAAAGATCTCGCAGGTCAGCGAGACCTCGTCCGGGCCGTGCATCTTCGGCTTGACGATATAGGCAGATCCCGTGCGGCTGTTCTTGACCTTGGAGTTGCCCTTGAGGTCGTGGATCGCAAGCAGGCCGGAGACGGCCGCGTCGAGCAGGCCTTCCGGGACTTCGTCGCCCTTGTCGTCCAGCACCGCGTCGGTGAACATGTGGTGACCGCAATTGCGCATCAGCAGCAGGCTGCGGCCATGCAATTTCACTTCGCCCTTGCCGTCGGGCGTCTTGTAGCTGCGGTCGGCATTGAGCGAGCGGGTCAGCGTCTTGCCGCCCTTCTCGAAGTCGGCCGAGAGCGTGCCGTTCATCAGGCCGAGCGTGTTGCGGTAGACCAGCACCTTGTCCTCGGCGTCGACCGCGGCGACCGAGTCCTCCATGTCGAGGATGGTCGACACGGCGGATTCCATGATCATGTCGGCGACGCCGGCCGGGTCGTCCTTGCCGATCACGCTGCTGCGGTCGATCTTGACCTCGACGTGCAGGCCGTTGTTGGTGAGGAGCACGGCGGACGGCGCTGCCGCATCGCCCTGGAAGCCGGCGAACTGCGCGGCGTTCTTCAGCGCGGTGGCATTGCCGCTCTTCAGCTTCACCGCGAGCTGGCCCGCCACGACGCTATAGGCGGTGACGTCGGTGTGGCTGCCGGTCGCCAGCGGCACGGCGGCATCGAGGAACGCCTTGGCCTTGGCGATCACCTTGTCGCCGCGCGCCTTGTTGTAACCCTTGCCGCTCTCGGCAGCGTCGTGCGGGATCGCGTCGGTGCCGTAGAAGGCGTCATAGAGCGAGCCCCAGCGCGCGTTCGCCGCGTTCAGCGCATAGCGCGCGTTGGTGAGGGGCACGACGAGCTGCGGGCCGCAGATCTTGCCGATCTCTTCGTCCACATTGGCGGTCTCGACCTTCTGCGTCGCCGGCTCGGGGACGAGATAGCCGATCTCCTTCAGGAACGCGGTATAGGCATCGAGGTCGAACACCTTGCCCTTGTTGGCACGGTGCCAGTCGTCGATCTTGGCCTGCAGCGTGTCGCGCACGGCGAGCAGCGCGCGGTTCTTCGGCCCCAGATCCTTGATGATGGCGGCGACCCCGGCCCAGAACGCATCCGGCGCGATCCCCGTTTTCGGGGCCGCTTCCTTGGCGATGAAGTCAAACAGGACGGGAGCGATCTTCAATCCGTGGGCGTCGACGCGTTTCATGATGGGCTTTCTTGTTGGAAATGGCTGTTTTTTGGCTGCTTTTGACCCGACAGCAGCAAAATGCGCCCATAAGGGGCGGCTTTCAGGGCCTATTAGCCCCAAAATCGGGGCCGTGAGAAGGCCTCCCAAAGTTGTCAAAATGTCAAGGCGAGGTGTGCAGCCCGACGCACCGGTGTCATTCCCCGCGAAGGCGGGGAATCCAGTACGCCGCGGCTTCCCCGTGACCCAATGCTGTCTCTGGAATACTGGGTCGCCCGGTCAAGCCGGGCGACGACAGCCGGGGAAAATAGGACGGCCTCAAATATTCGCGGCGAGGTCCACGAGTTCGTCGAACAGCACGCCGGTGGTCTTCAGCATCCGTTCGATCTCGTCCGCGGCGTCGGCAACCGTGCGGGCCGACGTGTCGATCACGAGCTCGGCAGCCTCGGGTCGCTCGTAGTCGTTGCCGATGCCGGTGAACGACGCCAGCGCGCCGGCGCGGGCCTTCTTGTAATGGCCCTTGGGATCGCGATCCTCGCAGACCTCTGCCGGCGTCGCGACATGGATCTCGCGGAACGCGGTGTCGGCGATGCGGCGCGCGGTGGCGCGGTCCTCGCGTGCCGGCGAGACGGCGGCGACGATCGCGATGTGGCCGTTGCGGGCGAGATGGGTCGCGACTTCGGCGAGGCGGCGGATGTTCTCGCTGCGGTCGGCGGCGGAGAATCCGAGATCGTTGTTGAGCCCGGCGCGCAGCGTGTCGCCGTCGAGCAGGATCGGCGAGCCGCCATTGGTGAACAGCCGACGTTCCAGCGCCTTCGCCAGCGTCGACTTGCCGGACGCCGGCAGGCCGGTGAGCCAGACCACGGCGCCGTTGTGGCGGTAGCGCGCGGAGCGTTCGTCGGGCCGCAGCGCCGATTCCACCGGCACGATGTCGACCGGCACGGCGCGCTGGCCGGCATCGACCGACAGCACGAGACCACCGCCGGCGATGCGCCCCGAGACTTCGATCACGAGACGACCGGTGCGCGGATTCTCGGTGTAGGGATCGGCGGCAATCGGGCTCGAAAGGGAAATGTCGATCTCGCCGACATGGTTGCGGCCGATCGCCTTGTTCTCGACGCTCGACAGCTCGCCGGGATCGACCGCCTTCTCGATGGCGACGACGGTGGCGCGGCTTTCCTTCGGGCCGCAGCGGACCAGCAGCTGGTCGCCCTTGGCGAGCGGCTTGTCGTGCAGCCAGAAGATGCGCGCGCGCAGACGGCGCGTCTCGCGCGGTGCGGAGCCGACATGCGCGACGATGTCGCCGCGCTCGATGAACAATTCGCGGTCGAGCGTGATGCCGACCGAGCGCCCCGCGCCCTGCCGTCCCGCGACCGGCGTTACCGGCCAGCTTTCGACTGTCTTGATCCTGGCGATCTTGCCGGCCGGCATGATCACGATCTCGTCGCCGGCAATGAGGCTGCCGGATTCGATGCGGCCCGCGACGATGCGGCGGTCGTCGAACTTGTAGATCGCCTGCACCGGCAGGCGCAGGGCGAGGGCTTCCAGCGGACGCGCCGGCTCGAGCTGGTCCAGCGCCTCGACCACGGTCGGACCCTTGTACCAGCCGATGCGGTCGGTGCGCTCCGCGACGCCGTCGCCGTCGCGGGCCGAGATCGGGATCACCGCCGTCGGCGTCACGCCGAGGCCCTGCAGATGCGCCGAGATCTCGTCGCTGATTTCTTTGAAGCGCTCGGCGCTGAAATCGACGCGGTCCATCTTGTTGACGACGATCGCGACCTGCTTCACGCCGAGCAGGTGCAGCAGATAGCCGTGCCGCCGGGTCTGGTCACGCACGCCTTCGAGCGCGTCGATGATCAGCACCGCGCCGTCCGCCTGCGACGCACCGGTGATCATGTTGCGCAGGAATTCGGCATGGCCGGGCGCGTCGATCAGCACGATGTCGCGCGAATTGGTGCGGAAGCGGATCTGCGTGGTGTCGATGGTGATGCCCTGGTCGCGCTCGGTCTGGAGCGCGTCGAGCAGGAACGACCATTCGAACGGCATGCCGCGCCGCGCGCTGACGGCTTTCAGCATCTCGAGCTTGCCGTCGGGCAGGCTGCCGGTCTCGTGCAGCAGGCGGCCGACCAGCGTCGACTTGCCGTGGTCGACATGGCCGACGATGACGATGCGGACCTGCGGACGCGTGGTGCCGTTCGGAGTGGCGGGCGAAGCGGGGGTGACGATCATGTTCATAGCCGCGTTGCGTCCTTGAATCAGAGATAGCCGGCGACGCGCAGACGCTCGAAGGCGTCCTCGGTCTCGTGGTCGAGCGCACGGCCGGCGCGCTCCGGCACCTTGGTCTGCTCGAGCTCGACCAGGATCTCATCGATGGTCGACGCGGTCGACGCAACCGGATTGGTGATGTCCTGATCGCCCAGCGAGCGGTAGCGCTTGCCGTCCTTGGCGAGATACAGCGGGATGATCGGGATGTTCTCGCGCTTGGTGTAGGCCCAGATGTCGGCCTCGGTCCAATGCAGGATCGGATGGATGCGCAAATGCGCGCCTTGCGGCGGCGACGCATTGAAATGATCCCAGAACTCCGGCGGCTGGTCGCGGACGTCCCAATTGCCTTCGAGGCCGCGGGGCGAGAACACGCGCTCCTTGGCGCGGGTTGCTTCCTCGTCGCGGCGGATGCCGGCGATCAGGCCGTCAAAACCGTATTTGCTGAGTGCCATCTTGAGGCCTTCGGTCTTGCGCGCGGCGGAACGGGCGGCCGGCGGCAGCGTTGGATCGACGGCATCGATCGGCGGGCAGGGCTCGACGCGCAAATCGAGATCCCACTCCTTCCCGTAATGGTCGCGGAAGCGGTACATCTCCGGAAACTTCTTGCCGGTATCGACGTGGAGGGCCGGGAACGGCAGCCGGCCAAAGAACGCCTTGCGCGCCAGCCAGATCATGACGTTGGAGTCCTTGCCGAGCGACCACAGCAGGGCGATCTTCTTCAGGCGGCCGAAGGCCTCGCGGAAAATGTAGATGCTCTGCGCCTCAAGCTGGTCCAAATGGTCCATGCTGGGGGCGGTCAGCCCGACGGGAATTTGCTCGGAAACGGGAGCCCGGAAGTCCCGTCCATCTGCACCGGAATCGGTCCTGAGAAGATGCATCTCTGCCACTTTGCGTTTGGAGGCGAATTTTCTATAGTTGCGGTGCAGAAGAGAAGAAAAAATTTTCTCTTTGCGCGCTCGAAACGACACATATATAGAAAATAATTCCAGTCAACCCCGGATGTGGGGGAAGCGAGTATCGCATGCGGTTCTTGCCGGTGTTCCTCGATCTCAAGGCCGGTCCGGTGGTCCTCATCGGCGCGGGTGAGCTTTTGCGCGCCAAACTGCGCGTGCTCGCCGCTGCCGGTGCGCGCATCCGCGTGCATGCGATCGACGGCAATCAGGACCTGAGCCTCAGCTCCGAAGGCGCGGCGCGGATTGAAATCGCGACTGGCGATCCGCTCACCGCCGATCTCTCGGGCGTCATTGCCATCGTTTGCGCCGGCGCGGGCGATGTCGGCGTGGCCATGTCGGTCCGCGCCAAGGCGCTCGGCCTGCCCGTCAACGTCATGGACGATCTCGAACATTCCAGCTTCATCTTCCCGGCGATCGTCGATCGCGGTGATGTCGTGGTCGCGGTCGGCACCGGCGGCACCTCGCCGGTGGTGGCGCGGCGTGTGCGCGAGAAGATCGAGGCGCTGCTACCGGCCCGCATCGGCGAGCTTGCCGAGTTCATCGGCGGCTTCCGCAAATCGATCAACGAGCGCATCGCCGAGTTTCCGCTGCGCCGCCGCTTCTGGGAGCGCGTCATCGACGGTCCGATCGGCGCGTCCGTGCTCGCGGGCCGCAAGGGCGAGGCCGACGCCGCGATCAAGGCGATCTCCGATCCGTCCGCGTTCGCGCGTGCCGACAAGCCGGAAGGCTCGGTCGCGCTGGTCGGCGCCGGCCCCGGCGATCCCGACCTTCTCACCATCAAGGCGCTGCGCGCGTTGCAGGATGCCGACATCGTCTTCCATGACGAACTGGTCTCGGGTGAAATTCTCGACCGCATCCGCCGCGACACCACGCGCGTTCCGGTCGGCCGACGCGTCGGCAAGCCTGGCATAGGCCAGGACGCCATCAACAAGCGCATGATCGAGGCCGCGCAATCCGGCCAGCGCGTGGTGCGGCTGAAGGGCGGCGACCCCTTCGTGTTCGGCCGCGGCGGCGAAGAGGTCGAAGCGCTGCGCGCGGCCGGTATCGCCTATTCGATCATCCCCGGCATCACCGCCGGGCTCGGCGGTGCCGCCGATTTCGAGGTGCCGCTCACCTATCGTCATGAAGCGACCCGCATCACCTTCCTCACCGCGCACAAGGCGCGCGATGCGGAGAACGTGGACTGGTCGACGCTGACCGACACCAAAATGACCGTCGTGGTCTACATGGGCATGACCGCCGCCCCCGCAATCCGCGAAGGCCTGTTCGCGGCCGGCCGTTCGCCGGAGACGCCGGTCGGCGTGTTCTCCCGCGTCACGCGGCCGGACGCACAAGGCGCGATCGGCACGCTGCGCGACCTGCCCGAGCTCGTGCGGCGGACCCATGGCGGTCCCGCCATCCTCATCATCGGCGACGTGGTCCGGCATGCCGGTTCACTTCGCCGCGAAACACCCAAACAAATCATCTCTGACCTCCTGGATGCTGCCGAATGACCTCTCCCTTGCAAAAGAAACTTAAAATCAGCGATTCCTCCGTCGTGACCGCTAACCGTACCTGGGATGGCGTCGTCGTCTACCGCACCGCTGCCAAGGGCTGGTCGGCTGACCTCGCAGACGCCGCGATCGTGCGAAACTCCGATGAGGCGAAAGCGTTGCTCGCCGAGGCCGTGGCCGATGACGTCGGCGCGATTGGTCCCTATATCGCTCCGGTCCAGATCGGCGAGGACGGCAAGATCGTGCCCGGAAATCTGCGCGAGCAGATCCGCCGCGATGGCGTGACCATCGATTTGCCGGTTTAATCGCAGGTCGGGCTGTAAGGCACTTTAATCATGTACGCTTACGACGAAATCGATCGCACGCTGGTCAACGAGCGCGTCTCGGAATTCCGCGACCAGGTGCAACGCCGTCTCTCGGGCGAGTTGACCGAGGACGAATTCAAGATGCTGCGCTTGCAGAACGGCGTCTATCTGCAACTGCACGCCTACATGTTCCGCGTCGCGATTCCCTACGGAACGCTGGCGTCGAACCAGTTGCGGCAGCTTGCCCATGTCGCGCGCAAATATGACCGCGGCTACGGCCATTTCACCACGCGCCAGAACATCCAGTTCAACTGGATCAAGCTTTCGGACCTGCCGGATGCGCTGGCCGATCTTGCCGAGGTCGGCATCCACGCGATGCAGACCTCCGGCAACAACATGCGCAACGTCACCTCGGATCAGTGGGCCGGCGTCGCGCCGGGCGAGATCGAGGATCCCCGCATCTGGTCGGAGCTGATCCGCCAGCACACTACGCTGCATCCGGAATTCTCGTTCCTGCCGCGCAAGTTCAAGATCGCGATCACCGCGTCGGATCACGACCGCGCTGCGATCAAGGTCCACGACATCGGCCTGCGGCTGATCAAGAACGAGAAGGGCGAAACCGGCTTCGAGGTGCTGGTCGGCGGCGGTCTCGGCCGCACGCCGTTCATCGGCAAGACCATCAAGCACTTCGTCCACGGCCGCGATCTCCTGAGCTATATCGAGGCGATCCTGCGCGTCTACAACCAGTACGGACGCCGCGACAATATCTACAAGGCGCGCATCAAGATCCTGGTGCACGAGCTCGGTATCGAAAAGTTCTCCCGCGAGGTCGAGGAGGAGTGGCAGCATATCCGCAACTCCTCGCTTCAGATCGACGACGAGGTGATCGAGGACATCCGCTCGCGCTTCATCTATCCGGCTTATGAGAAGCTGCCGCACATGCCGGACGAGCTGCGCCAGGCCGCGGCCGATCCCGATTTCGAGGCGTGGCGCAAGAACTCGGTCGCCGCGCACAAGAACCCGGGCTACTCCATCGTCACGATCTCGCTGAAGCCGATCGGCGCGCCTCCGGGCGATGCCACGGCCGAGCAGATGGATGCGCTGGCCGATCTCGCCGACAAATATTCCTTCGGCGAGATCCGCGTCGGTCATGAGCAGAATTTGGCGCTGCCGCATGTTGCCAAGCGCGACCTGCCGGCGCTGTGGAAGGCGCTCGACAAGCTTGGGCTGGCGACGCCGAACGTCAACCTGATCACCGACATCATCGCCTGCCCGGGGCTCGACTATTGCTCGTTGGCCAATGCGCGCTCGATCCCGATCGCGCAGGAGCTGACGCGGCGCTTTGCCAACCATGAGCTCGCCAATCTGATCGGGCGGCTGCATATCAACATCTCCGGCTGCATCAATGCCTGTGGCCATCATCATGTTGGCCATATCGGCATTCTCGGTGTCGAGAAGAACGGCGAGGAGGTCTACCAGATCACCATCGGCGGCCGTGCCGACGAGAGCGCCGCGCTTGGCAATCTGATCGGCCCCGGCGTCAAGTTTGACGAGGTCGCCGACGTCGTCGAGGACATCGTGGAAGCCTATCTGGCGCTGCGCGAGCGGCCGGAGGAGCTGTTCGTCGACACCGTGAAGCGCCTCGGCGTCGAACCCTTCAAGGAGCGCGTCTATGCCACTCGTTAACGGTGGAAAAATCGCCGACGACAGCTTCGTCAAGCTTGCCGTCGACACGCCGCTGCCCGAGGGCGGCGACATCCTGGTGCCGGCCGAGCGCTTCCTCAGCGATGCGGACGCGCTGCTCAAGCGCGGCGGCAAGGTCGGCGTGATCTGGCCGAACAATCGCGATATCGCCGAGCTCGTGCCCTATCTCGGCAAGATCGCCGTCGTCGCATTGGTGTTCCCGAGCTTCCGCGATGGCCGCGCCTACAGCCAGGCGCGCCTGCTGCGCGAGCGCTATAATTATCGCGGCGATTTGCGTGCCACCGGCCAGGTGCTGCGCGATCAGTTCGTGTTCATGCTGCGTGCCGGCTTCGATTCCTTCGAGGTCAAGAAGCAGGCCGACGCGGAAGCCTTCATGCAGACCGCGAAGCGCTATTCGGTGTTCTATCAGCCGACCGGCGACGGCCGCATCACCGCGCTGCACCGGCGAATGCAGCTGCGTCACTCCGAAGGTGTCGGCACGTGAACGCAATCGCGCCCCAGGTCGCTTCGGTGTCCGCGTCTGCGCTGCCCTCGGCGGAGGAGCTCGATCGCGCGCTGCGCGATGCTTCGCCCGCGGAGGTCATCGCCGCGGCGTTGAAGGCGGTCGGGCGCGAGAAGCTTGCGCTGGTGTCGTCCTTCGGCACGGAATCGGCGACGCTGCTGAAGGTCATGGCCGACGTCGATCCGGCAATCCCCGTGATCTTCCTCGACACCGGCTGGCTGTTCGAGGAGACGCTGGCCTATCGCGACACGCTGATCGCGGAACTCGGCTTGAAGGACGTCCGCTCGATCAGGCCCGCCGAGGAGACGCTGTCGCGTGAAGATCCCGACCGCGACCTCTGGTTCTCCGATCCCGACGCCTGCTGCCGCATCCGCAAGGTCGAGCCGCTGGCGCGTGCACTGAAGCCGTTTGATGCCTGGCTCAATGGCCGCAAGCGCTTTCAGGGCAATGCGCGCACCGACATTCCGGTGGTCGAGGACGATGGCGCGCGGTTGAAGTTCAACCCCTTCGCCAATGTCTCGCGCGAGGAACTCGAAGCCATTTTCGTCCGCGCCAAATTGCCGCGTCATCCGCTGGTGGAGTCCGGTTTCCTGTCGGTTGGGTGTATGCCTTGCACCAGCAGAACGGCCGAGGGCGAGGATGCACGCGCCGGTCGCTGGCGCGGCCGAGCCAAGACAGAATGCGGCATCCACACGATGAAGACTTCGTAGCACAGTCGAGCTGTCCGGCTACGAACAAGAAAATCCGGTTCCGTTGACTTGAGAGCGTTTCGCCCCGAGTTATGCCCGCGTGCCATCGATGACGATGACGTCGTCGAGGTAAATGGAGATGGACATGATGCGCCGTATCGTTCCGCTCGCGGCAGGGCTGCTCTTGACTGGATTGTTGGCAAGCTCGGCTCTCGCCGCTGACATCAATCTCTTGAACGTGTCGTACGATCCGACGCGTGAGCTCTATGCCGAGTTCAACAAGGCGTTCGCGAATGCCTATCAGAAGGAAACCGGCAAGAGCGTCGAGATCAAGCAGTCGCATGGCGGCAGCGGCTCGCAGGCGCGTGCCGTGATCGACGGATTGCAGGCCGATGTGGTGACGCTCGCGCTCGCCTATGACATCGACGCCGTCGCGAACAAGGGCCTCACCGCGACCGACTGGCAGAAGCGTCTGCCGCAGAATTCATCGCCCTATACCTCGACCATCGTGTTTCTGGTGCGCAAAGGCAATCCGAAGGGCATCAAGGACTGGGACGATCTGCTCAAGACCGGTGTCTCGGTGATCACGCCGAACCCGAAGACCTCCGGCGGGGCGCGCTGGAATTATCTCGCCGCCTGGGGCTTTGCCCAAAAGAAATACGGCTCGGCCGACAAGGCCAAGGACTTCATCGGAAAGCTCTACCAGCAGGTGCCGGTGCTCGATACCGGTGCGCGCGGCGCCACCGTGACCTTCGTCGAGCGCGGCGTCGGCGACGTGCTGCTGGCCTGGGAGAACGAGGCCTATCTCGCCCTGAAGGAGTTTGGTGCGCAGAAGTTCGAGATCGTGGCGCCGCCGCAATCGATCCTCGCCGAGCCGCCGGTCGCGATCGTCGACAAGGTTGCCGATAAAAAAGGCACCCGCAACGCGGCCGATGCCTACCTCCAGTATTGGTATACCAAGGAAGGTCAAGAAATCGCCGCGCGCAATTTCTACCGTCCGCGCGACGCCGAGATTGCCAAGAAGTACGAAAACTCCTTCGCGAAGGTCGAACTGTTCACGATCGACGACGTTTTCGGCGGCTGGACCAAGGCGCAGAAGGAACATTTTGCCGACGGCGGCGTCTTTGATCAGATCTACAAGAACTGATCGGGCGCCGTCTTAGGAGTAGCAGGGGGCCTGGTGAGCGCAGTTGCAGCACGACGACGGACATTGCCGGGCTTCGGTCTCACGATGGGACTGACGCTTTCCTGGCTCTCCATCATCATCCTGATTCCGCTCGCCGGGCTGTTCCTGAAATCGCTGGAGCTTAGCCCCGAGCAATTCTGGAACATCCTGTCCAGCCGCCGCACCCTCAACGCCTTGCGCGTTTCCTTCGGCCTCGCCTTTGCGGCGGCCTGCGTCAATCTGGTCATGGGCAGCATCATCGTCTGGGCGCTGGTGCGTTACCGCTTCCCCGGACGCCGGCTGTTCGACGCCATCGTCGACGTACCGTTCGCGCTGCCGACGGCGGTCGCCGGCGTGGCGCTGACGGCGCTGTTTGCCGAGACGGGCTGGCTGGGTGCGCCGCTCGCAGCGCTCGGTATCAAGGTGGCATTCACGCCGATCGGCATCTTCGTCGCCATGATCTTCATCGGCATCCCCTTCGTGGTGCGCACCGTGCAGCCGGTGCTCCAGGACCTCGACCCCGAGATCGAGGAGGCAGCGGGCAGCCTCGGCGCCAGCCGCTGGCAGACCATCATCCGCGTGATCCTGCCCTCGCTCGGACCGGCGCTGCTCACCGGCCTCGCGCTCGCCTTCGCCCGCGCGGTCGGCGAATACGGCTCGGTGATCTTCATCGCCGGCAATCTGCCTAATGTCTCCGAGATCGCGCCGCTCCTTATCGTGATCCGGCTGTCCGAGTTCCGTTATGCCGACGCGACCGCCATCGCCGTGGTCATGCTCGTCGTCTCCTTCGTCATCATCTTCGCCGTCAACCGGCTCCAGCGCTGGGCGCAGAGCCGGATCCCGGCGCGCTGAGGGCAGATCATGACGATGCAGATCGCAGATTCCGTCTCGCTGCCTTCGACCGATGCGCGCGCGCGTGCCCACGCGGCCGCCGCCCGGGACAGCCTCCGCACCGAGCCGCCCGCAATACGTATCGCCATCATTGCGCTGGCGGTGATCTTCCTCAGCGTCTTCGTCGTGCTGCCGCTGGTTCTGGTGTTCGCGCAGGCCTTTTCGAGAGGCGTTCTCGCTTATCTGTCCGCGCTCGCCGAGCCGGAGGCGCTGGCTGCGATCAAGCTGACGCTGCTGGTCGCGGCGATCTCGGTCGGCCTCAATCTCGTATTCGGCCTCGTCGCGGCATGGGCCATCGCCAAGTTCGAGTTTAGCGGCAAGACCTTCCTGATCACGCTGATCGACCTGCCGTTCTCGGTGAGCCCGGTGATCTCGGGCCTCGTCTTCGTGCTGCTGTTCGGCGCGCAGGGCTATTTCGGCAGCTGGCTTAGGGATCACGATATCCAGATCCTGTTCGCGGTGCCCGGCATCGCGCTCGCCACCACCTTCGTGACCTTCCCGTTCGTGGCGCGCGCGCTGATCCCCCTGATGCAGGAGCAGGGCACGCAGGAGGAGGAGGCCGCGATCTCGCTCGGCGCCTCCGGCCTGCAGACCTTCTTCCGCGTCACCCTGCCCAACATCAAATGGGGCGTGCTCTACGGCGTCCTGCTCTGCAACGCGCGCGCGATGGGCGAATTCGGCGCCGTGTCGGTGGTATCCGGACACATCCGCGGCGAGACCAACACCATGCCGCTGCTGGTCGAGATTCTCTACAACGAGTACCAGTTCGTCGCTGCGTTTGCGATCGCCTCGCTGCTGGCGATGCTGGCCCTGATCACGTTGATCGCCAAGACCGTTCTCGAACGTCACCTCGACGAAGGACACGACGCAAGTGACCATTGAAGTCAGGAATCTCGTCAAGCAGTTCGGCAGCTTCAAAGCCCTCGACGGCGTCGATCTCAAGGTCGACAATGGCGAGCTGCTGGCGCTGCTCGGTCCGTCCGGCTCCGGCAAGACCACGCTGCTGCGCATCATCGCCGGCCTCGACTGGCCCGATTCCGGCGAGGTTTCCTTCAATGGCGAGGATGCGCTGGCGCGGGGCGCGCGCGAACGGAACGTCGGCTTCGTGTTCCAGCACTACGCGCTGTTCCGCCACATGACGGTGTTCGAGAACGTCGCCTTCGGCCTGCGCGTGCAGCCGCGCGCCAGCCGTAAGGACGAGTCCACCATTCGTGCGCGCGTCAAGGAGCTGCTCGATCTCGTACAGCTCGACTGGCTCGCCGACCGCTATCCGAGCCAGCTCTCCGGCGGCCAGCGCCAGCGCATCGCACTCGCCCGCGCGCTCGCGATCGAGCCGCGCATCCTCCTGCTCGACGAGCCCTTCGGCGCGCTCGATGCCAAGGTGCGCAAGGAGCTGCGCCGATGGCTGCGCTCGCTGCACCAGGAGATCAATGTCACCTCGATCTTCGTCACCCACGACCAGGAGGAGGCGCTCGAAGTCGCCAACCGCGTCGTGGTGATGGACAAGGGTAGGATCGAGCAGATCGGCTCGCCCGACGACGTCTATGAAAGCCCGGCGACCGCCTTCGTCCACGGCTTCATCGGCGAATCCATCGAGCTGCCGGTCCAGGTCGAAGGCGGCGTCATCAGGCTCGGCGACCGCCCACTCAATCTTGCAGCAGACGGCTTGGTGTCTGGCGCGTCAAAACTGTTCGTGCGGCGACATGACATGCTGGTCGGCCCGCCCGGAAGCGGTGCCTTCGAGGGCGCCGTGCAGCACGTCCGGAATTTCGGCCCGGTGCAGCGGGCCGAGGTGGCGCTATCCGGTGGCGAGACCATCGAGATCGACGCCCCCCGCGACAGGGAACTGCGCGCCGGCGACACGATCGGCCTCGAACCGCGCCGCTACCGGATATTCGCGGGCTAGTAGGCGCCTCGGCCGAAAGCTCAAAACTTCCTCAATATTCACCTTTCAGCCACGGTTGGTATGCAACAACGGCCCCTCATTTGGGGGCCCCTGAACATGCGCGCTGCGGCCGCAATCTCTATTGCTTTGCTTCTTGCCGGCTGCGCCGGCAACGAAGCACCGGTCCAGCAGCCGTCGATGTATGCCGACATGTCGATCCCGGGCTCCAAGCTCGATGCGCAGGCGGCAGCGATCATGATCTCGCAATACCGCCAGAACAACGCCCTCGGGACCGTCGTGATCGACCCCGAACTGATGCTGCTCGCCGAATCCCAGTCCCAGGCCATGGCGGCGGCCAACAAGATGGACCATGACGTCCGCGCACCGCTGGCCAAGCGCCTCAGCGCGGGCGGCTATCCGGCGACGGTGGCGGTCGAGAACGTCTCGGCCGGCTATCATACGCTGGCGGAAGCGTTTTCCGGCTGGCGCGACTCGCCTCCGCACCGCGCCAACATGCTCAAGAGCGGTGTCACAAAACTGGGCATCGCGGCGGGCTATGCTCCCGGCACCAAATACAAGGTGTTCTGGACCATGATCCTGGCCTCGACCGACCCCCGATAAGCCAGACTTGATCCCGGGATGCATTGACGCCGCGGCGGACTGTCGCCACGGTGGCTCGCCTTTTGCTATTGTTCCCAGATGACAGATCATAGCCCGGAAGTCGCAACAGTCCCCGCGAAGGCGCAGCGCGTCCTGGTCCTCCAGGGCGGCGGTGCGCTCGGCTCCTATCAGGCCGGCGCCTACCAGTCGCTGTGCCATTTCGACTTCGAGCCGGAATGGGTCGCCGGCATCTCGATCGGCGCGGTCAACGCCGCCATCATCGCCGGCAACGAGGGACAGACCCGCGTCAAGCGGCTCAAGGAATTCTGGGAGATGGTGTCGGCGCCGGTGCCGTGGAAGCCGATCGGCAAGAGCGATCACAGCCGCGAGCTGTTCAATTCGACCAGTGCCGCATTGATCGCGACCTTCGGCGTGCCCGGTTTCTTCACGCCGCGCATTCCGCCCGCGCCGCTCTGGCCGCCCGGCACCAAGCAGGCCGAGAGTTATTACGACACCGCGCCGCTGAAGAAGACGCTGGAGCGCCTGGTCGATTTCGATCGCATCAACGATCTGAAGACGCGCCTGTCGGTCGGCGCCGTCGGCGTCACCTCGGGCAACTTCAAATATTTCGACAATTACGAGTTCAAGAAGCTCGGCAAGACCATCGGCCCCGAGCACATCATGGCCTCCGGCGCGCTGCCGCCGGGATTTCCGTCCGTCGTGATCGAAGGCGAGCACTATTGGGACGGCGGCATCGCCTCCAACACGCCGCTCGACTACGTGCTCGATGCCGAAGTCGCTCGCGACATGCTGATCTTCCAGGTCGATCTGTTCAGCGCCCGCGGCGATCTGCCGAATTCGCTGCTCGAGGCGACCGAGCGCGAGAAGGACATCCGCTTCTCCAGCCGAACGCGGATGAACACCGACAAGAACAAGCAGATCCATAATGCGCGCCGGGCCGTGCGCGATCTGATTTCCAAATTGCCCGATTATCTGAAGAATGATCCTTCCGTGGAATTCCTCGCGAAGGTATCGCGCGAAAGCACCGTCACCGTGGTGCATCTGATCTATCGCAGCAAGAACTACGAATCCTCGTCGAAGGATTACGACTTCTCGCATGTCGCCATGGTCGAGCATTGGGAAGCCGGCGTGCGCGACGTGCATCTGTCGATGCGCCATAAGGACTGGCTCGAGCGGCCGCAGTCCGGCGAGACCATGGTGACCTACGATCTCACGGGGGACGTCACCGCGCCCCCGCCAAAAAGGAGCGAATAACATGGGTAGTCTGTCAGGCAAGAACGCCGTCGTGACCGGTTCGACCAGCGGCATCGGGCTCGCCTATGCGCGCGCCTTCGCCGCCGCCGGCGCCAATGTCGTCATCAACGGCTTCGGCTCGCCGGAGGACATCGAGAAGGAGCGCGCCAAGATCGAATCCGACTTCGGCGTGAAGGCGGTGTATTCGCCGGCCGACATGACCAAGCCCGCCGAGATCGCCGGGATGATCGCGCTCGGCGAGAAGTCGTTCGGCTCGGTGGACATCCTCGTCAACAATGCCGGCATCCAGTTCGTCTCGCCGATCGAGGAGTTCCCGGTCGAGAAGTGGGACCAGATCATCGCGATCAACCTGTCCTCGGCTTTCCATGCCATCCGCGCGGCGGTGCCCGGCATGAAGAAGAAGGGCTGGGGCCGTATCATCAACACGGCGTCGGCGCACTCGCTGGTCGCCTCGCCCTTCAAGTCCGCCTATGTGTCGGCCAAGCACGGCATCGCCGGACTGACCAAGACCGTGGCGCTCGAGGTCGCGACCCACAAGATCACCTGCAACTGCATCAGCCCCGGCTATGTCTGGACGCCGCTGGTGGAGAAGCAGATCCCCGACACGATGAAGGCGCGCAACCTCACGCGCGAGCAGGTCATCAACGACGTGCTGCTCGACGCGCAGCCGACCAAGGAGTTCGTGACCTCCGAGCAGGTCGCAGCGCTCGCGCTGTTCCTGTGCGGCGACGATGCCGCGCAGATCACCGGCACCAACCTGTCGATCGACGGCGGCTGGACGGCCGAGTAACGACCGGTGTCATGCCCCGGCTTGACCGGGGCATCCAGTACGCCGCGGCGGAAGTGGCAAGAGCGAGTTCGCCAACGTTAGCCTCTGGAATGCTGGATCGCCCGGTCAAGCCGGGCGATGACAGCTGGGGCGGGTGGCAGGCCTAATGCGTCCAGGCCAGCGCCGTCACGATCGCGGACGACAGGTTCAGCTCCGCGAACATGATCTTGCCGGCGACCACGAACAGCACGCAGGCAAGCGTCAGGCGCAGCACCGTCTCGGGGACGCGCGTCGCACTGAGGCTGCCGACGATGATGCCGGGCAGCGAGCCCAGCAGCAGCACGCCCATCAGGGCCCAATCCACATCGCCAAGCGCCCAATGTCCGATGCCCGCGACCAGCGTCAGCGGCACCGC
Organism: Bradyrhizobium sp. 956_D2_N1_4; assembly: GCF_052076025.1. Classification (NCBI taxonomy): domain Bacteria; kingdom Pseudomonadati; phylum Pseudomonadota; class Alphaproteobacteria; order Hyphomicrobiales; family Nitrobacteraceae; genus Bradyrhizobium; species Bradyrhizobium sp. 956_D2_N1_4. The sequence continues at coordinate 6,650,171 of NZ_CP197237.1, read as the reverse complement.
ATGCGCGATGTCCGAGCCGACGATGGTCGCCATCGGCAGGCGCGGATAGAGCAGCAGCAGCACGGTGACGCCGACCGCGCCGGCACCGACGGACGAGATCGACACCAGCACGCCGAGCACGATGCCGGTGACGACGGTCGCGATCGCCGTGGTGCGCGCATTGACCTGCTCGAGGCGCTTCCGATAGCGCTCCATGAGGGCCTTGCGGAAGATCAGCGAGGTCGCGGTCAGCAGCAGTGCAAAGCACAGCACCAGATTGACCAGGCTGCGCTCGGAATCGCTCCTGAGGTCGAGCTTCCACAGCACGAGCAGCGTCAGCGCGCTCGCCGGGATGCTGCCGCAGGCGAGCCGCAGCACGGCGGGCCAGTGCACGCTCCGCGACCAGCCATGGACCACGCTGCCGCCGGTCTTGGTGGCGGCGGCATAGAGCAGGTCGGTGCCGACGGCGGTGGAGGGGTGGATGCCGAACAGCAGGATCAGCAGCGGCGTCATCAGCGAGCCGCCACCCACGCCGGTCATCCCGACAAGCAGGCCGACGCCAAATCCGGAGGCGACATAGAGCGGATCAATCATGTCTGGGGAATCTTAGGTTTATCTCGTCGGTTGAGCAATATGACGTAGAATAAAATTTCCCTGAAACGCAATCGCTTCGGTCGAATAAGAAAAATCTTGCTACAGACGGTGGATGGGGAGGGGGTTTCAGTCGCTGCCGCGCAAGGCGCGAAACAGCCATTCTCCAGGCCGGCAACCCGGGTGGCAGCGCCTATTTGCCAAACGCCAGCACGTGCAGGCCGAGCCGCTGGCGCACGATCCAGAACAGCAGCACTGTCTCGAATGTCAGCGAGATCGAGGTCGCGGCCGCGGCGCCGTGACCTCCGAAGCGCGGCACCAGCGCGATGCAGAGCACGAGGTTCATGACGAAGGCAAGCGCGTAGGCCAGCGCACAGATCTTCTGCTGGCCGAGCATGTTGAGCAGGCGCTCGACCGGTCCAATCGCGGCGCGCACCACGAGGCCGATCGCGGCGACGAACATGATGTCGTAGCCGACCGTGAATTGCGTGCCGAACAGCCAGAGCAGCGGCTTGCCAAGCGCAAGCAGCACGATGGTCGCGGCCAGCGACGGCCAGAACGTCCAGTTGATGGCATGCGCGACATAGGCCGACAGGCGCGCCTTGTCGCCGAGCGCATTGTACTCGGCGAAGCGATGCGCTGTCGTCGCCGACATCGCGTAGTGGATGAACGAGACCAGGGCGAGCGTCTTCACCACCGCGAAATAGACACCGACCTCGTCCGATGGGCGGAACTGCTGAAGCACCAGCACGTCGGTATAGGACAGCAGCAGGTAAAAGCTCTCGACCAGCAGGATCGGCAGCGAGACGGCGAGCCAGCCACCGATGTCGTAGGTCTTGGGGCCCGGCTCGATGTGATCGGCGAGCTTGCGGTTCAGCACCACCATCTGCCCGGTCATCGCGATCCACACCGCGCCGGCGCTCGCGACCATCGCGGCGACCGCGCCGAGGTGATAGCCGAGCAGGAAGGCAGCGGCCGTGATGCCGATGATCAGCGCCTGGCGGATGATGAATTGCGGCATCAGGCCGAGCTGCATCCAGTCATGCGAGCGCGCGATGCCGTCCTGGGTGTTGGCGACGACGAAGGCGGGCAGCGTCATGCAGCCGATATAGAGCGGCAGCACCTCGGCCGGATCGATCCAGGGCGAGAGCAGCTTGACGATACCGGCGAGCGCCAGCGACACCAGCGTGGACACGGCAAAGGTCAGCCAGCGGCTGCCGGAGAGAAAGCCGCGCAGCAGCGCATGCTCGCCGCTGGTGCGATACTCCGGAATGATCTTTTGCGCTGAAGCGGAGATGCCGAAATCCATCATGCTGCCGAGCAGCAGCACCCAGGTCCAGACATAGACATAGATGCCATAGTCGGACGTCCCCATCCAGCGCGCGAGCAGAACCTGCGAGAAATAGGCGAGGCCCGCGCTGATCACCCGGATGATGAAGATGGTGCCGGCCAACCGCCGCGTCAGCGACGCTTCGTTCGACCCGCCCGTCAGCTTCGCGCGCAGCCGCGCGATGAGGCCGGCAGGTCCGGTCGTTGCGGGTTCTGCATCCATCACGGCCAATTCGAGATCCCCAGGGCGTCCATATCAGGCGTCCCGCATGCTGCGGCAGGCCTGATGCGGTAGCCCTTGGGGATTAGCAACCATTCGTTAAGATTGGGTTGGGTGAGGCATGCTGCCGCTCCAGCCACCGGCGTCGTCCCGACCTAGTGCGCAATTGCGCACGGGGGGCGGGGACCCATAACCCCAGGGAGAAATGTTGCGCTGGCTGGTAACTCCGAGTCCTCGCCAAACCGCTCCCTGTGGCTATGGGTCCCGGGCTCGCGCTGCGCGCGCCCCGGGACGACAGCTGAATATGTGGCGCTGGCAGCGCAACTCAGCTCCGGCTCACTCCAAATTCGTATTGAACTCGTACGATTTCTCGGGCGCGACGAGCGTGAACTTCAGCGCCGCTCCGTCGGGCTTGGCGCCCGGCGGCAGTCCATCGAGCTCGAAGGAAAATCGCTGCACACCGGGCGGGCTGCGCTCGACCGGCGCCGGAATCGGCAACGCCCAATCGAGCGTCGGCCCTTCCACGAACAAATTGACGCCGCGGCTATCAGGCACGACCACGTCGACCACGACATTCTTGGGACCGTCACGTTTGACGTCGCGGATGGTCAGCGGATTGGGATCACCGATCGTGGCAGGCTTCGGCACGGTGTCGAGCGCGGCACGCAGATTGGCGTCCTCGGTCGAGGCGACGTTGTTGAAGCCGAGCTCGACATTGGCCTCGACGGGAACGCAGAGCTTCTCGCACACGGCGTAGTTGATCTCGGCGCGCAGCGTCACCGGCTTGTCGGGCGCCTTGGGCACGATGCGCAGAGGTAGCACGATCTGGCCGTGATAGCCGATCGAATGCCCGCCGGCGCCGTCATCGAATTTCAGCGGCGCCGGCCACATCACCGTCACCGCTTCGACATTGTCCGATTTGGAGAAATCGAACCGCGGCGGAACGCCGGAATCGCCGGGGATGCGCCAGTAGGTCTTCCATCCCTGCTGGAGCTGGAAGGCGATACCGCCGAGCAGGACGGCGCCGCTGCGCGATCCCGCCAGCAATCGCACTGCGGAATGGCCGTCGCGCTGCCAGGGCGAAGCGTCGTCGGCGCGGGCTGCGAGCGTCATCGACGACGCAAGCAGGGTTGTTGCGACGCCAAACGCCGCATGCAGGGGAACTCTTGTCAGCATGGCACGTCTTTACAGGGTCGCCCCTGGGCAAACCATTGAATTGCTTGTGATGGATGCACCTGAATCAAGTCTATGCAAGCCTTGATTTGACAGCAGCCCGGCCCGACATCAGGATAGGAATCGAAACCGGAGTGCTTCACCGATGGCTCCCACAGGCAAAAGGACGGGCGAAAGCACCCGCAGCGCGGCCCCCGCGCTTCCCAGCTCGGCCGGCTATCTCGACGGCCAGCTCCTGATCGCGATGCCCGTGATGGGCGATGAGCGCTTCGAGCGCTCGGTGATCTATCTCTGTGCGCATTCCGCCGAGGGCGCGATGGGCATCATCGTCAATCATCCCGCCGGCAGCATCGACTTCCCCGAGCTGTTGCAGCAGCTCGGCATCATCAAGAAGGGCGAGCACATCAAGCTGCCGGAGAACGCCGAAAGCATGAAGGTGCTGCGTGGCGGGCCGGTCGATACCGGCCGCGGCTTCGTGCTGCATTCCAGCGATTTCTACATCGAGAACGCGACGCTCCGGATCGACGACGGCGTCTGCCTCACCGCGACCGTCGACATCCTGCGGGCGATCGCCAACGGCTCCGGCCCGAAGCACGCCATCCTCGCGCTTGGTTATGCCGGCTGGGCGCCGGGCCAGCTCGAGACCGAAATCCAGAGCAATGGCTGGCTGCACTGCGATGCGGATTCGGATTTGATCTTCGGCGACGATGTCGACGAGAAGTACGGCCGCGCGCTGCGCAAGATCGGCATCGATCCCGGCATGCTCTCGAACGATGCGGGACACGCGTAGCTGTGTAGCAGCTGCTGCGACGGTTTGCGTGTCCTGCGCCACCCTCCGCTGTCGTGACCCGGCTTGACCGGGGCATCCAGTACGCCGCGGCCTATCGATTCCATCACAACCGTCTCGGAGTACTGGATCGCCCGGTCAAGCCGGGCGATGACCACGTCCAGCGGGGTGTGCTGCCTATTCCGCCGCCTGCTGCTGTACCGTCGGCTCTGTCCCCGCCACCGTCGCGCGGCGCATGTCGCGGGGCTGGGACTGGTCGTAGCGGCGGACGCGATGCATGGTCTGGCGGTTGTCCCACATCACGAGATCATGCAGCTTCCATTTGTGGACGTAGACGAACTCGCCTTGCGTCGCATGCTCATTCAGATCGCGCAGCAGCAGCCGGCCTTCGGGGACGCTCATGCTGACGATCTTGCCGGCATGCGATGAGAGATAGAGCGACTTGCGGCGATGCACCGGATGGGTGCGCACCAGGCGTTGCAGCACCGGCTTGAACATCTGCTTTTCGTCGTCGGTGTACTCGGTGAAGCCGAGCGATCCGCGCGAATACATCAGCGAGTGCTCGCAGACGAGATCCTCGATCTCCGCCTTGGTGTCGTCATCGAGCGCGTCATAGGCCGCGCGCATGTCGGCGAACTCGGTATTGCCGCCCTTCGGGTTCACCACCCGCGCCGACAGCAGCGAGAATTTTGCGGGGATCGGGCGAAACGAGCTGTCGGAATGCCACAGGCAGTTACCGAGGTTGAACAGATGCGCGCGACTGTCCTTCGCCAGCGGCTTGCCATCCTTGCCGAGATTGGAGACGTCGTTGAGGCCCGATTGGAGCCGGTAGTCCTTTTCCTTGGTCACGGTGCCGCCGCGCGCGTCCTCGCGCTGGCCGAAATTCAGCGCGAACGCCATCTGCTGCTCGTCGGTGATGTCCTGGTCGTGGAAGACCAGCACCGCATATTTGTCCATGGCGGCCTCGACCTCGCGCGCCTCGGCCTCGGTGAGAGGCTTTCGCAGGTCGAGGCCGGAAACCTCGCCGACAAAATGTTTCTGAAGCTGCCGGATGGCGATCGTCATGGTGTTTCTCCCGCGAACCGCGAGCGGTTGGTCCCGCTCTGCCGATAAAAAAGCTACTCCCGCGACCGGCGTTGTCAACGCTCGGCGTGCATATCTCTTAAGCGTCATGGCTCTCACGCGTTGCGCGCCATCAGGCCACCGTCGACAGGGATCACCGCGCCGGTGAGAAAAGACGCCGCCGGCAGGCACAGGCTCAGCGTCATATGCGCGACCTCCTCGGGGTCGCCGTAACGGCCCAGTGCAGTGCGGCGCTTGGCGTAGATGGTCTTGTGCTCTTCGGAGATCCGATCGGTGATGGCGGTGCGGATCGGGCCCGGGCAGATGCAGTTGACGGTGATGCCCTCGCGCCCGAGCTCGACGGCGAGCGAGCGCGTGAGGCTCGCCACGCCGCCCTTCGCCGCCGAATAGGGGCTGTGCAATGCGGTGGCGCCGAGTGCTTCGGTCGAGGCGATGTTGACGATGCGCGGGCTCTTCGACTTGCGCAGGTGCGGCAGCGCGGCGCGGATGATGCGCGGATGCGCCGTCAGCATCACGGCGATCCCCTTGGCCCAGGCGTCTTCGTAAGCCTCGTCGTCGATCGCGACGCGCACGGAGATGCCGGCATTGTTGACGATGATGTCGAGCCCGCCGAAATGCGCCGCGACATCGCCAACGACGCGCTTGATCTCGCCGCCATCGGCGACATCGAGCCTCCACGCCTTCGCGGATCCGGCGTTCGCGGCAATCTCCTTGGCAACGGACAGCGCGCCCTGCTCGTCAAAGTCGGTGACGGCAACGTTCGCGCCTTCAGCGGCGAACACGCGCGCGGTGGCGCGCCCCATGCCGCTCGCCGCACCCGTGACGAGAACGGTCAGGCCCTTCACCGACCGGCTGAGCTCCTTGAATTCGGACATGCCGTTTCCTCGCGTCTCTTGTTTCTTGTTATGAGATGGACAAGGCTGGCATCGATCCGCAGACAGGTCAAACGAGCAAAACAAAAGGGGAGGCCGTGATGGTGAACGAGCTCGATTTCTCAGGCAAGCAGGTGCTGGTGGTCGGGGGGTCCAGCGGCATCGGCAACGGCATCGCGCAAGCCTTTCGCGCCAAGGGCGCGCAAGTTGCAGTCTGCGGCACGCGTGCTCATCCCGCGGAATATTCGGCGCAAGAAGGCTCCGATCTCACGGGTCTTTCCTATGCGCAGCTCGACGTCGGCAACACCGGCGCGGTGGAAGCGTTCAAGCCGTCCTTCGATCGTCTCGATGTGCTCGTGCTCGCGCAGGGCGCGGTGCTCTATCGCCGCGGCGAGTTCGAGATGGCCGGCTTCCGCAAGGTCGTCGAGGTCAATCTGATGAGCCTGATGGCCTGCGCGACGCGGTTTCACTCCATGCTGCGCGATAGCAAGGGCGCGCTGATCATGGTGTCCTCGACCGCAGCCTATCATTCCACCATGGGCAATCCCGCCTACAACGCCTCGAAGACCGGCGCAGTCGGATTGACGCGGACGCTGGGCGAGGCTTGGGCCGAGGATGGTATCCGCGTCAACGGCATTGCGCCCGGCCTCGTCGACACCAAGATGACGAAGGTGACCACCGACAATCCCAAGCGGCTCGAAGGCGCGCTGTCACGCATTCCGCTGCGGCGATTGGGCACGCCGGCTGACATGGCGGGCGCGGCGCTGTTCCTGGCCTCGCCGCTGTCGTCCTACATCATTGGCCAGACGCTGGTCGTCGATGGCGGGCTCATCCTGTAGCCCGGATGGAGCGACATGTCCGCCGTAGCCCGAAGAGCGCAGGCGGAAGCGTAGTCCGGACTACACACTTTCGCAGAAGCTTGGAACTGCGCTGCTCCTGATCGGTTACTTGGGTTGACCCCCGAGGAGGAGCAACATGGACAAGGATCGGATCGTCGGATCGGCCAAGGAATTCGCTGGGCGCGCAGAAGGCGCCGTCGGTGATCTCGCTGGCGATGCGCAGGCACAGGCGTCAGGCAAGGCGCGGGAAGCCGCCGGCACCGTGCAGAATCTCTACGGCCAGGCCAAGGATGCCGTGCGCGACGCCGGCGAGACTGCGGCCGGCTACGCCAAGGACGCCTACGACAAGCCGGCCGAGACCTTGCGCGACGGTTCGCAGGCGATTGCCAAGAAGGTGCAGGATAATCCGCTCGGTGCGCTGCTGATCGCCGGCGGGATCGGCTTCGCACTCGCGCTCCTGATGTCGCGTCCCGCCCGTCGCCCGCCGCCGCGCTGGCGCTATTACGGCTGAGCCAAAGCCCCCGTCTCTCGTGCCCCGGACGCAATGCGGCCTAGGCGATGCGTAGCATCGTCCGGCAACGCCGCTTTGCAGAGCCGGGGCCCATTCTTTTGTGAAATTCGTGAGTAGGCTAGGTCCCGGCTCTGCGTCGCATCACCAAGAGGTGCTGCGCCGCGTCCGGGACGCGAGACCTTCGCTTACCGGAACATCTCCGCCGATCGCCCGACGTTACCAGGCGGGCGCGGGATCGCGGGATTGGGATACGGATTGCGCGGCGCCGGCGCGAATTGACGCGGCGGTGGTTGCGGAGAGCCGAAGCCGAAGAAATCGCGGAATGCCGGCGTTGCCTGGGCCGGCTGCTGCGGCTGCTGCTGTACCGGCGGCTTCTTCGGCGCGAGCCTTGGCGGCGCGATCGCGGCGGCTGCACCCGGTGTGCTGGGAGTGGCGCTGCCGTCGGGCGTCGTCGCCGCCATCGGCGTATCGCCCTTGGCCTGCTCGCGGCCGACTTCGCGGCGCGGCCAGGCATAATCATCGGCACGGCCGGCGGGCGCGGCCAGCGGCTCACCCTTCACCATCGTCTTCGCGGCGAGCGCATCGACGGCGGCGGGACGCGAACCCGGTCCGCCCAGCAATTGATCGGCCGAGATCGAGGCCGCTACCAGCGGCACGATCGGTCCTGCCAGCGGCCGCGGCGCAGGCTTGCCGGGCTCGGCGCTGGTGTCGGGGGTCGCAGGCTCGCTCGGCAGCGCAATCGGGCCGGAGCGTCCGGCCAGCAGGCGCGTGATCTCGCGCTCGACATAGTGGGCGAGCTTGCGGGCGCCGGGCTTTGTGAAATAGACGCCGTCATAGCTGCGGAGCTGGCGGATCTGGCCCTCGAAGTCCGGGCCCTTCTGGAGGAAGCGGCCGGCTTCGTCGACAAAGCCGTCCCAGACATCGACATAGGTGATGCCGGCCTTGGCCGCGCCTTCGCGATAGAGCGAATCCAGGAACAGCATGTCCGCGGTGCCCTTGGGGCCGCGGATCGCGGGCAGGCCGACCCAGAGCACCGGAACGCCCTTGGACTTGAGAACGTTGGCCAGCTCCTCGATCTTCTTGCTGTAGAGTTCGACCCAGCGCTCGTCGCGGAATTCGTAGAGGCCGTTCGGGTTGCGCGCGGTCTTCTCCGGCGCTGCGACCGCCGGCGTGTCGGCGTTGTCGGCATCGTCCTGCGGCAGGTCGGTGTCGGCGGGCTTGTCGTCCGGCTTGGCGGCGGAATCAGGCTTGGCGTCGCCGGGCTTGTCGCCTGGCTTTCCTTGCGGCTTGGCGCGCGCGCCCTTGTCGTTCTTCTTGTCCTTGTCCGCCGCCTTGTCGGGCGCGGCCTCGCGGATCGAGATGCGGTCGTTGAGGCCGAGCATGACGACGATCACATCAGGCTTCTCGGTCTCGAGGATGCCCTTCGCTGCCGCCGCCCAGTCCGCGGGCTCACCCTTCGGCTGGTACTTGATCAGGCCGGACGTGGTCTTGTGCTTGCGGATTACGCCCATGTCGGGCTGCTCGGTGTAGGCGTCTTCGAGGCCGTAGGCGAGCCAGTCGGCCATGGCGTCGCCGATCACCAGCACGTTCTTGTCGGGCGTGGTGTCGCGCTTGGCTGGTGCCGGCGCGCGCGAAAAATCCTGGCGCGGCGCCTGCTGCTGCTGCGGCTGCTGGAATGGCGCGAAGAAGTCGCCGCCGAACCAGCCGCCGCCTCCGCCGTTCCGCGGTGGCGGGGCCTGCCGCTGCGGCGGGCCGCCGAAGCCGGGGAAGTTGAAGAACTGCGCCGAGGCGGGTCCCGCGACGGAGACCAGAATCGCAAGCGCCGTCCCCAGCGCGATCAGCGGGCCGGTCTCGGTCAGCGCCTTGAACAGGGACTTCTTCGACATGCGATCTCAGGCACGCGCAATGGGGATTGGGACAGGCTCGATATAATAGCGGAATCAGGCGCCAAACGGGCAGATTCTCTTTGCGGATTCTTCTGTCATACACCGGGGAACAGCCGTCCCCGTCAAGGCGATCGGGCAAAATCCCTGTTCAGGGTTACTTTCGGGGCGGTTTTACCGCCCGCGGAGGCGATCCAGCACGTCCGAGGAGGCAAATCCGTCGGCGGGGACCCCGATGGAGGCCTGGAAATTGCGCAGCGCCTCCCGGGTCTGGCCGCCAAACTGGCCGTCCGGGGTGCCCTTGTAGAAGCCGCGCTGGGCCAGCAGCTGCTGGAGTTCCAGCCGTTCGGTACGGGACAGCTCGCGCTCCTGCCGCGGCCAGGGCTGCACGAAGGGCTGGCCGCCGCGCAGGCGGTCGGCGAAATGGCCGATCGCCAGCGCATAAGCCTCGGCCGGGTTGTACTTCATGATGACGCGGTAATTCTGCAGCATCAGGAAGCCCGGGCCCTGCGCCCCGGCGGGCGCCAGCAGATAGGCTTTCTCGGCCGGATGCGGGAAGGGCTGGTTGGCCGGGCGCTTGAGCCCGAGCTTCTCCCACTGCGCCATCGTCATCGCCTTGGCGCGATCGGCCAGCATGTAGTTGAAGCCCTGCGGCACCACGACTTCGTAGCCCCAGGTCTGGCCGGCCTGCCAGCCGTCCTTCTTCAGATTGTTGGCGGTCGAGGCGATCAGATCGGTGGGATTGTCGACGACGTCGCGCCGTCCGTCGCCATCGCCATCCACGGCAAAGCGCTTGAACGCGGTCGGCATGAACTGGGTCGGGCCGAAGGCGCCGGCCCAGGAGCCGCGCATCTGCTCAGGCCTGAGATCGCCGCGGTTGAGGATTTCCAGCGCGGAGAGAAACTCGTCCTTGAAATAGGCTTGGCGGCGGCCGATGCAGGCGAGCGTCGCGGTCGATTGCAGCACGCTGCGGTCGCCCATCTGCGTCGAGTAATTGGACTCGATGCCCCAGATCGAGGCGATGATGTAGCGGTCGATGCCGGTAGCCTTTTCGGTGGCGTCGAACTGCGCCTTGTATTTGGCCAGGACCTCGCGGCCCTTGGCGAGGCGGTTGTCGTTCACGAGGATGTCGAGATAGTCCCAGATCGACTTGGTGAACTCTGGCTGCGAATCCATCAGGTCCATGATGCGCAGATCGGGCGACAGCCCGGCCGTGAAGCGCTGGAAATTCTCCTGCGTGATGTTGCGCCGTGCGGCATCGGGCCACATCCCCGCGACGCAATTGTTGAAGTTGGAGGCGGCCTCGCGGATCGCGGCGGCCGTCATCAACGGGTGGCCGGAGGCGCCGTCCTCGCCGGTCCATGGCAAGGCGCCGCCGGGGCCGGGCGCCGGCTGAGAGGGCGCTGGATTCGAGCCGGAGAAAATACCGCCGAACAGGTTCGACAACCCGTTCTGCGCTTGGGCGTGCGCGCTGACAGGCAGCAGCACGGCGGCCGCAAGCATCATTGCGCCGGTCACAAATCCAGCACGTTTCGCCAGCCCTGCCACTGATTGCATCATACCCTACCTGTCCGGCCGAAAATCCGCCTTCAGGAGGCCCGGTACCGGTTGCCAATAGCTTAACAAAGGTGAAATTTTGGTGTCGGCCTTTTTCTCAACTCTGTGAGCGCGAGGCCCCACATCCGCCTTTGTTAGCGGCTGCAAACAAGCTAGCAAGATACCATTGCTCCCTTCACGTCCTCAGGTATTCGATCTGTCCCATGAAAATTCGCAAAGCCGTATTCCCCGTCGCCGGCCTCGGCACCCGCGTCCTGCCCGCCACCAAGGCGATGCCGAAGGAAATGCTGACCATCGTCGACAAGCCGCTGATCCAGTACGTCTATGACGAGGCGAGGGAAGCCGGCATCGAGCATTTCATCTTCGTCACCGGCCGCAACAAAAACGTCATCGAAGATCATTTCGACAAGATGTTCGAGCTCGACGCGACGCTCGCCGCGCGCGGCAAGAAGGCCGAGCAGGACATCCTGGCGCAGAACCAGCCGGAGGCCGGCGCCGTCAGCTTCACCCGTCAGCAGGCGCCGCTCGGTCTCGGCCACGCGGTCTGGTGCGCGCGCGACATCGTCGGCAACGAGCCGTTCGCGGTCGTGCTGCCCGACGAGCTCGTGCTCAACACGACCGGCTGCCTCAAGCAGATGATCGAGACGGCTTCAACGCTCGGCGAAAAATCCAACGTCATCGCGGTCGAGGCCGTGCCCGACCATCTTACCCATCAATACGGCATCTGCGGCGTCGGCAAGCGCACCGGCAAGATGTTCGAGGTCGACGGCATGGTCGAGAAGCCGGCCAAGGGCACCGCGCCCTCCAACCTCTCCATCACCGGCCGCTACATCCTCCAGCCGGAGATATTCAAGATCCTTGAGACCCAGGAGCGCGGCGCCGGCGGCGAGATCCAGCTCACCGACGCCATGATCGGCCTCGCCAAGTCGCAGAAATTCTACGGCGTCGAGTTCGAGGGCGAGCGCCATGATTGCGGCTCCAAGCCCGGCTTCCTCCGCGCCAACATCGCCTACGGCCTGAAGCGGCCGGAACTGCGCGATGGGCTGATTGCGGAGATGAAGAAATATCTGGGAGAGTAGTAGCTACACTCTCGGTGTCGTCCCTGCGAACGCAGGGGACCCATAACCCCAGGGAGAAGTTTGGCGAAGACTCGTCGTTCGGTACTGCTACCTCCGACGATCGATAGATTCCGCGGTATGGGTCCCCGCGTTCGCGGGGACGACACTGAGGCCTCACGCCACCAGCGACAGCTTCGGAAGGCTCGCGACCACGGACTGGTTGCGGCCGCCGGCTTTCGCCGCATAGAGCGCCTTGTCGGCGGCGGCGACCAGGACCGGCCAGTCCAGGCCGGTGGTAGGAACCAAGCCCGCAATGCCGCAGGAGACCGTCGACGCCGCCTGGTCGTCGGACCAGCCCTGCACCTTGGCGCGGATCGTCTCGGCGACATTGAAGGCCTCGGCGGCCGAAGTGTTCGGCAGCAGCACCGCGAATTCCTCGCCGCCATAGCGCGCGGCGCAGTCGCCGGACCGCCGCACCGAATCGGAAATGCAGATCGCGATGCCGACCAGCACCTGGTCGCCGGCCTGGTGGCCGAACGTGTCGTTGTAGGCCTTGAAGTGATCGGCATCGATCATCAGCAGCGCGACCGGCGTCTTCTGGCGCATCGCGCGGCGCCATTCGACGTCGATGACCTGGTCGAACTTGCGGCGGTTCTTCAAGCCGGTGAGCGCATCCGTCGTCGCCATCTCCTCGAGCTTGCGCTCGGCATCGGCGCGTCGGCCGATCTCGCGGGCGAGCACCAGCGTCGAGGCCAGCATGAACAGGATGAGCGCCAGAACCACCGCGCCGATGCGGTAGGCTTCCTTCTGCCAGAGCTCGAACACGGCGGCGAGCGGCTTGCCTGCCACCACGAAGAGCGGACCCGGGCCGGTGCTGCGGACGTAGAGGCGCGGCGTCGCGTCCACCGGACCCTGGCCCGCATAGGACCCGCCGGCCTTGAGATTGTCGGCCTTCCAGCTCTGCCGCGTCCCCAGATTCTTGCCGATGACGTCGAGATCGAACGGCCGCCGCATCATGATGGTGCGATCGCGCGTCAGCACGGTGATGGTATCGTCGGGATCGAGGTTCAGGCGCTCGAACAATTCGTGGAAATAGCTGAAACGGATCGAGCCGGTGACGACCCCCAAGAAGCCGCCGTCGGTATCGCTGATGCGCCGGCTCAGCACGATGGAATAGGCGCCGCGGAAAAGCATCGGACGGCTGATGAAGAGGCCGGCGTCGGGATCGTCGCGATGAACCCTGAAGTAGTCCTCCTCGCTCCGGTTCTCCGGCAGGGGATCGAGCGTGGAGGCGTCGATGGTCAGCCTGCCCTCGGCATCGAACACCTGGATGGCGCCGAAGTGCCTCGCCGTGGTGGCGTGATCGAACAGGATCAGGTGACGGATCGGCTTCGAGACCGCGTTGATCTCCGGCAGCAGCATGTTGCTGGCGACCGCCTTCAGGGAGAGATCGTAGATCTCGATGTTGCGGCTGATATCTGCTTCGATGGAGGTGGCCAGGTTGTCCAGCGTCTGGCGCGCGAGGGCCTCCTCGCCGCGGCGCATGTCCAGCATGACGTTGACGCAAATGGCGGAAAAGCCGATCACCGTCACGACGGACGATATGATCAGCAGCTTCGCCGAAATGCGCCACGGCCGGCGGGTCGTGACGTCGCGCCATCCAGACTGCATCGAGTGCTCCCGACACTAGTGGATGCGCCCGAAATCTTGCGTAGTGTTTAAGCCGGGACGGCGCTGCCACAATGAGTTAAGAATTGGTTTCCGCGGGCATCGCTTTTGGGCAGCGGAGCTGGGACGAGAGGACGATTGTGAACGATTACGACGCGCTGCGGGATTACCTGATGCGGCAGAAGCAAACGGAATTCGTGCTGAGTTTCGAGCAGATCGAGGAGATCATCGGCTCGGCCCTGCCGCGGGCGGCGAATCGCGCCTCATGGTGGGACAGCCTCCGCAGCCCCGACATCCAGATGCCCCAGCGCGAAGCCTGCCTCGCCGCGGGGTTCGTCGCGACGCGGATGCCGGACGGCCAGAGCGTGCGCTTCACCAAGAAGAAGCAGCGCAGGTGAGCTGACGCTGCATGATTCTGCGCTGGCTAAGGGGGATTTTTGGCGCAGCCCTGATTGCAACAGGCGTGCTGTTCGTGCTCGCCTTCGAGGCCCGCTACTGGCGCTGGCGCGACTGCTTCAACGAGCTCGGCCGCTGCTACGACCCTGTAACGCAGGATGTTTATCTCGAACAGGCGGGAATGGTCTGGGGCGGTCTTGCCGCGATCTCGCTGGTGGTGGGGTTTTGTTTGGTCGCGGGGCTACGACGCAAGCCAAGGTAGGTCAGCTCAACGCGGTGCGCCGCAAGCGCGAGACGGGGGGCGTTAGCCCAAGTGTAGAACCACGGCCTTCATTGGCGATTATGGGGCCAGCGTTCGTCATGGGCTCGTATCAGGCATCTGGTCGTCTGCCGGTCGCAGACGCGCACGCATGTGTTCTGGCGCCCTCGAACGTCACCGGCCCCGCCGGTGTAGTCGGCACATGTGCCGAGGCAATTTGCGCCTCGATCCTCGCATCGTGCGGCTGTCACTGCTTCGGCCGATGAGGCGAGGAACACTCCGATGCCGATGAGGGCGATCGCGTAGAAAAGGTGCTGAGTCATCCGTGACTCCTGAGAAAGACGCGTGGTCTGCTCATTCTGAGAACGACAGCTGCGAGCCCAGTGACCTCGATGACGAAGCCGTTCTGGATCGAATGCTGCGTGCCATCTTTCATGGTGGTCGAGCTGGGCCCATTGATCTGGATCAAGCCCGGCATCAGCGCGCCGGTGCGGCACCCCGCTCGCTTTGCGAGCGACCCTTTCCGGGAGGAGAGCGGAAGAAGATAAGCGCTAGCTCGCCGCTTCCAGCCGCACTTCCGTGAGCAGACGCATCGCCGCGTCCGCATCCATCGGCTCGCCGAAGGCGAAGCCCTGCGCGTATTCGCAGCCCATCTGGTAGAGCTCGACCGCGTCGGAGTCTGTCTCAGCGCCTTCCGCGACCACGTCCATGCCGAGGTCATGCGCGAGCGCGATGATCGACTTCAGGATCACCGGACGGGTGCCGCGGTTGGTGGTGCGCACGAACGACTGGTCGATCTTGATGGTGTCGAACGGGAAGCGCTGCAGATAGGCCAGCGACGAATGGCCGGTGCCGAAATCGTCGAGCGACAGCCCGGTGCCGAGCTCGCGGATGCGCGTCAGCATCTGGGCTGCGTGCTCCGGGTTCTCCATCACCAGCGATTCCGTCAATTCCAGCTTCAGCGTGCCGCGCGCCACCGAGGAGCGCGACAGCACCGTGCGGATGTCGTGGATCAGATCGTGGCGCAGCAATTGCCGCGAGGAGACGTTGACGGAGGCGAAGATCGGCTCGCGCGAGCGCATCGCGCGTTGCCACACCGAAAGCTGCTTTGCGGTCTGGTCGAGCACGAACATGCCGAGGTCGACGATCAGGCCGGTCTCTTCCGCGATGCTGATGAATTCCGACGGCGCCATGCGTCCGAGCTTCGGATGATCCCAGCGCACCAGCGCCTCGAAGCCGGCTATCGAACGATCCTCCAGCCGCACGATCGGCTGGTACAGGATCGTGAGCTCCTGCCGCTCGATGGCGCGGCGCAGCTCGCTCTCCAGCGTCAGGCGGTCGGTCTTTCGCGCGCGCATCGCAGGCTTGTAGACGTCGATGCGGTCGCCGCCGATCCGCTTGGAATGATACATCGCAAGCTCGGCGTCCTTGATGATCTCGTCCGTCAACTGGGTCTGCGGATCGGAGAGCGCGAGCCCGATCGAGGCGGTGAGAAAAATCTCGCGGTCGTTGAAGGCGATCGGGGCGCGGATGGTCTTGCGGATGGTCTCGGCGAAGGCGGTGATGCGGGCGGGGTCCTGCTCCGAGAGCAGGATCAGGCCGAACTGGTCGCCGGCAAGCCGCGCCAGCGTGTCCTGCGGCTTCAGGATGCGGGTGAGGCGGCGGGCCAGCGTCAGCAGGATCGAGTCGCCGACCGCGATGCCGACGGAATCGTTGACCTGCTTGAAGCGGTCGAGGTCGATCACCATCAGCGTCGGCCGCAGCGTCGGCATGGTCTTGGCGAAATGCGCGACCGCGCCGAGCCGGTCCATGAACAGTTTCCGGTTGGGCAGCCCGGTGAGGTTGTCATGCACGGAATCGTGCAGCAGGCGCTCCTCGGCGTTGCGCAGCTCGGTGACGTCGGTGAGCGTGCCGACCACGCGCGAGACCTCGCCGTCCGAGCCGACCACCGGGCGCGCCTTCAGCGCGAACCACATGAAATGACCGTCCGGCGTGCGCAGCCGGAAATCCTGCACCAGGCGGCCGCGGCGCTGGTCGAGCACGCTGTCGAGCGCGGCGCGGAACCGGTCCTGGTCGAGCGGATGCAGCACCTCGAGCCACGACGCCGCGGGGCCTTCCAGCGTGCCGCGCTTGAGGCCGAGCAGGGCTTCGGTCTCGGGGCTGGTGAACACCTTGTCGGCGGAGACGTCCCAGTCCCAGATCAGATCGCCGGAACCGGCCAGTGCCAGCGCGCGCCGCTCGATGTCGGAGACGACGCCGGTGGTGGCGCTGCCGCCGGCAAAGGCGTGCTGCATCACCGTAAAGCCGATCAGCATCACGATCAGCACGAGGCCGCCGAGCAGGGCAGGGCCGACGATGTCGTTGGTGACGGAGCCCGCGACCGTCATGCCGGCCGCGACCACCCAGACCACCAGCAGGAACCAGGTCGGGATCAGCAGCACCGCGCGGTCGAAGCCGTGGGTGGAGAGGTAGACGATCAGCGCGAAGCCCGCGAAGGCGATCAGCACCAGCGACATGCGGGCGATGCCGGAAGCCACCGCCGGGTCGAACAAGGCGAGCGCCACCAGCGAACCCAGGAAGGCAAGCCAGAGCACCGTAATGTGCGAATAGCGCACGTGCCATCGACTGAGGTTGAGATAGGCGAACAGGAACACCAGCAGCGTCGCCGCCAATATCGCTTCACCCGCCGCGCGCCAGATGCGCTCGGCGTTGTTCGACATATCGAGCACCTTGCCCCAGAAGCCGAAATCGACGCCGATATAGACCAGCACCGCCCAGGCCAGCGCCGCGGCGGCCGGGAACATGATGCTGCCCTTCACCACGAACAGAATGGTGAGCACGAGCGCCAAAAGCCCGGAGATGCCGATCACGATGCCCTGGTAGAGCGTGAAGGAATTGACCTTGTCCTTGTAGGACTCGGGCTCCCACAGATAGAGCTGCGGCAGCTTGTCGGTGCGCAGTTCCGCGACAAAGGTGACGACGGCGCCGGGATCGAGCGTGATGCGGAACACGTCGGCCGTCGCGCTCTCCTGGCGCTCCGGGCGGTCGCCGATCGACGGCGTGATGGTCGCGATGCGCGACAGCCCGAGGTCGGGCCAGAGCAGGCCCGACGAGACGATGCGGTAATGCGGGGCGACGATCAGGCGGTCGAGCTGGTCGTCGGTGTTGTTGGCGAGCGCGAACACCACCCAGTTCTGGCCGCCCTCGCGGGCGCGCACCTCGATGCGGCGGACGATGCCGTCGGTGCCGGGTGCCGTGGAGACCTGGATGCGATCGGCGTCACTGCGCTGATGCTCGAGCACGCCGGTGAGGTCGATCGCGGGCGCGTCGCCGCGGACGCTGACGGCATCCAGCGCGCGCGCCGGGGACGCGGCGACGAGAATCATGAGGCCCAGCGCTATGGGCGCGAGGCACCTGATCAGACGCAAGGTCGGTTCTCCGCGTTCGACGCAAACTCTTCAGTGCAAGATGGTCAGTGCAAGGCGTTTTCCGAACGGAACAAGATGGTTCGGCGCGTCGCGATAGATGCCACGAAAGCGAGGAAAATCAAAGGGTTTCCGCTAACCCTGTGGGCCAGAGGCCTATACCTCCAACACAATTTTGCCAATATGTGCCGAGGTTTCCATGCGCCGGTGCGCGTCGGATGCCTTTTCCAGCGGGAAACTGCTGTCCATCAGCGGCTTGACGCGGCCTTCGCGCAACAGCGGCATCACTTTCGCCTCGATTGCGGCCACCATTGCCGCCTTGTCCGCATTACTACGGGGGCGCAGGGTCGAGCCGGTATGGGTCAGGCGCTTCACCATCACCTTGGCGATGTTGACGCTGACCTTGGGGCCGTTGAGGGTTGCGATCTGCACGATGCGGCCGTCGACCGCCGCGGCATCATAGTTGCGATCGACATACTCGCCGGCCACCATGTCGAGGATCAGGTTGGCGCCGGTATTATTGGTCTCCGCCTTGACCACGGCGACAAAGTCCTCGGTCTTGTAGTTGATGGCGCGGTCGGCACCTAACTTGAGGCAGGCATCGATCTTGTCCTGCGATCCCACGGTGACGAACACTTTCGCGCCAAAGGCTTTCGCAAGCTGGATCGCCATGGTGCCGATGCCGGAGGAGCCGCCATGGATCAGCAGCGTCTCGCCGGCCTTCAGGCCGCCGCGCTCGAACACGTTGTGCCAGACCGTCATCAGGGTTTCCGGCAGCGCGCCGGCTTCCTTGATCGACAGCGCCGGCGGCACGCTCATCGCCTGGGCGTCCTGCGCGATGCAGTACTGCGCATAACCGCCGCCGGCGACCAGCGACATCACCTTGTCGCCGATCTTGTGCCGTTTGGCGTTGCTGCCGACCGCCACCACTTCGCCGGCGATCTCGAGCCCCGGCAGGTCGCTGGCGCCGGGCGGCGGCGGATAGGCGCCGGAGCGCTGCGCCACGTCGGGCCGGTTGACGCCCGCGGCCTGCACCTTGACCAGGATCTCGTCGGGACCGGGCTGCGGAACGGCACGTTGTTCCGGCACCAGCACCTCCGGTCCACCGGGCTTGGAGATGGCGACCACGGTCATTTGCGCGGGCAGCTTGTCCATGATGTGTCCTTGGATGAATGAATTCGGCGGATGGCATATCGCCTTTTTCCGCCGAAGTGAAACGACATTAAGGCCCGAACCGCGCCGCAAGATGGCTTGCTCTTTCGGGAGATATTTTTTCGACCAGTGGACCGATCGGCGCGATCGCTGTGCCGGCGCCGCCGTCGAGCAGGTCCGCGATTGGGCCACAGGGCCAGCGTGGCGCGGCATCTTCGCCGGCGAGGGCGTGCAGCACATTTTCCGACAGGCTGGGCACGATACTCCACGCCAGCACGGCGCAGGTGCGGACCAGATTGAGGGCTGTTCGCGTCACGATCGCTGCGCGAAGCCGATCGGACTTGATGGCTGTCCAGGGCGCGGCATGCTGCAGGTAAGCGTTCGCCACATCCCAGATCGCGCGCGTTGCGGCGGCCGCAGCGCGAAACTCGACCGCCTCGTGATGGCGTCGCAGCGTCGCGATACGCTGCTCCAGTTCCCGTGCGAGCAGGTGCTCGGCCTCGTCAGGAGCGCCGCCTTCCGGAATCCGCCCCTCGAAGGCCCGATGGGCGAAGCTGACAATGCGATTGACGAGGTTGCCGAAGATGTCGGCGAGATCCTTGTTCACGTCGGCGACGAACCTGGCAACGTTGAAATCGGTGTCGGCGCTTTCGGGCGCGTTGGCGATCAGCCACCAGCGCCAGAGATCGGCGGGCAATTCCTCCAGGGCCTGGTCGGTAAAGATGCCCCGATTGCGGCTGGTCGAGAACTTGCCGCCCTCGTAATTGAGCCAGTGGAATCCCTTGATCACGTCCACGCTCTTCCAGGGCTCGTTCGAGCCGATCAGCGTCGCCGGGAAGCTCACGGTGTGGAATGGGATGTTGTCCTTGCCGAGGAACTGGACGTAGCGGACGTCATCGGCCTGCCACCACCATTTTCGCCAGTCGCGGCCGGGCGCGGCGGCGGCCCATTCCTGGGTGGCGGCGATGTAACCGATCGGCGCGTCGAACCAGACATAGAAGACCTTGTCGGCGAATCCCTCTCGCGGAACCGGGATGCCCCAGGCCAGATCGCGCGCGATGCAGCGATCGCGCAGATCGGCTGTCAGCCAGCCTTTCGCGGTCGATACCACGAAGGAGGGCCAGCCGGAGCGGCTGTCGATCCACGCGCTCAACGCTCCGACAAGCTGCGACTGGCGCAGGAACAGATGGCGGCTTTCGCGGACCTCCAGCGCCCGGTCGCCCGACAGCGCAGATCGCGGGTCGATCAGTTCGGGCGGATCGAGCAGCGCGCCACACTGGTCACATTGATCACCGCGCGCGGACGGGTCGCCGCAATGCGGGCAGGTGCCGAGCACGTAGCGGTCCGGCAGGAAGCGGCCGTCCGTGGGCGACCAGACCTGCGGCAACTTACGTTCCTCGATCAATCCGGCATCGTCGAGCCTGCGATAGAAGTGCTGCGTCAGAGCGCTGTTCTGTGCCGAGCTGGTTCGCCCGAAATGGTCGAAGGAAAGGCCGAACCGGCGGTAGATGTCGGCCTGGATTGCGTGCTGCGCATCGCAGAAAGTGCGGACATCCTGTCCGGCGCGAACGGCGCCGAGCTCGGCCGGCGTGCCGTGCTCGTCGGTGGCGCAGATGAAGAGCACGTCGTCGCCGATCTGCCGCCTGAAGCGGGCATGGACATCGGCGGGGAGGAGCGAGCCTATGAGATTGCCGAGATGCTTGACGCCGTTCACGTAGGGAAGGGCGCTGGTGATGAGAATTTTGGTCATGACTACGGTCTTTCGCGTTTGGTGATGCCGACCGACGAAAAATCAAAAGCCCTCCCGCATGATCGGAAGGGCTTGGGGTCGGCTCATGCCTCACGCGCGTGGACGCGCGCTTATCCCGTCCGGTCAACCTCCTTGCGGTCGGGCCGGGGCATTCGCGTCAGGTGTTGCGCGCTCGCGAAACTCACTGCAAATTCTCCTTGTGCAGAAGCGGTACCATTTCGGCTCGGAAAACGCCAGATCGGCGTCGTTCAGGACAGGACTGCCCGGGAGGACACATGGCCATCGAGGACGACGACAAACCGCGCAAGAAGATCAGCCATGAAATCGGACAGGATCTCTCACTCCTGTCAGTGGAGGAACTGACCGAGCGCGTCGCGCTGCTCAACACCGAGATCGCAAGGCTCGAGGAAGCCGCCACCAAGAAGCGAGCCTCGCGCAATGCGGCGGATAGTTTTTTCAAGAAGTAGGGCCCAGCGCTCACCTCTCGTGTCCCGGACGCGGTGCAGCGCGTAGCGCTGCTCCGCAGAGACGGGACCCATGCTTCGCGCAAAACTATCTCGCGTCGTCATTCCGGGGCGGCGTGCAGCGCCGAGCCCGGAATCCATAATCACGGGCAGTTGAAACGGGCAGGCTGAGCCGGGCCACCGCATCCGCCTGTGGCTATGGATTCTCAGATGCGCAATTGCGCATCAAAGCTCGCGACTTCGTGGCGCCCCGGAATGACGAGTGCCGAGTTTGTTCCGCCGCCCCCTCGGCCAGTGACCGACATGGCTAACGAACTCTCAAAAAATTAGCTCGTTTACTTCCAATTAAGCTTTCGGGTTTATGACTGGAGCTGTCCTCGTTTGGACACCGAGTGGCTCCTGTCCACTCTGTTTGACGCCTCCCTGTTATCAACTTTCAAAGCCGCCGGTCTCCGGCGGCTCTTTTTTTGCCTTTTTGGGTCCCGTTCCGGTTGAATTCCGAGGAAAGACGCGCGGAAACCATATCCGCGCTTGTCGCTGGACTCCGCGTCCGGCTCGCGCAATGATTTGTTCATCATAAGCCGGCGCCAAAGCCGGACAGTCAGACAGTTGCGTAAGGGGCGTTAACCATGGAACGTTTGCAAGCCGAAGGTGCTCTCGTTCAACTCAGCGAGCGGTTCACCAATTCTGCGGCGTTCGGCGTCCTGTTCCGTGAGGGCATGGACCTGGTGGAAGAGACCGCCGCCTATCTCGATGGCGCCGGCCGCACCGAGGCCAAGGCGCTCGATCGCGCCGTCAGCCTCACCTATGCGACCGAGAGCATGCGTCTGACCACCCGCCTGATGCAGCTGGCCTCGTGGCTGCTGCTGCACCGCGCGGTGAAGGAAGGCGAGATGACGCTGAGCCAGGCCAATCGGGAGAAGACCAAGGTCAAGCTCAGCGCCGCCGATCCCGGCCCGTCCGATACCGTCGAGAAGCTGCCCTCGCAGCTCCAGGATCTGATCCATCGCTCGATGAGCCTTCAGACCCGCGTGCGCCGCCTCGACACCACCATCCACACCCCGCCGGTCGAATACGTGGCGATCGGCAACCCGCTGGTGCCGCAGCTCAACGCGCTGAAGGCCGCGTTCGAGCGGTAAGCACCCAGGTGTGGGCAAAGGCGCAAAGCGCCGTGCCCACCATTTTGCTTTCCGGATCGTAGAAGGAATGGTGGGCACGCTTCGCTTTGCCCACCCTACAGGTCTCGCCACAAACAAAAACGCCCCCGGTCTGACCGGGGGCGTTTTTCGTGTCCAGCCTTGCGGGCGGGATCAATCCTTTTTGAGAAAGCCCGAAAACTTCTTCTGGAAGCGCGAGACGCGGCCGCCGCGATCCATCAGCTGGGCGTTGCCGCCGGTCCAAGCCGGATGCGACTTCGGGTCGATGTCGAGGTTCAGCGTGTCGCCTTCCTTGCCCCAGGTGGAGCGGGTCAGGTACTCGGTTCCGTCGGTCATCACGACCTTAATCGTATGATAATTCGGATGAATTTCGGCTTTCATGGCAATTCCTCGGCGCCCGGCGCCTGTCTTGAGTGGCTATCGAATGACGGATTTGGCGGGGTCTATACCCCACAGGCCCCTTTAAAACAAGCCATTGTGGGCAAAGGAGAACCGGGCCCTCCCCTAAGGGACATCCCGGATTTGCCACTCCCCCCGCAGCGGCCTATGTGGAGCTAATATGTCTCCTTGGGTCCGATCTCATGAGCGCTGTGGAACGGCTTGACGACCAGTACCGCGACGAGCGCGCCGGGCCTGAGGCCCCGTCGATCGAAGCCGAGTTGATCGAGACGCCGGCGAAGGGCCGCGCGAAGCTACGGCCGCTGCTGGCACTTGCGCCCTATGTGGCCCGCTATCGCGGCCGCGCGGCGCTCGCCTTCGTCGCGCTCACGGTCGCGGCGCTGACCACGCTGCTGGTGCCCATCGCTGTGAGGCGGATGATCGATTTCGGCCTGACGCCGGAAGGCATCGCGCTGATCAACAGCTACTTCTCGGTGATGATCGCGGTGGTCGCCGTGCTCGCGCTTGCCAGCGCCTCGCGATACTACCTCGTGATGACGATCGGCGAGCGCATCGTCGCCGACCTCCGGCGCGACGTCTTCGCCCATCTGCTCTCGCTCTCGCCGGCCTTCTTCGATTCCGCGCGCAGCGGTGAGCTGGTGTCGCGGCTTACGGCCGACACCACCCAGATCAAGTCCGCGGTCGGCGCCTCCGTCTCGATCGCGCTGCGCAATCTCATGATGTTCTTCGGTGCGGCGGCGATGATGGTGATCACCAGCCCGCGCCTCTCCGGCTTCGTGCTGCTCGCCATTCCCCTGATCGTGCTGCCGCTGGTCGCGTTCGGGCGCTGGGTGCGGCGTCTGTCGCGCAATGCGCAGGACACGCTCGCCGAAGCCTCCGCCTATGCGGGCGAGCTGGTCGGCGCCATCCGCACCGTGCAGGCCTATACCAGCGAGGGGCTCGCCGAGAAGCGTTTTGGCGGCGAGGTCGAGCAGGCCTATGAAGCCGCGCGCACCTCCACGCAGGCCCGCGCCGTGCTCACCGCCATCATCATCTTCATCGTGTTCGCAAGCGTGGTCGCGATCCTCTGGATCGGCTCGCATGACGTCCTGATCGGTACGATCTCGCCGGGTCGGCTCGGCCAGTTCGTGCTCTACGCGGCCTTCGCCGCGGCCGGCCTCGGCCAGCTCAGCGAGGTCTGGGGCGAGGTCTCGGCTGCCTCCGGCGCCGCCGAGCGCCTGTTCGAGATCCTGCATGTGCAGCCCGAGATCACCGCGCCGGCGTCACCGCGCGCGCTGCCCGTGCCGGCGCGCGGCGAGGTCGGCTTCGACCAGGTCAGCTTCGCTTATCCGGCGCGGCCTCACGTCAATGTGCTCGATGCCGTGTCGTTCACCGTGCGCCCCGGCGAGAAGGTCGCGATCGTCGGCCCCTCAGGCGCCGGCAAGAGCACCATCTTTCATCTCCTGCTGCGCTTCTACGACCCGCGGGGCGGCGCGATCTCCCTCGACGGCGTGCCGGTCAAATCCGCGGACCCGCGCGATTTCCGCTTGCGCATCGCACTGGTGCCGCAGGAATCCAACGTATTTGCCGCGAGCGCCCGCGAGAACATCCGCTTCGGCCGGCCCGATGCGACCGATGCCGAGGTCGAGCGCGCCGCCGAGCTCGCGCATGCCGCCGAGTTCATCCGCCGCCTGCCCGAAGGTTTCGAGACCCCGCTCGGCGAACGCGGCGTGACGCTCTCCGGCGGCCAGCGCCAGCGCATCGCGATCGCCCGCGCCATCCTGCGCGATGCGCCGCTCTTGCTGCTCGATGAAGCCACCTCCGCGCTCGACGCCGAAAGCGAGACGCTGGTACAGACCGCACTCGAAGAGCTGATGCGCCACCGCACCACGCTGGTGATCGCACATCGTCTCGCCACCGTGCTGTCCTGCGACCGCATCCTGGTGATGGACCAGGGCAAGATCGTCGAGCAGGGCACGCATACGGAGCTCGTCGCCAAGAACGGGCTCTATGCGAGGCTGGCGAGGCTGCAGTTCGAGGGCGCGTGAGGCGTCCCGCCTGCTGCCTCATTCACGGTGTCATCGCCCGCGAAAGCGGGCGATCCAGTATTCCAGAGACAGTAGTGCGATTCGGAGAAGTCGCGGCGCACTGGATGCCCCGGTCCCGGCTCCGCCAAGGCTACGCCGAGGCCCACACGAGCGCTCGGCACGCCGAAGCTTCAGCGAAGGCGGCAAGCCGGGGCATGACAGCGGAGGGGGGTCGGCAGCAAACCTCGTCACGCCCGCCATGTCATCTTCAGCACCGGCCGTCCCGAGGTCGGGTTCAGATCCTCGCCGGCTTGGGCAAAGCCGTTGCGCTCGTAGAAGCGGATGGCGCGGGCATTGTCCTTGTTGACGAGCAGCGTGACGCCTGACGGCGACAGCCGCTTGGCCTCATCCACCAGCAGCCTGGCCGCATCCGAGCCCCAGTGCGCGGGATCGACCACGAGCTGGTCGAGATAGCCTTCGCCGTCGATGGTGACGAAGCCGGTCAGCACGCCGTCCGCTTCCGCGACCACGATCGAGGCTTTCGGCACCAGATCCTTGCGCCAGCGCTCGCGCCACCAGTCCAGCCGCGCGGCGAAATCGATCTGCGGATAGGCCTGCTGCCAGGTGCGATGCCAGAGGTCGATCGAGGCGGCTTCGTCCTCGGGGCGGTAGGGGCGGAGGTGGAGGGCGCTCACTACCGCTCCGTCAGCTTCAGCTCGATGCGGCGGTTGCGCTTGAAGGCCTCTTCCGTGTTGGCGGTGTCGAGCGGCTGGAATTCGCCGAAGCCGGCGGCGACGAGGCGTTGGGCGGGCACGCCGAGCGAGATCAGGTATTGCACCACCGAGATCGAGCGCGCCGCGGACAGGTCCCAGTTGGACTTGAAATTCGCGCCGCTGACCGGGCGTATGTCGGTGTGGCCGTCGACGCGCAGCACCCAGGGGATTTCGCTCGGGATCTTCTTGTCGAGATCGATCAGCGCGGTCGCCAATGTGTCGAGCTCGGCGCGGCCTTCCGGCAGAAGTGTCGCCTGGCCGGTGTCGAAAAACACTTCGGACTGGAACACGAAGCGGTCGCCGACGATGCGGATGTCAGGGCGATTGCCCAGAATGGTGCGCAGGCGGCCGAAGAACTCCGAGCGATAACGCGACAATTCCTGCACGCGCTGCGCCAAGGCAACATTCAGGCGAGACCCGAGATCGGCGATGCGGTTCTGCGATTCCTTGTCGCGCTTCTCGCTGGCGTCGAGCGCCTCCTCCAACGCCGCCAACTGCCGTCGCAGCGCGCTGATCTGCTGGTTCAGCACCTCGATCTGCGCCAGCGCTCGCGCCGAGACTGACTTCTCCGAGTCCAGCGCCTTGCCGAGCTCAGTGGACTTGCCCTGGGCGTCGTTGCCGGCAGCGGCGAGGCCGTCATAGAGGCCCTTGATGCGATCTCGCTCGGTCTCGGCCGAGGCGAGGCCCGCTTTCAATTGCGAGACCTGGTCGTCCAGCGTGAGCTTGCCGAGCTTCTCCAGCGACAAGAGCTCGTTGAGCTGGGCGATCTTGGCGTTGAGCTGCTCCAGCGCCTTGTCCTTGCCGGTGACCTCCTGCGACAGGAAGAACTGCACGACCAGGAACACCGACAGCAGGAACACGATCGACAGCACCAGCGTCGACAGCGCGTCGACGAATCCGGGCCAGTAGTTGAAGCCGGCTTCGCTGCGGCGGCCGCGGGCTAGAGCCATTGTCGTCTCCGTTCTCTCGTGTCCCGGACGCGCTGCAGCGTGCAACGCTGCTGCGCAGAGCCGGGACCCATTCCTTGTTTCTCTGGGCCCCGGCTCAGCAGCGCATCACCGCGTGCTGCGCTGCGTCCGGCGCACGATACTTCTTGCGCGGCTCAGCCCTTCTCCGGCTGGCGCGCGATGCGCTCCAGCAGGCGGCGGATCTCGCGGTTCTGCTCGCCCTGACCGTCGGCCCATTCGCGGATCATCTGCTGCTCGGTCCGCATGTGCGAGACCAGCGCCTGGATGGCTTCGGCAAGGCTCGCCATTGCCGCCGTGGTGCCGCGGCTGGCGCTGCCTTCCTCGAGCACGGAGCGTAAGCGCTCGACGGCGGCCTGGAGTTCGCCGCTGGCAACGCCGCCGCCGCCACCGGCGGCTGCGACCGCAACCTCGCCGTGGCCATATTCGCGCACGGTGGTGGCGAGCCAGTCTTCGAGGTCGGTGTAGAAGCGGTTCTGGGCCTGGCTCGATTGCAGATCGAGGAAGCCGAGGATCAGCGAGCCGGCGAGGCCGAACAGCGAGCTCGAGAACGAGATGCCCATGCCGCCGAGCGGGGCGGCGAGGCCCTCCTTCAGCGTGTCGAACAGGGCGCCGGAATCGCCCCCGACCTTGAGCCCGTCGATCACCTTGCCGACCGAGCCGACCGTCTCGATCAGGCCCCAGAAGGTGCCGAGCAGGCCGAGGAAGACCAGCAGGCCGGTCATGTAGCGGGAGATGTCCCGGGCCTCGTCCAGGCGGGTCGCGATCGAATCGAGCAGGTGCCGCATGGTGGTCTGGGTGATCGACATCCGCCCGGTGCGCTCGCCGCCGAGGATCATGGCCATCGGCGCCAGCAGCTTCGGGTGCCGGGACGGCGCCAGGCCGGGATCGGCGATGCGGAAATTGTTGACCCAGGAGACTTCGGGGTAGAGCCGGATCACCTGGCGGAAGGCCAGGATGATGCCGATGAACAGCACGCCGCCGATCAGGGCATTGAGGCCGGGATTGGCGAAGAAGGCCAGGATGATCTGCTTGTAGAGCACCACGCCGACCAGGGTGCACAGCACCAGAAAGACCAGCATCCGCACCAGGAAAACGCTGGGTGAGGATAGCTTGGTATATTCGATATCGATGGGGGAGCGGTGCGAGGCGCCTGGCGGCATGGCCGGTATCATCCGTTACGAACTTGCTTGCGGGGCGCACTATGGCACAGCGGTAGCCCAAAAAAAGCGCCGGATGTGCCGATTTCGTGGAGAGCTCTCGGAACCCAAAGCTGAAACCGCGCTTTGATAGAGGCGCAATTTGCAAAACTTCGGCATTCCGCAGGCTTAGGTCGGATTTTTTGCATGGTGACGAATCCTGGGGAGTGGCCGTCATCGCGCTCTTGCTCGCGGTCCGGATGGCGCTCGCCTGGGTGGCGCGGCGGCATCTGCGGCGCGGTCGATCCTGTCTGGACCTCAGAGCCCGCCGGGCGGGTGGCAACGCCCGAACCTGTCCGTTCCTTCCGCCGCCGCCACAACGAGACCTGATCAACGGAGTGATCGCATGAGCGTCGTTTCCGCGATCTTCGGGACTGCCGAACGCGTGCCGCTGCCCGACGTCGTGATCCGCGCCGCGATCCAGCGCCTGTGCTCGCGCACGGCGACGCGCATGTCCGCGCTGGGCGCGGCCGACGATGCCGCCTTCGCCGGGCGGATGATCCTGCGGCCGATCGCCGGGGACGCGGATGCCGTCAATGCCGGGCATGACGAGGTGCCCGCGGCGTTCTTTGCGGAGGTGCTCGGCCCCAACCGCAAATATTCGTCCTGCTTCTACAAGTCCGATGCGAGCACGCTGCAGGAGGCGGAGGAGGAGGCGCTGCGCCAGACCGTCGAGCACGCCGGTCTCGCCGACGGCCAGACCATCCTCGAGCTCGGCTGCGGCTGGGGCTCGCTGTCGCTGTGGATGGCGCGGCGGTTCCCGCATGCGAAGGTGACGGCGGTGTCGAACTCGCAGACCCAGCGCGCCTATGTCGAGGAGCAGGCGCAGCTGCGCGGGCTGTTGAACCTGCGCGTGGTCGCCGCGGACATGAACGTGTTCGCGCCCGACGGGCAATTCGACCGCATCGTCTCGGTCGAGATGTTCGAGCAGATGATGAACTGGCGCAAGCTGATGACGCGCGTGCGGTCCTGGCTCGCGCCTGACGGGCGCTTCTTCATGCACATCGTCACCCATCGCTCCGGCTCTCATCTGTTCGACCGCGCCAATCGCGAGGACTGGATCGCGCAGCATGTCTTCATGGATGGATTGATGCCGAGCCATCACCTCGTCAGGCAATTCGGCGACGTCTTCAGGATCGAGAAGGAATGGTGCTGGAGCGGAACGCACTATCGGCGCACCGCGAACGACTGGCTCGCCAATTTCGATGCGCATCGCGACACGATCGAAGCGTCCCTGCGCAAAGTCCATGGCGAGGAGACCGCTTTGTGGATGCGACGCTGGCGCTGGTTCTTCCTCGCGACATCAGGGCTGTTTGGCTACGCCGATGGCAGCGAATGGGGCGTCAGCCACTACCGGATGAAGGCGGGTTAGGGCGCGTACTCCCGAAAGAACTTGTTAAGCGTCTTTCGTTGCGCAAACGGCACACGCCGCGTGCATCTTCGGAGAAACACGTTTCGATTGTTGTCTGATCGTTTCTGCTCGCCTAGCGTTGTGGTTGTACTTCGTGGACCACACGACAAGAAAATCCGCATCCTCGAACGGTGCGGACGCAATTGGAATAGTGCATGCGCGAATGCATCGGGGCTGCTGCGACGATCCGACGACAATCAGATGACATGCTTCGCAGGAGTCCGAATCGGACTCGGCATTGTTCCCCCGGCACCCACCGGACTCGCATGCTTCGCTTGCTGCTGGCGAGCCTGTTGGTTGTGGCGCTGTCGGCGCTGTTCACACGATCAGCCTCGGCCCAGGCCAATTGGACCGGCTTGACCAGCAACGATTGGATGACCGGGGGCAACTGGACGACCGCCGCCCCTCCCGTCCCAGGTCAAACCGTCAACATCGGTATCCTGGGTGCGCCGCCGCAAGGGGAGACGATCCTCGGCGTCGGCGGCCCGTTCAGCGTTTCGGTGGGGACCATCAGCATTGGCAACAGCGGTGCACCGGCCGGCAATCTGACGATCCAGAACGGCAGCACGCTGACGAGTACCGGCTCATCGCGGATCGGAGTTGCGGCCGGAACCACCGGAATCGTGACGGTCACCGGAGCAGGCTCGCAATGGAGCATTCCAGGTGGAAATTTCTTTGTCGGTTTTCTAGGCGCGGGCACGCTCAACATCCAAAACGGCGGGCGCGTCGTTACAGGAGCCGGCACGGTCCTGGCCAACGGCGCCTCATCTTCCGGCACGCTCAACATCAGTGGCGGCGGCATATTGGAAACTCAATCCCTGCGGGGCGTGGCCGGGGCGAGCCAGGCCAATTTCGACAATGGTATCCTGCGGGCGACGGCTAGCAACGCTACCTTCATCAACGGATTTTCAGGCACCAAGCTCAACATCCTCGCGGGCGGGCTGACGATCGACACCGGCGCGTTCACGGTCGGCACCGATGCCACCTCCGCCTTCACCGGCGCCGGCGGACTGACCAAGATCGGCAACGGCACCCTGAACCTCGCCGCCAGCAGCCTCTATGCCGGCCAGACCGTGATCCAGGCCGGTATCCTCGCGCTCACCGGTGCGGGCGCCATCAGCAACTCGAGCCGCGTCGTCGCCAACGGGACGTTCGACATTTCCGGCATCACCGCCGGCGGCGCCAGCATTCAGAGCCTCGCCGGCAGCGGCGGCGTCAGTCTCGGCGCGAAGAACCTGACGATCACCAACGCGAACGACACGTTCGCCGGCGTGATCGGTGGCACGGGCGGCCTGACAGTCAGCGGCGGCGCGCAGACGCTGACCGGCGCCAATAGCTACAACGGGGCGACAAACGTGAGCGGCGGTACGCTGCGCGCGGGAGCGGCGAACACGTTCAGCGCAGCGTCGGCCTTCAACGTGGCCGCGGGCGGCACACTCGACCTCGCCGGCTTCAATCAAACGCTCACCTCGCTCGGCAATGCCGGCACGGTCACCCTCGGCGGCGCGCCGGGAACCACGCTGACCGTGGTCGGCAACTACGTCGGCAATGGCGGCACGGTGCAGCTCAACACCCGGCTCGGCGGCGACGGCTCGCCGACCGACCTGTTGCGGGTGCAGGGCAGCACGTCGGGCTCGTCGTCGCTGCGGGTCACCAATGTCGGCGGCACCGGCGCGCAGACCACCGAAGGCATCAAGGTGATAGACGTGGCCGGCGCGTCCAACGGCAGTTTTTCGCTCCTGGGCAGCTATGTCCTTCACGGCGAGCAGGCGGTGGTCGGCGGCGCCTATGCCTATACGTTGCAGAAGAACGGCATCGCCACTCCCGGCGACGGCGATTGGTATCTGCGCTCGAGCCTGATCAATCCGCCGGCCTCGGTACCTCCCGGTCCGCTCTATCAGCCGGGCGTTCCGCTGTACGAGAACTACGCGCAGGTGCTGCTCGGCATGAACGATCTGCCGACGCTGCAGCAGCGCGTCGGCAACCGCTATTGGGGCGGCAGCGACGCCATGGCCCGCGTCGGCGCCCACGGCGTTCTGGGGCCGCATCGAAGGTGGCCATTCCGACTTGCAGCCCTCCAACACCACCGGCTCGACCTACAAGGCCGATCATTTGAAGGTGCAGACGGGGCTTGATGGTCTCGTGCTGGAGAACGAGCGGGGCCGGCTGATCGTCGGCCTCACCGCGCAATATGGCCTGACGACCGCCAATGTCGCGTCGTTCTTCGGCAATGGCCGTATCCGTGTTGAAGGGACGGGCGTCGGCAGCACGCTGACCTGGTATGGCGACAACGGTTTCTATGTCGACGGTCAGGCGCAGTCGATGTTCTACCGCAGCGATCTGTCGTCCGTGCTGGCCGGCAGCCTGACCCACGGCAATGAAGGATTTGGCTATGCCTTCAGCGCCGAAACCGGCAAGCGGATCGGCTTCGGCAATGGCTGGTCGCTGACGCCGCAGGTGCAGCTCTCCTATTCGAAGGCCGCCTTCGACAGCTTTGCCGATCGGTTCGGCGCGCAGGTAGCGTTGCGTGATGGTGACAGCCTGCTCGGCCGCGCCGGCCTTGCCCTCAACCATCAGAGGACCTGGAACGATGCCACGGGCATCGTGCGATCCGATGTCTACGGCATTGCCAATCTGCGTTACGAGTTCCTCAACGGCACCAATGTCGATGTCGCAGGCATCGGTTTTGCCAGTGCGCAGGATCGGCTGTGGGGCAGCATCGGCGGCGGCGGCACCTACAGCTGGGCCAATGGCCGCTACGCCCTCTTCGGCGAGGTCTCCTACAATGCGAGCCTCAACAACAGCTCGGACAACCGCAATTACAAGGGCACCGGCGGCTTCCGCCTCATGTGGTGAATCCTGCGCTTTGTACCGGCGCTGTGCCGGTCCGAAAGAAGGTCGTCTTTCAGGTTCGTAACGTTTCGTTGCGATCTTCTGTCGCAGCTCGCGGTGATGGAACCCGACTCACAATCCGGTGAGTCCCGAAAAGCGCCCTGAACTCAGCATGATAGGTCATGTGGCATTGAGCCGCCCGCGCAATGCGTTGCGTCGCAGCAAGTACCTTCTATCTTGACGGCATCAGCCGCATGGAATCGCCCAGAACGGGTTCGCGCGGAGCGTGATTTCAGTTTCAACAACATCGGGGCGCTTAACTTCATGTCAGGACTTCGCGCGCGATCGGCATGCGTTGCAATCATGCTCGCGGCCTTTACGCCGCTGCTCGCGGGCTGCGACGAATCCGTCTCTGCGGTGTCCGCTGCCCAGCCCGCCGACCCTGACGTCAGCATCGTCATCGTCAAGCCGCAGCCGCGCGCCGTGGTGCGCGAGCTGCCGGGCCGCATCGCGCCGACGCGCGTCTCCGACGTGCGGCCGCGCATCTCCGGCATCGTGGTCGAGCGCCTGTTCCGCCAGGGCAGCGAGGTGAAGGCCGGCGATGCGCTCTATCGCATCGATCCGCGTCCGTTCGAGGTCGAGGTGATGGCCACCGAGGCGGCCGTCGCCAAGGCCGAGGCCGGGCTGATGCAGGCGAGACAGCAGGCGCACCGCATCGCCACCCTCACCAAGGACCGCGCTGCCCCGGAAGCCGAGAACGAGAAGGCGATCGCGGCCGAGCGTCAGGCCCATGCCGAGGTCGAAGGCCGCAAGGCGGAACTCGCACGCGCCAAACTTAATCTCGACTATGCCACCGTGCGCGCGCCGATCGACGGCGTCGTCGGTGCGGCGCTGGTCAGCGAGGGCGCGCTCGCAGTGCAGAACGAGACCAACCTCGCCAGCATCCAGCAGCTCGATCCGATCTATGCCGACTTCACCCAGTCGGTGACCGAACTCAACCAGCTCCGCCGCGCCTTCGAGAGCGGCGACCTCGAGCGCATCGCGGCCGATGCCGCCAAGGTGCGCCTCGTGCTCGACGACAACACCCTTTATTCGCTCGATGGCAAGCTGCTGTTCTCCGACGCCAAGGTCGACGCCCATACCGGCCAGGTGACCCTGCGCGGCGAATTCCGCAATCCCAAGCGCGAGCTGCTGCCGGGCATGTATGTCCGCGTCCGCATCGACCAGGGTCTCGACAGCGACGCGATCGCGGTGCCGCAGCAGGCGATCCAGCGCAATGGCGGCGGCGGCAGCGAGGTGTTCGTCGTCAAGGACGACAACCACATCGCCGTGCAGCCGGTGCGCACGGGGTCGGTGCAGGACGGACTCTGGTTCGTGACCGAGGGCCTGAAGGCCGGCGACAAGGTCGTGGTCGAAGGCTTCCAGAAGTTCGCCGCCGGCGACAAGGTGAAGCCGCAATCCTGGTCGGAAGCGGACGCCACCGCGGACAATCGGCACGCCCAGAAGCTGACGCGGTAACGCGCCATGGCGAGTTTCTTCATCGACAGGCCGATCTTCGCCTGGGTGGTCGCGCTGTTCATCTGCTTGATCGGCGCGATCGCGGTCCCGCTGCTGCCGATCGCGCAATATCCGATCATCGCGCCGCCCTCGATCTCGATCTCGACCAGCTATCCCGGCGCCTCGCCCGAAAACCTCTACAACAGCGTCACGCGGCTGATCGAGGAGGAGCTCAACGGCGCCTCCGGCATCCTCAATTTCGAATCGACCAGCGACTCGCTCGGCCAGGTCGAGATCATCGCCAATTTCCAGCCGGGCACCGATACCAGCGCCGCCTCCGTCGAGGTGCAGAACCGCATCAAGCGCGTCGAGGCGCGGCTGCCTCGCGCGGTGATCCAGCAGGGCATCCTGATCGAGGAAGCCTCGAGCGCCGTGCTCCAGATCATCACGCTGAACTCGACCGACGGCAGCCTCGACGAAGTCGGCCTCGGCGACTTCATGATCCGCAACGTGCTCGGCGAGATCCGCCGCATCCCAGGCGTCGGCCGCGCCACGCTCTATTCGACCGAGCGCAGCTTGCGCGTCTGGGTCGATCCGGCAAAGCTGGTCGGCTACGGGCTGACCGCGGACGACGTCAACAAGGCGATCGCCGCGCAGAACGCACAGGTCGCTTCGGGCAGCATCGGCGCCGAGCCGTCGACCTCGAGCCAGCGCACCTCCTCGCTGGTGCTGGTTAAGGGCCAGCTCTCGTCGCCGGACGAATTCGGTTCCATCATCCTGCGCGCCAATGCCGACGGTTCGACCGTGCGGTTGCGCGACGTCGCACGCATCGAGGTCGGCGGCCTCAGCTACCAGTTCAACACGCGCCTGAACGGCAAGCCGACCGCGGGCCTCTCCGTGCTGATGTCGCCGACCGGCAACGCCCTGGCGACCGCGGGCGCGGTCGAGGAGAAGATGAAGGAGTTGTCGCGCTTCTTCCCGGCCAACATCTCCTACGAGATCCCCTACAACATCACGCCTGTGGTCGAGGCCTCGATCAAGAAGGTGCTGACGACGCTGGTCGAAGCCGTGGTGCTGGTGTTCGTGGTGATGTTCCTGTTCCTGCAGAACATCCGCTACACCATTATCCCGACCATCGTGGTGCCCGTGGCGCTCTTGGGCGCGTGCACCACGCTGCTGCTCGCCGGCTATTCCATCAACATGCTCTCGATGTTCGGCATGGTGCTCGCGGTCGGCATCCTCGTCGACGACGCCATCGTCGTGGTCGAGAACGTCGAGCGCATCATGTCCGAGGAAGGCCTGCCGCCGAAGGAAGCGACGCGGAAGGCGATGGCGCAGATATCGGGCGCCATCATCGGCATCACGCTGGTGCTGATGGCGGTGTTCGTGCCGATGGCGTTCTTCCCCGGCTCGGTCGGCATCATCTACCGCCAGTTCTCGGTGACCATGGTCGCTGCGATCGGCTTCTCCGCCTTCCTCGCGCTGTCGCTGACGCCGGCGCTGTGCGCGACGATTCTGAAGCCCGTCGCGGCCGGCCACGGCCATGCGAAGCGGGGCGTGTTCGGCTGGTTCAACCGCATGCTCGAAGGCGGCAAGGAGGGCTATTCCCGCACCGTCGGCTTCTCGCTCAAGCGGACCGGCCGCCTGATGCTGGTCTATGTCGCGCTGCTGGTTGGTCTCTCCTGGGCCTTCGTCAGCCTGCCCGGCGGCTTCCTGCCGATCGATGACCAGGGCTTCGTCACCACCGACGTGCAGACGCCGTCGGATTCGTCGTATCCCCGCACCGAGGCCGTCATCGAGAAGGTCGAGAAATATCTCGCCGAGCGGCCGGGTGTGAAGGATGTCACCTTCCTCACCGGCTTCAGCTTCTCCGGTCAGGGCATGAACACCGCGCAGGCCTTCATCACGCTGAAGGACTGGTCCGAGCGCGGGCCGAAGGACTCTGCCGCTGCGATCGTCAACGACATCAACCGCGATCTGTCGTCGTCGATCCGCGATGCAAAGATCTCTGCGCTCCAGCCGCCGCCGATCGACAATCTCGGCAACTCCTCGGGCTTCTCGTTCCGCCTCCAGGACCGCGGCCAGAAAGGCTACCCGGCATTGATGCGCGCCGCCGACCAGCTGATCGCGGAGGCCAATGCCAGCCCGGTGCTGCAGAAGGTCTATATCGAGGGCCTGCCCGAGGCCGGCGTGGTCAATCTCGTGATCGACCGCGAGAAGGCCGGCGCCTTCGGCGTCACCTTCGAGGACATCAACAACACGATCTCGACCAATCTTGGCTCGAACTACATCAACGACTTCCCGAACCGCGGCCGCATGCAGCGCGTCGTGGTGCAGGCGGATGCCCGCGACCGCATGCGGACCGAGGACATCCTCAACTACAACGTCAAGAACAGCCGTGGCCAGCTCGTGCCGTTCTCCTCCTTCGCCACGGTCGAATGGGCACGCGGCCCGACGCAGATCGCGGGCTTCAATTATTATCCCGCTGTGCGCATCTCCGGCGAGGCGAAACCCGGCTTCACCTCGGGCGACGCGATCGTCGAGATGGAGCGGCTTGCCGGCAAGTTGCCGCGCGGCTTCGGTTATGAATGGACCGGACAGTCGCTCCAGGAAAAACTGTCGGGCTCGCAGGCGCCGTTCCTGCTGGCGCTGTCGGTGTTCGTGGTGTTCCTTTGTCTTGCCGCGCTCTACGAGAGCTGGACCATTCCGCTCGCGGTGCTGCTCACGGTGCCGCTCGGCATCGTCGGCGCGGTGGCCGCGGCGATGCTGCGCGGCCTGCCCAACGACGTCTATTTCACCGTCGGCCTGATCACCATCATCGGCCTCGCGGCAAAAGACGCGATCCTGATCATCGAGTTCGCCAAGGACCTGCGCAAGGAAGGCAAGCCGCTAGTAGAAGCCACCATCGAGGCCTGCCGCCTGCGCTTCCGCCCGATCCTGATGACCGGCCTTGCCTTCATCTGCGGCGTGCTGCCGATGGCCATTGCCCACGGCGCCGGCGGCGCCAGCCAGCAAGCGCTCGGCAGCATCGTGATGGGCGGCATGATCGCGGTGGTGATCCTGGCGCTGCTGATGGTGCCGGTGTTCTTCGTCTCGGTGCAGCGCGTGCTGGCGGGGGACAGAGAGCCGAAGGCCGCGAAGGACGGTGAGGCGTATGGGCCGCCCGCGCCGGTCAAGCCATAAGGCGAGCTGTCATGCCCCGCGCAGGCGGGGCATCCAGTACGCCGCGGCCCTTCCGTATCCAACAAACGTCTCTGGAATACTGGATCACCCGCTCCAGTGCGCAAGTGCGCACAAAGCGGGTGATGACGGCGGAGTGTGAAGCGTAGGGTTCGCCCTAAGCCTACTTCCGCAAAATCTTCACCAATTCCCCGTGCACGAACTCGTTGCCGCACACGACGTGGCCGGTCACCAGCGCATCACCCGGCGTTGCGATGTCGCTCACCGTGCCGCCTGCCTCGCGCACCATGATCATGCCGGCAGCGATGTCCCAGGATTGCAGGTTGCGCTCCCAGTAGCCGTCGAGGCGGCCGGCGGCGACGAAGGCGAGGTCGAGGGAGGCGGCGCCGAAACGGCGCAGGCCTGCGACGCGGTCCTGGATCGCGGTCATCTCGCGGCGGAATTCCTCGTGGTCGCCGCGGCCGATATGGGGCAGGCCGCAGGCCACCACGCATTCGTTGAGCTGGCGGCGGCCGGCCACGCGCAGGCGCTGGTCGTTGAGGAAGGCGCCCTTGCCGCGCTCGGCGATGTAGAGCTCGTCATTGGCGGGGTTGTAGATCACGCCCGCAATGATCGTGCCCTCGCGCACGAGGCCGATCGAGATCGCGAATTGCGGGATGCCGTGCAGGAAGTTGGTGGTGCCATCGAGCGGGTCGACGATCCAGGTGTGGCTCTTGTCGCTGCCTTCGCGGGTGCCGCCTTCCTCGCCGATGAAGCCGTAGCCGGGGCGGGCCTTGGCTAGGTCCTGGTAGAGGATCTCCTCGGCGCGCTTGTCGGCGAGCGAGACGAAATTGGCCGGCCCCTTCAGCGAGACCTGGAGATGCTCGATCTCGCCGAGATCGCGCTTGAGGCTGCGGCCGGCGCGACGCGCGGCCTTGACCATGACGTTGATAGTGGCGGAATACAGCATGTGCTCTGGTCTTGATCGGGGGAAATGGCGCGAAATCGCGCCTGTTTGAACGATGGGGTGCCCTGCGAGGGCCTTTGCGTCAAGTCATTTGGTCCCGAGCCATTTTCTGGCGGCGGCCTCGGCCTTGCCCCGGTCCTCGGCCGGCAGGTCGGACAATTGCTTGTCGAGCTCCGGATCGCCCTTGCCGGAGGTTTTCGCCACCAGGTGCCATTTAAAGCCCTCGACCTTGTCCACGGACGTGCCCATGCCGTTGATCAGCACCCAGGCCAGGCGGTTCTGCGCGATCGCGCTGCCCTGGCGGGAGGCCTTGCGGAGCAACGCGACGGCGGCCGGCTGGTTCTTCACCGTGCCGGTGCCGTTGAACATGGCGATGGCATATTCGACCTCGGCATCGACATTGTCCGCCAGTGAAGCCGCCTGGAGCAGCCGCACCGCGCGTTCCGGGTCCTTCGGCACGCCGGTGCCTTCCTTGTAGAAGGTCGCCAGCGCGTATTGCGCCTCGGGCAGGCCGGCGTCGGCGGCCTGACGCAGCAGCTCGGCGGACCGCTTGACGTCCTGCGGCAGGGTCTGGCCGTCGAGGTAAAGCAGCGCGAGGTTATAGGCCGCCTTGGGCTCGCCGAGCTTGGCGGCGGAAGCCATCAGCTTCACCGCCTCGCTCTTGTCGACCGAGCCGCCGCGGCCGGAAATTCGCAGCATGGCGAGCGCGAACATCGCCTCGCGGTCGCCGGCATCGGCGGCGCGCTTGTACCATTCCAGCGCCTTGGCGTAGTCGCGGCGGATGCCCATGGCGTTGGAATAGAGCTCGCCGAGCATGGTCATCGCCTTGGGATCGCCCGCTTCTGCGCGGGCGGTGGCAAGATCGAACGCCGTCTTGTACTGGCCGCGCTGATAGGCGCCGAACACCAGATCGACATTGGGATTGTCGGTTGCCGGTGCGGGGATCACGGTTGCGGGCAGCGCCGGCTTGGGCGAGGCGGCCGGCTTGGGCGAGGCCGAAGGTTTTGGCGCCGGCGCGGCCTCCTTCTTCTTGGCGGCCGGAGGCGGCTTGGGCTTCTGTTTCTCAGGCACAGCGCTCGGCGTGGCCACCGGCGGCGTGATCTGGAGCTGCGCGGCCGCGGGCGCCGTCAGCAGCAGCGTGGCCAGGATGGTGATGCGCGGGAGCTTCATGTCGGGCGCTAGCCGTGCTCCTGACCCGCAAGCGCAGCCGCATGGGCCTTCTTGATCTCAGCGTCGACCTCGATCAGCGCGGCCTTGGGACCGCGCGGATCGGACCAGACGAAATCGCCGACCAGCACGAAATCGGCGCCGTTGGCGGCGAAGTCGTGCGCCTCTTCGAGCGAGGTGGCAAAGCCGACGCAGGGCGGCTCGAACAGCTCGGCCCACCAGTCCAGCCGCTCGGCGATCGCCTGGGACGACGGGCGTTGGCCCTTTGCATCAGGTTCGCCGAACAGCACGTAGTCCGCGCCTATCTCGCCCGCATCCATGGAATGGTGCCGCGTCGTCAGCCCGCCGACGCCGGCGATGCGATCGGGCTTGAGCGATGGCAGCGCCTCTTTCAGCGCGGCGATGCCGGGCAGGTGCGCGCCGTCGGCGCCGCCACGTGCGACCAGTTCGGCATGACCTTCAACGAGCAGCGCGGCGCCCGCCTTCTGGACCGGCGGGGCCAGCGCCTTGATGCGCGTGATCATGGTGCGCTGGTCGGTCTCCTTCAGCCGCAGCAGCACGGCCGCGACGTCGGCGGCAGCGAGCAGGCCCGGCAGCTCGGCGACGAACGCAGCGGGATCATCGACGGCAGGCGTCGCGAGATAGAGACGCGGCGCCGGGCGCGGCGGAGGCGATTTGTTCGACAAGATCTAGGCCGCTTTCTTTTCCAGGCTGCTTTGCCATTCGCCCTTGGACGCCAGACCATTCATCCGGGCGCGATGGCTGAATGCACTTTGGCCGGCTGCGACATT
The DNA here is from genome assembly GCF_052076025.1 of Bradyrhizobium sp. 956_D2_N1_4. Classification (NCBI taxonomy): domain Bacteria; kingdom Pseudomonadati; phylum Pseudomonadota; class Alphaproteobacteria; order Hyphomicrobiales; family Nitrobacteraceae; genus Bradyrhizobium; species Bradyrhizobium sp. 956_D2_N1_4. Next base: position 6,610,852 of record NZ_CP197237.1, on the reverse strand, counting down.
CTCGGCCTTGCCGGACCAGGCCTTCTGCGGCGCGGCCTGCAGCGCGCGGCCGTAGGAGAAGGTCAGGCCCCAGGGCAGCGGCCCGAGCTTATGCATGGCGTTGAGATGCGCAGTCGCCTCTTCGTCCGACTGGCCGCCGGAGAGGAAGGCGATGCCGGGCACCGCCGCGGGCACGCAGGCCTTCAGCAGCCGAATTGTCTTCTCCGCGACTTCCTCGACGGGGGCCTGCTTCGCGCACTTCTTGCCAGAGATCGCCATGTTGGGCTTCAGCACCATGCCTTCGAGCGCGACGCGCTGCACGCGCAATTCCTGGAAGGTCTTGTTGAGCACGCGGGTCGTCACTTCATAGCAGCGGTCGATGTCGTGATCGCCGTCCATCAGCACCTCAGGCTCGACGATCGGCACGATCTGCGCGGCCTGGCACAGTGCCGCGTAGCGGGCGAGCGCATGGGCGTTGACGCCGATCGCGGTCATCGAGGGAATGCCGCTGCCGATATCGATCACCGCGCGCCATTTGGCGAAGCGCGCGCCGCGCTCGTAATATTTCTTCAGGCGTTCGGCGAGCTTGTCGAGCCCGACGGTGACGAGCTCGCCCGGGCACATCGGCAGGGCTTGCGTGCCCTCGTCGACCTTGATGCCGGGGATGGCGCCGCTCTGTTCGATCAGCTTGACCAGCGGCGTGCCGTCCTTCGCATCCTGCCAGATCGTCTCGTCATAGAGGATCACGCCGGAGATGCACTGGCTCATGGCCTCCCTGGAGCGGAACAGCATCTCGCGATAGTCGCGGCGGTTGCCTTCCGTCGATTCCACCCCGATCGCGTCAAAGCGCTTCTTGATGGTGCCGGAGGATTCGTCGGCGGCAAGGATGCCCTTGCCGGGCGCGACCATGGCGGTCGCGATCCTGTTGAGCTCAGTCAGATTCATCGAGAGGTCCTCCCAAAACGATGCTGCCCTTGCCTGTGAAAATAGACCGTTCTCGGGCAATTGCCGAGTTAACGTTCGTCGCAGGGTAAAGGGGGCCCTCTGTCATTCCGGGATGCGCCGAAAGGCGCAGGCCCGGAATCCATAACCCCAGGCTGTGGTTATGGATTCTCAGATGCGCAATTGCGCATCATAGCCCACGCTTCGCGTGTCCCGGAATGACGGGAGGATGTGGCTGAAGGCCTTACGCCACCTTCGGATCGAGCTCGCCCTTGGCGTAGCGCTTGGCCATCTCGGCGGGGGTCAGGACCTTCTTGAACTTGGAGGCCTGGCCTGCGGTATTGAACTCCTGGAGCCGCTGCTTGCACAGCTTGGTCATCGCTTCCATCGCGGGCTTCAGGTACTTGCGCGGGTCGAACTCTTCCGGGTGCTCCTTGAACACCTTGCGGATCTGGCCGGTCATGGCCATGCGGTTGTCGGTGTCGATGTTGATCTTGCGCACGCCGTTCTTGATGCCGCGCTGGATCTCGGCGACCGGAACGCCCCAGGTCGGCTTCATCTTGCCGCCGAACTCGTTGATGATGTCCTGGAGGTCCTGCGGCACCGACGAGGAGCCGTGCATCACGAGATGCGTGTTCGGCAGCTTGCGGTGGATCTCCTCGATCACCTTCATGGCCAGGATGTCGCCGTCGGGCTTGCGGGTGAATTTGTAGGCGCCATGCGAGGTGCCCATCGCGATCGCGAGCGCGTCCACCTTGGTCTCCTGGACGAACTTCACGGCCTCGTCCGGATTGGTCAGGAGCTGGTCGTGGCTCAGCTTGCCTTCGGCGCCGTGGCCGTCTTCCTTGTCGCCCATGCCTGTTTCGAGCGAGCCGAGCACGCCGAGCTCACCCTCGACCGAGATGCCGCCGAGATGGGCCATGTCGGTCACGGTCTTGGTGACGCCGACATTGTAGGTCCAGTCGGCCGGGCTCTTGCCGTCGGCCTTGAGCGAGCCGTCCATCATGACGGAGGTGAAGCCGGCCTGGATCGCGGTCATGCAGGTCGCGGCCTCGTTGCCGTGGTCTAGATGCACGCAGACCGGAATGTGCGGATAGATCTCGGTCACCGCGTCCATCATGTGCTTGAGCATGATGTCGTTGGCGTAGGAGCGCGCACCGCGCGAGGCCTGGATGATGACGGGCGCGTCGACCGTGTTGGCCGCGTCCATGATCGCCAGCGCCTGCTCCATGTTGTTGATGTTGAAGGCCGGTACGCCGTAATCGTTCTCCGCTGCATGGTCGAGCAATTGACGTAACGTGATCCGAGCCATCTGTCTTTTTCTCCGGTTTGGGCCTGCAAGGCCGACTTAAAAGGCCGACTGACTACTTGGTGCGCAGAACTTCGACGCCGGGAAGGGGCTTGCCTTCCATCCATTCAAGAAATGCGCCACCGGCGGTCGAGACATAGGTGAATTGACCGGCCACATGGGCCTGGTTGAGAGCCGCGACCGTGTCGCCGCCGCCCGCGATCGAGATCAGCTTCTTGGCCTTGGTGCGCTCGGCGGCATGCTTGGCCGCCGCCACGGTTCCGCGGTCGAACGGCTGCATCTCGAAGGCGCCGAGCGGTCCGTTCCAGACCAGCGTGGCGGCGTCGTCGATCGCGGCGTGGACGCGCGCGATCGATTGCGGGCCGACGTCGAGGATCATGCCGTCGGCCGGGATCGCATCGAGCCCGTAGGCATGCGAGGGCGCGTTCGCCGCGAAATGATAGGCGACGGTGGCGTCGACCGGCAGGATGATCGCGCAATTGGCGGCTTCCGCCTTCTCCATGATGCGGATCGCCGTCGCGGCGAGATCCTTCTCGGCCAGCGACTTGCCGATCCCAACGCCCTGGGCGTGCAGGAAGGTGTTGGCCATGCCGCCGCCGATCACGAGCGCGTCGACCTTGGTCACGAGGTTTTCGAGCAGATCGATCTTGGTCGAGACCTTGGCGCCGCCGATGATCGCGATGACGGGCTTGGTCGGCGAACCCAGCGCCTTCTCCAGCGCGACGAGCTCGGCCTGCATGGTGCGGCCGGCATAGGCCGGCAGCTTGTGGCCGAGGCCTTCGGTCGTGGCATGGGCGCGGTGCGCGGCCGAGAAGGCGTCATTGACCCAGATGTCCCCGAGTTTCGCCAACTCGGCGACGAAGGCGGGATCGTTCTTTTCCTCTTCCTTGTGGAAGCGGGTATTTTCCAGGCACAGGATGTCGCCATCCTTCAACGCCGCTACGGCCGTGGCCGCGGGTTCGCCGACGCAGTCGTCGGCGAAGGCGACGGGCCTGTTCACGACCTTCGACAGCGCTTCGGCAACCGGCTTGAGCGACTCCTTGGGGTCGCGTCCCTTCGGCCGGCCGAAATGCGCGAGCAGGATGACCTTGCCGCCCTTGTCCGAGATTTCGGTGATGGTCGGCGCAACGCGCTCGAGCCGGGTCGCGTCGCTGACGCGCCCGTTGTCCATGGGCACGTTGAGATCGACGCGCAGCAGCACGCGCTTGCCCTTCACATCGACGTCGTCGAGGGTGCGGAATTTGTTGGTCATCGGACACTCTCTAGTCCCGGGCGCATAGCGGCGCGGAGTGCCGCCGTGCAGAACCGGGACCTACGCTGGAGGGACACGGGTCCCGGATCTGCGACGCAGCGTTTCACGCTGCATCGCGTCCGGGACACGAGAGCGGAGTTAGATCACCTTCGCGAACGCGACGGCGGTGTCCGCCATGCGGTTCGAGAAACCCCACTCGTTGTCGTACCAGGACAGCACGCGCACCAGCGTGCCGTTCTGCACCTTGGTCTGGTCCTCGTGGAAGGTCGAGGAGTGCGGATCGTGGTTGAAGTCGATCGAGACGTTCGGCTGGTTGGTGTAGCCGAGAATGCCCTTGAGCTGCTGCTCGGAGGCGCGCTTCATCGCCGCGTTGATTTCCTTGGCGTCGGTGGCGCGCTTGGCGACGATCTTGAGGTCGATGACCGAGACGTTCGGGGACGGCACGCGGATCGAGACGCCGTCGAGCTTGCCCTTCAACTCGGGCAGCACGAGGCCGATCGCCTTCGCCGCGCCGGTCGAGGTCGGGATCATCGACATCGCCGCCGCACGGCCGCGATAGAGATCCTTGTGCATGGTGTCGAGCGTCGGCTGGTCGCCGGTATAGGCGTGGATCGTGGTCATGAAGCCGGTCTCGATGCCGACCAGGTCGTTCAGCACCTTCACGACCGGCGCGAGGCAGTTGGTGGTGCAGGAGCCGTTGGAGACGACCAGATGATCCTTGGTCAGCGTGTCATGGTTGACGCCGTAGACGATGGTGGCGTCGGCGCCGTCGGCGGGTGCGGAGACCAGCACGCGCTTGGCGCCGGCGGCCAGATGCGCGGACGCCTTGTCCTTCGCGGTGAAGATGCCGGTGCATTCCATCGCGATGTCGACGCCGAGATCCTTCCAGGGCAGCTTCGAGGGATCGCGCTCGGCGGTCACCTTGATCTTGCCGCTGCCGAGGTTGATGGAGTCGCCATCGACGGTCACGGTGCCGGGGAAGCGGCCATGGACGCTGTCGAAGCGAAGGAGATGCGCGTTGGTCTCGACCGGGCCGAGGTCGTTGATGCCGACGACCTCGATGTCCTTGCGGCCGGACTCGGCAATAGCCCGCAGGATGTTGCGGCCGATGCGGCCAAAACCGTTAATTCCGACGCGGACTGCCATGTTTCATCTCCTTATGACCGTTCAATGACGTGTTCGATAACCCCGATCATCCCGCACAACGCGCTTAGCGCGCCTGCGAGGGTTTTTTAGGGCGGACGCCCGGTTCGGCCGGGCGATGCTTGATCATATGAGAGACTACGTAGTCCTTTTTTTTGGCAAGCTCAACTCTCAGCTAACGCGCTTCAGCACAGCGTTAACCGCAGCCTCGGCGGTAATGCCGAAATGCTTGTAAAGATCCTTCGCCGGCGCGCTCGCGCCGAACGAATGCATGCCGATAAAATCGCCATCCTGGCCGATCACGGCATCCCAGCCCCAGCGCACTGCGGCCTCGATCGCGACCTTCACCGGCGCGTTGCCGATGATCTCGGCACGCTTGGCTTCTGGTTGCGCTAACAAAAGCTCGAGCGAGGGCACCGAGACCACCCGTGACGCGATGCCGCGCTCGGCGAGCTGCTTCTGGGCGGCGACCGCGATCTCGACCTCGGAGCCGGAAGCGAACAGCGTTGCCTTGGCTTCGCCCTGGGCGGCGACCAGCTCGTAGGCGCCGGCCGCGCAGGGAATGTCGTTCGGCGCATTGGTGCGGAGCTGCGGCAGGTTCTGCCGCGTCAGCGCCAGCACGGTCGGGCCGTCGATACGATTGAGCGCAAGCTCCCAGCACTCGGCGACCTCGATGGAGTCAGCGGGGCGGAACACGCGCATGTTCGGAATGGCGCGAAGTGCGGCGAGATGCTCGACCGGCTGGTGGGTCGGGCCGTCCTCGCCGAGGCCGATGGAATCGTGCGTCATCACGTAGACGACACCGGCGCCCATCAACGCGGCAAGGCGCATCGCGGGACGCGCATAGTCGGTGAACACCAGGAAGGTCGCGCCGTTCGGCGCGAAGCCGCCATGCAGGAAGATGCCGTTCATCGCAGCCGCCATGCCGTGCTCGCGGATGCCGTAATGGATGAAGCGGCCTTTTGGCGTCTTGGCCGAGAAAGCTGTGGCCGACTTCGCCTTGTTGTTGTTGGAGCCGGTGAGGTCGGCGGAGCCTGCGAGGAATTCCATCGGCATCGCGCCGGCAATGACTTCGATTACCGCTTCCGAGGATTTGCGGGTCGCCGCGGTCATCGGCTTTTCGAGCAGCTCCTTCTTGTACGCGCGCACGGCCTTCGCAAGCGAGGCCGGACGCTCGTGGCGCAGACGGCGCTCGAACTCGGCGCGCTTGCGGCTGCCGAGCTCACCGAGCCTTCCCTCCCATTCCTGCCGTGCCGCCGCGCCGCGGCTGCCGGCGGCGCGCCAGGCCTTCAGCACGTCATCCGGCACCGAGAACGGCTCGAGCGAGATGCCGAGATTTTCCTTGGCGGCCTTGAGCTCGTCGGCGCCGAGCGCCTCGCCATGCGCCTTCGCGGTGCCGGCCTTATGCGGCGCGCCGAAGCCGATGGTGGTGCGGCAGGCGATCAGCGTCGGCTTGTTGGATTTTTGCGCGCGGGTGATCGCTGCGGCGATAGCGGCCTGGTCATGGCCGTCGATCTTTTCGGCGGCCCAGCCCGCGGACTTGAAGCGCTTCACCTGGTCGACGGAATCGGAGATCGAGGTCGGCCCGTCGATCGAGATGCCGTTGTCGTCGTAGAGCACGATCAGCTTGTTGAGCTTCCAGTGCCCGGCCATCGCGATCGCTTCCTGCGACACGCCTTCCATCAGGTCGCCGTCGGAGGCGAGCACATAGGTGTGGTGGTCGACGATCTTCTTGCTGAATTCGGCGGCCAGCATCTTCTCGGCGAGCGCCATGCCGACCGCGGTCGAGATCCCCTGGCCGAGCGGACCGGTGGTGGTCTCGATGCCCTTGGTGTGGAAGTTCTCGGGATGGCCCGGGGTCAAGCCGCCGAGCTGGCGGAACTGCTTGAGCTGATCCAGCGTCATGCCGGCATTGCCGGTCAGATACAGCAGCGAATAGAGCAGCATCGAACCGTGGCCGGCCGAGAGCACGAAGCGGTCGCGATCAGGCCAGTCGGTGACTGCGGCGTCGAATTTCAGGAATTGCGTGAACAGCACCGTGGCAACGTCGGCGGCGCCCATCGGCAGGCCGGGATGGCCCGATTTCGCCTTCTCGACAGCGTCCATCGAGAGGCCACGGATCGCGTTGGCCATGCGGTTGTGGTCGACTTGCGTCATGTCTGAAATCCGTCTGAAATGAGGCGCTTGGCAGTGGTGCGGGCCGCGTGGGGGGAGCCTGGCGGCCACGGAAGGTTGGGCTGGGATAGCACCTCGGTTCCGGGAGTCCAAGGCAATCAAACGTCGGTTTGGCCGTAAAAGTTGCTTAGCAGTGCATAGTTTCGCGGCGGCGTTGCGCTCCGCTAGCTTGCCACGTAAATTTCTGCTTCTAACCGTTTGCCGAACCGAGTCTTTTGCCGGACGGCAAGCCCCACGGGCAAGGCCACAGGTTCCGCCGCTGACTGCATGAACGATCGCGTTTCCAACAGCTCTGCCATGACGGAGTCCTCGGCCGTCGAGATCGAGATCGCGACCCGCAGACTCATGGCGGCGCTCGACGCGCTCGAAAGCGCGGTGGAGCGGCGGCGCGATGCCGATCGCGACGAGAACGAGCTCGCGGCGCGAATCCAGGCACTGGGCGCGGATCGCTCGCGGCTTGCCGATGAGCTCGACGGCGCGCTGGTGAAGGCGCGCAAGCTCGAGCGCACCAATCGCGAAATCTCCGATCGGCTGGATTCCGCAATCGTCACGATACGCTCGGTGCTCGATACCGGAGAGGACGGATGAGCCACATCAACGTCACCATCAACGGCCGGCAATACCGCATGGCCTGCGAGGAGGGCCAGGAGGTGCGGCTGCTCAAGCTCGCCGAAAGCCTGGAGACGCGAATTCAGTCGCTGCGCGGAAAATTCGGCGAGATCGGTGATGCCAGGCTCACCGTGATGGCGGCGCTGACCGTCTGCGACGAGCTGGTCGACGTCGGCAACCGCGTCCGCACCATGGAGCAGGAGCTGACTGAGCTCAGGGATTTCCGCAACGCCGCCGTCGAGCGCGCCCGGATGACCCAGACCGCCGTGGTGAATGCGCTCAACGCCGCCGCCGAGCGCATCGAGAAGTCGACCCAGGTCCTGAACCGGACGGTGGGCAACGGGATCGCGATCGGCTGATTTTGGGCGGACCGCCCGTTGGGCTGGCGGTTCGTCAGTATCGTTGTTACATTGCGCGGGCGAGGCTGCGACGTGCGTCAGGAGCCATATATCCCCGGGGCCTTATCGATCCTTTAGGGAACTGTCCCTGGCCGGGCCCGTGGGCTCGGACATATGGTGCCCACCTACTTTCGTAGGGAACTCCGGGATCGAGTGCTTCAACGGCGTTCGCGGCTTCGCACTTTTTTTTGCTTGGTTTGTGCTTGTCGAAACGACTGCGGCCAGCTCGGTAGATGTCATGCTCCGGCTTGCCCGGCGCATTCAGTACGCCGCGGCCTTTGTGTGAATCACCACCGCCTCTGGAATACTGGATCACCCGCCCCAGTGCGCAAGGGCGCACAAGGTGGGTGATGACGTGGGGGACCAAAGCGCATGTCCATTTCGAAAGCCGAACTCCGTGCCAAAGCCCTCGCGGCGCGCGATGCGCTGAGCGAGAAGAAGCGCACCGCCGCCGCCGCAAAGCTCGCCAAGCGCGGGCTGCCGTTCCCGCTCCTGCCCGGCAGCATCGTCTCCGGCTATTCCCCGATCCGCAGCGAGATCGATCCGCTGCCGCTGATGAAGGCACTCGCCGAGGCGGGCGCAAGGCTCGCGCTGCCCTGCGTCACCGCCCGCGGCCAGTCGCTGATCTTCCGCATCTTCCATCCGAACGACCGCCTGATGCTCGGCCCGCTCGGCATTCCCGAGCCGTCGCCGGCCGCGGCCGAAGTCATCCCCGACATCATGCTGACGCCGCTCGCGGCCTTCGACCGTCTCGGCCATCGGATCGGCTATGGCGCGGGGCACTACGACCACACCTTCGCGCATCTGCGCAAGACCAAGCAGATCGTCGGCATCGGGCTTGCTTTTGCAGCCCAGGAGATCAAGGCGGTTCCGGCACTATCGCACGACGTCGCGCTGGATTATGTGCTAACGGAATCGGACGTGTTCGATTTCCGGAGTTCTGAAGTTGCGCATTCTCTTCGTGGGTGATGTCGTCGGCCGTAGCGGCCGCAACGCCATCGCCGAATATCTGCCCGGCATGGTCAAGGACTGGTCGCTCGATTTCGTCGTCGTCAACGGCGAGAATTCGGCCGGTGGCTTCGGCATCACGGAAGCGATCTATCAGGAGTTTCTCGATGCCGGGGCCGATGCGGTGACGCTCGGCAATCATTCCTGGGACCAGCGTGAAGCCCTGGTGTTCATCGAGCGCGCCGAGCGCCTGGTGCGGCCGACGAACTACCCGCGCGGCACGCCCGGCCGCGGCGCCGCGCTGGTGGAGACCAAGAACGGCAAGCATGCGCTCGTCGTCAACGCGCTCGGCCGCGTCTTCATGACCCCGTTCGACGATCCCTTTGCCGCGCTCGAGCGCGAGCTTGGTGCCTGCCCGCTCGGCGTTGCCGCCGACGCCATCGTCGTCGACTTCCATTGCGAGGCGACCAGCGAGAAGCAGGGCATCGGCTTCTTCTGCGACGGCCGCGCCAGCCTCGTCGTCGGCACCCACACCCATGTGCCGACCGCCGACCACCAGATTCTGTCAGGCGGCACCGCCTACATGACCGACGCCGGCATGACCGGCGATTACGATTCCATCATCGGCATGCAGAAGGAAGAACCGCTGCGGCGCTTCACGTCGGGGATTCCCTCCGGCCGGTTCGAGCCGGCCGCGGGCGTGGCGACGCTCAGCGGCGTGGCGGTCGAGACGGATGATGCCACGGGCCTTGCGCTAAAGATTGCGCCGGTGCGCGTCGGCGGCCGGCTGGAGCCGGCGACGCCGAAGTTCTGGTTGAGCTGAAGTCTCACGGTATTGGCTACCCTCCCCTGGAGGGGGAGGGTCGCTACGCATGAAGCGAAGCGGAATGCGTAGCGGGGTGGGGTGACGGTCCTTCCGCGACGAACAGTGCCCGCGTGGAGAGATCACCCCACCCCGCTCGCGCTTCGCGCGATCGACCCTCCCCCTCCAGGGGAGGGTAAGAGCAGCGTCGCTCATTTCGACGCGCCTCACGCTGCGGCGCGAACCGCCTGCCAGAGCTCAAGCACGTCCGCCCGCAAGATCCCGCGCGTGATGAAGACGATGCGCGAGCGGCGATCGCTGTCGGGCCAGCCGCTGAGCGCGACCGGCGGATGGAAGACGTGATGCACGCCATGGATCACGATCGGCGTCGGTTCGTCACGGAGATTGAGGATCCCCTTCACCCGCAGCAGATCCTGGCCGCGCGCGTTGCGTAAATGCGCAAGCCAGTGCGTCACGGCCATCCAGTCGAGCGGCTCGTCGAACGCCAGCATGAAGCTCGCGATCGACGCATCGTGATCATGATGGCCATGATCATGGTGCGCGTGATGATCGTGATGCGCATGGCCGGCGTGCGCATCTGGTTCCGCGAAGGCCCGCTCGTTGAGCCAGCGCTCAACGTCTATCCTTTTCAGCTCGGGATCGATCAGGCCGGCGCCGAATAGCTGCGCGGGATCGATCTCGCCGTGACTGACGTTTTCGATTCTGGCGCCGGGATTGAGCCGCCGCAGGCGCAGCTCAAGCGCGGCGATGTCCTCGACCAGGTCGCTCTTGGTGATCAACAGCCGGTCGGCCAACGCCACCTGTTTCACCGCCTCATACTGCCGATCTAGCTGATGCGGCGCGTTGACCGCATCGACCGTGGTCACGACCGTGTCGAGCCGCAGGAAGTGCGAGACGAGCGGATTGTTGAGCAGAAGCTGCACGATCGGCGCGGGGTCGGCGAGCCCGGTGGTCTCGACCAGGATACGGCGGAACGGCGGAATCTCGCCGCGGTCCCGCTTCACCAGAAGGTCTCGCAGCGTCTGCTCCAGGTCGCTGCGGATGGTGCAGCAGATGCATCCGCTCGCAAGCACGGCGACTTCGCCGTCGACGCGTTCGACCAGGAGATGGTCGAGGCTGACTTCGCCGTACTCGTTGATGATGACGGCGCTGTCTTTCATGCCGTCGTGGCGCAGCAAGCGATTGAGCAGCGTGGTCTTGCCGCTGCCGAGAAAGCCGGTGATCAGCGAGACCGGAAGTCGCTGCGCGGATTTATCGCTTTCGAACAGGCCCATGGGAAGCTCTCGCGTCGGCCGTCTTATTTTTGTCGCTGGACAACAGCGTAGCGGAGGAGGAGGCTAGCGGAAACAATTTTAGAGTCAGACATTGTTCTGACCACAACCTGGGAGGGTGGAATGTCTAACGAGATCAATAACGTAGATCAAGACGGCGGCGGCTCCACGACGGATCGCCGGACCCTGCTCCGCACCGCGGGCATCGCCGGCGTTGCTGGAGCCGCGCTCGCCGGCTCGATGCACGGCAAGTTCGCGCTTGCACCGATCAGTGAGGCCCAGGCGCAGACTGCAACCTCCATGCCCAAGGGCACCGACAAGCCCTGGTGGCCATCGAAATGGGGTAAGGATGACGAGTCCGGCGCATCCAACCACATCACCCCGGCGAAGGTCCTCGACGCGGCGAAATGGATCAAGGACGGCAAGATCTACAAGATCGGCCGCGTCTACGAAGCCGCCATGCCGCTGTTTGGTGCGCGTATATTCGCACTGCGCATTCCCGGCAGCCCGACCGGCGGCCCGTTCGGTGACAATAAGATGGTCTATCACGACGAATTCCTGGCCACCGAGATCGGCCAGACCGGTACGCAGTTCGACGGCCTCGGCCATATTGGAGTCCAGCTCGGCAAGGACGGCGACAAGAGCGAGATGCGATTCTACAATGGCTTCACAGCTGCAGAAATTAGCGACGCATACGGGCTCAAGAAGCTTGGCATCGAGAAGCTTAAGCCGATCTTCACCCGCGCGCATCTGCTCGACATGGTCGCGCTCAAGGGCGGCATGATGGATGCGGGGCAGGAGATCACCTCGGCTGACATCAAGGCGGCGCTGGCGAAGCAGAACATCCCCGAGAGCGACATCAAGCCTGGCGACGCGATCATGTTCCACACCGGCTGGGGCTCGCTGTGGATGAAGAACAATGATCGCTTCAACAGCGGCGAGCCGGGCATCGGCCTCGATGCTGCGAAGTGGGTGGTCGAAAAGGATCTTGCGCTGACCGGCGCCGACACCTGGGCGGTCGAGGTGGTACCCAATCCCGACAAGTCGCTCGCTTTCGTGGTCCACGCCGAGCTGCAGACCAAGCACGGCATCCACAACCACGAGAATCTGATCTTCGACGATCTGATCGCCGAGAAGAAGTATCAGTTCGTCTATTCCTTCACCCCGGCGCCCATCAAGGGCGCGACGGGAAGCAACGGATGTCCGATTGCGATTACGTGAGGACGAAGATCGGCGCGGGCGGGTGACGCGTCCGCGCCGATGTTATGGTTGAGCTGAAAGCGGCGCCACATCCTCGGTGTCGTCCCCGCCTAGTGCGCAATTGCGCACGGGGGCGGGGATCCATAACCCCAGGGAGTAGTGTGGGGCACAGCTCCCACACCGAATCTTCGCCAAACCCCGCCCTGTGGGTATGGGTCCCGGATCTGCGCTTCGCTTGTCCGGGACGACGGCGGAGATTGGCGCGCGATCACGCGTCAATCTCGTCGTACACTACTCCGCCGTCTGCTCCCGCAGCTCCGCGACATCCTTCGCCGTCAGCTTCGAGCCCTTGGTGCCGAACCGTGCTGTGACGTAATTCGCCACCGCCGCGATCTCGTCGTCGCTATACGCATCGCCGAACGCCGGCATCGAGAGCGCGCCGTCGGGCGTATGCCGCTTGGTGCCCGACAGCACGATCTGCGCGACGTTGGTGGCGGCGGGGTCGTTGACGGCCCAGGTGCCGGTCAGCGTCGCCATCGGCGAGACCGGGCTCTCGCCGCTCCAGCCGTGGCAGCTGGCGCAGGCGCTGGCGAACACCATCTTGCCGCGTGCGTCTGCCGTGACGCCGTCCTTGTGCGAGGCGGGCGCGGCCGGCGCCGTGGTGGCAGGCAGGTCGGGCGAGGCCACCGGCGGCACGCTGCGCAGATAGGCGACGACCGCGCGGATGTCTTCGGGAGCAAACTTGCTGAAGCTGTGATCGACCGCTTCGCCCATCGGACCCGAGGCCGAGCCGTGGCCCGGTGCGTGGCCGAGCGACAGATACGAGATCAGGTCCTCGTCGCGCCAATTGCCGAGGCCGGTGGCCTTGTCGGAGGAGATGTTGAAGGCGCGCCAGCCCGCCGTGATCGCGCCGCCGAACTTCTTGCGGTTGTCGAGCGCAAAGCCGAGATTGCGCGGCGTGTGGCACTCGCCGCAATGCGCCAGCGCTTCGGCGAGATACGCACCTCTGTTCCACTCCGGGCTCTTCGAGGTATCCGGCGTAAAGCGCGTGTCCGGATTGAACACGGCCGACCAGAAGATCATCGCCCAGCGCTGGTTGAACGGGAACGACAGCGTGTTGTCGGGCGCTTTCGCGCGCACGGCCGGCAGGCTGAACAGATACGCCTTCACCGCCAGCACGTCCTCGTCCGTCATGTAGGTGTAGGACGTGTAGGGCATGGCCGGATAGAGCCGCGCGCCGTCATGACGCGTGCCGCGCTGGACCGCGTTGAGGAAATCCTGGTCGCTGTAATTGCCGATGCCGGTGTCCTTGTCTGGCGTGATGTTGGTCGAATAGAGCGTGCCGAACGGCAGCTTGAAGCCGAGCCCGCCGGAATATTCCTTCTCGCCGGGCTTGGTGTGGCAGACCATGCAGTCGGCCGCCTTCGCGAGATACTCGCCGCGCTCGACCACACTCGCTTTCTCCAGCTTGGCCGGTACGCCGGTCGGCTTGCCGGCGCGATAATCCGCCAGCGCCACTTTGGTGCCGCCGGCGAAGTCGAGCGGGCCGGGCCCGCGGATGATCCAGACGCCGAGCGCCGCCACCACGATGGCGATCACGACCAGGCTTGTGAGGATACGCATCTTGCCGCTCATGCCTTCTTCCCCGCAGCCAGATGTTTCCGATCGATCGGCAGGCGCCGCAGCGCCACGCCGGTTGCGGCGTAGATCGCGTTGCGCAGCGCCGGTGGTCCGGCATTGACGCCGGCTTCGCCGATGCCGCCGGGCGCTTCGCCGCTCTTGACCACGATGACCTCGATCTTCGGCGTCTCGTTGATGCGCATCATGCGGTAGTCGTGGAAGTTCGACTGCTGCACGCGGCCCTTGTCGATGGTGATCTCGCCATAGAGCGCGGCGGTGAGGCCGAAGATCAGCCCGCCCTCGATCTGCGCCTTGATCGTATCGGGGTTGACCGCAATGCCGGTGTCGACCACCGAGGTGATGCGGCGCAGCGTGATCTCGCCGATGTCGTCGATCTCGGCTTCCACAACAGTTGCGAGGAAGCTCGCAAACGATGGCTGCAGGCAGACGCCACGGCCAACGCGGGCCGGCAGCGGTTGGCCCCAGCCGGATTTCTCCGCGGCAAGGTTGAGCACCGCGAGCGCACGCGGAGTCTTGGTCAGCATCGACCTTCGGAATTCGACCGGATCCTTGCCGGCCTTGCGCGCAAGTTCGTCCAGCGCGCATTCGAACGCGAACACATTGTTGTTCGGGCCGACACCGCGCCAGAAGCCGGTCGGCACAGCCGGTGGCTCGGCACGGACATATTCGACGTGGAAGTTGGGAAAGTCGTAGGGCGTCTCCACGGCGGCGTCGACCGCGTCGATATCGACGCCCTTCTGGAACGCTGGCGGCAGCCAGCGGGCAATCACCGCAGAACCTGCGATCTTGTACTTCCAGGCCGCCACCTTGCCGTCGACCAGGGTCGCATTGACCTGGTCGCGATAGACCGGGCGGTAGACGTCGTGCTGGATGTCCTCCTCGCGGGTCCATATCACCTTGACGGGATAGTCGACCTGCTTGGCGATCTTGACCGCCGCAACCACCATGTCGGGCTCGAGCTTGCGGCCGAAACCGCCGCCGAGCAGGTGCTGGTTGACGATCACCTTCTCGACGGGAAGGCCGGCGGCCTTCGCCGCCTCCGACTGCACGCGCGTCATGATTTGTGTGCCGGTCCAGATCTCGCAGGCATCCGGCCTGACGTGAACGGTGGCGTTGATCGGCTCCATCGAGGCATGCGCGAGGAACGGCAGTTCGAAGCTCGCCTCGAACTTGTCTCCGCTGGCAAGCCCCTTGGCGATGTCGCCGACGGATTTCGCGATCGCGCCATCCTTCTCGCTGGCCTTGCGTAAATCGTCCCAGATGTCCTTGGTGGAGATCTTGGCGTTCGGTCCTTCGTTCCACTCGATCTTGAGCGCTTCGAGACCCTTCTTGGCCGCCCACATGTGATCGCCGATCACGGCGACGGCGTCGTCGAGCACGACGACCTTGCGCACGCCGGCGACTTTCATCGCTGCGCTGTCATCGACCTTGCCGACCTTGCCGCCGAACACCGGGCAATTGGCGATCGCGGCAATCTTCATGTTGGGCAGGATCGCGTCGATGCCGTAGACGACTTTGCCGTTGACCTTGTCCGGTGTATCCAGCCGCTTCAGCGGTTGGCCTATGAGGACGAAGTCCTTGGGGTCCTTGACCGGGACATCCTTCGGCGGTGTCTGGCTCTGTGCCGCCAGCGCGAGCTCACCATAGCCGAGCTTGCGGCCGCTTGCCGCATGGATGACTTCGCCCTTGGACGTCGTGCAACTCGCGGGCTCGACCTGCCATTGCGCGGCGGCGGCCTGCACCAGCATCGCGCGCGCGCTGGCACCCGCTTCGCGTAGCGGCTTCCACCAGGCGCGGATCGACGTCGAACCACCCGTCGCCTGCAGTCCGAAGGCGGGATTGGCGTAGAACTTGTCGTTCGGCGGCGCGTGCAACGCCGCGACCTTTGCCCAATCGGCGTCGAGCTCTTCGGCCAGAACCATCGAGATCGAGGTGTAGATGCCCTGACCCATCTCCACCTGCGGCATGATCAGCGTGGTCTGGCCGGTCTCGTCGATACGGATGAAGGCGTTGGGCGCGAACTTGCCGTCGGTCGTATCCTTCGGCTGCTCCGGCTCATTGACGGCGGCCCGCAGGGGCAAGTGAAAGGCGAGCAGGAAACCGGTCGCCACACCGCCGGTCAGAAGCGTGCGGCGGGAGAGGCTGTTGTGTGCATTCATGGCGGACCTCACGACTGCCGGCCGGAGGCGGCCTGCTTGATGGCCTCGCGGATGCGCACATAGGTGCCGCAGCGGCAGATGTTGCCGGCCATCGCGGCGTCGATGTCGGAATCATCCGGATGAGAGGTGGTTGCCAGTAGAGCGGCGGCCGCCATGATCTGGCCGGATTGGCAATAGCCGCACTGGACCACCTCGAGATCGAGCCAGGCTTTTTGCACCTTCGCGCCTGCGGGCGTATTGCCGACATGTTCGATGGTGGTGATGGCACGGTTCGCGACCGCGCTGACCGACAGCACGCAGGACCGCACCGCCTTGCCGTCGACATGCACCGTGCAGGCGCCGCATTGCGCGATGCCGCAGCCGAATTTGGTGCCGGTCATTCCGAGGATGTCGCGCAGCACCCACAGCAGCGGCATTTCCGGCGGCGCGTCGAAGGATTTGGTTTCGCCGTTGATGGTGAGAGTTGTTGCCATAAGCATCCCCTTGCTCGCTTGATCGCTTGCGGCGATCTAGTCGGCGAATTCGTGCGCGACAATAATCATACTGATGCGAAACGATGAAGCGCCAGAATTTCTGGCGATGCATATTTGCGCTGCCGACGCGTCAGGCCATGACGTTCACGAATTTGTGCGGCGATCGCTGCAGCGGAATTGGGCTAATTGATATGATAATCGTCATGTTGTGACGCATTTTCGTCGTACGCATCGTTGATCGCCGCAGATGATCGTGCGAATGCGGAAATTCATGCGATGACGAAATTCGTGCGATTGGGAAAGTCGGGCCGTGGCGAGCGCGGCCACGGGATCAATTGCAACGGCTCATTGTTGTGCCCTCTCCCCTTGTGGGAGAGGGCAGCGACACCGGTAGACGCAGACTCACTCGGGTGAGGGGTCTGTCTCCGCGTATGATCCTCTCATTCCGAAGCAGCTTTGCCCGCCGATAGAGACCCCTCATCCAGCGCTTCGCGCCACCTTCTCCCACAAGGGGAGAAGCGAAGGGGAGAGTGAAAATTTCGGAATAATGGCATTATGCGCCTATTTTGCCCGACGGAGCAATGGCTACATTCAACGCGTGCAGCGTGATGAGTTGAAGTCCGATCAGGCTCGGCGGACGGCAAGGCACAGCTCTCTCCGTTCCCTCCCCCCTTGCGGGGGAGGGGCAGGGAGAGGGGTGCTACACGGGGACTCTTTCGAGTCGCTCACACGCAGGCCCGATGCCTCGCCAAAAACCGGTACCTTTTCCTGAGCTACCCCTCTCCCTAGCCCTCCCCCGCAAGGGGGGAGGGAACGCACCTTCGTCGGCGCACTAGGTGAGTCTCTTCATCAGGCATCCAAGCCATTGATTCCCCAACGCCCCGCCTACTGTGCATGGGGTTGTTTTCCAGATTTTTGATTCAGAGACGCCAGGCGCGGCCGTCGCGGCGGGCGTCAGCTCTGCCGAAAACCCATCCGGAAGGCGCCCCAGTGCTTGCCGCGGATCACGATCGGCGAGGACAGGTCCTTCATCAGCACGAACTGTCCGCCGCCCATGTCGCGGCGATAGGTCTGGAGCAGGAACGGTTTTGTGTTGGCCGCGACTTTCTTCACCGCGCGGTCGCTGAACAGGCGGCGGTTGCGGCAATTGGCGTTGTTCCAGACGGGATCCTTGCCCTGCGGTAGGCGGTAGTTAGGGTTGTGGGTCGGCAGATAGCCGCCCTTGGCCCAGGCGACGCAGAACACGATGCGGGGGTCTGACTTCTGGATCGGGTCCTGGATGGCGGGCAGCGCGCGGTCGGTGAAGTCGACGTAGTTGGTCTTGTATTGCTTGGGATGGGTGCCGGGGATTTCCCGGTAGTTCTCGTCCATGAGCTGGTCGAGCGTGATCTCGCCGCGGTCGATTGCGGCCTCGAACTCGTCCGAGATCCGCTTTGCGGTCTCGACGACGACGCGGATCAGCGGCGCATCCGATGTCTCCACGCCGCTGTCGGCGATCATTGCGATCAGCGCTTCGGAGGTGTCGAGCAGTTTTGCCACGCGCTGATCGGCGTTCTTGAGATCGCGCGAGGACAGGTCGACGCCCTTGGCGAGCTCGTTGAGCTCGCTGATGACCGTGTCGCAATGGCCGAGATTGGAGGTCGCGGCGCGCGTGACGCTGTCGATCTCCGCTTCCACCGAGGCAAAACCCTGCTGGACCCGCGAGATGATGCCGGAGATCTGCTGGGCGCCTTCGCCGGCAGTCTTGGCGCGTTGCGAGGCGTCGCTGCTCTCGCCGATCAGGCCTTCGATCTGGCCGTCGAGATCGCGCACGGTGTCGGAGATCTGATGCGTGGCCGCACGGGTAGCCTCCGCGAGATTCTTGACCTCGCTTGCCACCACTGCAAAACCGCGGCCGGCATTACCGGCGCGGGCCGCTTCGATGGTGGCGTTGAGCGCGAGCAAATTGGTCTGCTTCGCGATCGCCTCGATCGAGCCGGACACTTTTGCCACCTGCGCCAGCGCCGAGCCGACCGCGCTCAGGCGCGCCTCGATCCGCTCCACGGCTGCGACGAGCTCGGAGATGTGGCTGACTGCGGTGTCGACCGCGCCGCGCGACTGCGCGATCTCGCCGACCGCCGCCGATGCGGTCGATTGCACCGCCTGCGATGCGTTGGCGATATCGTGATTGGCCGAGACCATGGTCTCGGCCGTCTCCTGGAGGTGATGGAACCGTTCGGACTGGTTCGCGACGCGGTTTGCGACTTCCTGGACGTTGCCGGCGATGTCGGCGAGCTCCACGCCGAGGCCGCCGATGCGGTCGGCGAGCTGATCGATCAGACGTTCGGCGAGTGTCCGGTTGGAGCCGGTGTCCAGGACTGCAAGTTGTGCGACGGACATGTTTTGAGAGTCCTCCAGTCAGAGCCGTTCGCCGGCTCTCCGCGGCATTCCCATTCCAATTCCAGCCTTAAAGGATGATTCGCGGCCGGCGTCTTGCCTGAGCGTGCACTACAGCTTGTAAGCCGTGCGGAATCCGCCCCAGTGCCGGCCCTGGACGCGGATCGGAACGTCGATCTCGCGCATCATCACGGTGTTGCCGTTGCCCATGTCGCGCGCATAGCTCTGGACCAGATACGAGCGCAGGTTGCGCGCGGCGGCGAGCCCCGCCGGATCGTTGAAGATCCGCCGGTTGCGGCTGTTGGCGGTGTTCCAGGCGGTGTCGCCCGGCCGCTGCGGATGCGAATAGATCTTGTTGTGCACCGGCAGGAAGCCGTTGCGGTCGACCATGGCGCAGAACGCCATGCGCGGTTCCTTGGCGAGAAAGGCTTCCTGGAACGGCGGCAGCGCGCGGTCGGCCCAGTCCAGATATTTCGTGCGGTATTGCTGCGGATTGGTGCCGGCGATCTCCGCATAATCGGTGTCGAAGAGGTCGTCGATCCTGACCTCGCCGCGTGCAACCGCCTGCTCGAAAATCCGGGTCAGCGCGGTGCCGGCTTCCATGGCGCGGGTGACGAACTCGGTGTTCTCCTCGTGGATCGACCAGAGCCTGTCTTCGATCTTCTCGCTGAGATCGGCATTGGGGCTGACGAATTGCGCGCGGGCGCCGGCCTTGGTCTGCTCGATCACGCGCAGGCGGCAGGCGCCGACGCCTTCGAGGGTGCCGTCGACGACGGCCTGCGTGGCAAGCTTCGCCGCCTCCGCGCCGCCGATCAGCACGCCGTCCATCGCGATCTCGTAGACCTGCAACACGCCCCGCGCGGTTTCGAATCTGAGATGGCAGGGCAGCCGTTCGGTCTTGCGGCGGTCGTCGTGCTCGCTCTGGCGCAGCAGCACCGCACAGCGCGATTTCAGCTTCCGTGCGAAGGTGGTGACGGCCTTGCCGGCGCTGGCGACGTTCTCGCCATGGGTCTCGGCGGCCTTGGTTGCGGCATCGATCTCGGCCGCGCTCTCACCGACCGAGATGATGAACTGCGACGCGCTGGCCGCGTTGCCGGAGACCTCGCTGGTGGTGGCATTCTGCTCGGCGACCGCGCCGTTGACGGTGTCGAACACCGGGCGGATCGCCTCGATCGCCTGCGCGATGCGATGCACGGCGTCGGCCGAGCCGGCGGCGTCGCGCTGGAGCGCGTCGATCTTCCTGGTGATCTCCTCTGTCGCGCCCTGGGTCTGCACCGCGAGCGCCTTCACTTCGGTGGCGACGACCGCAAAGCCCTTGCCGGCCGCACCCGCACGCGCCGCCTCGATGGTCGAGTTGAGCGCGAGCAGTGTCGTCTGCCGCGCGATCTGCGCGATCAGATTGACGACATTGCCGATGGCGGCGGAGGATTCGCGCAGGCGGTCGACATTGGCGCGGGCTTCCTGCGCCGCGGCGCTGGCTTCGTCGGCGAGCTTGCCGGCCTCGCGCACCTGCGCGCCGATGCCCTGCGCGGACTGGGTAAACTTGTCGGCGGCATGGGCAAAGGTGGAGGCGGTCGATTGCGCTGCATTGGTGCGGCCGGTGAGGGCGTCGGTGCGCTCGCGAATATCCGCGAGCGTTGCTGCGGTCGCCTCCGCGCCGCCGGCGACCGAATTGGCGGCCCGCTCGAGCTGGCGGATCATGGCGCCGAGCTCGAGTTCCAGCAGTTCCAGGATTTCCCTGGCGGAATCGGCCTCGGCCGAGGGGGCGGGCGCCGGATCGACCGGCGACGGCGCGGCCTGTGGGGGTGCCACGGGCGCGGACAAGTCGGGCAGACGCTTCCGAAACAATGCGAACGCCATCAGGTCACTCTTGTCGGGGAACGGGCGGTTGCTATTTTCGCAGGCCGGAATGAAATCAGGGTTAACGGTGCCTGACTCGTAGGCACGGGCCACTACGGTATTACCTTAAAGTCGTAGAGCCTCTTTCATTCCGGTGGGTTGGCGGCCTATAAGGCCGCGCTTCCCACGCTCACCTTTGGCGCACGATTCCTTACGAGACACGCATGGCCGGACATTCCCAATTCAAGAACATCATGCACCGCAAGGGGCGGCAGGATGCCCAGAAGTCGAAGCTGTTCGGCAAGCTGGCGCGGGAAATCACCGTCGCGGCCAAGCTGGGCACCCCCGATCCCAACATGAACCCGCGCCTGCGTGCGGCCATCATCGCGGCGCGCCAGGAGAACATGCCGAAGGACAATATCGAGCGCGCCGTCAAGAAGGCGCTCGGCAATGAGGGCGAGAACTATGACGAGATCCGCTACGAGGGTTACGGCCCCGGCGGCGTCGCCGTCATCGTCGAGGCGCTGACCGACAACCGCAACCGCGCCGCCTCCGACATCCGCTCCTTCTTCACCAAGTCGGGCGGCAATCTCGGCGAAACCGGCTCGGTCTCCTTCATGTTCGACCGCACCGGCATCATCGAATACGACCGCAGCGTCGCCTCCGACGACGCGGTGCTGGATGCCGCGATCGAGGCCGGCGCCGACGACGTGGTATCGAGCGAAGGCGGACACGAGATCTACGCCTCGACCGAAGGCTATCGCGACGTCGCCAAGGCGCTGGAAGCCAAGTTCGGCGAGCCGCGCAAGGCCGCCCTGATCTGGAAGCCGCAGAATACGGTCGCGGTCGACGACGAGACCGGCGAGAAGCTTTTGAAGCTGATGGACCTGCTCAACGAGCACGACGACGTCCAGCACGTCTACGCCAATTTCGAGGTGTCGGACGCGCTGTTGGCGAAGATGGGCGGCTGAGGCAGCCAGCTCCGAATTCCCCTGTCGTCGCCCGGCTTGACCGGGCGACCCAGTATTCCAGAGACGCCAGAAGGATACGGAGAAGCCGCGGCGTACTGGATACCCCGCTTTCGCGGGGTATGACCGCGTGCCTTGTGGTCGTCATCGCGGGCACCCAATCGCGACACCCCACTTCCCCTGTTACTTCCGTTCTGTTTCTGTTTCCCCCACCGCAGCCAGCCGCTATCACTGGCCCATGACTGCGCTCCCGATTCGCGGCCCCGTTCGCATCATCGGCATCGACCCCGGCCTGCGCCGCACCGGCTGGGGCGTGATCGAGGCCGAGGGCAATCGTTTGATCTACGTCGCCTGCGGCTCGGTGGAACCGCCGGACGATCTGCCGCTGGCTAGCCGGCTGCTCGCGATCCATGAGGGGCTTGCCGCCGTCCTGTCCAGTCACAAGCCGATGGAAGCCGCGGTCGAGCAGACCTTCGTGAACAAGGACGGCGTCGCGACGCTGAAGCTCGGCCAGGCCCGCGGCGTCGCCATGCTGGCGCCCGCGATGTTCGGCATTACTGTCGCCGAATACGCGCCGAACCAGGTCAAGAAGACGGTGGTCGGCGCCGGCCACGCCGACAAGCACCAGATCGCGATGATGCTGAAGATTTTGCTGCCGAAAGCCGAGCCGCCGTCAGCGGACGCCGCCGACGCGCTCGCCATCGCCATTACCCACGCCCATCATCGCCAAAGCACGGCGCTCAGGCTGAAGGTGGTGGGGATATGATCGATCGCCATGCATCGCCGGCGTCATGCCCGGGCTTGTCCCGGGCATCCACGTTCTTTCTCGCCGATGTCAAAGGCGTGCATGGCCGGGTCAAGCCCGGCCATGACGAGAGAGAAGTGCCTGCCGTAGCCGAGGTCCCGAGATGATCGGCAAGCTCAAAGGCCTGATCGATTCCTACGGCGAGGATTATGTGCTCCTCGACGTCGGCGGGGTCGGCTATCAGGTGCATTGCTCGGCCCGAACGCTGCAGCATCTGCCCTCGCCCGGCGAGGCCGCGGTGCTGTCGATCGAGACTTATGTCCGCGAGGATCAAATAAAGCTGTTCGGTTTCCGCACCGATCAGGAGCGCGAATGGTTTCGCCTGCTCCAGACCGTGCAGGGCGTCGGTGCAAAAGTCGCGCTCGCCGTGCTCGGCACGCTGGCGCCTTCCGATCTCGCCAACGCCATCGCGCTCCGCGACAAGGCCGCGGTGGCGCGTACGCCGGGCGTCGGCCCCAAGGTCGCCGAGCGCATCGTTACCGAGCTGAAGGACAAGGCGCCTGCTTTCGCCAATGTCGATCCCGCCGTCGTGCATCTCGCCGGCGCCGTCGACGACCAGCGCGCGCCGCGCCCGGTGGCAGATGCGATCTCGGCGCTGGTCAATCTCGGTTACGGCCAGCCGCAGGCGGCTGCCGCTATTGCATCCGCATCGCGCAGCGCGGGCGAGAGCGCCGAGACCGCGCAACTCATCCGGCTAGGCCTGAAGGAGCTGTCGAAGTGAGCGCGGCCCACTCCAATCCCGTCGCCGCCCTGTTTCGTCGCCTTTCGCGCGTGGCCGGTATCGTCGTGATTTTCTCCATTGTCGGGCCGCTGACGACCGCCGCGTTGGTTGCTGTGACGGTAACGGCGCTCGGCGCCGCGGTGCTGCAGATGTTTCTCGTGTTCCTCGAACTGGAAGCACTGCGTGCCCTGGTTTCGATCGCGATCGTGCTGCTGGCTATCGTCACGGTTCTCGCCGCGTTCCTTCCTGCAGTCGTCGCCGGCCTGATATTTGCGTTGGCGGCGGTCTACGCCGATCTCAACATGATCTGGATGGCGTGGCTCGCCGCGGCGCTGGGCGCTGCCGGCTTCGTCATGGTTGGCATGTTCGTCGTGGCCTCCGAAACCTCGGCGGTGATCGTGCCGAGTGTCCGTTCCGCGCCCGAGGCGCTGAAGCTTTCGGCGATGTTCGCCGTCGTCGCCGTCATTCCGGCCAGCCTGTGCTGGTGGCTCGCGAAACCGCTGCATCGTGTTATCCTGCCCGCATGACCACTCCCCCACGCATCGTCACGCCCGAGCGCCGCTCCGATGACGTCGGCGACACCGCGCTACGTCCGCAATCGCTGTCCGACTTCGTCGGCCAGCAGCAGGCGCGCAAGAACCTCTCGATCTTCATCGAGGCGGCGCGCAAGCGCGGCGAGGCGCTGGATCACGTGCTGTTCGTAGGCCCCCCTGGCCTCGGCAAGACCACGCTGGCGCAGATCGTCGCCAAGGAGCTCGGCGTCGGCTTTCGCGCCACCTCGGGTCCGGTGATCGCCAAGGCTGGCGATCTCGCCGCACTCCTCACCAACCTCGAAGAGCGCGACGTGCTCTTCATCGACGAGATCCATCGGCTCAGCCCGGCGGTGGAAGAGGTGCTCTATCCCGCGATGGAGGATTTTCAGCTCGACCTGATCATCGGCGAGGGCCCGGCGGCACGCTCGGTGAAGATCGAGCTGTCGAAATTCACGCTCGTCGGCGCCACCACGCGCGCCGGCCTCCTCACCAATCCCTTGCGCGATCGCTTCGGCATCCCGGTCCGCCTCAACTTCTATACGATCGAGGAGCTGGAAAGCATCGTCACCCGCGGCGCGCGCGTGCTCAATGTCGGCATGAGCGCCGACGGTGCCAACGAAATCGCGCGCCGCGCCCGCGGCACGCCGCGCATCGCCGGCCGCCTGTTGCGGCGCGTGCGCGATTTCGCCTCCGCCGCCGATGCCGCCTCGATCGACCGCAAGATCGCCGATCATGCGCTGAGCGCGCTCGAGGTCGACGCCGCCGGCCTCGACGCCATGGACCGCCGCTACCTCACGACCATCGCGCAGAACTATGGCGGCGGCCCGGTCGGCGTCGAGACGATGGCCGCCGCCTTGTCCGAGCCGCGCGATGCGATCGAGGACATCATCGAGCCTTATCTCATTCAGTGCGGCTATCTCCAGCGCACTCCGCGCGGCCGCCTGCTCACCTCGCACGCCTTCCGCCATCTCGGCATCGCCGAGCCCTCGCGCGATGCCGCGGCACAGTTCGGCCTGTTCGGCACGGACGGGAGCGACGACTGATCTCGCGCATATGCCGGGTGCAGCTATCGTCATGAACTCCCGGTAACCTTTATGCAGACCGTCTGCACAAGCGGACCCGAATTCTGCTTCAATCGGACCGCATCAAAGGGCTGCATCACCATCGGGCTTCCATGATCACGCGTCGTCATCTCATCCGTTCCATCGGCGGCCTGTCCGCGCTCGGCGTCTCGACCGCGGCCTATGGCGTCGGCATCGAGCCGCTGGGGCTCCGCGTCACCCGTTATCACCCGACCCCGCGGCAATGGCCGGCGGATTTTCCGCTCAAGATCGCCATCGTCACCGACATTCATGCCTGCGATCCCTGGATGTCGCTGGAGCGGATCGAGGGCATCGTCGATCGCACCAATGCGCTCAACGCCGATGTCATCGTGCTGCTCGGCGACTATGTCGCGGGTGTTCACCAGGTCACGCGCATCATTCCGTCGAGCGAATGGGCCAAGGTGCTCGCGGGCCTCAAGGCACCGCTCGGCGTCCATGCCGTCATGGGCAATCACGACTATTGGGTGGACAGGGCCGTGCAGCAGGCCGGGCACGGGCCGACAGCCGCCCATCGCGCGCTGGAGGTGGCCGGTATCCCCGTCTACGAGAACGACGTCGTGCGTCTCACCAAGGACGGGCGCTCCTTCTGGCTCGCGGGCCTCGGCGATCAGCTCGCCTACTATCCCGCGAAGCGCTATGGCCGCGTGCATCGGCATGGCGCCGACGATCTCGCGGGCACGCTGGCGAAGGTCACCGACGATGCGCCGGTCATCCTGCTCGCGCATGAGCCCAATATCGCGCCGCTCGTACCCGCGCGCGTCGCGCTGCAACTGTCTGGTCATACCCATGGCGGCCAGGTCCGCCTGTTCGGCTGGTCGCCGGCTGTTTCGCCTCAGCACGGCGTGCGGCTCGCCTATGGTCACTTCCGGCTGAAATGCGACGTCATCGTCTCCGGCGGCCTCGGTTGCAGCATCATGCCGGTCCGCGTCGGCGTGCCGCCGGAAATCGTCGAGGTGACGCTGGGAAGGACGCCGGCCGTGGCATAACCTGCGCTTGCGCGGCCGGCTGTTTTTGCGCAAAACGGGCCGGTTGCAAAAAGCGAAGAGGCTCGCGACGTGACAGCCCATCTCGACGGCGAGATCCGCGACGGCCGCCATCACATGCAGGTCCGCGTCTACTACGAGGATACGGACTTTTCCGGCATCGTCTATCACGCCAATTATCTGCGATACATGGAGCGCGGGCGCACCAATCATCTGCGGCTGATGGGCGCCGAGCAACAGGCGCTGTTCGACCAGGTCGAAACGGAGGGCGCGGGCTTTGCCTTCGTCGTGCGCTCGATGCATCTGGACTTTCTGAAGCCCGCGCGGATGGACGACGTGCTCGACGTCGTGACGTGGCCGGTTGCGGTGAAGGGCGCCTCCATCAAGCTGGCGCAGGAGGTGCGGCGGGCCGAGGTCGTGCTGGTGAAAGCCGAGGTCCGCGTCGCCTTCATCAGCGGCGGCCGCGCCCAGCCGATCCCGAAATCGATCCGCATCCTGATGAAGGCCGATCTGATTTCCTGATCGCCCGATAAGTGATCGGCCGATAGGTGATGGCCTATCGACTCCAGCAATTGCAGCGATAGATTGCGGCCCGGACCAACCGATGAGGCCACCATGTCGCGCCCGCCACTTCCACCCTTCACCCGTGAGACCGCCGCGCAAAAGGCGCGCATGGCCGAGGACGCGTGGAATTCGCGCGATCCGGTGAAAGTCTCGCTCGCCTATACCGAGGACAGCCGCTGGCGCAATCGCTCGGAGGTGTTCCAGGGCCGGGAGGCCATCGTCGCGTTCCTCACCCGCAAATGGGAGAAGGAGCAGGAGTATCGCCTGATCAAGGATCTCTGGGCCTTCGACGGCAACCACATCGCGGTGCGCTTCCAGTACGAATGGCATGACGCCAGCGGCCAGTGGTATCGCTCCTACGGCAACGAGCAGTGGGAGTTCGACGAGCACGGGTTGATGCGGCGGCGCGAGGCGTCGATCAACGATATCGCGATTGCCGAGAAGGACCGCCGGTTTCACTGGCCGGCGCCGGGACCGCGGCCGGCGGATGTGCCGGGGCTGGGGACGGATCCGTTCTGAGGCTTGCGGCGATAGTGCAGCGAGCACGCTGCACCCTCTCCCCCTGTGGGAGAGGGTGGCTCGCCGCGCAGCGGCGAGACGGGTGAGGGGTTTCTCTCCTCGCACGACTCTCTGACTTCAGAAATCGCGGAGGCAACCCCTCATCCGGCGCTTCGCGCCACCTTCTCCCACAAGGAGAGAAGGGAAGAGGTGCGCGTGGCGAGGACCTTGAATTAAGGCGCCGCGCGCCGCGCCAGAAACCTCGTAATTGCCCCACCCAGCTTCGCGTTGTCCATCGGCTCCGCCAGCGACTCCCTCGCGGTCGCAACGACATCCTCCGGCGCCTTGCCGTCGCGGAGCTCGCAGCACACTTGCGCAAACTCCACGTCGAATTCCGGATGCGGCTGCACGGTCAGCGTGGTGCCGTTGGCGTAGAGCAGGCCCGCATGCGGGGTGAATTCGGACGAGAGGATCGTCAGCGCATCGCTGGGCGGCTCGACCACCTGGTCCTGATGCGAGGCGGCGATCGCAACCGCTTTGCCGTCGACGACGCCGTTCTCCGGCAGCACCTGATAGACGTGGCGGCCGATGCCCCAGCCCTTCTCCGACTTCTGCACGGTGCCGCCGAGCGCCTGCGCGATCAGCTGATGGCCGAAGCAGACACCGACCATCGGCGTCCTGTTGGCGTAAGCCGTGCGCACGAAATCTTCCAGCGGCGCGATCCAGTCGAGCCCGTCATAGACACCGGCGGCAGCACCGGTGATCAGCACGGCTTCGAGCTTGCTCGGGTTGGGGAGTGCGTCGCCATTGGGGATGCTGACGACGTCCACGGTGGCGGTCGGATCCTCGGCGCGGACCATGCGCTCAAACATGTCGGGAAACGAGCCGTGCTGCTCGCGGTACTTCTGCGGGACCTGTCCGGTCTCGATGATGGTGATGCGTGCCATGTGCCCCCCGGGTCAAAAGGTTGCGAAGCTCAGTCGCTTTCTGCCCCATGTTGCTGTTGTGGCGCTGTGCGCTCCAGCAGTGCGCTCTCTTTCCGGACCTCGTTGAGAAACGCCTTGGCCAGGCGCGACAGCGGCTCGGCTTCCGACCATAGCATATAGGCGACGGCGTGCGTCGTGGGCGTGAACGGCCGTACCACGAGGCCGCTGCCGCCGTTCTGCCGCGGCGAGAACGGATCGACCACGGCGGCGCCGACGCCCGCGGCGGCGAGCACGCAGGCCGTGTTGCAGTAGCGCACCTCGACGGTCGGCTGGAACGGCGCGCCGGCGCGGGCAAAGCTGTCGCGCACGGCCTCACCGAGGCGCGTGCCGCGCTCGAGCCCGATGAAGGGCATGCCGGACAGATCCGCGGCCGAGATCACCGGCCTGTCGGCGAGAGGATGCCGCGGCGGCAGGACGCAGACCATCTCGCCGGTATGCACCACCTCATGCGCGATGCCGGGATGATGCGTCAGCCCCAGCGCGAAGCCGAGCTCGGCGACGCGGCTGAGCACCCCCTCGATGATGCCCTCATAGCGCCGCACGTCGAAGAACACGCGCGTCTCCGGGCGGCGGCGAAGGAAGCTTGAGAGCGCCGACGGGATGATGCTGTAGGCCAGCGGCGGCGTCGCGACGAGCGCGAGATGGCCGGAGCGGTTCTCGCGTAGATCGCGGACGCGGTTCTCGAGCTTGGCGTGCAGCGCGAAAATCGCTTCGCTCTCCTTATAGAGCGCCATCGCCTCCGCGGTCGGAAACAGCCGGTTGTTGACGCGCTCGAACAGCGCAAAGCCCGCCTGCGCCTCCATCGTCTTCAGCGCGTTGCTGACCGCGGGCTGCGACAGCGCCAGTTCGTCCGC
Source organism: Bradyrhizobium sp. 956_D2_N1_4 (assembly GCF_052076025.1). Taxonomy (NCBI): domain Bacteria; kingdom Pseudomonadati; phylum Pseudomonadota; class Alphaproteobacteria; order Hyphomicrobiales; family Nitrobacteraceae; genus Bradyrhizobium; species Bradyrhizobium sp. 956_D2_N1_4. The sequence continues at coordinate 6,582,300 of NZ_CP197237.1, read as the reverse complement.
CGCCGCCACCGTGGTGCGATGGCGGATGACGGCACGCAGGATCTCGAGCTGACGCAGGTTCATATCACTGCCGATTATACTCTGGGCCAAAACATCATAGCAGAACGAATTGATTTTGCAGCCCCGCTTCCGCGTAATGGTCGCGGATTTGCACGTCGCATCAAAGGGTTCATTCGCCCATTGAGGCAGCACTGCGCACATATTGGAGGCAATCTTGGTTCGTGTCCTTCGCGCCGCCGCCGCACAGATGGGGCCGACGCAAAAAGCCGATACCCGCGAGCATACGCTGGCGCGGATGCTCGACATGCTGGAGGAGGCCGCCGGCCGCGGCGCCAGCCTCGTGGTGTTTCCCGAGCTTGCCTTCACCACCTTCTTCCCGCGCTGGCTGCTCGAAGGCGCCGCGCTCGACCATTACTTCGAGCGCGGAATGCCGAACCCGGCGGTGGCAAAGCTGTTCGACCGTGCGCGCGCGCTGCGTGTCGGCTTCTATGTCGGCTATGCCGAGCTGACGCCGGACGGTCGACGTTATAATTGCGCGATCCTGGTCGATCGCGACGGCGAGATCCTCGGCCGCTATCGCAAGGTGCATCTGCCGGGCTCGGTCGAGCCGCGCGAAGGCGCGCGCTACCAGCAGCTCGAGAAGCGCTATTTCGAATATGGCGACCTCGGCTTCCCCGCTTTCCGCGCCGGATCGGCCTGGGCCCACGCCATCATGGGCATGATGATCTGCAACGACCGCCGCTGGCCGGAATCCTGGCGCGTGCTCGGCCTGCAAGGCGTCGAGCTGGTCTGCATCGGCTACAATTCGGCGGCCTATGACCCCAATGGCGGCGTCACTGAAGACGCGTCCTTGCGCACCTTCCACTCGACGCTGGTGACGCAGGCCAACGCCTACATGAACGCGACCTGGGCGATCTCGGTGGCAAAGGCGGGTGAGGAGGACGGCTCCGGGCTGATCGGCGGCTCCTGCATCGTCGATCCCAATGGTCGCATCGTCGCGCAAGCCCAGACTTTGGCCGACGAGGTGATCGTCGCCGATATCGATCTCGATCTCTGCCGCCAGGGCAAGGACAAGATGTTCAATTTCGCCGCCCACCGGCGGCCGGAGCAATACAGGGTGATCACCGAACGCGCCGGCGTCATCGAGCCGGCCGTTCTCGACGCGGACTGACTGGCACGGCGCTGGCAAAGGACTCAAAGCAAAACGTTGGCAAAGGAGCTGACATGATACGCCTCTCGCTCTCTCTCGGTCTCGCAGTACTGGCCACCGTAACGTCGGCGCAAGCGGCGGAGCTTCCGGCAGAGATCAAGCAGGCGGGCACGTTGAAGCTCACGGTCAATTCCACCTACGCGCCGATGGAGTACCGCGATCCCGCCACCAACGAGCTGGTCGGGCTCGACATCGATCTGGCCAACGAACTTGCGAAGCGGCTTGGCGTCAAGATCGTCTGGAGCGAGACGCCGTTCGCCGAGTTGATCCCGTCGCTCCAGACCAGGCGCGCGGACTTCGTCATCTCCGGCATCTCCGACCGCGCCTCGCGGCGCGAGACCGCCGATTTCGTCGACTACCTCGCGACGGGCCCGCAGTTCTTCGTGATGGCGGACAATGCGGCCAAGGACGCGACGGATCTCTGCGGGAAGAAGGTCGGCACCACCCGCAGCACCAGCTTCCCGGTCGAGATCGAGAAGTGGAGCAAGCAGAACTGCGAGCCGGCCGGCAAACCGGCGATTCAGTACGTCCCCGGCGAGAACTCGATCGACGTCCGCAACCAGCTCAAGCAGGGCCGTATCGACGCCGCCGTGCAGGGTAGCGAGACGCTGCCTTACGCGCAGACGCAGGAGCCCGGCAAATATCGCGTCGTCGGCGAGCCTTTCGCCAAAGGCTATCAGGGCATCATGTTCCGCAAGGACGATGCGGCCTTGCGCGAGGTCGTGACGGAGAAGCTCACGGCGATGATCGCCGACGGCGCCTACAAGGCCGTTCTCGACAAATGGGGCCTGGGGGCCAACGCGGTGGCCCAGCCCATGCTGAATGCGGCGCCGCAATGAAGCCGGTGCCGGCACTCGCGGAGGGCTTCCCTGATTTGTCGGGGATGCGGATCGCGCGCGAGCCGCACTGGTTTCGCTGGCTCAGCGCGGCCCTGATCGTCCTCGTGCTGGCGGCGATCGTGCGCGCCTTCGCCGGCGGTCAGATCGAATGGTCCTATGTCAGCCGCTTCCTGACCGCAAAAGTCATTCTCGAAGGCATCGTCAACACCATGGTGATGGCGGTGCTGGCCATGGCGCTCGGCATTGTCCTCGGCGTCGTCGTCGCGGTCATGCGGCTGTCGCCCAATCCGGTGCTGAAGACGGTTGCGGCCGGCTACACCTGGCTGTTCCGTGGCACACCGCTGATCCTGCAACTGCTGTTGTGGTTCAACCTCGCGCTGGTGTTTCCGACCATCGGCATTCCCGGCCTGTGGTCTGCGCGCGCGGTCGACGTCATGACGCCGTTCCTTGCGGCGCTGCTCGGGCTCGGCATCAACCAGGGCGCCTATACGTCCGAGGTGATGCGTGCCGGCATGCTGTCGGTCGACATCGGGCAATACGAGGCGGCACAGGCGATCGGCATGGGGCGGCTGCGCGCGCTGCGCCGGATCATCCTGCCGCAGGCGATGCGCGTGGTGATCCCGCCGCTCGGCAACGAGTTCATCGGCATGGTGAAGGCGACCTCGCTCGCAAGCGTCATCCAGTATCCGGAACTGCTGCACAACGCCGAAAACATCTACTACGCCAATTCGCGCGTGATCGAGCTCCTGATCGTCGCCGGGCTCTGGTACCTGCTCGTGGTCTCGATCCTGACGCCGCTCCAGATGCTGCTCGAACGCCGTTTTGCCCGCGGCACATTGCGGTTGGCGCGATGACAAAACCCCTCGTCGCGATCCGCTCCGTCAGCAAGAGCTTTGGCGAGTTCCAGGCTCTCAGAAGCGTCTCGCTCGACGTCTGGCCCGGTGAGGTGATGTGTTTGATCGGTGCCTCCGGCTCCGGCAAGACCACGCTGCTCCGTTGCATCAACCAGCTTGCCGCGATCGATGCCGGCGGCATCTGGCTCGACGGCGAGCTGCTTGGCGTGCGCGAGCAAAGCGGCAAGCTCTACCGTCTCAGCGAGCGGGAGATCGGGCGGCAGCGGCTGAAGACCGGCATGGTGTTCCAGCGCTTCAACCTGTTTCCGCACAAGACCGCGCTGGAGAATATCATCGAAGGTCCACTTCAGGTGCAGGGGCGCAAGTCCGACGAGGTGCGCGCGGAGGCGCTCGAACTGCTCCGGCGCGTCGGATTGTCCGCCAAGGCGGACTGGTATCCCGCGCAGCTTTCCGGTGGCCAGCAGCAGCGCGTGGCGATTGCGCGTGCGCTCGCCATGAAGCCGATGCTGATGCTATTCGACGAGCCGACTAGCGCGCTCGATCCGGAACTCGTCGGCGAGGTTCTCGCGGTCATGAAGGAGCTGGCGAAGAGCGGCATGACCATGATGGTGGTGACGCACGAGCTCGCCTTCGCGCGCGAGGTCGCCGACCGCGTCGTCTACATGGATCAGGGCGCGATCGTCGAGCAGGGGCGCGCCTTGGACGTATTGGGTGCGCCGCGCGAGGAGCGCACCAAGGCATTTCTTTCGGCGGTGATCTGAGATGGGGGCGTGTTGATGAAGAGACTTTGGGTTGCGGCGGCGCTTTTCGGCGCCATGACCGTTTCGGCCTTGTCCATCGAGCTGCCGGCGGAGATCGCCAAGCGCGGCAGCCTCAAGGTGGCGCTGGTGCCGAACTATCCGCCGATGGAATTCCGCGATCCCGCCACCAACGCGCTGTCCGGCTTCGACATCGATCTCGGCGAAGCCATCGGCCGCAAGCTCGGCGTCAAGATCGAATGGCAGGAGACGAGCTTTGCCGAGTTCATGCCGTCGATCTCGACCGGGCGCGTGGACGCCATCCTGTCCGGTTTCACGGACTACGCGAGCCGTCACGACATCGCGTCCTTCGTCGATTATCTCAGGAGCGGCCCGCAGTTCTTCGTGCAGCAGTCGCGCAAGGCGGAGTTCAAGGACGCGGCATCGCTCTGCGGCAAGAAGGTGGGCGCCAGCCGCCGCACCATGTTCCCGGCGCAGATCGCGGCGTGGAGCGAGAAGAATTGCGGCGGCAATCCGATCCAGTTCGTCGGCACCGACGGCTCGGCCGACGCCCGCACCCAGCTCAGGCAGGGCCGCATCGATGCCGCCGCCCAGGGCAACGAGACGCTGCCCTATATCATGGACCTCGAGCCCGGCGCCTATGCGTCCGTAGGCGAGCCCATCGCGCAGCAATTCACCGGCATCGCCCTGCCGGTCAAGGAAAAGGCACTTCAGCAGGCCATTCTCGAAGCGGTCGATGCGCTGATCGCCGACGGCACCTACAAGACCCTGCTTGCCAAGTGGAAACTGAACGACAACGGATTAGAGAAGGCGACCATCAATGCTGGACAGTAAGGCACTCAAGAGCATCCCGCTCGTTCCGGCCAACACCGCCGATCCCGCGCCGGAATATCCCTGGCCGAAGCCGTACACTTCGGCGATGTTCCTGTCCTTCGACGTGGACGCGGAGAGCGCGTGGACCAGCAAGGACGCGGTGCATGCGCAGCGGCTCATCACCATGAGCTATGGCGGCTATGAGGCCCGCGTCGGCACGCCGAAACTTCTGGAATTGCTCGACCAGCTCGATCTCAAGGCGACGTTCTTCGTCACGGGATGGTCGGTCGACGCGCATCCGGCGATGGCCGAATCGATTCTCAAGGCCGGCCACGAGATCGGCCATCACGGCTATCACCATCTCCTGCCCGATCCCGGCGATCCCTGGATCGAGGAGGAGCTGGAGCGCGGCTTTGAGGCGCTGAAGCGCCGACTCGGCGTCAGGCCGACCGGCTATCGCGCGCCCTACGGCGAGTTCACCGAGGAACTGCGCGTCGCACTGGTGCGTCACGGCATCGTCTACACGTCCTCCTTCCGCGACGACGTGCGGCCCTATCGCCATCGCCTTGCCGACGGCAAGCCTGGCACGATCGAGTTGCCGGTGACAGCCAGCTATGACGACTGGATGCACGGCCTCTCGGCCCGCTTCAGCCCGCGCTCGATCTTCCCCAAGGAGCATGTGCTCTCGATCTGGAAGGACGAGCTCGACGAAACCAGGGATTGGGGCGCGATGGTGACGACCGTGCTGCATCCCCAATGCAGCGGCCGTCCGATGCGGCTGCGCCTGCTCCGCGAGTTCCTGACCTACGCAAAGTCGTGCCCTGACGTCTGGATCACGACCGGCGAGAAGATCGCGGAAAACTTCCTGCGCCACGAAGCCGGTAACCGCTGAGCAGCACCATGACCCGTCGTCGCATCCTCGTCGTCAACCCCAACTCCTCGGCGTCGGTGACGGCGGCGATCGACGAGGCGGTCGCGCCGCTGCGCATTGCCGGCGGGCCTGACATCGAGGTGGTCGGCCTCGCCGAGGGACCGCCGGGCATCAGCTCGCAGCGCGATGCCGACAGCGTGGTCATGCCGCTGGTCAACCGCGTCACGCGCGATGATGCGGATGCCTTCGTGCTGGCCTGCTTCAGCGATCCCGGCCTGCATGCGGTACGCGAGGCGGCCGGCGGCCGTCCGGTGCTGGGCATCGCCGAATGCGGCATCTTTCGCGCGCTGATGCTGGGCGAACGTTTTGGCGTCATCGCGCTGTCGCCGTCGAGCATCCGCCGCCAGCAACGCATGGCGCGGGTGATGGGCGTCGACAGCCGTTACGCCGGAAGCTGGTCGGTCGGCGCGAGTGCGGCGGAAACGGCAGGCGCCGATATCCGCGGCCGCTTGGTCGATGCCGGCCGCGCGCTGGTAACCCAATGCCGCGCCGATGTCGTGGTGATGGGGTGCGCCGGCATGGCCTCGCACCGCGCGGCGATCGCGGAAGCGATCGGCGTGCCCGTGATCGAGCCGGCGCAGCAGGCGGTCGCCGCTGCAATCGGCGCGGTGTTGTTGAATACGTAAGATCCTTCAGGAGCCTTTTGTCATGCCGATCTCCCGCCGCTCGCTCCTCAAGGCCGCCGCCGCAGTACCGGCGTTGTCGCTGCCGGGCATCGTCCGTGCCGAAGCGCAGAGCACCTTGCGTTTCATCCCCGTCATCGACCTCGCCTTCGTCGACCCCATCTATTCGACCGCGCAGGTGTCGCGAAACCATGGTTTCATGGTCTACGACACGCTCTATGGCATGAGCTCCTCGCTGCAGGTCTCGCCGCAGATGTTGTCGGGCCACGCCATCTCCGGTGACTTGCTGCAATGGGACCTCAGCTTGCGCGACGGCCTGTTCTGGCACGATGGCGAACGTGTGCTGGCGCGCGACTGCGTCGCCAGCATCCGCCGCTGGGCGGCGCGCGACGGCTTTGGCGGCGAGCTGCTGGAGGCGACCGCCGAGCTCTCGGCTGCCGACGACCGCACCATCCGCTTCCGCCTCAAGCGTCCGTTCCCGCTGCTGCCGCAGGCGCTCGGCAAGGCCGCGATCAATCCCTGCTTCATGATGCCGGAGCGGCTGGCGAGCCAGGACCCGTTCAAGCCGCTGACCGAAGTGATTGGCAGCGGCCCGTTCCGCTATCTCGCCGACGAGCGCGTGCAGGGCGCCCGCAACGCCTATGCCAAATTCGACCGCTACCAGCCGCGCACCGACGGCAAGCCGGATTGGACCGCGGGACCGAAGATCGTGCACTACGATCGCGTGGTCTGGACCACAACGCCCGATGCCGGCACCGGCGTCGCCGCGCTCCAGACCGGCGAGCAGGACTGGCAGGAGACCACGCCGCACGACCTGCTGCCGATCATCAAGGCGGCCGGCGATATCGAGACGCGCATCCTTGACCCCAGAGGCTACGCCTGCATGCTGCGCCTCAATCATCTGCAGCCGCCGTTCGACAATCCTGCCATTCGCCGTGCGCTGCTGGGTGCGATCGACCAATCCGCGTTCATGACGGCCGTGGCCGGTACCGATCCGGCCTTCCAGGTCTCGCCGATCGGCTATTTCGCGCCCGATACCCCGATGGCGAGCGACGTCGGCCTCGACGTGTTCCGCGGCCCGCGCGACTACGCCAAGGTGAAGGCCGAGCTGAAGGCCGCCGGCTACAATGGCGAGAAGATCGTGGTGCTGGTCCCCACCAATTCGCTGGCGCAGAAGCCGCTCGGCGAGATCGCGGTCGACAGCTTACGCAAGGCCGGCATGAACGTCGAATATGCCGGGCTCGACTTCGCCGTCATCCTGCAGCGCCAGCTCAAGAAGGACCCGATCGGGCAGGGCGGCTGGAGCGCCGCGGTCGGCAACTGGCAGGGCATCGACTGGCTCAATCCGGCCGGCAACACCAACATCCGCGGCGAGGGCAAGGTCGCCGGCTGGTACGCGAGCGAGAAGATGGGGCCGTTGCGCGGCCAGTGGCTGGCGGCCTCCGAACTCGCCGAGCAGCAGCGCATCTGCCGCGAGATCCAGGCGGTCGCGTTCGAGGAAATCCCCTATATTCCGATCGGCCTGTACAAGCAGCCGACCGCCTATCGCAAAGCCATCACCGGCATTCTCGACGGCACCGCCGTCTTCTGGAACGTACGCCCCGCATGAGCACCACGGCAATTTTCGGCAGCTATGTGCTGTCACGCAAGGACGGCGCGCAGGACGTGCTGCGCGACCATTGGGTCCTGGTCGAAGGCAAGAAGATTGCCGCGGTCACACGCGACAGACCGCGCGCGGACGAGATCTACGACCGCCCCGGCCGCTTCGTGCTGCCCGGTCTCTTGAACCTGCACAATCACTGCTTCTCCGAAGCGGTGGCGCGCAGCCATACCGAGGACGGCAACGGCCGCAAGAATAACCAGAGCATCGTCTATACGGTGCTCTTGCCGCTGACCAAGCGCGGCGCCGATATCCTGTCGGCGGAAGAGCGCCTTGCCGTCGCGCGGCTTGGCATCCTCCAGCTCCTCAAGGGCGGTGCCACCACCGTGATGGAGCCGTTCCGCAATTCAATTCCGGAGATGTTCGATGCCGCCGAGGAGATGGGCATTCGCTTCTACGGCGCGCCCTATCTGTTCTCGACGTCCGACGCCAAGGCGGGCCCTGATGGCGTCGTGCAGTACTCCGGCGACGACGGCACCGCCGACATGGCAACGTGGGACGCGCTCTATCAGCGCTGGAACAATCGCGGCGACGGGCGCATCAGTCTTGCGATGAGCCCGCACGCCACGGACACCTGCGGTCCCGATCTGCTGAAAGCCTGCGCCGCACGGGCGCGCGAGCTTGGCGTGCCCATCACGACGCACATGGCGCAGAGCCGCGCCGAGGTCGAGACCATCGGCAGGCGCTATGGCGGCCGCACGCCGGCGCAATATCTCGACTGGCTCGGCCTGCTGGCGCCAGACCTGATGGCGGCGCACTGCATGTTCAGCACCGACGACGATCTCAGGCTGATGGCCGCGCACGGCATGACCGTGCTCAATTGCCCGCGCGTGTTCGCGCGCGCCGGCGTCACCGCGGCGTTCAGCCGCTTCGCCGAGCACGGCGTCCGCACCGTGGTCGGCACCGACGGCTACAACATGGACCTGCTGGGCGAGCTCAATGCCGCCTCGCTGATCTCCAAGGTCACCTCAGCCCGCGCCGATGTCGCGAGCTCGCCGGAGCTGATCGAAGCGAATACGGCAGTCGCCGCCGACGTCATCAATCGGCCTGATCTCGGCCGGATCGAGCCCGGCGCGACCGCCGATCTCACCGTCGTCGATCTCACCCATCCGCATCTTCAACCGCTGTTCGACCCACGTCGCGCGCTGATCGCGCTCGCCAACCGCGCCAACATCGATCAGGTCATGGTGGACGGCCGCATGCTGGTCGATGAGGGTGGCTATCTCGGCGCGGACGAAGCGGCGATCACGGCGGCGGGCAGTGCGGCGATCGGCAAGATCTGGGACCTGCCGGAGGCGCAGGCCGCGTTCAACGGCTGAGTGTTGCGTCGTCCTCGAATTCAACTAGCGCCTTGCGCATGGTCTCGACCAGATCGAGCGCCACGGGCGAGGGGCTGCGCTGCGCCGGAAAAACGGCGGAGAATTCGAAGTCGATGCGCGGCAGGAAGCGGCGCACGACGACGCCGCGGGTGGAAAATTCCTGCGCGGTGAAGGGATCGCAGATCGCGACGCCAAGCCCGGATGACACCATGCCGCACATGATCTCCGACAGCGTGGTCTCGACCCTGAGCACGCGGCGGACGTCGTGGCGATGGAAGACCTGGTCGACGAGGTGCCGGCTCGACGACCCCGCCGACAGCGAGATGAACGTCTCGCCCTCGAAATCGCGTGGCTCCAGCACCTCTTTCTCCGCGAGGTGATGACCGGTCGGCAGCACCGCGACGCGCGCCAACGCCGGCAGCCGCTGGCTCGGCAGGCCGGAATGGGCGATCGGCACCTCAGCGAAGCCGATGTCGCATTGATTGTTGAGCACCCAATCGACCACGATCGGCGAGATCACGCCGAAGAAGGCGAGGTTGAGGTTGGGCCGTTCTCTCAGGAAATGTCCGGCGAGCCGCGGCAGATAGCCGTTCGACAGCGCCGGCAGCGCGGCGATGCGCAGCGAGCCGGTGCGGCGGCCACGGATTTCCTCGGCGGCCGCCGTGATGCGCTCGAGCCCGACGAAGGAGCGCTCCACTTCGGTATAGAGCGCCATCGCCGCGGCGGTCGGCACCAGCCCGGTACCGCGCCGTTCGAACAGCTCCATCTTGAGGAGCGCCTGGAGGTCGCGCAGCAGCCGGCTGACCGCCGGCTGCGTCACGGTCATCAGCGCTGCCGCCTCAGTCACGCTGCCGGTCAGCATCGTCGCGCGGAAGGCCTCCACCTGCCGCGAATTGATCCGCGCCATCCCAATTTCCATCCATAACATTTAGGCATGCAGAGGGTGCCATTATTCATTGGACGATGGAAGCCAGGGTTTGCGATCTTTTTCATCAGGACTGGAGACAGCCCGCTTTTTCGGCAGATTGGAGGGGTTCAAACCTCCAGATCGCGCCAAAACCTGGCGAACAGGGGCCGGAGCCCTGTCTGCAGAGGGTTGGCGCGGAAGGAAATGCGGAAGGCACCTCAGTCATAGATTTTTCGGCACGTCACCTCATCCCGGTATTGGAGATCGGTCCATATGAAGACTCTCAGCCTCCTGACCGCGGTCAGCATCGCAGCGCTCATCGCCGTCCCGTCGGCCGCCTCGGCCCAGCAGAAAACGCTCTATGTCGCCGGTTACGGCGGCTCGTTCGAGAAGACCATCCGCGATGAGGTGATCCCGGCCTTCGAGAAGGAGAATGGCGTCAAGGTCGAGTACGTCGCCGGCAACTCCACCGACACGCTGGCCAAGCTCCAGGCGCAGAAGGGCAACCAGCAGATCGACGTCGCCATCGTCGACGACGGCCCGATGTACCAGGCGATCCAGCTCGGCTTCTGCGGCAAGCTCGAAGGCTTGCCGGCCGCCGATCTCTACGACACCGCCCGCTTCAAGGACGATCGCGCCGTTGCGATCGGCATCGTCGCGACCGGTCTGATGTACAACACCAAGGTGTTCGCCGAGAAAGGCTGGGCGCCGCCGACCTCCTGGAACGATCTCAAGGACACGAAATACGCAAAACAGCTCGTGATCCCGCCGATCAACAACACCTACGGCCTCGAAGCGCTGGTGATGCTGTCGAAGATGAACGGCGGCGGCGAGACCAACGTCGATTCCGGCTTCAAGATCTTCAAGGAGCAGATCAATCCGAACGTGCTCGCCTACGAGCCGTCGCCGGGCAAGATGACCGAGCTGTTCCAGTCCGGCCAGGCCGTGATCGCGGTGTGGGGCACCGGCCGCGTGCAGAGCTTCGCCAACACCGGCTTCCCCGTCGACTTCGTCTATCCGAAGGAAGGCGCGGCGACGCTGCTGACGACGGCGTGTCCGATCACCAAGCCGAATGCCTCGCCGCTGGCCTCAAACTTCGTCAAGATGCTGCTCGACCCAAAAATCCAGCTCGTGATGCTGAAGGACTACGGCTACGGCCCGGTGCTGAAATCACTGGTGGTACCGCCGGAGCTCGGCAAGATGGCGCCGATCGGCGAGCGCGCGGCAAAGCTCTATAATCCGGACTGGACTGTGATCAACGAGAAGCGCGAGGAGTGGACCAAGCGCTGGAATCGCGAGGTCGAGCGTTGATCTGATCGTTGCGGAGACAGCGCATGGCCTATCTCGAGCTCGATCGGGTCGCAAAGCAGTTCGGCGCGCAGACTGTGGTCGACGACTTCAGTCTGTCGGTGGGGAAGGGGGAGTTCATCTCCTTCCTCGGCCCGTCCGGCTGCGGCAAAACCACGACCCTGCAGATGATCGCGGGCTTCCTCGATCCCACACGCGGCGCAATCCGCTTGGAGGGCAAGGACCTGACCGCGATCCATCCCGCGAAGCGCGGGCTCGGCATCGTGTTCCAGAGCTACGCGCTGTTTCCGCACATGACGGCGGCGGAGAACGTCGCGTTCGGCCTCGAGATGCGCAACGTGCCGCGCGCCGAAAGAGCCGAGCGCGTCCGCGCCGCGCTCGCGATGGTCGGGCTTGCCGGCTACGAGGACCGCCATCCGCGCCGCATGTCCGGCGGTCAGCAGCAGCGCGTGGCGCTGGCGCGCGCGCTGGTGATCAAGCCGAGCGTGCTCTTGCTCGACGAGCCGCTGTCGAATCTCGACGCCAAACTGCGCGAGGAGATGCAGATCGAGCTGCGCCAGATCCAGCGCACCATCGGCACCACGACGATCCTTGTTACCCACGACCAGAACGAGGCGATGTCGCTGTCCGACCGCATCGTGGTGATGAGCCAGGGCCGCATCGAGCAGATCGGCTCGCCGCAGGAGACTTATGAGAAGCCGGCCTCGGCCTTCGTCTCGCAGTTCCTCGGCAAGACCAACGATTTTGCGGCGACGATCGATCGGACCGCGACGCCGGTACGGCTGGTGGCTGGCTCCTGGAACGCGCCGGCGCCGGCCGGGCTCAGCGGCCCTGTCACTGTCAGCATTCGCCCTGAACGGATCGGATTTGGCGATACGGGGCTCGGCGCAAAGATCGTCACGCGCATCTTCCAGGGCAATCACTGGCTGTTCCAGTGCGACAGCGAATGCGGCCCGGCGATCGTGATCCGCCAGAATGACGGGACGGCGCCGCCGGCCGAGGGCGAGGCCGTTCACCTCGCCTGGCGTCCCGAAGACATGAGCGTGCGCGCGAGGGCCGGCGCATGAGCACGGCCGCGGACGAGCGCAACGCGCGTGCGCCATGGGCGCTGACCGCGCCCGCCTTGATGCTGTTCGTCGGCGTGCTGCTGATTCCGCTGGCGATGACGGTGATGCTGTCGTTCCACGACTGGGGCCAGTACAAGGGCATCGAGCCGGTCTTCATCCTGAAGAACTGGCACGAGATCGCGACCGATCCCTATTACGCAGAAATGTTCTGGCGGACGTTTCGCATCGCGATCCTGACGACGCTGCTCACCGCTTTGCTCGGCGCACCCGAAGCCTACATCCTCAACCGCATGAGCGGGCGCTGGAAGAGTCTTTTTCTGCTCGTCATCCTCGGGCCGCTCTTGATCTCCGTGGTGGCGCGGACGCTCGGCTGGGCGCTGCTGTTCGGCGGCAACAACGGCCTCGTCAACAAGCTGCTGATGTCGCTCGGAGTGATCCGCTCGCCCATTCCCTTCATGTTCACCGAGACAGGGATGGTGGTTGCGCTCGCCCATGTGATGATGCCGTTCATGGTGCTGTCGGTGTGGGCCGCGCTCCAGCGGCTCAATCCGCAGATCGAGAACGCCGCAATGTCGCTCGGCGCGGGGCCCGTGACCATCATCCGCCGCATCATCATGCCGCAGATAATGCCGGGCGTGCTGTCGGGGGCGATCATCGTGTTTTCGCTCTCGGCCAGTGCCTTCGCGACGCCGGCGATCATCGGTGGCCGTCGGCTCAAGGTCGCGGCGACGCTGGCCTATGACGAATTCCTCAACACGCTGAACTGGCCGCTCGGTGCAGCGGTCGCAACGCTGCTGCTGGTCGCGCTGGTGCTGATCGTCGTCGGAAGCAACGCGCTGATCGAGCGCCGCTACGCGGAGGTGTTCCGATGAGCCGGAACGGCCCGCTCGCGCTGATCTTCCACACCATCTTCGTCGTCGTCATGGTCGCGCCGATCCTCGTGGTCTGCCTCGTTGCTTTCACGCCGGAAGGCTTTCTGTCGCTGCCGACCAACGGCTTTTCGCTGCGCTGGTTCAGGGCGATCGCCAACTATCCCGAGTTCATCCATGCCTTCTGGGTGAGCCTGGGGCTCGGTGCGCTCTCATCCTTCGTGGCGCTGCTGTTCGCGGTGCCGGCAGCGCTGGCGATCGCGCGTTATCGCTTCCGCGGCCGCGATGCGCTCGCGGCGCTGTTCCTGTCGCCGCTGATGATCCCGCATGTCGTGCTCGGCATCGCCTTCCTGCGCTTCTTCACCTCGGCCGGCCTCGGCGGCAGCTTTGCCGCGCTGATCATCGCGCATGTCATCATCGTGTTTCCGTTCGCGCTGCGGCTGACGCTGGCGGCGGCGACCGGCATGGACCTCTCGGTCGAGATGGCGGCAGTCTCGCTCGGCGCCAACGGCTGGACCCTGTTTCGCCGCGTGACGCTGCCGCTGATCCTGCCCGGCGTCATCAGCGGTTGGGCGCTCGCCTTCATCCAGTCCTTCGACGATCTCACCATGACCGTCTTCCTCGCGGCACCCGGCACCGAGACGTTGCCGGTGCGCATGTTCCTTTATATCCAGGACAACATCGATCCGCTGGTGACGTCGGTCTCGGCCTGCGTGATCGCGATCACCATGACCGCCCTCATTCTGCTCGACCGCTTCTACGGGCTCGACCGTGTGCTCGCCGGCAAGGGCGATACGGGACGATAGGAGAACTCATGTCTAAAGCGTTTTCGAGCGAAGTGGACGCCGGTTCGCGTGAAGAAAACGCGTCAAAGCAAAAATCTGATTATGACGTCGCCGTCGTCGGCGGCGGATTGCTCGGCTCCGCGATTGCCTGGGGCCTCGGCCGGCTAGGCAAGAGCGTGGCCGTTCTCGACGAAGGCGATATCACCAAGCGCGCCTCGCGCGCGAACTTTGCGCTGGTCTGGGTTCAGAGCAAAGGGCTCGGCATGCCGGCCTATACTGTCTGGACCGTGCAGGCGTCACAAGCGTGGAGCCAGCTTGCTTCCGAACTCAAGCAACAGACCGGCCTGGATGTCTCGCTTCAACAGAACGGTGGCTTCCATCTGACGCTTGGCGATGACGAGTTCGGCCAGCGCGCCGAGCTGGTCAAGCGCATGCACAACCAGACCGGTGCCGCCGATTACAAGATGGAGATGCTCTCCGCCTCCGAGGTGAAGAAGTCGCTGCCGCTGATCGGGCCGGAAGTGTCCGGCGGCAGCTATTGTCCGCTCGACGGCCACGTCAATTCGCTGCGGACCTTCCGCGCCTTCCACACCGGCTTCAAGGCATTCGGCATCGAATATTTTCCGGAGCGCCCGGTCTCGGCGATCGGCAAGAGCGGTGGCGAATTCCGCCTGACGACGCCGAAGGGCGAGCTGCGCGCCGCCAAGATCGTGCTCGCGGCCGGCAATGCCAACCAGACGCTGGCGCCGATGGTCGGCCTCCACGCGCCGATGGGCCCGACCCGCGGCCAGATCGTGGTGACCGAGCGCACCATGCCGTTCCTGCCGCATCCCCTCACCACGATCCGCCAGACCGACGAGGGCACGGTGATGATCGGCGACAGCAAGGAGGACGAGCTCGACGATCGCGCCCTGAAGCATTCCGTCAGTGCCGTGATGGCCGATCGCGCGCAAAGGATGTTTCCGCATCTGTCGCGGCTCAACGTCGTCAGGAGCTGGGCCGGCATCCGCGTCATGCCGCAGGACGGCTTTCCGATCTACGACCAGTCGGAGACGCATCCCGGCGCCTTCGTCGCCTGCTGTCATTCCGGCGTGACGCTCGCCTCCAACCACGCCTTCGAGATCGCGCGCATGGTCGCAGCTGGCGCGCTCGAGCCGGAGCTGGTTGGCGCGTTCTCGGCCAGCCGTTTCGGCGCCGCCGGTGCTGCGAACAACAGCGGCTATTAGAGATATCTAAAGGAGCCAAGAGGCATCCCATGTTTAGACGATCCGAACAGGACAAGCGACCGCAGGTCCAGATCTTCGTGGATGGCACGGCCATCGCGGCGCGCCAGGGCGACACTGTCTCCGCCGCGCTTCTGGCCTCCGGCTGCGATGCGCGCCGTTCCACCGCAGTGAGCGGCGCGCCGCGTCTGCCCTATTGCATGATGGGCGTGTGCTTCGACTGCCTCGTCACCATCGACGGCGTCGGCAACCGCCAGGGCTGCCTCGTGCCCGTCGCCGAGGGCATGCAGATCGAGATTCAGAAGGGCAAGCGGGAGATCGGAAAATGACTGTAGCTCCCAAGCGCGAAGCCTATGACGTCGTGGTGATCGGCGCCGGGCCCGCCGGTCTCGCGGCCGCTGCGACGTCCGCCGAAGCCGGCCTGTCGACTCTGTTGCTCGACGAGAACATCGGCCCCGGCGGCCAGGTGTTTCGTGCCATCTCGTCCACGCCCGTGACCGACCGCGACCAGCTTGGCGCCGACTATTGGGTCGGTGCCGACCTCGTTCAGTCGCTCCGCGCGAGCAGCGCTGAGATTATCCATCGCGCCACCGTCTGGAGTCTCGACCGCAATCTCGAGATCGCCGTCTCGATCGGCGGTGCGTCCGCTTTCCTCAAGGCGCAGCGCTTGATCCTTGCGACCGGCGCGCTGGAACGGCCGTTTCCGATTCCCGGCTGGACCTTGCCGGGCGTGATGACCGCGGGCGCCGCGCAGACGATGCTGAAATCATCGGCCCTGGTGCCGGACGGACGCACGGTGATCGCGGGGCAGGGGCCGTTGCTCTGGCTGCTCGCCGCGCAGATCCTTCGGCTTGGCGGCCGCATCGATCGCATCCTCGACACCACCGAGCGCAGCAACTACTTCGCCGCGCTGCCGCATGCCTTCGCCTTCTTGACCTCGCCCTATTTCACCAAGGGCCTGTCGATGATGCGCGAAGTGAAGGCCAAGGTGCAGGTCGTCTCCAGCGTCACCGAGCTCTCAGCATCCGGTGATGGCCAACTCGAGAGCGTGAGCTATGTCGCCGGCGGCAAGCGTGAGACGATTCCGGCGGATCTGTTGCTGCTGCATCAGGGCGTCGTGCCCAACGTCAATCTGGCGATGGCCGCCGGTATCGAGCATCGCTGGGATGATCTGCAATTGTGCTGGTCGCCAATGTTAGACGCGAGCGGCAATTCATCGGTCGCTGGCATCGCGATCGCTGGTGACGGCGCCGGCATCGGTGGTGCCAATGCGGCTGTGGTCCGTGGCCGCATCGCGGCGCGCGCGGCGGTGGAGGCATTGGCGCCTGCGGTTGCCACAAAACTTGCGCCGATGGCGTCGCTCCGCGCCGATCTCGCCAAGGCCGAGCGCGGCCGCGTCTTCCTCGACACGCTGTTCCGCCCCGCGCCGCAGTTCCGCATTCCCACGGGCGACACTATCGTCTGCCGCTGCGAGGAAGTCACCGCGAAGGACGTTCTCGATGCCGTTGCCATCGGCGCGACCGGCCCGAACCAGCTCAAGGCCTATCGCCGCACCGGCATGGGCCCGTGCCAGGGCCGGCTCTGCGGCCTCACCGTCACCGAGCTGATGGCGCAGGCGCGGGGCAAGACGGCACAGGAGATCGGCTATTACCGGCTGCGCGCACCGGTCAAGCCGATCACGCTCGCCGAGCTCGCCGCCGTTCCGAAGAGCGAGGCCGACGTCAAGGCGGTGGTGCGCGGATGACCCAAAAGGTGGATGCGATCGTCGTCGGCGGCGGCATCCACGGATGCTCGACCGCGCTGCATCTGTGCCTCGCCGGCATGAAGCCGGTGCTGATCGAGAAAGACTACGCCGGCCGCCATGCATCCGGCGTCAATGCCGGCGGCGTCCGCCAGCTCGCGCGGCACGTGCCCGAAATCCCGCTCTCGATCCGCTCGATGGGGATCTGGGAGAAGATCACCGATCTCCTCGACGACGATTGCAGCTTTGAGAGTTACGGTCAGGTTCTCGTCGCGGAGAACGAGGAGGAGCTCGCGGTCTGCCGCGCGCGTGTCGCTGAGCTGAACGCGCTCGGCTTCACCCATGAAGAGCTGATCGACGCGACTGAATTGCGGCGGCTGGTGCCGGCCGTGGCTGAAACTTGCCCCGGCGGGGTCGTCTCGCGCCGCGATGGCGCCGCCAATCCGGCGCAGACGACGACGGCGTTCCGGCGCAAGGCCGAGCAGCTCGGCGCGACCGTGCGCGAGGGCGTGGCTGCCAGCAACATCCGTCAGAGCGGCGGCCTCTGGCACGTCGATGTCGGCACTGAAACCTTTGCCGCGCCGGTGCTCGTCAATGCCGCCGGCGCCTGGGCCGGAAACATCGCCGCCGCACTCGGCGAGCCCGTTCCGGTCGAGACCGTGGCGCCGATGCTGATGATCACCTCGCGCGTGCCGCACTTCATCGACCCCGTCGTGATCCTGCGCGGGCGAAAACTGTCCTTCAAGCAGTTCTCCAACGGCACCGTGCTGATCGGCGGCGGCCATCTGGCGACGCCCTATCAGGATCGCAACGAGACGGTGCTGGACTGGAAGAGCCTCGCGATCAGCGCGCGCACCGTGTTCGAGCTGTTCCCGGTGATGCGCAGCGCGACGATCGTCCGCGCCTGGGCTGGCATCGAGGCGAAGATGAAGGACGATATCCCCGTGTTCGGACCAAGCAGCCGCCACAAGGGCCTCTATCACCAGTTCGGCTTCTCGCTGCATGGCTTCCAGCTCGGCCCCGGCGCCGGCGCCGTGATGGCCGAGCTGATTGTCAATGGCGGCACCCAGACCCGAATCGGCGATCTCGGCATCGACCGCTTCCATCCTTCCACGCTCTAAGAAGAGGACATCATGAGCATCACCCGCAGCATCCGCACGCCCATCATGCACCGCGCCGTCGAGGCCAACGGCTTCGTCTTCGTCGGCGGCACCATCGCCGACGACACCTCGGTCTCGATGGGCGATCAGACCCGCAACATCCTCGGCAAGATCGCCGGCTATCTGAAGGAAGCCGGCACCGACAAGTCGCGCGTCGTCAGCACCTCGATCTTCGTCACGGATCTTTCCAAGAAGAAGGAGATGGACGCGGCCTGGACCGAGTTCTTCGGCGACAACCTGCCGACGCGCGCCACGGTCGGCGTCGCCGATCTCGGCGGCGGTGCGCTGATCGAGGTGGTGGTCACTGCGCTCAAGGGCTGATTGCGCTCTTCTCACGGGCCCGTGAAGAGAGCCGTCGATCCGAACATGACGAAGATGTAATGGTCTGGATTAGCTGCGGCGCTTTGACGCGCCGCAGTTTCCGTTTATCAGTAGGGCACTCGGCTGGAATGCCCAATGTCCTCGCAGAATAATAACAACAAGCTCGCGATCAAATTTCGCTGCCCCGGAGAACTCGAAGGCCTGCTGCCGCAGCCGGTGCCGGCGAATGTCGGCGTTCCCGACTGGCTCAAGGCGATGCCGACCACGGCCTTCAGTGCCCTCAATCAGCAGGATGACGAGACGGTCAAGCGCTGCCCGCCGTTCATCGACGCGATGACATGCGGTTTCCTGATCCCGCTAATCTGCGATATCAGGGTTGAGGATGGCGAGATCAGCTGGGACAACGACATCCCGCCCGGCGGTGAGATTGATTTTCCGCGCTCGCCGATCAGCTTTCACGATCAGGGCCAGCTCACCGGCTCGCCGCTGTTCGAGGCCGATCGCTTCGTCATCAAGTTTCACAATCTCTGGACCATCGAGGCGCCGGAAGGCTATTCGCTGTTCTTCACCCATCCGGTCAATCGGTTCGACCTGCCGTTCATCACGCTGAGCGGCCTCGTCGATTGCGATCGCTATCGCGACAGCTGGATCCACTTTCCGGCGCATTGGCACAATACGGGCTTTCGCGGCGTGCTGCCCAAGGGCACACCGATCGCGCAATGCATTCCGGTCAAGCGTGAGGATTGGACGCGGCAGACCTCGGCGTTCACCGAGGATGAAGCGCAGAAGGTCCACGCCCTGCGCGCCGCGCTGAAGCGCGAGCCGGGTCTGTACCGGCGGAAATTCAGGGCGTAGCCCGCTCGGGCCTGGCTCCCAGGAATTTCGCCGCGGCGCTCGGGCGGAAGAAGAAGCGGCCGTGCGACGAGGCGGCGAGTGTGAGGGCGGCGCGGCTGAGCATCTGCGGCCGTCCGCCATACACGGACCGCAGCGCCGCCTCGCCGCCATCGCGTTCGCCCATCTCCATCAGGCAGATCGCGAGATTGGCGCGGGAGAGAGCGTCGTCCGGGCGAAGCCCGAGCGCGTGACGGTAGGTGTCGGCGGCCTCCGCATAGGCGCCGTCGAGAAGCTCGGCCCAGGCAAGTTCGGTCAGGATATCGGTGCGTCCCGGCCCGATCGCGCGCGCCGCGGTCAGCACGGTACGCGCTTTGGCGCGATTGTTATTCCGGACATGCATGCGGCCAAGGTCGAGTTGCAGATCGACGCTGGCCGGGGCGAGCGCGAGGGCTTGCTCGATCATCCCGACCGCCTCGCCAACCTCGCCGGCGTTCGCAAGCTGGCCCGCCAGCTCCTGGAACGCGGGCAGATAGGGCGGACGGCGCGCTGTGGTTCGCCGCAGTTGCGCCAGTCCATCGCTTCTGCGCCGCGCGGCACACAGCACATGGCCGAGCAGCGTCTCGATTTCGGGATCGCTATTGCGCTTCGCGGCTTTCTCCAGCGGCGCAATCGCCTCCTCCGCACGCTCCTGGCCGAGCAGGGCATGGGCGAGGATCAGCACGGCATTCCGGTCGGTGCGATTTGATTTCAGGGCTTCGGTCGCAAGCTGCCTTGCAATGTCGAACTGCTTTGCACGTAGCGCCAGAAAGGCTTGCTGAAGCAGTTGGGCGAGGGGGCTATTCGGCTTGCCGCTCAAGAGATGGCCTCTTGGTTGAGACACGTTGTTTTTTGCCCCTTACCGCATGCCCCATGCAGCGTCCATCAACAGCTTCGTGATGCTTTGCTGATTGGCCCGGACGCGTCGCGCGGAATGCGCCTTGATCTCGGCGCCCGGCGGGATTATTAGCGAGGCATCAATCAGGAGTTTCGCATCCATGGATTTCACCCCGACCGCAACGCCCATCCGCCTTGCTCACGGGGAATTCCATGCCTGCATCGATCATTCTGTCGAACCTCTCGCTGTCCACGCCTGACGGCCGTCCTCTCCTTTCCGACCTCAACCTGACATTTGGTGCCGAACGGGCTGGTCTCGTCGGCCGCAACGGCGTCGGCAAGACAACGCTGCTTGCTGCGATCACCGGAGAGCACATTCCCCAAGCGGGACGCGTTCGCGTGAGCGGAACCGTGGGAATGCTCCGCCAGGACGTCCAGCTTCCTGCGGGCGCCGCGGTGATCGATCTGTTCGGCGCGCGCGCAGCGCTGGAGCTGCTTCGCCGTGCCGAGCGGGGCGATGCATTCGCCGACGAAGTCACCGACGTCGACTGGACGCTCGAAGCGCGGCTTGCGTCCGCGCTCGCGCGTGTCGGGTTCGATCCTGATACCGACACGGAGCTGGATCGTTTGTCGGGCGGGCAGATCACGCGGATCCGTCTGGCCGCGCTGGTCTTCGCCGAGCCGGACTTCCTGCTGCTCGATGAGCCCACCAACAATCTCGATCGTGATGGACGTAAGTCAGTGGTCGACCTGCTCGCAGGCTGGCGGGGCGGGGCGATCGTCGTCAGTCACGACCGCGACCTGCTCGAGACCATGGATGCCATCGTCGAGATGACATCGCTCGGGGCAAGACGGTACGGCGGCAATTGGAGCAGTTACCGCGAGCAGAAGGCCATCGAGCTCGCTGCCGTCAGGCACGACCTTGCGCATGCCGAGAAGCATCTCGCCGAGATCGACGGCAAGGCGCAGGAGGCAGCGGAACGCAAGGCGCGCAAGGACAGCGGCGGCAGGAAGAAGCGCGCCAAGGGCGACATGCCGCGCATTCTCGCCGGTGCACGCAAGGACCGCAGCGAGGATAGCGGCGGAAAGACCGCGCAGATCGCCGAGCGGCGGCGCGCGGAGGCGATCGAGGCCGTCGGCGCGGCGCGCCGGCGCGTCGAGATTCGCCAGCCGCTGTCGGTCAAGCTGCCCCCGACCGGCCTGCCGGCGGGCAGGGAGGTGGTATGGCTCGATCGCGTCAACGCCGGCTATCAGCCGGAGCAGCCGGTCCTGCGCGATCTCTCACTCACGCTCGTCGGCCCGGAGCGCGTCGGGGTCGTCGGGCCGAATGGTTCCGGCAAGACAACGTTGCTCAAGCTCGTCACAGGCGAGTTGCGCCCGTTTGCGGGCACCGTGCGGGTCAGGCCGGACTTCGCGCTGTTCGACCAGAAGGTCAGCCTGCTCGATCCCGCGATCTCCATCCTGGACAATTTCGGGCGTCTCAATCCGAAAGCGAGCGCGAACGAGTGCCATGCTGCCCTGGCCCGGTTCGCGTTTCGCGCCGATGCCGCCTCGCAGATCGTGGGGAGCCTGAGTGGCGGACAGCTGTTTCGTGCGGGCCTCGCCTGCGTTCTAGGCGGGTCGACGCCGCCGTCCCTGCTCATCCTGGACGAGCCAACCAATCACCTCGACATCGACTCGATCGAAGCCGTCGAGGCAGGCTTGAGGGCCTATGACGGCGCGCTGCTCGTGGTCAGTCACGACGAGGCGTTCCTGCAGGCGATCGAGATCGCGCGCAGGGTCGAGCTGGTCGCCAACGCGACTCTCTGAGGCTCTACCGGCTGCGTGGCGCGGCCTACGAGGCCGCGCTGCCGCCCGGTTCCAGCGCCTCGCCCATCTCCAGCGGATGAGCCATGGTCTCGTGCAGAGCCTCGCGATCGAGCTCGCCTTCGGAGATGCTGATGACGACGCAGGCGATACCGTTGCCGATCAGGTTGGTCAGCGCGCGGCACTCGCTCATGAACTTGTCGATCCCGACCAGGATCGCGATCGACTGGATCGGGATGTCGGGAACGATCGAGAGCGTCGCGGCAAGCGTGATGAACCCGGCGCCGGTCACGCCCGAGGCGCCCTTCGAGGTGATCATGGCGATGCCGAGAATGCCGAGTTCCTGCCAGATCGTCAGATGGGTGTTGGTCGCCTGCGCCAGGAACAGCGTCGCCAGCGTCATGTAGATGTTGGTGCCGTCGAGGTTGAAGCTGTAGCCGGTCGGAATGACGAGGCCGACCACCGAGCGCGAGGCGCCGAGATGCTCCATCTTCTGGATCATCTGCGGCAGCACCGTTTCCGACGAGGAGGTGCCGAGCACGATCAAGAGTTCGTCCTTGATGTAGGCGATGAAGCGCAGGATCGAGAAGCCGGAGAGCCGCGCGATCGAGCCCAGCACGATCAACACGAACAGGATGCTGGTGAGATAGAACGTGCCGATCAGGGCCGCGAGGTTGAGCAGCGAGCCGAGGCCGTAGGCGCCGACGGTGAACGCCATCGCGCCGAACGCGCCGATCGGCGCCACGCGCACGATGATGCGGATGATGCCGAAGAACATTTTCGCGGCCTTGTCGATCGCCTCCACGATCGGCTCGCCGGCCTTGCCGAGGAAGGCGATGGCGAAGCCCGACAGGATCGAGATCAGCAGCACCTGAAGCAGGTCGCCACGCGCGATCGCGCCCACATAGCTGTCGGGAATGATCGCCATCAGATGGGCGACGATGCCCTCTTCCTTGGCCTTGGTGACGTAGGTCGCGACCGACTTCGGATCGATCGTGGCGGGATCGATGTTGAAGCCGTGCCCGGGCTGGAGAATCTCGCCGACCAGCAGGCCGATGGCGAGCGCGACGGTCGAGACCGTCTCGAAATAGATCAGCGACTTCAGCCCGACCCGGCCGACGCGCTTGAGGTCGCCCATCGAGGAAATGCCGTGCACCACGGTGCAGAAGATCACAGGCGCGATCATCATCTTGATCAGCGCGATGAAGCCGTCGCCGAGCGGCTTCAGCTCCTTGCCGAGATCAGGATAGAAATAGCCGATGAGCACCCCGAGTGCGATCGCGATCAGGACCTGGATGTAGAGGATCTTGTACCAGGGTTGATGCCGGCGATGGACGGCTGGCTGGATCGCGACTTGTGTCATAGTGTGTGCCCCGGAACGCATTGATTTTGATTCTGCAAGATCTGGATTTTGCAAGCTTTGAATCTTGCATGACTCGCATCATGTGATGGTCGCCGCAGAAGCGACAATCACATTTTTGTCGGATCGCACGAAGATCAGTCGCTGCACCGCAACGGGGGGAATATGACAACCACGATGGGCTCGGACGAGCAGCCGCAAAGTTATTTTCCGCGCTGGAAATTCAAGGCCTCGGGCGTGATCATGCCGGAGGAGCGGCTGTCATGGGGCCAGACCGTCGTCTCCGGTCTCCAGCATTGCGTCGCGATGTCGGGCTCGACGATCATCGCGCCGCTGCTGATGGGGTTCGATCCCAATGTTGCGGTCCTGTTCTCCGGCATCGGCACGCTGATCTTCTTCGTCATCGTCGCGGGGCGCGTGCCGAGCTATCTCGGCTCGAGCTTTGCGTTCATCGCCGTCGTCATCGCCGCCACCGGCTATGCCGGGCAGGGGCCGAATCCAAATCTCTCCGTCGCGCTCGGCGGCATCGTTGGCGCCGGCGTGCTCTACGGCGTGATCGCGCTGATCGTGATGTGGTCGGGCGTTGGCTGGGTCGAGCGCCTGATGCCGCCGGCCGTCACCGGCGCCGTGGTCGCCGCGATCGGCCTCAATCTCGCGCCCGTGGCGGTCAAGGCGGTGAGCGTCAACGCGTTCGACACCTGGATCGGGCTCGCGACGGTGCTGATCATTGGCGTGGTGGCCGTTGCCGCTCCAGGCCTGTGGCGCCGCCTACCGATCATCCTCGGTGCGATCGGCGGATATCTCCTGTACCTGCTGTTCGCGAACGGCCTCGGCTTCGGCAAGCCGATCGACTTCGCGCAGCTCGCGGCCGCGCCGTGGTTGGGCATGCCAAGCTTTACCACGCCGACCTTCCACGCCGATGCAATCTTTCTGATCGCGCCGGTTGCGGTCATCCTCGTCGCCGAGAACCTCGGTCACATCAAGGCCGTCGGCGCGATGACGGGCCGGAGCCTCGATGGCTATCTCGGCCGCGCGCTGTTCGCCGACAGCCTCGCGACCATCGTGGCGGCCTGCGGCGGCGGCACCGGCGTCACCACCTATGCCGAGAACATCGGCGTCATGGCGGCGACGAAGGTCTATTCGACACTGTTGTTTGCATTCGCGGCCACGGTCTCGATCCTGCTCGGCTTCTCGCCGAAGTTCGGCGCACTGATCCTGTCGATTCCCGGCCCCGTCATCGGCGGCCTCTCGATCGTGCTGTTCGGATTGATCGCCGCGATGGCCGGACGGATCTGGGTCGAGAACAAGGTGGATTTCGCCAATCCTGCGAACCTGATCACCGTCGCCGTGGCGCTGACCGCGGGCGCCGGCGACCTCACGTTCAAATTCGGCGCGTTTACGATCGGCGGGATCGGCACGGCGACCTTCGGCGCCATCATTCTCTACCAGATCCTGACCTCGCCGCTCGCGCGCCGCGCCGGGTGAATCCCTTCGATGCGCAAGCGGGATGGAACAAAACGCCGGTTCCGTCCATGATGAAGCATCCCCGGAGAAAGCTCATGCCGCAGACCGATCGCTCGACCCCGTTTTCCTCCCGCCTCGTCGGCCAATACGCGCTGGTGACCGGTGCCTCGCAAGGCATCGGCCGCGCCATCGCCATTCGGCTCGCGCAGGAGGGCGCGACCGTCGCCATCAACCATGTCGATCACCCCGAGAGGGCCGAGGAGACGCTCGCGCTGGCAAGGACAGGATCGGCTGACCGCGGCCACGGCAAGCTCGACCATGTCGTCGTCAAGGCCGATGTCAGCAATGAGCAGGAGGTCGCCGCGATGTTCGAGACGGTGCTTTCGCGCTGGAAGCGGCTCGACTGCCTCGTCAACAATGCCGGCTTCCAGCGGGAGTCGCCGAGCGAGGCGCTCGACATCGAGACCTACCGCCGCATCATAGACGTCAATCTCAACGGCGCCGTGCTCTGCGCGCAGAAGGCGCTCGTCCATTTCGTCGCGCGCGGCGGAGGCGGCAGCATTATCAATTGCTCCAGCGTCCACCAGATCATTCCGAAGCCCGGCTATCTCGCTTACTCGATCAGCAAGGGCGGCATCGCCAATCTGACACGCACGCTGGCGCTGGAATTCGCCGGCCGCGGCATTCGCGTCAATGCGGTCGGCCCCGGTGCGATCGACACGCCGATCAACGCGGCCTGGACGGGTGATCCCGCCAAGCGCGGCGTCGTCACCAGCCACATTCCGCTGGGACGGGTCGGCACCCCGGAAGAGATCGCCGCCGTGTTCGCCTTCCTCGCCTCGGATGACGCCAGTTACATTACGGGCCAGACCATTTACGCCTGCGGAGGCCTGACGCTGTTCCCCGAGTTTCGCGAGAACTGGGCGAGCTAGAAACGTGGATTCACGACCGAAACCACGAACTCATCATCCCATGCCGAACGCTTCAAAAATCTGCTGCGAGCAGGTCGTAGGAGCCCCGGCTGCCGCGGACATACTTCCTGGCCGCAGCCGCACATATCAAGTCGCGGTTGGAATCGAACGCGATCAGAAATCCCGATTCGCTGGAACGGGTGCCCGGTTGAATCCGCTTCAATGCGTCTTCGTCGATGAAGAACGAGGCCTCGATGGCGCTGTCGTGTCCCCAGAACCGCACGGCATGCCGCGTCCGATCATACGAGCGGCTGTGATTTGGAAAGTCGATCATGGTTCAGGCCGATCAGGTTGCAGGTGCCGCGCGCCGGCCTTTTCGCCGTTTGAGTCGGAGCTCGCCGGGTGGCCGACGCTCGACCCGCGTACGTCAGGAACACGGACGTTCCGTCCAGACGAAGACGCGCCGGTTGCGCCTCTCTCAAATGAAGATTTGGCAACAGGGCAGCAATCCGATTCAATGCCGATCGCGACAAATAGTTTCTTGATAAGCCTCGCTATTCGGCGAAGGGATCACTACATACAGTTTATCACCGCGCGCCCCTCGGCTGTCATCGGTGACTGAGAGCATTGCGCTCCCGCCAGAACCAACAGGCGGTCAGTATGTCGGATTCCCCTAGATTCAGCCTTCGCGAGTGGCTCGTACCTCCGGTCTTGCTACCGGTTTTCTTCGTGGTGTTGATCGCCGCAGCGATGCTCATACAATGGTAGCCGGTCTTGGCGTGCCTTCGCCATCGGCTCAAGCAAGCAGCTCGTCAGAATCGATCCCGGCCTCTTTGGCTTGCGAGTTGAGCGCCAGGGCGATCAACGCCCTCGACCTTGCCCGCAAGATGCCGTCGGGAGACAAGCGCACGGTGGCAATGCGCCGGGCAGCGATTCTCGGAAATGCCGCTGAAATCCTCACGTATTTCTCGGCGGCGAAGGATCGCTGTTGAAGGAGCCCGCATGTTTAAATTTCTGCAGTATCGTGCAAAAGCGGCCGCGTATGGCGAACTGGCGAGGAATTCGCCCGGCAAAGCCGATACGCGCAAATTCGAACAACTGCAGGATAGCCACACATCGCGCGCGGACAACGAGCAGATGCTCGCGGACCAATACGTGGATGCAGTCAATGCCGGGGGGACGGAGCGACTGCGCGGCGCAGCCCTCGCGGCGGAGGAAGAGCGCGTTTTGCGCTGTCTCGGTGCGGCCGTCATCATGCAATGGAATTCATTGCCGACGACGCTCCAGCGGGAGATCTTCGATACCGCCGGATCGGTTGGGACATTGCTGGATACGGCGGCGCTCCGTGGGCAGATTGCCCGGTTTCTTCACAAGCATAGGCACGACGCCGATCCCGCCAAGATCTGACATGTTCAGGGGCTGAGCGAGAGGCGCGGTTCGCGAAGCATATGGACGCAAACAACAGGAGGATCCAGATGGCACTGACAAAATTCCGTATCGATGAACAGCCGCATGCCATGGACGGTCTGCGGCTTCTTGCCCAGGAAGGCACGAGAGAAGTCGAGGCGTTCGTCAGTCGCAAGGTGATGGACGTTTGGGCCGAATCGATCGAGCACAGTGGCGGACGTCAGAGTTTGTTCCGGAAGCAATACAGCGCGCTTGGGAAACGGAACTTTGCCGCGCTTGAGCGCATCGTGAGCGCCAAATACCAGCGGGGCACCGCGTTCAACCGTCAGCATCCGTTTGTCGAGGTGTTGTTCTCGGACATCGCGGAAAGCGGGGAGACCTTGAATCTCAGCGAACTGGTGCGCGAGCCGTTGCCGCCGGCATTTCACCGGCGCGCCTGATCCGATTGGAACGCCGCCCGGTAGCGGCCACTGGTTTGCCAATGTGCCCCGTCACAGAGGTAAGCGGCGCGGAGGCTCTGGCCGACCGGCTCGGGCTGACGCAGGCCAAACGCTGATCGCCGGCTTCGAGCTGCCGGCGCGGGAGTGATCTGGCAAAACGACACGGCGTGAACTACATCTGCGCCATGGCAATCCCTCCGCAGGCGAACCGTTCGCTCGAAGATTTCGTCGGCCGGCACGAACGTCTGTTCGTGCTGACCGGCGCCGGCTGCAGCACCAATTCGGGCATTCCCGATTACCGCGACAGCCACGGCAATTGGAAGCGGACCCAGCCGGTCAATTTCCAGGCCTTCATGTCGGAAGAGCCTACGCGCCAGCGCTATTGGGCGCGCAGCCTGATCGGCTGGCGGCGGTTCGGCCAGGCGAGGCCGAACGATGCGCATCATGCGCTGGCCCGGCTCGAGGCGAGCGGGCGCTGCGAGATGCTGCTGACCCAGAACGTCGACCGGCTGCATCAGTCCGCCGGCCACCGGCAGGTGATCGATTTGCATGGCCGACTCGATCTGGTCCGCTGCATGGGCTGCGGGGCGAAGACCCCGCGCAACGAATTCCAGGACAGGCTCGGCCGTGCCAATGCGGAATGGCTGACGCTCGACGCCGCCGATGCGCCTGATGGTGACGCCGATCTCGAGCATGCGGATTTCTCGTCGTTCAAGGTGCCCGCCTGCGAAGCCTGCGGCGGCATCCTCAAGCCCGACGTCGTGTTCTTCGGCGAGAACGTTCCGCGCGACGTGGTCGCCACCGCGCAGGATCATCTGGCGCAGGCCGACGCCATGCTGATCGTCGGCTCCTCGCTGATGGTCTATTCCGGATTCCGCTTCGTGCAGTCTGCCGCGAACCGGCAGATCCCGATCGCCGCGGTTAATCTCGGACGCACCCGCGCCGACGATCTCCTCACGCTCAAGGTCGAGGAGCGCTGCGAGGCGGCGCTTGCATTCCTGCTCTGAGCGCGTGGGCCGCACCCTTCTACCGCATAGGTGCCACGCAAAACGGCTCGGACGCTTCACCCCGGGCGTTGTCGCTGGTATGAAAATTGCTGCGGTTTTCGCGCAGTTTGTCGATCAGCACGGAGAATTTGGAATGCTTGAGGGAGCCGAGGTGCGGCTTGCCGTTGATATCGGTGGCACGTTCACCGATATCGTGCTGGACGTGGGGCAGGATCGCAAGACGCGCAAGGTGCTGACGACGCCGCAGCGGCCGGAGCAGGCGGTGCTGGATGGCATGCGTCTCATTCTCACTGACGCGCGCGCGCATATGAGCGACATCGACGTCTTCATTCATGGCACGACGCTCGCGACCAATGCGATCATCGAGCGCCGAGGCGCCAAGACCGCGCTGATTGCGACCGACGGCTTTCGCGACGTGCTCGATATCGGCACCGAGAGCCGCTATGACCAGTACGATCTCAGCATCGACAAGCCGAGGCCGCTGGCGCCGCGGTCTCTCCGCTTCACCGTGCCGGAGCGGATCGACGCGCACGGCGCCGTTCGCCTCCCGCTGGACGAAGCGGCGGTCCGTGCACTCGCGCCAAAATTGCGCGCGCTGAACGTCGAGAGCGTCGCAATCGCCTTCCTGCACTCCTACGCCAATCCCGAGCACGAGCGCCGCACCGCCGCGATCCTCAGCGAGGAGATGCCCGGCATCTCCGTGACCGTGTCCTCTGCGGTGTGTCCGGAAATCCGCGAATACGAGCGCACCTCCACCGCGGTCGCCAATGCCTATGTGCAACCCCTGATCGACGGCTATCTCGCCCGCATGGCGGATGCCTTGCAGGTCGAGCAGTTCCGCGGCGCGATCTATCTCGTCACCTCCGGCGGCGGCGTCACCTCGATCGAGACGGCGCGGCGCTTTCCGGTGCGGCTCGTCGAGTCCGGTCCCGCCGGCGGCGCGATCTTCGCGGCGCAGATCGCAGCGCGGCTCGGCGAGAGCAAGGTTCTGTCCTTCGACATGGGCGGCACGACCGCAAAAATCTGCCTGATCGAAAAATACCAGCCTGAGACCTCGCGCGTGTTCGAGGTCGATCGCGCGGCGCGCTTCCTGAAGGGCTCCGGCCTGCCGGTGCGCATCCCCGTGATCGAGATGGTCGAGATCGGCGCCGGCGGCGGCTCGATCGCGCATGTCGATGCGATGAAGCGTGTCACTGTCGGCCCCGAGAGCGCCTCGTCGGAGCCGGGACCTGCCTGCTACGGCCGCGGCGGCCAGCGTCCGGCCGTGACGGATGCGGACGTAGCCCTCGGTATGATCGATCCTGATGCCTTTGCGGGCGGCACGATCAAGCTCAACCCGGAGCTTTCAAAGGAGGCGCTGTTGCGCGCCGTCGGTGAGCCGCTGGGGCTGTCGGCGGAAACCGCGGCTTATGCCGTGCACGAGGTCGTCTGCGAGAACATGGCGAGTGCGGCGCGGGTGCATGCGGTCGAGCGCGGCGAGATTGTCGGCCAGCACACGCTGATCGCCTTCGGTGGTGCCGCGCCGCTGCATGCGGCGCGCGTCGCCGAGAAGATCGGCGTCTCGCGGGTTATCGTGCCCTCGAATGCCGGCGTCGGCTCGGCCGTCGGCTTCCTGGCTGCTCCCATTGCCTACGAGCTGGTGCGCAGCCGCCATGTCCGCCTCGATGATTTCGACACCGAGGGGGTCTCGGAGCTGCTCCAGGAGATGGTGACTGAAGCGCGCGCGCTGGTGGAGCCGGGCGCGGCCGGTGCGCCAGTGCGCGAACGCCGTGCAGCCTTCATGCGCTATGTCGGCCAGGGCCACGAGATCTCGGTCGAGCTGCCGAACCGGCGGCTGACATCGGCCGATCTCGCCGGCCTGCGCCAGAAGTTCGAGGCGGACTATTCGGCGATGTTCGAGCGGCCGATCCCGGGCGCCGCGATCGAGGTCCTGAGCTGGTCGGTGCTCGCGACCACCGATGCGCACAATCCTTCTGTCGTCGCTTCCGTCGCGCGCAAGCCCGCCGGCAAGGCCTCGGGCAGCCGCAAATTCTTCGACGGACGCGCGGGGGAAGTGATCGAGATCCCGCTCTATCGCCGCGAGGACATGGCACCGGGTGCGACCATTGCGGGTCCCGCCGTGATCGCCGAGGACGAGACGTCCACCTTCGTCTCCAACAGTTTTGACGCGCATATCGACGGTGCCGGCAGCATCGTCATGGAACGAAAGGCGGCCTGATCATGAGCAAGGCAAATGGCGCGAGCCTGATCGACCTTCAAATCATGTGGCATCGGCTGATTGCCGTGGTCGAGGAGCAGGCGCAGGTGCTGCTCCGCACCGCCTTCAGCCCGATCGTGCGCGAATGCGGCGACCTCTCCGCCGGCGTGTTCGACCTCAGGGGACGGATGCTGGCGCAGGCCGTGACCGGCACGCCCGGCCACGTCAACTCGATGGCGGAATCGGTCAAGCACTTCATCGCGCATTTCCCGATCGAGACGATGAAGGAAGGCGACGCCTACATCACCAACGATCCCTGGATGGGCACAGGTCACCTCAACGACTTCGTCGTCACCACGCCCTGCTTCAAGGACGGCAAGCCGGTCGCGCTGTTTTCCTGCACCAGCCACCTCATGGACATCGGCGGCATCGGGTTCGGCCCTGACGCCACCGACGTGTTCATGGAGGGGCTCTACATCCCCATGCTCAAGCTGATCGACCAGGGCGTCGTCAACGAGACGCTGATGGCGATGATCCGCACCAACACGCGGCTGCCGATCGACACCGAGGGCGACACCTATTCGCTGGCCGGCTGCAACGACGTCAGCTGCGAACGCCTGGTCGAAATGATGACCGAGTTCGAGATCGACACGCTCGACGAGCTCGGCGACTACATCTGCGATCGCTCGCGCGAGGCCGTGCTGGCCGAGATCGCAAAACTGCCGAAGGGCAGCTGGCACAACACCATGGTCGTCGACGGCTACGATGCGCCGGTGACGCTCGCGGCGACGCTGACGATCTCCGAGACGGGCATCCATGTCGATTTCGACGGCACCTCGGCCGCTTCGAAATTCGGCATCAACGTGCCGCTGTCCTACACCACGGCCTACACCGTGTTCGGCCTCGGCTGCGTCGTCGCCTCGCAGATCCCGAACAACGCCGGCTCGCTCTCGCCGCTGACCGTGTCGGCTCCCGCGGGCGCGATCCTGAACGCACCGAAGCCCGCGCCCGTGGCGTCGCGTCACATCGTCGGACAGATGCTGCCGGACGTGGTGTTCGGCTGCCTGCGCCAGATCATTCCCGAGCGCGTACCCGCGGAAGGTACCTCGTGCCTGTGGAATCTCAACGTGCGCGGCCAGACCCGCTCAGGTGCCGGCGGCAATTACGGGTTCTCGATGGCGGTAACTTCGAATGGCGGTACCGGCGCGCGATTTGCGAAGGACGGGCTGTCGGCCACCGCCTATCCCAGCGGCGTGCGCGGCACGCCGGTCGAGATCGCGGAGACGCAAACGCCGCTGATCTTCTGGCGCAAGGAGCTGCGTCCGGATTCCGGCGGCGCCGGGCGCACCCGCGGCGGCCTCGGCCAGATCATCGAGGTCGGCAGCGGCATCGATGCGCCCTTCGACATCCTCGCTGCATTCGATCGCATCGATCATCCGCCGCGCGGCCGCGACGGCGGTCGGAACGGCGAGGCCGGCTATGTCGGATTGAAGTCCGGCCAGAAGATGCGTGGCAAGGGCTTTCAGACCATTCCACCGGATGACCGGCTGCTGGTGATGACCCCGGGCGGCGCCGGTATCGGCGACCCCAAGGAGCGCGATCGTGCAGCGATCAAGGATGACGTTGAGAGCGGTCTCGTGTCGGCTGACAACGCTGTTGCCGTTTATGGGTAGTTAACGCTCCGGCAACGACTGCGGCGATTACCCGCCGCAGTCGTTCGGCGCCGGCTTCCCGGCAAAGCGGTCGGTCATCCAGTTCACCGCGGCCATGGTGCTCGCCTGTGCGGCGCGGCCGTGTCCGATGTTGGGAAGGGTGAGCATTTTCACGGGGCTGCCCGTCTTGCACAGCCGGCCCATATAGGCGCGCGTCACCGCGGGCCGGATGATCTGGTCGACGGTCCCCTGCGCGAGGAACACAGGCACGCCGGCGGGCAAGGTACCGGCGCTGTTCCTCTCCAGCAGCGAGCGCCAAGGCTCGCGCTTGGTCGGATCCGGCACAGTCAGAAAATATTGCTGGAGCGGCCGCTCGGTCCGCTGCCGGATGAAGATATCGAAGGGACCTTCGATGCATTCGCGCGCCAGTCGGTCGATCACCGGAAGTGCGCGCGGATCGACGACACCGTCGAGCGCGGCGTCGTAGACGCGATGCCATGACCACAGCGTCATCGCTGTGATGTTCTTGCCGCCGACTGAGTTGATGTCGTCGCTCATCAGCGTGGCGAGATCCGTCGCGGGCGCCGCAGCGGCAACGCCGAGCAGATGGAGATCGGGCGCATAGGTCGGCGCCAGCTGCCCGGCAAACAGCACAGCCTGTCCGCCCTGCGAGTGTCCCCACAAGGCAAAATTCTTGACCCCGCCGGCGCCCGGCAGATCGCGCGCGACGCGCACGATGTCGAGCACGGCGCGGCCCTCGCTCTCGCCGACGAGATAAGGATGCGGACCCGGCGTGCCGAGTCCGGGATAGTCGGTCGCCGCGACGATGTAGCCACGCGCCACCATCGAGCGCAGTCCCTGGATCTGCTGGAACAGGAAGATCGCGAGCGACGGCGCGCAGCGCGGCACAATGCCTGACGTTGGATGCGCCCAGGCCACGATCGGGCGGCCGCCGAGCGGCGGTGGGCCCCGTGGCACGATGACGACGCCGGAGACGAGAATGGGTTCACCTTTCAATCCGGTCGATCGGTAGAGCACGCGGTAGCTCGAGGCGCCGAGCGGCGCGCCATCCATCGGCTCCTGTCGCACCAGGCTGCCGGGCGGGCCATCCGCGAGCGATGCCGGCGCGTCGTAGAAGGGCGATTGCGAGCGTGCCGCTACCAACCCGGTGAACATGACGAGTGCGGCCATCGCCGCGCGGCCGAATGGGCTCAGCATCTGCAAGCCGGTCCTGCGCATGGTCACATCCCGTACAGGATTTTCAGCTCGCCGCTGGCGCGCAGCGCGAGCGTCAGGCCGTCGGCCAGCAGCAGTGCCTTGTCGAACTGAATCGAGAATAGCTTTCCTTCTGTGCGAAAGCCGTCCTGGAGTGGCCGCGTCAGTCGCTGGTTCGCCGCCATCAGCAGGTTCTGGTAGGAGATGCCGTAGTCGATGTTCACGGCCTGCTTCAATTGCGCGACGATCGGTTGCAAGGCTGTTTCGCTCTGTCCGCCGTCCTGTGTGGCGACGTCGAGATCGCCAAGACCTACGCTCTTATTGCCGTCGTCAATCTTGAGCGCAGCGGCGAGATAACTCCATTGCCCCGCATTGGGATCGCTGTCAGAGGTATTCGCAAGACGAAGGCCGATCACAAGCTTGCCCGACGACGGATAGACCTGCACCTCGCGCAAATTCGTGTCCTGCGCCGGCAGCACTGCGATCGCCTGGTTGATCTTGTCCTTGATCGCGTCATAGCCGATGCGAACGGGGAGGATGACGTCGAACGTGCCCGGTGCGGCTACGTCGGTGCCCAGCGCCGGCAGCTGAGTCGGCACGACGCTCGCTCCCTGCTGTCCGATTGACGTCACCGCAGTGCCGGAGAGTTCGAGCGAACCCGACAGAACCTTGTCGTTGGCGCGGACGCCGGCGAAGGCTGCGCTCTGCGGCGTTACTTGCAGCCAGACCGGCGGCTCGTCGGCGAGCTTCATCGGTTCGAACGCATGCGTCCAGGCAGCGGCCGCCTTGTCCCGCAGATTGAGTTTCCTCGCCGCGGCCAGCGCACGTGATCGCACGCGCGCGAGCTGCGTACGGATGCGCGGCTCGACGTAGGGCGCAAGATCGACCTCGCGGCCGAGTACATGCAAATAAGGTGCTTCGCTCCAGTGGAAGGATTCGCTGAAATTCAGGTCGAGCGACCAGTCCTTGCGCAGCGCGGGCCGTGCCTCGGCCTGGATCGTCGCGCGCGCTTCGGTCTGGCCGCGGATGCGCGCGGTGAAGCGGTTGGCGCCTTGGCCTTCGGCCGCGCCGTAGATCGAGACTGCACCATAGACGCGGTCGCCGCGGCCATAGAGCGAGACGCCGCTGGTGCGATTGACGAAGCCAAACACGTCGCAATTGGCGTTGACACGGAACATCAGTACGCGGCGGTGCACGCAGTTGACGCGCTCGTCGATGGTGGCAAGCCGCTTGGGGATATCCTGCTCGATGGCCTTGGCGAGCGCCGGCAGACCGAACTCGATGGTTGCGGACACCCGCGAGGTCGTGGCGAGCGGCGCCGGCGGATCGGGAGCGAGCGGCGGCTTGTCGGCGGCGTGCGCGGCTTGCGCGAGTGCGGTGAGGGCGAGCGCAACAAGCCCGGCACGTTTCGTCGAACGAACAATTCGCAAGGAAACGGGCATTCTTCTTGTTCCAGCTTGGCCCTGCTTCGCGCCCAGGCCGCCGGCCGCGGGGCCATTCGGTCTTCAGAGCAAAATCGCGGAAGGAGAGGGCGGTCAGTGGATCAATTATTGCTTGTATTCAATGGTCGCGTATCGCGGCACTTGTATGGCGCGGCGTCGCGCTTTGAGCAAGGCTTTGTATATCGCTCCGTTATGATGGCCGTTCTTGAATTGCTCAAAAGAGATTGACGCCGCCCCCGTCCAAATGATCACGCGATGAAGCTTCTCCGTGGGCGCTGCGATTTTTGAGTCCGAGATCTGCGGCCAAGACGAAACGGTCAGCGCAGCTGACGTTTCAAATTCGTGCTGCGCGTTAAATTTGCGCCGCTCGCGCATTCCATCTTTGCGCCCTCCCTCATCCGGCGTACTCTGTGAGAGCGAGCAGGAGTGCAACAGCAACCAGTCCAGGAAACGTAGCTCCTTTTGGCGATGTCCGCCGAGAGAGATCGAGAGCTGTTGGCAGCTCATATGCGATGGAGAAGAACCGACACTTAGCGAGCTGCAAACATCCCTCGCAGCGTCTGCGAGACGCGAGTTCAACAAAACACAAAAGCGGGAGGAACGGATGAAGAAGCGTTGGTGTAATTCTGGTCTACCTCTTGTTGTCGGCGCGACACTTGCGGCGTCGGCGGCGTTGGCCCAATCCGTGGATACTGCCCGGATCGAGAACGCCGGTCAGAACGATTGGCTCACCTATCATGGTTCATACAAATCCCATCACTACAGCCCGCTCGCGCAGATCAATGCGAGCAACATCGGCAATCTGGGCGTAGCCTGGACGCACATTCCCGGACGATCGACGCGCGGCCTGCAGTCAATGCCGCTCGTGGCCGACGGCGTGCTCTATTATTCGGGTTCGTACAGCCGGGTCTTTGCGCTGAACGGCGCGACCGGCGAGGTCATCTGGTCGTTCTTTCCGGAACTCGATGAGGCGCTCATCAGCCGACAGACCCACTCGCCCTACAACCGCGGTGTAGCCCTTGGTGAAGGCAAGGTCTTCGTCGGTACGATGGATGGTCGTCTGTTCGGGCTCGATGCGAAGTCGGGAAAGGTTCTCTGGGAAACCAGGCTGATCGACTCGCAGAAGCTCACGGTCGGCTTCACTGGCGCGCCGCTTTACGCGAAGGGAAGCGTCATCATCGGCTCGCAGGGGGGTGAATGGCCGGGCCGTGGCCCGATCTTCGCTGTCGATGCCACCACCGGCAAGAAAAAGTGGGAGTTTCTGACGGTCGCGGGCACCGACGAGGCCATCAAGACCTGGGGCAACGATTCCTGGCGCACGGGCGGTGGCGGCGGCTGGATGCCGGGCACCTACGACTCCGAGACCAACTCCGTCCTGTGGGGCACCGCGAACCCGGCGCCGCTCTACGATTGGTCGGGCGCTGATTACAAGACGCAAGGTGCGCGTCCCGGCGACAATCTCTACACGAGTTCGGTCATCGCTCTCGATATCGATACCGGAAAGCTGAAATCCTACCATCAGGAACTGCCTCACGACGCCTGGGACTTCGACAGCGCCGTCGGCGAGTTCGTGATGCTTGAGCGCGATGGCCAGAAATACGTGGTTCATCCGAACAAGGGCGGCTTCGTCTTCGTCTACGACCGTAATCTTGGCGTGAAGAACGTCTGGCGGCTGGTTGAGAACATCAACTTCGTCAAGGATATCGATCCCAAGACGGGCGCGCTGATCGGCCGTCGCGATTTCCCTGTCGGGAAAGTCACTGAAGTACCGCTGTGTCCCTTCATTGGCGGCGGCATCAGCTGGAATGCCGGCTCCTACAACCCGAAGACCGGTCTTTATTACAAGATCGGCCAGGAATGGTGCATGACGCTGGATATTCAGAAGACGACGCCGGTCACCGCGCCCCAGGTCCAGCTCAACATCGGCGCCGACTTCAAGATGGTGCCGCCTCCGAGCGGCGAGATCTACGGACATCTCGACGCGCGCGACCCGATAACGGGCGCGAAAAAATGGGAGGTTCGCTTTCCCGAGCCGCCGCTTGGGAGCGTTTTGTCGACCGGGGGTAATCTTGTGTTCGTACCCGACTCCCGTGGCATCCTTCACGCCTACGATGCCGAAACCGGGGCCGAGTTGTGGAAGCACAACAACGGCACCGGCCACCAGGGCGGTATCGTCAGCTACTCCGTCGGCGGCAAGCAATATATCGCCGTGGCGGCCGGCTTCGGCGGCATGCTGGCGGACGAATATGCGCCAAACTTCGGCGGCGTCTACAAGAGCATGCCGCGTGACGACGGCGCCCTCGTCGTCTTCAGCTTGAAATAGTCTGCCTCAAACGATCTGCCGAGAAGCGGGTGCAAGCCCGCTTCTCGGTCGATTGCAGCGGCCGGGCGCGATTCAGGAATGGAGCGGACGTGTTGAAACTGCATTCGATGTCGCTTCCGGCGGTGCTAGGGGCCTCGTTGCTGTGCGTTGTGGTGGCTCGAGCTCAATCTGCCACGCCGGCGCCGTACAACGGGTCGCTGGACGTCGAGCAGTTGTTCGCGGGGACCTGCGGCTTTTGCCATTCCGACGGCGGCCGGGCTGCCGGCAGGGGACCGCAACTGATGGATTCGCAACGAGACGACGAATTTCTGCACAACCGTATCAAGATCGGCAAGCAAGGTGCGATGCCGGCATTCGGCGAGAGCTTCAGTGACGCGCAGATCGACCAGATCGTCAAATATATCCGCGCCTTGAAGCCGCGCGAGGGCTGATCCGCCGGGACCTGATCCATCCAGATGAGACGCGGCATGAAGGCAATTGTCCTGGTTATCGTCGGTGCCGCCATCGGGCTGTGGGGACCGGCGCAAGCGCGAACCCTGGACGCGATCCGCGCGAGTGGTGCGCTCGGACTATGCGCGCATCCCAACTCGCTTCCTTTTGCGCGCAAGGGCGGCGATCCGCCCGGCTTTCAGGTCGAGTTGGGACAGGTGCTGGCACGCGAGCTCGGTGTCTCGCTGCGGCTCGACTGGATCATCACGCAGTATCAAATGCGCAGCGCCAACTGTGACATTCTCCTGGATGTCATCGCCGATCGCGAAGCGCAAGGCGAGACCCGTTTGAGGATCTCGAAACCATACTATCGCACGGGCGTCGCGCTCGCGGTGCCGTCATCCAGCGCGCTCACATCGTTCAAGAGCCTCGGCGAGCATACCAAGGTGGGGGTGCAGGTCGGCTCTGTCGCCGCCATGATCATCGGTCAGCGGCACGTGCCCATATCGATCTTCGGCTTCGAGACCGACAGCCTCGACGCCGTATCAAACAAGGAGATCGATGCGGCTGCGGTCACGCCCACCGCGGCGGGCTACTTCAATCTGACGCATCCTGACAAGGCACTCCGGATCCTGGATCGCGACGAGGGCGTGGCCGACCTCAACTGGAATGTCGCCGTTGGCATGGTCCGCCCGGATGATGCGTTGCGCGAGGCGATCGACGGAGCGCTGGAACGGCTGCGCAACGACGGCACGATCGATCGGATCTACGGTCGCTATGGGATCGTGCTGCAAGCGCCGAGGTAGCTGAATTGCTCAAGGAACGACGCCGTCCCGGTTTGGCCAGGACGACGTCGCTATGAAGATCTCGCTTTGGCCTTAGGCCGCCGCCTTCTTCCGCGCCTGTTCGGCCTTGTACAGCTCGAACTCTTCCGCGATCGCCTTCGCGACCGACGGCCGCTGGCGCAGGCGGTCGTGATACGCCTTCACGTTCGGCCATTTGGCGAGCTCGATCGGCGGGGTCGCCATGGTCCAGTTGATGACCGTGACGAGATAGGCATCCGCCACGCTGAAATGGTCGAGCAGGAAGTCGCGCCCCTTCAGGTAGTTGTCGAGATAGTCGAGCCGCGACAGGTTTTTCTCCAGCGCATAGGCCTTGGTTTCCTGCGGCGCCTTGCGGTCGAGCAGGGGGATGAAGAGGCCCTTGTGCAACTCGGTGCCGATGAAGCAGAGCCATTGATGCAGCCGGGTGCGGTCGATGCCCTCGGCCGCACCGAGGCCGGATTGCGGGAACCGATCCGCGACATATTGCAGGATCGCGGCGTTCTCGGTCAGCACCACGCCCTCGTCGGTGCGCAGCGTCGGCACGAGCCCGATCGGGTTGACCGTGCGGAAGTCGGTGCCGTCGTCCAGCACTTTCTTGGTCGGCGGATCGACTTCGAGATAATTCGCTTCGGCGCCGGCTTCATACAGCGCGACGCGGGTCGCCATCGAACAGGCGAGCGGCGAGAAATAAAGATCCATCTTGGGCCTCCTTGGGCAATTCCTCTTTGGGTGTCGCTCAACCTGGCCAGATTGATTTTTGTACCATCTTGTATAATATGGCGGCGGTCAAGGATTAATTTGCGAAATGGTACAAAAATCGAAGCCGCCAGCTGCCGCCAATGAACCGAAGCGGCGTGGCCGTCCGCGCGCCTACGAGCCCGACGTCGCGCTCGGCAAGGCGCTCGACCTGTTCCGCCGGCAGGGTTTTGCGGCGACGTCGCTGGACGATCTCAGCGAAGCGACCGGCATGAACCGGCCGAGCCTCTACGGCGCCTTCGGCGACAAGCGCGAGCTCTACATCAAGAGCTACCAGCGCTATCGCGAGGACGCGCGCGCCTCGATGGTCGAGATCTTTCGCCAGGAGATGCCGGTGCGCCAGCGGCTCGAGCGCATCTTCGCGTCCGCGCTGAACATCTATCTCTCCGGCGAGACCGGTCCGCGCGGCTGCTTCACGGTGGTGACCGCGGCGTCCGAAGCCGTCGGCGATCCCGAGATCCGTGCCATGGTGTTGGATGGACTGACCGAACTCGACAAGGCCTTTGCCAGTTGCTTCCGGCGCGCCAAGGAGAAGGGCGAGCTGCCCGCGAGCGTCGACCCGGCCGTGCTGGCGCAGCTCGCCTCCGCAACCGTGCATACGATCGCCATCCGCTCCCGCGCCCGCGTGTCGCGCAAAGAGCTCGAGGCGATCGTGAAGGGTGCGATTGACGTGATGGTGGGGGCCAAAAGTTAGGCCGTCGTCCCGGGGCGCGCGTAGCGCGAGCCCGGGACCCATAACCCCAGAGAGAAGTTTGGCGAAGACTGGTCGTTCGGTACTGCGACCATCCGCAACGATAAATCACGCGGTATGGGTCCCCGCGTACGCGGGGACGACAGCGAGAGTGGGGCGCGTGCGTGCCTCTCTCAGCCTGCCGAAGCGTCTAATATCCCCGTGCCCGGTCCACCACGTTCTCCAGCGCACCGCCGGCCTCGAACTTTGCGATTTGCTCGGCGACATAGGCCGAGATTGCATCGGCGTCGGTGTCGGCCGCGTTGTGCGGGGTCAGCAGCACCTTGGGGTGGGTCCAGAACCGGCTGTCAGCAGGCTGCGGCTCCTGCACGAAAACGTCGAGCGAGGCCGCGCCAAGC
The DNA here is from genome assembly GCF_052076025.1 of Bradyrhizobium sp. 956_D2_N1_4. Lineage (NCBI taxonomy): Bacteria > Pseudomonadati > Pseudomonadota > Alphaproteobacteria > Hyphomicrobiales > Nitrobacteraceae > Bradyrhizobium > Bradyrhizobium sp. 956_D2_N1_4. The sequence goes on along the minus strand of NZ_CP197237.1, from coordinate 6,541,883 downwards.
GTGCCGTCGTCGAGGCAGGAGAGGATATCGGCCTCGTTCTGGAGGCCGCCGCGGCCGGCATTGATCAGCACGGGCGCGCCGAGCGGGCTGCTGCGGTTGAGCTTGGCGAAGACGTCGCGGTTGAGGATGCCGTGCGTATCCGGCGTCAGCGGCAACAGTGAGACCAGGATGTCGGTCTTGCGCAGGAATGCGTCGATCTGCGCGGCGCCGTGGAAGCATTCGACGCCCTCGATCGTGCGCGGGCTGCGGCTCCAGCCGGCAACGCGGAAGCCGAGCCGGCGCAGCACGTCGGCGGCATCGGCACCCAGCGTGCCAAGTCCCATCACGCCGATGGTGACGGCGCTCGCCGGCCACTGATATTGCGGCTCCCAGCGTTTTGCGCGCTGCGAGTCCCGCAAGTACAGCTCCTGGCGGTGGTGCATCAGCACGTGCAGCACGACATACTCGGTCATGCGATTGGTGAGATCAGGCACGGCGACGCGCACCAGCGGCACGTCGGGTAGGCTCTTGTCGGCCATCAGCGCGTCGACGCCGGCGCCCAGGTTGAAGATCGCACGCAGATTGGGGAAAGAGCCGAGGTCGCCCGGCACCGGCTTCCACACCGCGGCATAGTGCACCTCGGCCGGATCGAGCCCGGCGTCGGGCAGCAGAACCACGCGGCGGCCGCCGCAGACCGCGTCGAACCGGGCCTTCCAGCGCTCCGGCAGCCAGTTCTGCTGCGTGCTGTTGATCAGGACGGCCAGTGTGCCCATGCTCATTCGAAGTGCCTCGTAGGTTCCGTTTTGAAAACCCTCCTTGGCACGATCCGACGGATTTTTCTCGCAAATTTTTTCCGCAGCCCTGTCGGGGCGGGGCATATTGGATCGTCTTAAAAACAAGCGTTCAGGAAGGTGCTGCCCATGCTTTATGCGATCCTTTGCTATCACGACGAGGACTTCGTCGGCTCCTGGAGCAAGGACCAGGACGAAGCCGTGATGAAGAAGCTCGCCGTGGTGCAGGACAAGCTCACACAGCAGGGCCGGCTCGGTCCGGTGGCGCGGCTGCTGCCGACCACGGCGGCGGCGACGCTGCGCAAGGAGGACCCGCCGCTGGTGCTTGACGGCCCCTATGCGGAGACCAAGGAGCAGTTGCTCGGCTTCTACATCGTGGATTGCAAGAACCTCGACGAAGCCCTCGACGTTGCGCGCGACCTCGGCGCGGCCAATCCCGGCGGCGCCTATGAGGTGCGCCCCGTCGGCGTATTCCGGCCCGGAGGAATTTCGACGTGAGCGAGGCCGACACCGCCTGGATCGAGACCGCGCTGACCTCGGCGCGACCCCAGGCGGTCGGCGCGCTGCTGCGCTATTTCCGCGATCTCGACACCGCCGAAGAGGCCTTCCAGAACGCCTGCCTGCGCGCGCTCAAGACCTGGCCGCAGAACGGGCCGCCGCGCGATCCCGCGGCCTGGCTGATCATGGTCGGCCGCAACGTCGCCATCGACGAGGTCCGTCGCGCCCGCAAACAGCAGCCGCTGCCCGAGGACGACCAGGCCATCTCCGATCTCGACGACGCCGAGGGCGCGCTCGCCGAGCGGCTCGACGGCTCGCACTACCGCGACGACATCCTGCGGCTGATGTTCATCTGCTGCCACCCGCAGCTGCCGGCGACCCAGCAGATCGCGCTGGCGCTGCGCATCGTCTCCGGTCTCACCGTGAAACAGATCGCGCGCGCCTTCCTGGTCTCGGAAGCGGCGATGGAGCAGCGCATCACCCGCGCCAAGGCGAAGGTCGCCGAGGCCGGGGCGCCGTTCGAAACGCCCGGCGCGGTCGAACGCTCCGAGCGGCTCGCCGGTGTTGCTGCAATGATCTACCTGATCTTCAACGAAGGCTATTCGGCCAGCGGCGACACGGCGGAGATCCGAAAGCCGCTGTGCGAGGAAGCGATCCGGCTGGCACGGTTGCTGCTACGGCTGTTCCAGAGCGAGCCGGAGATCATGGGGCTCGCGGCGCTGCTGCTGTTGCAGCATGCGCGCAGCGCCGCGCGCTTTGCCGCGGACGGCGCGGTGATCCTGCTCGACGACCAGGATCGTACGCTGTGGAACGGCAACATGATCGCGGAAGGCCTGGCGCTGATCGACAAGGCGATGCGCCATCGCCGCAGCGGCCCCTATCAGGTCCAGGCCGCGATCGCCGCGCTGCATGCGCGCGCGTCGACGCCCGAGGAAACCGACTGGACGCAGATCGACCTGCTCTACGGCGCGCTCGAAGTGATGCAGCCTTCGCCGGTGGTGACGCTCAACCGCGCGGTTGCAGTCTCCAAGGTGCGCGGACCGCAAGCGGCGCTCGAGCTGATCGAGCCGCTGGCGCCGAAACTCACCAACTACTTTCATTTCCACGGCGTGCGCGGTGCCTTCCTGATGCAGCTCGGCCGTAACGACGAAGCCCGCATCGCCTTCGACCACGCCATCGCACTCGCCAATACTTCGGCGGAAGCCGCCCATATCCGCATGCATATTGATCGCCTGATCCGGGACAGCCAGCCGAAGGGCGCCAATGGCGGCGCCAGGCAGGGCGCAAAGGCAAAGTGACGGCCAAAAATTTCGTCCCGCCAATTGTCGGCTCCCGCCGTTCCCCTTCGTCTTAATTCCATATCCAGGGAGCCACTCATGCTGAAAGCCATTGCCATCATCGCCGTCGTCCTCGCCGTCGGCATAGCCGCGGTCCTCGTCTTCGCCTTGACAAAACCCGACACTTTCCGCGTCGAGCGCTCGCTCGCCGTGAAGGCGCCGGCCGATGCGATTTATCCGCACGTTGCCGATTTCCATTTCTGGATGAGCTGGTCGCCCTATGAGGATCGCGACCCCGGCATGAAGCGGACCTTCGGCAGAACCGCGTCAGGCAAGGGCGCGACCTATGCCTGGGACGGCAACAATAATGTCGGCGCCGGGCATATGGAGATCCTCGAGGCGAGCACGCCGTCGAAGCTTCGCATCAAGCTCGATTTCGAGCGCCCGTTCGAAGGCCACAATACCGCCGAGTTCACCTTTGTGCCGCAAGGCGATGCCACATTGGTCACATGGGCGATGTACGGTCCGGCGCCGTTCATGTCCAAGGTGATGCAGGTGTTCATCAACATGGACAACATGATCGGCAAAGACTTCGAGGCCGGCCTCGCCAGCTTGAAGAAGCTCACCGAGAAGTAACGAGGCTAGCTGCCCCAAGGAGCAGCCAAGGAATCGCCAAGAAAACGAAAAGGAGAGAAACGATGATCAATGCCTATCTGTTCTATCAGGACACCTGCGAAGCGGCGTTCAACTTCTACGCCAAGGTTTTGGGCGGCAAGATCGACGCCATGATGCGCTCATCGGAAGCGCCGCCGGACATGCCCGCCGCGCCCGGCCGCGAGAAGATGATCATGCATGCGCGGATGTCGTTGCCCGACGGCAGCGTGCTGATGGCCTCCGACGCGCCACCCGAGCATTTTCAGAAAGCCCAGGGCTTTTCGGTCTCGCTCACGGTCACGGACCCCGCGGATGGCGAGCGCAAGTTCAACGCGCTCGCCGACGGCGGCACCGTCACCATGCCCTTCAGCAAGACGTTCTGGGCCAAGGGCTTTGGCATGTGCGTCGACAAGTTCGGCATTCCCTGGATGGTGAACTGCCCCGCCGAGGGCATGTGACGGGCGCGCCGGCCTGACACGCCAAGCCGCGATCCCACTCCCGTTGTTACGGGAGTGGGTCACTCATGCCGTCGTCATGTCACACGGCTGATCACCGCGTGCTCGCTCACCTGAGCGATCCGGTCGCGTCATCGCTTGGCGGCGGCGATTCAACGCAGCGAGGGCAGATCACGAGTTTCGTGCCAAGCTGCCTGTCGTTCTCCGCCTCGATTTCGTCATGGACCACCCACCACGCCTCGGAGAACGGGCGCAACGTGCCGAGCACTCTTTCCCGCTCCTGATTGGGATTGTCCTGCGCAGGCGCCGGGTTCGCGGCGCGCCGCTTTGTGACAGAGGAGCGGTGAGGGGCCTGGTTCGGATCCCGGCCGAGGCCGTCCCATGCGATCGGTCGGCGCTCCTGCGCCGGCGCCGCCGCGCATCCGAGGAGCGCTGCGCAAAAAGTGAGCAAGACGAAGCCGTGACGCAGCATGCCGGACCCTTGGTGCGGTACGCGACACGCAAACTCCGCATGCGGAGCCTTGCATCGCGCCGGTTAAATGGAACCTAAGGGAAACGACGTGGCCGCCATGGCCCAATATGGAATCGTGCTCTCGCATCACATTGCGAGAGCAGTGAGGCCGCTTCGTGAAATCATGCGGATCGCATCGCACAACAACTGGCGAAATATTAGGCTGTGAACTCCACGACAGAATCGCTAATAATTTCTTCATAAATTCTACAAACTGGGGTGGGCGCTACTTAGAAGAAGGGGAGCGACCGATGGCAGCGGCGCTACAAATCAATTTTGCACTTTGGGGTATGCTCATCTGCGCGACCTTGGAATTGGCGCAGACCATCCAGAGGCTCTACTAGGCCTGACGAAATGTGTGACCGGCGCAATTTCGTCGTCGCGCTTGCCCGCTAGCTCACCAGCAACGCGATGAGCGTGAGGCTGACGCTCGCGATCACGATCATCGAGAGGACGTAGTTGTGCGGCCGTGCCGTTCGCGCGCGCGGCGGTCTCCGCCGCTGGAGCGGCTCGCTCGCCTGCCATGCGAACTCCGACGGCGTGAGCGCAGCCTCTGCGCCCGAGCCGATATATTTCACATAGAGCTCGAGCAGCCGCAGCTCGGACGGCAGGTCCATCAGGCCCTCGCGGTGGCGCCGCGACAGCAATTCGAATTCGACGGTTTCCTGGGAGCTCAACTGGCCAAGGACAATGCGTCCCTGGTCCGACAGGCGGTAGTGAAAATCGATGGGCTGCACGGCCTGCGATCGGTTTGAAAATGAGTAATCTTGAAAAAGCGGAACCATCCTAGTCTGTGACCACTGCTGAGATTATGACGGCCCTGCAGCCATCGTGACCCGAGCGGCCTCAATCTGGACGGGACCATCATAGACGGTCGGGAAGAGCCGCAAACCGCGTAAATTGGGCAGGCATTGCCAAGAGGTTGAGCGGATTTCGTGTCCGGATCGTCGGGATTTTGCAAAACTGCCTAATCGCCGGACAGCGGCGGATGCAACCGGTCACATCGCTGGCGGCCGCCTGTTGCTCAGCGGCAGCGCGGATAGATCGCCGCAAGGTCGCGGCCCTTCAGCAAAAGCAATCTGGACGAGAGGCCACCGTGCCGGCTGATCCAGTCGCGCACCGGGCCGGGATAGGCCTGCAGCACCGCATCGGAGGCTTCGGGCTCGGCATAAAAACGCCCACGCCGGTCGACCGAACGCGCCGCGTGGAAGCCGAGTACCGCGCGTTTGGTGACGCAGATGCGCTCGCCCGGCACGATGCTGAGCACCAGCGTGCAGGCGGACAGGCACGGACCGTCGATCACCACGCGCTCGCCGCTCTCGCGCACCTGCTCGAACAGGTCGAGGAACGGCCCGACCTCTCCGCCCGGCGACTGGATGATGCGGATTTCGGCCATGGCGGGGGTGGTGGTAAAGAGCGCAGATGCGAGCATCCAGGCACCCACAAAGAACATGCGTCGCATGGAGCTCTCCACTAACTCGATCCCGTAGGGTGGGCAAAGCGTAGCGTGCCCACCAATGGCATCGCAAATCTGGAGGGAAGGTGGGCGCGGCGCTTGCGCGCCTTTGCCCACCCTACGACGTTCACCCGTTCCGCCGTTCGCCGCGCAGCGTCGGCAGGCCGATGCCAGCCGCATCGAAGCCGCCATCGACGGCCAAAATTTGGCCGGTGATGTAGCTCGATCGTTCCGAGCACAGGAAATAGATCGCTTCGGCGAGTTCCTCCTCCAGGCCGTAGCGGTTGAGCGGAATGGCGTCGTGATAGTCGGCGCGGATCTCCCTGCTGTGCACCTGCTTCGCCATCGCGGTGTCGACCGGCCCCGGCGCGACCGCGTTGACGCGGATGTTGAGCGAGGCGAGCTCGACCGCGAGCTGCTTGGTCAGGTGCGCAAGGCCCGCCTTGCTGGTGCCATAGGCCGAACGCAGGGTCGAGGCGCGCACCGCCGAGATCGAGGTGACGTTGACGATGGCGCCGCCGCCTTGCTCGCGCATCAGCGGCGCGGCCGCCTTGGTGCACAGGAACGGGCCGGTGAGATTGACCGCCATGATCCTGTTCCAATCGGCGTCGCTGGTCTCCAGCACTGGCGCGAACACGGCGACGCCGGCGTTGTTGACGAGAGCATCGAGCCGACCGAAGCGGCTCATGACCGCCGCCATTGCAGCTCCCACGGCGGCTGCGTCGGACACGTCGCAGGTGATTGCCAGCGTGTTATCGGGATTCTTCAGGGCCGCCGCCGCGGCTGCCTGCAGCTCCCCCTCGATATCGAGCAGCGCGACGCGCCACCCTTCGGCCAGGAATTTCTTGGCCGTCGCCAGCCCGATGCCTCGCGCGGCTCCGGTGACGAGGGCGACGTTTTGTGAGGCCTGCGGCATTTGCTAATCTGTCCTGTGTTCGAAAGAGGCGCGCACGAGCGCCGGCTCCTTTTACTTCGCTTTCGTCCCGGCAAGAAGGGCTCCAGGCCATGCTCATCGATCCCAGCACGATCCCGCTCGAGGAATGGCGGCCAGGTGTGAAGACCCGCATGGTGACATCCGCGCGCAACGGCGCGACCGCGCTCTGCATCTTCGAGCAATGGGTCGATCCCGGCGCCGGTGCGCCGACGCACAGCCACACGGTCGAGGAGGTGCTCACCGTGCGGGCGGGCGAGGCGGAGATGTGGATCGAAGCCCGGCGTATCACGGTGACGGCCGGACAGGCGCTGCTGGTTCCCGCCGGCCACAAGCACGGTTTTCGCAATTCGGGAGCGACCATGCTGCATGTGCATGCGGTGTTGGCCTCGCCGGTCTTCGAGATGCTGCCGGAAGGGGCGAGTGAAGCGACGCGACGCTGGGAGCGGTAGGGTAAGGGCGTCGGTCTCTCTCGCCGTCACCCCTGAGGTGGCCGCTTCTTCTGCGGCCCTCGAAGGATGACGGAGATAGTGATAAAGCGAGAGCTTACGCCAGCTCCGCCGATGCGCGCTGCATGTTCGACGACATGTCGGAGGTCACGATGCTCTGCTCCTCGACTGCGGCTGCGGTGGAGGCGATGAACTCGTTGACGCCGGCGATCGCGGCCTTGATCGCGGTGAGCGAGCTCGCAACGTCGCCCGAGATGGTGTTCAGCGCGTCGATTTCGGAGGTGATCGTGTCGGTGGCCTGCTTGGCCTGGCTGGCGAGGTTCTTCACCTCGGAGGCGACCACGGCAAAGCCGCGGCCCGCTTCGCCCGCCCGCGCCGATTCGATCGTGGCGTTGAGCGCAAGCAGGTTGATCTGACTGGTGATGCCCGAAATCATCTCGACGATGCCGCTCATGGCCTGGGCCGCTGCAGTCAACTTCTGAGCCTGACCGTCCGCGGACTCGACCCTGGTGGTCGCGACCTTGGAGGTCTCGCGCGATTTCGCCATGGTCGCGGAGATCTCGCGGATCGAGGCGCTCATCTGCTCGCTGCCGGCCGCGACCGCCTCGATCAGCCCGCGCGCATTGTCGGCCTTCTTGCGGCCGATCGCCTGCGCGGTGATGTCGGTGGCATATTTCACCACCTTGTAGGGTTTTCCGTTGAGGTCCAGAATCGGATTGTAGGACGCCTGGATCCAGATCTCGCGGCCGCCCTTGGCGATCCGCCTGTATTCGGCGGCCTGGTATTCGCCGCGGTTGAGCGTCTCCCAGAAATGGCGGTAGGCCGCCGAATTCTTCTCGTTCGGCTCGACGAACATGGAATGGTGCCGGCCCTTGATCTCGGCCAGCGAATAGCCCACCGCCTTGAGAAAATTCTCGTTGGCGGTGCGGATCGTGCCGTCCATGTTGAACTCGATCACCGCCTGCGACTTCTGGATCGCGGCGAGCTGGCCGTCATTGTCGGCGGCCTTCATCTTCTGCGCGGTGATGTCGGTTGCGAACTTCACCACCTTGAACGGTTTGCCGGTCTCGTCGAGGATCGGGTTGTAGGTCGCGAGAATCCAGATCTCCTTAGCCCCCTTGCCGAGTCGCTTGTACTCGGCCGCCTCGAACTCCCCGCGGTTGAGCCTTGCCCAGAATGCGGCATAGGCCGAACTCGCGCGGTCCTCGGGCGTCACGAACATGCTGTGATGCTTGCCCCTGATCTCGTCGAGCGAATAGCCCATCGCGCCCAGGAAGTTCTCGTTGGCGGTGACGATGGTGCCGTCCATGTTGAACTCGATCACGGCCTGCGCGCGGTTGATCGCGGCGATCTTGCCGGAGTCTTCCATGGTCTTGATCTTGTACGCCGTGATGTCGGTGGCGAACTTGATGAAGCTGACCACCTTGCCGTTCTTGTCCAGCAACGGGGCGTAGGAGGCATGAACCCAGACTTCCTTGCCGTTCTTGCCGAAGCGCTTGTATTGCGTGGTCTGGAATTCGCCGCGGTTCAGGCTGGCCCAGAAGTCGCGGTAGCGGGCGCTCTCGCGTTCGGCCGGGCTGACGAAGATGCTGTGATGCTTGCCCTTGATCTCGGCGAGCGAATAGCCGCTCATTTTCAGAAGGTTCTCGTTAGCATCGAGGATGGTGCCGTCGAGATCGAATTCGATGACGGCCTGCGAGCGATCGAGGGCGTCGACTTCCGCGAGCGCGTGCTGGATCCTGGCCTTGCTGTTGAAATTGAACACTTGAAGGTCCCCGGAATGGTTCAACTATGCGTCGGCCCAGCTGCAATTGGCCTTCTCGAAAAAGTTGCATGCACGCGTTGATCAACTGTAAACCCTTGCAGCAAGCTGCGCGGTCTCCGTAGTTCCGCGTGCGCTGGCCATGTTGTTCTGCTTTCGAAGATTCTCGTCCTATATGCACGGCGGTGGACATAGTCGGTCCGTACTCGTACGGACCCGCCTCGCGATATTTTCGCATCGTCTCTGTTGAAATTCGGCAAGCAATGTCGGGGCACGCGTTCGTGCATCGTCTTCAAGAGGATCTTCTCTGCGGAGACCATCAATGCCTGACGACCGCGAGCGCCTGATTCGAGACCTCTTCGCAGCCTATCTCGGCAACGACCGGCAACGGGTCGCCGACGCACTGGCCGACGATTTCCGCTTCACCAGTCCGTTCGACGACGACCTCGACAAGGCGGCCTATTTCGAGCGCTGCTGGAAGGACACCGGCTGGATCGCGCGGCACGACATCGAGCGGGTTTTCGTCCGGGGCGACGAGGCCTTCGTCACCTATCTCTGTCTGGCGAAAGATGGCAGGAGCTTTCGCAACACGGAGTTCTTCACCTTTTCCGGTGGCAAGGTCCGCCGCATCGACGTCTATTTCGGCGCTGCCCGGAAGGATGGGCGTTTCCTGCCGCAGCCGCGCTAGCGGCCGGCGCAATGACCTCCGGAATAATTTTCATCACCCTGTCGGTTCCGTAAAGGTTGGTTCGTCTTAGAGGTAAGGGTGGGCGGCCCGAGCCGCCGCTCCCGTCCTTCGGGGGTGGCGCCGCGCCGCGCAAACCCGAAACGACAAAGCAAACAAGGACTGCTCATGCGATTCATGATGCTGATGATTCCGCTCGGCTACGAGACCGCGCCGCCGGACGTGCAACTCGATCCCGAACGCGTCGCCGCGATGATGCGCTACAACGAGGCGCTGAAGGATGCCGGCGTGCTGATCACGCTCGACGGTCTGCACCCGCCGTCGATGGGCGCGCGCGTCTCGTTCGCGACCGGCGAGCCCATCGTGACCGACGGCCCCTTCGCCGAAGCCAAGGAAGTCCTTGGCGGCTACTGGATGATCGAGGTTGCCTCGCGCCAGGAGGCGATCGCCTGGGCGAAGAAGTGCCCGGCTTCCGCCAATGAAGTCATCGAGATCCGGCAGGTGCAGGAGATGGCCGACTTTCCGCCGGAGGTGCAGGCAGCCGCCGCCGGTTTCGACGATCTGAAGACGTAGCCGAGACGGCTGCGGATCAACTCGCGGCTCGTCAATCCATCATCCATCAACAAAGGAGAGAACCAATGAGCACTGATACCTATCTCGCCGTTTTCCTCGGCAGCAAGACCAGCCCGCAATGGGCCGCATGGAACGCGATGTCCGAGACCGCGCGGAAGGCGAAGGAGCAGGAGGGCATGGCGGCCTGGAAAGGCTGGGTCGAGAAGCATCAAGGTGCGATCCAGGCCATGGGCGGCCCTCTCGGCAAGACCAAGAAGGTCGACGGCAAGGGCGTCGCCGACATCGCCAACGAGATGGGCGCCTTCACCGTGGTCCGCGCCGCGTCCCATGAGGCCGCAGCCAAGATGTTCGAGAACCACCCGCACTTCGCGATCTTCCCCGGCGAACGCGTCGAGATCATGCCGGTGCTGCCGATTCCCGGCGGCTAGGCCGTGTCATTCCGGGGGCGCGCACACGCGAGCCCGGAAATCTCGAGATTCCGGGTTCGGCTCGTCGAGCAGCCCCGGGTCGAGCCGCCCCCGGAATGACGAGTTGGCCGGTTAATCAAATCCGGCCTGCGCTAGTGACTTCACGCCCGGCTCATGTAAAAGCTGTTCACATGAGCTGGCGTAAGGACCAGGGCCGCACCGAGCGCGGCTATCACCACGGCAATCTGAAGGAAGCCCTGTTGCAGGCTGCCCTCGGGCTGATCGCCGAGAAGGGCGCGGCCGGCTTCACCTTTGCCGATGCCGCGCGCATGGCCGGCGTCAGCGCGGCGGCGCCTTACCGGCATTTCCGCGACCGCGAGGAGTTGCTGTCCTCGATCGCGCAGCGCGGCTTCGAGCAGTTCGAGCAGCGCCTGACCGCGGCCTGGGACGACGGGCGCCCGGATACGGTCACGGCGTTCGAGCGCGTCGGCAAGGCCTATCTCGCCTTTGCCCGCGAGGAGCCTGCCTTCTACAACGCGATGTTCGAATCGGGCGTGCCGGTCGATTCAAATCCGGCCCTGCAGGCCGCCAGTGAACGCGCCTTCAACATCATTCGCGCCGCCGCCGAGCGGCTTGCGGCGCTGGCGCCGCCCGGCACGCCGCGGCCACCGGCCATGATGATGGCGCTGCACATCTGGTCGATGGCGCACGGCGTGGCCTCGCTGTTCTCACGCGGCGACGCCGCGCGGCGAAAACTGCCGATGTCGCCGGATGACCTGCTCGAAGCCGAGGTGCTGATCTATCTGCGCGGCTTGGGCTTCCCGACCGACCGCCGTCCGCCGGCACGAAGCGCCGAGCCGCCGCCGGTGCCACCGGAGGCATCCTCCGGTTCTGGCCTGCCGCCCGGCGGCCCCTGGGGCAAGCCGAAATAAAATTGCGCAAATAATTCGGCGACCCTGTCAGGCGGCCGGCTTGACAAAATCGCGGGATGGTCTAGCTATGTAAATGTTATTTACATTCACAACGGCGCTGGTGCCGTGATGGAGATGGAAATGGCCTACACCGCTGATGTCAATCGATGGCGCGGTTCCTCTGACGAACGCTATGAGCGCCCCCACATGCTCGATACGCCCTGGCATCCCGGCTGGATCGCCGTGACCATCCTCGGCTTCATCATCTGGTGGCCGATCGGACTTGCCCTTCTCTTTTTCACACTCGGGAGCAGAAAAATGGGTTGCTGGAGCCACCAGGATCGCTGGCAGAACAAGATGGAGCGGATGCAGTACAAGATGGACCGCATGCGCGGCCGCATGGAGCGCCGTGGTTTCGGCTTCGGCTTCGGCCCGCCCTCGAGCGGCAACCGTGCCTTCGACGAATACCGCACCGAGACGCTGCAGCGGCTCGAGGAAGAGCAGGTCGAGTTCAGGAACTTCCTCGACCGTCTGCGTCACGCCAAGGACAAGGAAGAGTTCGACCAGTTCATGGCGCAGCACAAGACGCGCCCGACCCCGCCGCCGACCGACCAGCCGCAAGGCTGATCTAAAACGGCTGATCCGGGGTCTGCCTCTCAAAGCCTTCAGGCGCATGCCCCCAAAGTCCTGATGGCCCCGAGCCGCCCGCCTGCGCAACCCGCAGGCGGGCGGTTTGGTTTTTGGGGACCCGAACCAACCGCCGACGATCCGACACCAAGACTTGCGCGTGCCACCTCAATCCGCCGCGCTGCTGGACGACGCGCATCATGGACCTCTACACCCGCCTGCTGCTTGCCGTGACCGCCTTGGCGGTCCTGGGCTACATCGGCTTGGTCTATGGCAGCTGCGCGTTCGATCCCGATTGCCATTTTCGCCTCTGCGCCGGCGGGCGTGCGTTCTGCGGCGTTGATCACGTACATGTGCAGGACCGGTAGAACCCGATCCGCGCCGGGCCCGACCAAGCCCTGACGCCGCATCTCCCGCGCGCTGACGGGTACGACCATGACCAACGCCGGACGCAAAGAGATCAGCCATGGCATCGCGCTCCTTGAGCGCGCCTCGGCGCTGCTCGACCGGTTCGGAAACATCGTGCCGGTGGCGATCGCGTTCCTCAATGGATGGCCGACGGAAGTCCAGCTCTATCCGCAGTGGCAGCTCGGCGAATCCTGGCGGTTCTTTCTCAGCCTTTATCTCTATTGGTTCGCCTCGTACGCACTCAGCCGCGCGGTCTCTTTTGCCAAGGGGAGTATCGCCCCATGATCCTGCTCCGCGATTTCGCGCTCTTCGTCCTACCGGTGCTCATTGCGGCGGGCGGCTGGCTCTACGCGCTCAGCCTGCGCAAGCGGGCCCGGACCGATCTTGAGGGCGAAAGCAAGCGCGTCCCGGCGGCGTGACTGGCGCCCCGACCCGGACCGCCTATATTCGCCTTCACAAGAGTGGGCGGACCGGAGGCGACAATGGCGGAAGCTGCGATCACGGCGAGCGACGGCCTCTGGCGACAGATCCGCAGCGAGGCGCAGCGCGCGGCTGATGCAGACCCCGTGTTCGGCAAGGCCCTTGCGCGTGCCATTCTCGCTCACGATGATTTTGCCGCCGCTTTGGCCGATTTGATCGGGCAGCGGCTCGGCAGCGGCACCACCGGGCGCACGCGCTTCACGTCCTATTCCCGCGACGCCTTTCAAGGCGAGCCAGACCTGATCGAAACCGCCAGCCGGGATCTGCAGGCCATCGCATTGCGCGATCCCGCCATCACCGACCTGCTGCCGCCGCTGCTGCATTACAAGGGCTATGTCGCGCTGCAAGCCTGGCGCGTCTCGAACTGGCTCTGGCGTCATGACCATCACGACGCGGCGCTGCTGTTTCAGAACGAGGCGTCCAACCTGCTGCAGATCAGCATTCATCCGGCCGCATCCATTGGATCGTCCGTCTATCTCGACCACGCCACCGGCATCGTGATTGGTGCGAATGTGGTGATCGGCGACGAGGTCACCATCCTCCAGAACGTCAGCATCGGCCGTCGCGGTGAATTGCCGACGCGCTCGCCGCGTATCGGCCGCGGCGTCTACATCGGTGGCGGCGCGACCATTCTCGGTGACATCAATATCGGTGAATTCGCCAAGATCGGCGCCGGTGCTGTTGTGACCGGTGACGTGCCCGCCGGCTGCACCGCGATCGGCAATCCCGCGCGATTGACCAATTGCCCCGAGCCCGCCTCGGCGGCCTGACCCTATCAACCTTCGGAGAGTTGCAATGAAGACGGCAATCGTGATCGGCGTTGGACCGGACCGCGGGGTCGGGGCCCGGCTTTGCAAGCGTTTTGCGGCCGATGGGCTCAAGGTGATCGTCGCGGGCCGGACGCTGTCTGCCTTGCAGGCCGTTGTAGACGACATCACGAAGGCGGGCGGCGCAGCCGTGCCCTTCGTTGCCGATGCGACCAGGGAGGGGGACATCGTCGCGCTGTTCGATGCCGCCGGCGACAACCTCGACCTCGCCATCTACAACGCCGGCAACAACACGCCCGGCAAGATCATCGAGATGGACGCCGACTATTTCGAGAATGCCTGGCGCGTGGTCTGCTTCGGCGGCTTCCTGTTCGGCCGCGAGGCGGTGCGGCGGATGGTGCCGAAGAAGACCGGCACGCTGCTGTTCACGGGCGCCAGTGCCTCGCTGCGCGGACGCTCCGGCTACGGCGCCTTCAACTCATCCAAGGCCGGCCTGCGCACGCTGGCGCAGGCGATGGCCAAGGAATACGCGAGCGACGGCATCCATGTCGGCCATGTCGTGGTCGACGGCGCGATCGCCGGCGACAAGATCTTTTCACGATTCCCGGATGCGGCCGGCCGCGAGGACAGCCTGATCGACATCGATGGCATCGTCGATGCCTTCGCCTTCCTCTATCGCCAGCCCGAGCGCGCCTGGTCGTTCGAGCTCGATGTACGGACCTCGAAGGAGAAATGGTGAGGGGCGCTACTGCCGAGCAGAGCTCCTGTAAGGTGGGCACCGCGCTTTGCGCCTTTGCCCACCCTACGCGTTCTCTCAATACCCTGCCGCCAGCCCACTGTTTCGGCGTGGATCGTTCGCACCGTAGTAACGATTGTTGCCGACTTGCTCGCCGTTCAGCGACGGCGCGCCGACGATGATGACCGCGAGATGGTTCGCCGGTTGCGGTGGCCCGAATTTGTGGCCCATGCCTTCCAGGATCTTGCGCGTGTCCGGTGACAGCGCATAGTCCTCGACATTGGTCATATCAGGCAGCCATTGCTGGTGGATGCGTGGCATGTCGACGGCCTCCTGCGCGTTCATGCCGTAGTCGATCGCATTGATCATGGTCTGCAACACGGCGGTGATGATGCGGCTGCCGCCGGGCGTGCCTACCACCATGACGGTCTTGCCGTCCTTGGTGACGATGGTCGGGCTCATCGAGGACAGTGGACGCTTGCCGGGAGCAATCGCGTTGGCCTCACCCTGCACCAGGCCATACAGGTTCGGCACCCCGACCTTGGCCGTGAAGTCGTCCATCTCGTCGTTCAGCAGCACGCCGGTCTTGGCCGCCGTCACCTTGGCGCCGAACCAATCGTTCAGCGTGTACGTCACCGATACCGCGTTGCCGTCCTTGTCCGCGATTGAATAGTGCGTGGTGTTGCTGCCCTCGTGCGGCGCGACGCCCGGCTTGATGTCCTTGGAGATTGCGGCCTTGTTCGGATCGATCACGGCGCGGATCTTGGTCGCGTAATTCTTGTCGAGCAGGCGGTCGAGCGGATTCTTCACGAAATCCGGATCGCCGAGATAGCTGTTGCGGTCCACGTAGGCATGCCGCATGGCCTCGATCTGCACGTGCACGGCCTGCGCGGAATGGTAGCCCAGCTCCTTCAGAGGATAGCCCTCCAGGATATTCAGGATCTCGCAGATGACGACGCCGCCCGAGCTCGGTGGCGGCGCGGAAATCACGTGATAGCCGCGATAGTCGCATTCGACAGGTGCGAGCTCGCGCGTCTTGTAGCCGTCGAGGTCGTCCTGCGTCAGCAGGCCCTTGCCGGCCTGGCTCGATGCCACGATGGCGCTGCCGACCCAGCCCTTGTAGAAGCCGTCGGTGCCCTTGCTGCTGATCTCGCGCAGGGTTTTCGCCAGTTCGGATTGCAGCAGTCGATCGCCCACGCCGAACGGCTGGCCGTTGTTGAGGAAGATCGCGCTCGATGCCGGATCGTCCTTGAAATCGTCGGTTGCCGTGCGCAGCAGGTCGATGTCGCCCTGGTCGAGTACAAATCCCTGTTCGGCGAACTGGATCGCGGGAGCGAGCAGGTCGGCGCGCTTCATGGTGCCGTATTTTTCGCGCGCATATTCCATGCCCGAGACGGAGCCTGGCACACCCACAGCCAGATGTCCCTTGGTCGAGATGCCCTTGATGACGTTGCCATCCTTGTCGAGATACATATTGGCCGTCGCCGCCTTGGGCGCGGTCTCGCGGAAATCGAGGAAGGTCTTGCGGCCGTCGGCGAGCTGGATCGTCATGAAGCCGCCACCACCGAGATTGCCGGCGGCCGGATAGACGACGGCCAAGGCATAACCGACGGCCACAGCGGCATCGACGGCATTGCCGCCGCGCTTCAGCACATCGACGCCCACCTGGGTCGCCAGATGCTGCGCGGACACCACCATGCCGTTTTGCGCGGCGACCGGTGCGACCGACGCCGCGCGCGCGGCGCCGAACGTGACGAGGCTGACCGATATGATCGCGGCGGCCATCCACCGCACATTGGTTTGTGGTTTCGGCACTGGACGCTCCTCAGGCTGGGCCGGTGATGCCGGCACGTTGTTGTCCGCGAGCGCAGCCTATCAGCTCGTGCCCGCCGTGAGATGCGAGATGGAGCATGTGGTCGTGGTGTAGCTGTGGCGCACGCTAAGCTCCCTGCGATTTCGGGCTGGGCAGGGGAGGAGGTTCCAGAAGGGGCGTCCGTTGTGCCCGGTGTCGTAGCGCCACGAGTCCCACTGCGCTCCCTCCCCCCTTGCGGGGGAGGGCGGGGGAGAGGGGTAGCCCAGGAAAAAGTGCTCGTTGCGTGCGTCCGATTTCATCACGGCGGGAGCCCCCGTGTGGTACCCCTCTCCCTGGCCCTCCCCCGCAAGGGGGAGGGAACCGACCTCGCCCGGAGCGGGCGGCTCGAATACGTCGGCAGGCACGTAGCGCCTCCCCGCGGCAAAGCGGCCAACCGCCTGCGCTGCCTACCTTTCCGGCAGCCAAATTCGGCCGTGGTAACCGCACGTTAACCATCGGCGGGCTCTGGTAATTGCGGACAGTCGTGCCCGGAGCCGTGCTCAAGGCCCATAGTTTTGACATCTTGGCAGGGAATGCAGACGGCCGGCTTTGGACGAGCCCCTGCACCCCAGAAAGACAAGGCTTTGAGCGGGCTTGCCGGCCGCGCCGGTGCTAGCGCGGCTGTTGGGGAACCGGCAGCCATTTGCTGGCCGGAGAGGTCAGGTAAATGATCGCCTTGAGAGGATACTGCTTATGAATCCGGCCGACGTGGCTCAGTCAGCCCTTCCGGTTGCCGCTTCCGCGGACGTGTCGCTGATTGCGCTGTTCTGGCAGGCTCACTGGATCGTGAAAGCGGTGATGCTGGGGCTTCTCGCCTGCTCGGTCTGGGTCTGGGCCATCGCGATCGACAAGATCTTTCTTTACGCGCGCACCCGCCGCTCGATGGACCGGTTCGAGCAGGCCTTCTGGTCCGGCGAGTCGATCGAGGAGCTCTATCGCACGCTCTCGGCCAAGCCGACGCATTCCATGGCAGCCTGCTTCGTCGCCGCCATGCGCGAGTGGAAGCGCTCGTTCGAGAGCCACGCCCGCTCGGTCGCGGGCCTTCAGATGCGCATCGACAAGGTGATGAACGTCTCGATCGCGCGCGAGGTCGAGCGGCTGGAACGCCGGCTGCTGGTGCTCGCTACCGTCGGCTCCGCCGGCCCCTTTGTCGGCCTGTTCGGCACGGTCTGGGGCATCATGTCGAGCTTCCAGTCGATCGCGGCATCGAAAAATACCTCCCTGGCGGTGGTCGCGCCGGGCATCGCGGAAGCGCTGTTTGCGACCGCCGTCGGCCTTATCGCCGCCATTCCTGCCACTATTTTCTACAATAAGTTCACTTCCGAGGTGAACCGGCAGGCCCAGCGGCTCGAAGGTTTCGCCGATGAATTTTCCGCCATTCTGTCGCGTCAGATCGACGAGCGGGGCTGACGGACGGCATGTATAGTGTGAGGGGCAATTTGGGCACTCGATCATGGCGATGAACGTAGCTAGTTCGTCCGGAGGCGGCGGGCGCCGTGGCCGGCGCAAGCCCGTCGTGGCCGAGATCAACGTCACGCCGATGGTGGACGTGATGCTGGTGCTGCTCATCATCTTCATGGTGTCGGCGCCGATGTTGACGGTCGGCGTGCCGCTCGACCTGCCTCAGACCCAGGCCAAGAGCCTCGAAAACAACGACCAGAAGCCAATCCAGATGTCGGTCGACATCAAGGGCAAGGTGTTCATCAACGACGCCGAGATCGCGATCAACGAGTTGATCCCGAAGCTGAAGGCGATCACGGACGCGCGCGGCGGGCTCGAGGAGCGCATCTATCTTCGCGCGGACAAGAAGGCGGATTACGGAACGGTGGCCAAGGTCATGGGCCTGTTGTCCGGCGCGGGCTTCAAGAAGCTGGCGCTCGTGACCGAGGCGGATCAGGGGTAAACCGGTGAAGGTGAACGTCGACAAGACACTCGTTGCGTCGATTGCCCTCCACGTCCTCGTGCTTGGATGGGGACTGGTCACCTTTAGCAGCAAGGCCTTTGTCGCGGAAGAGTCGCTTCCGATCGACATCATCTCCACCGATCAGCTTGCGCAGATGATGTCGGGGCAAAAGACCGGCAAGAAAGAAGAGCCGAAGCCCAAGGTCGAGAAGATCGCCGAGGCCAAGCCCGAGGAAGATGCGGTCGGCAAGGTCACCGAGAAGAAAGAGCTGATCAAGACCAACTCGACGCCCGAGCCGCCGCCGAAACCCGTCGAGAAGCCGGTCGAGAAGAAGCCCGAGCCGCCCAAGCCCGTTGCCGAGGCCAAGCCGAAGGAAGAACCGAAGCCGCAGGAAAAGAAGCCTGATCCGGCCAAGGAAGATCCGATCGCCGAGCTCCAGAAGAAGCTGGAGACCAAGAAGCCTCCGCCGAAGCCAGTCGAGCAGAAGGTCGCGGCGGTGCAGCCGCAACAGCAACCGAAGCCCAAGGAGCGCAGCTTCGATCCGGCGCAGATCCAGCGCGACCTCGACAAGCGCGCGGCGACCCGGCACGAGCTCTCCGGCGCGGCGCTGAATGCGTCGGCTGCGCTGGGATCGACGACCGGGACTGCTGCCAACAACGTTGCGACGTGGGGAGGCGCGTTCACGAATGCGGTCCGGCGCTGCTTCACGCCCACCTATAACGGGCAAGACGCCGAGCAATACGAGGCTGACATCGATATCCCGATGAAAATCGACGGCTCGCTTGCGTCCGAGCCGGTTATCGTCGCGGTTCGCGGCCCGTCTCGGTCGATTGCTCAGGCGGTGGCGGAGAGCGCCAAGCGCGCCATCGTGCAGTGTCAGGTCTATTCGTTCCTGCCGAAGCAGCAGTATGACACCTGGAAGACCATTCCGATGCGCTTCGGCCTGAAAGATATGTTGTGACATCCGAACAAAAGAATTTTGCGATGAATGACGTCCTATCGATGAACCGCCGCCGCTTCATGACGCTGACAGGATCGGCGCTCGCGACGCTCGGGGGCGGACATGCCCTGGCCCAGGGCCAAAAGCGGCTTGAACTCAATCCAACGGAGTTTCGGCCGATCCCGATCGCGATCTCCAACTTCGTGCCGGGCTCGCCCGCCGACGGCGACGTCAGCAACGGCGTCACCCAGGTCATCACCAACAATCTGAAGCGGTCGGGCCTGTTCGCACCGATCGACCAGGCCGCTTTCATCGAGCGCATCAGCAACATCGACGTCGCGCCGCAATTCCAGAACTGGAAGACCATCAACGCCCAGGCCCTCGTCACCGGCCGCATGACGCGGGGGCAGGACGGAAGGCTCAAGGCGGAATTCCGCCTGTGGGACGTCATCACGGGCCAGCAGCTTGCGGGCCAGCAATATTTCACCTCGCCGGAATATTGGCGCCGTATCGCCCACATCATCTCCGACCAGATCTATGAGCAGATGACCGGCGAAAAGGGCTATTTCGACAGCCGCGTGGTGTTCGTAGACGAGACCGGTCCAAAGGAGCGTCGCGTCAAGCGGCTCGCGATGATGGACCAGGACGGCGCCAATGTGCGCTATCTGACCCGCGGCTCCGACCTCGTGCTGACGCCGCGCTTCTCGCCGAACTCGCAAGAGATCACCTACATGGAGTTCGGCCAGGGCGATCCGAAGGTCTATCTCTTCAACATCGAGACCGGCCAGCGCGAGATCGTCGGCAATTTCCCCGGCATGACCTTCGCGCCGCGCTTCTCGCCGGATGGCCAGCGCGTCATCATGAGCTTGCAGCAGGGCGGCAATTCGAACCTGTTCGTGATGGATCTGCGCTCGCGCTCGACCACGCGCCTCACCGACACGCCGGCGATCGATACCTCTCCGTCTTACTCACCGGACGGCACCCGCATCTGCTTCGAATCCGATCGCGGCGGTAGGTCGCAGATCTATGTGATGGCCGCGGGCGGCGGACAGGCGCAGCGCATCTCCTTCTCCAAGGACGACACCAACGCCACCTATTCGACGCCGGTGTGGTCGCCGCGTGGCGATTACATCGCCTTCACCAGGCAGGGCGGCGGGCAGTTCTCGATCGGCGTCATGAAGCCGGACGGCTCCGGCGAGCGTCTGCTCACCTCGGGCTATCACAACGAAGGGCCGACCTTCTCGCCGAACGGCCGCGTGCTGATGTTCTTCCGCGATCCCGGCGGCAGCGGCGGGCCGTCGCTGTTCTCCGTCGACATCTCCGGCCGCAACGAGCTCAAGGTGCCGACGCCGGGCTTCGCCTCCGACCCGGCATGGTCGCCGCTGCTGTCCTCGACACCCGGCTAGAACGCTTGCGAGCGAAGCGGATACAGGTTCGCGTGAAACATCGGGGCTAAGACATTGCGCGTTCAGACGCGCGATGTTTTCGAAAAAACATGCCGATTTTTTCGGGGTTTGGTGCAGGACGCAAGCTTTCCTTCACCTTGTGCCCGGCAACGCTTGCCTAGTTGCTTGATATTTCAGCGGAAACATGTTCGCTATTGCCGAAAAACAACTCGACTTTAACGATGTTCCCTCAGAAAGGCTTCATCAGGTCTGGGTAAAAGTACGCGCCAAACAGGACGCGTAACAAGCCGATGCAGCTGGCCGACCAGAAGCAGAGCGATCGAGACGAGCTGGAGCCGATACTCTACGCCGCTCTCATCAACTCTATGGTGCAGAATTTCTGGGCGATTTTCCTGGGCTCGGCCTCCGCGGCCGTGGCCGCGGTCATGACTGCGCTGAAGACAGGCGATGTCTGGCTGTGGCCGCTCGCATTTCTGCTGATCGCGATCGGCACTGCGCGCGCGTTCCAGATGCGCGGATACGAAAACCGCACGCACCCACTGTCGTTCGAGGAAGCCAAGCACCTGGAGCCGCGCTACTGGCTCGGCGCGCTCAGCTATGCGGCGGTGCTCGGCCTGTGGTCCTTCGTCGTCATCTACAACAATGACGATCCGATTGCCGACATGCTCTGTGTCGCCATCGGAATCGGCTACACCGCGGGCGGCGCCGCCCGCAATTACGGCCAGCCCCGGGTGATCCAGTGGCACGTCGCGCTCGCCTGCGCACCGATGTCGCTCGCGCTGCTGCTGCATGGCGGCTTCTACCACATCGGGCTCGCCGTCCTGCTCGTGTTCTTCTTCGTCGGGCTGAAGAACATCAATCTCAGCCTGCATGCGATCTTCGTCAAGGCGCTGACCTCGAGCTTTCGTGAGTCCGCGCTGGCAAGCCAGTTCGACACCGCGCTCAACAACATGCCGCATGGCCTGTGCATGTTTCGCGCCGACGGCCGCCTTGCGGTGATGAACCATCGCTTCGGCGAGCTGATGGCGTTGCCCGAAGATCTGGTCAAGCGTGGCGCCACCGCTGCCGACATCGTATCGGCCTGTATCGCCGCCGGCTCCATCTCGGCGGAGAGCGGCAAGCAGATCCTGGCCGAGATCGAGCATGCGCGGATCTGCGAGATCGTCACCACCGACCCGGATTCCTCTCGCGGCCGCGCGCTCGCCTGGACGTTCCAGCCGATGACCGGCGGCGGCACGGTGCTGCTGCTGGAAGACATCACCGAGCGTACCAACGCGGAAGCCCGGATCACCCATCTCGCCCGCTATGACGAGCTCACGGCGCTGCCCAACCGGGTCTCGTTCCGCGACGAGATCGAACGGTTGCTGGCGATCTCGCACGACGCCGAGCGCCTCTCGGCGCTGCTGTTCGTCGATCTCGACCAGTTCAAGCAGGTCAACGACACGCTCGGCCATCCCTGCGGCGACCAGCTCCTGTGCGCGGTCGCCAACCGCCTGCGCGAGATGCTGCGTCCCGAGGATTTCGTCGCCCGCTTCGGCGGCGACGAGTTCGTCGTGTTCCAGCAGAACATCAGCTCGGCCGAGGATGCCGCGAGCCTCGCCCGCCGCATCGTCGAACGCCTGAGCGAGCGCTACCGCATCGACAATCATCTGGTCGAGATCGGCGCCAGCGTCGGCATCGCGCTGACCTCGCCGGACGGCGACGTCAGGGCCGACACGCTGCTCAAGAACGCCGACATGGCGCTCTATCGCGCCAAGGCCGACGGCCGCGGCACCTTCTGCTTCTTCCGCGACGAGATGGCGGCCACCGTCGAGGCCCGCCGCATCCTCGAGCTCGACCTGCGCAAGGCGCTGGCCAACGAGGAGTTCGAGCTGTTCTACCAGCCGCTGGTCAATCTGAAGTCCGGCAAGATCACGACCTGCGAGGCGCTGCTGCGCTGGAATCATCCGGTACGCGGCACGGTCTCGCCGGTCGACATCATCCCGGTCGCCGAGGACATGGGGCTGATCGTCGATCTCGGCCGCTGGATCCTGCGCCGCGCCTGCATGGAATGCATGAAGTGGCCCGACGGCGTCAGCGTCGCAGTGAACTTCTCGCCGCAGCAATTCCACCAGCGCGACGTGCTCAGCGAAATCCGCTACGCGCTCGAGGTCTCGGGGCTGCCGGCCCACCGGCTGGAGATCGAGATCACGGAGTCCTCGCTGCTTCGTAACACCCAGCTCACCCACGACACGCTGTCGCAACTGCATGCGCTCGGCGTGCGCATCTCGCTCGACGATTTCGGCACCGGCTATTCCAGCCTCAGCTATCTGCACAATTTCCCGATGCAGAAGGTGAAGATCGACCGCTCCTTCCTCGAGGGCATCGACACCGACCGGCCGCTGACGCTGCTGCGTGGCGTGGCGCGGCTGTCGGCCGACCTCGGCATGGCCGTGGTGGTCGAGGGCATCGAGACCAATGAGCAGCTCGAGCTGATCAGCGCAGACGGCACCGTCTCCGAGGCGCAAGGCTATCTGTTCAGCCGTCCGGTGCCCGCCGTGCGGATGCGCCAGCTCCTCAACGCCTCGCATGGACGGCGCGGCGAGGGCCTGCTCCAGGTTGTCAGCTCACGCTCCTTCGCCTGAGTCCACATCCAGAAATTGCACGTCGTTTCAGGCAGTTGCTGAACCGACCGTAGTGCTACGGGGGTTAACCCTATCGCGTCGATTGCTTTGCATCGTCGTTAAGGAGGTGTTAATAAATCGTCACGCGCGCGCAAGTTGTTCAGCGGCAAATGGCCCAGGTTCGCGTGGTGTTGTTGGTGGTGGGTAAGGAGTTCGAATGCAGTCCTCAGCCAGATCTGTCATTTCGGCTGTTGGACGGGGAGCGGAGCTTCTGACCGACGTCGACTATCATCTCGCGGCGACGGACGCGGAGAAGGAGCAAATCTACAACCTCCGCTACCGCGCCTATCTGCGCGAGGGTGCCGTCAGGGAATCCGCGGAAGCCCGCGTCACCGACCGCTACGACGAGCTGCCGAACGCGTGGACCTTCGGCGTCTATCTCCGTGGCCAGCTCTGCAGCTCCGTGCGCATCAGCGTGCTGACTTCGGAATGGCGCGAGTCCACCTCGGCCGACGTCTTCCCCGACATCCTGCTGCCGCGGCTCGATCGCGGCGAGGTCATGATCGACCCGACCCGCTTTGTCGCCGATCCCGACCAGGTGAAGCGGGTTCCGGAATTGCCCTATCTGACGACCCGGCTCGCCTACATGGCGTGCGAGCACTTCAATGCCGATCTCGGCCTCGCCATCGTGCGTCCCGAGCATCAGGCCTTCTACCGGCGGGTGTTCCTGCACGAGACGATCGCCGAGCCCCGCCTGGTGCCGGGTCTCACCAAGCCCTTCGGACTGATGGCAGCGGATTTCCCGACCTTCCGGAAGAAGGTGTTCGAGCGCTATCCGATCATGCGCTCCACCGCCTTCGAGCGGCGGATGCTGTTTGGGCGCGGCGGGCAGCGCGAGATCCCGCAGCGGTCGTCACTGGTGCCGGAAGCCGCTCACGTCTGATTGCCTGCCGTCACCGCCTCGAGCCGCCGCGCGCCTTTCGGCCGGGGCTCCGTTCATCCCCATCATCGTCCGAGCCCAAAATTCCAGCAAAAGCCTGCACTTTTGCCGGTTGCTGCAGGTTGCTTCACCCTCGCGCCACATTTAGAACCCATTAACCATGACGGTTGCTTTTCGCGGTTTGGGGGCATTTGACCGGCTGAAGCAAGGTTCCATCAAGGTTGACGGAACGTTCGCTTAACCAACCCCCTGTAGACCGGACAGCAGTGGACGAACGTGAGCGTGGAGGCTCCGGAATGAAATACCCTATGCGTATCCTCCAGGGATTGAAGCTGGCTGCGGTGGTTGCGATCGCGCTGTCGATGGGCGCATGCGCGAACAAGAACGCAGCGACGGATGCGATGGCCAATGCTGCGACGCCTGGCAGCCAGCAGGATTTCGTCGTTAACGTGGGCGACCGCGTGTTCTTCGAGAGCGACCAGACCGATCTGACGCCGCAGGCGATCGTGACCCTGGAGAAGCAGGCTCAGTGGCTCCAGAACTATCGGCAGTACAGCTTCACCATTGAGGGGCATGCCGACGAGCGCGGCACCCGCGAATACAACATCGCACTCGGCGCCCGCCGCGCCCAGTCGGTGCGTTCGTTCCTCGCCTCGCGCGGCATCGATCCGAACCGCATGCGCACGATCTCCTACGGCAAGGAGCGGCCGGTCGCTGTCTGTAACGATATTTCCTGCTGGTCGCAGAACCGTCGCGCCGTCACCGTGCTGAACGCGAGCTCCTGACGATCAGTCAGGCGCCGTTCATCTTCAGGAACCGATTATGCCGGCGCCCTCTCGGGCGCCGGTTTTGTTTCAGCCATCTGTGACCGAAACCCCGTGGTGCCAGTCACATTTTTGGCGTACTGCCTTTCAATGTGTGGCGCGTCGCAGGTTCCGTCGCAGATTTCGTTTTCGTCGTCAGGGCAAGATGTCATCCAGATCCAAGGTCTTTACCGGCACCGTGGCAATCGCCGCGCTGTTCTCTTTGTGCTCGCCCGCACTGGCGCAGTCGGACGACGACCCCGAGATGCGGATCGAGCGGCTGGAGAACCAGCTGCGCCAGCTCACCGGCCAGAACGAGGAGCTGCAATACCGCAACCGCCAGCTCGAAGAGCGGCTGCGGGCGCTCGAGGGCGGCGCGCAAGCCGCGCCCGGACAGGTGCCGGTGCAGCCCTCTGTCGCGGCCGTACCGCCTGCGCAGTCCGCGCCGGCCTACCGCCAGCAGCAACAGGCTCAGCCGAATTACGAGCAGCCGCAGATCGCTGCTCCCGCGCCGATCGTTCAGGAGCAGCCGGCGCCCGGTGCGCCCGGCGTGCGCCGCCGCGGTGATTCCTTCGATCCGAACCAGAACCCGAATGCGCCCGGCGCGCCGCGCGCGCTTGGTGGCGGGCAGCAGCCGATGGCGGCAGGCGCCCCTGGCGGCGGGCGCGCTGCCGGCGAGCCGCTCGATCTCGCCAACACCAGCCCGCGCTACCAGCAAGGCGTGCCGCCGGCAGCCCAGCCCGGCTATCCGCCGGCACAATCGGGCTATCCAGCGCCATCGGGCGGCACCGGCCTGACGACCCTGCCGCCCTCGGCAACGCCGCGCGACGAGTTCGACCTCGGCATCGGCTACATGCAGCGCAAGGACTATGCGCTGGCCGAGCAGACCATGAAGAATTTTGCGCAGAAACATCCGAGCGATCCGCTGCTCGGCGACGCGCAATACTGGCTCGGCGAAAGCTATTTCCAGCGCCAGCAATATCGCGACTCCGCGGAAGCCTTCCTCGCCGTCACCACCAAATACGACAAGTCCGCCAAGGCGCCGGATGCCCTGCTGCGGCTCGGCCAGTCGCTGGCCGCGCTGAAGGAGAAAGAGGCCGCCTGCGCCGCCTTCGGCGAGGTCGGCCGCAAATATCCGCGCGCCTCCGCCGGCGTCAAATCCGCCGTCGATCGCGAGCAGAAGCGGGTGAAGTGCTGACGCATGGCATTTGCGCCCTGACAATGCGGATCGCGCCGCGCTAAATAGTCTGGCGATGGCCTGGGCAGCGTCATGTCGGACGACGACAACTCACCGATCTCGGCACGCGCGGCGAAGCAGCTCTTCGCCGAGCTCAGAAGCGCGCCGGCGCTGGTGCTCGCGGTCTCCGGCGGACCTGACTCGGTCGCGCTGATGTGGCTCGCCGCGCGCTGGAAGCGCGGCCTGGCACGCGGTCCGCAACTGACCGTCGTCACCGTCGATCACGGCCTGCGCCCGGAGGCGGCGCGCGAGGCGCGCGAGGTCAAGCGGCTGGCGGCCGAACTCGGGCTGGCGCACCGGACCCTGCGCTGGCGCGGCGCGAAGCCGGACACGGGACTGCCTGCCGCTGCACGCGAAGCCCGCTACCGCCTGCTTGCGCAGGCCGCGCGCAACGCCGGCGCGAGCCATGTGCTGACCGCCCACACCCGCGACGATCAGGCCGAGACCCTGTTGATGCGCCTTGTCCGCGGCAGCGGGCTTGCCGGGCTGTCGGCGATGGCGCGCCTCACGGAGCGCGACGGCGTCGTGCTGGTGCGTCCGCTGCTCGATGTCCCGAAGTCGCAGCTGATCGCGACCTTGAGGCGGGCGAAGATCGGATTTGCCGATGATCCCACCAATCGCGACACCGCCTTCACCCGGCCGCGGCTGCGCGCGCTGCTGCCGCAACTCGCGGCCGAGGGGGGCGACAGCAGGAGCCTGGCGCGGCTCGCAGGCAGGCTGGCGCGCGCCAATGCGGCGGTCGACGTGCTGGTCGATGGCGCCGAACGCTTCCTTCAGCTTCGGGCGCGCGGCGATGCGCCGCAGGCGGGCGTTCGCAGCTTCGAGGCCTCGGCATTCGCCAATCTGCCCGAGGAGGTCCGGCTGCGGCTCCTGCTGCGGGCCGTCAATGCCCTTGGTCATGAGGGGCCGGCGGAACTCGGTAAGGTCGAGACTCTCCTGGCGGCGCTCGATCAGGCCATAGCTGCAAGTTTGGCTGCAAGCCCCCGCGCAGCCGCAAATGGCCGGCCGTTCCTGAAGCAGACCCTTGCGGGAGCCTTGATCAGCCTTGCCGGGGGGCGTATCCACATCGCACCGGCGCCCGCCCGGCGGTCCAAGGGACGGATGAGGGCGGATCAGGGCGGATCATGACACCGGCCGTTTCGGCCGCGTGCCGTCAGGACACCTTAACCAGGCAGGAAAAACCCCGGGCAGATCGCCATTATTTCAGCGGGAATCGCTCTAAGATGGGATAAATAGTCCCATCTCGTTCCCTTGGCAGCGACCGGGGCGGCACCTAAATTGTATCCGTCTAACCAAGAGGATTCCTTGGGGATTTCCTCGCACTGACAAAGTAACTGCTACCGCCCAAGGATCAGGCCGCGATCCGCGCGACCATGAAGGAAGATCGATGAACGCCAATCTGCGCAATTTCGCCCTCTGGGTCATCATTGTCTTGCTGCTGTTGGCGTTGTTCACGCTCTTCCAGAATCCGGGTCAGCGCGCCTCCTCGCAGGACATCGCCTTCTCCCAGCTCTTGAGCGAAGTTGACCGCGGCAATGTGCGCGATGTCGTGATCCAGGGGCCGGATATCCACGGCACCTTCACCAATGGCTCAAGCTTCCAGACCTATGCGCCGAACGATCCGACGCTGGTGAAGCGCCTCTATGACAGCAAGGTCCAGATCACCGCGAAGCCGCCCGGCGACAACGTGCCGTGGTTCGTCTCGCTGCTGGTCTCCTGGCTGCCCTTCATCGCGCTGATCGGCGTGTGGATCTTCCTGTCGCGTCAGATGCAGGGCGGCGCCGGCAAGGCGATGGGCTTCGGCAAGTCGCGGGCCAAGATGCTGACGGAGGCCCATGGCCGCGTCACCTTCGAGGACGTCGCCGGCGTGGACGAAGCCAAGCAGGACCTGCAGGAGATCGTCGAATTCCTCCGCGACCCCGGCAAATTCCAGCGCCTCGGCGGCCGGATTCCGCGCGGCGTGCTGCTGGTCGGCCCTCCCGGCACCGGTAAGACCCTGATCGCGCGTGCGGTCGCGGGCGAAGCCAACGTGCCGTTCTTCACCATCTCGGGTTCCGACTTCGTCGAAATGTTCGTCGGCGTCGGTGCTTCCCGCGTCCGCGACATGTTCGAGCAGGCCAAGAAGAATGCGCCCTGCATCATCTTCATCGACGAAATCGACGCCGTCGGTCGTCACCGTGGCGCCGGTCTCGGCGGCGGCAATGACGAGCGCGAGCAGACGCTGAACCAGCTGCTGGTCGAGATGGACGGCTTCGAGGCCAACGAGGGCGTGATCCTGATCGCCGCGACCAACCGTCCCGACGTGCTCGATCCCGCGCTGCTGCGTCCGGGCCGCTTCGACCGTCAGGTCGTGGTGCCCAATCCCGACGTCGTCGGCCGCGAGCAGATCCTCAAGGTTCACGTCCGCAAGGTGCCGCTGGCGCCGGATATCAACCTCAAGACCATCGCGCGCGGCACCCCGGGCTTCTCCGGCGCCGACCTGATGAACCTCGTCAACGAAGCCGCCCTGACCGCCGCCCGCCGCAACAAGCGGATGGTGACGCAGGCCGAGTTCGAAGAGGCCAAGGACAAGGTGATGATGGGTGCCGAGCGCAAGTCGCTCGTCATGACCGAGGAAGAGAAGCTGCTGACGGCCTATCACGAGGGCGGCCACGCCATCGTCGGCCTCAACGTCGTCGCGACCGATCCGATCCACAAGGCGACCATCATTCCGCGCGGCCGTGCGCTGGGTATGGTCATGCAGCTACCCGAACGCGACAAGCTGTCGATGTCGCTGGAGCAGATGACCTCGCGCCTCGCCATCATGATGGGTGGCCGCGTCGCCGAAGAGCTGATCTTCGGCCGTGAGAAGGTGACGTCGGGTGCGTCCTCCGACATCGAGCAGGCTACGCGCCTCGCCCGCATGATGGTGACGCGTTGGGGCCTGTCCGAGGCGCTCGGCACCGTGTCCTATGGCGAGAACCAGGACGAGGTTTTCCTGGGCATGTCGGTGTCGCGCACCCAGAACGCATCGGAGGCGACGGTCCAGAAGATCGACACCGAGATCCGGCGTTTCGTGGAAGAGGGCTACAACGAAGCGACCCGCATTCTCACCGAGAAGCGTGCCGACCTCGAAGCTCTCGCCAAGGGCCTGCTCGAGTTCGAGACGCTCTCCGGCGACGAGATCATCGACCTGCTCAAGGGCAAGAAGCCGAACCGCGAGTCCGTGCTCGAGCCGGCTACGCCGCGCGCCTCCGCCGTGCCCCCGGCCGGCAAGTCCCGCCCGCGGCCCGATCCGGATCCCGGCCTGGAGCCCCAGCCGCAGGCGTAATCGAGAAGCGGCAGATCGAATTGAAAAGCGCGGCGGAAACGTCGCGTTTTTTGTTGGCCCCGTCATTGCGAGCGTAGCGAAGCAATCCAGAATCTTTCCGCAGTGGCAGTCTGGATTGCTTCGCTACGCTCGCAATGACGATGCTGATGCTGTTGGGCTCGCAATGACTTGGCGTCGCTTCGTAGGGTGGGCAAAGGCGCTTTAGCGCCGTGCCCACCGTCTCTCGGCAATCGCGATAGACGTGGTGGGCACGCTGCGCTTTGCCCACCCTACAATCCTCTCATTTCGGCGATGTGCGCGACTTCTCACCCTCCAGAAAATGCAGCACGTCGTCGCTGAACTGCTCGGGATCCTGCAGGAACGAGAAGTGACTGACCTCCGGCTGGATCAGCAGGCCGGCGCCCGGAATGTTCGCCGCCATGAATTCGGTGTTCTCGCGCTTGATCGCCTCGTCGTGGTCGCCGTCCACGATCCAGGTCGGGACCTTGATCGTCGCGAGATCCGACGCCGTCCATTTCGGCTGGCTCTCCCACATTTTAGTGATCTCGGCGACGAAGCTCTTGTACTCGGTCGGGGTCGGCGAGAGGCGCTTGTACTCCTCGCCGGCTCTTGCGATGTAGGCGTTGAAGACGTCGCTCGACGCGATGTCCGCAACGCCTGACGGATCCGAGTTCGCCGCGAAGGCAAACAGCTTGCTCACGCGCTCCGGATGCTTCATCGCGATGTCGAGGCCGATGATCGCGCCGTCGCTCCAGCCGACGATCGCAGCTTTCCTGATCTTCAGGTGATCGAGCAGGGCGACCACGTCCGAGGCCATCAGATCGTAGCCATAGGGCTCCTGATTGCGGCTGCTGCGCCCATGCCCGCGGCTGTCCATGACGATGACCTGATAGTGCCGTTGCAGCGCGCGGACCTGGCGGCCCCAATAGTTGGCGTTGGCGAGGCCGCCATGGAGCAACAGGACGGGCTCGCCACGGCCGAAAATTGCGTACCAGACCTTGATGCCGTTGACGGGCGCGAAGCCGCTCTGCGTCGCCCTGGGCAGTGTCGGCGTCGGCGGCAGGTTCAGCCATTGCGGTGCCGCATGTGCCGCGCTGATCGCGACCGTGACGACAAGCGCGGCGAGAAGATTGCGAAACATGATGATACGCCCTCCTGTTCGACCGGATATTAGCGCACGGCAAGTTGGGGGCGTCACGTCGCAACACGGTCCACCACCGAGACGTGAAGCCTCGTGATCTCCATTGCCGGGCAGACGATGTCGATGCCACAATGCAACGCCCGGGCTCAAATGGGGCGCGCGCTCGGTCTGACTTGTGTCATCGCAACGCCTGCGATCGCGAGCAGCCCGCCGGCGATCAACTTCGGGGTCATGCGCTCGCCAAGGAACAGCACGCTCGACGTCAAGGCGAACACCGGAAGCAGCAGACCGAAGGGCGCGACGCGGCCCATGGAGCAGCGGGCGATCAGCCAGAACCAGAGGCCGAACCCGACAATTCCGCCGATGAAAATCGTGTAGGCGAGCGCCAGCCAGCCGCGTCCATCCGCCGTGACGAGGCTCGCCAGTTGTCCGTATTCGAGCAGCAGCGACATCAACATGACCTGCGGCACCGTGTACAGCGACGACCACCCCATCAGCATCAGGGGATCGAAAGGGCCGTAGCGTTTCGTCAGGACGTTGGACACCGCGAATGCGAAGGCCGCCCCGACCACCAGCAGCAGCGAAAGCCCGTTGGCCGACAGGCCAGGCTCCGCTGCCAGCACGACAACGCCGCCGAATGCGAGCAGCACGCCGGCGGACGTGGTGAGGGACGGCCGCTCGGCGAGCAACGGCCAGGCCAGCAGGACGGTGAAGGGCGTGGCGAGCTGATACGCGACGGCCGACATGCTTCCCGAGCCGAGCCCAAGACCGACATAGAACAGCCCGAAGTTCAGACCGCCCAGGAAGATCGAAATGGCTGCGACAGGGCCGAGCTGCTGGCGCGTGGGCCTTTTCACGAACGGAACGAGCAGCAGCGCGATGGCCAGGAAGCGCAGCGCGAGGAAGAACAGCGGCGGAAACTCCGCAACGCCCACCTTGATGGCCACGAACTGATAGCCCCAGAGCAGGGGAACGGCTACCGCGCACACGATCTGAATGGCAGACATGGCATCTTTCCTTTCAAGACCGATTGGTCCAGATATTGACGCACCAAGTGCGGAGGCGTCCGAGATTAGGCGACCTGATTGGCTTGCTACCTGACGAACCGATCGAGCAGAGCGTCAGCGGTGGCTTGCGATGTGGCCCGCGCCGGCGCCGTCTTGCCGACCACGCGCAGCCCCTCGACGAAACAGACCAGAATTTTGGCGGCACTCGCGGGATCGACACCGTCGGCCAGCTTGCCCGCCATCTTCGCACGGGACAGCGCATCGGCCACCCGGGCCTCCATGGCCCTGAAGAAGCTCGCGACGCGGCGACCAATCTCGGCATCCTGGCCGGCCAGCTCCATGGCCGTGGCCACCAGCAGGCAGCCGCGCCGGCCGTTGGCGCCGCTGGTGCGGTCGACATAGCCGGCAAGATAGGCCCGCAGGGCGTCGAGCGGCTCCCTGCGGGGAGCGAGCTCGACATCCATCCGTGTCACGGCATCGGCAATGTAGCGATCGAGCGCGCGCAGGAAGAGCGAGTGCTTGTCGCCGAACGCGGCGTAAAGGCTGCCACGCGAGAGTTTCGTGGCCCGAAGCAGGTCCGGCAGCGCCGTGGCGTGATAGCCGCGCGACCAGAACACCCCCATCGCGCGTTCGACCGCGGCGTCCACGTCGAAGCTTCGGGGGCGGCCACGGGGCAACTGCACTGGGGTTTGGCGGCTCATGATCGATATATAGACCGATCGGTCTTTAAATCGCAAGTGCCCGCTTCGGGGCGAAAGCCGGCGTCAGCCTCGAACGCCGAAATGGCTGCTCAGGCCCAGTTGCAGACATTCGACAGCCGTGTGACCATGGCGGCCGTTGTTGCAGCCTACGATCGAGAAATTCCAAAAGGAGACGGTTGGCTGAGACAAAGGCTCCGCGAGATCGACGAGTAATCGAGGCCCGACGGAGGGCATGTATTTGAGAAATTCAAGCAACGCTGCGCGTCTTGGCGAAGGTGCAATCCAGATCGGCGGTCGATCACTGGCTTACCTTCAGGTCGGCGACCCGAACGGTCCGCTCGTACTTCACAATCATGGCGGACCATCGAGCCGGCTGGAAGCCAAGGTTTTTGCGTCTCACGCGCACAAACTTGGTTTGAGATTTGTGTGCGTGGACCGTCCAGGCCAAGGCAAATCAGATCCTCAACACGGTCGCACCTTCGCAGGCTGGGCCGCAGACCTGGAAGCGATTGCCAACGCCTTTGAGACCGATCGCTTTGCGGTCACAGGCTGGTCCGAGGGTGGTCCTTGGGCGCTCGCGGCAGCGGCGTACCTCGATCCCGCGAAGCTGATACACGTGACCAGCATCGCTCCCGGATCCTACGGCGCATTCGGTACGAACTGGGCAGCGAAGGATCTGTCCTCGACCGACGCCATGGGCGGGTTCCTTGCACTGCATTTCCGGCCGGGTTTCCAGCTGATGTATGACCTGATCGATCTCGCTGCGACGCGGTTTCCGGAGCAGTACAAGAAGGCATTGCTGAAGGCGAGCTGCCCCGCTGACCTCGCGGCGCTTGCTGATGACGATGTGCTGAGTGCCATCGTGGAGTCTGGACGCGAGTGTTTCCGGCAAGGCGTTGACGGTCTCGTGACCGATGCGCAGATGCTCTATCAACAGTGGCCATTCGACGTCACGGCGATCCATAGACCGGTTCATCTGTGGCAAGGCAGCGCCGATACGTTTGTGCCTTACGCAGTGAATAAACCACTGGGTGAGCGGATGCCTGGAGCGGTATGGCACGAAGTCGCTGAAGGCGGGCACTTTATCGCGAGTTCACATGCCGCCGAAATATTGGCGGTCGTTGCCAACGATCTGGCAGCAACGGCGTGATTTCGGTCTCCCATCGTCCCGATGGGTATGTCCGCTTTGGAATGCGAAGAACGCAGAGTGAGTAAAGTCAGTCCGCTCTACCCCACCAAGCGGACCTCAATGAAAGGTGTCGCCATTTCGCTGATGGGCCAGGAGCGGAAGTTGCGGCTCTCACTCTCTTGCCGCACCGTGGCCGTAGAGGTCATTCGGGCAGCCCGGCTCGCCGCAACCCTTCCTCGTATCGAGCGAGATCTTCGGCGCGCCGATAGGGGCCGAGCACGCTTTTGAGATTGGAGACACGCACCGAAGGATTCAATTGCCGCAGCCGAGCCACCGCCTTTTGTGCCTGCTCCAGTCGTCCGGCCATTGCCTTGCTTGCGGCGTCCATACGTAACGCAGGTTGAAAGTCCGGATTGTCCTGCAACGCCATTGCCGCCCACGATGCCGCGTCGCCATAGTGGCCCAGGAAGAAATGGGCATGCGAGGTCCCAGTTCGCACCCCGCTCATAAACGGATCAAGCGGGTTGAGGCGGATGGCACGGGCGAAGCGCTCGATTGCCGTTTCCGGCTCGCCTAGCCAGTTCTTCACCCAGCCACTCCAAAACCATGCCTCGGCCCAATTGGAATTGAACACGAGCGCGCGATCGATCAAGGCGGCGCCTCCCCCGAGATCGAGTAAAACAAACGCTGATACATATCCGCTCGCCGCGAGGGCGATCACGTCGTCTTTTCCCAGCTCAACCGCTCTCTGAACGAGCTTTTCTACTTTGGCAGTCTCGCTCGGTGTGACTGAAATCCAGCCATTGGTCTTGGCAAAGGTGTAGCAAAGGGCGGCACGACCGTAAGCTGACGCAAAACCTGGGTCGAGCTTGATCGCCCTGTTGAATAGGCGTAACGCCTCTTCGTTCGCTTGCCGGTTAGCAAACTGATAAGAGCTCGCCAAACCGCGTAAGTAGTGATCATAGGCATCAAGACTCTCGGTAGGCTTGCGTTTGGCGCGCTCGATCTCGGCTTTTTCAACCGCCGGTGCGATCGCTCCGACTATGCTCTCGGTGACCTGGTCCTGCAGGTCGAAGATGTCGGTGAGTCCACCGTCAAACCGGTCTGCCCAGAGATGTCCTCCCGTAGGGGTATCGACGAGCTGTCCCGTGATGCGCACCCGGTTTGCCGCCTTGCGAACGCTTCCTTCCAGCACATAGCGCACGCCAAGCTCGCGCCCCACTTGCTTGATGTCGACAGCGCGTCCCTTGTATGTGAAGCTCGAATTGCGGGCGATGACGAACAGCGCCTTGAAACGGGACAGCGCGGTGATGATGTCCTCCGCTATTCCGTCCGCGAAGTATTCCTGTTCGGGATCGCCTGACATGTTCTGGAACGGCAGCACGGCGATGGACGGCTTGTCGGGCAGCGCCAGAGCCTGGGTGGTCTCGACCGGCGACCTTTTCGAGATTGCCGCAGAACCGTCCGCGTTTATCCTCAATCGCCACGCGCGCATCGGCTCAACAATGTTCTTCAGGTTCTGCGGACCCATGTCCTCGAAGGCGATATCGACCTTGCCGCGGATTTGACGTTGCGTGTCCTCGGAGATGCAGATGCCGCCGGGTTCCGCGATGCCTTCAAGGCGGGCGGCGATATTGACGCCGTCCCCGAAGATATCATTTTCGTCGATTATGATGTCGCCGACGTGGATGCCGACGCGAAATTCGATCCGCTTGGCCTGCGGCACCGCGGCATTTTGCTCAACCATGCCGCGCTGCACCTCGATGGCGCATCGCGCTGCATCGACGGCGCTGGCGAACTCGACCAGCATGCCGTCGCCGGTCGTCTTGACGATCCGTCCGCGATGCGCGGCGATGGAGGGATCGAAAAGAGACTTTCTGGCGGCCTTGAGGCGAGCCAGCACGTCTTCTTCGTCCATACCCATCATGCGGCTGTATCCGGCAACATCCGCCGCCAGAATTGCCGCAAGCCTCCGTTCCACGCAATTGTCGGCCAAAACGGCCCCCGCGAGATCGGTAGATTCCGTCCCACGTATCAAAGCACAGGGTGTTCCTTTTGGGCTAGGGTCAATGTCAGGTCAGGGTCAAAATGCGAAGAACTCTGAGTGAGCAAAGTCAGTGCGCTCTACCCCACCAAGCGGACCTCAATGAAAGGCGTCGCCACTTCGCTGATGGGCCAGGAACGAACTGGTGTTGGCGCGGGACACAAAGAGAGCCCTCCTCGCGTAACGGGGAAGGGGCAAGTCTTGCGCTCAAGCCTTGTGTTTGATCTTCACTGTGTTGATGGTGCCAGTGAAGGCGTTTTCCCAAGGATCGTAGTCATCGCACACTGGGGAGTAGGCATCCATGCCGATGTCGGCGGTCTCACCGGCCAGCGACCACACCGCACCCTGCGTCTTATTGATGCGGCCTTCGCCGACTTTCCTGCCGTTGATCGACAGCACGCCGGTGCCGCCCTTGTGCAGGCCGCCGCCGTCATAGGTGAAATCATAGACCAGCGTGACCTTGCCTTCCGGTAGAGCCTCCTTGCCTTCGATGAAGTATTTCTCCCGCGCCAGCCAGTTGTAGGCGAGCTTGGGTCTTCCGTCCTTGACGTAAAGACTCCAGCCGCCGAACAGGCCACCCTGCGAGACCACGACGCCGTTGGCGCCGCCTTTGGGAATGACCAGGTCGGCTGTCACAACATAGGAACGGCTGAGCGTGTCGATGAAGACATTTTCAGCCATGCCGGTCATCCCGGCGTAGTAGGTCACCTCGGTACGGCCAGCCATAATGTCGGGCCGTCCGGCATTGGTCGCATTCAACCGTGCGAAGGAGCGGTCATCCATCGGATAAACGCCGAACTTGATCGCCTCCTGATGGAATAGATCCTGCAGTTCTTTCAGCTTCGCGGGATTTTGCGCGGCGAGGTCGGTGGCCTGTCTGAAGTCCACGGCCACATTATAAAGCTCCCATTTGTCCTTGGCGTAGTCATCGACGCGGGGGCTGCTCTCCCATGGCGCGCGGTGCATCACGCAGGCCATCCAGCCGTCCTTGTAGATGCTGCGATTGCCGCTGCACTCGTTGTACTGGACGGTGTGGCGATCCTTTGCCGCCGCATCGTCGAACGAGTAGATCATGCTGGTGCCGGCCATCGGAATTTGCTCGACGCCGTTGACTATCTTTGGCTCGGGGATGCCGACGGCTTCAAGGATGGTGGGGCCAACGTCGATCAGGTGGGTATATTGCCTGCGGATTTCCCCTTTCGATTTGATGCCGCCGGGCCAGCGAATGACCATGCCCTGATTCTGGCCGCCGCCCTGACAGGCATTGATGCACCAGGTTGCCGGCGTGGAGCCGGCCATTGCCCAGGCCACCGAATAGTTGGGGTAGGAGTTCGGTCCGCCATACTCGACCATTCGGGTCTTGAGATACGGGATGTCTTCGGGTGCGTCGTTGAGGTTGGACCATTCATTGAAGGTTCCGTTTAGACCACCGATCGCGGTGCCGCCATTGTCGCCGGCGATATAGATCACGATGGTGTTGTCGAGTTCGCCGAGATCCCCGATGGCATCGATCAAACGCCCGATCTCGCGGTCGGTATGCTCGGCATAGCCTGCATAGACTTCCATTTGCCGCGACAGCACCTTCTTCGCGTCGTCCGAAAGGGCGTCCCATTTTGGAATTTCAGGAGGGTTTTCAGCAATCTTGGTGCCCGGAGGCATCAGGCCCATCTTTATCTGACGCGCAAGAATTTCCCCGCGTAGCTTGTCCCACCCCTGATCAAATTTCCCCTTGTAGACATCGAGCCATTCTTTCGGCGGCGTGTGAGGCGGATGCGCGCCGCCCGTGGCGTAATACATAAAGAACGGACGATCCGGGGTCAGCGAGCGCGTACCACGTATCCAGCCTATCGCCTTGTCCGTGATATCGACGTTGAAATGATAGTTTGGGTCGCGCGGCACGCCGAGTTCGGTAGTGCCATCCACGAGGTAGGGCCGGAACAAGTTCTTCTCGCCGCCGATGAAGCCATAGAATTTTTCAAAGCCCTGTCGCGCTGGCCAGCGGTCGAACGGGCCGCTCATGCTGGTTTCCCACGGCGGCGTCTCGTGGCTTTTGCCGAACATCGACGTGCAATAGCCCCACTGTCGAAGAATTTCAGCGATAGGCGCAACGCTCTTTGGCCGCATGCCGGTGTCGCCGGGATATGAGGTCGCACCGTCAACTACAGCGGCTTGGCTATTTTGATGTTGATTGCGTCCGGTCAATAGCGCGGTGCGGCTCGGCGAACACAGACTGTTGACGTGAAAGTTCGTGTAGGTCAGCCCCTCCTTGGCGAGACGATCCATGGTCGGGAAGTTGATCGGTCCGCCGAAGGTCGATGGGTCCGCATAGGAAGTCTGGTCTTGAAGAATGACCAGGATGTTGGGGGCGCCCTTCGGCGGCCGGATCGAGACTGGCTTCGGCTGCGGCACTTTGCGCCAATCCGGCTCGGTGATGACAGGACGCGGCGGCTGCGGAAACGGCAGGATCTCGCCAAGCTTCGGCCCCGTCGATGCGGGTGCTGCTGCAGGTGCCGGTGCAGCCTGTTGCACTTGAGCGGTCGCTGGCGCCGTCGCCGCCAAAGCCGTCATCGCAGCGAGCGACGAACCACCCAACAAAAGGTCGCGTCGTTGCATGCCGTCATTGCCGCGCTTCTTTTTTTCGGATGCGTTTGAGGAGGATTCGTTCGGGGGACCGTCTTCTGGATGATCGCTCATAGCGTCCTCTCTTGTTCGACGATTGAACCAAACTTCCTGGATGTACCTCACGTTGATCTAGATCAATGGAAGACCGCTATGGGTCGAAATGCGAAGAACGCAGAGTGAGAAAAGTCAGTCCGCTCTACTCCACCAAGCGGACCTCAATGAAAGGTGTCGCCATTTCGCTGATGGGCCACAAGCTGACATCGCTGATGCTTTACTCAATCACTTCATCTGCGATGCCCGGCGTGGGCGGTATCGTTACCAACAGCGCCTTCGCGGTCTTGCGGAAATCAGCGCGCGAATTTGTAGTAAGCGAACGCCGCCGAAGTGACCGTAAGCAATGCCGAAGCAATCCAGATCGGCCCCAGCATAAAGATGGCTATCGCGCCCTGCCCACAGGCACCGCATGCAACCCAGAACAATATTGGAAAAAGACATAGCAGGATGACTACGGCAAATCCTGTACTGAGCCAAACGCCTCTCGCCCCCCATCGCGCACCCAAAAACCATGGCATGGCGGGAAAGCCGAAGGACAGAATAACCAGGAGGGTCATCAGATCGTCGAACATGATTGGCTCTTGGTCGTTAACACGAGGCAGATGGTTCAAGCCCATACGAAAACCGCGCGAGCCCTTGTCATCGCCGCTATCCTGACTCCGGGCGCATAAGTCGAATAACAGCCATTGACATTGCCGCTTGACGACCGCTTCGGGTCAAACGGCGAAAATGGCCGGAGTGCGTGCCTAGGTCCGCTTCACATCATCAAGCGAACGTCGCATCTGAGAGGACACGCCTGAAGCTACGTCCTCACTTCGACGGCAGCGCTGCTCCGTCAGCATTCTCCCGCACATGTATCACGGCGATGTCATCCGTATAGATCCGCTTCCAGCCCTTGAGCTGATCGAGGATTTGCGGGCCCGGCGCATCGGCGACCAATAGCGTCGCGTCGATCTTGTACTGGTCGAGCAGGCGCGGCAGCAGCTCGGGCTTCTTGCCTTCCGTCGCCTTGAAGAAGTCCATGACGAACTTTTCGCCATAGAGCTCGGCGCGGCCGTCGACGTAAACAGGGACGTCGCGCGAGATCAGATAGCCGCCGAACTGATAGGCGTTGAAGATGCGCTGCACCCTGAGTTT
Source organism: Bradyrhizobium sp. 956_D2_N1_4 (assembly GCF_052076025.1). Taxonomy (NCBI): domain Bacteria; kingdom Pseudomonadati; phylum Pseudomonadota; class Alphaproteobacteria; order Hyphomicrobiales; family Nitrobacteraceae; genus Bradyrhizobium; species Bradyrhizobium sp. 956_D2_N1_4. The sequence goes on along the minus strand of NZ_CP197237.1, from coordinate 6,502,697 downwards.
TTCGAGCAGGTCGACCGCCGCAACCGGCGTCTGCGCCATCGTGAACGTGAAGCGATGGTGTCCCATGTAGAGCGAGGTCGAGGTCCAGCTCGCGGCCAGGATCATGAGCGCACCGAGCGCGGTGACATAGCGGGCCGGCCAGCGGTCTGCGCCGGCGGCGTCTGCTGGCGGGCGCGGGAACATCTCGCCGAGCGGCTTTGCCAGCACCAGCGGCACCAGGAAGGCGAAGGCCTCGATATTCCTGACATGGGTCAGCGCGCTCCAGGTCAGGAACAGGATCAGGAAGATCCGCGGCGCCGACAGCACGAGGCCGCGATAATAGCCGAGCGCGATCAGGCCGAGCAGTGCGCCTTCGAACCCGGTGAAGGTGGCAAAGTTCGCCGGCATCCATTCGAAGATCAGTGTCAGCAATTCGCCAAGGCTGAGGATGTTGGTCGCGCCCATCAGCGTCCGCCAGCCGTAAGGCGTGCAGCAGGCAGCGATCAGCGCGCCGACGCCGAACAGCACCCAGCGCATGAACAGCTTCAGCCGCTGTCCCTTCTCGGCATGCTCGACCGCTTCGAGCGAGATCGGACCGATCAGTGCGAGGCCCAGCACGAAGCCGCCATGCAAATTCGCCCAGAGCGCCATCAGCGGCAGCCAATACCAGGACGGCGCGCTTCTGCGGTCGGCAGCCGCCATCAGCAGGCCGACCCACGCCACCATGACGGGCAGCGCCAGGATATGCGGACGCGCCAGCACGTGATGGATCGACAGCAGCAGCGCCAGCATTGCGAACAGCACCGCGCGCGGCGCCTCGATCTGCGCTTCGAGCAGATAGACGAAGACCGCGGCGGTGAGCGCCATCCCGGTCGCGGTGAGGATGACCGGACCTGCCCAGCTCCAATGCGCATAGGAGAATGCGAACAGCACCTGCGACAGCCACGACGTCGAGATCCAGGATTCCCCCGGGCGCGTGAAGGAATAGAAGTCGGTGTAGGGCAGGGCGCCGTGATCGAGGATCCATTGCCCAATCTTGATCTGCCAGAACGAGTCGGAGTCCTGAAGCAGCGTGTCGCCGACGAAGAGGAAGAACAGATAGGTGCCGGCACCGACGCAGAGCGGCAGCAGTGCGCGCGCGCGGCTCTGCACCGCAATGCTGTTGGCAAAGGAAAGGGACATGCCGCCTCGTCGTCCTGCTTGTTCTTGTCGGCCGGAGCATGATCCGGAAAAGTGTGTAGCGGTTTTCCGGGAAGATCATGCTCAAACAATAACCTGAAGCGCGATGAACGATTCATCTCGTCGTGCTTCAGGCCGAGCGGGCGGCATTGGACCATGCGCGGTCATAACTTCGGGTAAATCGCGCCTCCGCGGCATTTCCGCGGATAGCTACGATTTAACGGATTGTTTTCAATTCTCCTTTACCATCGTCGAATACGTGCAATCCGCTTCGTGTTTCCGCAGTCGAATTAACTGCGGCGCAATTCTTTGCCTCTAGGTTCGGTTCCATGGTCGGGCGGCGCTGGGAAGCCGAAAAGACCAGACCATTTGTAAGCCTCGTGTACTCTTTGGGAGCAGTCTATGAAGAACCTCGTTTCGCGTTTCGTGAAGGACGAATCCGGCGCCACCGCCATTGAATACGGCCTGATCGCTGCCGGCATCGCGCTCGCGATCATCACCGTCGTCAACAACCTCGGCAGCTCGCTGAACACCAAGTTCGGCTCGATCTCGTCCAGCCTCAAGTAAGACCGGACGATCTGAGAATTTTAAGAGCCCCGTCCCGGACGGGGCTCTTTTCTTTTGCGCAGTGGAGTGAGCCGGAGGCTGCTCGGCCTGCATGGTTCGCCCGGCGATGCAGAGCATCGTCCGGAGATGCCCGCTTTGGCAGGCTCGTCACCATGAGGGTCTGATATCTTGCCGCGAAACGCGACCTCATCCTGAGGGCCCGCCGTAGGCGGGCGTCTCGAAGGATGGGCCCGTAGGCAAGCTTCCCGGCACGTTCTTCTTCAAAGCCCTCCAGCCGGTGTCACCAGGCTTGGCGCTCCCGTCCGTCCGGCGTGACGTTCTACGCATTTGCATCTTGTCATTCACTTTGAATAGTTGTTCAGTCCTTGCGGGACGATTTGCATCTATTGCAGGGACGACGCGTTCGGCCGCGCGGGGCGTGCGGCTGGCGTGTGGGACAGGAAGCGCGCCATGGTTTATCGGCGAACGCATCAAGTGGTGAAGCGCCTTGCGGCCAGGCGCAGTGCGATCCTTGCTGCGGCGCGGGAAGCTGCGGCGGAAGGCGGGATGGCTGCGGTGCAGATCGCGCCGGTTGCTGTCCGGGCCAGTGTCGCGGCCGGAACGGTCTACCGCTACTTCCCGTCCAAGTCCGAGCTGATCTCCGAATTGATAGCCGAGGTGTCGCGCGACGAACTCGCGGCGATCCGCCGGGCGGCCGATGCCGCGCCCGGCCCATCATCGGCGCTGGCGGCGGCCGTCACCACCGTGGCGGTCCACACGCTGTCGCAGCGCAGGCTGGCCTGGGGCATTCTGGCTGAGCCGGTCGACGTCGATGTCAGCGCGTCCCGCCTGGCCAGCCGCCGCGAGATCGCCGGCGAGATCGCCGCACGGATCGACGCCGCCGTGCGAGCCGGCCATTTGCCGGCGCAGGATACCGCGCTCGCCGCCACCGCGCTGTTAGGGGCGCTGCATGAGGCTCTGGTCGGGCCGCTCGCGCCCGACAATCTCGACGATCCCGCCAGGATGCGCGATGCGGTGCAGACCGTGACGCTGCTGGCCCTGCGCGCCGTCGGCGTGATGGACGCCCGTGCCCGCGGTCTGGTGGTGCAGCAGACGCTGCTGCCGACCGCGAAAGCGCTGGTCGGAGCCTAGAGAGCATGGCGCGGCCGGGGCGGCGACCTGCTTCCGCTCAGGTCATTGCCCGAGCGCGCCTTTCCACAAAACCCGAGCACCTTCGCCGGTAACGCCGGCTACTGTGCATGGGGTTGTTTTCGACTTTTTTGTTTGCCGGCTCCAGCGGACTAGATATCCGCGCCGCCCTCGGGGCCGACCGAGGCGATGCGCACCATGTTGGTGGTGCCGGGAATGCCGAGCGGCACGCCGGCGACGATGATCACGCGCTGGCCGGCGCGGACAAAACCGTCGCGGAAGGCGATCTGGCCGGCGCGGCTCACCATGTCGTCCTGGTCGCGCGCGTCTTCCGCCACCACGCAATGCACGCCCCAGACCACCGCCAGCCGGCGTCCAGCCGCGATGTTGGGCGTGATCGCCACGATCGGCGGCTTCGGCCGCTCGCGCGCGACGCGCACCGCGGTCGAGCCCGAGCTGGTCCAGCAGATCAGCGCCGGCAGGTCGAGCGTCTCGGCGATCTGGCGGGCGGCGTCCGCGATGGCGTCGCCGGCGGTGGATTCCGGCGCGGGGCGCTGCGCGGTGAGCACGGAACGATAAATCGGGTCGCGCTCGACCTCTTCGCCGATGCGGTTCATGGTCGATACCGCTTCGACCGGGAATTTGCCGGCCGCCGATTCCGCCGACAGCATGATGGCGTCGGCGCCTTCATAGACGGCAGTGGCGACGTCCGAGACCTCGGCGCGGGTCGGCACTGGCGACTGAATCATCGATTCCAGCATCTGGGTCGCGATCACCACCGGCTTGCCGGCGCGGCGCGCCATGCGCGTCATCTGCTTCTGGAGGCTCGGCACGCGCTCCAGCGGCAGCTCGACGCCGAGATCGCCGCGCGCCACCATCAGCGCGTCGGAGGCCTCGATGATGTCGGCGAGGCGGTCGATCGCCTGCGGCTTCTCGATCTTGGCCATCACCGCGGCGCGGCCGCGGATCATCTTCTTGGCCTCGATCACGTCGTCGGCGCGCTGCACGAAGGACAGCGCGATCCAGTCGACGCCGGTCACCAGCGCGGCCTCGAGGTCAGCGCGGTCCTTCGGCGTCATCGCGGAGACCGGCAAATCGGTGTCGGGCAGGCTGACGCCCTTGCGGTCGGACATCCGGCCGCCGACCACGACACGCGTCACCGCGTGCTCTTTCGAGGTCTCCTCCGCGATCAGGCGCACCTTGCCGTCGTCGAGCAGCAGCGAATGGCCGGGCCTGAGTGCAGCCAGGATCTCCGGATGCGGGAGATTGACGCGCGTGGCATCGCCCGGCGTCTTGTCGGAATCGAGCGTGAAGATCTGGCCGTTCTGGAGCTGGACCGCGCCTTCCGCGAAGGCGCCGAGCCTGAGCTTCGGGCCCTGGAGATCGACCAGGATGCCGATCGGCCGGCCATAACTGCTCTCGACGTTGCGGATCGTCGCGACCAGCTCCCGCATCTTGTCATGCGGGGTGTGGCTCATGTTGATGCGGAACAGATCGGCGCCGGCCTCGAACAGGCGGCGGATCATCGCGAGGTCCGAAGAGGCAGGTCCCAGGGTCGCGAGAATCTTGATACGGCGAAGACGCCTCATGGCTTATTTCCAGACGGTGGCGAGGGAGCTGGCGGAAGGCCAGGCGCGGCGGGGGGCGTACCACCGGGCGGACTATTGGGCAAACCCGGAACGCCGCCACCCGGGCCGACAGGGCCCGGCAGGCCGGGCACGCGCTGCTGCTGTGACGGCTGCTCGTTGGCGTCGGTCAGCTGCACTGTCCAAGCCCGCTGCTCGCCGGTATCGACCTCGAAATAGCCGGTCCGGTCGTAGCCGCGCGCGAGGCAATCCTCGGTGCCGCGGATGGTGAATTCCTTGTCGCGCGAGCACATGAAGGCCTGGCCCGACCATTCGCCGCCGCGGTCGTAGTCGATCGCGTAGATGTAATAGTAGCGGGCGACCAGCGTTCCCCGCAGCAGGGTCTCGCAGGAGCGGGACGAGATGTTCCACCAGCCCTCGGTGGTCCAGCCCTCGGCGTCCTTGTAGCCGAGCGCAATGCCGACCCGGCTCGAGGTGTTGTTGCAAAGCCGGAAGTCGGCGGAGGCCGGGCTGGCCCACAGGCACAGCAGGCCACCCACCAGCACCGGGACCAACCTGGCGAGCAGGCGAAGGGGGGCGCGGGGAGATTCGGCGATCATTGTCGCGGAACGTATACCAGATGATTGACGATTTGGCGTAGGGCCGGGGAACCGGCCTTCGGGTTGGCTCTGGCGCCGTTTGCGCCGTGATATGGCAAAATCTGTGACAAGGGCCCACCTGATCCCGTAAGGGTGACCCCCATCGGGGGCAGAACCAATTCAGGCCGAAGGGATCCAGCCATGGCAATCGACGACAAAACCAGAACGGAGCTCGAGGCGGCCGCTTTCCGGCGCCTGGTCGATCATCTGAAGACGCGGACCGACGTCCAGAACATCGATCTGATGAATCTGGCCGGCTTCTGCCGCAACTGCCTGTCGAACTGGCTCAAGGACGCTGCCGACGCGCAGGGCGTGAGCTTAAGCAAGGACGAGAGCCGCGAGGCCGTCTACGGCATGCCCTACGAGACCTGGAAGTCGAAATACCAGGGCACGGCCGCGCCCGAGCAGCTCGAGGCGATGAAGAAGGTTCACCCCGGGCACTGAACGGCCTCGCCGGCAGTCCGGCGGTGAGTCGCACCACACAACTCTTTCTTGGCCTCGCCGCAGGAAGGTGTGGGCGCGCTGTGGACGAGCGCGATGCTTGCTTGAACGCGAGAGCCGCGAACCCTAAGGGTCAACCAGCACGCGCGGTGAGGATGCCGGCGTCACCTCGTTTTGCCAGTTCCATTGGGAGTACCAAGATGGCCACCTCCGCCGCCGTCCGCGACGACGAGCCCGCGACGAAATTTGCCAAGGACCAGCTCAAATCCATCATCGAGCGCATCGAGCGGCTGGAGGAAGAGAAGAAGGCGATCTCCGACGACATCCGCGACGTCTATGCCGAGAGCAAGGGCAATGGCTACGACGTCAAGGCGCTGCGCACCATCGTGCGTATGCGCAAGCAGGACCCGAACGAGCGCGCCGAGGCCGAGACGATCCTCGAGACCTATATGCAGGCGCTGGGAATGCTCTGAGGCGTCTTGCGCCTCAAGCACAGATGCCGTAGCCCGGATGGAGCGAAAGCGAAATCCGGGTTTTTGTAGCATGCACCGTATCCCCGGATTGGGCTCCGCTCCATCCGGGCCGGGCTACAAGTCTGGCGTTCGTAAACGGAGACCGTCGTGACTGCGCCGCCGCTGCCGCGCGAGGTGAGCCGTGCCTTCGGCGCTCTTCCGGCGCCGATCGGCAAGCGGTTGCTCCAAGTACGTGAGCTGATCTTCGCGACCGCTGCGGCACATCACGATGTCGGCAAGCTCACCGAAACGCTGAAATGGGGCGAGCCGGCTTACCTGACCGATGAGACCGGCAGCGGCAGCACGATCCGGCTCGGCCGCCTCAAGGACTCCGAGCACGCCGCCATTTTGTTCAACTGCAAGACGACGCTGGTCGATACGTTCCGCGGGCGCTTTCCCGATGAGTTCGAATATCGGCAGACCAGGGCTTTGCTGTTGCCCCTATCCGGCGCGCTGCCGAAGCAGGAGCTCACCGTCTGCCTCTCGCTGGCGTTGACGTATCATCTGGATCGGCGGGTCAGGAAAGCGAGATAGAAGCTGCAGGCTTCGACACTGTAGTCTTGGAAGTGGCGAGGACGCCATTGCGCCGGTCCGGCACGCAGCCTCGATCCGCAAGATTGTCGGTCTCGGTCTCAATTGCCGCGTCCGCGTTTGGCGTCTCGTCGGGCCTGCGCCCGCTTGTTGGCCTGCGAGACTCTTCCGATTTTTTCCGGTGGGAGTTTCTTGAGCCGGCGACGGCTTGGGATGGACCGCATGCCGTCATGCGAAGTTGGGGTCGTCTGCGGGCGAGAAAACTGACGCGCCCGACGGAGTGCTAACGCCCGTCGCGCCGCTTCCCCGAGCTCCCGTCGTGCTTCAAACTTTCGGATGCGCCTCAGCTCGTTCTTGACGCGCTTGATGGCGGCAGCGAAAACCGATTGGCGCCGGTTTGCATGCTCTGCCGTGCCGGAGAAACTCTTGCCGCGCGGGTCGGCTGTTCCCTTTGTTTCGCGGCGTCGATGCCGCGACAATGTACGCTCCCTGTCGCGCAGATCCCGAAGTCGGGCGCGAAGGCTCTCAAGTCCATCGCGCTCCATCTCTCCGACCACCGGATGGTGCGTACTCAATATGACTTCGCGCTCGTCGTGGTTCAGAAGGCTAAGCTCAGACTTGCATGGAACTGACATCGCATGCTCCTACTTCGCTGTGGCGACTTCCCTTGAGATGCGGCGCCGCTGCGGAAACGCGGAACACCAAGGCAAACGCAATCGCGTCCTCGGACTTTGTCATCGCGTCCGTTCTGGGCGCATTGCCACAATGCGCGTTTGGAATGCGTAGCGATACCGGGTGGATTACCCGTTGGAAGTGGGGGAATCTCCCTTAGTGCAGATGCGCACCAGGCCGGGACGACACTTGAGCGTGTGGCGCTGTCGTGCCCCAGGATTGCGCTGCGCTTCATCCCGGCTTGTGGGACTACCGAACGGCGTGAGGGGAAAGATCTCAGCGCAGCGCGGCGGTGCGCACCACGAACGACGTCGTCTCGAGCTTCGCGGTCGCGCTGCCCGTAAAGCTGTCGCAGGACAGGCCCTGCATCGGATCGTCGGCAAAGCCCATCGCGATCACGGCCTGCGGTTTGACGAAATAGCCGCGCAGGGCAACCGTATCCAGCTCGCCCATCAGCGTCACCGACATCGCACGGCTGGCGCTCGGCGACAGCATCACGATCTTGAGCCAGATGCTCTCGCCCCTGGCGGCGGAGAGGCGGGTCGCGGTTGCGATCCTGCCGTCGATGCTCTTGCCGACCACCGTGTTGATCTCGGTCGCGGGAGCAAGGCCGCGCGTCGCGGCAACGGGGCGGCCTCCACGCGGGATCGGCGCGGAGGCGGCGACGACGTTGGCCCGGTCGACCGGGGAGGCGGACGCCGGCGCATAGGCCAGCGCCTGATAGGCCGCGCTGGAGACGCTCGCGGTCGCTTGCGGCTCGGTGGCGGCGGCGAGCGCCTGGCGGGCCTTCAGCGCCGCCACTTGAGCTGGCGTCGCCTGCTGCGGGGTCGCAGGGGTATCCCAGAAGCCGCGGGCATTGATGATGTCGGCCGGGGTCTCGGGCTTGCCGGCTGCCGGCTTGTCAGCCGCGGGCGCGGGCTTCGGCTTGGGCGGTGCAACGAGCTGCGCATCGGCCGAAGCGAGCTGGATCGCAGCGGCGATCTGCGGCTTGGCGCGCGGTGTCGGCACCGGATCGGCCGGCTTGGCCGCGGCGGCAACCACGGTCGGCGCAACAGGCTTCGCGGCGGGGGCGGGCGCGCCCTCGTCATCCTCGTCGCTGCTCGTGGCGGCCGGAGCCGACTTGCTCTTGAACAGGGCGGCAAAGAAATTCGGCTTGCTGCCGGAATCGTCGCCAGTGCCGCGGCGCTCGATGTCGGCCTTGGCCAGCTCATAGCCCTTCAGCGGCGTGCCGTCGGTCGGAACGTGGACCGTGCGGCCATCCGGGAACACGCGGGCGAGCTGGTCATGCGTCATGCGCGGCCAGTGCCGGATGCTGCCGGTATCCAGATGGACGAAGGGCGAGCCAGAGGTCGGATAGAAGCCGACGCCGCCGCGCTGCAGGCGCAGGCCGGCGAAGCGGATCTGCTCCAGCGGCACGCCCGGAATGTGGAAGTCCATCGCATGCCCGAGCATGTGCTGACTGAAGCGCGCCACGCCCGAGGAGCGGCGGCGGAGCATCGCGTTGGTGGCGGGGGAACGGTAGGAGGAGATGATCTGGATCGGCTGCTTGCCGTCGACGTCGCGGTAGACTTCCCAGAGGATGTCGAAGAGGCGACGGTCCATGACCGTCTCGTCCTGGGTCCGCCAGTCGCGCAGGAAGTGGTTGAGCTGCTTCAGCGCGGCCTCGTCGAAGCGGCCATCGCGCTTGAAGGTAACGGTGAGGTCTTCGCCGGAATGGGTGTGGTGGAACGAGAGCGTCTTGGTCTCGTTCAGCGCGGCGGCGTCATGGACCGAGCCCGCGGCAGCAACCAGCAGTGCGGAAGCGAGGCCAATCCGGGATCCGGCCTTCACTCCCGCATGGGACAACGACAGCACTGCGAATTTGCGTGCGAAACCTGTCAGCACGAATGAGCCCACCCAGTCGACGAGCGTTCAAAATGGACTCTCCCGGCAACCCCGTTAGCGCGCGAAAGAGGATGAACGCTTTCTTAAAGCGAGAAGGTTAATTCGAGGTTGACCTTCTCGACCCCAAACCAAGTCAGAATACGAACCTAAGCGGTTCAGTGTGGCAAAAAAACGCCCGCTGCCGGAGTTCGGGTGGAGAATGGTTAACGTTGAGCGACCCCATCCAGGGGGATGAGGTCGCTGATCTTACTAGAGAATTTCCGACAAAGCCCGGTCGGGGAGGCCTCAGCGGGTAAACACCCGCTGCTGCTGCGGCCGGCGGCCGACCGGTGCCGGCGGCGGAGTCGGCGCCCCGAACAGCCGCTCGAAGAAGTTCGGACCCGACGAGCCGAAGCCGCCGCCATTGTTGGCAATCGCCACGCCCGAGGGCAGCGTCGTCGCCGGGCGCGAATAGCTCGGCTGGGAGTGAGCAACGACGTTCTCGAGGTCCTTGCCGCGGCCGTTCTTCAGGATGTTGATCATGGTCGCGTCACGGCCATAGACGTCCTTGCGGATTTGCAGCTTGCCGCCATCGTCCACGAACGCGGTCTGATAGGTGATGTTGACCGGGATCGGCGTCGGGAATTTCAGGTCGATCTCGCTCTTGCCGTACATGCTGCGCACGCGCTCCGGCGTGTACTTCTCGTTCGGCATGGCGATGTTGAGCAGAACGGAGGCGTACTGATCCGGGTTCTGCACGCGCATGCAGCCATGGCTGAAGGCGCGATCGTCCCTGGCGAACAGGTTCTTGTCCGGCGTGTCGTGCTGATAGACCAGGAACTTGTTCGGGAAGTTGAAGCGGATGCGGCCGAGCGCGTTGGCTTCACCGGGCGGCTGCGAGATGTGCACGGAGCCGTCGCGGTTCTGCTCGAGCTTGAGGCCCATGCGCTGGAGCACGGTCGGGTCCTGCTGAAGCGCCGGCAGGTATTCGTTGTAGACGATCGACGGCGGCACGTTCCAGGTCGGATTGACCGTGATGTACTTCATCGTCTCGGTGAGCAGCGGGGTCGCATGCGTGCCCGGCTTGCCGGTGACGACGCGAGTGGTCCAGACCTGCTGGCCACGCTGCATCACCTTCAGTGTGTAGTCAGGAATATTGAGGATGACATAGGCATCGCCCAGCGAGGGGACGCCGAGGTCGCGCGGCAGCCAGCGCCAGCGCTCCATGTTCACCAGCACAACGTCGATCTGCTTGTCGCGCTTCGGCGTGTTGATCGCCTTGACGGTCTTGTCGTCGAGGATGCCTGTTACCTTCATCTCGGCGCTGTTCTGGAATTTGCGCACGGCTTCGGCGACGGTGGCGTCATAGCGGGTGTCGCTGGCGTTCTCGGCGAGGCCGAGCTTGGCGCGGAGCTGCGGCACGCGCGGATCGTCAACGACGATTTCAGCCTGCTTCTTGCCGGCCGGGGTGTATTTCAGCGCCGGACCGTCGGCGATCTCGATCACCGGGCCGCTGCCCTGGCCGCGCAGCTCGGCGAGCTTGGCCTTCAGCTCCTTGTAGAGCTTCTGCGGCGGGTTGTAGCCGTCGAGCGCTGCGGAGGCGTCGGCTGCGGTCGTGACCTTGGCGAGCACCTCGCTCGGATCGACCGGATGCTCGGGATAGAGGATGTCGCCGCTGACCTGCGACCAGTGCATGCGGCCGCTCTGGGCCTGGCGCGCATAGTCGAACATGCTGGCGGTGAGCTTCAGCTCGGCATCGGCGAGCGCATCGGGCGTCGTGGCGGCGGCGAAATCCGGCACCGGGTAGTCGGCGGGATTGAGACCATCGGAGGCCGCATCCTTCAGCCGCGCGATCACGCCCTTGGCCGCAACGGTCAGGCTGCCGGCCTGGGTCCAGACCGGCGCGAAGTCGCGTGCACCGTAAAACTTCTCGATCGCGGCGCGCTCGTTCTTGCGGTCGAAATGGCGCGAGGTCTTGGCGCCGATGATGTCCTTGAGCTTGTCGGCGACCGGCTGGTCGGCGGCGGGAACGTTGCTCGCGGCCTTCACCGGCTCGGCGGCCGGAGCCGCAGCGGGGGCCGCAGGCGCGGCCGGCGTTGCCGTCGCGGTGTCGGCCTTTGCCGGTTCGGATTTGGCAGGCTCGGTCTTGGCAGCCTCGGACTTGGCGGGCTCGATCTTGGCGGTTTCGTTCTTCGGCGCCTCAGGTGCAGGCGTGGTGGCGACGTCGGAAGGCTTGGTCTCAACCTTGTCGGGGGCTGGCGCGGCTTCGGCCTTCACCGGTTCCTTGGTCGGCTCCTTTGCGGAGTCCTGAACCGTCGCGGTGGTGTCGAGCTTGATGTCGGATGCGGTCGGGGGCGGGACGTTGGCGGGCTCGGGGCGCGGGATCGCGGCTTCGATCGCGAGTTCGGCGGCGCTGCTGCGCACCTGATCCTGCGCCAGGGCCGAGCTGGCCGATACCGTGAGGAAGGTCGCCGCGACCGTCATCAAGACGCGGTCAAAGCCCGCACGGTGGTTCAAACAGTCACGCATTGTGTCGCACCCCTCGGGTGAACTGTCCCTCGTGGAACAGCTTCATTATCGCCTAATGAGCTTCGGGCTAAACTGCGCCGGCCGCTCGAAAGTTGCACGCCTGCACGCAACGATTCATACGCGGACGAACGAATCCTACGCAGACGATATACAGGCCCCGTTTGGGCGGCCAGCGCTACCCGGGACAACTCACGACAAACTGACTTCAAGAAAGCCCGTTTGCAACGGATTGTGCGGCTTTGGCAGACGCTTTTCCATGTGTCTGTCACTTCCAAGTCACGGTTCACGTCGCAGCCGGATTTTGCCGTAATGCGAAGGGCTTGCGGCGTCATCGCAACGCCAGGCGAACCTCCGTTCGCATGAGGCTCAGGGCGTCTCCTCACCGCTTTTGCCGCCATGTCCGGGAACCCCGGCTTCGTCGAGCTTGCGGTAGAGCGTGGACCGGCCGATTTTGAGGCGGCGGGCGACCTCGGACATCTGTCCCCGATAATGCGAGATCGCGAAACGGATGATCTCGTTCTCCATGTCGTCCAGCGGGCGGACGTCGCCGGTGGGGGTCAGCATGGAAAGGGTCCCCGCCAGCGGCAGCGGCGCGATCGGTATTTCACCACCCGACACCACCGAGGGCGCCGCGATCGGCTCGAGCATCAGCGGCGCGGTCGGGATGTCGGTCTCGAGATGCGGCTGCGGGGTGAGCAGGGGGAAGTCGGCAAGGTCAAGCTGGTCGCCCTCGCTCATCACCACCGCGCGGTAGACCGCGTTTTCGAGCTGGCGGATGTTGCCGGGCCAGTCGAGCTGGGCGAGGTGCGCCACGGCCTCGCCGCTGATGCCGGTGATGAGGCGGTTCTCCTCGGCGGCAAAGCGCGCCAGGAAATGCCGGAGCAGATGCGGGATGTCCTCACGCCGCGCCCGCAGCGAGGGGATCGTCAGCGGCAGCACGTGGAGGCGATAGAACAAATCCTCGCGGAAATGGCCCTGCTTCACCCGCTCCAGCAGCCTGCGGTTGGTCGCGGAGATGATCCGGACGTCGACCTTCAACGGCTTGCGCCCGCCGACTGCTTCGACCGCGCCTTCCTGAAGTGCGCGCAGCAGCTTGACCTGTGCGGTGAGCGGCAGCTCGCTGACCTCGTCCAGGAACAGCGTGCCGCCATGGGCCTCGACGAACTTGCCGGTGTGCCGTTCGGTGGCGCCGGTGAAGGCGCCCTTCTCGTGACCGAACAGGATCGACTCGACCAGATTGTCGGGGATCGCGCCGCAATTGACCGCGACGAACGGCTTTGCCTTGCGCTCGCCGCTGCCATGGATGGCGCGTGCGAACATCTCCTTGCCGACGCCGGACTCGCCCTCGATCAGCACGGGGATCGACGAGCCCGCGGCCTTCTGCGCGGCGCGCATCACGGCCGCCATCGCCTCGGCGCGGGTGATGATGTCGGAGAAAGTCAGCCGGCCCTCGCGGCTGTGACGGATACGCTGCAACTCGCCCTTGAGCGCGGAGGCATTGAGTGCGTTGCGCAGAGAGACCTGGAGCCGCTCCAAGCCAACCGGCTTGACGACGAAATCGGCCGCGCCCGCGCGCATCGCCGAGATCACGTTGTCGATGCCGCCATGGGCGGTCTGCACGATAACGGGGACGCCGAGGCCGGCCTCGCGGATTTTCGCCAGCACGCCCATGCCGTCGAGGCCGGGCATCACGAGATCGAGGATGACGGCGTCGATCGTCGGTGCATCGGGGGCGGTGAGGGCGGCGATCGCGGCGTCGCCGGAGTCCACGACGACCGTCTCATAGCCGCATTTCTGCACCATGTTCTCGACCAGCCGGCGGGCTACTGCGTCGTCGTCGGCGATCAAAATACAGGCAGCCATGGTGTTCCCCGCACGCTACTACTATCTGTCTCGAATCGGGTCACTCTGGCCGAAGCCGATTAACGCACTCTTAAACCTTGATGCCCCCGCCCGCCGTCGCGCTTGTTGAACACAGGTTTCCCACACAATGAATTCGCGCTCCAAATCTGGTCTCAAGAAATCTGCCTCCAGCAAGCCCGCTCTCCGCAAGCCAAGCACCAGGAAATCCGCCGCCAAGGCAAAGTCCTCCAAATCTTTGCCCGCAAAGCCTGCGGGCAAGACCGGCAGGCTTCCGGAGTGGAACCTCGCCGACCTCTATTCCGGGATCGATGCGCCGGAAGTGGCGCGCGATCTCGAAAGGATGGACGCCGATTGCGTCGCGTTCGAGACCGACTACAAGGGCAAGCTCGCCACAGGGACAGCAAACGAAGATGGCGGAAAATGGCTCGCCGAGGCGGTGCGACGCTATGAGGCGATCGACGATCTCGCCGGCCGTCTCGGCTCCTATGCCGGCCTCGTCCATGCCGGCGACAGCGTTGATCCCAAGATTTCAAAGTTTTACGGCGATGTCTCGGAGCGGCTGACGGCGGCGTCCACGCATCTCTTGTTCTTCGCGCTCGAGCTCAACCGCGTCGATGACGATATTTTGAACCGCGCGATGCAGGCCGCGGAGCTCGCGCATTACCGTCCCTGGATCGAGGATCTGCGCAAGGAGAAGCCGTACCAGCTCGACGACAAGCTCGAGCAGCTCTTCCTCGAGAAGTCGCAGACCGGCTATTCCGCCTTCAACCGGCTGTTCGACCAGACCATCTCCGGCCTGCGCTTCAAGGTCGGCGCCAAAGAGCTCGCGATCGAGCCGACGCTCAATTTCCTGCAGGACCGTGACGGCACAAAGCGCAAGGCCGCGGCCGAAGCGTTGGCAAAGACCTTCAAGGCCAATGAGCGCACCTTTGCGCTGATCACCAACACGCTCGCCAAGGACAAGGACATCTCCGACAATTGGCGCGGGTTCAAGGACGTCGCGGATTCTCGGCATCTGAGCAATCGCGTCGAGCGCGAGGTGGTGGACGCGCTGGTCGCCTCGGTGCGCGCGGCCTATCCAAAGCTGTCGCATCGCTATTATGCGTTGAAGGCGAAGTGGTTCGGCAAGAAGCGGCTGGCTTATTGGGACCGCAACGCGCCGCTGCCGTTCGCCGCGACCGACGTCATCGGCTGGCCCGATGCGCGCAACATGGTGCTGACGGCCTATCGCGGCTTCTCGCCAAGAATGGCCGAGATCGCCGAGCGCTTCTTCACCGATCGCTGGATCGATGCGCCGGTGCGTCCGGGCAAGGCGCCGGGCGCGTTCTCGCATCCGACCACGCCGTCGGCGCATCCTTACGTGCTGATGAACTACCAGGGCAAGCCGCGCGACGTGATGACGCTCGCGCATGAGCTCGGCCATGGCGTGCACCAGGTGCTGGCCGCGAAGAACGGCGCGCTGATGGCGCCGACGCCGCTGACGCTGGCCGAGACCGCGAGCGTGTTCGGCGAGATGCTGACCTTCCGCCGGCTGCTGGCGCAGACCAAGAGCGCGAAGCAGCGCCAGGCGCTGCTCGCCGGCAAGGTCGAGGACATGATCAACACCGTGGTGCGGCAGATCGCGTTCTATTCGTTCGAGCGCGCGGTCCACACCGAGCGCAAGAACGGCGAGCTCACCGCGACGCGGCTTGGTGAGATCTGGCTGTCGGTGCAGGGCGAGAGCCTCGGGCCGGCAATCGAGATCAAGGCGGGCTATGAGAACTACTGGATGTACATCCCGCACTTCATCCATTCGCCGTTCTACGTCTACGCCTATGCCTTCGGCGATTGTCTCGTGAACTCGCTCTACGCCGTCTACGAGAATGCGGCCGAGGGCTTTGCCGAGCGCTATCTCGACATGCTCGCCGCCGGCGGCACCAAGCATTATTCCGAGCTGCTGCGACCGTTCGGGCTCGATGCCAAGGATCCCAAATTCTGGGACGGCGGTCTCTCGGTCATCGCCGGGATGATCGACGAGCTCGAGGCGATGGGCTGAGGCGAAGCGCGAGTTCCTTCCGGGCGCACGGAATGCGGGTGTCGCAAGTCTTTGCGGCTCCGAGTTCCATCCGTGGGCGCGGGTGACCTTCGCGGCGGAGGCCGGCAATTTGCTACGTGGGATTGAACGTTCGCGCGGCCCGCAAGACTAACTCAACAGATACTCGGAAATGATTTTCTACTATTGATTGTGGATTGATCGGTTTCTCCCTGGGGAGGCACCCATGCTCCATCAAGGGCCCGCCACGCCGGTTCCGATGGCGAGAAATGCTGCCGCCGTCGATCAGGAAACGCCCTGGTGCGAGAAGCACCATCAGATCGTCTGCGATGAGATCGAGGCGATCAACACCCGACGCGAACCGGAACGGCGCCTCGATGCCGACGGCCTGCAACCCTGCCAGTTGCTCGACGTCGTCGGGCTTGCGTTGTCCGGCGGTGGCATTCGCTCGTCGGCCGTTTGCCTCGGCGTGCTCCAGGCACTGAACCACCACAATCTGATCGGCCGGATCGACTATCTCTCCACGGTGTCGGGCGGCGGCTATATCGGCACCTCGCTCAGCGCCACCATGACGACGGCACGGCGCTTTGTGTTCGGCGAAAGACCCGCCGGCGGAACCGTCACGTCCGCCGAGATCAGCGATACGCCGTCGGTCGGACACCTGCGCAACTATTCCAACTATCTGATCCCTGCCGGTGCCCGCGATCTCCTGACCGGAGTTGCGATCGTCGTGCGGGGACTGGTCGCCAATATCGGGTTGACGCTGCCCATTGTGCTGCTGCTTGCTGCCATCACCATCTGGTCAACGCCGCTGCGGAGCTGCCTGACGGATGCGAACATCTTCGGCATCAGTCTCAACAACAGGTCGTTGTGCGAGCTGCATGATTTCAGCGACATCGATCGTTACGGTTTCAGCACATTCGGCCTGGTCGTCGCGCTGGTGATGTTCGCTTGCAGCGGGCTCGCCTATTTCACCTCCCGCTCCGTCCGCGGCAGCGGTCCCAGTGTCGTGTTCGCCTATGTTGGCGGGATCGCGCTGCTGCTGGGCGTCGCGTGCGACTTCGCGCGGTTTCTCAAGGTCCAGCATTTTGCGTTGAGCCTGTCGATCGCAATCATCGGGGGCGTCCTGTTCTTCGGATGGGCGCTCAAGCAGTCGCTCGCGAGTCCCGGCAAGCGGCAGGAGTTCCGTTCGCACTGGCCGAGCATGGGCGCGACCTTCCTGGTGCTGCTGGCGGTGATCGCCTTCTTCGAGTTTCAGCCCTTCATGCTGGAGCAGATGTTCGATGTCGCCGAGAGCAGCGCAATCGGTGGACCGGCTGCTGCGGTTGCGATCACCTGGATCAAGTCGCTCGCGGCGGTGGCTGCGCCAATCGGCGTCTTCGTCACAGCGTTCAGGCAGCAATTCGTGGAATTGCTGAAGGGCAACAGCGCATCCTCGCAATGGGGTTCGCTTGTGCTCGCGGTCGTGGCCAAGGTCGCGCTATGGATCGCGGGCCTTGCGCTTCCGCTCGTCATCTGGGTCGCATACCTCTATCTATCCTATTGGGGCATCGCCAACGATCTGTTCGAGAGGTGCCCGTCCGTTATGGGCGCAACCTCCCAGCGAGAGTGCCTGGTCAATGCCAAATCGAACGCGCCGTCCGGCAGCCTCGCAGGCAGGATTCAGTTCGATGCCAGCAAGGGGACCTTGTCGGCGGAAATCACGCCGAAAGCCGCACCGCAGGTCGTGGCAGATGCCGAGCAGTTGACGCCGACCTGGCACACGCCCGCCTGGCTCCTGTTCCTGGCTCAGAAAGCGGGGCAAGTGGTTCAGGTGCGTTTTCCGAGCCTGTTCCAGGGTAACGCTTCGGAGCTCGCCTACTCTTACAGCCTGCACATGGTGATCCTCTACACGTTCGCCGGCGTCCTGCTGTTCGCCATCTCGTTCTGCCTGACGCCGAATGCGAACTCGTTGCATCGGCTCTATCGCGATCGCCTGAGCAAGGCCTTCCTGTTCGATCCGACGCGTTCGGCCGACGGGCGCGTCGCGCCCGCCGAAGCCAGTCTCGACCAGGGGCGCGATTTCAAGGCGCTCGATCGCATGAAGCTGACGGATCTCTACGCGGCTCCGGCCGCGACGGCCCGGATTCCAGGGCAGCCGGCTGCGCCGAAGCTGCACGCGCCCTATCAGCTCATCAATACGGCGCTGAATATTCAAGGCTCCGACTTTGCCAACCGGCGCGGACGCAACGCGGACTTCTTCGTGTTCTCCGCCCTGAACGTCGGCAGCGAGGCGACGGGCTATGCGCCCACCGCTCTGGTGCAGGACGACGAGCAAAGTCTCGATCTCGCCACCGCAATGGCGATTTCCGGAGCCGCGGCCTCCTCGAACATGGGTTCGAGCTCGATCAAGGCGCTGACGCCGACGCTTGCGCTCCTCAACGTCCGGCTCGGCTATTGGCTGAAGAACCCGCGTTACGTCGATGAGCGTGTCCGGCCGCAGCGCCGCTCCACGCCGATCTATTTCTGGTCGGAGATCTCGGGGCGCCTGTACGAGAACAGCGACAGCGTCTATCTGACGGACGGCGGTCATATCGAGAATCTCGGCGTCTACGAGCTGTTGCGCCGCCGCTGCAAGGTGATCATCGCGGTCGATGCGGAAGCCGATGCGCCGATGAATTTCGGTTCCCTGATGACGTTGCAGCGTTACGCCCGCATCGATCTCGGCGTCCGCATCGACCTGCCATGGACGCCGATTCGTGAGCGCACGCGTGCGCTGATGGCGCGCAATGCCGACAAGGCGGGTGATCCCGGCGCGGCCGACGAGCGCGACGACATTGCGCGAGACCACGTCCACGTCGCGATCGGCACCATCGACTATGGAGGCGACGAGCAGGGTTATCTCGTTTACGTCAAATCGTCGCTCAATGGCGACGAGAACGACTACATCCGGGACTACGCGCGGCGAAACGACCGCTTCCCGCACGAGACCACGGGTGACCAGTTCTTCTCGGAGGAGCAGTTCGAGGTCTACCGCGCGCTGGGCTTCCACATGGCGCACGGTTTTCTGTCCGGGGACAATCCGGTGGCGGTCGGGTCCGGCGTCGATCCGCATATGGCCCGATTCACTGAAGCGGGCGAGCCGGCGATCGACGCGGTCCGCGAGGCGCTCGGTCTTCCGGTACCTCGGCGGCAAACTGCGAGCGTCACCGCCACGATGATCGATCAGGGCTGAGCAGCGCGACAGCCGGATTCCCGGCAATCGGAATTCCAAATCACCTGATTTGCCCGAAAACCGGCCATCGGTGCCGTTGCCCTGCCCGAAGGTTTGCGGTATCCCAGCCGAAGAATTCGACTTTCGACTGGGGACAATACATGGCTGACCATAGCGAAGTGGCGTACACCACCGCCGACGGCAACGACTACGTTGCCCACGAGCAGACCTATGAGGGCTTCATCAAGCTGGTGAAGTACGGCACGGCCTCGGTCGCGCTCATCGTGATCCTGATGGCGATCTTCCTGACCTGACCTATCGGCAGCTGCACACGCCAGCAGCAGCTGCCGCCTACAAAATTTGCATCCAAGCCGGTCCCAAAACCGGTATCGAACGCTGCGGGAGTAACGCTTAAGTTTGCGCGCGCGCTGTCCCGCGTCGCCGGAGGGCCTATGAAGATCGCCGTTGCCAAGGAAATCGATCCGTCGGAGCCGCGTGTCGCCGCTTCGCCTGATACGGTGAAGAAGTTCAAGGCGTTGGGCGCCGAGATCGCCGTCGAGCCGGGCGCCGGCCTCAAATCGGGGCTGCCGGATTCCGAATTCACCGCCGTGGGCGCCACCGTCAGCGCCGATGCGCTGAAGGACGCCGACATCATCATCAAGGTGAAGCGTCCCGAAGCCTCCGAGCTCGCGCAGTACAAGCGCGGTGCGCTCGTCATCGCCATCATGGACCCCTACGGCAACGAGGCCGCGCTGAAGACGATCGCCGATTCCGGCGTCTCCGCCTTCGCGATGGAACTGATGCCGCGCATCACCCGTGCGCAGGTGATGGACGTGCTGTCGTCGCAGGCGAACCTTGCCGGCTACCGCGCCGTGATCGAGGGGGCCGAGGCCTTCGGCCGTGCCTTCCCGATGATGATGACCGCCGCCGGCACCGTGCCCGCCGCAAAGGTGTTCGTGATGGGCGTCGGCGTTGCCGGCCTGCAGGCGATCGCGACCGCGCGCCGTCTCGGCGCGATCGTCACCGCGACCGACGTGCGGCCCGCAACGAAAGAGCAGGTGGAATCGCTCGGTGCGAAGTTCCTCGCCGTCGAGGACGAGGAGTTCAAGAACGCGCAGACCGCCGGCGGCTACGCCAAGGAAATGTCCAAGGAATACCAGGCCAAGCAGGCCGCGCTCACCGCCGAGCACATCAAGAAGCAGGACATCGTCATCACCACTGCGCTCATTCCGGGCCGGCCGGCGCCGAAGCTCATCAGTGCTGAAATGGTCAAGTCGATGAAGCCGGGGTCGGTGCTGGTCGATCTCGCCGTCGAGCGCGGCGGCAATGTCGAGGGCGCAAGGCCGGGCGAGGTCGCCGACGTCGATGGCATCAAGATCGTCGGCTACACCAACGTCGCCGGTCGTGTCGCAGCCTCGGCCTCCAGCCTCTACGCGCGCAATTTGTTCAATTTCATCGAGACCATGATCGACAAGGGCAGCAAAGCCCTTGCCGTGAATTGGGACGACGAACTCGTGAAGGCGACTGCGCTGACCAAGGACGGCGTCGTGATCCACCCGAACTTCCAGCCGAAGGTTTAAGGAGAGCCGCCATGGAGCATGCAGCACAGGTCGTCGACCCCTTCATCTTCCGGCTGTCGATCTTCGTCCTCGCCGTCTTCGTCGGTTATTTCGTGGTGTGGTCGGTGACGCCGGCGCTGCACACGCCGCTGATGAGCGTGACCAACGCGATCTCCTCGGTGATCGTGGTCGGCGCGCTGCTCGCCGGCGGCGTCGCCAATGTCTCGAGCGGCTCGGGCTGGGCACGCGCCTTCGGCTTCGTCGCGCTGATCTTCGCCTGCATCAACATCTTCGGCGGCTTCCTTGTCACCCAGCGCATGCTGGCGATGTACAAGAAGAAGTCGAAGTAAGCGGCCACCTCGGGCTGATGGGATCAATGGGGACCTGAGATGAGCGCCAACCTCTCTGCATTTTTGTATCTCGTGGCGGGAGTGCTGTTCATCCTGTCGCTACGCGGGCTGTCGAGCCCGGCTTCGTCGCGCCAGGGCAATCTGTTCGGCATGATCGGCATGGCGATCGCGGTCGCCACCACGCTCGCCAACCATCCGCCGGCAGACGGCCTCGCCTGGGTGCTCGTCATCGTCGGCATCGCCATCGGTGCCGCGATCGGTGCGGTGATTGCCCGCCGCGTGCCGATGACCTCGATGCCCGAACTGGTCGCCGCCTTCCACTCGCTGGTCGGCATGGCCGCGGTGCTGGTCGCCGCCGGCGCGTTCTACGCGCCGGAAGCCTTCGACATCGGCACCCCCGGCAACATCCATCCGCAGAGCCTGGTCGAGATGTCGCTCGGCGTCGCCATCGGCGCGCTGACCTTCACCGGCTCGGTGATCGCGTTCCTGAAGCTGTCCGCGCGCATGAGCGGCGCGCCGATCATCCTGCCGTTCCGCCACGTCATCAATATCGTGCTTGCAGTTCTGCTCGTCGTCTTCATCGTCGGGCTGGTGATGTCGGGCAGCGCGCTGGACTTCTGGCTGATCGTCATCATCGCGCTGGCGCTCGGCGTGCTCATGATCATCCCGATCGGCGGCGCCGACATGCCGGTCGTGATCTCGATGCTGAACTCCTATTCCGGCTGGGCCGCGGCTGGCATCGGCTTCACGCTGGGCAATTCCGCGCTGATCATCACCGGCGCGCTGGTCGGCTCGTCCGGTGCGATCCTGTCCTACATCATGTGCCACGCGATGAACCGGTCCTTCATCTCGGTCATCCTCGGCGGCTTCGGCGGCGAGACCGCGGCGGCCGGCGCTGGCGGCGGCGAGCAGAAGCCCGCCAAGCTCGGCTCGGCCGACGACGCCGCCTTCATCATGAAGAACGCGCAGAAGGTCATCATCGTGCCCGGCTACGGCATGGCGGTGGCGCAGGCCCAGCACGCGCTGCGCGAAATGGGCGACATCCTGAAGAAGGAAGGCGTCGAGGTGAAGTACGCCATTCATCCGGTCGCGGGCCGCATGCCCGGGCACATGAACGTGCTGCTCGCCGAAGCCAACGTCCCCTACGACGAGGTGTTCGAGCTCGAGGACATCAACTCCGAATTCGCGCAGGCCGACATCGCCTTCGTGATCGGCGCCAACGACGTCACCAATCCGGCGGCCGAAGAGGACAAGACCTCGCCGATCTACGGCATGCCCGTGCTCCAGGTCTGGAAGGCCGGCACCGTGATGTTCATCAAGCGCTCGCTCGCCTCGGGCTATGCCGGTATCGACAATCCGCTGTTCTATCGCGACAACACCATGATGCTGCTCGGTGACGCCAAGAAGGTCACCGAGAACATCGTCAAGGCGATGTAGGGCGGGTAGGCGAGCGGACCGTGGCCCTGAACAAGGAGTGGCACCGGTCCCATCGCATGCCACCGACGGCGACACGCGAGCAGCGTGTCGCATGGCACGCCGCCCATGCGGCGGCGTGCGGCTGCCGCGAGATTCCCTTGAGCATCCGGCCGGACGTCCTCAAACTGCTCACGAGCCGCCGCAAATCCTGAACTCCGGAATGGCGGGCCGCGATGACATTCCTGAAATGGACCGCCACCATCCTCGCGGCCGGCTACCTCGCCGGTCTCGTCCTGTTGTTTGCCAAACAGCGCGCCATGCTGTTTCCGATTCCGACGGCCGAGCGCACGGCGCCTGCCGCCGCGGGACTTCCAGACGCCGAAGAGCATGTCCTGACGACGTCTGACGGCGAGAAGGTCATCGTCTGGCACGTGCCGCCAAAGCCTGGCCGTGCCGTGGTGCTGTTCTTCCACGGCAACGGCGATTCTCTGGCCGGCCTTGCCGGCCACTTCAAGGCGATCACGGCTGACGGCACCGGTCTCGTCGCGCTGTCCTATCGCGGCTATTCGGGCTCCAGCGGCGCGCCGGGCGAAGATGGCCTGCTGCGCGATGGCGCGGCCGCGTACGCGTTCGCGGTGGCGCGCTATGACGCCCGGCGCCTCGTCGCCTGGGGCTTCTCGCTCGGGACTGGCGTTGCGGTCGCCGTCGCCTCCGAACATCCGGTCGGGAAGCTGATCCTCGAGGCGCCCTATTCGTCGATCGCCGACGTCGCCGCCGCGCATTTCTGGTTCGCTCCGGTTCGCCTCCTGATCCGCGACCCCTTCCACTCGGATGAGCGCATCGCACGCGTCACGGCTCCGCTCCTGATCATGCATGGCGCGCAGGACCAGACCATCCCGATCGCATTCGGCGAGAAATTGTTTGCGCTGGCCCGCGAGCCGAAGCAGTTCGTCCGCATTCCCGGCGGCGGGCACGACGATCTCGGCAGCTTTGGCGCCATCGAGATCGCACGAAACTTCATCAATGGGTCCTGAGGGCTGACGGATGCGATCTTCTCGCGCATAATCGGTCTCCCATTTGAAGGAATCGCCCGCATGAGCGCACACGGACCGATGCCGCGGTCGTCCTGGATCTTCCCCGCTCTGGCGGTGCTGCTGTTCCTGATCGTGACCGCGACCGGCTACAGCTTTACGCTAACGGCGGGCGGAGCCCTGTTCGCGATCGTGCTCCTGGTGATCCTGTTCGGCACCGTGTTCGCGGCCGTTCATCATTCCGAGGTGATCGCGGAGCGCATCGGCGAGCCCTACGGCACGCTGCTGCTGACGCTGGCGGTGACCATCATCGAGGTCGCACTGATCACCACGATCATGCTGGGCGACAAGCCGGCTCCGGAGCTCGCCCGCGATACCGTGTTCGCCGTCGTGATGATCGTCTGCAACGGCCTCGTCGGCCTCTGCGTCTTCATCGGCGGCATGCGCTATCGCGAGCAGGGCTTTCAGGTCTCGGGCGCCAACGTCTATCTCAGCGTGCTGATTGCGATGGCAACCATCACCCTGATCATGCCCAACTACACGCTGACGACGCCGGGCCCGATCTATTCGACGCTCCAGCTCGGCTTCGTCGATCTCGCAACGATCGTGCTCTACGGCGTGTTCCTCTACACCCAGACCGTCCTGCACAAGGACTACTTCGTCCACGAGAGGGCGGACGGCGAGGGCGGCGAGGCGCATTTGTCGGGCAGAATGCTGGTGCTCAGCATCGTGCTGCTGCTGATCTCGCTGCTGGCGGTCGTCCTCCTCGCCAAGAAGTTCTCGCTGGTGGTGGACGCGGTCGCCGTTCAGATCGGCGCCCCGCCGGCGTTCGCGGGCCTCCTCGTCGCCCTCCTGATCCTGATGCCGGAGGGTGTCTCGGCGATTGCGGCGGCGCGCAAGAACGACCTCCAGAAGAGCATCAACCTGGCGCTCGGGTCCTCGCTCGCAACCATCGGCCTGACCATTCCGGCGGTCGGGATCGCCACCTACCTGCTCGACCAGCCGCTCGTGCTGGGCCTGAACCCGGCGAACACCGCACTCCTGTTCCTGACATTCTTGTTGAGCATGCTGACCTTCGGCACCGGCAGGACCAATGTCCTGTTCGGGCTGGTCCATATGGTGGTATTTGCCGTCTACGTGTTCATGGTTTTCGTGCCGTAGAAGGAAATGCCCGATGCTTGCCGCCAAATCCGAGGTTCAGATCGACAACGAGCAGGTCCGGGTGACCGAGTGGCGGCTCGCCCCGGGCAGCGCGACCGGGCATCACACACACGGCATGGACTATGTCATTGTTCCCGTCGTCGCCGGCGAGATGACCATCGTGGCGCCCGGCGGCGAGCGTTCCAAGGCGCAGCTCGCGGCCGGAAAATCTTACTTTCGCAAGGCCGGCGTCCAACACGACGTACTTAACGAAACCTCAACCGAGATCGTGTTCCTTGAGATCGAGCTGAAGCCGTAAGGCGGGCGAACCCTTTGCCATCGATCCGTCGCAGTTGATCCCTTACAATGCCCCAAAGTTCCCGCATCTGATCGCGCGGGGAGTGGCCGAGAAATGCTGAAATACCTCGCTAAAATCTCGATGGATATTCTCCCCTCGGTGCTCGCGACGATCATCGGGGCGTACATCGTTAACCACTACATCAACGCCAAGCCGGCGGCCGATGCCCCCGCGGCCGTGGTAGCGCCTGCCGATGCCGGCAAGAGCGGCAAGCCCTCCGATGTGGCCAACCTCCCGGCGCCCGGCGTCAAGGCCAAAGGCGTCTCCGAGAAGAGCGTGACCGACAAGGCGGCGGCCGAGAAGCCGGCCGACAAATCCGGCGAACACCCGGCCGAGACCAAGGCCGCGGACGTTGCTCCCGCCGAGGCCGGCCCGCGCGGCCGCAACCCGGCGCGTGAGAAGGCGGCCGCCAAGTCCGCTCCGGCTGTCACGGCTCCCGCCACCACCCCGGTGGTCGAGGCCAATTCGGCACCGGCGTCCCCGGCTGCGACGCCCGACGCCAACGATCTCGCGCGCGCCGCGATCGAGCGCCTGCGCAAGTCGCCTGAGGGCAAGGCCGCCGAGGCCAGATCTTCCGAAACCAAGTCTTCCGAGAGCAAGCCTTCCGAAGCCCGGCCGGCTGAAACCAAGTCGGTCGAGAGATCGCCGGAGCCTGCGGTTCGGGAAGCCTCCCGCACCCCGGAAGCCCCGCGCGTCATTCCTGCTGAGCCGTCCGCGCTCCGTCCGCTGCCGCCGCCGATCACGGTGTCGACGCCTTCGTCCGAAGCCTATGGCAATGGCGGCGCGTCGCCGGTCAATCCGCCCTACACCGCCTCGATCGGCAACGACGATCCGAACCGGATGACGCCGCCGGCCGACATTCCGGTGCCGGTGATCGCGCCGCCACTCGACCTGCGTGCCGATGCCGGCGCGACCATGCCGCGGCCGAAGAAGACCAATGTCGCCGACGAGATGCTGTCGGGCATGAAGTCGATGTTCCACTCCGTCCTGCCGAAGAGCGCCACCCCCGATTAAGGCGGTGGCTGAGAGCGTCTTCGAGCGACGTGGACACCGCTTCGCGTGAAGAAAACGCGTCAAAACGAGCAGCTCTAGCCGCGCTGTCAGCCGCCGACGCGGGCGAGACCGCTGCGGGCGGTATCGTCGCGTGGACGTAGCGCGACCGCCTTGTTGTAGGATGTGGCCGCCTTGGCCTTGTCACCCAGCCGCTCATAGGCCTGTCCGCGCGTGGTCCACACCTGCGCGTTGTGCGGATCGACCTCGGAGGCCTCATCGAGATCGGCCGCCGCTTCCTTGACCTTGCCGAGGGCGAGATAGCTGATGGCGCGGCCGAGCAACGGCTCGACCTTTTGCGGATTGAGCCCGTTGGCGGCGCTGAAATCGGCGATGGCGAAATTATGCTCGTTGTTGCCCTGATAGATCAGGGCGCGACCATAAAGTGCCTGTGCGTTGTAGGGATCGAGTGCGACGGCCCGGTTGAACTCGTCCAGCGCGCCAGCCGTCTCCCCCGCCTTTGCCAGGGTCTGGCCTTTTGCGGTGTGAGCCTGGGCCTCGCTGACATTGCCGGCGCTGACCGCGCTGTCGGCGGCCGTCGCAGCCGCCTTGGGCGCCTCCTGCGGCTTCTCCTTCTCGGGCATCATGGAGCCGAGGTCGAAGGAGCAGCCGCACAGCACGATCCCCATCAAGCCGAGCGCGAACGGCTGTCGCCAGATCTGGCGCAGCCGCGCCAAGCGGCGTTCGGGGAAAGGGGAGGCCATCTACGGTTCGCTCGCGCTGGTGCCGCATCGGTAGTGCCCCCGTCCCAGAGAAGGCACCGCTCACAAAACAATAACGCGGGCCAAGGGCCCGCGTCATCGAAAACTGAAGTCTTGGAAAACTGAAGTCTTGCAAGTCAGGCGGAATCAGCGCGGTCCGCGCGGACCTGCACCTGCACCCGGGCCGCTGCGGCCGCCACGATCACCGCCGGGACCGGCGCCGAACACCGGCTTCGGCTTCATCGGCAGCAGGCCTTCGCGCTGCAGCTTCTTGCGAGCCAGCTTGCGCGCGCGGCGCACGGCCTCGGCCTTTTCACGGGCCTTCTTCTCGGAGGGCTTCTCGTAATGACCGCGGAGCTTCATCTCGCGGAAAATTCCCTCGCGCTGCATCTTCTTCTTCAGCGCCTTGAGGGCTTGATCGACATTGTTATCGCGAACGAGAACCTGCACGCGGCATCCTCTTCAGTGGATCGGATTTGAATTCTGGTAAGTCAAAGGGGATGGCGAAACGCACAAGCCCTTAACCTTGAGGGCGCGGATGTATCAGACAAAACCCGCGATGTCCACCTGCCAAGCAGGTTTTCGGGCCAAGTTCAGCCATTAAATAAGGCGAAAATACCTCCGTGCGGCCCCGATTTGGGTGATTCGGCGCCAAGGGTGGGGCAGTTCCCGGAGCTTTGCTCCGGAAATCCTGGAATTAGGGGAGACGTCACATGGATATGAAGAAATACGCTGCCGAGGCGATCGGCACATTCTGGCTCACATTCGCAGGCTGCGGCAGCGCGGTGATCGCCGCCGGCTTTCCGCAGGTCGGAATCGGCCTGGTCGGCGTGTCCCTTGCGTTCGGCTTAAGCGTCGTCACCATGGCCTATGCGATCGGGCACATCTCGGGCTGCCACCTCAACCCGGCCGTCACCGTCGGGCTTGCCGCCGGAGGACGTTTCCCGGCAGGACAGATCCTGCCTTACGTGATCGCGCAGGTCTGCGGCGCGATCGTCGCCGCCCAGCTGCTTTACATAATCGCCAGCGGTGCTCCCGGATTCGACGTCAGCAAGGGTTTCGCATCGAACGGCTACGACGCGCATTCGCCCGGCCAGTACAGCCTGATCGCCTGCTTCGTCACCGAGGTGGTGATGACCATGATGTTCCTGTTCGTCATCATGGGCGCCACCCATGGCCGCGCGCCCGCGGGCTTCGCCCCGCTCGCGATCGGTCTCGCGCTGGTGATGATCCATCTCGTCAGCATCCCCGTCACCAACACGTCGGTGAACCCGGCGCGCAGCACGGGGCCCGCGCTGTTCGTCGGCGGCTGGGCGCTGTCGCAGCTCTGGCTGTTCTGGGTCGCACCGCTGATTGGCGGCGCGCTGGGCGGGGTGCTCTATCGCTGGCTCAGCGAGGAACCCTCAGGCGTCGTCGCGGGCGTGAAGACGGCCTGATCGAAAGGCGGGATCGCGGCATGTGCCGCGGTCCCGTTACTTGCCCCTCGTCGGCCTGACTTCGGTGACGTGGCCCATCTTGCGGCCGGGGCGCGGCGCGCCCTTGCCGTAGATATGCACGGTCGCGCCCGGCACGCTCAGCCACTTCTCGTAATCGTTGATCTCGTCGCCGATCAGATTGGTCATGGTGACGATTTCGCCGTGGCGCACGGCCTTGCCGAGCGACCAGCCGGCAATGGCGCGGATGTGCTGCTCGAACTGCGAGACCGAGGCGCCGTCGAGCGTCCAGTGTCCGGAATTGTGCACGCGCGGGGCGATCTCGTTGACCAGCACCTTCGGCCCGGTGCCGTTGGCGAGCACGAACATCTCGACCGCGAGCACGCCGACATAATCAAGCGCGCCGGCGATCTTGCCGGCGATGCTGCGCGCTTCTTCCGCGAGCGCATCCGGAATCTGTGCGGGGGCGCGGGATATCTTCAGAATGTGGTCGCGGTGCTCGTTCTCGGTGACGTCGAAGCACTCGACCTGGCCCGTCGCCGAGCGCGCCGCAATCACGGAGATCTCGCGCTCGTACGGGATGAAGGCTTCCAGGATCGCCGATTTGGTGGCGAGGCTGGTCCAGACCTTGGCGATGTCGTCGCCCTCG
Organism: Bradyrhizobium sp. 956_D2_N1_4; assembly: GCF_052076025.1. Lineage (NCBI taxonomy): Bacteria > Pseudomonadati > Pseudomonadota > Alphaproteobacteria > Hyphomicrobiales > Nitrobacteraceae > Bradyrhizobium > Bradyrhizobium sp. 956_D2_N1_4. Next base: position 6,474,297 of record NZ_CP197237.1, on the reverse strand, counting down.
CGGATGATGGCCTGGCCCTTGCCGTCGTAGCCGAAGCGGCGGGTCTTCAGCACCGCCGGAAGGCCGATCCTGACGATCGCCTCGCGCAGCGAGGAGACCGAGGTGACGTCGGCATAGGCTGCGGTGCCGATGCCGAGCCGCGTCACGAAATCCTTCTCGGCGAGCCGGTCCTGGGTGGTCTCGAGGATCTTGCGGTTGGGCAGCACCGGGCGGCGCGCGTCCAGCACCATCGCGGCGGCAGACGGCACGTTCTCGAATTCGTAGGTGATGACGTCGACGTCGTTGGCGAACAGCTCGAGCGCTTCGACGTCGGCATATTCGGCGCAGGTCGCGTTCAGCACGACGTCGAAGGCGGGCGAGTCCGGATCGGGCGAGAATACCTGGCAGCGCAGGCCGAGCCGCGCCGCAGCCATGGCGAGCATCCGCCCCAATTGTCCGCCGCCGAGGATTCCGATGGTGTCGCCGGGCTTCAGCTTCACCTGCTTTGCGTCAGTCACGCCTTGTCCTCCGGGCGCTCCGCAACCGCCTCGGTCTGTGCCTTGCGCCAGGCGGCGAGGCGGTCGGACAGGGCCGGGTCGGACAATGCGAGCACTGAAGCCGCAAGCAGCGCCGCGTTGATCGCGCCGGCCTTGCCGATGGCGAGGGTGCCGACCGGGATGCCCGCGGGCATCTGCACGATCGAATAGAGCGAATCGATGCCCTTGAGCGTCCTGGATTCGACGGGAACGCCGAACACGGGCAGTTCCGTCAGCGCCGCCGCCATGCCGGGCAGATGCGCAGCGCCACCCGCGCCGGCGATGATGACCTTGTAGCCTGCCGCCTTGGCACCCTTGGCGAATGCAAACAGCCGGTCGGGGGTGCGGTGTGCCGAAACGATGCGGGTCTCGGCGGCAACGCCGAGCGCTGCGAGCGTGTCGGCGGCATGCCGCATCGTCTCCCAGTCCGACTGGCTTCCCATGATGATGGCGATCGGCGCGGTCATGACGTCAATTGTGCTCGGAAAACAGAAAGATAGGCCAGATTAACGGTTCCGGCCGGTGGCTCGCAAGGCGGTGGCAAGGAGAAGGGAATGCACTATCCTGTCTTGGTGAATCCCCGCAAGCCTTCATTGAGCAGGATGCCCATGAAGAAACCAAAAAGGGCGAGCGCTGCGAAGGCCAAAAAGGGCCGGAAAGCCAGCGCCAGCCGGTCCAAAGCCGCCCCCAGGCGGCTGGCGAAGCGCTCGGCCAAGCCGGCGCGGCGCGGAGCGTCGGCCGCCGACGACACCAGGGCGACCATCCGCGGCTTGCGGAGCAAGCTCAAGGAGGCGGAGCGGCGGGTTGCGGAACTGGAAGCTGCGGCCGACACCGATTTCCTGCTCGAGATTCCGAACCGGCGCGGCTTCGAGCGCGAACTCGCGCGCGCCATCGCCTACATGAAGCGCTACCGCGCCAGCGGCGCGCTGATCGTCCTCGACGTCGATCGCCTGAAGCCGATCAACGATTCCTTCGGCCATGCCGCCGGAGACGAGGTGCTCAAGGCGATTGCGGCCACCCTGACGCGGCAGGTCCGCGCCTCGGACGTGGTCGGCCGGCTTGGCGGCGACGAGTTCGCGCTGCTGCTCTGGAATCTCAGCGAGACCGACGCCAAGGCGAAGGCCGCGACTTTCGAGCAGGCGATCGACGAATTGTCGTTTGCCTTTCGCGGTCAGCGCGTGACCGCGGGCGCGTCCGCAGGTGTCGCGCTGCTGGGAGCGCAGTCCGATGCAGGCCGCGCGCTGGAGGAGGCTGATGCCGCCATGTATGTGCGCAAGGCGCACCGGCGGCACGAGCCGCTGATCAGGCTGGTCAGCAACTAGGGCACGATCTTCGCGACAAATGCGGACCGCGTTGCGCGGAGATCATGCTCAAGCAACAACCCTTACAGCGTGGCCAGATCTTCCGGCACGTTGCCGAATTTACGCAGCAGCGTGGCGTCGCCGAATTCGCCGGTCATGGGATCGCCGCTGCGACTGAACGCAACCGCGCCGATATGGCCGGCACCGTGCGCCAGGATCTCGGCGCGCCGCAACGCGGCCGCCGAGCTCTGGCATTCCTCCGCGGCGCCCGCGACAGGCGATCCGTCGGCATCGATCAGGAAGGGCATTGCAACGTAGTAGGTCACATCCGACATGGCGTTGCTCCGATGTTGAACTCAGGCGGCGCTGCTGTTGCCCCGCACTTTGCTGCGTGCGGTCTCGGGAATGCAGCCGGCTGAAATCGCCGCCTGTAATTCTTCCAGCTCTGCTTCCAGATATTCGTTGGCCATGATCAGCGCCTTGATGGTGCTGCGCAGATTGCCGTCGCACATCGCGATCGCCTGGTCGCAGGCCTGTTCATAATGGCTGTTGTCGAGAAGGGCGGTTGCCGACATCTGCGTTGTCCTCGGGGTTTTCCTGGGCGTTTCCTGGGGCGTTGGGATGTCCAAATGTTCCTATTTTGTTCTTTTCGAGTCAAGCGGATTCGGATGCGGCGAGCTGCCACGAAAAAGGCCTCGCGGTTCAGGCGATGATGTCCGGCGTGATCTGGTCTTCGATGAACGCGATACGGTCGCGCAACAACAGCTTGCGCTTCTTCAACCGTTGTAACCGCAACAGGTCTGGGGCAGGCGATTGATGCATCGCATCGATCGCGGCGTCGAGATCTCGGTGTTCTTGCTGCAACCGGGTGAGCTCGGCTTCGAGCTCACGCTCGTCTTCATTGGTCATGTTCGCGGTGGCCGAAAACCCGATGGGCGTGAGATTCAAGGCTGTGGATGCCCTGTGGAAATTATCGTCCTTGCGCGCCGTGATCGCAAGCGATCTCGGGCCGCCGCTCACCGAACTCTCGCAAGATATTTCGACGATTCGTTGCGGCGTTGCGCAAGCACATTGATATCATGGATTTTTCCAGCGTGGTTCCTTACTCACGATTCGTTACATATGAATTTTCAAAAATGACGCTGCGACGACGGATACATATCGACAGAACGAATCGGTGATGTACACTTGTTTGTCCGGATCGAATCCAAGGTTTCCCCCTACCGAGGAGGTTTCGAATGACAATTCAGGCACATCTGGTTGAATTGGAACGGAAGCACAAAACGCTCGAAAACGAATTGCACGAAGCTCTCGTGCACCTTTCAACAGACGACCTGCAAATTGTTGAGTTGAAGCGACGGAAGTTGATGGTCAAGGACCAGATCGAGCGTTTGAAGCACACCGGCGACACGCTCCACTAGTAACCCCTGTAACAGTGTAGAGTTGAACTTACCCTTTCATGCAGGGGTGAGAGCTATTGCGCTCATCCCTGCATGAAGGTGCGCAGCGTGCAAAGTTATTTGCGCGGCGCTTGGAGCCTTTCCGCTCCGATGGAAAATCCCCTAGATGCCTGCGAGCTCGGCGACGTGATCCGCGATCGCGAGCGACGACGTCAGTCCCGGCGATTCGATGCCGAACAGGTTGATCAGGCCTTCGACGCCGTGATCGCGCGGGCCCTGCATCAGAAAATCCTGCGTGGCCACCGCCGGCGGCACGATCTTCGGGCGAATGCCTGAATAGCTCGGCATCAGCGCGCCGTCGGGCAGCGTCGGCCAGTATCTCCGGATCGCCGGATAGAAGCGCTCGGCGCGTGATGGATCGACCTCGTAATTGATCGTCTCGATCCACTCGACGTCGGGGCCGAAGCGTGCCTGCCCGGCCATGTCCAGTGTCAGATGCACGCCGAGCCCGCCTGGCTCGGGCACCGGATAGATCAGGTGCGAGAACGGTGCCCTGGCGTTGCAGCTGAAATAATTTCCCTTGGCGAGATAGGCCGGTGGAATCCGGTCGATCGGCATGCCGTCGATGTGGCGTGCGACCGTTGTCGCCGAGAGCCCGGCGGCGTTGACGAGCAAGCCGCATTGCAGCGTCATCGGCGCTTCGCCGCCGGCCTCGATCTCGATCACATCGCCGGCTGCCTTGGCGCGGATCAGCGGGGTGTGAAACGCGAAGGCCGCGCCGGCCGCCTCGGCCTCGCCGCGCAGCGAGAGCATGTAGGCGTGGCTGTCGATGATGCCGGTCGATGGCGAGAGCAGCGCGGCATCGCAGGCGAGCGCCGGCTCCAGCGCGCGCGCGGCCTCGCCGGTGAGCAGCTGCATGTCGAGCACGCCATTGGCCTCGGCATGCGCTTTGATCGATTGCAGCTTCTCGGTCTCCTTGGCGCTGGTCGCGACGATCAGCTTGCCGCAGTTCTTGTGCGGGATGCCGCGCTCGCCGCAGTAGCGATACAGCTCGTGCTTGCCGCTGACGCACATGCGCGCCATCCAGCTGCCGGCGCGGTAATAGATCCCGGCATGGATCACCTCGCTGTTGCGCGAGGAGGTGATGGTGCCGATGGCCTCGGCTTCCTCGAGCACGATCACCTCGCGCCCGGCCTGGGCAAGCTTTCGAGCCACCGCGAGCCCGACCACGCCGGCTCCGATGACGACGCAGTCGACCCTATCCATGGTTGTGCAGTGTATCCATTGAAAGCATCGGTGGCATCAGGCCTGAGAACCACGGCACCGGGCCGTTTTCCATTAAGGAAGCATTTATCATGTCAGGGCAATTGCCGTATTTGGCGTCACATTTTTCTGTTGCGCGTACAGGCGTTTACCCGATCCAAACCCGTGAAGCCAGACAATCCGACGTTGAAAGCGCGGGTGGCTGATGGCTGAGAAGAACTGGCACGTGGGCAGCACGCTTCCGATTGCTGTGCAGGCCGTCGTGTGCCTGGGCAGCGCGGTCGCGCCTGCGCGCGCCTTTGCGCTCTCGGACAGCTTCGCGCCGCCAGGCAAGCTCGATCCCAATTTGGTGTGGGAAGCGCTGATCGGCGGCATCGTCGTCTGTGCGTTTCTGGCCGCCATCGCGCTGTGGATCCATTCCTCGCTGCGCCGCACCAAGCGCTTGCAGCTGCGGCGTAACGCCTTCGTCTCCTCCGCCATGAACAATCTCAACCAGGGCGTGGTGATGACGGATGCGCAACGACGCATCATGTTCTGCAACGACCGCTATCTCGACATCTACGGCCTGGCGCGCTCGGATCTGTGGACCGGCATGACCGGCTACGACATCCTCGAACTCAGGCGCAAGCGCGACGTCCTCGGCGGTGTCTCCGACGATGAGTTCTACGAGAAGGCGGCGAGCCCCAACGGCCTGATCACCGAACTGCCTGATGGCCGCGCCATCCTAGTGAAATATTTCGTGTTGCCGAACGGCGGCTCGGTCGCGACGCATCTGGACGTCAGCGATCAGCGCAAGCTGTCACGGCAGCTCGCCTCCACCAAGCAATTCCTGGAAACCGTGCTGGACCACGTGCCGGCCTGCGTCGCCGCGAAGAACATCGAGGACGGGCGTTACATCTTCGCGAACAGCGCCTATGAACGGTTCTGGGGATTCTCGCGCGACCACGCCGTCGGCAAGAATGCGCGGGAGCTGTTCGCGCCCATCTCGACGGCCAGCATCGAGGCGGCCGACAAGGCGGCACTGAATTCGCCGGACGGCCAGTTCCGCAATGAATTCGAGGTCGACCGCGCCGGTGAACGGCGCATGGTTGCCTCGATCCGGATCGTGGTCCGCGACGAGAGCAACAAGCCCGAATTCCTGATGCTCGTGTTCGAGGATATCACCGACCGCCGCTCGCTGTCGCAGGAGCTGGAGAGCACGAAGAAGTTCCTGGAGCTCGTGGTCGATAACATTCCGGTGGCGCTGATCGTGGAGCAGGTCAAGGACGGCCGCTACCTGCTCGCCAACCGCAGCGCGGAGACGATCCTCAACCGCAGGCGCGAGGAAGCCACGGGCCTGACCGCGTCCGACATCTTCAATCCCAAGGAAGCCAAGCTGATCATCGCGCGCGACGAGGCCGCGATCAAGAAGCGCGGGATGATCACCGAGGAGCACCCGATCTCCACCAAGGACGGCCTACGGCTGTTCCTGACCCGGCGGGCGACCGTGCTCAGCGATGCCGGCGAGCCGCAATATCTGATCAAGACCCACGAAGATGTCACCGATCGCCGGCAGACCGAGTCGCGCATGGCGCACATGGCTTATCACGACGGCCTGACCGATCTGCCGAACCGCGCCGCCTTCCTCCAGGCGCTGACCCAGATGATCGAGGCCTGCGAAGGCACCAGCGAGGAGTTCGCCGTGCTCTGCCTCGACCTCGACGGCCTCAAGGAGGTCAACGACGTCTTCGGTCATGCGCTCGGCGACAAGCTCTTGATCGAGGTGGCCCAGCGGCTTCAGGATTCCGCGCGCGGCGGCGTGGTGGCGCGCCTGTCCGGCGACGAGTTCGGCCTGATCATCGATGGCAAGCAGCCGGAGGCGGGCCTTGCGCTGGCGCAGCAGCTCGGCGAGGCCGTTGCCCAGGAATTTCAGATCGACGGCCGGGCGGTCCGCGCCGGCGTCACCACCGGCATGTCGATCTTCCCGCATAATGGTGCCGACGGCGCATCGCTGCTGGCCAATGCCGGCGCCGCGCTGTTCCGCGCCAAGCAGAAGTCGCGCGGCACGATCGGCCTTTACCAGCCGGAGATGGACCAGCAGATCCGCGACCGCCGCGTGCTGCACCAGGACCTGTCGAAAGCGATCAAGAACGGCGAATTGTCGCTCGCGTTCCAGCCGCAGGGCATCGCGCGCCACAGCGTCGCCGAGAGCGAGATTATCGGCTTCGAAGCGCTGGCGCGCTGGCAGCATCCGGTGCGCGGCCAGGTCTCGCCGGCCGAGTTCATCCCGATCGCGGAGGAGAGCGGCCTGATCGTCGAGATGGGCGAGTGGATCCTGCGCGAGGCCTGCCGCGAGGCGGCGTCCTGGCCGAAGCCGCTCCAGGTCGCGGTCAATTTGTCGCCGGCGCAGTTCATGCACGGCGACGTGGTCGGGCTGGTCCATTCAATCCTGATCGAGACGGGCCTGGCACCCGGCCGGCTCGAGCTGGAAATCACCGAGGGGGTGCTGATCGAGGATTTCGACCGCGGCCTCGCCCTGCTGCGCCGGCTGAAGGCACTCGGCGTGCGCATCTCCATGGACGATTTCGGCAGCGGTTACTCTTCGCTGAGCTATCTCCAGGCGTTCCCGTTCGACAAGATCAAGATCGACCGCGCCTTCATCATGAATCTCGGCCGCAACCCGCAATCGGCGGCTATCGTCCGCGCCGTGATCGATCTCGGCCACGGCCTCGAAATGTCGATCATCGCCGAGGGCGTCGAGACCCTCGATCAGCTCGTCTTTCTTGCCAAGGAGGGCTGCGACGGCGTGCAGGGCTACCTGCTCGGCAAGCCGCTGCCGATCGGCAAATATGCCGGCCTCGTCGGCCGCGCCGAGACCATGGAGCTTGCGCTCAAGACCGGCTAGAGCGTTTTCGAGCCAAGCGGATACCGGTTCGCGCAAAGAAAACACGTCAAAACAAGAATCCAAAGCCCCGTTCCGATTTCATCGGAATGGAAATGGCTCTAGTGATGGCGGGCGCTAGCTCCCATTCGACGGCTTCATGGCGGATTACGACCTTGCGATCATCGGCGGCGGCCTGAACGGTGTCAGCCTCGCCCGCGATGCAGCCGGCCGCGGCCTGCGGGTCATTCTGCTGGAGCAGGGCGATCTCGGCGGCGCGGCGTCATCCGCGACGCCGCGGCTGATCCATGGCGATCTGTCGGTGCTGGAACGCCGCGGTTTTTGGCGGGTGCGCCGGGCGTTGGCCGAGCGCCGGACGTGGCTTGCCATCGCGCCGCATCTGGTCCGGCCGATGCGCTTCGTGATCCCGGCCCATTCCGAGGAGCGTCCCCCCTGGCTGCTGCGCGCCGGCTTGTACCTCTATGACGGCCTCACCGGTCGGAGCGGCCTGCCTGCCGCGACGACCCTCGACATCACGCATCATCCGGTCGGCAACGCGCTGAAGCGCCCGTTCGGAACGGCTTTCGAATATTCGGACTGCGTCGTCGATGATTCCCGCCTGGTGGTGCTGACGGCGCTGGACGCCGCCGAACGCGGCGCTGCGATCCGGACCGGGGCGCGCTGTGTCCGCGCCGATCGAACCGACACATGGCGCCTCGCGGTGGTCGATCGTGGCCATCGCCGCGTGGTCACGACCCGGGCGCTGGCCAATGCCACCGGCGGCTGGACGTCGATCGTCGCAGAGACCGTGCTGCGCCAGCCGCAGCCTGCCATGGCGGCCATGCAGATGAGCCAGATCATCGTGCCGCGGCTGTTCGAGTCCGATAACGTCTACGTCTTCCAGAACAGGGATGGGCGGCTGATCTTCGCGAGCCCCTTCGAGCGCGATTTCACGCTGATCGGCACGGTCACTCGTGATTTCACCGGTGATCCCGCGATCGTGGCGATGCCTGGGGCTGACGTCAGCTATCTCTGCGAGGCCGCCAGCCGCTATTTCCGCGAGCGCGTCGCGCCCACCGACGTGGTGCGCGCGGTCTCCGGTGTCAACCTGACGCTGGCGTCCGTGCGGCGGCGCGACGGGACGACGCTGTTCCACGCGCGCCGGCGCAAGGCGCCGCTGATCACGATGTTCGGCGGCGACGTCACCACCTCGCGCCTGCGCGCCGAGCGGGCGGTGACGAGGCTGACGCCGTTCTATCCGATGTCGCCGCCCTGGACGGCTCGCGCCGCGTTGCCCGGCGGAGACTTTGCCTGGGATCGTTTCGACACTGAAGTGGACCTCGCCCGCGACCGCTGGCGCTTTCTGTCGGAGCCGCAGGCCCAGCGTCTGGTCGCGGCCTATGGCTCGCGCTTGCCGGCCGTGCTGGGCGAAGCGAAGACCCGCGACGAGATCGGCCCCGCCTTCGGCCCCGAGCTGACCGGCGCCGAAGTGCGCTATCTGATGACCCGCGAATGGGCGCGTTTTCCCGAGGATATTCTGTGGCGGCGTTCCAAGCTCGGCCTGACGATGCCGGCCGCGGACCGCGACGCGCTGGCCGTGTTCATGGCGAATGTGATGTGAACGACGCGCCCCGAACCGGTTGAGCTGGGGACGATCGGCCGCTAGCGTGCGGCGGAATCGGGGTTGGCAGGGACCATGACGGACGAATTGCCCAAGATAGACGCCGGCGCGGATGCGCTTCCCGCGGCGGGGCAGCCGCTGCTGCGCATTGAGGGCGTCACCAAGACGTTCGGGACGTTCCGGGCCGTGGACGGCGTGTCGCTCGACATCAAGGCCGGCGAGTTCTTCGCGCTGCTCGGACCCAGCGGCTGCGGCAAGACCACGCTGCTGCGCATGCTCGCCGGGTTCGAGGCGCCGGACGAGGGGCGCATCCTGCTCGGCGGCCGGGACATCGCGCAGGCGCTGCCGCATGAGCGGCCGATCAACATGATGTTCCAGAACTACGCGCTGTTTCCGCATCTCTCCGTGCGCGACAACATCGCCTTCGGCCTGAAGCGGGCCGGCATGGCGCGTGCCGACATCGCCACGCGCGTGGCGGAAATGATTGCGCTGGTGAAGCTCGAGGGGCTGGAGAAGCGCAGGCCCGACCAGCTCTCCGGCGGTCAGCGTCAGCGCGTGGCGCTGGCGCGTGCATTGGCGCGCCGGCCGCAGCTTCTGCTGCTCGACGAGCCGCTCGCGGCGCTTGACAAGAAGCTGCGCGAGAGCACGCAGGGCGAGCTGATGGAGCTGCAGCGCCGGCTCGGCATGACCTTCATCATCGTCACTCACGACCAGGAAGAGGCGATGACGATGGCGAGCCGGATCGGCGTGATGAGGGCCGGGAAGCTCGCCCAGGTCGCGAGCCCCCGCGAGCTTTACGAGGCGCCGCGCTCGCGATGGATCGCGGAGTTCGTCGGCGACATCAATCTGTTCGACGGCGAGTCCAAATTGCGCGACGGCCATCGTCTGATCATCGGCACGCGCGATGCGGGTGCGCTGGTGGTGGCCGAGCCGCGCGAAGGCGTCGGCGCGGGAAAACTGTCGGTCGCGATCCGCCCCGAGAAGGTCAAGCTGTCGCGCCGTGGCCCGGTGAGCGAGGCCGGTCGTGAGACGGCGATCAACAGCCTGGACGGCGTGGTCGCCGACATCTGTTATCTCGGCGGCACCACCACCTACAAGGTGAAGCTCGATGCAGGCGGAATCGTGCAGGCGTCGGTCCCCAACAGCGCGCGCCTCGACGTCGACGCCTACAGCCTGAACCAGCGTGTCGTCGCCTGGTTCACGCCCGACGACTGTGTGGTGCTGCAATCATGAGCTCGCGCCGCATCTTCGCAAGGCCGGCGCGCTTTGCCGCGATCGCGCCCTATGTCTGGATGGTGCTGTTCTTCCTGGTGCCGTTCGGCTTCGTGCTCAAGATCAGCCTGTCGCAGACGGCGATCGCGCAGCCGCCCTACGAGCCGGTGTTCGACCTGATGGCGGGATGGGAGGCGCTCAAGGCAGCGTTCGCCGCGCTGTCGATCGACAATTTCAAGCTGCTCGCCTCAGACGACATCTACGTGTTCGCCTATGTGCGCAGCCTCACCGTCGCCGTCACCGCGACTGCGCTATTGCTCGTGATCGGCTATCCCATCGCCTATGGCATGGCGCGGTTGCCGAAGCGCTGGCAGGCGGTGGCGATGGTGCTGGTGATAGTGCCGTTCTGGACCTCGTTCCTGATCCGCATTTACGCCTGGATCAACATCCTCCAGCATGACGGCCTGCTGAACCAGATCCTGCTCGCGCTGCATCTGGTCAGCCAGCCGGTGGTGTGGCTCTCGACCGACACCGCGATGTATATCGGCATCGTCTATTCCTATCTGCCGTTCATGATCCTGCCGCTCTACGCCACGCTCGCGAAAATGGAGCCGGTGCTGGAGGAGGCGGCCTCTGATCTCGGCGCGCCGCCCTGGCAGGTGTTCTGGCTCGTCACCTTTCCGCTGTCGCTGCCCGGCGTCGGCGCGGGCGTGCTGCTGTGCTTCATCCCCATCGTGGGCGAGTTCGTGATCCCGGACCTTCTGGCCGGCTCCAATTCGCTGATGATCGGCCAGACCCTCTGGCTCGAATTCTTCACCAACAAGGACTGGCCGGTGGCCTCCGCTGCGGCGATCGTGCTGCTGGTGGTGCTGCTGGTGCCGCTGCTGCTGTACGAGCGGCTGCAGAAGCGGCAGCTGGAACAGGGGCGCTGAAGCGATGCGCAAGGTCTCCCGCCTGTCCCGCTTCAACATCGCCTCGCTCGCATTGGGCCTGGCATTCCTCTATCTGCCGATCCTCATCCTCGTCATCTACTCCTTCAATGCCTCGCGGCTGGTGACGGTGTGGGGCGGCTGGTCGCTGCGCTGGTACCACGAGTTCTTCAACGACCGCGCCATGATCGAGGCGGCCTGGATGAGCCTGCGGGTCGCGGTCTCCTCAGCGACCATCGCCACGCTGCTCGGCACGCTCGCAGCCGTTGCGCTGTCGCGCGGCGAGCGGTTTCGCGGTCGCACGCTGTTCTCGGGCATGCTCTACGCGCCGCTGGTGATGCCGGAGGTGATCACCGGATTGTCGCTACTGCTGCTGTTCGTCGCGCTCAACGCCGAGCGCGGCTTCTGGACGGTGACGATCGCCCACACCACGCTGACGATGTGCTTCGTCGCGGTGGTCGTGCAGTCCCGCCTCGGCTCGCTCGACCGTTCGCTGGAGGAGGCGGCGATGGATCTCGGCTGCAACCCGGTTCGCGGCTTCGTCGCCGTGACGCTGCCGCTGATCGCGCCCGCGATCGTGGCGGGCTGGATGCTGGCCTTCACGCTGTCGCTCGACGATCTCGTGATCGCGAGTTTCACCACCGGCCCCGGCTCGGCGACGCTGCCGATCCGGATCTATTCGGAGGTGCGGCTTGGCGTGAAGCCCGAGATCAACGCGATCTGCACGCTGGTGATCGCCCTGATCGCGGTGGTCATCGTCATCGCCTCGCTTGCCTCGAAACTCTCGAGCTCGCAGGGCGAGAGCGCGGCGCCGCTGTAGGCGAGGAGCAATCATGACTTTCGCCTACCAGATCCTGATCCACACGCCGGTCTGGGTCTGGATGCTGCTCGCCTATCTGGTGTGGCAGGGCGTTCAGGCGATGCAGCCGCGCACGACGCCGATCTGGCGCGCGCTGATCGTGCCGGTCGTGTTCATCGTCTGGGGGATTTCGCGGCTCGGCTTCGGCCACCAAGACAGCGTTTGGCCGCTGGTCGCATGGATCGCGGCCGCGCTCGCGCTGCTGCCGCTTGGCGTGCTGACGCCGCGCCCGTTCGACGTCGATCACCCGACCGGGCAGATCATCCGTCCGGGCAGTCCATTTGGTCTGGTCCGCAACCTGATTGTCTTCGCCTCGCAATATGCGGTCGGCGTGATCTCGGCGATCGATGCGGGCGACCGCGCGCTGGCGATCGTCGGCGGCCGTGCCATCTCGGGCGCGACCGCCGGCTACTTCATCGGCTCGACGATCGCCCTGCTGGTCGCGTATCGACGCAAGAGCGCGGAGAGATGATCAGCGTGACCGGGTTGCGCGTTTCGCGGCCTTGGTGCCCGTAGAACGCGACCGCGTCGCGGAGGCCGCGATGGGCCCCGCGTATCGCGCGCGCACCGCGCCCTGCATCGCGGCACCGAGCTGCCGCAGCGCAAGGCTGTCGAGCGGAAACTCGAGCAGGATGTGGATCAGGCTCAGCGCCAGCAGGAAGGTGAAGCCGAACGCGTAGTCGTAGAAGTACAGCGCGGTGGAGGCGGCGCTTGCGGCTGCCATCGCCGCCAGCCGCGCCTTGGGCACCTCAGTCCAGCGGATGACGTCGGCTTTGATGAACCAGTTGAGGTAGTGGTAGGTGTAGACGAAAGCGAGCAGGCTCGTCAGCCGGGTGTCGAGGACGAGGCCGGGGACTCCGAACAGCCGGCCCAGCGCCGGACCGACATTGCCGAAATAGTCCTGCCCGACCCGGGCAAAGCTCGAGATCCGGATTTCGGCCGTTGGCGGCAGCAACAGGATCGTGGCGACCGCAAGCAGATAGACGACCACCAGGGCAGCCTGCACGCGGCTGCCCGACCGGTGCGCGCCGAGCACCATGAAGATCAGCGTGAACAGCGAGACGTGGATCGGGGTCGGAATCAGGATGCCGATGACCGCAAGCGACGATCCGCTCGAATACATGATCGCGGACAGGGCGATCGCCACCATGAACAGCAGCATGCTCTCGATCGCGGAGGTGGTGGCTGCCAGCATGGCGCAGACGACCAGCGCGCCCCACATCGCAAGGCCGAACCACGAGGCGTTGTCGATCAGCGCCGCGATCACGGCGATGATCGCGAGGACCGCCGCGATCCCGCGGTGGGGCAGATAATAGCTGCGATCGTGCAGCCACGAGATCTCGGTGAAGTAGTGCGCCGGGCCGAGCACGACATAGGCCAGCAGCAGCAGTTCGAACGGCACCAGATAGGACGCCGCGAACGCCAGCAGCATCAGGCCGAGATGGATCGCGTCGTTGCCGCGCATGGTGACGTGCCCCGTGACAGGGCTGCGAGGTTAGAGCAGGCGTGGACAACCCGCAATTGTCCACGTCGTCGCTCGAACGCCCTGCTTGCGGCAACGCGGTGCGTCCGGGAGCGATTTCGAGCGAAGTGGATACCGGTTCGCGTAAAGAAAACGCGTCAAAACAAGAATCGAGAGCCCCGTTCCGATTCCATCGGAACGAGGCTCTCGATTGTCAGGATTTCACCGCGCCTGCCGTGAGCCCGCCCACCATGTAGCGGCGGAAGGCGTAATAGACCGCGGCCGGCGGCAGCGCGTAAATGAAGCCGGTGGTCATCAACAGCTCCCAGGGCGAATCGTCGGCAGCGAGGAAGTTGCCGAGCGCGACGGGGAGGGTGATCTCGCGGTCATTGGACAGAAGCAGGAACGCGTAGAGATATTCGTTCCAGGCGAGCAGCACCGCATAGGTGCCGATCGCGACCAGCGAGGGCATCATCAGCGGCAGGTAGACCAGGCGGAAGATCTGGAGCGTCGTGGCGCCGTCCATCACCGCGGCTTCATCCAGCTCGACCGGCAGCTTGTCGGAGGCCTGCTTGAGCACCCAGATCGCGTAGGGGCTGGCGATCGTCACCATGGCCAGGATCAGCGACCAGTGATTGTTGAGCAGGCCGTAATTGCCCATGGTGCGGTACATCGGCACGGCGAGGAACGCCGCGGGGATGAAATAGGTGAAGAGCGCGAGGTTCAACACGGTGCGGCCGCCCGGCACCTTCAATCGCGAGATCGCGAACGCCGCGGCGGTGGCGATGAACAGCGTCAGCACGCCGACGGAGACTGCGATCACCGTCGAGTTCCAGAACTGGATGTAGAAGTCGCGCAGGAAGTAGTGCTGCTGCTTGAACACGATCTCGAAGTTGTGCAGCGTCGGGTGATCCGGCCACAGCTTGCCCGAGAACGCGTCCTCCTTCGGGGAGATCGCGAACAGGAACATGTGGTAGATCGGAATCATCGTCCACAGGAAGACGGGAATACCAATCAGCAGCAGCCGCGCTTCGATCGCGACGTCGCGCCAGGAAAATTCGCTTACGCCGGGAAGCTTCATCGCGACAACCGTTTCATCATAAAGTACACGAGCGGCAGGACGAACGGCATCGCGCAGACGATGGAGGCCATCGCGAGCGAGAGCTGGTCGAGCCGGAGATAGCGGATACCGAGCGTCGCCAGCACGTGCGTGAGGTCAGCCGGGCCACCGCCGGTGAGCAGATAGACGCTGTTGAAATCGCCGAGCGTCCAGATCATCGAGAGCAGTGTGCAGGTGATGTAGAGCGTCTGCATCGACGGCCAGGTGATGTAGCGGAATTTCTGCCACCAGCTCGCACCATCGACCTCGGCTGCCTCGAACAGATCGTGCGCGATCGCAAGGCGTCCGGTGATCAGGATCAGCGTCCAGAACGGCAGTGATTTCCAGATGTGCACGCCGATCGCCATGCTCAGCGCCACGGCGGGGTCGTTCAGCCAGTTCGGGCCGTCATCGCCGGTGAGGGAGAAGATGAGGTGGTTGACCACGCCCCATTCGGGATTGAACATGAAGCGCACCGACAGGATGGTCGGGATCGACGGCACCGCCCAGGGCAGGATGAAGATCACCGAGAGCCATTTGATCCAGGTGCGCTGCTGCGCGAAGAAGCCGGACAGGAACAACGCGATCAGCATCTTGATGTTGATGCCGATGACCAGGAAGATCAGCGTGTTGACCGCGGCGCGCGCGAAGATCGGATCGTGAAACAGCGCGACATAATTCGACGGGGCCCGCGCCAGCCACAGCCCGTAGCAGACGGGATAGACGACGAAGGCGAGGAAAACGAGCAGATAGGGCGCGAGCAGCACGATGCCCCAGACCTGCGCCGGGGTCAGCCGCGACGACAAGGGCGGAGCGGGCATCGACTGATCGCCAGAGAGCGTAATCGCCATTCTTCAGGACTCTTTGAAAGGACTTCCGGCCGCACGAGGCGGCCGGTATTAGCGTTTCGCCTCTCCCCGCGCCAGCGGGGAGAGGAAGAAAGAGGATTTAGCCTGCAACCTGCTTGATGCGGGCGATCAGCTCGTCGACGGCCTTGTCGACCGGGACCTTTTCGCTGACGACCCGGTTCATCGCCTTGGCCCAGACGTTCTCGTTGTTGAGGATCGTGAACTTCCAGTTCTTGGTGAAGTCGAACGCGGCGGTGCCGCCGGTGAACTGGGCGTAGACCGCCTTGCGGTGCTTGTCGGCCTGCCAGAACGGGCTGGCCTGGCTTTCCTTCGTCACCGGGAACCAGCGGCCGAGCGCGCCCTCGATATAGGGACGAACATTCTCTTCCTGGAGCAGGAAGCTGATGAACTGCTTGGCCTCGGCCTTGTTCTTGGCCGCGGTGAACACCAGCCCGGTCTTGACGTCGGAGCGGTAGCGGATGGTCGAACCGTCGGGCGCCTTCGGGAAGGACGCCGTGACGATGTCCTGCTCATAGGCCTTCTTGCCGGCGTCGCGTTGCTCCTGCGTGAGCGCCTGGTTCTGCGAGTCCTCGAACCACTTCGCCGCGATCGAGATCGTGAAGTTGTGGGTCATCACGATGGTCTTGTTGTGGAAGGCGACGTTGTTGTCGGGGTCCTTCCAGGTTGTGGAGGAGGGCGGCGTGCAGCCCTTGATATAGGTGTCGGTGTAATCCTTCAGCGCGCTGATCAGATTCTCGCGCACCTTGGGATCGTCGACCAGGAGCTTGCCGTCGTCGTCGACCAGCTTGACGTGATAGGCGTCCATGAAGGTGTAGAACGACTGGAAGGCGTCGGTGGATTCAACGCCCATCGGCTGGCCGACGCCGTAGATGCGCTGGCCGGTGGCTTTACGGATACCCGGCTGCACCTTGTCGCACCAGAACGTCCAGTAGCCCGCCCAGTCGGTCGGGATGTCGGCGAGCTTGAAGCCGGCCTTCTCCAGCATGTCGTTCCAGATCTCGACATGCATGCTCTGCTGCTTCAGCGGGAAGCCGTAATAGGCCTTCTTCTTGGTGACGTCGTTATAGAGGATCGACGCGTCCAGCGTGTTCTGCACGAACCGGCCCTTGATCGGCTCCATGACGTCCGTGAGGTCCTCGAGCTTGCCCTCATAGGCCCACTTGCCCTGCGCCTGCACGTCGTAGGAATCGGAATAGGCGACATCGGGCACAGTGCCGGCATCGAGCGCGGCCACCGTCTTCGGAATCATGTCCTGGATCGCGTACTGCGACAATTCGACCTTGATGCCGGTCTTGGCTTCGAACTTCTTGATCGTCTCGATCAGTGCGTCGTCTTCGGACCGATAGAAGCCCTTGCCCCACCAGACCGTGATCGTCTTCTGCTGCGCAAAGGCGGGTGCAGTGGCCGCAAAAAGCCCAACCGCAGCGACCGCCAATGAAACTGCGCCAATAACCTTGGATCTCACGTTTTTCTCCCTCAAACGGCCGGTGTTTTTAACCGGTCGTATAAAACACTAGCGCATGGCCGTCAGCCGATCTAGCGGCATCTTGTCAGACCTAGGTCGTGGGGTGTCGGGCCAGCGGAGATGCTTAATCCGCGCATCGATCCAATCGCCGCATCAATTCGGCCGGATCAATTCGCGATGGTCCGGCAGCGCCGGACGATCGCCGTCCTCAGTTGGACTTCGCGTTTTCCTTGGCGTTCTCGGCCGTCGGCGAATCTGTCGGCGCAGGGTGCTTCTCGCCGGTGATGCGCCGCTTCAGGAGGTCCAGGAAGGGGGATGCCGCAGGCGACTGGCGGATCAGGCTTTCGGGGTCGGGGAAGATCAGGGGATCGTCCCAGGGACCCTGCACCATGAAGGGCAACTGAAAGCCGGACGTCGTATTGAGGCTCGCCACGCCCTTCATGTCGTATTCGCGCGTCGGCACCGAGGCAGTGCCCGTCAGCGTGATCTTCGCAGCCGGCCCCTCGATGCGGATGTCCTCGGCGGTGGCGATCCCATCGGAGAATTTCACCGCGATGGTGAGGGTGTCATAAGGGGTCGAGCCGTTGCGGAAATTGCCGCCACCCGACAGCGGCCGCCGCTCCAGCCGCTTCAGGAGTTGCTCGGCGTTGAAGCCCGAGATCGCACCGTCGTGCCCGGTCACGGTGGCAGTGCCGTCGAGCGACTGCACGAGGCCGAACGGGCTGGAGCCGGAGGCCAGCAGCGAGACGTTGATGTTGCCGCGGCCGGACAGCTTGTTGAGGCCGAACAATTCGGAGGCGCAGGCCTGGAGATCGACATCGGTGAACTGGAATTGCGCCTTGACGTCGGCGACGGTGTCGGAGCGCGCGATCCCGAACGAGCCCTTGGCGATGCCGCCATAGACCTGAGCTTCGCCGACCGAGAGCGCCAGCGTGCCGTTGCGCAGATTGGCGCCGATCGCGGTGCGGCCGAGTTTCGACGTCCCGACTGTCAGCCTGGCTGCCGACAGGCGCATGTCGAGGTCGGTGGTCGAAAGCCCGTTGAGATCGAACAGCTGCCTGTTCCAGTCGCGGGCGCCGCTGGCGAGCAGGCGGAAGGTCGAGATATAAGGTGTGAAGTCGAGCGCGTCGGCGGCAAGCGTCGCTTGCAGCGTCTGCCGGCCGTTATTGGCGTAGGTCATCACGCCCTCGGCAGTGTTGCCGTCGAGCTCGACATTGACGTTGGTGAGCGCGATCGAGGCGCCGACGACATTGGCGCGCGCCTTCAGCGCGAAGCGGCCGAAGCCGCCGCTGCCGGGCTGCGGCTGACCGGTCCAGCGCAGCGCGTTGCGCAAGGATGGGCTGTCGATGGTGAGCGTGCCTTCCATCATCGGGCTGGTGCGGTTGGCGACGCTGCCGTCGAAGGCGAGCTTGAGCGGGGCACTGGCGATCCGCGCCTTCAGCCCGGAGCGGTCGCCGGAGAGGGCGGCGACGAAATCGGCGAAGCTGATCGAGCCGTCGACGCGCTCGCCGCGCCAGTCGAATTGTCCGGTCGCGGCGAAGGACCGCGAGATCGAGGGCCAGGCCAGCGACAGGTCGATGTCCTCGAACTTCTCGGCGGCGTGGGTGGTGGCGTCCTCGTAATTGAGCACACCGTCCTGGATCCTGATCTCGGAGAACGACACCTGGTTCTCGGCGCCCGGCTTCATGGTGCGCGCAATGGTCTGGATGAAGGGCGTCCAGTTGCTTTCGCCATCCTGCTTCAGGCTGACATGGATGCGCGGCCGCAGCAGGGTCAGGTCGGCGATCTCGAACCGCTGCAGCAGCAGCGGCAGCAGCCGGAGATTGGCGGTGAGCACGTCGACATGGAGCGCGGGATCGCTGGTGCCGCCGCCCTTCAGGCCGACGTCATGGAAGGAAATGTAGCTCGCCGGCAGCAGCGAAATGTCGATGCTGCCTGCCACGCTGAGCTCGAGCCCGGTGACGTCGCGGATCTGCGTTTCCACCGCCTTGCGCAGCGCGTCGCGGTTGATGAGCCAGGAGGTCGCGATCAGGGCGATCAGCGCGAGGCCGAGCAGCGCCGCGATCGGCGTCCCGAGGCGCTTCATTCCTTGGGCCATGGTCAATGGCATGTCCTGATCGGGTTGGTCGCTGGAGCCAGAAGAGCGGACCGGGAAACCTGCGTGCCCACGCCCAACCCCCGCAACTTGATGGGTTTTCTTGTCGCTTTCAAGGCCGCGGGCGGTTCTGCCCACGGCGTGGGCAGCTTCTATCACCGGAGGGCGGAACGGAGAACCCCGTATCATTGACGGCTTTGGAGGATTTCGCCTAATAATCGCCGCCAATGAGGCGCGACGCCTGCCAGCCGAAGGTTCACCCGAAGGTTATTTGCATGAACAAGGTCTATCCCGACGCCAAGTCGGCTCTCGAAGGCGTTCTGAAAGACAATATGATGATCATGTCGGGCGGCTTTGGCCTCTGCGGCATCGCCGAGGAGCTGTCGGACGCGATCCGCGAGTCCGGGGTCAAGGGCCTGACGGTCGTCTCCAACAATGCCGGCGTCGACGGCATCGGCCTCAGCCGCCTGCTCGAAACCCGCCAGATCAAGAAGATGATCTCGTCCTATGTCGGCGAGAACAAGCTGTTCGCCCAGCAATTCCTGGCCGGCGAGCTGGAACTCGAATTCAATCCGCAGGGCACGCTGGCCGAGCGCATCCGCGCCGGCGGCGCCGGTATCCCGGCCTTCTACACCAAGACCGGCGTCGGCACGCTGATCGCCGAAGGCAAGGAAGTGAAGGAGTTCGACGGCGAGAAGTACCTGATGGAGCGCGGCCTGTTCGCCGACCTCGCCATCGTGCACGCCTGGAAGGGCGACACCGCCGGCAACCTCATCTACCGCAAGACCGCGCGCAACTTTAATCCGATGATGGCGACCGCCGCCAAGATCACGGTCGCCGAGGTCGAGCATCTGGTTCCGGCCGGTGAACTCAATCCCGACCACATCCACACGCCCGGCATCTTCGTGAAGCGCATCGTCGAGGTTGGCACGGCCAAGAAGCGCATCGAATTCCGTAACACCCGCCCGCGCACCGCCGCTTAAGCGTCAGGAGACTCACATGGCCTGGACCCGTGAACAGATGGCTGCGCGCGCCGCCAAGGAACTGCGTGACGGCTACTACGTCAATCTCGGCATCGGCATCCCGACGCTGGTCTCGAACTTCATCCCTGATGGCGTCGATGTCAGCCTCCAGAGCGAGAACGGCATGCTCGGCATGGGCCCGTTCCCCTATGAGGACGAGGTGGATGCCGACCTCATCAATGCCGGCAAGCAGACCGTGAGCGAGCTGCCGTCGACCTCGTATTTCTCGAGCGCGGATTCTTTCGGGATGATCCGCGGCGGCCACATGGACCTGTCGATCCTCGGCGCCATGCAGGTGGCCCAGAACGGCGATCTCGCCAACTGGATGATCCCCGGCAAGATGGTCAAGGGCATGGGCGGCGCGATGGATCTCGTCGCCGGCGTCAAGCGCGTCGTCGTCGTGATGGAGCACTCGGCCAAGGACGGCTCGAAGCTGCTGAAGAAGTGCAATCTGCCGCTGACCGGCGAGCGCGTGGTCGACATGGTCGTCACCGATCTCGCGGTCTTCACCATCGACAAGCACGGCGACGGCGGCATGGCGCTGATCGAGCTCGCCGACGGCGTCTCGCTCGACGAGGTCAAGGCCAAGACCGAAGCCGAATTCCGCGTCGCGCTGAAGAACACGTAAGGTCGTCGCAACGGGGGCGCGCATGACGATACGGTCTGCGCGTCCCGAAGACGCCGGTTTCATCGCACAAACCATCCTGTCGTCGCAGCGTGGCTACCGGCCGCGCGGCTGGTTCGACGTCGCGCTCGGCTGGCCCCAGGCACAGTGCCGCGATTTCATCGCGCGCATCACGACCGCACACGCGGTGTCGATGTGGCATGTCTCGCAATTCCTGATCGCCGAGATCGATGGCAAGCCTGCTGCCGCGTTGTGCGCACTGCCGGCGGCCGGCACGGGACCTGCGGCCTGGCGTGCCATCGAGGAGGTCGGTGCCGCGACCGGGCTTGCCGCGCCAGAGCTGGAAGCCATCCGTCGCCGCGGCGCCTACACGCGCGCCTGCTGGGTTCAGGGCGGCGAGGGCGACTGGATGATCGAGCACGTCGCGACCGACCCCGCCTATGGCGGTCGCGGCCTCGTGCAGGCGTTGCTTGCGCGCGCACTGGATAAGGGACGAGCGGCCGGATTTGCCCGCGCGACGATATCGTTCCTGATCGGCAATCAGCCGGCTGAACGCGCCTACGCCAAGGCAGGATTTGTCTTCGCCGAAGAGAAGCGCGATCCCGCGTTCGAGGCGATCATCGGCGCGCCCGGATTTCGCATGTTTGCGCGAACGATTTGATGCGCCGTAGCCCGGATGGAGCGTAGCGAAATCCGGGGTGCTCGTGGATGGTCCGATCCCGGATTGCGCTGCGCTCCATCCGGGCTACTCGGCGATACCTACGACCTCGCCGCCCACACCTTGCCCCACCGCGCCGACACGCTTGCAACCCATGACGGCTCCTCGCGCACCAGGCGGAAGCCGAGATTGGCGGGCGGCACGCCCTGTGCGCAACCGCCGGCGCGAGCGTCGCGGATGAAGTCGGTGACGTAGGCGCGGTGCGCACCCTCGGCGACGCGCACGCCGCAATTCACGGTCGGGCGGCCGGCATTGCCGGCTGCGTCGATCCGCGAGCGCACGAAGCAGGTCGCGGTCCATTCCCAGACATTGCCGGCGAGATCTTCGATACCGTGCTCGTTGGTGCCGAACTTGCCGAACGGATAGGCCGTCGTGTCGGAGAGGTCGCGCTCGGATTCACGCTCGTAACGGCTGAGCCAGCGCTTTGAAGGATCGTCTGCGTCCACAGGCGCGCCGTCGTCCCTGAACCGGGAGCCGGCCGCAAAGGCCCATTCCGCGTCGCTCGGCAGGCGATAGGTGTGGCCGGTCTTGCGCGACAGCCAGCCCGCATAGGCCTGCGCATCGTGCCAGCTCACCTGGACCGCGGGACGATCGAACGCGATCGCGACGCCGCGATCAAGCGCGCGGCACGCACCATCCTGCACGCAAAGCTGATAGTCGGATGACGAGACCTGGTGCCGCATGATCTGTAGCGGCCGGTTGAAGCGCATCGCGCGCAGCGGCACTTCGGCCTGCAGCCCCGCGCGGGTGAAATCGCCGGCCTCGCGATAGGAAAGATTACCCGGCGCGACCCTGACGATCGCAGGCTCCGTCGCCGTACCATGGACCGCCATGTCCGAGACCAGCGGCGCCACGGCGATCGGCCCTGCGAGCCCTGCGGCGCAGGCGAGCAGCAGTTTCAGCTTGAATGCGATCAGCATGGTCGTCCCCCGAAGAAGGAAGGGGCCGGCGATGACCGGCCCCCTGTCGCGTCTAGTTGGTGTTGGGAGCCGGTATCTCCGCGGGCGCCTTCACCTGGGTCATCAGATCGTCGTTCCACTTGCCTTCGACCTTGAAGTGCGCAGTGGCGCCGAGGTCGGCTGCCTCGATCAGATTATGCGTGACATAGGCGTAGATGCCGGGCTGCAGGAACTTGTAGAGCGCAGCTCCCGCCGAGCCGCCGCGGATGAACCAGGTCTCTAGTCCCGTCTCAGGCGCGTTGGAGAATTTGCCGGTCTCCCAGACATAGTCGCCATGGCCGCCGATCAGGTGCGGACGGCTGTCGCGATTGGCCTGCGAATGCACGATCAGCACGTTCTCGCCGACCTTGGCCGTCAGCGCGTTCTTGCCGGTGAGCGCGCCGACCTTGCCGTTGAACACGACGTGGGAGGGGATCAGCTTCTTCATCACCTCTTCGGTCTCGGTGAAGGCTTCGCCCGGCGAATTATAGGACTTGAACTTGCCCTTCTCGTCGCGCGGCACATACATGTCCTGCTCGCCGACATAGTAGACCTTGTCGTATTTCAGCGCGTGGCCCTTGCCGTCGTTCAGTCCGTCGCGCGGCAGCACCATCACCGCGCCGTTCATGCCGGAGACGACATGCCAGGGGATCATCGGGCCGCCCGGGGCGCAGTGATAGACGAACACGCCGATCCGCGTTGCCTTCCAGCGCAGCACGACCTGCTCGCCGGGATTGACCAGCGTGAGCTCGGCGCCGCCGAGGGCGCCGGTCGCGGAGTGGAAGTCGATGTTGTGCGGCATGGTGTTGGTCGCGGGATTGACCAGCGTCACCTCGACGTAGTCGCCTTCATGCACGACCATCAGCGGACCCGGCATCGAGCCGTTGAAGGTCATGGCCTGGAACGTGGTGCCCTTGTCGTCGATGACGACCTTCTTCTCCTCGATGTTGAGCTTGAACTCGATGATCTTGGGCCCCTGCGTCGTGGCCTGCTCGTGCGCGTGCACGAAGGGCGGTGCGACCAGCTCGACCTTCTGCCGCGGCAGCTTGAGGTCGCCGGCGGCGAACGTGGGTGTCGCGAGCATCAGGGCGGTCGCGGCGGCGCTGATCAATGCGGCTCTGCGGGTGAACATCGGAAGCATCCTTCATCTGAAAGGGTTTTGATGACGGATGCAGTCTGCGCCTGTTACGGTAAGAGTGTTTGCGCTGCGACAAGCTTTTGCCGAATTCGCCTCCGGTAAAATCCTTAGGAGGTTTGCCGAAGCGCGTATCGGCCGTGCGAAGCGCACGACGTCGCGCGGCGTCAGTTGCGCCAGCGGCAAATCGTTCGCATGTTCAACGACGCTCGACTGTGAATGTTTGGTTGTCGATCAGAGAAGCTGGATCGCAATCCAGACCGTGCCCCAGACCGCGAGCGACAGCGCGGCGAAGATGGCGGCGGTGATCGCCAGCACCCGCACGAGATAACCTGCGCGGACGGAGGGTGCGGCGGGGACGGGACGAAAATCGTCGAAGCGCGGGATATGACCGCGAACGCCGGTGAGCCAGAGAACGAGATCGAGCGCGAGCGACGCCATGGCCTATCTCCAGTGAGTCATGATTGAACGTCATCATGGTTCCGATCCGGCGCTCGGACTTTGAGCGAGCGCAAGGTAGTCCGCCCGAAAACGGGTCATCCAATGCCATCCGGGATTTGCCGCGCCACCGCGCGGCATCGATTTACGAATGGTTAAGATATGAGGACCGATCTCGCAGCGAGCTACGGCGAAGAGAGATTGCCGCGGTACACGAGCTATCCGACCGCGCCGCATTTTTCGCCGGCGGTCGGCCCGGATACTTATGCCGAATGGCTCGCCGGACTCCCGGCAGGCGCCAGTGCGTCACTTTATCTGCACGTGCCGTTCTGCCGCGAGATGTGCTGGTATTGCGGCTGCCATACCCAGATCGTCCGCCGCGACGGGCTCATCGCCGCCTATCAGCGGACGCTGCGCAGCGAGATCGCGCAGGTGTCTGAGACCATCGGCCGCCGCATCAAGGTCGAGCACATCCATTTCGGTGGCGGCACGCCGACCATCATGGCGCCGGAGGCTTTTGCCGAGTTGATGGCGGCGATGCGCCATTCGTTCTTCGTGCTGCCCTCGGCCGAGATCGCGGTCGAGATCGACCCGCGCACGCTGACATCAGAGATGGTGGAGGCCATGCGGCTCTCCGGCGTCAACCGCGCCAGCCTGGGTGTGCAGAGTTTCGATCCGGTCGTGCAGCGCGCGATCAATCGCGTGCAGAGCTATGAGCAGACGGCTTCCGTCGTCGATAGGCTGCATCGCGCGGGCATCAACGGGATCAACTTCGACCTCATCTATGGGCTGCCGCACCAGACCGTCGCGTCCTGCCTGGACACGGTTCGGCGCAGCCTCGAGCTCGGGCCCGATCGTTTCTCGGTGTTCGGCTATGCGCATGTGCCTGACTTCAAGAAGCACCAGCGCATGATCAACGAGGCCGTGCTGCCCGACGGCCTCGCGCGTCATGACCAGGCCTGCGCGATCGCCAATGCGTTGAAGGAGGCCGGCTACGTCCAGATCGGGCTCGACCATTTCGCGCGCCCCGACGACGCCATGGCCGTGGCCTTCGAGGAACGGACGCTGCGGCGCAATTTCCAGGGCTACACCACCGACAAGGGCGAAGTCCTGCTCGGTTTCGGCGCGAGCGCGATCGGGCATCTGCCGCAGGGCTATGTGCAGAACCAGGTGCAGATCGGCGCCTACGCGCAGAGCGTCGCCGCCGGCCGCCTCGCCACCGCGAAGGGCTACGGGCTCACCGACGACGACCGGCTCCGCGCCGACATCATCGAGCGCATCATGTGCGAGTTCAGCGCCGATCTCGGCGACATCTGTGCGCGCCATGGTGCGGAACCCGAAGCGATGCTGAAGTCGGCCGCGCGCCTAAAGCCGTTGATCTCGGACGGCATCGTCAGGCTCGACGGCGACCGTCTCGCGGTCGCAAGCGACTCGCGCTTCCTGGTCCGCAGCGTCGCCGCGGCGTTCGACGCGCATCTGGATCCGGGCAAGCAGTTGCACAGCAGGGCGGTGTAGTTCACCTCACGCCGCCTACTGCAGGGACTTTTGCATATGAGCTTGGCGGGGTCCGAGCGAGCGCCTCGTCCTTCGAGACGACCGCTCCGCGGTCTCCTCAGGATGAGGCTGAGCAGCAGCTTTGCCTGTCGAAATAGTGACCACGTACTCCGTCCTCATCCTGAGGGCCCGCCGGAGGCGGGCGTCTCGCAGGATGGCCGCGGGCGAGCTTCCCGCCACGTTTTTCTCATACGCGATAGCCCTGCCGCTTGCGGGGAGAGGGAGAAGCAACCACCAGCTTGCGCTTCAACAAAGAAGCTCGGACCGACCCGGCTATCGTCACTTCGGAACGGAGTTGTCCATGCCCTTCCGATCCGACGATCTGGTCGATGACATCATGCGTGCGGCACCGCACACGATCCGCGTGTTCCTCGCCTTCAGGATGGCTTGCGTCGGCTGTCCGATCGCGACCTTCCATACCGTGGAAGACGCCTGCCGCGAGCATGGCATCGATCGCGACAAATTCCTCGCTGCGCTGTGCGAATGCGTGCCGGCGTGAGGCGGGTCGGAGTTCGCGCGGGTCGCGCGCGGATTCCCGGGTGAGGGCGGGCTTGCGCCGTAAGCGGAAGTGCCCTCACCCCTACCTTACGCAGAATTGCCGTCCGCTGTACGCTCCGCCAGCACGACGATCTTGTGCGGATCGCGCAGGATGATGCGCTGGCGGCCGCTCTCGACGAGGCCCTGGCTCTCCCAGCCGCTGAGGATGCGGCTGACGGTATGCAGCGTGGTGCCGGTCATCTGCGCGATGTCCTGGCGGCTGATCGGGAAGTCGATCTCGATGCCGTGGTCGAGCTTCTTGCCGGACTGTTTTGCGAGCCGCAGCAGCGCATGTGCGACGCGCTGCTCGACCTGCTGGGTCGACATTTCCAGGATGCGGGTGTGGCTCTCCTGCAGTCGCGCGCCGACAGTCTGGAGCGTGTTGGCGGCGATTGCCGGAAACCGCTCGATCAGCCGCGGCCAGGCCGAATTCGGCCAGATCAGCACCACGCTGTCGTCGACCGCCATCGCTGTCGCCGGATAGTGCGCGGCTCCGATCGCCATCGCGAGCCCGAATGTCTCGCCGGGGGCGACATAGCGCACCACGATCTGCTCGCCGGTCGGGGTGGTCTTGGCAGCGCGGACGTGGCCGTGCAGCAGCAGGAAGAAGGATTGCGCGTCAGCGCCCTGTTCGAAAATGGCGGTGTTCCTGGGGTACCGCGCCGAGCGGGCCTCGCGCAGGATTTCCTCGAGGTCCTCCGGCTTGACGCCGGAAAACAGCGGCAAATGCGCAACCAGCGATGTGTCGACCTTGGCCATTCTGCCTCCTTGGCGCTCGGAGTGTGATGGCACCTGTATTCGTCGGGCAGTTTGCGATAGCGCAAAACGGGCCGGCCGGACGGCAGTATTTTTCCAAATGACGATCCAGGTGACCGTCCGAATTCACAGGAGTTGCCCCCATGGCTGGCGCCCGATCCCGTAACTTTGAGGGCTGGCCGCTGTTTGCGAACAGCTTTCGGCCGTTTTTCCTGCTCGCCGCGATCCAGGCGGGGCTGTCGATTCTGGCCTGGCTGCCGATGTTCTACGGCGAATTGTCGGTCAGTTCGGCCTTCGCGCCGCGCGACTGGCACGTCCACGAAATGCTCTATGGCTTCCTGCCGGCGGTGATCACGGGATTCCTGTTCACGGCGATCCCGAACTGGACCGGGCGGCTGCCGATCCAGGGGACGTCGCTGGGCGCGCTGCTGGTGGTGTGGCTGGCCGGACGTTTTGCAGTGACCCTGTCCGCCGATATCGGTTGGGCGTTCGCGCTCGTCGTCGATGCCGCCTTCCTGGCATTGGTCGTTGCCGCGGCCACGCGCGAAATCATCGCGGGCGGCAATTGGCGCAATCTGCCGGTGGTAGTGCTCGTGCTGGTGCTGCTCGCCGGTAACGTCGCCTTCCATCTCGAAGCGCACTTCGAGGGCGCGGCCGATGTCAGCATCCGCGTCGGCATCGGCGTGGTCGTGCTGCTGATCTCGCTGATCGGCGGCCGCATCATCCCGAGCTTCACCCGCAACTGGCTGGTCAAGTTCAATCCCGGCCGCCTGCCGGTGCCGTTCGGGCGTTTTGACGGCGCGGTGATCGGATTGAGCGCGCTCGCGCTGATCGCATGGATCGTGGCGCCGCTGAACATGATCACCGGCGCGGTGATGGCGCTCGTCGGTGTGCTTCATTTGGTGCGGTTCGCGCGCTGGGCTGGCGATCGCACCACGCGCGAGCGGCTGCTGCTGATCCTCCATGTCGGTTATGTCTTCGTGCCGCTGGGCTTCCTGCTGCATGCCCTGGCTGTCTTCGGGGCGCTGCCGCCGAGCGCGGGCATTCACGCCTGGATCGCTGGCGCGGCCGGAACCATGACGCTCGCGGTGATGACGCGCGCGAGCCTCGGGCATACCGGACAGGCGTTGACGGCCTCGCCCGCGACGCAGGGGATTTACGCTGCGATCATCGTCGCGGCGCTGGCGCGGGTCGCTGCCGTGGTGTTGCCTGCGCATGGCGATATCCTGCTGCACATCGCCGCCTGCGGGTGGGTCGTCGCGTTCCTCGGCTTTGCGATTGCGTTCGGGCCGCTGCTCGCCGGCAGCCCCCGGCGCGCCCTTGCCATCATGGGCGTGCCCGCTCCGGCACGCTGAGCCTAGGCCGCGGACGCCGAGGGAACGCCGGGGCGTTTGGCCAGCGGCCGCACGCCCTTGCGCCATGCGGTGATGGTGCAGCCGAAGCGGCCACGGAACCAGCGCGCCATCGCGCTCTGCGCGGAGAAGCCGAGCTGGGTGGCGATGTCGGCCAGCGGCCGGCCGGGGTCGTCGATCAGCTGGGTCACAAGATCGGCGCGCTGCGCGTCGAGGATCGCCGAAAAGCTGGTGCCTGATGCGGCGAGGTGCCGATGGATGGTGCGGCGGGTGCAGGCGAGATGCTCAGCCACGCGCTCGACCGTGCAGTCGCCGCTTGCGAGCAGGATGCGTACCACCTCGTCGACCTTCTCCTCCCAGCTTGCCGGCCGCGTCTCGATCGCCTCGATCCGTTTGCGCAAATAGCTCGCGATCAGCGGATGCGCGCTCGGGATCCGCCGCTCCATGTCATGCGCCGACAACAGGATCGCATCGTCATCGGCATTGAAGGTGACGCGGCAACCGAAGAAGTCGCGGTAGCGCTTGCGGTCGTGTGGCGGCGGATAATGCAGATGCACCTCGAGCGGCCGCCAGTCGCTGCTGAACAGCGACTGGATGATGCGGTGGACGCTGCCGAGCGCCATGTCGATCGACTGGCGCGGCGCGGTCGGCTGCCGGCCGCGCAGATGCAATGTGACCGTCACGGTCTGCTTGTCGCGCGTGACCTCAAGCTTCATGCCGTCGTGATGAACGTGGATGAAGCGCGAGAACGCTTCGATGGCCTCACTGACGGTCGCCTGTTCACGCACGATCAGGCCGACCGCGCCGAAATTGGTCAGCCCGCCGCGCTCGGCGAGCCGCAAGCCGAAATCTTCGGCACCCGACGCCTCTGCCGACAATTCGAGCAGCCGGCGCAGGCTGGTCACGGCAATGGGGGTATCGGGCTTGTCGAGCACGGCCAGCGGCAGCCTGACCTTGCGCATCATCTGTTTCGGGTCGAGTCCGACCGACCGGGCGACATCCGGGTAGTAGCTCAAGCCTGCGCTGCGCATGAGGTCGGTCATGCGACCCGTTCCTGTCAGCCATTCCCGCAGATGTCCCGAAATGTAAAGTTTCTGTCCCGATCCGTCAAATCCGGGAACAGGATGGAACATACATAAGGGAAACCGAAGCACGGGCGTGAATGCCGTGCGTATGACGACGCGGCGCGACGAAGCCCTGCTGCCGTCTCGGGCCATTTGACCAAGACATTGCTGGATCGGGATGATGCCGGGAAACATGCTTTCCAAGGGTGAGGTATTCGTCATTGAAACTGACGCGGCCTCCCGCGAACAACTTTCAATGGCGCTTCAACAGAGTGCCTATGACGTGATCTGCTTTGCCGACGGCGCGTCGCTGCTCTCGGAAGCCAAGGCGCGGATGCCGGCCTGCGTGCTGCTGGAGATGCCGCCGGATCGTTCCGCCCTCGACGTGCTCAAGCGCCTGCGCGAGGAGAACTGCATGGCGCCGGTCCTGATGACGTCGGCGAACGGCAGCATCGCCATGGCGGTCGACGCGATCAAGAGCGGCGCGGCCGACTTCATCGAGAAGCCGTTCCGCACCCGCGACATCGTCGACCGGATCGATGCTGCCATCGACGAGTTCGCGCAGCCGGGTTCAAACCGGCAACGCTGGCTGCCCGGCTGCGAGCCCCTGACCGGGCGCGAAGTCGATGTGCTCGAGCACCTTGCTGCCGGCCTGACCAATAAGGAGATCGCCCGGCGCATACATCTGAGTGCGCGGACGGTCGAAGGCTACCGCGCAGGCATCCTGAAGAAGGCCGGCGCCCGCAACGTGACCGATCTGCTCCGCCGCATCTTCGGCCAGGGTTCGCCCACCCCGGTTTAAGGACCTAAGTTTAACGGCTTCGCCGCGAGTCGACGACACGTTCCGCAGCCTTGGTGCGGCCGCGGCGGCGCCCCACGGAAACCCCAATCGAACCAGTTCCTTCCCAGCCGCGTCCAACCATGTTGGCGAGGCATTTGATCGCACGCGTCCGGCTGGCGGCGCGGCGATACGGCAGGAGGGACTTTATGCGCATCACCGCAAGATGTTTGGCAACGACGAGCCTGGTTCTGGTGACCATGGCGGCCGCGTCGCCATCATGGGCCGCCGATGTGGACGCCACATCGGCCATCGACACCGTCACGGTCTATCCGGACGGCGCCACCGTCACCCGTATCATCGCGCTGGACCTCGCCTCCGGCGACAGCACGCTGGTCGCCAAGGACTTTCCGCTCTCGCTCGATCCGTCCTCCCTGCGGGTCGAGGGCGAGGCGGGCGCAAAACTCACCATCGGGACGATCGACGCGCGGCCGCCGCGCGCGGCACAACCCGCGAATCTGCCCGAGCTCGATAAGCGCATCGAGGCGTTGAAGGATCAGCGCGCCGATCTGCAAGGCGACATCGACGCGGCCAACGCCCGGCGCAAATTCGCGCAGCACTTTGCCGAGGCTTCTCCCGCCGGCCTTGGCGAGAAGGGCGAGGCTCGGCCGATCACCGAATGGCGCGCGGCCTTTACCGCGGTCGCCGAGGAGATCGCGACCGCCGATACCGCGATCCGCGACGCCACGCGAAAGCAGCGCGAGATCGATCGGCAGCTCGCGCAACTTGAAGCGGAGCGTTCGGCCAAGCCGCCGAGCAAGCTCGAGGTTCGCATCGATGTCGCTTCCGCCGCCGCGACGAAGGCGACGTTGCGGGTGACTTATGCAGTCCGCAATGCGCGCTGGCTGCCGCTGTATGACGCCCGGCTCGACACTGGTGCCAAGGACCGCAAGCCGCAGCTCGAGCTGGTTCGCCGCGCCGAGGTGACACAGTCGACCGGTGAAGACTGGTCGAATGTCAGTCTCGGTGTTTCCACCGTTCGCGTCAGCCGCGGCGGCAGCGCGCCGGAGCTGAATTCGCTGGTTGTGAGGTATCCGCAACTGCCGAAGCCGTTGGCAATGGGCACGGCGTCGGACATGGCGATGCCCGCGCAGCCAATGACGCGGCAGGCGCAATCTCCGGCGATGGCGAAAGCTGCGGAGCCCGAGCTGCGTGAGCGCGCGGACGAGCAGCAGGCCAACGCCGAGATCGGCGATTTCCAGGCCGTGTATCAGATCAGCGGCCGCGTCAGCCTCGGTGCCAATGAGGGCGCCAAGAGCCTGCTCATCTCCTCCATGACGGTGACGCCCGACCTCGCCATCCGTGCCGCCCCGGTCGCGGATCCCACCGCTTACCTCGAGGCGTCATTCAAGCTTGCCGAGGATACCAATCTGCTGCCCGGCAAGGTCGCGATCTTCCGCGACGGCACGTTCGTCGGTCGCAGCAAATTCTCGACCGCCGCGCGGAACGACGCGATCCGGCTCGGCTTCGGTGCCGACGACAAGATCAAGATCGAGCGCACCGTCATCAGGCAGAACGAAGGCACGGCCGGCGTGATCGCGTCCTCCAAGACCGACACGCGTTCGTTCCGCACCGTCGTTCGCAACGGGCACGACTTCCCGATCCGCATCGCGATCGAGGATCAGCTTCCGGTCAGCGAGAACGAGGATATTGGCGTCGAGATGCTGTCCTCGACCACGCCGCCCACGACCACCAATCTGCGCGACAAGCGCGGCGTGCTGGAATGGGCGTTCGACGCAAAACCCGGCGAAATCAAGGAGATCAAGTTCGCCTGGCGCGTCCGCTGGCCCAAGGACAAGGGCATGGTGATCGTGCCGGCAGGGTAATGCGCCCGATCTGAACCGAGGCGCGGCGCCGTCTTCCTTACCTCTCCCCACAAGCGGGGCGAGGGAGTGCATCTTCACCGCGGCGGCAGTTCGGCTCGCGCCGCCGCCCGCATCGATTGCGGCAGCACGTAGGGCACGCCGTCGTCGGCCTGATGAACGACGGCGTCGATTTCGAAGATGTCGCGAATGGTCTCGCGCGTGACGATTTCCGCGCGCGGGCCGTCGGCAGCGAGCTTGCCGCCGTTCAGGACGATGAGCCGGTCGGCGAAGCGGATCGCGAGGTTGAGGTCGTGCAGGATCGCGATGACAGCCGTGCCGCCTGCGGCGCGGCGGCGCGCGGCTTCGACGAGGTCGATCTGGTGACGCAGATCGAGGCTCGATGTCGGCTCGTCCAGCAGTAGGAGCCCTGGCCCATGCTCGGCCTCGCCGCAGGCGAGCTGCACCAGCACGCGGGCGAAATGGGTGCGCTGTTGCTCGCCGCCAGACAATGTCGGCAATTGCCGTTCGCGGAAATGTGCGAGGCCAACCTCGTCCAGCGCGGCGTCGACGAGCGACACGGCATCGCGCAGGCTGCGGTCGCCCGCGCCCATCAGCACGATCTCCTCGACCGTGAAGGGGAAGGTGACGTTGATGTGCTGGGACAGCATCGCACGGCGCGCGGCGAGCTCGCGCGGCGTATAACTGCTTATGTCGCGCTGCTTCAGGTGCACCTCGCCCTCGCTCGGGCGGAGATCGCCGGAGAGCAGCCGCAGCAGCGTCGACTTGCCGGCGCCGTTCGGGCCGATGATCGCGACCATCTCGCCGGCTTCAACCGAAAGGCCGACGCCATCGAGCAGCGTGGCGCGGCCGGCGCGCTTGCTGAGAGATCGCGCCTCGATCACGGCGCTCATAGCGAGGCGAGCCCGCGCTGGCGCAGCAGGATGCCGAGGAAGACAGGCGCGCCGACCGCTGCCGTCAAGATGCCGATCGGCATCTCCGCGGGCGCCACGATGGTGCGCGCCAGCGTGTCGGCGCCGACCATCAGGATCGCGCCGAGCAGCACCGAGGCCGGCAGCAGCAGGCGATGCGCAGGTCCAATAACGAGACGGAGGAGATGCGGCACGACGATGCCGACGAAGCCGATGACGCCGCTGATCGACACCGCGACCCCAGTCATGGCGGAGACCATGACGATCGAGATCCGCTTGAGACGCTCGACGTCGACGCCGCCGTGAAACGCGTCGGCCTCGCCGAGTACCAGCAGATCGAGGCCGCGCGCAATATACGCGCAGGCGCCGAGCCCGATGATGAGGATCGGCGCGAGCACGGCGGCCTTGGTCCAGGTCGCGCCGCTCATCGAGCCCAGCAGCCAGAATGTAATGTCGCGAAGCTGGCGGTCGTCGGCGATGAACACCAGAAGCCCGATGCCGGCATTGGTGATGGCAGTGATGGCGACGCCGGCGAGCAGGAAGATCGCGATCGAGGTCCGCCCCGCGCGGCTGGAGATGCCGTAAAGGATCGCGGTCGTGGCCAGCGAGCCCGCAAAGGCCGCGAGCGGCAACAGCTCGGTCTGGAGGAAGCGCAATGTCTCGCCGAAGCGCGAGTCGGTGAAGACGATCGCGCTTGCCGCCGCGAGCGCGCCGCCGCTGGAGACCCCGACCAGCGCGGGATCGGCGAGCGGGTTACGAAACAATCCTTGCATGATGGCGCCGGCCGCGGCGAGCAGGCCGCCGACCATCGCAGTCGCCGCGATCCGGGGAATGCGGATCGACCACAGCACCAGCTGGTCGCGCGTCGTCACGGCGTCGGCGGTGGTGTTGCCTGCAAGACCGAGTGCGGCGGGCAAGCGAGAGAGGGGAATTCCGGCTGCGCCCACGGTCAGCGCAACGATGGCGGTGGCGGCGAGGATCACCAAGAGGAGGGGAATGGCAATCGACGTAAATCGCCGTCCTGCGCCCGCGCGGCGCGGGCTCCGCGAGTCCGTCCCGATCGCCACGCTCATTGCCGGCAGTTCGCCGCCGACAGAGCCGACGTGAAGGCGCCGCCCTCGGCCAATGCCGGATAGAGCTTGACGGAGAGATCACGGGCCGCCGCGGCCGTGCGCGGGCCGAAGCCGAGTAGATAGAGCCCGTCCATCGTGATGAAGCTCTTGTTGGCCGCGACCGGCGTCAAGGCGAAGCCGGGATGGGTGTAGACCGCGTCGGCCTGCAGTGAATCCTTGCCGCGCTCGATCGACAGCACGACGTCGGGTTTTGCCGCGACGATCGCCTCGTCGCCGATGTTCTTGTAGCCGTCGTAATCCTCGACCGCGTTGGTGGCGCCCGCGAGCTGGATGATCTCGTCGGCGGCGGTCTTGTGACCGGCGACCATCGCCCGTCCGTTCAGGAGCGACATCACGAACATCACGCGGACCGGCTTCGTGACCTTGGCACGCAGTGCGCGCAGCTGCGCAAGATCCGTAGCCACTGCGGTGCTCAGGCACTCGGCGCGCGCATCGACGCCCATGGCATGGCCGACCAGCTTGATCTTCTCGATCAGGCCTTCCTCGGAGAAAGTCTCGGGCACCAGCACCAGCGGCACCTTCGCCGTCTCCAGGAGGTCCATGGTCTCGCGCGGGCCCGATCCCTGGATCGCCAGGATCAGGGTCGGGTTGAGGCCCAGCACGCCCTCGGCCGAAATCTGGCGCATGTAGCCGACATTGGGTTTGTCGTGCAGCGCGGCCGCCGGATAGAGGCTCGTGGTGTCGACGCCGACCAGGCGGCTCTCCAGCCCGAGCGCATAGAGGATCTCGGTAATGGCGCCGCCGATCGAGACCGTGCGGGCGAAGTCGGCAACGGCGACATCGCGATTGCGCGCGTCATGCACCGTGATACCGGCGGCGTGCGCGGTCGAGGCGAGCGCGATGGTGCCGGTGAGCAGGAGGTTTGCGAGGGTGCGACAAAATGTCATTGCAGGTTACTTCGTCAGGATCAGCTTGTTCTGCGAGGTCAGGCGAAGGCGATAGGCGTCCTCGCCATGCGCGATGATGATCTCGCGCTCCGCCGCAAACAGCTCGCGGCTGTCGATCCGGCTCCCGCGTATGGTCAAACTTCTCGTTGTTGCAGAAGGGCTTTGTGTCGGCCCTGCCGCATCGCCGCTATTGTCTCCGGACGTTGCTGCCATGGTAGGTGTGATGCGCTTTCGAAATTTCAGATGCGTCTTGTTTGTATAAGCGGCATCAGGCGCATTCCAACGGCGGCAATTTACAATCGATATAAACTGCAACCCGATGACATTGACCGTCAGGGTGTTGCCACGTAACCAAATGGAACATTGCGGGCCGGGGGCCTGCACCAGAGAATAGCCAGCCAGTCGCTCGCCGCGCGAGCGCACGCCAGCCAAACAAGACATATCATGATTGGGTTGGGTGTATGGCTGACGGGGCTAGGTATTCACGCGCGCTGATTTTGGGCGCGTCGGTGGTTTCAATTGCGGCGGTGTCGCCGGTGAGCAGCTTTGCGCAGACCGCGGATCAAACCGCGCAATCATCCAAGCCGGCGAAGCCCAAGCAGGCCAAGCGCAATCCGGCCAAGCCGCAAGCTGTTCAGCCGCAGCAGGCCAGCACCAGCGTGTGGGATGCACGCGCGCAGGCGATCGTCGGCGTCCAGGCGCTCGACACCATCACGGCCGCGGCCTCCAAGACCGACGAGCGCGCGGTCGACGCGCTCGCACCGGTCAGCGTCGTGACTTCGGCGCAGATCGAAAGCCGCCAGGCCAGCACGGTCGGCGATCTCATCTATAATGTGCCGGGCGTATGGGTTCAGAACCGCGGCGATGAGCCGTCCACCTCGATCAATATCCGCGGCCTGCAGGATTTCGGCCGCGTCGCCGTCGTCGTCGACGGCGCGCGGCAGAACTATCAGCGCACGGGCCACTTCGCCAACGGCTCGTTCTTCCTCAACCCCGAGCTGATCAGCGGCATCGACATCGTTCGTGGTCCGACCGCCAACATCTACGGCTCCGGTGCGATCGGCGGCGTGGCGTCGTTCCGCACCAAGGATATCGAGGACGTCGTGCGTGCCGGCGAACGCTGGGGCGTCGACGTCAAGACCATTCTTGGCAGCAATTACGGACGCGCGCTCGGTTCGGCCTTCGGCGGTGTTCACGTCAATCCGAATGTGGATGTGTTCGCGGGCGGCACCTATTCGACGCAGGAGAGCTACAAAGACGGCACCGGCTTCGAGGTCGCCAACACCGGCAACCGGCTCACCAGCGGCATCGCCAAGCTGACGGTGCGCCCGGCCGACGGGCATGAGATCAAGCTCGGCACCATCTTCCAGGAGGACATCTATAGCGTGGGTCAGCCGCCACGCCGTGCCGGCGATCCCAACTCGACCAATGCGAACGGCGCCAACAACCTGAGCGGCACGTCGATCTACAGGTCCGACGTCAAGAACTACACCACGACGCTCGGCTGGAAATATTCGCAGCCGGATGACCAGTGGTTCGACTGGGATGCGAAGGTCTACTGGAATCGCACCGAGAACGACCAGGTCAAGACCGCGCATACCAGCACGACGCCGTCGGTCTTCTGCGGCGGCGTGCCCGGCAATGCCGTGTCCGGCTGTATCGGCAGCAACCGTGGATATCTGCTCGATACGGTCGGCGTCGACGTGTACAACACCACGCGCTTCGATACCGGCAGCTGGCGTCACGCGGTGACCTACGGACTGGACGCTTTCCAGGACAAGGTGTCGACGCAGGACAGGACCGGCACTTCGGAAGTGACGACGCCCGGCGGTCAGCGTACGGTCTCCGGCGGTTTTGTGCAGTGGAAGGCCAATTACACCTCCATGCTCGAGGTGATCGGCGCGCTTCGTTACGACAATTATCAGCTCTCCTCGGCATCCTCGTCGTCCGGCGGCGACCGTTTGTCGCCGAAGATCACCGTAGGGCTCGTTCCCACGGCGGTCGTGACGCCCTATGTCAGCTACGCCGAAGGTTATCGCGCGCCGTCGATCACGGAAACGCTGGTCAGCGGTCCGCATTCGGGCGCGACGGTCAACGACTCGTTCTTCCGCTGTCCGTCGGGCACGCCGGGTCCGGGAGCGGATTCGACCTTCTGCTTCGTCCCGAATCCGAATCTGCGGCCCGAGGTCGGCAAGAACAAGGAGATCGGCTTCAACATCAAGAAGAACGATCTGTTCACGGCGGGCGATACGCTGCGCGGCAAGATCAACGTGTTCCGCAACGACATCTCCGACTTCATCGATCAGGTCGCCTATGGAAATCCGCTGGTGGTCCCCACCGGCCCGCCGCCGGCGCCCTCCATCACCGTGCTTCCGTTCCTGCAATATCAGAACGTCGCGTCCGCCCGCATCCAGGGTTTCGAGGCCGAGGCGATGTACGACGCGAACACCTGGTTCTTCGGCCTCTCCGGCAGTTACCAGAACGGCAAAAACCTCCAGACGGGATTTGGCCTGTACAGCGTTCCGCCGCAGAAGGTCACGACGACCGCCGGCGTGCGGTTGCTGGACCGGACCCTGATCCTCTCGGTGATGTGGACGTCGGTGATTGCGAACACCGACATCCCGCCGACCTATACGCCGGCGACGTCGTACGATCTCGTGAACCTCTACGCCCAGTATCAGCCGCGGCCCGATCTCACGCTGAACTTCTCGGTCGAAAATCTTCTCAACCAGTACTACCGGCCCTACGCCATTCCGGTCGGCAGCACGGGCGATACGCAAAACGACGTGAAATGGGCGAGCGCCGGCCCCGGGCTCGTGGTCAAGGGAGGCCTGAAGTACCACTTCGGCGGCATCTAAGGAGTACGCCGACGACAGCAAACGGGACGCCGTATTGACCGCCAGAGCCACGCTGATGTCCCAGCGTGGCTTCGGCACGTTCTGAAACATCCGCTCGGCATTCGCCGATCAACAAGACTGACAGGAGAAAAATCTGATGTTCATCGCAATGAATCGTTTCCAGGTGAAGCTCGGCTCGGAAGCTGCTTTCGAGACCGTCTGGCGCACCCGTGAATCCTATCTCGGCAGCATGGCCGGCTTCGTCGAATTCCACCTGCTGAAGGGGCCGGCGCTCGAGGACCACACGCTGTATTCCTCGCACACGGTCTGGGTCGACAAGGCGGCGTTCGAGGCCTGGACGCGATCGGACGAATTCCGCCGCGCCCACGCGCGCGCCGACAACAAGACCGGCGAAAGCCTCTATCTCGGCCATCCCAAGTTCGAAGGGTTCGAGGTCATCATGACCGAGCGCAAGACGAACGTGGCCGCCTAGATCGCGGCGGGTCAGGAAAGGGAGCCGGACATGCTGAGCACCGATCTCGCCGATCTCAAGGCGTATATGGCCGACAATCCCGGTGCGGTGATCGAGGACGTTGCGCGTGAGCGCAAGGTCACGCCGCGCGCGGTGATCGAGGCGCTGCCGTCGTCGATGGTGCGCGTTGGTGGCGGCGAGCATTTCGCCGCCGCCATGCAGGACATCGCCGCGTGGGGCGAGGTCACGCTCATCGTGCACACGGATGACGCGATCTTCGAGTTCACGGGCGCGGTTCCGGCGGGCGAGGTCGGCCGCGGCTATTTCAACCTGATGCAGCCGAAGGGATTGCACGGCCACCTCCGCCACGAGCGCTGCGCGGCCTTGGCCTTCGTCGAACGCCCCTTCATGGGCAAGACCTCGGCCTTCGTTGCGTTCGTCAATGCCGACGGCGGCATCATGTTCAAGGTCTTCGTCGGCCGCGACGAGACCCGGGCGCTGCGGGCGGACCAGCTCGTGCGATTCCGGCAGCTGGCGGACCGGGTCGCGGCGTAATTTCCTTCTGTCTGTCGGGAGATCAGGATGCAGAGCAATTTTGGGCTTCGGCATGTGATCCTAACAATTGGGCTGGTGCTTGCGCCGGCCCCGGCCTTCGCGATCGACGAAGCGCTGTTGCCGCGCAATCTGTCGCCCTGGGGCATGTTCCTCGGTGCCGACATCGTCGTGAAGGTGGTGATGGTCGGGCTCGCCGTCGCCTCGCTGGTGACGTGGACGGTGTGGCTCGCCAAGACCATCGAGCTGCGCCGCAAGAGCAAGCTCGCCGTAGAGCGGACGCGCGCGCTCGAGGGCAGGATGAAGCTGGCCGAGGCGGCGGAGCGGACCGGCGACGCGCATGATGCGGTCGCCCAGCTCATCCAGTCCTGCGCCAAGG
Source organism: Bradyrhizobium sp. 956_D2_N1_4 (assembly GCF_052076025.1). Classification (NCBI taxonomy): domain Bacteria; kingdom Pseudomonadati; phylum Pseudomonadota; class Alphaproteobacteria; order Hyphomicrobiales; family Nitrobacteraceae; genus Bradyrhizobium; species Bradyrhizobium sp. 956_D2_N1_4. The sequence continues at coordinate 6,435,376 of NZ_CP197237.1, read as the reverse complement.
AGGCGGAGCTCTCCGGCGGCATTGTCGATGACGGTCTTCAGGAGCGCGTCGCGCTGCGGCTGGAACGGGTCGAGGCCGCGATGTCCAGGCAGATCGCGCGCGGCACCGGCGTGCTCGCGACCATCGGCGCCACCGCGCCGTTCGTCGGGCTGTTCGGCACGGTCTGGGGCATCATGAATTCCTTCATCGGCATCTCCGAGAGCCACACCACGAGCCTTGCGGTGGTCGCGCCCGGCATCGCCGAGGCGCTGCTTGCGACAGCGCTCGGACTCGTCGCCGCGATCCCGGCGGTCGTGATCTACAATCATCTCGTCCGCGGCATCGCCAATTACCGCGCGCTGCTTGGAGACGCCTCGGCGCAGCTCATGCTGCTGGTCAGCCGGCAGCGCGACAACAGAGAGTTCCGCCTGGCGCGGGCGGCGGAGTAGGCCATGGCCGCGAAACTCGGCGCACGCGGGGGATCGCCGCTGAGGCGCGGCGACCCCGGCGATCTCGACGTCACCCATGAGATCAACGTCACGCCGTTCATCGACGTGATGCTGGTGCTGCTGATCATCTTCATGGTCGCGGCCCCGCTCGCCACCGTCGACATCGGCGTCGAGCTGCCGGCCACCGCCGCCGAGCCGGCGCCGCGGCCGGACAAGCCCACCTTCGTGACGGTGAAGCCGGATCTCACCGTCGCCGTCGGCGAGGAGACAATGGCACGCGAAGGCCTCGTCACGGCGCTCGATGCCGCCACCAAGGGCCGCAAGGACGAGCGCATCTATCTGCGCGCCGACAAGGCTGTCTCTTATGGCGACCTGATGGAGGTGATGAACACCTTGCGCAATGGCGGCTATCTCAAGGTCGCCCTGGTCGGCCTCGACGGACGCAGCTGATGTCGGCGAGCGCTTTTGCCCTGCATGAACCGCTCGGCGAGCGCGAAACGGCGCGTTGGGGCGTTTCGGCCGCGGTGATCGTGGCGTTGCATGTCATCGCTGCGGTGATCGCGATGAATTGGGTGCGGTCGCAACCGGAGCAGGGCGTCACCCTGCCTGCGGTCATGATCGACATGGCGCCGATCACGTCGGCGCCGCAGGCGACGCCGGATGACGTGGTGCCGGGGCCGGTGATGAAGGAGGCCGATGCCTCACCGCCGGAGCCGATGCAGCGGCAGGCGGTCGAGGAGACCATCGCGCCGACACCGCCGCAGGAGAAGCCCGACGTGGTGGCGCCGCCGGAGCAGAAGCTCGAGCCGACACCGGACAAGCCGGAGCCCGCGAAAATCGTGCCGCAGGAAAAGCCGGCGCCCGAAAAGCCGAAAGTAGTTCGTCCGGAGGCAAAGAAGCCGTCGAACGCGACGCCCGCGCCTCGCACCAGCGCGCCGCCGCGCGCCGAGCGGGAGGCGCCTGCAGCGTCCGCCATGAGCGCGGGCGCGATCGCATCGCTGGTTGCGACCTACAATCAGCGCGTCCGTGCGCATCTGATGCGCCTTCACTCCTATCCGTCCGGCGGCAACGGACAGCGCGGGCTGGTCCGGGTGAGTTTCACGATCGGCCGTAACGGCCAGGTCACGTCCAGCCGCATCGCTTCGTCCGGCGTTGCCGCGTTCGATGCCAAGGCCACGTCGATGATCCACCAGGCCTCGCCGTTCCCGCCGATCCCGGCGGAGATCAAGAACAGCTCGATGAGCTTTACCGTTCCGGTGGACTTTATCGTGCGGTGAGGTTGCTCTCTCGCTCCCTCGCCCCGTTCTTACGAGGAGAGGGCGGGGTGAGGGGCGGTCTCCGCGCACTCATCGCGAGTGTGGGAATGGAGTTCTATCCTCGTCATTGCGAGCGCAGCGAAGCAATCCAGACTGCCTCTGCGGAGAGACTCTGGATTGCTTCGCTGCGCTCGCAATGACGGAGGGTGAGGCGCCACTGTCGGTTCCTTCCCTCTCCCCGTAAGAACGGGGAAAGGGAGAGGAGAGAGCGTCGGCTTACTTCGCCTTCAGGAAATCCGCGACTTCGAGCAGCATGAACTCGTCGTCGTCGGCCTTGTTGGGATCGCGGCTGGACGAGAACGGCAGGTTGTTGTCGTTGCCGACGATGATGTGGGTCTCGTCGACGCGATCGACGTTCTCGATGGTGAAGAACGGGAAGGTGTAGACGCCGTCATTGAGCGGCTTGCGGGCCTTCTTGTCGGGGTCCTGGATCTTCATCAGGTCGATATAGCCGATCTTGCGCACGGGCTTGCCGACATTGGCGTCGGTCAGCTCGATCTTGTAGACGCGCTTGAACTTGGCGATGTCGGGGAAGCAGTTCTCGCCGCGGGTGCCTTGCGGGCAGGCCTTGTCGGCCGTGCCTTCGCCGTTGTCGCGCTCGATGATGAGGCCGGAGGCCTGATCGATCATGTTGAAGTCGCCGATGGCGTTGCCGTTCTGCTCGAACACATACTGCCAGTAGCGGCCGGTGAATTTTTCGGCGGCGACGTCGAATTCGAGGATGCGGGAGGCTTCCTTGCCGTCGACCTTCTCCCAGTCCTTCTTGTCGGCGTCCCAGATCGGGCCCTCGAGCAGGCCGTAGAGGAACTTGCCGTCCTTCGACGACGCAAAGCCTTCATAGCCCTTGGAGCGGCGCAGGTTGACATTGGTGTAGGTCGCGCCCGGCGCGCCCGGCGTCGCCACGGCCCAGTTGTCCGGCGAGCGCACCGGCTTGCCGTCGGCAACCGTCTCGAACACGCCGAGGATCTTGCCTGATTTGTCGGCCTTCAGGATATAGGGGCCGAACTCGTCGCCGATCCAGAAGGTGTCGCCGATGATCTGGAAACCCTCGGTGTCGAAGTCGGAGCCGGTGAGGTAGCGCTTCTGGGTGTCCTCATGGACGATGCGGAACGGCACCTTCTTGTCGGGATCGTGCAGGAAGATGGTTTCCTGGCGCTCGATCTTGCCGCTGGCCCAATCCATCTTGTAGCGGTTCAGGTACAGCATCGAATCCGGCGAGTTGGCGCGCGCGCCCATGCCGTTGTCGGTGATGACCCAGTAGCTGCCGTCGGGCATGTGCTTGATGCCAGAATGGCCCTGGAGCGGCTGGCCCTTGAACGGCAGCGACACGCCGGTCGCACGCTCATAGGACTTGCCCATCACGGTGCCGAGCGCGTCGACGCGCTTGCCGGTGGTGTATTTGCCCGAGGTCTTGAGATCGGCAGGCGCGTCGGCCGGCGCGTCGATGAAGGTCGCGGCCGGCATCACCACGTGGCCGGCGAGCTTCGCCGGGAATTCACCCTCGTTCTGTGCAAGCGCAGTGCTCGCGGTGAGAATGATCGTTGCGACGGTGCTGAGAAAAGTCGCGCGCATGTGCGTCTCCTGTTAGTGGACGACGCCTTATGCGGATCGCATGTTGCAGTTTTGTGAAACCGGGCGAAACGCCGCAGCAGCTATTGTTTCGGCGGTGCCGGAGAGCGCGCCGGAATCTCGAAGCTGATGGTCTTGCTGTCGATCACGCGGTGCATGGGATCGGCCAACTCGAACAGTACCTTGTGCGGGCCCGGAGGCAGTCCGACCACGATCACGGTCTCGCCACTGGCATCGACAAAATGCCAGGGCGCATCATCGACCGTGATGTGGACGTGACCGATGCGCGGCGACACGTCGAGCGCGCCCTTGCCGAACACCGGCACGATCCGGAGATTTTCCGTGGTGTACTGGATGAAGACGAGGCCCTGCGCCAGTTGTTCGGCCAGCGGTGGATCGACTATCAGGCGGGCGGGCGCCTGCTTGTCGATGGCAACTAGCGGAGAGGGCCCGCGCACGTCGCGGGCGCTTTGGGCGACGGCGGCTGCCGCAAACATTGTGGAGACCGCCAGAGCGGCCATGACGTGGAGGGCCGCGTTCATGTTCGTTCCTTCCAGGTTATCAGGCGATCTTGCGGGCGAGGAAGTCGCGGATCAGCGGAACCATCTCGTCGAACCTGTCCTCGAGCGCGAAATGACCGGTGTTGATCAGGTGAAACTCCACTTGCGGCAGGTCGCGCTTGTAGGGATGGGCGCCGTCGGCCGGGAAGATGAAATCGTTCTTGCCCCAGACGATCAGCGTCGGCGGCTTGTGCTTGCGGAAGTAGGCTTGCACCGCGGGATACAGCGGCAGATTGGTCCGATAATCGTAGAACAGGTCCATCTGGATATCGCTGTTGCCGGGCCGGTCGAGCAGCGCCTGATCTTGTACCCAATTGTCGGGTGAAATCCGACTTACGTCCGACATGCCGTCGGTGTACTGGAATTTCGTCGTTTCCAGCGTGACCAGCTTCATCAATGCCTGTCGGCTGGTATCGGACCCGTCGGCCCAGTATTGCTTGATCGGATTCCAGAACTCCTTCAGCCCTTCGTCATAGGCGTTGCCGTTCTGGACGATCAGGCCGCTGACGCGCTCGGGATGCTTGAGCGCCAGCCGCCAGCCGACCGGGGCGCCGTAATCCATGACGTACATCGCATAGCGGGTGACACCGAGCTGGCCGAGCAGGCCGTCGACGAGTTCGCCGAAGCGATCGAAGGTGTATTTGAACGATGTGCGCGGTGGCATGTCGCTCTGGCCGTAGCCGGGGTAGTCGGGAGCGATCACGTGATAGCGGTCCGCCAGAGCCGGGATCAGGTTGCGAAACATGTGCGAGGAGGTCGGAAAGCCGTGGAGCAGTAGCACCACCGGTGCATCCTTGGGCCCCGCTTCGCGGTAGAAGATCTTGATCCCGTCGACGGATTTGGTTCGATGGTAGACGACCGGATAAGAACCGGTGGTGCCGCGGCTGTCGCGCTGCGGTTTCGCCGATGCATCCGGTGAAGCAGTGGCAACGGCCAATCCGGACAATCCAACGACCAGGTAACGACGATCGATACGGGTTTGTGGCGGCATGACCTCTGCACTTTTCATGTCGATCTCCCTGTCCAGAATCGGTGGCTTTGCGGACGTCAGTCGTCCGCGGCTTCAAACGCCCTGGTAGACCAGCCGGGTGAAGAAGCCGGGGTCGATCACGAACTGCCCCCATATCGCATCGAAGGCCGCGGTCGGTTTGGCAGCCACGGCTTCGTCCCGCGTTCGTCCCTGGCTCTTGAGACGGGCGACGTTGTCGCGGATCGTCACCAGCATGTCGCGAAACGCCTGGAGTTCGGCTCTGTTGCCAACCGGCTTGCCGTGACCGGAGATCACGATCGTATCCTGTCCGGTCGCTGCGAGATTGGCTTCGGAAGCCGCGATCATCCCGTTGATGCTGCCGCCAGTCGAGTAATCGATGAACGGATAGATGCCGTTCCAGAAGGTATCGCCGACATGAACGACGTTGGCTTCTGCAAAGGTGACGGAGATGTCGCTGTCGGTATGCGCGGGCCCGTAATATTTCAGGCCGATCGAGGTTCCGTTGAGTCTGAGCTCATGGGTGCTGGAAAATACGTCGCTGGGGATGCCGCCTGGTCCCAGCGGAAGGAAATTGTAGTCCCAGTCCTCTACGCGCTGAACTTCGAGGAGGTACTTTCGCGTGTTCTCCTGCGCGATGATCCTGGCGCCAGCGGAATGGAGCCATTCGTTGCCATCGGCGTGATCGAAATGCCAGTGGGTGTTGACGAGATGGGTGACGGGATCGGCGCCGAGATCGGCCATCGCCTTGGTGAGCTGGGGACGCGAGACGCGGATGCCGGCATCGACTAAAACCTTGCCGTCGGGACCGGTCAGGACCGCGACATTTCCGCCGGAGCCTTCGAGCACGGCTATGTTGCCTCGGAGTTTGTGCGTGGTGATCGGCGATGTCGCCGCACTGTCCTTGATCAGGCTGACAAGGCCTCGCGCTTCAGCGTAGGCCTGCCGCGGCGAAAGCCAACCGTTAGTAGCGGCAATCGTCGCACCGCTCAGGCAGCAGAGACAGAAATTGCGGCGCGACAGCAGGGCTCTGGTCTCTAACTCCATAGCGTCCTCGATTGACGGCCGGGCGACGGCATCCAAAACGCACGGCGGCTTTGCGCATATCCACCGCGTAGCCGATTGTCGCTGTGGGGAGCAGACGGTATGCTTGAGAAGCACCTTCTCAAGATATGGAAAGCGTATCCGATGGACCGGTTGGAGGCAATGTCGGTGATCGTCGCGGTCACTGAGACAGGAAGCTTTTCAGCCGCTTCGCGGCGCCTCAACACGCCGGTCGCGACAGTCAGCCGCACGGTCGCCGAGCTGGAGGCGCGGTTGAAGGCCCAACTATTTCAGCGATCCTCGCGCCAGATGAAGCTGACCGATGTCGGACGATCCTACATCGAAGCCTGCAAGCGCATTATCGGGCAGGTAGACGACGCGGAGCGCGAGGTCTCCGGCGAGTACAGGATTCCGAAAGGAGATCTCGCGGTCACGTCGCCCTGGGGGCTCGGACACATGCACCTGTTGCCGATCGCGCTCGAATTCATGGATGCCTTTCCAGACATCGCGCTGCGGCTCGTCCTGACCGACCGCATTGTCAACACGGCCGAGGAGAATATCGACATTTCGGTTCGCATCGGCAACCTCCCGGACAGCAACCTGATCGCGACCCGAGTCGGCTCGGTCCGGTTCGTGCTCTGTGCGAGTCCCGGTTATGTTGCCAAGCACGGCCAACCGAAGGTGCCTGCCGATCTGGCTGCTCATGACTGTATCAGTATCGACAGCCTCGCGGCTCAGCGGAACTGGAAGTTCGTCATCGACGGCCGCGAAGTAGCGGTGCCGATCCGGTCGAGATTGACTTTGAGCGACTCCGAGGCTGCGGTCGAAGCCGCGATCGCGGGTGCCGGCATCACCCGCGTCATGTCGTACAAGATGGAAGCCGCACGGCGCGCCGGAAAGCTCGTTTTGATGCTGGAACCATTCGAACAGGCGCCATGGCCGGTGCATATCGTCTACGCGGAGCGCAAGCCCGAGCCACTCAAGCTCCGATCTTTTCTCGACTGGGCCACGCCGCGCCTTAAGGAGCGGCTCGCTTAGCTCGTGTTACTCCTTCACCGCACCGGTCAGCGAGGACACGTAGTAATCGACGAACAGCGAATAGAAGATCGCAACCGGCAGCGAGCCGAGCAGTGATCCCGCCATCAGCGCGCCCCACTGGTAGACGTCGCCGGTGACGAGCTCGGTCAGGATCGCGACCGGCACGGTCTTGTTGGCGCCGCTCTGGATGAAGGCGAGCGCGTAGATGAACTCGTTCCAGGACAGCGTGAAGGAGAAGATGCCGGCCGAGATCAGCCCGGGCACCGCCAGCGGCAGCGTGATCCGGCGGAGGATCTGGAGCCGCGTCGCGCCGTCGACCAGCGCGCATTCCTCGAGCTCGTAGGGGATCGACTTGAAATAGCCGATCAGGAGCCAGGTGCAGAACGGCACCAGGAAGGTCGGATAGACCAGGATCAGCGCCAGCGGGCTGTCGAACAGGCCGAACTGCACCACGACGGTGGCGAGCGGGATGAACAGGATCGACGGCGGCACGAGGTAAGCGAGATAGATGCCGAGGCCCACATAAGGACTGCCGCGGAAGCGCAGCCGTTCGATGGCATAGGCGGCGAGCGTGCTCGCGATCAGCGACAGCGTGGTCGACCCGATCGCCACAATCATCGTTGTCCACAGCCAGCGCGGATAGGCGGTGTCGAACAGCAGGTGCTTGACGTGCGCCAGCGTCGGCGAGGTGATCCAGAACGGGTTGTGATCCTTGAAATTCATCAGCTCTGCGTTCGGCTTGAACGACGTGATCGCCATCCAGTAGAACGGAAACAGCAGGATCAGCACGAAGCAGCCGAGCGGCAAATAGATCATCATCAGCCGCCGCAGCCCGGAATCCCAGGCCATGGTATCGGGCGCCGCCTTCGCGTCGGACACGGCAGGTTGGGCGACAGTATCAGTCATTGGCCTCTCCCTGCTGCCATTTGCGGCGCGCCAGGCCGAAATATGAGAACAGCGTCGCGAACACCAGGAACGGGATCATCGACACCGCGATCGCGGCGCCTTCGCCGAGCTCGCCGCCGGCAATGCCGCGCTGGAACGCGAGCGTCGCCAGCAAATGGGTCGAGTTCACCGGGCCGCCGCGGGTGATGGCGTAGACGAGCTGGAAGTCCGTGAAGGTGAAGATGATCGAGAAGGTCATGACGATGGCGAGGATCGGCATCATCATCGGGAAGGTGATGTAGCGGAAGCGCTGCCAGGCGCTGGCGCCGTCGAGCATCGCGGCCTCGTAGAGCGAGGGCGAAATGGTCTGCAGGCCCGCGAGCAGCGAGATCGCGACGAAGGGAATGCCGCGCCAGATATTCGCCGCGATTAGCGAGAAGCGCGCCGGCCAGGGCGCGCCGAGGAAGTCGATGTTGGTGGTGCGCCAATGCAGCACGTCGACCAGAAGATACGAGATGATCGAGAATTGCGGATCGTAGATCCACCAGAACGCCAGCGCCGAGAGCACCGTCGGCACGATCCAGGGCAGCAGCACGATGGCGCGCAACAGGCTCTTGAAAGGAAAATGGTTGTTGAGCAGCAGCGCGAGCCAGAAGCCGAGCGCGAACTTTCCGAAGGTCGCGACCGCCGTATAGAACACGCTGTAGAACACCGCGCCCCACCAGAGGGGATCGGTGAGCAGATACTGGAAATTCTCAAGGCCCACGAAGACGCCACGTCGGCCGATCGTGGTGTCGGTGAAGGCGAGCCAGATGCCGAGACCGAGCGGGTAGGTGAGGAAGACGGCGAGCAGCCCGATCGCAGGCGCGAGGCACATCACGATCAGGAACGGCTTGTAGTCAAACAGCCGCACCAGCCAGGATTGCTGCCGGTGCGCCAGTACGGGGGAGGAGAGGGTGGTCACGGACATCGGGTCGTTGTCCTGTTCTAGGCTGTTACCACACCGCCATTGCGAGCGATGCGACTTGTCCGCCGTAGCTTTGGCGAAGGCAGAAGCAATCCAGTCTGTCTCCGCAGTTGCAGTCTGGATTGCTTCGTCGCGTCGCTCCTCGCAATGACGGCCGCGTTGTCGTCGGCCGCTACCTCTGTCTGCGGAAGTACCGCTTGCAGCGCTGTTCCGCTTCCGCAGCCGCGGCTTCGGGCGTCGCCGCACCGGTCGCGACCGAGGCGAACATCTGCACCGTCACATAGTCCGCGCGAACAGCACCGGTGGCGGTCGAAATCGGACCCTTGTAGCCGGCGTAATACGTGCTGTTCATGGTGTCCCTGAAGATCGCGACCTTGGGATCGCCCTTCCACACCGCCGCATCGGCGTAGGCCGCAAGCGGTTGCGACCAGTAACCGCTGTTGGCGTTGAGCCACGGCTCGTACTGGTCCTTCTCCAGCATGAACTGCAGGAAGGCCTTCGCCGCGTTCGGATACTGGCTGTGCTTGAACACCATGGCGTTCAGCGTCAGTCCCGACATCGGTGAGATCGGTGCAAGGCCCTTCGGCAGCAGCTGATGTTCGGAATCCTCGGCGATCGCCGCGGTCGCCGGATCGTTCTTGAGCGAGAAGTAGAGTGAGACGCCGTTCGCCGTCAGCCCGATTTCCTGCGAGGAATAGGCGCGATTGTTGCTGACGTCGTTCCAGGACGGCGTACCGGCGATGAAGGTCGGGTAGAGCTCCTTCACGAAATTCAGCGCCGCGATGGTCTCCTTGCTGTTGATGGTGACATTGCCTTCCTCATCCAGCAGCGAGGCATTGTGCGACCACATCATCCAGTCCGCAAAGCCGTTGCCGTCGCCGACCGCATTGCCCAGCGCAAAGCCCGCGGGCTTGCCGGCTTTCTGCAGCTTCTTGCAGAGGTCGAGGAGCCCGGCATGGTCCTCCGGCGCCTTGTCGAACCCGACGGATTTGAGGATGGATTTGCGATAGATCAGGGGACCGGCGGTGGCCCCGAACGGGAGCCCGATCCAGGTATCGCTCTTGGCCTTCTTGCCGTAGGCCTTCGCAAGGTTCTGCCAGCCGCCATACTTCTTGCCGAGATAGTCGGCGACATCGGTCAGCTCGATCAGCTTGTCGACATAGATGTGCGGCGCGTCGGAGAAGCCGATGATGATGTCGGGGCCGGCGCCGGAATTCGAGGTCACCGCGGTCTGCTGGTTGATGTCCTCCCAGCCGACGAAATCGACCTTGACCTCGACCCCGGTCTCCTTGGTGAATTTAGCCGCGTTGGCGCGGAATACGTCTTCGTCGGCCTGGACGAAGCGCACCGGCCGCAGCATGCGCAGGGTTGCACCCTTCTCGATCGGCAGTTTCGGTGCGGGGACGTCCGCGGCCTTGATCGTGGATTGGGCGTGCGCTGCAACACCGGTTGCCGCGAGCGCCGTAGCAGATAGGCCCAGCACCAAGGCATCACGACGCGTGATGTCGTTCCTCATCAGTTCCTCCCTATGATGTCTCCCTTCCCGGCGTTGATCGTCGGTGAAGGGCCGTTTCGGTCTCTTGCGGTTTCCGGCGCGTCTTGCGGCCGGCCGCCTAGCTGTTCGGGCCGCGATCCATGCTGACGGGCTGCCAGCGGCGGAGCGCGGTGTTCTGCAGCACCGACGGATTGACGCAGCTTACCGGCCACATGCCCTGAAGCACCAGTGACAATTCGTAGCCCACGCGGCGCTTGCGCGCCTCGTCGAACCGTGCCGAGGCCGAGGCGACATGGGCGGTCAGCGTCACGTTCTCCATGCTGAGGATGGGATTGTTGTGCGAGGGCGGCTCCTTCTCCAGCACGTCGAGGGCGGCGTGCGCAATCCAGCCCTCCTGGAGCGCCTTGATCAGGCTTTCCTCGTCCACGGTGGCGCCGCGGCCGGTATTGATGAAGACCGAGCCTTTCTTCATCTGCCGGAAGTGCTTCTCGGTGAGCATGTGATGCACCTCGGGCCTCGCGGGGGCGTGCATCGAGACGAAGTCGGATTGCGACAGCACCTCGTTCAGCGTCGCCGGGATCACGCCATGGTCGTACATCAGCGTTTCCTGGATGAAGGGATCGTAGGCCATCATGCGCAGGCCGAACGGGGCGGCGCGCTTCGCAACTGCACGCGCGACGCGGCCGAACGAGATGAAACCGAGCGTCTGGCCCATCAGCCGCGGGATCTTCAACAGCGCTGGCCGGCCTTCGGCCCAGCGCCCGTCGCGCACCATCCTGTCCTGCTCGACCAGGCGGCGGAAGCCGGCGAGCAGCAGCATCATGGCGTGGTCGGCGACCTCCTCGATGAAGGTGTCGGGAATGTTGGTGACGGGAATGCCGCGGGCGGTCGCGGCCTTCACGTCGACGCTGTCGACGCCGACCGAGCCGAGCGTGATCACCTTGCAGCTCTCGAGCGCGTCGATGATGGTCTTGGAGATCGGGATGCCCTTGGCATAGATGGCATCGGCGTTTTTCGCGGCGGCGATGAATTCGGCCTCATTGGCCGGCGCCTCGATGATCTCGGCATCGATCGGATCGAGCGCCTCGCGCTCGAAGGAATAGTCGCTGCCTGCGACCGTGAAGCTCGCGCCCTTCGGCGTCACCACCCTGTATTTCGGCATTTCCTGCTCCCGATTTGGTCTGTCGGTTCTTGTTGTGACCCGCACCTTGTGGGCGGGCCTTTGCGTCTTTTACGCGAAATCGGAGCGGTCGCGTACAATCGTCGGTTGCCGCTGCGGCGATTTATTCGACTGTTTCGGCCTTCCGTCCGGGCTTCTACGGAGCCGCCCGTAACAAGTTGATAAGAGGTCACACACTAAAAGTTGAATCAAATTTATCGATTCCCTTGCGCGCCCGTATCCCATTATTGCCGGAGCTGTCCCGTGAAGTTGAGCAATCTGAAGATCGCCCCCAAGCTCGGTATCCTTGTCGGCGTCACCCTGTTCGGCCTTTGCCTCTCCGGTGTTCTCGCCGGCTATCTGATGAAGCGCGAGATGGTGAATGCGCGCATCGACCAGGCCAAGTCGATCGTCGACCTGGGTCGCAACTACGCCGCGGCGCTGAAGAAACGCGTCGATGCCGGCGAGCTGACCAAGGATGCGGCGTTGGCCGACCTTCGCCGCTATGGCAACGCGATGACCTACGACAACGGCTCGGGCTATCTGTTCGGCACGTCCTATGACGGCATCACCCAGCTCGCGCCCGACCCGAAGCAGATCGGCAGCAACCGCATGGATGTCGTGACCAACGGCCGCAAGCTCTCCGTCGAGCTGATGGACGGCGTCAAGGCCAACGGCTCGATCCTGCTCTATTATGATTACGTGAAGCCCGGCCAGGAGACGCCGATCAGCAAGATCGGTTACGCCGTCGCGGTGCCCGGTTTCGACATGTATCTCGGCACCGGCGCCTATCTCAGCGACATCGACGCCAAGATGGGCCCGGTCTACTGGCTGCTAGGTCTTGCCATGCTCGGCATCGTCATCGTCGCCGGCGGCGTTGCCTGGCTGATCAGCCGCGGCATCAGCCGTCCGCTGGAGCTGCTCGGCGCCCGCATGAAGGATCTCGCCGACGGCAAGCTCGAGGGTGAGATTCCCGGGGTTGGTCGCGGCGACGAGGTCGGCGCGATGGCTTCGACCGTCCAGATCTTCAAGGACAACGCGGTCCGCATCCGCGGCCTCGAGAAGACCGAGGCCGATGCCAAGGAGCGTGCCGCGGCGGAACGTCGCAGCGCGATGGAGGGCATCGCCAGCGATTTCGAGCGCAGCGTCAACGGCATCGTCCGCTCGGTCTCCTCGGCCGCCGCCGGCATGCAGAGCACCGCGCAGTCGATGACCGCGACGGCCAGCGACGCCTCGTCGCGTGCGGCGACGGTCGGCGCCGCCTCGCAAAAAGCCTCCGGCAATGTCGGCACGGTTGCCGCGGCCGCCGAAGAATTGTCGAGCTCGGTTGCGGAGATCTCCCGCCAGGTCACGCGTTCGACCGAAGTCGCTAGCCGGGCCGTCAGCGATGCCGAGCGCACCAACGCCACCGTACAGGTGCTCTCGACCGGCGCCGAGAAGATCGGCGAGGTCGTCAAGCTGATCCACTCGATCGCGGCGCAGACCAACCTGCTCGCGCTCAACGCCACCATCGAAGCGGCGCGCGCCGGCGAGTCCGGCCGGGGCTTCGCGGTCGTGGCCTCCGAGGTCAAGGCGCTGGCGAACCAGACCGCGAAGGCGACCGAGGAAATCTCCGCCCAGGTCGCGGCGATGCAGACCTCGACCAGCGACGCGGTCACGGCGATCTCCGGCATCACCCAGACCATCGCCGAAATGAGCGAGATCACCGCCGGCATTTCCGCCTCGATCGAGCAGCAGGGCGAAGCGACCCGCGAGATCGCCCGCAACATCCAGTCGGTCGCGGCCGGCTCAAACGAGATCAACGCGAATATCGGCAGCGTCACCTCGGCCGCCGAAGCGACCGGCACTGCTGCGACCGACGTGCTCACCAACGCCCGCGAGCTGGACAGCCAGTCCGGCGCGCTGCGCAGCGCGGTCGACGGCTTCCTCGCCAAGGTCCGCGCGGCGTAAAGCCGAACGCACGGAATTCGTAGGGTGGGCAAAGGCGCGCAAACGCCATGCCCACCTTTTTTTTCAACTGTTCGGCTGTCATGCCCCGCGAAGGCGGGGCATCCAGTACGCCGCGGCCCATCGGGTCAATCACCAACGTCTCGGAATACTGGATCGCCCGCCCCAGTGCGCAATTGCGCACAAGGCGGGGCGATGACACCTTCCTAGACCCCCTACTGCTTCTCGATCTTCGCGTTGGTGATCAGCTTCTCCCACAGCACGAGCTGCTCGTTCACGAACGTGCCGAGCTGCTCCGGCGTGCCGGAGAAGGCGTCCATGCCGAGCGTGGCGAGCTGGGCCTTGATCTCCGGCTTCTCGACGATCTTCCTGATCTCGGCGTTGAGTCTGGTCACGATCTCCTTGGGCATGCCGGCGGGGCCGAAATAGCCCTGCCACGACGAGATGTCGAAATCCGGCACGCCGGCCTCCTGCATCGAGGGCAGGTTCGGCACCAGCGGCGAGCGGTCCTTGGTGGTAACGGCGAGCGCGCGCAGCGCGTTGCCGTTGACGTGGGGCAGGCCGGTCAGGATGTCGACGAACATCATCGAGACTCGGCCGCCCATGACGTCGTTGAGCGCCGGCGGCGAGCTCTTGTAGGGCACGTGCAGGAGATCGAGCCCGGCATTGTGCGCAAAGGTCGCACCCGACACGATCGCCGAGGACGAGCCCGACGCGTAGCTCAGCTTGCCCGGATTGGCCTTGCCGTAGGCGACGAGCTCGCCGACGGTCTTGGCCGGCACCTCCGGGTGAATCACCAGCATGAAGGGCAGGTCGCCGGTGCGCGCGATCGGGGTGAAGTCCTTGACGGGGTCGTAGGTCAGGCTCTTGAGCAGATAGGGATTGGCCGAATGCGTGGTGTTGGTCGTCACCAGCAGCGTGTAGCCGTCGGGGGCGGCGCGCGCGACATAGGTCGCGGCGATCATGCCGTTGGCGCCGGCCTTGTTCTCGATCACGATGCCGACGCCGAGCGCCTGCGACAAATGCTGCGAGATCAGCCGCGTCGTGGTGTCGGTGCCGCTGCCGGCCGCGAACGGCAGCACCAGCGTGATGTTGCGGCTCGGATAATTGTCGGCCTGCGCGGCGGATGCGGCGGCGAGACAAAGCGCGGCTGCGCCGGCAGCGCGCAGGGCGCGGATCAGTGGTGACAGCATGTCTGGACGTTCCCTCTTTTTCGTTGGCGGGGAACCTAGCTTCTCTTCGCAAAAATCGGAAGACGGGAGTTTGTCGCCCACCTCGCGGAATTATTTCACCGCGGAACCCTGGCGTGAGGCGAACACGACGCCGGCGAGCACGAGCGCATAGCCGATCAAATGAAACGGCTGGAGTTTTTCGCCGAGCAGGACGATCGCCATCGCCGAGCCGAACACCGGGACCAGATGGAAGAACGGCGCGGCGCGGTTCGGGCCGATCAGCGCCACGCCGCGGTTGAAGAAGAGATAGGCCAGCGTCGAGGGAAAGATCAGGATGTAACCCAGCGTCGCCAGCGTCACCCCATCGAGTTGCAGGACACGGCCGCTTAGGGCTTCCCAGATTGCGGCGGGCAGCAGCATCGTCGCGCCGCAAAAGGTGGTGAAGGAGAGAAAGGAGAGCTGGTGGATCTTCGGCCGGCGCGGGATGAAGGCGGAGTAGAGCCCGAACGCCACCAGCGAAGAGGCGAACATGATGTCGCCCCTGTTGAAGCTGATGCTCGCGAGCGCGGCGAGATCGCCGCGCAAGATGATGATCAGCACGCCGAGAAGCGAGATCGCGATGCCGGCGAGCTGCGCACCCGTCAGCCGCACGCCGAACAGCGCCAGCGACCACAGCGCCACGAACAGCGGTCCGGCCGACTGGATCAGCAGCGCGTTCAGCGCCTCCGTGTATTGCATCGCCCAGTACGAGATCGCGTTGTTGAAGGCAAAGCCGACCAGCGACAGGAACAGCATCAGCGGCAGGCTCTTACGCAAATTCGGCCAGTCACGCTTCAGATGCGGCCAGGCGAACGGCAACAGGATCAGGAACACGCCGAACCAGCGGATCGTGGTCACCGTCAGCGGCGGCACATGCGCGCCGACATGGCGCGCGAGCACGATGTTGCCGGCCCAGAACAGCGAGCTCAGGCTGAGCAGCAGGTAAGGCTGGTTGTTGAGCCAACTGGCCGGATTCGAGGCCTTTGGCGCGGGCGAAGCAATCGTCATTGGCGTTGGATGCGACTTTGCGCCGGATTCTTGTTGTGACACAAGTCTCGCGGCCGCAAGGCTACAATGCAGGCATGGTTTGAGGAGGTGTCATTGGCGGTTAATATGTTGAACATCGAGGGCCTGGAGCGGCTCGATGCAAATGCGCCGGTGGTGATGCTGAACCTGATGCGCTTCCACGCGCACTCGCGCGATGGCGACGGTTCGGGCTGGGACGCGTATCTTCGCTACAGTGCGATCACGGTGCCCATGATCAGGGCACGCGGCGGCACGCTGCTGTGGACCGGCGAAGCGAAGGCGGTCGCGCTCGGCCCGCATGACGGCAACGACTGGGATTTCGTCGCGCTGGTCTATTACCCAACGGTTGCGGCTTTCATCGACATGATGACGTCGGAGGCTTACGAGACGCAGGCCGATCCACATCGCGTCAACGGCTGCGCCGAGCACGTGATCATCGCGACGAACGAAGCCTACAGCAAGTTCAGGATGAGTTCACACCGAGATTCGTAGGGTGGGCAAAGGCGCGCGCTTCGCGCGCCGTGCCCACCATCCTTCCCGTTTCAACTGGCATGGTGGGCACGCTTCGCTTTGCCCACCCTACGATGTTGAGTTAAGTCGCCTGCTTCCGCGACGCCACGAACACGCCGGCCAGCACCAGCGCAAAGCCGATGAAGTGGAACGCCTGCGGGTGTTCGCCCAGAAACGCCATCGCCATGATCGAGCCGAACACCGGCACGACGTGGAAGAACGGCGCGGCGCGGTTGGCGCCGATCAGGCGCACGCCGCGATTGAAGCAGAGATAGGCGAGCGTCGACGGGAACACCGCGACATAGAACAGCGTCAGCAGGTTCGGCCCGTCGAGCTTCATCACCGGACGCGCGGACAGCTCCCAGATCTCGAGCGGAATGAGACAGGCGGCGCCGGCGCCGAAGGTGAAGGCGAGGAACGACAGGCCGTGCATCGGCGGCCGCTTCAGGGTGAGCACCGAATACAGCGCGAAGATGATCAGCGCGACGATGAAGATGAGGTCGCCCTTGTTGAACGCGATGTTCGACAGCGTGGTGAAATCGCCATGCAGCAGGATCGTCAGCACGCCGCACATCGAGAGAGCCACGCCGAACGCCTGTGCTGCGGTGAGGCGGACGCCGAGGATCGCCAGCGACCACAGCGCCACGACCAGCGGCGCGGCCGACTGGAGCAGCAGCGTGTTGAGCGCCTGGGTATGTTCCAGCGCCCAATATTGCAGCGTGTTGAAGGCGCCGATGCCGGTGATCGACAGCACGATCATCAGGCCGAGCCTGCTGCGGATCGCGGGCCAGTCCTGGGCGAGATGTTTCCAGGCGAACGGCAGCACCAGCAGGAAGGCGAAGGTCCAGCGCAGGAACGACAGCGTCACCGGCGGGATGTGCCCGGCGGCCAGCCGCCCGACAATGGCGTTGCCGGCCCAGCACATCGCGGTGATGCTGAGGAGCAAATAAGGCTGGTTGGCGATCCAGCCGTGACTGGATGATTCGGTGCTCGTGGTCTGGCCGGTGGCGGACATTGTGGTTGTTATGGCCCGCGCGTGGAATACGCCGAGGCACCGGCCCGGCAAGCTCGGGCCGGCTGGATAGCCCGGCATCCCCAAAGACACGGAAATCGAAGTGGCATCAACGGGGGGCGGACGCATCGCGACCATGCAGCGGCGGATCAGCCTCGCGCTTTGGCCGAAGCTTACGAAATGGCCATGGAAGGCTTCTGGATTTTACGGGGATATCAAAGGGTTAAAGTGCGTCTTGAGCCCCGAAAAAGCCCCGTTCTTGCTTGCCTAGAGAGGCTGCTTCCGTTATCCGGTTGGCTGCCTCGCGTGCGAACGGCTCCGGCCGTCAGCTGGGCTGGCGCATCTAAAATCTTCAGAGGATTACCCGCGAATGGCCAACGTTGTCGTCGTCGGAGCCCAGTGGGGCGACGAAGGGAAGGGCAAGATCGTCGACTGGTTGTCGGAGCAGGCGGACATCGTCGTTCGCTTCCAGGGCGGTCATAACGCCGGCCACACGCTGGTCATCAACGGCAAGACCTACAAGCTCGCGCTGCTGCCCTCCGGTGTGCTGCGCGACCAGAAGCTGTCGGTGATCGGCAACGGCGTGGTGTTCGATCCGCAGGCCTTCCTCGACGAGGTCACCAAGCTGCGCTCGCAGGGCGTCGCCGTCTCGCCGGACAATCTGCGCGTCGCCGAGAACGTCACCCTGATCCTGCCGCTGCACCGCGAGCTCGACGCGCACCGCGAATCCGCCAATGCCGCGACCGCGATCGGCACCACCCGCCGCGGCATCGGACCTGCTTATGAGGACAAGGTCGGCCGCCGCGCCATCCGCCTGATGGACCTCGCCGATCTCGACACCCTCCCGCACAAGATCGACCGGCTGCTGGCGCATCACAATGCGCTGCGCCGCGGCCTCGGCCTGCCGGAGTTCGACGGCAAGACGATCCTGAAGGAATTGACCGCGCTGGCGCCGGAGCTCTTGCCCTACGCCGAGACGGTGTGGCGGCTGCTCGACATCAAGCGGCGCGAAGGCAAGCGCATGCTGTTCGAGGGCGCGCAGGGCGCGCTGCTCGACGTCGACCACGGCACCTATCCCTACGTCACCTCGTCCAACACGGTGGCGGCGCAGGCCGCGACCGGCTCGGGCGTTGGCCCCGGTGCGGTCGGCTATGTGCTCGGCCTGTGCAAGGCCTATACGACCCGCGTCGGCCAGGGCCCGTTCCCGACCGAGCAGGACAACGAGACCGGCCGCAAGATCGGCGAGCGTGGCCGCGAGTTCGGCACCAACACCGGCCGTCCGCGCCGCTGCGGCTGGTTCGACGCCGTGCTGGTCCGCCAGGCGGTCCGGACCTGCGGCATCAACGGCCTGGCGCTGACCAAGCTCGACATCCTCGACGGCTTCGACACGATCGAGGTCTGCACCGGCTACAAGCTCGACGGCAAGGAGATCGACCACTTCCCGGCCGGCGAGGGCGCCCAGGCCCGGGTCGAGCCGATCTACGAGACCATCGAGGGCTGGAAGGAGCCGACCGCCAATGCCCGCTCCTGGGCGGACCTGCCGGCCCAGGCCATCAAATATGTCCGCCGGATCGAGGAATTGGTGGGGTGCCCGGTCGCACTGCTTTCCACCAGCCCGGAACGCGAGGATACTATTCTGGTGCAAAATCCGTTTGAGGCTTAACGATATCTTACCGGGACGTGCGCTAGTTGAGTTGAAATGGCTGATTACTATCCGCTGATCGCCCGCGCTATTTCCGCCCTGGACCCCAACGCTCCCGGCGAAAGCCGTCGCGCGCTCTATGAGCGCGCGCGCACGGCCCTGATCGCGCAGCTCCGCAGCGTGCAGCCGCCGCTCTCCGAATCCGAGATCACCCGCGAACGGCTGTCGCTGGAAGAGGCCGTCCGCAAGGTCGAATCGGAGGCCGCCCAGCGCGCCCGGGAGGCCTCGCGCCCCGGTCCCGGTGGCGGCGCCCGCAGCGGCGGCAGCGGTGACGCCTTCCGCCGGGCCAGCACCCGCGCCGCCGAGGGCAACCCGCCGCCGTCTCAGCCGGCCGCTCCGCGCACCCGTCCGGCTCCGCCGCCGCCGCGTGCCGACCGCCCGTCCTTCAATGTCGATGACCAGGGCGACGCCCCGCGTACGCCGCGGGCCCCGCGTTTCGACGCGCCGCGCCAGCCGGGTGCCCCGGCAGCGCCGCCGATGCCGGAGCCGCCGGCTGCTCCGCCGGCCGGACGTGATCGCCCGCCCGGGCGCCGTCCGCCCGACATCGGGCCGCCACCGCCTCAACCGCCGGCACCGGGTGTCCGCGGTTTTCGCGACATCACCGCCGACGTGAACGATCTCGGCGGCGCTGCCGCGCAGGCCAACCGCGCCGCGCGTCGCACCTATGCCAATGTGCCCTCGCCCTCGCCGGAGTTCGACCGGCTGGAGCCGAGCCTGGAAAATCGCGCCGGCGAGCAGGACGCGCCCTATTCCTACGATGAGTCGATCGAGGAGGCTGAGCGCTACACGCCGCAGCCGCCATCGTCGCGCCCGCGCGTCGCGCCCGAGCGCGAAGCCAAGAAGCGCGCCCGCACCGGCTCCGCCTTCCCGTTCAAGAGCGCGATCGCCGTCGGCATCGTGCTGATCCTGGTCGGCGCCGGCATCCTCTGGGGCAAGCCCCTGATCCAAACCGTGAGCGGCCTGTTCAAGTCCTCGCCGACCCAGGTGGTGGAGGCGCCGAAGGATCCGGCCCAGCCGCAGAGCAAGCCCAAGATTCCGGATCGCGTCGGCCAGCCTTCGGCCAGCGACCAGCCGGTCGCGCCGGTGGCGCAGAAGGTCGTGCTCTATGACGAGGATCCGTCCGACCCGAAGGGCAAGCAATATGTCGGCTCGGTGGTGTGGCGGCTCGAGCCGATCAAGGCCTCGGGCAACCAGAAGGCCGACGTCGCCGTGCGCGCCGACATCGAGATCCCCGACCGCAAGTTCAAGATGACGATGTCGTTCCGCCGCAACACCGACTCGTCGCTGCCGGCGAGCCACACCGCGGAATTGACCTTCATCCTGCCGCCGGACTTTCCGGGCGGCAGCATCTCCAACGTGCCGGGCATCCTGATGAAGTCGAACGAGCAGGCGCGCGGCACGCCGCTCGCGGGTCTCGCGGTCAAGGTCACCGACGGCTTCTTCCTGGTCGGCCTCTCCAATGTCGACGCCGACCGCGCCCGTAACGTCCAACTCCTGAAAGAGCGCTCATGGTTCGACGTGCCGCTGGTCTACGCCAACCAGCGCCGCGCCATCATCGCCATCGAGAAGGGCGCCCCCGGCGAGCGCGCCTTCAACGATGCGTTCGCGCAGTGGGGCGATTAGAGCGTTTTCGAGCGAAGTGGATACCGGTTCGCGTCAAGAAAACGCGTCAAAACAAGAATCTAGAGCCCCGTTCCGATTCCATCGGAACGGGAAAGGCTCTAGGGCCGGCGCGTGACCGATCTCCACCTCTCCCGACGAGAGAGGTGAATCGAACTCTCAAGCGATCCGATCGGGATTGAACCGGCCTATTGCGCCGCGGCCTCCCGCTTGCGCGCGGCCGCGTGCTCGCGGTCCATCACGGCGCGGCAGCCGGGGCTGACCTGCGCCTTCTTCTGCACCATGCAGGCCCTGACGCGCGAGATGTCGGGAATCTCACTGGAGCACAGGCGCATCGCATCACCTGTGCACATCTGCTGTGCTTCGGACGAGAAGGCGAGGCCGGGCGATGTCTGGAGTACGATGGCGGTGGTTGCGAAAGCGAACAGCGAAACGATGGTCGTGTAGCGTGTCATGACGAATGCGTCCCCGAGTTCCGTGGTTTGAACCACTTGGTTTTGGGGCGCCGCACGCGGCTTGATCTGCCGCATGTCACAGCCTTCACGCCGGGAACTTTGGTCCCGCATGTGGTCGCTCGATCTCTCGTGGTGTTCGAATCGAAAAGTGCTGCGCCGCCCGATTCGAGTATGCGCGATTGTCACACGGCTGCAATGGTCCGCTCGAATGAATTCGCAGTTGTTGCGTGTCCGTCACGCAGCATGCGGCGCGAGATCAGATCAACCGATCGGACGACGCGTTCGCTTCTTCCGCATCGCTCGCGCCTGATGCTGCGGGGTGTTCCTCGACGGCCGTGACGCCTTTCGCAGTGAGCTCGAACAGATCGCCGTCCTTCATCACGTAGCCGTCGGCGATCAGCTCGCCGATCTTGCCGTGCCGGTCGTCGGCAAAGGCGACCGACTGGCTGATGTCCCGCAGGATCGAGAGCTGTTCCTCGCGCAACATGGCTTCACTCTCCGTGCGCCGGGGATCGTTCCCGGCCTTACATGCCGTGGCTCTGAAACACCTTGCTGCAGGACTTCGACAGCTTGGCCCGGTTGGCCTGCAGGCACGCCTGCACAGCGCCGTCATTGCCGAGGTCCTTCCGGCAGAACCGCGAGGCGTCACGCGAGCAGGCGTTCTGCTCCTGCGGCGTACCCATGTGGCCCTGCGCGAGAGCAGGCGTGATCGACATGCCGCTCAGGGCTGTCAGGGCGAGCGTCGCCATAAGGACGGATTTCCGGGACATCGACAAACTCCAATCTGACTGCAGGTAAGAATTTCAGTCCTGTCTGAACTCGTCGCCTTGCCGCTTGTTCCCGTCAGGACGGGCCGGCGCCCCGCTATTCAAGGTTCCCGCGTCGCTGCTATAACGGCGGCGAAGGATGAGGATGCTTGATGAAACGCTATCTGGTGTTTGCGCTGGTCGGTCCGTTCGTCGGCGGGTTCCTGCTGCTGCTGACGACGACCTATCAGTCCGGTTACTGGGCCCAGACCAATCTCAGCGAGGTCGGCAAGCTGTTCGCGGTGTTCTTCAAATCGCTGCAATACAGCTATCTGTTCGGCTTCCTGCCCTCGCTGATGATCGGTGCGGTCGACGACATCCTGATCCATGTCCGCCGGATCGGCCCGGTGCTGCGGATGATCCTGGTCGGCCTGTTCGCCTTCGTGCTGGCGTCGCTGACCTACAGCTCGCGCGGGCCGGATTCGGGCACGGTGCAATTCATCCTGTACGGCCTCGTCGGATTCGTGCCGGCGGTGCTTTCATCCTGGCTCGTGCATAGATATGTCGAGGAGCCGCAGCCGGCTGCGGCTTAGACCTGAACGCGCGACGTTCGGGCGCGGCGCGGCAACTTCCGCCACACCAGTGCGTTCTCCAAAGGCCATGACCATGTCCGATGACGACATTCTTGCTCCGCACAGACCCCGTTCCGGGTCCCGCGCGCGCGGGAGTTTTTCGGACACCGAAGCGCGCGGGCCGATCATCGACCAGGACGGCCACGAGATCCGTCCCGAAACACTGGAGCAGGGGTTTCGCGAGTTTCGCTTCGAGTTCGGCCAGGGAAACCCGTTCGGCAATCTGACGCGGGAGCAGCGGGTGGCGCGGATCGAGGCGATCGCAAAGCTGCTCGATGTCGCCTTCATCCTGCCCGGCACGAATATCCGCTATGGCATCGACGGCCTGATCGGGCTGATCCCGATCGTCGGCGACATCATCACCACCGCGATCTCGCTGTGGCTGGTGCGCGAGGCCCGCGCGCTGGGCGCGCCGTGGTATCTCACCGCGCGCATGCTCGGCAATGTCGCGGTCGACGGCGTGGTCGGCATGGTGCCGTTCGCGGGCGATGCCTTCGACGTCATGTTCCGCGCCAACATGCGCAATGTCCGCCTGCTGCGCCGCTGGCTCGACAAGCAGCCACGGATTTAGCGTGGCGCTTCTTTCTTCGCCTCTCCCGGCTTGCGGGGAGAGGGAGAAGACATAGCTTCCAAAAAGCAAAAAGCGCGACGGCCTTTCGGCCATCGCGCTTTCAACGCAAATCGGGTTGAGCGAAAACTTACGCCGCGTCGGCGTCAGTCTCGGGGGCCGGCGCCGGCCGGGGACGGCGGGGCAGCGGGAAAGCTTCGCTCTCATAGAGCGAGCGGATGCCGTTCTGGTCGAAGCGCGCTTCCTCGACCTGAAGATAGGCGCCGTTCAGCGAATCCGTCGGCAACTGCTCCATCGCGAACTGCACGGCTTCGGCCGCGGTGCCGAACCGGCGATAGGTGAAGCCTGCACGCTTCTTCTTGCGGATCGCGGCGGGGAAGAGCTCGGCAGAAGTGTTGAAGTTGAACGGACGCAGTGGACGCATGGTCAAAGACCTCGTGATCTTGTCTGGGGCTTTAAGCGCGTGGGGTTTTGAAAGGCAGGGGCCACCATCGAGTGGGCCCGCCGCACATGTCATTTTCGCCCTCTAATATAGGCTGTTTTGACAGAAATGCGACCCCCGCGATGGGAGATGATGAATCCGCGCATGGCAGCTCCGCGAGCGCCGTAAACCAAATAATTTCAATATGTTAGATGGTTTACAGTTTGCCAAGCAGCAGCAGCACGACCAGGACCACCAGCACGACGCCGCCGATCCCCATGCCGGAATGGCCCATGCCATAGCCGTAACCACCGAACCGGCCGGACATGCCGCCCAGCAGATAGATGATCACCAGGATGATCAGGATGGTCCCAAGCGTCATGGCATCCTCCCTGGCAGCTGCCGGATTGCGTGCATCGGCCGCACCGCCGGAAGAGAAAAGCACATCGCGCCGCCGGGTTCCATGACGGAACCGGGCGGCGCGCAATGTTATTTGGGCTCGAGCTTCAGCGCGGCCGAGTTGATGCAGTAGCGCAGGCCGGTCGGGCCGGGGCCGTCGGGGAAGACGTGGCCGAGATGGCCGCTGCACTTGGAGCACAGCACCTCGGTGCGGACCATGCCGTGGCTGGCATCGTGCTCCTCGTCGACATGGCTCTCGACCGCGGGCTGGGTGAAGCTCGGCCACCCGCAGCCGGAATCGAACTTGGCATCGGACTCGAACAGCACATTGCCGCAACCGGCGCAGACATAGGTGCCGGCGCGGTGGTCGTGCTCATATTCGCCAGAGAAGGGACGCTCGGTCGCCTTCTCGCGCAGCACCGCGTACTGCATCGGCGACAATTCGCGCCGCCACTGCTCTTCGCTCTTGAGGACCTTGTCGTCGGTGGTTTTCGTCTTGGTGTCGGGCATGGGTCTCCCGTTTGTTTGGTGAACTTGTTTTCGGTGATCTTGCGATCAGTTGGTGGCCTTGCTGGCGCTCACCAGCGTCGGCTTTTCAATGTAGTTATCCGCGAACAGCTTTTTCAGGTTCTCGACCTTCGGAATGTCGTTGTAGGCGATGTAGGGCTGGTTCGGGTGCAGCGTCAGATAGTCCTGGTGATAGGCCTCCGCCGGGTAGAACGCTTCCAGCGCGCCGACCTTGGTCACGATCGGCTTGCTGAAGACCTTGGCGCCGTTGAGCTGGGCGATATAGGCCTCCGCCACCTTCTTCTGTTCGTCGGAGGTGGTGAAGATCGCCGAGCGATATTGCGTGCCGGAGTCGGGGCCCTGGCGGTTGAGTTGGGTCGGGTCGTGCGCCACCGAGAAGTAGATCTGGAGGATCTTGCCGTAGGAGATCTTCTTCGGGTCGAACTTGATCTCGACCGACTCGGCATGGCCGGTCCGGCCGCTCGAGACCGTCTGGTAGTCGGCCGTCGCCTTGGTGCCGCCGGCATAGCCGGAGACTGCGTTGACGACGCCGGCGGTGTGCTGGAAGACGCCCTGGACGCCCCAGAAGCAGCCGCCCGCGATGACGGCGGTCTGGATCCCGGTTGCGGGCGACGCATCCACGGTGGGCGCGGGGATCACGACGGCATCCTCCGCGGCCCTGGACGGCACGGCGAAGGCCAGCGTCAGTGCGGTGGTGGCGGCGAGCAGCGAGGCGAGGGCGGTGCGGCGCATGGCGATCCTCTTCGGAAGGTCTGACAGTGTAGGGCGGGCGGGGACGGGCGAACAGCCTGTTTGGCCGCGTTTTCGGACATCTGAGATACGGGCGCAGACGGCGATTGTTACGGGGAAACGGACACGAGTCTGTGAAAAATAGCCTCAGACGGCGCGGCTTGGCGAGGCCGGGAACTCCGGGCTAGATGAACGCGCGCGATCGCGCTCGACTCAATCATGTGGTGGCTGGAGCTGACCTGACAACATGCTGCGCGTCATTCCCCTGACCCTCGCCATCCTGATCTCAAATGCCGCGATCGCCGCGGCCGAGCCGCAAGCCGGCGATGACCTCGCCACCTGTCGCGACCGCCAGGCGGAGGCCCAGGCCCGCGCGACGGCCTGCGACAATCTGTTGAAGGCCGATAAGCTCGGCGGCAAGGACAAGTCGCTCGCGCTCGTCGTGCGTGGCAATGCGCTGATCAACAAGCGCGACTATGACCGCGCCATCGAGGCGCTGTCGTCCGCCCTCGATCTCGATCCGGACAATGTCGGCGCCATCAACCTGCGCGGGCTCTCCCATGAGCGCAAGGGCGAGGACGATCTCGCCATGGCCGACTATAATCTCGCCATCCAGAAGCGCGCGAATTTCGGCTATGCCTACAACAATCGCGGCACCATTCATCTGCGCCGGGGCGCGCTGCAAAGCGCGCTCGACGACTTCAACCTGTCGATCAAATACACGCCCGCGTTCCTGCTCGGCTGGACCAATCGTGCCCGCATGCGCACGCTGAACAAGGATTTCGACGGCGCGATTGCCGACTTCGCGGCAGCCGAGAAGATCGACCCGGCCGCGCCGCAGATCGCCGGCAATCGCTGCATCACCTACGGCATGATGGGCAAGTACGACCAGGCTTTCGCCGACTGCGACGGCCTGATCCAGAAGCAGCCCAGAAATACCTTCGCGATCAACAATCGCGCCGAGGTCAACGTGATGAAGGGCGACCTCGACGCCGCGCTGAAGGACTACAACACGGTCATCCAGCTCAATCCGAACAGTGTGCGCGCCCATTCCGGCCGCGGCCAGATCTACGAGCGCAGGAAAGATCTCGCCCAGGCCCGCGCCGACTACCGCGCGGCGGCCTATTCGCTGACGAGGTTCGACGAGCCCGATGTCGCGCGCGCTCGCGCCATCGCGCAGGAGCGCCTGGCCGCACTGACGCCGCAGGCGCCGGCCGGGTCCACCGGGCGCCGCGTGGCGCTCGTGATCGGCAACGGCGCCTACAAGAACGTCCACGCCTTGCCCAATCCGCCGCGCGACGCGAAAATGATTGCAAACGTGCTGCGCGATGTCGGCTTCCAGACCGTGATCTCCGTCAACGACCTCTCCCGCGACAAGTTCTTCGAGGCGCTGCAGACGTTTGCCAGCGAAGCGGAGAATGCGGATTGGGCAGTGGTCTATTACGCCGGCCACGGTTTCGAGATCGGCGGCGTCAACTATCTCGTCCCTGTGGACGCCAAGCTTGCCGCCGACAGGGACGCCGAGACCCAGGCGGTCGCGCTGGAGCAGGTGATCGCAGCGGTGGGCGCTGCGAGAAAAGTGCGTCTGGTGATGCTGGATGCCTGCCGCGACAATCCCTTTGCGCCGGCCATGCAGCGCACGCTGTCGCTCAAGCTGGTGGACAAGGGCTTCTCCAACATCGAGCCCGGCGCCGGCTTCATGGTGGTCTACGCCGCCAAGCACGGCGAGACCGCGCTGGACGGCGATGGCGGCGCCGACAGCCCCTTCGCCACCGCGCTCGCCCGCGAGATCAAGGTGCCGAAGGTCGAGATCCGGAAACTGTTCGACATCGTCCGCGACGACGTCTGGTCCGCCACCAAGCACGAGCAGCAGCCGTTTTCATACGGCTCGCCGCCGGGACGCGAGGATTTTTATTTCGTGGCGGGGAAGTGAGGGGTTGCAGAGACCGTAGCCCGGATGGAGCGCAGCGAAATCCGGGAATCGCGAGCGCGGACCCGACCCCCGGGATTACGCTTCGCTCCATCCGGGCTACAACAGTGCCGTAGGGTGGGCAAAGCGACTTGTCCGCCGTAGCTCGAAGAGCGAAGGCGGAAGCGTGCCCACCATTTTTATTGAATGTGTGGAGAGATGGTGGGCACGGCGCGTTGCGCCTTTCCCCACCCTACGGCAGCGTCAAACGACGATACTCAACCGCTTCGCCGCACGCGTAATCCCCGTGTACAGCCACCGCGCCCGGCTATCCTGGAACGCAAAGCTCTCGTCGAACAGCACGACGTCGTCCCATTGCGAGCCCTGCGATTTGTGCACGGTCAGCACATAGCCGTAGTCGAACTCGTCATACGGCTTGCGCTGCTCCCAGGCGATCGCCTCGACGCCACCCTCGAAGCAATCGGCGCGCACCGAGACTTTTGTCACCTTGTGACCGAAGTCTTCATCCGGCGACAGTCGCATGCTGAGGATGCGCGACTTCGAGCGCGAGGTGTTGCGCGACTTCACGCGCCACAGGCCGCCGTTGAACAGGCCCTTCTTGCGGTTGTTGCGCAGGCACACCAGCTTGTCGCCGGCGACCGGGAAGACATCCTCGATGTTCTGGCGCTGGCGCACCCGCATGTTGTAGGCGCGGCGGGTGTTGTTGCGGCCGACCAGCACCTGGTCGGCGCCCATGACGCGGTCGGGGTCGAGCTCCTTGCGCGACACCACCTCGCTCTCGCCGTAACGGCCAATGTCGAGCTCGCGGCCCTCGCGCACATCCATCGACATCCGCACGATCGGATCGTCCTGGGCCTGGCGATGCACCTCGGTCAGCATCGCGTCGGGCTCGGTGTTGGTGAAGAAGCCGCCACCCTGGATCGGCGGCAGCTGCGCGGGATCGCCGAGCACCAGCAGCGGGCAATCGAACGACATCAGGTCACGGCCCAATTCGGCGTCGACCATCGAGCATTCGTCGATCACGATCAGCTTGGCCTTGGAGGCCGGCGCGTCGTCCCACAGCTCGAAGCTCGGCTGCTCCTCGCCGGATTCGCGGGCGCGGTAGATCAGCGAGTGGATGGTGGAGGCCTCGTCGCAACCCTTGTTGCGCATGACCAGCGCCGCCTTGCCGGTGAAGGCGGCGAACTTTACCTCGCCGTCGACGCCTTCGGCGATGTGCCGCGCCAGCGTGGTCTTGCCGGTGCCGGCAAAGCCAAACAGGCGGAACACCGGCGGCGTGCCGTTGCGGCCGGGTTTTGCCTTGAGCCAGTCGCCAACGGCTTTGAGCGCGGCATCCTGATGCGGGGTGAAAGTGGCCATGTCTGTCTTGAGGAAGGGCAGAATCGAGGCGATTCGCCATCCCTCGAAACTAACCATTCGGCCCAAGGGTTCAAGCGGCCCAGCCGCCCCTATTGCCAGCCGGGAACGCCGCGCATGTCGGGCAGGTGGTGGGCGATGCCCTTGTGGCAGTCGATGCAGGTCTTTTCCTTGGTGAACAGGAAGCGCTGGTGCGCCACCGAGGCCCGCGGCGACTGTTTGGTGATGTCCATGGAATCGGCGCTGTGGCAGTTGCGGCATTCCAGGGAATCGTTGGCCTTGAAACGCGCCCATTCATGCGCGGCCAGCTCGAGCCGGTGGTCGAGGAATTTCTCGCGGGTGTCGATGGTGCCAAAAATTTTGCCCCAGACCTCCTTGGAGGCCTGCATCTTGCGCGCGATCTTGTCGGTCCAGTTGTGCGGCACGTGGCAGTCCGGGCAGGTCGCGCGCACGCCGGAGCGGTTGGTGAAGTGGATGGTCGACTTCAGCTCGGCGAAGACGTTTTCGCGCATCTCGTGACAGCCGGTGCAGAACTTCTCGGTGTTGGTCAGTTCCAGCGCGGTGTTGAAGCCGCCCCAGAAGATCACGCCGGCCGCAAAGCCCGCGAGCACCAGCACGCCGAGCCCGAACACCGAGCTCGGCCGGATCAGCACCTGCCAGAGTTCGCGCGCGAAGTCCCAGCAGCGCAGCATAAAGCTACGCTTGGCTTCCACCTTTCCCTTGGGCTCGTCGGCAGCCGTCGTCATCGGCGGCCACCGGGGCTGGCGCGCGACAGCAGCGTGTCGATGTCGATGAAATCGTTGCTCACCGGCGGCGTCGCGGTGTTCTGCGGCACGTGGCATTCCGTGCAGAAGAAGCGCCGCGGCGAGATCGAGGCCAGGAACTGGCCGTCGCGGTCCATGAAATGCGTGATCGAAACCATCGGCGCCTGCGATTCCGCGATGCGTGCCCGCGCATGGCAGGACAGGCATTTGTTGCCGTTGAGGTCGATCTGGTAGCCGTCGATGGTGTGCGGGATCACCGGCGGCTGCTCCGGGTAGTTGCGCACCTCTCTCTCGGACGTATTGCGGTTCGGCAGCATCGGCGGCGCCGCGCCCTCGTCATTGAGCGGGGCCGGTCCGCGCAGGCCTGACGTCACCGTCTGTGCGGTGAGAGGGCTCGCGCCCGCGGCGATCGCGACCGCGAGCAGGGCTATGCCAAATCGTTTCATCATGACAGGTTCACCCGCTCGATGCGCACGGCGCATTTCTTGTAATCGGTCTGCAGCGAGATCGGATCGGTGGCGTCCAGCGTCACCTTGTTGATCATCTTGGATTCGTCGAACCACGGCACGAACACGAGGCCACGCGGCGGCCGGTCGCGTCCGCGGGTCTCGACGCGGGCGCGGATGAAGCCGCGACGGGATTCCACCTTCACCTCGTCGCCGCGCCGGAGTTTTGCTTCCGACGCATCGTCGGGATGCATGAAGCAGACGGCCTCGGGGAACGCCTTGTAGAGCTCGGGCACGCGGCGCGTCATGGTGCCGGAATGCCAGTGCTCCAGCACGCGGCCGGTCGAGAGCCAGAACGGATATTCGCTGTCGGGTGATTCCGCCGGCGGCTCGTAGGGCAGGGCGAAGATGCGCGCTCTGCCGTCGGGATAGCCGTAGAACTGCACGTCGGTGCCCTGCTTGACGTAGGGATCGCTGCCCTCGCGGAAACGCCATTTGGTTTCCTGGCCGTTGACGACGGGCCAGCGCAGCCCGCGCTCGCGGTGATAGGCCTCGAACGGCGCGAGGTCGTGACCGTGGCCGCGGCCGAACGAGGCGTACTCTTCAAAGAGCCCCTTCTGCACGTAGAAGCCGAACGCCTTGGATTCCGTGTTGGCGTAGCCTTCCTCGATCTCCGAGGTCGGAAACTTGTCGACCTGGCCATTCTTGTAGAGCACGTCGAACAGCGTCTTGCCGCGAACGTCCGGCTTCTTGGCGATCAGCTCCTCCGGCCAGACTTCCTCGATCTTGAAGCGCTTGGAGAACTCCATGAGCTGCCAGAGATCGGACTTGGCCTCGCCGGGCGCGTTGACGAGCTGGTGCCAGAACTGCGTGCGCCGCTCGGCATTGCCGTAGGCGCCTTCCTTCTCCACCCACATCGCGGTCGGCAGGATCAGATCGGCGGCCAGCGCCGTCACCGACGGATAGGCGTCCGAGACCACGATGAAATTGTCGGGGTTGCGGAAGCCCGGATAGGTCTCCTCGTTGGCGTTGGGACCGGCCTGGAGGTTGTTGTTGACCTGCACCCAATAGGCGTTGATCAGGCCGTCCTTCAGCATCCGGCTTTGCAGCACGGCGTGGGCGCCGTTCTTGTCGGGAATGGTGCCTTCCGGCAGCAGCCACAGATGCTCGGCCTTGTCGCGATGCTCCTTGTTGGTGACGACCATGTCGGCCGGCAGGCGGTGCGAGAAGGTGCCGACCTCGCGCGCGGTGCCGCAGGCCGAGGGCTGGCCGGTCAGCGAGAACGGGCTGTTGCCGGGCGAGGAGATCTTTCCGGTCAAGAGATGGATGTTGTAGACGAGGTTGTTGCACCAGACGCCGCGGGTGTGCTGATTGAAGCCCATGGTCCAGAACGAGACCACTTTTGTCTTCGGATCGGCATAGAGTTCGGCGAGCGCTTCGAGCCGGTTCATCGGCACGCCGGACATCTCGGCCGCCTTCTCCAGCGTGTAGTCCGAGACGAATTTTACGAATTCGTCATAGCTCATGTCGGTGGAGTCGTTGGCCTTGGCCGCACCGGTTGCTTTTTTCTGGAGCGGATGCTCGGGCCGCAATCCATAGCCAATGTCGGTCTGCCCGCGCCGGAAGATCGTATGCGCAGCGACGAAATCCTTGTTGACCCGGCCTGTCTTGATGATGTGGTTGGCGATGGCGTTGAGGATGTAGAGATCGGTCTGCGGCTTGAACACCATGCCGATGTCGGCGAGGTCGAACGAGCGGTGCTCGAAGGTGGACAGCACGGCGACGCGGACATGCGGCGCGGACAGCCGGCGGTCGGCGAGGCGCGTCCACAAAATGGGGTGCATCTCCGCCATGTTGGAGCCCCACAGCACGAAGGCGTCGGTGGCCTCGATGTCGTCATAGCAGCCGGCCGGCTCGTCGATGCCGAAGGTGCGCATCATGCCGGCGACGGCGGAGGCCATGCAGTGGCGCGCATTGGGGTCGATGTTGTTGGTGCGGAAGCCGGCCTTGTAGAGCTTCGAGGCGGCGTAACCTTCCCAGATCGTCCACTGGCCGGAGCCGAACATGGCGAGACCGTTGGGCCCGCGCTTCTTCAGCGTTTCCTTCCACTTCACCTCCATGATGTCGAAGGCTTCGGTCCAGCTGATTGGCGTGAACTCGCCGTTCTTGTCGTACTTGCCGCCGGTCTTGCGCAGCATCGGCTGCGTCAGCCGGTCGTGGCCGTACATGATCTTGGAGAGGAAGTAGCCCTTGACGCAGTTGAGGCCGCGATTGACCTCGGCCTTGATGTCGCCGTGGGTGGCGACGACGCGGTTGTCCTTGGTTGCGACCATCACGGAGCAGCCGGTGCCGCAGAAGCGGCAGGCGGCCTTGTCCCATTTCAATTCGCTGTTGTCGCGCTCGGCGACGAGATTGGCGGCGAGAGCAGGTACCGGCATGCCCGCTGCGACGGCCGCGATCGCGGCGGCCTCGAGCTTCAGCATCTGGCGGCGGTCGAGCTTTGGCGATGTCATGATGGCTCTCCCGGCCGTTAGGCGGTTTCGATGGCGTGGAAGACGAGCGCCGCGGAATAGACGTTCGGCAGCGACTGGATGGTGTTGAGCAGGGTGCCGAGGCTGCCGGCATCCGGCGCTTCGGTCACGACGACGAGCTTGCCGCGCGCGTCGCGGCCGTGGATCTCGCAGCCGGGCATCGCGGCGATCTCGGCTTCCAGTTCATCCAGGCGCTCGGGGCGGGCCTGCACGATGATGCTGGCGATCTCGCAGCCTGGCGGCGCGACGACGCGGTCGGCGGTGAGCACCCGGCCGGTGATCAATGCGCGGCGGTTGAGTGTGGATTGAGCCATGATGCCTGTCTTTCGCTGTTCGGGGGTCAATGCGGGGAGGGCGGTGGGCCGGGAGGGCCGGCGAACATCTGGTAGATCCAGACGCCGAGCCCGTATGAGCCGACCGTTCCGACCGCGAGGACGGGCATCACGACCGCGGTCAGGAACAGGAAAGCGAAAATCTCCATGCGCTTACGGCGCACGCGCGAAGTCGTGTCGTCAGGGGCCGACATATTCGGTCTCTCTGAAATGGTGCTGGAATCGGGACGGCATCCGGGCCGTTGCCTTGCTGCACTTTAGATGCAGCAGGGCCGCTGCCGCGTTGATCTGGATCAACCCGTCGACTTGACCGGATGTCGCGGCGCGGCCAACGGACCGAGCCGCGGCGCTCCGTGCGCGCGAGAGAAGCAAGCGGCAACGATCGTTACCCAAAAGCGAAGATGCTTTGCGGCTCGGGGGTCAGGCCGCATACATCTTCTCTTGCCTCGGAAATGCCCGCGACCTACTACCAGTGGTAGCGGGCGCCGCAACATCCATCGCTGCTACGTGGCGGGAGCTACATATGAGGCGAATCCGAATCATTCATAAGACCGAATATTTTTACAATCAGCCGGTCACCTTCGGCACTCATCGAGCCATGATGCGGCCTCGCGAGGGACATGACGTCCACATCGTGAGAGGGTCGATCGATATCGAGCCGAACGCCGAAGTTCGCTGGTTGCGCGACAATTACGACAATGCCATCGCAGTCGTGACCTTTTTGGAATTATCCGACACGCTCAGGATCGCAAGCGAGGTCGACGTCGACCTTTACCACGACGACCCCATTGAATGGCGGATTGCGCCATTCGCCAGTTCATTTCCCTTCCAATATCCCCCGGAGGAGCAGCTTGAGCTGACGGTGTATCGTCTCCCGAGCTATCTCTACGACGCCACCGCCCTGCTCGAATGGTTGCGCGATCTCTACAAACCCGGTCAGTTGATCGGCACGCTGGACCTTCTGAACAATTTGAATACTCACATCTACCGATCGTTCAAATACGTTTCCCGCGAGGCTCTCGGGGTTCAATCACCCAACGAAACGCTGCGGCTCGGCAGCGGGACCTGTCGCGACTATGCGGTGTTCATGATGGAAGCTGCCCGCTACTGGGGATTTGGTGCGCGCTTTGTCACCGGCTACATCCAGATGGCCGAGGGACAACACGGCGCCACGCACGCCTGGACCGAGATCTATATCCCCGGAGCCGGGTGGCGCGGCTATGATCCCACCAACAACAAGATCGTCGGCAGTGAACACATACCCGTCGCCGTGACGCGCGAACAGGAAAGGGCCTCTCCGCTTTCCGGGACGTGGGATGGTCCGGCGGATGCATTCAGCCGGATGAACGTCTCGGTGCAAGTCATATCAATACCAGCATCGCCATGATCGTAGTCCACGGTCGATCACGGCAAGCGCGGGTTGGCGGCCAGTCGGTGTGTCCTTGATCCCTCGCCCGTCTTGATCGGGCAGATTGCCGGAAACAAGCCTTTCACCAGCAAGCCGAGTCCGTCCATGTCCCGATCGACCGCCATCGCCCCCGCATCGGAACGGTTGCACGCGCTCGACGCGGTCAGGGGTTTTGCCCTGCTGCTCGGCATCGTCCTGCACGCAACCCTGTCGTTCGTGCCGGCCCCGACCAGGATCTGGATCATACAGGATACGCATCAAAGCCTGGCCCTGGGCCTGCTGTTCTTCGTCATCCACGTCTTCCGGATGACGACCTTCTTCCTGATGGCGGGTTTCTTCGCTCGCATGAGCTTTCATCGCCGGGGAATCTGGGGCTTCGTCACGGACAGGTTGCAGAGGATCGGACTGCCGCTAGTGGTCGGCTGGCCGATCGTGTTTACGCCGATGGCCCTGGTGGTCATATGGGCCGCGGGCTTTCCGAACGGCGGCCCGATCCCCGGCGCACCTCGCTGGCCGCCGGTGCTGCCGAATTTCCCGCTGACCCATCTCTGGTTTCTCTATGTGCTGCTGGAGCTATATGTCGCCATGCTCCTGCTGCGCGGCGCAATTGTCTGGCTCGATGTATCAGGCACGCTGCGAACGGTTGTCGACCGCCTCTTTGCGCAGATTA
This sequence comes from Bradyrhizobium sp. 956_D2_N1_4, assembly GCF_052076025.1. Lineage (NCBI taxonomy): Bacteria > Pseudomonadati > Pseudomonadota > Alphaproteobacteria > Hyphomicrobiales > Nitrobacteraceae > Bradyrhizobium > Bradyrhizobium sp. 956_D2_N1_4. The sequence goes on along the minus strand of NZ_CP197237.1, from coordinate 6,400,984 downwards.
TGCGAAATCCGCTGGCGCCCCTGGTTCTGGCGATCCCGATCGGCATCGCTTTCTGCCTCGATCAAAGATGGATCAATGTGATGGGCGTGAGGACGCCGGATCAATCGCTCGTCACGAACCTCCAGGCGTGGGTCGGCTTCGGCACTGCCTTCGGCTTCGGCTGGTTGCTGCATCGGCAGACCGATCTACTGCGGATTTTGGAGCGACGCTGGCTGTGGAATCTCTTGCCGGCGCTCGGCCTCATTCTGATCAGTTTCGTGCTTGTCGGGGTGATGATGTCCGTGCCGGGTGCGCCGAAACTGCCGGTTAGTTTCGCCACGCTCAGGCTTGTCTCCGCCATCCTGTATGCACCGGCGATATGGATCTCGACCTTCGCGGTCCTCGGCCTCGCACTTCGCTTCATGTCCGGCTTCAGCCCGACCCGGCGCTACCTCGCCGATGCGTCTTACTGGCTCTATCTGATCCACATGCCGATCGTGATGGCGTTACAGGTCGTGCTGTCGCAGCTCGACTGGCCCGGGCCGATCAAGTTCGCCATCATTCTCGTCGTCGCGATTCTCCCGATGTTGGCGAGCTATCATCTGCTGGTGCGCTTCACCTTCATCGGCGCGGTGCTGAATGGCCGCCGCGCCGAAAAGCGCGTTCTCCCGCGCGGCGGAATTGCGACCGCGTAGACAGCGCCTCCCCGCTCATTAAGATGAGCGCAACAAGAATAAGCGGGAGAGGCGTCATGAAGTTCGGCATCTTCTATGAGCTGCAGCTGCCACGGCCCTGGGTGGCCGGCGACGAGCTGAAGCTCTACCAGAACGCGCTCTCGCAGATGGAACTTGCCGATAGGCTCGGTTACGACCACGCCTGGGTCGTCGAGCATCACTTCCTCGAAGAGTACTCGCACTCACCCTCGCCGGAATCGTTCCTCGCCGCCGCCAGCCAGCGCACGAAAAACATCCGGCTCGGCCACGGCATCCTCCAGCTCACCACCAATCATCCGGCGCGCGTCGCCGAGCGCGTCGCGGTGCTCGACCTGCTCTCCAACGGCCGCTGCGAATTCGGCATGGGGGAGAGCGCTTCCATCACCGAGCTCACGCCATTCGGCCGCGACATGGAGACCAAGAAGGAGGTCTTTGAGGAAGCCGTCCAGGCGATCTTCCCGATGTTCAAGGACGCAGGGTCCGAGCATCACGGCAAGTATTTCGACATTCCCTTGCGCAATGTCGTGCCGAAGCCGGTGCAGAAGCCGCATCCGCCTTTGTGGATGGCGTGCTCGCAACTGCCGACCATTGAACGTGCCGGCCGTCACGGCTTTGGCGCGCTGGGCTTCCAGTTCGTCAGCGCGGATGCCGCGCATGCCTGGGTGCACGCCTATTACAACGCGATGACCAAGCGATTGCACAAATTGGCCGACTACGAGATCAACCCGAACATGGCGCTGGTGTCGTTCTTCATGTGCGCCAAGACCGACGAGGAGGCGCGTGCGCGCGCCGACGGCGCCACCTTCTTCCAGTTCGCGCTGCGCTTCTACGGCACCTCGCAGAACCGCCAGCGTCCCGCGCCCTACACCGTGAACATGTGGGACGAGTACAACAAGTGGAAGCGCGACAATCCCGAGGCGCAGGAGGCGGCGCTGCGCGGCGGCCTGATCGGCTCGCCCGAGACGATCCGCAGGAAGCTGAAGCGCTTCCAGTCGTCGCATATCGACCAGGTCATCCTGCTCAACCAGGCCGGCAAGAACAGCCACGAGCACATCTGCGAATCGCTCGAGCTGTTCGGCCGCGAGGTGATGCCGGAGTTCCAGAACGATCCGGCCCAGGCGGCGTGGAAGCAGGGCGTCATGCGTGGTGAGATCAAGCTGGAGGAGATCGACACCGAGGCGTTTACGGATCGCTACGGCAAGCTCGCGATCAACGTCGCGCCGGCCAAGGCCGCGGCGGGGTAGGGGCGCTGCATCCGGCATGGGCCCCGGCTCAGCAGCGCCATAGCGCGTCGAAGACGCGCGTAAACGCGCTTATGTCACGCTGCGCTGCGTCCGGGGCACGAGACCATCCTCTGCATCGACCAGCAACACTCTCGTGTCCCGGACGCGCTGCAGCGCGTAGCGTTGCTGCGCAGAGCCGGGACCCAGAAGCGGCAAAAGCCGCGGTCTCCGACTTCCTGCCAAATCCTCTTGCTGATATCTTCCGCCAAAAGAACTTTTGCGGAGGAAACCAATGCGGCCCCACGGCATGGCCTCAACTCCAGCGGCGAACGACATCGCGCCGGCGGTGCTCGCCATCGGCCGGCCTGATTTCCCGAATGTCCTGATCGACACGTTGCGCCGGCAGGCCGGCGTCGGCCATTGCATGGTGTTTGCCCTGACGCGCACCGGCGCGGCGAGCTGTCTGCTCGACGCCGGCAACATCCCGATCGGCAGCGATCTCGGCGCGGCCTATGCCGGTCAGTTCCACAAATCCGATCCCAATCGTGATGCGCTGTTCGAAGGCGAGGGCACCGCGCCGATCATGCTGCCGTCGTTCGCGCCGCGCATGTATGGCGCGCGCTACCGGAAAATCTTCTTCAATGACTCTGATATCGTCGACAAATATGCGACAGCGATCTGGGTCGGCGACACCTGCTTCTATGTCAATTTCTACCGCATCACGGCGCAGGGCCGCTTTGGCGACGCCGAACGTGCGCGGCTTCAGACCATTGCGCCTGCGATCGGCGCCAGCGTTGCGCGTCATTTCCAGCAGGCGGCCACCGCGACGCTCGACCAGAATCTCGCCGCGTTGTTCGCAACGCGCGCGCCCCTCTCCGCGCTGACGCCGCGCGAACAGGACGTCTGCCGCCGCATCTTGCTCGGCTTCAGCTCCGAGGCGATCTCGCAAGCGCTCGGCATCAGCCTGCATTCGACCCTGACCTACCGCAAGCGCGCCTATGAGCGGCTCGGCATCTCCTCGCAGAACGAATTATTTTCGATCGTGCTGGGCTTGCTCTCGGGGCCGGGCCACCTGAACTAAAGGGGACTCTAGATCCGCGATATCTGCTTCCGAGAGCAAAGCCGACACGCAGCCGGCCCTCCGGGATCGTCGCCTTTTGACGGCGAGTTCAACCGACCGCTGCAACACATTCTGCGAACTTCTCAGCCGGCGTCTGATAGAGCAAGGTCTTTCTCGGCCTTTCATTGAGCTGCCTTGCGATGGCACTGAGCTTGGCCTGGCTGTGCAAGGACAGATCGGTGCCGCGCGGAAGATATTGGCGCAGTAATCTGTTGGTGTTTTCGCTTGACCCGCGCTGCCAGGGAGATCGAGGATCACAAAAGTAGACCTCGACTTCGGTGGCCAATGTCAGCCGTTGATGGTCTGCGAGCTCCTTGCCTCTGTCCCAGGTCAGCGACCGGTAAAGTTCGCTGGGCAATCGCTGCGATTGCTTGATCAGTGCCGAGACAACGCTTTCGGTATCCTTGTTCGCAACCTTGACCAGCATCACGTAGCGCGAATGGCGCTCGACAAGCGTTGCGACATAACTATTCCCCGAACCGCCGATCAGATCGCCCTCCCAATGGCCGGGCACCGCACGATCTTCAACTGACGGCGGCCGCTCGCTGATGGAGACGGCATTCTTGATCTGGCCGAGCCCGTTTCGTTTCATGCTGGCGTGCCTCGATCGGCGGACCGTGCGCCTCGCCCTCAGGTGCTCAAGAAGCTCCTTTTTCAGCACGCCGCGCGCCTGAATGAACAGGCTGCGATAGATCGTCTCGTGTGACACCTGCTTTTGAGGTTCCCCCGGATAGGTGCGCTTGAGCCAGCCGGCAATTTGCTCCGGTGACCATTGCCGCTGAAGCAAGGTCGATACTGTCCGCCTCAAGAACGGACGGCAAGCCAGCTTGCAAAGCTTGGGGCGCCGCGCCCGATCCCACGCGGCCTGATCGGACCCCGCAGCCCGATAGCGCTCTGGCCCGCCATTGCGCTGGACTTCACGGCTGATGGTTGATGGAGATCGTCCCAAGTGGCGCGCGATCGACCGCAACGAGCAGCGCATGCTGAGCCATCGAGAGATCTCCTCTCGTTCGGCCAGGCTGAGCGCCTGTTTGGCACGGTGCCTATCTAGAGGACGAATTCCGCCGGTCGGCGAGATCACTGAGAAGACCGACGAGGACTTCCGGTCAAATCGGCGTCCGATCGAGCTCATCGGCTCGCCGGCCTGCCAGCGATCCCAGATTTCGGATCGCTGGGCTGCCGAGTAATAAATGCGACTTCGCCGTTTCATGTCCACACTCCATCTGTGCTAAAAGATTAGAGTGTCGCGCTGACCAATTGAGCCCACCACCCAAGGCCGACATCCGCGGCGCGAATCCTCTTCAAGGATACTTACGCTTTCCCAAGTCGGATATGGTGTTGACCAGAATCAAGGGGGCAAAGGTGCAATTTCCAATGAGGCAAATCATACTCTCAATAGTCGCTGTTTTGTCGTTCTCATCTGCGCGTGCTGAGATGGTCAAGATACCTTGGCATACTTCAGCGCAGTCCTTGCCTTGGATTCCCGGCAACGAATACATCGACGGCAGGTCGAAAAACTTCATGGACGGCACCGTCGAGGAAAAGGGTAAGGTAAAGGCCGAGGGCGAACTGTCGGCGGACATTATGCGGCCGCAGGGCGCCAAGGGACCAATCCCCTTCGTGATCATGCTGCACGGCTGCGACGGGTTCGGCCGGGTCGAGAGGAAATGGGGGCGTGACTACGGCGGCAGATTGGTCGGAGCAGGCTATGGTGTTCTCCTGCTCGACAGCTTCGGCAGCCGGGGATTGGGACCCGACGGCGTCTGTTCGGATCCCAGCCAGTTGACTTGGGCGCGGCGCCGGGCTGACGATGCGTATGCGGCGCTGGACTGGCTCATCGGACAGAAGATCGCCGATCCCAAGCGGGTCTACGTCCTTGGCCGCAGCAACGGTGCGACCACGACCTTGATCATCATGAACCGGGCGATCGGCGACCTGCACGAGCACATGTTCGCGGGCGGCTTCGCGATGCAGCCGTCCTGTTATTTGATGAAGAACGTCGAGTTCTACGCCCCGGTCCATCTCTTCCTAGCAGAGAAGGACGAGGCGACCAGCCCCATCCTCTGCGGCCAGATGGCCGAGAGCAAGCGGTCGATTCCTGTGAAGACGGTGCTGTGGAAGGGGGCGAACCACAGCTTCGAAGATCACGAGCCAATCCACGTTTTCCATGGCTACCGTGTCGGATACAATGCCGCGGCTGCGGAAGGCACCATCAAGGCAATCATTAGTGCGTTGAACGAGGCCAAGAAAGCGGAAAACTGACCGCGCGGAGTCGCACAGCCTGTAGGTATGCGACGACGGCCGAATGGCGGCGGATAGATGCGGGAAGTCCGCCTGAACGACTTCCGCTCGTGGCCCGAAGCCGTCGTCAATGAAGGCGCGGAGCGCGTTCGCTCCGCCCGGCGATTCAGACCCCGACTCGTTCCGCGATGAGAAGCGCGTCGTCCGCATCGCAACCTCAATATCAAGCGGTACGCCCAATTTTCACGTCGCCGAACAAGAGTTGGGCGTTAACCATCGCCAACGGTTCCAGTCTGAGCGACATCGCTTCGAAGTTTCTTAAATCTTGCCGGGTACCTCTTCCAGGCATGGTGACCTGGGGAAAGACATGAGCAAGCGGGCCAAACGTAAGAAGGCAGAGGCCCTCGCAATACCCATGGCCGCGAGAGTCGCGATTGGCGCCGTGGCCGTCGCCGTGGTGGGGTATAGCTTGCTGTCTAGCCCGGCGGACGTGCAACCGATACGAAAACCGTCCGCACAACAGGCCCAGGCGTCGTCAACTCCGGTTTACGTGTCGACTCCAGTTCGTGCATCAGCGCCAGCTCCGGCTGCGATTCCGGTCCCGGTTGCGATTCCGGCCCCGGCGCCTCTGGTCGAACCACCCAAAGCCGACGCTGGCGTTCCCGGAGCACTTGTCCGGCAGGTGGTTGACTACGCCAGCCGTCAGGCGCCGGGCACCGTGATCATCGATACCGGAAACACATTCCTCTATTTCGTTCTGAACGACAGGCAAGCGATGCGCTACGGCATCGGTGTTGGCCGCGAAGGTTTCACATGGTCCGGTGAACAGACTGTGGCCCGCAAGGCAGAATGGCCGGATTGGCATCCGCCTGTGGAGATGGTCTCGCGTCAGCCTTATCTGCCGCGGTTCATGGCGGGCGGTCCGGGCAATCCGCTCGGCGCCCGGGCGATGTATCTCGGCGAGACCGAATATCGCATTCACGGCACCAACAATCCCGATACGATCGGGAAGAAGGTTTCGTCCGGCTGTATCCGGCTGACCAATGACGACGTCGCGGACCTTTACGAGCGGGTGAAGATCGGAGCGAAAGTGATCGTGCTTCCGGCAACCGCAGCCCGCAGGCCCTCCCAGGGAGCGCCGGCCGACGCCGCTTTCCGGCTGCCGGACCCGGCATCGCCGTCGAAGCGGCCCCTGGCGGCTAACGCGCAGATGTTGTCATCCGGACCGAAGATCGCCGAAGCTCGGTAAGTCAGTCCTCTGTCCCCGGTCTGCAACTGAGGACAAGGAGGCAATTCAAGTCGTCGCGTTTAAGTCAGTTGCGGGCACTTAACGAACGTTCGCTCATGCGCTTGCCGATGTCCGCCGTCGGGGAATCGCGAATCGACTAAAGCGAGCGGTTTATCGCTTCGATGACTTGGGATAGCATCGTATCATCCCCGCCCTATCGAGGGGTGACGGGTAAGGCCGGCATTTGAATTGGTAGACTTAGGTTTCAAATCCTCGCTTACGGCCCTCGGAATGTGAGGCATTTCGCAGACAGATCTACGCGCGCATTGTCAACTCCTGAGAGGAGCGAGTCCCGACATGAGACGTCGCGAGTTTGTCACGCAACTAGCCGGTGCGGTGGCGGCTTTGCCAATCGCGGCGCTTGTCCTTGCCCTTGCGAATTCCAAAAGCCTTGCACAGGCAGCCAAGAACGAGCCGAGTACTGAGGCCCTTCGGCTTGAACTCGACAAGGAAAAATGGCGCGACGAACGTGAGATGCGGGTGCGCGAGCTTGCTCTAAAGGAGCGGGAGCTTTCGCTTCGGGAAGGCGAGCAAGTCAGCTCTAAATGGTTCAATCCTCTCTTTGTCGCGATTTGCGCCGCCGCTCTGGCTGCATTGGGAAACCTCTTGGTCACCTTTTTCAACGGGAGGACCCAGCTAAAGCTTGAGACAAGCAAGGCGGAGTCCACGCGCATTCTTGAAATGATCAAGACCGGCGACACGGAAGCCGCGGCCAAGAACTTGGAATTCTTGCTCGGAGCAGGCTTGGTCGTTGAGAAGGACCAGGCAATCTCTCTTCGAGAATATCTTGATCGTCGGCAGCCGGGCAAAGGTCCGTCGCTACCATCGCCGGGACGATTTGCCTTTGAGTCTACAACTGATCTGACGGCCGACATTCAAACCGAGCTACAGGGAAAACTCGAGGCATACATTGCTTACCTCGACAAGATTGGTTCGCCGCCCGACTTGGTTCAGGCGAAGATCAAGATTGGTGCGGTGCCCGGGCACTATGCCCAGTACCAAAACAACACGCTCGAAATTGACTCCAGGATCGCCCGCGATGTTTTTGTGGCCTTGCGAGAATATAGCCATCACGCTCTAACGTCCAAAACCAACAATCCATGGACGGGAAACTTCGCCGGGATCGAGTCGGGTCTTGCCGACTACTTTCCAGCAAGCTTCTTGAACAACCCACGGGTAGGCGAAATTTCCGCTGAGATCATCCGCCCGGGTCAGCCATATCTCCGTTGCCTCGACAACAGGCTGAAGTTCAAGACGACAAAGGCTTTGAAAGATGATCCCTGGACTACCGGCGAGATTTGGGGCGGTGCATTCTGGGAAATGCGCAATCGACTAACTGGGGATGTGATCGATCCGATTCTTATGAAGGCATGGTGGTCTTTGTTGGACCACCCGTCCAAGACCAGCGCGCCAAAGGCGTTTGCAGCCGAGGTGCTTGCCGCCGCAAAGCTGAATCAGCACGACAAGACGATCCAAACGATTCTGCGAAATCGTGGATTTTCGCTTGATAAGGCCGCGTCCGTCCCTGGCCCTTAGACGCGATCGGTAGATGCTTTGCGTGGGCTTCGCGGATGGCGGCTCGATCCCCGGCCGTGAGAAGCTGTAGGCGCAGGCCATACAGACCGTCCTTACGGCGGCCCGATTCTTTCCCGATGCTTGGCTGAATCTTTGCCGGCTTGTCCCAATCGCTGGGGACAGACAGACGCCTCCGAAAACGGTAACTTGAGGGATCGAGGAAATTACAAGGGAGCAACGCTTGAGCACCGCGCCGCGCATCGACATCGACCCTGCTTCGTTCTGGGCCGATCCCTATCCGATGCTCGCGAAGATGCGGAAGGAAGCGCCGATCGCCTTCGTGCCGCAACTCGGCTCGACGCTGCTGGCGAGCCGGGACGACATCTCGATCTCCGAGAAGCAGATCGACGTGTTCTCCTCGCACCAGCCGGCCGGCCTGATGAACCGGCTGATGGGCCACAACATGATGCGCAAGGACGGCGAGGCGCATCAGGTCGAGCGTCGCGCGATGTTTCCGACGGTGTCGCCGAGGACAGTGAAGGCGCACTGGACCGCGCTGTTCCAGGCCCATGCCGACCGCATCATCGGTGCGATCGAGCCGGGGCGGATCGATTTCATGCGCGACTTCGCGCTGCCGTTTTCCGGCGAATGCCTGAAGTCGATCACCGGCCTCACCAATATCGGCTTCCAGGACATGGATTCGTGGTCGCAAGGCATGATCGAGGGTATCGCCAACTACACCGGCGATCCCGCGGTCGAGGCGCGCTGTCACGCAGCGACGTCAGGCATCGATGCTGCGATCGACGATATCCTGCCGGTGATCACGAAGAATCCGGATCAGAGCATCCTCGGCGTGCTCCTTGCCTCGGGCATGCCGATGGAGAGCGTGCGCGCAAATGTAAAACTCGCGATCTCAGGCGGCCAGAACGAGCCGCGCAAGGCGATCGCCGGCACGGTGTGGGCGCTGCTGAGCCATCCCGAGCAACTCGATCTCGTGCGCAAGGGCGAGGTGACCTGGCTCGAAGCCTTCGAGGAATACGCCCGCTGGATCTCGCCGATCGGCATGTCGCCGCGGCGCATCGCAAAACCGTGGAGCATCCGCGACGTCTCGTTCGAGCTGGATGAGCGCGTGTTCCTGATGTTCGGCTCCGCCAATCGCGACGAGAAGCATTTTGAGCGCGCCGACCAGTTCGACGTGCGGCGTGACACCACCAAGAGCGTCGCTTTCGGCGCCGGCCCGCATTTCTGCGCCGGCGCCTGGGCCTCGCGAGCGATGATCGCGGACGTCGCGCTGCCGACGGTGTTCGCGAGGGCGAGCCGTCTCGAACTTGCCGACGATGAGCCAGTGCGGATCGGAGGCTGGGCGTTCCGCGGCCTGCTGAACCTGCCGGTGAGGTGGGTGCACTGACCAGACGACGGTCGCCGTGACGGCGAACTTGTGTCGTCGGACGATTGAACCGCATCGTTCTCCGGCGACACACATGACGTCATGTTCATTGGCGTCATGTCCATCCAGTTCTGGCCCAAGCCGTGGCTTGAATCGTCTCTGGCTGCCGCGTCGGCACTGATCGCGTTGCTGGTCGTCGTACCGGCGCGCGCCGCCGGACCGTCCTCCATTTCCGGCTGCTGGACGCAGACCTCGCTTGTGCCTTACGCCCAAACGCCGCCCGGCAAGGAGTGGGGTTCGCGGACCTGGTGCTTCAGGCCAGATGGGACGATGACCAGTGTCCACATCGCATGCGGCCGCGGCGGTTGCGACGGTTGGGATCGGGACGGACGTTATCGCTGGCGACGGCCGATCGTGTGGATCTCCGACGTCGATACGTCAGACGACGGCAAGCATCAGACAAAGGTGTGGCGTCGATGTCGCGTCAGTTTCCGCGCCAGGGATCGCATGGTGCTCGAGAATTGCTATTTCTCGTCCGATCCCTGGGTGCGCGAGCACTGACCGCGCCTTGTCGGAGGCCCCGATCCACACACTGCCATGATGCCATCATGCTCCTGTTTTGCCCGACGTGTCAAACGAACTTCGGATAATACGTAAGTCAATGATCGGACTATTGTCGGGTACTGTGCATGGGGTTGTTTTCGACATTTTATGTTCCGGCCCTGGGAGCGTCGACGAGATTCCCGTGGTTCTCACATTCGCGTGCGGAAAAATCCCTCTGCATGAGCGCGGCCGCTTGAAAGATTAATCATGCGCTTCGCCACACGCGCAGTGCTCGCATCGCTATTTTCCTTGGCGTCTCGACACCTCCACTGACCCGCACCATCATTCCTGCAATGCAAGGGAATGACGGCCGCAGGCGGCCGGGAGTGTGGAATGCAGCGTCGTGATTTTCTCAAGCTCTCCGTTGGAACTGCGGCCGCCGCTGCATTTGCCTCCCGCGCGAACGCGCAGGGCGCGGTGAAGGAAATTCGTATCGGCTACCAGAAGACAGGCGTGCTGGTTATCACGCGCCAGCAGGCTTCCTTGGAAAAGCATTTCAATCCGCAAGGCATCGACGTGAAATGGGTCGAGTTCTCCTCGGGCCCGCCGATGATGGAGGCGATGAACGTCGGTAGTGTGGACTTCGGTTCGGTCGGCGATTCCCCGCCAGTGTTCGCCCAGGCCGCGGGTGCCGCGATCGTCTATGCCGCCGGCCAGCCCATCACCAACGGCCAGGGCATCCTGGTGCCGAAGGATTCACCGATCCGATCGATCGCCGATCTGAAGGGCAAGCGTATCGGTTTCACCAAGGGGTCCAGCGCCCACAATGTCGTGGTGCAGACGCTGGAGAAGGCCGGTCTCACCTATGCCGACATCACGCCGGTCTATCTGACGCCGCCGGACGCGGGCCCTGCGTTTGCCAATGGCAGCATCGAGGCCTGGGCGATCTGGGATCCTTATTTTGCGATCGGCGAGACCAAGCAGAACGGCCGCATCCTGATCAATGCACGCGAAGTCACCAAGACCAACTCCTTTTACATCGCCAACCGCGAGTTCGCGAAGACCCACGGCTCCATCCTGCAGCAGATCGTCGACGTCACGACCGCGACCGGCAAATGGGCCGAACAGCACCGCGGTGAGGTCGCCAAATGGCTCGCCGCCGTCACCGGCGTCCCGCTCGACATCCAGGCCGTCGCGGCCGAGCGCGCGAACTTCGTGGTCGGCCCCGTCACCGACGACATCGTCGTGACCCAACAGGGCGTCGCCGACCGCTTCTACAAGCTCGGCCTGATCCCGAAGCCGGTCGTCATTCGCGACATCGTCTGGCGCAGCGCGGCGACCTGATCGTGCCGACCAATCTCCCCATATCAAAAGGTCTGAACATGAGGCGCATCGTTCAACGTCTGATGGCGGCCATCGTGCTGTCGATCGGCATCGTCGCCGCCGCGGTCGGCACGTCCTATGGCCAAGACAGCCAAGCCAAGGTCGTCCGCATCGGTTACCAGAAATACGGCAAGCTGGTGCTGCTCAAGAGCAAGGGCACGCTGGAGCCGAAGCTCGCCGCCGACGGGTACAAGGTGGTGTGGACCGAATTCCCGTCCGGCCCGCCGCTGCTCGAAGCGCTCAATGTCGGCGCGATCGATTTCGGCAACACCGGTGAAGCCCCGCCGATCTTCGCGCAGGCCGCCGGCGCGCCGATCCAGTACGTCGCCTACGAGCCGCCGGCGCCGAAGGGCGAGGCGATCCTGGTGCCGAAGGACAGCCCGCTGAAATCGGTCGCCGATCTCAAGGGCAAGAAGGTCGCGCTCAACAAGGGCTCCAACGTCCACTATCTCCTGGTCAAGGCGCTGGAGAAGGCGGGTGTCAGATATTCCGAGATCGAGCCGGTGTTCCTCGCGCCGGCCGATGCGCGCGCTGCCTTCGAGCGCGGCGCGGTCGATGCCTGGGTGATCTGGGATCCGTTCCAGGCCGCGGCCGAAGCCGCCACCGGTGCGCGCACGCTCGCCGACGGCACCGGCATCGTCGCCAACTACCAGTTCTATTTCGCCTCGAAGAAATTCCTCGAAGCCAACCCGAAGATCGTCGATGCCGTGCTGGCCGAGCTGAGCTCGGTCGACGATTGGGCCAAGGGCGACATCCACGCGGTTGCCGAGCAGCTGGCGCCGGCGATCGGCCTGTCGGTCCCCGTGGTCGAGGTGGCGCTGAAGCGGCAGGCCTACGGCATCAAGCCGATCACCGATGCCGTCATCGCCGATCAGCAGCAGGTTGCGGATGCGTTCTTCGCGCTCAACCTGATCCCCAAATCCATCAAGATTTCCGACGTGGCCCGGAAACCAGGATCGTGAGCAAGCACATGAGTAAGCAGTCCAACGCCAACATCCTCTGGTTCCTGCCGACCCACGGCGACGGCCGCTATCTCGGCACCGGCATCGGCGGCCGTGAGGTCAATTTCAACTATCTGCGCCAGATCGCGCAGGCCGCCGACCAGCTCGGTTATTACGGCGTGCTGTTGCCGACCGGGCGATCTTGCGAGGATTCCTGGATCGTCGCCTCCTCGGTTGCGCCGTTCACCGAGCGGCTGCGCTACCTCGTGGCTGTCCGCCCCGGCCTGCAATCGCCGAGCGTGGCGGCGCGCATGACGGCGACGCTCGACCGCGTCACCAATGGCCGGCTTCTCGTCAACGTCGTCACCGGCGGCGATCCCGTCGAGAACAAGGGCGACGGCATTTTCCTCGGCCATGACGAGCGCTACGAGGTCACCCGCGAGTTCCTCAGCGTCTATAGCGACCTGCTCGCCGGCAGGACCGTCAATGTCGAGGGCAAGCACATCCATGTCGAGGGTGGCAAGCTGCTGTTTCCGCCGGTGCAGTCGCCGCGGCCGCCGCTCTATTTCGGCGGTTCGTCCGATGCCGGCATCGACGTCGCCGTCGACGCGGTCGACAAATATCTCACCTGGGGTGAGCCGCCGGCTCTGGTTGCCGAGAAGATCGCGAAGGTGAGGGAGGTCGCAGCTGCGCGCGGCCGCAAGCTCTCCTTCGGCATTCGTCTTCATGTGATCGTCCGCGAGACCAATGACGAGGCCTGGCGCGCCGCGAACGAGCTGATCAGGCATGTCAGCGACGACACCATCGCGCTGGCGCAGAAGAACTTTGCCCGCATGGACTCCGTCGGTCAGCAGCGCATGGCGCAGCTCCATGGCGGCAAGCGCGACAAGCTCGAGATCGCCCCGAACCTGTGGGCCGGTGTCGGTCTCGTGCGCGGTGGCGCCGGCACGGCGCTGGTCGGCGACGCCCAGACGGTAGCGGCGCGCATCAGGGAGTATCAGGACATCGGCATCGATACCTTCATCATGTCGGGTTACCCGCATCTGGAGGAGGCGTATCGCTTCGCCGAGCTGGTGTTCCCGCTGCTCTCGCTGGAGCAGCCGAGCAACGTGACCAAGCTGCACTTCAACGGCGGTCCTTTTGGCGAAACGGTCGGCAGCGATTTCCGTCCGCAGCAGCGGGTGTCCGAGTCATGAGCCTGATCGACAGCGTTTCACTCCCGCGCAGCTTTCGCCTGCCGCGAGTCGACGGCCTGATCCAGTGGATCGTGCCGCTCGCCATCGTCGCGATCTGGCAAGTCGCCTGCGTCACCGGCTTCGTGCCGACCCGCGTGCTGCCCGCTCCGAGCGACGTCGCGCTGGCCGGATGGAAGCTGCTGCTCTCCGGCGAGCTCCTGCGCAACATCTGGGTGTCGTTCTGGCGTGCCTCGATCGGCTTCCTGATCGGTGGCGGCATCGGTTTCGCCTTCGGTCTCGCCAACGGCCTGTCGCAGCTCTCGGCCAAGCTCACCGACACCACGTTGCAGATGGTGCGCAACGTGCCGCATCTGGCGCTGATCCCGCTGGTCATTCTGTGGTTCGGCATCGACGAGAGCGCAAAACTGTTCCTGGTGGCGCTCGGCGTGTTCTTCCCGATCTACCTCAACACGCTGCACGGCATCCGCACCGTGGATCCGCAGCTGATCGAGATGGGCCGCATCTACGGCATGACCGACAGTGAGCTGTTCCGCCGCGTGATCTTCCCCGGCGCGTTGCCCTCGATCTTCGTCGGCATCCGCTTTGCGCTCGGCATCATGTGGCTCACCCTGATCGTCGCCGAGACCATCGCGGCCTCCTCGGGCCTCGGTTACATGGCGATGCAGGCGCGCGAGTTCATGCTGATCGACGTCGTCGTGCTCTCGATCCTGATTTACGCTCTGCTCGGCAAGCTCGCTGACAGCGCCTCCCGTGTGCTGGAGCGCCTGACGCTCTCCTGGCACCCCGCCTTCCAGAAATGCTGAGAGTGACATGCAGACAGCTCTTCGTACGGCCCTTCCCGAAACCGAGCTCGCCAGCCGCGCCAATTTCGTGCCGCAGGCACGCGTCGTGCGCGAGGAGCGCCCGGCGCAGACGACAGGCCTGCCGCTCAGCATCCGCGGCTTGCGCAAATCCTACGGCGACAACGAGGTGCTTCGCGGCATCGACCTGCACATTCCCGCCGGCCAGTTCGTCGCCATCGTCGGCAAGAGCGGTTGCGGCAAGAGCACGCTCTTGCGGCTGATCGCCGGCCTGGAAAAGATCGACGCCGGCAGCATCAGCTTCGGCCAGGATGTCCAGCCCGAGGACATCCGCGTGATGTTCCAGGAGCCACGGCTGCTGCCCTGGGCACGGGTGCTCTCCAATGTCGAGGTCGGTCTCGGCCGTAATCGCTCATCCGGTGATGCGCATGCGCGCGCCGAGAAGGCGTTGACCGAGGTTGGGCTGACCGACAAGCGTGATCAGTGGCCGTCGGTGCTGTCGGGCGGCCAGAAGCAGCGCGTTGCGCTCGCCCGTGCGCTGGTCTCCCATCCGCGTGTGCTCGCCTTCGACGAGCCGCTCGGCGCGCTGGACGCGCTGACCCGCATCTCGATGCAGCGGCTGCTGGAGCGGGTCTGGCGCGACCAGGGCTTTACCGCGATCCTGGTGACCCACGACGTCGCCGAGGCCGTCGCGCTGGCCGACCGGGTGCTGGTGATCGACGAGGGCCGGATTGCCCACGATGTTACGGTTAACGCCGCCCGGCCGCGCGAACGCGGCTCCGCCGAGCTCGCAAGCCTCGAAGGCTCGATCCTGAGCCATCTTTTGTCGGCGGACGATCGTACCTAAATACAGGGGAACCCCGCTTCGGGGACCATGCCATGAATGTAGTGCCTCGCGATCTCATGACTGAAACTGCCGTCTCGTCCGCCGATTTCCGCGGCGCCATGCGCCACCTCACCGGCGGCGTCAGCGTCATCACCGCCGGGCGGGGCAAGGACATTACCGGCATGACGGTGACCTCGGTGACCTCGCTGTCGGTCGATCCGCCGACGCTGCTGGTCAGCATCAACCGCGATGCCTCGTCCTTCCCGCTGATCCGCCGCTACGGCGCCTTCGGCGTCAACATCCTCGCGGCCGACCAGCTCGACGTCGCCGAGCGTTTTGCCGGCAAGGGCGGGCTGAAGGGGGCCGATCGCTTTGCGGGTAGCCAGTGGGTGACGGCGGTCTCGGGCGTCCCGCTGCTGGTTGGTGCATTGTCCGCGGTCGATTGCGAGGTCGAGGAGATCGTCGAGCGGCATTCGCACGGCATCGTCATCGGCCGCGTCAGCAGCGTCAGGAATTCGACCCGCAATGCTGCATTGGCCTATTGGCACGGCCAGTATGTGGCGGTCGACCAGGACGAAGACGCGGCGAGGCTCGCCGAGGTCAGCGTACCCGCCCGCGGCCTGCGCGGCGTTTGATCGCCGCGCTTGGGCGGCCCGCAGGCTGGCCTTTTCCCCGTCGTCGCTCTAGAAGCGCTTTGGGCCGTCTCGTCCGGGACGGCAATGGAGCTGAACGATGAAGCGCGTCGCGACCTGGGCCTTCTACGCCATCGGCGCGCTCGCGATCGGCTACCTCGCGCTCTATGCCTATGCGACGTTCAGCGGCCAGCCGATCGTGCCGGGCGACCCCATCCACATCTTCCGCAAGCCGGACGCGCCGAGTTATTCGTAGGACTTGGTAGGTCTCGTAGGGTGGGCAAAGCGAAGCGTGCCCACCACTGCTATCGAACGAGACGAATGGTGGGCACGGCGCAAACGCGCCTTTGCCCACCCTACGGCACCTGCGTTCACCCCCGCAAAATCGCCAGCGCCAGCGCCTGGGCGCGCGGCACGATGCTGTCGAGTTCGAGATATTCCTCCGGCGTGTGCGCGAGCCCGCCGACCGGCCCGAGGCCGCAGATGGTCGGTGTGCCGACTGCCGCGGTGAAGCCGGAATCGGCGCAGCCGCCGGAAAACTCGCCCTGGAGCGTGGTAAGGCCGACCTGCTTCGCGGCCGCTTGATAGCCTTCGAACAGCGTCTTCGACTCCGCGCTCTGCACCACGGGCACGAACTCGCCCTTCACCGTGAGCGTCGCGCTGGTACCCGGAACGTAGGACGTCGCGATGATGGTCTCGATCGCCGCCATGATCCTCGCACGATCCGCCGGATCGACGTAGCGCAGGTCGATCTGGCCCTCGGCTGAGGGCGCCGTGGTGTTCACGGACTGCCCGCCCGAGACGAGACCGACATTCAGCGTGATGCCCTTGTCGAGATCGGTCAGCGCGTGGATCTGGACGATCTTGTGCGCGAGCTCGCCGATCGCACTGATGCCCGCGGCGAAATTGGCGCCGGAATGCGCGGCTTTGCCGGTGATGGCAAAGTGCATGAAGATGCCGCCCTTGCGGCCGGTGACGATGTTGCCGGTCGGCCGTCCCGGCTCGGAATTGAACACGGCGCGTGAGGCGCGTCCCTCGCGCTCGATCACCGGGCGCGAAGAGGGCGAGCCGATCTCCTCGTCCGAGGTGATCAGCACCTTGATCGGATGCGGGCTGCCGCCGAACTTGTGGAAGGCGGTCGCCACGAAGATGTTCATCACGACGCCGGACTTCATGTCGGCAACGCCGGGTCCATAGGCGCGCTTGCCCTCAATCGTGAACGGACGCCGTCCGGCCTCGCCCTTGCCGAACACGGTGTCGCGATGGCCCATCAACAGCACCGGCTTCTCGTTGCTGCCGGGTTTGGCGACATCGGCATGGATCGCATCGCCGAAGGTGGCGTTGCTCTCGCGCCGGAACGGAATGCCGTGCTCGGCAAAATGCCGCTCGAACCGCGCACCGACCGCATCGACGCCTTCCTTATCATAGGATCCGGAATCGATGTTCACGACATCGCGCAGCAGATCGATCATCGCCTGCCGCTGCGACGCCAGCCAGTCCGTGATTTGAGCTTCCGACATGTGGTTCCTCGCGTTGTTCCCACGCGGGGTTATAGGGCGTTGCACGGCCGCGACCTAGTCGCCGGATGCGGTGCGGCCATGTTCACCGGTGTCGTCCCCGCGAACGCGGGGACCCATACCGCGGAATCTATCGATGTGGTCGGTAGGAGTACCGAACGACGGGTCTTCGCCAAACTCCTCTCTGGGGTTATGGGTCCCGGCGTTCGCCGGGACGACACTGAGAGTGTGGCGACTACGCGCCTCACCAACAAAAACAAAATGCCCGGGAGTTGGCCCGGGCATTTGCAGTCACAACCAGCGTGGAGACCTACGCCCCCACCATCGGCATCCGCGGATATTCGCCCGGCGTTCCCGCCGGTGTGATCGGAATTCCGCCGTCGGAATATTCGTTGAGCTTGTTGCGCAGCGTGCGGATCGAGATGCCCAGGATATTCGCGGCATGGGTCCGGTTGCCGAGGCAGTGCTTCAGCGTCTCCAGGATCAGGTCGCGTTCGACGTCGGCGACGGTGCGCCCCACCAGCGCCCGCGTCACCTGCTCGGCGGCCATGGTTGCATGCGCCACGGCCGGGGCGGTCTTGGCGAGGTCGAGGCGGTCGCCGTCGGGTGTGAGGATCGCGTCGGGGCCGATCTCGTCGCCCTGCGCCATCAGCACCGAGCGGTGCATGGTGTTTTCGAGCTCGCGGACGTTGCCCTGCCAGCGGTTGGTGGAGAGCACGCGGCGCGCGTCCGCGGAGATCGGGCGCACCGGCACGCCGTTGGCTTCGGCATATTTCTTCACGAAGTGCTGGGCGAGCTCGAGGATGTCAAGGGGACGCTCGCGCAGCGGCGGGATCTTCAGATTGACGACGTTGAGGCGAAACAGCAGATCCTCGCGGAACGTGCCCTCGCGCACGGCTTCCGCCAGGTTGCGATTCGAGGTCGCGATGATGCGGATGTCCACCGGTACCGGCTTGGTGCCGCCGACGCGGTCGATCACGCGCTCCTGGATGGCGCGCAGCAGCTTCGATTGCAGGCGGACGTCCATCTCCGAGATTTCGTCGAGCAGCAGCGTGCCGCCGGTCGCTTCCTCGAACTTGCCGATGCGGCGCGCGATCGCGCCGGTGAAGGCGCCCTTCTCGTGGCCGAACAGTTCGGATTCCAGCAGATGCTCGGGGATCGCGGCGCAGTTGATCGAGATGAACGGCCGCTTGGCGCGGGCCGAGCGGGTGTGGACGTAGCGGGCCAGCACTTCCTTGCCGGTGCCGGATTCGCCGGTGACCATCACCGAGGCGTCGGAGCCCGCGATCTGCTGGGCGAGCTTGATCACCTTGGCCATCGCCTCGTCGCGATAGACCAGCTCGCGGGAATCGTTGGCGACGGCGGCCAGCACCGCGGCGATCAGCTCCGGATCCGGCGGCAGCGGGATGTATTCCTTGGCGCCGGCGTGGATCGCCGCGACCGCGGCGCGGGCGTCGTTGGTGATGCCGCAGGCGACGATCGGCGCGTGGATGTGCTCGGCCTCGAGCCGCATCACGAGGTCGCGGATGTCGAGGGCGACGTCGACCAGCAGGAGGTCGGCGCCCTTGCCGCCGCGCAGCACGCGCATCGCCTGCTCGTGATCCTCGGCATGGGTCACGGTGGCGCCGTTCTCCATCGCGATCTTGGTGGCGGTGGTGAGCTGGCCCTTCAATGTGCCAACGATGAGAAGCCGCATGTCAGTCTCCTGTCCGTCTGGTCGCGCTGCCGCGCGTCATTCCTTGCGCTACTAGCTGCGTTCGGTCTTGATGATTTCGGTCATGGTCACGCCGAGCTTGTCCTCGACCAGGACGACTTCGCCGCGGGCGACCAGCTTGTTGTTGACGTAGATGTCGATGGCCTCGCCGACGCGGCGGTCGAGCTCGAGCACGGTGCCGGGCCCGAGCTTCAACAGCTCGCTGACGTCCATCTTGGAGCGGCCGAGCACGGCCGAGACCTGCACCGGCACGTCGAACACGGCTTCGAGGTCGGCGGCGGCGCGCGCAGCATATTCGTCCTCGTTGTAGCCGACGTCCGTACCGGTCGGCGGCATCGGGCCGTTGAGATCGGGCAGCGGGACCTGTCCGTCGGTGTCGCTCATGGCTTAGCTCCCCCTGCGGGACGCGATATAGCGTCCGACCATTTCGTCGATCTTGGCCACGATGGCGCCGCGCTCCAGCACGACGCCGCCGTCGGCCCATTCGATCCGGCAGTCGCCGGTGGCGATATCGGGCTCGGCCAGGATCACCAGCCGGCCCTCGAAGCCGCTCTGCTTGGCGAGCCGCTCCATCTTCTCGCGCGCGCTGTCGTAGAGTGCGTCGTTGATGCGCACGACGAGATGCGGCGTCGCGACCAGGTGCGAGAAGCAGTCCTTGACCAGCGCCATGATCTCGCCGAGCGGTTCGGCGGCGACCAGATCGGCGCACAGCTTGCGCGCCACCGCCACCGCCACGTCGACCGCCTCGGTCTCCATCTTGGTCTCGATGTTACCGATGCCGGCGGCGACGCCGCGGACACCGATGTTGATCTCTTCCATGGCGAGCGCGACGCGGCGGTCGCTCTCGGCCTTGGCTTCGCGCTGGCCGGCGGCAAAGCCGTCCTGATAGGCGCGCGCCTCGGCTTCCGCGATCTTCTGGGCGATCTCGGCGGCGGTTGCAGCCTTCTCCCGCGGCGACCGCTCGGGCGCCGCGAAGTCGGTGTCAAACAGGAATTTTGCGGGGGCGCCCATCAGTACACCAGCTCGTCGTCGGCGCGGTTCTTGGTCAGCATGATCTCACCCTTGGCGGCGAGGTCTTTTGCGAGGTTGACCAGCAGCGCCTGGGCCTCGTCGACGTCGCGCAGGCGGACCGGGCCCATCGCCGCCATGTCGTCCTGGAGCATCTTGGCCGCGCGCGAGGACATGTTGCCGAAGAAGAAGTTGCGGACGTCCTCGTTGGCGCTCTTGAGCGCGACGCCGAGCTTGTCCTTGTCGACATTGCGCATCAGGGTCTGGGCCGAGCCGGAATCCAGCTTCACGAGGTCGTCGAAGGTGAACATCAGCGCCTTGATGCGCTCTGCCGATTCGCGGTTGTCCTCCTCCAGCGAGGTGATGAAGCGGGTTTCGGTCTGGCGGTCGAAATTGTTGAAGATTTCCGCCATCACCTCGTGGGCGTCGCGGCGGCGGGTCTGTGACAGGTTGGACATGAATTCGGTGCGCAGCGTCTTTTCCACGCTCTCGATCACCTCCTTCTGCACCGCTTCCATCTTCAGCATGCGGTTGACGACGTCGAGCGCGAGCTCCTCGGGGAAGATGCCGAGCACGCGCGCGGCGTGTTCCGGCTTCAGCTTCGACAGCACGACTGCGATGGTCTGCGGATATTCGTTCTTGAGGTAGTTGGCGAGGACCTCTTCCTGCACGTTGGAAAGCTTTTCCCACATGTTGCGGCCGGCGGGGCCGCGGATCTCGTCCATGATGCCGTTGACACGCTCCGGCGGCAGGTATTGCTGCAGCAGCCGCTCGGTGGCGTCGAAATTGCCCATCAGCGCGCCGGAAGCCGACATGCGCGAGACGAACTCGAGCAGCATGTCCTCGACCGTGTCGACCTCGACGGTGCCGAGCGTCGACATTTCCAGCGAGAGCTGGCGCACCTCGTCGTCGTCGAGCATCGACCAGATCTTGCCGCCATATTGCTCGCCCAACGCCAGCATCAGGATCGCGGCGCGCTTGGGTCCCGTCACCGCTTCGGTCTTGCCGCCCGCGCGGCTGCCCTGGCGGGCACCGAGCGTCGAGATCACGCTGGTGATGTCGTTGGAGTTGGCGTTTTGCAGGTTGCCGGCCATGTCAGTTCACTTCTCGATTATTTCGCGGGTTCGGTCAGCCATTGGCGGATGATGGCGACGGTTTCGTTGGGGTTGCGCTCGGCGAGCTCGCCGACGCGATGAACGGACTGGGCATGGACCTGGCCCTGAATGGTGGCGACGTCGATCGCGCTCGCGGCGCCGCCCGGCAGCAGCGCCTGCCCGGCAGGCGCGGCCTCCTCCGAAGCGGCGGGGCCGGCGAGGGCGCCGGAGATCGCGGCGGCGACCTCCTCGGAGGCGAGGATGCGCTTGACCAGCGGCCGGATCACCAGGAACAGCACGACCAGGCCGAGCAGCATCATCACGCCGAGCTCGACGAAGTACATGACGTCGTCCTTGGTGAACTGGAGCATGCCGAGGAAACCGGAGGGCTCGGCGATCGGGGCGGTTGAGGGGGCGTCGGCAAAGCGCAGGTTGACGACCTCGACCTGGTCGCCGCGCTTCTGGTCGAAGCCGATCGCCGAGCGCACCAGGGTGGCGATGCGGTCGAGCTGTTCCTTGGTGCGGTCCGTGTAGGCGAGCTCGCCCTTGTCGTTCTTGGAATAGATGCCGTCGACCAGCACCGCGACCGAGATGCGGTTGACCCGGCCGGCCTCGGTCACCTCGGTCTTGGTGGTGCGGGAGATCTCGTAATTGTTGGTCTCTTCGGTCTTCTTGCTCTGGTCCTTCGCCGTCGGACCGCTGTTCTGCTGGTTGCCGGGCAGCTCGTTGTTGACGGTGACCTGGCCGTTGTTGTCGGCGGTGAGGCTGCTCTCTTCCCGGGTCTGGCTCGAGCGCAGCACGCGGCCCTCGGGATCGAACTTGTCCGAGGTCTGGGTGATCTTGTTGAAGTCGAAATCGGCGGAGAGCTGGACGCGAGCGCGGCCGGAGCCGACCACGGAGGAGACGATGTCCTCGACCTGCTTGCGGATCCGCTTCTCGAAGGCGGTGCGGCGCTCGTCGCCGACCGCCTGCTCCGGATCGGTCGCGGCGCCGTCGGCGAGCAAAGAGCCGGCCTCGTCGACGATCGAGACGCGCTGCGGCTTCAGCCCGTTGACGGCGGAGGCGACGAGGTGACGGATGGCACGGATCTGCTGGGCCTCGAGCGAGCCGCGGACCCGCACGACGATCGAGGCCGACGGCTCCGGCGCCTCGCGCGAGAACAGCGGGCGCTCGGGCAGCACGAGGTGGACGCGAGCGGCCTGGATGCGGTCGATGGCGCGTATGGTACGGGCGAGCTCGCCTTCGAGCGCGCGGAGATGGTTGATGTTCTGGACGAAAGAGGTGGTGCCGAGCGCATCCGACTTGTCGAACACTTCGTAGCCGACGCCGCCGCCCTTGGGCAGGCCGCCCTCGGCGAGCTTCATCCGCAGGCGCGTGACCTTGTCCTTGGGCACCATGATGATGCTGCCTTCATTGCGCGGCTCGAACTGGATGCCCTGTCGCTCCAAATCCTTGATAATGCCGGAAGAATCCTCGACCGAGAGGTCGGTGAACAGCGTCGTCATCTGCGGCGTGGTCACGCGCATGATGACGAACGCGAAAAAGCCGATGAGCGCGGCGGTGACCGCGATCATCGCCCCGAACCGGGCGGCGCCGATACCCTTCAAAAAGTCCGCAAGACCTTGCAAGCAACCGCCCCGAAGCTTCGACCCGCAACCGAGCGGTCGACTGGGCAATTATTGCCTAGGTGATGGTTTCGATATGGTTAACGAAGGTTAAGAGCTGGGACAAAAGTCGCGCCAAAAGGAAACATGAAAAAAATCGGCCTCGCGGTGCGAGGCCGATTTTCGTCAAAAGCTGCAGATTTCCGGATCGCTTACTGGCGATATTGCTGGATGCGGGTGGTGCGAAGACCCGCCAGACCGTGCTGGTCGATGGAAAACTGCCAGGAGAGGAATTCGTCGACCGTCAGGGTATAACGGCTGCAGGCCTCCTCGAGGGAGAGAAGTCCGCCACGCACAGCGGCGACGACTTCGGCCTTGCGGCGGATGACCCAGCGTTTGGTGCCGGGTGCGGGCAGATCTGCGATCGTCAGCGGACTGCCGTCCGGCCCGATGACGTATTTTACCCTCGGGCGATGGGGTTCTGTCATGGCGTACTCACAAACTCTCAACCACTGAACTCACGCCGTAACCCTACGCGTGCGGGCTTAAAAATCCGCTAAGCCTAAGGCTTCAATACAATTCTCGTTGAAAATGGCTGGAACACAGCCGGCCCGGAGGGCTGGACACCATGATCCGAGCCGGCCGAGCGGGGTCTTCGTAAATACTTTACTAACGAATGGAGCCGGCGAAGCCCCAACTGTCGTCCCGGGGCGCGCGTAGCGCGAGCCCGGGACCCATAACCCCAGCGAGTAGTTTGACGACGACTCGGGGTTACGGTCTCACGCGAAAACGACGTTCTGCGGTGATGGATCCCCACGCCCGTGCGCAATTGCGCACTAGGCGGGGATCACATCTCGTGTGTGGCGAGGCGCGCACTTTTAGTTGCTGCTGGTGGCGATGATGCTCTTCACCTGGCTCAGGGTGTAGCTGGCACCGTCGATGGTGAGCAGCGGCGGCGACTGGGTCAGGTCGACGGACGACACCACGCCCTGCACCTGCGCGGCGATGCCGACGTTGTTGTTCGCGACATCCTTACCCGTCGCCGTGATCGTGTACTTGCCGTCCGGCCATTGCGTGCCGTCATTGCCCATTCCGCTCCAGGTGAAGGGAATGTCGGTGCCGGCGGCGGCGGTATATTTGCCGGTGAACACGGTCTGGCCGGTGGAATTGGCAACCGTGATGTCGACGGTCGAGTCGGTCGGCACGTTGAGATGCCAGGTCGCCGACGAGTTCGTCATGGTCGCGGTCGAGCCGTCGACCAGCGCGGTCTTGCCGACGAAGCCCAGCGCCTGAGTCGCCTGCGTGGTCTGTTGCAGGGTGACGAGCTGGGACAGTGAATCGTTGGTCTTGAGCTGCTGCTCGACGCCGGCGAACTGCACGAGCTGCTGGGTGAACTGGTTGGTGTCGAGCGGATCGAGCGGGTTCTGGTTCTGCAGCTGCGTCGTCAGCAGCGTCAGGAAGGTCTGGAAGTTGCCGGCGAGCGTCGCGCCCGTGTTCGAGCTCAGCGAGTTCGACGAGGACGACTTCGGGACGTCGGTGGTCCCGGAGACGGGCGTCGGGGCGGTGGCGGCATTCGTGGTGGTCATGTTCGAATACTCCTCACACTCTGATGTCGACGCCGCTGCTCGATCCGAGCATGCGGCCGTAGCCGCGCCCGACGGGCGCCGCAGCAACGGTGTCGTCTTCGCTGATGATCAGCCGGCGGGCATTGCCGCCATTGTCGTTGTTCTGGCCGGAATTCTGGCCCGATGAATTCTGGTCGCGCAGGCTGAAGGACAGCCCGTTGCTGCCGGTCTTGAGGCCGGCATCGTCGAGCGCGCGCTGCAATTGCGGCGCGTCCTGCCGCAGCATCTGCAGCGTCTCCGGCTTCTCGACGGTGAGATGCGAGGTGACCTGGCCGTTGCGGTCGACATTGATGCGGACGTCGATGCGGCCGAGGTCGATCGGATCGAGGCTGATGTCGAAACGCGTCTTGCCGGCGCGCGCGGCCGCGGCGATCTCGACCGGCACGCCGCTGATCGGCACGGGCGTGGAATTCGCCGCGGTCGCGGTGAGCGTCGCGGTCGATGCGGTCGCGGCCGACGTCGTATTGGTCAGCGGCGCCTGGATGGCGGAGGCGGCCTGCGCGCCGGTATCGGTCGTGGGCACTGCGGCCTGCGTGTCGGCATGCGCGTGCGTGGTTGCCGTCGCCGGCGTTGCGTCGGAGCGGTCGGAGGCGCCGGTCTTCGGGTCGGTCGGGTTCGCCTCGGCCTGCGGCTTGGCGGCTTGCGCATGCGCGGTCGTCGCCGCGGTTTGCGTGGCGTTCGCCTTGCCCGCGTCCTGGCCGATATTGGAGACGTCGCTCTCGCGTTGCGCGGTCGCGACGGCCTTGAACGAAGGCTTCGGCGTGCCCTGGTCCACGGCGGCGACCAGGCCGCCATTGGTCTTGGCATCGGTCGCGGTGCCGTCGGTCGTGCCGGTGGCGGCATCGCCCAGTGTTGTCGTCGTGTCGGCATCGACCTTGGCACCCGCGGTCTTGGCGCCCTTGTCGCTCGCCGTGGCGGTGTCGGTCTTGCCGCCTGCGATCTGCGCCGCGGTCGAGGCGCCGGCGGCGATGCCGGCGGCCGCAATGGTCAGCGGCGAGGCGGCGGCATCGCTGGCCTGGCTCGCGGCCGCGTTCGGATCGACCGGCACCACGGGCGGGGCAACCACGATGGCGTTCGGATCGGGCATAGCGACCTGCGCCGCGTCGGGCTGCACGGCGGCATCGGCGGTGGCGGCAACGGTGCCGTCGGTCTTGTCGCCCTTGGTGCCGTCGGCTTTATCCGACGATTTGGCGTCGGAGGTCTCGGACTTGTCCTTGGTCTTGGTTGGCTTGGCCGGATCGGCCGTCGCGTCGTTCGTGGTGGGGGCCGATGTGTCGGTGTCGTCGTTCGCCTTGCTCTGCGAGGGCTGGTCGGTCGCGGCGGTATCGCGCGGGCTCTTGTCTGGGGCGGACGACGACTCGGTCCGGCGCGGCGCGGTGTCCTGCGGCGGCGCGTTGTTGCTGATCGCCTGGGTGTTGCTGTCGACCAGCGAGCCGAAGGAGTCGTTGCTGGACGTGTCCTTGGAGCTCTGCGACCGGGCAGGCTTTTGCTGCGCGCTCTGGACTTGCACGCTGGCTGCTACGTCTGACGCCCGACCGACCACGGAAAACCTCTTGGAAACATCTTCGGCATAGAGGTAGCAAGGAGCGGGCCAGCTTCCTGAAGATCTATTTTATCTAGCAAAATCAATTAATTGGGTGATTTTCGCCGCCGCCGCGAGGAACGCAAGAGCCCCGCCATTTCTGCCTCCCCGGCAAGAATTGCCCTAAGCGGCCGCCCGCGTGATTGCTTCACCGGAATGCGGCCTATATTAAAGAGCTGCTCTCAGCCGCTTTCGACCGGGCAGTCGTGCCCCCGGGGGAACCAAAGTTCCCGGGGAGCGTCGATGTCCCGCCGGAAGCCGAAGAATGTCCAAGTCATCGCGGATCGCGAACGCCGCCGTCACAACGCTTTAAGGCCCATGCTGAACAGTCTGGATCTCGAAGGCCGTCCTGAGGACACCAGGGTCGTCGTTGCCATGTCGGGCGGCGTCGATTCCTCGACGACGGCTGCGCTGCTCAAGGCCGAAGGCTATGACGTCGTCGGCATCACGCTGCAGCTCTACGATCATGGCGCGGCGACCCACCGCAAGGGCGCCTGCTGCGCCGGCCAGGACATCCACGACGCCCGCGACGTCGCCGCCAAGCTCGGCATTCCCCATTACGTGCTCGACTACGAGGATCGCTTTCGCGAGTCCGTCATCGACAATTTCGCCGACTCTTACGCGCTCGGCGAGACGCCGGTGCCGTGCATCGAGTGCAACCGCTCGGTCAAGTTCCGCGATCTGCTGAAGACCGCGCGCGAACTCGGCGCGCAGGCGCTGGCCACCGGCCATTACGTCGCCTCGCGCCGCCGCGACGACGGCTCGCGCGCGCTGGTCTGCGCCGCCGACAGCGACCGCGACCAGAGCTACTTCCTGTTCGCGACCACGCAGGAGCAGCTCGACTTCCTGCGCTTCCCGCTCGGCGACATGACCAAGCCCGAGACGCGCGAGCTCGCGCGCCGCTTCGGTCTCGCGGTCGCCGACAAGCACGACAGCCAGGACATCTGCTTCGTGCCGACCGGCCGCTACACCGACATCATCACTCGCCTGCGTCCGAACGCGATGGACCCCGGTGACATCGTCGATCTCGAGGGACGCGTGCTCGGCCGGCACAACGGCATCGCCAATTTCACCGTCGGCCAGCGCCGCGGCCTCGGCATCGCCGCTCACGCGCCGCTGTTCGTGGTGCGGCTGGATGCCCCGGGCCGCCGCGTCGTCGTCGGCCCGCGCGATGCGCTGAAGATGCACCGCATCGTGCTGCGCGACGTCAACTGGATCGGCGACGGCGACATCGACCGCGCCATCGGCGCTGGCCTCGAGATGTTCGTGCGCGTCCGCTCGACCCGCAGCCCGCAGCCGGCCTGGCTGCGCGGCGGCAACGGCCATTACGAAGTCGAGCTCGTCGCCGGCGAGGAGGGCGTCTCGCCCGGCCAGGCCTGCGTGTTCTACGACGCGCCCTCGGGGCAGGCGCGCGTGCTCGGTGGCGGCTTCATCCAGAGCGCCGCCGCGAAAGTCGCAACGAGCACTGCGAGGCCGCTGGTGGAAGCGGTACGCGGCTAGAAAATTTCCGGGGCAGGGGGCATGGCAGCAGACATCTCGCGGGCCGGGGTCGAGAAGGCCTATGGCCGCTGGGCGCCGGTCTACGATCTCGTGTTCGGCAAGGTCTTTGACGCCGGACGGCAGTCGACCATCGCGGAGGCCGACCGCATCGGCGGCCGCATCCTCGACGTCGGCGTCGGCACAGGGCTTTCGCTCTCCGATTATTCGCGCACGACAAAAATCTGCGGCGTCGACATCTCCGAGCCGATGCTGCGCAAGGCGCAGGCGCGCGTGCGCGCGCTGCGGCTTAGCAATGTCGAGGTGCTCTCGGTGATGGACGCCAAGAATCTCGCCTTCCCAGAAAACTTCTTCGACGCGGTGGTGGCGCAATATGTCATCACCGCCGTGCCCGATCCCGAAGGCACGCTCGACGAGTTCGTGCGCGTGCTCAAGCCCGGCGGCGAGCTGATCCTAGTCAACCACATCGGCGCCGAGAGTGGCCCGCGCAAGCTGTTCGAGCTCGCCTTCGCCCCCATCGCCCGCCGCCTCGGCTGGCGCCCGGAATTCCCGTGGGACCGCCTCGTCAACTGGGCCGCCAGGCACCGCGGCGTCACGCTCGCCGAGCGCCGTCCGATGCCGCCGATGGGGCACTTTTCGCTGATCCGCTACGTCAAATCGTAACGCGTTTTGCCGCGATCGCGCCGTTGGCGGGCACTGTTGCCGAATCGAGACCTCATCCTGAGGAGCCCGCGCTAGCGGGCGTCTCGAAGGATGCGCCGCGACGAAACCCGCGGCGTTCCAGCGCTTCAATTCGCCGTGCGTCGGCCGGAACCTCCGCATGGCCGGAGACGTTTCCCTCCCATGCGCACGACATCAAACATCATCTTGGCCAGCCTCCTGATCGCCGCCTCAGGCAGCGCGATCGCGCAGGCCCCGCCGCGACTTGCAACGCCGCCGCAAGCGACCGCGCCGCCATCGGCCCAGCACGCCGCCAATTGCATGCCGCAGGACCGCCCGAACCGCGCCACCGCGCCCGACGGCACCACCACCGGCCAGTCCCGGGAACCGCTCGGCGACAAACTGGCCAAGTCCGACGGCGTGCTCTGCCCGCCCTCGGGCGTCGACCCCGACATGCACGCCCCGGCCCCCTCTACGGACGGTGCCATGCCGGTCCTCCCACCCCCCGGCAGCCCCGGCGGCGACCCGACGGTGCGGCCGAAATAGGCTGATTCTTCCCTCTCCAATCTCGTCATGCCCGGGCTCGTCCCGGGCATCCACGTTCTTGGGCCGGCGGGCGTGGTGGCCAGGACAAACCCAACTATGACGGATTCAGCGATAAATGGGCCAGTATTCACAAGCCGGCTTGCCCCGCCGTAGCCTCGGCGAAGGCGGGAAAAGGCGGTCCACTTTGCTTGACAGCCCGCCGCCCCCTTCCTTATATGCCGCGCGTTCGCGAGATCGGCCTTATTCGGCCCTCGCGACCCTGTGGCGGGGTAGCTCAGCTGGTTAGAGCACGGGAATCATAATCCTGGGGTCGGGGGTTCGAGTCCCTCTCCCGCTACCACGATTCCATCGTAGTATCCGGCAGTTAGGCTGCGCGAGAAAACTCGCGAACGGTCTCGTAGCAAATCGGTAGCACGCATCCCCGACCCGACGGCAATCGAATCCTTGCTGAAAAGTGGTGTCTGCAACTACGACGGGCTGGACGGGCTCTCTTTCGTTCGCCTAGCGCATGAAGGATTCGCCTAATCTTTGTCGTGAGATCGAGCAGGGAACAGAAGCGCCGTGCGATGCTTTGTGGTTGTCCGGCTGCCGATTCCCAGGTTCGAGCCGTGGTGCGCCCACCAAGCTTTTCAATAGCTTAGGGGTTTGTCACGGTCGTCATTCCGACAGACGGGTCATGGCTATTCCGACAAACCGGCTGTCTTTGTACTTTTCTTCACGCCGTTTCTTCGTGCCGGAAATTAGCTGTTTCCGTGTGCGCTTTGCATAGGTCGGCAACTGCCGCGATGAGCGATGGCGGCCCGCGGCCCTGAGCTCAGCGTCCGTCAGATCGCTGTCGGCGCCCTCGGTGAACCCGCCGTGGCGGAATGATGTAAAGGACAGTTCTTCCCGAAGATCGGCAGCGTGAACGATCTTTTTCACGACCCCGCGCAGGTAGCGAAGATCCTGCTTGGCTGTGATCCATGGCAGCGGGGTAGGTGACCTCCGGTGCGAATGGTCGCGTCGAAAGACCAGGCCGGACACGGTCGTCTGCTTGATTTCATTCAGCTCGGCCATCAGCTCCGGGAACAAGGTCGAGCCGGTCTCATCGAAAAGCGGCCACCAGGCTTCCTCGTCATTCTTTGGATGGACGATGCGCACGCTGTTCGGACGCTGTTTCGGTCGATAGTGGCTGATCTCGAGAGCACCAAAGACGTGCTCTTCTCTCCGGAGCCACTTGCGCCTGCCGTCTGCCACGTCGTGCTGATGCGGAGCGCGATAAAAGAGCCTGTGTCAATCGGTCAGGTTGAGCGTCTTATCGGCGCAGACGTTGATGCCGGAGGCATCCGTCGACTGGCCGTCGTCGAACCTCCCGCGCAGATCGAAGCGGCAATCGCTGGCCTGTGGCAGTTTAGCCGACGCTTGCTTGCCGGATTTCAGCGGGCCGAGTACTTCCTTCCAGTCTGGCGACCCGGACTTGGCCGCCTCCAGCTGGACTAGATCCGCTTTGCGCGAGTTCGTCACGGTGACCGTGACCGTGACCGCGCCCGCCTGTTTCGCCTTGGGCTTCGGCGCGGCCTGCGCAGCGGTAAGGCCGAACAGAGTTGCTCCCACGAGCGCTGCAGCAAGTGTCCGAGTGTTCATCGGATTGTCTCCGTTTGGCCCCCAGCAGCGACGGTCTCATTCTTCAACGCGATGCGGTCCCGGTTATGGCCAGTTCGCGTATTCCATAGATCAAGGTGAAGGAACTCTTTCAGCCCTGTAGCCCGGTGCGCGCTGCCTGCCGTCCCGCGAGGTCGAACTGTCCGCGTTTTCAGCGGCCTTCGCCCGCGCATTGTGAGGAGGCGCAGGATGACTTCTGCCGCACCATCGATGCGGCGCGCACGCCTGATGGCGTCTCGCCGAAGTGTCGGCGGAACGAGCGATTGAAATGAGAAACATCACCAAAGCCGACTGCAAACGCGATATCGATGATGGCCAAATGCAGATGGTGCGGGTCAGTCAACATCGCGAAGGCACGCTCAAGCCGACACGCTGCAAGGTGCTCGGTGAACGACTTTCCGGTCTCTTCGAGCAACTTTTGCACGTATCGCCGCGACATACCGAGCGCTCCAGCAACATTGTTCAGATCGACATTGGGATCGCCGAAGCGTTGCGCGACCTCCGCCAGGATCGCCTGCAGCTTGGCGGCCTTCACACCACGCTCCGTAACGAGGTTTGCAGCTTCGACGGTCGGCCCGAGCGTCGCGGCCACAAGATCGAGGAGATGTGTGCCGACGGTGGAGGCGAGTTTTGATGACGGAGGTTCTTTGAAGGATGCGAGCGATTGCAGGTAGAGGTGGAGCAGGCGAAGCGCCGGTCCAGGACGCACCGGCCGACCTGATAGATCTTCCGGCTGTGCAACCAGCGACCTAAGGGCGGCAGCCGGCACGGTCACGAATTTGACGCTGGCGCCACGCGACCCAAATACTCGCAGCAGCCTTCCCCGGTCAACCAAACAAGCGGCGCCGGCATCATAGACATGTTCTTGGCCAGCATTTGCAAATTGGACCGGGCCAGCTTCGACGATGTTAAGTCCGAATTGGTCACGGCTATCCTTGAGGTGGCGTTTGTGACGGATAAACTCCACCGGCGTGGTGACAATGCTACAAACGCCAACCGGGCCGAGCGGCAAGTAGGTGACATTGATACGCGGGCGGCCGCCGCTGTGATCTATCACGTCCAAGGCGAGGTTCAGCCGCGTAAACTCTTCACGGAACGTGGAGAACCTTGTTCGCTCCGGCAGCATCTCAGTCGACCATCGCACAAGGGGAGATGACGTTGGCATGCCGGCCTCCCGTTTCAGTGCCCAACCACGCAAGAACGACTGAGCGCCCGAACGAAATCTGTAAATTCCTCGAATGACGCCAAGACTGAGACAATATCGGACCGCAGCTTCGCTGCAGGTGTGAGGTGGATTACAAATGGAGGTAGGGACCTCAAGAAAATGATGAGGAATTTCCCGTCAGGCTTTCGATGCCGACACGGTTCGCATCGAGGTTGCTATGATGCGCGAAATGCCGCAAGGGCACGAAGAATTTGCGTGAGCAACGTTCAGGATGCGCATGTGTGATCCACAGCCGATACGACTGGCGTCACTCCTCAAAAGGTGAAGAAAACGTCGTGCCTAAAGGCCGCCAACCGAGACGGCTTGCTTCTTTAGCAAGCCCACATCATCCGCGAGCTGCGGGCGGCCGGAAAAGCCAGTCTACGTTCCATTGCAGAGGAGCGGAACGAAGCCGGCAACTCGGTTGCGCGCGCGGAAGGCTCAGTTTGCTCGGTTCAGCGGTTGCGAGTGTCTTGACCATCGCAAGATCGAATGGGGTTGGGATAGAAGCAGCGATGCGGGCCCGAATGGGATCGCCCAAAAATGTCACTGCAATCGTGATCATCACTACAGATACTAGGACTACGAGCACATCAGTCATGATGCGCCTCGAAAAGTGCTTCGTCATGATTTGAACCCCTCACAACCAATGACGCGCGCGTGCGCAGCTATAATCAATTTCGCATGTAGCAGCGATCCAGACCCAATTTAGCGGATGCGTCAAAACTGATGTCCTCGCAGGACGCGATAGCTTCCACGTCGTGCATCGCACGGACACGACAGGATGGTCGAGGGTCCTATGGAGGGCGACGAAAAGCGCGGGGACCGTGCGGCCGAACCTATCGAGATTATCTGGCGCGAGAAAATCCGTGGTTGCAGTTGCAGAGGACATGCATCTGTTTCGGACGCGCGCTCATCATCGCGCTAGGCGGTCTACCTTGAACTGAGACATTGTGCCGCAACCGATTTGTAAACTGTGGTTGAGGTTCGTCTTGCGTGCCAATGTTCTCATCACGCCGGGCTCAAGCGACTGAGCTGATTATTCCATCGAGATCGAGGAGTAAATTTCATGGCGCAAATTCTTGCTCATAACCTCAAACCCGCCGCGACTTGGGGTTCCGGCGGCGCGTCCTACGATACCGTGAGCCAAAGTATAGCAGACGCCATTGATCACGTCGTGAATCGAATCTGGCCGCAACCGGGAGAGCGCATCCTTGACGTTGCGACAGGCACGGGCTGGACTGCGCGGCGGTTATCTAATCGAGGCGCAAAGGTGACTGGTATCGATATTGGTGAAGGCGTTATCGAGGCGGCGAAACTGATTGCACCGGAGATCGACTTCAAGGTCGGCGATGCCGAAGCGCTGGAATTTCCGGATCAAAGCTTTGACTGTGTGACTTCGACGTTCGGTGTCATGTTTGTCTCGCGCCCCGAGGCTGCAGCTGCCGAGTTGGCACGTGTCACGCGCAAGGGCGGGCGACTGGGGTTGGTCACTTGGCTGCCTGGCAGCGCGGTTGAAGAAATATTCCAGACAATGCGGCCATACATGCCGCCACCGCCTGACAATCCTCCTCCTTCGCCATTCGCGTGGGGCCGGGAAGGCCGCGTTCGGGAATTGCTTGGCGATACATTCGATCTGGCCTTTGAACCTGGCACCACGGTACTCCGCATGCCGAGCGGCCAAACGGTATGGGACATATTTGTGACTGGCTATGGTCCAACAAAAACGTTGGCTGCGTCGCTCGACCCTGAAAGGCGCACGGCACTTCAGCGAGACTTCATCGCGATGCATGAGAAGCACCGCTCGCCGGTCGGGTTAGCCATGCCGCGCGACTATCTCTGTACGATTGGAACTCGAAAATAACGCACCCGGCACTGCGTGCCCATCAGCCATCCTGGGAAACGCATCCGCAGTGGACCAAGCGTCCCATCATCGACCTCGACGCGAGCGCGTCAACGCGGGGGCCTCCGTTGTGTCCGGCACGTTGTCCACCGCAATCGGTAGCGGCTTGCCTCTCCCGCTCGGGGCGGCGCATCGCCGCGCAACCGGAGCTATCACGGAGGAGTAACACCAAACTTGAGGCGCACAACGGGTGGGGTTAGGCTTCCGGCGAAGTGAAGAAGCAATGGCCTGATAACCCGGCGGTGGTTTACATGCGCCATACGATTAAGACCGCACCAAACGTCGTCATCCTCGAGGCGTCACACGCGCGGCGGGGATTTGCAATTTCCTGGATCGCCCGAACCCTCGTCGCGGCGGCACTCATCGGGTTCTGTCTCAACGCCGACGTCGTCGCCTATGTGGCACGATACGCCACTCAGCAGGATTTATCTAAGCTCATCACGATCGTCCCGCCGGTCATGGCGCAACAGACGCCATTCTCGAAGGGCGACGAGGCGGCGCAGCTCAAGCAGGCGGTCGACAGCGCGACAGCGGAACTGCGGCAGTCTCTGCAGCAAGAGCACGCCAGGGCTGAGGCGCTCGAAAAAGAACTTGTGAAGGCATGGCGGTACGTCGGGAAACTGCTGTCGATGCCCAACGGCGAGGCGCACCGGTTCAGCCAAGCGGTCGACAGCGCGACGGCGGTACTGTGGCAGTCTCTGCAGCAGGAGCACGACAGGGCCGAAGCGCTTGCAACCGAACTGGCGGACGCGCGGCGCTCCATGGAACAGAAACCTGCCGTTGTGGAAGAGAGGCCCGGTGTCTCCTTGCCTGCCTGGGCAAACAGCTACGCCGCCTTCGTGAACCCCGCCCAGACCGCAGGTCAACCGGACGTGGCCACGGAGAACAGCAAATCGGCAATTAAACCAGGCGAATCAGCTCGCGTTGAACACAAACCGCGCGGGGGCTACGGCTGCCAGCACTTTCAGACCTACGATCCGGCTTCCGGGACTTACATCGGCTATGACGGACGGCGGCGTTCCTGCCCATAAGTGCGGGGCGGTGTTTCGGCAACAAGTCTAGCTGACCTGCCGCTATGGCAGCGAGATGCAGCCGCCCTCACTCGTCTGCTGCGGCTTCCCGACGACGTCACCGAACGTGTCGTCTTGTCGATCCATGCGAAGGCCTGATCCTGACCACCGATGAAGAACGCGATGTCTGGATGCGCGCGCCGTGGGATGAGGCCAAGGCGTTGCAGCGGCCATTGCCGGACAACACGCTTAAGATCGTGATGCGGGGTGAGGATAAGGAAAATCGCGCTGCCGCATAAGCCCCAGCATTCGCTAAGAAAAAAGGCGAATTAACCTTTCCTTAACCATAACCGTTCAGCCTCCTCTCGGGGCAGCTCGATGGAGTAACGGGCTATGTCCGACCGAGCAGCAAAGCCTGATGGGAATTTGCTTTCTGCGTTCGCGTTGATGATTGGTGGCACATTAGGTATCAGCCTGCCGATAACGCTGGTGATCATTTGGATTTGTGCCTAGCGGCCTTGCGATATTGCGCCGCCGCCTTGTTGTCGCTCGTGGCGTGTACGAGCGCAGCTTTCACTGTTGACCTAATCGGCCAAGCCAGCATCATCGACGGCGACACTCTTGAAATCCACGGAGCGCGCATCCGGCTCTGGGGCATTGACGCGCCCGAGAGCAGCCAGCTTTGCCGGGGCGAGGACAGCCTGCAGTATCGTGCGGCGCAAAAGCTGCGAACGAATTGGCGGCCTTCATTGGTGACCGTCACGCGCACGCGCCAATCTGGGGCAGATGGATCAGCTGGGATCCCTTCGGGCGCAACGAACGCCACGCGGCGAATCGCCGAAGCGAGCTCGGAACAAGCGATTGAAATGCGAAACATCCGAGAAGCCGACCTCTAGGGCGATATCGGAAATTAGCCGCGCGCTGGCGCTGGGCTCGGTCAGCAGTTTGAGCGCTCGTTGGAGGCGTAACTCATTCACGTGCCCGGTGAACGATGATCCTGATGATGCCATCAGGCGCTGCAGATAGCGAGGTGAGATGCCTTGGCAACGAGCTACCATCTCGACGCTGAGCCCTGGTTCTTGAAAGTGTGTCTCGATGTAATCGAGGGCGGCGCCGTGGCGCGCAGTCACGACAGCGCTCGCACTGCTCTCGCCCAAGGGAGCGCACTCGCCGATTGCGAGCGCCAGGAGATCGTGGATGTGAGCCACGACCGCATCTCGCAGCTTCGGGGTGGCCAGAACACTCTCAGTAAATGCCGACTTGAGATAAGCCATGAGAAGTCGGAGCGCTTCACTTCGGTGAGAAATCGGCCGCATGGCGCGGCTTTCGACGTTCGTCACGCGCTGTGCAAGCGCGTCGCGCGGTACGGCAAGGCCGAATAGCAATCCGTCGACATAGGTGACGGTGACCGGCTCGGAATGCAGAATTGCGATGGCGTCGCTGGCGTGAAGCTCGATTTCTTGACAGCGCTGCGATAGTTGACTTTTGCCGGGAGAACAGAGGATGACTCCGATCGAGTCATCACCATCAGCGATGCTCGCCTGCAAGCGCTTGAAACGCATAGGGGAGCCTTTGAGCGCGAGCCTGCGCAAACCTCGGATCGCTTGCAGCGTTGCGTAGGCCTGAAACGGTGTGTTCGATAGCGGCTCAATATCAGCGTGGACTATGCCTCGCCCAAAGTCCTCGCGCCATAGCGGGATTCGCATCCGCTCCGGAAACTCCCGCGTCGAGAATCGATGTGATACGAATTCGGCTGCGTCCATAGACATGGGGACCTCCAGCCTTGTTGGACATCGGGATCAAATGCGACAAACTCACCGGTATCTGCATTTTGCAGTTCGCGCACCGAACTTGTTTGATCTGTGCGCAAGAGTCCAAGAAGCTACGCCATTGGCCTGCTAGTCTCGCTCAGCTAAGTTCAATGCTGATGTGAACTCGTTCACTTAGCGGCCGGAAATTAGGTTTATAGTGATTGCGAAGGCCGTGGCGTCAAAAAATCTCCTTTATGAGGAGGCGGTCGTGATGGCTCTATTTCTGATTGCCGTTATCGGATCTAGTTTAGATAT
Organism: Bradyrhizobium sp. 956_D2_N1_4; assembly: GCF_052076025.1. Lineage (NCBI taxonomy): Bacteria > Pseudomonadati > Pseudomonadota > Alphaproteobacteria > Hyphomicrobiales > Nitrobacteraceae > Bradyrhizobium > Bradyrhizobium sp. 956_D2_N1_4. The sequence goes on along the minus strand of NZ_CP197237.1, from coordinate 6,364,526 downwards.
CCTTGGCGGGGTGAACCCGTAAGCTCCGCTTCTATGATTCTCGCGATTGATCGAACTCAACGATCCGCGGACAGACTGTCCTGCAGCACTAGACGTTCTCTGATACCGATTTTGTGTCGCGCCTCGTCGGCCACATCGTCGTCATCCGAGTTCGTCGGACACAAACTACTCCGGCGCCGTTGATATTTACCGCCGGTTGAAATGGTCGAAATCTATCGTCAATGGTGATGATCAAGCGAGGGTTCGATCATGTCCACCCTAGTCGAGATGTTTTACCGTGAGTATTGCCGTGCCCGCCTCGCCGAAATGCGGAAGCAGCTTCTGATACCGGTTGCCAGCGACGACATATTGCAAACGTTTTGGGAGGACGGCGAAGCTTCCGGCCCAGGCAATCAAAGCGCCGGTTGGCGAACGAAAGAGCCTCCAACCATCAGGTAGCTCAGGCTCGTAACCGCATCGTTTGGTCGGATACCCCGCTCGGCACCCCCAGCCCGGAGCAGCGGAGCCTCTCATCGACCGATGTGCGAGCACGCCGGCAGGTCAAACAGATGCACGATCGAACTCACACCTCGAAGCGATTGATCGGCGAAACTCCGCCGGAGTTCAGGGGGGCTGGCCGCGACCTGCGCATCGATGTCTGTCGAGGGATCGCGCTATGGTGGATCTTTCTTGATCATGTTCCCAACAACATCGGAAGCTGGCTGACACCGCGCAACTACGGCTTCTGCGATGCCGCCGAAATATTCATGTTCATTTCGGGCGTGACCTGCGCGCTGGCCTACGGCAGGGCACGTCAGCGCGAGGGCTGGAGCGGCATGATTGGTCGTTCGCTGCGGCGGGGATGGGACATCTATGCCGCGTTTCTGCTGCTCACGCTCGCTTGCACCGTCCTCGTCTACCTCGCGGGCAGCGATCGGCTTGCCGACGAGAGCAATACGCGGATTCTGCTCGATCATCCGGGCGCGACGCTTGCGCATGCCGCAATCCTGCAATATCGCCCTGTCAACACCGACGTCTTGCCGACTTTCGTCATCTTTCACGTGTTGTTCGCGCCGCTGTTGTGGCTGCTGCTGCGTGCACCAAACGTTACGCTTGGTGTTTCGCTGTTGCTTTATGCGCTCGTGCACATCTTCGGCTGGAGCGTTCCAGCCTGGCCCAGCGGCGCCTGGTTCTTCAACCCGTTGGCTTGGCAGCTTTTGATCGTGCTGGGCGCCTGGTGCGTCATCGGAGGGGAGAGGGTCTGGCCCTGGGTGACGTCGCGCACGACGCTTACTCTTGCTGTTGTCTATCTGGCTTTTGGCCTGGTCCTGACGCTGAGTTGCAGCGGCAAACCGCTGGTCCCGCAAAATTTGACGAACCTGCTCTTCCCGCTAGATAAATCGAATCTCAGTCCGTTCCGGCTGCTGCATTTCTTGGCTATTGCAACTGTGGTGCTATGGTTCATTCCTCGGGATTGGCGAGGGCTAGCGACACCAGTCATGCGCTGCGCTAGGTGCTGTGGCGAGAATTCGCTGCCAATCTACTGTCTCGGCGTCCTCCTGGCGCTGGCCAGCCACCTGACGCTGCTTGACATTTCGGACCGGCCTGCGATGCAGATCGTGCTCAGTCTTGCTGGAATCCTGGCGATGATCGTCGTCGCGATGCTGCTGAACCGGATCAGCGTCAGACGCGGTCATTACCCCGGGTGGACGCAATCGACCGAGAAGATCGGGTCCGTATTCTCTAGCTGGCAGGTTGCGGATGGAGCGCGCAGGGAAGCTCTTGGCCCTTAGCTGACGTAACCGCCCGGCTACCATGACCGCCTGAAGGCGATCCGCGCACTCTACGCAGCGTGGACGCACGAGGAGGCGACCGTCTGGCAGATGTAGAGATCTACTGGATCACCCGATAGGCGCGCGCGGTCCTCTTCCTGAACGGCGCCGGCTTGCCGTGGTTCAGCGCCCGCAGCATTCCGACGCGTGCCTATTTCCTCCCTGATGGCATTCATCTGACGGCCGCGGGATATGCGCTGGTCGAGGCGGTTCGTAAGCGGCTTGAGATCGCCTAGCTGGCGCTTCCCATAGGTACTGTCCGTATTTAGGCGTCAGCATTCCAAGCTGAAACGTGGAGTGTCCTACTTCGCGCCCACAATGCACTCAGTCGACACGATGATCGCCGCAGACCGCTGAGTCAGATACGGCTTCGGGATGTTCAATTGTTTAGCCGCAACATCGCATTGTTCTTGCGTGTCGAACTTGAAGGTTGTGACCGTAGAGTGAACTCCGTTGGTCGGGGGGACTCCCACCAAAGCCGTGATGAAAACCAAGGTCCACATGCGGGGCTCCTCCTATAAAATAAATTGGCGGCCTATTTCACGTCATTCAATCAATTAGGACATCGGGTGGTTAAATACGGACAGCACGCGAAAACCTGGTGACTGCCCAATCCGACATTCGTATCAAAACTCCCTAGACTTAGCCGGGTGGGTTCAATTCTTCACGTTGATCCATTCCTTCGTGCGGCCCGCGATGTAGCGGCGATCGCGACGTTTCGAGACCAATCCCTCAAGGCCCATGCCACAGGCTGCCTTGAATAGGTCCGGCCCAATTCGCCCGCCCTCAAACGGTGCGACAAAGATGCCATCCGGACGGCCACGTAACAAGCGGGTTAGGTTGGTCTTGCGCATCGTCAACGGCAGCTGGCGCAGATCCTCGCCGCCGAGCGCCAGAATGTCGAATGCATAGAGCTGAACCTCGTCGTCGTGCCGGCGGGAGTGCAGGGCGTTGAAGTCTGAGACGCCGTCCACGCCAAGCACCACGGCCCAGACCGGCTTCCGGCCGTGGAGTTCCCGGTATCTGGCACAATCGACCGGAGCCCTGCCTGTAAGCTCACCCTTGGGCGGGCCGCAGCGGAACTGCCAGAAGGGCGCCCTGATCAGCAGATCTAACCCTTTTTGAACGGCAGAACTTTGCCGGACTTTACTGGCGATGAAGGAGGTTCTGGCTCAGGCGCTTCGGGGTCGAGGCCGTAGAGGTCTTCCGCGGTGACTTCAATTTTCCTCCATCGCTTGCCGCTTTCGTTGTAGGCGAGAGCCGAGCCTGTCCCCAAACTTTCGGATCGGCTGCTCTGATGCTCCAATCAGACGGTTGTCAGGGAAGCAGATGACCTCGCCGTGAGTGGCCTTCAACACGCCCTTCGGTTCGAGAATAGGCCCTGCAAACTGAATGTGTCGGATATCGTAATAAGGACCGGTTCGGTGGCTCGTTTCATCGATACCGAACATGTAGTCGAAACGCCAACGTTCGATCTGAACGACGTGCTTGACCTTCTCAACGCGCGGGCATGAACATCCCAGCCCGCTATTGTGCAGGCTATCTCGGCGATATTGGCGTCCCGCGAAATCCAGCGCCGATGGATTTTAGCGCTTGGTTTGAAGCGTACATTGGCGGGAAGTGGTATACGTTCGACGCGAGGCACAACCATCCCCGCATCGGCCGCATCGTCATCGCTCGCGGAAGAGATGCTGCTGACGTCGCTATCTCAACTGCGTTTGGCCCGACGAAGGTGGTACGCTTCAACGTAATGACTGAAGAAGTGTTGGTCGACGATGCGGTTTCGCTTCTGCCGAATGGCGATGCATCGCAGCAGATTGCCAAACGGCAATGTGCTTGAGCAATTCGAGGCCACGCCTGAGTTTGGGAACGACAAGCTAGGTAAAGCCGATCCTTTCCCGTCGCTTCACTTGAGGTTTTCTGAAACCACTTGAGTGGTGTTCACCCTGGGTGGCAACCGGGGAGCTTTATGTAGGCGCTGATTTGGTCACGCAGAGGCTGGCCTCAGGCCTGCATCGCCTCCAGCAATCCGCCTCGCTGCAACAAACAGATCAAGCTTGCGGCGCAGCGCTACGAACTCGCGGCAGACCTCACGAATGGCGTTGCCATTGTCCTTGCAGAAATCTGCGATGGTCTTGAAGTCCGGCGCCAACTGCCCAGTCAACCAGATCATCTCGATATTACGCTGGCATTCTCGCTCCAGGCGTCGGCTCGACGGCACGCGATTGAGGCAGCCGTAGATGCAGAGCTTGAGCATAACACCGGGGCGATAGCTAGGTCGGCCGGTGTCGAGCGGCTGGACACCGAAAAACCCGAGCTTGTCGAGATCGATACCGTCAACAAACACGTCGACCGCTCGCACCGGGGTTATCCTCGGTCACATAGTCGTCGAGCGATGCCGGAAACAGTGTGCTCTGGCCGCGATCCAATCCTTCAACAAAGCGCTCGTCGGGCGAGTTGGATGTGTTTCAAAGGAGGAACTATTGTCACTCAGCATCCCGATGACGGACGACGAAACTCGCTCCGTCGATCGTTCGCTTCGTATTGGCGTCACGTACGATCAGCGTGTGAGGCCCAAGTTCTCGGGGGGCTTTGATAATAGTCTTCAGAAAACCGCTGCGGTCGCCCTCGGTCTTTCCTATAGCACTTCCATCCAAAACGATTTCCAGCACTGCGCCGCTGGGCATTCGTTCGCCTGTCAGCGTCAGCGGATCTTCCGGTTCGACGTTGTCCATTCCCTTGCCCGTCGCCGAAAGCGAAATGTACGGCTTCGATAAGGTCGGAGAGCGATTTTGCTGCAGAACAAAGCGCGCGTCAGCGGTTCTCACGTCCTGTCGCGTCGCGGATTTATCAGAGAGCGGAATTCTCCCGCTCGTGTAAAGCGCTCCAAATAGCCCACCGCGTTCGTCCAGCGCAAGTCCGGTCAGCAACCTGCCGGAGGGCAGTGCAAAGGTCTTGTTAGTTTCTATCCCGATGATTCCGATACGCTGGTTCGTGTACCGTATGGCGAGTTTTACAGGAGCGCCGACAAACGCAAGCGAGGTTTGCGGCGTAACTGACAATTCACGAAGCGCTCCGGCTTCTACGCGGGCGCCCATGATCTCTCCTTCGAACACAACAATACCGCGTTTGAATCGATCGGGTGAGGGATCACCTTTAAAGATATATTTAATGCGGCAGGATTGGATGACGCAAAGCGGGCGTACGCTCGTAACGACCTGACTGCCGGTCAGCTTCCAAAGGCCACGGCCCAGGGTTGAGACAAAGGCATCCGTCGGGGACATCCAGTCGATGGAGGTGATGGCCGTAGCGCGCTCCGAATTCGGTACCTTGATCCAAGTAGCGCCCCTGTCCCTGGAGACAAAGAGGCCGTTCTGTTGAGTGCCAATGGCAACGCTGTTGGGATCATCGCCGGAGAATGAAACGTGCGAGGCGAACGGGAAGTGCCCAACGTCGAACGGGAAGGCTGGGAAAATCCCGACGTTGAACGGGCTGGCCCCCGCGCCAGACCGGAATCGACCCGCATCGGTTACAAGAGACGTGAGCCCCGGAATTTCGCTCCAGTTGTCGCCGCCATCGTGCGATTCCATTATCTTTCCATTGATGACATCGGGCGCAATCAGATGCTGGCTGTCTTTAGGGTCAACTCCAAAAACATGATGCCAGTCCCAATCGGGGGGAGAGATGCCAATGCCTCCAAACCCATTCATTGCCGGGAAATACACGCTTGCCATCGTGCTTGGGGGGGACATCGTCAACCTCACGAGATGTACGATCTCGAAATTTCGGGTTGCGTCGAATCCGGTCCTGATCGCTTGGTACTGCACCGGCAGTTGACGGTGCGCAACGCGAATCGCGCTGAGCTTCGGAATGTCCCGGCGGTCTGCCGGTACGACGGCATATTGGGTCCAACTCGAGCCCAGATCGTGAGTCGCAGCAAACCCCTTTAAGAATTTGCCTGGTGTGTCGTCGACCCCCTGGTTATGGAACGACTTGAAAATAGAGGTCGGATGTCCAACGACCGGGCCGGGAGGATCGGGCCATTGATGCAGTCCGGAAAACGCCGCTCCATATGTTTGGGAAAACACCCTTCCGCCTACTTTATTTGTGCAAGGACCACACGCAGTCACGGTGACCACGCTGTCGGCCGGCGACCGGAAGTGCTTTTGCATCTCGATGTTGAGGCCCTCGGGACCAGCATTAGGGGGCGGCCAAGTCAAGCCTCCATCCCCGGAGGCCCAAATGCCGTTGTCCTGGACCGCTATGTAGAGATCGTACTTTGCCAGGTTATCGATCCATTGACCTTTCACTTCAGTAATTTGCAACGCGTTGTAGCCGTTCGGGCCCGAGCCTGTGAGCGTCCAGTTGACGCCACCGTCCAATGTGCGATGCACGCCTCCATCGGTAGCCAGTAGAAGCGGCGCGCCCGTGTCCGGCCCCTGCGTGCGAAATGCCATATCGCGCGTATCCCAGTGATCGGCGGTCGACTGGATCACCGGGCCGCTATAGTCGAAACGAGATGTTCCCGGAATCTGCGGAGCTACAAGCTTCGCAACGGTGCAGCGGTTCCCCAACCACAAAGTCAGGCCTGTGGGCGTCGCCAAAGGTTTGACGAATCCAATTCCGCCGCAAAAGTCTTGCGGGCCACGTGAAAACGTCGGGACGATCTTCGACCAGCTCACTCCGCCATCCTCACTGACGAAAAAGTCTGGATCGCCATAGGCGTAGAAGGTATTGGCGTCGAGGGGCGAGGCGGCAAGCGCGTGCAAGTCGAAGACAGGGACCGGAAAACTGACAGGGACCGGAAAATTTGTGGCGGCCCAAGTTGCGCCACCATCGTCCGAGCGAACGACCTTGGTGGAGAATCTTGAATCATTTGAGCCAGCAATCACAAGATTACCGGATTGGGCCGACACAGAGATTGCCGCAAAGTTGATGGGGCCCCTGACAATCCAGCTTGCGCCTTGGTCGCTGCTCTTGGCCACACCGTAGCTCGTCGCAACAAAAATATCGCCAGTGTCCGGTGCAATGGAAATTTCCCTTGCATCAAAGCGGAGATCCCTAGGACCGCCGAGAGAGGGGCTGGGGATGTGCGACCAAGTAACGCCGCCATCGGAACTTCGCCAGATGCCGCCTCCTTCGTTCCCTACGCTGAACCGATCCGTCGCTGTTGCCAGAAGAATGTCTGATGTCACATACGCGACGGCCGATGTGTAATAGGCGCCAAGCGTATCCACATGGCTCCAATGCGTTCCGCCGTCCGTAGTCTTGAAGAGGCCACCCGATTCCGAAGCCACAAACATAATGCGGTTGTCGGAGGGGTTGACCGCGATCGTGTCGGCTCGTCCACCGTAGGGTACGTTGGGCTGAAATTCATCGAGTGTCCAATCGATTGGTGATGGCTGAGACTGCGCGGGAAGCGCGAATCCTACAACTGCAACGAAAAGTGCCGAGTACATCTGGCATTTCATTTTTCCCTCCATTTGCCCGAAGGATTAAGGACGATAACGCCCCCGCAACAGCCCGATAAATCCGGGCGCAGGGGGCACTTTCCCTGGAGAGGAACATTCGCTCCACCCCAGCGTGCAAGATGGAAGTGAAAGCAACCCTCAACCAATATAAATGGACGTGAACTATCTCACACAACCGCAAATTTTAGCGCAGTAGCAATGACCACTGTCGCTCCCACTGCAAGGCGGGCTCGCCGACATCGAGATCTCGAAGTTCTGGAGCGGATACCTAATTACCATCGGGAGATTTCGGTTCGCCCTACCGCTCTGCGCCCGCCGCGATCGCGCCCCGCGAGAATCGCGGCGCACTGTGCGATTACCTCGCGAAACAAAACTTCAAACCACGTTCCCGCCGCTATGCGAAGCTGTGCTGACGTTAAAGTCAGCAAGGGGTCAAAGCGGGCCGCTTTTGTCGCAAAGCGGTCGTTGAGCCATCGAGCGCCGCTACACGGCGTTGGACACCTTCTCATGACGGTGGTGCTCGAGAGGCTCCTTGAAGACAGGCTTTGCTAAAAACGAAATGCGTTTTGCTTGAATCGCTTTTTGGATTCGATCGCGGTATCTCTGATTCACGCTGCCGACCTGATGATGAGCGATGAGATATTCCGTTTGCGTTGCTGAGTACGAGTGATAGGACAGCTTCGCTGATCAACCGTGGGCCATTTTCTGCGGTGACACGGCGAAGCGCTACAGCACTCGCCGCTGGTCATATCTGCTCGCCATTTCTGACTTCCATATGTGCACTGGGACACCAATTATGAGTGTCGCTCGTTCACTGGCCGACTTCTTCCGTAACATCTGATCTGCGAATCTCTGTTCTTGGTCGCGCAGCAACTCGGATGCTCTCCAAACGAAGCTCAATGCTTTCGCGTGAGAAGCCAAATCCATCAGCGATCGAATCCACCAAAGCTCTGGACCCGCTTGCGCCGCCGGCGGCGGAAGACCGCCCGTGCGTGCGCAAGGGGCGCCGAACTCCTTCGGGGGTCGCAATGACCGTCCTTCTGCCAGGCGGCTTTTAGCCCTGACCCGGGCCACGTCCCAGGCGCCGCGGCAGAATGTACTCGACGTCAATGCTAATGCCGTCCCCGCTCAGGGGGGTCGCCGTGTAGACCGCTGAGACGGCTAAGTCGAAGAAGCTTCCGATGGTGAGGTAGCCGATCGTGAGCCCTGACTCTCGGCTTGGGGGGCGCCGAGCAGCAATTCCGCGATACGGCAGCAATCGTCCATCGTCGCCCCCAGCGGTGGAAGCGTGATGAGCTCGCCAGTGTTCTGAGAAACCTTGGCTGGATCGGCGAATTTGGGCTCGCGCCCGATAACGGCGCCCGCGTTGATCAAAGGTACGAAGAATTTCGCGACCTGCGCCGGCAGACCGGTGATATTTTGAATGTTGACCTCGGTCGCGTACACGCCCGGCCGGGCGCCTGCGGTACAGCAGCAGTTCGTCTCGGTCTGCTTGCCGCACACGACCTTCACGCTGTGCACGAGGAACTCGGCTTGCGGTGGCACGGAAGCGGTAGCAAGCAAGTCGCGGAACGGATGCGGGAGCCGGTCATTCCCTGAGCCTGTTGGATTCTTGGCCATTTCGATCTCCACGATGGTTTGCGGAAGACGACCTCCACGTGCACCTTACGCCAGACTCGACCCAATCTTTTGAGAGATGGCTCACACACGTGGAAGAAGCCGCGACAGGCCCGCAGCTCCTCGCGAGCAGTGCAACGGATCGTCAGGCGACGATCACTCGATTGTCCTTTGAAGGGCGACAAGAGACGCTAAGACAAGCAACAGGACTCCGGCGAAGGTGATGCCAAGGAAAACATTGTGCATGACGCCGCATCTCCCATTCACCGCTCTCCCAGCCACCTCGTTGACGACGGGGACCGGATCACCAAATGGCCCCTCAGCCGTCGGTCATTCGTTGCGCTTCAGTTCGACGACGAACCCCTCCGGCAGATCGTCAGGATCGGTGCGCTCGCAGGCTGGACAAGGCAGCCTCGTGCTGGTGCAGTATCTCCTTCGAAGAGAACTCGCTCCCCAGGTGTCTCACCAGTCGTGTTCGCCATTTTCCAGGTGCGATCGCGGTCAGCCACAACGATGAAGTTGGGGAATAGCATCATCGCCGTGTCTCGAGCTGGGACTTCGAAGCAGTGGTAGTCAAGGGTTCGAGGCTTGCCATCAGTTTTGCCTGCGCTTGCCCCAACCCTTCCTTCAAGCTGTCCAACAAAGACAATTCAGCGACTGCAGGTGGAGTCGTGGCTTTGTCGTTCCTCGAGGGTTCGATATTCGTCTTTGACGCTGCATGATGAACAGCAACATTCTTCGAATGTTCTCGGTTTGCGAGATTCGGCTTTATCGGTCCGTTACCAACTGGCGTCGAAGTAGCCGTCCTGGGAGGAGGGACGACAGCTGCAACAGGTGCTTGTGGCCACCGTTCAGCAAACTCCAGTACGCTCGGCGGCGAGAGAATCGTCGGCAAACTCGTGTCGATAATGACCCGCTCGAGCAACCGTTCGGCCGAGGCTATCCTTATGGCTGGCCTGTCGGTCGAGCCACCGGTAGGTTGCGCCACTTGCTGCGGCAAACACCACCCCAATCCGATCAGCAATAGGACAAGGGCGCTGCCGACAAACCCGAAATATTTGATCAACGGCATGGGTCGCCTCCCATTCGAGACGACCTTGAAACCGGAATTCTTAGTAGATCGCTAAAGATAGATTAAAAGCGGAAACATGGTTATCAGCGATGTTGCGATGCAGAGAAGCGAGGCCATTTGACCGAGGATAGAGCCGAGCCTTTAGCCCGTTGAGAGGATTAGCTCTCTCGCAGAGGTCGACGCCACCTCCGCTCACTTGCAAATTAATGGCTTCGATATCGTACAAATGCGAACGTTGCGCTGCTTGCGTGTGCGGCTCCTTGAGCGAGCCTAGTCACCCGCAGGCCGACGTCTTCCATAACATTGGATATCCCGCCCGTTCGGTATCAGCAGTCGAGCGTACTGCCTCGTGGTCATGCAATAGCCCAGGCCGCGTGGCCTCGAAGTTGGATCAAGCGTTTAGGCGGACCGTCTCGACAACATCTCCTTTCGGCGTGTGGGTCCGGCCCCTTGATCAAACAAGTTATGAAGGCAAGTCTGATTCGAATACACTTCCCGGAGCAGGTAGTCGATCTCATGATCGCACGAAATGAACGCGGCGCCATCGAAGTGGCGTTAGACCGGAGAGACGTTTGAAGACCACCGTAAAGTGCGCCTGAGAACTGAATCCAACCGTCAAGGCCAGCTCAACAATAGGCATATCTGTTGTCGCCAACATGGTCTGCGCCCTCGCGATGCGGCGGCGTAGCAGATATTCATGGGGGCGAATGCCAGTGGCTGCGCGAAACTGCGCAGCGAAATGCATGGAGCTTAGGCCGGCGGAGCCAGCGAGATCCGCGAGCGCCACCGGTGTGTCGAGGTGCGTCTCAATGAATTCGACTACGCGTTTCAACCGCCATTTGGAAAGTGCGATGGTCCTTCGAGTTCTTGAAGGTGAGGCCTCGCCGTAAAGGCCGAGAAGGTGCGTAATAATCGCTAGGCTCAAAAAATCAGCAAACAGACGGCCGTTCGGAAGATCGTCAATCGATGTTAGTGTCGTTCCGAGTTTCTGCAGTAGTACGTCCCGAGCATGCAGAGGATCTCGGAGAGCAACTCCATCCCGCGGCCATTTGCCGTGAGACCACTCGAAGCACTCCATTAGAAGCATGTTCGGAATGTGAAGGTGGAGGGTATCATAAGGTTGGGAGTAGACGGCACGCGCCGGGAGTCCTGGCGGCGTAATCTGGATCATGCCGGGAACTATCTCTTGGCGCGGGAACAGTTTTGGTCCGAGCTGTAGCGAGAGCTGTGAAGGCTGAAGAGCAATTGCAAGGATGTGATACTCGCCGGAAACTTCAAATGAATGTTCATTTCGACTCGTCCCTTGCCAACGTGAGATGACCAATCTCGGGTTTCGTAGATTCATGTCCTCCAAAATGTCGGGCAGCCGCCACCTCGTCTCCTGGTGTATGATGGCGAGACTGGGCCGGAGCCTCTCTAGCGAAATCAGGATCCGGGATTGCCTCTGCGTGGTGTTCCACGTAGCCGGCGACACAGCCCGTTCGTTGCTGGATAATCGAAGGGTCTTGTCGTTTGTCAAAGCTGCTATCCAAGTGCTCTGGTTGATCTTGAAGTGATAGCAGGAGTTCGGGTGGTGTCGCCTCAGTCGAATGACTGACCAGATGACTGGCCTCGCTCCGCTCCGATCAGGCGGTGGATCGAGGAGAGCGGTTCAACGCCGCTTGTAGACCTGACCGCGTCGTGACGCCGAGTTTCGGAAAGATCCGGTACAGGTGAGAGCCGACGGTCCGATGAGATAAATAGAGCCGTGTGCCGATTTCCTTGTTCGAAAGTCCTCCGGCCGCGAGTTCCGCAATTTGCAGTTCCTGGGGCGTCAGCTCGTCGAGCATGAGGTTTTCCCGGGGGCGACTGGTTTCGCCTGCGGCGCGCAACTCCCGTCTTGCCCGATCGCTCCAGGGCGACGCTCCCAGCGCATCGAGGATGTCGCGCGCTGTTCGCAGAGGTGCTCGCGCCTCCATGACGCGCCGCTGACGCCGCAACCATTCGCCATAGGCAAGCAACAATCGCCCGCGCGAAAACGGCCAGTTCTGCCCGATGGCGCCGAGGCCCTCCTGAAAGAACGTCTCCGCGCGGGCCGGTGAGGCAAGCAGGGCCTTGCCATGGGCGAGCATCATCCGGACCCACGGCACGGCTATGGGCGCCGCACGTCGCTCAACCACATCGATGACGGCGGCGGCCGCGGCTTCTTGGCCGCATGACACGGCAGCCTCGACGTAGTCAACGAGCCAGTAAAACTGCAAGCTAGTGTTGAACGCGGGATCCGCGGGCATGTGCACGCGCTGTAGGTGTTCGAAAGCCTCAGCGGGCCGGCCGGCCCCGAGCGCGGCGATACCGCGTACATTCTGCAACATTGCCAGCCAAAAACTGGCGCCCGGCAACCGCACTAGCCGCTCCGCGTTTTTCGCGAGAGCCTCCGCGGCATCGAGATTGCCCCGCATCGCAGCGAGTCGCGCTTGCACTATCGTCGCCGCCACGACCCAGGCCGTTCGACCCGTTTCCTCCCCCAACCGTATCGACTCCGCAGAACTTTTTAATGCGCCCATCCAGTCGCCCGTCTCGGTCTCTGCGAAGCTTCGCGCGAAAAGCACCCGTGCCAGCGCTCCGAGCCGTCCCTGCTCACGCAACGCAGTACTCGCCTCGGTCAGCCAACTGACGCCGAAGTCGAACGCGCCGATCGTATTGGCCGCAAGACCCAGAGTCCACGCCGCCACCGGGTTCGCAACACCTGCAGGGGCGTACGCCGAAAGCTGCTGATACACATGATGCCCGTGCTTTAGCGGTTCGGCATAGCCGGCGATAGCAATCATGCGCGGATCGGTCGGTGGAGATCCCAGTTCATTCGCGGCCGCGAGGATACTCGTGCGCACTGTATCGTTCGCATTGCCCCACCAGCAGCGCTCACTAGCACGCCACAGCAGATTGAGCGCCAAGCCGTTGGCGCCGTCCGTCCGCGCATCCTCGGCAAAGCGGACCAGCGCGAGAGTCCGCCCAGGGTCGTTGACCAGCAGAGGCTGGCCAATCTCTCGGAGCCAGGCAAACCGCGCCCGCAGGCGCGGCTGCGTCTGATCCAGGTCCGCCTCGTGTATCAAGCGCTCCACCGTTTCCGGCTGCCCGAGGTCGGCGGCAAACCCGGCCGCGCGCAGCAGCCGTTCGGTTCTTGCCACGCGTGTGCTGCTCAGTCGCGCCGCATTCTCCAGCGCGAGTATTGCCATCGCCAAGGCGCCGCGACGTTGCGATCGCGCGGCAGCTTCGTCGAGCTGCTCCGCCAGAGTATTGTCGGGTCCGACGGTCGACGCCATCCGATGCCAAATTGCACGATCTGATTGGTCCTTGATGACGCGGGCCAGTGCGGCATGGACATCGTGGCGCATCTTTGGGTCCGCTGACTGATGCACCGCTGAACGAATGAGAGGGTGACGAAATCGCGCTTCAATGTTGTCGATCTCAATCAGCATCGCTGATACCGCCGGCGCGAGGGCGTCAAGCCCGACGCTGTCGTTAAGCAGCACTTCGCCCGCGTCAAATACCTCGCGCAGCGATCTGCTGTCGTTCTCTGCGATCACGAGCAGCAGAGTGCGGGTGGCTATCGGAAGACCCGAGACCCTGCTCAGGAAGGCGCGCTCCAGGCGGTCGGTAAGCGGCAGCCACGTCGTCTCGCCGATCATCGACCTGCGCTCGCCGCGCGGTAACTCAACGAGCGCGAGCGGATTGCCTGCCGCCTCGTCCAGAAAACGACGACGCAGATCTAGCGAGAGATCGGGCGCTTGGGCGTCGAGCAGGCGTTCGGCCGCGGTCATGCTGAGCCTTGACAGTCGATGACGCGACTCGTCCGAATATGGAAAAGATCGGTTCGAGCCTTCCCGAATCGCCATTAGAAGAACGATTGGATCAGAGCTCAGTCGGCGGGAGATGAACGCGAGTACGTCATGGCTGGGCTGGTCGAGCCACTGGACGTCGTCCGCGAGCAGCAGGATGGGTTTGCGCGCAGCACTCGCGGTCAGAAGATTGAGCGTCGCCAGACCGATGAGGAATAAATCTGGCGTGGTCATAACATCGCTCAGGCCGAATGCGGCCTGCAAAGCCGAGCGCTGGCGCGCCGGCAGCGATCTCGTCTGCTTCAGCATCGGTCCAACAGCCTGGTGAAGCGCCGCAAAGGGCAAATGGGCCTCGGACGTTACCCCGCAGAGGCGGAGTACGCGCATTCCATGCGACTGAGCGCGGTCCTGCGCAACTTCAAGCAATGCAGATTTTCCGATACCTGGTTCGCCGCTGACGGCCATTGCGGCTCCGCCGTCACGGACCCGCTCGATCAGCGCGTCAATAAGTGCAATATCGTCCTCGCGCCCATAGAGAACGGGTGACGCGGTACGCCCCCGATTTCCGTCAGCTTGTTGCCGTCGCTTCGACCGCGGCGCCTTTATCGGGCGTCCTGTCATCGGCGTTCCCCTGGACTTAGAAATTGTGAAGCAGCACCACCAGGCGCAGATCTGCACCCTGCTAGCGCATCCCGCCATGCGAGGTCGCCAGTTTTCCGCCAGGGGCTTCTGTGGCGGGATGGGAACCTGGTAGTTTCGCAACCCGGTTGCGCCGGCGCAACGGTGAGGTTCGCCGCCTCGTCCACCCAGACTGCGTCGACGGTTGGGATACCGACGTCTGCGGGTAACAGGGCTACTGTGAAGTGAGCTGTGTCCATTGCCGATCGAAGCATCGGACCGGCGTCCCGTTTGGCGCACCAAGATGAGTGGATGGCGCTTGCCGAGCGAGGTGAGGATCTGCTGCCAGGTGACGAGCAAAGCGGCGACGCGTATCGTGCTCGATGAGCCGAATGTCCTAGAGACTTCCCGCAGCATCGTATCGCCATTGGGATCTCCACCCCCTCAGGCGGCCGGCCGAGCGCATCGCCGGTAAGTCGCCTTCGATCGTCTAGGCTGGTTCTTCAGCACCAAAATTGGCATGCAGGAGAATATCCGGGACGACCGGATCTTCTACTCAAATGGAACGTTCCTGGCGAGATCGTGCGAATTTCATAATCCGGCACTTTGATTTGAAATCCTCCAGACGAAGACCGGTAGAGATTCAAGCCGACACAATACCGGCCAAGGCGGTCCGCGCTGAAGCGCACGCTACGATGAAGGAGGAGATCATGTCCCACCACCTTGATTCGCCGCTTGCGCGACAGGACATCCGGCTCGACATTACTGATCTGTACCTATTTCGGGGCGAGATCGGCACTGTCTTCGTGATTAACGTCTGCCACTCGATCGCCGGCCCGGTACCGGAACCGGGCTATCATCCGGAGGGCATGTACGAGTTTAAGGTCGACAGCGACGGCGATGCTGTCGAGGATATGACCTATCGCATAACATTCGACGCGCGCGACGAGCGCGGCAATCAAGCGTATGTCCTTCGCTGCCTCAGGGGGGCAAACGCCGCCGATCCTGATGCGGCTGGTACGGTCGTCGCGCGCGGAACGACGGGCGAGATGGTCACGACCTCAGAGGGGTTGCGCATCTGGGCCGGCCATGCCGGCGATCCCTTCTGGATTGAACCCGAGGTGCTTCACGCCGTGGGACATGCGTTTCAGGACGGCACCCCGGTCAATCTTGCCGGATGGGATCCGAGCCAAGCCAGGAATCTTTTCGCCGGCCATACCGTTTATTCCATCGTGCTGGAGGTGCCAGACACTGTGCTGCTCGTCGACGCGCCCGGCCGCCGCCGCATCGGCGTCTGGGCCGTGGCCACGCTTGCCACCGACGCGGGCGGATGGCGTCCGATCAATCGGGTGGGCCTGCCAATGATCCACCCGCTCTTCACCCAATACAACGAGTTGCTTGGCAACCGGCTCAATGCCGGTTGTCCGGCCGACGACTTTGCGACCTATGGCAAAATTGTTGCTAAAGCGATCGCCGCTACGGTGACCGCCACCGGCACTGCCGAGAGCCCGAACGCCTATGCCGAAATGGTTGTCCAACGCCTTTTCCCGAACATTCTTCCGTATGTTATCGGAACGTCAGCAGTGTTCGGATTCGCTGATTGGAATGGGCGGTCGCTCATAGACAACGCGCCCGACGTCATGTTTTCGATCGCTGCGAATACGCCCATCCGGCTCGGTATCGGCAAAGAATCGGTCACATCCAAACCGTCGTCAACCTTCCCATATGTTCCAAAGGTTAGTTGACTTCCCCCCACGCGATCATTGGTCTCGAACCGTCCGTCATCGGATCAGTCATTTGACAGAAGCGAGCCCGCCGCTTTCTGAGCTACTTCCAGCGCGTCCGCCCCACAGAGAAAGCGACCATAAAGAATTTAGTGGCCCGCAGCTCTCAGCCCACGAGCAACGTCCAGCGCGCAACCGGAGATGTAATTGGCCCTGATAAATCGAAATGCGATCGCTAAAAAAATCGCGCGCGTATTCGAAATATCACCTCCGGACGGACAGCTAAGGTTCTCGCGCAAGACCAATGATGGTCGCTAAGAAAGGGTTTTCGATGGCTCGACTCAAGTATCTGCTGCTTGGGACATGTATGCTGCCTGTCCTGGCGATGACGACCGCGTTCGCCCAGGATGAGGGCAACGCAAAAGCTCCCTTCAAGCCCAAGGCGTGCTCGGAGCATTTGACACCGGCAACATCAGATATCGCTGACGACCTTGAACTAGAGCCGGCCGTCCGAAAATTCCTCGTCAAGCTTAACAAGAATTCCTCTCCATTCTGGGAGCTGCCGCAGCCCAAGCCGCAGGACATTCTGACGGCGTTACAGAACGAGACCAAGGTCGATATGTCTGGCGTTAACACCACGGAACAGTTGCTCACGGTCGATGGCCGTGACGTCAAGCTGTTCCTTATGAAACCCGACCACTTGGAAGGACATCCCGGCGTCATCCTGTTTCTGCACGGCGGCGTCTGGATCGTCGGGGACTTCGAGAACCATAAACGTCTCCTGCGCGATATCGTCGTCGAGTCCGGACAGCCGGCAGTTTTCCTGCAATATACCACCCTGCCGGAGGCCAGGTACCCCGTTCAAATGAATCAGGCTTACGCCGCTCTTGAATGGACGGCCAAACATGCCGAAGAACTCGGTGCTGATCCAAGCCGCATTGCGGTCGCTGGCAATTCGGTCGGTGGCGATATGACCGCGGCGCTCACGCTCATGGCCAAGGATCGGAAGGGACCAAAGATCAGTTATCAGGCGCTACTGTGGCCGGCCACGGACGCCGGAGTCGATACCTGTTCCTATGAGAGGTTTGCCAACAATCGCTTTTTGACCCGCGCCTTCATGAAGTATGGCTGGGATCTCTATGCTCCCACCAAGGCCGAACGGGACAATCCCTATGTTTCACCATTGCGCGCTAGTCTAGACCAACTCAACGGACTTCCGCCGGCCCTGGTGGTTACGGACGAGAACGATGTTCTGCGTGACGAAGGCGAGGCCTACGCGCATCGTCTTCAGGACGCCGGTGTGCCCACGGTCTCTGCGCGCTACGACGGAACAATCCACGACTTTGGGCTGCTGAATGCGCTTGCCGACCTCCCGACTACTAAAGCGATGATACTGCAGGTCGCAAACGGCATCCGCGATCACATCGGGCATTGAGATAATGCAGGGAAGCGAGGCGGATGGCTCCGCTTCGCGCTCCTGATCCACGTCGTCGGGAGATGGCGTAGCGCCGCGTGGTCGATGTCGCGCCGTGCCTTGTAACGCGAGCACTCGATCTCAAGCCACGGGTGGCCAACAGCTTCTCATCGAAAGGACTCTCGTAGTGAGCTCCATTCTACTCCCGATCCCCAGCCGCGATTTCGATCCCACGGAAGTCGCGGTGAGCTGGAAAATACTGACCCAGCACGGCCATCGGGTCGTTTTCGTGACGCCCGACGGCAGGCCGGGCTCCTGCGACCCGATCATGCTCTCTGGTATCGGACTAGACCCCTGGAGCGGCATCCCGGTGCTCCGCAATATCCGTATCCTGGGCCTCCTGCTGAGCGCCAATGCTGATGCCCGGAATGCGTATACCGAGATGTTGCGCGATCCGGCCTTCGACGGCCCGATACGCTGGGACCGGGTTGCGTCCAAGGACTTCGACGCTCTGCTGCTCGGCGGTGGACACCGGGCGCGCGGCATGCGCGAATATCTCGAAAGTGCTGTTCTTCAGCGGATCATCGCCGAGTTCTTCGCCGATGAAAAGCCGGTGGCGGCGATCTGTCATGGCGTGCTGCTGGCCGCACGCAGCAAGCGGGTCGATGGCCGGTCCGTGCTGTATGGAAGAAAGACCACGGCGCTGCCTTGGGCACTGGAACGCAAGGGCAGTGCTCTCGCTCATGTCGGACGTTTCTGGGACCCCGACTATTATCGCACGTACACTGAGGCGGCGGGGCAACCCAAAGGATACATGTCCGTGCAGCAGGAGGTTACCCGCGCACTCGCGAGTTCTGCGGATTTCATCGACGTTCCCGAGAGTGATCCCGACTTCAAGCGAAAGACAAGCGGCACATCGCGCGACACGTTGACGAACGATCGCCCTGCCTGGGTGGTGCGGGATGAAAATTATGTCTCGGCACGCTGGCCCGGCGACACCCATAGCTTTGCCCGCACATTCGCCGAGGTACTCCAGGCGAGGACAGCGTGACCGATCACGATGCGCGGACCGCGGACCTGCCGACCGGCAGCAATTACCCGTTCAAGCAGCGCATTCCCCCGCCGCGGTACTTGGCGAACGATCACAATGATGCACTGCGGTCGACTCGACTTCAGACTTAGCGAACGAGAACGATCATGGTTAGTCAAAATGAGTTCGACTATACGCTCCGCTGGTGGCCTGATCAGAAGCCGGAGTTTCTGTCGTTAACCCCCACCGGTCCAAAGGTCCGCTATTTGCGGGCCGGCCAGGGCCCGGCGTTGGTGCTGCTGCATTCGATCCGTACACAGCTCGACTTATTTCAACGGGTGATCCCAAAACTCACCGATTACTTTACCGTATACGCGTTCGACTATCCGGGATTTGGCTGGTCGGAAATCGTTCCGAGCGCCGATTATCGAGAACCGGCGATGCGAGAGCATATCGTCAATTTCATCGAACGGCTCGACCTGCGCGACGTCACTCTGGCTGGCGAGTCGTTGGGCGCCACACTGGCATTGACGACGGCAGCGGTGCTTGGTGATCGCGTGAAACAGGTCGTCGCCTTCAATGCCTACGACTATTTGCCGGGCGTGGAGCGGGCGAACCTCCTCGCGTCGGTCATTATTAAAAACGTTCGCGCGCCCCTCATCGGGCCGATTTTCGCCGCTATGGAGAGCCGGGCCAGTCTGGCTGGTATCCTGAAAGGCGGCTTTCGTGACCCGCGCAGCCTGCCGCCGGACTTCATCGACGAGTTAGTGAAGGGTGGCAGACGGCCGGGCTATTCCACCGTTGCACGTGGCGTTTATAAAGGCCTTCCGAGCTACGTCGCGGCGAGATCGTATTACGGTCGAATCGACGTCCCGGTGACGCTTGTCTATGGCGATCATGATTGGTCACGCCCGGCCGAGCGCGAAGCGAACCGGGCTTGGATCAAGCGTGCGAAGATGATTGTCCTAAAGGACACCGGACATATTGCTTCGCTGGAGTGTCCGGAAGAATTCGTCCGAATTCTCATTGAGACCCTATCAACAACCCGCTCCGCCGCTTGAGGTGTAGTTGGCAATGCGCGCTCAGCGAAGTGCGACGCAACCTTTTGGTGAGCAGGCGTTTCGATTCGCCGGCCGCGTTGAAACGTTGCACCTCGAGCGCTTCCTTGCGTCGACCGAAGATGAACACGTGGGGTTGTCCCATTATCGAGGAGGTAGATCATGAAGACGTTTCTTAGCATTGGCACTGGTCCGAGTATGGGCTTGGCGACAGCCGAGCGGTTTGCCAGCGAAGGATTCCGGGTCATCTTGAGCGCTCGGAACGAGACCAAGACAAAGGAGCTTGCGGGGCAACTCGAGGCGAAGGGTCATAAGGTCGGCGTGCGCACGGTCGATGCGGCTGAACCGTCGAGCGTCGCAGCGCTCGTATCGCAGGTTGAAAGCGAGTTCACCGGAATAGATGTTCTGCACTTCAATGCGGCCTCGCTGCGAAAGGCCACGTTGGCAGATCAGCCGCGCGATACGTTCAACTATGATCTCGCCGTCAATGTCGGTGGCGCGATGGTCGCTGCGCAAGCTGCGGCGCCTAACATGATCGCACGCGGCTCAGGTTCCATCTTGTTCACAGGCGGTGGCTTCGCCCTTCAGCCGCACCCGGATTATCTCTCTCTGAGCATCGGGAAGGCCGGTATTCGCGCGCTGGCGCAAGGCATCTTCAAGCCGCTCCAGGAAAACGGCGTCCATGTCGCGACCGTTACCGTCGCAGGCCTCGTCATGAACAGCAAAGACGCCAATGCCGTTGCCGAAGAGTTCTGGCAACTGCACAGCCAGCCTCCCGGTTCGTGGCAGGTGGAGACGGTATATACGCCCGCCGGCTGAGAACCAGGAAACGGTTGATCGCGGCCCCCCCAGCGCGCCGCAAAAGCGATCGGCATTGCAGTGTCTCCAGAGTTGCTGGTGCGCGCCGACGAGGTGATCGAGTAGCAGGCCGATTGCCGCGCGTATAAATCCGCTTCTGGCTGATTCCGTTGAAAGAGGCGGCAGTAATCCGATGTATTGGCGCGAGCGCCGATGCGGCCAACGGCTTTACCGGCTTCTATGCCGGCTCTAGGCTAGGCATCGGGATCAGCTTGGCCATCATCCCTCGCGTCGCAACAGCCGGAGCGCAATGAAGTCGGAGGCGAGATTAGTAGCACGAGCTTCTGGGAGTGTAAGTCGAGTGCTGACCGCAACCAAGCAGGTAACCGATAGCGCCATTGATATGTCAGATCGATGGTATGGCGCTTGGGCAAGCGAGAGGGACGGCGGCGCAAAATAGAGCTCGCCGGCGAGCATTTTTTGACGCTCCGTTTTCATCGCTCGCTCCTGTGGAATCCCGCGTCGCGGGGTAAGAACGTCGGCGTGAAACGTTTGATCCCCGTGCCGCGCCTTTGCATTCACAGCCGGTGACGAACTGCTCGCGCGCTTCGCTGGCGGGCGCTGCTGCCCGCTCAGGCAGGAGACGCCGTTCCGTCCGTCGCCGTGGGCCCGGCACGCTCGTCATCCGAACACGGTTGCTTCGGCACCGGCAACAGCCAGTCTACGACTGAGGACGTTTGAGCAGCAAAAGCCCAAATTGGAATGAGCATGCCCGATGCCAACAGCCAGGCGCCGGGATCGGAAAGCAGCGAGGTCGCTTCGGCCTCCAGGCCAAGAGCGAGCGAAACAGCCAGCCAGCCGAGCAGCCAGAGGATGATCATCTGGCCGCTGAACGGGTCGGCTCGCTCGCCAACATCCTCCGCCGACTTTCGAGCCAGCACGGCCTCCTGATCCGCATGCACCCAGGCGCTCCAGCGCCAACGCAGGAGGCCGGCCGTGATCCATGCCCCCAGGACGACCGAACCTGCGAGCGTGATGAACTGCTCGACCCCGGAACCCCAGTCCCAGAACCATGAGGGAAGGCTGAAGGGTACGGGCAGTCGCGTGCCGTATCGTCTCCAGAGGACGAAAAAGATGACTGCCCAGGGCACCAGGTTGAGCCGTAGTGTCCACCGCAGAATGCGGACCCGTCGCGCGGCGCACTGATCGCGCCAGGTTTCCTGCGTTGAAGGCGCGAGCTTGTCCTGCCATCGGCTCCCGGCCGTCTCGGCGCACACGCGCGCCACCCGGAGCACAAATCCGTCCAGGTTTTCCCAGTAGGTCGTATGGTCGGACAGGGCCGCGCCGCGATTCCAGACCTGCACCGATGTCAAATTGGCGTTTGCCTTTTCGATCCTGGTCGGTCCGTTCGGCACCGGATCCTTCGACGCGTAGATATCGAGCCACCGGGACAATCCCCTGGGGTAACGCACCGGACTCGTCACCGCAGCCTGTGTGATGGGCGACAGGATCGTTCGCATCGCATAGACCAAGCTCGCCAGGAGAACACCGAGGAGGCCGACCTGAGCAACCGGCAGGTTCATGACGGCCTGGTACGCTTTCCTGAAATAGATGCTGACGAATGTCAGAAGCACGGTGACGAGGATCATGGCCGTCCATTTGGCGGTCTTCTTGACCCCGTCCCGCACGCCGTCGAGCAGCCTCAGGATATAACCGAGCGCCAGGCCCAGGACGCCAGCCCCCGCCATGACCAAAGAGGCCTGGACCAACTGTCCGATGCTGATGGCGTGCGAGTGAGAGCCCGCGAAGAGCATAACGAGCAATGCGATCACGCCCAGTGTCGTCATGGCAGCCACGGACGCCGCGTTGATACCTGAGTCTTTCTCTAGGCCTCCGGCCGCGAGGACCTTCAGACTGACGAGCTGGTTGACCCCCGACCCGAACGTCACCAGCGCATCGGGGAGCGGGGAGCTCTTGGACGGCCCCATGCTTTCGGCCGTTTCGTCACGGTCGACGATGCCGCCGAGCGCATCGAGGGTGACGGCCGCGCCCTGCGAGTGCGCAACGATCACGGTGCGTTCGCAGCGGTCCTTCAGTCGCGCGAGACCGTCCAGAATCGGGGCGCGTATGAGCGCGGCGCGCAGCGGGCTCTCGACGAAGGCAAGGCTGTCTCCGATCGTGCCCAGGAGCAGGGTTTGGGCTGACAGCATCAGGGACCGCAGTTGCGGAACCAGGCCTAGGATCAGCGTCAAGGCCGGCAGGACCATCAGGATCGGCATCAATGCCATGGCAATGAGCAGTCGTAGAACGGCGTCTGCGAACGCCAATGAAAATGCAATCCTGGACGCCTTCGGATTGCTCTGCCAGAATCGTTGCGCAATGTGCAGCGCGATGGCCCACGGCACCGCGCGAAGACTCCATGACACGAGCTCCGAATAAGTCGGCAAAGGAAAGCTCTCCGCCCACCAGCCTTCGGCGATGAGCCATTTTTCGCCGTCAACCCTGTCCTTGCAGCGAAACTCGACGACCGCCTCGGCGGGCTTGTCGCCGGACCGGTCGCCGCGATCCGCCCGGGTCACGAACGACGTGGTGCGGCCTGGATCTTCCGCCGTTGCCCGCCTGATGACCTTGAGCAGCGCGTCGCCCCAGCGAACCAGCGTATCGCGCGCCGGCTGGGTGCCGATCCCGTGGACGAAGAGAATGCCGAGCTGGAATTCCTTCATGGCTGCCGGGCACTAATAGAGGATGCTCGCTGTATCGAGCAGGATACCTGTCAGTTGAGGCAAGGCAAGCGATTCCGCAATCGAGAGTTAGGCGTCGAGTCATTTCTCAAGAGCACCCGGTGACATTTAACTCAGGTCACCGCCGCACCCGGCACTTCTGATTTTCAGAAATAGCGGTTGACCCGTCGGGCAAATCGCAAACCGATGAGTGTGCAATCCTTTCGGACATGATGAAAAATTCCGTCAAAACGTTCATAGAGTTCGGGTTTCATCCGATTGAGTTCAATTGCATCGAACTCGCCAGAAGACCTGATTGGTCGGGCTTGTTGATCGACGGAACCACCAGGCAAGTGGAAGATGCTCGCGCACTTTGGCCATCTCGCATCGAGACAACGCCCGAGACGCGCTCCTTGATACGTCTGAGCGATAACGGAAACGGGACTGAATCTAGCTACGTCCGCTTGTCGAGCGATAGGAGGCCACGGTCTCTTGGGCGGACACCGTCAGCTTTTAACCCGCTGCGGACATTGACCGGCTCATAAGACAACATTGCTGTCGCACCAAATCTCGTTTTTCTAAATACCATTCCAGAAATGTTTGAGATAAGCCGGAGTTAACATGTTCGGCTGGAGTGGGAGCTCGAAGGCGTAGCTTGCAGGAGGCTTATATGGCCAACTTGATGATCAGGATTGCGATGCTGGCAACGTGTTCGATTGCGCTGATCAATGCGTTCTCGGTCACTTCGGCTGTTGCGGCCCCGGGCACTGAGCCAGGTGGCAGTGATGCAGACTATAGCGGGATGGGGCAACGCTCCGCTTATCCGCCTTCGTCATACCCGAAGCGGTCGGGCGCCAAGGCCACTCACGCGCCCAAGGCCAAAAAGGCCAAGCAGTCCCTGTTCGACGCCCCCGCCTTTGCTCATGGGTATCGCGCAGCTTATTCGGCGATCTACGACCGCACTGACTATGCCTCTGCGATTGAGCAATTGAAAACGCTCGGCCACGACGACAATCCAAACGTCGCCAACCTCATCGGCTACTCCTACCGCAAGCTCGGTGACTACGAGCAGTCGCAGGTCTGGTACGAGCGCGCGCTCAAGGCCGATCCGAACCACGTGCTGACGTGGCAGTATTATGGACTGTGGCAGCTCGAGCGGGGCAACCGCGAGCAAGCGCTCTATCATCTCGGCCGGATTGCATCCATTTGCGGGACTGGCTGCGAGGAGTACCGGTCGTTGGCCGCCGCGCTAGAGAAGCCGCCCGGCACTAGCCTGGTTTATTAGGACAGCAGCGGTCAGAGCTCGGCGCTAACGCGACAGGTGAGGCCATGTCTGTTCATGGCCCAGGGCCGACATGCAGCAACCTCCCGCATCTGAGAGCCAAGCAGACGCGAGACTTCCAAGGGTTCCTTCACCTTGATCCAGGGATACATCCGAATAGGCAATAGCCGAACATCGTTTCGCGCTGAAGAGTAAGGCCGCTGCCGCTGGGCGCTAACCGGAGATGTCCGATGGTGCGGCAGGTTGGCGCTTTGCGCTTATGAAGAGAACTCTCCGCGTCCGGGCGGTCGCTATTGGCGCGCTGGAAGAGCTACCGTTTATCTGCCCGGTTCAATTGGAAATCCGAATTTTTGATATGGGTGATAGCTATGTCGAGTGCGATTGAGTTGATTGTAGACGGCTACGCGAGACTTCAAGACCGCGAATCGCTCGGGGATCTGAGGATGCACCGCCGTCGCCTGGCGGTCGACCTGGAAGCCAGGACGGGCTTCGACTGCCGGTCATCGATCGATCAACTCGAGCAGGATATCACAGCCATTGAGGCGGGGCTGGAGGCGCTTTCGGGGATAGGTAGAATGAGCGGCGTCGGGCGGAGCAGGTGACCGTCGAGGGGCTCCGGGCAGCCCCGCTTGTAGATCGCCCTTCGTCCCCAAAACTTGCCCCAGTTACCTTGTTTGCGGCCGCGCTCCTTCAAGCGACCGAGTGCTATTGATCGGGGGGGGATCCCCGTGACACACTGCGTGCTTTCTGATTGTTGCTTTGCAGAGGTGGAAATGACGTTGCCGCTGGTTGGAGTAGTTGTTGCGTTCGCGCTTGTTGTTAGCCCTGCATTGGCAGCCCCACCATCTTCCTGCGCCAGCAAGTTCGTTGGTACCTGGCAGCACGGTACGAGCAACATCGGTACTCTCAAGCCTGACGGCCAGGCGCTCTGTACCGGCAATCCTTTCTGCGTCCAAGGCACCTGGACATGCAGTGGGAACAGTCTGACTTATACAAACAGTGCTGGCACCTATATCTATACGCTACAGTCAGACGGCGTAATGACGTATGGGTCGATAGTTGTTGCTCGGATCGGAGGCAAAGGCGGCGCTGCTGTAGCGGCGCCAAGCAAGCCGACTGCGACGACCGCCCCGGTTAAGCTGACCAACAAGGGCACGCCGATGCAAACCGAGTATCAGCCGCGCGGATCGCAACCACTTCGAGCAGGCAAGAAGATTGCCGCTGACCCCGCACCCCCCGGCTTGGATTTAGGCCAACAAGGCGCCTGGGATACAAATGAGGCAGCGAGGGATTACGCGAAAAAGCTGCCGAAGTGGAATCCCGCTAAGTATCCGCTCAAAATGTATACCGATCGCAATCGCGAGAATATGGAGAAAGCTGCGCGCGAGCAGCAAGGTACCGAAGAAGAAAAGTAGTAGCAGCGATCGGAACATACTTCTCCACGCCGCTTGGACAGCGGCCGATTCAAGTGCGAGTGACTAGGGCGTGTACTCATAACGGCCTAGACGTCAGCTTCTGAGGCCAAGCGGAAATCTTATTGTCAGTCAGAGCATTACCGCTGGTGACCCGAAGCGGTCATTCTGACGGCATGAAGCGCATGCGGGCAATGGGATCCGATGCCTACGCTCTGCGCGCCGCCGACGACACCTGAATGAGATCGTAGACCAGAGGCGTCCAGCCTTGGAATGTGGGCAAGTAGCAGCTCTCCCGCGACGCGCAAGGCGGGACTGTCATGCCAGCTGGTTGAGCAGCGCCCTGGCGTCCCTCAGGACTGGCGTGTCGAAGCCTTCGGTGAACGAGCCATACGACGGCGCGAGGACGTCGTGAGCTTCCATGCACTTGCCTTGGTTGCGCCACAGGCGGGCGAGGCTGGTCGCAGCGCGCAGCCCAAACGTCTTCGCACTCTGGCGCTTGGCCACCGCGAGCGCTCGATGATAATTCTGCTCCGCAGCTGCTTGGTTGCCTCGCGCGTTCACCATGTCGCCTCGCAGTCGATACAGCTCGGCTTCACTGGATCGTTCCTCGGTCGTCTCGATCAGCTGCGCAGCCTCGACGAGGCAGTTCCGCCCCTCCTGCAGATTCCCGACCTTGGCGTGAGCCTCGGCGAGAAAACAAAGCGCGCGCGGCGTGTGCACGACAGCTCCGGCACCACGAAGCACCGAGAGCCCTTTCGCGAGCAACGGGATGCCGTCCTGCGCTTGTCCAAGTGCTGTCAACGAGCGACCACGCTGGAGAAGTCCGAGACCCAACCAGAGCGGAAAGCCATGCTCGTTCGAGAGGGACAGCAGTTCCTCCGCATGCCGCAATGCGTCAAGCGGCAAGCCAGCGGCCGCCTCCACTGCACACACCTTGCTCAACACAAAGGCCACGGTGAAGGGATGGTCGAGCGAACGGGCCTCCATTAACGCCTCGTCGACGCGCGCGCGTCCCTGATCGATGTGGCCCAGAAGCGCCAATGTCACCGCCAAGTGAGCCTGGCTCGCCGCGTGCGGATCGGCCACCGCTATGGCGGCACAAGTCGCGCGAGCGGCGGGATCTCTCAAGCCGTCACACAGCTCAAGAAGGCCGCGTGCTGTCACAAACTCCCCGCGATAGTAACAACTGGCGCCGTGGATATAGCGACCCAGCAGCAGAGTGGCTCGATCGTTTCTTGTGTCGCCCAATTTCTCCATCTGCTCGGCAAGGGATACCGCCAGCTTGTGCTCGGCCCGAACCGAATGGAAGCCCCATTGGAAATAGAGCAGCGGAGCGAGACGATCCGGTCGATCGAACCGCTCCGCGAGTGCTCGCGCCCTGTCGAGGGTATCGGCCACCGCCGGCGCCGAATACCCCCTAGCCGCCATCAGAGCCCGCCCGAGAGCAATCTGCAGGTCGAGTTCGTGCTGCACGGGCCGCGACTCCTCGGGCATGTTCGCCAGCAGTTCGAGACCCCTCTGCAACTGCGCTACCGCTTCCGTCATCGCCGACCGCGCGACCGCCTGCTGGCCGGCCTTGAGTCGATAGCCGACCGCCTTGTCGTTGAAGGCGGCCTCGGCACAATGGTAGGCCATGAGTTGCGGCTGAGCGGCCGCGATTTCAGGGAACTGGCTCTCTAGCGTCGTCGCAACGCGGGCATGGATATGCTGACGTCGACCGCGCAGCATGGTGCTATAGGCTGCGTCCTGCACCAGCGCGTGCTTGAAGGTGTACTCTGCATCAGGCGGGATCCCCCGCTGGAAAACCAGTTCGGCGCGAACGAGCTGCGTCAAGGCCCCGTCTACCTGCTGCTGCGGCATCGCTGCGACCGCGCTGATCAGTTCATGCGAGAACGACCGCCCGAGAGCGGCGCCGATCTGCGCCAGCTCCCGGACTGGCGCCAAGCGATCGAGACGAGCCAGGAGCGAGGCGTGGAGCGAGGTAGGGATGGCAAGTCGAGGCACGGGCTCCCTCGCATCGAAGCGGTCACCAGCGTCGGCCAGAATGCCACTGTCGATCACCGCCTTGGTCAATTCCTCGATGAACAGCGGTACGCCATCGGTCCGATCGATGATCTGTTCGGCGATCTCTTGGGGCAGCGCCTTGCCGCCGGTCACCTGCATGATCATCTCGGCGCGCTGTGGACGCGACAGACGACTGAGGCTCATCGATGTCACGTGCGAGCGCCCGGTCCAGGGCGGGCCAACTCGGGCCGGAAAGTGATGATCAGCAAGACCCGGAGGGTGGCCACCCGGTCGACGACGAGGTCCAATAAGTCGAGCGAGGTGGGGTCGATCCAATGCACATCCTCGAACACCATCAGCACGGGCCGGCGAGTTGCCAGTCCCTCGAGCTGGGCTAGGAGGACCTGGAGCGTCTTCTCCTTGCGCTTCTGCGGCGTGAGGCTGAGAGGTGGATAGCTATCGCCTGTTGGCACGGACAGCAGGTCCGCGATCAGAGGAACGGCCTCGCTAAGGTCCGCGTTTGCCTCCGTGAGCAACGCCTCGAGCTTGTCCAAACGTTGCTGGTCCGTATCGTCACGCCGGAATCCTGCTGCGCGCTCGAGCTGTGATATGGTCGGGAAAAGTGCACTGTCCTGGTGATGTGGCGAGCAGAAACGGCGCAAGCGAATATGTGGATCATCGCTCAGCCGCTCCACCGCGGTCTCGGCAAGGCGCGATTTGCCGATGCCGGGCTCACCCGATATCAGCACGACCGAGCCATCACCACGTTTTGCCTGCTGCCAGCGGCGCATGATCAGCTCGATCTCCTCATCACGACCGAGTAGTGGGGTTCTGGCTACGCGCAAGGCCTCGAAGCGGCTATCGACCGCGCTCGCACCGATGACTCGCCAGACCGGCACCGGATCGCGGAAGCCTTTGATGGACACGCTCCCGAGAGCGAAATATTCGAAGAGGCCGCCGATGAGGCGGCGGGTGCTGCCGTCGATCACCACTGTATCCGGCTCGGCCAGCGCCTGAAGCCGCGAGGCCAGATTGGCGGTTTCACCGACCACCTCGCACTGCTGCGATGGGCCGTCCCCGATGAGATCACCGACGATCACCAAACCAGTGGCAATCCCAATTCGTGCTCGCAATCTTACCCCTTGACCGGCATCGAGGCCCGTCACGGCCGCGACCAATGCCAGTCCGGCGCCTACAGCGCGCTCGGCATCGTCTTCATCCGCCCGCGGATAGCCGAAATATGCGAGCACGCCGTCGCCCATATATCTTGCAACGAATCCGCCAAATTTCTCGATCTGCTGGGCACAGCAGCGGTGGTACGCACCAATGATTTCCCGCAAATCCTCCGGGTCGAGCCTTGTCGAGAGCGCCGTCGAGCCAACTAGATCAGCGAACATCACCGTGAGTTGACGTCTCTCGGCCGAGGTCCAGGGAGTACGCACGGGTCTTCGTCCGGTCTCAGAGATCTCCGCAATCGCGCGCAACATCTTTTTGCGATGGCCGAGCGAGACACCAAGTTTTTCGAGGTCATTGTCAGTCAGTTCGCGCAGAACGCTTGGATCAATGTCGTTCTCGGCAAAGCGCTGCGCGTATTGCCCTAGGCCAAGTGTATCGAGCCACTCCGCAATCTGCTGCATTGGCTCCACCGACTGTCTGATTGACGGCCAGCCAAATTTTGGACTACGGCAGAAAAGTCTATCCCGATCGTTTCAGTATAGCATACTTCTAGCTTGCGGGGTTCGGCCGCGGCTTACCTTCGATTGTTGCCAAATGGTGCAACAGTACTGGTGCCAACTACCAAGCCGCGCATGGCATGATGAGAACAACTCGACAAATAACTGCAACGATATCCGCTATCGCTGGGCAGGGACACATGTCTCCTAGTGGCCCATCAGCGAAGTGGCGACACCCCTCACTGAGGTCAGCTTAGTGGGGCGTAGCGGACGAGATTTGCTCACGCTGAGTTCTTCGCCTTTTAACCCATACCGGAAGTCGGGCTCCACTGCATCAGATGAGATACCACGGCTCAAAACCCGCCCAACCATTGGCTTACATTTTTTATACCAGCGGCTTATTCTTTGGGTGTGCGAAGATGCCTTTCTGCGATGGGAGGCTACGTGAGGGGCTGGCAACTTGCGCTATCGCTTCGAGGAGTTCGCATTTGACACCGACCGGCGCGAACTGCATCGCGGGGCAGAGGTCGTTTCCATTACACCACAGGTGTTCGATCTACTCGAATACCTAATCCGAAACAGGGAGCGCGTCGTCAGCAAGGACGATCTCATCTATGCCGTTTGGAATGGGCGCAGCGTTTCGGATGCAGCACTGTCTACCCGGCTGAATGCCGCTCGTAGCGCAGTCGGCGACACGGGCGAGAAGCAGCGCTTAATCAAAACATTGCCGAGGAAAGGCTTCCGCTTCGTCGGTGCGGTGCGTGAAGAGGATGGACCTTCTAGCGCCGCCGTCGCCTCGGAAAGTCATGTGGAGTTGTCAAAGCCCGCACTGGCGCTGCCCGACAAGCCCTCGATTGCGGTATTGCCGTTCCAGAACATGAGCGGCGACCCCGAGCAGGAGTATTTCGCGGACGGGATGGTTGAGGAAATCATCACGGCGCTCTCGCGGTTCAAGTGGTTGTTCGTGATCGCTCGCAATTCGAGCTTTACGTTCGAAGGTAAGGCCGTCGATGTAAAGCGGGTCGGACGCGAGCTTGGGGTGCGCTACGTCCTTGAGGGGTCAGTGCGCAAGGCAGCGGGGAAGGTTCGCATCGCAGGCCAGTTGATTGATGCGGTGACGGGCGCGCACATTTGGGCGGACAGGTTCGAGCGTGACCTGACGGATGTTTTTGCACTTCAGGACGAAGTGACGGTCGCCGTTGTCTCAGCTATTCAGCCAAAGTTGCTTCAAACGGAAATTGAGATAGCGACGCGGCGGCGACCGGAGAACCTCACCGCATATGATTGTTATCTCCGAGCCCTGCAACAGTATTACCTTCCGACCCGCGAAGGGGTGGCTGAGGCGATAAGGCTGGCTCATCGCGCGCTGGAGTTGGACCCTGGGTTTGGCCTCGCCGCCGCTCTGGAAGGTGCCGGCCACGGGCACAACGTCCTTCTCGGCTATGCCATCGATCCTCAACGCGACCGCAACGAAGCAGTTCGGCTTCTTCGCTTGGCATTGAGCCTCGACGATAACGATCCAGAAACGTTAGCATGGGCTTGCCTAATCTCGGCGTACCACGTCGGCGACTGTGAAAGCGCGATCGAAATGGCTGACCGGGCGGTCGCGCTCAACTCCAATTCATATTGGGCATGGAACTGCAGAGGCAATGTCTATAGAATTGCGGGGCTGCCGGAGGAAGCGATCCGGAGCTTTGAACACGCCCTTCGCGTGAGCCCGGTAGACCCGCGCCTACACCGAGCGCTTTCTGGGATGGGCGTCGCCTTTATCGAGCTTTGTCGCTTTGACGAAGCAATCGCCGCAGGGAAGAAAGCCCAACGTCAGAGCCCCTCCTATTCGCCAGCTTACCGCTGTCTCGCATCCGCCTTCGCCCATCTCGGACGCGACGTTGAGGCCCGTGAGGCGGCGGCGCGTCTGCTTGAGATCGATCCTGCATTTACAATATCTTCGTGGATCGCTCGGGGCGGACAATCAAACGCGAAGCTGATGACTGAGGGCCTTCGGAAAGCGGGGTTGCCCGAATGAACCCGGTGTGCCGCCTCGTTCCCTGTGGCGGACACGCGGCCCTGTGAACCTCGGCGGCAGCTTGTGGCCCTTAGCGGACTTGATTGACGCTATGGCGGACTTCCGCTTTGCCGGAGATGGCCGACATTATCGCCAAAGTAGAGACTGCTTCCGTCAGTCCCTCTCCGTCGGCCGGGGAGGCGAGGATCGTGGGTGCACTGTCGCATCCACTGTTCAGCAGGCGAGCTGCCGGACACCCTTACGACTGTGCACGAACGAAAAGTGGACGTTTCTGGTGCGGTTTCTGGTGCGGCCGTCGCGGTGCGGGCAACGAAGATCAAGCAAGATACTGATATTCTTGGTGGGCCCGGCAGAAGTCCCACCCTTCAACAAAATCAATCATTTAATTTTGTCTCGGCGCCACAACGGACCGCAGATGGGCCAAAGGTTTTTAACGGATTGTCTAGCCAATCCCGGCGATTGTTTATCGGCAACAGGCCGTCGCGCCCGTAGCTCAATGGAGGTTGGCGTACCTATCAACCTACAAAGGTGTGACGTAAAGGTGGGGTCGCCCGTGCGCTGGCGCTGCCCGCTCGGTGTCCTGTAGCCCGGCGCTCCCGGCGCGCTGTGCAGGCTTCTTGCGACCTCGACGCTGACCGGCCTCACTGAACTCAACGCACGATTAGGGTGGGCACTTTGCTGTACGCGAGGACTTCATTGGCTTGGCTGCCGAGTACCAAGCGCCCTAAACCGCGACGCCCATGTGAGGCCATCACGATGAGATCGCAACCCTGCTTCTCAGCCGTTGCGATGATCCCCTCGGCGGGAGCGCTTTCTGGTACGTGAACGAGTTCGAAGTTGACGCCAACCGCCTTTGCTTGCTCGTCGGCTTCGTTCAGGATTCTTTGGGCCCACGCCGCTGCCGAGCCTTGGTAGCTTTCAATCGGATTGGCCTTGGTGAGCCTCGCTTCGTGCGCGATCTCCAAGGCCGACCACATAGGGGTCACGGTCACAACAACTACGGGGACTTTGAGTTCTTTCGCCAATTTGAGGCCATGCGCCACAGCGCGGTTCGCCAACTCCGATCCGTCCGTCGCAATCAGGATTTTCTTGTAGATCATTGGGGTCCTCCCGTTGTTTCCTTATTGAGTTCAACCTAACGACGAACCAATCCCGGGGCCCTTTATTTCGGGACGCACTCCACGTTGAAGGCAATAATGATCTGCGCTGGGTCGGCCTTACCAAGGCTCTTCAAGTCTTCCAAACCACTTCTCAGCTTGGTTCCTGCCTCCTTCAAGCTGCCCTCGAGTTTTGATTTGGCCGCGTTGCAGCGCTCTTCATTTGAGAATTCCTGGAACACCACGGTTGGGAGCAGCCTCCATTCCGCTCTGTCGTTTGTAGCGGCTGGACTAACTGAGTAGGAGAAGACGTACATCAGGACCCACATCGGTAACCTCGCTAACACCGCTGTGCAGCATCATTTCGTCGCAATGGTTATCAAGGCCACGTTGGCGGAAACCTCTACACCGAGCTTGGCGCCCCGAAGCTCAAGCACCACGCCCTTGTCATTGCGTAATTTCACGGCAGAGACGCCTGCCGCAACGGCAGCACCACCGCCAATGTCAGTGTAGGTCCCGGCGAGATCAGCCGGACTATTGAGGTTGAGAGCCGTGCCACGCAGGACACTCGTCGAGGCAGCAAGGGTCGCGCCGACGCTTCCACCTGCAACGATGAAGGCATAGCGCTTGCCATGGAATGTGAGGACGCCTTCACCGCTTCCAACTGCAGCGACTAGACCTGCCTTGCCGAAGACTACTCGAAGCGTACCGGTATCTGCTTGCGAAGGTGAGGCGGTGGCGCTCCAAAGAAACAGCATGAGCACAGCGCAGAGGATCGAAGACCGACGACATTTGATCATAAACATCAGCTTTCCCCCTAAAACCATTGTTAGAAATTGCACCGTGTTCCCCGCCTGATTAGCAAGTCATGATCTAGATCAAGCGGCGCTGGCGATGGTTACCTCCCGACACCCCTCACCCTCATCAGGGTCCTGTGGAGGGCGCCCCAAGCGCGGGGACCGCGCGACTGCGCCCCTTGAGGATATTTGCAATCGCGCAATCTAGGCTAATTTATATGCCGATCGGTACACAAAGGGCTGCATGAGCGCCTTGGCGGTCGGCCCGCCTCACTCCGGCAAATCCTTGCAGAGCTTGATCACGATCATGACTGTCGAGCCGACTGCAACCACCACCGCGCAGACAAACGGCAACTCTTGGAGCAGGCCGACAGGGGCCGCTCGAACACGGAGCGATCTTTTCAATTGCGCGAAGCGCAAGCCTGCCACACCCATCGGACATCTCCGTTTGGCCCCCAGCAGCAGCGGTCTGATACTCAGCGCGAAATGAGGCCCGGCTATTGCCGCTTCGAGTGTTCCCTGTACCAAGGTGAACAAACCGTTGCGAAGCCGTGGGCGGTTCACTTTTGAACTTAGGTGACCCACACTCGCGCATTTCGCGCATGCGACCCGAACGATGTCGAGCAGACAGAATTGTTATACGGTGAACTCGCTATGACCATCCGCCCTGATCCAGACGCCGTCGCCGCGATGCAATACTTGATGTGGGCGCTTGAGTTCATAGAGAAAACCGCTGATCGCGACGCCGCGCACCACGTCCGACTTGCCTTGGAAGCGCTGCGCAAGCGCCTTCCTAGGTCAACTGATACTGGAGAGTACGCGCCCTAGCCGATGTGCCGGATCACGTCCGTCTTCGCTGCTTGATCGCCCACAACCGGTGGGCTTCGTCCTCGTAGGGATCGTCAACTGTCGGTGGCGCGATCAGCTTCGCCCGTCGCCCTCAGGACGAGGGCAATGTCGGCATCCCCAATCAAGCGAGCCGGATGGAACGGAGGGGCGAGCGGTGGATTTTTTAGCCGCCGCCGAAGCCAGGCTCGCAGTTCAAGCCTGTCGAGCCGCGGCGCGGCTGCCAGGAACGCCTCGAAAAAACGCTGGCGCCGCGCTGCGTCTAGCCGCGCCCAGCCTTGCATCGTCGCCTCGGTCAGATCAGTGCACCGCATCTCGCGTGAACCTCCAAAGCGAAATTCAGCATACGAAACCCGAAAAACGGAAACTGCAAATATACCGAAGTGGTGCGGTCGCGCGGTCCCGGCACCTGCCCCTGGCCCCCGAGGGACCCGAGAAACCGATGGGCAAAAAGAAAGGCCGCCTGCGTTGCCACAAGCGGCCCAAGTCTAGGGAGGAAACGCCCCAAGGAGGGCAGCGATAGCGAGAGCGTTACCGCATAACTTAGCTAAGACGATCGCGATCGGCGGCTCAATTGAACGTAGGGAAGCGTCGAGCACCTAAAGGGGGCACGGACCTATACGAAGGTTTATGGCAAGCCGACCATTTCCGCACTAGGCGTAGGCCGTCACTGCCTGTGCATTACGTCGAGCATCGAGTACGGCGTCGCCCTCGACCTCGATGCGTGGTGGTGACCGTCATTGGATATGCGCGGAGACGAAAGGTCTTTCCCTTCGCTCAAGCCGAAGCTCCCCTTCGCGCGAGCTCACGGTGTAGACGTCGAGACCTCGTGTGCCGTCAGGCGCATTCGGTCTTGCCGCGGTCCGCGGCTACCTCGACCCTCGAGAAAGCAGTATGTCGTCCCAGACGACGCGACGGCCGGTCGTCCGTGTTTGATCTAGCGCAAGAAACTGGGATCGCTTTCAAGATAGCTTCCATCATTCAATGGTCCATTGGAGGTCGCAATGATCATTGAGCGTCTATCCCGGGAACACCGCAACATTGAGATGCTGCTCGCCGTGCTTGAGCGCGAGCTTGAGATTTTCGATCGCGGGGGCCACCCCGACTATGAGGTCATTCGCGCGATCATCAGCTACTTCGAGCTCTATCCGGAGCTGTATCATCATCCCCAAGAAGAATTGGTCTTTGCCAAGCTAAAGCTTCGAGATCCAGCTGCGGCGGCAAGGGTTGGCGATCTAACGCTTGAGCACCAAAAAGGGACCCAGCGTTTGCGCCGCGTCGCTCAGGCGATCGACAGTGTTCTGGCGGATCGGGAGATTCTTCGGCAAAATGTGGACAACATCGTGCGCGATTTCGTAGAGAGCGAGCGGCGTCACATCATGATCGAAGACCGCGATTTCTTCCCCGCCGCCCTTAGGGTTCTAAAGCCTTCAGATTGGACTGAGATCGCTTCGGCCTCAACGAATCATGAGGATCCGCTGTTTAGCGAGGCTGCTGAAGAAACCTTCGACGCGCTACGAGCGCGCATCTTGCGGATGGAGCAAGAGTCCGAAGCTGAACGGCACTAGAAGTGCAGTCAAGGGCCGCATGATTTCTGATCAAAATGCTTCAAGGCAAACGCCAAAAGGAATTGACGCCCAGTGGGGTTGGCTAGTTGATGGAGCGTCCAAATGGCAGATTGTGTGATTGTTCGAGCCTACGGAAGGCAATTAGATCAATTGCGTGCAGAAGCGTTCCGCATTGCACGAGGACGACAAATCGACTGGTGGATAGACCGTGGCGACAAAGGGACGCATTTTTGCTTCGAGAGTGCTGAAGCAAAACAAGCGTTCACCTCAATGTGCGACAACTTCGCCGTCCCGTACGTCGAAGCCTAATCATTTAATCTAATCGTGGCTGTCGCTCTTGTTCGTTCTCGCCTGTACCGCACTGGCGATCCGGCTGGTTGCGGCCACGGTTTGCGCGGAACCCTCCGACTCGATCCCACTTTGTTGTTCGCTGGGATGGGCGGCGCGGGCGAGCAGATGGAATTGCGAAGCGCGAACAGGTCTGTTGGATCGTCCGGCACCGTGGTGAGTGAAGACCGCGAGTCAAGTCCGGGCCGTGTCTTCAGGTGCCGGGATCTCTCCGATCGCACTCCGGGCATCGGCCATCTGTGGCGGCGCCGAGTTGACGGCCGAATTCTTCCCTGAGGACGTCCGATGCCCAGAACTCGCCATCGCTCTTGATGATTCTTTTCGCCCGCTCAAAGGCATGGCTCTCGGCGGCATCGTCGCCGACGCGGATGATAACCCGATCGTGGAAAGGACAGACAATCGTGGCACGGGTGGTTTCGAGCGCGTAGCGCACAACCGCGGTCAGATCGTCGGCATTAATTTTGCTGGACATCGTGGCTCTCCTGTCGACGTCGCGGAGCGAAATGCAAATCAACCCCGGGCTTCTGAAGAGGAGGTCGGCATGCTTACAAACCCCAATTCCTCGGGTCCGCATTGATCCAGCTCAACAACGGATGTCGCATGCTCCAATCGCCGTAAGGGGGCTCTATGATCATCCGCAATTTCGCCGAGGCGCAACTCAAAGGTCGCCTCCACGTCAGCTGCCGGAAGAACGAGCAAATCGTTGATCTAGATCATTTCGCCATACTGCCAAGATCGCATGCTGCGCATCGGACACGAGGGAGGTTCTATATGGCACCGGTCTCAACACCGCATGATGAAGAATGCCCTCGCCGTGGTTCCAGGTTAGTACACCTCGAGTGGCACGAACGCGTCAATGCTCAGGAGGCGCAAGAGCTCTGGCGCTGCTGGATCTGCAAGAGCGAATTTGTCACCCCCGTCGCTTCTGATGGAACAGAGTCGTCAGTCGCTGGGATCACCGAACCATTCTTTACGAACCTGCTCGTCTGATCAGTTCCGCTTGAGCGGATCGACAAGGAAATCGTTCGATGTCCTTGGTTAATGCATCGCCTCATCATCTCGAGCGCTGGCATGAAGTTTCGGACGCTGATGGTCGCCGCGATTGTTGCCATGCTCCCGCAATTTAATGCGGGAGCACAGGTGAACTTGTCGGCTGGCAGCACGTCGTCCCAACTGTCCGACCTTATGATCGCGATACAATTCCAACACATCAAATTATGGTTGGCCGGAAAGCTAGGCAACTGGGACTTGGCGAATTATGAGCTTCGACAAATCCAGGCAAGCTTGCGGAAGGCAACGCCGCCTCCCTCCGAAGGCCTGCGCTCGTCCCAAACTACCGAACAGCTGCAAGCTCTGGATCGCGCGATTCAACAGAAGGATGGTGCAGCTTTCGCCAAGGCTTACTCGGATCTCACGAACGGATGCAATGCCTGCCACCGCGCCAGCGGATACAGTTCGATCACCATCCAGGTGCCGGTTACCTCGCCGTTCAGCGATCAGCTGTTCGCGGATCAGATCGCGCAGGGTCGCGCGCTCGCTCGCGGGACCTGCGGCCTCTGTCACATTGTCTCGGATGCTTCAAGGGAAACACCAGCCTTTCGCGTCCCCGCGCCAAGCTTCAGCGAAATTGCCAGCCGGCCATCTTTTTCAGCCAACTATCTCCGAGAGCTATTGACGTCAAACCACCGTCGCGTAGGCCCGAACCAGGCAATGCTTAAGCCAAAGCTCGTCGAATACCAGATCGATGCGATCGTTGCGTTCTTCGAGACCGTGCAAGCCGACCAGGCTCGCTAAGATCTGAGCTTAGGGTCATGGTCGCGCCGATCAACGTTCTAGTCTTGAGTCTTTAGGCTAAGGATGTAATTCGCGAGAGCGTCGGCCTGATCGGGCGCGATGACGAGGTTCGGCATGTTCTGGTGGCTGGTCTTCAGGAACACTTTCAGCGAAAGTGCCGTCGTTCCATACCTGTTTGCGATTGACGCGAAGCCCGGTGCCTGATCCGACATTCCCGGCATGTGCGGTTCGATTGCATGACACGGCTTGCACCATGCTTCCGCGAGGCGACGTCCTTCAAACGCGCTGTCTGCAGCAAGTTTAGATCCGTCCGCCTTGTGCACGCGGACGAGAAACAACGCTAATAGCGCGATCAGGATCACGAGGCTGATGTTGACTCGCATGCTGCGGAACATGTTCCGTCTCAACTCGCGGTTGGGGCACTCACAGCAACCGCGCGAGCGCCAGCGGGCATCTCATCGCCAAAACCGCCTGCCGATCAGCTGTTCTCGCGAAAGAAAGCAGAATGACCGAGCGCACCCGCCCTTAGCGCAGGATGCGGCTCTTTAGCACGCGATCAGGTCGGTATGTCCAAATCCCTTTGAGTAGTCGAGCAGGGAGACAATCGTGGGTGTCAGGCGGAAGACGCAGACCTCCGAAGTGTTCGGCATGGGGAGATCAAGGCTCTTCTGGTTCGGATACCGCGAGATCAGGAGGCGCAAGGCTTTTTCGAATTCGGCGGGATTCGTTACGAGCTTCGCGCGTGCCGCCATCGATAGGCCCACGATGTCCATCACTTGCGTGGGATCGTCATCCACCGTTAGCGAGACCCGATCGTCCTTCGCCAGGTTAGCTGCCTTCTGGCTGTCCGCTCCGCAAAGGAAATAGATGACGAGCCCATCATTGGCGTAGCCGACAGTGGTCACCTGGGGCCAGCCGTCAGATCGTAGGGTAGCGATCCTCGTCGTCCGGTGCTGATCCAGAAGCCGAAGGATTTTCCGCCTGACCGTTTCGTCCATTGGTCGCCTCCGATTTAGACAAGTTTAGCCTCGAACTAGCGTGTACGTTTTGAGGCAGGTCAAGTATCGAGGAAGCCGACCGCCAAGCGTAGGCGCAGTGGGCCTGCCATACGCCTGAGCGCAATTGCGCCAATCGCTCTCGGAGGGAGCGCTGTTTGGCAGTTATGCTTGTCGCTATAGCGGGCCCCATCGCCAACCGACCTCATGCTTTGAGCTGCATCAAGCTGGCTTTGAACGGCGGTGACATCGTGTGGACTGGGAGGGCTGCTTCGATGCGCCGATTTGCCTTGAAAGCCCTATTCACGGCTCTCGCTTTCAGAAGAGCCGAGAAGGAGCGAGTCGATTGGGATCGAAATATCTTGATCTTCTCGACGGTGGTGACCGTCGGGCTGGTTGCGCTCTATGTCTACGGCAAGGCTACCTCGCGTTGGTGAACTGTTTCGCGGGAACGACTGCGATGATGCGATGCTTGCTGATACTTTCGACAATAGGTCTCGGGTCGAGCACCTGCGCCCATGCGCGCGATGAGGAGCAGCAACATGGCAAAGAGCTGCTGCAACAATTGTGCGCCCGCTGTCACTCAGTTGGTAGGACCGGCGCGAGTCCCAACAGGCAAGCGCCGCCCTTTCGCAGCTTCAGCGAAACCAAACTCTATGACAGCGACTTCCTGCAACGACTACAGGATGGCTATAGCGCATTCATCCCTCCATGCCGACATTCCGCTTCAACAGGGACGATGCAGAGGCTGTCCTAAACTACATGAAGTCAATTCAGGAACCAACTAAGCCGAAACAATCTCCGCCGCGATGAGGTCTGAGCATCTCCAGGAGACCAAAATATTCGTTCAAGGACAATAGACAGCATCTTTGGGTGAAACCGGAGACCCAGTGGTCGTCCTCTTGAGAGCATCTGCCAGACCCCTCGGAAAGATTTTGACCTAGCTCATCGGCGCCTTGCGAATGGCTGCGTTCGTTGGAGGCGAGTGCTCGAGACTTGTCATTGATTCTGGTCAAACAACGGAGCTTGTTTCGGAAGAGAATGATGCAGGTAGTTTTGGAATGAGACCATGTCGTTTGAGCGGGTTCTACGATGGACTCTGGTTGCAATCGCAATCGCGGGATTAACCGCGGGTATCCTTGCGCGAGCTGCCGGCCGTCCTGATCTGGCCGATTTCGCATGGGCAATCGGCACGGCACCCGTGATAGGTGGACTGGCGGTCTCGATCGTCAGGGACTTGCTGGGCGGCCGGCTGGGAGTGGACGCGATTGCGCTCCTGTCGATGAGCACGGCATTGGCGCTCGGCCAGCCGCTTGCCGGCGCCGTGGTGGCGCTGATGTATTCCGGTGGCAACGTGCTGGAGGATATCGCGATCGCGCGGGCTGAGCACGACCTGCGGTCACTGGTCGATCGTGCGCCGCGCCGGGCACATCGCAAGACTGGCGAGCGGATCGAAGAGGTTCCGATCGAGGCGGTCTTGGTCAGCGAAGAACTCCTGGTACGGGCCGGCGAGATCGTGCCAGTCGACGGCATCGTCCGTTCGGCCATGGCGACCATCGACGAGTCCGCGGTTACGGGCGAGCCGATCCCGGTCGAGAAGACACGCGGCAGCGCCGTTCTTTCCGGTTCGCTGAATGCGGGTGAGACCTTCGAGTTGACCGTTACCGCACCGGCTGGCGAGAGTACCTACGCTGGTATTGTGCGCATGGTGACGGCGGCGCAAACGGCGAAGGCCCCCTTTGTGCGGTTGGCCGATCGCTATGCGCTGATCTTTCTTCCCGTGACGCTCGTCATCGCCTTTCTGGCGTGGCGGATCTCCGGTGATTTGACCCGCAGCCTCGCTGTGCTGGTGGCGGCAACGCCTTGCCCCCTGATTCTGGCCGCACCTGTCGCCTTCATCGCCGGCGTGGCGCAAGCGGCCCGTCGCGGCATCTTGGTCAAGGGCGGAGGGGCACTGGAGGCGCTGGCTCGCGCGCGCACCGTGCTCTTCGACAAAACCGGCACCCTCACGGTTGGAGGTGCGCGGCTGCTTTCAGTTGAAGTCGCTCCGGGGGAAAATCCGGACGAGGTCCTCACGCTTGGGGCATCGCTTGAGCAGGCCTCGCATCACGTCCTCGCCAAGACCGTCGTCTCTGCGGCCATCGATCGCGGTCTCGAGCTCAAAGCGCCCGAACAGGTCAAAGAAACCATGGGCACCGGTTTGTCCGGCCTGATCGACGGCCGCCAGGTAACTGCGGGCTCGCGAGAGCTGCTTCGCTCACATGGCGAGCTGTCGCCGTGGGAGCTGCGGGCAATCCGCCGCGCATCGTGGCGCTCGGCGCTGATCGTCTTTGTTGCCGTGGACGGCCGTCCAATCGGTGCGCTGCTGCTGGCCGACGAGCTACGGGCTGATACGCCGCGAGCGATCCGGCTGCTGCGCGATGCTGGCATCGTGCGAATGGTGATGGTCACAGGCGATCGTGCCGCAGCGGCGCAGGCAATCGGAGCAGCGCTCGACCTCGATGCCGTGCTGGCCGACCGCGTTCCTTCGGACAAGGTCGAGGCGGTGCGCACTGAACAGCGGCTGCATCCGACCATCATGGTCGGTGATGGCATCAATGACGCCCCGGCACTGGCCGTGGCCGATATCGGGGTCGCGCTCGGCGCACGCGGCGCGAGCGCCTCGTCCGAGGCTGCGGATGTGGTCATCCTTACCGATCGGCTTGATCGCGTCGGCGAAGCGATCATAATTGCGCAGCGGGCACGGCGTATCGCTCTCCAAAGCGTCATTATTGGCATGGGATTGTCGATAGCTGCCATGGTGGCCGCTACCGTTGGCTGGCTGGATCCCGTGCCGGCGGCGATCGTGCAGGAGGTGATCGATGTTGCCGTCATCCTGAACGCGCTGCGGGCGCTCACTCCAGCCCATGGGAGCGCCGGTCGCCGGATATCCGCAGAGCAGGGCCTGGCACTGCATCACGACCATCAGGCGCTGTTCGGGGATCTCGACCGACTGCGCAAGATCGTCGATGCGATCGACGATGTGCCGCCAGACGCCGCTGCGGCCTTGATCGAAGAGGCTGATCGCCTCGTTCAGGGCAGCGTAGTGAAGCACGAACGCGAGGACGAGGGCAGCGTCTATCCGAAGATTGCGGAGGTGCTGCGCGAACGCCACGGCCTCTCTGCCATGAGCCGCGCGCATCGTGAGATCCTGCACCTTGCGCGGCTGCTCGCACGGATCGCGGCCGACCTGCCGTCAGAAAAGATCGACCGCTATCTTATTCGAGATGCCCAGCGTGTGATCGAGGCGATCGAAACGCTGGTGCGCATGCATACGGCCCAAGAGGACGATATTTACGAAGCCGTGGCGGCGGACTGAGCAGCTTGGCGATGTCGGTTAGTCGATCGTGCCGAATTCCGCCACGGGCGGAATCCAATAGACGAGGTTGGTGCCGGTGAACGAAGCCCGAACCCGGTCGAGCAGGCGCGCGGCATCGTTCCGTGGTAGGACAATCCATACGATGACCTGATTGGCGTGCCCTTTGACGCGCTCGGCCATGCTTTGGAGCCGCACGGCGGTGCCGTGTCCGGCAGCATCGGAGGCCGTGAAACCCCTCACCAGATCGGTCTGTTCGCTGAGATAGTCGAAGAGCTCGTCGCGAAGCTGGCGCGGCAGGATCAGCGTGAGGCAGACGGACACGCTCGTCATTTGGCCCCCTTCGCAGCGTCGCCGTAGCGGCGATACAGGATCGGCAGCAGAATCAGCGTCAGCATTGTCGACGAGACCAGGCCCCCGATCACGACGATGGCCAGCGGTCGCTGCACTTCAGATCCCGGACCGGAGGCGAACAACAGCGGGATCAATCCGAGCGCCGTGATGCTGGCCGTCATTAGAACGGGCCGCAGTCTTCGCATGGCGCC
This sequence comes from Bradyrhizobium sp. 956_D2_N1_4, assembly GCF_052076025.1. Classification (NCBI taxonomy): domain Bacteria; kingdom Pseudomonadati; phylum Pseudomonadota; class Alphaproteobacteria; order Hyphomicrobiales; family Nitrobacteraceae; genus Bradyrhizobium; species Bradyrhizobium sp. 956_D2_N1_4. The sequence goes on along the minus strand of NZ_CP197237.1, from coordinate 6,321,633 downwards.
TTCGACGACGATGCGACCCTCGCTCAGGCCGTGAGCGCGTAGCTGGTTGAAATAGGAAACCAGCACGACGCCGTTCAGTACGGCTATGCCGAGCAGCGCGATGAACCCGACCGACGCCGGAACGGACAGATATTCCCCGCTTGAGACCAGCGCGAACACGCCGCCGATCAGCGCGAAGGGGATGTTGACCAGCACCAGCAGGGCATGGCGCACCGAGCCAAATGTGGTGAACAGCAGCACGAAGATCAGGCCGATGACGACCGGCACCACGACAGAGAGCCGCGCGGCGGCGCGCTGCTGGAAACAGGTCCGGCCGCAGCGCCGTAGACCGGCGGGAAATCACAACGACGTTCTCCCGGCCGGTGTCGTCGAAGAACGGCACCTGAGCGCGCTCGCGCCGCTCGGCACGCTTTCGACTCTATCCGTGCATCGGAAGTTCCGCATTGACCCATCTCAACCCCGGCTTCGAACCTTGGCGGCGGCGGTGGGCCGTGCCCTACTTGAGTGTGCGGACGTAGTCCGCGAGATCCGCGATTTCCGTCCGGTTCAGCGATAGCGTCGGCATGTTCGGATGCGGTGCGAGTAGAAGGAAAGCGAGCTTGTTTTGGTCGAAATCGGGCATCTTCGCGAAGGTGGAGAACGGCGGCGCCTGGTCGGAGGCTTTCTTCTGGCCGCTTTCGACGAGATGGCACGCGGCGCACCAACGCTTTGCGATGTCCTTGCCGTGATCCGCGTCCGCCGCTGCGGCCGGTGTCACGATCGCAAGCGCGCAAATCGTGGCGGACGACAATCTGAATGCTTTCGACATGCGAGGGTCCCCAAGGATCGAGCGTTATTGTCGGCGGACAATCTGACCGGTGACGTCTTCCACGTGAAGCAGCAGAAAGATAAGTGGTCCCCCGTCGTCGTGGACCGGCGTGTTGATCGATCGCTCGCCGCGCGTTACGGCAAGGCAGCCCGGGGCGATGTCCGACCAAGGCTTCTCTCGATCGCGCACGTCTGTTAGCTCATTGCTCCAACGTCTTCAGGAACGCCATGAAATCGCCGACCTGGTCGGAATCGAATTGAAATTCCGGCATCGCCGGATGCCCAGTGACGATGCCCTCGGCCAAGGCCTCCTGCAGCATCTCGATCGGATATCGCTCGTGTAACGTCCTGAACGGTGGAGCAATCTTGAGGGGGCTTGGGCTGACCTTGTCGGTCGAGTGGCACTTCGCACAATACAGCAGCGCAAGACGTCGGCCTTGCTCGACGCTCGAAGCTGCGGTTGGGTTAGGGGAGAAAAACAAACCCGCAACGAGTATGGCGCCTGCCACGGCACGTCCAGTTCCGAGATGCGTCCTCACGTAGTGCTCCATCAGTGCGACATCATGACCGGAACTGTCATACTGCGGAACATTTCCTGCGTGACCCCGCCGAATACCGTTTCCTGAAGTCGAGAGTGGCCGTAACCGCCCATGATCAGCAGGTCGAGGCTTTCATCCGCAGCGATCGACAGGATGCTCGCTTGCAGATCGCTACGGTCGGCCTGAAGCGAAACGGCCTTCGCCGGCAAGCCCTTCCGCGCGAGATGTGTCAGGAGGCGTTCGGGCGATGCATCAGGCGGTACCTCGGATGCATTGAGGGTGATGGTCGTCAGAGCGGCTGCGTCGATGATAAATGGCATCGCGTCCCGCAAGGCGCGGGCGGCAAGGCGGCTGCCGTCCCAGCAGATGCCGACGCGTGCCGCCTTGAACGCACCCCGGAAAGTATAGGGAATGAACAGCAAGGGCCCACCCGCCTGCACGAGCAGTTCCTTCGGAAGCCGGTCGTCAAACGTGTCGCCCTCGGGGTCGCCTTGTGACACGATCGTCAGATCATAGAGGCGCGCCGCTGCACCAGCTTTCGCAACCGCGTCGGCGAGAGTTCCGTTCAGTGCGTACCTTCCATAGTTGATCCGGGCGTTCTTCGCCTCGACCTCGAAGACGCGCAGCGCTGCCTCGGCTCGCTCCAGCGCACGTTCATACTCGAATTGCAGGGACGATGCGATGGCTGCGCCGCCTTCCGCAAGAAACGGCACGTTCGTCGAAGCATATCCTGTTGCAATTGCATCCAGATGTGCCGAAGCACTCATTGCAAGAGAAACAGAAGCGTCGATGGCAGGCCGCGGTGAGCGCTCCGTAGGAATATGCACCAGTAAGTCCTTGAACATGCGTGCCTCCCGTTCCGATCGGGCTGAAGAGCAGCACAGGTCGACATCGAGAGCCTTGACGCACGTCAAAGCGGTAGCCGGCGCCCCGGGTATCGTTTTGACCATAGGGCGGGAGTTCTAGATATGGCGCGGGTGGCATTGGTAACTGGCGGTACCAGAGGCATTGGCGCCGCCATATCTCAAGCGCTTCAGGCCGAGGGTTGCCTCGTAGCGGCGACCTACGCCGGAAATGCCGAGGCCGCCAAAGCCTTCGCGAGCCGAACAGGCATCTCAGCCCATCAATGGGATATCGGTGATTTCGACGCTTGCGCTACCGGAGTGAAGGCCGTTGAGGCGTCAGTCGGGCCAATCGACATTCTTGTCAACAATGCCGGCATCGTTCGTGACGCCACGTTTCATAAGATGACCCAGCCGCAATGGGATGCCGTGATCCGCACCAATCTCGACGGTGTGTTCAACATGTGTCGACAGGTGATCGACGGCATGCGCGCAAGACGGTATGGCCGAATCATCAATGTCTCGTCGATCAACGGACAGAAAGGCCAGTTCGGCCAGACAAACTACTCCGCGGCCAAAGCCGGCGAGCTTGGATTCACCAAGGCGCTGGCGCTGGAAACGGCGCGTCTCGGAATCACGGTAAACGCCGTCTGCCCCGGCTATATCCATACCGAGATGCTGGATGCCGTGCCGCAGGATATTCTGGAGAAGAGCATCCTGCCGCAGATTCCGGTCGGCCGTCTCGGCCGACCGGAAGAGATTGCGCGCGCTGTCCTGTTTTTGGCAGCAGAAGAGGCGGGATTCATCACCGGGTCGACGCTGTCGATCAATGGCGGCCAGTACATGATTTGAGCGTGGACAGGTCACTGACCGTCAACGCTTCCAACTCACCCGAGCCGTTCACCTCCGGGTCTAACGGACTTGAAACCGCCAGGCCCTCGGCAATCTCCGCCGAGACAAAATAAGCGACCGCGATAGCAATTATCGTCGCCAACATTGCCGCCGACGGTGCGATGAAGCCGAACAGGCCACCCCCAAAGCCTTAGTCCCGCTAGGCTGCTCGATCATCGAAGGGCTCGCCGGCCTGTTGATCACTTGGCCAGGAAGGTAAGAGGCAGCTCGATCTCGGGGTTGATGCAGCTCAATTCGGTCTCGGACAACGTGGTTAGGTTGCGGGGGCCAAAGGAGTTCACCATGTCGCCTCCAGCATCCGTCAGCCGCATTCCCATAGCTTCGAATTGTGACCAGGTCCCCGTCGAGCCTCCGGTTACTGAGGCAATGGTGCCAGCGCAGCCGTCCGGGTCCGATGCAGCCGTCGATGCCATCGACCGATCCTTCCACGCGGCGCTGGCGCGCTTTACGGGCGGCATCTCGCCGGCAGCGCTGGCCCTGGCTTTTGCCGACTGGCAACTGCACCTCCTGGCCTCACCCGGTAAGCAGGCCAGTCTTGCCGGCCGGGCGATCCAGAATGCGTCTGATCTTGTCGATGCTATGGTGCCGAGGCATGCGATATTCCAGCCTTGGTCAGTGATCAGGCCGCCGGAGAACGACCGTCGTTTCACGGGCTCAGATTGGGAGCTGCCGTCCTTCAATCTCCTGGCCCAGGCTTTCCTGCTGACCCAACAATGGTGGCATTCGACGACGATCGGTATTCACGGACTGGCCCATTCGAACGCGGCAATCGCCGACTTCGCGCTTCGCCAATGCCTGGATACGGTGGCTCCGACGAACTTCGCCATTAGCAATCCCGAGGTTCTGCGCAAGATCATGGAGACCGGCGGAGGCAATTTCGTCTACGGCCTGCACAATTTTGCCGAGGATTGGCAGGCTCTGCTCGCCGGTGCAAGGCTGAGGAGCGATCAGACTTACGTCGCGGGTAAGGATGTTGCGATCACACCCGGCAAAGTCGTCTATCGCAACGAGCTGATCGAGCTAATCCAATATTCTCCGACGACGCCGACCGTGCGGCCCGAACCCGTTCTGATCGTGCCTGCCTGGATCATGAAGTACTACATTCTCGATCTGTCGCCGCGCAATTCTCTCGTCCGCTATCTGGTCGAAAGCGGTTTCACCGTCTTCATGATCTCATGGAAGAACCCAACGCCTGAGTATCGAAATTTCAGCCTCGAAGACTACCGCGAGTTCGGCGTGGATGCTGCCATCGCCGCCATCAACTCGCTTCGGCCTGGACAGGCCATTCACGCCGCGGGGTATTGCCTCGGCGGCACGCTGTTGTCGATTGCGGCAGCCAGACTGGCTCGCGAGCGACCCGACTGCCTGCGAACAGCGACACTGCTCGCGGCGCAGACCGATTTCACGGAAGCTGGCGAGCTCACCTTGTTCATCAATGAAAGCCAGGTATCGTTCCTCGAGGATATGATGTGGCGGCAGGGGCTGCTCGGAACGGCACAGATGGCCGGGGCCTTTCAGATGTTGCGGACCAACGACCTGCTCTGGTCGCGCGTCGTGCGGGATTATCTGGTCGGAGAGCGCGCCGCACCGAGCGAGCTGATGTCGTGGAATGCCGACGCCACGCGCATGCCTTATCAAATGCATTCCGACTATCTGCGGCGGCTGTTCCTCAACAATGATCTCGCCGAGGGGCGCTACCAGGTCAACGGCAGGCCGGTCGCTCTCTCGGATCTCCATATGCCGATGTTTGTCGTCGGTATGTTGCGCGACCATGTCGCGCCCTGGAAATCGACCTACAAGATCAATTTCCTTGCCGATGCAGACATCACCTACGTCCTGACGAGTGGCGGCCACAATGCCGGCATCGTCGCGCCACCAAGCGAGGAAGGGCATAGCTACCAGGTGCTCGCCAGGAAGGCCCATGATCCCTATCTCGGCCCGGACGAATGGATCAAGCGCGCGCCGTCTCACGAGGGATCATGGTGGACCGAGTGGACGCGATTTCTCGCCGCGCATTCCGGTCAGCCCGTTCCGGCCTCCTTGCCGGCGGGCGCGGCAGAAAAAAGCGCGCCTTTGGATGACGCGCCGGGCTCTTACGTGCTTGAGCAGTAGACGCGGCGGTCAGGGGCGCAAAACGGCTGCGCCAACGAGCTTGCCTTCCCTCAGACAGGCGAGCGCTTCATTGGCCTGCGAGAGCGGAAATACCGTCGTGTAGGTCTGAATGTTGGTCCTCGCCGCGGCGGCGAGAAAATCGATGCCGTCCTTTCGGGTCAGGTTAGCAACTGATACGATCTGCCGTTCACCCCAGAGAATATGGTAGGGGAACGTCGGAACGTCGGACATGTGAATGCCGGCGCACACAACGCGCCCGCCCTTGCGCACCGAGCGCAAGGCAAGTGGCACTAATGCCCCGACCGGTGCGTAGATGATGGCGGCATCGAGCTCGGTCGGCGGAATGTCCTCCGAGGCGCCGGCCCAGTCTGTGCCGAGGGAAAGCGCAAGTCGCTGTGCGTCCTGGTCGTCGCCACGGGTGAAGGCGTAGACGGTCCGCCCCTGTGCACGCGCCACCTGCGCCACGATATGGCCGGCAGCGCCGAAGCCATAGATGCCGAGCGTCTTGCCATCGCCTGCCATTGCCAAGGATCGCCAGCCGATTAGTCCGGCGCAGAGCAGAGGCGAAAGGGCTGCGTCATCGCCGCGCTCGCCAAGCGGAAAGCAAAATCTGGCATCGGCAACGAGATGACTAGCAAAGCCGCCGTCGCGGGTGTAGCCGGTGAATTTGGGACGATCGCAGAGATTTTCCTTGTCCGCGCGGCAATAGAAACATTGGCCGCAGGTGTGGCCGAGCCAGGGAACACCTACACGCATGCCCAGCTTCAGCTCGTCTACGCCCGCGCCTATCGCATCGATTCGGCCGACGACTTCATGCCCCGGGATGATTGGATAGGGAATTCCGGGAAGCTCGCCATCCACTACGTGCAGGTCGGTCCTGCATACGCCGCAGGCACTGACCTTGACGCGGACCTCGCGGGGGGCGGGGATCGGGTCGGGTCGTTGCTGGAACGTCAACGGCGCGCCGCGGGCGGAGAGAACCATCGCGTACATGTCGCATTTCCGTTACGGCTTGTAATGCATCGTGCAGTCGTACCTGGCGGATTTAGTGCCAGTGTGCGCCGTCCGCTAAGGGGGCGCAACAGGCGGCTTCCGCAGGCTCTAGACGCGATCGCAACCGGTGGCGTGAGAAGCGGCAACAGGCCGCTCAGCGGATAATAGACCGCGCCCGTAACTTGAGCGATCAGGCATCGATAGTGTGCAAGCGCTGGCGGTTGCGCAGCACGATCTGGCAGGCACGGGAAAAGCCGAGAATGCTCTGGACGTGAAGCTGCGACAGCGCACGCGACACGGTCTCGAGCGTGAGGCCGAGATAGTCGCCGATGTCGCGGCGGCACATCGGCAGGGCCATCATGCCGGCGACGGCGAGGCGCCGATCCATCTCCAGCAGGGAGATGGCGACGCGCTCCATCGCAGTCTTGCGCCCGAGCAGCAGCATGTGATTATCAGCATGGCGCAGCTCGGAGGCGGTCATCGTCCAGAGCTTGCGAGCAACCTGGATGCCGGTGCCGGCGGCCTTCTCGATGCTCGCGCACTTCACCAGGCGCACCGTGGTGTCGATGATGGCCTCGACGGCAAGCCGATCCGTTGCGCTGAAGGCTTTGAGGCGTCAACTCTGCACTCCGTCGCGGGAGGCTTGGTCGAAAGACTTACGCGCTGGCTCGGTGTGGGCCAGGACGTCCGTGAAATACGCAATCTCGACCACCCCTGCTCGGGCTCGTCAATCGAGTGAACTGGCTTTTCATCGGAGCTCTCGTCGTATCGTAGAAGCGCAGCAGGCGGCTCTTTCAGACCGACAGCGCAGCCCGCCGCGGATCTCATCACGGCATCGGAAGAACGGGAATGACAAACCCCGGAGACCGCATGGTCCGGCTCTCCGGTTTGTTACGAAGACTGTACAGGACTAGGCAGCCTTGCCGGGCGCCGTGGCCTTATCCGATACTGGGTTCGCGCTCGGTGGAGCTCCTGTCTTGATATCGATGGTCTTGGTGGTCTTCACGGCCTTGGCGGGCTTGTTGATAGCGAGATGCAGCACGCCCTTGTCGAAATGAGCTTCGACGGCTCCGTCTTCCGGCTCGAAAGGCAGAGACATCGATCGATAGAAGGAGCCGTAGCTGCGCTCCTCGACATGCCAGTTCTTTTCGACTTTCGTGCTCTCCGCCTTTTTCTCGCCGGAGATGACTAGCTGGTTGCCGTCCAGGCTGACCTTGATATCTTTCTCGTCCACGCCGGGAAGTTCGGCGGTCACTTCGAAGGCATCCTTCGTTTCAGCCACATTGATTGCCGGCTCGCCTGCCCCAATACTGGGAGAGGACGAACCCTGATTGAAAGCGCGAAGCGCGTCTTCCACTTCGCGTCGCATGGCCCTGAACGGGTCGAACGCAGGTTCCTGGCTGGTGGTCCACAATCTCGGAAGGCTCATCTGCTCTCTCCCACAGGTTGAAGAAATATCGGAAATTGTGCTCCGCCCGCTCGCGCCGGCCTTGATGTAGCGCAAAAATGGCTGAGTTATTTGGAGGCGGAAAGGCCGGTCATGATGAGGAAGCCCGCAAGCAAAGGGTGCGCGTCGGCGAGGTTGACCTAATGAGGCGGGAGCGTACCCAGTGAGCTTGCATCGCTTCACAAGCTCGATGTCTTGGTCTTTGCAGCTACAGCGAGCATGCTGATGGCGACGGACAGGAGCTCTTCGAGACCGCAGTACGGTTGAACTTCGAACGTATGGTCTCCAAGCGTTGATACAACGTACCGATCGGAGCGGACTGAAGCCCGGTGGAAGGTGAAGACGGTCCAGCGAGGGATATTTCCCGTGGTCGGCTTCGTCAAAGATCCCTGAGATATCGCGCGGGTCGGTCGCAAACGGGACCGTCTATCTTGAAAACGAGGCGATGAGGCAGAGGTCTTGCGAATTGTTGGCAACGGCCTGACCTAGATCCGGTCCGAGGCTCGGTAGATCACCGAACCGGGCGGAGTTCGCAGGCTACCGCGAGGAGGGGCACGCGATAGGGTTCCCGAGCTGATCAATACCCTGACTAGCTGCTTTCGAACCGACCCAGGTTAAGAGATTGGTTATCTCTTTGCTCTCATTTTCACGGCCTCATTCAGGCAAGGAGGCACCATGTCAGACATCACCATTCCCGGCGGAAAAATTCGTTCCTTCGTCGAGCGGATCGAGAACCTGGACACCGAGCTGCAGGAGTTGAACGAGCAGAAGAAGGAAGTCTTTTCGGAAGCCAAAGGCGAGGGCTTCGACGTCAAGATCCTCAAGGAGATCATCAAGCTGCGCAAGCAGGACCAGGACGAGCGCGACGAGCGCGAGTCACTGCTCGATCTCTACATGCGCGCCATGGACACCGCCCCGGCAGACAAAGCCGCGAAGGCGGCGTGAGACCCTGCAAGAATTCAGGGACCGCATCGCATGGAATTCTTCCGTGCGATGCGCGCAAACCTGTGCCGTCCAATCATGGGATTGGAGCGAGAGTTCAAGTTTTTCAATCGGTTCAAGGGCGGCGTGTGCATGACGTGTGCACCGGGAGAAACAACTTCGGCGCCGATCGTCTGGAAGGTGTTGCCAAGCTTTCTGCGATTCATCGGGCCGCGCCTGCTGGTCTGATGCGTTCAACGACGCATCGATGACTGCGATGATGTTCGTGCAGTTGCGTGACCTGACCGAGCGCAGCATACGCATCGCGCGCCAACGCACCAGCCCGGTTTTCAATCCCACCGGAGCATGAGGAGGCCCCGCAAGGCGATCGCAGTGGAGCGGGGCGGCATGTCCGGTCATGGCGCCAATTCCGGACTCATGCGCGGCAACAAACAATCCCTTTGGAAAGCTAGGACGGCAGTCCCGGCGGCCGCGCCTTCAGTATTCGATCCCGGGTTACAGCAGATCGCATCGGAATGCTTGTATGGAGTGAGAGGCATGAAATTCGGGCTGCAGACTCTCGATAGATACTGGTAGCTCCAGTGCGGTCAGCGCCTCGCGCTACCCAGTGAAGTTCTGCTTTTGTGTAGGCGGGCGCTCAAAAATCGCACCGATTGCTGGCATAGACTTCGCCGCAGGCGACCATATACACGAAGTCGGGCAAGGGTTGACCTGCGTCAAATAGGCGACATTGGGATCAGCTAGAATACGGCTATTCTCGGAGAAGCGCTAATGGCTATCAAGGATATGCTTTTGCCGCTCATTGGGAACCCAAGCCCAAGATTAATTGCAGCGATCGCGAAATGCGTTAATGTGGCGGCGAGTTTCGACGCCGAGATCACTGCGCTGGTTGTCGAAGAGGATGTCTCTGTTCGGCCGCAAGTCATGATCTCGGCCGATTTCCCCGATGAGGTCAGAAGCACTACGGATGCGCAAGGCTTATTGAAAGCGTTCGATACCGCCGTCGCCGAGGTCGGGGTACGCAACGTACAGAGGGTTGCGCATTTGAGAGCGGGGGATGCCCCGAAACACCTTGCGCTATGCGCACGCCCGAAGGATTTGTCGATTGTTCCGGTCAAGCCGGACGATGACCAAGCGGAAAGGGTCATCGAGGGATTGATTTTTCAATCAGGTCGACCGATTTTGTTGTGCCCGGAAGAACTCGCCGCCGAGCTGCCTGTCAACTTCGACCGGATTATCGTTGCCTGGGACCATAGCGCGCCGGCTGCAAGAGTCGTTGGCGATGCCCTGTCGATGCTGCGCCGTGCTCGCGATGTGCAGATCATCACAGCGACCGATGGCAACACCCTGGCGGAGCAGCAGTCGGGTGCGGCAGTGGTCCGCCATCTGGCCGAACATGGCATTAGCGCAAGCTTCGAAACGGTGCGGATTGATGGCAGTTCCGTCGGAAAGATACTCGAGGCGGAGGTCAAAGTTAGAGGCGCGGATCTCTTGGTCATGGGGGCCTACGGTCATTATCGGTTGAGCGAATGGGTCTGGGGCGGCGCGACCAAGACTATCATCGGGCGGCCACCTTGCTGGGTGATCATGTCGCATTGAAACGCTCGTCTCGGGCCGAGCAAGGGCGAAGCTCGATGTGGGACACGGCTGTGAATGGGCAGCCCGGACCATCCGGGACCGCGACTTCGGGTCTCAAGCGTCGTGTTCTGCAATAACGGCTGTCCGTCAACTTCTGCGACGCCTCGTTCGCAACCGAGATTGCGTGGCGCTGCAATTTGTCGCGAAGGGCCACAAGCGGACTCATGCGGCGCAGCAGGATCGATAGGGGACGCGCGTTTCATCGCGCGCGCCCCGCACAGAACCGTACTGGCGCGGATGCAGGATCGCGAGATCAGCGGGCCGGCAGCATCAAATGCTCGTATTGCGTGCCAGGCCACATCACATAGGGCCTCGTTGGGTCGGCCTTCGCGTCGCGTGGATAACCTCCGGCCGTTTCCGGCGCCGTGAACGACGGAAGAGGATACCCGGAAAACGAGGCCCGTCTCTCGGATGGATCGTCCACGCAGCAAGGAACGAACCTGACGGACGGGACAACCTCGGACGGTTACGGTATCAAGGTCGACGAGTGATATCTGAAGCTCAAGCCGGATCCTCTCGGGCGAAAGCACGACGAGCGCGAACCAGGATGGTTCGGCAATCGTTTCAAATGGGCTGAAGGCCTACGTAAAGTCCAGCCGGAGGCGATTTTGCATTCCAGCGTCCTCAAACCGTTCGCGGCGGAAGCTGGCGTGCGGCACTACTATGAGATCGCGCCATACCCGCCCAGGAACCTCAGCGCCCACCTCAAGCTGATGGCCCACTACACCGCGCCGCCGCCATCCGGAGGAGCCGCATTAGCGGCGGCATGGTCCTCGCTCATTCGACGGCAGAGGAACTCGTTCTTATCTGCAATGGACTCATCTTCCGCTGCAATACGCACAGGCGGAGGGTTAGCATTGATCCTTCAGGGGCGGGTTCTACCGTTGGATTGATCGGGCAGTGCGCTGAGTGGGAAGGCCAGTGCCAAAATCGAATCCGGCCAGTGCCAAATTCCAGCGTGGAGCACAACGCTCCTGCTCGGCTTCGAGTTCTTCGAGTGCCCGGTTCGCATAAGGTCAAGCACGCGAAGGTCCACCGCGGAAATGCGCATAGAATGCGCCGTAAGGATTTGAAAAGACTTCCAGAAAATGGATCGCATTGTGTTTTACCTGCATGATGCTAGTAAAATGCCGTCATTAAGTGCCCGCGTGCAGCGGGGCCGGGTTCCCACAGCTGCGTAGAACCCACCGCAATTTCGTCGAGCCTTCTCGTCTATCAGCGATCCTCATTTTTGCTAGTGCAGCAAAAAGCCCACCGAGTCGGTGGGCTTTCGCTCTTCTGCAGCGGCTCACTCCGAATGGACATTCGAAACTGAGCGCAATGGACACAATGGTATGCGGGGTGGACAACTTTCGCCGACCCCACACGTCGACCCCACACAAAGGAGGACCCAGTTGTGGAGCCGCACGTGTTGCACTTTGTGCAGAGGCCGTTTCGCAACAGCAAGAAACCGGCGGCCAACAGTGACCGAGCTGATGCTCGAACCGTTGCGCTGAAAGGTACTTGAGCGGAGGAAATGCACCTTTGTCGAAGTGCCTTCTGGTAAATCATTGAAATTACGCAAAATGTGAACGCCCTCCGAGCGCACCATAAACCCAAGGTAGCGATATGCCGTCGTAATGGGCTTCACACTTGGTAGGGTAGCCCGCTCGGAAAGTTCTTTGCTACCAATGCCCTCGAGACGCATTCCGCTGATGTATCGGGCCCTGGTCGCGAGAAAAGTACTGGAGGCGCTAAGCGATATGTTCGCTTATCGAGCGACAGGCGACCGCCGTCTCTAGTCGGGCACCGTCAGACCCAGTGCGGAACTATATCACCAGCCCGTTGAACGATAGTATCTCTTCGTGCGGTGCATTCACTGCTCGCCGACGCAGGCGCAACAATCTCGGTATGTGGAGCGTTCGGGGCTTGGCCATGCTCTGGCTGTGTCCCTCAGGATGATTCCGCCACCGCGTGTCCAAGTCGAAGCTCGGTATCGGATCGAGTTTGAAGTCCGCGCTTGATCAGCGATGCCCCGCGTACCCGTGTACTCGGGTGGGCCGCAGATTCGAAGAAGGCCGCCAGCGCATGCTGAAACACGGCGTCGGGCGGGAGCGTGACTTCGTTCATGAGAGCCTTGGCACCAGCGAGAGCGTGCTTTTCGAATGAGGCCAGCCGACGCGCAAAACCATCGACGAACGCCTCAATCTCCTCGTCGGGTAAAGCGCGGTTGACGTAGCCGTATTGCTCGGCGCGGTCCGCAGAAAAATCGTCCGCCCCGAGAATGACTTCCAGGCCGCGGCCTCGCCCCATTAGCCCGGCGAGCCGGGCCATCGGATTGCCGCCGGGTACAGCGCCCATGCCGACTTCAAATTGCCCGAGAATCGCGCGCTCCCGACTGGCGAAGCGCATGTCACACGCGAGCACGAACTCACTTCCGGCTCCGCGTGCGCGTCCGCGGATTTCAGCGATGGAGGCGACTGGTGCCCGCGACAATCGCACGAGCACGTCGATCCACGGATGCATCCCCGTCGGTCCCGGCGGCATCGCGGCAACCTTCGCCTTGTCCGCAAGCACATCCCAATGGGCCAGGAAGAAATCCGGGTCGGCGCTTCGGAACACGACGACCTTGACGTCGGCGTCGATTTCCAGTGCGGACAGGAGATCCTGAAGCTCGCCGATCGTGTCCGGATCGATCAGGTTTATGGGCGGATTGGCGAACGTTGCGGTCCACAGGCCTGAGGACGGCTTTTCGATCATGATCTGGGCCATTGAAAACTCCATCTGGTTCGAGGAAAAATTACGAGATTGCCTCGTCTGCGCAGGCGAGCAGGCTTGGCGGAACGTCGATCCCCGCTGCCGCGGCGGTTCTGAGATTGATGACCAATTCGAACGTTGCAGGTCGGACGACGGGAAGCTCGGACGGGGATATTCCGTTGAGAATGAAACCCGCGTAGAGGCCGATTTGCCGGTATCCCTCGGGTGGACAGATCCCGTAACTCATCAAGCCGCCCTCGGCGGCGTAGTCCCGAAATTGACAAATCGCCGGGATATTCTGTTGCGCTTCGTGTGCAACAATGGACCGCCGACGCGTATCAAAGAAGGGGGCCGCGCAAACCAGCAGTGCGTCCACGCCGGCAATCCTCAGCCGCTCGAATGCTTCTGTCAGCTCGAGGTCGCTGCTGGCACAGGCAATCACGACGGAACAGCCGAGCCCCCGTGCCGCCAGCTCGATCTCGCGCGTCTGCGTTTGCGATTCTTGGAAATCGTCATCCACGAGAACGCCGATAACTTTCGCGCGGGGCGCCATCTCGTGCAGCAGCCCGAGGCGCTTTGCCTCCAGTTCCGTGGCGAGAAGGCTGATCCCGGTCATATTTCCGCCCGGCCGGTTCAGGCTGTTGACGAGGCCAGTCCTCACCGGATCGCCGCCCACAGAAAAAACAATCGGGATGCTGTCAGATGCAGCCTTCGCCGCTAGCGCGGATGGCTCGCCTCCGGCTGCAATCAGTACCGACGGACTCCTGTCGACGATGTCAGCGGCAAGCGCTGGAAGCCTTTCATAGTCGCCACCAGCCCAGCGATATTCGATGCTGACGTCATGACCAGCAATATAGCCAGCCTCCGCCAGCCCTTGGCGAAACGCGGTCAAGATGCGCGTCGAATCGCCGCGCGATCGACTGCTCAGGAAGCCGATGAGAGGCCTGCTCCGCTTTTCTCTCCGAAACGACGGCCACACCGCTGCCCCGACGAAGCCCTTCATAAAATCGCGGCGCTTCATGATCGAACCTCTCTGTTTAGTTTAGCTGCGAAATGGCGGTAAATCTTCAGGGGCGCTGATGATGAGAGACCAGCGCCCGACGGGCGCCGGTCGGGTCCGTCAATCGGCCAGTTCGGCGGCCGATGCTACAAAGGTGCTGGCTGAGATGCTCGCCACGACCTCCGTGGTCGTCACGATCGCGCTGGCATAGTTCGGCATATTGATCGTAAGCGCGGCATGCATCATCTCGTCTGAGTAGTCGGCGATGGCGTCCTTGACGACCGTGACGTCATATCCAAGCTCAGCAGCAAAGCGGACGGTCGCCTCGATGCAGGTGTGGGCGATGAGTCCGATGACGATGAGCCGCTGGATGCCGTGGCGCTTCAGCTGGAGATCGAGATCGGTGTTGGCGAAGCCGCTCGAGCACCAATGTTCGCTGGCGACAATCTCGCCCGGCTCCGGGACGAATTCGGCACGGAATTCGCCGCGCCAGGTGCCGAACTCGAAGCTCTTGGCCTGCCACGCCCTCCGCTGCACGGGCGCGACATACTTCCAGGATTCATAGTCGCCGGCGCGGTAACGGTGATGCATCGCGTAGAACACCCGGAGCTCTGCGGCACGCGCGGCATGCAGCACCTGCTGCATGTGTGGAACGCAATTGTTCGCCTCGGCCACGGCCTTGATCCGTGGCCAGATCTTGCCGCCCTCCGAGATGAAGTCGTTGTAGGGATCGACAACCAGGAGGGCGGTGTCGTTCTTGTCGTATGAAAGCTGCGTCATGTGACTCTCCCTTGCGACGGTGCCGCTGTGTCAGTTGTTCCGAAGCGCGGCGCGCTCGATGCTGGCCGCGAACTCCGGCGTTTCGCTCTGATTGTGCGCGATCGAGGCGGGCTGGCGTTGGGCGCGGAACAGGTCAAACGGGATGCCCTGCTTGCCGATGAACGCCATGAATTCGTCGGTGGCGTACGAGCGGACGCGGTTGGTGAATTCGCACTTGCCGGGCTCGATCTCCTTGACGCTCAGCTCCCAGGTCACGTGAATGGTCGTTCGCCCGGTCGGCGTGAACACGTCGGAGGTGGAATCGAGGACCAGATGGTCCTTTTCGCCGAGGGTCTCGACGTAATGCTGCACCATCAGGCTGCCGCCGATGGTCTCGACGTTGATCGACATCCGCTTGCCGTCCGGAGCCGTCGTGAAGCCCGCGGCGATGTGCGCCGGCGAGCAGCCCTGGTAGTCGCGCTCGGACAGATTGAAGCACCATGTTGGAATGTCGATCTGGTCGATCGGTGCGTTGATGATGGCGGTGAAGCTCGAATCGACGATCTGGTTGCTGGTCATGTCTCAGTCTCCTCGTTGCGTTGTGCGCAGTTGACGTGTGCCAGACTTCACGGCCCTGTATATTTGCGTGACGCTGTCACAGATCGATCGGCCGCTCGTCCTGCACATACTTTGGTGCGGTCGATCGAGATTTGCTCGTTATCGATTGTTATGGATCGTTAGCCCTCGCGGAGCCGCGGGAGACCGCCGAAAAGTGAGCCGGTCACGGCTTCACCCGCGGCCGGAGGGCCACGTGTTAGGGCGCTGCGAGATTTTGTTATGAGGGAAGGTCTTGATCGAATGTGCAGCCGGGCTTTACCACCCTAACGGCGCTGATCCGGTTGTTGGTCAATTCACAAGTCGTTGGCTTTCAAGACAAAAGTGACGCGAGTTGGTCGACACGGGAGCGGACCGTCGTGCCGGTTATGGCGCCGCAGCACTACTTTTTATCCCCGGGATCGGATATCACGATCCAAAAGACGTCGGTCGTCGTCGCATTTTCGTAATCGCACGATCGCCGCCCACAACAAGAGCAGCATCCATCAATGCCGACAGCGCAGACCACGGAGATCATTTCGTTCGGTCCTTTCCGCCTCAATCTGACCGAGCGCGTGTTGACCAGAAACAGTGAGCAAGTCGAACTCGGGGGACGGGCCTACGATCTCCTGGTGGCGCTGCTCTCGCGCCCCAACGAGCTGATCAGCAAAGCCGAGCTGCTGCGCCAGGTATGGCCGGGTCTGGTGGTCGAAGAGGGCGCTTTGCGCTTTCACATCACCAACCTGCGCAAGGCGCTCGGCGAAGGCAGCGAAGGCAACCGCTACATCGTGACATCGTCCGGGCGCGGCTATACTTTTGTCGCGCAGGTAGCCCGCTTATCCGATCAAGCGCCGCGCGCGAGCGATATGTCTTCCTTTCAGCAGGCCAATCTGCCGGTACGTCTACCGATGATCGATCGGGAGGTCGAGATCGAGGAGCTGCCGGCGCGGCTGATGGCGACGCGCTTCGTGACCATCGTCGGTGCTGGCGGCGTCGGCAAGACGACGCTTGCGATCGCGGCTGGGCACCGTCTGATGAAGAGTTTTGATGGTGCGCTGCTCTTTGTCGATCTCAGCATGGTCAGCGATCCAACTTTGGTGGGGACGGTCGTGGCATCGCTGCTCGGCCTGTCGGTGCAATCCAGCGACGCGACGCCCAGCATCGTCGCTTACCTGCGAGACAAGCGGATCTTGCTGATCCTCGACACTTGCGAACACCTGGTCGATCCTGTCGCCGCGTTCGCATCGTCTGTGTTTTTGTCCGCACCCAACGTCCACATTCTGGCGACGAGCCGCGAAGCGTTGCAGACGGACGGAGAGAACGTCTTCCGGTTGGACACGCTGGCCTGTCCGCCCGACGGCACGGAACTGACGGCCGAAATCGTCCGGACATTTCCGGCGATCCAGCTCTTCGTCGAGCGAGCCCGTGCGAGCGGCGCGCAGCTGGATTTCGGTGACGATGAGGCGCCGGTTGTCGCCAGCATGTGCCGCAGGCTGGACGGTGTGGCGCTGGCCATCGAGCTCGCGGCCCGCCGCGTCGAAAGTTACGGGGTGCATGGAACTGCCGAGTTGCTCGACCAGCGGCTGGCGCTGTCCTGGCTTGGGCCGCGGAGCGCTCCGCCCCGGCAAAGAACGCTGCATGCAACGCTGGACTGGAGCTTCGGCCTTCTCTCCGATCTGGAGCGGATCGTTCTCCGCCGGCTGGCCGTCTTCGTCGGACACTTCACGCTCGACGCGGTCACCGCGGTGTGCGGGCGCGACGTCAACCAGAGGGATATCCTCGGCGCGATCGACAGCCTCATCGCAAAGTCGATGATCGCGACCCGGCCGGTCGGAACCGTGATGAGCTATCGGCTGCTCGATACCACGCGCGCTTATGCCCGTGACATTCAGATCGCCGACGATGAAGGCCGCGACCTTGCTGTCCGGCATGCAACCTATTCCCGGAATTGGCTGGAGCAGCGTGGCCGCGACTGGGCCTCCTTATCCACTGGAGTGGAACGGACCTCGCATTTTGGCAACATGAACAACGTACGCGCCGCGCTCGACTGGTGTTTCGGCGAGGACGGAGATGCCAAGCTCGGCATTCAGCTCGCCGCGGCAGCCGTCGATGTCTTCCTGGCAATGTCGTTGCTGGCGGAGTGTCACCGTTGGTCCCAGCGCGCCTTGATCGCGCTCGACGCTGGTGCTGTCGGAAGCTCTGATGAGATGCGTCTCCAGGCGGGCCTGGGTGTCTCTTCGTCGCAGATGTACGGCGAAAGCGACGCCGTCAATGACGCACTGAACAGGAGCCTCGCCATTGCGGAGGCCAGGGGCGATACGGCCTACGAGGCTGGATTGCTCAACATGCAATACATCTTCCACGGTCGCAGCGCGCATTTCAGGATATTGCTCGATTACGCCCGGCGTTGCCACGCCCTTGCCGAAAGATCCGGAGACCTCGCCATCAGAGCACTCGCTCACTCCGAACTCGGCATGGCGCTGCAATTTTCGGGCGATCTCGCCGGCTCGCGCCGCGAGCTCGAATCTCTGATAGGAATCCTGTCGCACGCCCAACAAGGCTCGGTTCTGTTGGGCTACGATCCTCATTATCGGTCGATAATGGCGCTGGCCCGGACACTCTGGCTGCACGGTTATCCGGATCAGGCAGCGGACCGCGCAAGGGAGGCTGTCAAGGCCTCGGAAGCCACGGGACATTCCGCAGCGCTGGCTCTGGTGCTTGCCGGTGCTGGCACGGTTTTTCTCTGGCGCGGCGACCTCGATGCCGCCCAGCACTACGTGGATCGCTCCTATTCGCTTGCCGAAGCAAATGCTATGGGCCCCCTGATGGCGATCGGACGATGCCGCAAGGCCGAGTTGACGATCCGCCGAGGGGATTTGCAACGAGGCGTCGATGATCTGCGGACGTGTCTGAAGCCCATCCACGCCGCGCGTCATGAGCTGCTCACGACCGAATTCAATATGGAGCTCGCGCTTGGCCTGCTTTCACTTGGGCGGGCTGGTGAGGGCATCACGCTCGTCAACGCGACAATCGAGCGGGTCAATGCGAGTGGTGAGTTCTTTCAAATGCCGGAGCTAATGCGCTTGAAAGGCAGACTGCTTGGCGCCATTCCGACATCGCGCCACGAAGACGTCCAAGCCTGCCTTCAGCAATCGCTCGATCTGGCCCGTGAACAGCACGCCGGTTCCTGGGAATTGAGGACTGCCACCGATCTGGCTGCGCTGATGGCTAGTACGGGAGATCGGATAGGGGCGAGAGCGTTACTCCAGCGATCATACGGCCGCTTCACGGAAGGCTTTGAAACGGCCGACCTGAAAGTCGCGGCAGATTTACTCAGCACCTGGGTCTGATGTCTGAAGTTGGCCCTTAGCGGACTTGATTGACGCTGTGGCTGACTTCCGCTTTACCGGAGATGGCCGACATTGTCGCCAATAGCAGAGACTGCTTCCGTCAGTCCCTCTCCGTCGGCCGGGGAGGCGAGGATCGTGGATGCACTGTCGCATCCAACTGTTCGGCAGGCGAGCTTGCCGGACACCCTCACGACTGTGCACGAACGAAAAGTGGACGTATCTGGTGCGGTTTCTGGTGCGGTCGTCGCGGCGCGGGAAACGAAGACCAAGCAAGGCACTGATATTCTTGGTGGGCCCGGCAGGACTCGAACCTGCAACCAGACCGTTATGAGCGGCAGGTCAGCTTCGTGATTCTCCCGCGTTTTGTTAGAGTCCAATTGCTTTCGATACGTTTGGTTGACGTCGTTTCCGGTGCGAAACTGGTGCGGTGCCTCTGGACGTCGATTGCTAGACGTCTCTGTGTATTGAGACCTCGCTCACCGATCGACGCGCGGATCCCTGCTTCGTCGTGATCGACCCGGACTCGCAAACCCGATGACCGGCAACTATTAGCGCAGATCCGTCGAAGAGTTCCTGGCCATCACTTTGCGTGACCGACCACGCTCCTATCTCGCTCGGGTGTGGACCGGGTGGGCACGGTGGAGTCTTCCAACGTGTTCAAGCCACCCTCGCGAGCGTACTCGCCAGCCCCGGAATAAGGGAAGGATCGTCGGTCAAAAGCGACCTTGAAGCCGAAAGAGGTCTAGACGATCCCTGTCGGGTTTCAAAGGAGTGACGGGTCGCAAGAAAACGGCAGGAGATGGTATCGTAACCATGGGGCAGTGCAAATTCGAGCTTTCATCCAGACTAGCTCAGCGAAGCTGGGCCGGAGAACAAAGCGATGTTTCGAAGGCGAAAGGGCAGATCGCACGCGCATGTTGGCGTAGATTGCGACGGGCTGTCGAATGCGCATTTGCAACGCGAGAAGCCCTCAAGCCAACCTAGCTCCAAGCCACTGACCGCCAGTCACCAATTCCCGGGCAGCCTCTTCCACTACTGCCACCACGGTGGCCGCTGCTGGAGATAAGGCTGCTCCCACCGCCTGGCACAACACAATGGTACGATGGCAGCCCCCCTCCGCGAAGGGCATCGCCCGAATACGGCCCTGGTCGGCATCCATGCGAATGCAGCCGCCTGGCAGCAGCGAGACGCCAAGCCCGGCTTGTACGCATTGCGTGATCAGGGCGATGGCGTCGACTTCGTGTTTGACGTTGAGCGGCAGGGAGCGGGCGCGAAAATGTCCTTCTGCCGTATGGCGAAGGCCATTGCCGACCGACGGAAGGATAAACTCGTGCACCGAAGCATCCAGGAAGGAGATATGGGTCTGACGGGCACTCAGGTCGGCTGAGGTCGGTCCGACAAAAAGAAGCTCCTCTTTCAGAAGTTGCTGGCAGTGCAGGCCCGATGCTGAGCGCGGTTCTGCCATTACGGCGAAATCCAACTTTCCCGCTCGGATATCGTTAACCAGCAAATGGGTGTGCTCTTGCTTCAGCTCCAGGCGAACATCGGGATAACGCGCCGTAGTGAGCTGCAACAGTGGCAACGCGAGCACCGTCATCAAGCTGTGCGGTAGTCCGACGGTCACTACACCCGACGGTCGTTCGATCGATTTGCGTACATCGTGCCGAGCCCGGTCGAGTTGTTTAAAGACAATCTGACAGTGCTCGTAGAGCCTGGCCCCTGCTTCCGTCATAGCAACACCCTTGGCCGAGCGTTGCAAAAGCACTGCATCTAGTTCTTGTTCGAGCGACTGGATGCTCTTGGTCAAGGCAGGCTGGGCTACGTGAAGACTCGCAGCCGCTTTGCTGATGCTTTTGGCCTCGACGACGTCGACAAAATATCGAAGCTTGCGAAGATCCATGGCTGCACGTTTTAGTTGTTTATGGCCATTCCTTGCAGGAATGCCCCTCCAACAACATTATATTTGCCGAACAAGCAATCTAAGGATGGAATGAAGCGGCTTTCCGGAAAAGCCAACGCGAAAACGGGGGCTCGCTGGACGGCGAGGTATAACCCGCTCTCATAGGTAGGTCGTGGCGATGTCTGCTACCCGTTCCCCGTCGATGCGAAGCAAACTCTTCGTACCGGGTTCCCGTCCCGAGTTGTTCGACAAAGCGTGGCAATCGGCCGCCGATGCAATCTCGTTTGATCTCGAAGATGCCGTGGCGGAAGACCGCAAGATCGAAGCGCGCGACTACGTCGCGAGGGCGCTTGAACGTCGCACAACGTCGGGAAAGGTTGTGATTGTCCGCATCAATCCCTGGGGCGAGCCTTTCTTTGCCGACGATCTTGAGGCGGTCGTGCGACCCGGCCTCGACATCGTCAATCTTCCGAAGGTCGAAAGTGCCGAAACGATCCTGGAGACGGCGCGCCTCCTCGATCGGCTCGAGCGCGAAAACGGTATCGGCCGCCGCGTTGGCATTCTCGCCAATATCGAAACCGCCCGAGGCCTTCGTGTGGCGGCCGAGATCTCGTTGTCCCATGAGCGGGTCATCGGCTTGCAGCTCGGCTTCGGCGATCTGTTCGAACCACTTGGAGTCGAGCGTAGTCCGCTTGCGCTGGCACCGGTGCGGCTGGCTGTCCGGCTTGCCGCTGCCGAAGCCGGTATCGACGCCTTTGACGGAGCATTCGTCGGCGTGGCGGATGGCGAAGCGTTCCGGATGGATGCTGAAGCTGGCCGCGCGTTAGGTCTTGCGGGAAAGAGCTGCATCCATCCTAGTCAGATCGACATCGTCAACGCGGTATTCTTTCCACGCGCTGCGGAAATCGAAAATGCGCGGCGCATCGTCGCCAAAGCCGAAGAGATGCTCGCGCGCGGGGTCGGGGCGTTCATGGTCGATGGCGTCATGGCCGATGGACCATTTATCGACCGGGCCCACGCAGTGCTGAGAATCGTCGAAGGGGCGGCCCACCATGCCTGAAACGATGAAAACCGAACGCGCCATGCCTGCAGCCGCAGGCCCTCTGAAGGGTTTGCGCGTCATTGATTGCGCGACGCTGTTCGCGGGGCCGATCATCTCGACGCTCATGGGCGATTTCGGGGCCGACGTCATCAAGATCGAGCACCCGAGCGGCGATCCGTTACGGAACATGGGCGCCAAAAAAGAAGGGCACGGCCTCTGGTGGAAGACCACTGGGCGCAACAAGCGTTGCATCGCGCTCGATTTGAAGACCGCCGCGGACGCCGAGATCTTCAAGGCGATGATCGTCGACGCGGATATTCTCGTGGAGAATTTCCGAACCGGAACGCTGGAAGGTTGGGGGCTTGGCTGGGACGTGCTCTCAAAGATCAATCCCCGGCTTGTGATGGTGCGGGTGACCGGCTTCGGCCAGACCGGGCCGTATAGCCGACGCGCTGGCTTTGGCACGCTGGCGGAGGCGATGTCCGGCTTCGCCCATATAACCGGCCAGCCCGATGGGCCGCCGACGTTACCGCCATTTGGGCTCGCCGACGGCATTGCGGCCTATTACGGCTGCTTTGCGGCGATGTTCGCGATTTACGAACGTGACATCGGCGGCAGCGGCAAGGGCCAGTACATCGATCTTGCGATTTACGAACCGATCTTCGCCTTGCTGGGACCGCAGCCGATTATCTTCGACCAGCTCGGTGTGATCCAGAACCGCACTGGAAATCGTTCGGTCAACAATGCGCCGCGCAATGCCTATCGTACGCGTGAGGGGCGCTGGGTGGCGCTTTCGGCGGCGACACCCAGTATCGTCAAGCGTGTGCTCGACCTGACGGGGGGCCCGGGTACGGCGGATGATCCGCGCTTCCAGACCAACCTCGACCGCATCAAGCATGTCGAGGAGATAGATCGGATCGTCGGTGGCTGGATCGCCAAACATGATCTGCCCCAAGTCCTCGAGACCTTTGAGCGTGTCGAGGCCGCGATTGCGCCAATCTATGATGTTGAGCAAATCTTCGGCGATCAGCAATATATTGCGCGAAACTCGGTGGTCTCGGTACCGGACGAGGATCTCGGCCCGGTGCGGATGCAGAACGTCTTCCCGGTGATGTCGCGCACGCCCGGCGCTATCCGTCGCACCGGCGCACGGATCGACCAGGATCGCGACGAGATCATTGATGAGTTGCGGGCCGCAGGCCGGCTCCCTGCACAGGGAGGGGACAGAGCATGACAGGCGTCTGGCGGCCAAGTTCCGAACATCCGCGTGATTTCGTAGGTTACGGCCGAAAACGCCCCGATCCGCGCTGGCCTGGCAACGCCCGGATCGCCGTGAATTTTGCGATCAACTATGAAGAAGGGTCGGAATACAGCGTTCCCGACGGCAGCGGTCGTACCGAGCTTGGCCTTGCCGAGGCCCCGGGCGGGCGGGTGCCGGCCGGACAGCGCGACCTCGCATTCGAGACCATGTACGAATATGGCAGCCGGGTCGGAATCTGGCGGCTGTTCGATCTATTCCAGGAACGGCAGTTGCCCGCAACGGTGTTTGGCTGTGCTGTCGCGCTGGAACGCAATCCGCAGGTAGCGGAGGCCATCGCTGCTTCGAATTTCGATGTCTGTTGTCATGGCTGGCGCTGGGAAGAGCATTTCCGCCTGAGCGAAGAGGAAGAGCGAGAGCGCATCGCGCGCGCGGTTGCTTCTATCGAGCGCACGACCGGCAAGCGGCCGCTCGGCTGGTATTGCCGTTTCGGGCCGAGCGAGAATACGCGCCGCCTTATCGTCGAGGAGGGCGGCTTCCGCTACGATTCGGACGCCTACAATGACGAGCTGCCTTATTGGGTCGAGGTCGAGCGCAAGAACCATCTTGTCGTGCCCTACACGATGGATGCCAATGACGGAAAGTTCGCGGCTCCCTCCGGCTTTTCGGCGCCCGACGATTTTGAGGGCTATCTGAAGTCGACTTTCGACCAGCTTTACAGGGAAGGCGCCGAGAAGCCCGGGCTGATGTCAATCGGCCTTCATCCGCGCATCACGGGACGGCCGGCAAGGGCGCGGGCTCTGGCGAACGTCCTCGACCACATCCTCAAGCATGACCGCGTTTGGGTCTGCAGGCGCCTTGATGTCGCCGAGCATTGGCACGCCCACCACGCACCCTCCGAGGATGACCGATGAACAACACAACCGGCACGCAGATCTGGGATAGCTATTTGGGTGAGGCCGACCGCGCCGTATTGGCGAGAGGGCGGTTTGCACAGCGGATGGGTTTCGGCGTGAGGCCCGCAATCGTAGTCATCGATGCGCAACGCTACATGGTCGGCGAGCGCGGCATTCGCGACGAGCGCTATCCCTCGTCCTGCGGTGAAATAGGATGGGCGGCGGTCGATCGGATCGCGACCATCCTGGATGCCGGACGAGCGGCGGGCGTTCCGGTGTTCCTGACCCGCTTTGCCCTCGACGCCAGCGGCAATGATATTGGTGTCTATGGTCGCAAGCGCGCCTTCATGAAGGAGCGCGATGACTGGTGCATCGACGGAACGATGGGCGCTGAATTGCTACCCGAGGTCGGACCCAAGCCAGGAGATATCGTCTTCGTGAAGAAGAAGCCGAGTGGTTTCCACGGGACGCCACTGCTCGGTTATCTGGTCGAACGCAATATCGACACCGTGATCGTGCTCGGCGGTGCAACCAGCAATTGCGTGCGCGCTACCGTCTTCGACGCCGCTTCCTACAATTACCGCGCGATCGTTCCGGCCGACGCGGTGTTCGACCGGTTGCCGATCTCGCACGCGATTAGCCTCTTCGACATGGATCGGCAATTCGCCGACGTGACGGATGCGGCCACCGTCATCGCCAGACTGCAGAAATACAGCAAGGGGGATAGACAATGAAACGTCTCGTATTGGCGGCTCTCGTGTTCGCCGCATCGACCTTCTCCGCGGACGCGCAAGAAACATGGCGCATCGGGGCACTCTACCCGCTGACAGGCGGCCTGGCGCTGCTCGGTAATGAGAACCTTAATGGCGCGCGTATTGCCGTTGACATGATCAACGAGAAAGGCGGCATCGCCGGCAAGAAAGTAGAACTCGTCCAGGGCGACGCCTCGACCCCGGACAAGGCTCAGTCGGAGGCCGAGCGCCTGTCCTCACTTGAGAATTTGCAGATCATCACCGGTACGTATTCGAGCGGGCTGTCTTACGCAGCAAGCCAGGTGGTGGAGCGCCGCGGCGGGATATATTGGGAGACCGGCGGCATCGCCGACGGTTTGACCAAGCGCGGTTTCAGCGGCTATTTCCGCCTCGTGTTCACGGCGAGCTCGAACGGTCAGCTTGCCGCCAGTCTCGCCGCGAGCGCCATTGCACCACGCCTTGGCAAGAAGCCTGCCGATCTCAACATGCTCATCGTTCACGAGGATTCGGATTACGGTACCTCAGTCGCGACCGCGGCCGAGACCAAGGCCAAGGAACTCGGCTTCAAGGTCGCGGGGCGTCTGCCGTACAAGGCCGCGACCACCGATCTCGCCCCGCTCGTGCTGCGCATGAAGGCGAGCAACGCTGACATCGTCATCGCCTCGTCCTATGCCAATGACGCGCTGCTAATCCAACGCCAGATGAAGCAACTCGGCATCAATGTCGGGGCTTTCATCGGTACCGGTGGCATTTACGGTCTGGCGAGCTTCGGTGAAGGATTGGGGAGCGCCGTCAATGGAATCTTCGACACTGAGGGGTCGGCGGGGATCAATCCGGCGTCGCTCTCAGATGAGGCGCGAACGCTGCTCGCCGAGTTTCAGAAACGCTTCCAGGCCAGTCAGGGCAAGGCGCCATCCTATGTCGGCACCCAGGGCTTTGTCGGTACCTACATTTTGCTCGACAAGGTGCTGCGTACGGCGGGCGTGACGGATCCCGCCAAGCTGAAGGAGGCCGCGTTGGCGCTCGACATTCCCGCCGGCGGCACCTCGCTCGGCTGGGGCGTCAAGTTCGTCCGGCCGGGTAGCGAGATGCAGGGGCAGAACGAGCGTTCCTTCCCGGTCGCGCAGCAATGGCAGGATGGAAAGCTCGTCGTGGTGGCGCCGGATAACCTCAAGACCGGCGATCCGGTGCTGGTGCCGCTCCGGACCTGGGACAAGCGCTGATCTGGCCGCGGTGGCTGGCAATGCCAGTCATCGTCCATAGCCTGGATACGAGATGCTGGACATCCTTCCTCAATTGCTTGTCTCGGGCCTGCTCATCGGCGGTGTCTACGGATTGCTATCGATCGGCCTGACATTGATCTTTGGTGTCCTGCGAATCGTCAATTTCGCGCAAGGCGAGTTCATCATGCTCGCCATGTTCGGCGCCTTCTGGCTTAACACGCTTTGGGGGATCGACCCCTATGCATCTATCCTTATCGTCACACCGGTTCTGTTCGGGTTTGGCTTGCTCGCCGAACGCGCGGTGATCAAGCCGATCCTGCACGCGCCACATGCGATGCAGATATTCGCGACCTTTGGCCTATCGGTAGTGCTTCAGAACGTTGCCCTTACCTTCTGGGGCCCTGACTACCGTTCGGTTCAGACGACCTATTCGTCGCAATCCCTAATCGTCGGGAATGTTGCCATCTCCGTGAGCTCACTTTACGCCTTCATCGTCGCCTTTCTGATGGCGGGAGCGTTGATCGCGTTTTTGCAATTCTCGCGCGACGGCAAGGCACTGCGCGCCATGGTGCAAAACCGGTATGCTGCTTCGCTGATGGGGGTGAACACGGACCGGCTGAACCGGCTGGCGTTCGGCGCCGGCGTTGCCTGTGCGGCGGTGGCAGGCTGCATCCTGACGCCGATGTTCTATACGTTTCCGACCGCAGGGGTCGACCTGATCATCACTGCCTTTGTCGTTGTCGTTCTCGGC
This sequence comes from Bradyrhizobium sp. 956_D2_N1_4, assembly GCF_052076025.1. Classification (NCBI taxonomy): domain Bacteria; kingdom Pseudomonadati; phylum Pseudomonadota; class Alphaproteobacteria; order Hyphomicrobiales; family Nitrobacteraceae; genus Bradyrhizobium; species Bradyrhizobium sp. 956_D2_N1_4. Next base: position 6,295,140 of record NZ_CP197237.1, on the reverse strand, counting down.
GGGCTCGGCAGCGTCGCCGGCGCTATGGTTGGAGGGCTGATCATTGGCGTCACCCAGACGCTGACAGGCTTCTACGTCTCGGTCGAACTCAAGGATGTCATCGCGCTTGTGCTGTTCATTCTGATTCTGTTGATCCGTCCTCAGGGACTATTCGGCCGCGCTGGCATGGAAGAGGTCGGCACCAAATGAGCGCGTTCTTCAATGACTACTACCTCAACATCGCCGTGATGACCTGTCTCTGGGCGGCCCTGTCCGGCGCCTGGAATTTGATGGCGGGTTATGGCGGACTGGTTTCGCTCGGACAGTCGGCGTTTTTCGGTATCGGCGCCTACATCACTGCGATTGCCTTCACCAGATACGGTGTTTCGCCCTGGCTGGGCCTGATCGCTGGTATCTTTATTACGACCGGGCTTGCCGTCGCGATCAGCTGGCCTTGCTTTCGGCTGCGGGGAGCATTCTTCTCGCTCGCAACGCTGGTCTTCCCGATCGCGATGGAAATCGTCGCCAATAACTGGAGCGATCTCACGCGCGGTCCAAGCGGCATCGCGATCCCGTTCCAACCGGGTATCTCTACATTCATCTTCAGCTCGCGGTGGGCTTATCTCGTCGCGGCCTTCGCGCTGATGATGACAGTCTACGCGATCACCCGCTGGATGCATCGCGGCAGGCTCGGCCTCTATCTGATCGCTGTTCGTGACGACGAGGCAACGGCGGCCAGCATGGGTATCGAGACGGTCAAGGTAAAGTTAATCGTCACCATGATCAGTGCTGCACTCACAGCCGTTGGCGGCTTCTTCTATGCCCAGTACATCCTGTTCCTCGATCCGCCGAGCGTGTTCTCGATCAACATTTCAGTGCAGATCGCGCTTTTGAGCATCATTGGTGGGCTTGGCACACCGCTTGGCCCGATCGTGGGTTCGCTGGTGATGACTCCGCTCGATGGGGTGTTGAGCCAGTTCTTTGGCGGCGGGCCCCGGCTATTGATCTATGGCGCCGTGCTTCTCGGGACTGTTCTGTTGGCGCCCAGGGGTATCGTCGGCACACTCAAGGCATGGTGCCCCACATGATGGACACGGCCAGCCGATCTATTGGTAAGGAACTGTTGCGCGCGAGCGGGCTTGTACGCCGCTTTGGCGGACTCGTCGCCGTGAACGAGGTGTCGCTGAATGTGACCGACCGCGAGATCGTTGGGCTCATCGGTCCAAATGGCGCTGGCAAGACATCGCTGTTCAATATCCTGAGCGGTCAACTTGGGCCCGATTCCGGCAACGTCAGTTTCGCCGGCCAGGACATTACCGGTGCTTCTGCAAGTGTCTGCGCTCGCGCGGGCATTGGCCGTACGTTCCAGATCGTCAAGCCCCTCGTCAGCCTGACGGTGCATGAGAATGTCACCGTCGGCGCGCTGCTGAACTATCCGCTGGCGACGGCACGCGAAAAGGCCGCGGAGATCATCGGCCGCGTCGGCATGCGTTCGTTGCTCGACCGGCAGGCGGACAGTCTGACCTTGGAGTCCCGCAAGCGGCTAGAACTCGCGCGCGCTCTCTCGATCGAACCAAGGATGTTACTGCTTGATGAGATACTCGCCGGGCTCAATGCTTCGGAAATCAACGAGAGCATTCATTTGATCCGCAGCTTTGCGCATCAGGACGGCCTCGCCGTCATCATGATCGAGCACAATCTGCATGCCGTAATGTCGCTTGCCGACAAGGTCGTAGTGCTCGACTACGGACGCAAAATCGCCGAGGGCAAGCCGGAGGTAGTGGTGCGAGACCCCGCTGTAGTGGCGGCTTATCTCGGAAGCGACGACTGATGGCGCTCGATGTAACCGATCTCAGTGCCGGCTATGGCGACGTTACCGTATTACGCGGCGTCACATGTTCGGTATCAACCAACAGCGTTGCTGCATTGCTCGGCGCCAATGGTGCGGGGAAGACCACCACGCTGAACGCGATCTCCGGCCTGCAAGCGAATGTCTCCAGCGGTACGGTCCGGCTCGAAGGCATCGATATTACGCGTATGCCGGCCCATGAGCGCGTCGAGGCGGGCATCGCGCATGTTCCGCAGGGTCGCCAACTCTTCGCCTTCATGAGCGTGCGCGAGAATCTTGAACTCGGAAGCTACGCACCGCGGGCGAGGGGACACGAGAAGGACGCGCTTGACCGGGTCCTTTCCATTTTTCCCCGGTTAAAGGAGCGGCTTGGCCAGCAGGCTGGGTCGCTGTCTGGCGGTGAGCAGCAGATGTGCGCAATCGCGCGCGGCCTGATGTCGAGGCCTCGCTACCTGCTGCTCGACGAGCCCTCGCTCGGCCTGGCTCCCATTGTGGTCAAGCAGGTTATGGCCGTCATCGGCCAGATTGTGGCACAAGGCATCGGCATTCTACTCGTCGAGCAGAATGTCGCCCTGGCCCTCAAGCAGGCGCAGTACGCTTACGTGCTGGAGCACGCCAGGATCGCGATCGAGGGCCCTGCCGCCGCTCTCCAAAACGATGATCGGGTCAGAAAGGCCTATCTCGGACTTTGAGCTCGCTGGCGAGTATCAAGTCACGGCAAAAAAGGGAAAACCATGGATCTTAAGCTCGCCGGCAAGGTCGCGCTCGTCACCGGTGCCAGCGTCGGCCTCGGCCGCGCGATCGCGCAGATGCTTGCTGAAGAGGGATGTCGTCTCGCAATCGTGGCCCGGCGAGAAGACCGCCTAAGAAATGTGGCGGACGAGATTGCGGCTTCTGGACGCGAGCGGCCGTTGATGATCGTCGCAGATGTCACACAGCACGACGCAGCCGCGCGTATCAGAGATGAGGTGCTTGCCGCTTTCGGCCGCCTCGACATCCTCGTCAACAATGCTGGCGGTTCGCGGCCATTCGACGGCCTAGGCACGCGTCAGCAATGGGATGAGGCTATGGCGCTTAATTTTCATGCCGGTCGGGAACTCGCCCATGCCTTCGTGCCCATGATGCAGGCTCAGAAATTCGGTCGGATCATTAATCTGACCGGAGGCGATGAGCCGTTGGCGTTGAATGGTGGCATTCCGCCCAATGGAGCCACCCATATCTGGGCAAAGTCGCTTTCCCGTGTTGTCGGCAAGGATGGGATCACGGTCAATTCGATCCCGCCCGGCCGGCTACACTCCGAGCAGATCGATCAGAAATTATTGCCGACCGAGGAATCTCAGCGCAAATGGGTCGCGGAGAATTGTCCTGCTGGCTATATCGGCGAGCCGGAAGATCTCGCAGTGCTTGTCGCCTTTCTTGCTTCGCCACTTGCCCGTTACATCACGGGCCAGGTAATCCACGTTGACGGAGGCGCGCGACGCTTCTCGCACTAGGTCAGGTTCGTGAATATTTGTCAGATCGAAGGCATGAACTCATTGCCACCGCCGTGACCGGCGTCGTCAAGAATATGTAGCCTAGTGGTCGTCCATCGCTTGTGCAGTTGCCAGGCCGTGGACAATGGTCCGCTGATGTCGAAACGACCGTGGATCAGGGCGCCGGGAATGCCGTTCAGCGACAGGGCGGCGCAGATGCATGCCCTGGATGCGGCGATCACCCATTGGGAACGAGAGCTTAAAATAGCAACGAACAGCACCGATATCCTGCCGGTCTGCGAAACGGCCCGCGGCGTGCTCGAGGTGTGTTCGATCGCCGCGAGCAGCCCCCGAATCCGGTGCGCCTTGCTGGGAGCGGAAGACCTCTCCAATGATCTGTGCGCCGAACGAGGCATTGACGCGGTCGAGCTGGACTACGCACGCCGGCGGTTCATCCTGGAAGCTCGCGCGGCCGGCATTGAACCGATCGATGCCCCTTATACGTTCAGCGACGTTGAAGGTGCGGTCCGCGGGGCTGCGTTCTCACGTCGTCTCGGCTACCGCAGCAAATCCCTAGTGCGCCCCGCGCACGCGGTTGCGCTGAACGCGGTCTTTACTCCAAGCGCGGACGAGCTGGCGCGTGTGTCTGCAATTGTCGAGGGCTTCGATGCCGCGCGGAAGCGCGGCATCGACCGCGCCCAGATCGACGGGCTCTGGATTGAAGTGCCAACATATCGCAACGGCGCCGACTGATCGAGCGAGCAGAACGATTGGGATAAGGAGCCGGATGGGTCTCGCGCAGCCGACCAAGGCCATAGCGGAACCATCGTCTTGCAACTCGAACGGTGCTCGCCCGTTGCAGCCCGTCAGCAAAAGGCCGCAGCGGCTTGCGACGCTGCGGCCCCGCCGGGTCAAAAAAATACGTGAAATATGGTCCAGCCCCGGCGTCGACAAAGCTACGCCCGAGGTTTTTGCGCCGCAAATAGAATCGGTGCGTCGCTTACCGAACGAGATTAGCTGTTACCGCTGGACAACTAAAACCTCAGGAACCTTGACCTAGAGGTCGGTCGAGGCTTGCGGGTTAATTTAGGTCAACTATCTGGTGCGACAGGCTGCCGCGCCGACAAAGTCCTCCCTTATCGATTTCTCCAGTATGCTTGGCTTGCGCTCGGCGGGGCGTGCTTCACGAGGGATGGAGCGGCCCCGGCGCTTGCCAGCCCCTGCCGGGGTCGCTTCCCTAGTGAGAGTCCACGCTCATCCGAGCTGTGACACCGGCCGCAAGCGGCGCAACGGTATGTGCGCCAAGCCAAGAGAGCGACCTTCCGAGTGCGCAAAGCGACTTCAGTTGCGCAGCCGAACGCGGGACCGCTTGACGATGGACGATACGACCCGATCGTAGGTTTCTAGTGCTGCCTCGGTCGCCAACTTGACCATTTCGCGATAGGCGATTTCGTTCATTTGAGTGAAACTGTCCCGGATCGCTTCAGCCAACTCTTCATCGGTGACCGATGATCGATTTTGATCTGCTTTTTCCGTCAGGCGGCTATACAAATTGAGACGGTAGACCTCGGCCGAAATGTGCCAGGCCCAATCTTCGGGATTTAGCTGTTCTGTCATCACCGCAATGCAGGATCCGGAGGGTGGTAAGTCGTTGCAGCGGGGATCAGATAGCTGATGAAGATCGGTCTAAACACCAACCCATGGTTGGACCCATATGCTGCTCTGGTTGCACCGCTGTTGTTTGGGGCTTCGTAGACGATGTCCGCTATTGGTAACCTATTCCACACGCAAGCATCATCGCTTTAGTTGTTCCCTGGACTCCGCTGTGTGTCACCCTGGCGACCCAGCGTTCGGCGATCTGCTCAACCGATCCTCTCCGGTGTCGGCGAAGCGGCAGCGTATCCCTCCGATCGCCATACGCCTTCGCATGGGCCAGGTGCGATCGAGACCAATTATCGGCACGGTCCATTTGGGGCGGCCTCAGTGCTGACGAGGCAAAGGCGCGTCATAGACGTTGGACAACCTCTTACATTGGAACCGCAATCACAACCGCCCCAGCGGCGATCGGATATTTTGGCGGCCCTCGCGCCTAGACGCCCGGGTGACCTTTTGCAGAGCACAATATACTCGAATTTGTGCGGATCGCCGGACGAATCCAGGCATCTACATGTGATGCTCAACGTTGATCGCAGCACAAGGAAACTTGGCTTACGACCTCACGTTAATCCAGCCACCCGTGGGATCGACCGCCTCTTCGCTGGCCTTCGATCCCAGCGGTGCTACTCTTTCGAAAAACGGAGGGAGGAAGACATGGGAGATCGATCGACGCAACCTACGTGGGATCCTCTTGTTCTCGCCGGCCAACTGCACTCGGTCGCGAAGCAGAGCCAGTTGTTGATGCAGCGGTTCGCCACATCCCAAGCCGACGCCACGAAGGTCGGCATGGGAGACACCTCGACGCTCGGGTTTGATTTCGTCGATCTCATGACAAGAATGATGTCGGACCCGACGCCGGTGGCGAAGGCCCAGATCGACCTCTTCAACGAAAGCATGGCGGTTTGGAAATCGGCGGCAGAAAGCATGTGGCTGACGCGGCCTTGCGAGTCCGACAAACCCAAGGACAAACGTTTCAAGCATCCCGACTGGACCGAGAACGCAGTCTTTAACTACGTGAAGGAAAGCTATCTGGTCGCCGCCAAGGCAATCCTTTCGACCGTCCGAGACGTCAAGGGTATGGACGACGCCACTGCTCGAAAGGTCGACTTCTACACGCGTCAGTTCGTCGACGCTATTTCTCCTTCGAACTTCGTCGCCACCAATCCGGAGGTGCTCAAAGCCACGCTGGAGACCGGAGGACAAAACCTGCTCCGCGGGCTGGACAACCTGCTTTCCGATCTCGGTCGTGGCGAGGGTCGCCTCTCCATCACGATGACCGACATGAAGGCTTTCCGGCTCGGCGAGAATATCGCAACGACTCCCGGGAAGATCGTTTTCCAGAACAACCTGATGCAGCTTATCCAGTACGCTCCTTCGACAAGCGACGTACGCAAGCGGCCTCTCCTCATTATCCCGCCGTGGATCAACAAGTTCTACGTCCTCGATCTTCAGCCGAAGAATTCGCTTATCAAGTGGGCGGTCGACCAAGGCCATACCGTCTTCGTCATCTCCTGGGTCAATCCAGACGAGAAGCTCGCTGAGAAGGGCTTCGAAGACTACATGCTCGAGGGGCCAGTCGCAGCCCTGGATGCAATAAAAAGGGCGACCGGCGAAGAGCAGGTCAATGCCATCGGATACTGTCTTGGGGGCACTCTGCTCGCCTCAACGGCCGCCTACCTGGCCGCGAACGAAGACGACAGGATCGCAAGCGCAACCTACTTCGTGACGCTGGTGGATTTCGCGGAAGTCGGTGATATGGCCGTCTTCATAGATCAGGAGCAGCTCGCAACGCTCGAAAGGCGCATGCGCGAGCGCGGATATCTCGACGCTCAGGATATGGCGACATCATTCAATATGTTGCGGGCCAACGACCTGATCTGGTCCTTCGTCGTGAACAACTACTTGCTCGGCAAGGAGCTGCTCCCGTTCGACCTACTGTTTTGGAACTCAGACTCCACACGGATGCCCGCTGCCATGCATTCATTCTACCTCCGGGCAATGTATCTGGAAAATCGTCTATCCAAGCCCGGCGGCATCACGCTCGCTGGCACCCCGATCGGCCTGTCGCGGATCAAGATCCCGTCGTTCATCCTGTCCACGCGCGAGGACCATATCGCCCCATGGACGTCGACCTATGCGGCGACGCGTCTGTATTCCGGTCCCGTCAAATTCGTTCTGTCCGCCTCCGGACACATGGCGGGAGTCATAAGCGCACCGGGCAGCAAGTATGGCCATTGGACGAACGATAACTTGCCGCCTACCCCCGATCAGTGGTTCGCAGATGCAACCAGTCATCGGGACTCCTGGTGGCCCGTTTGGGACGAGTGGGTGAGCCGCCTGGATCATCAGCGCGTTCCCGCGCGCGAACCGGGCGGCGGCAACTTGCCGGTAATCGAGGACGCTCCTGGCTCCTACGTACGCGTGAGAGCGGTAGCATCCTAGCTGATCCGCACACGCGCAACCGCTCCGACGAAAATCGGTCGGCGGCGACGGCGACAATTAGACTTCTTCACCGGCTCGGATATGTCTCAGTCGCAACGGCAGTGCTTACGAAGGCCCCTGTGCTGTTCTTGGCACTGGCTCGGATCAACCACCTCGGCGGTGGCGGGAGGCATGTGGATCTTTCCGTGATGCGAGCCCCCCGGGCAACTGTCTAGCTGCGCCGGGCAGTCATCGCGGAACGAAATCGGGGCCAAGTCCCTTTCTGTTAACCGCGCCAGCCCCAGAGCCATAATCTCGGCTGATTCCGGCCCGACCTTGCCAGGGCTGAAGGGTGGGGACCCGTCGAAAGTGATCAGATTGTTTGCCTTGGGAGTGGCTGGCCTGGTGGCGCTGGGTGCTGTTGCGGCGCTTGGTCGAAGCGCTGCTCCAGTCGCCTCCGCTACAGTCGCGCCCGAGATTGTGTGCTACCCGGTTGTATCCGGTACCAAGGGTGACCGACTGCTCGCGGCCCAAAAGGAAGATGTGGCGCTTGCCGTTTCTGCCGCGGCCACGATAGATCCGAAACCGACACCCGAGGTCGTCGTAGCGACGCCTGCTCCTCAAGCGAAGGCCAAGCCGAAAGAGCCAGCCTTCATTCCGCGTCATTGGCACGATAACGCCGCTTCCGGCTACCAAATCCGCAAGCGCAGCACTGCCGAGTCAAAAGACGCTCAATCCAGAGCGATCGAGAGGCCAAAACAGAGCTGCAGCCAGGACGGGCTAAGTCCGCTGCTTCGAAAGCTCAATCTGCAACCGAACTGCGAGCTCTGATCTCCGCAACGGCCGGAGACAGCCTGCGCGGCCGATTGTCGAAGTTCCAGACGCGCGCGTTCGGATCGGACAATGCAGAAGCGGAGCGTACCCTTTCGGGCATCAGCATGGGCGGCGGCTATTCGAACGATACGCGAGCAGCGAGAGCGCCACGATCAACCTCTTGCCAAGGCTGCGGAGCCAGAAGAGCTTAGGCCTGCAATCGAGCAGAGCGGCGATCGCGACCGAAAAGGCCGAGACCTCTAGGAGGTCTCGGCTAAGTAAGGGAGGAAACGACCATTCGCCCGGTATATGACCAAGCCCGTAGTCCGCGACGGAACTCTAAAATCTAGATGTGCCGTGATCGCGCGACGTGCCGCTTTCGCGTGTCAATGATATTTGACGAGCTCGAGCTCGTGAGATTTGCAGCCGTGTTGCACCTGACATGCGTTCTGCAACTCGGGCATAGGCATCACCGTGCAACGATCAGCCGTGCGGTCGTGGCGATGCGAGCAACGAAGACGAAGTAAGTCACTGATAATCTTGGTGGGTCCGGCAGGACTCGAACCTGCAACAAGACCGTTATGAGCGGTGAGCCAACCTGACCTCGCATAGGGCAGGGCTGTTCTACAGCAACTGTGCCAAAGGGCACTTTTGGGCGCGAATGCACCTAAACTCGTTGTCCTCCGCTGTAGCCCGTTGAAATCACAGCAAACGCGAACGCCCTCCGAGCGCACCATAAACCCAAAGCGGAGATACGTCGTCGCTATGGGCTTCATACTAGGCGAGCATCCGCCTCGGGAATTCTGCCAGGAGATCGCGCGAAGTTATTTGCTATCACGACGCTCGAGACGGACTCCCTTTATACGTCTGAGCGATAGAGGAGATGGGACTGAAGGCTAAGCTACATGCCCGCTTATCGCGCGATAGGAGACCGCCATCCCTTGGTCGGCCATCGTCAGCTCTTGGACCCAAAGCGGACTCTGGCGAGCAAGAACGAGCTTGACGCAAGGCCCGTCCATCGGGTCTATCCCCATCATGAGCAAGTTCAACGCAGTCTGCGTTTATTGCGGTTCCTCGCCCGGTCACGATGTTGCCTACGTTGAGGCAGGCGAACGATTGGGACGCGCTCTTGCTACATCGGGATTAACGCTGATCTACGGCGGCGGTACCCATGGTGTGATGGGCGCGGTAGCTCGCGGCACACTGAATAACGGCGGTAAGGTCGGCGCGATCATTCCGAGATTTCTTACAAACTGGGAAACGACGACTGATGCGCTCAAGATGTTCGAAGACTTGACGATCACAGACACCATGCACGAGCGCAAGCAGAGAATGTTCGAGCGTTCTGATGCCTTCGTGGCACTTCCGGGTGGTATCGGCACCGTCGAAGAAATCGTGGAAATCATGACTTGGGCCCAGCTTGGGCAACACCGTAAGCCGATAGTTTTGGTGAACATCAAAGGCTTTTGGGCGCCTATGATGGCGATGCTGGACCACATACGCAGCGCAGGTTTCCTTCATAGAGACCACCTGCTTCAACCCATTATCGTTGATCGTGCCGACGACGTAATTCCTGCGATTGTCGCCGCCGCTGCTAATGATCGCGCGTCCGAACACGGTGTTTCGTCGATCATCGACAAGATGTAGATTTCTGCGTCCTCAGGCATAATGAGGCCGGGTGCCGTTGGCTTCTGATGTTGGCCCATCAGCGAAGTCGCGACACGTCTCGCTGTGGTCAGCTTGGTGGGGCGCCCCGGACGAGATTTGCCTACGTTGAGTTCTTCGCTTTTTGACCCAGAGCGGACCTCGCCCTGTTCTGGTAGGAGCATAGCTCGCACGAGCAACCGGGTTGCACTGGGCCATGCCGATCCGGGCGGCTTCACGCATGCGTTTCAGGGCTGGGCGGGCGTAGCGCCGAGCGAATGGCGGGCCAACTGATTGGCATCGGCCCAACCTGGTTATCGACGTGACCGGCACGTCAAGCTAATCGGCGTCGCTCGCCTCGCGGCACAATGCACGGCCCGCAACAGCGGCCAAAACAGGATTCCGAAGAACCAGCAATAATGAAGAGGCCGCCTTAGTTGGCGGGCTCTTTATTTCAGTCAAGCGCTGCCGCGCGGGGCTTCGTCTCACGTATTAAGGAATGCGCCTGAACTCTCGGACAGCGATACCCATCAAGCGTCAGGCCGTACGATCTCGAACGACAGCATCGCATGGCACAAGCCGATCGACCTCATCGAGCTCCTTGGCATGATGGGCGCCCCATGAGCGAAGGGAATCCAGCACCGGCCGCAGGCTTTCGCCGAGTGGGGTGAGCAGGTATTCGATCCCTTGGCGATGCCCGGCGCTGGACTGCCGGCTCACCATTCCATGTACTTCGAGCGCCCGCAGTTGCTCTAACAACACCTTCTGCGAGATGCCGACAATGCGCATCTCGAGCTCGCAGGTGCGTTGCGGACCATCCAGCAGCACATCGAGGATCACCGCCTTCCAGCGTCCCGAAAAGACGCCTAGCGCGCGCTCCACCGGTAAGCCCGGTAGTCTCTTGATGATCTTCATCCGCCACTGACCAAAGGGTGTGTAGATGGAAATGACCACCGAAGAATAACCTTCGGCAGAAACCTGCTCGAAGGATGATCTATGACCGACTTGTTCGAATCTCAACTGCTCGGCGGCACTGTTCCGCTGAGGAACCGCATCGTCATGCCGCCCATGACCCGCACGCGAACGTCCGAGGGCGACCTCCCGACCGACGGTGACCTCCCGAATGCGCTGATGGCGACCTATTACGGCCAGCGGGCCAGTGCCGGCCTGATCATTACCGAGGCCGCCGATGTGGATCAGTCTGGCCATGGTTACGCGAGGACACCCGGCATCCACTCGGAAGCTCAAATGCAGGGCTGGCGTCTGGTGACCGATGAGGTTCACCGTCATTGCGGCACGATCTTCCTGCAGTTGTGGCACGTCGGCAGGATGGCGCATTCCTCGATTCTGCCGAACGGTCAGGCTCCGGTGGGCGCAACCGAGCAGCGGGCCGACGGCTCTTCGGTGTTTGCTCACCGGTCGGACGGCCGATTGGGTTATATGCCTACGGAAACACCGAGGCCTCTCAGCACGGAGGAGGTGTTGGCCATGGTGGGCACCTTCGCCAAAGCCGCCGCCAATGCGCGGAAGGTCGGATTCGATGGTGTCGAACTGCATGCGGCCAACGGCTATCTGTTCGAGCAGTTCATGAGCTCGGTGCTCAATACGCGCACCGACCGCTACGGCGGGCGCAGAATGGAAGATCGTACGCGCCTCCTGTTGGAAGTCGTCGATGCGGTGGTGGCTGAATTCGGTCCGGGGCGCGTTGGCGTTCGCCTGTCTCCGTTCGGTAAGTACGGCTCCATGCCGACTGACCCTCTTGTCGAGGAAACGTTTCTGTACCTTGCCGAGCAACTGGGGCGCCGCGGCGTGGCATACATCCATCTGCTCTACGAGCTGATGCCCGACGCAAACATGGAGATGGCGGAGTTCAAGCCTCGGTACCTCGACCACGCTCTGCTTGCCAAGGCTAGGGCGGCATTTCGTGGCACCTTCATCTGGTGCGGTGGCTTCAATGACCGCGAGCGCGCCCAGGCTTCGCTCGACACCGGATTAGTCGACCTGATCGCCTTCGGCAGGCCGTATATCGCAAACCCGGACCTGGTCGAGCGCCTCAAACACGGCTGGCAGTTGGCCGTAGCGGACCGATCGACTTATTACACCCGACGCGGCGAGGTGGGGTACACGGACTTCCCTGCATATCGATCGGTAGCGCTGCACGCGGTAGCAGACTGACCGGGACGGCGGGTCGAGCAGCAGGTCAGCGCATCCACAGGCGCTCGCGACGCTGCAAAAGTCCAAATGCGAAGTCTAACCTAATCCCAAGCAAAGGAGTCCCATGTGAGTGCACCAACGAAGCCTGCCGACCCCACCATCGTCAACGGCATCAATCTCGACGATCTCTTTGCGCTGATCGACGACGTCAAGCGCGAACCGGCCAAAGGCAAGACGAACTGGCATGTCATCACGACCTGGCAGGGCCAGACGCGGAGCCGCGCAGAAGTTGAGAGTTATGAGGTCGGCGGAGAGCAGGTGTCACGCCGGTTCTCGATCGACATCGACGAGCCCCGCGAACTCGGCGGATCGAACAATTTCGCCAATCCGCAGGAGCATCTGATCGCGGCGCTCAACGCCTGCATGACCGTCGGATACGTGGCGCAGTGCGCGGTGCGTGGAATCACCCTCGAAAGCTTGTCGATCGAGACCGATGGCGACATCGATCTTCGTGGCTTCCTCGGGATCGATCCTGCCGTGCCGCCCGGCTACGAGACCCTCAGCTATACCGTCCGGATCAAAGGCCGTGGTACAGAAGAGCAATTCGCTGAGGTTCATGAGGCGGTGATGGCGACCTCGCCCAATTTCTACAATTTATCCCGGGCTGTGGCTCTCGAACCTGTCTTGATCGTCGAGTGATTGCACGATGGCGCACATCCCGGACGAAGTCCGTCAACATTGACGCCCCGACCTAGGCAACGTTGATGTACGGCATTGAGCCTCATGAACGATTTGATCGGGGGAGTTTTCAACTCACTCGGAAACGAGCTAGTAGGCTGCACAGATGTTCTATTCGGCGCGCCCACACTCCCTCGGTCCAGCCATTGTGCTGGCAGCTTGCATCTTCCTCATGGACACGCTGTCGTCTCTTCAATTTGCTGTGGCCTCTCTGTACGTAGCTGTCATTTTGATCAGCGCATACGATCTTCAATGCCGTGGCATCATTTTGACCGGGATTTGGTGCGCGGCGTTGACCGCGCTTAGCTATGTGCTTACACACGGATTCACGGTAGCTGGCACAGCGCCGTTGAGATCTTTAATAAGCTACGTATCGATCACGATCACGGTAGTCTTGGTGATCAGGAATCGTTCGGCAAACGAGCGCCTTGCGGAAGTCAAACGAGAGCGCACAAACCTAGCGCGTTTCTTCTCCCCAAAAATTGTTGAACAGCTTGTTCAGATCGACGTGCCCCTTTCTGTCGCGCGGCGCCAGAAAGCAGCGGTGCTATTCGCCGACATCGTGGGATTTGCAGCACATGCATCTGGCAAGGCGCCTGACGAAGTCATTAAGCTGCTGCGCGATTTGCTAGGCTTGCTCAGCGAGGCCGTCTTTATATGCGAGGGCTCGATAGATAAGTTCCTCGGGGACGGTCTCATGGCCGTGTTCGGCCCGCCGATTGCCAGCAAGCAAGATGCAACAAACGCGGCGCTCTGTGCATTGCAGATCCATGAGCGTCTTGGCCGTTGGAATGAACAACATGCTGAAAACCCCGATATGGCCATTCGCGTTGCCGTCGGTATCCATTGCGGCGAGGTTGTACAGGGCGATGTTGGCACCGACAATCGGCTTGAATTCACGGTGGTCGGCGACGCTGTGAACATCGCGAGCCGTGTCGAAGCTTACTGCCGGGTTCTTGATGCGACGGTGCTCGTCACTGGCGATTTTATACGATGTCTTCTTGCGGAGGGTAGCTTCGACCTCGCCAAAGCTTTCACGAGTGAAGGCAAGCATCGGCTTCGAGGCTACAAAGAGCCCATTCAACTCTACAGTTTAAAAGCAGGGTGAGCCTTCGTACGTCCGAGCATGGATTGGACGGATCCGAGATCAATCAAATCCGGTGTGTGATAGTGGGGTGGATGGTTGCTTGAGGACAAGGGCGCCTGTTTGAATACGATCAAGCGCGGCGTTTTCGGACAGCCAGGGTCAGAGGTCGACCGTTTCGAGCGCAGCGTGTCTACTAAAGGCCAGAAGACGCCGCTCCAGCCGATATCCAACGTCTCAACCTCGGGGTGGGGAGGCGCGGCCGCTAGCCAGCACCGACAGCAGTGCGGCCACGCCGAACGCCGCCGCCACCCAGCCGAGCCAATCCACTCCGCCATGGGCGATGACCAGCGCGCCAATGGCCGCGCCTGTAGCGCTGCCTAGATAAATGGCCGACGAGTTCAGCGACAGACTGACCGCGGCCAGAGCTGGGCTTAGCGCGACCAGCCGCGCCTGCTGTGCCGTCATCAGGCCCCAGCTGGCCAAGCCCCAGAGCGGAATGGCTGGTAAGATAACGAGCATGGCTCGCGCAGGCTCGAGCGCCGCGCCCAGCGAGAGGACAGGATAAGCAGTAAGGCCACCGCCCACGATCACTGCATTGTCCGCACCCCAGTGGTCCGCCGCGGTGCCACCGAGCCGGGTACCGGCCGCGCTGGCGACTCCGAAGCCGAATAACACCAGAGCCAGGCCCTGAGGTCTGATCCCGGCGACATCTGCGAGGAAGACGCCCAGATACGTATAAAGCGTGAAGGTTGCAGAGACCGTCAGCACGCTGGTCGCCAGGATCGCCATCATGTCGGGGCGCTTGGCTAGTGCCCAACGCCCTCCGAGACCCGCAGTGGAAACGGGCGGCTGACTCGGCATTCCCACGAGGGTCCCGAGCAGCGAGAGTGTCGCCAGCCCTGCGACGCTGAGAAAGGTCGCGCGCCAGCCGAAGCTTTCTCCGACCAGCACTCCGAGCGGCACGCCGGCGATGATTGCCAAGGTCAGCCCGTTGGTGACCATTGACAAAGCCCGACCCCGCCGCTCCGGTCCACCCAGTGCGGCTGCATATCCGCCGGCGGCCGGCATGAAGCTGGCGGCAGACAGGGCCAGCAGCAACCGAGCTATCAGCAGTTCGGCGTAGCTCGGTGCCAATGCGGCGAGCAGATTCGCAATGCTGAACCCTGCTATGGCGATGGCGAGCAAGCGCCGCCGTTCCAGTCCGGCGGTCAGCATGGCTATCGTGGGGGCGCCTATGGCGTAAGCGAGGGAGAAGGCGGTGACCAGGTGGCCGGTGGCGGGCAGGGTGACATCCAGGTCT
Source organism: Bradyrhizobium sp. 956_D2_N1_4 (assembly GCF_052076025.1). Lineage (NCBI taxonomy): Bacteria > Pseudomonadati > Pseudomonadota > Alphaproteobacteria > Hyphomicrobiales > Nitrobacteraceae > Bradyrhizobium > Bradyrhizobium sp. 956_D2_N1_4. The sequence continues at coordinate 6,280,027 of NZ_CP197237.1, read as the reverse complement.
CGCGCCAAGCGTGGCAACAGTCCGGCAATCATGAAGCCTTCGGTTCCGATCGCGAAAGCGCCGAGTGTCAACCAGAGCAGTGAGTTTAGCGATCCAGGCACACCGAGCCCTCGTACATTGGAACACGTGTGTTCTACGATTGCCTCGATCCGCCTAAATATCGATGCTACCGTGCTTTTCCTGACGCCGTCGTTTCACCGCGAATTTGTCCGTGGCGAATTCCGCGCTCCTTACGCGATGCACCCGCACGCTTTCGGGCATGATGCGTAGACTATAGTCGCGCCAATTAGCATCGCGAGGGGCAGCCGGCGCAGCTTTCGCGGTTGTAACGGCGGGGCATGTCGGCTCTTGCTCGTTGTTATCAACGTCCCCCTGAGTTGACGGAACTTTCTCAAGCACCTCGTAGTCGTCCACCCAGCCATCCTCTGCCCAACGGCCCGTGCTCGCGCTGATCTCTGCCCCCTCTGGCACGTTCATGGGCTCAACACGGGCCGCCCCGTAAAAAAGGACGATATTAAAAGCGTCTCCGACCGCCTGTACTGATGGAAAGATGATGCCATCAATAGGCGCCGAGGCCTCTGTCGCAAGAAAATGGGCCATGGCTTCCGTTGCGAGATACTCAGACCCATCGTCATCGGGTATTGCCGGCCGCGTGAGACGTGACCTTAGCAACTTCAGAAAAACGGCGCCCTCCATCCTCCCAGCCAGCCCGCAATCAGCAAGGCCTTCAGTGATGCGGACGTCACCGAGGGCGGTCACGTCGAGCAGTCGAAGCGTTCTGATGATCTCGAATTGAGCCACCGCGATCCGACTACCAACAGGTGGCCGCACCTCGGCTACAGCCACTTTCTGATTGTTTGCACCGTAGAAAGCCAAGATACCGCGCGCATTCATGCGACCGGCCGCCGCTGAGGGCACTGGCGGTGAGCCGAGGTGGATGTCTGGCCTGGTGAGGGCTGCTTTTAGCTTGTCGTCAGATTGAAAGACCCGGGCGCGATAAAGGGTAGGGAAATCCGTTCGAGGACCAGCATCCAAGATGAGCGGGTGGCCTTCGCGCGCTTCCAGTTCGCCTATGCAATCGAAGAACGATGCGAGATTTTCCGCTGCTTTCGGGCTGAATAAGCGCGCCTCAGCTTTGAGTAAATTCGCCAGGCTGCGCCATCCCGTACCTAGAGTCATTCGTGTTCTCCTGAGAAGTACCGCGCCTTGGCCGAGCAAAGACGGCTGACGTGATCACGCCCACCGCTTTAGAACCGTCGTGCCACGGGTCGAAGTTGCATCTGCCGTTGGTCATGACGGATAGATGCGCGATGCGCGCTCTTAAAACAGTACCAAGATCGTTGATTCTGGCTGTACCACCGCGCGATGGCACGGCGCTCGCGAGTGGGGCAGATTGCTGGGCCGAAGCGGCAATATGCGTCTTTTATTCGCTCGCGTTCGGCGCCGAGGGCGGTCGATCGCGGACCGAGAATGGATGGATCGCCGTGCCCTTTTGCGATCGCATCCACCAGTCGTTCGATTTCTCGATTCAACTGTCTAAGCTGTTGTTCGAGACGCTGCCTTTTTCCATTCGATGTGATTGCGAGGCGCTTTCGCTCTTCGAGATAAGTACGCACGTACTCCGCAATAACTTTCGGCGCGCTCAATTCAGCCCGCAAACCACTGAGAACTGCGCTCTCAACCGTGTCTAAATAGAAGGTCCAATTCCACTGGCGAGGGGAATTCTCTCAGAACCGGTGACCTCCCTGTCACCAGCTTCGATGACACCCGGAGAGTGCGAAGGCACTTGGCCTAACCATTCCCGAGCCCTTTCTGCTGCGCGCTGACAAGGCGGCCATTGCGCCGGCGAGTGCGGAGACCCGGAAATGGCATGGGGCTCGCAATCCGCGAGCCCCGCTGTGCACTCGGCAATTTCAGGCCTTGTGATGGACAGTCTGCAGGCCGTAGACCGGCGTCGGGATGCTCTCGTAGCGCGCCTTCAACTGCAGGGAAAGGAATTGCGAGTAATGTCGCGACTGATGCAGATTGCCGCCGTGGAACCATAGGCCTTCCTGCTGCGTCGGCTTCCACATGTTGCGCTGCTCACCTTCCCATGGGCCGGGGTCCTTTGTCGTATTCGAGCCGAGGCCCCAGACCTTGCCGACTTTGTCGGCCATTTCCGGACTCACGAGATCGGCGACAAAGCCGTTCATCGAGCTGTAGCCGGTGGCATAGACGATCACGTCCGCCGGCAATTCCTTGCCGTTGTCGAGCCTGACGCCGTTGGGCGTGATTTCCTCGACCTGTCCAGCGAACAGTTTGATTTTGCCGTCAATGATAAGCTGTGAGGCGCCGACGTCGATGTAATAGCCCGAGCCGCGGCGCAGATATTTCATGAATAGCCCGGAATCGTCGTCACCGAAGTCGAGCCTGAAGCCGGCCTTCTCCAGCCCGGCATAGAAAGCGGCGTCGTCCTGACGGATCTTGTCGTAGACCGGCTTTTGAAACTGATTCAATATCCGGTAGGGCAGTGAAGCGAAGATCAGATCGGCCTTTGCCGTCGTCATTCCGCCGCGGACGGCGCGTTCGGAATAAAGATCGCCGATACTCTCCATCAGCGAATCCGAGCGCACAATGTGGGTCGTCGAGCGCTGCACCATCGTTACGTCGATGCCGGCCTCGTACAGCGCAGCGCAGATGTCATGGGCCGAATTGTTCGAGCCGATCACCACCACCTTCTTGCCTTTGTAGCCGCCTGAGCCGGGATGGCGTGAGGAATGGTGTTGCTCGCCCTTGAACGTTTCGATGCCTTTGATTTTCGGCATGTTCGGCTTGGCCGACATGCCGGTCGCGAACACAAGCTGCCTGGGCCGCAGAGTAATCTCCTTGCCATCGCGTTCGACGATGACGGTCCATTCCTTCTTGGTGTCGTCCCAACTGGCGCGTTTGGCCGTGGTGTTCGTCCAGTAGTTCAGCTCCATGACCTTGGTGTACATTTCCAGCCAATCGCCGATTTTGTCCTTGGGCGAGAACACAGGCCAGTTCTTGGGGAAATCGATGTAGGGCAAGTGATCGTACCAGACGGGGTCGTGCAGGCAGAGCGACTTGTAGCGGTTGCGCCAGGAATCGCCGGCGCGTGCGTTCTTTTCGACGATGATCGTCGGCACACCGAGTTGGCGCAGCCGGGCCCCGAGCGCAATGCCTCCCTGCCCGCCGCCGATGACAAGCACGTAGGGCTGGCTCTTGAAGCCAAGTTGCTCTACTTCCTCGTCACGCAGTTCCTTCCAGGTCTTGGCGCCGGGATTGACGCCATGCCTGGCGCCGAGCGGTCGGCTGAAGCCAGCCTTTTCCTCATGGGCCTTCAGTTCGGCCATGGTCGTCAAGAGCGTCCAGATCTGACCGTTCTGCAGGCGGATGAGTCCATATCCGCGCGCGACCTCGGTCTCGAACGTGATCCAAGATTCGGTCACGCCGCCGGCCTCGGTTGGCGTTTCACCCTCGGCGATTTTCCAGCTGCGCGGCTTCACATGCGCGAGGCAATGCGCGAGCATGTCGCGGACCTGATCGCGGCCTTCCATGGTCTTGATGTTCCAGGTGAAGGTAACGAGGTCGCGCCAGTAGCATTCCGGAGCGAACATCCCTACGGCGGCGTCGAGATCGCCCGCCGCAAGCGCGGCTTCAAACTTGTCGAGGAAAACCTGGACGCGCGCGCTAAGCGTGGTGTCGAGCATCACTTCCTCCCGGATGTCGTTTGCAATTGTTCCGCGCAGGCTCGCACGACCTTACTCCAACCATCGCGGGAATCCAGACTCGCGCGGCAGGGTTCCCGGTCGGCTTCAGCGCCTCTCAGCGCTCGCCTGCAACAACGCCGCTTCGCCCACCGACGATGGGGTAGACTAAGAGCTCTATTTGCTGCGGTGCATGCGTCCGGAATTTGGCCCGCAGGCTCCTGTAACGGAGGGGCAGAGCATGTCCACTACCCCGGACAGCTCACGATCGCCATGATTCGGCGGACTGCAACCCGATGCCAGTCCCCCACTGAAATCAACGAAACTACTGCTCACCGATTCGCGCTAAGCTGCGGTATGATCCGGGAGATCAACGATGCGATTGTCTAGCCTTGCCACTTTGGCGCTTGTCGCGGGAGCTTCCAGCCCAACTTATGTTTCTATCGTCCTGGCGGCTTCGGAATGTTCCAGATCAATGGAATTGGCGGATTGGGGCGAGAACTCGACCGGCGACATCAGCGTCGCGTCTGGGGACAGTTGCATCTTCCCGATCACGTTGCGCGGCGCGGCGAGTAGCTCGGAAATCTCGCAAAAGCCAGCACACGGCAAACTGAAGAAGCTCAACGTTGCGACTTACGAGTACAGGACGAAGGCGAGATACAAAGGAAGTGACACCTTTGCCATCAAAGCAACCGGCGAGGGGCCGAAGGCTTCTGGCACGTCGGTCATCACAGTGCACGCGACGATCAAGTAGGTGGGTCGAGCATTGGCGTGACGCCGAGTTGATGCGCGTCGCGTGAGGGCGGGGAGCAATAAGCGTGCCCCAACCCGTCCGAGACGCTCCCAGAACAGCACCCGGTGGCGGATCGTGATCAGGGCCTGGTTGAGAACGTAAGCCAACAGCATCGGCGGAAGTGATTTGAAGGCAGGATCCGGAGTGGCCTCAATGCGATTGCGGTCTCGCGCGGGGATGCTCCATCCGCAACTCCGCGAGCTGCTTAAGCGGGTTGGGCCCAGACGCAAACTTGGTTTTGTCGGTATTGCAGCTAAGCTGCTCTCCGCTATGCCCAGAAAGACCCAGCCTCGGAGAGTTGGTTTTCGTTTAGCCAGAGGAGTGCCTGACGAAGACTCAATGGGACCAGTCGCTCCCTACCAAGAGGCGGTGGGGCTCCATCTGTTAGATAGAGCATAAAGCCGTCTTTGCTTCGGAAAAGTGCTTCTTTCGCCTCACAACATTCAAGGGACTCTACGTCAAGAGTAGGCAAGCTGCGCTGGACGATCAGCTCCATGTTTTGCATGGCGCTCACGACGCAGACTTCCTCTTATCGTGGATGAAATGCACGCCAGCGGCTGGTCCATCCAACCAGACCGACTGACAGCGACGAAATGCGAGGCCCGTTGACGATAGAACTAGGAAGAACTTTCGCGAGGTTAGGACGTCAGTCGAGCCCTCAACCTCTAGCTTTGCCCCCGTTACTGAAATGTCTTTGAGAACGCAGACTCGGCTCCAAGTGCCATCCACAGCCATCAAGTTGACGGCGTGCTGATGGGCAAATTGAACACGGTCCGATTTTCTTCGACCAAAGGCCATGCGCGGCAAAAAAATAGAAGTATGAAATATCTGACGTAGAGCGTGTGCCCCAATGATTAACAAGAGTTAGCAATTCGCGCTTTGCAGCTCGACTAATCGCTAGCGAAAATTGGCGAACTTCAGTGAGACAGTGCGTGCCGCCAAAAACGGTCGGAGCCATCGCATCCTCTGGCGGAGCCAGGAGGCGAACGATGCGATCAGTCATTGCCATTGTTGTAACGGTGGGGGCGTCCTCGCCTGTGTTCGCCCTGACGCAGGGGGAGATTGAGGCCAAGCTACCTGCCGCGGGCTATTCGCAGATTCAGGAGGTCCCGAGCGGCAAGATCAAGACCTACCGAGCAATCAAGGAGGGTACGGAGCGGTCGCTCATCGTCGACAGCACCGGCCACATCAAGGAGCTTCGGTAGCGCTCTCGCTGGGTGGCCAGTGTTCGGTCAGGGACGCTGCCGAATACTCGCGCCAGGCGGCCCGCCTACCATTTGTATCGGTTCACCTGCCGCACGGTCCAGCGGCGGGTGTGGCCTAGCGAGGCCTACCGTTCCGGGAACTGCGTCGTTGCTGGCCGTACGAGTATCGAGGCGCTCTGACGTGATTGCCGATCCAATGGCGATGGCCAGAGCGATAGCAGATAGGAGTAAAGCTGCTCGATTCGGGTCCATCATTAGACCTCCGCGAAACGGCTCCATAGTGCCGGGATAACGCCGATCTGGTGATTTGGTTCTTAGGTTCGCCCACAAAGGTGTCCGAACAACACTCGCGCAATTACGTGTTGGTCGGATAGCGAGGCACAACGATAACGATTGATCAAAAGTCGGAAGCGGTTTTGTGGGTCGACCGCGCAACAGTGTTGCACCGATTTGGAGTTCAGCGATGAGAGACGTACCGCATCCAACAATCACGACCCGTCGCTCGCTGCGTCTTTCGACCGCTGCCCTCGTCGTTACGACGGCTGACGCGCCCGCAGACGGTCATCTTCGGAGAGCGGGGAATATTCGAGGGAGTACATCGCCGTTACGAGGCCATCGCGCGCCTTCTCGCCCCACTGACCAACCGTAGGGCTGAGGAGGTCGATCCGTCTTAGACCGAACCGATCTAAGATTCCGCCGACTTAAGCCGATCGTTTGCGATGGTTCTTGCGGTGTTTGCCTTGGGGGCGCCCGTGCGATCGCTCCAGTACTTTCGGCGGAGAAGCCGCCGCTGGCGGAGCTATTGGCGAGGCTTGCTCGACCTCTACCGGCTCGGCTGGGTCGGGGGGCCGTGTGGCCGGCGTTGCACCCAAGGCAGCCTCCTCGAGTTTGGCAAGGAAGTCGCGTCCTTGGTTCGTGATAGTCCAAGCGCCGCGTTCGCGAGAGATGAGTCCTTGGCTGAACGCATCAAGATCCGGCGCAAGTTCAGCGAGACGCTTCATACGCAACGTCCATTCAGGGCCGCTCGTATAGAAAACCGCGAGATGCAGCTTGATAAGCTCAAGGTTTCCCCGGCCGTCTGGCTGCCCTGCCAAAATCTTCAAAATGGAAAGCTGAAAACTCACGCGCGCCACTCGAACGCAACGACTCAATCCTTGCAATCTATCGGTTCTGGCCAACGGCTCATAGATCGGCCGTCAAGCTTCTCGCGGAGATGCTTGCTCGGTAAGCCTAACCGCCAAGGTTAATCGTGCCTGGAGGGTCAAAGGCAGACTTCGACAAGATAAAGGCGCTTGTAACGGAACCGATCCAGGCGGCTCCTTCCGTTACCGAAACACATCCGCCGATTCGTTAAACCATAACTCCATCACCGCCAGCTTTTCCAGGATGGTTGGGCCATGAAATACCGGCGCTTGCCGGTATCGCTGGTGCGGTCCAGATCGGATCTGTGATCGCCTGGCATTTCATGAGCGATCATGAGCAAGGCGATGCTTTAAGCAAAGTAGGTTTGGTCTTACCGACGCAATACTCCGACGCCGCGGCGCGATCGCGCCCGACGCATTCGAACCGTCGTTCCACAGGTCGAAGTTACATCCGAGTTGCCGTTGGTCTTGGCAGATAGATGCGCGGTGCCCGCTCAAAAAAAAGTACCAAGATTGTCGATTTTGGCTGTACCACCGCGCGATGTCATGGCGCTCGCGAGTAGGGCGGGATTGCAGGGGCGAACATGCAACATGTGTCATTTGAATGCGGGTGCGGATGAAGCTCGCGCCGCCGCGCATGTTCAACAAGCGGTCACTCGTGGTTCTCACGATCGTGATTGGAATGACGAACGCCTATAAGCGTATCCCCATTGGGATTGAAATGCACAGCAAGCTCCGGGACGATTTGAATACGGCAGAGAATGACCATCTTGTCGCGCCTGTTGGCGCTTGTCGCAGTCGCGTTATTGCCCGCTATCTCGATTCAGGCGTACAACGAAGTTAACCTTCGACGCGCGCGCCAGGTGGACGTACAGAATCAGGCGCTCGGTCTCGCTAAGCTCGCCGCCGAACAGCAGCAACAGATCGTTCAGGGCATTCGGCAGGTCCTGATTGCGCTGTCCGAACTCCCTGCGATAAAGGCGAAAGATAGCAAGGGGTGCAATGCGGCTATGGCAGGGATGAGGTCCCGGTTTCCGGCTTTCCTCACTTTCGTCGCTACCGATCTGAGTGGCCAGCCCTTCTGCGATACAAACACAGATCGCAAGCCGGTGAATGTCTCCGGGCGTCCCTACTTTGCGGATGCGTTGAAGACGGGCGCGTTTACGGTGGGACAATTCTCGATCGGTCTGTCCGTCGATCGGAAACTCATTCAGTTTGCGCTGCCTTTCTACGGAGATGATGGTCAGCCAGGGGGCGTCATCATTGCGCCTCTCGGCCTGGACTGGTTAGCGGACTACATCGCGCGCGCGGGTGTTCCGGCGGGAGACGCGCTGGCCATCACCGATCGCAACGGCACCTACCTTGCCCGCTATCCGGACAATGACCGATTTGTCGGTAAGAAATTGGTTCGCGCTGGTGATGAGAGACAGTATGGCGACGGTCTCGCAGCCGACCTGGTTGATGTCGACGGCGTCGAGAGGATCGTGGGTTTCTCGGCTCTCGGGCCCGATTCTGGGGGACTTCGCGTCAGCTTCGGCCTCGACAAGGCGAACGCCTTTGCCGAGATCCAGAGCCGGACCCGACACGACATCTTCCTCATCGCCCTCAGCGCCATGATGGTGCTGGGCCTGACGCTACTCGGCGCCCGGCAATTCATCCATCGGCCGCTCGGGCTATTAGTTGACGCCGCGAACCGATGGCGCCTCGGCGACTATGCTCGCCGCGTGAACATCCGCGGCAGTTCTGAAATCGCAGGCGTAGCCGGCGCCTTCAACACCATGGCCGATGCGCTGGATCGCCGCGAGCAGGAATTGTCCGATGCAAAAGAGAAGGCCGAGGACGCCGCGGCCCGGCTTACGATGCTCTTCGAAAGCACGACCGACAGCGTTGTGATCGTCGACCACGATTGGCGGATCAGCTTCTTCAACCAGAGGGCCTGGTCTCAGATCGCTCAGGGGCGTGATCTGATTGGAATGCACCTGCAGGCATCGCTTCTGGATGCCCGCGATACGGGAATCGTCGAGCAGCTTCGGGAAGTCATGTCGGACCGCCGTCCGGTTTCGTTCGAAGCGCACTGTCCTCGTCGTGCCGCATGGTATGCGATCAACGCGTTTCCTTCTGGCGAAGGGATCGCGATCTTCTTTCGAGACGTCACCGAGCAAAAGCATGCCGTGGAGGCGCGCCAGCGCATCGAGGAGCAGCTTCATCAGAGCCAGAAGATGGAGTCCGTCGGACAGCTCACGGGCGGTATTGCCCATGACTTCAACAACCTGCTTGCCGTCGTTTCGGGAAACCTTGATCTCATCGAGCGCGCGGCAAATGACGGCAAGATCCGGCGCTTCGCCGCGACTGCGCGGCGTGCCGCCGACCGGGGGGCGAAGCTCACCGCACAGCTCCTCGCTTTCTCTCGACGGCAAAAGCTCAACCCTAAACTGATCAATGCCAACGAGCTGATCTCCAACTTCCAGGGGCTCGTCCGTCAGGCGGTCGGCGCAGAATGCGAGGTCAGGCTGAAGATCGACGAGCGATTGTGGCTCTGTCAGGTGGATCCATCCCTGCTGGAGACTGCCCTTCTCAATCTAGCGCTGAACGGCCGCGATGCGATGCCGGGCGGCGGAGTGCTCGAGATCGAGGCGCGGAACGTCGTTCTGGATGGGGAAGCCGTCGCTGGATGTCCGGCCGGATCATATGTGAGGCTGTCCGTCTCGGATACGGGGCAGGGGATGTCTCCCGAGGTGCGAGACCGGATTTTCGAGCCCTTCTTCACTACCAAGGAAGTTGGCAAGGGCACTGGCCTCGGTCTCAGCATGGTGTATGGCTTTGTCCGGCAATCCGGTGGCTATATTTCAGTCGAAAGTGCCCCTAACGCCGGCACCACGATCTCACTGTACCTGCCGAGAGCCAATCAGGAGGCTCGCGACGAGGTGGAAACTGAACAGACCCGGGCTATGCCGGGAGGCTCCGAGCGAATTCTTTTGGTCGAGGACAATGAAGATCTGTTGGAAGTCGTGTCTGCAATGCTGACGAGCTTTGGCTATCGGATTCGCCTTGCTCACAACGGTACCGAAGCCATCCGAATTCTCGACAGCGATCAGGGGTTCGATCTTCTGTTCAGCGATGTCGTCATGCCGAATGGTCCCAATGGCGTCGAGCTTGCTCGCGAAGCAAAGCGGCGGAACAGCAGGATCAAGATATTACTTACGTCGGGCTACGTGGGAGACGTGCTCGCGCGTCACGGGGCGACAGACGAGTTCCCGATTATTCACAAGCCCTTTGGCGTGGCCGAACTCGCTCAACGTCTGCATTCTCTTCTTCAGAAAGAAGATAGTTAGGCAGGCACGAAGCCAGACGGCATCGCCGTCCATAGCGACAATGCGTATTCGTCTCTAGAGCCAGCCATCTCGCGGTTCTTGCAGATCAGGTCGAGGCAGCCGTGCGCGAACGCAAAGTCCCTGATGTAACTTAAGGTGGCGCAGATCGCATAGCCAGTACCGGTTGAGCGCATGGTCGCTGCCTCAATTTCGCGAGGGGCACCATGACCGAGCGACTTAAGAGCGTGCTTGCAATGTTTAGTATATAGTGTTTCACTAAACAAATCGAGCTTGGCTGAATCCCTAAGAATCCAGGCAGGCGCGAGGAAACGTCCGTTTAGTCGTTCAGCCCGTGAAGGACTGTATCGCTCTGCTCGAAGCATTCGAGCGGGTTGGAGAGTCGCGCCATGTCGATGGCCGGCCCCACTGGGAGGGAAAGCGTTATGAAACAGACAGTAAAGGCGCTCCTTACTACGTTCGGAGTTCTCGCATCCGCGCTCGGTGTCGGAGTGGGGACTACTCCTGCGCATGCGCAGGCCAAGACCATCACGCTGTGCTGGGCCGCGTGGGATCCTGCCAACGCCCTGGTCGAACTGTCGAAGGATTTCACCGCCAAGACCGGCGTCGGCATGAAGTTCGAGTTCGTGCCGTGGACCAACTATGCCGACCGCTTCCTGAACGAGCTCAATTCGCACGGCTCGCTGTGCGATCTCATCATCGGGGATTCGCAATGGATCGGGGGCGCCGCCGAGAACGGTCAGTACGTCAAGCTCAACGATTTCTTCACAAAGGAAGGAATCAGCATGGACGACTACATGCCGGCGACAGTGGTCGGCTATTCCGAGTGGCCGAAGAACAGCCCGAACTATTGGGCGCTGCCCGCCATGGGTGACGCGGTGGGCTGGACCTATCGCAAAGACTGGTTTGCGCGGCCTGAGATCCAGGCGGATTTCAAGGCCAAGTACGGCCGCGATCTCGCCGTGCCGAAGACGCTCGATGAACTGCGCGACATCGCAAAATTCTTCCAGGGCCGCGAGATCGACGGCAAGAAGGTCTATGGCGCTTCGATCTATACCGAGCGGGGCTCGGAAGGCATCACCATGGGCGTGTCGAACTACCTCTATGATTACGGCTTCCAGTATCAGGATCCGAAGAAGCCGTATTCAATGGACGGGTTCGTCAACTCGCCCGGCGCCGTGAAGGGGCTCGAGGCCTACAAGGAGCTCTACAAGTGCTGTACGCCGCCCGGCGCATCCAACTCCTACATGTCCGAAGGGCTTGATGCGTTCAAGTCGGGGCAAGTCGCGCTGCAGATGAACTTCTTCGCCTTCTTCCCGGGCCTCTACAAAGATCCGAACGTCGGTGGGGACAAGATCGGCTTCTTCAGCAATCCCGCCGGCCCCGCGACCCGGGCGACGCAGCTCGGCGGGCAGGGCATCTCGGTCGTTTCTTATTCCAAGAACCAGGCCGAGGCGCTGCAATATATCAAATGGTTCTCCGGTGGAGATGTGCAGAAGAAGTGGTGGGCGCTGGGCGGCTATTCCTGCGCCAAGTCAGTGTTGAACGATCCGGGCTTCCCGAACAGCGCGCCGTTTGCCGGCGAGTTTTTGAAGTCGATGGGAATGGTCGTCGACTTCTGGGCCGAGCCTTCCTATGCCCAACTCCTGCAAGCCGAACAGAAGCGCGTGCATGACTACGTGGTGGCGGACAAGGGCACCGCGCAGGAAGCGCTCGATGGCCTGGTCAAGGACTGGAAGGCGATCTTCAAGGAAGAAGGCAAGAAGTTCTAGGGCAAACGCCTGGAGCGCACGCCGAGCGCGCTCCAGGCTCTCTTCGGTAGAACCCGCAGGCGTCGCATAGTCGACAATCGCGACGCCAGGATTGACCAGGGCCATGAACGATTTGAGCACTTCGTCGCAGATCACCTACCGGGCCGTCCCGATCCGACCAGGCGTGATACGTCGTATCCGCGGCCTTTCGGACCAGGCGCTCGCATGGCTCTTCATCACGCCGACGATCGTGCTGCTGCTGGCGATCAATATCTTCCCGCTGGTATGGACGATCTACCTGTCATTTACCAACTACCGCGCCAATCGGCCGAACGCGCCGACGCTATGGCTGGGGACCGATTGGTACCAGTCGATCCTGACCGATCCGGATATCTGGGCGGCAATGCAGGTCACGGCGCATTTCGTGGTTTGGACCGTGCTGATCGAGACTGTGCTCGGATTCGGCCTTGCGTTCCTGATCGACAAGAAATTCCGTGGCCATGGCCTGTGGACCACGATCATTCTGTTGCCGATGATGCTCTCACCAGCGGTTGTCGGCAATTTCTGGACCTTCCTCTATCAGCCGCAGATCGGGCTGTTCAACTACGTGGTCGCCTTCTTCACGGGGCGCGGCGCTTCGTCGTTCCAGATGCTGGGAGACGTGACCCTCAGCCCGTGGGCCATCGTCATCGTCGACGCCTGGATGTGGACGCCTTACGTGATGCTGATTTGCCTGGCGGGGCTGCGGTCGATCCCGGATTACATTTATGAGGCAGCGGAGGTCGACCGCGCGTCGAATTGGCGGCAGTTCTGGTCGATCACGCTGCCGATGGCTCTGCCGTTCATCATGCTCGCGGTGCTCTTTCGCGGGATCGAGAATTTCAAGATGTTCGACATGGTCAACCTCCTGACCGGAGGAGGGCCGGGCTCGACCACGGAAGTCGCTTCGATCACACTGAAGCGCGCGGCCTTTGAGAGTTGGCGAACCGGCTATTCCTCGGCCTTCGCGATCATTCTGTTCGTGACAGTGTTTGGCCTTGCCAACATCTACGTCAAGGCGCTGAACCGGGTGAAAAGCAGATGAGCGCCTCAAATGCAGCCCACTCAGTTGTCGAACCGTCGACTGGCACTCGCCGCTTTGCCGGCCTGCTCGTCATACTCTATGCCATCATAACGATGGTTCCGCTGATATGGATCGTGCTCACCTCGTTCAAGTCGCCTGACGATGCGATCTCCTATCCGCCGAAGGTCCTCTTCAAGCCCTCCCTTGAAGGCTATTGCAATGTCTTCACAACACGCTCGCGTCAGACTCAGGAGTTTATCCAGACGCTGGGGCCGCCGCAGGGGCTTTGTGACAACATCGCGCGCAGCCGCAACATGGTTGTCGCCGGGCCGTCGAACTACGTGCCGCGCTTCATCAACTCGCTGATCATCGCCTTTGGCTCGACGGTGCTTGCCGTCGCGCTCGGTACGCTCTCGGCTTATGGTTTTTCGCGCTTCCGCGTGCCTCTCAAGGACGACCTCCTGTTCTTCATTCTGTCGACCAGAATGATGCCGCCAATCGCGGTCGCGATCCCGATCTACCTGATGTACCGGACCGTCGGGCTATCGGATACCCGTCTCGGGATGATCCTGCTCTACACGTCGGTGAACGTCTCGCTCGCCGTCTGGCTACTCAAGGGCTTCATCGACGAAATCCCGCGTGAATACGAAGAAGCGGCAATGATCGATGGCTATACGCGCTTTCAGGCGTTCGTGAAGGTGGTTCTACCGCAGGCGACGACGGGGATCGCGGCGACGGCGATTTTCTGCCTTATTTTTGCGTGGAACGAATACGCCTTTGCTGTGCTTCTGACCTCTGGCAACGCTCAGACCGCGCCCCCATTCATTCCGATCATCATTGGCGAAGGCGGCCAGGATTGGCCGGCCGTAGCCGCCGGCACGACGATCTTTCTTGTGCCGATCGTCGTGTTCACGGTGCTGCTTCGCAAGCATCTTCTGCGCGGGATTACCTTTGGGGCCGTTCGCAAATGAACCTTGATGTGAACACGTCAACGCCGAACGTTAGCCTGACGAGCAGAATGTTGCGGCGCGGTCCGCTGGAGGCCATCGCGACGGCGATCATTGCCGCAGGCGTGGTCATGCTGATGCAGCCGTTTTTTCTAACGCTTTATTCCTGGTCTTTCGCGGTCACTCTCTTTGGGACGGTGATGTTCATGATCGTCTCGAAGGTCCGGGAGTAGCGCTCGATGGCACAGATCAGGGTCGAAGCGCTCAACAAATCCTTTGGAGAGTTTCACGCAGTCAAGGGCGCGAGCTTTACGGTGGATGACGGACAGTTCCTTTGTCTGCTTGGGCCGTCCGGCTGCGGCAAAACGACAACGCTACGGATGATTGCAGGACTGGAATTGCCGACATCCGGCACGATCAGGCTCGACGGTGAGGACGTGACGATGAACCGTGCCTCCGCGCGAGATATCGCCTTCGTCTTCCAGCTGTTTGCGCTCTATCCGCACATGAATGTCCGGCGCAATATCGGCTTTCCGCTTAAATGCGAGGGCATCGGAGCCGCGGAGTGCGACCGGCGCGTGGTGGAGGCCGCTCGGATCCTGCGTATCTCCCACCTCGTTGATCGGTCGGTTTCGACCCTCACCGGCGGCGACCGTCAGCGCGTCGCGCTTGGGCGGGCGATCGTCCGCAAGCCGAAGTGCTTCCTGATGGACGAGCCGCTCGGAGCGCTCGATACCGAGATGCGCGAGGCGATGATCCAGGAATTGCGCGCGCTGCATGACCGGCTTGGCGCGACCACCGTTTACGTCACGCATGATCAACTGGAGGCCATGGCAATGGCGGACCTGATTGCGGTGATGAACAACGGCGTGGTCGAGCAGATTGCGAGTCCGCGCGACATTTATGACCGGCCTGTTTCGCTCTTCGTCGCGGACTTCATCGGTTCTCCAGCGATGAATTTCCTGCCGTTTCGCGGCAGCCTGCAAGCCGGGGCGCAGGCGATCCGGCTCGGGGATCGCGACGTTGCGATACCCACCGCACGCGAGGCTCTGGTGGAGAGCGACCTTGTCCTGGGCGTCAGACCCGAGCATGTGCGTTTTTCCGATAGCGGCATGGTGCGGGGCGAGATCTATGGGTCGGAATATCTCGGCACGACGCAGATCGTGACGGTGACGACGCCTTACGGCGCTCTCAAGGCCCGCTCGCCCGCCAGCATGCCCTTTCGGATTGGGATGAATGTCGGGCTCGATTTTCGGCCCGATACGTTGTCGCTCTTCGACCAGGGGTCGGGACGGGCAATACGCACCGCATTGCACGAGGGAGGCAAGCATGGCTGAAGTCGAGATCGGGGCGGTCTCCAAGGCGTTTGGCAAGACGCAAGCCGTCGTCGATCTGTCCCTCACCATTGGAGATGGCGAATTCGTTGCGTTGCTGGGGCCGACCGGCGCCGGCAAGACAACCACGCTGCGTCTCGTTGCCGGATTAGAGGCGCCCGACAGCGGCTCGGTCCGCATCGACGGACGCGATGTGACCAGTGATGCGCCGGCGGATCGTGACGTCGCCTTCGTATTCCAGCAATATTCGTTGTACCCGCATCTGACCGTGTTCGAGAACATGGCCTTTGCGCTACGCGCGCCGACTCGGCGCCTGTCGGATGCCGAAATTCGCGCAAAGGTCGAACAGGTTGCGCGTCTTCTCCATATCGAGGCCAAGCTACACAGCAAGGCGACCCAGCTATCGGGCGGGCAGATGCAGCGCGTTGCAATTGGCCGCGCTCTGGTGCGCTCGCCCTCGATCTACCTGATGGACGAGCCGCTTTCTTCGCTCGATGCCAAGCTGCGCGGTGAAATGCGCCTGGAGCTTAAGCGGATCCAGATCGATCTCGGCGCGACGATCCTCTACGTCACCCACGATCAAACCGAGGCTATGACCATGGCATCGCGCATCGGCGTGATGGAGGCCGGGCGGCTGATGCAGATCGGCACGCCGCGCGAGATTTACGAGAACCCGGTCAACGCCTATGTCGCTGCCCGGCTCGGCCAGCCGATGATCAACCTGCTGCCGGCAACTCTATTTGCCGGCGTTCCGCCCGGCGTTAAGACGATTGGCGCTCGTACCGAGCACCTGGCGATCGCACGCAGCGGCGGGGACGTGTCGGCCACCGTCACGCGGGTCGAACATCTCGGCGACCAGAGCCATGTCCATCTCGATCTCGGCGGCCAACCTGTCGTGACGTTGGCGGACCCTGAGGCGAGGTTAGACGTTGGCGACGTCGTGTCGCTACGCCTTAACAGGCCGCTGTTCTTCGATGCGGCCGGCGGGAGGGTCGCGGCATGAGTCTCGATCGAACCTCTAGGGAGAATCTGGTGCGGGCGCTTGCGGAATCGGTGATCCAGCACGCCGACGAACTGACCAGCCTCGACCAGGCGATCGGTGACGGCGATCATGGGCTGAACATGAAACGCGGCTTCGAGGCCGTGCTCGCGACGTTGCCCGGCCTTGCGGACAAGTCTCTGCCAGAAATGCTGAAGTCGATCGGAATGACGCTGGTCATGAAGGTCGGCGGGGCTTCTGGGCCGCTGGTTGGCACCTTCTTCATGGAGTTGGGCAAGGCGCTTCCAGAGCAGCCAACACGCGCGGAGTTTGTCGCGGCTACGGATATGGCAATCAATGCCGTAAAGGCGCGCGGACGCTCGGAGGCAGGACAGAAAACCTTGCTGGATGTCCTGGTGCCCGTGCAAGCGGTATTGGCTGCAGGCGGCGACGCGCGGGCGATTGCGTTAGAAGCGGTGCAGGCGGCAGATCGCACGACGCCGATGCTCGCTATTCGCGGCAGGGCTTCTTTTCTCGGCGAACGCTCCATTGGTCACATGGACCCCGGTTCGCGCTCAACGTCCCTGTTGATCGGGGCTGCAGTCAAAGTATTGGAATTCGAGGCAAGGTCATGAACAATCCAAATGGCGGCAATGTCGGAATCGTTATCGTTTCACATTCGCCCAAGATAGCGGAAGGCGCGGCAGATATGGTGCGCCAGATGGTGGGCAATGCGGTGCCGCTCGCCTGGACCGGCGGCGATGTCGATGGAGGGCTCGGCACGAATGTTGCTGGAATCCTGGAGGCGATCGAGGCGGCGTGGTCCGCAGCAGGTGTGGCTGTGCTCGTTGATCTCGGTGGAGCGGAGACAAATTCCGAGATGGCGGTGGAAATGTTGGCTGAAGATCGAAGGGCGCGCGTCGTCGTCTGCAATGCTCCGGTGGTCGAAGGAGCGGTGATTGCAGCGACGGAATCCTCGGGTGGCTCATCGCTCGCAGCCGTCAAGCGTAGCGCGGAGGAATTCTATGCATGATGCCCACGCCAGCCGGGCAGGTGAGACGTCGGTGCCGCTGACCGCCTCGGCGGTTCTCGTCAACAAGGTCGGACTTCATGCGCGGCCGTCGGTCAAGCTCACGCAGTGTGCGAAGAGGTTTGCCGCAAAGATCGAACTCGCCCTCTCTGGAGACGGGCCTTGGACGGATGCCAAGAGTCCGGTGAAGGTGATGCGTGTGAAGGCCCCACAAGGGGCGACGCTGCATTTCCGGGTCGCCGGACCGGACGGAGAGGTGGCGCTTGCTGCCATGCTTGCACTTGTGCATGACGGTTTTGGTGAGGCTTAACGGCAGTGGCAGAGATCCAGCTTATCGGCCGTGCCGCATCGCCTGGCCTCGCGTTCGGGCCGGTCGCCGTGCTGACTGCGGCCGTGGCCGGGCGAATGGCGAGCGAGGATCCGGAGCAGGAGGCTGCAGCGCTGCGGGCGGCGATTGGGGGGGCGAGGGCGCAACTCGCCGAGCAGATCAAGACGATTCAGAGTGAGGCGGCAGACATTCTGGAGTTCCAGGCCGCCATGTTGGAAGACGATGCACTAACAGATACGGCATATGAACTTATCGCGATCGGGATCGCTGCCGACCATGCCTGGCGCCGGGCGCTCGACCTAGAGATCGCCGGCTATCGCGCGGCTGAAGATGAATATTTCCGTGCCCGGGCCGTTGATATCGTTGACATCCGCGATCGCGTGCTTGCGCATCTGGGCGGTGTGGACGTTGTCGCCGGAATCGCGGGCGGTTCGATTGTTGCGGCTGAAGATATCACGCCTTCGACCTTTCTTGCGACTGACTGGTCGCAAGGCGGCGCGATCGCGCTGGCCAGTGGCTCACCTTCCTCGCATGTCGCGATGTTGGCGCGTGCGCGCGGGGCGCCGATGGTCGTTGGATTAGGTCCGTTGTCGTGGCATGGACAGCCACCAGTCTTGGCGCTGGTAGACGGCGACGCCGGAAGGGTCATCTTCGATCCGGAGCCGGAGACCATCCGTCTCTTTGAGCTGCGTATGGCGGCTGCGAAGGCCGAACTGGCTGTCGTCGAGGCGACCAGCCTTGCGCCTGCCTTCGTCGCCAATGGTCGGCGGATAGCGGTTCTGCTCAATGTCGCCGGGCCTGAAGACCTTGCAAACCTTGATTCCGCAATTTGCGACGGCATCGGCCTTGTACGCACGGAATTCCTGTTCGAGGCGGCCCACGGTCTGCCGGACGAGGAAACGCAATACAGGGTCTATCGAGACATTCTCGTCTGGGCCCAAGATAAGCCGGTGACGATCCGGACCTTGGATGCAGGCGGAGACAAGCAGGTTCCCGGTTTGACGGTCGAAGGTGAGAGCAATCCGTTTCTCGGCCTCCGCGGTATCCGCCTCTCGCTCGCGCGGCCGGAGGTGTTTCGCATGCAGCTCCGCGCGCTCTGCCGTGCGGCTGTCCATGGCACGCTGAAAGTGATGTTGCCCATGGTTGCGGTCCCGTCGGAATTGGACCGCGCGAACGAAATACTTGACGCGGAGTTCACTGCCCTCCAAGCGAAAGGAGTTGCCTGTGCTCGCCCGCCGCTCGGCATTATGGTCGAGGTTCCAGCGGCGGCGCTCTGTGCAGCGGATTTTGGCGCTGCATTCTATTCCATCGGTTCGAACGATCTCACCCAGTACACCATGGCGGCGGCGCGCGACATCGGCGCAGTCGCTGACCTCAATGATACCAGCAATCCGGCTGTGCTGGCACTGATAGCCGCGACCGTCGAGGCCGGGCTAAAGCGTGGCGTCGAGGTTTCGCTCTGTGGCGACGCCGCGGCCAACACTCACCTCACGGCGGCGCTGCTCGCGACCGGATTGACAACTCTCTCTGTGTCGCCGATTGCCGTCGCACGGCTCAAGGCCGCAATCGCAAAGGTGAGTTCATGAAGGACGATGTCGGCAAGGACACGCCCGGTGACAAGAATGTCGCAGAATACAAAATAATCCTGCGAAAGGTACTCGACAATCGGCCCTCGGGGACGCGCCTGAAGCTTGCGGCGGCGCTGGGCAAGAATCGTTCATTCGTGAGTCAAATCACGAATCCGGCTTATCTGGTGCCGATCCCGGCGAAGCATGTCGCGGTCATCTTCGACGTCTGCCATCTGTCCAGCGCCGAGCGTGCGGCATTTCTCGATGCGTATGGCCGCGCGCACCCCGGAAGACTGCGCGCACCCCACCGCGAAGCGCGCACGCGTGTCATTGCGGTGACCGTTCCTGAACTTGGTGACGACAAGAAGAATCGTGCGCTCGAGCAGCTCATCGTGGATTTAGCCGCGCAGCTCGCGCGCTTTGCGGAAAGCGTCGGTTAGCCATTGAATCGAACTTTAGACCGGACTGGGAGAACGCTCATGAAAAAGCTGATCAACAGCGCCGATACTGTACTCGAAGAAAGTCTTGACGGCCTCGCCGCAGCGCACGCCGATATCCTGCTTCTCGGCGCCGAGCGCAAATTTGTGCGCCGTCGCACGTTGAAACCAGGCAAGGTCGCGCTGATTTCGGGAGGCGGCTCGGGACATGAGCCGCTGCATGCGGGCTTTGTCGGCCTGGGCATGCTCGACGCGGCTTGTCCTGGCCAGGTCTTCACCTCGCCGACGCCAGATCAGATGATCGAGGCTGCGGAGGCCGTCGACACCGGCGCAGGTGTGCTGTTCATCGTCAAAAACTACGAAGGCGATGTGATGAATTTCACCATGGCAGCCGAGATGGCCGGCCGAGAAGTCGCAAGCGTGGTGACGAACGACGACGTGGCGGTCGAAAAGTCGACCTACACGACCGGTCGTCGCGGTGTCGCTGGAACGTTGATCGTGGAAAAAATGGTCGGCGCCGCTGCCGAGACCGGAATGCCGCTTGCCGCGCTCAAGGCGCTCGGCGATGAAGTCAACCGGCGTACGCGCTCGATGGGGGTAGCTCTATTGCCATGCACTGTGCCGGCCGCCGGACGGCCAAATTTCACGTTGGCCGACGATGAAATGGAAATGGGCGTCGGCATTCATGGCGAGCCTGGCCGGCGCAGGGTACCGTTGGCTTCCGCCGATGCGATCGCCGCCGAGGTGCTCGACGCGATCCTGAAGGATCTTGCGCCGAGCAAGGGCAGTGAAGTGCTGCTTCTCATTAACGGATTTGGTGCGACGCCTCTGATCGAACTCTATCTGATGGTCAATGCCGCAAAGCGGACTCTGGATCGCGCGGGGATCACGGTGACGCGCTTCCTGACCGGTTCCTACGTCACATCTCTCGACATGGCCGGTGTCTCGATCACCGTATCGGTGCTCGATCGCAAAGCCACGACATTATGGGATGCCCCGGTGCAGACCGCAGCTCTGCGTTGGGGCGTCTGATTTCCGCGCGCGGCTCATGTTTTGCTGATATCGCAAATCTGCGTCGTGTGGGGAGAGGCGTTAGCGGTCTCCTGACTCGCACCCTGACGCCTCATCTTGTCGGTTCTCGCGAGCCGGTCCGCCCGTGCCGGGTGCGCCTCCCGTTGTGCCCGGAGCGCCGTCATCCGCTATCCGTAGCGGCTTGCCTGTCCCGCGCGACCGGGCGCATCCTCTCTCTCATGGGCAGCAATCGTTCGAGTAGAGGAGCACAACGATGAGTGACCTTGTCGTAATTGCATTTCCAACCGAGGCGAAGGCGGAGGAAGTTCGTCAAAAATTGCTGGCCATGCAGAAGGAGTATTTGATCGAACTCGGCGATGCCGTGATCGCGGTGAAAGACAGCAACGGAAACATCAAACTAAATCAACTGATCAATACCACGGCTGCTGGTGCGGCTACTGGCGCCTTCTGGGGCACGCTGATTGGCCTGATCTTTTTGATGCCGCTTGCTGGTGCTGCCCTTGGCGTCGCGTCCGGCACACTCAGCGGATATTTAACGGATGTCGGCATCAACGACAAATGGATGAAAGAGACCGCTGCCGCCGTTCAACCCGGAACCGCAGCGCTCTTCGTACTGGTGCGCAAAGTCACGGCAGACAAGGTTCTTGAGAGGCTAAAAGGCGAAGGCGGCACGGTGCTAAAGACTTCTCTCGACCACACTAAGGAAGCCGCCTTGCAAGCGGCGCTGGCGGAGGTCAAAGCGGCGGTACCGGCGGCTTCGCCTCCTGATTTGCCGGGCGCTTGAAACGATGGCGACCGCCTGCCGACGACCGCTCAAGGCATTACCGCAGCCCTCTCTGGCCCAGTGACGCCGCGCCGGGTGCGGTCATTGGTGCAGTTCCGGGTCCTTTGTGAGGGCCAGAGGCAAGTGCCGGGACCGCGCGACCGCGCCGTATGAATATATTTGCAATTCATCATACCGCGTTAAATTTAGTGCGATCCGTTCACGTGCCTGAGCCCGAGGCACAGCGTTGACCTAGATCAAACCATTGATGGCGGTGACGTTCTTCTGAACGGAGAGGGCCGCCGGGTGAGTGTCCGGCTGGGCTTGTTCTTTAATTCCCAGGATTTTGATCTATTTCGCCAAATGCGTGAGGGATGCAGATGTCGGACAATCCCATCGACGTGATCGAAGCCGCCATTCGCTCCGCCTTCACCAGTTACCCAAAGGAAGACGACCCGGATTGGAGAAGTCCGCACTGGATCAAGTCTGAAGAGTGCACGCACTTGGCACAGGGCATACTGCTGGAATTGCACGCAAACGGATTTGAAATCGTGAAGAGGCAGACCTGATAGATCGGCGGCGGGCCCGCGCAATTGGTCATTTGAGGTGACCAGATCTCGCGACGTGACACAGGCTCGACCCAGGCGGCCAAGGCGCGCCGCTCGACCGGCACCTTGCGGGCGTTACCATTCTTGCCCGTGCGCTTCCCAACTGCGGCAGATGTCGCAGTTGATTTCTTTCGCTCGAACCTTCGTTGCGGCATCGCCTCTGCGCCAGTGCCGCCGGCCGCACCGCCTCGACCGCCTCGATCACGCCAGAGGCGCGTGGGAAAGGGAGGGAGAGCTTAAATGGAGCGGGCTGATGGCAAGAGCGGTCAGACGCGAACCAACGATGCCCCTATTTGCTTTCCGGGGTCCCTCGGAGACCAGGGCCAAACGGGGGTGATCGATTGTCGCACTTGCGCCACATCGCGCGCCGCCTTTGTGTACGGGACCGCATAAAATTAAACCAGGAATGCGCGATGGCAAAAATCCTCGTTGGCGTTGTTGCGATGCACCGAACAACGTACGCTCGGCGAGCGGCTCAGGCTGTATGTCGAAGAGAACTTCCATAATGCTTGAAGAAGTTATCGAGCTTCACTGGTTCGCCGGTATCTCGCCAGAACAGTCTTTTACCGAGGCTGGCCGCCACTGCGAGGCGGTGGTGGCCGCCGATTAAAGTATGGTCATCGGATGCTGTTGCGATGATCTCGCCGTCTTCGTCCACGATTTTCATGTGCTGCCTCCAATCCAGCGTGCGGCCAGGCCGCCGCGATGGTGCGCAATCTATCTAACCTTATGCGGGCTCTGGGCGTTCCAACCCATGAAGATCACGGCTTCCGTATTCGACATGCGCCACATCGCCGCCCTTTGTGTACCAACTGGCAAGGCCCGATTGCGGAGGGCGCGCGCCAGCACTCGACGGTCCCGGACCTGGAAGCCGCCCGGCGATGACAAATGGGCAAATTGTTTGTTGTGGATCAATTCCAAGGTGCCCAGACAGTCGTACGCTGCGCCGAAAACGAGGGAGGTTCCACATGGCATCAATCTTCTCGACGCCCCATCCAGAAAAATGCCCTCAATGTGGTTCTGGGTTGGTCCATCTAGAGTGGCGCGAGCGCGTCAATGCCCAAGAAATCCATGACCTTTGGCGCTGCTTTAACTGCAAAAGCGAGTTTGTCACCGCCGCCACTCCTGATGAGAGAGAACCCTCGGTCGTCGAGATAACCAAGCCCTTCTTTACGAGCCTAATAGTCTAATCGACTGGCGTGGCTCGCGCTTTACTTGACGCCTTGACCGCCGACGCGCGCCGTTCGGCGGAGATCGTGCGGCGTGAAGCGCTTGAGACCCAATAAATCACAGAGCCGGGGCGTCTTGCTCTTGTCCTTGTTCCGGCACCAAACGCCACTCTTTGCGACGATTGGGCAAATAGGTCCTTGCCGTTACCTACTGTGAGCTTCGTCAGGCAGGATGCGAACGAGCAAGCGCATCCGGTCCTCCACTGGCCCAGGAAACAGGCTAAGGTCGCAGCCCCCATCAAGGGTCAAAAGGACAAGCTCGATGACCGCAATCAAGTTCTTGGCGACTGGATTGATCGCGATCACCGTCCTTACAACGACCGCCGTGGCTCGCGAGAAATTCGCAGCCGGGCCAACGCGCATCACGGTGTACGGCAAGCCCTGTCATATATTCAATACCGGCCCCGGCGGCTGCTGGATTGTCTGGGAGGGCATTCCAATATGGTTCGGTCCGTCGGTCCGGGGCGTGCCCGGCCGCATTTGCGACAATGGCGACAATCCGAGGATATGTTGAGATGCGGACGATAGGAGGTGCGCAGCGGTATCCGAGGCAATCGCTGCGCGGTTCGGCCCTCGGCGGCGTCGGTCAGCGCGGTGGCGGCGAGAAGTACGCGCGGGTGCTTGTGCTCGCGTTTCGGCACCGTCTCGCTGAAGTGCCGGATCGCATCGCGCAACGTGATGAGCTCGGTGCCGCTGGGCAGCACGATCTGAGCGTCAAAGCGGCGTAAGCAACCATCGGATTCAGCCATGCTGACGCCAGTCCGACGGTATCCGTTCGCCGCAATCAAAGCGCGCGTATTTCTCGCGAGTCCACGCCTCATGAACGCGCGAGGCCCGGAAATTGGCCTCTGTGCTTTTGGGCAGGATATTCGCTCCATGCCACCTCGAACGCCGCGCGGGAGCCGCCTCGAACGACGGCGCCGAGCCTTTGCAGTGCTCGCCGGGCTTCGAGCCGGGATAGAAGCCGCACTGCCATTGCCAAACCTCGGACGAGTCTGGGGTTTCCGACGGCTTTCGTGATGTCGTCAAAGTGGATGTGCCAGCAATCGCTGCGGTGCGGATCGCGCCGGCGGGTGAGGACGGGCATAGGCGCATTTGAGCGGGGCCGGCAAGGTGCGGCGACCCAGATTGGCCGCGCCCGCTACTGGTCGAGCGGCCCCTTCCAATCTGTAAAGTCGTATACGGCCCACCATCGATGCAGTGTCTGCCCGCACGCTTTGCAATCGAACCGCCCGCTTGCCACGACCGGCCGCCTTATTTGGATAGCGCTGTGAAGCGTCCCGCAAAACAAGCAACTAAAAAAGACGCGCATTGGTCATCGATCCCCGGTCGAAGTGCACCCCGTGCGTTGGGCCAACTGGGTCGCCACAGTAAAAAGGGCAGTTTGTATCTTGGCAGTTCAGGCCGAATATTTGTGAGTTCGCGCCAACGAGGGTCCTCGGTCGCGATGCGGCGCGGTGGGCCCAGGGTGCAGTGAGTGCACATAATTCACAAAGGACAAAAGGCCCGGCTGGGCCGGGCCCCATTGCACGCCACTCGCGTCGGTGACTTGTGAGTTCAGAGGCCAAAGGACCAACCGATTGCGAGACGCTGGCTCACTGGCGAATCAGTACCGTAATTTGTCGACACAATTGAGGCCAACGACGGTCGTCCCCGAGCATCTCAAGCTCGGCACTATGCGGCAGTCACGGCCATGGCAGCGATCCTCACGGCCTATCCCTTCGGCGGCTGCAATTCCCCAGCAAACCACCTAGCGACCTCGGGCGACGTGATCGGATCGGCTTCCTCGCAATGCAAGCATGTCGGCCGGAGTGGGCCCTTGCCATCCGGTCGCGCTATCAGGACCAGCGGCTTGCCGCAACGCGCACAATTTAAGGTTTTGGATATCCCGTCCATCGCCTCATTATGGCGCGTGGAACCGGAGAGTCCAGATATTGATGGCGATCTCCGCGACTGACACGCACACAAATTCGCGAATGCCTCATCAGGCTACCGCATCGTCCAGCCACAGTTCGAGCAGCGCGCGATCTGCGTCGCATCCCCTCGGCCGCCAAGAGCACCTGGGCGCGCGCAGGCGCGGCATGCACCTGCGGCAGGCCGGTGCCGGCGAGCGGCGGCACGGTTTTCGGCAACGAATACTTTCCTGACCTCTCGGCGAGCAGGAAGTCGATCCGTGTCCGAACCGCAAACGAGGAAATTGAACTTTGTCTGATACTACAATTTAGCGAGTTTACCTTTAGCTAGAGTGTACGCGAATGGCGGAGCCTAAGCCGACCTCGCCGAAAGAAAGCTGCCACAAAATGAAGACTGCTTCGGACTCATACTCCTGCAGGAGGTGATTTTGGCAACTACACTTGGGGATGTCCTCTACAGGTTTTTCTGGGCGGTAGCGCAAGCATGGATGACGCTTATTGCGGCTGGCTTCGCCTGGGATCGAATCAACATCTATCTAGCAATGGTTGGCCTGGGCCTAGCGGCGGCGTCTTGGCTGATCGGGTACGCGCTTCGATACGTTCTCACGGGCGGAGATGATGTCATGTCGAAATTGAAGAGAGACAGTTGAATAAAGGCCACTTCGGTTGGTAGCTTCTGGACGTCGCCTGTTGGCGGCCCTTAGAACGAGCTGACACCGGCCTCAAACGGCAAAGCGACGCGGATCACTCCATCCGGAACGGCCTCGAAGCCGCTTCTGCGCCGAAAAAGGCCGACTTGGAATGATCACATCAGGTTCACGCGCCTGAAGCTTTACTGGGCCATTGCCGAGGTGTTGCTCTTGCGAAGTCTGTCGAGGTCCTCATCAACCGCCAGAGCCATCGGCGTATTCCGCGGCGTCATCCGGTACGTCTGCAAAGAGGGTGCGGCCGCGACCAAAGCTGGCCACGCCGCCTCCGCGTCGGCGGCATGGCCGGTACGAATAAGCGACGATAGCCAGACCGCCTTGCAGACACCTATCGCAGGTGTTCGATCCATACATTCGCGGGCGAAACGCAGCGCATCCTCGTAATCCTGCACGGAATAGCGCAGCCTTGCCCCGTAGAGCGCGTAGTGTGCTGGGCGTACCGGGTTCCAGGAGATCGCCTTCTCGAAGGCTTCAATCGCTGCCTGGGTTCGGCCGGCATAATGCAATGCACCGGCAAGGACGACCCAGTTGTCCGGATCGCCAGGGCCGAGCTCGATCGCCCGCTCGGCCGCGCTCACCGCTGACTCAGGGTCCTGACCTGCGTCGGTTACTAAGGACAGCACTCGCCACGAACTGGCACGCAGCGGGTCCAGCGCAATCGCGCGCCTGACGTCAGCGATCGCCTGCGGCAAGTCCTGACGACCGAGCCCAGGATCGTGATGGCCAAAAATCAGCATCTTCTTCACCAGTCCGAGTCCCGTCCACGCGGGCGCGTAGTTCGGATCAAGGCGGACCGCCAGTTCGAGTTCCTGCCGCGCTTGGCGGAGGCTCTCGGAACTTGGTGCCATGGTCAGCGCAAGCGTGCGCAGCACGCGCGCATGCACATCAAGCGAGGCCGGCGCGCGGCTCCGTAACGCCGCCCGGTCCGACTCGCGCACGGTTGCACCAAGCGAGGCGCTGATCCGAGAGATCAACGTTTCAGTAACGTCGGGCAGGTCCTGCGCAGTGGGCTCGAACCGGCCGCTCCAGACGATGCGGTTGTTGCCGGAATCGATCAATTGCACGTGGAGCTGCAGCCGGTCGCCGCGTCTCTCCGCGCTGCCATCCACAAGGTAGCGAGCGCGGGTCATCGCAGCGATCCGCGCCGGCGACAGGTTCTTGCCGCTAAGTTCGGCTGTGGCGAGGGTTGAGACGATGTGCAGGTCGGGGTTGCGCGCAAGTTCGGAGGCAATCATGTAGGCTAATCCGTTGCCGTCCGGACTGCCTTCCTGAGAGGTGTTAAGTACGCGCAGGGGTAGAACTGCAACATCGGCCACCATCCTGTTGTGTACCTTGGGGGGCCCGGAGCCGGCGCCGGGCAGTAGAAGTTGCCAGACCGCCACGATCGCGACTGCCACCATCGCAAGGGCGGCGCCCAGGCGATAGAATCTTCGCACATCTCGCGGCGCCGTGTCGGCCGCGTCAACGATCAGAAGGTAACCACGTCGTGGCATCGTTCGCACGACTTGCTGCCGGCTGTCACCGAGCGCGCGCCGGATCTCGACCACGCATTGCACGAGCGAGTCGTCGGTGACCGAAACGCCCGGCCACACTCGCGCACCGAGATCGAGTTTTGTAACCAGCTCTCCGGGACGGCGCCCCAATTCAAGCAACACTGCCAGAGCCTGAGGCCGCAGCTCAACGGCCTGGCCGTGCCGGTCAAATAACTGCGCCTGATCCAAATTGAGCGTGTATCCGTTCAGCCGCAGGCAGGTCATGCGCACACCTCCCGCCATTGATCTTAGCGGACCGGGAAGTGCGTCTCAAGGCAGCGGCAGAGCCCGATTTCGTCCTTTATCGTGCCTTTTCGTACGGTTTTCCCGCAGATCTGCACTACGTTGACAACCGGAGAGCCGCTGCCCTGAGCCCGCGGTAACCGAATAACGCGACACCGAGAAAGCTGCACCGCGCTCACAGGGCGCAGAGTGTGTCCAGTGCCAGACGGTGGTCTCTTTCTTCTCGCGAGATTGCAAATGCGGAAGAGATTTTCGATAGCCATCACAGCGGGAAGGGCGCATTGCGGCGGAGTCGGCCGTCATTCGCGCGCGCGCCGGGGCAGCCGTTACTTCATTGTGTCGATACTGTGCGCGGCCTGCATCGTTCAGTTCGCAACCAATCCAGCGCGGGCTCAATGCACGGCTCGCGATGTCTTGCAAAACCAGCTGAAGCTCAAGACGCGCCCCGCCGAAGTGTCCCAGCAACTCATTCAGTCCGGCCGCGATGTGGCGACATGGAAGACCATTACCATTGGTACCTTCGCTGATCCGCTTGGACTGCGCAATAAGCTGGACGGCATGGGCTGCGGTATCGGGGGGCAGGCCGCTGAAATACTTGCTCGACCGACATTCATCCTTGGCTCTCGCAAGACAGACGTGGAGCTTGTCCTCGTATCGCCAGCCCAGCTTGGATTCACGTCCGATACTGTGACCTTGGCTGATGTTTACGCGCGTGCTCGACAGCTCGGCTTCGAACTCGCGGCAGCCGAAGTCGGCCCGCAATTGCGCATCCAATATCTTGACCAGCCTATCGGTGAATTTCTCATCATCGGAATGGAGCCAATCAAGACGTGGAGTGGCGAGCCGATTGTTCTGAATGTAGCAAATGGCGGCGCCGGATTGATCCTCATCGGCCAGGACGGCAGAGCCGCCTCCGAAATACACGTGACATCTCGGTTCGTCTTCGCGCGCTCGCATCAATCCGCACCCGGCACTGGACCGATCGATCAGGCAGCGGCGTTTCTGCCACCATGATGAGGAACCAGCGCGGGGCTACCATGCTTCATCGTGTCTCCATCGCAGCGGCATTGATCGCTGGAGTGATCGCCGGAGGTGAAGTCGCCAACACGGCCGCCCTCAATTCGGGGTACCGAGTGGTTGCCGGCAGCGAGCATCCATCGGTCGATGTCGAACTCGTTCTTGCTGTCGATGTCTCCTATTCAATGGATCCTGGCGAGCTTTTGCTTCAGCGCGAGGGTTACGCGGAGGCCATCGTTTCCAACGAATTTCTCCAGGCGCTCAAGGCCGGGCCGAACCGAAGGTTGGCCCTGGTCTATGTCGAATGGTCTGGACCGAACGATCAGAAAATCATCGTGCCGTGGAGATTGATCGACAGCCGCGAATCTGCAGCTGCGGTGGCGGCGGAAATCGCGAAAGCGCCGGTTCGCACGGGCTCACGCACCTCGATCTCCGGCGCGATAAATTTCGCCTTGCCGCTGTTCGATGTGGATCCGTATCGTGGACTGCGGCGTGTGATCGACGTTTCCGGCGATGGCGTGAACAACGACGGAAGCCCAGTTACCATCGCACGTGATGCGGCGCTGGCAAGGGGCATTACCATCAACGGACTGCCGATCATGCTCGAAGGAAGGCTTCCGTCGCAAATGGACATCGACGACCTCGATCTCTATTACGAGGATTGTGTGATTGGCGGGTCAGGCTCGTTTATGGTGACGATCAGAAGCCGTGACGGGTTCAAGGAGGCGATCCGAATAAAGCTCGTGCTCGAGGTTGCCGGCGGCGTGCCCAGGGACCGGATCGTTTCGGTGACCGAAAGGGAGCCGCGAGTATCCTGCCTCATTGGTGAGGCAATATGGGCGAAGCGAAGCCGGTGGTGAGCGCTTCGGTACCTTTTGGAAGGCGCACAGTTCGATCCGCGTTGAACGAGCGTAGTACGTCTGCTCACGGCCCTCAGCCGACACAATTGGCGTTATGGCTGACTTCCGCTTTACCGGAGATGTCCGACTTCATCATCAAATGCGGAAACCGCTTCCGTCGACCGGAAAGGCAAGGATCGTGGATGCTGTCGCCTCCCACTCATCAGCAGGCGAGCTTGCCTGACACCCTCGCGGGCTGTGCACGAACGAAAAGAGCACGTATCCGGTGTGGTCGTCGCGCTGGGGGTAGCGAAGCTCGCTCCGTGCTGTTGTATCGGCGCGGCAGCTTCGGGCCTGGTGACCCGGAACGGACCTCGTCAAGCGAACGCGGCCGTTGCAGACGATCTGCACAGCGCGTACCGTCGCCGATGCCGATACAAGGAGCCCCAATGACTGATCGAGACAAGATTCTGATTGCCCTTGGCGAAAAGCCTCTGAAGGTTTTCGAAATCATGAAGCGCGTGAACATAAAGCATGAGGACGATTGCCAATCGCTCTTGTTGAAGATGCGTGACGACGGCGCCGTGAAGTTCGATATTCACAAGGGATATTGGCACGCTGTCTGACAATTTTCGATTGATCACCAGCGGCTGGTAGAGTTGCTTGCAAGTTTCCTTAGCGAAGAGAAGACTAGCCGCGTTCAACGACACTCTGAGTCAATGTGGCGCCAGTTTCGACTGAGGCATGGCGCGTGGAACATCACCGACGTCGTCAAGATCGGGCGCCTGGCCGTAGCCCATGCGTTTCATCTGTTCGTGGACCTGTGCCATTTCGGTCTCGCTGAGGCGCGGAGGTTCGCCGATCGCCAGCGCGTGGACATACATCTTCGCCAGGGTCTCCACCTCCACGGCAAGCCAAAGCGCCTTTTCAAATGTCTGCGCCGTTACGATCAAGCCATGATGGCCGAGCAAGCAGGCATTTCGTCCTTCGAGCGCATCGACGGCATAATCCGACAGCGCTTGTGTGCCGAAGCAGGCATAAGGCGAACAACGGATATCGTTGCCACCGGCTACTGCGACCATGTAGTGGAAGCAGGGAATGCCACGCTCGTGCACGGCGAGAATGGTGCTGAAGGTGGAATGCGTATGAAGCACGACGTTTATGTCGGCCCGCGCTCGCAGAATATCGCGATGAAAACGCCATTCTGAAGAAGGGCGATGGTTGCCCTGGTAATTCGCGGCAAAATCCATCGCGACGACGTCTTCTGGCCGCATGCGCTCGTAGGGCAAGCTTGTCGGTGTGATTAGCATGCCGTTTGGAATCCGGTGCGAAAGATTGCCGGAAGTCCCTTGGTTGAGACCGTTTCGGTTCATCTCCTTGCAGGTATCGACGATGCCCTGGCGGAGATCGGCATGATTGCGGTCTGTCATGATGGGTGCTCCGAAAAAGAAATCCAGGATTGATAGGCGGCGGAAAGGGTGCGTTTGCACTCATCCTCGCCGAGCGGCGTGACAGCTTCAAGCACCACGCTCGAAACCGGAATCGTACGCGAAAATCTCCGCCACAGCAGCGCCGCGCCGAGCGCCGTTCCATCCCGAGATTGGCTCACCGAGACGCTCTGCGATGGCCGCAACGCGGCCAGAGCGCGCGCGAAGGGCAGGTTGGCGGCGAAGCCACCGTCGATGACGATGTGTTTCGAGCTGCCAAGCGCATCTAGACAGCGGTTTGCGCTGAATGCGGCGTAGAGGACTGCCAACCCCTGCCATTCGGCTGGCGTCTCGGGCCGCGGTCCGATAATGCGTCCGCGGTGAGCTGCACCGGGGAACAGTCCATCATCCCCAACGAAGGAGGGGAGTGCCAGGGTTCCAAGGGCCAGTAGACTCGGCAATGCGGTGAGGACGGCTGCATCAGAAGCGTCGTGGTCTCTGCTGATCAAGTCGTATTCGCGGCCTGTCGCGATCAGCGTAGAGGGTACGTTCTCACCGTCGACATCGATATTGAGCACCATGCCGCGTGTGGCGTCGAGCTCGTCTAGCGCGAGGCCGCGCTGAAAGCCGATCATCCAGGTGCCTGTTGATAGGATCGAGGTATCGGCCATGCCGGCGGCCTTGTAGCGGAACAGGTTGGCGTTGGAATCATGCACGCCGCAGAGGATTTCGGTCGAGCGCGCCAGGCCGGTACGCTTGGCTACGGCCTCCGAAACCCTCCCTAGCACCGCACCGGCGGATGCCCGCTCCGGCAGAAGACGGTCCCAGCCGCGCTTGCGCATCAGGGAGGAAGGCTGATGGTGGAAAAGGTCCCAGATATGGCTCTGAGCCGCGAGCTGTGAAATTTCACTTGCAGCACACCCGCCGAGCCGCAAGGCGAAATACTGCGCAGTCGTAAGATAGGTTTTCGCGCGGGCGAATTCGGCGGGATATGCGCTTTCCTGCCAGAGCAATTGCTTGCCGAGCCGCATCGCGCCGCTGATACCGCAAAACACTTCATCATAGGCAGGCGCAATCCGGGCGTAGGCCTGGTCGATCTCAGGCGGCGAGACCGCATCATAGTCCATCATCGGCAGCACTGGCTCGTCACCTTCGACAAGAACGGCGCCACACCCATGCGCGGTCGCGATCACCGCGCCGATGGTGTGGCGTTGCGTCACCACGGCCAAAGTGTCGAGGAACCACTCTTCCAGCCCGGCAAGATCATAGGCGAGGTATGGTCCTGCCGTGGTCGGCACATTCGGGATCGAAAGTGTTTCGAGCGGCCAGCCGTCCTCACTCGCGACCAGCAGTTTCAGATTCGTCTTGCCAATGTCGAGAACCGCGATCCGGGGAGAGGCTTCCGATCTTGTCATCGTTGTCTACCGGGGCGCTTTGCCGCCCAGATGAGGAACCGCAGCAACGGCAATCAGGATGCCACCCCAGATCGCCAGAGTGAGGAACTGGCTGAGATTGAGAAGGTTGAACGCCGAGGAGATCACCTGAAGGATTATCAGCGCAAGCAGCAATCCGCCGACTTTGCCAAAGCCGCCAAATGGATCGACGCCACCGAGCACTGCTGCAAGAATGGTGACGAGCAGATAGCTCTCGCCATATGCCGCGTTGGCTGAATTGAAACGTGCCAGCATGACGACCGCTGCGACACTGGCGAGCAGGCTCGAGAGGACATATAGCTTGAGCAGGACGGCGCGGGTATCGACGCCGGAGTAGCGGGTTGCCTTCTCGTTCGAGCCGATCATGTAAACCCTTGCCCCGAAGGGCGTTGCGTTTAGCATGAGCGCGACCGGCAACGCACAGAGCGCCAGCACGATCAGGGCAAAAGGCACCCCGAGAACCGTTCCATTGCCGATGAAAACAATGGGCTCCGGAAATCCGGAGATGACATTGCCGCGCGTCAGGCCGATCGCGAGTCCCTTGCAGAGTGTCATGGTGCCGAGGGTTGCGAGGATCGGCGAAACGCCGAGATAGGCGATGACAAATCCGTTGACAAGGCCGACCAGTGCCGCGACGGCAAACCCTGCCGCAATCGCCAGCACCTGTACGCCGGCCCAGGCAATGCCCTGAGTGCCCGGAATGTAGTGCGTCAGCAGGAAGGCAATGGTCAGTCCGGAGAGATTAGCGGTGGCGATGATGGAAAGGTTGAGGCCGCCAGATAGCAAGGCCAGCATCATCGCAAGCGAAAGGATGCCGAGCTCCGGCATCTGGAAGGCCATCGATTGCAGCGTGTTGACGGAGAAAAACCGGTCGCCGATGGTAATGGCGAACACCAACCAGAGCGCGACCAACAACAGCATCAGGGTTGCGATCGTCCCGCTGCCGGCAAAACGGATCAGGCGTCCGCGAAGGGCGAGGGTGGACTCATTTCTCATGGCCGCGCGCTCCGGGTCCGCCGTTCTCGCTGCGACCAGGCTGTTGCCGAGACCGAGATCAGAATGACCAACCCGACAAAAAATGGCGACCAGTAGGACGAAACGCCCAGCAAAATGATTCCATTCTGCAGGATGGCGAGCAGTGCCAACCCCAGAAACGTGCCGAGAACGGTGCCGACGCCGCCCATCAGGCTGGCGCCGCCGAGCACGACGGCCGCAACCACATCGAGCTCCTTGCCCACCAGCACCGTCGGAGCGACGGACTGTGCAAGCTGCGCCTGGACCAGTGAGGCGATGCCGGCCATGACCCCCATGTAGCAATAGACCAGCATGTTGAGGCCGAAGACATGGAAGCCGAGTCGCTGCGCGGCATCGGTATTGCCCCCCATGGCGTAGATTTGACGACCGATATTGCTACGATTGAGCAGGAGCCAGGTGAAGAGAAATGAGAACCCGAGCGCGAGGATCTGCAGGTTGACGCCGTAGGACGTATCCTTGCCCCAATCGAACTCGAACCAGAA
This sequence comes from Bradyrhizobium sp. 956_D2_N1_4, assembly GCF_052076025.1. Lineage (NCBI taxonomy): Bacteria > Pseudomonadati > Pseudomonadota > Alphaproteobacteria > Hyphomicrobiales > Nitrobacteraceae > Bradyrhizobium > Bradyrhizobium sp. 956_D2_N1_4. The sequence continues at coordinate 6,246,154 of NZ_CP197237.1, read as the reverse complement.
TATCCCGGTCGCGAACCAGTCGGGTAACGAATAGATATATTTACCGCCCGTGAAGAAAATCAGCAGCCCATAGAAAATGTTCAACGTTGCGACGGACACGATGATTGATGGTATCCGAAGCTTCTGGATGAAGATCGCGTTGAGGGCGCCGAGCGCACCGCCAATGCCGATCGCGATCGCAAAAACGCAGATCCAGTTCGCGCCGTATGCGTTCGCCACCGTAAGCGTGACATATTGCGCCACCGATGCCGTCGCCGTGAAGGAGATGTCGATTCCGCCGGCGATCAGCACCACGAGCAGCCCGAGGGCGAGGATGCCTACGAATGCGTAGGAGGTCAGCAGGTCGAACAGATTCTGCATGGTCAGGAACTGGCCGTTCGCCGCGCCCAGGCTGGCGCAGAGCACGAGGATCACGATCAACAGCCAGAACTCATGGCTGCGCCGAAACCTGCCAAATGAAGCAAACCGCGATTCAGGCATTGACTGCCTGCCGAAGCGCATCTTCGGAGGTGTCTGCGGCCATCACGTCAGTAGTCAAACGCCCTTCGCGCATCACCAGCACGCGATGGCTGTGATAAAGCACCTCGGGGATTTCGTCTGATATCATCAGCACTGCGACGCCCTCGCGGGCCAGCCGCCGGATGATCTCATAAATCCCATCCTTAGCGCGGATGTCGACACCGACCGTTGGGCTATCAAGGATAAGCACTCGTGGGTTGGTCGCCATCCATTTGGCGAGCACGATCCGCTGCTGATTGCCGCCGGAGAGCGTCTTGACCGGGTTGTTGGGATCAGAGACCTTGATTCCGAGTTCGGCGACCCATCGCGCAACATGGCTTTGCCGCGCGCGTGCGCCAATCAGGCCGAACGCGCCGGCGAGACGTTCCAACACAGTCAGCGTGACGTTCGACGTGATCGACTGGTCAAGGATGAGGCCAAGCGTAAGCCTGTCCTCAGATACGTAGGCGATGCCTCGACGGATCGCGTCTGCATTCGTGTTCAACGCGATGCGGTGGCCGTCAAGCGCCATGGTGCCTCGATCGGGTGGGTTCATGCCGAACAGCGACAGTGCGAGCTCGGTTCGGCCCGATCCAAGCAATCCGGTAAGGCCCACGACTTCTCCGGCGCGCAATTGCAAGCTCACATCGTCGTAGTCACCATCGCGGCCAAGGCCCTGGACTTCGAGAACAACCGCACCCACGGCAAGGTCGGGCACCTGTTTCTGATACTCGAAAGCCTTCCCGGTCATCAGGTGACTGAGTTTGCTGCCGTCGATGGTCGCTGCGGCAAAGGTGCCTACCTTGGCGCCGTCCCGCAACACCGTCACGCGTTCGGCAATCTCAAGCACCTCGTCGAGGCGATGGCTCACGAATACGACGCAGATACCGCTTCTTTTCAGGTCGCTGACGAGCTTAATCAAGGTGTTGACCTCGTGGCGGGTCAGCGACGCCGTCGGCTCATCCATGATGAGAAGTTTGGCATCCGCCGCCAGGGCCCGGCAGATCGCGACCAGCTGGCGTCCGGCAATGCTGAGTTCGGAGACTTTTGTTTCTGGATCGACCTCAACGCCGACCTTCGCCATTGTGGCCATGGCGATGGCCCGCATAGAGGACCAGTTCACCGTGTGGACGCCGCCAAGATGGTGCGCCATGGCGATGTTCTCGACGACGGTGAGGTTGGAGAATAGCGATAGATCCTGATAGATGACCTGAATGCCGCAATGGGTGGAGTAGACCGGGCTTAGTTTTGGGTACTCCTTGCCGGAAATGACGATCCGGCCTCCTGGTTCCGGCGCCTCGACGCCGGAAATGATCTTGATCAGCGTCGACTTGCCGGATCCGTTTTCGCCGACAAGGCAATGCACCTCTCCGACCTCCAGCGTCAGATCGACGTCGCGAAGCGCATGCACGCCGCCGAAACGCTTTGATATGCCGGACATCTCCAGGAAAGTCGTCAAGGCTTCGTCCTGTAATGGGACCGCTTGTCAAGCGATCGCCTCGACGCGGATCGCATTCCCGGCCGGAAAGCCGGGAATGCAGCGCGACGAGGCGGCTGGGACTGGTGTAGTTCTAGAGTCCTCCGGCGATCAGTCCGTCGATGGTTTCTTTGTTGATCCGCATGATCTTGTCGACCTTGATCTGCTTGCCGGCCACATCGACCGCAGCCTTGCCGAGGCCGGGAACATCGACGCCATCCGTGATTGGCTTGCCATCAAGCACGAGCTTGGCAACTGCAACCATGGCGTAACCTGCATCGGTGGGATTCCACAGGAAACCTTCGCGGATGGTATCATCCGCGATGAGCGATTTCGCCTGGCTCGGCAGCACCGTGCCGACCACGGCGATCTTCTTGCCAAGGCGTTGCTGACGCACCGCATTGCCGGCCCCGATCGGCCCATTCGAGCCGAAGCCGAGAATGCCGCGCAGGTTCGGATAGGCCTTGATCACGTCAAGCGTCGTGCGCTGGCTGGTATCGATCTCGTCGGCGCCGGGGAAGCGGTCGGCGACGAGCTTCATTTTCGGGAAATTCTTCTGCTGATAGGCAATCGCGGCGTCGGCCCATTTGTTGTGAAGCGGCGTCGTCAACGTCCCGACATAAACCACGTAATCGCCTTCGCCGCCCATGTCCTTGGCGAGACGCTCCATCTGCACTTCACCGAAGCGAACGGAATCGATCAATTCGACATTCCAGTCACGGCCTTCTTGTTCGGGGCCCTCATGGGTGATGACTTTGATGCCGGCCGCCTGGGCGCGCTTGAGCACCGGCTCGCACACTTTGACGTCCAGCGGCACCAAGCCGATCACGTTGACCTTTTTGGCGATCAGGTCATCGAGCAGCTTTACCTGTTGTGCCGGATCGACGTTCGCCGGTCCAACCATGGTGGCATTGATGCTGAAGTCCTTGGCGCCCTTCTGGATTCCCTTTTCAAGAGCGTTGAACCACGGAATGCCGGCGATCTTCACGACCGTGACCATTTCCTTTTGAGCCTGCGCAAAAGCAAACCCCGGAAAACCGGTACCGGCGATCGCCGCCGCACCACCAAGCATTTTGATTGTCTGGCGTCTGTCCATTGTTCCCTCCCAGGAAGCTATTTTTAGCCTCTGCTCCTTTACCCGGCACTCGCCTGGCGGAGCAGTTGGCCTTATTCTTGATTGGCGGCGAAAATTTCGCCTCCAGCCTCAGGACTTGCCTGGGGATTAGAGACCAACGCTACGAGAGGTGTCAAGCAAGCGACATGTCAGCCAGCCCCGCCTGTGGCGATGTCCGGGCATGGCCGATTTTGTCGCAAAAGTCGGCTGTAACCGACGGATGTCTTTCGGCCATTCGGTAAGGCCGACCGGCTTTGATCCGCCGACCCTAACGCGCGAGGCGCCTCAGATTTTGAGCGATTGCAGCAAGAACAAACTCGTCCTGGCGCCCCGTGGGCCACGAAGCCGAAGCCGACCAAGCCTCAGGATGCGCTTCAAATGCGCAAACCGCATCTCGATCTTCTTGCGCTGACGTCGCGACGTCTCGAATCCCTCGGTGCCAGCGAACGACCGGGCGACGTCCCGGGCGTGCTCATGTATGTTGCGCGGGATCTTGCGCGATGGTTCTTTTGGACAGCACTGCGGTTTAAGCGGGCATGCGTCGCAGTCGAGCTTGCTCGCACGCTACAAAAGCGTTTTGCCCCCGTGCACGGTGCCGCTCGTCCCGAGCCGCTTTCCGGCCGGGGCAGTGGTAGACGTCGCTGGTCGGATCGTATCGAAAGTCGCTGCGCGAGAAGGTACCGTCATCTCGCTTCGACTTGTCGAACACGGGGATATGTGGTGCGATGCCCTTCGCCTCGACCAGCCAGTTCAGCATCGGAGCAGCCCCGTAAGCGGTATCCCCGGCAAGCAGCTCCGGCTTGAGACCAAAGCGCTCCTCTGTTCATTCGATCATTGTCCTCGCCGCTCCGACCTCGGCCTGGCGAATTCCCATCCGTCCGGCTCGCCACGAGCCTTTGCGGGCACACTTCAGGAAATCAGGCAGATGGTCTAGTGAACTGATGTCGCTGCGCCGTTTTCGAAATAATTCCGCTTGGCCGACAGCATCTGGCAGGAAGTCTGCGCCTATCGCGCGGACTTAATCGGCATGTCAAAGATCTCGCCACTCATGAGGAGAGCGATCTCGGCGGCGGGAAGCGGCTTCTGACATTCGGACAACGGATTGAGCCAGAAATTAGAGTCAGGCAACATTTCGAACAGATTGCGCGCAGCGGCGCCAAGGCACACCTCAGGCTGCTTTATATAGTCGTAGATGCGTTTCTTTGAGGTGAAGGTGGGGTGCCATCTCATGTTCTGGAAGTCGACCGTTGCAACGTTGATCTCCTCTTGAAATTTGAGCGAGCGACGGCGTCCAGGTTTCATCGGCGCTTCCGGCGTCAGAATGTAGATCTCCGTCTCGAGCAACGCGCGATAGAATGCGGGAACGACGCTGGTGTCTCTTGCGGCAGCCTGCATCAGGGCTTCGAGACTGTTTTCCGGTTCAAACATGGCGACACTCCCAATTGAACCCGACGAGGGGCTGGACTTCAGCGCCTCCAGTTAGAGCCGGATCGCGCGGTCGCCGCAGAGCCTTCGCCACGATTGTGCTAATCCTTGTTGCCGCGCAGGGCACGATAGATCGTATTTCGCGACACGCCCAGGCGGCGCGCGGTCTTGCTGATGTTGTTGCCCGTTTCCGCATACGCGGTCAGCACATGCGAGCGCTGAATCTCATGCAGATTGGCCTTGAGCCCACCACCCACCGCCTTGCCGGTCAAACGCTCGCCGCCTGAATGTGCAAGTACGGACTCGACCGATGTCTCGTCGATCAGATCTCCCGGCTCGGCCAGCGACAATCGGGAAAGCACGTTGCGCAGTTCGCGGATGTTTCCATCCCAATCGAGTTCGGCCAAACGATCGATCGCCCCTGCGGTCAAATCCATCAAGGGATCGATCTTGTGGATCAAATAGCGCGCGATCTCGGCGAAATCGGAACGCTCGCGCAAAGGCGGTAACGTCACCTCCAGCGTGTTGAGGCGAAACAGCAAATCGGATCGGAACCGGCCCTTCGCAATCGAGTCGTCGAGATTGGCATTGGTGGCAGACACCAGGAGAACGTCGACCTGACGTTTGGTGCCACCGACCGGCCGGACAGTCCAATCGTCCAGAAAGCGCAGCAGCACGGCCTGCAACGTCACCGGCATGTCGCCGATCTCGTCGAGGAAGAGCGTTCCGCCGTCCGCTTCCTTGAACAGTCCCGCCGCGCCGCCCTTTTTTGCTCCCGTGAAAGCGCCTTCGGCATAGCCGAACAGCTCCGCCTCGATCAGACTGTCAGGGAGCGCTGCGCAATTCACCGGGACGAAAGCGCCGGCCCGTCCACTGGCGGTATGAGCATGGCGGGCGAGTTGCTCCTTGCCGGTGCCGGTTTCGCCACGGATCAGGATCGGCATCTTGCGGACCGCCGCGACTCCCACCCGTTGGACAATGGAAGCGATCGCCGAATCGGCGGAGACGAACTGGGTGGGGACGTCCTTGGGCGTCGACGGCCGAGGCCGCGAGATGGCTTGCATCATCGAGAACTGGCGCGCGTTCTCGATTGTTGCGACGAACTGGCTACCGACCTCGTCCTCGAGGCGCTGGCGTTCCTTGCGCCGGCCTTCATCGACAAAGGCGTTGAATTTCGTACGAAAGACGTCGGCGAAGCGACGACCCGGCAAGGCTGGCAGGCCATGCAGCAGGACGCTTGCGGCCCTGTTGGCTGCAAGGATCCTGCCCTCGTTGTCGACGGCCAGCAGGCCCGCGCTCAACGTATGCAGATATTCGCCGCGGCTATGGAAAGCGATCAGGATGTTTCCGCGGTGATGTTCGCGGAACAGACCGTTCTCGATCTGGGTTGCCGCCATCGCGACGAGCGCCTGGGTATGCGCCTGCCTCGACATGCAATCCGATGACGCATCCAGTATTCCGGCCAGTTCGCCATCGGGCGCGAAGATTGGCGCCGCGATGCAAGTAAGATTGTGGTAGCGCGAGAAAAAGTGCTCACCCCCGTGAACGACGATGGCCCGCTTGAGATACGCGGCGGTGCCGAGGCCGTTGGTGCCGCAAATGGCTTCAGTCCAGATAGTGCCGGGCCGAATGCTCGCTGCGTTCGAGGCATCACTGAAGCTCGAGTCCGAGATGATGTCGAGCAGCAGGCCGTTGGCATTTGCAAAGGCGATCATGAAATTGGAGCCGGCAATCTGCTGATGCAGCGTGTGCATCTCCGCGAGCGCCAGGCCGCGAATCAGTGAGCAGCGCTGCTGCTCCTGGCGCAAAACGGCGGTGCTCACGAACTCGGGCGAAGGAGGGCGCAATGTATCGAGACCAAGCGAAATGCAGCGCATCCAGCTGTCGTAGATATCGGCCGATAGCAGCTCTGCCGGCGGCGCGCCGCGCTGATCGAGCGTCATCCAAGCATTGTCCATGCGTCGGCTGGCGGTCAGCATCATAGCTCCTCCGGGAGTCGCTGCTTGGCGATTTCCTCTTGGTCGTAGCCCGGTTCGGGTCGTTCTCGCGTGTGGCGCGGTTCTCACGATCATAGATCAAACAATCAAAAATCCAAATTTCTGCTCACCCGCTGTTGCTGCCGTCGAACTGTTCCGTCTCGGAACAGTCGCGCGCAAAGTCTGCTCCGAGGCGGATCGGCGCGAGCACTCCCGAGATCGCAAGAACAATAGAAAGATCAGGCCGTTGTGCGCTTGGCACAGCCCTTGCTCAACTGTTCAGCGGGATGGCGATCGCATCAGATCGACAGAATAATAATTTTGCCGGGGAGGCGTTTAATGAAAGCGGCGGTGCTTCATGAGTTCGACGAGAAGCTGACGGCGAAGGAGTTCGTCAAGTTCGATGACGTAACTGACCCGAAGATCTCGCGCCCGATGGACGTGATCGTGCGCATCGGTGGTGCCGGCGTCTGTCGCACCGATCTGCACATCGTTGAGGGCATCTGGCGCAGCAAGGTCGACGTCAAGCTTCCATACATCATGGGCCACGAGAACGCCGGCTGGGTCGAAGCGATCGGCCCGGGTGTCGAAGGGATCAAGGTTGGCGACAGCGTAATTTGTCATCCGCTGGTGACCAGCGGGCATTGTCTCGCGTGCCGGCGCGGCGACGACATGCATGCGCTGGACAGCTCGTTTCCCGGCATCAATGCCAATGGCGGCTATGCGCAGTATCTGCTGACGGGGCAGCGCTCCCTGATCAAGCTGCCGAAGTCGCTGGCACCGAAGGATGTTGCTCCCTACACCGATGCCGGGCTGACGGCTTATCGCGCCGCGAAGAAGGCATCCCGTCATCTGCTACCCGGCGAACATGTCGTGGTGATCGGCGCCGGTGGGCTGGGCCATATCGGCGTCCAGGTTCTCGCAGCGCTCTGCGCGGCAGAAATCATCGTGGTCGATCGGGCCGAACAGTCTCTCGAACTCGCCAAGAAGTGCGGTGCACATCATGTCGTGAAGGCAGACGGCAACGAAGTCGAGGCGGTGCTGGCGCTGACCGACGGGCGCGGCGCGGAGGCCGTGATCGATTTTGTTGGCGAGGGTGACGCTATCGCCAAGGGCCTGTCGATGACAGCGAACGCCGGCTACTACTACATCGTCGGGTATGGTGGGAAGATCGATATCCCGACCATCGACATGATCACATCGGAAAAGACCATCGTCGGCAACCTGGTCGGCACATACGCCGAGCTGGTGGAGCTGATGGCGCTCGCGGATCGCGGCCTCGTCGAACTCCACACCAAGGAATACAGGCTGAGCCAGGCCAATGACGCGCTTCACGATCTGCATCATGGACGCATTCATGGCCGCGCGGTCCTGATCCCTTAGGGCATGTGCTGCGACATGCAAAGCCTCGGTCCAGATCATCGAACGAGAGTGGTGCGAGTGACAAAGGACAGCCGATGCCGGCCACCGATCACCGCCGAGGAAGCCGCTGAATTGCAGCGCGCCCGCGATCGGATGATTGCCCGGGACAGGCTGATCGACGAGATGGTCGATAACAACGAGATGCAAATCAAGAATGAGTACGCGCGCGGCGGAGCCGAAATCGAACTCGCGTGCGCGGTGCGTAGCGCGGCGCGCGCCGACGCCGGAAGCAACGCGCATGCTGAACTGGAGCGAGCGGTCGTGCGCCTGGAGATGCTCCGGGAGGAGCATCGACGCCTGGTGGCCGAGCGTGAATGGCTCGACACGTCCCTGCTGGAGATCGACAACGGTCCTTCGTCCGGCGACCACCAACGTTCGGGGCACGCATGATGAGCAGGAACAACGCAACCATGATTGCATCAAAGCAACAGGCACAAATGCCGTCTCCGCAACCGGACATGAGCGAGGAAGCCGGGTCGAAAGACGCCTTCTTCATTCAGCTGGCCGAGATCGCGGAGGCCATGATCGCCGCGCACGGCAGGGATTTCGCTACTGGTGCGCTGGTCCTCTCGGCGAAATTCGTTGCCGAAGGAAAACCTCTCATCAAACGAGCCAACGGAGGTGACGAGACCGTCAGCGCCGAGAAACCGGGCTGACGTGAAACGACGAGTCAGCAGATCAATCAATCCATTTAACGGACTTAAAGTGTGTTTTGCGGCGGAGAATTTCAACAAGGCGATCCAGGGGTTTGACCCGGAACCGAAGCGAGAATGCCGAAGATAACGCAACGTTCAAAGGAGCTGGAAATGTCTGCAAGTCTGACACTGAACAAGATCACCGCGCAGAAGGGGATCAGCATCGCTGAAGCGGCCAACCGCGTCGCGGACCTTGGTTGGACGCCAAGCTACGTGCAGGAGGCGATGACTTTCCCAACCGACTACAAGATCTCGAAGACACCGCGCGATCCGATGAAGCAGGTCCTGCGGTCATATTTCCCGATGCAGGAAGAGAAAGACAACCGCGTCTATGGCGCGCTGGATGCGGCGTTGCGCGGCGACATGTTCCGCAATGTCGAGCCGCGATGGGTCGAATGGATGAAGCTGTTCCTGGCGATCATCCCGTTCCCGGAGATCTCGGCGGCGCGTTCGATGGCGATGGTCGGGCGGTTGGCGCCCGGCGAGGAATTGCGCACCGGCTTCACCATGCAGATGGTCGACGAGTTCCGGCACTCGACGATCCAGATGAACCTCAAGAAGTGGTACATGGAGAATTACATCGATCCAGCCGGGTTCGATATCACGGAAGCCGCGTTCGGCAAATGCTATGCGACCACGATCGGCCGCCAGTTCGCCGAGGGCTTCCTGACCGGTGACGCGATCACCGCGGCCAACGTCTATCTGACGGTCGTCGCGGAAACCGCCTTCACCAATACCCTGTTCGTGGCGATGCCGTCGGAAGCGGCGCGCAACGGCGACTATGCATTGCCAACCGTGTTCCTGTCGGTCCAGTCGGACGAATCCCGTCATATCGGCAACGGTCACTCGATGCTGATGGCGATGATCAACGATCCGTCGAACCACCAGCTGCTGGAGCGCGATCTGAAATACGCCTTCTGGCAGAATCACGCGATTGTCGATGCCGCGATCGGGACGTTCATCGAGTACGGCACGACCAACCGCGACAAGAACAAGGAGTCCTACGCCGAGCTCTGGCATCGCTGGATCTACGAAGACTATTACCGGACCTACATGCTGCCGCTCGAGAAGTACGGCATCAAGATCCATCACGATGACGTCGCCGCCGCCTGGGATCGGATCGTCAAGAAGAACTACGTCCACAAGACCGCGCAGTTCTTCACGGTCGGATGGTCGGTAAACTTCTGGCGTATCGAGGCCCAGACCGAGCGGGACTTCGAGTGGTTCGAGCACAAATATCCGGGCTGGTATGCCGAATTCGGCGACTTCTGGAAATGGCACGCCAAGCTCAGCGTGCCCGGCGAGACCAACATCCTCTTCAACAGCGAGGTGGGCTATTCATACCCGCATCGTTGCTGGAGCTGCATGGTCCCTTGCCTGATCCGCGAGGACTTCGTCTGCGACGAGGTCGACGGCAAGATCTACACTTACTGCTCCGAAGGTTGCCGTTGGACCCACAAGGTGGCGTTCGCCGCGGAATACGAGGGCCGCGCGACGCCGGCAATGGGCCGCTTCAGCGGTCGCCGTGAATGGGAGGACTGCTATCACGGCTGGGACGTCGCCGACGCGATCAAGGATCTCGGTTTTGTCCGGCCCGACGGCAAGACCATGATCGCGCAACCCCATCTGCGCTTCGACTCCAAGGACATGTGGACGCTCGATCACGTGCGCGGACACACGCTTGGCAGCCCGTTGCGTGGCTTCAGAGCGCTTTCGCCGATCGAGCGCGAGGTGGCGACGGCCGAATACCGTAAGGGCTTCAAGATCAATCCCTGCCACTAAAGAGATGATGAGGGGAGGGGCCGCTTTCGGCGGCCCCTCTTGCCGGGACCGGCAACGGTTTGCCGATCGTTCTGTACAACTGCTGCGACGATAGGGCCGCGATAATGACGGACGTGCGGGTTCACAAGGTTCGTTTCGAGCCAGTGGGTATCGAGATGGAAGTGGAAGAGGGTGAGACCGTCCTCGATGCCGCGTTTCGTCAGGGCATCTCGCTGATGCATGGCTGCAAGGAAGGTCAGTGCGGCAGCTGCAAATCAAAGCTGGTTGAGGGGGACATTGAGCTTCTGAAATACTCGACCTTCGCTCTGCCGGATTACGAGAGCGAGACCGGCCACATCCTGCTGTGCCGGACGCATGTCTACAGCGACATCGGCGTTGAATTACTCAACTATGACGAAGACCTGCTTAGCCGTTCGATCGCGGTGAAGGCATTTTCCGGCCGCGTGGCAGCGATTAGCGCGCTGACGTCAGACATCAGATTGCTGGAGATCGAGATCGAGAGGCCGATGAAGTTCTGGGCAGGCCAGTACGTCGATCTGACGCTTCAGGATGGCACCATCACCCGCGCCTTTTCGATGGCGAACCCGCCCGGAGAAGGCATCAATCTCCGCTTCATCATCAAGAAATATCCGAACGGGGCGTTTTCGTCCCAGCTCGATGGGAAATTGGCCGTCGGCGACGCCGTGATCGCCAAGGGGCCGTATGGCACCTGCTTCCGGCGCGAAGAACGTCCGGGGCCGATGCTGCTGATCGGCGGCGGCTCGGGCATGTCGCCGCTGTGGTCGATCCTGGCCGATCACATCGGGAGCGGCGAGCAGAGACCGGTCCGGTTTTTCTACGGAGCGCGTACCCGCGCCGACTTGTTCTACCTCGATGAGCTCGCGGCCATCGCGGCGCGGCTGAACGATTTCAAATTCGTGCCGGCACTGTCGCATGCGGAGACGGGTGACGGCTGGGACGGCGAGACCGGACTGATCCACGAGGTCGTGCTGCGCCATCTGCGCGAGGAGAAGCTGAGCGGCGCCATCGACGCCTACGCGTGCGGGCCGACGCCGATGATCGACGCCGTATTGCCCGTGCTGCAAATGAACGGCGTCGAGCCGGACCACATCTATTTCGACAAGTTTACGCCGGCGGTGCGATGACGGCGTTCAAGGTTCGTCGCAGAACAGAATGGCAGAAAGGGAGTAAACAATGAGCGCGCAAACGAGCAGAGCAGCAGCGACCAAGCCTGCGGCAATCGTCAAATCCGGAGCCGCGGGGGCAGCGGTTTTCCCGGGCTCCGACAGCCGCAAGTACAACTACTTCGAACCGAAGGGGCGCAAGGCGACCCATTACGAAGACATGACGGTCGATGTTCAACCCGATCCGGAGCGCTATCTGCTGCAGGACTGGATCATCTCGTTCCCTGACGGAACGCCGACCTATTCCAAGGACTGGACGGCGGCAAAGAGCTCGAACTGGCACAAATTTCGCGCTGTCGACCAGGAGTGGGAGCGTACCCATTACCAGCGCCAGTCGACGATCTGCGGCATGGTGCAGAACACCATCGAGAATGGCCGGAAATCGGGCGCGCCGACCCGCTTCGATCCCGCCTGGGTGAAGATATTGCAGAACCATCTCGGAGCCTACAAGCATGCCGAGTTCGGTCTCGGCACCTCGACGATGCAGGCGCAGCGTTATGGCTACACGCAGATGGTCAACAATGCGATCTTGACCAACTCGTCCTACAAGCTTCGCTTCGCGCAGGACATCACTCTTTATCTGAGCGAAATCGGCCTCGACCTTCCAGGCTTCGACATTGCCGCCGGCAAGAAGCACTGGCTGGAAGATCCGATCTGGCAAGGCGTGCGCAAGTCAGTTGAATCAGTGATGGGTTCAAACGACTATCTCGAGCAATATTTTGCGACCAATGCGGTGTTCGAGCCGTTGGTCGGCGAACTCTTCCGCTCAGGCTTCCTGATGCAGGCGGCGTCTGCGCAGAACGACTTCATCACTCCGGCTGTCGTCTCCGCTGCGGAGGCCGACTATGAGCGCAATCTCGCCAACACCGTCGAGCTGTTCCACATCCTCGGCACTGATCCGACCTTCGGGGCGCAGAACCTTGCGTTGTTCAACAAATGGTTGGCCAATCATGCCGATCTCGCGCTCGATGCCGCCAATCATTTGCAGCCCATCTGGTCGCAGCCTCGGGTCAAGGTCGCGGCTTTCGCCGATGCCATGGCACACGCGAAGAATCGTATCAGGGGTATCGCCTCCGAGCTTGGCCTGACGGTTCCGGCCGGACTGGCGTCGTAATCGGCATCGCTTCACGCCCTCACACTCAATCCTTCTGGAGACCGACATGCTGCACGAGAATGACAACATCTTCAAATCGATGAAAGACATCACGTTCGAGGACACGGTGTCGCATCAATGCGGAGTGACAATGAACGATAGCGTCGAGGCGCGCGCTATCGCCGAAGTCATGAGCCGTCATGAACACATCAAGGTGACCCACATGCCGGCGATGATCCGTATCGATGGCGACGGCAAGATGGAATTCAAGATGGATGAGATTTCCGAAGAGTTGGGCCGCGTCATGACCCCGCATCTCTTCGAGATTTCAACCTCGACGCATTACGGCCGAATGGTCATGACGGATGATAACACCGTCATGCTGTTCGGCGACATGAACGAGATGATGAAATACATCGTTTAACGATCGCGAACGAACCAGCCTGGCCGGCACCAGAGCCGGCCGGGCTCATTTCGACGACATCAATCGCGCCTCACAACAATACGCAATATCCAGCGGAGCGGGAGTAACGCCATGTACAGGACGGCCAAGGGTGAAGAGATTTTTGTCATCGATGGGCATACGCATTTCTGGGATGGTAGTCCGGCCAACCAGAAGAACATCCACGGCAAGCAGTTCATCGACTGCTTCTACGCCTATCACGCGAATCTGAGCCCGCCGTCGGAGAAATGGGAGAAAGAGAAGTTCGAGAAGTACGACGCCAAGACGATGTTCGACGACCTGTTCGTCACCGGTTACGACGACATGGCGATCCTGCAGCCGACCTATCTCACCGACTTCTACAAGAACGGCTTCAATACCACCGAACGAAACTCGGCGATGAAGAAGAGCCATCCGGACCGCTTCATCCTGAACGGCGCCTTTGATCCGCGTGACGGTACCAAGGGCATCGAAGACCTTCATGCGCTCGCCGAGAAGCACAAGCTGAAGGGTGTCAAGCTTTACACCGCCGAATGGCGTGGCGAGTCGAAGGGCTACAAGCTCACCGATAAGGCGTCCTACCAGTATCTCGAGGCGGCGCAGAAGCTCGGGATCAAGAACATCCACGTCCACAAGGGGCCAACGATCATCCCGCTGAACCGGGATGCGTTCGATGTCGCCGATATCGATGACGTCGCCACCTCGTTCCAGGATTTGAACTTCATCGTCGAGCATTGTGGCTTGCCGCGCCTTGACGATTTCTGCTGGATCGCGACCCAGGAAACCAACGTCTATGCCGGCCTCGCGGTGGCGTTGCCCTTCATCCATTCGCGGCCGGGGTATTTCGCCCACGTCATTTCCGAACTGCTATTCTGGGTCGGACCGGACAAGATCCTTTACGGCAGCGATTATGGTATCTGGACGCCGAAATGGCTGATCGACAAGTTCATGGCATTTGAAATTCCGGCCGACGTCACCAAGGAGACCGGTTCGGTGCTGTCGATGGAAACGAAAATCAAGATCCTCGGTCTCAATGCCGCGCGTATCTACGGCATCGATGTCGAAGCGCAGAAGAAGAAGATCCGGGCGGGCGGCGGTTATGCCCACTTGCCCGAAGCCGTTCACGCGCCGAGGTGATGGCCATGAAGCGTGGCGTTGAGGGGAGGGAGCGGCCGAGAAGCCGCTCGTCAGATGACAGGCAGGCGCAGATATGGGCCTGCCTGCGGGACGTGATGGACCCGGAACTCGACGAGTCCGTCATCGACCTGAATTTCGTGACCAGGGCCGATGTCGACGCGAAGGATCGGGTCCACATCGAGTTCCGCTTGCCGACCTATTGGTGCGCTGCCAACTTTTCGTTCCTGATGGCGGACGACATGCGCCGGTCCATCAGCGCGTTGGACTGGGTCAAGGGCGTCAGCGTGGTCTTGGGTGAGCACATGTATGCCGACAAGATTAATGCTGGCCTCGCGCAGGGGCGCTCGTTCCAGGAAACGTTCGGCGCCGAGGCCGATGGCAGCCTCGATGATCTGCGTCAGACATTCCTCGTCAAGGCGTTCCAGCGCCGGCAGGTTGCGCTACTCAGTCACCTCATCGCGCTGGGGCAATCGCCGACAGAGATCGTGAGCCTGACGTTGACGGAGCTCGGTTGCCTGCCGCTCGACGATGCAGGTGAGACGCTGATTCAGCGCTATCTCGAGCGACGTGCTGTCGTAGGTCCGGCAAGTGGTGGTGAACCCGCCTTTGTCGATGCGAACGGAGCGCGGCTGAAAGCCGACGGCCTTGCCGCATACCTGTCGAATCTACGTCGCGTGGGCATCAATGCTGAATTCAACGGCGCACTGTGCCGCGGCCTGCTTGCCGCGCGGTTCGACCTCGATACACCGTTCGTACCGAAATCGAGGACGATGCCGGCGTCGCCGGGCACGTAACAGGTGCCGTGATGCGGGTGCGCAGCATCGATAACAAGTCCAGACCAGACCACCTCAAGGCAAAGTCGGGGATATAGAATGCCGAAGATCATGTTGCACGATGAAGCTGCGCGGGCCGCGCTGGGCCGGGGCGTCGCCAAGCTCGCCAAGGCGGTACGCGGAACGCTGGGTCCGAGGGGCATGAACGCGATCATGGACCGACCGATCGGCACACCGATCGTATCGCGCGATGGCGTCAGCATTGCCAGCGAAATCGAACTTGAATGCCCGTTTGAGAATATGGGCGCGCAGGTGTTGCGTGAGGTTTCAGCGCGAACCAATGAGGTAGCCGGGGACGGCACCACCACGGCCACCGTGCTGGCCGATGTTCTTGTGCAGGAAGGCCTGAAATGTTTAGCGGCCGGCGCCAATCCGGTCGAGCTGGTTCAAGGGCTGGAGCTGGCGGTTAGTGAGACCATCACGGCGCTACGACGGTCGGCGAGACCGCTGCAGGGGTCTGCTGGCCTGCGGGCTGTTGCGAGCATTGCCGCCAACGACACAGCGCTTGGCGACATGGTCGGCGAAGCCTTCGAGCGCGCCGGCAATCACGGAATCGTCGCGGTGGAATTTGGCAACACGGTCGAGACGACGCTGGAAATCGTTGAAGGCATGGCCTTCGATCGCGGCTATCTTTCACATCATATGGTCACCGATGTCGAGAAAATGCAGGTGGTTCTCGACAGTCCGTTCATCGTCATGACCGATCTCAAGATCCAGACCGGGGAGCAACTGGCTGGTGTGATCTCGCTCATCGAAAAGAGCGGGCGACCTTTGCTGATCATCGCCGAGGAAGTGGCGCCATCGGTCATCATGCAATTGCTGGCGCGTCGGGAGAAATCCAATTTCAAGGTTGCCGCGATTCACCCGCCGGAGTTCGGCCATTGGCGCAAGGCGATGCTCGAGGATATCGCGATCGCGACCGGAGGGCGCGTTATCTCGGCCGATCTAGGCGGAAGGCTCGAGAAGGTGGAGCTGCACGACCTCGGGTCCGCGCGCCAAGTGCGCATTTCCGCCTCGAAGACCCTGATCACGGCGGGAGGTGGCGATCAGAAGGCCATCGCGGCGCGACGCGAGCAGGTGTTGCGCCAATACGATGTCGCTCCCGAAAATATTGAGCGGGACAAGTTCCAGGAGCGCATCGCAAAACTGTCCGGCGGCACAGCGATGATTCTTGCCGGCGGCGCGACGCCGGTCGAGCAAAAGCGCCGGACCCAGTTGATCGAGGATGCGATCAACGCGACCCGCGCCGCGATCGAAGAAGGCATTGTGCCGGGCGGGGGAGTGGCTTTGCTCAGGATCGCTGCAAGGCTCGACGAATTGATCAGTCGTCTGGACGGAGGCGCCAGGCAGGGCGCCGAGCTGCTGCAACGCGCGCTCAGCCGGCCGCTTTTCTACATTGCCGCCAATGCCGGCCTGAACGGAGAGGCGGAAGTTGCGAAAATTGCCAAGGCCACGAATGGCCACGGGCTCGACGTGCGCAATGGTTCGGCGGTCGATCTTGTCGAAGCTGGCATCATCGACCCGGTCAAGGTTTGCTACAGCGCGGTTCGCAATGCGGCATCGGTGGCCGGACTGATCCTGACGACTCAGACCTTGATCGCCAAGAAGCCGGATGACTACGATCCGACCGCCGGCCCGGCCCGAGGTGGTGGTGCCGAGCTGCTTTGAACGGAACAATCATCGGTTCGAAGCGACCGGCGCTCCGTCCATAGTAGGGCATGCTGCGATACTCGCAGCATCGGCGCTTCGAGACACTATGGCATCACTCGGGCTTCTTCTGCCCCAGTGCGCGATAGATGGTGTTTCTCGAGACGCCGAGGCGTCGCGCGGTTTCGCTGACGTTTCCGGCGGTCTCGGCATACACCACAAGGATTCGCGCGCGGTGGATGTCGTGGAGCGATCCGGACTCCGCTCCGGGGTGTTGAACGATGCTCTCCGCGCTGGCTTCGCTGATAGAGCCGTCCGCAGCGGCAAGGGTGAATCGCGCCAGGACGTTGCGGAGCTCGCGGACGTTGCCAGGCCAGGGACGTGCGGCGAGATGTGCAATGTCCGTCCGCGTGATTTCGCAATTCGGGTCGATCGCATTGAGCAGATGGCGAACGATGGCGTCAAAGTCGTTGCGATCCCGGAGCGGTGGTAGGTTGACCTCGAGCGTATTGAGACGATAGAGCAGGTCGGATCGGAACCGGGCTTCGGCGATGGCCTTGTCCAATCTGGCGTTGGTCGCGGAGATGAGAAAGACATCGACCTTCGATCTGACGCCGCCGACGGGGCGCACGGTCCAGTCGTCAAGCAGGCGCAGAAGCACCGCCTGCAGCGCGACGGGCATGTCGCCGATCTCGTCAAGGAACAGCGTGCCGCCGTCGGCCTCCTTGACCAGTCCAATCGCGCCGCCGCGCCGCGCCCCGGTGAATGCCCCGGCGGCATAGCCAAACAGCTCGCTCTCGATCAGGCTTTCCGGCAGGGCGGCGCAATTCACTGGAACGAACGCGCCGGTCCGCCCACTCGCCATATGGGCGTGGCGGGCAAGCTGTTCCTTGCCGGTTCCGGTCTCGCCTCGGATGAGGATGGGCATCTTGCGTGCTGCCGCGGTCTCGACTTGACGGACGATCGCTCGGACCGCGGGGTCGTCCGCAACGAAGCCGGCGGCCATGCTCTGAAGAGACCGTGGTTCCGGCTTTGAATCCTTTCGGGCAGATGATGAGCTCGCGGTCTCGCGACCGTCAGATTCGGATCTCGATTTCTGCACGTCGCGATGCGTGATCAACTGGCGTCGTCGCGCATGCAGCACCACGATGGCGCCGATGCCGGAGCGTTCGTTCTCGACGAAGTTGAAGCTCGCGTTGGGAAGCAGCTCTTTCAACCTGCTCGGCCACTCATCGAAGGGAACCGTCTTCAAAAAGCGGGTTGGCGCGTCGTTGTGAATGCCGTGGCGATCATGCTGGAGTGCGTTCAGAGCACGCTCGGTGGCGTGGAGGATCATGCCACGACGATCGAGCACGATGCATTCATCGTTCGCCCATTGCGATCTCCTGCCGAGAAAGCGGCACAGCAACTCCTCATGTTCCTGTCGGACTGATTGGGCCAGAACGCTTTCCACGTGATGGCCGACCGCGACGGCCAAAGCCAGGCTCTGCGGATTGAAGGTGCTTGCAGGACCCGAGATGTCGACCACGCCAAGCAGTTCGCCATCGGTCGGGTCATGAACCGGGACGGCAGCGCAAGTCCACCGCTGCACCTCCGAGCAGAAATGCTCTGTACCGTGAATTTGGACAGGTTTCGATTCCGCTATCGCGGCGCCAATCGCGTTGGTGCCGATGTCGGCCTCGCTCCAGCGTCCTCCGTGTTCGAGATGGACTGCGCGGCCGGCGTCGATGACCCTGTCGTCGCCCTGCGTATCGATGATCAGCCC
The DNA here is from genome assembly GCF_052076025.1 of Bradyrhizobium sp. 956_D2_N1_4. Lineage (NCBI taxonomy): Bacteria > Pseudomonadati > Pseudomonadota > Alphaproteobacteria > Hyphomicrobiales > Nitrobacteraceae > Bradyrhizobium > Bradyrhizobium sp. 956_D2_N1_4. The sequence goes on along the minus strand of NZ_CP197237.1, from coordinate 6,227,664 downwards.
ACTCGGATCGGTGAGGATCATGATTGAGTTTGCATCGCGCAGAAATGTTTTTGAGTTCTCGAGAGCGCAGCGGGCGGCATGACGGAGCGACGCGTATTTGGAGCGATGACGAAACAACTCGGCGTCCGCGACGAGCGGCGCTCGCGCACGGTCGACGGTGACGTGATGGTTCCTGGATCGCTGCCACGACGCCGCGACCGATGATCTCAAGTCGGATGACAACGCTCCGCGCTCGACGAACTTCTCCCACGCCGCCAGCACTTCTCGTTGGTCCATCCCGGCTCCTCCGACGTGAAAGGTGCTGGACCGCTCATGACGGACCCTGCGATCATTCACCTGAATGCGGGGGAGTGCCTGGCGCAACTGCCGGTTCGCTCACGTAAAGTCCGACGGTAAGACCCTTCCAGGCCGCCGTGACGGCCGTCTGAATCGGATTCCATATCCGTCGCACCCGCCGTGAAGACGACCGCGCCTTCCGATCAAGCAACCCCTTCAGCGTTCCACGTCCCGAACGTCCCGGGCCTTTCTCTCAAGCCCGTTGACCAGATCAGCCTATACATTTTGAATGGTTCTAGCAAAGGTAGCGATCGAAGTTCCGCTGGGCCGCGGCTCGATCTATTCGAAAATCCGGGCTAGGCGCGCAGTAGTGCGGCGCAGCATCAGGGAATTGGGCGGCGCGGGCTAGTATCTTCGGCCATCCCGCAGCTATGGACATCGGGGTGATTCACTTCCTGAAGAACGTGATGATGGCGGGCGGACTGCTCCAGATCGCGGCTTTCGGTGCGGGCGCTCTCAGCATCGACAACCGCGGGAAGAATACGGCGCCCTACACCGAAGCCGCCGTCACCAGCTAGGTTGAATTCGAATTCCGCAAGGCTGTGAAAAACCCCAGTGGTCTCAATGACTGCTGGGGCTTCATTTTGCAGACGGTCGGAACAGCTTGGTTCCGCGAGCTCAAATCACCGGGGTTTAGGGGCCGATCCAGACGGTCATGCCCGGCTCAAGGCCTGCTAACTCTCCCTTGTCTCCCTTGGGGTCGAGGCGCAGGCGAAGCGTGTTGCGGTCATGATCGCCAATCACCCGCTCGGCCTGCCAGGTGGCAAACACGCCGAGCGGTCGAAGTTCAGTGATGACCGCCTTCGTCGCGACATCAGCGCCGTTCCGCATCACATTCGCTGTTTCTCCCATCGAGAGACGATCGAGATGATCCTCGCGCACGTTGAACGAGAGCCATTGCCTGCCCGCCGCCTCGACCATCAGGATCGGTTGGCCCGCGCGAACATTTTCGCCGACCTCGGCGGCGATGACGCTGACCACGCCGTCGGCCGGCGCGCGCAACACCATCTTGTCGAGGCGGCGCTCGAGCACGGTGACCGCGGAGGTCGCAGCCTGCACCTGCGCGTCGGCGATCGCGCGCTCTTCCCGGGTCGGTCCCGCCACGGCCGCATCGTAATTGGCCTGGGCCTCCGCCACGCCGGCACGCGCGCTTGCAACGTCATTCTCGGCCTGGTCGAGCGACTGTTGGGATTCGAAGCTCTGGCGCGCCAGCGTGCTGGTCCGGGTGAGCTGGGCCTGCACGTAGTCGAGGCGGGCGCCGGCCTTGGCGATGGCGGCTTTCAGCGAATCGACCTGTTCGCGGCGCACGCCGGCATAGACATTGTTGCGGCTTGCGACGGCGGACGCGAGCGCGGCACGCGCCTGGTCCGCCTGCGCCGTCAACTCCACCGCCGAGAGCCGCGCCACGACGTCGCCGGCCTTCACAGAGGCACCCTTCTCAACCGCGATCGAGACCAGCTGGCCGTTGACCTCCGGCTCGACCCTGATCTCGGTCGCGCGCACGACGCCGACGATGGCTGCCGGCGGTGCCGCGTGGCGCATGACATAGAGCAGCGCGCCCGCCGCGACCAGCGCAAGCGGAATCGCGACGAAGGCGGCAGGTCTAAGGTTGGGCATGTCCCTGTCTCCTCCTGACGGCAAATGCCGAGATCACCGCGAGCGCGAAGTAACCGAGCGCCAGGCACCACAATGCGAGCCAGTCATGCGCAACCTCCCAGATGCCGGCGCCGAGCTGGTTGACGCGCACGAGGCCGTCGATCGCGGAGTCGGCCGGGAACAACCGGCCGAACGCAAGGGCCACGTCCGGAATTGCTTCGCGCGGCCACGCGAAGCCGGCCATGAAGAACTGCGGCAGGCTCGTCGCCAGCAGCAGTATGGTTGCGTTCTCCGGTCGCGTGAACCAGGCCCCGATAGCCTGACCCATGAAGCTCGTTGCCAGCAGAAAGACACTCGCGAGCGCGAGGATCTGCGGAAGATGGCCGAGTGTGGAAAAGCCGTAGATGCGGGGCAGCACGATGACGTAGAGCGCGAGCGCAGGAAGGTAGATGGTCAGATGCGCGATGCCGCGGCCGAGCACGCCGGCAAAGGCCGCGCCGCCGCTCGCCAGCGCGGTGCCGGTCAGCATAGCCGCGCCGATCAGCAGGGTCTGCTGCAGGATCAGGATGAACGCCGCCGGAACCACGTAGCTCGCATAGCCGCCCACCGGGTTGAAGATCGGCTGCAGCAACACGTCGGCCGGGCTCGACGTCGCGAGCTTCGCCTTGACGAGGCTGCCATCCGAGCGCGCGCCGCGCGAAACCAGCTCGGACGTCAAGGTTCCGATGGCGGTGGCGACCCCGCTGGCGCTCGATCGGAAGATGAACAGATAGGTTGCGTCCGCATAGACGGGTATGTGGGCGGTGATGCCCTTGAGCACGTCGCGTTCCGTGTCGGGCGGAATCTCGACGGCGGCAAAGGCCTGCCCGCGATCGATCGCGCTGCGCGCCTCAGCCAGCGTTCGGGCGCGAACCGTCACGCTCAATGCGCCGCTCGCATCCAGCGTCTCGACGATCTGCCGGCTGAGATCGCTGAGATCGTTATCGACGACCGCAATCGGAAGCTTGCGAAGGATCTGGTTCAGATAGGGCTGCGGATAGTAGATGCCGTAGACCAGGGGAGCGAGAAACAGCAGAGCGAAGGCGCCCCGCGTTCCCAGCACGCGCCGCCACTCCGCCACGAAGGCGCCGCCGACGCCGCGCGGTGTGGAGATGACCTCGTGTGGCTCGGCAGGCCGCGCTGTTGCGAACCAGCCCTTGCGGGTGACGTTCGCCATGCGCATCCACGCCAGGCCGGCAAAGACCAGCGCCAGGCCGGCAAGTGCAGCGAAGGGAATAGCGGAATCCGCGACCGGCAATCCCCGCGCGGCTTGTCCCAGCAGGACGGCCATGTACCAGCGAAGCGGCAGGATCGCGCTCCATGTCTGCGCAAAGGCATTCATGCCGATGGTGGGAAAGCCGACGCCGGCATAGCCGAATGCGGGCGAGGCAATGAGGCCCGCAAGCCCGAGTCCGGTGGCGAGATCGCCGACCAGAAGCTGGAGCAGGGCGCCGAGCGACAGATAGGCGATGATCAGCAGCGAGGCTGCAGCGATCATCAACGGCAAGTCGCCCTTGAAGGGAATCTCCAGCACGCCCTCCAGAAACAGCGGCTCGGCCAGCATGATCAAAATGAAGAGGCAGAACAGCGGCGCGAGCTTGCCGGCCAGCGCGACAAGCGGATCGCCACCGGCGCTTTCGAGCCAGGCCCGCGCGTCGCGGCGGCGGAATTCGGAGCCGACGGAATAGCCGGCGGCAAGGGTAATCACCACATGGATGATGGTCGGCAGCAGCGCGCGCAGCAGGAACTGCGCGTAGTTCTTCTGCGGATTGACGAGCGCCATGGTCTCCGCCTTGAGCGCTCCCAGGGACGCTGGCGCAGGTGCCGCGCGACTGGCGGGAGCGGCCACGGCTGCCGCGGCGGAAAGTGAATCGCTCAGACCTGAGGATGCGATCCCGGAGGGAGTCAAAAACTGCTGGTTGTAAAATCCGACGATCTGCGGGCGGCGCGCGGCCTTCAGGTCGCGCTCGAAATCCGGCGGGATGTAGACGGCCGAGATCGACTTGCCGGAGCGTATGTCCTGCACGGCCGTCGACAGCGTCCCGGAGCGGTCTGTGATTTTCAGGCTCGGAGACGCCGCGACGTATTCCACCAGGGCCCGCGAGGCGTCCGACTTGTCCTCGTCGACAATCGTCACGCCGAGGCCGCGGATGACCGGATGGCTGAAGACCGTGGTGAGAACCACGAACGCAAACAGCGGCACGCCGAAGATCAGCAGCAGCGCCACACGATCGTGAAACAGCCAGCGGCACTCGCGCCGCGCGACCAGCAGAAATCCGGGCTTGGGCGCGGGCCTCATGGCCGCGACCGCCAGTCGAGATAGGCGCTCATTCCAGGTCGCAGCTCGGGCACGGGCTGAACGGGATAGGCACGGATCGAAAACGTTCGCAGGTCGAAATCGCCCGAAGCACGCGTGGCTCGCCAGCTTGCATATTCGCCCTTGGTCGCGATGAGCTTGACCTCGACCGTGACGGGGCGGTCGCCGAGGGCGGGGATGCGGACATCGAAGCGATCGCCGACCTTCAGGCCTTTGACGAGATCCTCGCGAAGATCGAAATGCACCCAGAGGTCCGCCAGATTGATCAAGGTGACGAGCGGGACGCCCGGCGAGACGTATTCGCCGGGTTCCACATTACGCTGATAGATCTGCGAGGCTACGGGCGCATAAACCACGAGCTGGTCGATGATCGACTGGACACTTTGGATATCGGCACTGGCCTTTTCGACATTGGTATTCGCAATGGCCCGCTCCTCCTTGGTGTAGCCATTGACCGCCTGCTCATAGGCCGATTTGGCCTGATCGACCGCGCGTTCGCTTTCATGCAGCGCATCGGTTGCTTGGTCGAGGCGCGCTTGCGGCGCGTTGCCTTGCTCGGTCAATGTGTGCGTGCGGTCAAAGGTCTTTTGCGCCAGCACCAGCGCCGCCTGGGCGCGCTCCATTTCCGCCTTCCGTGCGGCAATGACTTCCACCCGCGTTCCGACCAGAACGTTGGCGAGCTGGGCGTCCGCGACAGCCTTGGCCGCCTTCATCTGCTCGTGCTTGGCCAGCGTTTCCGGATTGTCGATTTGGACCAGCACCGCGCCCGCAGCAACGTTCTGGCCGCGTTCGACGGGAATCTTGCCGACCCGTCCGTCCACGCGCGCCGCGATATCGAGCCGCGTTGCATCGACCTCGCCTTGAACGAGCAATGGTTCGGGTCGTAAGAGATAGAAGGCGGAAAGCGCGACGACGGCAGCCGCAACGACACCGACGATGATGGAAGGAGTACGTGTTGGGTTGCGCGTGGTTTTCGCCTGTTCGTTAGCCGGCTCGTCGGGTGTGTTTTGAATGTCCTTGTCAGAGCTCGGCGCGTCCATGCCTGACTCCCTTTCTCGTGACCGGATGGCCCACTCTATTCGGTTGCCAGGCCCAGTCGCAATCGCGAAGCGGTGCGGTACTTTCAATACTCCGCGACGTGCCGGCGGCCATCTTATTCGGATTGCTCGTCGGGCAAAATACCCGTCACCCCGTCAACCCCTTGTTGCGGCTTAGCGCGGGCCGCTCTGTCCATCGTCCGGATCGTTCTCCGGCTCCCGGATCAGCACCACCGGCTCGTCATAGCCTTTGCGGCTGCTGTAAAACACCAGCGCCATCAGGCCGACGCCGACGACCAGCGAGAACACCACGCCGAGCACCAGCGCGACATAGCCGGACGCCGGCACGCTGGCATCCGTGCTGGTCCAGCCGAGATAGCCGAGAACGCTCGCGGCGACGAGCATGGCGCACAACACCGCGATGACCAGCCATCGGGCGAGCTTGCTGTCTTGCGCCTTGGGCGGCGCCGGTTGCCCGCTGGTCACGTTCATGAACCTCTCCTCACGCGGCCGTCGCGTCGCGCTTACGGCGCGGTGGCCTTGGTCGCGATCGCATGCAGCGCGGCGGTCATGGCGGTGACGGCAGCCTTGGCCGGCTCGCCGACGCCGTGACGGCCGGCGAGATAGGCCGGATCGTTGTACGACAGCCAGGTCGCGCCTTGCTCGTCCTGCCAGACCAGCGCCTTCAGCGGCAGGTCGATGCCGATGGTCTGCGCCTGCTGCATCAACGGCGTGCCGCCCTTGGCGTTGCCGAAGATGAGCAGATCAGTCGGCCGCAGATTCATGCCGACGGCGGCAGCGCCTGCGGCGTGATCGACATGGGCAAACACGGTGAGGCCCTTGGCCTTCACCTCCGTCTCGAGCCGCGTCATCGTGTCCTGCGGGCCAAAACTGCTCTTGATGGTGATGAGTCCGTCTGTAGCCATTGCCTGCGTCTCCCAGAAACATGTCACGATCAGCGCGAAGATCCCGACCAGTGAGATGAGCCTCATGATGTCAGCTCACTTCTTGCGGAATAATCGCGCCGGGTCGAATTCCGGCTCCGGAATGAAGCCATCGCGATTTGGCATCTTGATTTTCGGCAAGGAGTCCTTGTCGACTTTGCCGTCGGCAGGAACGATGCCGTTGAGGCTCAGGATATAGGCCGTGACGGCATAGGTCTCTTCGGTGCTGAGCGAGCCCGGCGTCGGATACGGCATCGCGCGATGAATGTAGTCGAACAGGGTCGTCGCATAGGGCCAGAAGCTGCCGACGGTCTTGACCGGCATGTTGGAGGCGAGCGTGCCCTGTCCGCCGGCGAGGCGATCCTTGATGCCGCCCTGGCCGTTGTCGCCATGACAGGCCGCGCAATTGTCGGCAAAAATCTGCTTGCCCTGCACCGCCGTGCCGCTGCCGTCGGGCAGGCCCTTTCCGTCGGGGCCGACGTCGATGTCCCACAGCTTGATTTCCTGCGGCGTTGCCGGACGGCCGAAATCGAACGCCAGCGCGGGGGCGGCGAGCAGGCCGGCGGTGAGGATGCCGGCGAGAAGCAGCTTATCATGCGAGGACATTGCGGACCCTCCCGGCTTCGTCGATGCTCCAGGTCTGCTGGGCGTTGTAGTGAAACAGCGCGTTGGTCCCCATCGCGGCGATGAAGGACTGTCGGTCCGGCTGAACGTTGCCCTGGTCGTCGGTCGAGCGGCTCACGATTTTTGTCGGCTTGCCGTCCCAGACCCAATCCATCTGGAATCGCACCTGCGCCTTGGACAGCACCGGCTGGCTCAATTGCGCGGGTTTCCACGTCTTGGCGCCGTCAGTGGAGATCTCGACCTTGGCGATCTTGCCATGACCGCTCCAGGCAAGACCCGAGATGCGGTTATAGCCCGGCTGGATCTGCATCATGCCCGATGGTTGCGTGATGACGGAGTTGGTTTCCATCCGCAGCTGAAACTGCCGCGCCTTGCCGTTGGCCAGCAGCTGGGTGTAGCGCGCCGTCTCCCAGCGCGTCATCCAGGGCTCGCTGCCGAACTTGAGGCGGCGCAGCCATTTGATGTTGAGGTTGCCTTCGAAGCCCGGCATCACCAGCCGCATCGGAAAGCCGTGCGCGGGCCGCAGCGGCTCGCCGTTCTGGCCGTAGGCGACGAAAGCCTCGTTCACGATCTCGTCGGTGAGGGGAATGCTGCGATCGACACCCGCGCCGTCGCCGCCCTCCGCCAGCATCCAGTTCGAGCCCTTGTCCTTGGCGACGAGGTCGATCAGGAATTTGAGCGGAACGCCGGTCCATTCATTGGTGCTGACGAGGCCATGCGTGTTCTGCACCGTCACGTCAGGATCGGCCTTTTTCCAATTCTCCCAGCCGTTGCCGGTGCACTCGATGAACACCACGCGCGTCACCGATGGCATCCGCTTCAGATCCTCGACGCTGAACACCAGCGGCTTCTGGACCATGCCGTGGATGAGCAGCCGGTGTTGCGCGGGATCGATATCGGGCACGCCGGAATGGCTGCGCTCGTAATGCAGGTCGGTCGGCGTGATGTTGCCGACGAGCTTCTGGTGCGGCGTCTTGGAATTGATGGCGTCGCCGGGATCGACGTTGCGCTTGCCCGGTGTCGCCTCGGGGATGCGATCGAGTTTTGCAAACCGGGAGCGTTCGCTGTGCGCGCTGAGATCGGCGCCGGGCCCGCGATCGGGGACGTCGGCGAGCGTCTCGGCGCCCGCCGCCTCGGACGCCACCGCGCCAAGGATGCCCGCCGACAGGCCTCCCACGAAGCCGCGGCGCGACACATTCGCAGGCCGTGGCAACAGCTCGACTGGCGTCTTGGACGTCATATGATCTCCCCTTGATAACCCTGTTTTTTGGAAATCCCTGCCGCCTTCATGCCGTGACATTACCGAACGCCGTGAGGATTGCTCGTTAGGATATGTTAAAAGCCATGAGTACTGGTCCACTCATGCGCGGGACGGCCCGCTCGTACGGTAGATGCGCTTGGTTGTTCCATGGAATGGCCGGGCGGCTCGGAGACATGTCCGGGCGGATCAAGGGGAGAGGGATGTCGGAGGCGGACGCGGCGGAATTGTTGAAGGCGATGGTGCCGCTGTTCAGGATCCGTCCAATATTCGAGGATTCCTGCAAATTTGGCGGCAGCTGGGAGTCGCTACACGCGCCGAACGGCAAGGGATGGGCGCAGTTCCACTTGGTCACACGCGGCGCTTGCGTGGTCGAGCGGCCGGGCCTGGGCCCGCAGCGGCTGGAAGCCGGCGACATCCTTCTCCTGCCGCATGGCGACAGTCACGCGGTTCGCAGCCGGACGGGCGGCGCCGTCGGGCGTGTTACGACCGAGGTCCGAAATGGCGTCCGCCAGCGTGCAACGGTCGAGGCCGAGGTCGATACCGAACTGCTGTGCGGCCGTTTCCTGTTCGAGACGTCGGATGAAAATCCGCTGATCGCCGCGCTTCCCGACGAGATCATCCTGCGCACGGCGGAGGAGCCGCTGCTGGAACGGTTTCGGCGCCTGCTGATCGACATCCGCGAAGAGCTCGACGCAGGGCGGGTTGGATCGGAGGTGGTCGCGGCCGACCTCGCGAGAGCGTTGTTCGTGATGATGCTCCGCGATCATCTTTCGGACGATGCCTCCGGGAACGGGACGGTGTCGCTGTTGCGCGACCGCGTGACGGCCCGGGTGGTGTCGGCGATCCTCAACGATCTCGCCCGGGACTGGACGCTCGACGACATGGCGGCGGTGGCGATCGCCTCGCGTGCGACGCTGGTGCGGGCTTTTCAAAAGCGCGCGGGGGTCGCGCCCATGACGTTCCTGTCCGATTTGCGATTGACGGTCGCGCGCAAGCGGCTGGCCGGCACCTCCGATCCGATCGCAAAGATCGCCGGCGAGGTCGGCTATGCGTCCGAGGGCGCGCTGAGCAAAGCCATCATGCGCAGATACGGCATGCGACCCGGCGCCTTGAGGGAGCCGGGTCCTCGCGCGCCGGTCGTCAGACCCGATACCAGCTCCCCAGATTCCAGGTCGTGACGTCCCAGCCCGAGATGTCGGCCATGAGGCTATTGACGCCGGCGCCGACGATGTTGCGGGAGAGCAGCGGCACCAGAATATTGGCTTCGCAGAAGATCTCGTTGACCTTGATCAGGAGCGCGGCGCGCTTGACCGGATCGAGCTCCTGCTGCGCGGTCTTGTAGGCCTTGTCGGCCTCGGGATCGGACCAGCGCGAGATGTTTCGGCCGAGCCACTTGTTCTCCTTGTTGGCGATCTCCCAGGAGACGCACTGGTTCAAGAACCGCTCCGGATCGGGCTGCGGCTGCGTCGTGTTGTACATCTCCATGTCGCAATAGAGTTTCGAGTAGGTGTCGGGATTGCCGACATCAGACGAGAAGAACACCGATGCGGTCACCGACTTCAGCTCGATGTCGATACCGGCCTTCTGGCAGGCCTGCTTGATGATGGCCTGCGTCTTCTGGCGCGGGGCGTTGATCGAGGTCTGGAAGACGTATTTGAGCTTCTTGCCGTCCTTCTCGCGGATGCCGTCCGCGCCCCGCTTCCAGCCGGCCTCGTCGAGGATTTTGTTCGCCTTGTCGACGTCGAAGGCGTAGGTCAGCTTGCCCGACTTGAACTGCTGGGGCTGGTTGACGAAGCTTGCCGTGGCGATGCCGCCGCGGCCGTAGATGAATTTCTGGATCGCCTCGCGATCGATCAGGAGATTGAACGCCTGGCGGACGACCGGATCGGACAGCGTCGGGTGCTTGGTCTTAACGCTGGAACGCTCGCCGTCGACCTCGGTCCAGGGGTCCGTCGTGTTGAGGATGATGAACTCGACGTTGCCGGACGGCGTGATGTCGACCCTGCCTTTGCCGCTGGCCTCCATGCGCTTGAGGACCTCCTCCTCCACCAGCAGGTTCCAGGCATAGTCGTATTCGCCGGTCTGGAGCACGGTGCGCGCCGCTGAGACCGCGTCGCCACCGCCCTTGACCTCGAGCGTGTCGAAATGCGGCTGGTTATTGACGTGATAGTCGGGGTTGCGTTCGGCCCGGATCAGGTCGCCCGGCTTGAATTCGACGAATTTGTACGGGCCGGTGCCGACCGGCTTCAGATTGCCCGGCGCCTCGCGCGATTTCGCGCCGGCATAGTCGCCGAAATGGTGCTTCGGCAGGATCTGGCCGACCGAGCCGACGAAGGGGTCGGCCCAGAACGGGGTCGGGGCCTTGAACAGCACCTTGACGGTGTGGTCGTCGATCTTCTCGACGGTGATGTCCTTGTAGGATCCCGTGCTGTAGGCGGCGGTCGCGAGGTCCGCCGCATAGGCCCAGGTGAAGACGACGTCGTCGGCGGTGAAGGGCTTGCCGTCATGCCACTTCACGCCCTGCTTCAGCTTCCAGATAACGCTCATGCCGTCGGCCGCGAGGCTGCCGTTCGCCTTGGTCGGAATCTCGGCGGCGAGGCAGGGGATGAGGTTGCCGTCCTTGTCCCAACCGGCCAGCGGCTCGAAGAAGATGCGCGAGGCGATCTGATCCTTGGTGCCGATGGCGAAATGCGGATTGAGCAGGGTGGGGGCCTGCCACAGCAGGATCTTGAGCGGGCCGCCGCCGCCGGCCTTGGTCGGCTTGTATGGCAGCGTGGCATCCGCCATCGCGACGTCGTTCCAGAGCAGGATCTGGCTCGCGACCGGCGCGGCGATCCCGGCCGCAGCCATGGTCCGGATGAACGAGCGCCGCGTCAGCGTGCCTTGCTTCACCTCCGCGATGGATTTGCGAATCTCGTCTTCATTCATCGAATGACCCCCACCTCGAAGAAAAATCGTCGCCGCCACCCCATCATGTTGCATCGCGCGCGGGGCGGCAATGCCGGCGAGGCCCTGCGACGAAATGGCGAACGTGGAGATGGGCAGCTTCTGCCGGGACATTGTTGCCGGCGTGAAGGCTATGCCGGCCGGATTTCGTGATAAGCCCTTGATGGCAATGAGGCTCTCATCTGGCATGCGCATTGCACGCAAAGCGTGCGTTCGCAATGACAGTGGAGTGCGGGTATGAGCGTCAGCAGCATGAGCAGCATCGGTGGAAGCGCGGCGGGGTCGCCTTCATCCACCAGCCAGTCGAAATCAGCGGGTTCACAAGACGGCGCCTCGATGTTCTCGTCTCTGCTGGAGAGCGGCACGCCCTACGACGAGGTCAAGGTGAGCCTGCCGAACGGTATGTCGATCGGCATCGTCCATTTCGGTGGCGGCGGCTTCGACAGCAGCGCGCTCAAGTCCATCGAGGATTTCGTGCAGAAGCTCGCGAGCCAGCAGATATCAGGTGATCCGGCGTCCGGCGCCGACCAGGCGCAGAACGGCGACACGCCCGACGCCGTCGGGATCGACAAGGTTCATGTCGATCTTCCGAACGGAATCTCGTTCGAGGTGCTGCATTCCTCCGGCGGCCACGCCACGGACAGCGACGCCGTCCTGAAGGAGCTCACCGAGGCCGCCGAAGAACTCGCCGAATCGCTGTCGCACTATTCACCGGCATCGGCCGCAGCTTCCGCCTATGCCTCGCAAGCAAATTCGTCCGGCCGCAGCAGCCAGCTCGACGCGAGGAGCTGAGCAACACGCAGGCCGCCCTGGGGCTAGCGCCCCTTCGCAAGCGCCAGCGCGGCATCCACCGCGTTCTCGAGAATCTCCTCCGACAATTGCCTGTCGCTCACCGCGCGCGATAATTGCAGCGCGCCGACCATGGTGGCGTAGGCCGCGATGGCGCGGCGGCGCCGCTCCGCCGGCGTGCCCTCAGGCATTTGCGCTGCCATCAGCGCGAGGATGTTGGACATCTTGCCGGTGAACGCCTCGCGCGTCGCCTTCGGATGCCGCGCGATCTCGGAGACGAGGGCCGCGGTCGGGCAACCGGTCGCCGCCCGATCGCGATGCTTGGGCGAGAGATAGTCGCGGATCACGGTCTCGAGCGCGACGCCGTTTTCGAGATTGTCCCTGTGCCGCTGCTCGCGCCGCTCCAGCGCGTCGAGCAGCACCGCGCGCACCAGATCCTCCTTGGAGGCGAAGTGCGTGTAGAAGGCGCCGTTGGTCAGGCCCGCTTCCGCCATGATGCCGGCGAGGCCCACCGCGGCGATGCCGCTCTCGCGGAACTGCGATGATGCGACATCGAGAATGTGCCGCCGCGTCGTGTCCCTGTGTCCCTTGTCGTAGCGCGCCAATTCCGCCTCCTGCGAACCCGCCGCCCCCTATGCCACAAAAACGTGAGGTCTGCTCTATTGCATTATGATCATACTAATACATTATGATCATAATGCAATGGGCGGCCGACCGGGCGGTCCGAGGGAACCACAGGATCGAACCATGTCCGTCGAAGATGCCGCCGCGCCGGCCTTGTCCGCCGCGCCATTCGTGGCCCACACCGCGGCGCCGCTTCGCCAGACGGCTCCGCCCGCACCAAGCGCGGCTGAGCAAAGACGCGCCGCGCTCCTGACCGCGCCGATCTTGCCCACGCTGCTCAAGCTCGCGCTGCCGACCGTGACCGTCCTGGTGGCGCAGACCGCGGTCAACATCGCGGAGGCCTATTATGTCGGCTATCTCGGCACCGATGCGCTCGCCGGCGCCGCGCTGGTGTTCCCGATCTTCATGCTGATGACCATGATGTCGAACGGCGGGTTCGGCTCCGGCGTTGCGTCCTCGGTGGCGCGCGCGGTTGGAGCCGGCCGCCGCGCCGATGCCGAGGCGGCGCTGTTTCATGCCGTGGTGCTCGCGATCATTGCCGGCGGCGTGTTCACGCTCGGCGTCGTCCTCGGTGGTCCGCATCTCTATCGTGCCCTCGGCGGCACCGACGGTGCGCTTAGCGCTGCCACCACCTATTCCAACTATCTGTTCGCCGGCGCCATTCCGGTGTGGATCGTCAACCTCCAGGCTGCCGCGCTGCGCGGCGCCGGCAACGTCAAAGTGCCGGCCCTGGTGACGCTGGTCGGCGCCATCGTGACCATTCCGGTCTCGCCGGCACTGATCTTCGGGTTCGGGCCGATCCCGCGGCTCGGCATCGGCGGCGCCGGCATAGCCTTCGGCCTCTATTACGGCGCGGCGATGCTGTTCCTGCTGCGCTACATGTCGACGGGCGCGACTGGCCTGAAGCTGCACATCGTGCCGTTGCGCGCAAAAATCTTCGGCGACATGCTGAAGGTCGGCATCCCCACCGCGTTCAACGCGGTGCTGACCAACCTCACCGTTATTCTCGTTACCGGCGCGGTCGGGCTGTTCGGCACCTCCGCGCTCGCCGGCTACGGCATTGCCTCGCGGCTGGACTACATCATGATCCCGCTGCTGTTCGGCATCAGCACGGCGACGCTGACCATGGTCGGCGTCAACATGGGCGCGGGCCAGACCGCGCGGGCACGAAAGATCGGCTGGATCAGCGGTGTGGTCGGCATGATCATGACCGGCACGATCGGCTTGCTGGTCGCGATCTTCCCGACAGCCTGGCTGCACCTCTTCAGCCATGACGCGGACGTCGTCAGCGAGGGCATGACCTATTTGCGCATCGTCGCGCCCGCCTATGCCGCGCTCGGCTTCGGTTTTGTCAGTTCGTTCGCGGTGCAAGGCACCGGCCGAGCGATGGGGCCGCTCGCTTCGTCCTTTGCGCGCATCCTGATCGCGGCCGGCGGCGGCTGGATCGCGGTGGCGAGTTTTGGCGCGGGCATGGCGGGTCTCGCCACCATGGTCACGGCCTCGCTCGTCGCCTATGCCGCGATCTGCGTCCTGATCATGCTGTCACCGTGGACGTGGCGCTCCGAGTAAACAGGCATCACTGGATGCCGGCAGCGCCGACAGCAGCAGCAGATTGCTCAGCAACTTGAGCGACGACGCGCTGATCAGCTTCATCGTCAGGGCGACGCCGGAATTGAACGGAACGCCCTGGAGCAGGGCATAGAGGCTCCTAGGCGCTTCCGGCTGGCGAACTTCGGGGCGGCGAGGGCGGTCATGGCTGAACTCCTTGCTGGCCTTGCCGCCAATCTCGCATCCGGGGTGACACTTTGCCGTGATGCCCATCACGCTTGCGCAACGCGCCCCATGACCTGCGAATTCGTTTCCTATTTTGCGCCAAATGGAGAACGAGAGTCCGTCACCGGTAGTCATTATGGATTTTCATTTCATTGATTTCGCCTCACGGAGAAGCGAATACGGTTTCACTGATTGCCGCCCGCGTGATGGAGACCAAGATGTCGTTTCGCCTCCCCCTGATCCTCGCAACCGCGCTTGCCGCCTGGTCGGCCGCAGCAACCGCCGAGACCATCAAGATCGGTGTGACGCCGGGCCCGCATGCGCAGATCTTTGAGGCGGTGAAGCCGATCGCCGCCAAGCAGGGCCTCGACATCCAGCTGATCGAGTTCTCCGACTACGTCGTGCCGAATGCCGCGCTCGATGCCGGTGAGATCCAGGCCAATTCGTTCCAGAACCAACCTTATCTCGACAACCAGAAGGCCGACCGCGGCTACAAGATCGAATCCGTCGGGCTGACCGTGAACTTCCCGATCGGCGTCTATTCGAAGAAGCACAAGGCCTTCGCCGATATCCCTGAGGGCGGCAAGGTCTCGATCCCGAACGATCCGACCAATGGCGGCCGCGTGCTGCTGCTGCTGCGCGACAAGGGCGTGATCAAGCTGAAGGACGGCACGGGCTTCAAGCCGACGGTGCTCGACGTCACCGAGAATCCCAAGAAGCTGAAATTCATCGAGGTCGATGCGGCGCAGGCGCCGCGCGCGCTCGACGATGTCGATGCCGCTGCGATCAACACCAATTATGCAACCCAGGCGGGCCTCGATCCCGTCAAGGATCCGATCCTGCGCGAGGACCCGAAGGGACCCTACGTCAACCTGATCGCGGTACGTGCCGCCGACAAGGACAAGCCCTGGGTCAAGATCCTCGTCGACAGCTACCACACGCCCGAGGTCAAGGAGTTCGTCCTGACCAAGTTCAAGGGTGCGGTGCTGCCGAGCTGGTAGGCAATCTGCCTAGCCAAGGTCCAGCGCAGGGGGCGATCCGGCGGGCAGCCTTGCGCAATGCCCGCTTGTCTGGAACTGCGGCAACCGACATCATCGGGGCCCATCCTCGCCCGACAGGGGTCGTATGAAACGCTTTGCAAACCTGAAACGACTGGGGTTCTTCACGCGGCTCCTCGATGAAGCCCCGCCAGGGGAGCGCTACCGCTTCGCCGCCGAGCAGATCGTGCGCGCTGAGAAAGCGGGCCTCGATTCCGCGTGGATCGCGCAGCATCATTTTCACGAGCGCGAGGGCGGCCTGCCGTCGCCCTTCACCTTCCTCGGTTACGTCGCGGCGCAAACCTCGCGCATCCGTCTCGGCACCGGCATCGTCACGCTGCCGCTGGAGAACGCGGTGCGGGTGGCGGAAGATGCCGCCGTGCTCGATCTGCTCTGCAACGGCCGCTTCGAGCTCGGCGTCGGCACCGGCGGCAATCCGTCGGCCTTTGCCGCCTTCGGCCTCGACAGCGCCCAACGCAACGAGATCTTTGCCCGCAATCTGGACGTGGTCCGCACCGCCCTGATCGGCAAGCCGCTCACCGGCGGCGATACGCTGTATCCGCAGCGGCCCCAATTGGACAAGCGGATCTGGCAGGCGACGTTCTCGGTCGCCGGTGGTGCGCGCGCGGGCAAGGCCGGCGATGGCCTGCTGCTGTCGCGCACCCAGCCCCGGACCAAGGAGGCGCCGAAGGCCACGCTCGCCGAGATCCAGAATCCGGTCATCGATGCCTACCTCGAAGCGCTTCCGCCGGGATGCGAGCCCCGGATCATGGCCTCACGCAGCGTCTTCGTCGCCGACGACCGGACTGAAGCGATGCGCCTTGCCGATATCGGGCTGCGGCGCGCGCTGCCGCAGTTCCTCAAGGGCGGTCATGCCAGGCCTGGCGAGACGCTGGAGGAGATGATCATCGCATTCGACACCCATGTCGGTGCGGCCGACGACGTCATCGCCTCGCTCCGCGCCGATGCCACGCTGGAGCGGGTGACCGACCTCGTCTTCCAGGCGCATTCGGTGGACGCGCCGCATCCTCATATCCTGCGCTCGATCGAGCTTGTCGCCGAGAAAGTCGCGCCGGCACTGGGCTGGGCCCGGACGGCGGCTGACGTGGCTCTGGCGGGCTGATCGGAGCGAACATGATCGCGTTGCACGAGGCTGAATGATGGCTACGAAAGATATCATCGACACGCTTGCCGGGATCGAACCGGGCACGGCTCTGGATGGCATTCGCGGACGCCGCCTGCAGGCGCGCGAGAATGCGCAGAAGAGCTATCTCTCGCTGTTCGAGCCGATCGACGCCGGCGATTTTTCGCTTGTGGAGCGTGCCGCAGTCGCGCTCTTCGTGATCGGCCTTCACCGCGAGCCCAATGTGGCCGCCTTCTATCGGGCGAAGCTCGCGGCGACCGCCGATGGTGCGCGCCTGGCCAAGGCGATCGAGGTCGAAATCGGGCGCGGCGAGACGTCAGGCCCTTACGGTGCGTATCCGGCCGGACCGCTGTCAGTCGAAAACACGGCCGGCCTGATCTATCGCGTGAGTGCGGAGGGCAAGTCCGTTCTTGGCGCCAGGCTCGCCGCGGCGCTGGAGCATGCGCATCTGCTGGTGTTTCGCCCGCGCGATGCGGCGTCCGCCGACATGAAGGCGCTGCTGGCCGCCGGCTGGTCCGACACCGGCATCGTCACCTTCTCTCAGCTCGTCGCGTTCCTGTCGTTCCAGGTGCGCGTCGTCACGGGCCTCCGCGTGCTCGGCGCCTCGCTGGGCATCGCAAGCGCTGCGGCCGGCGCGTAAGGAGACTGCATCATGAGCGCTGCAAACAACGTCAATCCGCCCGTCGTCTTCACCCAGGACGAGCTCGGCTGGGTGTCGTGGATCGAGCCGCTGCCCGAGGCAGAATTGACCGAGCGGCATTTCGCGGGCCTGGTCGATCGCTCCCGTGCCAAGTCCGATTACTTCCGCCTTCTCGTGCGTGATCCCGAGGTGCTGGAAGCCCGAACCAAGACCGACAAGGACATCTTCTACAACGTCGCCGATGGCCTGCCGCGCGCCGAGCGCGAGCTCGCGGCGGCCGCGACCTCGCGCTACAACGGCTGCATCTACTGCGCTTCGGTGCATGCGCGTTTCGCCAGCACCTATTCCAAGCGCCGCGACGACGTGCAGCGCCTGCTCGACGAAGGCGTCAAGGCCGACCTTGGCGAGCGCTGGAATGCGGTGATCAAGGCCTCGGTCGCGCTGGCCGCGACGCCGATTGCCTTCGGGCCTGAGAATATCGCGGAGCTGCGCCGCGCCGGCCTCGACGATGCCGAGATCGTCGACGTCATCAACGGCGCCTCGTTCTTCAACTGGGCGAACCGGCTGATGCTGTCACTCGGTGAGCCCTCGAAATAGGCAATCTCACCGGCACAAGAATTGCTGTTTGTTTCAACACTGGATGGAGCCGTGCATGAGCAACATCGATCGTCGTACCCTGGTCAAGGGCTCGCTCGCCACCATGATGGCGGGAGCAGCCTTCTCGCGCGGCGCCTTCGCGCAATCGTCTGAACCGATCCTGCTCGGTGTCAGCGGTCCCCTGACCGGGCCGAACGCGCAATATGGCACGCAGTGGAAGCAGGGCTTCGACCTCGCGCTGGACGAGATCCAGGCGGCCGGCGGCATCAACGGCCGCAAGCTCACTTACAATTTCGAGGACAGCCAGAGCGATCCGCGCCAGTCGGTGGCGATCGCGCAGAAGTTCGTCTCCGATCCCCGCATCGTCCTTGAGCTCGGCGACTTCTCCAGCCCGGCCTCGATGGCGGCCTCGCCGATCTATCAGCGCGCGGGCCTGGTGCAGTTCGGCTTCACCAACTCGCATCCTGACTTCACCAAGGGCGGCGACTTCATGTGGAGCACCTCGGTCAGCCAGGCCGACGAGCAGCCGCTGCTGGCGTCCTATGCGGTGAAGCGCCTCGGCCTCAAGAAGCTCGCGGTGCTGCACCTCAACACGGATTGGGGCCGCACCAGCCGCGATTATTTCGTCAATGCTGCAAAGGAATATGGCGCAGAGATCGCGGTCACCGAGGGCTATATCGCGGAGGAGCGCGACTTCCGCTCCACGCTGGTGCGTGTGCGTGATGCCAATCCGGACGGGTTGATCCTGATCTCCTACTACTCCGACGGTGCACTGATCGCGCGTCAGGCGCGACAGGTCGGGCTGAAGCAGGTGATCTGTGCGGCAAGCTCGGTCTACTCGCCGAAATTCCTGGAGCTGGGCGGCGATGCCGTCGAAGAGGTCCATGTCGGCACGCGCTACTTCCCGGAAGACCCGCGGCCCGAGGTGCAGAAATTCATCGCCGGCTTCAAGAAGAAGTACAACGGTCTGGAGCCAGACGCCTTCAACGCCTACGCCTATGATGCGATGAATATGGCGGCTGCCGTGGTGAAGATCGGCGGCACCGACCGCAAGGCGGTCCGTGACGCCTTCACCAAGGTCAAGGACGTGCCGAGCGTCATCTTCGGCGCCGCGACGTTCGACGTCGCGACCCGCCGCGTCAAGGGCGCCATGAACGCCGAGCTCGTCGTGCGCAAGGGCCAGTTCGCGCTCTGGGACGGCAAGCCGACCTGACTTGATGGCCGGAGCGGGGGCTCCGGCCGCTTTCCTCTCTACGCGGTGATATCAGCGTGTCTTCCTGGCTCGACTACACGATCAACGGGCTGATCGTCGGCAATGTTTACGCGCTCGTTGCGGTCGGGCTTGCGCTGATCTTCGGCGTCAGCCGGCTGATCAACTTTGCCCAGGGCTCGATCTATCTCGTCGGCGCCTATATCGGCTGGGTCGCGGTGGTGCAGCTGCATACGCCGCTGCCGCTCACCATCATCGTGGTCGCGGTGGCGGCCGCGATCGTCGGACTGATCATCGAACGGTTCGGCCTGCGTCCGCTCCAGAATTCGGTACGCATCGCACCGCTGCTCGCGACCATCGGCATCAGCTTCGTGCTCGATCAGCTGGTGATGCTGACCTTCTCGCCCAATCCGCGCGCGCTGCCGAGCCAGCTGCCTGACGTGCGCTTCCAGGTCGGTGGCGGCACGATCGGACCGCTTGATCTGCTGATCGCCGGCGTCGGTCTCACCAGCGCGCTGCTGCTGTTCGTGTTCCTGCGCTACAGCAAGCTCGGCTGGGCGGTGCGCGCCACCGCGCAGGACCGCGATGCCGCGATGCAGATGGGCGTCGACGTCAACCGCGTCAATCAGGCCGTGTTCGGCATCGCCGCCGCGCTCGGTGGCGTCTCCGGCCTGCTGGTCGGTATGTACTACAACCAGATCGACACCGCGATGAGCCTGCAGGCAACGCTCAAGGGCGTCGTTGCGGAAGTGGTCGGGGGTGCCGGCAACGTGCCGGGCGCCGTGATCGGCAGCTTGTTGCTCGGGCTGGTCGAGAGCTACGGCGTCGCCGTGTTCGGCACCAGCTACCGCAATCTGTTCGCGTTCCTGCTGCTGGTCATCGTGCTCGTGCTTCGCCCGAACGGCCTGTTCGCCAGCGCGCGACAGGCGCCACCCGAGCCGCTCACCGGCACTTTCATCGCGCCGAGCCGCCCGGTGCGGATTCCGCGTTGGGCGCTGCTGGTCGCCGCCGGCGTGTTCGCGATCCTGCCGTTCTTCCCGGTGTCCTTCTACGTGCTCCAGACCCTGATCAACGCCTGGCTGCTCGGCATGCTCGCGCTCAGCCTGACGCTGGTTGCGGGCACGGTGGGACAGGTCTCGCTCGGACATGCCGCGCTGCTCGCGATCGGCGCCTACACCTCCGCGCTGCTGTCGCTGACCCTCAACGTCCCCGTCGGCCTCTCCATCATCGCCGGTGGCCTGATGAGTGCCGCGCTCGGCACGGCATTGATCTCGCCGTCGTTCCGCCTGCGCGGGCATTACGTGTCGATCGCGACGCTCGCCATCGGCGAGATCGTGTCGCTGGTGATTTTGAACTGGGAGAGCGTCACGCGCGGCCCGATCGGCATCTCCGGCATTCCGCCGCTGTCGCTGTTTGGCTACGATCTGGTCAGCCCGACCTCGATCTACTGGTTCAGCTTCATCGTGATGGTCGTGCTGGCGCTGCTGCAGGGGCGGCTGCTCGGCTCTCATCTCGGCCGCAGTTTTCGCGCTATCAGAGACGACGACATCGCCGCGCGCGCCTATGGCCTCAGCCTGAACCGCTACAAGTCGCTGGCCTTCATCTTCGGCGGCTTTGCCGCCGGCGTCAGCGGCGGCATCGCCGCCCATCTCTATTCCTACATCAACCACGAGACCTTCAACACGCAGCAATCCATCCTGGCGCTGACGGTCGTGATCCTGGGCGGTCTCGGCAACGTGGTCGGCGCCATCGTCGGAGCGGTCGCGCTGGTCGGCTTGCCGGAGGTGTTCCGGATCGCGGCGGAGTATCGCATCCTGATCTACGGCATCGTGCTGCTGCTGCTCGTGCGGTTCAGGCCGCAGGGCCTGTTGGGAACGATATGATGGCAGAGCAGCACACACCCATGCTGTCCCTGCGCGGGCTGACGCGTCGCTTTGGCGGCCTGACCGCAGTGGATGCCATCGACCTCGATCTCGCCAGGGGTGAGCTCATCAGCATCATCGGCCCGAACGGTGCCGGCAAGACGACGCTGTTCAATCTCGTGACCGGGCTCGATCGGCCCGATGCCGGCAATGTCAGCTTTGAAGGTCAGGACATCACGGGTCTGTCGCCGGAGCGGCTCGCTGCCGGAGGTATCGCGCGCACGTTCCAGCTCGGCCGCGTGTTCGGCAATCTCAGCGTCATGGACAATGTCCTGATCGGCGCGCACACGCGGCTGCGCGCGGTGAAGCCCGCGGTGCCTGTGATCGGCCCGCTGCTGGAGTTGGGGCTGGCGCTGTTGCGTCCGGCCAGCGTCAGGGACGAAGAGGAACGGCTGCGCGAGGAGGTGAAGACCATTCTCGCTCGCTTCGGCGAGCGGCTGCTGCCGCGGATCGACCAGCCGGCCTACAGCCTGTCCTATGCCAACCGCCGCCGCGTCGAGATCGCGCGCGCGCTTGCGCTGAAGCCGCGCCTGTTGCTGCTCGACGAGCCGACCGCCGGCATGAACCCGACCGAAACCACGGAGATGCAGGGCCTCGTCGCCGAACTGAAGGCCGAGGGGCTGACCATCCTCCTGATCGAGCATAAGCTGGAGATGGTGATGCGCCTCTCCGACCGCGTCATCGTCATGGACGAGGGCAAGAAGATTGCGGAAGGGCCGGGCGAAGTGGTGCGTGGCGATCCCAAGGTGATCGAGGCCTATCTCGGCCATGGCCTGTCGGAGACGCCGGAGCGGGAGAGCGTGGTATGACGACTGGCGCATCCGAGCCGCTGCTGGCGCTCTCGAACGTCAACACCTTCTACGGCCAGGCGCAGGTGCATTTCGACCTGTCGATCACGGTCGGCCGCGGCCATATCGTCTGCCTGCTCGGCGGCAATGCCAGCGGCAAGTCGACCACGATGAAGATCATCTTGGGTCTGGTGAAACCGCGCTCGGGTGACGTGACCTTCGACGGCGCCTCGCTGCTCGGGCTGACCACGCCGCAGATCGTCCGCCGTGGTATCGCCTCTGTGCCTGAGGCGCGGCGGTTGTTTGCGGACATGAGCGTGCGCGAGAACATCCTGATGGGGGCCTTCGTGCGCAACGACCGCGAGGCGATCGCGCAGGATCTCGACAAGATGCTGACGCTGTTTCCGAAACTTGGGCAGCGGCTGTCGCAGCGTGCCGGTTCGCTCTCCGGCGGCGAGCAGCAGATGGTCGCAATGGCGCGCGCGCTGATGAGCCGTCCTCGGATGATCGTGATGGACGAGCCGACCATGGGCCTGTCGCCGCTCTATGTCGACCGCGTGCTGGAGTTGATCCGCACCATCAACCAGGAAGGCGTGTCGGTCTTCATGGTCGAGCAGAACGCCAGCCTCGCGCTCGAGATCGCGCACGAGGCCTATGTGCTCCAGACCGGCAAGATCGTGCTCTCAGGCCCGGCGCGAGCGCTCAAGGACGACCCCCGCATCCGCGATGCCTATCTTGGTGGCTCCGAGGCCGCGTAGCTTGACCTCGGCCTGATGGTTCGCCCGGCGATGCAGAGCATCGTCCGGACGCCCGCTGCGCGGACTCCTCACCATGAGGGTCTGCTCGCAACGTGGCGGCGAATCCAGGCCTCACCCCGAGGAGCCCGCGCAGCGGGCGTCTCGAAGGATGGTTACAAGCATTCCTGCAAAGCGGCCCCCTGGAATTGCATTGGTTAGTGTGATCATTCTATGAAAAGATCATACCGTTGCCGCGAAGGGGCGTGCGAACGGAATGATTGTCGTGACGAAATGGTCCCTACGGGCGGTGGAGCCCGCCACCGTGTTGCTGTTCGGCGGGCTCATCGCCGCCAACGTCGCCGCATGGGCCTGGGCCTTCGCGGCGTTCGGTGACCGGCCGACGGTGATGGCGACCGCGCTGCTGGCCTGGGTGTTTGGCCTCCGCCATGCCGTCGACGCCGACCACATCGCCGCCATCGACAATGTCGTGCGCAAGCTGATGCATGCGGGCGGTACGCCGCGCAGCGTCGGCCTCTATTTCGCCCTCGGCCATTCCACCGTGGTCGTAGTCGCGACCATGCTGCTGGCACTCGGTGTGGTGAGCCTCGGCGGCGACAGCCTGCTCAGGGATATCGGCGGCGTCATCGGCACATCGGTGTCGGCGCTGTTCCTGCTGGTGATCGCGGCCATCAATCTCGCCATCTTCGTCGGCCTGTGGCGGACGTTTCGCATCGCGCGCGCGCAGGGCGTCCACGACGCCGCGCAGCTCGATGCGCTGCTGGCGAACCGTGGATTCCTGGCGCGCCTGCTCGGCCCGATGTTCCGCCTGGTGACAAAGCCCTGGCACATGCTCCCGCTCGGGTTCCTGTTCGGGCTCGGCTTCGACACCGCGACCGAGATCGGCCTGCTCAGCATTTCCGCGACCGAAGCCGCGCGCGGTGCTGCACTCGCCGATGTCATGGTCTTTCCCGCGCTATTCGCGTCGGGCATGGCGCTGGTCGACACCGCCGACTCGGCGCTGATGGTCAGCGCCTATCGCTGGGCCTTCGTCGATCCCCTGCGAAAGCTCTGGTACAACCTCACCATCACCGGTGCCTCCGTCGCGGTGGCGCTGTTGATCGGTGGCATCGAGGCGCTCGGCCTGATCGCCGACCGGCTTGGTCTAACCGGTGGCGTGTGGACGCTGGTCGACGGCCTCAACGAGTCGCTCGCCAATGTCGGCTTCGCCGTGATCGCGCTGTTTGCGATCGCCTGGCTCGTTTCGGTCGTGCTCTATCGCCGCATGTTTGCGGGCGCCGCGTCCCGCGCGAATGTACTTCGGGGCGCTGATGCGACCGAGGCGGCCTGAGTCTGGCCGTCGTCGCGGAGCGTTGACGGCATTTTCGGCCATCATGCTTCTCGCGGATGACGGCAGCGCGTTCGCGCAGAGCAGTGACGCCTCGCGCGAACTGCCGCCGATCGAGGTCTCCGGCGGCGAGACGAAGCCTCACAAGAGGCCGCCTGCATCGCGGCGAGCCAGCAAGCCGGTCCCGGCCAATCGCGGTCACGTGGCTCAGCCGACGCAGGCTCCGGTCTCGGACGCCCGCAGCGTCGCCTCCGGCGCAAAGGGCCCGCCGGGCATGGCGAGCGCGATCACCGTTTCCGGCGATGAGGTCAACGCACGCCCGTTCATGCGGCCGGGTGAGGCGCTCGAAGTCGTGCCGGGGTTGATCGTGACCCAGCATTCCGGTGAAGGCAAAGCCAACCAGTATTTTCTGCGCGGCTACAATCTCGACCACGGCACCGATCTCGCCATCTATGTCGATGACGTCCCCGTCAACATGCGCACCCACGCGCATGGCCAGGGCTATGCCGATCTCAACTGGCTGATCCCGGAAACCATCAGCGCGATGGATGTGCGCAAGGGGCCGTACTTCGCCGACGAGGGCGATTTCGCCTCGGTCGGCAGCGTCCATATCGGCCTGATCGACCGCACCGATAAAGGGCTCGCGCAGGTGACCGCCGGTAGCTATGGCTATCGCCGCCTGCTCGGCATGGACTCCGCGAAAGTCGGCGACGGTTCGCTGCTCGTCGCGGGCGAGCTCGGCACCTACAACGGCCCCTGGGACAATCCGGACAATGTGCGCAAGCTCAACGGTCTCGTCCGCTACAGCCAGGGCACCGCGACCGATGGCGTCTCCGTCACCGGCATGGCCTACGCGAACAAATGGAATTCGACCGACCAGGTGCCGCAGCGTGCGATCACCGCCGGTTTTATCGACCGCTTCGGCTCGGAAGATCCGAGCGACGGCGGCAACACCAACCGCTTTGCGCTCTCAGGCCGCATCGCGCAGAGCGACGATGTGGGGTCGTGGAAGGCCAACGCCTATGTCGTGAAGAGCCAGCTCGACCTCTTCAACAACTTCACCTATTTCCTCAGCGATCCCGTGCTCGGCGACCAGTTCCACCAGCACGACGACCGCCTGATGGCGGGCGCCAACATCTCGCGCACGCTGAACGGATCGTTCGCCGGCCTGCCGATGCAGACCACGATCGGCCTGCAATCGCGCTATGATTCGATCGATCTGGCGCTGAGCAACACGTTCCAGCGCGGCTTCCTCTCCAGCATTCGCAGCGACAAGGTCGGCGAGGGCAGCGTCGGTGTCTTCGCCGAGAACACCGTGCGCTGGACCGATTGGCTCAGGACCACGGTCGGCCTGCGCGGCGATTACTATGCGGCCGACGTCAACTCGCTGTTCAATGCCAACAATTCCGGCCGCACTGACGCCGCGCTCGGCAGCCCGAAATTCCGCATGGTGCTCGGCCCGTTCAACCAGACCGAGTTCTTCCTCGGCGCCGGCACCGGCA
This sequence comes from Bradyrhizobium sp. 956_D2_N1_4, assembly GCF_052076025.1. NCBI lineage: Bacteria > Pseudomonadati > Pseudomonadota > Alphaproteobacteria > Hyphomicrobiales > Nitrobacteraceae > Bradyrhizobium > Bradyrhizobium sp. 956_D2_N1_4. Next base: position 6,202,456 of record NZ_CP197237.1, on the reverse strand, counting down.
TGCACTCGAACGACGCGCGCGGCGCGACCACGACGGAAGATCCGAGCGATCCCACCACGCGACTTACGCCGTCGCCGCTGCTGGTACGTACGAAGGGCGCGGAGGTTGGCGTCCGCAGCAAGATCGTTCCCGGCCTCGACACCTCGTTCAGCCTCTTCATCCTCGACCAGGATTCCGAGATCCTGTTCTCCGGCGATGCCGGCGATACCTCGGCGACCCGCGCCAGCCGCCGCTACGGCTTCGAGTGGACCAATCATTACCGCCCGCGCTCGTGGATCGACATCGATGCCGATCTCGCCATGACGCATGCGCGCTTCCGTGGCACCGACAGCGAGCAGGCGGAGGTCTACGCCTCGCTCGCGGGCTATCCCGAGGCGCAGATCGGCAACGCGCCCGGCAATTACATTCCGAACGCGCCGGCGATGGTGGCCTCGGCCGGCATCACGCTCGGCGAGAAGACCGGCTGGTTCGAGACTTTGCGCTGGCGCTATCTGGCGTCGAGCCCGCTGACGGAAGACAATGCGTTCCGCTCGTCCGCGACCAGCATCTTCAACGGCCGCCTCGGCTACCGCATCGACAACGGCTGGCGCATCCAGCTCGACGTGCTCAATCTCTTCAACACGCAGGCGAACCAGATCACTTATGCCTATGGCTCGCTGCTCAAGACCGACACGCTGTACAATCTCTGCACCGGCGGCGTCGCGCCGACGGCGGTCTGCCAGAATGGCGTGATGGATTACGTGCTGCACCCGGTCGAGCCGCTGACTTTTCGCCTGACTGTCGCCGGGACGTTCTAGGCGATCTCAAGCCGAGGCCGCGCTCGGAACCGGCTCCGCCGGCAGATCGTCGCCGTTGGGATCGCCCGGCGCGGTGGCCCAGGCCAGCTCCACCAGCGTCACGATCCGGCGGCCGCCACCGTCGAGCTGGCAGACGATCAGGCCCTGCTCCTCCATGTAGCCGAGCAGGCGCTGGGCGCGGCGCAGCGAATGCGAGCCGTAAGCGCGTGCGATCGCGGCATCGCCGGGGCAGGGCCAGCCTTCTTTCGCCGCGCGTGCGATCATCATGAACACGCCCTGCATGTCGTCGGGCAGGATCGAGGCGCGCAGCGACACGTCCTGCCAGACGTCGTCCTCGGCATGCTCGGCGCCGAGCCCGGCGCGTGCGCGTGTCAGCATGCGGCGGAATTCGTTCAGATCAGGCACCGCGGAGCCGAGGCCCTCGATGCGGCAGCGAACCACGAACTCCTGATAGAGCACGCCGACGGCGCGGAAGCCGGCATCGGGCTCGGCAAGCACGGCGCGAAGCGTACGATCGACGCGCTCGCGCCGCTCGGCGAGCTCCTCGGCGCTGATCGGCACCTCGGCCACCTCAGGCCGGATCTCCGGCGCGGCCGCCTTCGCGGCGCGGAGCTGCTCGAGCAGATCGGGCGCGGGCCGGCGCTGCGGGCGGCTGGCATCGGGCGGCGGCGCGGCCAAGATCACGGCGCGCATATCCTCGAGCGCGGCTTCCGGCATCGGCATCAGCCGCGGCGTGGAATTGCGCGCGTGGGTGTCGGTCGGGCCGATATGCAAACGCAGGGGGCGTCGCGACAACGCCGGGCCGAGCGCCATGAACTGTCCGCGCTCGAGATCGCGAAAGGATTCGGCCTGCCGCCGCTCCATGCCGAGCAGGTCGGCGGCGCGCGCCATGTCGATGTCGAGGAAGGTCCGGCCCATCAGGAAATTGGAGGCTTCCGCCGCGACGTTCTTGGCGAGTTTTGCCAGGCGCTGGGTCGCGATGATGCCGGCGAGGCCGCGTTTGCGGCCGCGGCACATCAGATTGGTCATCGCGCCGAGAGAGAGCTTGCGCGCCTCGTCCGAGACCTCGCCGGCGACCGCCGGCGCGAACAGCTGCGCCTCGTCGACCACCACCAGCATCGGGTACCAATGATCGCGGTCGACGTCGAACAGGCCGCCGAGGAACGCCGCGGCACGCCGCATCTGGTTCTCGGCGTCCAGCCCTTCGAGATTGAGCACGGTGGAGACGCGATGCAGCCGCGCGCGCTCGCCCGCGACCTGAAGGCCGCGCTCGGTGTGATCCTCGGCCTCGATCACCAGATGGCCGAATTGCTCGGCCAGCGTGACGAAGTCGCCTTCGGGGTCGATGATGGCCTGCTGCACCCAGGGCGCGCTCTGTTCGAGCAGCCGCCGCAACAGATGCGACTTGCCGGAGCCCGAATTGCCCTGCACCAGGAGCCGGGTCGCCAGCAGTTCCTCGAGGTCCATGGCGGCCGCGGCGCCTGCCGTGGTCTGCCCCATCTCGATCGCAACTGTCATGCCCCGACTCAAGTCCCCATCATTCGCGGACTGGGGCTTATCAACCCGGCCGGGGCGCGTCGAGCGGCACCGTGCGAATCATGCCGTGTTGCCCACGGCGGAGTTCAGGCGTGATTCGATTGCCGTAAGAGTGCGGGCCGATAGGGCGCCTGCGGATCGTCGTCCTCATTCTCGGGGATCGCACAGGAGCCGAATTCCTGCCGGATACGCTCGATCTCGGCGATGCGCTCGTGCAGCCGCTGCAGATGCTCGGGCGACGTCGCGCGCCAGAACCGGAAGGTATCGGCGGTCAGCGGCAGGAACGCCGTTCCGAACAGCGTCGGCTCGGGAACGATGGTACGTCCGAGCAGCAGGAACCGGTTGTCGCCGGAGACCACGAGGGTCGCGTAGCCGCGGTTTCCGATCCGCCTGATCCCGTTCAGCGACCATTCGGTGAGCTTGCTGAAATAAGGCTCCTCGCGCCAGCGATCGGGACAGTCGTCATCGACGGTGACGTTGACCGCGTCCTGGCTGAAATGCACGATGATGCCGGACGTCGCCGGAAACCAGGTGTCATCGAGATGGCCTTGCAGCCAGGCGCAGACGAAGGACCGGCACATTTGCGGACGGCGGTCGTAGATGGTGCACCCGGTTCCCGTCTGCCAGTGTCTGCACAGCTGGTTCACCGGCTTGTCGACGGCGGCCACTTCAAGGATATCGCAGCAGGCGTTGCACGATCCGCACTGCCGGGTCAGCGGCGCCGTTTTCGGCAGGCCGGTCGCGCGAAAACCCTGGCCGTCGCGGACCAGGAGCTTTTGCTTCTCCAGCGTGCTCAGCGCGCGCTCGACCTTGAGGCGGGACAATCCGGTCGCGTCAACGATCCCCTTCATCGTCGTCGCGCCGGCCTCCACCGCGCGAGCGACCTGCAACGCCGTCTGATCCATCGTCTTCTACTTGTTCTTCAGCCCTTCGATCCGGCCATCGCGCTGCCCCGGAACCTGCGGAAATCGGCGCCCGCGTGACGGCTAGCAGTCGCATGTATGCGGGATTTACGCAAACGGACTGCTGAGCAGGATCGCCCGTATTGGGCCAAATTGTAAGCCCATGCTGAGGGGCGATCCGATCTGCATCGACAATTCGATCAGTGCAGGCCGGCGCGACCTACCGGCACGCTGCTACTGCGCGCCAGATCCGCCCTGCACGATCTTCTCGTTCAGCTTCAGGTCCACGGTCTCGACCGTGCGGTCGATCTCGGCATTGGGGGTGCCGAGCTGATGCGAGATCAGCTTCACCAGCAGGTCGACGCGCTCGATGAAGGGCGCGCCGCTCGCGACCGCGCGCGCGGCCGATGACGGCTTGAGCAGGCTTTCGGCGGCCTTGGCGTATTTCGCGAACGGCACCTGGTCCTGCGGATCGGCGCCGAGACGGCGGGCGATCGCGTCGACATGATCGTAGATCGTCTGCGAGCGCTTGAGATCGCCGTGCACGGCGTCGCGGATCGACTGCGGCTCGTGCGGCGTGATGCAGCGATAGTTGCCGGTCAGCAGCATCGACCATTTCGCCAGCGGCACGAACAGCGAAGAGAACACTTTCAGCTTCACCGGCACGTCGTGACCGTCGAGCGTCACCGCGTCGATGTCGGCTTCGAGCTCGCGCAGCACCTTGTTGTGCTTCTCGTCGGCGAAGGCCGATGCCTTGAAATTCGTCGGCAGGCCGACATGAAGCACGTTGGCGGCTTCTTCCGGCGGACGGAAGGCCTGCGGGTCGGGCGAGCACAGCGTCACCAGGCCGGGCTCGAAGCGCTCCCACACCTGCGCATTGGTGTAGGCCTCCTCGAGATCCATGTCGGCGAGCGACGGGATCCGCTTCAGGTAGGGCAGCGGCGGCATGTTCATGATCGACAGGCACGGCAGCTTCGCCGCGGCGATCTTGACCATGAGAACGCGGACCGTGTGGTTGGTGTATTGCGGCTCCTGCATTGCCAGGCCGACCATGTCGTAGCGCGAGAGGTCGACATTGCCCGGCGTCACCGCGTCGAGCTTGCCGGGCAGGTCGCGCGAGAAGATCGCCCGGTGCACCGCCTCGTCGCGCAGCTTGATGCGCACCTCGGTACCGTCACGGTTGATCAGCTCGGCGGTCTTGGCGCGGCAGACCAGGGACACGTTATGGCCCGCCATCAGCAGCTTCGTGCCCAGCAGGGAACCGTAGGAAGCCCCGAGAATCAGGATGTTACGCGCCATATTCCGTCCCTTTGAAAATGTGTGTGATTTTTGAGCCCCGGCCGTCATCCGCGGGCGAGTTGCCGGCATGTAAAGCGAAGTCCGCGGGGATGGCAACTGGGATAATGCATACAAGGCGGAAGGCGGACTGCCGGGCGGGCGCGGGTGATCGGTCGCCCGGATGGAGCGCAGCCCGATCCGGGACCGCTCGTCCGGCGCCCACGCCTTTCCCGGATTGCGCGGAGCCTGTCATCGGGCGGCGCTTCGCGTCGACCCGTTGGCTCCATCCGGGCGACGGGGCTCTCGTTGCCCGACGGGCAAAACACCCGAGAGGGCGTCAAGCCGCGCGGGCGAAAATATTCCACTTTACCGAAATTCGGAATTGGCGTATGTGTCGCCCATCTCGGCTCACCAAGAGGGGCGATCTTGTGTCGTCACTGTCGCGAGCCGGGTTGCGGTGGACGCGGCAGCGTCGGGCGCGGGAGGTCGAGGGCAGGGCGGATTGCTCTTCGTGAGCCCCAAGGCTTCGTGCCGGATGAGCGGCGCTGTCAGGTTCGTCTCGTCTGCAAGTTTCCGGCTCCGTCGACGGGGCTGGAAAAACTGCGGCGAAATGGCGGGCCGTGCGTACGGCAAAACCGTGTGGTCCTTGCTGCAAGCGCTATTTTAGGTCACGCGAAAATGGCTGAACTGCAAAACATTTCAAAAGGTTACGTGCCTGTGCAGACGCCTGAAACGGCCTGCGGCGAACCCGCCGGGCCCCAATAGGCCCTAGTTTCACAGGGATACGCTGGCGCGGCTTTCCGGTGTCCCAAGGGCGCTGCTGCAACGGCTGGACGGCTTTCCTACGGCCCCTTGGCGACGATTGTTCGAGATCAATTTCGCCCGTCACGCCGCTTAGTATGCTGGCCCTCAATGGGCGGTCACGCCTACCGTCATTGGGCAGAGGCATTGGGAGTTACCGGCGGCCCACTCAGCCAGATGATCCCGCGCGCGACCACATGACACTCCACCGTCCGCTCGCACGATTGTAAGATGATGAATTGTTGACCCTGCTTCAGCCGATCCTGCCATGCGCGAACAGCCGCTAAATCGACGCGAGAAGCAGCTTCTAAGGCGCATTGCTGCTGGGAAAACGGATCGTGAGATAGCTGGGCGGCTCGGAGACCGTGCCGAACGGATTTCACAACAACGAGCCCGATTGCTTCTAAAGCTAGGGATCAACTCACCGGCCGAAATCGCTGACGCTGCCAGGCGGTTGGCGTACCTATCGACCTACAAAGGTGTGACGTAAGGGTGGGGTAGTCGAGCTGATGCGCGCGCGAGGGCGCGACCGTCGAACGATGGCGGATGTGAGCGCATCCGTCCAATGACATAGATCAAGACGAGGACGGGCAGAGAAGGATTGGAACGCCGGGACCGGCACGAGGTTTAGATGGATTGCGCACCATCGCGGCGGCGCTGACCGCGCGCTGGATTGGAGGCAGCAAATGATCATCGTGGACGAAGACGGCGAGATCATCGCCACAGCATCCGATGACCATACTCTAATCGGCGGCCACCACCGCCTCGCGGTGGCGGCAAGCCTTGGCAAAAAACTGTTCTGGCGAAATACCGGCGAACCAGTGAAGCTTGATAACTTCTTCAAGCATTATGGAAGTTCTCTTCGACATTCAGCCTAAGCCGCTCGCCGAGCGTATCGTTGTTTGGATCAGCAGTAGACAAACGCTGCCGAGCCTATGTTTGTTCGGTGCCATTACCGGAAGTGACCCGGTCATCAGTGCTGTCGTTAAAGGGGGCCTTGGCAGGACGACGGGCGATAATGTCTCGCTCACTTACCCTGCTGCCTGACCGCCCACAACCGGTAGGCTTCGTCCGCTGGCGCGACCGTCGCAGGACGGCGGATGTGAGTGCAACCGTCCAATGACATATATCAAGACTGGGACGGGCAGAGCGAGTAAACTATTAGATCTTGGGGCAGTCCAGCAAGGGAGGTAGTCATGATCTCTCGGCGGAAGCTTCTTTCTTCTTTGGGCTTGGCGACTGCAATAGCCGCGTTCCCGACCATGCTGATGGTCCCTGACGCGGAGGCGCAGACCGCTGGCATGGAAAGGCGTCAAGATCGACGTGAGGGGCGACGCGAGCGCCGCGAGGATCGTCGTGGCGCGCGCCAAGTGCGCCGCGAGGGTCGCCGTGAGGCGCGCCAGGTGCGGCGCGGAGTTACGACGGAGCCAGGAGTTACGACGGGGACAGCTAAGTAGCTCGGCTGGAGCGTAGTGGGTCGATAGGTCCTCACCTCCGCTCACGGTGCAGCGCTTGCAGTAGCTCCGGCCTATGCGGCGCTGCCTCGAAACCGAATGTGAAGTCCGCTTTTAGGAGGCGGGGCAGACGAATTGTGCTCCAAGCGAGTTCTTCGGATTTTGACCCGGAGCGGTGATCGCCGTGTCAGATTTCGCCGTATCGCACAACACCGATGCCGTTCCACGACGGTAAAGGCCTCGGTCCCATTGCGGGGGCGCATTTGAAGTTGGTGCCTATTGATCCAGATCAACGGCGAGACGCAAGGCGGCATGTCACGTTGTGTTTGATCATCGCCCGACAGGGAGAGAACAACATGCCAAGAAATGCCAAGCTTCTTGGATTGATCGTGACTGCTGCGCTCTTCACGGCAGCTCCGTTGTCGCTCCATTACTCACCGGCGAAAGTGCTATCCGTATCCCTTGACCGTGCTGAAGCGCGAGTTGGGCGACCACTAACGCCGATGAGCGTAGCAGGCGTTAATCGCAGGGTGCATCGGCGAGCTTACTATGGTGCAGCGGCGGGAGCTGCGGCGGCGGGAGCTGCGGCTTACGGAGCGTATGGCTACCGCAGGGCTTGTGGATACGCTCCCTATCCGCCCTGCTATTGAACCTCTCGGCATGTCCGCATCTGCGCCGCTACCGGGGGACAAGCGGACATCAAGCACTCCGACCAACTAGATCAGCCCATTGCCGCGCTGCTTGATCGCCCACAGCCGGTAGGCTTCGTCCTCGAGGGATCAGCGCCGGTCGGCGGCGGGATCAGCTTCGCCCGTCGCCCTCAAGATGAGGGCAAGGTCGGCATCCCCAAGCAAGTGAGCCGGATCGATCGGGGCGGCTAGCGGTGGGCTCTTGAGCCGCCGCCGAAGCCAAGCTCGTAGGGCGAGCTGATCGAGCCGCAGGGCCGCCGCCAGGAACTGCTCGAAAAACTCCTGGCGCTGCGCGGCGTCGAGCCGCGCCCAGCCTTCCATCGTCGCCTGGACCAGAGGAACGCGCCGCATGTTGCGTGAACCTTTCAAAGCGGAATTTCAACATAGGAAAGCCGAAAAACGAAAAACGAAAATATGCCGAGGTGGTGGCATGCCGCGTACCCCGCGTTTGGCCCGGCCCCAGGGGACCCCGGACGACCGTCCGGAGGCTCGCTGGCGGATGTGGGTGGCCACTGTAACACCCAGCCGTTGTGTGCAATCTTAGGCTGGGCATAAGGGGGCGGGCCGGTGACTGTAATCAAGAGCAAGGTGGAGCGGAGCTATTGGAAGAATGTAGCTCTCTCGGCCATTCCTGACCTGCTGATAGCCTGGGCCGCGATGCGGCTCATGGACGGCGGCGCGGAGATATTCTTCGTAACGCTGATTGCGCTGCAAGCCGTGTATCTCGCGCTTTGGATTAAGCGGAGTGCGTGGAGCTGGCTGTTGTTCTGGCTGACCAATCGCGCGTTCATGAGCAGCCACGTCGAGGATGTGCTGGTTCGTGACAAGTTCCCAACGCCGCCTGACTTCATTTCCGGGCCGGATGACTACTACTCTGAGATTGTCGAGAACAAGAGCGAAGCATGCGAGATGCGCATAAAGGCGGCGCACGAATTAGGCGCTCTCGCTGGCATCTCGGTCGCGGGCCAGCATCAGCTTGCAATCCAAATGCGTATGGCGATCGAGGACGCGCTCCAACGGTACGCCAAACGGCCTCCAGCCGTGCCGAAGGGCGAGAAGCAAAAGCCAGACGAGGTAACGCTATCACTTCTGAAGGAGGAGCTGGATACGCTCGCGTGGCTCGCGGACTATGGCTTCCGCCTCCTTACCGCACCGTCCGACACGTATCGCAGAAGCATCGACCAGCTGTCATACCGACAAGCAGCTGCGTACGCTTCGCTGATCGACAAGTTCGAACGCAAGTCAGTACCCGATCTTCTTTTAGAGGATGAGGATGACAAAGAGCGCCGCTTCACAAGCCAAGAGAACCGGCACCATACGCTGTGGAGCTGCTACCCAAACGAAAGATGAACGTGCAACTGATCAGGATAATCGCGACGGCGCATAGCATGCCGGTGCTCGTACAAGCGAGGCCATCTGGTTGCGCTGCGGGCGACGAAGATTTCGGCGAACGATCCGCCGTCAAATGTGGTGGCCGGGAGAACGCTGAGGCATGATCATCCCCATTGGCCGCTGTGACGTGATGGAAATAGCTCAACGCTCAAAATCCTCTCTCGATGCCTATCGTTCGTTAGAGTATGCAAAACTCGGTGGTGTTAACGACGTTATCTACAAGGAGGCAGACAAGCGACTTCGGCAACTTCGCTGGATCATCGCGGAGGTCCGCCCGTTGTGCACGTCCAATGTCGATTTGATGAGTGTCGCCACCAGGCCCAAGGAGCAGCAGGCTCGTTATGGACTAGAACAAATTGAACGGGCGGACAGGATCGAACTTCTCACCGAAACATTTTACTGGATAGGCCACCGAGCAGCTGCGGTCATTCGGCAAATGCCGGGTTTGCAGTCATTCAAAGCTGTGGGCGTTCGTGACGTGCGCAACTGGATGCTTGAGCACGTAGACAACCCTAAGAATGGCATCCCATGGGCCGGGTTCGGCTGGGGCGGACCAAATGGCCCGATGTTAGCGACAAATCCCTATGGACAGGACAAGGGCTTGTTCGTCAACGCGGAAGAGTTCTTTGGCGAGGTTCACCGAGTTGCCAGTCGGTGCATTGATGATCCCGGGCTCATATGTTGATAGTGCTCCCAAGGCCATGCCGGTGATCCTGACCACCGATGAAGAGCGCGACGTTTGGATGCGGGCGCCCTGGGACGAGGCGAAGGCGTTGCAGCGGCCATTGCCGGATGACGCGCTTAGGATCGTGATGCGCGGTGCCGACAAGGAAGACAAGACAGCAGCATGAAAACGTATGGGGGGCGTAAATGGCTTTCACGTGGCCGAAGGGACTTAGCCAAGAAGACGAGATGCTGCTCGCGACTGGAGCGCTAGTCACTAGCGCCGCGTCCCTCGAATTCTTCTTCTATGTTGTCCTCCAATGCCTCACGGAGAGAGAGGGGCAACGTCATTGCGAGGCCATTTGGCTTTCTCATCGAAGTACTCGTTCTAGGATCGACATGGTCTTGGCAGCGGCCCGGCTCAATCATCTGGAGCCAAGCTTGCTTGCGGAAATCGAAGAGTGCGCGGGGCACATGAAAGGCATCAGCAAGCTCCGCAATTACTATGGTCATGCGCGGTTTGTACGGCGGGAAGGCTCCGCAATGTATGAGGGTTTCGTTCTAGCTTCGGAAGGCGAAATAAAGGCAGGAGCCGATCCTGTGAGAACGACCCTTAAGATCATCAATCCTGAAACCTTCAAAGAATTGAAGGACGCCGTAGACAGGGCAGAACGCCTGTATGAGCGGATGCTTGGGACCGCGCATCGATTGCGCGCGCACACCAAGGCTCTACACGTAGAACTTTCGACCCTGGAATAGGGCCGCCCGGAATGCCTAAACAAGCGGGCACTGTCACGTTGGCGAGAGGATAGATGTCCGAACTAATTGTGCCTGCCTCGATGGAAGAAATTATCCAGCGTTACGACGCCCAGGAGGAGCCGTTCGACATATTCGCCATCGGCGGCGAGCTTAACGCAGCGCGCATGGCGTTGATCGATCCTTCGGGGGCCGACGATGTCGGGGCATGGGCGGAGGTGCTCGCGTTCGCGCTGTCAACCGGCACGCACGAAAATCCCTGGAACAGTTACTTCGGGCCGATTGGATCAGGTACCAACGCTGACGGGAGGACTTTCTACTTTCCCGACATCGCGGGAACAGCCCCGCCCACCATCGACCATTGGGCTGCTCGGGCAAGATCGCTTAAGCATCCCTTCCTGAGGGCACGTTATGCCGATCTTGCTTGGGAGATGAGCGGTCTCATCGGAAAGCGTAAGCGCGATGCGGGCGACGCCCGGATCGCCATCGATGCCTACCTTGATGCGATCCCTCGAATGGCGGAGGACCACGATCATGTACAGTTTGCAATCCGGGCGCTCGACCTAGCGGTCTTAATCAGGGATAAGGATCGCACCGATCAAGCGCGGGCTGAATTGATGGGCGTGCATCGATCGTTGATGTCAAACAAAGGTGGTTTGTGGTGGTACACGGTCGACCGGCTGCTCGAAGACAAGAGGGCAGGCGTCACGGATGTAGAGCGCGCCGAGCTAGTCTCTAACTTGGAGGGCATCGTTACTACAGGCTCCAACACCGGTGATCCTGCGCAGTTCAACCCGCACGAAGCCCAAGATGCCGCCGAACGCCTGATCCGATATTACGATCGTCTCGGCGAATTCGGCGACATCAAGCGCCTCCAAAAGGCGGTCGGCGCGTCCTTCGAGCATTTTGCAGGCAACGCCGATCCCATGCTTGCTGCGGTCCTGTTGCAAACAGCCGCCGACGAGTACCGCAAGGCTGGACTAAGGGAGGAGCGTGACCGCACCCGCATATTGATGCAACAGAAGATTGGTGCAGCGGGCGAGAACCTTCAGTCGTTCGAGCGAAAAATCGAAATACCTCGTGACGATATGGAGAAGTTTCTCGACCTGATTGTAGTCGACGACCTAGCCACGACCTTTGTGCACATTGCACGAGAGTTCTTGCTGAGCCGCGCCGACCTTGAGCTGCAAGTACGACAGGCGCTTAAGGAGGCGCCTCTGATGGCCCATATCCCGGCAACAATCATGGCCGACAACCACGTTGCGGCCAAGATCGGCTCGGCGGAGGACGACCCGTTCGGCCGCGTAATGCATCAGACCAACTTTGCATTCCAGTTTACCAGGTTGTGGCTCGCGCAAGCCTTTCGACGTTTGTTCGAGAAGCACGAGGTTCTGCCAGAGCATTTCGCTGGTTGGGTCAACCGGCACGCCTTGTTCGATGACATGAGCCTGCTCTTGGAAGGTCTCCGAGCATGGGAGCGGGAGGATCATGTGAAGGCCGCGCATGTGCTCGTTCCGCAGGTGGAGCACGCGCTGCGCAAGATGGCGGACGATCTTGGCGTGCCGGTCACGAAGGCTCACCCCGTTGTTTCCGAAGCGAGCGTGGTAATCGGAATGGGTGAAATTCTGCACAACAAAAAAATCGCCGAAGTTCTCGGTCCCGACGTTACGCTACATCTTCAGGCGCTATATACTGATCCGCGCGGAATGAACCTGCGCAACCAGATCGCTCATGGCTTGATGGACGCAGGCCAGTTCTACTGGCACCTTGGCAATTTGATTGTCCACTCGCTGCTCATTTTGGGCTTGTGGAAAGAGTTTGGCGCAAAACCCAAGAATTGAGACACTCGGCGCGGTCGGCTGCGGTCGAGCAGCAAGAGCCCGGTTCTACCATTTCGTGGAAAGAGGTGGCGCGGAAGGCGGGATACCGACCGTTCCGCGCCCGTGCAGCCGAGAGGCACGCAAGCCGCTCCGGTGCACGATCCGGTTCATCGCCGCACGGCGTCGTAGGCGTGCATCCAGCTCGATGGTTCGCTGTATCCGTTGGTCACTGCGACCAGCCGCAGGCCAGGCAGTGCGAGCGGCGAGATGTCGGCGCGGTGCTCAATCGGCAGACCTTGTGCCTGCGCTTGCCACGTTAGAGCGGCTTCCTGCCGTTCGATGTTGAGCAGATCGCCCGTCACCTCTGCTTCGGCCTGCTGCCCGTGCTTCATGCGACAAGGCCGCCTTGTCGTCGGCTTCACCGGCAATCTCGCGGTCCAGCGCGGCGATCAGTGCGTCTTTCTGCAGTCATGCGATCAATGCGACCGCGTCAGGCACTTCGGCGAACGCCAGCGCGCGCTGCGCCGCATGAACCTCCGAGTGAGGCGTCGGGTCTGGAAGTCCACCGGCCCGTTCAGTTCGACAAGACGCGCCACCGATGGCGCACCTTGTATCGACAAGCGCCTCAACCTGGCGCGCGCACCTGGTGCTTGGCACGACAGAAATGGCCTGCCCTGGATCCGACGCTGATCGGCGCGCAACTCACGAGCGCGACGGCGCAAGCGTTCGAAGGCGTCGGTCAAGCTCTCGCCGCCGTTCAGCTGCGGCTCATCGCAATGGTGATCGCCCGGCACCGTGCCGTGCGCCATCCCTCTACCACGCCTCGTCAGCCTGCAAGGTGTGCCTTGCCTCGCGCCATGCCTGCGACCGAAGCTCGCTGTGTTGACTGAATCGCCACGTGTGTGTGGCGCAATGGCAGTTAGGATCGAGACCTTCGGGTCACGCCGTGCAGACGGTGCGACCGCGGATATTTGCCAACGCGCATTCTCGTCCGCGCTTCAGCCGGATGCACGATGCCGCCCCTTGCCCCGAGCCCGATGCGGATCGAATTCATCAGCCGTGTTCTGCCAAGCGACGATCTGGTCTTCAAACCAGACGCGCCGGTTCGGGCTGATATAGGTGGACTTCGGAAACTTGCCCGACTTCTCCATGCGGTAGAGCGTGGTGCGGCTCACCGGGATGATCTCCAGCACCTGGGTCTCGTTGAGCATGCGGCGAGCAGTGGACTTCGGCGTCGCGTCAACGCTCGTCTCGGTGAGTGCTGGCTTGGCTGCGGTCATTACGAACTTCCCTTAAAGCTCGGTCTGCGGAATTTCCGGCAGATCTTTCGTCATTCGCCCGCGCGCGTCGTGTTGTGTGGTTTCACGCCGTAAGCGAAGCGATTCATTCTCTGTCGCTCTGCATCAGCTCGCGGAAGCGGCTGATGTCGAACTTGTCGGATCGGAAACCAAGTGGCCGGACTCTCCGGCGGTAGTTTCGAGCGATAGCGCGGCCGATAACCTCCGGCGGATCTTCGGGCCCTGCCTGCTGCTCAGGTGTTCCCAAAGTTACCAGTGGTCTCGCAGCCAGATCGGCGGGATTGATCGGATAGCTCATCACCTGGTCGGCGATCGCCGCCATGAACGCAGATCGCGCCCTTTCGTCACCCCACCACGTCGTGCCGAAGTCGCGCATGATCTCGTGCGCGAGAAACAGGATCGCGTAGATCAGGTCGAGCGTGTGACCGTCACCTTGGATGTCGAAGGAGATCTCAAGACGCTGGCGGATCTCCTCCGCAATCGACCTCAGATTGTGGGCGCTCGATTCATCGAGCTTTGCGCGAAGATCATCTCCGAGAGTGACCTTGAATTGTTGCTGCTTCAACGGAGTAGCCCTTGATATGATTTAATGTAGGCCTATAGTATTTGACATTAAGGGTCAACAGGACCAGATTAGCTATGACGAGTTCGGAAAGCACGACGACCCAGCGCGTTCTCGATCAGCGCTGGGACGGTCGCTCGACGTTCACCGTCGAAGAAGCTGGATGCAAAATCCTGGGGCTCTCGAAGTGCAGTGCCTATGCAGCCGCCAACTCCGGCGAGTTGCCTGCAATTCGGGTGGGGCGGCGCTGGATCGTCCCGCGTCACGCGCTGGAACGGATGCTGAGCGGCTAAATCAAGGGGCAGGGGATGTTTCTCGGGCGCTAGATGGAGAGCGCAGGTGAATGCTATTGGGCAAATTGCTGTTGCGTCTGGAGCAGCTAAGAGAGCACCTCGAGGTCTCTTCTGTCGTGGTACGCTCGCGTTTCGCCGCAGCGGCACATTGATGACAATTGCAGGCGACCCATCACGCCGCCGCGGAGGTGACTCGCCGTGGCGGTGAGCGTCTGCGAGCATGGGTTTCCCCCGTTCTGCTGCAAGCGCTGCGGCGGAAATGATAGCGGCCGCACGGTGGAATTCTCGAGTCTTACGGGCGCGGAGAACTCTGACAGCCGCGAGCGGGTCTACAACACGGTTGCTGCTCCGGAGGTATTTGATCTGTCAGTCGACGGTTTCGTCGAGAAAATCGCTGAAAAGCAGACGCGGACAGTTTTGCCTTCGGAGCATATGGAAGCAGGCAAAGGCGGTGAAGGCGGCGACCTTCACATTACGAATGCCGAGTTTGTCGCAGCAGTTTTCACGGACCTCCCCGAGGGTGGCTCTGCTGTTGTATGCTCAAAGCCCGGAAATCCGAATCTGGGCGGGTGGGTTGCTCAACGTGCAGATCGTGTGCGCGCGATCGGTGCCGACCATAACAATTACCTCGGCTGTTCCAGTTTCTATTCAGGGGATGACGGCTCGTTCAAGGCGCGCAAGACCTGGTTTGCCGCCTGCCATTTCCTGATGCTCGATGACCTTGGCACCAAGGTACCCTTGGATCGTCTGGGTGACTTCAAGCTGTCATGGCGGATCGAGACCAGTCCCGGAAATTATCAGGGCGGCATCATTCTCGACGCACCGATCACTGAGGGGGCCGCTGCCGTTCGCTTACTCAATGCGCTGATCAGCGCGGGTTTGTGCGACGCGGGAGCCACGGGCCCATTGACCCGCTGGGCGCGGTTGCCAGTGGCGATCAACGGCAAGCCGAAATACGCCGACAAGGCCGGCGTTCCGTTCCGGTGTCGGCTGGTCGAGTGGCGGCCCGACAGGCGCTATTCGCAACAGGCGATTTTGGATGGGCTCGAGCTGGAACTGGCGCCAGCCGGGCGGCCGAAGAAGCCCGCGCCGCCGTCTGAGCCGCCCGCCAATATTCCGCAGACTCACGGCGGCGATGCCGACGACGTTTTGACCCCGAGGGCCGAGGAGAACCCGGTCGTTACGGCGCTGAAGGGGCGGGGGCTTTACAAGACACCGCTGGGTTCCGGTAAACACGATGTCACGTGTCCGTGGGTGCGCGAGCACACCGACAAGCTGGACGCAGGCACAGCTTATTTTGAACCCGACGACACCTACCCAATTGGCGGCTTTTGTTGTCAGCACTCGCATCGTACGAAATACCATATTCGGGAGTTGCTCGACTTTCTCGCCGTGCCCGTCGCCGAAGCCAGGCATAAGCCGGTTATTCGCGTAGTGGCCGGTGACATGCACCGCGTCGTGGATGCGGCGGAAAAGGAGTTGGCTAACCGTGGGCGGCATTATCAGGCTGGTGGCCTGATTGTTTCAGTCGCGACCGACCCAGCCAGCGGTGATCCGTCCATTGTGCTGACCAGCGCACCGGCCCTGACGCGCGAACTCTCAGTCGCCGCGACGTGGGAGAAGTACGATGCGCGATCAAAAGACTGGGTTCGCTGCGATCCGCCGGCGCGACACGTCGGTATTCTGTTCGATGCGCAGCAGTTTTGCGCGTTGCCTCCCCTAGTGGGCGTGGCGCGGCAGCCGTATTTCCGTGAGGCCGACGGTGAACTCATCAGGCAGCCTGGTTATGACAAGATCGCGCGCCGTTTCGGCGTATTTGACACGCGGCATTTCGTAATCCCTGAGCCGACGGCTGACGCGGCTCGCGCGGCGCTGGCCGTGTTGGAAGAGTTGCTCTCCGAATTTCACTTTGTGGCTGCCCACGATAAGGCTGCCGCCCTGTCAGCCATCTTCACCGCCGTGGTGCGCCCGACGTTGCCGCATGCGCCCGCGTTTCACGTCCGGGCACCGGTATTTGGAAGCGGCAAGACCTACCTCTGCGAACTTATCGGCGCCTTCTCCGGGCCGGGCGGCAACGCTAAGGTGAGTTATCCGACGACTTCGGAGGAAGCTACCAAGGTCATGCTGTCCTTGTTGTTAACCAGCCCCGCATGCGTCGAGTTCGATGACATGGACACCGACTGGCTGCCGCATGGCGTCATCAAGAGGATGCTCACGGCCGAGACGATTACGGACCGGATCCTGGGCGTGAGCAAGACGGCGACAGTGAGCACGCGCACGGTGGTCCTGGGATCCGGAAATAATGTCGGCCCAAAGCAGGATCTGCTGCGGCGTGTGCTGACGATTCATCTGGACCCGCGCTGTGCAACGCCGGCGACGATGACATATAAAGGCGCTCCGGTTGCTAACGTGCGCCAGCGCCGCGGAGTTTATGTCTCCGCTGTCCTGACGATCATCGAAGCATGGCGAAGGGCAGGCTCGCCTCGCGTTCGGGCGGACAACATTGTCACTTACGGTGGCGCTTGGTCGGATTATTGCAGGTATCCGCTGATGTGGCTCGGATACCCCGACCCGGCGACAACACTGCTTGAACAGGTCCGGCACGATCCGGATGGTGGCGCCCTCGGCGGTCTGATCCATGAATGGCATGTTCTGTTCGGTGACACTCCCACGACTGTGCGCAGGGCGGTTGAGGCGGCTAAAAGTTACCCCAATCTGCTCGACGCAATGCGCGAATTTCCGGTGGAGGAACGCGGCGAGATCAACCGCTCAAAGCTGGGCTGGCTGCTGAAAAAGAATGAAAATCGCATCGTCGGTGGATTAAAGTTCGTGCGCGCAGAAGCGGACGGGCGCATCGCATGGCGTGTGGTGCCGGTCAAGTCACCGCCTTTACCGCCTTTACCCCCTTTCGCGCCGTCGGCTGAGAAATCTGTCGCGGGCTGGCGGACACGGTTATGAGCGCGGTCGAGGCTCTCAAGACGGCCCGCGCCGCTGGTGTAGAACTCGCCGTCGATGGCGACGACCTTGTGCTGAGTGCAGCCGCGGCACCGACGGACACGGTGCTCAGCGAGCTGTCCCGGTACAAGGCTGAGATCGTGGCGTTGCTGCGACCAGGCCGTGACAACTGGTCGGGCACGGACTGGTGGGCCTTCTTCGATGAGCGGGCAGGCATTGCTGAGTTCGACGGTGGACAGCAACGAGCAGCTGCCGAAGTGCGCGCCTTTGAATGCTGCGTGGTTGAATGGCTGAACCGCAACCCGGTTAGTTCACCGCCTGGGCGGTGTCTCCACTGCGGCGGCAGTGAAGGCACCCTTGACGAGCTGGTGCCGTTCGGAACCGAGCCTGCCGGCCATGTCTGGTTACATTCGAGATGCTGGGCAGGATGGCATGTCGACCGAAAGGTTATGGCAGCTTTTATCCTGCCGCAGCTCCTGAAACATGGATGACATGAATATCACCAATGATGACATTCGGGAGTTGCTGGCAGTTTTCGTTGCGGCCGTCGAGCTGGATCAGATCCGAGTCGACGCCTTGCCGGAGAAAGCCTTTCACTACCACTACTCGGACAACATGTGGCGGATCTGGCGCCGCTGCCACCTTGAGTACCTCCGCTTGCTGCTCTCGACGGTAGATGCGATCCAGCCGGCCACCTTGGAAAAGCTGGGGCGGATTGCCATCCATTACGAGCCCAAAATCGTCCGCGAGCGGTTACGCGACTTGCTCGGCTCCGCGGCGTCCGGCGATGTTCCTCGCGAGGATGTCGCCACGGCTGTTCTCTTTTTCGAGTGGTTGATCGAGGACATTTCGGGCCATCCCGAAGGAAAATCAACTGGGCTGGATGCCAGGGCTTTGATGATGCAGTGGCTGCCGATCACCGATCCTCTGCAAATCGCTGATGATCCCGAATGCGGCTATAAGCAATATCTCACAGCGTATGCCACATCGTAGTGCTGGCAGGTGTAGACAGACTGCCTGACGCAAACCGCGATACGTAACCACCGTAACCAAGGGCGATGTTCTTTGCCGCTTCATTCAGCGACGACGGTTACGTAACCACCAACGCGAGATCCAAACGGTTTGATAGCCGTCCAGCTGATCGGGGGGGAACGACTAGTTCCGAAGCAAATGTTGAAATATGATTCAGCGCATAGCAGCAGAGATACTTGGTCGAGGAGGCTAGGATGGGAAGGCCGATCGGCAGCGTGAACAAGGAGAAGCCGTTTAACGACGCGCTACGGATCGCGCTTCGTAGCCGTCCGCTCGCGCTGCGCCGGATCGCGGACCAATTGCTCGACAAGGCAGAGCAGGGCAACTTGGCCTACATTCACGAGCTCATCGACCGCCTGGATGGCAAGGCCGTGCAGGTCGTTGATCGGCAGGAGATTCCGATCCATGAGCTCAGCGATGCCGAATTGTATCGCATCGCGGCGGGGGACGGCCTCAGCCCGGACACGATGCTTCTGATGCCCCCGGCAAAGGTCAGGTCGGATGAGCCGGGCTGAGTCAGCTTGGATTACCAGCCGACAATTGTAGACGGCTGAGCAGCCTGATCACCTGAGTAGCCTGCCACTTGCCACCGCGTGGCGTCGTTACGCCTCGATCATTCAGGATCACCGAGATCCGCTTGGCGGGCAGGTGGCGTAGCGGTCCGAGCACGGGCCGGAAATGCTCGGCGTGCAGGTCCGCTTCGGCCTTGCGAGCTTCTCCGATTGCAGGATTGCCCAGCATCTGACCGCGAGCCTTGGCTGCCGCAAGGGCTTCCCTGGTGCGCTGGGCGATACGTTCGCGCTCCTTCTCGGCGACCGCCGCGTGGATGTGGAGCATGAAGGGGTCCACGTCGGGCCCGAGTTCGGTGACTATGAAGGGGATACGCTGCACCATCAGGCCGCTGATGAAGTGAACGTCGCGGCTTAGCCGGTCCAGCTTGGCGATGATGATCGGGGCCGCGCGAGCCTTGCCGCCTTTGCCGAGCTTGCGGGCAAACTTCATGGCTGCCGCGAGCTCCGGCCGGCGTTCTAAGGCGTCAGCGCCCTTGCCGGTCTCCACCTCGCGGTACTCAGCTGCGATGCTGTAGCCGTGCTCTGCGCAGAACGCCTTGATCGTAGCTTGCTGCGCCTCCAGGCCAAGACCGCTGCGGCCTTGCTTGGGTTTTGAAACGCGGATGTAAGAAACGGCGGGTCGCATAGAAGATTTATCCTCTCAGATTTTACACGTGATCGACCGTCTACCTGTAAACGCAGAGAATCTACCGAATGAAATCGCAATTCGGAATCCACTTTCTTTGAAAATTGCAGTTCATCGCGCACGGGTATGAGCCAAAGCATCGCGCTCGCAGTAGCCGCGTGAGTCGTTGCGCTCCAAGCAGCAAGGCAAGGGTCTCTTCTGGCCGAGGGGGGAGGGAGGGAAAAATTTGCCGTAAAGCATGCTTAAGCGAGTGCAGCATCTCGATCATCGTTTGCAGCCGCGATGTAGCCGTTTTGCGTTGATAATTGTGGCGCTCAGCACGATCGATGGAGATCGACCAATGTCCTATAGGGCAAAGGCGATAATTGGGACGTCTGTACCCGACCGCTGGATGGCAGAGATCACCTATCTGGATGGCAAACAGCAGACTATTGCGTTCGAGGAACTGGAGGACCTCGACGAGATCGTGGAGAGGGGGCCCGACTGGAATACGATCGACAAGATCGTCATCACCCTCAATCGTCCGGGACCGCCTTGCAAACTCTATAAGGAGCTCTTCGGATAGTAGTGCGCGTCGCTGAGTGCGCGACGAACCAGACGTTGATCGCGGAGTTCTAGACCAACCTTCGCCGCGAGCGCCAGCTTGAAGGGATCGCCAGCGCCGAGGTGCGCGGCGTCTACAAGGGGCGCAAGGCGAGCAATCGATGCCGCGAAGATCAGGAAGATGAAGGCCGACGGCGTGGGCCGTCTGCGATTGCAAAGACGTTGAAGATCGGCCGAGCGTCAGTTTATCGCGCACTCGCGGTGAACCGCTCAGGCGTGCAGTCCACGGAGCTTGTTTCCCGCCCCCAAGGGGGAGGGAAAAATCCCTTGGAAAGCATGCTTATTTTCGGCAGAGCCCCTCACAAAGCCGACCGCCAAAACAATCTCAACTTATGTGCTTTGGGGCACGGCAGCTTCCTTGGTCTGCAACCGCTAAGGTGCGAAGAGGCACGCTCCGTCCGGCATGACGGGCGACCGAAATAATTGCGACTGGGGAGCGATTATTTTTCGACCCGCCACTAACGTTGGCTGCTGGCCAGTGTGAGGGCCTGCCAGCGGGTGGTCACGATGTCTGTTTATGAGGGTGGAGCAGAAGTCCTCAGTCATCGCCCAAACCGACGCGAATGACCGTGCGCCCCGAGGGCGCGAACTATCAGTGAGGGAGGATCTCACCCGGATAATTGTCGATTGGTCCGGAAGCTGGCAGGCGACACGGCCGGGCAACTGGCTGGGTCGGAGCCCTGCGACGAAGGCGGCCTTGGGCCGCTGAGCGATCCGATGGGCCGTGGTGCAACCGCCTCTTGGCGGCTTCGATCCAGGATTTGAGCCCGTAACGTTCCCAGTTCTTTATCCTGACCAGCACAACCCATGCCGCCTGCACGAACAGCACGCGCAGGTAGCGATTGCCGTGCCTCGAGATTTTGCCGAGGATCGTGCGGTCTCCCGTCGAGATCTGCTTGGGTACCAGTCCGAGCCAGGCGCCGAAGTCGCGGCCTTTGGAGAAGACGTCTCCAGTGCCGATCGCGGCCACCATGGCGCTCGAAATGATCGGCCCGATGCCAGGCACCGTCATCAGGCGCGAACATGCCTGATCTTGACCGGCCAGTGCTTCGATCTCGCCGGATAGGCCATCGATGCGCTGATCCAGCCGGCGCCAGTCGACTGCCAACTCCTCGATGCCACGCATCATGCGTGGCGACAGGGCATCGGTGCGCGTTGCAAGGATGGTGGGCAGTTCCGTGCGCAGAAAGCCGATCCCCTGGCGCACGGCGATCCCGCGTTCCAGCATGAAGGCGCGAATCTGGTTGATGATGCCGGTGCGTTGCGACACCAGCCGCTCGCGCACCCGATGCAGCGCCTGCAGATCCAGTTGCTCCGCGGTCTTGGTCGCCACGAACTTCATCGTCGGGCGCTGCACGGCTTCGGTAATCGCTTCGGCATCATTGAAGTCGTTCTTCTGTCCCTTGCTATAGGGGCCAACATATTTGGCCGGCATCAACCTGGCATCGTGACCAAGCGATACGAGTTTGCGGCTCAGGTGATGGGCGCCGACGCAGGCTTCCATGCCGATCAGGCAAGGCGGCATATTGGCGAGCCGCGCTTCCACTTGGCCACGCGACCACTTTTGCCGCAGCACGATGCCGCCGCGCGCATCATGGCCCACGACGTGGAACGAGTTCTTGCCGATATCAATGCCGATCACGGTGATCGCGGTATTAGGTGGCTGAGACATGGCGTTGCTCCTTGTCTTTGGCGCCCCTTGCCAGCTTCGCTTGCTGGCGGGGCAGGAGCACGGCCGGACCATCCCATTACCGGAAGCCGCGCCTACTCGTGATGGCTGTTATTTCGCCGCGCAGCAACGGCGGCTGGCCGCAAGAAAATCAACCGGGGTGTATAAAAAAGAACATCCTGCGCGACCTTTTCGTGCCCCAATGCTGCAAGCTCCGATATGGAGCCGCAGAAAGAGACGATGCACTCCTAGGCGGCTTGGTTCTCTCTGCCGGAACAGGCCCTAAGGCGACCTCAGTTGGAGCCTCTCGCGCTCTATCCTGGCGGAATAGGGCGATCTCAGGCCGACAAAACAAATAGGCACACAGACCAGACAGCTTTTGTTGGTGACACGGCTATGGTGGACAATAGGGAGTAGGTGCAATGAGAGTCTCCTCGATTGTCGGACTGCTGTTTGCAGCAGTGATGTTGGCGATCGTTCCGGTCTCGCCGCAGGTGACACCGCGCGGCGTGGAGTTAAGCGTTGATCAAGCGCAGGCCGTCACGTACCGGCGCGCCCGCGTGACTGCGCGTCGTGTCGACCGTCGCGATTACCGCTATACGCGTCGCGCCGTGCGGCGTGGTGTTTATTAACGGAGCGCGATAGGCAAAGGGTGTTGGCGCGGGCAGAGAGCCAGACCGGTTCCAGTCGTCGCAACGCGCGAGGCATGCTATGACCCCTCTACCAGCGGGCGACGCGTTCCTTACGGTCGCCATTATGAGCGCCACTTTCCTGACAGAGGTCGCTCTTTTCATCCTGATTGGAATGATCTGAAAGGAGCGCAAGTGGCGGCGGCTCCCGTTAAAGTCTCCCCAGTTGGGCATAGCGGACAAGATTGGCGCAGGTTTGGTATCCGGGCGATCAGCGCGATCGAAAGCGCTTGACGCCGGTGGTATGATTTCCGCGATGTGGCCGTACTGACAGTCCCGATGCGTCGCCATGCATGCCCGAATTGATGTCGCCATGCATGCCCGAATAGATGGAGAAGGTGGGGTCCGCGGCTAATGCCGCGGCGGGTTCCCATGCCGAGGCGGGCGTCGCAAGGAGCGCGGAAAAGACGAGCGCCGCGCCCAAAAATTTGAAGCTGGTCATGCTATCCTCTTGTTACTGGCGTGCAACCGATGCGCGTGCTGTCCATTGACATGAATGACAGTTAGGCGTTGGCATTCCCCTCGCGCAGGGGTGGCGCAATCACGCTTCGTCGATCGGCGTGATGCTGATGTCGGCAATCGGCCGCGTTTCGCAAGCCGTTGAAAAATTCTCTCCGGACTGTGAATAGAATTTTAGCCGCCGATGGCGCGTACACGCGCAACGGCGCGTGACGAGCGCGGGCCGGAATTTGTGATCGATTCCTCCGCCGACCTCGCGCAGCGGTAAACGACCATGAACAAATATTTCAATTTAAGCCGCCGGTCGCTCCACCCATTTCCAAAGCAGACGCAAAAATGTCTTGGCTTCTGTATCCAATGGAGAAACTGAAATGACCAGATTCAAAGTTCTGTCGGCTGGGCTGATCGCCGCATCCATACTGACCACGCCCCTGATGGCTCGGGAATATCGGCACGTCGCGACGAGGTCCGATGTCAGCGCCCCGCGTGGCGCTCCTGATGGGCGCGACTGCGTCCGCGCTCCGGACGTCGGCGCATATGCGTCGGACCCCTACACCAGACCCCCGTGCGAACCCACGGCGTTTAATTGATCAGTCGGCGCCGCATCGGGCTGAACGGCCCAGGCAATGAACCCGGATCGATAACGGTGTGCCCCTTGGTACTGTAATGTGGGGAGCCTGCGAATAGTTCGGGCTGGGAGCCGATTTGTCACCAGCCCGAATTCTTTAAATGACCCCACGCTGCTGCTGCCGAGCATTCCAATTCGCTGGGGTGCATTGGTCCGGTTGTGGCCCTTTTGCGAAGTGGCTGCCGACACCGAGTACGTCCGATTAGCGGTGCAGACCGGAAGTGCGCGGGCCGTAGCCAAAACGGCGCTTTTGACCCAATCATGCTGGCCGCGAGGGCAAGGCCAACGCAAAGAGGACTGCGGATCCGGTCACTCATTATCTGTCACCTTGGCAACCAGACCCTAACGAAACCTGCGTCCCGTCGTCGGGCCGAGCTTGATCTATCTCAAGTCCCTGAGCGGCGATTGGCGTTGGTTGGCTTGCCCGATCGGACAGCCAGGTCCGATGTTCGGGGGCACACAGCGCGCAACGCACGCCGAATGAAGTTGTCGCGATCAGATGGATAGCCGCAATGGATTCGCTTTTGTCGGAGGAGAAAATGAAGCGAGCCGTCCTCATGACGACCATTGTCGCTCTCGGGGTGATCCAGGGGACACGCGCCGAGCCCCAGGCCGCCCAGTGTTCGTCCTTCTACATCTCGGAAATCAATCTCGTATCGACGGCCGACGGCGAGGCCGGGCACGTTCAGACCTTTGTGGGGTTTGGCCCCTCCAAGGAAGAGGCAGAGAAGAGCGCCCTGGGATGGTGCTCGCATATCAGGTTCGATCTTGAGACGTGTTTGAATTCGGATCGCCTGACCGCTCGCAACTCTCCGTCAGGCGGAGGTGACGCCGCACTTCATCTCAAGTACATGAAGGCAGTTGCGCGCATTACCGGCTGCAATTAGAGCGCGTTCGCGAGCGATCGAACGCGCTTGATCTATATCAAGCAGCTTGTGGCCATCTTGCAGCAGGTAACAGACGACGTAGCAGGACGAACCCAGGTCAATGTTTCGGGGGCGCACCGGAGCGACCGGCATGCCACTGGCGGCATATTTCTGGAAGGTCGGAGCAGTGTTGCTCGCACTGCTCTTTTTTGCAGATTATTGGCTGCCGAGGGCCCCGACCGTCGATCAGGCGGCTGCGGACCGGCCGGCCATACTTATCCACTCAGATCGCAAATGGCCCGAGAGTATTGTCTTCGATACCCGATCGCCGGTGATCGTCGCCGCTGCGCCCGTGGCCGAGGCGACCGAGGTCGCAACATCGTCGGATGTGGCCGAACCGCCCGTTACCGTCGCACAGAGCCCGGTGGCGAATTCTTTCGCGATGCTGCCGAAGCCGGATACACGTCCGCCTGAAACCGTCGATCGCAAGCGACAACGCAAGATGTTGCATGTTGCGGCTCGACCGCGGCGAAACGTCCAGCCGCAGCTGCTTCTGGCGGCACGACAAGGGCAGTTCGGCTGGTTCGGCTTCAGAACCTGGTGATCGGCGTCCGGATACGATCCGAACGCCGAGTCTCACGGCGCCTATTCGTGGACACCTGCGTTCAGCGCGCCGGGTTTGGCGGATCGTCGTCCTTGCAACGCAGACGCCGTTGATCCGCGTTCTGCCTACTCCGCAGGCGGCGGCTCCGCTCTCCGGAATTTATCTTCGCGAAGGTGCGGCAGATGTGCTGCCATTTTTATGTGCATTTTTGTATCGTGAGTGGTTGGTTGCTGCGGCGAATCACGCGACCACAAACATCCTTGATGTGGATCAACCAGCGCTCCTGCGCCGGCAAAATGCTGGACGCATTGCTATTGGCTGCGCAGGAAAGACCTCGCATGCCGAAGGCCGGGAGCTGGAAGCCAACAGGGGGAACGGTATGAAAGCAGAGCTTCTGCGAGAACGGATGCGCTTTAGCATCAACGATTGGCTGCTGACGCTACTCACAATTCTACTCGTATTGATCGTATTTGTCTTTGCGCCGCTTCAGGCGACCGGCCATTTTGTCCTCCACGCCGGGGCAATTACCATCTTGCTTGCTGTGATGGCGAGCATGGCGATTATCTCGAAGAGCAAGATCGCACTCGGGATGATGTTACTTGGGCTTATTGCGAACGTCATCGTGTTCTTGCAGCGCTATTACTACGCTTGGCCCTACAGCTTGCATCTCCTGGCGGCGTCATGGTTGCTGATCGCCATAGCACTTGGAGCTGTCGTTACGAGGGCCGTATTCGGTCCAGGCTACATCACCTATCACCGCGTCGTCGGCGCCGTCCTCGTATATCTGTTGATTGCCGTGGGATTTGCCTGCCTGTTCACGTTCCTCGGCTTGTCGGCCGCCGATGCATTCAAAGGCATCGAGTTCGTGGATGACCGATCGCTTGCAAGCAAGGTTTTCTATTTGAGCTTTGCCACGCTGACGACGACCGGATACGGCGACATCGTGCCCGTCCATCCATGGGCGAGGAGCCTCTGCAACATCGAAGCGGTTATCGGGCAACTGTATCCGGCGACATTGTTGGCGCGACTGGTCACGCTGGAGCTCGGGGAGCAAACTGAACACGTCCACCAACAATCACCGTAGGGCCGGTCTTAAGCTGCAGACCGATGCAGATTTCTGCGTCGCAGCGCCGCAAGCAAACGGGTCCAAACTCGGGCCCTGCTGTCCTTTGGTGCAATGAACTTTAGGACAATACCGAGAAGTCGCACTATCCCTGAAAATCTCGTCACCATGCGCGACCCGAATGAATCCAATCCTGATGCACATCACCTCAGCGTCGTTGCCTCATCCGCGCTCCCTTTGCGAACTGGGGATAACGACCGAAATCAATCTGAGCGAACTTACCTATCGGAAGTGCAGCGAGATCTACGGCGAGAAGGAACTCGCCGATTATGTCTATCAGGTCAAGTCAGGCGCAGTACGAAGCTTCAAGCTGCTTCCTGACGGCCGCCGGCAAATCGGCGCATTTCACATTTCCGGCGATATCTTCGGACTGGAGAATGGAAGCGTGCACCGCTCTACGGCAGAAGCCGTCGTGGACACGACGGTTCGCCTCATCCGGCGACAGAGTCTCGACGCAATTGCTGACAGTGACGGCGCGCTGGCCAAGCACCTGCTCCGCATGACCACCAGCAATCTGAAGCATGCGGAAGACCATATGCTGCGCCTTGGACGCAAAACCTCGATCGAGCGCGTCGCTGCCTTCATCCTTGAGATGGACAAGCGGCTCACCGACGCCGGCATTTTGGCACTGCCAATGTCACGGCGTGATATCGCGGACTACCTTGGACTCACGCTGGAAACCGTTTCGCGGGCGTTATCGCATCTGCGCGTGCTTGGCATCCTCGGCTTCATCGGTGCCACCCAGCGCCAGATCGTGCTGTTGGACCGGCAGCAACTCGCCGGCCTCGATCGTCAGAATTGACAGCCGGGTCGAAGCGAAGACCCTTTGGTGTTCTTAATTGAGAGGCCCCGGTGCCATGCCGGGGCCTCCATTCTGCGCGGAACTACGGTTCAATAGCGAGCGGTGACCGGTGACGGCGAGAACGGATATCGTTTTCAAATTGAAAGAGGCGGCCCTTGCGCCGCCTCTCCGTGGGGTCCGCGTTCCTACTGGCAGACGTACATGATTCCGTCACCGCCTTTGATCAGTGTGCCGGGCGTGCAACCAATGCCATTGAGCTTCGCATAGTCATCCCAACCATTGTAGCAGGTATAGGAAGCACGCCCAAAGACCCCCACAGTCGTGCCGTACCCGGACGTGCCGCCGGCACCACACCAGGGGCCGCCAGCGTAGTAGGCCCGCACTGCGTACCAAGGCAGACCGGACTGATCGGGTATGTAGTGATGATAGGGATACGGGCCGACATAGAGCCGCCTCGCTTGGGCGCTCTCAACCGACAGCGAAATCCCGCGCTGCTCAGACCAGTCAACGCTGAACAATGTTGCAAAGGCGATAGCCGAAGTTGCAATTGCAAAATTTCTAAAAACCATCTGCTTCATCGTTTTGCTCCTATCCTGTCTCGCCCCCCTTTGCATAAGGAGGCCCGTCCATAAGGAGGCCCGTCGGTTGATGCCGACATTGACAAAGATCAAGGGGCCTGACCTAGTTCGTGACCAAATTTCAACGTGAATCACGGAGTTTATGCACGCAACCGTGCACAAAGTCAGTCGAGAGATGTTGCTGCGTCGCGCTCTTTTGGTGTGTTTGCTCGGTGTTACGTCGAGGCCGAAGTGAGGCTGGCGGATCGCTTCGGGCGGCGCCTTAAAGAAGGTAACAGCGCCAATGTTATCGGAAGTCGGCAAAGATTTCGAAACGACAACCAAGTGAGCGATGTCGCCTCTTGGCCGATAGTGTTGAAAAAGTCTTCTTGGGGTGACGACCAAAATTTTTCAGGGCTGCGGATGCGTTTCGCACGCGGCGATATGAGGGACCACATCGTTTCACACAAAAACGACCATGGAGCTTCGTATGAGTGCTACGGAGTATTGCAGGGGCGGAGTCGGCTAAAAATCAGCTTTTGCGAGATTTTCAGCGTCGTTCAGTTTTCGACTTTTTGCCAACTTGGACATCGATCTGACCGAGCGATTCATCAATTCTCACGGGTCGAGGGCGCGCACCCAAATCCGCCCCCAGATATTCACCAGACTTTCTTCCCGAGACCATAGGACGCGTGTCTTGCGTAGGTCGCCGAGCGATCGGTGTCAGAGTTGCGAGTCGATCGGCAGCAGCTTCCACAGGTCGGCGACGAATCGTCGTCGAAAGCCGGTTTCGGGCTCGTCCCGGTAGCGCACCCTTTGGCCGTTTCTCTCCGTCTCCCAGACTATATCGCCTTTCGGGTCGAGGAAGACGCGGTAGCTATTTGCAGGCACTACGCCAGCCGCCATGTAAGCCGTCAGCCGTTTGGCAAGCTCCGGGCTCTCGATGTAAAGGCCGGCTTCGGTGTTGATTACGGCAGAGCGTGGATCGAGATTGAAGCTGCCGATGAACACGGCTTCGCCGTCGAAGGCCATGGCCTTTGCATGCAAGGCCGCTCGCGACCGCTCGGAAAGGATTGACCAGCCCGGCCGGAAGGCATCGGTATCCGGGCGCAGTTCGTATAGCTCCATGCCATTCTCGAGCAGCCGCCTTCGGGTCTTGGCATAGCCTGAATGCGCCGGCAGCATGTCGTTCGAAGCAAGCGAGTTGGTCAGCACGCGCACCCGAACATTGCGCTCCTGCAGGGCTTTGACGGTTGCCTGCGCTCGCGCGGGCAGGACGAAGTATGGTGATTCGACGAGCAGCTCCTCTTTCAACTGTGCGACCCGCCCGCGAATGAATTCGATGACGTCGTCGCTCTCCTTGCCGGGGGCGATGCTTTCCGGGTCGTCGGCGACAATCCGGCCATGTGCCCACGCGAGATTGTCGCGAAGCTCAGCGCCCTGCGCAGCGAGCTGGTCGAGCTCCTGGTCAATCGGATAAGGGTAGTCGGCCGCCGCGATCGCCTCACGCAAGCGAATCCGGATGGCATCGAGATCGGCAGCGTCATGGGCGCGGTCGACAATGGCCGCGATCGGCACCGTTGAGGGGCTATTCCAGTATCTGTCGAATACGCCCGACAAATCGCGGACGACAGGCCCAGCCGCCAACACATCCAGATCGCGATAGTTGGCGAAGGTGTTCACGCCATAGTAGATGTCACCGATATTGCGGCCGCCGACGATCGCTGCCGCATTGTCAGCGACCATCAGCTTGTTGTGCATGCGGCGATTGACCCGGCCGAAGTCGAAGATGAAGTCAAGAATTGACCAGCGCCGGTTAGTAAGCGGGTTGAACAGGCGGATCTCAACATTGGGGTGAGCATCGAGGCCGGCTTTGACGGAATCGCTGTCCTTGTAGAAGGGATCGTCGACGAGGAGCCGCACCCTCACCCCCCGATCGGCCGCCTTCATCACGTGCTCAACAATGATCCGGCCGGTGGTATCGCCGTCCCAGACATAATACTGCATGTCGAGGCCACGCTCGGCCAAGTCTGTCAGCGCCAGACGGGCGATAAAAGCCTCGCGCCCCTGGCTCAAGAGGCTGAAGCCGGAGAGGCCCGGATGCTGGTCGGCCGCCAGGCCGAAGAATTGGCCCAGCCTGGTTGACGCGGGGTCTTCGAATGCCGTCGATGGGGTTCGCGGATAGTCAGGCCGGGGGTCGGTGGTGCGGCCGGTGAGAACCTCTGCAAGCCACATCAGGGCCGTGCGTGGGAGTCCGCGACGGGCCGATGCCCGAGACTCGGCTGAACTCTTGGGACTGCTGGTTCGCTGCGTGTCGACGTCCATCCGGTGGCAGTCCGCAACATGGTAGGCGGTTCCGCGGCACATGGCGCTCTCCAACCCCACCGCCAGAAGGCAAACGCGGTAACAGCAATCCGTCAAGCGCAAACTGGCGACTAATTTGAGAATATTCGAGCATCCATATCATGATCGCTGCGCTCGCCAGCAAATATACGATGCTCTTGTAGATGGTTGCCTTCTCCGCGAAGGGCGGCTGATTGCAGTGAAGCATTGAGATAGATCAACAACACCACGGCGGATCGGCTCCGAGTGAAGGTGCGAATAGGCCTTTTCGCCGGGGAGGGTTGGTGGATGTTGAAAGGCAAGCAGAAGAAGCACGCGGCCGTAGAGGCGCTGGACGCGTCCGGCAAGATCAGCCGCAAGCAATTCGAGGAGGAACTCGCGAAGCTTCAGGTCGAGCTAACTCGGCTGCAGACTTGGGTCAAAGACAAGGGGGCGCGCGTCATTGTGGTTTTCGAGGGCCGGGACACGGCGGGTAAGGGTGGTGTGATCAGCCGGATCACCGAACGCACGAGCCCTCGCGTCTTCCGGCACGTGGCCTTGCCTACCCCCTCCGACCGCCAGAAGAGCCAAGTCTACATCCAGCGCTACATCGAGCAATTCCCAGCGGCGGGCGAGATCATCCTCTTCGACCGCTCGTGGTACAATCGGGCCGGGGTCGAACGAGTAATGGGCTTCTGCACGGACGAGCAGTACGAACGGTTCATGAAGATGGTTCCCGTGGTCGAGCAGGAGATGATCGTCAGCAACGGCATCATCCTGCGCAAGTACTTTCTCGACGTCAGCCAGGAGGAGCAGCGGCGCCGGTTCGAGGCCAGGATCAACGACCCGATGAAGCATTGGAAGCTGAGCCCGATGGACACTGAATCGGTGCGGCGCTGGTGGGATTACACGGCGGCCTACCAACGCATGATCGAGGCCACCCACACACCGTGGGCGCCATGGCACATCGTGCCGGCGGACGACAAGCGCCGCGCCCGGCTGAACCTGATCCGGCATCTGCTCGACAGCATCCCCTATAAGAAGGTCGATGTGGAGCTGCCGAAGATCCCCAAGGCGCAGCCGCGGCCCAAGGATGCTGCCGACGGTCTACGCGCAGGCCAGCTGATTCCCAGCCACTACTGATGTTGGAGCGTGTTGTGCCTGCCTGGTAGAGGTGGAAAAACGCTGCCGTTGCTGTCCAAGCTCAAAGCACCCGACCGAATTCGGAGAGTCGCCGTAAGATGTTTTTTCCACTTTGCTTGGTCCGTTCCGTAAGGCGGATCGACGCGCCAATGGGGCAAGTCGAATAGTCGCGCTATTTGCTCAGGTGCACGAGTCCGTTGATGGCCCATTTGCGAAGTGGCTGTCGACACCGAGTTCGTCCGATTATCGGGGTAGACCGGAAGTGCGCGGGCAAGTGCCAAGACCCGAAGCGGGCGCTCGGTCACATGGCCTTGGGCGCTAGGCAGACCTCCGTTGATCTAGGT
The DNA here is from genome assembly GCF_052076025.1 of Bradyrhizobium sp. 956_D2_N1_4. Classification (NCBI taxonomy): domain Bacteria; kingdom Pseudomonadati; phylum Pseudomonadota; class Alphaproteobacteria; order Hyphomicrobiales; family Nitrobacteraceae; genus Bradyrhizobium; species Bradyrhizobium sp. 956_D2_N1_4. The sequence goes on along the minus strand of NZ_CP197237.1, from coordinate 6,171,222 downwards.
CAACGTCAGCGATCCTTTGGCGCTCACGCTATGTTCAGCCGCACCTGAGGCGGCTCCCGTCATTTTTCAGTGACGCAAGCGCGAAGAGGGAGGTCTAACATGCATCCGAAGATGCGTCTTTCGATCAAGTCCGCGACTGTTGCCGGGATTGCTGCTAGCGCCCTGTTGGGGCTTGCAGGTGTCACTCTCAATCCAGCGCCAGCCCAGGCGGTCGTGTACTGCCAGTACGTTGAATATCCGGTGGGTTGCGTTGCCCGGGCAGGCGTCGTGCTGAGGCCTCGTCCGGTGGCGCGCGCTGCCGTCCGTCATAACGCCGGTGGCAATGCAAATGGCGGCGTCAATCGCGTTGGGGCGGGGCGGTAAGGACAGTTGCTTCAGATCTCGAGAGCCCTGTGGCAATGAGCATGTCGGTTCGTAATTGTTTTCAGACATGCCTCGCCTCGCCGACGATGTCCGTTGCTAGGGTCAACAGCGGACTTGGCGGCAAGTGCTAATCGGGTGCAAACGCTGCCAAGCGTTTGCCCGTCCATCGTCAAGGCGCATGCCTTTCGGTTGATTTAGATCAATACCCACTCTCCGGAATTTGGGCGACCTGCAAGAGGGCGGGAGACCGGGAGTTTGAGATATGGGTGAACGTTCGGAACCGATTGTCAGCCGTCGAAGCGCTCTTGCTCTTTGTGGATACGCAGCCGTGTTCGGGCTCGTGGCCACGCCTGCAATTCTGATGGTGTCAGATGCTGGCGCTCAGACCTCAACCGCACCGACCACGCCCGCAGCGCCTTCCACTGTGACACCGCAGTCGGGCACGGAGCGGCGTCAGGAAAGACGCACGGGGCGCACAGAGCGGCGCCAGGATCGACGAACGGGGCGAACAGAACGGCGTCAAGCGCGACGGACGGGGCGCACCGAGCGGCGCGAAGAGCGGCACGACGGTGCTGCCGAAGAGAAAAAGTAGCCGCGTCCATCAGCACGCCTCAAGAAACCAATTAGGAGCAAGAACATGAAAGTTTCGACGGTGCTCGGAGCGGCCCTCGGTGCAGCGATGTTGTGCTTGGCGCCCGTGTCGTTTCACTGGTCACCAGCCGGGACTATCGTTATCTCCGTCGACAAAGCTGACGCTCGTGTCGGTCGTCCGCTCACACCCGGCAGCGTCGCGGGGGTTAATAGGCGAGTGCATCGGCGCGCATATCGGCGCGGGTACTATGGAGCTGCTGTAGGCGCAGCTGCCGTCGGAGCAGCAGCTACGGGAGCGTACTATCACCGCCGACAATGCGGCTACTATCCATATCCACCGTGCTATTGAGAGCAAAGTGCACTGCCGCGCACCGTCGGGGGCGTTGCAGGGCGCGTCTGCGTCGGCATGATCAACCGAAGCCGGTGCCGCATTGTTGAAAGATGCAGCCGCCTCAATTGCGGCAAGGGACTCAGCTACTGATTCGCTCGGTAATCCAGCGTTCGTCGGCTTGTCCAACGATCCCTTAGAACTCACACCTGGATAGGCCAACGATGGGGGTGCAAGGGCGCTTGGTCCCCATCCCGGCGCCCTTGTACTGCCTACCCGCGAAATCTTATGGGCTAATTGTTTGATCCTAAGCCCCGCCGCGCAATCGTCGCAGGAGCACCTCCAACTCCGGCGTCCTGGGCATGTTCAGGTTTTTTATACCGCAGTCTGATGGGTCTGCGTTGCTACCATTACGTGGCGGCAGAGCATCAGCAACCTGAAAAATAGACCTTCACGCGCCGTCGCCACAGTTGCGGCAATAAGGCGAACGATTGTGAGTTCCGTGATTTGCACGCTCTGTTTGAGCGTCAAGATTTCGCTCGCGTCTCGGTAGGACGCCGATTGATTGGGGTTATATGGGGCATGAGCCACATCGACGGTCGTCCGTTACACCGTGGCGCGGCGCGGCGTCCGGGCCACGTGCGCGCCGCAAGTTTGTCCCCTCGATATTGCTGGCGGTGATCGCGCTTATCGCGGCGTCCACGGTTTCCACACACGCCCAGACCAGAAACTGGACCGGACGGCTGTCCTCGGAATGGTTCTCGACTGGCAACTGGGACTCCACCTTTCCCAGGCAGACGGACGACGCCAACATCAACACCGTGACTCCGAATGCGCCGGTAGTTGCGAGCCCGGGCGCACAAGCCCGAAACCTCTCTGTCGGTCAAAACGGGACAGGAATGCTCACGATCCTGACCGGCGGAACACTGGTCAATCAGTTCGGGACGATAGGCGATCTACCGGGAGGGGTGGGCACAGTGATCGTGTCCGGCGCGGGCTCCAGTTGGACGAATGTTAACGACGTGGTGGTCGGCGGCCTGGGCACGGGCACCCTGATCATTCAAGACGGCGGCACAGCTGAGAACGACACCACGGCGAGCAGTGCCGGCGGCTCGGTGGGAAAGTCTGCCGGCTCGACAGGTACGGTGATCGTGACTGGCCCGGGTTCCAGCTGGATCAACGGACCACAGGGCGGGCTCAATATCGGCAGTTTTGGCACCGGCACCCTCCTGGTCGCAAACGGCGGGAGGGTCATCGATATCACTCCCCTCGTCACCAATATCGGCAACGGTGCGGGCTCGCACGGTACCGTGACGGTGACCGGCGCTGGCTCCCTTTGGAGCGACATTGCGGGGATCAGGATTGGCAACTCGGGCACCGGCACGCTCACAATTGCGGACGGCGGCAACGTCATCGCGCCTGTTGTTACGATCGCGGCGAACGCCGGTGCGACTGGAATACTCAACATCGGCGCAGGCGCGGGCGCACCGGCGGCTGCACCCGGCACGCTCAATACACTGAGCGTCGCATTTGGCGCCGGCACGGGTACGATCAACTTCAATCACACATCCGCCGACTACGTGTTTGCGCCCGCGATCAGTGGCAACGGCACAGTCAATGTGCTCGCCGGCACCACGATATTCACAGGTGCCAATACCTACAGCGGAGCGACGAATGTCATCGCGGGCACCTTGACGGCCGGCGCGTCGAACACGTTCAGCCCGAATTCGGCAGTGACGCTCGCGAGCGGTGGAACGCTCGATCTCAACGGCTTCAACCAGACCGTCTTGAGTCTCACCAATGCTGGATTAGTGAACATGGGCACGGGCACCGCGCCGGGTACGCTCCTGACGACAACCAGCTACACGGGAGCTGGCGGAACGATCGCGTTGAACACCTTCCTGGGAGGCGACGGTTCGCCGTCGGACAAGCTCGTCATCAACGGTGGTACAGCAAGCGGCAATTCCTTCTTGCGCATCACCAATGCGGGCGGCCCCGGCGCCGAGACGGTGGCTAACGGCATCGCGGTGGTGCGGGCGATCAACGGCGGCATCACAACGCCGGGCGCCTTCGCACTCGCCGGCGAAGTGCGCGCAGGCGCCTTCGACTATGATCTCTTCCGGGGTGGCCTTGGCGGCAGCAGTCCCAACGATTGGTTCCTCCGCTCGACCTTCCTCGTCGGACCGCCAATCGAGCCACCGATCGAGCCGCCGCCGATCCTGCCGCCCGATCCGCCGCTGGGAACGCTGCCGCCGGGCCTCTATCCGATCATCGGGCCGGAGATCGCGACCTACGGCGTGGTCCAGCCGATCGCCCGGCAATTGGGGATGACGACGCTCGGCACCCTGCATGAGCGCGCCGGCGACACGCTGCTCAACGCGAATGCGGGCACGCCATGCCCCGCCGACGGCGGGATACCGGCGCGAGCGCCGACCGATTGCCTGAGTGCCGGCTGGGGCCGGGTCCTCGGCCAGCAGATCGACAACCATTACCGGGCGTTCGCCGATCCACGCGCCTCCGGCCAGGTGCTGGGCTTTCAGACCGGCCTCGATCTGTGGCGTGGCGAATGGATGCCGGGCCATCGCGATGCGGCGGGCCTTTATGTCGGATATGCCAATGCCAATGTCGATGTGAGCGGTCTCGCCACCAATGAGGCGGCGACCGGCTATGTGCTCCGTCACACCGGCGGTCTCAATCTCAATGCCTGGTCGGGCGGGGCCTATTGGACGCATTACGGCCCGAATGACTGGTACCTCGACGCGGTGGTGCAACTGACGCGCTATGAAGGCGCGGCTTCCACCCAATTTGCCAGACTTGGGACCACCGGCTTCGGCTTCGTCTCGTCGCTAGAGACGGGCTATCCGGTCCGGCTGCCGATGTTCGGATCGGGCTTCGTGCTGGAGCCGCAGGCGCAGATCGTCTGGCAGCACGTGTCGTTCGACGACGCCAATGACGGCCTGGGTGCGGTCGCGCTGGGCACCACGTCAGGCACCAGCGGGCGGATCGGCCTGCGTGGCCAATGGACCATCGCCGGCGCCAGCGGGCAGGTGTGGCAGCCTTATGTGCGCGCCAACCTCTGGCGTGACTGGGGGGCTCAGGCGACGACGGTGTATTCCGGGGTTGACCTCGTGCCGCTGCTGGAGCGGGCCACGCGCCTGCAACTGGGCGGTGGCGTAAGCGTGAGGATGAACGCCAATGTCAGCCTCTACGCCAATGCCGACTACCAGTTTGCCGTCGGCGACACCGACGGCGGCAAACGCGACGGCGTTCGCGGCGCCGCTGGTGTGAGATACACGTGGTGAAGTTGGCCTGGACTTTCGTCCAACATCAGACCAGAGACCCGATCATGCCTCTTCCGGCTGGCCATAAAGCCAGAGAGACGATGGAATATGCTGCTTGGGGGGCAACCCGTGCGATAGCTGGCCCTGACGAAGTTGGTGACCGCGCTGAGGCCTTCTACGTTCTCGCCAAGCCCGGGAAGCTCGGGGGGATGGAAAGATCGGCGAGGCGCACCGACGACAAGCAGAACCTCAGTGTCGGGCTATTGTCCTTTGTGCCAATGGAAGAGGCGGCGCGGGGGGTCACGGACGACGTTATGTAGCGCGAGACAAGGAGCTGAGCTCTTGATCTGTGTCAACGCGCCCCGTCAATCCGTGGTACCAGTCAAAAAGCTAACGCTGTAACTGAGCCGGTTCGTTAGCACGGAGCACGAATGGCCGAAGCAGTTTTGGGCGACGCCAGGTTCTTTCGCCGAAGTGGACCATATTCGCTCGCGGTTGTTGCGAATACGGCGCACGGGGTTGTGGATGAACTCGAACTGCTCCTCGAAGGCGTGGCGCCCCTGCAAACGGCTGGCCGCAATGAAGTGAGTTTTTTAGACAATAGGCGCTATGCGTCGGCACTCGGCCAGACCTCGGCAGGCGCTGTGATTGTGCATCCGGACATGGCAGCGCGAGTGCCAGCCGGGACAGTGGCAATCCTGACGACCGAACCATATGCGGCTTGGGCGCGCGTCGCTGCACTCTTCCATCCCCTGTTACCAAAATCTCCCGGAATCCACCCCTCCGCGATTGTCGCAGAGGGAGCGAGCGTCGATCCGTCTGCGGAAATTGGCCCGCTATCTGTCATCGAGGCCGGAGCAGAAATAGGAGCCGGCTGCCGGATTGGACCTTGCGTCGTCATAGGGGCCGGCGTGATTGTTGGCCGTGACTGTCGGATTGGCGCACACGCGAGCTTGAGCCACGCGATCTTGGGAGCACGCGTTTGCATTTATCCTGGCGCGCGGATCGGACAGGAGGGCTTTGGCTTCGCCCGCACCGCCGATGGTTTCCTAACGGTTCCGCAGCTTGGCCGCGTCATCCTTGAAGATGATGTCGAAGTCGGCGCCAACACGACGATTGATCGCGGATCGTCGCGCGACACAATGATCGGCGCTGGATCTCGGCTCGATAACCTGGTGCAGATCGGCCACAACGTCATTCTCGGCCGGTGTTGTGTCATCGTCGCGCAGGTCGGTATTTCGGGCTCGACGGTGCTTGAGGATTTCGTCCGGGTAGGGGGGCAGGCAGCGATGGCCGGCCATCTGAGGATCGGCCAACATGCGCAAATCGGTGCGCAGGCCGGCGTCATTTCGGACATTGCTCCATGCGCTAAAATGCTCGGAAGCCCTGCGCAGTCAAAGACGGAGTTCTTCCGGCAAATTGCCACGCTTAAGAAGATGGCAAAGAAAGACCGATAACGGCTCTTCCCGGTGCGGCAATCTCCACCAGGTGCGGCCGTCGTGCTGTATTCTGGTGACTGCCCGCCGCGCTAAATTGGCACAAACTGCATAGCGCAAAGTCACATAGCTGCATCGCGGCTTCCCCTGATTGTGTCGACTTCCAGACAAGTGTGATGATCGTCTCATCGCCATCGGTTACGACCGGGACACTGATGCGCGCAAGGGGACAACGTGCCTACAGCTGAACAATGCGGCGCTTATGCCGCCGAGTACAAACTACGTGCCGCTGATCCGAGGAATTCCGACCGTCGAGCGACCGTGCTGACGAACATCTCACGGAGCTGGGCAGCGCTTGCGAGCCAGCTTGAGAACCTTGCAGAGATCGCGAGGTCGGAAGGCATATGAGATGGTTTCGCGTCAAGGTGGGTTGGTCGGCGAGAAACTGGCCAAGAGCCGGAAGAACACCTACCTTACCTGGGAGGTGTGGGACGGCGAACGCACGATTTTTTTGTGAGAGGAAAACTCCTCATAGAGGAGCGCTAAGGCCCACTTCGCGAAAGTTGACCGTCGTCATGGCCCGCGCGTGACCTCCGTTAAAATTGGCCTTGATCGGTAGCGTGTGCCACCGAGCCACTCGTAGCAATGGAGCAGCTCCATGCTTAAACGGCGCCGACGTGTGCACCAATCCCAACCACTGGAACAACGCCTCACCCAAGAGGCGCACGATCTGCGCGAGGCCGCGAAGGCGCTTCCGCCGTGCGCCGAGCGCGAGGCACTGCTGCGCAAAGCCAGGCAGGACGAGAGGGCCTCCCATATGGCGGAGTGGCTTTCGTCGGCCGGGCTAAGGGCGCCGACCTAAATGCGCAGCTATATATGAGTCCGAGTCTGGCCCATCGCTTCCGTTCATGCGGTGCAATTAAATGTCGGTTGAAAGGGGTAGACCGGAAGTTTGCGGCTGAGCGCCAAAGCGACGCTTGTGCCCCCGAGCGGACGTCGTTGCCTCGCGAGACCTGCACCGCGTCGGGACAGTTCTGTCGCCAATAGTGGAGCAATCAAGAGCCAAGTTTCAAGCCGAGCCATCCGCGGCTGGGGTCTGTCGCGCCGCTTTCTCTTGCGCGAGAGTTGCTTCCAGCCGCGAGATGTTTTCCTTGAGGCGCTCGTTGTTCTCCAGCAGACGCCGACTGGTGAGGAGGAGGATGTAGTAGCCGAATTGCTGATTACTTTGAAAGTAGATTTCAAGCAACCTTTCATAAGTTATAGTCAGGACTTGTCCGTCTTCTATGCACTCGACCGTTCCGCTTCGTCGGTTATCGGGCGCAAGGAAGCCAAGTTCTCCCATGAGACGCCCTGGCGGAATCTCGACGCCGATTTCTTTGACGAGAAACTTCCCGGTGACGGTGAGAAACATTTCGGCCGCCGCATCACCCTTCCTAAACAATCGGTCGCCATGGCGATATCTGCGTTCGGTCATGAACGGTCTGAGCCATTCCATCGACATGTCACCCTGCATCGCGTTACGTGCCTTCTTAACGAGCCTGAGCAGTTGACGGAGACGAACGGCATTGACCGGCAGCAACAGCAGATAAAGCAGAAAGGTGGCGACACTTCCGGAAAGCGCGCCAGAGGTTACGAAGAATGCACAGCCGACCATATTCGCGACCCCTAGCGGCACCATTCTCTGCATCAGCAAGGTAGCGACAAAGAAGATTGCGCCGACCAGGGCAAACATGTTGGCGAGCGTGATGTTGGCCAACACAATTTCCAGCAGCCGATCAAACAGTGCGTCGTAGGTGATGTTGTTGGGATCAAGCCCCATTTGAACGAGAATCTTTGCAATCCTGAGATTATCTGCTGCCGTATCAAGGATGCGGTTTAGCATCGTGGAAAGATCTGCACTGATGGGCTCCATCGGATCGCCTCTCACAAAGCGGTCAGCATCCCCCGAATATATCCCGGATACTGATGATCGAGGGGCGATATTGAAGGCGCTTTGTTGCGGCGCATGAGTTCGAAAGTGGGCCCTTAGCTGTCCTCCAGCTCAAACGCCGAAATGTCGGTTTTAGAACTGAGAGCGGATTTAGGTGAAACGGCGCGGCGCAGCCCGTTGCTGAAACTAAATAGAGACAATTGAGTCGCCCCTCAGTCTGTCGGACTATTTCATTCCTCGAATGTCGCCTGCTGGCCGATTCCGTTGAAAAAGGCCGGAAGTAGTTCGTTGTTGTGCGAGCGCCGATGCGGCCGAAGGGCTCCACCAGTTCTTATGCGAGCCTTGGGGATTGGCATTGGGATCAGCTTGGCCATTTAGCGGAGGTTCTGGGCGGCGGCTGCGAGGATGAACTCGCGCGCGCCTTAGTCGCAAGCGCTCGAGCTTGAGAATGGCGTCGCAGCCTAGCAAGAACGCGAACCACGGGTCGGGTCATTCATCGCCTTCAGCCTGAACCGGTGACTTCTGAGCGCTCTGAACGTTCTGGCTCAGCGACGCCAGCGCGGTGTTCAGCTCATCAGAGAGGGCGCGAGGTCCTTAATGTCCTCGAAGGCTTGGGCGACCCGCTCATTCGCTGATTTCTCGAACGGTTCGAAGCCTTCAGAGATGCGCGTTCCTGCTCCAAAGACGGTGGAAGCGGCCATCGGCCCGAGCAGGAGGATTGCGCCTCCGATGATGCCGATCTTGCGAATGCGAGCGGTCGGCGGCGGTCGCACGAGGCGGTCATTGCTCATTGTCTCTACCTCACGGCGTACAGTCCGTGCATCATGCCGATCGTTGCGAGCAAACGGTAGATCGGGCGTCTGCCATTAGGAGGTACTCAAGCCGAGGCGCGCTCTCGTCGAGTTGCACGCGAACGCCAAGCACCGTCGATCTGGGCGCAAGATGATCGACGCCATCGTCGCGGCCAAGAAGAGCTCGTGCTGGCCCCCTTGAAGATCGGCGACAAGAGGGAGATCGACAGAGCGGCTTGGCTCAAGCCGCGCGGCATCAGACTGACGTCCACTTCGCGCTTCATCAGGAAAAGCTCTTCCCGCGCTGAGCGTCGACCTACACCAGCGCGAGGCTGCGGTAAAATGACTGATCGGGGTCCAACGAACGTTCACAAGCGAACTGCGTTGAAGATTAGGCGAGGCTGGCCTTGCTCGGCGCTCACAAGCGCCAAGCACCTCGACTTCACCATCCAACGGCTCTGCTAGCCACAGGGGGGCAACGGGACTATCATTTCATCTATAGGACAACAGCACTGGCTTGATTAGCATCGCGCCGGTGATGACATTATATGCCATCGGGGACACGTTGGCCCCGACACACAGGCAACGCATTGACAGCCTCATTCGGATGAAGGTTGTGTGTCCTGCGGCTAGCAGGCTTGGCCCACGTTCGAGCACCGCTCGGCGCGGCAAACCTCTACGCAAACGCAGCGCAACGGCACAAGCCGCCGAGGGAAACCTTGGCGGCTTTTGCGTGGGGACAAATTGGACTAGCCTGTTGAGCTGCGCGGCTTATCGGAGGACGCGAATGTGAACTCTACCCTTAAGATCCAAAAGTCAGAGGCAACCCTGATCGAACAGATCAAGGCCGAGATCAAAAAGCGTTCAGAGGCGAAGGCCAAGCGGATGCTGCTCAAGCGGCCCAAAAGGCTGGCCAAAACGCTGCGGCTAGTCGATCAGCTCGTCGGTGTCACCCGCGTCTTTGAAGAGCGTCTTCAGCAGCCGCCATAGTTCGCGGTGCCCGCTGGTTTGGCCGTCTTGCTTGAGGTAATCCGCGATATCCATTGTGGTGGTTTGCATCTCGATCGTCCCGTCGACGCGTGCATCGAAATGAGCTACCTCGCGCTCGACATGCAAACTCTTGGTGTCCGTATCGAAGACTAGCGCACAACGATCCGCGTGGGTGACTTCCGGGCCTCTGACTCGACGGCACAACTCGCGTCTTAGGAGGGCCATGTTTTGCTCCCGACGGACGGTTTCCGACAGTAAACAACGCTCCTCGGGTCAGTAAAGTTCGAACTGGACTGGTTTGTCGGCCTGGAATTTCGTCGATCCGTCGTTCCAATCATGAATTCTTGTCCACCGCTCCAGGGAGAGCGCATCACTTCGACCCTGATCTTCTTGTAGTCGATCTCGGTCTCCGTCCCTTCGGCAAAGCTCCGAACATGCTTCACCGCATCAATAACTAAGAAAGAGTGCTGCCCTTGGCTAGTCCGCTCCTGGGTCGATCAGCAGACAGATACCGTCGCGGATGCGCTGAACGTTCCCAATGGTGTATCGTCACCCGTTGCAGACGACAGCCGGTCTGCTCTCGATGATCTGCCGCAGGCGCGCGAGTTGGCGCTGCTCATCAGTAAGAGCGAGGATGCCGTCGAGACATTCATCTCTCATTGCGACATCGCCGCGCGCGACTTGCTGATGCCGAATAGCGATGTCGTCATGGCGTCGTCTTCCGCATCAAGCGCACACTGGATGCCGCGAGATCGACAAGATCATTTGGGACGTGGAGACGCGCAAGGCGTCGGCGGCTAAGCGCCGGCGCCGCGCTGAGTGGCGCAGGGCCGAGCTGGCGGCCGAGCGCTTTCGAGCCAATGTGTCACGACGATGCCGTAGGCTTGCCACGGTCTCCACCGGCGTGGAGTACGCCGGGACCATTTGTTTAGGCTATGGAATGACCGATCAAACCCATCTGCTCGCTATTGTTATTCGCTACGTCGGCGCTATCGTGCACAAGCGGCGAAGCCGCGATATCTAACAAGTAATTGAAGGGAGACTCGCATGAAATTCATCAGTAGCTGGTCTGTACCTCAAGGCACTTTCAATGCAGCGGTCGCGCGTTTCTTAGAAACTGGTGGTGCACCGCCCGAGGGTGTCAAAATGTTGGGACGTTGGCATGGCATGGACGGTAAGGGATTTGCGATTTCTGAGTCGAATGATCCGAAGGCGATGTATCGTTGGGTCGCCCAATGGGCCGACCTACTCCCGCTGACGGTCACTCCTTGCCTGGAGGACGGAGACGCCGGCGAAGTCATGGCGTCGCTACCGAGGCATTGACCTTGAATCGAAAATCACAGCCTCCGCGGCCAATAATGCGGCCGCGGTGGCATCCAATCCGTACGCTTCCCTCCACGACGATGTCTGCTTATTCGGATAGACCGGAAGAGACCGGCGGAGCACCAAAACGGCGCTTGTGACCCACCTCAGACATTGCATAATGACCGAGAGCAACTCATAGAACGCAAAAAAGCCCCGGCGAGCCGGGGCTTTGGTTTGCGCAGATGGAGCGATCAGTATCTAGCCGCGATCGGAGCCCCGTAACCACCAAAGCGATAGTTGAAGCGAACGGTGACCATGTCCACGTCCTGCGTGATCCGGTCGTTCACAAAGGCGGCAAGTCGCGGATCAGCGACCGTGAACGAATTATTCCGGTGCCCCATGAACAAATGGTCGTATTCGACGCCCACCGACCAATTCGGGGTGAAGCCATACTCGTATCCAACACCAATGACACCACCCCAGCGGGTAGCGCTTTGCGCGGCGAGCTCGGTGCCGAAGGCATTATCGATGACGCTTAAGCGGTTGTCTGTCACCGCCGCGCCGCCCTTCACGTAGAACAGCGACGCATTCCAGGCGTAGCCGATCTGGCCGGTGAAGAGGCCGATGGCACTGGTTTTGGTGCGAGTGGAGAGCGAAGCATCGATCAGGCTGACGCGCTGGTTGCTGAGATCCGCCCAATCGCCCTGGGCTTCCAGGCCAAACACCCACTGGCTGGCCTGCCAGCGATAACCGAGCTGGCCACCGATGACGCCACCGGACCGATCGCGGCAGCCGGAAGCGACGGCTACGCCAGCCGCGTCAAGGAAATCCACGCAGTTGTGGTTCTGCGCCCAGCCACCGTTGCCGCCGATGTAGAACCCACTCCAATTGTAGATCACCGGAAGCGGGGCGGGCGGCGGTGCCTTTACGGCCATGTCTGCAGCCGTGGCGGGAGCAACCATCCCGATAGCAAGCAAACCAACGGCCCCCATCAAAAACTTCTTCATCGCTCAATCCCCTTTGTGTGCTTCGTTAAAACGACCGCTTCTTCGGCAGGAGCGCCACTTTCAAAGGCAAGTTAGACGCGATTTCTCGCGAGGGGTGTATCCGATGGGCAACAGCCAGGCTCAAAATGAGCGCTCCGCTTAAGTTGATGATTTATTTACCCGTTTGGAAAGGCCGTCATTCAGCGGCAAATCGGCGAATAGGCGCTATTTGATCGTTCGTCGAGACCTTAACCTCACCGAAGAATGGCGTCTGCCGAAACGGCTGCTCGGAATGTGTTTGGAAAAAATAGTGACCAACCTCGTTCCCACATTTGATGTTTGGTCGAACAGTGCGGACGCTATAGCTTCGATAAGCCCGCGATTGACCTCAAATTCTGCCCGCAAGTCCCCCGTTAAGCCCCTCCGACGATCAGCCAAGTCACTAAGCGCGGCAATGCTAATTTGGCATTGCACAATTTGCTGCCCGTCCCTCATCGTGAACTTGAACGCCATCACGTCGGCATCAAACCCAACGGCCTTTCCTCGCGTTAGCGGCATGAACCAGCCTCCTTGCCCAACGGTCCGTTGAAGCGGACGAGGTGGGTCCGCCATCTGAGCGTCTGGACCTCGCTGTCTTCGGGACAGCTGGCGCGCTATGAGAACTCCGTCGAATGACGCAGCAGGCTTTAAGCTGATTACCCCTCGCAAAATGGCGGACGGCAAGGCAATTGCCAACGAAAAACATTTGAGGCTTTTGGGACCATCGGTCGCGCCGGTGGTTCTTTTTCGTTTGGGCGGCTCTGAAAGGCGCGGGTTAGCCGCTACGGCGGCGGCAAAGAGGAAACCGAGAAGGCACTGCTCGCGGTGTTTCAGATCACAAACAAAGGCATTGTTCACGTCACCAAGGATATTCAGGACAATCCAGATCACGGCAGGCTGATTGAAGTCGCAAGCCGTCGCGTCCCGTCGCTGGTTGTCAGCTATCTGTATACGCCGCTTGGTTTGCCCGCTCCGAACTACAAACTCACCCACCGGGTGCGCGAGAGCTAGGCCATCACGTTTTGTGCGCCTGTACGTCGATTGCCCTGCCGCCGGATTTGTTTCACCAGCGCCGCCGGTCGTCAACGATCAGCATATTTTGCAATTTTTGATTTTTGAGGTTCACTCGCGAATTCTCGTTTTTGAAAGGCCGCGAGATGCCGCGTGATCTGTTCGAGGCTACCATGCGCGGTTGGGCGCGGCTCAATGATCGCCAGCGCGAGCGGTTTTTCCAAGCGGGCTTGCGGGCGGCGCTCCGGCTTGAGCGGCAAGAATTCCGCGCTTGGCTCATGCGGCGGCTGATCGAACCCCCGCTCGCCGCGCCAGTCGATCTGTCCAGCTTCGCCATCTCGAAGACCGACATCGAGCTTCTCATGCGATCGGCGCGCGAAGCACCGCTCAAATAAGCGTCCGAAGTTTCCCGGCAATCTTTCTTCTGCCGCGCAACCGTAGAGCTCGCACCCTGGGAAATTTCCCAAGTGTCCGGCCCAGTCGCTGGGCGCTACATCTTCCGCCCATTGGATCGCTTGGGTGGGACGTCGCGGGATGGAAGAACTGATGGCCCAGCTCGATAAGTTTCGGGCGGAGGCAGAGTATTGCGGCCGACTGGCGAGAACTGCGCCAGACAGGCAGACGCGCGCCCTATTCGAACGGCTTGCCGAACGGCTCCGGGACATGATCCAGGAAATCGAGACGACGATCGCCGCGCGAACCAAGCTGAGTGGTCGCTGGGAATAGTTCGTCCGCACCTCCGCAACGCAATCGGGATAACATCCGGGTTAAATATCTTCACGACGTGCCGTCGCGCGGTCCCCCCAATTCTTTCCCTCTCTCGGAGGACCCCAGTCCCAGTCAGTCTTTTGGGACGTCTCTCGCGGCAAGCGGCGCGCGGACCTCGACCGTTAGGTCTGATCTGCCTTCACATCGCGTGGAACCCGGAACAGACTTGCTCGAAGGGTGTTGGTCCTGCATCGCCGCCCGGTCCTTGGCTCTTATCGGTGATGTGAACGCCGGTTGCGCTCCCGCCTTCCTCTGGAATGGAAAGGAGCGCGCCATGAGCGAACGGCGTCGTTTCAAGCAACAATTGTCTCTCGAAGATCGGCTCGTGGTGTTCGCCAAGACGGCCCGCGCAGTTGCCGCGCTGCTTCCGCCTGGGGCAGAAAAAGACGAAATGCTCCGCAAGGCGCTACAGGCCGATACTATGGCCGGGCTCACCATGCAGCCGCGCGAAGCAACCCCATGAAGGATTATCAAGCGTCTCTCGAAAAGCTTCGGAAAGATGCTGCTGAGGCCGCGCTAATCCGCGATCTTGCCACTGTCCCGACCAAGCGGGAAAAGTTGGCCCTGCATCTGACCAGCCTTGCCGATCAGGTTGAGCTTGCGATGATCGAAGCTTCCAAGACGGCAGAGCGGGCGTAACGCCCTCAGCGCCTTGAGTTCACACGGGCAGCGGCTCGCCCCGCCAGCGCCACCATTGCCAGCCGCCGCGCGCATCGCCTGATTTGGTTGTTAACAATTCGGCGATCTGAGCAATATTGACCAGCGGCGGCGGAACTCGAAGCGCATGCTGAAGCCATCACCGCCCCGCCATCGGCATCCATCGGTGACTGAGAGATCGGTAACGCTCCCGCCCAACTAGGGGAGAGCATTATGCCCACGACGCACTCCGACGTACTCTTCAGTCGCGCTGAGACCGGAATTATACCCTGTCCGCGTTGCAGCGAGCCCATGAGGCTGACTTGCATCACGCCCGCTGCGGAAGGCTACGATCTAAGGACCTTTGATTGCGAAATGTGCGATAGATCGAAATCCTTCGTGGTCAAAATCTAACTCGGCGACAGCCTAATCCACCCTTCGCGCGCAAATCGCTTCATCGCGACCGACGATGACAACAGCGCCTTCACGGCGCGGACAGGCGCGGCATCACGCTATCACTGCGCTCCAACTCCAACGGAGCAGATGTCTGCTCCATCGTGATGGGGACAGCGGCACCGTACATAGGTTCATGCAAAGCACCCCAATAAGTCGAGCGCACCACCATCGCCAAACGGCTCGCGCATCACGTCGATGTCGATCGCGTTACACAACGCGCAGGGACGCCCCGTGGTGCGCGTCTGCCCCGTCGCGCATTCCAGAGACGCCCGCGAGCTTTGGGCGCATCAGCGCGCGTCCCTGCAAGGGAATTGCCCGGAAATTACAACTACAGCGCAGGGCTAAGACAGGGTGCAAGCAACCGATGCAGGGCCGCGCATCGCAGAATTATGCACAGCTATCGGTCGCTCAGCGGATCGCGACACAAATGACGACACTAAAGCCACATCGCATTGATTTATAAGGGTTTTTTGCACATATACTTTTCATGCGCAGGGAAAGTAGGTCGGTCGCGAGAGCGTGATCGGGCTCAGAGTCGGTTGGAATGATGCAATCAGGCGGCGAGCCGTGGCCCCTCCCGCTCGAGGGGGGCCGCGACAGGCGTGCCGATGATCCGCCGTAGCTCGGCCGCCACGCCGTCCAACACCGCGCGCTTCTCTCTCATCCGCTTGGAGTGGTTGTAGACCTTGCCGGTGACGCTCGGCACGACGACCTCGGCCTTCTTGCTCGCTGCATGATCCAGACACTTCGCGATCCACGCATCGTCGAAACCGAGATCGCCGGCCAGGGTAGCGGCTGTTCGGCGGAGGTCGTGTGGCGTGAACGGCTTGAGGCCGAGCAACTCGCAAAGGCCGGCTGTCTTGGTCTTGTCCTTGTTCTTCTCGTGCTTGGTGCCGCGCAGCGCGTCGGCCATCGCTTTGCGATGGACCGGCTGGCCCTTGTACATCGGGCTCTCGAAAACAAACTGCTGATCATGGGAGGCCAGCGCTTCCTTGATGATCTCGACGGCCAGATCAGACAACGGCTGCTGGATCACCCGCCGCTTCTTGACCCGCTTGAGGGGGACGTCGAAGCGCGGATGCTCGCCGTCGAGGTCGAACAGCTCGTCCCGATGCGCGCCGAGCAATTCGCGTGACCGCAGCATCGTGACTAGCTCGAACTTGAGAGCGAGCCGCGTCCGGCGGTCGTAGGGGAGGTCGTCGCGGTCCAGCCCATGCCAGAACGTCCTGATCTCGTCCTCGGACAGGACCCGAGTACGGGGATGCTCGGGGTCCAGCTTCGGCAAATTAACGCATGGACTGGCGGTGACGTAGTCGCGGCCTGCCTCAGCGGCCCAGTTGAACAGGCCTGAGGCCGCCTTGCGCATATGGCGCGCGTTGCTGACAGAGGGCTTACCGAACTTGCCTGCGACGATGTCGTTCGACAGCGTCGCGATGTCGTGCTTGGTGACCTCCATTGCCAACTTATTGCCGAGGCGGGGGCGGATGAAGCGGTCGAGGTGGCTCGCGGTGTTCTCCCAGCTTTCCAGCCGTGGTCGCATCTCGCCGTCCGGCTTCTTGACCAGCGTCTTCATCCATTTGATGCGCTCGTCGATGATCTCGGCGACAGTCTTGCCGCGGTTAACCTTCGTAGCTTTCTGGTCGTGGAACGTCTCGGCGAGCGCCTCGCCGCCCATGGCCTTAAGGCCGTAGACCTTGCTACGGGCGTCCTCAACCGTGAAAGTCTCCGGGTTATAGACGCCGAGCCAGCCGGTGCGCTGCTTGCCGGTCCGCTTGTCGGTGAACTTGAAGGAGAAGGTGGCTACGCCCGCCGTGGTGATGCTGAGGTACAGGCCAGGGCACTTGCGGTCGTAGTACTTCGTCCGTTTGGTGACCCGCTTCTCGCACAGGCGGTCGGTTAGGATGACGCTGCTGTTGCGGCCCCGCTTGCCGGCGGGGGAGGGGACAGTGGTAGTATCCATGTGGTTTCGGCTCCTAAGGCTTGGGACCAAAGGGCTCGGCTTTGGGGCTTTCAGTTTGTCGTGCGGACGCTGAAAGGCTTAGGGCCGGGCCCTTATTTTGGTGAAGCCCGCTGAAACAGCCCGCATCAGGCTAGTTGAAAAAGCCTAATTTTAAAGGGTTTTGTTAGTTTCGGCGTGTTTCACCGAATGCCAAAGTATAGACGTGTGGTCCTGGCCGTCGTTGCTACGGTCAAGTGCTTTGCGAATGCGGCAGTCGCGTCAACCGGCGCGGTGTCGGTGACTTTCGCAAGCGTGAGGGAGACCAGAAGGAATTCGGCTCCCGGGAGAGCACGGCATAAGCCGTCCAACCACTGCGCAGGGAAGGCCGAGTGATTGGCACCACCTGTATGCTGCTGTGCGGTTTCCTTGCGCTACCTTTCGCGCAGCGGACCGCGGGTGCGAGGTCAGCACCCGGCCTTCCCTGCGCCCTCTTGGCTTCGAGGGTGGAACGACGAAGCAAAGCTCGGGCGAGATGCGCCGCGAGAGCGAGAAGGCGCGTCTGCAGCACTCGCTGTCATCGCCCGGCTTGACCGGGCGATCCAGCATTCCAGAGACGGCTGTGATTGAGCCGAGAGGCCGCGGCGTACTGGATTCCCCGCTTGCCGCCTACGCTAAAGCTTCGGCGGCCCTGGACCTCAGCCCCGGCGAAGCCTTGGCGTAGCCGGGTCGTGGGGAATGACGGTGGTACTTGGAGGACGACGCCGATTCCTCATACTCCGTCATTGCTTTGCTGCGCTCGCAACGACGTGGAGGGAGCGTGCGCCACTATGCTCCGTGCTTGGTCAGCGCGTCCGGGAGACCGGAGGAAACGAGCGTGTTTCAAAGAACGATACCGCTGAGAAACTTTACGCAAGCGCCGGCGATCGCATCCGCCCGAAACTTGCGCGTTCCATCACGTCGCGAACTCCCGCGTCATCCCTGGCTCGCCATGCGCGCGCGGTCGAGATGCCCCTCGATCTTCGGGCGGTCGCGGGTGCGCTCGAAGCTGGTGCAGAGGAGCTCGGTCTCCTCGAGGGAAACCGGGGCGCGGTACAGCCGGCACATGAATTCGGCGCTCGCGCGTCCCTTGCCCGTGCCGGGACTGCGTTCGGCGAGAAACATGCAGTCGCGGCAGATGCTGGCATCGAGCCGCTGATGGGCCGCGTCGAGATGATTGAGGATCTCGCGCAGCGAGTCGCGCAGCCTGATGCATTCGTCGGTGCCGAGAGACGTGACCGCGTTCACCACGTGATTGATCGGGTCGTGCTGGCTCAGGCATTTCTCGCCTTGCGCGGTGACGTGCAGCACGACGGACCGCTTGTCCTCGTGCGACGGCTTTCGCACCAGGAAGGACTTGGCTTCCAGCGTCTTCACGATCTGCGATGCGGTGGCGCGGGTCGCGCCGATGAAGCCGGCCAGCGCGGACGGCGTGCGCGAGAACCTGTTGGCGCGGTGAAGAAAGCGCAGCGCCATCCATTCCCGGTCGCGCAACCCGTGCTGATTGCCTTCGAAATACCAGGCTCTGGCCGCCTGAACCAGCAGCTCGACGGCCTCGCGTGCCAACGGCATAAATTCCTACCTTGCCCCGGATATCACGTCTGCGGCGCCCCGGAGCCGCCTTCCGTCGTTGCGCACCAGTCCTTCGCGAGAAGCCGTACCAACCACAATCGACACATACGCAGGCGCAGGCCCCGCCTCTCGCGCGAAAGCACGGACCGTTCTGCCGCCGATCTCGACAGATGGACCCTGCGAGATACGGCGCGAGAAGCTGTGTCGATGATGGTGTGCCAATCGTGGCGTCGTCGAACGAAAGCCCGAGTTGCCGTCACAGCCGGACGATGGATCGGTATTGTTCAACCGTAGCCCCTGAGGTTCAAGTCACACGCAGACGTTTCTTGTATTCCATCGAAACGATGAATGAGCTTCTCAACAAAATCAAGTAGAGACGCTCCTGAAGACTGGCTGTCGCTCGAAGCGATTGTAACGTTCAAGACAATCTCGTTCGTCAGGACACATCATGGTGATCGCAATACGCAGTGTAACAAGCTACTTGCACGCAAATGTGCGACGGTTTGATTGCACGCCTGCTGCTGTTCGCCGTTGATGCAAATTGATGGAAGCTTGTGCATGACGGTGACGCGCAGCGGCGCGTCATCCACAACTTGTGCGATCCGTCACAGAATCGGCAATGGAACTCGTAGGGATTGCACGCAGCGGTTGTTGTGATAATGACAGCGAGACGGGTTCGCCGGATCGCTTTCGCCTCGGCGGCGCGATCTCCACCGAACGGCCGATGCTAGCGCGCGACGGAAAGCGGCAGTCGGCGACGGGTGCGCATGCGCCGGAGGCGCAGCGGTATGCGTGATCGACTGTCGCGATAATGAGCAGGTCGACGACGACGGGCGCGCCGGCCGCGCCCGGCTAGTCGCCCTTGAGCATGTCTCGCAGCTCGCGGAATGGATCGGCGCTCGGCCCTGCCGAGGCGTCCTGCCGCATGGCGCTGTAGATCTTCGGGACCATGTCGACGGCCTGGTCGAGACCCGAATCACGCCCCGTCTGATATCCGCCCATCAGGCGAAGATCGCGCGTGTCCTCGTATTTGGCGATCATGGTGCGCAGCTTGCTCACCAATTCGCGCTCCTCGGGGTCCCAGACGTTGTGGGCGAGGCGGGAGACCGAGGCCAGAACGTCGACGGCGGGATAGCGCGCCTGGTCGGCAATGTGCCTCGAGAGCACGATGTGGCCGTCGAGGGTGCTGCGGATGGTGTCGGCGATCGGCTCGTTGTGATCGTCGCCATCGACCAGCACGGAGAAAATGCCGGTAATCGTCCCGGATCCCTCCTCGCCGGGGCCGGCGCGCTCCAGCAGGCGGGGCAGGTCGGTGAAGACCGTCGGTGCGTAACCGCGTGCGACCGCAGGCTCGCCGGCGGCGAGGGCGACCTCGCGGGCGGCATGGGCGAAACGGGTGATCGAATCGACCACCAGCAGGACCGATTCGCCCCGGTCGCGGAAATATTCGGCGACCGCCATGGCGGTCTTCGGTGCCAGCCGCCGCATCATCGGGCTTTCATCTCCCGTCGATACGATGGTGATGGCGCGGCTGCGGTTGGCGCCGAGCACGTCCTCGATGAATTCGCGCACCTCGCGGCCGCGTTCGCCGACGAGCGCCAGCACGACGGTGTCAAAGCCCTGGCTGCGGGCCAGCATCGCCAGCAGCGTCGATTTGCCGACACCGGAGCCGGCAAAGATGCCGACGCGCTGGCCGGCGCAGATTGGGGCGAACAGGTCGATGACGCGCACGCCGGTGTGCAGCGGCTTGTGGACGCGCGCCCGCTTCATGGCCGCCGGCGCCTCGGCTTCCGCCGAGACGGTGCGCGATCCCGGGGTGAGGGGACCTTGTCCGTCGAGCGGCGCGCCGAGCGCGTTGATGACGCGGCCCTTCCAGCTCGGATCGGGCGCGAAGGACAGTGGCGGCATCCGGTAGGCAACCGAGCCGAGGCCGCCGGCGAACTGCCGGTCGAACGGCTTGGCGATGATGCCCTCGCTGTCGATCCGCACCACCTCGCCGATCTGGGGCTTGCCGCCGGAGTTGACGCCGATCAGTTCACCAAGCCTGACGAAGCGCGACAGGCCGGAGACGCGGAAATGCGTCGGAGCGATCTCGGAGATCGCGCCGCTTACGCTGGCCAGGGGAGTGCTCTGCTGAAGCTCCAGCAGCGCCCACTCGAGTTGCCGAAGAGCGTTCAAGGAAACCGTCCACCCTCAATGCGCATGCAGCGCAGTCTATTTGCCCGGCTCGCCCAGCGTCCGGATTGCGTTCTGGAGCGAGCTCTCGGTGCCCTCGATCATCGAATTGGTGCCGTCGAAGGCGCGCGAAGCCGCGATCAGCTTCGTCAATTCCATCATCGGATTGGCGCTGGAGCCCTCGACATAGCCCTGCTTGAAGCCGTCGCGGGAGAAATCGGCGATGGCGGTCGCGGGCCGATCCGGCGTGACGCCGGAATTGCCGTAGCGCTCGAGACTGGCATCGGCGGGAATGTTGAACAGGCCGATGGAGCCGATCTCGTTGTTGTCCTGGGTGATCGCGCCGCTGCGGGCGATCGCGATCGGTCCGCCGTTCGGGTCGAGCGTGATCTGCGCGCCGCCGGCATCGATCACGGGGAAGCCGGACACCGTCTGAAGATCGCCGTTGGGGGCGATCTGGAGGCGGCCGTCGCGCGTATAGACCGTGCCGTTCGGGCCGGCGAAGGCGATCCAGCCCTGTCCGACCACGGCGACGTCGAGCGGGTTGCCGCTCTCGGTGATGCTGCCCATCTCGCGCGAGATGATGTTGTCGCCGGGCGAGGAGAAGGCGACCGGGTTCGCGCCGGCCTTCGACAGCACGGTCTCGAACTTCACGACGTCGGTGCGGAATGCCGCCGTGTTGACGTTGGCGACGTTGTTGGCGATCGTCTGGAGGCGCTTTTCGAGGGCGACCTGCGCCGACAATCCCACATAGAGGGCCGATTGCATGACTTACTTTCCGAACCGGATGGACTGAAGCTTCGTGAGCATGTCGGTATCCAGGCCGGCCATCGACGACGCGCCGCCGATCAGGACCAGCGCGGAGTTGGTCGAGTTGCCATTGTTGATGTCGTTCTGGGCCTGGGTCGCATCCCACATCGCGGCGAAGCGCTGCACGAACTTGGTGACCTTGGCCGGGTCCTGGAAATCGGTGAGGTCGATCTTGCTCGTGATCAACTTGGCCTGGGCGTCGATGTCTGCCGCGCTTATGGTCGACGGCAGGCCGAGCGCGGTCTGGACCACCTGCGTCATCGCCTTGTCGGCGAGGATCTGGTAGGAGGTGCTGATGGTGGAGGCCTTGCGGGTGAAATAGAGCGCCAGCCGCAGACCCTCGTTCTGGTCGCCGGCCTTCTCCTCCATCGTCTGCGTGACGTATTGGGTCGCCGTACCGGTCGTGGCGGCGGCGGTCTGGGTCGCTTTGTCGCCGAGGGCGGCGAAATTGAAGGCGGCGGCGAACTGCCGGTAGCGGGTGTCGGTCAGCTTGTTGGCGAAGCTCTTGGAGTCGGAGACACCCTCGGTCAGCACCTTGCGCATGAACGCCTTGGCATAGGTCATGTCGCTGAGACCAAAGGCCTTCATCGCGTAGGAGTAGAGGCGATAGTCCTTCAGGAAGTCGTCGATCGTCTTCACATTGCCGATGTGGCTGAGAAAATAATCGGTGTCGCGGCTGACGTCCGGCTGGGCCGCGACCTGCGTCAGCGATTTGCCCATGTCCTTGGTCAGTCTGGTGTAGTCCGCGATCGTGGATAGCATGGCACGCGCCCCTCTGGCCGCCGTTGCGACTTCGTCTCAAGCTGCCGCGAATTGCTTGCGCGGGGCTGGCGACCACGAAGCCAGCCTCGCGCAAGCGTCGCCGACTAGATATTCCCGATGGGATCGGCGATGGAGTGGCGCGTTGCTCAGTTTCGTGGGGATTTTCATCACGGTAGCGGCACTGCTCGGCGGATTTGCCGCCATGGGCGGGCATCTGGCCGTGCTCATGCAGCCGTGGGAATTCGTGATCATCCTGGGCACCGCGATCGGCACCTTCATCGTCGCCAATCCGTGGAAAACGGTCGTTGATACCGGCGTGGCCTGCATGCAGGCCATCACCGGCGCGGTGCCGAGTGAGCGCTATTACCTCGATCTGCTCGGAGCGCTCCATGCCCTGATGCGGGAGCTGCGGGGCAAAGGCCGCAACGAGGTCGAGGCGCATATCGACGATCCCGCGTCCTCGGAGATCTTCAAGGCGTTCCCGAGCGTCCTCGGGGACCCGCCGTTGCTGCAGTTCATCTGCGACTATGTCCGCCTCATCATCATGGGCAATGCGCGCACGCACGAGATCGAAGCGCTGATGGACGAAGAGATCCACACCATCGTGAAGGCCAAGCTGGCGCCCTACAATTCGATGGTGGTCGTGTCCGAGGCGCTGCCGGCGCTCGGCATCGTCGCCGCCGTGCTCGGCGTCATCAAGGCCATGGGCGCGCTCGACCAGTCGCCGAAGCTCCTTGGCGGCTTCATCGGCGCGGCGCTCGTCGGCACCTTTGCCGGCATCTTCCTGTCCTACGGCGTCCTCTCGCCCTTCGCGATCAAGATCAAGATGACGCGAGAGAAGCGCTGCCGGCCCTACATCATCGTCAAGCAGACGCTGCTGGCGTTCATGAACGGCGCCATGCCGCAGATCGCCGTCGAGCACGGTCGCAAGATGATCGCGAGCGGCGAACGGCCGTCGATCGACGTGGTCGAGAACGAGACGATCGCGGGTCCCAAGGCCGTCGCGACCGAGGCTGAACCGAAGGCTGCCCGCGCATGATGACGCAAGACCTCGACGTCGATCAGCGGAAGCAGCTGCCGAACTACCTGCTGGACGCCGCCGGCATATCGATCGAACGCATGCCGATGCTCAATGTGATCTTTGATCGCATGGCGGCATCGTGCACCGACAGCCTGCAGCCGATGGCCGGAACGCCGTGCTATTTCTCGGTCAATGGCATCACCAACGACCCGCTCGGCGACATCATCAAGGATTACGAGGGCAACGCGGTTGCCGCCGTGCTCTATGCCGAGCAGTGGGACTCGCGCGTCATCATCATGCTGGATCGCGACTTCGTCTTCACCATGGTCGAGGCGATGTTCGGCTCTGACGGCGCCGAACCGCCGCTCGACGTCGAACGCACCTTCTCGAACATCGAGATCCGGCTGGTCCAGGCACTGTTTGAGCGGTTCGCCAAGGCGCTGCAGGGCGCCTTCGCCGGCACCTCCAATGTCACCTTCCGTGTCGAGCGAGTCGAGACGGCGATGGCGTCGCTCGCGATTGGGCGCGCCAGCAATATGTCGATCTGCGCGAACATGATGGTGCAGGCGCTCTATCGCGGCGGCCAGATGTTCCTGATCATTCCGCACTCCGCGCTCAATCCGCTCAGGCAGAAGCTCGCCCACGTCGTCGTCAGCGACGGCCGCGCGGCTGATCCGCGCTGGCGCGAGCAGATGGAGAGCGAGGTTCACCGTACCGAAGTGACGCTGAGCGCGGTGCTCGACGAGAAGATGATTTCCCTCGAGGACGTCGTGCAATTCAAGGTGGGGCAGGTTCTGGAGCTCGAGGCCACGCCGCGCACGCTGGCCCGGCTCGAGAGCAACAACCAGGTGCTGTTCTGGTGTCAGATCGGCCAGCTCGATGGCTATTACGCCATGCAGGTGGCCGATCCCGTCGATCAGAAGCGGGAGTTCGTCGATGATATCCTATCTCGTTGATGCCGTGCTGCTGATCGCGCTGGCGTTCACCAGCATGAGGGTGACCCGGATGCACCGCGAATTGGCGCGGCTGCGCAGCTACCAGGGCGAGTTCTCGACCATCGTCCACGAGACGGCGGGCGCCTTCGACACCGTTATCACCGCCGCGCATGATTCCACCGCAAATCTCGGCCGGCTCGCCAATGTGCTGAGCACGAAGATAGATCAGGCCCACGAGGCGATCGCGGCGCTCGATGCGCGGAGTGGGCTCCAACCGGCCTCAACGGTGAGCGGCGCCGAAGCGAACAAGCATTGAATTCGGGACTTGCAGAACACGTGCGATCGGACCGTCGCGGCGCTCCGGGAGCGGAAATACCAAGAGGCAATACCAAATGGCGCAATCTTTCGAATATGAGTCTGCATCGGCATCGGGAGAGACCGATGCGTCTCCGCTGGAGCGGCTGGCGGAGATCGCCGCGCGCACGGCAGAGGAAACCGGCAAATTCGCCAATGTCGATGCCATCCTGCGCATTCCCGTCACGATGCAGGTGGTGCTGGGATCAGCGACCATTCCGGTCGCGAACCTGATGAAGCTCGGCCGCGGCGCGGTGGTTCCGCTCGATCACCGCGTCGGCGAGCCGGTCGACGTCGTGGTCAATGGCCGCGTCGTTGCCCGCGGCGAAGTGGTCGTCGTCGAAGAGGACAATTCCCGCTTCGGCGTCTCGCTCACGGAGATCGTCGGACCGCTGGGGCAGGGTGATACCTGATCATGGCGGCACAGGTCGGCGTCGCTCCTATCAAGCAGCGAGGCGTTGCCACGCTGGGCGGAACGGAAAAGGTCGCGGCACTCCTGCTGGCCATGGGCCGGCAGGCGGCCGCGAGCGTGCTCTCGCAGTTCGAGCCGCAGGATATCCGCATCGTCACCAAGGCCGCGGCCGAGCTGCGGCCGATCACCGCGCAGGAGCTCGAGTCGATCGTCGAGGAGTTCGCCCAGCAATTCTCGATGGGCGCCAACATTCTCGGCACCATCGGCGGTCTTGAAGCCGTGCTCGGCGACGTGCTGCCTGCCGACCAGGTCTCGGCAATCATGTCGGACCTGCTCGGCAATTCGAGCCGGTCGGTGTGGGACCGCGTCTCGTCGGTGTCGGAAAACTCGCTGGCGACGTACCTCTCCAAGGAGCATCCGCAAACCGCGGCGCTGATCCTGTCCAAGGTCAAGCCGTCCTGCGCCGCCAAGGTGATGAGCCAACTGCCGTCGAGCCTGCGCAACGAGCTGATGCGGCGCGTCCTCAGCCTCAAGCCGATCGTCGACGACGCCATGAAAGTCCTCGAGAAGACCTTGCACGAGGACCTGACGCTCAATTTCGCTCGCAACCTCGGCGCCGACACCTACGCGCGCGTCGCGGACATCATCAACAAGATGGAGCGCGGCCATATCGAGGACATGCTGAAGAGCTTGTCGGAGAAGCGTCCGAAGTCGGCCGAAGTTCTGAAGGAACTGCTGTTCACCTTCGACGACGTGGTCAATTTGACCCCGAAGGCGCGCACCATGATCTTCGACCAGGTGCCGACCGATCGCATCGTTATCGCGCTGAAAGGCACGGACAAGCATTTCCGCGAACTCATCCTGTCCTCGGTTGCCTCGCGCGTCCGCCGCGTCGTCGAGCACGAACTCGCCATCGGCGAGCCGTCGAACCAGCGCGACGTGCTGGAGGCGCGCCGCGTCATCACCGACCTTGCACTCGACCTGGCGGAAAAGGGCGAAATCGAGCTCAACCCCGAGCAGGAGGATGAGCTGGTCTTCCGCTGACCGCTGAACGGGCATGGCAGAAACATCCGATCAGGAGAGCAAGACAGAAGAGCCGACCGAGAAGAAAGTCCGCGATTCGCTCGAACAGGGCAAAATCCCGGTCTCTCGGGAGGCTTCTATCTTTGCCTCGATGGCTGCGCTGATGGTGATCCAGGCGTTCCTGATCGGCCAGGGCGTACAGCAATTGACGCCGACGCTGAAGAGCCTGCTCGACGATCCCGAAGGCTTCCCTCTCAGCAACGGCGCGGACGCGCGCAACCTGCTCACGGTGGTGGGGCTCGAGGCGCTGCGATTCCTGGTGCCGCTGGTCGTCATTCTGGCGGTGTTCGGCCTCGCCGCATCGTTGCTGCAGAATGCGCCGCGCCTGGTGCTGGAGCGCATCAAGCCGCAGCTGTCGCGAATCTCCCCGATCAGCGGCTGGAGCCGGCTGTTCGGAACGCAGGGCCTCGTCGAATTCGCCAAGTCGCTGTTCAAGCTCGTCTCGGTGACGGTCGTCGTCGTGTTCGTGCTGCGCTCGTCCGAAGCCAGGGCGTTCGAGGCGATGTACACGGATCCGGTCGCGCTGCCGGAGATGATTCTCAACATCGCGATGCGGATCGTCTCGGCGATCTGCATCGCCACCATCGTCCTGGTCGCGATCGATCTCGCCTGGGCGCGCTTTCACTGGCGGCGCGAGCTGCGCATGACCAAGCAGGAGATCAAGGACGAACACAAGCAGGCGGAAGGCGATCCCCTGATCAAGGCGCGCCTGCGCTCGCTGGCGCGCGACCGTTCGCGCCAACGCATGATCGCATCCGCTTCGCGCGCAACGCTGGTGATCGCCAACCCGACGCACTTCGCGATCGCGCTGCGCTACAAGCGCGAGGAAAACGCAGCGCCCATGGTCGTCGCCAAGGGCATGGACGTGATCGCGCTGAAGATCCGCGAAGTCGCGGAGCAGAATCGGATCCCGGTGATCGAGAACAAGGCGCTGGCGCGCGCGCTCTATGAGGCGGTTCAGGTCGACCAGGTGATTCCGGCGGAATTCTTCCGGCCGGTCGCCGAGATCATCTACTTCCTGCAGTCCAAGCAGGCGCCGAGGACCGAGAAGGTTCAGTAGATTTCCGAGCATAGCGTCGGCTGCATCAGCCTGACGAAAGCTTGCGGCCCTAAACTTAATCTTAAGAAATCAGCATGGGGCCGTCGTGGGACCGCTTTATCTCTTCGAACTCGCATCGTCGCAGGCGCGGTACCTCGAGCTCCGCCAGTCGACCATCGCGACCAACGTCGCCAACGCCAATACGCCGGGCTTCAAGGCGCGCGACGTCGAGCCCTTCAACAAGGTGCTCGACGCCACGCCGGTCAGGCTCGCGACGACGTCGCCCTCGCACATGCAATTGTCCGCGGCCGAGACCGATACGCGGAAGACCGCGAAGAAGGACAGCTGGGAAGTGGTTCATTCCGGCAACTCCGTCAGCCTCGAGCAGGAAATGATCAAGGGCAGCGACGTCAGTCGCGACTACTCGATGAACTCGGCGGTCGTGCGGTCGTTCCACCGCATGCTGCTGTCGAGCGCGAAGAGCTGAGGTGAATTGACATGCTGGACTCACTGCAAGCGTCATTGACGGTCGCGAGCTCCGGGCTCGAAGCGCAGTCGACGCGCATGCGCATCGTTTCGGAAAACCTTGCCAACGCGACCTCGACGGGGCGCACGGCCGGCGCCGATCCGTATCAGCGCAAGACCATCACCTTCGATGCCGCCATGGACCGCGCCTCGGGCGCGCAGCTTGCGAAGGTCAAGGAGATCGGGGTCGACACCACGCCGTACCGCGTGGAGTACGAGCCGGGACATCCCGCCGCCGACAAGGCCGGTTACGTCAAGCTGCCGAACGTCAACATGATGATCGAGATGGCCGACATGCGGGAAGTCAACCGGTCCTATGAAGCCAATCTCCAGGTCGTGAAACAGGTGCGGTCGATGCTGGGCATGACCATCGACCTGCTGAGGAGCTAGCAATGCTTGAGGCAATTTCATCCACCGCGATTTCCGCCGGGCAAGCGGCGAGCCGCGCGACCGAGACGCAGGCCATCGCGCCGGTGGCGCCGACCGCCATTCAGTCCACCGACGATGTCGGATTCGAATCGGTGATGAAGCAGGTGACGACGGACGCGATCGGGACGCTGAAGGCGGGCGAAGCGGCGTCGATCTCGGCGATGCAGGGCAAGGAATCGACCCGGAAGGTCGTGGAGGCGCTGATGTCGGCCGAGCAGGCCTTGCAGACCGCGGTCGCGGTTCGCGACAAGGTCGTGCAGGCCTACCAAGAAGTCGTCCGGATGTCGATTTGATCTGAGGGAATGAAACTGTGAAATCGCTCGCCATTGCGGCCACGGGCATGAACGCCCAGCAGACCAACATCGAAGTCATCGCGAACA
Organism: Bradyrhizobium sp. 956_D2_N1_4; assembly: GCF_052076025.1. Classification (NCBI taxonomy): domain Bacteria; kingdom Pseudomonadati; phylum Pseudomonadota; class Alphaproteobacteria; order Hyphomicrobiales; family Nitrobacteraceae; genus Bradyrhizobium; species Bradyrhizobium sp. 956_D2_N1_4. The sequence continues at coordinate 6,142,839 of NZ_CP197237.1, read as the reverse complement.
ACATCGCCAACATCAATTCGACGTCGTACAAGCGTGCGCGCGCGGAATTCACCGATCTGTTCTACCAGATGGACCGCATGCAGGGCGTCGCGAACGTCAATGGCTCCTCGCCGATCCCGGAAGGCTCCAATCTCGGTCTCGGCGTCAAGTCGACGGCCATCCGCAAGCTGCACATCCAGGGCGCGCTCACGCAGACCGGCAACCCCTACGACCTCGCGATCAACGGCCGTGGCTGGTTTCAGGTGCTCGGCCCGAACAACGAGGTGCAATACACCCGCGCCGGCTCGTTCAGCCCCAACGCCAACGGCCAGCTCGTCACCACCGACGGCTATCTGCTGGATCCCGCAATCACGATACCGCAGGGAACGGTTCAGGTCGTCGTCAACCAGACCGGACAGGTGTTTGCCAAGCTGGATACGGAAGTGAACCCGCGGCAGATCGGCCAGCTCAACCTCGCCAATTTCGCCAACGAAGCGGGCCTCGAGCCGCTCGGCAGCAACCTCTATCGCGAGACCACGGCGTCCGGCACGCCGGTCGTCGGGCTGCCGGGCGATTCCGGATACGGCAAGATCAATCAGCAATATCTCGAAGCCTCGAACGTCGACCCGGTCAAGGAAATCACCGAGTTGATCTCGGCGCAGCGCGCCTATGAAATGAACGCCAAGGTCATCCAGGCCTCGGATGAAATGGCCCAGACGGTCTCGAAGGGCATGCGCTAGTTCCGGTGTTCTCGATGTCGAACAGGGTGGGCTTGATGGTGCGCGGGTTGGCCGCCGTGCTGCTGGTTCTCGTCTCGGCGCGCCTCGCTGCGGCCGAGGAGAAGCGGCTTCCCGTGCCGGCCGTGTCGATCCGCGCCGGCGAGCTGATCCGGGACGACATGATCACGGAACGCGCCTTCGCGCCGAACGTGCTCGGCGTTGCCATGTTCATCGAAGGACGCCAGATCCTGGTCGGACGCATGGCACGGCGCGCGCTGCTGCCGGGCCAGCCGATTCCGACCAATTCGGTGGAAGATCCCTGGACGATTGCCCGCGGCGCCATGGTCAAGGTCGTGGTGGAAGACAGCGGCCTGTCGATCGTCACCTACGGCGCGGCGATGCAGTCGGGCGCGACCGGCGCGCTCATCCCGGTACGAAACACCGACACCGGCGTGATCATCAGAGGCGTCGTCCAGCCGGACGGCACCGTCAAGGTCGTGGATGGATCATGACCAGATTCTTGCTTGCGCTCGTCCTGCTCGTTTCCGCCGCCAGCGCCCAGGCGGCCGTCCGCATCAAGGACATCGCGGACATCAAGGGATTGCGCGAAAACCAGATCGTCGGTTACGGCCTCGTCATCGGCCTGAACGGCACCGGCGACACGCTCCGCAACGCTCCGTTCACGGAGCAGTCCCTGCAATCGATGCTCGAGAACATGGGCATCAACGTCAGGAACGAGACCACGAGCACCAACAATCCCCCGCGTCCGACGACGCTGCGCACACGCAACGTCGCAGCCGTTATGGTGACCGCGGATTTGGCGCCCTCGATCGGAGCGGGCGAGCGCATGGACGTGACCGTATCGTCGCTCGGCGATGCGACCTCGCTGCTCGGCGGCACGCTGGTGATGACGTCGCTGCGGGCGGCGGACGGCGCGGTCTATGCGGTGGCGCAAGGCGCGGTTACGGTCGCCGGTTACAGTGTGGGAGGGCAGGCGCAGAACGTCAGTCAGGGCACGCCGACGGCGGGCCGCATCCCGAACGGTGCGCTGGTCGAGCGCGAGGTGCAGGGAAGCCTCCACGAGATGGAGTTCCTGGTGCTGGAGCTCAAGAACCCTGATTTCGTCACCGCGACACGCATTCTCGACGCCATCAACGGTTACGCCGGTGGCCGCTACCGCGCGCAGATCGCCTTCGAGCGCGACTACCGCACCATCGTGCTGTCGAAGCCGCGCCATATCGGCCCCGTCCGCTTCCTCGCCGAAATCGGCGAGCTGACTGTCGAGCCGGACACGCCGGCGCGCGTGGTGATCAACGAGCGGACCGGTACGGTGGTGATCGGGCGCGACGTGCGCATATCGACCGTCGCCGTGACGCATGGCAACCTGACGGTTCGTGTCACCGAGCTTCCCGTGGTGTCGCAGCCGGCGCCGTTCTCGCGAGGGCAGACGGTGGTCGTTCCCCAGACCGTGGTCGAGGCCAACGAGGCCGGATCGCAGGTGGCGATCCTGAGCGGCGTCGACCTCCAGCGCCTGGTGCGCGGGCTGAACCAGATCGGCCTGAAGCCGTCGGGCATCATCGCGATCCTTCAGGCGATCAAAACGGCCGGCGCACTCCAGGCCGACGTCATCGTGCAATGATGCACAAGCGTCGTGCAAGCTTGGTCGCTCAATGCTCAGGTCTCGACCGAGAATCGCACGCGGCCCGATGCTGAAGCTGGATCACAAAGCCAAACTCCTCCTCCTGGTCGCGGCCTGCGCGTTCGGATGCGCTTCGCCCGTTCTGGCGCTGGATGAGGCCAAGCCGTCGAAGCCGCTCAACCTGCTGTCCTTCGCACGTGCCCGCGCGCCTGGTCCGCAGAAGCCGTCGGCCCCGTCGATACCGGGCGACAATGCGTCGTTCCGGGCGACGGCGTGGGCCGCCGAAGATTCCGGACCTGCGATCACGGGGGCCGTGCCGGCTCCCGAGAAGCCTGCGCCGGCACCCGCAGTCGCGCCCGTGCGCCCGGCCAAGCCGGGCAGCGTCACGGCGCCGTCGAAGCCCGCACCGGCACAGGCTGCGGTACCTGCGGACAATGAGGTCGCCCTGTTCTGCAGCAATGTCGCCGACCCCGCCGTTGATGCGCGGCTGGCCTGGCAGCTCAGGGAACTGGAGAAGGCCGAGACCCAGCTCCGGGAGCGGATCGCCGAGGTCGAGGCCAAGCGCGCCGAATACGAGAAGTGGATGGCGCTGCGTGACGACTTCCTGAAGAAGGCCGAAGCGAGCGTCGTCGAGATCTATTCGCGCATGAAGCCGGATGCCGCGGCGACCCAGATCGCCGGGATGGCGGACGAGACCGCCGCCGCCGTGCTTGCAAAACTCAGTCCGAGGAGCTCGAGCGCGATCTTCAACGAGATGGAGACGGCACGCGCGGCGCACCTTGCCGATCTGCTCGGCGGAATGCGTCGCGTGGATGACGGAAAGACCAAATAGATGAAGAATCTGATCCTCATCCTGCCGCTCCTGATGCTGACCGGGTGCATCGGCGATCCCGCGGAAGTGCTGACCGGTCCGCGACTGTCGCCGGTCGGCACCGGCCTGAGGACACAGGCCGATCCGATTCCGGTGACGCCCCGCATGCGTACGCCCGTCAGCTATCGCTCGACCTGGGACGACGGCACGGATCTCTATCGCGATCCCCGTGCCCGGCGCACCGGCGACGTCGTGACCGTCATCATCTCGATGCAGGACAAGGCCAAGCTCGACAACAAGACTGATCGTTCGCGCGATTCGCAAATCAAGTTCGGGCTGGATTGGCTGATGGACGTCGCCGGATGGCAGGACAAGGGCTCGACCAGCGCCAATCTGAACACCAACACCCAGATCAAGGGGAACGGTCAGATCGATCGTACCGAAGACATCAAGCTGTCGATTGCCGCCATCGTCACCGACGTGTTGCCCAACGGCAATATGATGATCAGCGGCTCGCAGGAGTTCAAGGTCAATACCGAGATGCGCGTGCTCAACGTCGGCGGCATCGTGCGTCCGCGCGATATCTCGCGCACCAACACGATCTCCTACGAGAAGATCGCCGAGGCACGCGTGGCCTATGGCGGTCGCGGAAATCTGTCTGACGTGCAGCAGCCTGGATGGGGACATCGGATCTATGACGCCGTGGCACCATTCTGAGAATCGCGCCGACCGCGCCGCGCCGCGAGGGCAGGGGACGTGATGCGCCTGATTGCGGCCATTGTGGTGCTGACCCTGATCGCGATCGGTGCGGGCGCGGTTGCCGGCCTGCATCTGTTCGCGGCCGCGGAGCGCGTCGCCGACGCAAAGAAGACCGCCACGCCGCCGCCCCTTGCCACGAGCTACGCCGGCAGTGCACGGCTGAGAAAGCTGTCCCCGATCGTGACCAATCTCGCCGCGCCGGCCAACAACTGGGCCCGTGTCGAAGCCTCCATGGTGACCGATAGCATGAGCGACGAGGATGCCGGCATCCTGGCCGCCCATATCAGCGAGGACATCGTGACCTATCTGCGGTCGGCATCGGTTGGCCAGTTCGAGGGATCGCGCGGGCTTCAGCATCTGCGCGACGACCTGACGGAGCGCGCCAATATCCGCTCGTCGGGCAAGATCCGCGAATTGATCATTGAGACCCTGGTGATTCAGTGAGAGTGAGAGTCCTGCTGCTCGCGTTGGTTCTGGTCGTGCTGCCCGAGGTGGCGCTGGCCCAGATTCCGGACCTCAACTCGCTGCTGCCGCCGGGCAACGGCTCCACCAGCGGCCGCATCATCCAGCTGATGGCGGTGATCACGGTGATGTCGGTGGCGCCGGGACTGCTGATCATGGTGACGAGCTTCACGCGATTTGCGGTGGCGCTGTCGTTCCTGCGCTCCGGTCTCGGCCTTCAGACCACGCCGGCCAATCTGGTGCTGATCAGCCTCGCACTGTTCATGACCTTCTACGTGATGGCGCCGACCTTCGACCGCGCCTGGGAAACCGGCGTCCAGCCGCTGATGAAGAACGAGATCTCGGAGGAGGAAGCCTATCTGAAGATCACCGATCCGTTCCGCGAGTTCATGCTGGCCCATGTCCGCGACAAGGATCTCCAGACCTTCGAGGCACTCGCCGCGGAGAGCTTCCGCAAGAAATTCGACGACAAGCGCATCGACATGCGCGTCATCATTCCGGCCTTCATGATCTCCGAGCTCAGGCGCTCGTTCGAGATCGGATTCCTCATCATCCTGCCGTTCCTCGTCATCGACATGATCGTGGCGACGCTGACCATGTCGATGGGCATGATGATGATGCCGCCGACGATCATCGCGCTGCCGTTCAAGATGCTGTTCTTCGTGTTGATCGACGGCTGGAACCTGCTGGCCTCCGGACTGGTGCGGTCGTTCTCGTAGCGACCGCGATCGCCGGCCGGTTATGGTTAGCGAAAAGTGCCGGTCTATGGTTAGCAGAGGGTAATGTTAACTATATGATATTACAGCGAAATTCAAGCCGATCTTAATCTCGGCGCAAGATTCGACGTGCTAGCAATGCGGCACGGCGGGTTGGACCCCACCCACATCAGTCCAAAGGCATGATGCCGCCCCTCCGTACCGGTGAAAGCCCGGTATGTCCCCTCGTGAAAATGTAACGCGTACATCAAAGGGACATTCGCAATGTCAAGCCTGCTTACGAACTCGACCGCCATGACCGCGCTCCAGACCCTGCGGTCTGTCAGCTCGCAACTCTCCACCACGCAGAACCGGATCTCGACCGGCCAGCGCGTGGCCACTGCTTCCGACAACGCTGCCTACTGGTCGATCGCGACGTCGATGCGCGCCGACAACGCCGCGCTCTCCGCCGTCTCCGACTCGCTCGGTCTGTCGGCTGCGACGGTCGACACCGAATATACCGCTCTGACCACGGTTATCGGCAACAAGGACTCCGGCCTGACCAAGCTGCAGGCGCTGCTGGTCGAAGCCAAGACCGCTGGTATCGACCGCACCAAGATCCAGGCGGACGTCACCCAGATCCAGCAGCAGATGAAGGCGACAGCCAGTGCGGCGACCTTCAACGGCGTGAACTGGCTGAGCACGACCGCCACCACCCCGGCGACCGTGAACCTGGTGTCGTCGTTCTCCCGCGTCGGCAGCACGCCGACCACGGGCTCGATCACCCTGACCACCGCCAACTACTCGCTCTACACCGCGACCCAGGGCGGCTTCCTGGACAAGGTGAGCGGCGCGGCGTCGATCGACACGCTCAGCATCTCCGCGCTGACCGACTCCGCGGCTGACCAGACCACGCTCGACGGCTATATCACGCAGGTCACCGCTGCGATCAACTCGGTGGCTTCGGCCGCCGCCGACCTCGGCGCCGTCAAGACCCGTATCTCGACCAACACGGACTTCGTGAAGTCGCTGATGGACTCGGTTGATCGCGGTATCGGCCAGCTCGTCGACGCCGACATGAACCAGGAGTCCACCCGCCTGGCGGCCCTCCAGGTCCAGCAGCAGCTCGGCGTGCAGGCGCTCTCGATCGCCAACAACAGCAGCCAGAGCATCCTGTCGCTGTTCCGCTAAGCCTTAGACCATCTGGGGAGGGCCGCGCTTCTCGCGAAGCGCGGCCCTTTCGTTTGGTGTGTTGCCGCGCGCACGCCGCAAATTCGGCTGCCCTGTTGCAGTCCGGGCACAGAGCCACAAGCCTCGCACAAGCTTCGCGCGCTATCGTCGCCGCTACGACAGGTTGGGCCTGCTTTTTCGCCGCCCAAAGGCATGACGCCGCCCTGTCGTACCGGTGCAAGCCCGGTATGTCCCCAAAAACAGTTCAATCTTCAAAGGGACATCAAAAATGGGTTCAAGTCTGCTCACCAACTCGTCTGCAATGACTGCGCTGCAGACCCTCCGCAATGTCAGCTCGCAGCTCGCGACCACGCAGAACCGGATCTCGACCGGCCAGCGCGTGGCCACTGCTTCCGACAACGCTGCCTACTGGTCGATCGCGACGTCGATGCGCGCCGACAACGCCGCGCTCTCCGCCGTCTCCGACTCGCTCGGTCTGTCGGCTGCGACCGTCGACACCGAATACACCGCTCTGACCGCGGTTGTCGGCGACAAGACCGGCGGCCTGACCAAGCTCCAGGCGCTGCTGGTCGAAGCCAAGACTGCTGGTATCGACCGCACCAAGATCCAGGCCGACATCACCCAGATCCAGCAGCAGATGAAGGGTACCGCCAATGCGGCGACCTTCAACGGCGTGAACTGGCTGAGCACGACCGCGACCACGCCGGCGACCTTCAACCTGGTGTCGTCGTTCTCGCGCGTCGGCGGCACGCCGACGATCGGATCCATCAGCCTGACGATCGCCAACTACTCGCTCTACACCGCGACCCAGGGCGGCATCCTGGACAAGGTGAGCGGCGCTGCATCGATCGACACGATCAGCATCGCGGCGCTGACCGACTCGACGGCTGACATGACCACGCTCGATGGCTACATCGCGCAGGTCACGGCCGGGATCAACTCGGTGGCCTCGGCCGCCGCCGACCTCGGCGCCGTCAAGAACCGCATCTCGACCAACACGGAATTCGTCAAGACCCTGATGGACTCGGTGGACCGCGGTGTTGGTCAGCTCGTCGACGCCGACATGAATGCGGAATCGACCCGCCTTCAGGCCCTGCAGACCCAGCAGCAGCTCGGCGTTCAGGCGCTCTCGATCGCCAACCAGAACAGCCAGAGCATCCTGTCGCTGTTCCGCGGCTAAGCCTCAAAACCATCCGGGAAGGCCGCGCTTCTCGCGAAGCGCGGCCTTTTCATTTGGCGTACGCTCGTCACGCGTCGTGACCTCCTGGCTCACCGTGTTGCGGTCCAGCCACGTCGCCACAAGCCTCGCACAAACTTCGCGCGCTATCGTCGCCGCTACGACAGGTTGGGCCCGCTCTTCGGCCGCCCAAAGGCATGATGCCGCCCCGCCGTACCGGTGCAAGCCCGGTATGTCCCCAAAATCAATTCAATCCGTTTCAAAGGGACGTCAAGAATGGCCTCGAGCCTGCTTACCAACTCCGCTGCAATGACCGCGCTCCAGACCCTCCGGAGCGTCAGCTCGCAGCTCGCGACCACGCAGAACCGGATCTCGACCGGCCAGCGCGTGGCCACTGCTTCCGACAACGCCGCCTACTGGTCGATCGCGACGTCGATGCGCGCCGACAACGCCGCGCTCTCCGCCGTCTCCGACTCGCTCGGTCTGTCGGCTGCGACCGTCGACACCGAATACACCGCTCTGACCGCGGTTGTCGGCGACAAGACCGGCGGCCTGACCAAGCTGCAGGCGCTGCTGGTCGAAGCCAAGACCGCTGGTATCGACCGCACCAAGATCCAGGCCGACATCACCCAGATCCAGCAGCAGATGAAGGGTACCGCCGATGCGGCAACCTTCAACGGCGTGAACTGGCTGAGCACGACCGCCGCCACCCCGGCGACCTTCAACCTGGTGTCGTCGTTCTCGCGCGTCGGCGGCACGCCGACGATCGGGTCCATCACCCTGACGATCGCCAACTACTCGCTCTATACCGCGACCCAGACCGGTATCCTGGACAAGGTGAGCGGCCCGGCGTCGGTCAACACGATCAACATCTCCGCGCTGACCGACTCGACGGCTGACCAGACCACGCTCGATGGGTACATCACGCAGCTCACCACTGCGATCAACTCGGTGTCCTCGGCCGCCGCCGACCTCGGCGCCGTCAAGAACCGCATCTCGACCAACACGGAGTTCGTCAAGACCCTGATGGACTCGGTGGATCGCGGTGTCGGTCAACTCGTCGACGCCGACATGAATGCTGAATCGACCCGCCTTCAGGCCCTTCAGACTCAGCAGCAGCTCGGCGTTCAGGCGCTCTCGATTGCCAACCAGAACAGCCAGAGCATCCTGTCGCTGTTCAAGTAAGCTTCGGCTTTGGAAACAACCGTGCTCCCCCGGGAGCACGGTCCCTGCCATGACCGGCGGGTTTGGCGGCACAAGATGTGCCCGTAATGGAAGTTCTTCCGACGCCAGACGTCATGCAACACGCCGCAGCCGATTGCGCTGCCATGCGCCCGTGCGCCCGCTTGTTGCTGCTGAGTTGATCGCGTCGTCCAGGATTCTTGTAAAATTGCAACGCCTCGCCCGCGAACTGACACATTCGCCTCCTCGCGCAACCTTCAGACAAGGTTGGCAGCGGAGTGTCCCATACGTTCGCATTTGTACGAGGTCACATGCTGCTCAGTCGTGCGCAGGTACAGCAACTGCTCAACAATCTGCTGGAGCTTGGGCCGCGACGCCTGATGGCCTTGGGACTGATCGGCTTTGCCGTTCTCGTCACCGTCGTCGGCGGCGCCTATTATCTGAGCCGGCCTGAGTTCGAAACGCTCTATACAGGCCTGAATCGCGAAGACGTGACGCGCATCGGCGCCGCGCTGCGCGAGCAGAATATCACATTCGACGTCAATACGGCCGGCGACGCCATCTCGGTGCGCCCGAGCCAGACCATGCAGGCGCGGATGCTGCTTGCCGAGAAGGGGCTGCCGACCAGCGCCAATTCCGGCTACGAGCTGTTCGACAAGATCGGCTCGCTCGGCCTGACCTCGTTCATGCAGGAAGTCACCAAGCTGCGGGCGCTGGAAGGCGAGATCGCGCGCACCGTGCAGTTGATGAAGGGCGTCAAGGCGGCGCGGGTGCATATCGTGATGCCGGTGCGCGGCTCGTTCCGGGCGACGCAGCAGCCGCCGTCGGCGTCGGTCGTGCTGCGCACCGACGGCGCGATCGAGGCGCGCACGGCGCAGTCGATCCGCCACCTCGTCGCGGCGGCCATTCCCGGCATGAGCCGCGACAAGGTGACGGTGCTGGATGCCGACGGTTCGATGCTGCTGGCCGAAGAGGACGAGGCTAGCGCGGCCCCGACCAAGATGGCGAGCCTCCAGAAGACGGTCGGCGGGATGGTGCAGGAGAACATCCGCAAGGCGTTGACGCCATATCTCGGTCTGGACAATTTCGAGGTGAGCGTCGCGCCGCAGCTCTCCACCGACAAGCGGCAGACCAACGAGACGGTCTACGACCCGGAGAGCCGCGCCGAGCGTTCGGTCCGGAACGTGCGCGAGAAGGAATCGTCGCAGAATGCGGACCGTTCGACGCCGACCACGGTGCAGCAGAACCTGCCGGACCAGCAGGTGAATAGCGGCGGCACGAAGAATTCCAGCGAGGACAAGACCCGCCGCGAGGACGTCACCAATTTCGAAGTGTCGTCCAAGACGACGACGACGGTGAGCGACGGTTACCTGGTCAAGAAACTCTTCATCGCCGTGCTGGTCAACCGCGCGCGGCTCGTCGCCGATCTCGGCGACAAGAGCAACCAGGCGATCGTCGACAGCAAGCTCGCCGAGATCAGCCAGCTCGCGGCGACGGCAGGCGGACTGGACAAGCAGCGGGGCGACCAGATCCAGGTCACGGCCGTCGACTTCATCGAAGGCTCGCGCGAACTGGCGCCGGTGCCGCCGATCAGCTTCGTCGAGATGATCAACAAGCAGCTCGGCAGCGTCATCAATGCGGTCACCATCCTGGCCGTTGCCTCGATGCTGGTCTGGTTCGGCCTTCGCCCCGCGGTCAACGGCATTCTGACGCATCGCGCAGCGCAGGAGCAGACCGAGGCGGCCGAGGCCGCCGAGCTCGAAGCTGCAACGGCGCTTGCACTGGCCGACAGTCAGGACCCCGAGCTCAACCTCGTCGAGGATCTCGAAGGCAAGATGCAGCGGACGCCGCAGAAGCGGCTGGAGCAGATCGTCCGGCTCGATCAGATGCAGGCGGCAGCAATCCTTAAAGACTGGATGCGACGCGAGGAGGCAGCATGAACGCGGCTATCGGAAAACTCCTGACGCAGTTCGACGCGAATGGGCGGGCCAAGTCTCCACCGCCGCCTCCGCCCCCCAAGATCCAGGATGTGCTGACAAGGCCGATGGAGGTGCGGCGCGAGCCCCAGCCGCCGCGTCAGGCCCAATCGCAGCCGCAGCTTCAGTCGCCGCTTCCGGCGCCCGAGGCCGAAGCCCCGCCGGTCAATCTTCTCGAGGATGCCTATCGTCGCGGCCATGCCGCCGGTGTCGCGGAAGGCGATGCCAGGATTGCCGAGGAGCGCGTTCGCAGCGCGATCTGGCTCGGCGAGGAGCGGGCCAAATGGTCCGACCAGCAGGCGGCCACGATCGTGGGCGGCTTCGAGACGGCCTGCCGCGAGATCGAAACCAACATCGCAAGCTCGGTTGCGCGGATATTGCTGCCTTTCCTCGCCGATGCCGTCCGTGACAAGGCGATCGGATCGCTGGTCGAGCAGATCGCAGCGCTGACCGGCAATTCGCCGGTGCCGGTGTTCAAGATCACCGGCCCGGGCGAATTGCTCGATCTGGTGCGCTCGCAGCTCCAGACGGCCCGGCGAACCGGGATTGAATACGAAGCCGCCGAGACTTTCGAGGTCCGCGTTGTCGCCGACCAGACCGTGATCGAGACGCAGATTGCGGCGTGGAGCGAACGTCTGAACGAGGCGCGCCGGTAGTCTGCCATGGAAGAAGTCAAGCACGAGCTGGTGATCATCCGCAGGCGCAGCGCCTTCGCCGAGGAGGCGCATCACGGTGGCGTCTGGAAGATCGCGTATGCGGACTTCATGACCGCGATGATGGCGTTCTTTCTGGTCATGTGGCTGCTCAATGCGCTCAACCAGGACCAGAAGCAGGTGGTCGCGAGCTATTTCAACCCGATCAAGCTCGCGGAGAACGCACCCGCCCCGAAGGGCCTCAAGGATCTCAGCAAGAAGGAGCCGACGCAGTTCGAAGGCCAGGACGGCAAGCGTCAGCCGGCCGGGCCGAACGAAGAACGTCGCGGAGACTCGCCGACGGCGGAGAAGCCTGCCTCCTTCGAAGAGAAGGTTCTGTTCCGCGATCCCTATGCGACGCTTGCCGAGATCGCCAACAGCGCGAACCAGGCCTCGGGCCAGCGCCGTGCCGGCGCGCTGACCTCCGCCGAAGAGGACGGCCTCAAGGGCGGCGATGCCTACCGCGATCCCTTCGATCCCGGCTATTGGAAGTTGACGCCGCAGACGTCCAAGGATGCGGATCACTTCGTCGACAGCGAGCCAAAGCCGAACGCGTCCGCGCGCGACAACGCGTCCGCGACAGGTCAGGGCGAGCCGCAGGCGCAACGTGCCAAGCAGGACGATGCCGGCGGAAGCGTGGCGCCGAACGCGGACGCGTCGTCCGCAAGCCTGTCGCCCCTGCTGCCGCCGGGGCCTGCGCCTTCGCAGGCTCAACGCGATGGCAGTGCCCAGGCAAATGCGCCGCAACCGGGCGCCCAGGCTGGCGCTCAAGCCAATGCCGCCGCGCAGCCACGCCCCGGCGATCAAGCAAAGAATTCCGAATCGCGCGATGTGGCACAGACCCAGCAGCCGACCGTCAAGCAGCTTCAGTCTGCTATTGCGGATGCGCTGTCGGACATCAAGGCCGGTGCGGGCCCGGTTGCCGAGGTGCGTCAGGTCGAGGAGGGCCTTCTGATCAGCCTGACCGACGATGCGAGCTTCGGGATGTTCGCGGTCGGCTCGGCCGAGCCGCGGCCTGAGCTGATCCGCGTGATCGACAAGATCGGGCCGCTGCTGACGAAGCGCCAGGGCATGATCATCGTCCGCGGCCACACCGACAATCGGCCTTACAAGTCCGAGAATTACGACAATTGGCGGCTGTCGACCGCGCGCGCGCAGATGGCTTACTACATGCTGGTTCGGTCCGGCGTCGATGCGCAGCGGATCGAGCATGTCGAAGGCTACGCCGATCGGCGGCCGAAACTGACGAACGATCCTGCTGCCGCCCAGAACCGCCGGATCGAGATCCTGATCCGGGAGAAGCGCCCTTGATCAGGCCGCTCCTGCGCGCCGCGCTGCTGCTGCCGTTCACGACGGTATGCGCGTTTGCCGATCCGGCACCGTCCCCGGCACCAACCTCGGGCGAGCCCTATGAGCTCGTGCGCACCTTGCAGGCGGTGCAGGATGGCATTGCCCGCGGCGACACCGCGGCGCATGGCAGCCACATCGCGCTGACCCGGCAGGTCGGTGAAAAGTTCCTCGCCGCCGATCCGAGCGTGTGGAGCAACGCGCAGAACGGCCAGGCCGTCATCATCTATTTGCTCAGCGGCGGCGGGCCGCAGGTCGTCCGAAAGCTGCCGCGCGACAAGCTGAACGTCGACGAGCGGCTATTCAATGGTGCGCTGGCCTATGTCGAAGGCCGCCAGGACGAAGCGCGCGAACTGCTCAAGGACGTCAAGCCGCGCACGTTGCCAACGGGCCTGGGCGGACAGGTCGCGCTGGTCCAGGGCGCGCTGTTCGCGCGCGCCGAGGCATCGCTCGCGATCGAGCGTCTGGACGACGCGCGACTGCTGTTGCCGGGCACGCTGGTGGAGGAGGCGGCGCTGCGGCGCGAGATCCTGCTGGTCGGGCAGGCCGAGGATTTCGACAAGTTCGAGTTCCTGACGCTCGCCTATATCCGCCATTACCGCAACTCGGTCTATGCCGGGGACTTCTGGCAGCGCTTCGCCTCCGGCCTGACGCAATCGAGCATTGCTCTGGACGAGCGCCGGTTTGCGCGGATCGTCACTCTGCTGGAGCAGATCGACCGCGCGAGCCGCCTCAAGCTTTATCTCGTGATCGCGCGCACCGCGATGGTGCATGGACGGCTGGCGGTGACCCGGCTTGCAGGCGAGCGTGCGCTGACGCTCAGCGCCGACGCGTCGGAGGATCGCGAGCGCGCGCATTTCTTCCGCGGCGTCTCGCGGGCGCTCACTGACGAGTATGACGGCGGTGTCGCCGAGTTGAAGGCCCTCGACCGCTCGAAGTTGCCCGAGCGCGACGTTCCGTTGCTGAATGCGACGTTGCAGCTCGCACTCGATGTCCGCAAGCCGTTCGCGGGCGGATCCACCGCCGCCGCCGACAAGCCTCCGGTCACGCCGGCGCGTCTCGATCTCGCCGCGTCGACCGAGACGCTTGCGCGCGCGCGGAAGCAGCTCGGCGAACTCGAACGCCTTACCAGGGATCGCCCATGACGAAGCTCAGTGGAACCTCCGGACAGGTCTTTTCGGGTCTCGCCGAAAGCCTCAACGTGCGCGGCGCATCGCGCTCGGGAAAATCCGCCGGAACGAAATCGCCGGCAGATTCGTCGTTCAACGATCTGCTGCACACCGTCTCGAATCTCGCGAAGCGGGCGCTCAACGACGAGGGCGGCAACACGAGCGCGAAGGCCGGATCGCTGCGCACGCACCTCGCGCGCCCGGCCGACAAGGACAAGACGGTGCGGGAACGCACCGAGGCGGATGACGAGCCCGAATCCATTCGCAAATCGTCCGACGAGAAAACTGAAAAATCGCCGGAGACGCAAACTCCGGTCGACCACAGCGCGAAGACCGATGTTTCGGCCCGATCCAGCATTCCGGTGGTCGTCGAACAGCAGTTCGCCGCCGTGCCGGCCGCGAAGCCGCAACTGCAATCGCCGGCGGCCGACAAGAAGGACGCGCCTGCGCGCGACGAGCGCTCTGCCACGACGAAGCGTGAGGTCCAGGGCATGGCGAAGGTCACCTCTGCCGAGCCCGCGCCGCCCGCTGCCGCTTCAACGGGCACGCGCTCGCAGGCCGCGCCTTCGCAGGCGGCGGCAGCCGCGCAGCAAGGCAGCGATGCGTCCTCGAAGCCAATGCCCGCGACGCAAGGCTTCGAGGCCGTCACGGCCAATGTCGAACGCGCCGTCAAAGCCTCGGCGCGGGACGCATTGCCCGAAGCGACCAAGGTCACCGTGGTCCAGCAGGAGACCCATCTGCCGCCGGCGCAGTTCAGCGCTCCGCAGCAGATCGCCAACGCAGTCGTCGCCGAGCTGAAGGAGTCGCCGGCTCCGACGGCGTCCACCGCCCCCGATCTCGCGACGTCGCGGACCAATGCGCCTGAGCCGCTGAAGATCCTGACGATCAATCTCGAACCGCCGGCACTCGGCAACGTCACGGTACGCCTTCGCCTCGTCGGCTCGGAGGTTTCCGTTCACCTCGCGGCCGCGCGCAAGGACACCAGCCTGATGCTGGATCAGCAGCGCGAGTCGATCCGCGATCTCATGCAGTCGGCGGGCTATGTCGCCGACGTCGCGCCCGTGCAGCACGGCTCGCTGGACGGATTCCAGAGCGGCTCCGGCCAGCCGCAGCCGCAGCTCTCCGGCCAGCAACAGCCATCGTCGCAGTCGCAAGGCACGTTCGGCGGCGCCGGCACGTCGTCCGGGCAATCGGACGGCGGTGCGAAGCAGGCCCGGCAGGAGCGCCAGTCCAACGAGGAGACGCGTCATGACCAGGACGTGGGGCCGCATATTCGCCGCGGCCCTGTTTATCTGTAGCGCGGGCGCCGCGGCAGCGGCGACCAACAACGCGCGCCCGTGCGAGCGCGAGATGGCGCGCGCGTCCCAGCAGCATGGGATCCCGCTCGGCATTCTCTATGCGGTCGGCCTCACCGAGACCGGACGGCGCGGTTCGCTCCACCCTTACGCGCTCGGCGCCGACGGCCAGACCGTGTTCGCCAAGGACATGAACGACGCGATCGCGAATTTCGAGACGATGCGCAGCAAGGGCATCAAGCTGATCGACCTCGGCTGCATGCAGATCAACCATTATTATCACGGCGACAAGTTCACGTCGGTGCGCGCGATGTTCGATCCCGCGAAGAACGTCGAATACGCCGCACGCTTCCTGAAAGAGCTGAAGCAGCGCGAGGGCAGCTGGACCATGGCGGTCGCGCGCTACAACGCAGGCCCCAACAATCAGCCCGCGCAGAAGCGCTACGTCTGTCACATCGTCGCGCATCTCGTCTCCAGCGGCTTCGGCGCGTGGACCGACAAGGCGCGCTCGTTCTGTCAGCCGAAGACAACGTGACCGCTACAACCTGAAAGTTGTGCACGGATCCTAATCATCAGCTCCGCGCAAGCAAGAACCCGCATTGTAGATACAACCTGACAAAGGAGCCTACTTCATGAGCCTGTATGGTGTTATGCGCACCGGCGTTTCCGGAATGAGCGCGCAGTCCAACAAGCTGTCGACGGTTTCGGACAACATCGCGAACGTCAACACGACCGGTTACAAGCGGGCTTCGACGGAATTCTCGTCACTGATCCTGAAGAGCGGCTCGGGCAATTACGACTCCGGCGCCGTCGAGACGACGGTTCGCTACGCCATCAGCGACGCGGGACACACGCAGTTCACCACGTCGACCACGGACCTCGCCGTGCAGGGCAACGGCTTCTTCGTGGTGTCGAACGCCGCCAACACGCAGCAATATCTGACGCGCGCCGGCTCGTTCGTGCCGGACGCCCAGGGCAATCTGGTCAACGCGGCCGGCTACTACCTCCTGGGCCAGCCTGGTAAGGTGACCAATTTCTCGCAGAACAGCCTGTCCGGCATGCAGATCGTCAACATTGCCCAGGTTTCGCAAGTGCCTGTGCCGTCGACGGCGGGAACGCTCACGACCGGCAATCTGGATCCGAAAGCGGCTGTGATCGCCGGTCCGCCCGGGCCGGCGTCATATTCGTCGAAGAGCTCGATCGTGGCCTACAACAATATCGGCCAGGCCGTTACGCTCGACGTCTACATGTCCCACACGGCGACGGCCGCCGGCTCTGACACCTGGCAGCTTCAGGCTTACAACTCCGCGACAGGTGCGTCGGTCGGTGCCGCCACCACTTTCACCTTCGATACGACCGCAGCCGGCAAAGGCACGCTGGCCGCGGCGAGCCCGACGACTCTCGCCCTCACCGTTCCCGGCGGTGCGGCGATGAGCCTGGACCTGTCGAACATGACGCAGGTCGGAACCGACTTCAGCTTCAAGGCGACTGTCAATGGCAGCGTTCCATCGGCCATCGACAAAGTCGATGTCGACGATTCGGGCTTCGTGACGGCGATCCTCAAGAACGGTCAGCAGCTGACGCTCTACACCATCATGCTCGCCGACGTCGCGAGCCCCGACAACCTGACGCCGGAGCCCGGCAACGTCTATTCGACCAACATGAATTCCGGCAACGCGCAGGCCGGGAATGCCGGTACCGGCGGTCTCGGCACTGTCCAGTCGGGCGCGCTGGAGGACTCCAACGTCGACCTCGCGGACGAACTCACCGGGATGATCGAGGCGCAGCGCGGCTTCACTGCGAATTCGAAATCGTTCCAGACCGGCGCCGATCTTCTCGACGTCGTCGTCAACCTGAAGCGCTGAATCCTCAAGCGCTCATTCCGGGCAAGAGCAGATTATGTCCCTTACCGCCGCTCTCGACTCCGCTCGTGCGTCGCTCATGGCGTCGGGTATCCAGTCGTCGACGATCTCGCGCAACATAGCCGGTGCCAGCGCCGCCGGCTATTCGCGCAAGATCGCCGTGCTGGACAATCTCCCCGGGGCCGGCGTCTATGTGGCGGCGATCCAGCGCGCCGCCAGCTCGGGTCTCTATAATAACGTCCTGATCGCGACGTCTGGGTCCGCCAAGCAGAATGCGATCCTGGACGGTCTTCAGAAGATATCGGCCTCGACTGTGGACGATCCCGAACTTGGGCAGTCGCCGGCCGCCCAGCTCAACAAGCTGAAGCAGGCGCTCCAGCAATATGCCAACGCTCCGGACAACACCACGCTGGCGCAGGCGGCGGTCACGTCCGCCAAGGACATGGCGACCGCGCTCAACCAGGCCACCAAGACCGTGCAGACGGTGCGCCAGGGAGCGGACGCCGACATGGCGACTTCGGTCGGGAATATCAATCAGCTCCTGACCCAGTTCGATAAGGTCAACACCGCGATCGTGAAGGGGACGATCGCCGGCGACGACGTCACCGATTATCTCGACCAGCGCGACAACATCGTCTCGAAGATGTCGCAGGAGGTCGGCGTCTCGATGACGCTGCGCGCCAACGGCGACGCGGCGCTCTACACCGACAGCGGTGTCGTGCTGTTCGACAAGACGGCGCGCTCGGTCAGCTTCGCGGCGACCAACATCTATACGCCCGGGACCACCGGAAATGCTGTCTATATCGACGGTGTCCCGGTCACCGGCGCCAATTCCGTGATGCCGATCAAGACCGGCAAGCTCGCTGGCCTCGCCCAATTGCGCGACAACGCCACGGTCACGTATCAGAGCCAGCTCGACGAGGTCGCACGCGGCCTTGTCGAATCCTTCAAGGAGGTCGACCAGTCCGGCGCCGCGCTGCCCGACCGGCCCGGCCTCTTCACCTATCCCGGCTCACCCGCGATGCCCGCAAGCGCGACCGTCTCGGTCGGCCTGGCCGGCTCGATCAGCGTTGCCGCGTCGGTCGACCCGGCCCAGGGCGGCAATCCCAACCTGCTGCGTGATGGCGCGATCAGCGGCAACGTCGCCTACAGATACAACACCACCGGCAATGCCGGCTACTCGACCAGGCTGCAGCAGCTGATCGGCAACATGGATGCGTCGCAGCCGTTCGATGCAACCACGCAAGGCAAGCCGAGCGGCAGCTTGATCGACTTCGCGGCGTCGTCGACGAGCTGGATCGAAAACCAGCGCAAGGCCGCGGACGACTACGCCACCTATCAGAACACGCTACTCGACCGCAGCTCCGCAGCGCTGTCGAACGTCAGCGGCGTCAACATGGACGACGAGATGTCCTTGATGCTTCAGGTCGAACGTACCTATTCGGCGTCGTCGAAGATCATCTCGACCGTCGACCAAATGTTGCAGAGCCTGCTGGCCGCCGTGGGGAATTAAGTCATGATGAGCGCCAACTACATCTCGACCCTGATGCTGTCTTCGTCGTTGAGGTCCTCGATCACGAACAATCAGGCCGCGCTGACCAAGGCCTCGAAGGAAGCCACCACCGGCCGCTTCGCCGATGTCGGCCTCGAGCTTGGTGCCACGACGGGAAGCGACGTCACCCTGCGGGCGGACCTGAGCTTCGCCGATCAGCTCGTCGATACCAACGGGCTCGTCTCGGGGCGCCTGGACACGACGCAGAACCGGATCACCCAGCTGGGCGCAACCGCAACCTCTTTCCTCAAGGACCTGATCGCGGCCCGCAGCACCGACGGCGGCGGGCGGATCATCCTGCCGCCTGCGTCCGCCAACCTCCAGGATCTGATCGGCGCGCTGAACGTCTCCTATAATGGCTCGTATCTCTTCTCGGGGGTCAACACGCAGAACACGCCGATCACGGCTTACACTGCGGGTTCGGCCAGCAAGAACCAGGTCGATGCCGATTTCCTTGCGACCTTCGGCTTCTCGCAATCCTCGGCCAGCGTGAGCACCATTACCCCGGCCCAAATGCAGACCTTCCTCAACACCACCTTCGATGCCGAGTTCGCGAGCCCGGCCTGGAACACCAATTGGTCAACGGCCACCGACCAGACCATGCAAAGCCGTATCTCCACGACCGAGATCGCCGATACGTCCGTTAGCGCCAACCAGATCGGCTTCCGTAGGCTCGCCGAGGCCTACACCATGATGGCGGATCTTGGGAACGCGAACCTGAGCCAGGACACGTTCCAGGTCGTCGTGGACAAGGCCATCGGCCTCGTCGGTAACGCCATCACGGACCTCGCTACGCTCGGCGGCGGCGTCGGCACGGTCCAGCAGCGGGTCACCGGCGCCACCGAAAAGCTCAAGACGCAGCAGGACATTCTGAACAATCAGATCGTCAAGATGGAGGCCGTCGACCCGACGGAGGCCTCGGTCCGGGTCAACACCCTGCAGACCCAGATCAAGACGGCGCTGTCGCTGACGTCGCAGCTCCAGCAGATCAGCCTGATCAACTATCTCTGAGCCGGGGTCTGTAACTTTGTCTTGTTGTTCGGTCTCCTGCGCAGAGTGGTTCTGATGACGTTTGAAGCCTATGAAGCGGTCGTCGATGATAGCGCCTCTGAGGCGCGGGGCCGCGAGCGGCAGGCGCTCAGTCTCGGCATCGACCGGCTCGAGCGGGTCCAGGGCGGGCGCTTCAGCTTCGAAGATCTGGTCGAGAGTCTGCTCTACGTGCGGCGGCTGTGGACGATCTTCATCGAGGATCTCGCCCATCCGGAGAACGCACTCCCGGAAAAGTTGCGCGCCGACATCATCTCGATCGGCCTGTGGGTCGTCAAGGAAGCCGATCGGCTTCGCGAGGAGAAGTCGAACGACGTGATGCAGCTCATCGAAATCAACCGCCTGATCCGAGACGCGCTCTGATGAAAATATCCTTGCGGGCGGGTGAGCGGATCTACGTCAACGGCGCAGTGCTGCGCGTGGACCGCAAGGTCTCCGTCGAGCTCGTCAACGACGTGATGTTCCTGCTCGAAGGGCAGGTCATGCAGGCTTCCGACGCCACTACGGCGATGCGGCAGCTCTATTTCATCGTCCAGCTCATGCTGATGAACCCGACGGATATCGGCGCCGCAGTCGCGCTCTACGGGGAGCATCACGCGGCCCTGCTCGCGGTTTGCGAGAGCCGTGAGATGCTCGACGGGCTCGCCACGATCCACGAGCTGGTCCGCACGACCCGATATTTCGAGGCGCTCAAGCGGATCCGGGGACTGTTCCCGGTAGAGGACGCAATCCTGGCCGGCCTGGCCGGCGTCGCCACCGAGATCCCATTCGAGGCTGCCTGACAGCGGAGAGGCTACATGAACGTCAACAGCGCGACCGACAGCACCAGCAAGTCCAATGCGACCGATTCCACGAAGAACACGGCGAGCAACACCGTCGACTACAATACCTTTCTTCAGCTCCTCGTCGCCGAGATGAAGAACCAGGATCCCACCAATCCGATGGATACCTCGCAGTACATGAGCCAGTTCGCCCAGCTCTCGACGGTCGAGCAGGCCATGCAGACCAACTCGAAGCTCGATGCGCTGCTGTCGTCGCAGTCGCTGTCGCAGGCCAACGGGCTGATCGGAAAGACCGTCAGCTTCACCGACGCGACCGGCGCGACCTTCAGCGGCAAGGTCGTTTCGATCTCCATCAACAACGATGGCTCCATCGCAACCCTCGAGAACGGCACGAAGGTCGCGGTCGGGCCCGGCCTTACGATCAGCCAGTCATGAACGAGCGGGACGCCCTCGACATCGTCCAGGCGGCGATCTGGACCATCATCGTCGCCTCCGGCCCCGCCGTCGGCGCCGCGATGCTCGTCGGCACCGCCATTGCGCTGATCCAGGCGCTGACCCAGGTCCAGGAGGTGACGCTGACCTTCGTGCCGAAGATCATCGTCATCCTCCTGGTCGTTGCCGTCTCCGGCTCCTTCATCGGCGCCCATCTCTCCACCTTCACCGAGATGGTCTATTCGCGGATCGAGCACGGCTTCTGATCCGCGCGAGCCCGGCCACCACCCTCGCGTAAGCTTTGCACGGCAGATTGCGGGGCGGACCCTCTGCCGGTGACCCATGGCCGATACATTAGCTGCTAGCCTGCCGACCCCGCGACGATTGGGGGCCGACGCCTTTTTCGCGGGCGGTATCGTGGCCATGCTCACGATCCTGTTCCTGCCCATACCGCCGATCCTGATCGACCTCGGCCTCGCCTTCTCGATCGCGCTGTCCGCGCTGATCCTGATGGTCGCGCTGTGGATCCAGCGGCCGCTCGATTTCTCCGCTTTCCCGACCGTGCTGCTGATCGCGACGATCCTGCGGCTGGCACTCAACGTTGCGACCACCCGTCTGATCCTGTCGCGGGGCGGGGAGGGCGAACAAGCCGCGGGTCACGTCGTTGCCGGCTTCTCGAAGTTCGTCATGGGCGGCGACTTCGTCATCGGTCTGATCATCTTCGCGATCCTGGTGACGGTGAATTTCGTCGTGATCACGAAGGGCGCAACGCGTATCGCCGAAGTCGGTGCCCGCTTCACCCTGGACGCCATCCCGGGCAAGCAGATGGCGATCGACGCCGACCTCTCCGCGGGCCTCATCGATGACAAGGAGGCCCAGCGCCGGCGCCGCGAGCTCGAGGAGGAAAGCGCGTTCTTCGGCGCAATGGACGGTGCTTCGAAATTCGTCCGCGGCGACGCAATCGCCGGCCTGATCATCACGGCGATCAACATCTTCGGCGGCATCATCATCGGCGTGACGCATCACGGGCTGACGCTGTCGCGCGCCGCCGACGTCTACACCAAACTCTCCGTCGGCGACGGTCTGGTAACGCAGATGCCGGCACTGATCGTGTCGCTGTCGGCGGGCCTCCTGGTCTCCAAGGGCGGCACCAGGGGGTCGGCCGAGCAGGCCGTGCTGAGGCAGCTCGGTGGCTACCCGCGCGCGGTGTCGGCGGCGTCGTTGATGATGTTCGTGCTCGCCTTGATGCCTGGGCTGCCGATGGCACCCTTCGTGCTGCTCGGCGGTGCCATGGCCTTTGTCGGCTACTCGCTGCCGCGGCGGCAGGCGGCGCGGGAGAAGAAAGAGCATGCGCGCAAGGCCGACGAGCGCGCCCAGGCCGATGCCAAGGAATCCGTCAAGGAATCGCTCAAGACCGCAGAGATCGAGGTGTCGCTCGGCGGCCATCTGTCGGTCCATCTGCTGGGCGCGCGCACCGAGCTTGGGCACCGGGTCAGCAAGCTCCGCAAGAAGTTTGCCAAGCAATACGGCTTCGTCATTCCGGAGATCAAGCTCAGCGACAATCTGTCGATCGATCCCAAGGGATACCAGATCCGGATCCACGACACGCGTATCGCCCATGGCGAGCTGCGGCTCGGCGAGGTGCTGGTGCTCGTCGACAAGGACGGTAAGCCCGACGTGCCCGGCGAAGAGGTGATCGAACCCGCTTTCGGCATGAAGGCGCTGTGGGTGACGGAGGCGTTCACCGACGAGGTCAAGCGTCAGGGCTGCAAGCCCGTCGACAACCTGTCGGTGCTGCTCACGCACTTGAGCGAAGTGCTCAGGGCAAATCTCGCACAGCTGCTATCCTACAAGGACATGCGCGGCCTGCTCGACCGTCTCGATCCCGAATACAAGCGCCTGGTCGAGGATCTCTGCCCGTCGCAGATCTCCTATTCGGGCCTGCTGGCGATCCTGAAGATCCTGCTGGCCGAGCGCGTGTCGATCCGCAATCTCCATTTGATCCTTGAGGCCATTGCCGAGATCGCACCCCATGTGCGGCGCTCCGAGCAGGTCGCGGAGCATGTGCGGACCCGACTTGCCCAGCAGATCTGCGGCGACCTTTCCGACAACGGTGTGCTGAACGTCGTCCGCCTTGGCAATCGCTGGGACCTGGCGTTCCACCAGAGCCTGAAGCGCGACGCCAAGGGCGAAGTCTTCGAATTCGACGCCGATCCTCGCCTGATCGAGCAGTTCGCAACCGAAGCCAGCGCCGCGATCCGAAAATTCACCGAGAACGGCACCAGCGTGGTTCTGGCGGTCACCCCGGAAGCCCGCCCCTATGTCCGGATGATCCTGGAGCGGGTGTTCCCGACCTTGCCGGTCCTGTCGCATGTCGAGGTCGCGCGCAGCGCCGAGATCAGGGCGCTGGGAGCCATATCGTGATCAGCGGCCTCGCCGACAGCGTGCTGGTCACGTTCATCGTGTTCTGCCGCATCGGCGCCTGCCTGATGCTCGTGCCCGGCTATTCCAGCGTCAACGTTCCGGCCCAGGTTCGCCTGTTCGTCGCGCTCGTCACGACGTTTGCGCTGACGCCGATCCTGATCTCGGTCCTGAAACCTCTCACCGACAACGCCGCGCCGCTGACGCTTGCGCTTCTGATCTGCTCCGAGCTTGTGGTCGGCAGCGTCATCGGGCTCGGCGGGCGCGTGTTCTTCCTCGCGCTGCAGACCATGGCGACCGTGATGGCGGGCGCGATCGGGTTGAGCAACATCCCGGGAACGCCGGTCGGCGACACCGATCCGGCGCCGGCCCTGGTCCCGCTGATCATGGCAGCCGTCACCACGCTGTTCTTCATGACCGATCAGCACTGGCAGGTCCTGCGCGGGCTGATGAACTCCTACGACGTCTGGCAGCCCGGCAACAGGATCGGCGGCAGCATGGCGCTCGAACAGCTGGTCAGCCGCCTGTCCGAGGCGTTCGTGCTGACGCTGCGGATCACCAGCCCCTTCATCGTCTATTCGGTCATCGTCAACCTCGCGGTCGGCCTGATCAACAAGCTGACGCCGGCGATTCCGGTCTATTTCATCTCGGTGCCCTTCGTGCTGTTCGGCGGCTTCCTGCTGCTCTACCTCACCAGCGACGAGCTCTTGACGCAATTCATGCTCGGCGTCTCGTCGTGGCTGGCGGAGTGATGGTCATGACGTCGCGCGCGGACAAGCTCGGCCGGATGGTCTCGCTCGTGAAGCTTCAGCTCCGGCTGTCCGAATGGCAGCTCGCGCATCTGCGGCAGCAGGAGCGCAGCTTGCAGGACGAGCAGGAATGGCTGGTAGGAACCCTCAACGAGGGCAAACCGCCGGCGGGCTCGTCGAGCGACTCAATCGCGCGGCGCCTGAACAGGACGAGCGCCGGTGCGCGCGCGGTCCAGGCGCAGGCGTCGCAGCAACTCGACCAGGTCCGCGCGGACACCCGCCGTGTGAAACAGCTCGAGCAGGTCGCGAAGGCCGCGCTCGCAGACAAGCTTCGCGACGCGGAGGCGCGCTCGCTCGAAGAGATGACGGGAATAAGCCCCGCCGTGCGTGACTGGACGCCACGGCCAGCCAGCCGGAACAAGACATGATCGTGACAGCGACGCCCGACCTCGTTCTTGATGTCCTCGATGCCGCCGACCCCGTGACGCAGCGGGCGGCGACCGCGAAGCTCGATGCACTGAAATCGTCGGACGCCGATTTCGCCGCCACCATGGACGCGGAGGTCGGCAAGGCTAAGGCGGCGAATGCCGATCAATCCGCGGCGCAGGCTGCCGAAGCGCAGCAGCCGGGTGCGGTGAACGGGCCGCCGGTGCGGGTGATCAAGGCGCCCGCATCCGGCGAGGTGTACCGGAAGTTCGAGGCGTTCATTCTCCAGACCTTCGTCGAGACGATGCTGCCGAAGGAGTCGGAGGAAGTCTTCGGCAAGGGCACGGCCGGCGGCGTCTGGAAGTCGATGCTGGCGGAGCAGCTTGGTGCTCAGCTGGCAAAGGGCAAGGGCATTGGCATTGCCAAGCAACTCGCCGCTGCGCAGCCGGCAGGGCCCGGCGTTACGGAAAAGACCGGATCATGATCCGGGAATGGGTGACAGAAGTTGAGGGGTGAATTTCCTATGCAAGCACAAGAAGGTGCGGCGGTCCTGGTGGTGGAGCAGCCGGTCGTGGACGCCGACGCGATGACGCTGGAAGCGGCAGAAGGCGATGCGTTCTTGCCTGCGCTGCTGCCGAATCTCGGCGGTGACGTGGTGAACGACGGCACCGACGCGGCGAGATCGGACGAGGTGCGTGGCCTGCTGTCTGCGATCCGCCGGCTCGAGAACATCGTCGAGGAGGAGACGGTCGCGCTCTCGACGGGCAAGAAGATCGATTTCGACGACTTCAGTGCCCGGAAGAGCCGGAGCATGCTCGAATTCGTCCGCTTGATGCGGGCACGGATGCATCTCGGCAACGAGGTCGAGATCACCGAGGAGATCCAGCGGTTGCGCGAGAAGCTCGAGCGAAACCGTTCCATCCTCGAAATGCATTACGATGCGGTGCGCGAGGTCGCGGCCATCATCGTCAAAGCGATCAAGGAAGCCGAGTCGGACGGCACCTATACCGGCCGCACAGCACAGGACGGAAAATGATCAGACTCGTGCTGGCCGGGCTCTGGGTATGCATCCTCACCGCGGGCACGAGCTATGCCGTGGCCTATTGGAAGGAAAACGGCAGCCTGCTGCCGGCGAAGGACGAATATCTCGACGGCCTTCAATACCAGAAGACGCGGGCGCTGAGCGTGCCAATGGTCGAGGGCGGCAGCGTGCAGGGCTACATCGTGGCGCGCTTCGTCTACACCGTTGAGGCGCGGATCATGCACCAGCTCAACGTCCCTCCGGAGCCGTTCGTCGTCGACGAGGCCTTCCGCAGGATCTATGCCGACGACCGCCTCGATTTCAGGAAGCTCGCCCGTTACGACCTTTCCATCCTCACGACGGCCATCAAGCAGCGCGTCAACGAGCGGATGCAGGCCGACGTCGTCCAGGACGTCCTGGTCGAGGACTTCAACTATGTTTCGAAGGAAGAATTCCAGCAGAAGCCGTAGCTATCGCGGCGCCGGCATCGCGAGGCCGCTGTTCCGCCATCCCTGCCGCTGAAAGTGCAACGGCCTCTGCGAAGGGTACTCCGCAGAGGCCGTTGTCGTTTTTGTGGCGGTGCCCTGCCGCGTCAGTTTCCGGCCGGGTACGCCGCCGGGGCGGAATGTGCCCTGTTCAGGAGGATCCCGACCTCGTCGAGTTCCTGCATCGGCACGTCGATGGTCTCGCCGGCAGGGATGTTGAGGCGGTATCCGACGTAGCGCCGGGCCACGATCGCGTCGAAGCCGAGGCGGTCGCGGAGTTTCTTGCGCAGCTTGCTGACGTGGCTCTCGATCACGCTCTCGTCGAAGGTCGACTCGAAGATGCCGTAGACCGCGTTGAAGATCTGCGTCTTGGTGATCCACTTGCCGTGGTTGCTGACCATATACTCGAGAATGCGCAGCTCGCGGCGGGGCAGGGTGAGAGCGTGGCCCGCGATCTCGGGGTCACGTCCGTTGAAGAAGACCTGGATCCTGGTCTCGCAGGGCCTCGGCAGCTCGCCCACCCGGCGGCGCGCGATTGCGGCCGTTCGGGCGAGGATCTCGCGCAGGTGAATCGGTACATGGACGACGTCGTCGACACCCGATTCGAACAGCTCAAGCGTGTTCTTGAGCATCTTCTGGCCGCTCATGGCGATGATGGGCGCCGAGGAGCGCTTGCGCATCGCCCGAGGCAGGCTTCCGCGGGCATCGCAATCCCCGAGGAGAAAGGCGTCGACCGCCGCCAGATCCGGTTCGCTCGCAGATTGCAGCCAGTCCCAGAATTCTCCGGAGGAGAAGCCGATCGACGATACACCTTCGCGAACGAGCCCTCCAACGTAGCTGTTCGTGACGCTCTCGCGATCATCAACGATAATATACATTAGTCTTTCGCCCCTGTTTCGCACTTGTTGCGGCCGGATGGTTGTTGTGATGCCCGGCTCGGCAACCATGCTGTTTGACGATATTTCCATCCCGCGAACCGTTATTATGGTTTCGATATTCGCGGGCAGCCCTACGCATTCAGTGCCTGCGTGTGCAGGCCTGCTACATCGACTCGATACTGAACGCTTACTGCGTGAGGCTCGGCGGGTGTCTTACGGATCACCTCGCGGAGCGGATTGAGACAGACCTAGAACAGTTGCGCCAACTTGCCGATTGCGTCCGAACGCACCTGAACTGTGTCGATCTCCTCGCCAACTGGCGAGAATCACTTGAGTAGGACCGTAACAATTGCCGATTTCCGATCAAGCGCGCGCAGCAAAGCGGTTGCTATGCGTGTTTGATGCTGTTGATTCGTTTCTGGTTGTTTCTTTGTATGCTCGATCGCATCAGTTGATTTGATAATCGAACTAGTTTTGCACCGTAACGTTTCTAAAGTTCCGCATCCCCGCGTAATCACAGCTATTTTGCGCGGCGCTGCGGGTCATCCGCATAGCGGGGTTTTCAACCCGGGATTGACTCTCCTGCTGGTGTTTCCCCATGCGACAATTCGACTCATGTATGGCGCGGCGACTCCAGCTTGGCGAAATCTTGGCGAGTGTGTGTCTTTCGAGTCGCACTCTCGCCACGTCCATGACGCTTTTGACTCATGCGACGTCGCATCGGGCGCGATGAAAAGTTTTCGCTGCGCACGTTTCAGGCAAGCTTCGGCAAATAACTTCACCGTTCGATAGATCGAACCGAACGGAGCATTTTCACATGTTGTCCGATGGACAAGCTCGTCCCAACGCGACCGCTGATGTTTCCGCGGCGGCGAAGCCGGCTCCGGATGCGCGCGATACAAGCACGACACAGACGGCCAAGCCCGCTGCAAGCGCGAAGCGTGTGTCGGCTGCGGCGAACGACGAGACTCTGGCGAAAGAGGCGCTCGAGGGGCTGAAGCGCATTCGCGCCAAGGCGCGCCTCGACAAGATGGCGATACCGAAGCCTGCGCCGACCGTGATGAAGCCGGCCGTGATCGTGGCCAAGCCGCCGCCGCCGCGTCCGACATGGGTCGCGCCGCTCGCAACATTGGCGGTCGCCGCGATCCTGGTGGTCTGCGCCTGCACCGGCGTAATCGCCTATCTCACCACGCAGCCCGCCCAAAGCAACGTTGCCGCCAATACGGAGATCAGGAATCTGCGCGAGACTGTCGCGCTGCTGCGCAAGCAGGTGTCGGGCGTGTCCGAAAATCTCGACGGCCTGCGCACCGCGGTCGATCAGTCGAGCAAGGCGACCAACGATCGCTTCGGCAGGTTCGCCGAGAATCTGGACCGTATCGAGCGGGTGAGCTCGTCCTCGACGGTGAAGCTGGACAAGCTCGCCCAGGCTCAGGCGCAAGCGCCGGCGGCCGTTGCTTCGCAGCCGCCCTCGCAGACGATGCCGATGATGGCCTCGGTTGCCGCGCCCGAGATCACGGGTTCGGTTCCTCCGTCGGCGCCGCGCAAGGTGGTCAAGGGCTGGTCGGTCCGCCAGGCCTATGAGGGAATTGCGATCCTGCAAGGTCCGAACGGCGTCATCGAGGCCGTGCTTGGTCAGCAGGTACCCGGCCTTGGCCGCATCGAAGAGATCAAGAACGAGAACGGCCGTCTGGTCGTGGAGTCCAGCGGTGGCGTCATCTACTCGTCACGCAAGGCGACGCCGTGATCGAGGGCCGCCTCCTATTGGCGATGATGCTCGAAGCTGGTGCATAGCAGATCGATCTCCGGCTCCGCGATCGGCGCGCGAAACAGGCGGCAGCTGAACTCGGCGGCGCCGGGCTTGCCGTCCGTGGCGGTGCGATCTTCGCGCAGGAAGATGCATCGCTTGCAGACGTCGGTATGGTGCCGCTGCTCGGCCGCGTCCGCTTGATCGAGCACGTGCCGGAGCGTGTCGCGAAAGCGGATCTTGGCCTCGTCGTCGAGGACGGCGATCGGCTCGAGGAGAACGCTGATGGGGTCGCGCACCAGGAACTTCTTGCCCTGCTGCGTCACGCTCAGCGTCACCGATCGCTTGTCCGTCGCGGAGCGCTTTCGCTCCAGATATCCGAGCCGCTCGAGCTCGCCGATGATGAAAGAGGCGGTGCCGCGCGTGGTGCCGACGTAGCTCGCGAGCGCCGAGGGCGTCCGCGAGAAACGGTTTGCGCGAGAGAGAAAGCGCAGGGCCATCCATTCGCGGTCGCGCAAGCCATGTTTGGTGCCTTCGAACCACAGGATGCGGGCCATCTGTCCCAACAATTCAATCGCTTCGCGAGCTAAAATCATTTCAGTTCCAGGTCGGACAAGCTTTATTCAATTGAGCCTTTGGTAGCGCAATCTGGGTGGACGAGAATGAAGTTCTCGGGCGATTCTTCGTCCGTTGCCGGATGGAGGGACCGCGCTCGGGAAGTTGCACCCGTTGTGCAGATGGAACTTCCGGCCGTGGAACTAGAGCGTCACACAGAAAGTTCGAGTAAATCGCACGGCTCAACTCTTCTGAAAATTTCAATCAAATCACGAGAGCTTGCACGTGAATTGACGGTGATGTGCGACGCCTGAGCAACATGATGTGTCATTGTCGCCACTGCGAGGCCCATTTGTTGCGGCCTGGAGTTTCGAATACGCAAAAGGGCGCATCACCGGCAACGCCTGGCGATGTGGCTGGCCGGGAGTGAACCCTCTCTTTCGGTTAATGGATGTTGCGACGCAATGCAGCCAGACGGTTAAGTCCGGCAAACGAGCGAATCCAGGGAGTCAAAGTGTCGTTGGGAATTGCGCAAGCGGCGCCGTTCAACGTCAAACGAGCAGCATTCGCAGCCACCATCGGCAACATGCTCGAATTCTACGATTTCATTACCTACAGCTTCTTCGCCATCCAGATCGGCCATAGCTTCTTCCCGACCGGAAGCGAGTACGGCAGCCTGATGCTGTCGCTGGCGACGTTCGGGGCCGGCTTCGTGACGCGGCCGATCGGCGGGATCGTGCTCGGCATCTATTCCGACCGGATCGGCCGGCGGCCCGCCATGCTGCTGAGCTTTGCGTTGATGGGAGCTGCTATCCTGACCATCGCGCTCACGCCGTCCTATCGCATGATCGGCGTCGCCGCGCCCATCATCGTGATTGCGGCGCGCATGGTGCAGGGCTTCGCCCTCGGCGGCGAGGTCGGACCGACCACCGCCTATCTCCTCGAGATTGCCCCGCCCGAGCATCGGGCGCTGGTCGTGGCATGGCAGCCGGCGAGCCAGGAGATCGCGGCGACCGCCGGCGCGCTGGTCGGCGTCATCCTGAGCACGACCATGGCGCCGGAGATGCTGGACTCCTACGGCTGGCGGGTGGCGTTCCTGATCGGGGCCGTCTGCCTGCCGTTCGGGCTCTGGATGCGGCGGACACTGCCCGAGACGATTCCGCATGCCGATGCCGGTGTCGCAGCGAAAGAGCGCACGGGTCACCTCTCGCAGGCCCGACGCCACCTCGGCATCATCGCGCTGGCCTTGATGATCCTGGCCAGCGGCACGATCTCGACCTATGTCACGCAATACATGACGACCTATGCGCAGAATACCCTGCACGTGTCGTCGACGCTGGCTTTCGCCGTGTCGCTCGTCAGCAACGGCATTCAGTTCGTCGGCGCACTGGTCGGCGGATGGCTCGCCGATCGTCTCGGCCGCAAGCCGATCATGATCTGGCCGCAGCTCGCAACCCTCCTGCTCACCTATCCGACCTTCCTGTGGATCGTCCATGCACCGGGCGCGCTGTCGCTCCTGATCGGCTTCGGCGTGCTATCGATCATCGGCTCGCTGCCGTTCACCGCGTTCTATGCGACCTTCACCGAAGCGCTGCCCCAGAACATCCGCGGAGGCGTGTTCGCGACCGTCTACGCGGTGGCGATCGCGAGCTTCGGAGGTACGGCGCAGCTAGTGGTCACGTGGCTCCTCCACGTCACCGGCAATCCGCTGGCACCGGCCTGGTACCTCCTGCTTGCGGCGATCGTCGGACTTGTCGCAATGAGCCTGATGCCCGAAACGGCGCCGGTGAAAAGACGTCAGGGCCTGGCCTGAACACGAACATGCTCGCAGGCTGGTGATTTGCGTTTCGCCGGCAATTATCGGCGAATGCGCCGCCTGAGGAATCAGGGCCAAGCATCAGGAAGGATCGACCGATGAGCTTCGAAACCACCATGACATCCGACGTCGTCGGGCTGACGAAAGTCGCCCCGGTCTCGCGCCGCGGATTCATGAGCGCCACCGCGGCCGTCGCTGCCGGCTACACGCTTGCGGCCGGTCCGGTCCGCGCCGAAATCATCACGACAGATACCGGCGGCCTTCAGGCTGGCGACACCAGGATCAAGGTCGGCTCCGAAGAGATGCCTGCCTACTTCGCGCGCCCGGCCGGCAACACGAAGGCGCCGGTGATCATCGTGGCGATGGAGATTTTCGGCCTGCACGAATACATCAAGGACGTGACACGGCGCCTCGCCAAGCTCGGCGCATTCGCGGTCGCACCCGACTATTACTTCCGCAAGGGTGTCGACCTCACCAAGGTCACCGACATCAAGGATCTGCTGCCCGTCGTCAATGCCAAGCCGGACGCCGAGCTGCTGTCCGATCTGGATGCGACGGTGGCGTGGGCGGGATCGCAAGGCGGCGACACCGCGAAGCTCGGCATCATCGGCTTCTGCCGGGGTGGCCGCAATGTCTGGGAATACGCCGCCCACAGCGGCACCCTCAAGGCTGGTGTCGCGTTCTACGGTGCGCCGGTCGATCCCGCCAATCCGGTGTGGCCGAAGAGCCCGCTTCAGCTCGCCTCCGAGATGAAGGCGCCGGTGCTCGGCCTCTATGGCGGCGCCGATACCGGCATTCCCGTGGCGCAGGTCGAGCAGTTCAAGGCGACGCTCGAGCAGGACAAGAAGGTCGCCGAATTCAAGATCTATCCGCAGGCGCCGCACGGCTTCCATGCCGACTATCGCGGCAGCTATCGCAAGGATGCGGCGGAAGACGCCTGGAAGCAGGCCCAGGCCTGGTTCAAGAAGTACGGCGTGTTGAGCTGACGCCAGATTCGCAAAGGGCGGCCTGAGCGGCCGCCCTTTCTATTCCAGCGCGCCGGTCTCACTTCACCATCGCGCCATAGACGATGTCCTGCACCTGCTCGCGATAGTATTTCCTGAGCTCGCCCGGCGCCGCCGTTCCCACCACCACGACGAGACGCTCCTTGGGATCGCAGAAGAACTGCGTCCCGTAGGCGCCGTTCCAGGTGAACTCGCCGGGATTACCGGGAACCGACGACAGCCCCTCGCTGGTCCGGACCGCGACCGCGAGACCAAAGCCGAAGCCGGCGCGATGCGGCTCGATGTTCGCCACATTGTTCTTGATCTCGGGACCGAGGTGGTTGGTCGTCATGTGATGCACGGTCTTCGGGGAAAGAATGCGCTGGCCGTCGAGCTCGCCGCCGTTGAGCAGCATCTGGCCGAAGCGGATGTAATCGCCCATCGTCGCGAATGAGCAGGCGCCGCCGCAATCGAACTTGGTCGGGGTGTCCAGCAGCTTGATGGCTTGCGGCTTCCCGGTCAGCGGATCGTTGGCAAACGGGCGGGCGAGGCGAGGGCGCTGTGCGTCGGTCGGGTGGAAGGTCGCGTCCTTCATGCCGAGCGGCTGCCACACATTGGCGGCGAGATAGTCGCCGAGCCTCTGCTCGCTGACCTTCTCGACGACGGCGCCGAGCACGTCGATCGAGAAGCCGTATTCGAACTCGGTCGAGGGCTGATGTGCCAGCGGCAGTTTCGTGATGCGGCCGATGAAGGCCTCAGTGTCGCCTTCCACCGCCGGGGCGACGCCATCGGGGTATTGCCGCGCCACCGGGCTCGATGAGTCGGGGCGGCCGCCATACATCAATCCGGACGTATGCCGGTAGAGATCGTGGATAAAGATCGGGGAGGCCTGCGGTTCGAGCTTGAGCGAGCCATTGGCCTCGGTCGCGCCGACCTTCATGTCGGCAAAGCCTGGATAGTAGTCGGACAGCTTGGCCTGGAGCGGCAACTGGCCTTTCTCCATCAGCGTCAGGCCGGCGACCGCCGCCATCGGCTTGGTCATCGAGGCCAGCGCGAAGATCGCGTCAACCGGCATCGGCGTGCCCTTGTCGGGATCGAGCATGCCCTAAGCCTTGTAGTGCACGAGCTTGCCGTCCCGTGCCACCGCGACGACGGCACCGGGGACGCGCTTGGCGGCGATCTCGCGCGCGAAGAAGCTGTCGAGCCGCTCGAGACCCTGCTTCGAGAAACCGGCGTCATCAGGGTTGGCTTCGGGCAGTGGTGCGGCGCGCGCCGTACCGAACGTGATGACGGCAGCCGCCGTCGCGATCATGGCGATCGTCTTGTTCATTGCATCCTCCCAAGGCGAGCTCGTTCTGTGGTGGCTCGCCGAGCGGCTAGATCACGGCTGCGCCTGAGCGAAGTCAAGCGCGGGTGGGGCATGTCTGGGACGCGTCGGAGATAACCGGAACCTATCGCCCTTGCCCGGTGTGCCACAGCGCATCCAGGCCATGCCGATAGGTCGGATGGGCAAGCGTGACACCGAGCTCGTGCTTCAGTTTCGCGTTGGAGACCCGGGCACTGCTGGCATAGAAGCTGCGGGCCATCGCCGACATCTCGGCAATCTCGAACGGCTCTTCGGGCGGCGGCGCAAGGTCCATCAGTTTCGCCGCATAAGCGATCACATCCTGCGGCGGCGCCGGCTCGTCGTCGCAGACGTTCCAGGTGCCGCCGTCACTGTGCTTCACCGCGGCCATGATCGCGCTCGCGATGTCGTCGGCGTGGATGCGGTTGAAGACCTGTCCCGGCTTGATGATGCGCCGGGCCGTCCCCGCCCGCAGCGTCACCAGCGCGTTGCGGCCGGGACCGTAGATGCCCGCAAGCCGCAGGATCGCGACATCGCCGCGCGCCGCGGCGGTCCAGGCTTGCTCCGCCGCAACGCGCGTTCGCGTGCGGTCGAGGGTGGCCTGCGGCGGCGTGCTCTCGTCCACCCAGCGGCCTGCGTGATCGCCGTAGACGCCGATGGTGGAGAGATAGACGATCTTCCGCCGCCGGCCCGCGAGCGCGTCGCCAAGGGCCGTAACTGCGGGGTCGCCCGCGCTGCCGGGCGGGATCGATATGAGAAGGACATCGGCGTCGCGCACTCTCTCGATCACCTCGCGCGCCGGACTGCCGCCGGAAAAGGCGTGCACCTCGATGCCGGCAAGGTCGTTTCGCTTCCCTGGATCGCGCACAGTGCCGGCGATATGCGAGAAGGCGCCGCCGAATTGGCCGACGAAATGCCGGGCACTGTAGCCGAGGCCGAGGATGAAGAGCCGCATGCGCCTGCCGTGCTGGTCGGAGTTCCCGCTCGCGCGAGCTGCGCGCCGTTCGCTCATAAGGGATTTTTGGGTCTGGCAAAAGATATTGCGAGTTTACTCGGCCGCCAGGGCAGGGGATGCTGGCTTGTCAGGAGGGAGGCGTCGGTCATGCAGGCAGAAGCGCCGGCCGCAGTGCCATGCGGTGCCGCGGAGTTGATCGGGCGCGCCGCCGCGCTGATCTTCGATGTCGACGGCACCCTGGCCGAAACCGAGGAGCTGCATCGGCAGGCCTTCAACCACGCCTTCGTTCGCCACGGTCTCGACTGGCAGTGGGACCGGGCCGTCTACAAGGAGCTGCTGCGTGTCACCGGCGGCAAGGAGCGCATGCGCGCCTTTCACGCGAGGCTGCAGGTCGCGCCGCCATTGCCGGATGCCGACATCGCAGCCCTTCACCGCATCAAGACCGCGCATTACGCCGAGCTGATCGAAACCGGCTGCTGCCCCTTAAGGCCCGGCGTGGCGGACCTGCTCATTGCTGCGAAGGCCCGCGGCCAGCGGCTCGCGATCGCGACCACCACCTCGCACGGCAATATCGATGCGCTGCTGTCGCAAGCGCTGGGAACGCGCTGGGCGGCGGATTTTGATGCGGTCATCGCCGGCGACGATGTCCGCCACAAGAAGCCGGCGCCGGATGTCTATCTGGAAACCCTGGCGCGGCTGAATCTGGGCGCAGCCGACTGCGTCGCGATCGAGGATTCCCGCAACGGTCTGATCGCGGCCTCGCGGGCGAACATTCCGGTGCTCATCACCAGGAGCATGTTCTTTCGGGACGATGATTTCAGTGCGGCGCAGGTCGTGCTGGACGATTTGTCGGAACTCGGGGGCTCAAAACAAAAAACTGAAAAACAACCCCATGCACAGTAGAAAGCGCCGGCCGGCCCGCCGCAGTCAGTGGACGCGGTGGCTCGCTCTATCGTCTTCAGCCTGCTCGACAATCTGCGCGATTGGGCTCGACTGGTGGTGCACCAGCCGCCAGCCGTCGCCGACACGGCGAAAATGGTTGGCCGCGGCCAAAGCGGTGCCGTCGACGATCTCGATGCAGAGCACGCGCGCGCTGTCGCCGTCGACGATCGCCTGCGGTTCGGCGCAAACGATCTGCGGCCGCTCCGGATTTTGCAGGATGTCGCGCCAGCTGCCGATCACCGTGGCTCGGCCGATGATGGCCGGCCAGCCGGGATGGATGCAGGAAATGGCGTCGTCATCCGCCCACATCCGCTCCATTCCGTCGAAGTCGCCCGTTGAAAAGGCGGCGTAGAAGGCCGCGTTCGCGGCGATGACCTTATTGTCCTTTGCCATGCCTCTCGGGTGGGGCAATGGCAGGCAAAAATCAAGCGCGACTTCCGTCCGACTTTGCGTTCGATTTGGACCGCAGTGCAGCATTGCCTGCTTTGTGGTCACGCCGAGACAAATGTCTCCACCGCCCGCCGCGCACCATCCTTATAAAGACGGCCGAGCGCCGTGGTCACGGCCTCGCGCAGGCGCGGCTCGGTGCCCAGCGGTCCGAACACTTTCTCGACCCCGAGCAATGCGGGCGCGAGCCGTTCGGCGACGGGACCCGCCTCGCGCGCCAGCGCGGCGAACTCGGCGGCGAGCGGATCGCGAACGTCGATGGCGCGGCCCTGCTCGTCGCGTGCGGTGACGTAGCGCATCCAGCCGGCCACCGCGAGCGCATGCGTCGCAATCGGCAGGTTGTTGCGCAGGCGATCCTGCATCGCGCCGAGCAGGCGCTGCGGAAGCTTTTGCGAGCCGTCCATCGCGATCTGCCAGGTGCGGTGATGCAGCGCCGGATTGGCGAAGCGCTTGAGCAGCGAGGTGCGATAGGCGGCGAGATCGGTGCCAACAGGCATCGTCAGCGTCACCGCGGCCTCTTCCATCACCTGCGCGGCGAGACGGGCGAAATGCGGATCCAGCATGGTGTCGGCGATGGTCTCGTAGCCCGCGAGATAACCGAGATAGGCCAGCGCCGAATGGCTGGCGTTGAGCAGTCGCAGCTTCATCAGCTCGAACGGCTTGACGTCGGTGACGAGCTCGACACCGGCGGCGGCGAAATCGGGCCGCCCCGCTGTGAAGCGGTCCTCGACCACCCATTGCGCGAACGGCTCGGTCATCACAGGCCAGGCGTCGCGCATGCCGAGCGCGTTCGAGACCGCATCCCGGTCGGCGTCCGTCGTCTCCGGCACGATGCGGTCGACCATCGTCGATGGGAAGGCGGTACTATCGGCGATCCACTTGCCGAGGTCCTTCGAGCGGAGCGCGGCGAACTGCGTCACGATCCGCTGCACGGTGTGGCCGTTGGCGGCGAGGTTGTCGCAGCACAGCACGGTGAAGGGCGCTAGACCCTGTGCGCGCCGGCGCGCCAGTGCAGCGACGATGAAGCCGGGCGCCGAGCGCGGCGCGTCAAAATTGTTGAGATCGTGCACGACATCCGGATGGCGCTCGTCGAGATCGCCGGTCTGCGGCGTGTGGCAATAGCCCTTCTCGGTGACCGTCAGCGAGACGATGCGAATGGCGGGATCGGCCATCCGCTCGACCAGTGCTGCCGGCTTCTCGCGCGCGACGACGCTGTCGAGCAGCGCGCCGATGACGCGGTGTTCGGTGCCTTCGGCGGCACGTACGGCGACAGTGTAGAGATGATCCTGCGGGGCGAGGGCGTCGCGCGTATCCGGGCTGCGCAGGCTCGCGCCGACGATGCCCCAGGACGAGCTGCCTGCGGCAAGGCAATCGTCGATGACCACAGCCTGATGGGCGCGATGAAATGCGCCCAGGCCCAGATGCACGATGCCGGGCGTAACGCGCGAGCGGTCATAGGCCGGGCGGCGGATGGCGGGCGGCAGCCGGTCGAGATTGGCGCGGCCAAGACGCGTTGAATCATGGCGCATGGTCGTCTCTCCCTGTGTTTGGCCGCTGCTTGACATGGCCCCTGTCCTCGGTCAATGCTTCGGTCAATTGGTAAGACCAATTTTCCAAAATTGGCGGGCCGCCGGGACGCGATGCTTCCCGGCGAGACCCTTTCGGGGAGGCCAGCGTGCCGCTGGAAGCTGTGGAGGCGAGACGGCTTTACCGCCAGGTCGCCGATCAATTGCGAAGCCTGATCGACAGCGGCGAGTACGCGGTCGGCAGCCGCTTGCCGACCGAACGGGAACTCGCCGAGCAGCTCAAGATCTCGCGGCCGACGGTGCGCGAAGCCCTGATCGCGCTCGAGGTCGAGGGCCGTGTCCGCATTCGCGTCGGCTCCGGCATCTATGTGACCGAGCCAGCGGACGCCGCGCCAGCGCTTCCGGCCGCCGGCATCGAAGGCCCGTTCGAGCTCTTGCGCGCCCGCGAATTCCTCGAAAGCGCGATCGCCGAGCAGGCCGCGCGCGTGGCGACCAAGGACGATATCGCCCGCATCGATGCGTCGCTTGTCGCCATGGAGAATGTCGAGCATCCCGGCGAGGCCTCGATGGTGCACGACCGTGCCTTCCACGTCGCGATCGCCGGCAGTCTCGGCAATGCCGTGCTGGTGCGCGTGGTCGGCGAGCTGTTTGACCAGCGCCTCAATCCCTATTTCGCGCAGCTTGCACATTACTTCGAGAGCCCGGGCACCTGGCGCACTGCGCTCGACGAGCACTGCGCCGTGCGTGACGCGATTGCGGCGCACGATCCGGACACTGCCCGTGAGGCCATGCGCAAGCACTTAGCGCGCTCGCAGGAGCGCTTTGCGCAGAATTTTGGTGCCGAGACCGCCGCGGGATCGCCCGCGGAGCGAGGCGGGGCCGCGCGCACGCCGGCGAAACCGGCAAAACCAAAACGCGCGAAGACGCAGGCCAAAAGCGGCAACACGCGGCGACGATGAGATTGGGCGGCTCGTCCCGGTTTTGGGCGGGTGAACAAGAAGCAGACTTTAGTCAGTGGAGGATAAGTCAGTGTTGAAGAAGATGACGATGGTGCTGGCGACTTCGGTCGCGGCGATGTTCGCGGCGACCAATCCCGGCATGGCGCAGACCAAGCTCAAATGGGCCCATGTCTACGAGACCTCGGAGCCGTTCCACACCGCCTCGGTCTGGGCCGCGCAGGAGATCGGCAAGCGCACCAACGGGCGCTATACCGTCGACGTTTATCCGGCGTCGCAGCTCGGCAAGGAAGCCGACATCAACCAGGGCCTCTCGCTCGGCTCGGTCGACATCATCATCTCCGGCTCGAGCTTCGCGGCCAAGAGCTTCCCGCCGATCGGCGTGACCTACTATCCCTACACCTTCCGCGACGCCGACCATCTCCTTGCCTACACCAAGAGCGACATCTTCAAGGAGCTCGCCAAGGGCTATGAGGACAAGAGCGGCCACCACATCGTCGCGGTGACCTATTACGGCGTGCGCCAGACCTCGTCGAACAAGCCGATCAAGACTTGCGCCGACCTCAAGGGCCTCAAGATGCGCGTGCCCGACGTTCCGGCCTATCTGGCGATGCCGCGCGCCTGCGGCGCCAACACCGCGCCGATCGCGTTCGCCGAAGTCTATCTCGCGCTTCAGAACGGCACCGTCGAGGCGCAGGAGAACCCGCTGACCACGATCGAGGCCAAGAAGTTCTACGAAGTGCAGAAGCACATCGTGCTGACCGGCCACATCGTCGACCACCTCAACACGGTGGTGGCGGGCGCGCTCTGGAAGAAGCTCAGCGACGAGGACAAGAAGATCTTCACCGACGTCGCGCAGGAGGCCGCTGCGAAGGCGACCGCGGAGATCAAGCAGAACGAGGCCAAGCTGGTTTCCTTCTTCAAGGAGAAGGGACTGACCGTGACCGAGGTCGACAAGAACGAGTTCCGCGACATCGTGCTGAAGAACGTTGCGTTCGAGACCTTCGGTTATCGCAAGGCCGACTGGGAACGCATTCAGGCGGTGAAATAACTGAGACCCTCATGGTGAGGAGCGCGAAGCGCGCTCCGGACGATGCTTCGCATCGCCGGGCGAACCATGAAGGCCCGGATGTCGCTCAGGCGTCGCCCGAGGCCATCCTTCGAGACGCTTGCTTCGCAAGCTCCTCAGGATGAGGAGCGGAGTTCGTAGAACTAAGTCGTCGTTCCGGGTTCGGCTCTTCGAGTCACCCCGGAATGACGATTAAGAGGTTGAGGAGTAACCCCATGTCCACCGTCGAAGTGCACCGGCAGATCA
Source organism: Bradyrhizobium sp. 956_D2_N1_4 (assembly GCF_052076025.1). Classification (NCBI taxonomy): domain Bacteria; kingdom Pseudomonadati; phylum Pseudomonadota; class Alphaproteobacteria; order Hyphomicrobiales; family Nitrobacteraceae; genus Bradyrhizobium; species Bradyrhizobium sp. 956_D2_N1_4. Next base: position 6,103,507 of record NZ_CP197237.1, on the reverse strand, counting down.
CCGGGGACGAGATCGCCCACACCTTCGAAGAAGAGGCGGTGCCGAAGGTCGATCTCGGCGTCTACGCTTTCGAGGACTGGGTGGCGCTGGTGATCTTCTGGGTGATGGCGCTTGCCGTCTTCCTCCAGTTCTTCACCCGCTACGTCCTCAACGACAGCTATGCCTGGACCGAGGAGATCGCGACCTACTGCCTGATCGGCGTGGTCTTCATCGGCTCCTCGATGTGCGTGCGGCTGTCGCGGCACATCCAGGTCGATCTGATCTACCGCTATCTGCCGCATGTCGTGGCGCGCGCGCTGTCGACCGCGATCGACCTCATCCGGATCGCTTTCTTCGGCTACGCCATCAAGCTGGTCTGGGTCTACATCCAGATCATCGGCGATGAATCGATGACCACGATCAATCTGCCCAAGGATTACGTCTATTACGCCGTGCTGGCGGGCTTCGTGCTGATGTTCGTGCGCTCGGTGCAGGTGACCATTCAACATCTGCGACAGGGCTATTCGATCCTCGAACGTCCCGGCGCCTACGACGGTTTTGAGGGGTAAAGTTATGTTGCTGTTGCTTGGAGGCTTCCTCGTCCTGATGCTGCTCGGCGTTCCCGTGGCGATCGCCATGGCCGCGTCGTCGCTGCTCTACATTCTGGTCAGCGGCGTGACGCCTGACGTCACGCTGGCGCAGCGCATGATCGCCGGCGTCGAGAGCTTTCCGTTGCTCGCGGTGCCGTTCTTCATCCTGGCCGGCAATCTCATGAACATCGCCGGTGTGACCGGCCGCATCTACAAATTCGCGGTCGCGCTGGTCGGCTGGATGCGCGGCGGCCTCGGCCACGTCAACATCATCGGCTCGGTGATCTTCTCCGGCATGTCCGGCACGGCGATCGCGGACGCCGCCGGTCTCGGTACCATCGAGATCAAGGCGATGAAGGACCACGGCTATTCCACCGAGTTCTCGGTCGGCGTCACCGCGGCGTCCGCCACGCTCGGGCCCATCATCCCGCCGTCGCTGCCCTTCGTGATCTACGGCATGATGGCGAACGTCTCGATCGGTGCGCTGTTCCTGGGTGGCGTCATTCCCGGCATCGTCATGACGCTGCTGATGATGGCCACCGTCACCTACTTCGCGCACAAGAACAAATGGGGCAGCGATACGCCGTTCTCCTGGCCGCAGCTCGGCTCGGCCGGCCTCGAGATCGCCATCGTGCTCGCTTTCCCGCTTGCGATCTGGCTGATGGTGCTGGCCGGCATGTCCACCAACATGGCCGTCGTCATCGGCCTCGGCGCGCTGCTCGCGATCGACTGGTACTTCGACTTCTCGGCGGTGATGGCGCTGATGGCGCCGGTCATCCTGATCGGCGGCATGACGCTCGGCTGGTTCACGCCGACCGAGGCCGCGGTCGCAGCCGTGATCTGGTCGCTGTTCCTCGGCCTCGTCCGCTACCGCACCATGACCATGAAGACGGTGGCGAAAGCGACCTTCGACACCATCGAGACCACGGCCTCGGTGCTGTTCATCGTCACGGCAGCCTCGATCTTCGCCTGGCTGCTGACGGTGTCGCAGGCAGCCCAAATGCTCTCGGACTGGATGCTCAGCATCACCCACAATAAATGGGTGTTCCTGGCGCTCGCCAACGTCCTGATCCTGTTCGTCGGCTGCTTCATCGACACCACGGCGGCGATCACCATCCTGGTGCCGATCCTGCTGCCGATCGTGCTCAAGCTCGGCATTGATCCGATCCATTTCGGTCTGATCATGACGCTGAACCTGATGATCGGCCTGTTGCATCCGCCGCTCGGCATGGTGCTGTTCGTTCTCGCCCGCGTGGCAAAACTCTCGGTCGAGCGCACGACGGTCGCGATCCTGCCCTGGCTGGTGCCGCTGATGGTCGCGCTGATCGCGATCACCTACATTCCCGAACTGACCCTCTGGCTGCCTAAATACATGGGACTCTCCAAATGACCTCCACCGCTCTCGCCGCAACCCTGTTCGGCCCCGAAGATCTGCGCATGATCGAGCATCCGCTCGACAAGCTCGCTGATGGCATGGTGCGCATCCGCTTCGGCGCCGGCGGCATCTGCGGCTCCGACATGCACTATTTCCGTCATGCCCGGACCGGCGATTTCGTCGTGAAGTCGCCACTCGTGCTCGGCCACGAGATCTCCGGCGAGGTCGTGGAGATCGCAGGCTCCGCAGCGAACCTGAAGCTCGGCGACCGTGTCGCCGTCAATCCGTCGCGCTGGTGCGGCCATTGCGTCGCCTGCCGCGAGGGCCGGCCGAATCTCTGCGAGAACATCTACTTCATGGGTTCGGCGTCGAAGACGCCGCACATGCAGGGCGGCTTCGCCAACTATTTCGACGCGGTCCCCGCGCAATGCGTGAAGATCCCCGACCACGTGTCCTATCAGGCGGCGGCGCTGGCCGAGCCGCTCGCGGTCTGCCTGCATGCGGTGGCGCGCGCCGGCAATATCGAAGGCAAGCGCGGCATCATCTTCGGTGCCGGCCCGATCGGGCTTTTGACGATGCTCGCTGCACATCGCGCCGGCATGGCCGACATCACGGTGGCGGACATCGCGCCGGCGCCGCTCGCGTTTGCGACCCGGCTCGGCGCTTCGCACGTCGAGAACGTCGCGGCCGGCGAGGAAGGCCTGAAGGCGCAGGCCGCCTCGCGCCCCTATGATGTCGCGTTCGAGGTCTCGGGCACCGCCGCGGGCCTTGCCAGCGCGATCGGCATCGTCAGGCGCGGCGGCATTGTGGTGCAGATCGGCAATCTGCCGGGCGGCCAGATTCCGACGCCGTCGAATGCGGTGATGGCCAAGGAGATCGACCTGCGCGGCTCGTTCCGCTTCGGCTTCGAGTTCATGACCGCGGTGGAACTGATTGGCGCAGGCAGCGTCGACGTGCTGTCGCTGGTCACTGCCGAGCGGCCGCTGTCGACCGCGCCGGACGCACTGCGGCTGGCACTTGACCGCTCGCAGAGCGTCAAGGTCGTGCTGACCGCGAACTAATCCTTTGTTTTGACGCGTTTTCTTCACGCGAACCGGTATCCACTTCGCTCGAAAACGCTTTAGGAGAACTTCGATGATGCTCGAGGGATGGCGCTGGTACGGTCCGGATGATCCGGTGTCTTTGGACGATGTCAGGCAGGCCGGGGCGACGGATATCGTCTCGGCGCTGCATCAGGTGCCGATCGGCGAAGCCTGGACACGCAAGGCGGTCGAGGAGCGCAAGAACTTCATCGAGCATGGCCAGCCCGGCCGCTCGCAACTGACCTGGTCGGTGGTGGAGTCGATTCCGATCCCCGACGACGTCAAGCGGCTCGGGGCCAAGGCGACGGCCTCGATCGAGGCGTGGATCGCGAGTCTTGAAGCGGTGGCCGCGGCCGGCATCAAGATCATCTGCTACAATTTCATGCCGGTGGTGGACTGGTGCCGCACCGATCTGGAATGGGAGCTGCCGAACGGCGCCCGCGCCATGCGCTTCGACCAGGACCGCTTTGCAGCGTTCGAGCTGCATATCCTGAAGCGCCCCGCCGCCGTTCAGGAGTATTCGCCCGAGCAGCAGGCGCGCGCGAAAAAGCTGTTCGAGAAGATGAGCCAGGCCGATATCGACTATCTCGTCATGGTCATCGCCAGCGCGCTGCCGGGCTCGACCACCGAGCCGATGACGATCCCGCAATTCCGTGACCGGCTGGAGACCTACCGCGACATCACGCCAAAGATCCTGCGGCAGCATCTCGCCGAGTTCCTGGGCCGTGTCACGCCGGTTGCCGAGCAACTCGGCGTCTCCCTGACGCTGCATCCCGACGATCCGCCGCGCCCGCTGTTCGGCCTGCCGCGCATTGCCTCCACCGCCGAAGACTATCAGGCGCTGTTCGACGCCGTGCCGTCCAAGGCCAACGGCATCTGCCTGTGCACCGGCTCGCTCGGCGTGCGCGCCGAGAACAATCTGCCCGCGATGGCCGAGCGCTTCGGACCGCGCATTGCGTTTGCTCATCTGCGCGCGACCAAGCGCGAGGCCGACGGCCTGTCCTTCTACGAGTCCGACCATCTCGACGGTGACGTCGACATGGTCGCCGTGCTCAAGGCGCTGTTGAAGGAGAACGCACGGCGCTCACCCGACAAGAGAATCGTGTTCCGTCCCGACCACGGCCATCGTATGCTCGACGATCTCGCCGCCACCAAGCGCACCAATCCCGGCTACACCGCGATCGGCCGCCTGCGCGGCCTTGCCGAGCTCCGCGGCGCGATCAGGGCGATCGAGCATCGATAGGAGACCGGCGGGGCCATCAGGCGAGAGATCGCCGCGATGGCGACCGCTGACAGCATCGGCGGCGCGATGGCAAGATGATCGACGCGCAGAACATGCCGCGAGCGGAGTTGAGAAATGCGCCTGACACAGTGTCATAACTTCCACGATTTCCGGCGACTGGCGCGCCGCCGACTGCCCGGTCCGATCTTCGACTATATCGATGGCGCGGCCGACGATGAGACGACCCATCGCCGCAACAGCGCGAGCTTCGAGCATTGCGACCTTCTGCCCAACGTGCTGCGCGGCGTGCAGGACGTCGATCTCTCGGTCACCATCATGGGCCAGAAGCTCGCGCTGCCGTTCTACTGCTCGCCGACCGCCTTGCAGCGCCTGTTCCATCATGAAGGCGAGCGTGCCGTCGCCGCTGCTGCGGCGAGCTACGGCACCATGTTCGGCGTCTCCTCGCTGGGCACGGTGTCGCTCGAGGAATTGCGCAAGGCCCACGACACGCCGCAGGTCTATCAATTCTATTTCCACAGGGATCGCGGTCTCAACCGCGCCATGATGCAGCGCGCCAGGGACGCGGGCGTCGAGGTGATGATGCTGACGGTCGACAGCATCACCGGGGGAAATCGCGAGCGCGATCTGCGCACCGGCTTCAGCATTCCCTTCCGCCTGACGCCTGCGGGCATGTTGCAGTTCGCGATCAAGCCGATGTGGGGTATCCAGTATGTCAGCCACGAAAAATTCAGGCTCCCGCAGCTGGAGGAGCATGTCGACATGAGCGGCGGCGCCATGTCGATCGGCCGCTACTTCACGGAAATGCTGGATCCTGCGATGAATTGGGACGATGTCGCGGAGATGGTACGGACCTGGAACGGCCCGTTCTGCCTGAAGGGGATCATGTCGGTGGAAGACGCGCGCCGCGCGGTCGATATCGGCTGTGCCGGGATCGTCCTTTCCAATCATGGCGGCCGCCAGCTCGACGGCTCCCGCTCGGCTTTCGATCAGCTCGCCGAAATCGTCGATGCCGTGGGCGACCGCATCGACGTGATGATGGACGGTGGCATCCAGCGCGGAACTCATATCCTGAAAGCGCTGTCGCTCGGGGCCAAGGCTGTCGGGCTTGGACGATACTATCTCTATCCGCTCGCCGCCGCCGGCCGGCCCGGCGTCGAACGGGCCCTCGGCCTGCTGCGGGCCGAGCTCGTGCGCGATATGAAGCTGATGGGATGTACGTCGATCAGCCAGCTATCGCGCGCCAATCTGCGCTTTCGGCCGGGGTAGCGCGCGGTGATCGCTCGGCCTCAATAGCAGGCGGCCATCGCGCCGAGCTTCGGATAGAGCTGGTCGATCGCGGCGATCTCGCTTTTCATCTGCGCGATGATCCAGTCGCGGATCTCGGCAGCGATGGGGCGCATCGGCCGGTTGCGCGGCGGCAGGAATTCGCAGATGCGCCGCGTGGTGGTGAGCGTCTCGGAGGCCGGCACGAGCGCGCCGGTCAGGAGCCAGTGCGAGGCCACCGTCAGCCAGCCGAGCGCGATGCCCTGGCCGAGCAGGGCGGCCTGCATCACGACGGCATAGTCGGTGAAGCTCAGCGCCTTGGCCGCGCCGCGGCGGCCGGTGAGAAGCGAGGCGTAATCCGCCGCCCAGTCGCCCGGCGTCTCGGCGAGGCGAATGATGGTGTTGCCTTCAGCGGGATCGGTCTCGCCGAGATAGCCAGGGCTGCACATCGGCAGCATGACTTCCTTCATCACCAGCGTGCCGCCGGATGACGGCTCGTCGCGGTCACGGAAGCGCATGCCGAGGTCGACATTCTCGACCGGCCCGCGCAGCGCGCCGGAGATCAGCTGGAAGCGCAGATCGACGTCGGGAAACTGCTTCTGGAGCTTGTCGATGCGCGGCATCAGCCAATGCGTGGTGAAGGCGGAGGAGACCGACAGCGTCACCGTCTCGGTGCCCTTGCGGCGCCGCTCGATCTCGACGAGCCCGGTCTCGATGCTGCGAAAGCCTTCGAGCACGCGGCGATAAAGCAGCTCGCCTTCCTCGGTGAGCACCGCGCGCCCCGCAGTGCGGTCGAACAGGCGGACGCCGAGATGCTCCTCGAACTGTCCGAGCATCCGGCTCACCGCCGGCTGCGTGACGTTGAGCTCGGCTGCTGCCGCCGTGAAACTGCCATTGCGCGCCGCTGCGTCGAAGACGAACAGGGCGTTACTGGAGGGCAGCATCCGGCGGAGCTCGGGCATAACGCCATGTTATGGACGCGGTGAGAATTTGGCAATTGCCGAGTTTTGCCAAGTCTGGTGTCATTGGCATCACAGCCTAAAGACAGGGCTTGCGAACGAAGATTTGGTGCGGTGCACGCTTCGGCCGTGATTGCTCAAAATTCCTGTCTATAAAGCAGGCTTATGGCGCGCAGTGAGGCACGCCATTGCAGGGAACGAGGCGAGGTCGATCGTTGGACAAACGAGCGGAAAGCGTCGAGATCAGGTCCGCGAGCAAGGCGTATGGCGCCGTTCGCGCTCTCGACGACGTTTCGCTCAATGTCGGCGCCGGCGAGTTCGTCTCCCTGCTCGGCCCCTCCGGCTCCGGCAAGACCACGCTGCTTGGAATTCTCGGCGGCTTCATCCTGCCATCGAGCGGAACCATCCTGTTCGGCGGTCGTGACGTCACCTGGATGCCGCCGCACAAGCGCGACATCGGCGTGGTGTTCCAGAACTACGCGCTGTTCCCGCATATGAGCGTCGGCGAGAACGTCGCCTTTCCCCTGCGCGCACGGCGCCTGCCGAAAGCGAGCTGGCCCGACAAGGTGCGCGCCGCGCTCGCGATGGTCGGTCTCGCCGGTTATGAAGAGCGCGGCATCGCGCAGCTCTCCGGCGGCCAGCGCCAGCGCGTGGCGCTGGCGCGTGCGATGATCTTCGAGCCGCGCCTGATCCTGATGGACGAGCCGCTTTCCGCGCTCGACAAGCAGCTTCGCGAATCCATGCAGATCGAGCTGCGCGCGCTGCACCGGCGCATCGGCGCCACCATCATCTACGTCACCCACGACCAGCGCGAGGCGCTGACCATGAGCGACCGCGTCGCCGTGATGAAGGACGGCCGGCTGATCCAGATCGACGCGCCCGAGCGGCTGCACGATCATCCCGCGGACTCCTTTGTCGCGAGTTTCATCGGGGAAGCGACGATGCTGCCGGTTCGCCGCGTCGATGCCTCCAGCGTCGCGCTCGGCAACGCGCTCTTGCGCAGCGCCCGCGCCATTCCCTCAGGCGATGCCCTGATGCTCGCCGTGCACAGCGAAAAGCTCTTGATCGACGACGGCGCGCAGGATGCCGCCTGCAACCGGCTGACCGGGACGGTCACCGACATCGTCTACCAGGGCGAGAGTCTCCGCATCTTCCTGGCCCTCGCCGATGGCATCGCGCTCAGCCTGCGCCAGCCGAGCTATCACCAGGCCTACAGCCGCATCCCGTCGCTCGGCGGCAGCCTCACCGTGACCCTTCACCCCGAGGACACCATCGTTGTCCCCAGGGCGGGGGACTGAACTCAAGCCCTGTTCAACCGAGAGAAGAAACCAAAGATGTCGTCAGCAGCCTCGTTCAGCAATTTCAAGGTTCTCACCTTCGACGTCGTCGGCACCTTGATCGATTTCGAGACCGGCGTGCTCTCCGCGGTACGCAAGATCTCCGGCAAGTCGCCGGCCGAGCTCAGCGACGAGCAGATCTTCGAGCCCTACAAGCGCGGCCGCGACAAGCATTATGAGCGCTCGAGCGAGGCGATGTTCCACGTCTATCGCCATCTCGCCAAGGAGCTCGGGCTTCCCTCCGACGATGCATCCTGCGATGTGTTCCAGCTCTCGGTGCTGCGCTGGGGGCCGTTCGCGGATTCGGTCGAGGCGCTGAAGCGCCTGCGCACGAAGTTCCGGCTGGTGGCGATGACCAATGCGGATCGCGTCGCGCTCTCCTGCTACGCGCACGCGCTCGGCAATCCCTTCGACGACACCGTCTGCGCCGACGATACCGGCGTTGCCAAGCCGAACCCGGAGTTCTTCGCCTACAACAAGGGGCGCCAGTCCGCCTTCGGCTACAAGCAGTCCGACATCCTGCACGTCGCGCAGAGCCAGTACCACGACATCGGGATCGCGCGAAAGCTCGGATACAAGGTGTGCTGGATCGAGCGCCGCCAGGGCATCGCCGGGTTCGGCGGCACGCCGGCGGTTGAGACGCTGACCAAGCCGGACTTCCACTTCCCGACGCTGAAGGCGCTGGCCGACGCGGCCATCGGACCGGCGGCGTAAGGCATGAGCGGCGGCATGACACGGGATTGGAGCGCATTGCCATCGGCCAACTCGCTGTGGGAAGCCACGGCGGGGCCGGCGCACGCGTTTCCCGTGCTGTCGGGCGAGCGACAGGCGGATGTGGTGATCATCGGTGCAGGCTACACGGGCCTCTCCGCGGCGCACCACATCGCCAAGAGCGGGCTTAGCCCCATCGTGCTGGAGGCCAACCGCCCCGGCTGGGGCGCGAGCGGGCGCAATGGCGGCGTGATCACCGCAAAATTTCGGCTGTCGTTCCGCGAGATCGACGCCGCGCATGGCCGCGCCATGGCGCAGCGCATGTACGAGATCGCGCATGAATCGACTGACATGGTCGAAGAGCTGGTGTCCGAATTCGGCATCGCCAGCGCGGCGCTGACACGCACGGGCCAGGTCAAGGCCGCGCATAACGAGACGACGCTGAAGGCCGCGATCGACGAAGCCAACTGGATGACGCGCGAGATGGGCTCCGCCGAAGTCCGCATCCTCGACAAGCGCGGGGTACGTGACGAAACCGGCTCCGACATTTTTGTCGGCGGCGTGCTCAATCCCGGCTCCGGCGGCATCCATCCGCTGAACTATCTGCGCGGGCTCGCCGATGGCGTCGCGCGCCGCGGCGTTCCCATCTTCCAGGAGTCGCCGGTGGTGCGACTGCGGAAGGAGAACGGCGGCATCGTCGCCGAGACGCCGCAAGGCGCGGTGCGCGCGAAACAGGCGATCATCGCCACCAACAGCTACTCCGATCTCACCAGCGCGACCGCGCATATGCAGCGCACGCTGATCCCGTTCCGCAGCGCCATGGTCGCGACCGACCCGCTGCCGCGCAATCTCGCGGGCAAGCTGATGCCGACGGGGCGCACCTACACCGAGACCAAGCGCATGATGCGCTGGTTCCGCATGGTCGACAACCGCGTCATCTTCGGCGGCCGCGGCGCCTTCGGCAAGCAGGACTCGCAAGCTGCCTTCGACGCGTTGCGCAAGGCGATGGTCGGCATCTTCCCCGATCTTGCCGATGTGCCGCTCGCCCACAAATGGTCGGGCCTCGTCGCGATGACGATGGACTCGGTGCCGCATATCGGCCGGCTCGACGACCGCACGCTGGTCTCGATGGGCTACAATGGCGCTGGCGTTGCGATGTCGAGCCTGATGGGTCGCTATCTCGCCGCCTTTGTCCGCGGCGAGACGCCCGAGGTCGGGCTGCTCGATATCAGGCGCATGAAGGCGATCCCGTTCTATCCGCTGCGCGAGCCCGCCGTGCGCATGGTCGCCGGCTGGTACCAGTTTCTCGATGCGATTGGTCAGTGAGATCTCTTTGGAGGAGGCGAGGATGACGACGACACGGAATTTTGGATTGGGCTGTGCCGTGCTGGGCGCAATCGGATTTACCACTGCGGCGGGCGCCGCCGAGCAGATCACCTTCGTCTCGCAAGGCGGTGCCTATCAGGCGGCGCAGACGGTGGCGATCCTCGATCCCTCCGCCAAGAAGCTCGGCATCACCATCAACCAGGACTCCATCCCCGACGCCTGGCCCGCGATCAAGACGCAGGTCGGCAGCGGCAAGCCGATCTGGGATGTCGTCGATACCCCGACCGGCAACTGCCTGCGCGGCGGCGAGCAGGGGCTGATCGAGAAGCTCGATTTTTCGAAGATTCCAAACGGCGCGGCGATGCCGGAGGCCTATCGCAGTCCCTATTCGGTGTCATACGAGTTCTATTCCAGCGTGCTGGCCTACAGCCAGAAGACCTTCCCGAAGGACGCGCCGAACAGCTGGGCCGATTTCTGGGACGTGAAGAAATTTCCCGGCCGCCGCGCGCTGCGCAACCATCCGTTCGCGACGCTCGAGGCCGCGCTGATGGCCGATGGCGTCGCGCCGGACAAGCTCTACCCGCTCGACGTCGACCGCGCCTTCAAGAAGCTGGAGGAGATCAAGCCGCACATCACGGTGTGGTGGACGTCAGGCGCGCAGTCGGCGCAGCTGCTCAACGACGGCGAGGTCGACATGGAGATGGCGTGGAACGGCCGCGTCAGCGCCGTGGCCAAGGAGGGTGCAAAGGTCTCCTTCACCTACAACCAGGGCGTCCTTCAGAGCACCTCGCTCTGCATCCTCAAGGGCGCGCCGAATCTGGAGACGGCAGTCAAATTCATCAATGAGGCCGTCGATCCCGTGCACCAGGCCAATCTGCCGCTCAGCATCGACTACGGCCCGGGCAATCCGAAGGCGTTCGAGACCGGCGTGATCAAGCCCGAGCGTGCCGCGCAGCTGCCGAGCGAGCCGGCGAACGCGGCCAAGCAGGCGCTGATGTCTTACGCCTGGTGGTCCTCGCCCGCGGGCGAGGCCGCCGAGAAGCGCTGGGCGTCCTTCATGCAGAAGTGAGCGAGGCAGCGTTGTCGACATCCGTGCCAGATTCCTCCCAAAAGCATCAGCGCCGCGAGCATGCGCTGATGCTGGCATTGGTGTCGCCGGCGCTGCTCGTGATTCTTCTCCTGATCGTGCTGCCGGTCGGCTGGCTCGCCTGGCAGTCGATCTACCATGACGGCTTCACGCTGGAGAACTATCGCCGGGTCTTCACGGAAGACATCTACTGGCGCAGCTTCGCGCTGACCTTCGAGATCAGCCTCGCGGTGACAGTCATCGCGCTGCTGCTCGGCTATCCCGTGGCCTATCTCGCCAACGCCGTGCCGAAAGGCTGGAGCATCCTCATCCTGTCGCTGGTGGTGCTGCCGTTCTGGACCAGCGTGCTGGTGCGCGCCTATGCGTGGCTGGCGCTGCTCCAGCGCACCGGCGTGATCAACCAGTTCCTGCGCTATCTCGATGTCATTTCCGAGCCGCTCGCGCTGGTGCACAACACGTTCGGCACGGTGGTTGCGACCGTGCACATCCTGCTGCCGTTCATGGTGCTGCCGCTCTATGCCACCATGCAGAAGATCCCCGGTGATTTGATGCAGGCCGGTGCGAGCCTGGGGGCGAGCCCGTCGCTCACCTTCTTCCGGGTGTTCCTGCCGCTGTCGCTGCCGGGCGTGCTCGCGGGCTGCACCATGGTGTTCGTGCTCTGCCTCGGCTTCTACATCACGCCGGAATTGCTCGGCGGCGGCCGCACCGTGATGGTGTCGATGCTGGTGAGCCGCAATGTCGAGCTCTACAACCAGTTCGGCGCCGCGAGCGCGGTCGCCGTGGTGCTGCTCCTCAGCGTGCTCCTGATCTTCTTCGCCGTCAGCCGCTTCATCTCGCTCGATCGCGTGTTGGGGCAGAAATGACGCGCACTTCGCCCGCACGGATTGTCCTCTACGTGATCAGCGCGCTGGTGCTGGTCTATCTGATCCTGCCCGTGCTGATCATCGCGCCGATCTCGTTTTCCAGTGCGCGCTTCCTGACGTTCCCGCCGCCGTCGTTCTCGCTGCGCTGGTACCAGCAATATTTCGCCAATCCGGCCTGGATGCAGGCGACGCGGGTGACGCTGACGGTCGCGTTCTTCACGGTCCTGATCGCAACGCCGTGCGGGGTCGCGGCGGCCTACGCGATCAGCCAGTCGAAGCTGCGCATCATGCGCATCATCCACATGGCGCTGCTGCTGCCGCTGGTGGTGCCGATCATCATCACTGCGGTCGGCATCTTCTTCGTCTATGCAAAGGTCGGCCTGGTCGCGACCATGCCCGGCCTCGTGCTGGCGAACGTGATGCTGGGCCTGCCCTATGTCGTCATCTCGGTGCTTGCGGGCTTGCAGAGCTTCGATCCGGCGCAGGAGATGGTGGCGCGCAGCCTCGGCATGAACCGCCTGCGCAGCTTCTTCGCGGTGACGCTGCCGCAGATCAAGTCGAGCGTGGTCGCGGGCGGCATCTTCGCCTTCATCTCGGCGATGGACGAGACCATCGTCGCGCTGTTCATCTCCGGCGGCCAGTATCAGCCGCTGACCAAGCGCATGTTCACCGCGCTGCGTGACGAGATCGACCCGACCATCGCCGCGATCTCGACGCTGATGACGGTGGCGTCGTTCATGCTGGTGCTGCTGGCGAGCACGCGGGGGAAGAGGGGCGGGTGAGGGGGGCTCCGGTCTCCGCCGTCATCACCCGCGAAAGCGGGTGATCCAGTATTCCAGAGCCGGTAGTGGTTCCTCGATAGGCCGCGGCGTACTGGATTCCCCGCCTGCCGCCTACGCTAAAGCTTCGGCGCCCCTGGACCGCAGCCCCGGCGAAGCCTTGGCGTAGCCGGGTCGCGGGGAATGACAGCAAGTGTGTTGCTAAGCCTTCGCCCCGAGCCACGCCAGGATCATCTCCACGATCTGCGTCCGGCTCTTCGCCAGCACCCTGGGCTCGCTGAGGTCGCGGTCGAACAGGGCGCCGAAGGTGTGGCGGTTGGCGACGCGGAAGAAGCAGTAGGAGGAGATGGCGAGGTGCAGGTCGATGGCGTCGACGTCGTCTCGGAAGACGCCTTCGCCGCGGCCGCGCTCGAGGATGCCGTCGAGTGTCGCGATCACGCTGGCATTGAGCTGGCGCAGTTGCAGATTCTGCTTCAGGTGCTTGCCGTGGTGGATGTTCTCGATGCTGACGAGGCGGATGAAGTTCGGATTGCGCTCGTCATGGTCGAAGGTGGCCTCGATCAGCCGGCGCAGTCCCTCCCGGGCGTCGCAGCTTTCGATGTCGAGCTGGTCCTCCAGCGCGCGGATGCTGCGATAGGCCTCCTCCAGCACCGCGAGATAGAGCTGCTCCTTGCCGCCGAAATAGTAATAGATCATCCGCTTCGACGTACGCGTGCGCGCCGCGATCGCATCGACGCGGGCGCCGGAATAGCCCTCCGAGGCGAATTCGGCCATCGCCACTTCGAGGATGTCGCGCTTGGTGCGCTCGGGGTCGTTGGTGCGTTTCGATGGGGGCGGCATGCGCTCGAGCATCACTGTTTCTCCCGCCAGTTTCCACGGATCACCTTGAAGGTGAAGGCAAATTTCACCCGTCGGGGCGCTGATCCAATGCGTATTGCATAAACGTACTAGTTCGTACATTATTGCTCGAGACCAAAGTTGCGGCAACCAGAACCAGAACACGCGCGCGAGGCGATCTGCCGGACGCGAACCGCACCGGCCACATGGGGAGGAACCTTCAATGACGTTGACGTCAACCGCACCGCTGCGCGCATCATCCAGCGCGGAAGCCGCGCCGAACAAGCTGCCGAAGCGCGCCGCGCTGGTCAGTTTCGTCGGCAGCATGCTCGAATACTACGACTTCTTCATCTACGGCACCGCGGCGGCGCTGATCTTTCCAAGAGTATTCTTCGCCAATGTCGATCCCTCGACCGCGACGCTGCTCGCGTTGCTCTCCTTCGGCATCGGCTATATCGCCCGGCCCGTGGGCGCCGTCATCCTCGGCCATTTCGGCGACCGTATCGGCCGCAAGACGGTGCTCTTGTTCACGCTGGTGCTGATGGGCGGCTCGACGCTGGCGATCGGCCTGTTGCCGGATGCCAAGACGATCGGCAACGCCGCGCCTGTCATCCTGACGCTGCTCCGCCTGTTGCAGGGCCTGTCGGCTGCCGGCGAGCAGAGCGGAGCCAACTCGCTGACGCTGGAGCATTCCGCCAATTCGAACCGCGCCTTCTTCACGAGCTGGACCCTGAGCGGCACCCAGGCCGGCGCGATCCTTGCAACACTGGTGTTCATCCCGGTGTCGAGCCTGCCGGAAGACCAGTTGTTGAGCTGGGGCTGGCGCATTCCGTTCCTGCTCTCCGCGCTCGTGCTGCTGGTCGCCTACCTGGTGCGGAGGACCATGCCGGAAACGCCCGTCTTCGAAGACATCAAGGACAAGGCGCAGATGGCGCGCTTCCCCGTCGTTACGCTCTTGCGCGACTACTGGCCGGACGTGCTGCGCGTCATCGTCTGTGCGCTGATCGCCACCGTGAGCACGATGACCGCGGTGTTCGCGCTCGGCTATGCCACCAGCAAGTTCGGCGTCGCCCGCCCGACCATGCTGTGGGCCGGCGTGCTCGGCAATGTCACCGCGCTGATCACCCAGCCGCTGTGGGCGCTGCTGGCCGACAGGATCGGCCGCAAGCCGGTGTTCATCGGTGGCGTGCTCGGCTGCGCGGTGCTGGTGTTCCCGTATTTCATGCTGGTGACATCGGGGAATACGCCGGCGATCTTCGCCGCGGCGATGATCCTCTCGGGCGTCATCTACGCCGCGCCGAACGCGATCTGGCCGTCGTTCTATGCGGAGATGTTCGACGCGCGCGTGCGTTACTCCGGCACGGCGATCGGCACGCAGCTCGGCTTCCTCGCCGCCGGCTTCACGCCGCTGGTGAGTGCGAGCCTGGTCGGCGAAGGGCCGAACGGCTGGATTCCCGTGGCAATCTTCGTTGCCTGCTGCTGCGTGATCTCGGCGGCATCAGCGGCCACCGCGCGCGAAACCCACAATGTCGACATCGCCGATCTCGGGAAGCAGCGCGCTTGAGACAAGACAGAGTAACAGTCGCATGTTGACCAATGCAGTTCCGACCACGAGCGGACCGATCGTCGGCGCCGAGCAGAGCGGCGTACGCGCCTTCAATGGCGTACCGTTCGCAATCGCGCGGCGCTTTGCCAGGGCGACACCGCCGCTCGCGTGGACCGAGCCGCGCCGCTGCACGGACTACGGCGCCTACGCGCCGCAGCCCGGCCATCTCGATCATGCTGACGAGGAATCCTGTCTCAGCCTGAACATCTGGGCGCCGGCGGCGGATCACCCGCTGCCGGTCAATTTCTTCATCCATGGCGGCGCCTTCGTCACCGGCGGCGGCGCCGACTATGACGGCTCCTTCCTCGCCGCCCACGGCCCGGCCGTCATCGTCACCATCAACTACCGGCTCGGGCCGCTCGGCTTCCTGCAACTGCATCGCTACGGCCTCACCGAAGCCAACAACCTCGCGCTCCAGGATGCGCTGGCAGCGCTCGATTGGGTCCGGGCCAACATCGCGAACTTCGGCGGCGATCCGGATGCGATTACGCTGTCGGGACAATCCGCCGGCGCCTCCATGGTGATCGCGCTCGCAACCCTGCCGCAGGCAAGAGGCAAGTTTTTCCGTGCGCTCGCGCTGAGCGCGCCCGGGCGCGACATCATGAGCGCAGGTCACGCCGACGATGTCGCGCGCCACGTGCTCGAGGAGCTCGAGCTTGCGCGTGATCCCGGCGGGATTGCGTCCGTGCCGCTGCCAAGGCTGTTCGCGGCGGTCGAGCGCGTCGGACGCAGGCTCGCGGACGAGACGGACGCAGGCACCGTGTTCGGCCCGGTGCTCGACGGGACCGTGATCCCGCGCGAGCCGCGCGACGTCTTCGCCGACGGAACTTTGCGCGGCATTCCGCTCTGGCTCGGCTCCTGCCGCGACGAGATGGTGATGTTCCTGAAGAGCGCGCCGCCTGCGGCGATGATCCGCACCACCGAGCGACAAGTGCGTGCGGCATTCGGCGATGCCGGCTGGTGCCGGCTGCTATCCTATTATCGCGCCAACGCGCGCCTCGACGAGGATCCGTACGAGGCGCTGTTGTCGGATGCGTTCTGGCATCGCCCCATGGCCGATCTCGCGCGGCGTCATGCTGCGGCAGGCGGCGCGGTGTGGTTGAGCCGGTTCGATCATCGCCCGGCGCTGGAGCCGTTCCTGTCGCAGGGACCAACCCATGGCGCGGACAATGCCTGCCTGTGGGCGCATCTGCCTGATTTCATCGATCGGCCGATCCTCAGGCGCAAGGGCGGGCCGATGACCCCGGCCGACATTGATGTCGCGGCGCGGTTTCAGGCGAGCGTCTTGCGCTTCGTCACGACCGGCATGCCGGACGTCGCGCAAGCCTGGCCGCAGTTCGCGCCGGGCCATGAGCCGCTCGCGATCTTCGGCCAGCCGTTTCACATCGTGCCGCTCAACGACGGCGCGCGCTTCCGCGTATGGGCGGAGCTATCGGCGCAGTCCGGACCTACGAAACAGCAGCGAGCGATCGCTCCATGATGATCGTGCGCTCATCGCCAAAGTAACTGTCACGCACGGCCTTGAACCCGAGCCGTGCGTAGAAGGATTCCGCGGTGACGGAAGACGGGACGGTCAACAAAGCGATCTCTCGCTCGCGCGCGATGCGTTCGATCTCGGCCATCAGGAACTTGCCGATCCCCTGCGCCTGAACGTCGGGAGCCACGAAGACCGTGCGGACGACGCTTCCGTCAAGGCTCGCCGTTCCAACGACGCGGCCGCCAAGGGCGGCAACAAGGACCGTGCGTTTGCGGATCAGCTCCAGAACGGCGGTCGGGCTGAAGCTATGCTCGACCCGCTCGATGATCTCGTCTGTGTAATCCCTCGCATTTGTCTCGCGCAGTGCGCGCAGAATGACGGCGCTGATTTCGCCGCTATCCTCTTCGCGCGCCGGGCGGATGCTGCAATCCATTGATCCCTCCAGCTCCCGGCAGTCGCTAGCCCTCACTGCATTATCGACGCCGCGATCTTCTCCGCCGACATCAGCACCGGAAAATTGGTGTTGGCGCACGGCACCACGGGGAAGATCGAGGCGTCGACGACGCGCAGGCCCTGAACGCCCTTGACGCGGCCTTGATTATCGACCACTGCCATCGGATCGTCGGCCCGGCCCATGCGGCATGAGCACGAGGCGTGCCACACCCCGATGGTCGCCTTGCGGACGAAGGCTTCCAGCGCATCGTCGTCGTTCATCACCTGGTCGAAGGTGAAACCTTCGACGACGAAATTGTCGATCAGGTAGTGGCGCAGCGCCGCCGGCCCGTCCATCAAGGTCGCGGCGATCTTGGTCAGGATCCTGTTCTTGGTATTGACCACGCCGATCTTGCGCACCTTGTCCGTATAGGCGGCCGGAAACGGCTTGTCCGTCACTGCTTTCACCACGTCGCTCATCTGCACCGCCGCCATCTTGCGGAAGCCGCTCATCAGGCGATCGAGGTCGCGGCGGTCGGACAGCAGATTGAACTCGACGATCGGCTCGGCGGCGGGATCGCGCGAGGCGAGCTTGACCTGTCCGGTCTCGGAATAGGTCTTGTTGACGAAGGTCAGCAGCGAGCCGATCTGCTCGCCGACCGCGTGCCAGGCCGATTTGCTGAGCAGGACGACGAACATGTCGCCCTTCGGTACGCCCGACAGCCCGGATGAATAACGCAGGCCAAGCTGCATGTGGCGCCTGGTGTGCTCGTTCATGCGCGCGCCGCGGCGGACAAAGGACGACAGCGAAATCGAGGGATGATCCATCAGGCGCTGACCGACGCCTGCCAGCCCCATCAGGACCGGAATGCCCATATCCTTGAGGTGACCGACCGGGCCGATGCCGGCGCGCAGGAGATGCGCCGGCGAATGGATCGCGCCGCTGGAGAGGATGATCTCGCGGCCGCGGAATTCCTGTTCCCGTCCGTCGACCATCGCCTTCACGCCGACGCATTGCGTGCCTTCGAACAGCAGCTCTCTCACCTGCGTGTTGGTGGAGATGGTGAGATTGGCGCGCTTGCGCGTGTCACGATCGAGATAACCCATCGCGGCCGAGACACGTTGCTCGGCCTGATTGGAATGCGTCACCGGAAAATAGCCGTCGACGAACTCGCCGTTCTGGTCCGGCACGAACTGATGGCCGGCCTGCTGGAAGGCGTCGGCGAACGCCTGCGAATGCCGCGTCCAGTGCTCACGCGGAATTCTGCGTACCGGAATTCGACCGTCCTTGCCGTGATACGGCCCGTCGAAGTCGAGGTCGCGCTCGACCTTCTTGAAGAAGGGCAGCACGTCGTTCCAGCTCCAGCCGTCGGCGCCCCGCGCGTCCCATTCATCGTAGTCGGTCGGTGCGCCGCGGTTGGCCATCTGGCCGTTGATCGACGAGCCGCCGCCCAGCACGCGCGCCTGCTCGTATTTGCGTAAAGGAGGGCGCGCTTCGTTCGGATTGTTGTGGCTGACGATCTGGGTCGTGACCTTGAGTTCGGTCCAGTGGAAGCGGGGATCGAAATAGGCCGTGCCCGGATAGCTGTCCCTGATCTCGGCGGGCTCGTTGCCGGGCGGTGTGTCCTGTCCGGCCTCGCACAGCAGGACCTTGTTGGCGCTCTTTGCGGAGAGCCGGTGGGCCAGCACGGACCCCGCCGAGCCGCCGCCGACGATAATGAAGTCGTACACGATTGGCGTTTCCTCTTGGTCTTCTCCGGGAAACGTAGCGTGTTATTTTCCCGAGGTCACGTCGGCATTGCCGCGACAGTTCGTAACTCGCATCGCTTGCCTGGCAACCGCGATCGTGTAATTCTTCTGCCAGCGCCGATTTGATCCTCAGCTTGCGGGCGCTTCTACAAATGCAGCTAAAGAGACGTAGCTAAATTGACTAGCCAGTCCTGCATCCCCCGCATAGCGAGAACGATCGGCCATTCCGAATGGGAGGGGCCAAATGAGATTTGCTGCCATCGCGGACGTGCATGGGAATCGTCCGGCACTTGAAGTCGTCCTTGCGGACATTGCCATGCTCGGCCTCGACGAGGTCGTGAATCTCGGCGACCACGTCAGTGGCCCGCTCGAGGCGGCCAGGACCGCGGACCTGTTGATGGCGCGAGGCTTTCCGTCGATACGGGGCGATCAGGATCGAATCCTCGTCGAGCTCTGGCAGGCCGGCGGCTCCGGTCGCAGCGATTTCCGTCAGCTCACGCGCAAGCATTTCGACTGGATGGCAAGCATGCCGTCCACGCTCACGTATAACGGACGGGTGTTCCTGTGCCATGGATCGCCAAGGGACGATGCAGCTTTCTGGCTCGACCACATCGCCGACGACGGCTGCCTGCGTCCGAGCGGCATCGACGCGATCGAGGCTGAAGCTGAGGGGATCGACGCCGAGATCATCCTGTGCGCCCACACCCACATTCCGCGCGTGGTGCGCCTGAGGGATGGACGGCTGGTCGTGAATCCCGGCAGCGTCGGGTTGCCCGGTTATGACGGGAAGGCGCCCGTTCCTTACGTGGTCGAGGTCGGTACGCCGCATGCGTGCTACGCGATCCTGGAGCATGCCGGCGCAGGCTGGTCCGCGACGATCCGCTACGTGCCCTATGACACCACGGCCATGGCCGCATTGGCGCGCAGCAAAGGCATGCTCAGCTGGGCAAACGCGATTGCGACGGGTTGGGTGGAGCGGGAGGGGAGGGAGGCCGACGCCTCCGTCACGCCCTGACGCGTCTCGTTCCGGCCGGCAACGAGGGGCAGCGGGGCTCGTTCAGCGCAAGAATGGCACGGGATTGGCCGCGCGGTAGAACAGATTGATCAACGTGTTGATGTCGAACACCGGAAGGCCCGATACTTCGGCAACGTCCTTCGAGAACGGGCACATGTTGGTGCATTCGAACAGGATCGCGCCCGGGTTTTTGCAGGACGCCATGAAGGCTTGCGTCATCTCGATCATCTCGGCGCGCAGCACGTCGGTGTCCAGTTCCTCGCGGCCGAGAATGTAGGTTGCGGGAAACTGCGCATCGGGCTTCATGCCCTGGATCTGGACGGGGATCTCGTCCGGCGACCAGCCGACACCGCGGAAATGCCCCTCGTTCATGTGGTGGCCGCGTTCGGTGAAGATGCCGATGACCTTGCCCGGCGGCAGCATGGCATGAATCAACGGCGCCTGGATCAGGCTCGAGGTGAAGACCGGGATGTTCACGGCTGCCGCGAGCTGCTGCTGAAATGGCGCGAGGAAGCCGCAGCTCGTGGTGATCGCCTTGACGCCGTCGGCTTCCAGCTCGCGGGCCGCCGCGATGAACGGCTCGAGCAGGGCGGGATCGGGATGGTCGCCCATGATCCTCGTGGCGTGTGCGCCGCGCACGATCTTGTAGCGCACCGGGAAATCATAGGAGAGCGCATTGCCGATGTCGCCGCGCGGACGCGGGAAGCGGGTATCGAGCATCAGGATGCCGATCGTCTCGCCGTAATTCGTGAAGCCGCCGCGGAGTTTCATGATCTACCCACCGATCCAGGATGGTCGTGACAGCAGTCTAATGCGTCTCGTGAAACCGGGCCAGGAACGCCTTCAGCCGTTCGCTGCGCGGCTGACGGATGGTTTCCTCCGGCGTGCCGATCTCGGCCATGATGCCGTCGTTCATGAAGCCGACGCGGGTGGAGACGTCGGCGGCGAAGGCCATCTCGTGCGTCACCAGCACCATGGTCATGCCTTCGCTCGCGAGGCTGCGGATGACGGAGAGGACTTCGCCGACAAGTTCGGGATCGAGCGCCGAGGTCGGTTCGTCGAACAGCATCACGTCTGGCTTCATCGCGAGTGCACGCGCGATCGCGACGCGCTGCTTCTGGCCGCCGGAGAGGCGGCTCGGAAACGCGTCGGCCTTGTCGGCGAGGCCGACCTTGGCGAGCAGATCGCGGCCAAGCGCGTCGGCTTCGTTTCGCGCCATGCCCTTCACCTGCACCGGCCCTTCGGTGACATTGGCGAGCACCGACATGTGCGGGAACAGGTTGAAGTGCTGGAACACCATGCCGACGCTGCGCCGAAGCAGCGCGAGCTGCGCATCGCCGGCGGCGCGCATGCCTTTGCCGAAGGCGAATTTATGCGTGCCGATCGCAAGCGCGCCCTGCTGCGGCATTTCCAGGAGATTCAGGCAGCGCAGGAAGGTGGACTTGCCGGAGCCGGAGGCGCCGATCAGGGTGACGACCTCGCCGCGGGCGACCGAGAGCGAGACGCCCTTGAGCACCTCGTGGTCGCCGAACGCCTTGTGGATGTTGTCAGCGATCAGAGCACTCATCGGTGCGCTCCCATCTTCAGCTCGACCCTATCAGCGATCAGCGTCAGCGGGAACAGCACGACGAAATAGAGCACGGCGATCGTGGTGTAGACCTCGAGCGGCTTGTAGCTCGACGCGGTGATGACAGTGCCCTGGTAAAGCAGGTCGCCGACCGCGACCACCGACACCAGCGAGGTGTTCTTGAGCTGCATGATGGTCTGGTTGATGAAGGAGGGGATCATCACCTGCGTCGCCTGCGGCAGCACGATGCGGCGAAAGATCTTGCCGCGGCGCATGCCGATGGCGCGGCCGGCCTCCCACTGGCCGGTGTCGACGGCCTCGATGCCGCCGCGGAAGATTTCCGCATAGAACGAGCCGGCATAGAGCGACAGCGCGATGAAGCAGGCCATCGCCGGCGACATGTCGACGCCGATCAGCACGGGCAGGGCATAGTAGACCCAGATCAGCTGCACCAGCAGCGGCGTGCAGCGGAACACCTCGATATAGAGACGCAACGGCACCGTGATCCAACGCGGAGCCGTCGTGCGCAGGATGCCGACGAACAGTCCGATGGCGAGACCCGCGACCACCGTGGTCACCGTGTAATACACGGTGACCAGGAGCCCTTGGCAGATCAGGCCCCAATACGGCTTGAGCGCCGCGAAGTCCCAGACGTACATCGATCGACCGTCAGAACTGCACTTCGGGCGGGAGATCGTCGGCGGTGAGGCCGACCGCCTCAAAACCCTTGAGCATCCAGTCGCGGGTCTGGCCCATCGCGCGGTTGTAGTCGGCCCAGGCGCTGAGGAAGTCCTTGTAGCGGCGGTCGCTCTCGGCGCGGATGCCCATGTTGGTCGGCAGCGTCAGCAGCGGCCGCGGAATGGCGAGATCGCCGAGGTTCGGATTCTTCTTCAGGGTCGAGACCGAGAGCACGGCCAGCGAGACGTTGCAGTCGGCGCGGCCGGTCGCAACCGCCAGGATCGCCTCGTCGCGGTTCTTGAAGCCGAGGATGGTCGCCTTCGGACAGTAGCGCCGCGCGATCGTCTCATGGGTCGAGCCGATGTCGACGGCGATCTTGACCTCGGGCTTGTTGAGCTCGGCCCAGGTCTGCGGCTTGGCAAAGCCCTTCTTGGTGATGACGGTGAAGGAGTGCACCAGGATCGGCGTCGAGAAGTCGATGACGAGCGCGCGCTCCGGCGTCGGGTTCACGGCGAAGGCGAGGTCGACCTTGTCGGCCTGGAGATCGAGGATCTGGTTGCCCCAGGTCGATTCCAGCGTCTCGACCTTGGCGCCCAGCTTGCCGGCGATGTCCTTGGCCATGTCGATGCAGGCGCCCGACCATTCGTTGGTGGCGAGGTCCTTATGGAAATAGGGCTCCTGGCCGACGATGACAGCGACGCGCAGCACGCCATTCTTCTTGATGCGGTCGAGCGTGGAGGTCGGCGCATCGGCCTTGGCCGAGCCGCTCGCGGCGGCGATCGCTGCGCCTGCCAGCGCGACGGTGGTGAGAGCATCCCTGCGATTCATGGTCTCTGTCTCCCTGGAATCTGGGTCGGATCGTGTCCGGCCTCTGGACTATTTCTGTATTCAGGATAAAATGCAATACGGTATTTCGAGTTGCTGACCATTTGGGCGGCAATGCAGAAATGAGCCCAATATCTTGGCAGGATTGCGCAAAATTCCCGATGGGGAGGGGTTGTAAATTGCATTTAAGTCTGAATACAAGACTGAACGCAATATGGAAGTGAGCTGAAGGAGAGGCCTGTGCGCGCCCTATTCGTCGATGCGAACGAGACCCTGGCAGCGGTGACCGACAAGCTGCTGCGCTCTGCCAGCCTGCCGGTCGGCATCAACCGCAATCCCTCGATCAAGCCCGACGATCTGCCCGGCCTGCTCGGCGATGCCGAGATCATGATCGTCGACCACACGGCGGTGCCATCAGCGATTGCCGAGAAATGCGCGAAGCTGAAGCACGTCGTCTTCCTCGGCACCGGCGCGCGCAGCTACATGAATCCGGAGGAGCTCGCCGAGCGCGGCATCTCCGTCCACACCATCAAGGGTTATGGCGACACCGCGGTTGCCGAGTGCGCGATCGCGCTGATGTGGGCGTCTGCGCGAAATTTTGGCGAGATGGACCGCGGCATGCGCGAGGGCAACTGGCTGCGCCGTGACGCGATGCAGCTCACCGGCAAGACGCTCGGCCTGATCGGTTTTGGCGGCATCGCCGCGGAGGCCGCGCGCATGGCGGCGGGCTGCGGTATGAAGGTGATTGCCTGGAACAGGACGCCGAAGACGCATCCCGGCGTCGAGTTCGTCTCGCTGGAGAAGCTGCTCGCCGAGAGCCACGTCGTCTCGCTGCATCTCTTGCTCAACGACGAGACCAAGGGTTTCCTGTCGCGCGAGCGCATCGCCCAGATGCGTAAAGGCAGCATCCTGATCAACACCGCGCGCGGCGCCGTCGTCGACGAGGATGCGATGCTCGACGCGCTGCGTTCGGGCCACATCGCCCATGCCGGCCTCGACGTCTTCACTGTCGAGCCGCTGCCGGCCGGGCATCCGCTCACAAAGCTGCCGAACGTGACGCTGTCGGCTCATTCGGCGTTCCGCACGCCCGAGGCGAGCGACAACCTCATCGGCGCGGCACTCGACCACTGCCGCCGCATCATCGCCACCGGCAAGTAAAGTTAAGGACAATCCCATGTCGGATATCACCCGCATCGACCAGAACGCCCGCCGCAGCCGCGCTTCCGTGTTCGGCGATCTCGTTTTCCTCGCAGGTCAGGTGGCGGACACCAAGACCGCCGACATCATCCAGCAAACGAAAGAGGCGCTGGCGAAGGTCGACGACATGCTGGCGCGCGCCGGTACCGACAAATCGCGCCTGCTCAGCGTGCAGGTCTGGCTCAAGACCATGGACGATTTCGACGCCATGAACGCGGTCTATGATGCCTGGGTCGTGCCGGGCAACACGCCGACCCGCGCCTGCGGCAAGGTCGAGCTCGCCGATCCCGCCTTCCGCATCGAGGTGATCGCGATCGCCGCGCGCAGTTGAGGCTCGGCCGTGACTGTCCAGGCGCCCGCATCGACCTTCCGTCCCGCCCAGCGCATCAGTGCGATCGGCGTCTCCGAGATCCTCAAGATCGGCGCGGTCGCGCAGCGGCTGAAGCGCGAGGGGCGGCCGGTGATCGTGCTGGGCGCCGGCGAGCCTGACTTCGATACGCCTGATCATGCCAAGGATGCGGCCGAGCGCGCCATCCGCGCCGGCCAGACCAAATACACCATCCTCGACGGCACCGTGGAATTGAAGGCGGCCATCGCCGACAAATTCCGCCGTGAGAACGATCTCGTCTATGCCGCCGACGAGATCACCGCAGGCGCCGGCGCCAAGCAGGTAATCCACAACGCCTTCATGGCGACGCTCAGTTCCGGCGACGAGGTGATTCTCGCCGCGCCGTACTGGACCAGCTATGCCGACATGGTGCGGATCGCCGACGGCACGCCGGTCGACGTGCCCTGCCGCGAGGAGAACGGCTTTCGCCTGGACGCCGCCGATCTCGAACGCGCGATCACGCCGAAGACGCGCTGGCTGCTGCTGAACTCTCCGTCCAATCCGACCGGAGCCGCCTATTCGGCCGCGCAGCTTCGCCCGATCCTGGATGTGCTCAAGCGCCATCCGCATGTCTGGTTGATGGCGGACGATATCTACGAGCACCTGATTTATGACGGCATGCCGTTCGTGACCGCAGCGGCGCTCGAGCCGAGCCTGAAATCACGCACGCTGACCGTGAATGGTGTTTCCAAGGCCTACGCCATGACCGGCTGGCGCGTCGGCTATGGCGGCGGTCCGCGCGAATTGATCGCGGCGATGGCGGTGGTGCAGAGCCAGAGCACGACGAATCCGTCCTCGGTGAGCCAGGCCGCTGCGATCGCTGCGCTGACGGGGCCGCAAGGCATCCTGATCGAGCGCCGTGCCGCGTTCCAGCGCCGCCGAGACATCGTGGTCGATGCGCTCAATGCCATCGACGGCGTCACCTGCCGCCGGCCGGAAGGTGCGTTCTACACCTATGCCAGCTGTGCCGGCCTGATCGGCCGCCGTACGCCTGATGGTGCCACCATCGACAGCGACGCGGCGTTCTGCCGCTTCCTGCTGGAGAGGCATGACGTGGCCGTGGTGCCGGGCAGCTGTTTCGGCCTTGCACCTTATTTCCGCCTGTCCTACGCCACCTCGGAACAAAACTTGCGCGAGGCCGTGATGCGCATCGCCAAAGCCTGCAGGGAGCTGTCATGACCATTCGCAACACCCGCACCGGGGGCCAGATCCTTATCGATCAGCTCGTCGCCCAAGGCGTCGAGCGCGTCACCTGCGTGCCGGGCGAGAGCTACCTCGCGGCACTCGACGCGCTGCATGACAGCCCGATCGACGTCGTGATCTGCCGCGCCGAGGGTGGTGCTGCGATGATGGCCGAAGCCTATGGCAAGCTCACCGGCCGTCCCGGAATCTGCTTCGTCACCCGCGGCCCCGGCGCCACCAATGCCAGCCACGGCGTCCACATCGCGATGCAGGATTCGACGCCGATGATCCTGTTCGTCGGACAGGTCGACACCGGCATGCGCGAGCGCGAGGCGTTCCAGGAGCTCGACTACAAGGCGGTGTTCGGCACCATGGCGAAATGGGCCGTCGAGATCGATCGCCCCGATCGCATTCCGGAGCTGGTCGCGCGTGCCTTCCGCGTCGCCATGCAGGGCCGTCCGGGTCCCGTGGTGATCGCGCTGCCGGAGAACATGCTGACCGAGACCGCGGCCGTTGCCGACGCCATGCGCATCGAGCCGGCAGTGAGCTGGCCCGCGCCCGCTGACATCGAGCAGGTCAGTGCGATGCTGGCGAGTGCGAAGGCGCCGCTCGTCATCCTCGGCGGTTCGCGCTGGACCGATGAAGCGACCAAGAGCATCGCGCGCTTTGCCGAGCGGTTCGACCTGCCGGTTGCGACCTCGTTCCGCCGCGCCTCGCTGATCGACGCCGATCATTCGCATTATGCCGGCGATCTCGGCATCGGGCCGAGCCCGGGCCTGAAGGCGCGCATCGACAACGCCGACGTCATTCTCCTGATCGGCGGCCGCATGTCGGAGATGCCGTCCTCGTCCTACACACTGTTCGATATCCCGACGCCGAAGCAGAAGCTGATCCACGTGCATCCGGGCTCGGAAGAGCTCGGCCGCGTCTACCAGCCGGCGCTCGCGATCCAGGCGACGCCTGCCGCGTTCGCGGCCGCCGTCGAGACGCTGAAGCCCGCTGGCGCCGTTGCCTGGAAGGGCGAGGCCGCCAAGGCGCATGCCGATTACCTCGCCTGGACCGACAAGGCGCGTGAGCTGCCGGGCACATTCCAGTACGGCCAGGTCATGACCTGGCTGCGCGACCGCCTGCCGAAGGACGCGATCGTCTGCAACGGTGCCGGCAACTATGCCGGCTGGATCCATCGCCATCACCGTTTCCACAGCTTTGCCACCCAGCTCGCGCCGACGTCGGGCTCGATGGGATATGGCGTGCCGGCCGCGGTGCTTGCAAAGCGGCAATATCCGGATCGCGTCGTCGTCGCCTTTGCCGGTGATGGCTGCTTCCTGATGAACGGCCAGGAGTTCGCGACCGCCGTGCAGTACGACGCGCCGCTGGTGGTCA
Source organism: Bradyrhizobium sp. 956_D2_N1_4 (assembly GCF_052076025.1). Lineage (NCBI taxonomy): Bacteria > Pseudomonadati > Pseudomonadota > Alphaproteobacteria > Hyphomicrobiales > Nitrobacteraceae > Bradyrhizobium > Bradyrhizobium sp. 956_D2_N1_4. Next base: position 6,076,577 of record NZ_CP197237.1, on the reverse strand, counting down.
TCGTCGTCGACAACTCGCAATATGGCACCATCCGTATGCACCAGGAGCGTGATTATCCCGGCCGCGTGGTCGGAACTCAGCTCAAGAACCCTGACTTTGCGATGTATGCGAAGGCATTCGGTGGCCATGGCGAGCGCGTCGAGCGCACCGAAGAGTTTGCGCCGGCGTTCGAGCGCGCGCTCGCTTCGGGCAAGCCGTCGATCCTCCACTGCATCATCGATCCGCGCGCGATCTCGGTCGGCAAGGATTTCGCGCCGGCGGTGAAGGCGTAGCCGATGTCGGAAGGCCGCCACGTCGCTATCATCGGAGCCGGCGCGGTCGGCGTGATCAGCGCCATCGAGGCGCTACGCGAGGGGCATCGCGTCACGCTGATCGACGCAGGCGAGCCCGGTGGCGAACAGGCGGCGAGCTACGGCAATGCCGGCTGGCTCTCCTCCCATTCGGTGATTCCGCCGGCCGAGCCGGGCCTCTGGAAGAAGGTGCCGGGTTATCTGATGGACCCGCTCGGCCCGCTCGCGATCCGCTGGTCTTACTTGCCGAAGGCGCTGCCCTGGCTGGTCAAGTATTTGCTCTCGGGCTGGACCGAGGCACGGGTCGAGAAGACGGCGTTTGCGCTGCGCGATCTGCTGAAGGACGCGCCGCTGCTGCACAAGAAGCTCGCGGAAGAAGCGGGCGTGCCCGAGTTGGTCGAGCGCAACGGCGTGATGCACGTATTCCCGTCGCGCGGCAATTTCGACAGCAATCTCGGCTGGCGCCTGCGCAAGAAGGTCGGCGTCGAATGGATGGAGCTGAACGCCGACGAGATGCGTCAGCGCGAGCCGGATCTGCATCCGCGCTACACCTTTGGCGTGGTGGTGGAGGAAGCCGGCCGCTGCCGCGATCCCGGCGCTTACGTTGCGGCGCTGGCCCAGCATGCGCTCGCGAGCGGTGCCAAGCTCGTTCATGCCAGGGCGACCGGTCTGAAGCTTTCAGGCAACAAGCTCGTTGCCGTTCTCACCGAGACCGGTGAGATTGCTTGCGATGCCGCGGTGGTCGCCGCCGGCGCGCGGTCAAAACAGCTCACCGCATCCGTCGGCGATCCCTTGCCGCTCGAAACCGAGCGCGGCTATCACGTCATGATCGAGAACCCGGAATCGGGTCCGCGCAGCTCGATGATGGCGTCCGACGTCAGCATGGTGGTGAACTGGACCGACAAGGGCCTGCGCGCCGCCGGCACGGTCGAGATCGCGGGCCTCGAGGCCGCGCCGAACTGGAAGCGCGCCGAAATCCTGCGCAACAACCTCTTCAGCATGTTCCCGAAACTGCCGAAGGATATTCCAGATTCGCGCATCAAAACCTGGTTCGGCCATCGGCCGAGCATGCCGGATGGGCTGCCCTGCATCGGCCATGCGCGTGCCTCGCGCGATATCGTCTACGCCTTCGGCCATGGCCATGTCGGCCTGGTCGGATCGGCCCGCACCGGCCGTCTCGTCGCCCAGCTCCTGAGCGGCAAGCAGCCGGAGATCCCGCTTGCGCCGTTCGCGCCCACTCGCTTCCTCTGAGAACGCAACATGACCTATCCAGCCAACTCGTCCTCTCGCATCGCCCGCGGCGGCAAGGCCATCTATGGCGCGCCGCTCGGCATTTTGATGCTGGAAGCGCGCTTTCCCCGCATTCCCGGCGACATGGGCAACGGCACGACCTGGCCGTTCCCCGTGCTCTATCGGGTGGTGAGCGGCGCTTCGCCGGAGAAGGTGGTGCTGAAGGGCGCCGCCGGCCTGCTGCCTGACTTCATCGATGCGGCGAAGGACCTGGTGCGGTTGGGCGCGGAAGCCATCACCACCAATTGCGGCTTCCTCTCGCTGTTTCAGAAGGAGATCGCGGCCGCCGTCGGCGTTCCCGTAGCGACCTCGTCGCTGATGCAGGTGCCGTGGGTGCAGGCGACCTTGCCGCCGGGCAAGCGCGTCGGCCTCGTCACGGTATCAGGCTCGACCTTGACGCCGGCCCATCTCGAAGGCGCCGGCGTGCCGCTCGATACGCCACTGGTCGGCACCGAGCACGGCAAGGAATTCTTTCGCGTCCTGATCAAGGCCGAGAAGGACGACATGGATGTGGCCCAGGCCGAGCGTGACGTGGTCGAGGCGGGCAAGGAGCTGGTCGCGAAAAATCCGGATGTCGGCGCCATCGTGCTCGAATGCACCAACATGCCGCCTTATGCGGCAGCTCTGCAGGCCGAAGTTGGACTGCCGGTCTACGACATCTATTCCATGATCACCTGGTTTCATGCTGGACTGCGCCCGCGCGCGTTTGCCTGAATCCGGCTGTCGCAAAGCTCTGCACAAGATGTGCTAGGCAGCTGTTTGGATTGCAATCGTCCATATAGCCCCGGTATATTGGGCTGTGTTCGGGCATGAATGCAGCTTATGAAGAGCAACGTGGAACTGGCTTCCGATAGTATCGTCGATCGCGTCTATGAACAGCTCAAGGCGATGGCCGTGAGCTATGAGTTCAAGCCGGGCGAACGGCTCAACGAGGGCGAACTGGCAAAGCGCCTCGGCGTTAGCCGCACGCCGCTGCGCGAAGCGCTCAACCGTCTCAACACCGAAGGCTTCCTGCGCTTCACGCCGGGCAAGGGCTTCTTCTGCCGCGAGCTCGACGCGCACGAGATCTTCGATCTCTACGAGCTGCGCAAGTCGATCGAGGTCGCCTCGATCCGCCTCGCCATCAAGCGTGCCAAGGACGAGGACATCGACGCGCTCCTGAAATTCCTCGAAGCCACCGGTCCCGATCCCGGCGAGCGTTCGTCGGTGGAGCTGGTCGAACTCGACGAGACCTTTCACGAGCGGTTGATGGGGATGTCGAACAACGCCGAGATGCTGCGCGTGCTGCGCAACGTCAACGCCCGCATCCGCTTCGTGCGCTGGATCGACATGGACCGCATCAACCGCTCCAACACCCAGGCCGAGCACCGCGCGGTCGTCGAAGGGTTGAAGGCGCGCGACGAGGAGGCCTGCGTCTCGGTGCTGGAGAAGCACATCGACCGCCGCCTCGACCGCATTACCTCCGCGATCAAGGAAGGCTACGCGCAGATCTACATGCCGGCTGCGGCGAGGTCTGCGGCGAATTGAGGTTCTTTCTTCCTTCTCCCCTTGTGGGAGAAGGTGGCGCGAAGCGCCGGATGAGGGGTATCTCTCCGCGCATATTGATGCATTGAATGCGCCGAGAGATACCCCTCACCCCAATGAGTTTGTGTCAACCTGTGGTGATGCCCTCTCCCGCAAGGGGAGAGGGCGCAGTCATGCGCATCGTGCTCTGGTCCCGCAGGCGACAACGGAAAAGGCAGCTATACAATTCCTCGATATCTGCTCGTGCCAGACGGTCAGAGCCGTCGCGCGGAATAATCGCTAGCGTCTGCCCGAATTTCACGGAGACCTCGCGGTGCACAGCCCTCAACCGAATCCTGAAACGCGCAGCAGCGACGACTGGCCGTCCGAGCTCTATCGTATCCTCAAAGCCGCCGACGTCAGGCAGATGTCCTACGTGCCGGATGCCGGCCACAGCCAGCTCATCCGCATGTTCTCGGCCGACCGCGACGTCACCACCAACGTGCTGACGACCGAGGAGGAGGGCATCGCCATCGCCGCCGGCGCCTGGCTCGGCGGTCAGCGCAGCGTGCTGCTGATGCAGTCGAGCGGCGTCGGCAATTGCATCAACATGCTGTCGCTGTCGGCGATCGGGCGCTTTCCGCTGCTGATGCTGGTGACGATGCGCGGTGAATGGGCCGAGTTCAATCCCTGGCAGGTGCCGATGAGCCGGGCGACGCAGCCCTCGCTGGAGGCGATCGGGCTGAAGGTGATGCGCGCGGAGACGGCGGAGGATCTGGTCGAGACGGTCGAATCGGCGGCATCGCTCGCCTACGAGTCCGACCAGCAGATCGCGGTTCTGATCGGGCAACGCCTGATCGGCAAGAAGAAGTGGTGATGCCGATGCAAGCTCAACTCGATCGTCGCGCCGCTGTCGCCGCGCTCCTGAAAGACCGCAAGGACACGCTGGTCGTCTCCGGTCTCGGCTCGCCCACCTATGACCTGCATTCCGTGGGGGATCACGACGGCAATTTTTATCTCTGGGGCGCGATGGGCGGCGCCGCGCTGATCGCGCTTGGGCTCGCGCAAGCCCAGCCGGGCAAGCGCGTCCTCGCCTTGACGGGCGATGGCGAGCAGTTGATGGGGCTCGGCGGCGTCGCCACCATCGGAGTGGCGCGCCCGCGCAACCTCGACATCGTCGTGATCGACAATCAGCATTTTGGCGAGACCGGCATGCAGGCGAGCCACACCGGCCGCGGCGTCGATCTCACGGCAATTGCCGCCGCCTGCGGCTTTGCCGCGACCGGAACCGTGCGGACGCTCGAGGAGGTGCAACACCTCGCAGCGCAGATCGCCGAGCCGGCCGATGGCCCGCGGCTTTTTGTCATCAAGGTTCTGGCGGAAAATCCGCCGCGCTCGCTGCCCTCGCGCGATGCCGTCTTTATCAAGAACCGGTTCCGTGCTCATCTCGGCTTTGCGGCGGCTTGAACCGGGGTCCTCTCCGGGATAGCTCGCTGCCCAAGCAGCTATCCTGGAGTGAGACCCATGAAACTATCCGGCAAAGTCGCCGTCATCACCGGCGCGGCGCGCGGCATTGGCAAGGCGTGCGCAAAACGGTTCCTCGACGACGGCGTCAAGGTCGTCATCTCGGACGTCGATACGGATGAGCTCGAGAAGACGGTCAACGAGCTGGGCAAGCCCAAGGAATTGTATGCCGTGCCATGTCACGTCGCGCGGCGTGCGGACGTTGATCGCGCGGTGGCGACCGCGGTCAGAGAATTCGGCCGGCTCGACATCATGGTCAACAATGCCGGCGTCGCCCGCAACCGCGACATCCTGGAGATTTCCGAAGAGGAATTCGACGAAATTATCGGCATCAACCTGAAGGGCGCGTTCTTCGGCGTGCAGGCTGCCGCGAAGCAGATGATTGCGCAGGGCGGTGGCGGGGTCATCATCAACATGTCCTCGGTGAACGCGCTGCTGGCGATCCCGACGCTTGCGACCTACGCCATCTCCAAGGGCGGCATGAAGCAGCTGACCTCGGTCGCCGCCGTCGCGCTCGCCCCGCACAACATCCGCGTCGTCGCGGTCGGGCCGGGCACGATTTTGACCGACATGGTGGCGTCGTCCATCTACACCTCGGAGGATGCCCGCAAGACCGTGATGTCACGCACGCCGGCAGGCCGCGGCGGTGAGCCGAGCGAGATTGCGTCGGTCGTGGCGTTCCTGGCGAGTGACGATGCGTCCTATATCACCGGGCAGACGATCTATCCGGATGGCGGGCGGTTGATCCTGAACTACACGGTGCCGGTGAAGGACAAGTAGGGCTTCAAGACTTCACCGCGCCCGACGTCATGCCGTCGATGAACTGACGCTGCAGCAGCACGAAGATCGCAACGATCGGCAGCACGATGGTGACGGCTGCGGCCAGCATCTCGCCCCAGTCGGTCGAATACTGGCCGGTCAGATTGTAGAAGCGCACGATCGCGGTGACGTTGCTGTCGTTCTGCAGGAACGTCACGGCGATGACGAACTCGTTCCAGGCGTTCAGCCCGACGATGATGGCGACCGTGAGCAGCCCGGGCCGCATCATCGGCAGGATCACGTACCAGAAGGTCTGCCACGGCTTTGCGCCGTCAACTTGGGCTGCTTCCTCGAGCGCGACGGGAATCGCGAGCGCGTAGGTGCGCAGGAGGAAAATCGCAAACGGCGAGAACATCGCCGTGTAGATCAGCGCCACCGCGGGGATCGAATTGACCAGCCCGAGCTTCGCGAAGATGAAGTAGAGCGGGTAAAGATAGAGCTGCACGGGCACGGTGATCGTGGCCATGAAGTAGAAGGTGATGAAGCGCCAGAATTTTCCCTTCTGCCGCGCCAGCACATAGGCGCAGGGCGTCGCGGTGACGCACACCATCAGAATGGTCAGAATCGCGACTTCGGCACTGTGAAGCAGGCTCGGGCCGAGTTGGGCGTTGCGCCAGGCGGAGGAAAAATTCTCCCAGTGCAACTGGGTCGGCAGCGCGAGCGGATTGCTGCCGATCTCGACCGTCGTCTTCAGTGCGTTCATCACGGCGAGCACGATCGGCAGCAGCGAGCTGAACGATGCGATGCCGATCAGCCCGAGGCTGAATGTCCTGCTCCAGCGATCCCCGATCATGTCGATTGCGCGTCGTCGGTGATCTGGAGCCAGAGATAGACGGCGGTGGCACACAGGCCGAACAGGCTCATGACGCAGGCGGCGGCTGCAGCCTGGCCGACGTCGCCTTCGAAGAAGGCGTGGCGGTAGGCAAATGTCGCGAGCACCTCGCTGCCATAGGCGGGGCCGCCGCGGGTGACGATGAAGATGAATTCGAAGACCTGGAACGACCAGATCACGGTCAGAATCAGCATCAAGGTCAGGGTCGGGCGGATGCCCGGGATCAGAACGTAGCGGAACAAAGCAAAGAAGCCGGCTCCGTCGAGCCGCGCGGCTTCGATCTGGTCGATGCTGATCTGCCGCATCGCCGACAGGAACACGACCGCGAGAAAGCCCCACCAGTGCCAGATGTCGACCGCGGCGACAGCATAGAGCGAGCGGTCGGGATCGGCGAGGGGATCGGAGATCGAAAAGCCGTGCTCGTTCAACCAGGCGACGACGCCGGTCGCGGGGCTGAAGATCATGCCCTGAAAGATGCGGCCCGTGACTGCGACGGCGATGATGCGCGGCAGGAAGATGATGGACTGGACCACGATGCGCGCCTTCGGCGCCATCAGCAGCGCCGCTGCCATCACGAGCGCGAGGCAGACCGGCACGGTCAGGAAGATCGCCGTCCAGATGAAGTTATTTGTCAGCGCCGACCAGAACACGGGATCGGCGAACATGTTCTGGAAGTTGGCCAGTCCCGCCCACGCCGGCTTTCCGACACCGTCCCACATGAAGAACGCCGCCGTGAATGTCAGCACGGCGGGAACCAGGATGATGCAGACGTTAATCAGGAGCGCTGGAAGCGCGAAGAGCCACATCGTGCGTCAGGCCGTCCGCGGCGGCAGCGGCGGCACCTTGCCTTCCTTTGCTTCCTGGCTGAAGAGCGTCTGCATCCGCGTGAGGTAAGCGTCCGGCGTGATCTTGTTGAGCCAGACCTGCTCGATGCCTTCGATCAGATAGGAGTTGGTGGCGCCGGGCCAGAACGTCCAGGTGGTGAAGCCGTACTGCCCCTTGCTGAACGCTTCGTGCAGATTCGCGATCGTCTTCTCGAATAGGGGATAGCCGATGCCCTGGAGCATGTCCGGCGGCAGGTCCTTCACCGGGAGTGCCCATTTGCCGGGCCAGTCGCGGTTCATGGTCTCGTAGAACTTGCGCGTCAGCATGAACTCGAACACTGCGGCTGCGCCTTCCGCATTCTGCGAGTTCTTGGCGATCGACAGCGTCGCGCCGCAGGCGAGATGTACCAGTGATCCCGTGAAGGCCGAGCCGAGGGTCGGCGTCGGCATGACGTCCATCACGGTATCGGGCTTCGACATGCCGTAGGATTTGGTGCCGAACGACCAGGTGCCGCTGAACGCCATCGCCGCCTTGGCGTTGACGACCTGGAGGAAGCTCTGCTCGATGGTCAGCGAGAAATAGTTCTTGCCGAAATAGCCCTTGTTGTACCACGCCTTTGACAGTTCGACCGCCTCGACGAACGGCGGCGCGGTCCAGGGCAGTTCGCCGGCAAGTGCCTTGCGCACGTTGTCGGGGCCAGCGACGTTGTTGAAGAACACCGTCATCAGCCACTCGTTCACGCCCTTCCAGTCGGCATTGCCGGCGCCGAAGGGGATGATGCCTTTGGCGAGCGCTGCGTCTGCGATCGCCTCCATCTCCTGCCGGTTGGTCGGCTGCTTCCAGCCGTTCTGCTTGAACAGCTCCTTGTTATAGAACAGGTGCATCGACTCGTAGTCGCGCGGCAGCGCGTAGAGCTTGCCGCCGTAGACGCTGGTGTTGAGCAGCGGCGCCAGGAAGCGATCCTTCCACTTGTACTTCTCGGCGAAATCGTCGAGCGGCAGCACCTGGCCGGCATTCGCGATCGCGGTGAGATAGGCGGGACCCGCTGTCTGCACGATGTCCGGGCCGTTACCGGCGACGAGTGCGACCTTCAGGAGGTTGTTGACGGCGGCGCCCTTCACCTCGAGCTGGAGCAGATATTTGTCCTGCGAGGCGTTGAACGCCTCGACCAAATCGTTGCGCAGCGCGGCCTGGCCGTCCGAATTCGCCTGGCCGAACCAGAACGTCACGACCTTGCGCCCGTCCTCGGCGCGAACGTCGCGCGGCAAGCTAACGGCAAGCGCGGCAGCGGGGATGGCGGCAACAAGCTGGCGTCGGGTCATGGTCATGGCGATGAACCTCGGTTTCCTCAGGTCATTGGCGGTGATTGTTGATTTTCCTTTAGTAATACGTATAACTAAGCCAAATGGCGACGTCAACAACGAGGACGAAGCGGGGGAAGGGGCGCGACAAGCAGGCGCCAGCCCGCCCCACGCAGAAGGATATCGCGCTCGCGGCCGGTGTTTCGCAGGCCGCGGTGTCGCTTGTCCTGAACAAGACGGAGACGCCGTCCGTTCCGCCTGCGACGCGCACGCGCATTCTTCAGGTCGCACAGGAGCTGGGTTACCAGCCGAACCATCCGGCGCGGATGCTGCGCAGCGCGCGGACCATGACGTTTGCCTGTGTCATTCCAGATATCACCAATCCGTTTTATCCAGGCCTCGTCCGGGGATTGCAGACGGTCGCGGCGCCGGCTGGCTATGACGTCCTGATCTTCGACACCGACGGGCGGCCGGAAGGCGAGGCGCGCGCCATCGACTGGCTCCTCCAGGGGCGCGCCGACGGCGTCGTCGCAACGTTCTTTCATCTGCGGGCGCCCCAGCTCGCCGTGCTCGCGCGTAAGGGCATCCCGCTGGTGCGGCTGGAGAGCCAGCACAAGCCGGACGGACCGCTCGCGATCGACAGCGTCTATATCGACAATGCCGAAGCGGCCGCGGAAATGACGCGGCTTCTGATCGCGCGCGGGCACCGGCGCATCGCGATGATCCAGGCCGAGTTCGGCCCGAGCCAGCGGCGCGCGCAGGGTTACGGCGCGGTGATGCGGGAAGCGGGACTTGCGCCAGATTTCATTACCGATAGCGCTTATTCCGAGGAATCCGGCGCGCGTGCGATGAAGCGGCTGCTCGAAAGAAAGGGCGATCGCCCGACCGCCGTGTTCGGCGCGAGCGACGTGCTGGCGCTCGGTGCGATGGAGGCGGCGCGTGCAGCCGGGCTCTCGATCCCCAGCGACATTGCAATCGCCGGCTTCGACGATATCCCGGTCGCAAAGCTGCTCGGGCTCACCACGGTGCGGCAACCGGAGTTCGATCTCGGCGCGCTTGCGGCAGAGACGCTGGTCAAGCGGTTGCAACCGGGCGGGCTCGCGGCGCCGGGCCGGAGCCATGAATTGAAATTCGAGATCATGAAGCGCTCGTCGGTCTGACCCGCGAGCCAAGCAATTGGATATGGGAGTGAACTCGTGACAGCTATTCCTCATGATTACGCGGAGCGGGTCTATGCCGGCGTGCTTGGCAAGCTCATCGGTGTCTACCTCGGCCGGCCCTTCGAGGGCTGGACCTATGAGCGCATCATGAAGGAGCTCGGGCCGATCAACTACTATGTCAACGAGCGTCGTGACGTCGCGTTGCGATCCCATCATCTCGTCGTTACCGACGACGACGTCTCTGGCACTTTTGCGTTTCCCCGCGCGCTTGCCGACAATGGCTATCCGAAGCGTCTCACCTCGAAGCAGATCGGGCAAGCCTGGCTGAACTACATCGTCGAGGAGCGCGCCATCCTGTGGTGGGGTGGCATCGGCAATTCCACCGAGCACACCGCCTATCTGCGGCTGAAGTCCGGTATCCCGGCGCCGCAGAGCGGCTCGATCGAGCTGAACGGCACGACCGTAGCCGAGCAGATCGGTGCGCAAATCTTCATCGACGGCTGGGCGATGGTGAGCCCGGGTAATCCGGAGCAGGCCGCTTATCTGGCCGAGCAGGCCGGGCGCGTGAGCCATGATGGTGAATCCGTGCATGCCGCAAGACTGCTCGCGGCGATGGAGGCGCTGGCCTTCGTCGAGCACGACGTGCAGAAGCTGATCGATGTCGGGCTCGGCTTCGTGCCGAAGGACGCGCTGATCCGGCGCGTCGTCAACGACGTCCGGGAATGGCACGCCGGCGACAACGGCAACGACTGGGAACGGACCCGTGCGCTGATCGCCGAACGTTACGGCTACGACAAATTCCTCGGCAATTGCCATGTCGTGCCCAACCACGCGTTGATCATCCTGGCGACGCTCTACGGCGGGAACAGCTTTCAGGAGGCGATGCGCATCGCAAACACGGCCGGCTGGGATACCGACTGCAACGCCGGCAATGTCGGCTGCCTGTTCGGCATCCGCACCGGACTTGCCGGCCTCGACGCCGGGCCGGACTTCCGCACCCCCATCGCCGACCGCATGTACATCTCGACGGCCGATGGTGGCGCTGCGATCTCCGACGCCGTGATCGAGACGCAGTCGCTGGTCGCGGCCGGGCTTGCGCTCGCCGGTGTGCCGGCGCTGGCGGTTGCCAAGGACGGCGCGCGCTTCAACTTCAACTTTCCGGGTAGCCTGCAGGGCTTCCACGTGAAGGGCGGCTCGCCCGCACGGCTCCATGAGGTCGAGCTCAGCAATGTCGCCGGCCACAGCCGCACTGGGGAGCGGAGTCTGGCGATCGACTTCCGCCGTCTGGCGCCCGGACGCGTGGCACGCGTTGCGAGCCCCACCTTCTTCGACAAGGAGGTGTTTACGATGCCGACCTACCAGCTTGTGGCCTGTCCGACGCTGTATTCGGGGCAACGGGTGGAGTGCCGGATTGAATCGGAAGCGGATAGCGGCACCGTGGCGGTGCGACTGTTTTCCAGCGTCTATGACGAGCACGACGAGCTGATCCAGATCTACGGCGATGCGCAGGAACTGACCGGCGGCTGTCACGCCGTGCTGAGCTGGGAGGTGCCGGAGACCCATGCCTATCCGATCTTCGAGATCGGGGTGGAGATCGAAACGCGCGATCCGCTCGGCGTCGATGGCACGCTCTATCTCGACTATCTGACCTGGGGTGGCGCGCCTGACACCGTGCTGAAGCGGCCGGACAACAATCTGAGCACGATGTGGAAGCACGCCTGGGTCAACAATGTCAGCCAGTTCCAGACCCGCTGGGAGGGCCTGCGCGTTACCAATGGCGACGGGCTCGGCTTCATCGCGCAAGGTACGCGCGACTGGAAGGATTATCGCGTAACGTCCGAGATCATGCCGCTGCTGGCGAACGCCTGGGGCCTCGCGGCGCGGGTGCAGGGACGCGAGCGCTATTACGCGCTGATGTTCGACCGTGCCGAGGGCGGCCGCGTCCGTTTGGTCAAGCGCGTGCATGACGAACTCGTGCTCGCCAGCGAACGCTTCGACTGGCAGCTCGACCGGAGATATCGGATTGAGCTGCGCGTGGCCGGAAGCGACATCGAAGCCCATGTCGATGGTAAAAAACTCTTCAGCGTTCAGGACACGGGCGATCTCCCATTGACCAGCGGCGCCGTCGCGCTCGTCGTCGACAGCGGATCGATCTCCGCGGAGGAGGTGCGCGTGTCGCCGGCCTAACAGGCCTCACTCCGCCGCGATGGTCATCCCGTAGCCGAGCCGCTTCGAAATGCCGCCGGCGCAGTCGCGCAGGGCATGGGCGATCGGGCTGTCCCAGCGCGCATCAAACGTGCCTTCCGGCCCCATCGCGGTGATGACCAGTGCGACATGGCCGGAATGGTCGAACACCGGCGCCGAGAATGCATTGACGCCGGGCAGGGGATCGCCGAGCGCGCGGGCGAGGCCGTGCTTGCGAACCTCCGTGAGCATCTCGGCGACCTTCGCGCCCTTCACCGCCCGCTTCGGATTGTAGCCGACGCCATGACGGTCGAGGCCGCTTTCGAGCGCGGCGTTGATGGTCTTCTCCGGCAGGAACGCTGCAAAGGCGCGGCCGGTCGCGGTTTCGAGCAGCGCCATCACCGAACCGGCACGCATCACGATGTGAACGGGCTGACCGGGCTCCTCCAGCTGCACCACGGTCGGACCGTGCGTGCCCCAGACCGCGAGCGAGACGGCATGGCCGATCTGGCTCGCGAGGCCTGCGATCTTCGGACGCGCGATCCGCACGCCGGAGAGACGGCGCAGGCTGATCAGGCCGAGCTCCAGCGCCAGCGCGCCGATCTCGTAGCGGCCGGTAGTCTCGTCCTGCTCGATCAGCCCGATGCGGGAGAAGCTGGCGAGATAGGGATGCGCCTTGGCCGGCGTCATGCCGGCCTCGCGCGCGAGATCGCGCAGCATCATCGGTTCGCCGCATCTCGCGAGCGCGCGAAGCAATTCTCCGCCGACCTCGATCGACTGGATGCCGCGGCTTTCTCTCTTCATGCGTCTCCTGGCGCGTGGCTTACGCCGCGTTGCGCTTGGCGGCGCTGTCGGCGAGATGACGGCCGGCAATGTAGCCGAAGGTCAGCGCCGGCCCAAGCGTGATGCCGGCACCGGGATAATTGCCGCCCATGATGCTCGCCATGTCGTTGCCCGCGGCATAGAGCCCGGGAATCACCCGGCCTTCGGCGTCCAGCGCCCGCGCGTTCTCGTCGGTGACGATGCCGGCATAGGTGCCGAGATCTCCGATCACCATCTTGATGGCGTAGAACGGGCCGTTCTTGATCGGTGCGATGCAGGGATTTGGACCGTGCATGGCGTCGCCCTGGTAGCGGTTATAGGCTTTTGAACCTTTGCCGAAGGCGGCGTCGTGCCCTTGCGGCGCAGTCGCATTGAACTGCCTGACCGTCTCGGTGAACGCCGTCGCGTCGATGCCGGTCTTCGCCGCCAGCGCCTCCAGCGTGTCGCCGCGCATGAGATAGCCGGTATCGAGGTGATGACCGAGCGGCATCGGGAACGGCGGCACACAGCCGAGGCCGTATTTGCGCAGCGTCGGGTGATCGCAGACGAGGTATGCGGCGATCTCCTCGCCGGGCTTTGCGGCCTTGATCATGGCCTGGACGAAGTCGTGATAGGAATTGCCCTCATTGGCAAAGCGCTTGCCGTCCCGCATCACCGCGATTACGCCGGGTTTGGCACGGTCGATGAAATGCGGCATCACGCCGCTCGAACCATCCTTGCGTTTGGTCACCGACACCGGCACCCAGGCCGCCGCGTTCGGTAGGCGATCCTCGACATGTCCGCCGGCGCTTTCGGCAAGGCGCAGGCCGTCGCCGGTGTTGCCGGCCGGTCCCGGCGAATAATGCTCATGGCCGGTCGGTGCGTGTGGAAACATCTTCTTGCGGCGTTCGACGTCATGCGGGAAGCCGCCGCAGGCGAGCACGACGCCCTGTCGCGCGCGGACGCGCACCTCGCGGCCTTCGCGCGAAACGACGGCGCCAGTCACAGTGCCGTTCTCGACCGTCAGCTCGCGCACGGGCGAGGACAGCCACATCGGAATCTTCAGGTCCTGCGCGGATTTCGCGAGGCGCCCGGCAAGCGCGTTGCCGTTGGTCAAGGTCATGCCGCGGCCATAGCGCAGCACGTCCATCAGGTGCCGTGACAGGCGCTTGGCGACGTATACCGCCGAGGTCAGCGACTTCGTCACGCGCATGAAATGGATGATCTCCTTGCCGGAGCCTAGCATCATGCCGAACACGGTGAGCTCGGGAAGCGGCATGCCCAGCGTCTTGATCTGGTCGCCGAGCTCGCGGCCGTCGAACGGGCGCGTCACCATGGAGCGGCCGCCCTGCGCGCCGCCCGGCGCTTCGGCGTGATAGTCGGGAAACACCAGTGGCATGTCGAAGCGCAGCGCGGTCCTGGTGGTGAAGAAATCGACCGCCTCGGGACCCGCACTCAGGAATGCATCGACCCGCGCGGCATCGAAGTTGTTGCCGGCTTCGTGCCGCAAGTAGGTGCGGGCCTGCTCCGGCGCCTCCTCGATGCCGTAGGCCTTCGCCAGCGAGGTGCCGGGGATCCAGAGCCAGCCGCCGGAGCGGGCGGTGGTGCCGCCGAAGCGCGGCTCCTTCTCGACGATCAGCACGTCGAGGCCGCGATAACCCGCGGTGATCGCGGCCGACATGCCGGAGGCCCCCGATCCGGCCACGAGCACATCGCACTCGTAAGTCTCAATTGCGTTGCGCTCGTTGCCGGTCATGCGGGCCTCATTTCTTCAGCAGCGGACATTTGGATTCGGAGACCGGGCGGAAGGCGTCCTCGCCCTTCACGGTCTTGACGATCTGCAGATAGTCCCACGGCTCCTTGGACTGCTCGGGCGATTTCACCTTGGCGAGATACATGTCGCGGATGACGCGGCCGTCCTCGCGCAATTTGCCGCCATGGACGAAGGTATCCTCGATCGGCAGCTCGCGCATCTTGGCCATCACCTTGGCGGGGTCGTCGGTGCCGGCGGCCTTGATGCCCTTCAGATAATGCAGCACCGAACCGTAGACGCCGGTCTGGATCATGGTCGGCATCACCTTGGTGCGCTCGTAGAATTTCTTCGACCAGGCGCGGGTCGCCTCGTCCATGTTCCAGTAGGACGCCGTTGTCATGTAGGTGCCCTGCGCGGCCTTCAGGCCGACCGCATGCACGTCGGTGTCGAACATCAGGAGACCGACCAGCTTCTGGCCGCCCTGCACCAGGCCGAACTCGCCGGACTGCTTGATGGCGTTGTCGGTGTCCTGGCCGGCATTGGCGAACGCCACCACGTCGGCCTTCGAACTCTGCGCCTGGAGCGCAAAGGAGGAGAAGTCGGCTGTGTTGGTCGGATGCTTCACGCCGCCGAGCACCTTGCCGCCCATCTCGTTGATGAACCGCGTGGCGTCCTTTTCGAGCTGCTGGCCGAAGGCATAGTCCGCGGTGATGAAGTACCAGGACTTGCCGCCTTCCTTGATCACGGCGGAGGCCGTCACCTTGGAGAGCGCGTAGGTATCGTAGGTGAAGTGCACGGTGTTCGGGCTGCACAGCTCGTCGGTCAGCGAGCTCGCCCCGGGGCCGGAGAGCAGCGCGATCTTGTTGCGTTCGCGCACCATGTTGTGCACGGCGATCGCGATGCCGGAGTTGGGGATGTCGACGACGGCGTCGACCTTGCCGTTGTCGAACCAGCCGCGCACGATCTGCACGCCGACATCGGTCTTCATCTGGTGGTCGGCGCTGATGATCTCGATCGGCTTGCCGAGCACGGTCGGCCCGAACTCCTCGACCGCCATCTTGGCCGCCTCGACCGACCCCGGCCCGCTGTTGTCACGGCCCCAGCTCGACAGATCCGTCAGCACGCCGATCCGCACCGCGTCATCGGAGACTTGCGCGCTCGCCGCCGTGGTCATGGCAGCCGAAGTCATGGCCGCGAGCAAGGTGCAGGCCAAAAGCCCTCTCATCGTCGATCCCTCTCTTATTGGCCGCTTGGCGCGGCTGGTTATTCTGGGGGATAAATTAGATATTGACGAATGAGTTTGTCAATGGCGAATAAGAGGGGTCAATGAGTTCCATGGTCGCCCGGGAGACATTGCCGGAGGCGTGCGCGCAACTGCCGCCACACCCGTCATTGCGAGCGCAGCGAAGCAATCCAGACTTTCTCCGCGGAGGCAGCCTGGATTGCTTCGTCGCAAGAGCTCCTCGCAATGACGGAGTGCGGGAGCAGCGACGCGCAAAATCTCGCATTGTAATCCCGCACAGAGATCACACCTCCGCAGGTTGCAACCGCCATCGCGATTGGCCATGATGCCGTCAGGAATCTTTGGGGCAGGGCATGACGGCAGCAACGGGGGTCTCCGCGGCCGCGGAGAGATCGACGACGGCGCATGTGGTGTGGGCAAGCGCGCTCGGCACCGCGATCGAGTGGTACGATTTCCTGATCTACGGCACGGCAGCTGCGCTGGTCTTCAACAAGCTGTTCTTTCCGAGCTTCGATCCCTTCGTCGGAACGCTGGTGGCGTTCTCGACCTATGCGGTCGGCTTCGTGGCGCGACCGATCGGCGGTGCCATCATCGGGCACTACGGCGACCGGCTTGGGCGCAAGACCATGCTGGTCGCGACCATGATCGCGATGGGGCTCGGCACCTTCCTGATCGGCTGCCTGCCGACTTACAGCCAGATCGGCGTCTGGGCGCCGATCCTGCTCATCATCCTGCGCTTCGTCCAGGGCATCGGGCTCGGGGGCGAATGGAGCGGCGCGGTCGTGATGGTGATCGAGCACGCCGGTGATCGGCGCGGCTTCTACGGCAGCCTGGTTCAGATCGGCTTTCCCGTCGGCGTCGCCGCCTCGACCGGTATCTTCGCCCTGATGACGCAACTGCCCGAGGCGGACTTTTTGAGCTGGGGTTGGCGCGTGCCGTTCCTGATCAGCATCCTGCTCGTCGGCGTCGGCTTCATCGTGCGGCTCAAGCTCGCGGAAACGCCGCATTTCAAGGAAGTCGTCGAGCGCAAGGAAGTGCTGGCGCAGCCGGTGCTGGAGGTGCTGCGCCGCGACTGGCGCAGCTTTCTGCTCGCGATCGGCATCACGGTGTCGGAGGTCGGGCTCGCCTATCTCCTCACCGTCTTCACCGTGGTCTATGCGACGACGAAACTCGGCCTGCCTCGCCAGGTGATCCTGAACGCGGTGGTCTATGCCGCGCTCGTCGAGTTCGCGACGCTGCCGCTCGCCGGCTGGCTCTCCGATATCTTCGGCCGCAGGGCGCTGTATCTCGCCGGCGGGGTGTTCTCGGTGGCGCTGGCGTTTCCGCTGTTCTGGTTCCTCGACACCAGGGAGCCGGCGCTGATCACGTTCGCGCTCGTCGTCACGATGACGCTGACGCACGCGCTGCTGTTCGGGCCGAAGGCGGCGTTCATGCCGGAACTGTTCCGCACCCAGGTGCGCTACAGCGGCGCCTCGCTGGGCGCCAATGTCGCGGCGGCGCTGAGCGGCGGCTTCTCGCCGCTGATCGCAACGGCGCTGCTCGCATGGGCCGGCGCCTACTGGCCGGTGTCGGTCTACATCATTGCGCTCTCGATCATCACGATCATCGCGACGCTGATGGCGCCGGAGACAGCGCGCGACGCACTGAAGTCGTAAGCGCGGTCACCGGCAGGCGGGGTTTGCTGCGTCCGGAAACGCCAGGAAGGTGACGGTCGCCGGCACCAGCCGGATCGCTCCCGCAGGTGTTGCGCGCGGCTCAAGTCGGGGCAGTTCGTCATCGGCACTCAGCGCGAGCGTCTTGCCGTTCAGCTGAACTGTCGCGTCTTGCAGCCGCCTCGCATGTATCGTGTAACGCTCGGCGGGGTGTGCCAGCGTCAGGGTCGATGATGCGTGCCGCGACGCGTTGATTGCGAGCACGGACACGGCGCCCTGCATGCCCGGATGGCAATGCGCGTAGAGATGGAGATCTGGCGCGGCGACCGGGTTCGCGTCGAGCACAGTCGTTCCCATCAGCCGATGCCAGAGCAGCGCAGCCCAGTAGCTCGGCCGCGGTCGAAACGTTCCCTCGTCGAGCAGGCCGTAGTCGCTGGCGGCCAGCGTGTTGTGCATCACCACCTGGACGCCGGCCCTTGCGAGGCGTCCGTGCTGGTCGAGATAGCGGAAGGTGTCGAGAAAGGTCTTGTCCGATGGATTGCCGCCGCAGGCGGCGTTTGCCGTCTCCGTCAGCCAGATCGGCTTGGCCGGCTCGAATGCGTCGCGCAGGGCGCGGTAGGTCGCGAACGTCGCGTCGGTGCGTGCCAGCCAGTCCGAGGAGAGCGCCTGCGCCGGATCGTCGCGGCCGCCGCAGCGCGGCGAGAGCGTGTTGTAGTGATGATAGGAGAAGCGATCGATGCCGGGGGCGGATGCGGCGAGCAGATCGCGCGTGGTGATGCCCGACCCGGATGGCGACGGCGCGTCGCCGGTTGAACCCGGACCGACGATCAGCGTCTCGGGCGCCGCGCGTTGCATCCATTCGCGAAAGATCCTGAAGTCCCGGCCATAAGCGGCCGCATCATATCCCGGCGGTGCACCGTTCGTCGCCGCAAGCGTTGGCTCGTTCATGAATTCCACCGCCGCGATGTGGCCACCCAGCGAACGCGTCGTGTCGATCAGGCGCTGCGCCTGATCGGTCTTCCACGCGCCATCCGCATCGCGGCTGCCCGGACTGATCGCGAAGGAGGTGACGATCTCCGCGTCGACGGCGCGGGCAAAGTCGATGACGTCGCGCCATCGGTTGCGGCTGAGCACGTCATTGAATCCCGGCGGGGGCTTGGCCGGTGCACGGTCCGTGTCGGCAAAGAACGTCGCATTGGCCCAGGTGCCGCTCACGCGCAGATAGGCCGGCGCCAAAGCGGCGGCGAGCTTGTGCAGCCGCGCATTGGCAAGATCGATCGGCGGCCTCTCGCCGTAACGATCCCGCTCATCGAGCGCGCGCATCGTTCGCGGATAAGGCTTCCAGAACCGGCCGCCGGTCACCTCCACCATCTCGATATTGTAGGATTGAAAGCGCGCATCGATCGTGCCGATCGCCTTCAGTTCCGCGGGCGCGACGGATGCGTCGCCGGCGCGCGCCGCGTCTAACGTTGTGGCAGCGAGCAGGCTCATCAGCAGCATCTGCGGCCGAAGCAGCCCGAAGGCCGACTTGATCCGCGACACGGTCATCTGGTCCGCGGCGCAGCGGCGATGGATTTCCCTCCTGGCCGGCCCTTGCGCACCGAATTCCAGAAATTCTCGGCCGCCCGGGTCATGCGGGCCCGCGTGCGGAACAGCGAGACGCTGATCGGAATGTCCCAATCCGCGCCGCCGGCGCGCAACAGGCGGCCGCTGTCGAGATCGGCGCGGACGAGGCTCATCGGAGCCCACGTCACGCCGCGCCCTTCGCGCGCCATGTCGACCAGCAGCATGACCGGCGCGGCGAAGCCGGGCGCCAGCCACGCCGTCGAATCCTTCGCGGCCAGGAACGAGGTGACGAGCCGCCCCACGCCCGAGCCGGGGTGATAGGCGAGATAGGGCAGCGGCGCGCCCGATGCGCCGGGCAGGGCGTAACGAGGCTGTGCCTTTTTGCTGCTGCGTCCACCGCGGCCCGGTTTTGCGGCCGGCGCGCTGATCGGGATCAGCACGTCGGTCGCGAGATCGACGCGCTGGAAGCGGTCCATGTCGAGCCGGCTCACCAGCGTCGGATGGTAGTGCGCCAGCATGAAATGCGCCTGCGCATCCAGAAGTAGCTTCTCGCAGCCGGCGAAATTCGAAGCGACGAGCTGAACGGCCGAGTCGGCCCGCGCGCTGTCGGAGTTGCGAATCCATTCCGGAAAGAAGGTCTGCGACAGTGAATGCGTGGCAGCGAAGGTGATGGTCTCGGCCTTCAGCCGCGCCATTTCGAGCGCTTCCTCGCGTCCGACCAGGACCCGGCGCAGCACGTCCTCCGCGACGGGGCGGAAACTCTCGCCGGCCGGCGTCAGCGTGATCGTGTGGGTCGAACGTTCGAACAGCGGCGTGCCCAGCCACTCCTCGAGCGACCTGATGCGGCGGCTCAGCGCCGGCTGGGTCACATGCCGTCGCTGGGCGGCGCGCGAGAACCCGCCTTCCTCGGCGATGGCAAGGAAATCCTCCAGCCAGACCAGGTCCATGATGCGGTTTTGTCCTCAAATCATACCGATACGGCATTAGCGCCTGACACGCCGCTGGTCCAATGTAAACGGCATCGCATGACAAGAACAAGGCGCGGCGCGACGATGCCGTTGGAGGAAGCAAATTGCAGATCGCCGCAACGCCGCTGTCTGAGCCCATATCGACTGAGCCGATGTCGCGCCCGGTTTCTGAACGCCGCCGCAAGCCGCTCTGGCGCGAGCAATATGTCCTGGTCGTCGCCGGCGCCGCGCTCGGCGCACTGTTCGGCTTCCTGCTTCCGACCGTCGCCGTCGACTTCAAGCCGCTCGGCGATGCCTTCATCTCGCTGATCAAGATGACGATCGCGCCGCTGATCTTCCTGGTGGTGGTCACCGGCATCGCGCAGGTCGGCGACATGAAGGCGGTCGGCCGCATCGGGCTCAAGGCCTTCGCCTATTTCGAGGCGGTGACGACGATCTGCCTGTTGATCAGTTTTGTGGTGGTGCGCTGGGTGCAGCCCGGCGCGGGCGTGGCGCATGCCACGGCGCAGCAGGCGGAGACCGTCGCGCGCTATTCGCAGGCCCATGTCGGGTCGCTGTCAGCTTACATCCAGCACATGATCCCGGAGAGTTTTGTCGGCGCGTTCGCGACCGGCGACGTGCTCCAGGTTCTCGTGCTCGCGCTTCTGTGCGGTATCGGCTTGCTGCTGCTCGGCGAAAAGGCAGCGCCGCTGCGGACGGGCCTTGAGCGGATCACCGAACTCGTGTTCAGCGTCGTCCACGTCGTGGTGGCGCTGGCGCCGATCGGAGCGTTCGGCGCCATGGCCTTCACGGTGGCGAAGTTCGGCGCCGCCACGCTCTATGCGCTGGCGCTATTGGTCGGCACCGCCTGGGCGATGATGGCGTTCTTCATCTTCGTCATTCTCAACGTGATCTGCCGTCTCGCCGGTATCCGCCTGATGGACCTGTTGCGCCTCTTGCGCAACGAGCTGCTCGTCGTGCTCGGCACCTCCTCGTCGGAGACTGCCATCCCCGGCATGATGGAGAAGCTGCCGAGGGCGGGTGTGGGGCGGGCAGTCGCTGGCCTCGTCATTCCCTCCGGCTATTCCTTCAATCTCGATGGTGTCGCGCTGACGCTGCCGCTCTCCACGATGTTCGTCGCCCAGGTCTACGGCATCGAATTGTCGGCCGGCCAGCAATTGAGCCTGTTCGTGGTGATGCTGTTCACCAGCAAAGGCGCCGCGGGCGTTACCGGCGGCGCTTTCGCCGCACTCGCCGCGACGGTGATCGCCGCGGGGTTGCCGGCGGAGGGACTGGCGCTGCTGCTCGGCATCGACCGCTTCATGTCGCTGGCGCGCGCCATCACCAACACCATCGGCAATGCCGTCGCCGCCGTCGTGGTCGCGAAATGGGATGGGGAATTCAACCGCGAGGACTGGGCTCAGTCCGCCGCTCAAATCCAAGCAGTGAAGTAAGGACTCAAGGTTTCTATCATGGCTACCAGCACCAAAGAACTGCCCGTCATCGCGCTCACCCCCGGCGATTGCACTGGCATCGGCCCCGAACAGGTCGCGCGCATTCTGTCCGATGACCGGCTCGCGGATGCGGCCCGTCTCGTCGTCGTCGGCGATGCCCGCGTGCTCGAGATGGGCATGGCGCATGCCGGCGTGAAGCTGAAGGTCGAGCGGATTGCCTCGCCCAAGGCGGCCAACTGGGGCCGCGGCGCCGTGCAGCTCGTCGACCTCGGCAACACCGATCCCGGCAAATTCCCGATCGGCAAGGCCAGCGCGGAATCGGGCCGGCTGACCGGCGAGACGCTGTCGCGTGCGATCGATTTCGCCAAGGCGGGCGAGGTCGACGCGATCACGTTTGCGCCGCTCAACAAGCGCGCGATGTTCGACGGCGGATGGAAGTTCCCCGACGAGCACAAGATGTTCGCAAGCCTGCTCGGGCATAAGACCTATTTCTCCGAGATGAACGTGCTCGACGGGCAATGGATGTCGCGCGTGACCGGGCATCAGTCGCTGCGCGAGGCGCTCGACGGCATCAATCCGGCGAGCATCACCGACTCGATCGAACTGGTCGACCGCATGATGCGCAAGGCCGGCGTCGCCAAGCCGCGCATCGCGGTCGCCGCCCTCAATCCGCATGCCGGCGAGAATGGCCTGTTCGGCCGCGACGAGATCGAGATGATCCGCCCGACGGTCGAGGCCGCCGCGAAGACCGGCATCGCCTGCACCGGGCCTTATCCCGCCGACACCGTCTATATCCGCGCCTTCGCCGGCGAATTCGACAGCGTAGTCGCGATGTATCACGACCAGGGCCAGATCGCGACCAAGCTGCGCGGCTTCAACCGCGGCGTCACCGTCACCGCGGGTCTCGAGACCGTCTTCACCACGCCATCGCATGGCACCGCGTTCGACATCGTCGGCACGGGCGTCGCCAAGACCGGCGCGCTCGAAAGCGCGGTCCGCCTTGCAGCGCAACTGGTATCGATCAAGGTCAAGGAGGCTGCCCATGCAAACTGATCGCAGGACCCTGCTCCAGGCGGCGGCCGCGCTGCCGCTCGCAACCGTCGGCGCCAACGCGGCATTCGCGCAGGCACCCACCGCAGCTCCCGCAGCAGCGCCACCCAAGGAGGTGACGCGTGCGCTGGCGCATTATCTCGTGACCGCGAGTTATGACGACCTGCCGGCCAATGTGCGCAAGGAAGGCGTGCGCACGCTGCTGAACTGGGTCGGCGTCGCCATCGGCGGCTCGCATCACGAGACGGTCGATATCGCGGTCTCCGCGCTCGGTCCGTTCTCCGGGCTGCAGCAGGCCTCGCTGTTCGGGCGGCGTGAGCGGTTCGACATCATGAACGCGGCCTTCATCAACGGTGTGTCGAGCCATATCTTCGACTATGACGACACCCACCTGAAGACGATCATCCATCCTGCCGGCCCGGTGGCCTCGGCCATTCTCGCGCTGTCGGAAATGCAGCCGGTATCGGGCAAGGATTTCCTGAACGCGCTGGTGCTCGGCGTCGAGACCGAGTGCCGGATCGGCAACTCGGTCTATCCGAACCATTACGATGTCGGCTGGCACATCACCGGCACCGCCGGTGTGTTCGGCTCGGCCGCGGCCGTCGGCAAGCTGTTGAAGCTGAACGAGCAGCAGATGACATGGGCGCTCGGCCTTGCCGCCTCGCAGCCGGTGGGCCTGCGCGAATCCTTCGGCTCGATGAACAAGAGCTTCAATCCAGGCCGTGCCGCATCAAGCGGCATTTTCGCGGCGATCCTGGCCTCGAAGAATTTCACCTCGTCCGATGCCATGATCGAGGCCAAGCGCGGCTGGGCCAACACGATCAGCACCAAGCAGGACTACAACGAGATCCTAGGCGACCTCGGCAAACGCTATGAGGCCGCGCTCAATACCTACAAGCCATTCGCCTGCGGCATCGTCATGCACCCGGCGATCGACGCCGCGATCCAGCTCCGCAACGAGAGCAAGGTGACTGCGGACCAGATCGAGCGCGTCGACCTCAAGGTCCATCCGCTGGTGCTGGAACTCACCGGCAAGAAGACGCCGAAGGCGGGCCTCGAAGGCAAGTTCAGCATCTATCACGCGGTCGCGGTCGCCATCGTCGAGGGCGCCGGCGGTGAGAAGCAGTTCAGTGACCGGGCCGTGACCGATCCGACCGTCGTCGCGCTGCGCGGCAAGGTGAATCCGGTGATCACACCCGGCATCAAGCCGGAGCAGGTCGATCTCACCATCGTGCTCAAGGACGGCCGCAAGCTCAACCGCTACATCGAGCATGCGATCGGCAGCGTCGAGGTGCCGATGACGGACAAGCAGCTCGAAACCAAATTCTCGGACCTTGCAGAGGGTATCATCCCTGCTGCGACGATCCGGCGCGTGATGGACGCCTGCTGGAATGTCGAGAACCTGCCGAACGCGGCGGAGATCGCAAGGATGTCGGTCGCAACCTGACCGCGGAGGAGAACAGCATGCCGTCACGCCGCCGTTTCCTGC
The DNA here is from genome assembly GCF_052076025.1 of Bradyrhizobium sp. 956_D2_N1_4. Lineage (NCBI taxonomy): Bacteria > Pseudomonadati > Pseudomonadota > Alphaproteobacteria > Hyphomicrobiales > Nitrobacteraceae > Bradyrhizobium > Bradyrhizobium sp. 956_D2_N1_4. The sequence goes on along the minus strand of NZ_CP197237.1, from coordinate 6,052,894 downwards.
AGTCCGCCGGTTCGGTTGCCGCCTTGGTCGCCACCGGCGGCCGTGCGGCTCTCGCGGCGAGCCCAGGTGTCACCGAGCGTCTCGCCCGCTACATGGTCGCCGCGCGCGACCAGGAGCTGCCGGAGCAGGTGCTGCGTGAATGCAAGCACCGCATTCTCGATACGCTCGGCGCGATGGTTTCGGGCTCGCGAATGAAGCCGGGCGAAATGGCGCTGAAATATGTGCGCACCCTCGGCGGCGATGCCCAGGCGTCCGTCGTCGGCTCGGATTTCCGGACCACGGCCGTTAACGCGGCGTTGGCGAACGCGATGTGTGCGCATGCCGACGAGACCGACGATTTCGAGCCCGTCACCAAGGCGCACCCGGGCTGCTCAGTGGTGCCGACCGCACTTGCTATTGGCGAGCGCGAGCATCGCAGCGGACAGGATTTCATTCGCGCCGTTACGCTCGGCTACGACCTGACCTGCCGGCTGCTGATGGCGCTGGGCCCGGATCTCGTGCGCGGCTCGCATCGGAGCGCGGAGGGAACGTCGTCGACATTTGGCGCGCTCGGCGCCGCCGCATCGCTGGCTCAGCTCGACGAGAAGGGGACGCGCTACGCGATCTCCTATTCGTCGCAGCAGGTGTCCGGCCTCTGGAGCTGGGTCAAGGACAAGGACCATATCGAGAAGGCCTTCGACTTCGCCGGCATGGGCGCACGCAACGGCGTGATGGCCGTCGACATGGTGAAGAATGGCTTAACAGGCGTCGACGACGTGCTCGACGGCACGCATAATCTCTTCATTGCACTGTCGAGCGATCCGAAGCCGGAAGAGATGGTGAAAGAGCTTGGCAGTCGCTTCTACGTCACGGAGACCGCAATCAAGACCTTCTCGGTCGGCTATCCCATCCAGTCGCCGCTGGATGCGATGCTGACGCTGCGCAAGCAGCACAGCCTCACGCCAGATAATGTGCGTAGCATCCTGGTCAAGCTGCCGACCGATGCGATGGGAATTGTGGGCGAGAGCGCGATGCCAGACGTCAACTGCCAGCATCTCGTGGCTGTCGCGCTGGTCAAGGGCGCCGTGTCGTTCAACGACAGTCACGACGTCGCGTTGATGCACGACCCCAAGATCCTCGAACAGCGCGCCAAGGTGACGCTGGCTGGCGACAAGGCGCTGATGGACCCGGCAGCGCCGCGCGGCGCTGTCGTCGAAGTGACATTGACCGATGGCAAGAAGGTCGAGCACTTCACGAAATATCCGCCGGGCACCAAGGAGAATCCGCTGAGCACGGAAGCAGTGGCGGCCAAGACGCGGGATCTGATTGCACCGGTATTGGGCAGTGACAGGGCCGAGAAGCTGATCGACCAGATCGGCAATCTCGAACGGCTTGACGACGTCGGCAAGTTGAGGCCATTGCTGACGGCGTGATGAATCAATCAACAACAAGACAAACATCAAGGAAGTGCCCATGCGCGGGGTTATGCGACGCACCTTTCTGACCGCCAGTGCGGCCGTTCTGTTCTCCGGCTTCGCGGTAGCGCAGGATTATCCCTCCCGACCCGTCAAGATCATCGTGCCGTTCCCGGCCGGCGGGTCCAACGACATCATCGCCCGCATCGTCGCGCAGAAGCTGACTGAACGGAACGGCCAGACCTTCCTCGTTGAGAACCGTGGCGGCGCCGGCGGCAATATCGGGGCTGAGACGGTGGCGAGCGCCGAGCCCGATGGCTACACCCTGCTGCTGACCGCGCCGCCTCCGCTGACGATCAACGGTTCGCTCTACAAGAAGCTGCCGTTCGATCCCGCCAAGGCGTTTGCTCCGATCGCGCTGATTGCCTCGGTCCCGATCGTGCTGGTCGTCAACCCGTCGGTGCAGGCGAAGAATGTCGGCGAGCTGATCGCGCTCGCCAAGGCCAAGCCCGGCTCGCTGAATTTCGGCTCGTCCGGCATCGGCTCGACCAACCACCTCGCCGGCGAGCTGCTCAAGAGCATGGCCGGTGTGGACATCGTCCATGTGCCCTATCGCGGCGCCGCGCCGGCGATGAACGATCTGCTCGCGGGCCAGATCCCCTTCATGTTCGACAACATGCCGGCAGTGTTGCCGCAGGTGCAAGGCAAGGCCATCAATGCGATCGCGGTCGCGGGCGCCAAGCGTGCGGAAGCACTGCCCGACGTGCCGACCGTGGCCGACACCATTCCCGGCTTCGAGGCTTCGTCCTGGTTTGGGCTGGTGGCGCCGGCCAAGACGCCTGCGCCCGCGCTCGCCAAGCTGAGCGGCGAGCTCGAGACCATTCTGAAGATGCCGGATGTCAAGAAGCGGCTCGCTGAACTCGGGGCCGAGCCCGGCACCGTTTTCGGCGACGCATTCGGTCAATTCATGACGGACGAAACCGCAAAATGGGGCAAGCTCGTCAAGGCCTCCGGCGCCACGGTTGATTAGCGAGTTGGGGTAGCGTCATGGATCTGAACCTGGGCGGCAAGGTTGCCGTCGTGACCGGCGGCAGCATCGGCATCGGCCGTGCCATTGCCGCCGAACTCGCGCGCGAGCAGGCGCATGTCGTCATCGTCGCGCGCGACGCGGAGCGCCTTGCCACGTCCGCGCAGGAGATGTCGCGGGATACGGGCCGGCGCGTGATCGCCTGTGCCGGCGACATGACCAAGCCCGACGACATAGCCCGTGCAATGACCACCGCGCGCGAGGCCTTCGGCCGCATCGATATCCTCGTCAACAACGCCGGCGCCTCGCCGATGGGCCGGATCGCGGAGACGCCCGACGCGACCTGGGCCAAGTCGATCGAGCTGAAGCTGCTCGGCTACATGCGCTGTGCACGCAATGTCCTGCCTGAAATGCGCGACCGCCGCTGGGGCCGCGTCATCAACATCATCGGCCGCAGCGGCCACCAGCCGCGCGCGGCCTATATGGCCGGCGGCGCGGTCAATGCCGCGCTGCTGAACTTCACGCTGGCGCTTGCCGAGGAATGCGCGCCGGACAATGTGCTGGTCACCGGCGTCAATCCCGGACCGGTGCAGACCGATCGTTGGGACAGCCTCATCTCTCAAGGTGCGGCGATCGCGGGCCAGGATCAGGGCGCGACCAATGCTGCGGCGATCGCCTCGGTTCCGCTCGGCCGCGTCGGGCAGCCGCATGAAGTGTCCGGCATCGTCGCGTTCCTCTGTTCAGACCGCGCATCCTTCATTACTGGTACCTGCATCAATGTCGATGGCGGTGGAACGAGGTGTATCTGATGGGTAGCGAACTGCGGAAGATCGGTGTCGGAGAGGATTGCGAGCTTGCGGTTCGCATCGACGACTATCTGCTGCCGTGGGACATCAAGCCGCCGGTCGTGATGCTGCACGGGCTCGCCGAGAGCGGCGAGGCGTTCCGGCGCTGGGTGCCGTATTTCGCCACGCATCATCTGGTGGTGCGGCCTGACCTGCGCGGCTACGGCGATTCGACGCCGATGCAGGGCACCTATGCCTATCGTTTCGCCGGTCTCGGCGACGACATCATCCGGATGCTGGACGCGCTGAAGCTCGATCGCGTTTTCGTGGTTGGCGGCAAGATCGGCGGCACGCTGGCGATGCACCTGACCGCAAAACACCCGGATCGCGTGATCGCAGTCGCCGCGGTCGGTGCGCCGGCCTCGCTCACCTCGTTCAACGAGCGTGCGCCGACCTGGCGCAAGCAGATCCGCGAGCAGGGCGTCGAGCCCTGGGTGCGCGAGACCACCGCAGGCCGTCTCGGCTCGTCGCTACCCCCGGCAGCGCTCGACTGGTGGATCAAGCTGATGTCGAAGACCAAGGCTTCGACGCTGGAGGCATTCCTCCAGATGGTGCCGACCGTCGACGTCACCGACGAACTTCCGTCCATCAAGCGTCCGACGCTGGTGATCACCACGACCGGCTCCGGTCTTGGCGACGTCGCCTCCGTGAAGGCGTGGCAGGAAACGATTCCGGGCTCGAAGCTGGAAGTGCTGCCGGGCGATTCCTATCACGTCGCCGCGACTGACCCGGACGCATGCGCGCAAAAAGTTCGCGCGTTCTTCGATCGCGTCGCGACTTAAGACGTACAGGGCGGGCCATTGGCCCGCCCTGCATTTGGCTCTAAGACTACCGTTCGACAAGAAACGGCAAATATCAGGGAGTGAAGCCATGACAAAAACCACGCGACGCAGCGTGCTCACGGCCGCAGCCGCGATGACGGCGGCGGGCCTCACTGAGGTGACGTCGGCTGCGGCGCAGGTCGCACCCAAGCCGATCTTCCCGGTGCCGATGGTTTCGATCCCGATCGTCGGCGAAACGAGTGTGTTCCAGGTCCGCCGCATCTACTGCATCGGCCGCAACTATGCCGCGCACGCGATCGAGCGGGGCTCGGATCCGAACCGCGAGCCGCCGTTCTTCTTCCAGAAGCCGACGGATGCTATCCAGAACGTTGCGGTGGGCGAGGTCGCCGACCATCCCTATCCGTCGCTGACCAAGAACTATCACCACGAGGTCGAGCTGGTTGCCGCGCTGAAGTCCGGTGGCACCAACATCCCGGCCGAGAAGGCGCTCGACCATGTCTATGGTTACGCGCTCGGCCTCGACATGACCCGGCGCGATCTCCAGAACGGCATGGCCGCGGAGAAGAAGCCCTGGGAGATCGGCAAGAGCTTTGACCATGCCGCGGTGATCGGCCCTATCCACCCCGTGAGCAAAACCGGCCATTTCGAGAAGGGCGCGATTTCGCTCGCGATCAACGGCACAGTGAAACAGAACTCGGATCTCAGCAAGATGATCTGGAGCGTTGCGGAGCAGATCGCAAAGCTCTCCGAAGCGTTCGAGCTGAAGGCCGGCGACATCATCTATTCCGGCACGCCGGAGAATGTCGGCCCAGTGGTGAAGGGCGACGTGCTCTTGTGCAAGCTCGAGGGCCTGCCGGATATGTCGATCAAGATCGCGTAGTTCTTTACCTCTCCCCGTAAGAACGGGGCGAGGGAGCGCTCCGTCAGCTTGTCGACGGATTGTCCAATCTTGGAGGCGCTAAATGTTGCGGCGTGGTCTGATTGCTGCGTTGGGCTTGGTCTTCATCATGACCTCCATTCCCAGCTTGAAAGCCGAAGGCCCCGTCGACATCGCGCCGACGGGAGCGCTCCGCGTGGCGGTGGCCGTCGGCCCGGCCGCGTCGGCGTTCTGGACGACGCGCGATCCTTCCACCGGAAAGCCGCGCGGCGTCACCGTCGAGCTCGCCAGGGCCGCCGCTGACAAGCTGCACGTTCCGCTCCAGCTCATCGAATATCGGAGCTCCGACGAGATTGCCGCGGCCAGCAGCAAGGACGTCTGGGATCTCTCTTTCATGCCGGCGGACGTCAAGCGCGAGGCGTTCGTGGACCAGGGTCCGGCTTACGTCGCCTATATGAGTGGCTATCTCATCCGCGCCGGATCGGACATCCGCTCGGTTGCGGATGTCGATCGCGCCGGCATGCGGGTCGGCTGTATCGAAGGGACATCGACGTCACGCACGGTCGAGAAATCCTTGAAACAGGCGAAGCTGACAAAGTTCGTGAAGCCGGAAGAGGCGGCCGAATTGATCGGCAAGGGGCAGCTCGATGCTCTGGCGATGGGCATGGGAGCTCTGGAAGACCTTTCGCGAAAGCTGCCCGGAACCAAGGTGCTGGACGAAGTGATCCAGTCGACCGGCGTGGTCGTGGTCGTTCCCAAGGGCAAGGCCGTGGCGAAGACCTGGGCGGCGCGCTTCCTGGATGAAGCCAAGGTAGACGGCACCGTGCGTCGTGCGCTCGATGGTAATGGATTTACCAGCGACAAGATCGCGCCGTAGTTGCGCCGAACTGCGTCCGCTGGAACCGCGAGTGGCGGCGGGGGTCTTTGAATTGCCGGAGTTCCATCGGCCATTGCCCCGTGTTGGGCAACGAACAAACCTCGTGCGGCCATATTTGAGTAAGAGTGATCTCCCGAGAGGGAGGCGCTCCGATGAAGAAAGTTTTGATCACTGCGGTCGTGCTGCTGGCTGGCGTGCCTGCGAGCGCCGTTGCGCAGGAGCGCGCTGGTGCTGCGGCGATAGGCGCCGTGTCCGGGGCCGTCGTGCTCGGTCCGGTCGGTGCGGTCGCGGGTGCAGTGATTGGCTATACCGCCGGTCCTTCAATCGCGAGGTCATGGGGCGTGAGAGGTTCGCGGTCGGCAAGACACCAGCAGCCGCCACGCCGCGAGGCGTACCGCGCAGCCGCGACCGGCGCTCCGCCGCGCGCGCGTGAGGCGATGAATGCCAACGGCCAGATCAGAGCTGCCAGCAATCCGCCGGCTCAAGCCACGCCCCCGGTGCAGCCAGTTCAAGCTGCGCCGGCTCCGCCGGCGGAGACTTCGACCCCGCCCGTTCAGGGACTCGAATGAGGCTCCGGCTTTAGGCCGCGGTCGTCTTCGGCCGCAGCCGGTCGACGGTCCGTGCGATCAGCGCGGCCACCTCCGGCACCTTCGGACCAATGCGAAATTCCGGCCCTGCAACGACGACCGAGAGCCTGCGGTCGCCGATCGGCAGCGGGATCGCGGCGCCCGCGAGGTCGCGGCTGTAATCGGCGAAGCTCTGGCAATAGCCGCGCGCGATCGAATTGCGCAGCTCGAGCTCGACGGCCTCGATGCTGATCGGCGTCGACGGGCCGTATTGCTTGAACTCGATCTTGCGATAGACGGAGTCGCGCTCTTCCTGTGAATATTGCAGCAGCAGCGCGCGGCCACTGGCGGTGGCGTGGATCGGCACGCGGTGGCCGATGGTCGCGAAATAGCGGATCGCGGCCTGGGATTCGACGACGTCGATGAACACCGCCATCGCGCCGGCCGGCGCCACGATGGATGCCGTCTCGCCGGTCTCCGCCGAGAGATCGGCGATCAGCGTATGCGTCCACGGCGGCAGCGGCTCGACCTCGGAGATCATTCGCGCCATCGCCAGCCAGCGCGGTGTCGGATAGAAGCCGGCGCGCGGCCGCGGCTCATAGAGATAGCCCTTCTCGGACAGCGTCGCGAGAAGGTTGAAGGTCGACGAGCGCGGCCAGCCGAAATGATCGGCGATCTCGGCAAGCGTCGCCGGCTTCCTCGTTTGCGCGAAGAATTCCATGATCTCCAGGACGTTTGCGGCTTGGCGAACGATCATGGTGGCGGCGTTCCGATCTAGGTCTGGCCGAGGATCTTCTTCGCGGCGCGAAGATGCGGCTTGTCGATCATCTGGCCGTCGAGCCGCAGCGTGCCGGAGTTCGGATTGCTCGCGAATGCGGCGATCACCTTTTCCGCCCAGGTGCGCTCAGCCTCGGTCGGCTCGAATGCCGCGTTGACGACGTCGACATGTTTCGGATGGATCAGCGCCTTCGCCGAAAAGCCGTCGCGCCGGGCCGCCCGCGTTTCCTGCTCGAGGCCGGCGAGGTTGTCGATGTCGGTATAGACGGTGTCGATCGGCGCGACCTCGGCTGCGGCCGCCGCCATCAGGCAGAGATCGCGCGCGAGGCGATAGGGGCTGTGGAATACGCCACCCGACGCCTTCTCGGTCGCGCCGAGCGAGGCCGAGAGATCTTCCGCGCCCCACATCAGGCCGGCGAGGCGAGGGGAGCAGCCCTTGTAGCTGCCGAGCCCAAAGATCGAGCCGGCGGTTTCGGTCGCGACGCAAACGATGCGGGTCGCGCCGACGGTGATGCCGGCCGCGGCTTCCAAGGCTTCAAGCCAGGCTGCAACCTGGCGCACGTCATCGCCGCCTTGCGATTTCGGCAGCACGATGCCATGGGGCTTGCCCGGCATCACCGCGGCGAGATCGGTGAGCGTCAAGCCGGTGTCGAGCGCGTTGACGCGGACGTAGAGCTGATGCGGGCCGGGGCGGCCCTTCAGCATCGCGAGCGTCAGCCCGCGCGCTTCTGGCTTCTTCTCCGTGACAACGGAATCCTCGAGGTCGATGATCAGCGCGTCGGCCTTGCCTAAGCTCGCCTTCTCGAATTTGCGCGGGGAATCCCCCGGCACGAACAGCATCGAACGCATCAGACCGGCCTCTTGTGCATCATCGCCATGCGGCGGCATTTGCCGACGATCTCGTCGTTCTGGTTCAAGGCGTGATGCTCGAACTCGACGATACCCGCTCTCGGGCGCGATTTGGATTCCCTCAACGAAAGCACCTTCGTCGTCGCCCGCAAGGTGTCGCCATGGAAGACCGGTTTTGGGAACGTGACGTCGGTCATGCCGAGATTGGCAACGGTGGTCCCCATGGTCGTATCATAGACCGTCATGCCGATCATGATGCCGAGGGTGTAAAGGCTGTTGAAAATGCGCTGGCCGAACTCGGTCTTTTCAGCGAAATGGGCGTCGATATGCAGCGGCTGCGGGTTGAGCGTCAGCAGGCTGAACATGGTGTTGTCCATCTCCGTGACGGTCCGGGTCAGCGGATGCCTGAACTCCTGGCCCACGGAAAACTCTTCGAAATAAAGTCCGGCCATCGCGGTCTCCCTCCCGTATCGCTGCGATTCTGGCCAGCGCTGCCCTTAGGGCGGCGCGGCCAGGTGAACTGCTTCTTGCTCTGCGAGTTGTTCGATTTCCTCGGTCGAGAAGCCGGCCTCGCGCAAAATGTCGCGGCCATGCTGGCCGAGCGTCGGTGCGGGGCCGGCGGCTTCCGGCTGGGTCACGCTCCAGGTGGAGGGCACGCGCATCTGGCGGATCCGGCCTTCCACGGGATGATCCACCGTCCTGAAGAAGTCGATCGCGTTGAGATGCGGATCTTCGAGGATCGTCTCCAGCGTATGCATCGGCATCACCGGAATGTCGGCGCGCTCGAGCAGCTCGCGCCATTCTGCGGTGGTGCGCGTGAGGAAGATGTGGCCGATCTCCTCATAGATCTCGTCGATGTGTTTTGTGCGCGCGGCGTGGTTGGCGAAGCGCGGCTGATCGAGGAAATGCGGCTGTCCGATCGCCTCGAAGAAGCTGCGCCAGTGCTTGTCGTTGTAGATGAGGACGCAGAGATAGCCGTCGCTGGTCTTGTAGGGCTTTCGATAGCGCGACAGCAGACGGGCATAGCCGCCATGGTCGAGCGGCGGATCGTAGGTCAGTCCGCCCAGATGATCGACCAGCACGAACTCCGTCATCGATTCGAACATCGGCACGTCGATGCGTTGGCCAACGCCGGTGCGGCTCTGATGCATCAGCCCGCCCATGATCGCATTGACCAACATCAGGCCGACGATGCGGTCGGCGATGGTGACGGGGACGTAGCGCGGCGTGCCGTCGCCGGCCGCCGCAAGCAGCGTCGGAATCGTGGCGGCGCCCTGGATCAGATCGTCGTAGGCGGGCTTTGCGGCATAGGGCCCGGACTGGCCGTAGCCGAACGCACCGACATAGAGGAGGGCGGGATTGATCTCGCGAAGTGTCTCGTAGTCGAGGCCGAGCCGGGCCATCGCCTGCGGGCGCACATTGTAGACGAGCGCGTTGGCGTGCTTCGCCAGCCGCAGCAAGGTGTCGCGGCCTTCCGTTTTCTTCAGGTCGAGCACGATGCTGCGCTTGCCGCGATTGGCATTGAGGAACATCCCGCCCATGCCGGGCGTGCGGCCGGGACCGATCTGGCGAACGATGTCGCCCTCGGGGCTTTCGACCTTGATGACGTCGGCGCCCATGTCCGCCAGCACCTGGGTGCCGTAGGGGCCCATCAGCACCGAGGTCAGGTCGAGAATGGTGAAGCCGGCGAGCGGTCCCATGAGGCCTCGTTCGATAAGTTCATATACGTGGAGTTAGAGTTCATAAAATGCCCATGTCAATTCGACGGCTCCGGTCCGCGGTGCATAGCTCTATGCATAGTTCATATACTTGACAGATAAATTCACCTATATGTACATTTTCAAGCAAGAAATAGAGCGAGGGCCGGGCGGCGCCGCAGCAATTCGCTGCCGCGTTCGGCGTGGGGACGCGTCAAGGAGAACGACATGAAGAAGAATATGGTCAGGGCCGTCGCAGTGCTCGCTCTCTCGCTGCCGGTCTCGACAATGTCGGCGCAGGCGCAGGCGCTGGAGCTGAAGGTCGCCGATAGTTTCCCCGCCGGTCACTATCTCGTCCGCCTGATGCTCAAGCCCTGGATGGACGACGTCACCAAGCGTACCAACGGCGCAGTGACCTTCACCTATTATCCGAACCAGCAGATCGGCAAGGCCGCCGACATGCTGCGTCTGACGCAGTCCGGCGTGGTCGACATCGGCTACATCGGACCGTCCTATGTCTCCGACAAGATGCCGCTCTCGGAAGTCGCGCAATTGCCGGGCGCGTTCGCAACCAGCTGCCAGGGCACGCTAGCCTATTGGAAGACCGCGCGTGAAGGCATTCTCGCCAAGCAGGAATACGCGCCGAACAAGATCAAGCTGCTGCTCGCCGTAGTGCTGCCGCCCTACCAGGTGTGGACCGTCAAGTCGAAGGTGGAAACCACCAAGGACATGCAGGGCCTGAAGCTGCGCACCACGGGTGGCGCGCAGGACCTGACGCTGCGTGCACTGAACGCCGTGCCGGTGCGCATGGCTGCGCCCGATGCCTATGAGTCGCTGTCGCGCGGCACGATGGACGGGCTGCTGTTCCCGCTCGACAGCGTCGTCTCCTACGGCCTCGACAAGCTGGTCAAGCACGCCACCGAAGGCGTCAGCTTCGGCAGCTTCATCGTCGCCTATTCCATCAACCAGTCGGTCTGGGACAAGCTGCCCGACGACGTGAAGAAGGCGATGAACGAGGCTTCGGAGGCGATTACGCCGCAAGCCTGCGCCGGCGTCGAAAAGGAAGGCGAAGTCACCAAGAAGCAAATGCAGGACGAAGGCATCAAATTCGATCCGCTGCCGGAGGCGACGCGCACCGAGATCAAGGACAAGCTCAAGGGCGTCGGCAAGGAGTGGGCGAGTGGGCTCGACAGCCGCGGCAAGCAGGCGTCCGCCGCGCTGAAGGAGTTCGACGATCTGCTCGCCGCGGGCGGCGCCAAGTAGAGCGCCAGGTAGTCCGACATCCAACAGGGAGGCGCGAAAGGTGATCAAACGGGCGGGAGATCTACTCGGCGCGCTGGAGCGCGCGCTGACGGTGATCGCGGTGGTCTTCATGTTCGTGATCATGCTGCTGGTCGTGACCGACGTGTTCATGCGTTACGCGCTGAACAGTCCGTTCTCCTTCACCTATGATCTGATCGGGCTCTATCTCCTCGCCGGTGTGTTCTTCTTCACGCTGTCGGACGCCTTGCGCGAGCATGTCCATGTCGGCGTCGACATCCTCCTGTCGCGCTTCTCGCTGACCGGGCGGCGGTTGTCCGAGATCGTCACCGCGCTCGCCGGCTTGTTCGTGTTCATCCTGATCTGCAAGGTCGGGTTCGAGCGCGCGCTGGAGAATTACGAGCAGCACGACGTGCTCTCCGGCGCGATCCCCTGGCCGACCTGGATCTCGGCTGCGCTGGTGCCGTTCGGCTGCGGCGTGCTGGTGTTGCGGCTCGCGCTCCAGCTGGTCGGCAATGTGCTGAGCCTCGTCAGCGGCCGCGACCTCTATCCGCTGCCGCCGGTGACCGGTGTCGGCGAAGCACGCGGCTTCGAGTAACGGGCGATATCCATGACACCTTTCATCGTTCTCGCCCTGCTGTTCGGCCTGCTCGCGCTCGGCACGCCCGTCGGCTTCGCCATGGCCTTTTCCGGCTCGGTCGGCCTCGTGATGGTCGGCGGATGGGGCACGCTGCTCGGCATCCTGCAGACAGCGCCGCTCTCGACCGTCTCGGCCTACGAGCTGATCACCATTCCGATGTTTCTCTTGATGGCAGACCTCGTGCTGCTGTCGGGTGTCGCAGACGATCTGTTCAAGACCGCCTCGGCCTGGGTCGGCCGCATTCCCGGCGGCCTCGGCATGGCGACGGCGCTCGCTGGGGCAGGCTTCGGTGCGATCTGCGGCACCTCGACCGCCTCGGCCGCGACGTTGTCCTCGACCAGCCTGCCCGCGATGATCCGCCAGGGCTACGAGCCGAAGATGGCGGCGGGGGTCGTTGCGATCTCAGGCACGCTGTCGATGCTGCTGCCGACCAGCGTTGCGCTCGTTATCTTCGGCCTGCTGGCGGAGGTAAACATCGGCAAGCTCCTGATCAGCGGCATCATCCCGGCAATCCTGGTGACGTTCACCATCATGGCCACGATCTACTTCCTGGTCTGGCAGGATCCATCGCGCGCACCGGCCGCGAAGTCGGTACCGTGGCGCGAGAAGTTTGCGCTGCTGTGGCAGGTCTCGCCGATGGTGGTGCTGTTCTCGATCGTGACGGGCACGATCTATCTCGGCGTCGCGACGCCGACGGAAGCCTCCGCCTTCGGCGCGTTCGGCGCTTTCCTGCTCGCCATCGTCAAGGGCAAGATCACGCCGTCCTCGCTCTATGCGACGCTGCTGCGCGCCTGCCACGGCACCTGCATGATCATCATGATCCTGGTCGGTGCCTCGATCTTCGGCTATTTCTTCACGCTCACCCATGTCACGCAGGACCTCGTCGCCTGGATCGGCAGCCTGCCCGCCTCGCGCTGGGTGATCATCACGTTGATCCTGTGCGGCTACATCGTGCTCGGCTCGTTCATGGACCAGATCGCGATCCTGGTGCTGACCGTGCCGATCGTGCTGCCGCTGATCAAGACGCTCGGCTTCGATCCGATCTGGTTCGGCGTCATCAAGATCGTCACCGCCGAGGTCGGCATGATCACGCCGCCGGTCGGGCTCAACTGCTTCATCGTTGCCCGCTATGCCAAGCGGCCGGTGGCGGAAGTGTTCCACGGCACATTCCCGCATTTCATCGCGCACCTGATCGCAATCGCGATTCTGGTGGCATTTCCGTCCATCATTCTCTGGCTGCCCTCGCAGATGGGGCGCTAGGACCGGAGCCCGGCTCCCAATAAGGAGATCAAGAATATGGATTTCGCGCTCACCGATCAGCAGGAAGCCATTCGCGCCGCCGTCGCAAAAGTTTGCGAGGACTTTCCCGACGCCTATTGGCTGAAGAAGGACCACGACGGCGGCTTTCCCCATGACTTCCACAAGGCGATGGCCGATGCCGGCTGGCTCGGCATCTGCGTGCCGGAGGAATATGGCGGCTCCGGGCTCGGCATCACCGAAGCCGCGATCATGATGCGCGCCATCGCGGAATCCGGCGCCGGCATGTCCGGCGCCTCCGCGGTGCACATCAACGTCTTCGGGCTCAACCCCGTCGTGGTGTTCGGCACCGAAGAGCAGCGCAAGCGCATGCTGCCGCCGATGGTCGAGGGCCGCGAGAAGGCGTGCTTCGCCGTCACCGAGCCCAACACCGGGCTCAACACTACCCAGCTCAAGACGCGTGCTGTGGCCAAGAACGACCGCTACATCGTCAACGGCCAAAAAGTGTGGATCTCCACCGCGCAGGTCGCGCACAAGATCCTGCTGCTGGCGCGCACCACGCCGCTGGAGGACGTGCGCTCGCCGACCCACGGCCTCAGCCTGTTCTATACCGATTTCGATCGCAAGAAGATCAAGGTCCACGAGATCGAGAAGATGGGTCGCAAGATCGTCGATTCCAACGAGCTGTTCTTCGAGGATTTCGAGATCCCGATGGAGGACCGCATCGGCGAAGAGGGCAAGGGCTTTCAGTATATCCTCGAAGGCATGAACCCCGAGCGTATCCTGATCGCCGCCGAAGCCGTCGGCCTCGGCAAGCTCGCGCTGTCGCGCGCGACCGAATACGCCAAGACGCGCGTGGTGTTCAACCGGCCGATCGGCAAGAACCAGGGCATCCAGCATCCGCTCGCGGTGAACTGGGTCGAGCTCGAGGCAGCCTGGCTGATGGTGATGCAGGCAGCCTGGCAATACGACAAGGGCTTGCCTTGCGGCGCTGGCGCCAACGCCGCGAAGTATTTTGCAGGCGAAGCCGGCTACCACGCCTGCGAGCAAGCGGTGATGACCCATGGCGGCTTCGGCTACGCCAAGGAGTTCCACGTCGAGCGTTATCTGCGCGAGGTCCTGATCCCGCGCATCGCGCCGGTCAGCCCGCAGCTCGCGCTCAGCTTCATTGCGGAAAAGGTGCTCGGACTGGCGAAGTCTTACTAGTCTTCGCGCGAATCGCTGAGCGGGGACGCCAATGGACCTCGACTTCTCCGGCCTGATCCGGGAGAGCGACCGTGTCGTGTGCGGGCAGGCAACGGCTGAGCCGGTCACCCTGACCGAAGCGCTGGTCACGCAAGCCGGGCATCTGCCGGCGTTCCGCATGATGGTCGGTCCAATATTCTCCGACACCTTTTCCGCGGCGTGCGCGCCCAACATCTCGTTCCAGAGCTATGGTGTGATCGGCAATGCGCGGCGGCTCGCGAAAGCGGGACGGCTCGACGTGATCCCGAGCAACTACAGCGCCTTCTGCGCCGATTTCGCCTCACGGCGCCACCGTGCGGATGTGGTGCTGGTGCAACTCGCCGAGTCCGGCGATGGTCGATTGAGCGCAAGCCTCTCCAACGATTATGTCATCGATGCCGCACGGGGCGCGCGCATCGTCATCGCCGAGATCAATCCGGATGCGCCTTGGACGTTTGGCGCGGAATGGCCTGCGGACGCGCCGATCCATCTGCGGGTCGCCGCTCGCCGTCCGCCCGTCGAACTGCCGCCGGCGCCACTTGATGACGTCTCACGGAAAATCGCGTCACATGCGGCGAGCCTGATCGCCGACGGCAGTACGCTTCAGTTCGGCGTCGGCCGGATTCCGGATGCGATCCTGTCTTCGCTGTCGCATGCGCGCAATCTCGGCATCCATTCCGGCCTGATCAATGACGCCGTCGTCGACCTGATCGAGCGCGGCGCGGTGACGAATGCGGAGAAGGGAATCGATGCCGGGATCACGGTGACGAACCAGGTGATCGGCACGAAGCGGCTCTATCGCTTCGTGCACGAAAACAAGGCTGTTTCGGTGCGGCTGACGTCATATACGCACGGCCAGAACGTGCTGGCGCGAATCAACCGGCTGGTCGCGATCAACTCGGCGCTCCAGGTCGGGCTCGACGGCAGCGTCAATTCCGAGACGCTGAACGGCGTCGCGATCGGCGCCATCGGCGGGCAGCTCGATTTCGTGCGCGGTGCCAATGCATCGCCCGGGGGCAGGGCGATCATCGCGCTGCCGGCGACGGCGTCCGACGGGACCAGCCGCATTGTCGCCAATGTGGAGACCGTGACGACGCCGCGCGCCGATGTCGATGCCATCGTGACCGAATGGGGCGTTGCGGAGCTGCGCGGTTGCGGACTTGCCGAGCGTGCGCGCCGCATGATCGCGATCGCGGCGCCCGGGCACCGCGATGCGCTGTCGGCACAACTTCGCGCCGCGCACTAGCGAGCCATCTGAAAGAGGCCGGCCTATTCGGCGGCAATCCGTTCCATCGCCATGGCGCGAAGCCGGGCGCGCTGGATTTTCACACCGTTGGCGCTGTCGGTGACGGGGAAAGCGTCGACGATATAGATTCGTGCCGGCACCTTGTAGCCGGCGAGCCGCTCGCGCAGGCGCGCCACCAGCATCTCCTGCTGCTGCGGCTCCTCGGCCGGAATCACAAAGGCGACGCAGCGCGCCTGACCTTTGAGATCGACCGCGACAACCTGGGCGTCGGCAACCCCCGTGCAGGCTTTGAGCTCGTCCTCGATCTCGCCGGGCGCAACCAGGAAGCCGCCGAGCCGCATCGCATCGCCCGCGCGGGTCTCGTAGACGAAAGCGCCGTCGCCGCGCAGGCGGCCGATATCGCCGGTGCGGAAGAAGCCGTCAGTGGTGATCGCATCGCGCGTCGCATCCGGGTTGTTGAAATAGCCAAGGAAGCACGAGGGCGCGCTGATCTCGATCTCGCCGGAGACGCCTTGCGCCGCCAGCTCCCCGGTCTCGGTATCGCGCACGCGCACCTTCGCGTCGGGAGACATCGGCCAGCCGCCGCCTTCGATGCGATCGGCGAAGGCATCACCGGGGCGGGCGATCGAGAACAGCGCCTGCACCTCGCTCGAACCGTAGAGGCCGAACAGCGGCATGCCGCGCGCCTCGGCCTCCGCGGCGAGCTCGCGCCAGCCGGGCTGGAACGCGGCGAAGCCGCAGACTTCGAGATGTGGGAATGGCCGTGGTGTGTCGGCGAGCGCGAGGATGCGGCGGAACATCTCGTCGGAGCCGAAGGCGTGCGTGATCTTGTGTTCGCCAAGGACCTTCGACGCTGATGCCGCCTCGAAAGCATCGAGCACATGGATGGTCGCGCCGGCTGCGATGAAGCCGAGCAGGCTGGTCATGCCAAAGGTGCCGCAGAACGGCAGCATGGCCAGCAGCGAATGGCGCTGTGGCGAGAGTTTCAGCGCCTTGGCGACGGAGGCGGCGTGCGTGGCGAGCGTCCGCTGCGAATGCGCGACGAGCTTCGGCCCCTTGGTCGTGCCCGATGTCGTGTAGAGTAGCACCGGCAAATCGACCTCGTCCCGCGTCGGCGGCGCTGGCGGATAGGATGTCTCGAACGCATCGAAGCGCACACAGGGCCAGTGTGCGGGGATCGCATCCCCGCCGACCACCGCGAGCCTTTGCAGCGCGGGCACTTCGTCCCTGGTGACCTCGGCGAGGATGGCGGCGAAATCGATCGAGCGGAACGCGGCCTCGACCACCATCAGCCTGGCGCCGGACACCTTGAGCAGATGGCCGACTTCCGCGCTGCGGTAGCGGGTATTGACCGAGGCGACGATCGCACCGCAGCGGGCGGCGGCGAACAGCAGTGCGATCCATTCGACCCGGTTGACCAGCCAGACCGCGACCACGTCGCCCTGGCCGATGCCTTGCGCGGCAAGCCATGCGGCGGTCTGCTCGACCTTCCCGGAGAATTCCGCGCGCGAGACCGGCCTGCCGTCAAACACGAAGGCGGGCTCGGCACCTTCGGCACCGATCAGCGATTGAAGCGAAAATTGGTTGACGCTCATGGCAACCGGACTAACCCGATCGCGCAGACCTGTCTACTTGGTGCCGAACATCCGGTCGCCGGCATCGCCCAGGCCCGGCACGATGTAGCCGTGGTCGTTGAGCCGCTCGTCGATCGCGGCGGTCCAGATCGGCACGTCGGGATGCTCGCTCTGGAACTGCGCGATGCCTTCGGGCGCGGCCAGAAGGCAGACGAAGCGGATGTCGCGGGCGCCGCGCGCCTTGAGCAGGGAGGCGCCGGCGCAGGCCGAGTTGCCGGTCGCCAGCATCGGGTCCATCAGGATCACGGTGCGGTCGGACAGGTCCTGCGGCGCCTTGAAGTAATATTCCACGGCCTGCAATGTCTCGGGGTCGCGGTAGAGCCCGATATGGGCGATGCGCGCCGAGGGCATCAGCGCCAGCATGCCGTCGAGGAAGCCGACGCCGGCGCGCAGGATCGGCGCCAGCGTGAGCTTCTTGCCGGCGATCTTCGGTGCCCGCATCGGCGAGATCGGCGTCTCGATCTCCACCAGCTCCAAAGGCAGATCGCGCGTCACCTCGTAGCCGAGCAGCATCCCGATCTCGTTCAGGATCTCGCGAAAACTCTTGGTCGAGCGGTCCTTCTCCCGCATGAGGGAGAGCTTGTGCTGGACCAGGGGGTGGGCGACGACGTTGACGCTGCTTGTGCTCATGAAACCGATCTACACGGTTCCGTGAAATTGCGCCAGATCGGCCAGATCTTTTCGCGGGGATACGCGGCCTCAGGCGGGCATCGCGACGGCGCCGCGCACCCGGCTGCTCGCCTCGTAGGCAGCCATGGTCAATTCACGGTCCATCGATGTGCCGGGTTCTAAACTCCCAGCCCGCGTGCCACGAGCGTGATCACGATTGTCAGGACCGCGCCCCAGATCAGGCTCAGCGTCATGGTCAGGATCGTTGTAGTGACCGCCTGCTCCAGATTTCCCTTGAGGAGCTGCATGCTACTTGTCCGTGGCAGGCGCGACGCCGATGCGCAGGCCGAGCAGCAATGCCCCCATCACCGCAACCAGGATGGCGATCTTGAGCTCGATCATATCCGCAGCCTTGTCGCCGCGCGGGCCAGGAGCCGCCTCGCACCCTCCGCCAGCGCAATCAGCGGATTGCCGCGGTTCTCGATATCGAGCTCGAAGGTCTCGGCGGGAAACACCAGCGCGCATCTTGCGAGGCCACTCTGCCGGTTGGCGAAATCGACCGCGGAGCTCTTGAACAGGAAGAGACCGCCGACGCGTCCATGCGCCTCACGCGCGACCCAGAGGCCGGCGCCGTTGCGCCCGATGAAGAACGCGGGGATGGCGGTGCTTATGACATCCGGGTCGATCGGTCCAAGGCACGCCGCGGACGCGGCCATTGTCGGTCGCTCGGGCTGGCGACGCGTGGCTTGAAGGGCGATCGCGGTCATGGCGGCTTCTTCACACATCTGCAAGGTCATGATGGTCTCCCATGCCGTCAGGCGTGGAGATGCCAGACATAGATCGCGGTCTTCAGCGCGATCAGCGCTGCGAGCACGCTGCCCATCGAGAGCAGGGTCAGCGCGCTGAGCGCGATGCGCTTGAGCTGCGCCTTGCGCTCCGGCGAGATCCGTGCGGGGCGTTCGGCCCATCCAAGGGAGCGATCAACGCCATGTGTCAGCATCGACATGTCTGCATTCCTTCGTCAGCGTGGCGGTGGCCGAGGCCGCCGCAATCTGCCTCGTATGATGTCCATCGTTGCGTAGGATTGCGAGATGAGCGCCGAGGCACCAGTATAGGAATGCTATAAGGATGCCGACCGTCGCGCCGGCAGTCCTCTGAAGAGACCGGGGTTCCGCTTCGGCCGGGCCTGAGACGGCGCAGGATCCGAATGCGTCATCCCGATCGCTGCGGCAAAGGCGTTCCGCAGCCGCGGTTCCTCGATCTGCTTGCAGAAGCATTCCAGCGTCGCTTCCACACTCTGCCGCTGCCCGCTGATGGCCGCACAGAGTTGCGAGCTGGTCCGCCGAAAGAAGTGGAGGGAGTCCCTGGCGCCGCCGCCCAGATGATCGAGCTCCGCCGCGAGCGCGGCGACATTAAGCCTGTCGGACTCATCGAGCGTCACCGCAAATCGCAGCAGCGCGAGCTGCCAGGCGCGGAGCAGCCTGTGAGGCCTTTCGATTGATTGCCGCATGGGAATACCCGGATGCCGTGCGACGCCTCAGGCGCCGACGCGGTCGATCAGCTCCTCGTCGGCGATCGCGGCGAATGCGCGTACCACTTCCCTCTGCGCGGCTGCGTCCAGCGGAACGATCGGAAGCCTTGTGGCGGACGACATCAGGCCAAGCACGCCGAGTGCACATTTGAGTGCGGCCGGGCTCTCCTTCCCGAGGCAGGCGATCAAGGGGATCAGGCGCCTGTGCAGGTAGCGGGCGGATTGCAGCCGGCCCTGCCTGACATGCGAAAAAATCGTGCGGCAGAGATCCGGCGCGACGTTGGCAACCTCCGAGATCGCGCCATCGCCGCCGTCCGCGATGAAGCCGAAGGCGGTGCTGTCGTCGCCGGATAGACAGCGGAATCCGGCAGGCAGGCGGCGGGACAGGCGCATCGGACGGGTGATGTCGCCACTCGCATCGCGCAAGCCGACGAACTGGCGCGATTCGACGAGACGCAGAAGCGTCTCGTCGGCGAGCGGCCGCAGCGTGCGGGAGGGTACGTCGTGCAGGATCACGGGCAGGCCGATCGCGCCGGCAATGGCGCGGAAGTGCGCGAGCATTCCGTCCTGCATCGGCTTGTTGTAGGCGGGCACCACCGACATCACGGCATCGGCGCCGGCAGCTTCCGCGCGCCGCGCGAGTTCGATGGCGTGGCTCGTTGAATTCGACACAGCGCCGGCGATGATCCGCACGCGGCCACGCGCGACATCGACCGCGGTGCGAATGATCAGCGCCTGCTCGGCCGGCGAGAGCGTCGGTGCCTCGCCGGCGGTCTCACACACCACCAGTGCGGGTACGCCGGCTGCGATCTGACGCTCGCAGAGCGCAGCGAACGCCTTCAGGTCGATCGCATCGGCCGAATCGAACGGCGTCGGCAGGTCCGGTATGAACCCGGTGAACCAGGCGGAGGGTGGGATGAACATGGTTTTTTGCCGAGGAGCTCAGGCGGCGCGCTTGGGCGCGGCGGCATCGGGCCTGCTGCCCATGTCGAGCTCGATCTCGCGCGGCAGCTCGATGATGGTCTCGGGGTGCTGTCCGTTTTCGAACAGCGCATATTTGATGGCCTGGGCGCGGTTGACGAAGAGGCCACCGTAGAGGCCGTTCTGCTGCTGGGCGACCCACTGTCCCCTGTGGTTGCGGCCGATGAAGACGATGGTCGAGGGAGAGCTGCACGAGGGAGGTTCGACGAGTTTCACTTTCGTATTCCTTCCGATTGAAGCGGGCGACGGGTGCGTTTCCCGCGACCACCCGATCAATATCTTTTCAAGCGAATATGATTTCGAGTGAGGCTGCGCGACGATCTCATAGGAAGGTCATAAAGCCCGATGTTCAGGCCAGCTCGTTGACGACCTGAACCAGCGCGAACAGGGCGCCGAAGGCAACGCCCTCGTCCCAATGATTGAGGACGGCACCGAACAGCGGCTCGCGCCTGACGAGGCCGGCGAGGGCGCACAGGATGATCGACATCCAGAGCAGGGCGGAGAGGCTGCGTGCAAAGCCGACGCTGCCGAAGGCTGCAAAGGCGACGAGCAGTGCGATGCGGACGGCAAAGCGCGCGATCAACCGCGTCGGGCTGAGGCCCCGCGACATGTCTGAAGATTGCGGCAAGGCGCGAACCTCCGCTTGGCTTAGCTGAAATTCTCGCAGGCGACCGGCTGATAGAGCGGGTCCGGGGCGGGGCGCACGGTGGGAACGCTCGGCCGCGATACCTCCACGGCCAATGCCTGTACCTCGATGAAGGCCGACAGCAATGCCAGTGCGAGATCGGCATGCCGGGCTTCGACAGCGGCGTCGAGCCAGTCCGGCAATTCGCGCTCGCGCGACAGCGCGCAATGCCACTCGCCCTCGTCATAGGCGATGCGGCGGACCTGCCACAGCGGCAGCTCGAGCTCGATCAGCGCCAGCGCGGCGTCGGTCCAGGCCTCGGCATCGACCAGGCGCGTGATATGCGCACTGCGCTCGCTCCGCCCGCGCGACGGGAAGCGCCGGCAGGCCTGATCGATGATGTCGAGCATCAGCGGACGCGTCATTGCCGGTGCCGCGCGAAGCTGCTGGTTGAGGGAAGGTGGGGCAAGGCGTCGGAGAACGGCGGTCATGTCAGGCCTCCTGGAATTGGCGTCGGTCAGTCGGCCGGCCTCTCCAAGATGGCTGGAAGCGCATTTGAAAACGAGATGGGGACGGGACGGGAGATATAAGGATATCATAAGTGCACGGAATCTTCCGGATAAGAGCGACAGATCCCCGGCCGCCGTCGCCGCCGAAGGTCGAGGCTTATAGAAGCAGGGCTTTTTGAAAAGACCCTCGCCATGGCCTGCCTTAACAACGGTAGTGAAAGCAACGGTGGCTTGTGTCGCTGCGCTGCCTGCTCGGAACGGCCGCCCGGAATACAGTGTCGGCGCCACATGGCGGACAGCCACGACGCGTCGGCACTTATGGAATTCATATAACTTCGCCATAGGCCTCATCTCGAAAACCTATGCCGGTGGTGGCACTTCAACACGGTCAAAAGTCCCGGCTGGTGCCGTGGAAATGCTTTGCATTTCCTTCGTTCCACGCGCTCGCCGGACGCCGGAGAAACGGTTGCGTCCGACATAAAGCCGCAACGAGGAGCATTCCCATGATGGACATTCTGATGCTGGCGCTGGGCTTTGGCTTCTTCGCGCTCGCGATCGGCTACACCTACGCCTGCGAACGGCTGTGAGGGAGCGGACCATGACCTTCGATTATTCGCTCGCCGCCGTCGTCTCGCTCGGTCTCCTGTTCTACCTCACTTACGCGCTGCTGCGGCCCGAGCGGTTCTGACCCGTGCTGCTGCTTCTCGAATTGCTGCTCGCGGACGCCGCGCTCGTCGCGTGCCTGCTTGCCCTGATCCTGCCGCTCCTGCGCAGGTCAAACGTCCTAAAGGGTTGATTCCATGACCATGATCGGTTGGCTCCAGATCATTCTCTTTTGCGCGATTATCGTCGCGCTGACGAAACCGCTCGGCGGGTACATGACGGCTGTGTTCAACGGCGAGCGGACGTTCCTGTCGCCGGTGCTGCGGCCGATCGAGGCCGGCATCTACTGGTTTTCCGGCGTCGAAGAGAGGCGCGAGCAGCATTGGCTGACCTACACGGTCTCGATGCTGCTGTTCCATGTCGGCGGCTTCCTCATCATCTACGGCGTGATGCGGCTTCAGGCGGTGTTGCCCTTCAACCCGGCCGGACAGGGTGCGGTCGCCCAGGATCTCTCCTTCAACACCGCGATTTCCTTCATCACCAACACCAACTGGCAGAATTACGGCGGCGAGAGCACGGTATCCTATCTCGTGCAGATGCTCGGCCTGACGCACCAGAATTTCCTGTCGGCGGCGACCGGCATCGCGCTCGCGGTGGCCATGATCCGCGGATTCTCGCGCGCCTCGATGCGCACGGTCGGTAATTTCTGGGTCGACGTCACCCGCACGACACTTTACGTGCTGCTGCCGATCTGCGTCGTCTACACGCTGTTCCTGGTCTGGCAGGGCATGCCGCAGACGCTCGGTGCTTACGTCGAGGCCACGACGCTCGAAGGCGCCAAGCAGACCATCGCGGTCGGCCCGGTGGCCTCGCAGGTCGCGATCAAGATGCTCGGCACCAATGGCGGCGGCTTCTTCAATGCTAACGCTGCGCACCCCTTCGAGAACCCGACGGCGCTGTCGAACTTCGTGCAGATGCTCTCGATCTTCCTGATCGGCGCGGCCATGACCAATGTGTTCGGCCGCATGGTCGGCAACCAGCGCCAGGGCTGGGCGATCTTCGCGGTGATGGGCGTGCTGTTCATCGCCGGTGTCTCCATCACCTACTGGGCGGAAGCCAACGGCACCTCGATGATGCATGCGCTCGGCCTGACCGGCGGCAACATGGAGGGCAAGGAAGTCCGCTTCGGCATCGTCGCATCCTCGCTGTTCGCCGTGGTGACCACGGCCGCCTCGTGCGGCGCGGTCAACGCCATGCATGACAGCTTCACCGCGCTCGGCGGCATGATCCCGCTGATCAACATGCAGCTCGGCGAAGTCATCATCGGCGGCGTCGGCGCCGGCCTCTATGGCATGCTGTTGTTCGTCGTGCTCGCGATCTTCGTCGCCGGCCTGATGGTCGGGCGCACACCGGAATATGTCGGCAAGAAGATCGAGGCGCGCGAAGTCAAGATGGCGATGCTCGCGATCCTGGTGCTGCCGCTGATGTATCTCGGCTGGACCGCGGTCGGCGTGGTCTATCCGGCGGCGGTCGCCTCCATGGCGAATGCCGGCCCGCATGGCTTCACCGAGGTGCTCTACGCCTTCACCTCGGCGACCGGCAACAACGGCTCGGCCTTCGCGGGCCTCACCGGCAATACGTTGTTCTACAACCTCACGCTCGCATCCGCGATGTTCGTCGGCCGGTTCTTCATGATCGTTCCGGCGATGGCGATTGCGGGCTCGCTGGCCGCCAAGAAGTCGATCCCGCCGTCGGCGGGCACGTTCCCGACCACGGGTGGGCTGTTCGTCGGCCTCGTCGTGGGCGTGATCCTGATCATCGGCGGCCTGACCTTCTTCCCGGCACTCGCGCTCGGCCCGATCGTCGAGCAACTCGCGATGAACGCCGGCAACGTCTTCTGATTGTTTGGAGTGACCTCCATGGATACGATGAAACTGCAAAAACGTGCCCCGATGTCGGCAATGCTCGATCCCAAGATCGTTCTGCCTGCGATCAGCGCGTCCTTCACCAAGCTCGACCCGCGGCTGATGATCAAGAACCCCGTGATGTTCGTGGTCGAGATCGTGGCCGCGCTCACCACGGTGATCTTTCTGCGCGACCTCGTCACCGGCGGCGAGAATCTCGGCTTCACCTTCCAGATCATCCTCTGGCTCTGGTTCACGGTGCTGTTCGCCAATTTCGCCGAAGCGGTGGCCGAAGGCCGCGGCAAGGCACAGGCGGAATCTCTGCGCAAGACCCGCACCGAGAGCCAGGCCAAGCTCCTGAGCGGCGCGGGCCAGGCCTTCACGCTGGTGCCGGGCACCAGCCTGAAGGTCGGCGATATCGTGCTGGTCGAGGCCGGTGACGTCATCCCCTCCGACGGCGAGGTGATCGAGGGCGTGGCCTCCGTCAACGAGGCCGCCATCACCGGCGAGTCCGCGCCCGTGATCCGCGAGTCCGGCGGCGACCGGTCGGCAGTGACCGGCGGCACGCAGGTGCAGTCCGACTGGATCCGCGTCCGCATCACGGCCGCGCAAGGCTCGACCTTCATCGACCGCATGATCAAGCTGGTCGAGGGCGCCGAGCGGCAGAAGACGCCGAACGAGATCGCGCTCAACATCCTGCTCGCCGGCCTCACCATCATCTTCGTGTTCGCCACCGTCACCATTCCGAGCTATGCGGCTTATGCCGGCGGCTCGATCTCGGTGGTCGTGCTGGTCGCACTGTTCGTGACGCTGATCCCGACCACGATCGGCGCGCTGCTGTCGGCGATCGGTATCGCCGGCATGGACCGCCTGGTCCGCTTCAACGTGCTGGCGATGTCCGGCCGCGCGGTCGAGGCTGCCGGTGACGTCGACACGCTGCTGCTCGACAAGACCGGTACGATCACGCTCGGCAACCGTCAGGCGACCGCCTTCCGCCCGGTGCGCGGCGTCACCGAGCAGGAGCTCGCCGATGCGGCGCAGCTCGCCTCGCTCGCCGACGAGACGCCGGAAGGCCGCTCCATCGTCGTGCTGGCGAAGGAGAAGTATTCCATTCGCAGCCGGGACATGGCCGAGCTTGGCGCCACCTTCATTCCGTTCACGGCACAAACCCGCATGAGCGGTGTCGATGCCGGCGGCTCGTCGGTGCGCAAGGGCGCGGTCGATGCCATGCTCAACTATGTCGGCGGCGGTGCGCCGCTGGCCGTTGCCTCGGGCAACACCGCGCGCGCCATCCAGCCTGCGGTGCTTTCCGACGTCGGTCGAGAAGTCCAGACCATTGCCGATGAGATCTCGAAAGCGGGCGGAACGCCGCTTGCGGTCGCCAAGGACGGCAAGCTGCTCGGCGTCATCCAGCTCAAGGACATCGTCAAGGGCGGCATCCGCGAGCGCTTCGCAGAACTGCGCCGCATGGGCATCCGCACCATCATGATCACCGGCGACAACCCGATGACGGCCGCTGCGATCGCGGCGGAGGCGGGCGTCGATGACTTCCTCGCGCAGGCAACGCCCGAGGACAAGCTGAAGCTGATCCGCGACGAGCAGGCCAAGGGCAAGCTGGTCGCCATGTGCGGCGACGGCACCAACGACGCGCCCGCGCTCGCCCAGGCCGACGTCGGCGTCGCCATGAACACCGGCACCCAGGCCGCCCGCGAGGCCGGCAACATGGTCGACCTCGATTCCAACCCGACCAAGCTGATCGAGGTGGTCGAGATCGGCAAGCAGCTGCTGATGACGCGCGGCGCGCTGACCACGTTCTCGATCGCCAACGACGTCGCAAAGTATTTTGCGATCATCCCGGCGATGTTCCTGGCGTTCTACCCGCAGCTCAACGTGCTCAACGTCATGAACCTGTCGAGCCCGCAGAGCGCCATCCTGTCAGCGATCATCTTCAACGCGCTGGTCATCATCGCGCTGATCCCGCTGGCGCTGAAGGGCGTGGCCTATCGCGCGGTCGGTGCCGGCGCATTGCTGAGGCGCAACCTCCTGATCTACGGCCTCGGCGGCATCGTGATTCCCTTCATCGGCATCAAGGCGATCGACCTCGTCGTCACCGCCTTGCATCTGGCTTGATCGTCGCCGCGGGGCGCACCGCGCCCCGCGCAGTGACGAAAGATTTGGAGACCTAACATGCTCAGAGAAATTCGCCCCGCCATCGTCCTGCTGCTGGTGCTCACCGCCATCACCGGCCTGGCCTATCCGCTCGCAATGACCGCTGTTGCCGGTGCGATCTTCCCCTCACAGGCGCAGGGCAGCCTGATCGAGCGGGACGGCAAGGTGATCGGCTCCGCCCTGATCGGGCAGGAGTTCAAGGAGGACAAATATTTCCACGGCCGCCTCTCGGCGACTTTGGCGCCGGACCCGAATGATTCGACCAAGACGGTGTCGGCGCCCTACAACGCGGCCAACTCGGGCGGCTCCAACCTTGGCCCGACCAGCAAGGCGCTGGCCGACCGGCTCAAGGAGGATGTGGACAAGTTGAAGGCTGAAAATCCGAACGCCGCCGTGCCGGTCGACCTGGTCACCACCTCGGCCAGCGGCCTCGACCCGGACATCTCGCCGGAAGCGGCTGAATTTCAGGTGCCGCGGGTGGCGAAGGCGCGGAATCTGCCGGACGCTCAGGTCAAGCAGCTCGTGGCCTCCAACACCCAGGGCCGTTTGCTCGGCCTGATTGGCGAACCGCGGGTTAACGTTCTGGCACTGAACCTCGCGCTCGATCGCGCCACCGCGAAGTAGCGGTCTAGGCTGGGGGCGGGCGGATGATTATATTGGCCTGATGGTCCGAGAGCGCCGCGATCCCGAACAACGTCCGTCCCCTGAGGCGCTCCTTGAAGCCGCGCGTCGGGAGGAGAGCGCGAGCGGCAAGCTGAAGATCTTCGTCGGCGCCGCCCCCGGCGTCGGCAAGACCTACGAGATGCTGCAAAGCGCCCATGCCAGGCGCAAGGCGGGCATCGACGTGGTGGTCGGCTTTGTCGAGACCCATGGCCGCGCCGAGACCGAGGCGCTGGTGCGCGGGCTCGAGGTGGTGCCGCGCAAGAGGTTCGATTACCGCGGCCAGAGCGTCGAGGAGATGGACCTCGATGCCGTGATCGAGCGCCGCCCTCGGATCGCGCTGGTTGACGAGCTCGCTCATACCAATGCCGCCGGCAGCCGCCATCCCAAGCGCTATCTCGACGTCGAGGAGCTGCTGTCCCACGGCATCGACGTCTACACCGCCGTCAACATCCAGCATATCGAGAGCCTGAACGACGTCGTCGCCCAGATCACCCATGTGCGGGTGCGCGAGACCGTGCCGGACTCGGTCTTCGACCGCGCCGATGCGATCGAGCTGATCGACCTCACGCCCGACGATTTGATCCAGCGGCTGCGGGAGGGCAAGGTCTATGTGCCCAAGCAGGCCGAGCGGGCGCTGGAGCACTATTTCTCGCCGGGCAATCTGACCGCGCTGCGTGAGCTGGCGCTGCGGCGTACGGCCGAGCGGGTCGACGAGCAGCTTCTCAATCACATGCAGGCGAATGCCATCGCCGGCCCCTGGGCCGCGGGCGAGCGCATCCTCGTCTGCATCAGCGAGGATCCGCGCGCGGCGGGGCTCGTGCGCTACACCAAGCGGCTGGCCGACCGGCTGCATGCGCAATTCACCGCAATCTCGATCGAGACCCGGCGGTCGCTCCAGCTTTCGGACGAGGAGCGCGACCGTCTCGCCGATACGCTGCGGCTTGCCGAATCGCTCGGCGGTGAAGCGCTGACCATTCCCGCTGTCGGCCGCCGCATCGCCGACGACGTCATCAACTTCGCGCAAGGCAACAACGTCACCCAGATCGTGATCGGGAAATCGACGCGCTCGCGGTGGTTCGAACTGACGCGCGGCTCCGTCGTGCATGATCTCGTGCGCAGTTCCGGCAATATCAGCGTTCACGTCATTCCCGGCGATGAGCTCGCGGCCGAGCCGGCGCCGAAGACGGCGGTCCAGACGGCGGCACGGGCAGAGGCGTTTGATGCTCGTCCCTATTTGAAGGCGCTCGGGATCACCGCGCTCGGCCTTGCCGCAGCGGTGGCCATCAAGCCGTATTTCGGCATCGAAAACGTCGACCTGATGTTCCTGACCGCGGTTGTCGCCGTGGCTGTTCGCTATGGGTTGTGGCCGTCGCTCCTTGCGAGCGTCGCGGCGTCGCTGGCGTACAACTTCTTCTTCCTGCCGCCGGTCTACACTTTCACGATTACCGACCCGACCAATGTCGCGGCGTTCTTCTTTTTCATGTTGATCGCGTTCGTGGTATCGAATGTCGCCGGGCGGGTGCGCACGCAGGCGGACACCGCGCTCGGCCGCATCCGCACGACCGAGCAGCTCTATGCGTTCAGCCGCAAGCTCACGGGCACCGGCACGCTCGACGACGTGCTCTGGGCAACTGCCTATCAAACCGCGCTGATGCTGAAGGTTCGCGTGGTCCTGCTGCTGCCGGAGGAGGGGCTGCTCACGGTGAAGTCCGGCTATCCGCCCGAGGACCAGATCGACCAGGCCGATCTCGCCGCAGCCAATTGGGCCTGGAGCAATGATCGTCCCGCCGGCCGCGGCTCGGATACGCTTCCCGGCGCCAAGCGGCTGTTCCTGCCGATGCGCACCGGGCGTGGTCCGATCGGCGTCATCGGTATCGACAATGATCGCACCGGTCCGCTGCTGACCCCCGACCAGCGCCGGCTGCTCGATGCACTCGTCGACCAGGGCGCACTGGCAATCGAGCGCGTGCTGCTGGTCGAGGACGTGGATCGCGTCAAGCGCACCGTCGAATCCGAGCGGTTGCGCTCTGCGCTGCTGACCTCGATCTCGCACGATCTCAAGACGCCGCTCGCCTCCGTGCTCGGCGCGGCCTCGACCATGCGCGATCTCGCCGGTGCCTTGTCCGACACCGAGAAGCGCGATCTGCTCGCCACCGTGATCGACGAGTCCGAGCGCCTCAACCGCTTCATCGCCAATCTGCTCGACATGACAAAGCTCGAATCCGGCGCCATCGTGCCCAACGCGGCACTGCACGATCTCGGCGAGATCGTCGGCAGCGCGCTGCGGCGTGCGAGCAAGATATTGACGGCGCACAAGGTGGAACTGGTGCTGGCGGCCGATCTGCCGATGCTTCAGCTCGATGCCGTGCTGTTCGAACAAGTGCTGTTCAATCTGCTCGACAATGCCGCGAAATATTCGCTGCCCGATACAACGATCTCGATCCGCAGCCGGCGCGAGGGAAATCATGTCGTGTTAGAGATCGCCGACCAGGGTGGCGGCATTCCGCCTGACGAGCTCGAGAGCGTGTTCGACAAGTTCTATCGCGTGCAGAAGGGCGACCATGTCCGTCCCGGCACCGGGCTGGGGCTCGCCATCTCCCGCGGCTTCGTCGAGGCGATGCAGGGCACGATCTCGGCCGCCAACCGCGGCGACCGCAGCGGCGCGATCCTCACCATCCGGCTGCCCGTTCCGGCTCGGACCCACGCATTGGATACAGCCGCATGAGCGCCGCCCCGATCAAGGTTCTGGTCATCGACGACGAGCCGCCAATCCGAAAATTGCTGCGGATGGGACTCTCGACGCAAGGCTACGAGATCCTGGAAGCGTCGAACGGAAAGACCGCGCTCGAGAAGCTCGCGGAAGAACCCGCTCTGATCATTCTCGATCTCGGCCTGCCCGACATCCAGGGCCACGAATTGCTGCGCACCATCCGCGGCCGCAACGAGGGCGTGCCGATCGTGGTGCTGTCGAGCCGCGGCGACGAGGCCGGCAAGGTGCAGGCGCTCGATCTCGGCGCCGACGATTATCTGACAAAGCCGTTCGGCATGGACGAGCTGTTGGCGCGCCTGCGCGCGGCGCTGCGGCACCAGCTCCAGGTCAAGGGCGAGCGTCCGGTGTTCCGCACCGGCGATCTCTCCGTCGATCTCGTGCGTCGCATCGTCAAGGTCGGCGAGCGCGAGATAAAGCTGTCACCGAAGGAGTACGATCTCTTGCGCGTGCTGGTGCAGCACGCCGGCAAGGTGCTGACCCATCGTTTCTTGCTCAAGGAGCTCTGGGACGAGCTTACCGACGCGCAATATCTGCGCGTCTATGTCCGCCAGCTCCGCCAGAAGATCGAAGCCGATCCCGAACGCCCGCAATATGTGCTGACGGAGACGGGGATCGGGTACCGGCTGAAGGCGGGGGATTAGCTTTCGACGTCAAACGGCCCGTCATGGCCGGGCTTGACCCGGCCATCCATGCCTTGACGTGCGGCACGAAGAACGTGGATACCCGGGACAAGCCCGGGCATGACGGCAGAGGTTGTGGCGCGAGCCTGCATCCACATCGTCATTGCGAGCGCAGCGAAGCAATCCAGAGTCCTTCCGCGGAAAGATCCTGGATTGCTTCGCTGCGCTCGCAATGACGGAGGCAATCAGCCCGCCTTCCTGTGCCGGGCCGTCGACCGCTGGGTCTTCCTCGTCGCTCTTTGCTTTCCCGTCGCGCGGCGTGCGCTGGGTTTGGCCGCCGTCTTCTTCCCGCCGCGTCCCTTCAGGCTCTGCTTCAGCGCGTCCATCAGGCTGACGACGTTGCTCGGGCGCTCCTCGCGCTCCGGCAGCTCGATTGTCTTGCCGCTGGCCTTGCGCTTCACCAGCGCCTTCAGCGCGGTCTCGTACTCATCCTTGAACTTGCTCGGGTCGAAATGTGCGGCCTTGGTCTGCAGGATGTGGCCGGCGAGCTCGACCATGTCCTTGGTGATCTTGGGGCTCTTGATGCCGTCGAAGAACTGGTCCTCGTCGCGCAGCTCATAGGGGAAGCGCAACGTGGTACCGAGCAGGCCCTTGCCGAGCGGTTCGATCGCGATGATGTGCTCGCGGTTGGTGAGCACGATCTTGGCGAGCGCCACGCGGTCCTGGTCCTTCATGGCGTCGCGGATCACGGCGAAGGCATCGACCGCAGCCTTGCCGTCGGGCGCGATATAATAGGGATGATTGAGATAGCGCTGGTCGATCTCCTCGCTCGGCACGAAACTCTCGATGTCGATGGTGTGGTTGCTTTCGATCTGGACCGCCTCGAGCTCCTCCGGCTCGATCTCTACATATTTGCCCTTGCGCAGTTCGTAGCCGCGTCCCTTCTGGCCGCTCTCGACCACGTCACCGGTCTCGGAGTCCACCATCTGCTGCTTGAGCCGGTTTCCGGTCTCGCGGTTGATCATGTGAAACCGCGTCTTCTCGGCCGCGGTGGTCGCCGGATAAAGCGCGACCGGGCAACTGACCAGCGAGAGCTTTAACGTTCCCTTCCAATAGGCGCGCGGGGCCATTCCGTTCTCCAGCGTTTCAAGGCATTTTGGAACCCCAACAGCCCCATCGGGTTTTGGTTCCGGGTGGGACTTCCGCCGTGATAGGCTTCAACGCCGAAAGAGAATGCGGGACCGGTCGTGCTGCGAAAACTCTCCACCTACCGACAGAAACGCGATTTCGAGAAGACACCGGAGCCGTCGGGCAAGACCGCGGTGGCGCCATCGGCGCAGCGGCGCTTCGTGATCCAGAAGCACGATGCGACGCGACTGCACTATGATCTGCGGCTCGAGTTCGACGGCGTGTTCAAGTCGTGGGCGGTGACCAAGGGACCCTCGCTCGATCCGCATGACAAGCGGCTCGCGGTCGAAGTCGAGGACCATCCGCTCGACTATGGCGATTTCGAAGGCACGATTCCGGAAGGGCAGTATGGCGGCGGCACGGTCATGCTCTGGGACCGCGGCACCTGGGAGTCCGAGGATCCCGAGCGCGGCTTCCAGAAGGGTGACCTCAAGTTCACGCTCCACGGCGACAAGCTGCATGGAAGCTGGGTGCTGGTGCGGATGAGGCATGACCGCATCGGCGGCAAGCGCACCAACTGGCTCCTGATCAAGCATCGCGACGAATATGCCAGCGAGAGCGACGACATTCTCGGCGAGGACAAGTCGGTGGCCTCCGGCCGCGCGATGGCGCAGATCGCTGATGGCAAGGGTCGCGCGCCAAAGCCGTTCATGCTGGCGAAGGGTGCCAAGGCCAAGGCCGATGCGGTCTGGCAGTCCAATCGTGCCGAGGAGCCGAAAGGGCGCACCGTCAGGCCGGCGCCCGGCGCGGCGTTGAAGCGCGGGAAGGAGGCGGCAAAGAAGAAAGCCACGATCGCGACAAACGCGAAAAAAGTCTCGGAGATGCCGGACTTCGTCGCGCCGCAGCTCTGTACCCCGGTCGAGCGGCCGCCGGCGGCCGATGGCTGGTGCCACGAGATCAAGTTCGACGGCTATCGCGTCCAGCTCCGCGTCGAGGACGGCGAGGCGACGCTGAAGACGCGCAAGGGCCTCGACTGGACCGACAAGTTCGCAGCCATCGCGAAGGAGGCGGGCGAGCTTCCCGACGCCATGATTGACGGCGAGATCGTCGCGCTGGATCACAACGGCGCGCCGAATTTCTCCTCGCTCCAGGCCGCGCTGTCGGACGGCAAGACCGAGGACCTGATCTTCTTTGCCTTCGATCTCCTGTTCGCCGAGGGGCTCGATTGCCGGCGCCTGCCACTCGGCGAGCGCAAGGACCGCCTCAGGCAAGTTCTGGACGCAGGCAAGAAGAAATCGAGCCAAATCCGCTATGTCGAGCATTTCGAGAGCAGCGGCGATGCCGTGCTGCAATCGGCCTGCAAGCTCGAGCTCGAAGGTGTGGTGTCGAAGAAGCTCGATGCGCCTTACCGGTCGGGACGAACGGAAAGCTGGACCAAGGCCAAATGCCGCGCCGGCCATGAGGTCGTGATCGGCGGCTGGAAGACCACCAACGGCAAATTCCGCTCGCTGATGGCCGGCGTGCACCGCGGCGATCATCTTGCCTTCGTCGGCATGGTCGGCACCGGCTTCGGCGCGGACACGGTCAAGCGCATCATGCCGTCCTTGAAAGCCATGGAGGCCAGGCAAAGCCCCTTCGGCGGCAAGAACGCGCCGAAAAAGACGCGCGACGTGCACTGGCTGAAGCCGGAGCTCGTCGCCGAGATCGAGTTCGCCGGGTTCACCGCCGACGGCAATATCCGCCAGGCCGCCTTCAAGGGCCTGCGGCAGGACAAGCCGGCTGAGGAGGTCGAGGCGGAAACACCCGCTGATACCGAACTCGCAAAGCCCTCGGCCAGGAAGCGGGCCGTGCCGAAGGCAGGCAAGCGGAAGGATGCCGGCACGGCCGAGGTGATGGGTGTCGTCATCTCAAAGCCCGACAAGGAGCTGTGGCCGGATGGCGGCGACGGCGCGGGCGTGACGAAGCTCGATCTCGCGCGCTATTTCGAGGCCGTCGGCGCCTGGATGATCGAGCACATCAAGGGCCGGCCCTGTTCGATCCTGCGCGCGCCTGATGGCATCGGCGGCGAAAAATTCTTCCAGCGCCATGCCATGCAGGGCACGTCGAACCTGCTGGAGCTCGCAAAGGTCTCGGGCGATCGCAAGCCGTACCTGCAGATCGATCGCGTCGAGGGGCTCGCCGCGGTCGCGCAGATCGGCGGCGTCGAGCTGCATCCCTGGAATTGTGCCCCGGACGCCTACGATACGCCGGGCCGGCTGGTGTTCGATCTCGATCCCGCGCCGGACGTCAAATTCGCCGATGTCGTGGACGCCGCCAAGGAGATGCGGCAGCGCCTCACCGACGTCGGCATGGAGAGCTTTTGCAAGACCACCGGCGGCAAGGGCCTGCACGTGGTGGTGCCGCTGCTCCACGGCGCGCGCGACAAGGTGAGCTGGAAGGAGGCCAAGGCGTTCGCGCAAGGCGTTTGCCAGTGGATGGCCGACGACGATCCCGAGCGCTATCTGCTCAACATGTCGAAGAAGCTGCGCAATGGAAAGATCTTCCTGGATTATTTGCGCAACGATCGCCTGTCGACGGCGGTGGCGCCGCTGTCGCCCCGTGCGCGCGATGGCGCGACCGTGTCGATGCCTGTGACATGGGCGCAGGTGAAGGGCGATCTCGATCCGAAGCGGTACACGGTGCGGACGGTACCGGGTCTGCTGGCGCGCTCGAAAGTCTGGGATGGCTATGACGGGGCGGCTTCGTCAATAAAGACCGCGATGAAGAAGCTCGCGGAGAAGAAGAAGTAGGGTGGGCAAAGCGAAGCGTGCCCACCATCTTTCTTATTGCGGCGAAGAGGTGGGCACGGCGCGTTGCGCCTTTGCCCACCCTACGAGGCCGCTACAGCTCCTTGCGCTAGATCCGTCCGAGCAACAGCAGGATCAGCAGGATGACGATGACGAGCCCGAGGCCGCCGCCGCCATAATAGCCGGTGCCGTAGAACGGGCCGCCGCCGATACCGCTGAAGCCGCCGAGCAGCGCGATGACCAAAATGATCAGAATGATCGTACCGATAGACATGCTAGTCTCCTCCAGCCCTTTGTTGAAAGGGTCGTTTGCACCTGTCCCGTGGTGCGAGGGCAACTTGCCGCAGGTTCTATAGTTCCCACGATGAAACACGGCGAACGGGGCCAACTTGCATGGAACCTTTGCTAGTCCAGGCGGCATGACTATGTGAGGATCAGTCACCACAGGGCAGCGCCATGTCAGCACCGCTTGTCGTCTCCATTCCGCATCGTCTCGGCCGCGAGGAAGCCGTGCGCCGGCTCAAGACCGGGCTCGGCCGCGCCGCCGCCAGCATTCCCGTGATGCAGGTCGAGGAAGAGCGCTGGAACGGCGACAGCATGAATTTTCGCATCCGCGCGCTCGGGCAGATCGCGAGCGGTCAGGTCGATGTCGCAGACGACCACGTCAAGGTTGAGGTTGTGTTGCCGTGGCTGTTGCAGCGCTTCGCCGAGATGGCGCAGGCGACCATCCGCAAGCGCGGGCAGCTGCTGCTGACCAAGGACGGGGGCAAGTAGCCGTCAGCTACGAGCGCGCTGTTGCCTGGGTCTCGCCGTGCTGGCGGCACGTGCTTCGATGACCGCAGCGGGAATATCCCGGAAGGCTTGCGCGAGCGGCAATTGATTGCCGGCAAGGTCCGGCCCGGTGTAGCCGGTGATGTCGATCGTCGCGTCAACGCCCTCGAACGCGGGCCATTGTCGGCCCTCTTGCGTGAACGGCGCAAACTGGCGCCCGACCACGACGATCGCAGCCGTGCGGCCGTGTCGGCGGACAAAGGCAATGACGTGGTCTGCGTGCGCGCCCCGGACCTGCAGCGGCTGATATTCGCCCTGCGCGAACACATCGGCGAGTTCGTTGCGCAGTTTGAGCAGGTGCCGCGTCCAGGCCAGCTTGAGCTGGCCGTTCGGCCAGGTCTTGGTCAGCCCGCGCCAGTCCGGCGCTTCCAGTGACGTCAGCGCCGTCTGCCGCGCGGCAAAGTCCACCGGGCGGCGGTTGTCGGGATCGACCAGCGACAGGTCCCAGTATTCGGTGCCCTGGTAGAAGTCCGGCACGCCGGGCAGCGTCGCCTTGAGCGTGAGCTGGCTCAGCGAATTCAAGGCGCCGAGCAGCGCGACGCGGCGTGCCAGGATTTGCAGCGCGTCCGGGAACTCGCTGGATTGTACTGGATCGAGGATCTTCCCGATGAAGCTCGCGACGCCGTTCTCATAGGCCTCGTGCGGGTTGAGCCAGCTGGTCTCCTCCTTGCCCTCGCGCGCGGCCTTGAGCGCATAGGCCTGGATGCGCTCGACGAAGCCAGCATCGGCCGTCTCCCCAAGCGGCCAGGCGCCGAGCAGGGTCTGGTAGAGCATGTATTCGAACGTCGCCGACGGGGCGCGCAGATTGCCGTCGAGCGCGAGATGCGGCGCGTTCAGGACTTTCCAGCGCGCCACCGCACTGGTCCATTCGCCGGGAATTTCGCTGAGCGCCGCGATCCGCGCGCGCGCGTCCTCGCCGCGCTTGGTGTCGTGGGTCGCGGTCGCCGTCATCCCTTGCGGCCATTCGTTGGCACGCGCGCGCATGGCCTCATGGAAGGCAGGTACCGTGAGGCCGTTGCTCGCGGGGTCGCCGCCGACCTCGTTCAAGGCGAGCAGCCGGTGGGATTGATAGAACGCGGTGTCCTCCAGCGACTTCGCCATCATCGGTCCCGTGAACTGCTGCACCTTCAGCGCGAAGCGGCGCACCCGCGGGGCGCTGTGCGGGGGACGGCCGGGTTTGAGCAGGTCCATGGTCAGCGCGTCGCGCAGGAAGTCGAAGATGCCTTCATCCGCAGCGAACCATTCCGCGCGGGCCCGTTCGATGGTGTCGTCGATCAGCTTGCGGTCGAGCGCGGTCGGGCCGCTATGCGTCAAATAGGTGCGATAGACCGGGAAGTGCAGCACGTACAATTCGAGCGCCTGCCGCAGGCTGTCGGCGGAGAAGTCGCGGGTCGAGTAATGTCCGTTGGCGATCCGCGCGAGCAGGCGAGTCAGCACGGTGAATTCGCTGGTCAGCAGCGTCTCCAGCACGCGCCGCTTGGCGTCCTTGACGTAAGGCGCCAGCTGTGGCGCGCGGTTGCTGATCTGCCGCCAGGTCTCGTTCAGCGCCTGCAGCCCTTTCGCGTCGACCAGAACCTGAGTGATGACATTCATCCACTCATAGCCCGTGGTGCCCTGAACGCCGGCAAAACGC
The DNA here is from genome assembly GCF_052076025.1 of Bradyrhizobium sp. 956_D2_N1_4. Lineage (NCBI taxonomy): Bacteria > Pseudomonadati > Pseudomonadota > Alphaproteobacteria > Hyphomicrobiales > Nitrobacteraceae > Bradyrhizobium > Bradyrhizobium sp. 956_D2_N1_4. Next base: position 6,016,580 of record NZ_CP197237.1, on the reverse strand, counting down.
GGCAGGCGCTCGTGCTCGCACAGGATCTTTTCGATCACGGTATAGAACGGTTTGGTGTTGCCTTGCGCGTCGCGCACCAGCCGGCGCAGCCGCTGGCAATATTGTGCGGGATCGCGCAGGCCGTCGATGTGATCGAGGCGGATGCCTTGCAGCTTGCCGTCGGCAATGAGCTGCTTCACCAGCCGGTGCGTGGCGGCGAACGTGCTCGCGTCCTCGACCCGCAGGCCCGCAAGCCCGTTGACGTCGAAGAAGCGGCGATAGTTGATGTCGCTGGAGGCGAGCCGCCAGTGCCCGAGCTTGTAGTGCTGGCGCTCCAGCAGATGATGCAGCGCCAGCGTCTGCGCCGGACGATCCTTGGCGGAACGATAGGTGGCGAGACCGCGTTCGATGATGTCAGCGCTGCCTGCGATCTCCTTGAGCTCCGCCTTGAAGCCGGGCGCTTCCCTGCGGTTGGGGCGACGCAGCCCGGTGTAGCGGGCCGCGAGCGCGAGCAGGCGCTTGCCGGCCTCGGTCTCGGCGGCGTCGGCTTCCTTCACGATCACGCGCAGCATTTCGCCATAGCGTTCCGGCGCGATCGGCAGGCGATGCTCGAAATACCAGGCGGAAAAACTGCCTTCATCGGCATCGTAGCGCAGCTCGATGTCGCCGCGCTCCAGCGCCTCACCGTAGGGCGAGCCGAGGATCGGCAGCAGCACGCCGCCGCGGGCACGATAGGCCAGTTGATCCCAGTCGATGTCGAAGGAAACCGCATGCGGCGAGGCCTGGCCCCATTCCAGCACGTCCAGCCACCAGGGATTGTCGGCAAAGTGCACGCCGACATGGTTTGGTACGAAGTCGATGATAAGGCCGAGGTCGTGCTGCGTGAGGGCGTCGCTCAGCCGGGCAAAGCCGGCCTCGCCGCCGAGCTCGGGATTGAACTGACTGTGGTCGACGGTGTCGTAGCCGTGGGTCGAGCCCTTGCGCGCCTTCATCACCGGCGAGGCGTAGAGATGCGTGATCCCGAGTGCCTTGAGGTAAGGCACGACCGCGGCGGCCTTGTCGAAGTCGAAATCCGCGGTGAGCTGAAGCCGATAGGTCGCCAGAGGAATGGCAGGAGGCATGCTAACCTCCGAGATGCCAGATCACCGACCAGGGTGGGAGCCGATCGCCGCTGACAGAGCCCCAGATCGGCGTGTCTGTCGCGTCGCTGGGACGTGCGATGTCCTTGTCCGAGAGATTGGTGGTCAGGAGCAGCCTCGCGCCGTCGCCCATGCGCCAATGCGCGGTGAGCAGGCCGCTATCGGCCGTCTCGGCATCGCCGAACCTCGCACCCTTCAGCCGCGGTGCGATCTCCTTGTGACGGAGCGCGAGCAGCTCCCGCACCAGCGCCAGCCGCGCATCCTGCTCCGGCGTGTGGCCGGTCCAATCCAGCACGGCCGATTGCAGCGTTTTGGGATCGAGTGGATCGGGGACCTCGTCGCCGTATTTCTCGTAGGCCCAGGCATATTCCTGCTTGCGCCCCTTGCGCACGGCATCGGCAAGGCCACCCTGGAAATCGCAGAAGAACGGGAAGGGCACCGTGGAGCCCCATTCCTCGCCCTGAAACAGCATCGGCACCATCGGCGCGAGCAGGGTGACCGCGAGCGCGGCTTCGATCTGCCGCGGCGATGCCAGGCTCTCGAGCCGATCACCGAACGGGCGATTGCCGATCTGGTCGTGGTTTTGCAGGAAGTTGACGAAGGTCGCCGGCGGCAGCTCGCCGCTCGCCTCGCCGCGCGGCTTCTTGCCCCAGAACTCCGAGATCTCGCCCTGGTAGACGAAGCCCGAGGTGAGCGCGCGCGCAAGATCCATGCTTGGCGTCTGGTAGTCGGCGTAATAGCCCGCGAGCTCGCCGGTCAGCATCACGTGCCAGACGTGGTGATAGTCGTCGTTCCACTGCGCGCGATATTTGCCGTTGGGCGGATCTTGCCCGGCATCGAGCAGGCTGGCGCGATTGTCGCCGTTCTCCAGCACGAGATGGATGTGCCGTCCCGTGGCCTTGGCGAGCTCGCCGGCGGCGACACTGAGGTCCTGCAACATCGACTGCTCGCCCGGGATCGCCATGACGTGATTGGCGGCATCCAGTCTCAGGCCGTCGAAGCGGTAGTCGGTGAGCCAGGACAGCGCGTTCTCGACCGCGAAGGCCCGGACCTGCGGCACGCGATAATCGATCGCGCTGCCCCAGGGCGTATGCGCATCGGTGAAGAAGGCCGGCGCATAGCGGCCGAGATAATTCCCCTCGGGGCCGAAATGATTGTAGACGACGTCGAGGAACACCATCAGTCCGCGCAGATGCGCCTCGTCGATCAGTGTCTTCAGGTCCTCGGGCCGGCCATAGGCGCTGTCGGGCGCGTACCAGAGCACGCCGTCATAGCCCCAGCCGCGGCGGCCGGCGAAATCGGCCAGCGGCATCAATTCCAGCGCGGTGATTCCGGTCGCAACGAGATGATCGAGCTTGTCGATCATGGCGCGGTAGGTGCCCTCAGGCGTGAAGGTGCCGACATGGGTCTCGATCAGTACCGTCTCTTCCCAGGGACGTCCGCGCCAATCGCGCGCGCGCCACGCGAAGGCATCATGATCGACGACTTCGCTCGGTCCAAAAACGTCGTCCGGCTGGAACGCGGATGCGGGATCGGGTACGTCGATCTCGTCGTCGATCCTGAACTGGTAGGGACTGCCGACGGGCAGGCCGGCAATCTCGGCGACATACCAGCCATCCTGCCGGCGCTGCATCGCGTGCCTTCTGTCGAGCAGGAGATCGACTCGGCGAGCGCCGGGCGCCCACAGCCGGAACGACACGCCGTCCTTGGTCGGCCTCGCCCCGAACGATGGTCTCATAGCGCCCCCGCGAAGGCGAGCACGGAGCGCGGCGGCGCCTTGCTGTCGCTTCCGGGCTGCAAATCAACACTGTTCGGTCTGGCATCGGTGGTGTTCAGGATCTGCTGCCAGCTTTTGTACTCGGCCATTTTGGGCAATTTGAATGCGATCTCTTCGGGGGCGGCGTTCAGTACGATAAAGATCGCGGCGCTCCCCGGTTCCATCGGCCCCATCACATAGGAGAGGAACCGCCCTTCCGGGAATTTCCAGTCGTTCTCCGTCATCTCGTCGCCGGCGGGCGTCAGCCACAGCGCGCCGTAGGAAACGCCGTCCTTGGGCCGGCCGTCGAGCCAGCGATGGCTGCGAAGCTGCGCGAACCGGCGGCGGATCTCCGCGAGCCCGGCGACGAAATCGACCATGTCGTCGCCGTCCTTGCCGAGATTGTCCCAGCCGACCCAGCCGACCTCGTTGTCCTGGCAATAGGCGTTGTTGTTGCCGGACTGCGAATTGCCGACCTCGTCGCCTGCCAGGATCAGCGGAACGCCCTGCGCCAGCATCAGGCAGGCCAGCACGTTCTTGCGAAGCTGCCGCCGCAGCCCGAGAATCTCGGGATCGTCGGTCGGACCCTCGACACCGCAATTGTTGCTGTGGTTGTCGCTGGAGCCGTCGCGATTGTCCTCGCCATTGGCCTCGTTGTGCTTCTCGTTGTAGCTGAAGAGGTCGGCGAGCGTGAAGCCGTCATGCACCGTGATGTGGTTGATGCCGGCGCGCGGTCGCCGTCCGTCATGGTTGAACAGGTCGGATGAGGCTGTCATGCGGCTGGAGATGTCGCCAATCAGGCTGCCTTCGCCGCTCCAGTAGCGGCGCATGGCGCTGCGATACCGATCGTTCCACTCCGACCATTGGGAAGGGAATGCGCCGACCTGGTAGCCGCCGAGCCCGAGATCCCAGGGTTCGGCGACGAGCTTCACCGCCGCCAGCACCGGGTCCTGCCGGATCGCCGTCAGGAACGAGCTGCCGCGATCATAGCCGTTCGGTCCGCGCGCGAGCGTGGTGGCGAGGTCGAAGCGGAAGCCGTCGACATGGCAGACCTCGACCCAGTAGCGCAGCGAATCCATCACCATCTGGAGCACGCGCGGATGGGTGAGGTTCACCGACGAGCCGCAGCCGGTGAAGTCGTCGTAATAGCGCGGGTTCTCGCGGTTCAGCCAGTAATAGGAGGCATTGTCGATGCCGCGGTAGCACAGGGTCGGACCGAGGTGATTGCCTTCGGCCGTGTGGTTGTAGACGACGTCGAGCATCACCTCGATGCCGGCATCGTGCAGGCGCGCGACCGTGGTGCGGAAGGAATCGAGCGCATTGTCCTGGGCGTAGCGCGGTTCGGGCGCAAAGAAGGACAGCGTGTTGTAGCCCCAGTAGTTGACGAGCTTCTTCTCGACCAGAATGCGGTCGTCGATGAAGCTGTGGATCGGAAGCAGCTCGACGGTGGTGACGCCGAGCGTTTTCAAATGCTCGATCATCGCCGGCGACGACAGGCCGCCATAGGTGCCGCGCAAATTCGGCGGCACGTCGTCGCGCTTCTGCGTCAGACCCTTGACGTGGGCCTCGTAGATGATGGTGTCTTCCCAGGGGATGTTGGGCCGGATCTCGCGACGGCCCCAGTTGAAGGTCTCGTCGACGACGACCGCCTTGGGCATGCCGCGCGCGTTGTCGCGCCGGTCGAAGGAGAGGTCCTCGCGCGGCGAACCGGTGCGATAGGCGAAATGGGCATCGCTCCAGACCAGCCGCCCGGCGAGCCGTTTGGCGTAGGGGTCGAGCAGCAGCTTGTTGGCGTTGAAGCGGTGGCCGTGCTCGGGCTCGTAGGGGCCGTGCACGCGATAGCCGTAGAGCTGGCCCGGCGAGATGTCATTGAGATAGCCGTGCCAGACGTCCTCGGTCCGCTCGGGCAGCTCGACACGCTCGAGTTCGCGCCTTCCTTGCGTGTCGAACAGGCACAGCTCGACCTTCTGCGCATTGGCGGAGAACAACGCGAAATTGGTGCCGCGTCCGTCCCAGCTTGCGCCAAGGCGTGCGGGCGATCCAGCAGTCAGGCGCATCGGTCAGCTTTCCGGAACGAGAAAGATCGCGGCGAGCGGCGGAATGGTGAGGCGAAGCTCGGGCACCTTGCCGCCAGCGGCATGAACCTCGCCGATGTTTCCGACATTGGTGCCGCCGTAATGGGCGGAGTCCGAATTGAACACCTCTTTCCACTTGCCGGCGAAGGGCACGGGGACGCGATAGTTGCGATAGACGTTGGGCGAGAAGTTGATGATCACGAGACACCGTGCGTGCTCGTCGAATCCCTTGCGCAGCCAGGCGAACACGTTGCGGTTGGCGTCATCCGTGATCAGCCATTCGAATCCGCCCTGTTCGCAATCCATCTGGTGCAGCGCCGGCACCGCGCGATAGAGCCGGTTGAGGTCGCGGATCAGCGCCTGGATGCCGGAATGGTACTTGTATTCGAGCAGGTGCCAGTCGAGCGACTGGTCGTGATTCCATTCGCGGCTTTGCGCGATCTCCGCGCCCATGAACAGTAGCTTCTTGCCGGGGTGGCCGAACATGAAGCTGTAATAGGCGCGCAAATTCGCAAAGCGCTGCCATTCGTCGCCGGGCATGCGGCCAAGGATCGAACGTTTGCCGTGCACGACCTCGTCATGCGACAGCGGCAGGATGAAGTTCTCCGAGAAGGCGTAGTGCAGGCCGAACAGGATATCGCCGTGATGATGCTTGCGGTGGATCGGATCCTTGCTGATGTAGTTCAGCGTGTCGTGCATCCAGCCCATGTTCCACTTGTAGCCGAAGCCGAGCCCGCCGAATTCGACCGGGCGCGAGACCTGCGGCCACGCGGTGGATTCCTCGGCCGCCGTGGTCACCTGCGGGAAGCGCGCGTACAATTCGGTGTTGAAGCGGCGCAGGAACGCGATCGCTTCGATGTTCTCGCGGCCGCCATACTGGTTCGGAATCCAGGCGCCCGGCGGGCGGCTGTAGTCGAGATAGAGCATGGAGGCGACCGCATCGACGCGCAGGCCGTCGATCGCGTAACGCTCGAGCCAGAACAGCGCATTCGACACCAGGAAGTTCGTCACTTCGGTGCGGCCGTAATTGTAGATCAGCGTGCCCCAGTCGAGGTGGCGGCCCTGGAGCGGATTGGCATGCTCGTAGAGCGAGGTGCCGTCAAAGCTGCCGAGCCCGTGCGGATCGTCGGGGAAATGGCCGGGCACCCAGTCGAGCAGCACGCCGACGCCCTCGCGATGGCAGGCGTCGACCAGCGCGGCAAAATCCTCAGGCCCGCCGAAGCGGCTGGTCGGCGCATAGAGGCCGGTCGGCTGATAGCCCCAGGAGCCGTCGAATGGATGCTCGCTGACGGGCAGGAATTCGAGATGGGTAAAGCCCATGTCGCGGGCATAGGCCGGCAGCTGCTCGGCCAGCTCGCGATAGGTGAGCCATTCGCCGCCGTTCTTGCGCCGCCAGGAGCCGAGATGGACCTCGTAGATCGACATCGGCGCCGAGAGCGCGTTGATGCCATCCGGCGCCGGGCGCGGGCGTGCGAGATGTGCCTCGTCGAACACGATGGAAGCCGTCTTCGGCCGCACCTCGCTCGCAAAGGCCATGGGATCGGACTTCAGCGGCACCTGATGGCCGTGCGGCCCGATGATATCGAACTTGTAGTGGTCGCCGGCCTTGGCGTGCGGGATGAACAGCTCCCAATAACCGGCACCGCGGACCCGCATCGGATGGCGCCGCGCGTCCCAGAAATTGAAATCGCCGACCACGGATACGCGCCGCGCATTCGGCGCCAGCACGACGAAGCCGATGCCGTCGATGCCTTCGAGCCGCATCGGATGCGCGCCGAGCTTGTCGTAGAGGCGCTGATGGGTGCCTTCGCCGAGCAGATAGAGATCGAAATCGGTCAGGATCGGCGGGAAGCGATAGGCGTCCTCGAACTCGACGATGTTGTCGCCGAACCTGGCGCGGAGCTGATAGCGCTTCGAGCCGTTCGGCAGGGCGCCGATGAACAAGCCCGAATCGTGGACGCGATCGAGCTTCGCCACCTCGCCATGTTCACCCACCGCTTCGACATTGGTGGCCTCGGGGAGGAACGCGCGCACCACGCTCTTGCCGCCCTCGGGATGCATCCCGAGATAATGGAAGGGGTCGGAGTGGCGGCCCTCGATGATCGCGTAGGCCTCGGCTGGCAGTTTAGGCATGGGCTTCGCTCTCATTGGACAGAATGCGAAGCAGTCCGGTCAGCGGCGCACGGAGCTCCTCAGGCCGGTGGGACAGCTCGTACTCTACTTCGTCGAAGGCTTGATCAAGCAGGAAAAACCTTAACAGGCCGTCCGCGGATTGCCGATCTTCCGGCCACAGCCGGCGATCGGTCATGGCTTCGCGGTAAGCGTTAAGGAATGTCGCGGCGGCGCGTTCGCGCCATTCGCCGAGTGCGGCCGCGAGCCGGTCCTGCTCGTCGGATGCGCCCGTCAGCGCGCGGCTGAGTGCTGTGTTAACCGAAAGCTCAATCGAACGGATCAGGCCGGCGACGTCGCGTGCGGCCGGTGCCTTGCGCCGCTTGTCGGCCAGCGGCAGACGCGGATCGCCGTCGAAGTCGATGATGAAGATATCGTCCTTCACGATCAGGATTTGCCCGAGGCGGAAGTCGCCATGATGACGGATGTTCAACCCGCCGATGTCGGATGGCAAGAGTGCATAGAGGTGGTCGGGCAGGGTCGTGCGCACCGCGACGAGCTGGTCGATCAGAGGCCGGTCGGCCTCGCGCAGGCCGTCGCGGCTGTCGGCCAGCCGTTCGAAGATCCGCTCGGCCCGTGCTTTGAGCCCGGATGCCCAGCGCTCGACCTGTGCGGGGCCGATCGGCTCCGGCGCGAGATCATCGGGCCTTGCGGCGGCGAGAGCCACATGCAGCTCGGCGAGCCGCCGGCCGATCTGCGCCATGAAGTGCAGGTAAGGCGCCTGCTCCTGGGTCTCTCGAGGCGCTTCGCTCATCGGCGCCAACCGCTGCTCGTCGATATAGCGGTCGAGATAACCCGTAGTGACGGCCCAGCCGTCGCCCTGGTTTTCGACATAGGCGTGCAGCACGCCGACCGCGCTGCTTCGATCGCCTTCGACCAGCTCGACGCTGCCGAGCAGCGCCGGCGTATTGGCAAAGTGCGCGACGTCGGTGAGGTAGGAGCCAATCTCGATCTCGGGATTGATGCCGCCTTCGAGCTGGCGATAGATCTTGGCGACGTACTGGTTGTCGACCAGCGCCGTGCTGTTCGACTGCTCGATGGCGCGGATGCGTTCGGGCTCCTTGATGATGTAATCGGCGAATCGGCTGGTCGCCTTGAACTCCAGACGCAGATTGTTCTCTTCCACCACCAGGTTCTGCGACAGATTGCGCAGGAACAGGCCGATGAAGATCTGCTCGGTCGCAACGTCGAGCAAGGTACCTTCGCGCGCGCCCTGACGCACGGCGGCGAGCGCCTTCGGGTTGAAGCGTTCGCGGTCGAAGCGCACCCATTCGATCTGCATCGGCAGCACGTAGCGCGCCGTGGCATCCTGTTGCGGGGTTTCGAAGACCGCGATCCAGGGCCTGTTGTCGCCGATGTCGCAGAACGGCACCGCCGAGGTCAGCGTCGGCTTGATCTGCTTGGGATCTTGCTCGGGATACCAGCGCGTGCGCGACAAGAAGCCTGGCAGCACCTCATGCTCGAACACGCCGCGCTCGCGCGCCAGCGACACCCAGGTCGAATTGACCGGCACCACCAGCGTCTCGAACTCAGGCACCGCGCGCGGCGTCACCGGCTCGGACTTGTTGCGCTCGGTGAGCTGGAACCAGTAGAAGCCGTAAGGCCCCAGCGTGATCATGTAGGGCACCTCGCCGATCGGCGGAAAACGCGTGCGTCCGAGCATCTCCTGCGGAATGCGGTCCTTCCACGGCGACAGGTCGAGCTCGGTCGCCTGGGCTGCGCGCGAGAGGTTGGCGACGCACAGGATCACCTCGTCGTTGTACTGCCGGACATAGGCCAGCACGGCGCGGTTGGCCGGGCGGATGAAGGTCATGGTGCCGCGGCCGAAGGCGAGGGTCGATTTGCGCACCGAGATCAGGCGCTTGGTAGCGCTGAGCAGCGAGGACAGGCTGCGCGACTGCGCCTCCACGTTCACCGACTCGTAGCCGTAGACGGGGTCCATGATCAGTGGCGCGTAGAGACGGGCGGGATCGCAGCGGGAAAAGCCGCCATTGCGGTCCGGGCTCCACTGCATCGGCGTGCGCACGCCGTTGCGGTCGCCGAGATAGATGTTGTCGCCCATGCCGATCTCGTCGCCGTAATAGATGATCGGCGTGCCGGGAAAGGACAGCAGCAGCGAGTTCATCAGCTCGATCTTGCGGCGGTCATTGTCCATCAGCGGCGCCAGCCGCCGGCGGATGCCGACATTGATGCGCGCGCGAGGATCGTTGGCGTAGGTGGTCCAGAGATAGTCGCGCTCGACGTCGGTGACCATCTCCAGCGTCAGCTCGTCATGGTTGCGCAGGAACAGCGCCCATTGGCAGCTTGCGGGAATGTCCGGCGTCTGGCGCAAGATGTCGGTGATCGGAAAGCGGTCTTCCTGCGCGATCGCCATGTAGATGCGTGGCATCAGCGGGAAGTGGTAGGCCATGTGGCACTCGTCGCCGCGGCCGAAATATTCCTGCACGTCCTCCGGCCATTGATTGGCCTCGGCCAGCAGCAGCTTGCCCTTGGAGTAGGAGTCCAGTTCCTGGCGCAGGCGCTTGATGATCGCATGCGTCTCCGGAAGGTTCTCGTTGTTGGTGCCGTCGCGTTCGCAGAGATAGGGGATGGCGTCGAGGCGGAATCCGTCGACGCCGGCATCCAGCCAGCGCTTCATCACCTGGATCAGGGCGCTGACCACGCGCGGATTGTCGAAATTGAGGTCCGGCTGGTGCGAGAAGAAGCGGTGCCAGTAGAACGCCCCGGCCTCGTGGTCCCAGGTCCAGTTCGACTTCTCGGTGTCGGTGAAGATGATCCGCGTGCCCTGGTATTTCTGGTCGGTGTCGCTCCAGACATACCAGTTGCGGGCGCTCGAGCCCGGATGGCTGCGGCGCGCGCGCTTGAACCATTTGTGCTGGTCGGAGGTGTGATTGACGACGAGCTCGGTGATGACGCGCAGGCCGCGCTTCTGCGCTTCCTGGATGAAGCGCTTGAAGTCCTTCATCGTCCCGAAATCGGGATTGACCGAACCGTAGTCGGCGATGTCGTAGCCGTCGTCGCGTCCTGGCGATGGATAGAACGGCAACAGCCACAGCGCGGTGACGCCGAGCTCCTGGAGATAGGGCAGCTTCTCGGTCAGTCCGGCGAAATCGCCGATGCCGTCATGGTTGCTGTCGGCAAACGCCTTGACGTGGAGCTGGTAGATGATGGCGTCCTTGTACCAGAGTTCATCCACGATCTCGGCTGCCTCGGCTTTTTGGGTGTCGACGGAAGACAAAACATTCATGGCGTGATCCTTACGCCAGGCAGCGGAACAGCAGCGCCGGGTCGCGGTCGGGATCGATATATAATCTGATCCCGCCCCATTCGATGCGGGACAGTTCGCCTGTGATGAGATTTTCGAGTGCGGTGACGTGGCGGCGTGCGCCGCCGGCGTCGATGGTGAGGTCGCCCAGCGGCAACCAGACTTCGCGGACATGGCGCGAGAGGGCGATGACCGCGACGACGGTGTTGGCTGGATCGGCCGCCTCCTTGGCAAAGGCGATCGTCTCGCCGTCCTCGACGCCGAGGAAGCGCAGATTCTCCGTTTGCTGAAGCGCGGCGTTATCGTTGCGGATGCGATTGAGCGCGGCGATGTAGGTCTTGATGTTGCCGGGCCGGTCCCAGTCGCGCGGCTTGATCTGGTACTTCTCGGAATCAAGATATTCTTCGCGGCCGGGAATCGCGTCATGCTCCAGCAGCTCGAAGGCGCTGTAGATGCCGTAATTGCCGGACAGCGTCGCGGCCAGCGCGACCCGCGACTTGAACGCCCAGGGCTCACCGCCCTGGAGATGATAGGGCAGCAGGTCGGGCGTGCTCACGAACAGGTTCGCCCGATAGAAATCGCGCTCGGGATGGCGCGTCAGCTCGCCCAGATATTGCTCCAGCTCCCATTTCGCCGTGCGCCAGGGGAAATAGCTGAAGGACTGTGCAAAGCCGAGCTTGGCGAGGCCCTGCATCAGCTTTGGCCGCGCAAAGGTCTTGGAGAACAGGATCACCTCGGGATGGCGGCGGCGGATGTCGCTGATCAGCCACTCCCAGAACGGAAGCGGCGCGGTGTCGTGATTGTCGATGGCGAAGATGGTGACGCCGTGGTCGATCCAGAACAGCATGGCATCGCGAAACGCGTTCCACAGCCCGGCCCTGTCGACGGAGGCGAAATCGGGGATGACGATGTCCGAATAGGGATCATCCGCCGTCCGCACCGAGCGGTCCGGACGCCATTTGAACCATTCCGGATGCTGCCTCAGCCAGGGATGGTCCGGCGAGCATTGCACGGCGAAGTCGAGCGCGAGCTCGAGGCCGTATTCGAGACAGGTCGCGACCAGCGCGCGGAAATCCTCGATCGTGCCGAGCTCGGGATGCAGTGCATCGTGCCCGCCCTCGGTCGTGCCGATCGCATAGGGCGAGCCGGGATCGCCTTCGGTCGCCACCGGCGCATTGTTGCGGCCCTTGCGGCGGGTGCGGCCAATGGGGTGGATGGGCGTGAAGTAGAGCACGTCAAAGCCCATCGCGGCGATGTCGGGCACGCGCGCGATGCAGTCACGCAGCGTGCCATGCCGGCCGGGACTCTGGCTCTGGCTGCGCGGCATCATCTGATACCAGGCGCCGAAGCGCGCTTTGTCGCGGTCGACGATCAGCGGGAAGTTCTGCGAGCGGGTCAGGTCGGGCCGCGACTGGCTCTCGGCCATGGCCGCGCCGAGATCGGCTGCAAGCAGCGAGCCGACGTCGCCGGTCTGAAGATAATCCTCGCATTGCTTGACGATGACCGCCGCGGCGTCCTGCCGGGCGCCATGTGCCTTGGTCAGGAGGCCGGCGCCCTCGATCGCATCGAGGTTGACGTCCGCACCGGCGCGCCGCTTGCGCTCGACCCCGTGCGACCAGGTGGCGAACTCGTCGGTCCACGCTTCGATCGCATAGACATATTGGCCGGGTTCGACGGGGGTGAACGCGCCGGACCAGCGGTCATTGCCGTGATGGATCATCGGCTCGCTCCGCCATTCCCGGTCCTGTTCTCCTCGCCAGATCAGCGCGGCACCGATCACCGCGTGGCCGCCGCGATAAATGTCCGCCCAGACGTCGACCCGTTCGCCCGCAATCCGCTTCACGGCGAAACGGCCGCTGTCGATCGAGGGATAGATATCTTCGATGAGGAAAGCGCCGCCGGCTGCGGCACTCTCGACAGTTTGAATTGTCTTGTTCACGGTGATGCCATTGACAAGAAAGCAGGAGCCCGTTTCCCTTGTCGGGAACCTACGCTTGATACCAATATAGAAAGCCGCTTGTGTGTCATTGGTTCCCTTGGGAACGGCAGGCACGGTCTGCGAGTTAGCCCTGACTAACCTCTTCCACGACCTCGTTAAATTCCCTGCCCCCGGCCGGATGACGGCCTGCAAGCTGCGTGCCGAATGGATCTTTTAGCTCAAGCCCGGATCAAGGGCGTTCAGTCCGAATTCGTCGATGCCCTCGGAAAGCTGCGGGTCACCGATCCCGTGGCCCTCAAATCCATCCTCGAGGCCCTGCCGGAGAAGCGGGTTTACCGCTTCGTCGGCGGGCCCGTGGTGGTGCGCGCCCTGGGACATCCGCGCACCGAATTGACGACAATCGGCGCGCCGCCGCTGCAATGGACATTGCGCGCAAACGGCAATGTGATCGCGCAAGGCGAGACCCACGAGCCCGTGATCGCCTGGCCCGCCGGCCTGCCGCTCGGTTATCACCGGTTGACGCTGACCGATGCCAAGGGTGTTGCGGAAGAGGTGCCGATGATCGTGGCGCCCGAACGCGCCTTCGGCGGCGATTTCGCCCGAGGCTGGTTGCTCGCCGTGCAGCTCTACAGCGTCCGCTCGGACCGCAATTGGGGCATCGGCGATTTCACCGACCTCGCCGATCTCGTTCGGCTCGCCAGGCAGCTCGGCGCCGATGGCGTCGGGCTCAATCCGCTGCATGTCCTGTTCGACAACCACCCCGCCGATTGCAGCCCCTATTCGCCGAACAGCCGGCTGTTTCTCAACCCGCTCTATATCGACGTCGAGGCGATCCCGGAATTTGCCGCCGACCTCGTCCCCGACGCGGCTGCGACCTCCGCGCGGCTGCGCGAAGGCGACCGCGTGCCCTATGCGGACATGGCGGCGCTGAAATGGCTCGGCCTGCGCGCCGCCTACAACAGTTTCGTGACGAGCGCGAGCGAGGCGCGCCGCAAGGAATTCGACGCCTTCCGCGCGGACCGCGCGCCGCTGTTGTCCCGCTTTGCCTGCTTCGAGGTGCTGCGGCATCGCTTCTCCGGGCCTTGGTGGGAGTGGCCGCAAGAGTGGCAGCAGCCGGATGAAGCCAAATGCGCCGAGCTCCGCAACGGTCCCGACAAGCGCGAGGTCGAGTTCGTCGAATTCGTGCAATGGACGGCCGATAGCCAATTGCAGGCCGCCAAGGAATTGGCCGGCCAGCTCGGCATGCGCGTCGGGCTCTATCTCGACGTCGCCGTCGGCGTGCAGTCCAACGGCTTCGACGCCTGGAACGAGCAGATGGCGATTTCGCGCCATCTCGCCGTCGGCGCGCCGCCCGACGTGCTCAACACTGTCGGGCAGGATTGGGGCCTTGCCGGCTTCAATGCCGGTGGTCTGGAGGCGCAATCCTTCGTGCCGTTCGCCGACATGCTGGCCGCCTCGATGCGCCATGCCGGCGCGATCCGGCTCGATCACGTGCTGGGGTTGAAGCGGCTGTATCTGGTGCCGCGCGGCTTCAAGCCGGACAACGGCGCCTATGTGCAGATGCCGTTCGAGGCGCTGCTCGGCGCCGTGGTGCGCGAGAGCGCGGCGCACAAATGCATCGTGATCGGCGAGGACCTCGGCACCGTGCCGGAAGGTTTCCGCGAGACCATGCAGGATTTCGGCATCTGGTCCTACCTCGTCATGATGTTCGAGCGGGACGATGCCGGCCGCTTCCGCAATGCCGACCATTACCGGCCCAATGCGCTGGTCACGCTGAACACGCATGATCTGTGCACCTATGCCGGCTGGCGCTCCTTCGGCGATCTCAAGATGAAGCGCTCGCTCGGGCTCGACCCCGGCGAGAACGACCAGGCGCGCTGGGATGCGCTCGGCAGGCTCGACGAGATCCTGCGCCAGAACGGCATCAACGCCAACGATCTCTATTCGGTGCTCGCCTTCCTGTCGCGGACGCCGTCGCGTCTGCTGGCGGTGTCGCTGGAGGATCTGCTCGGCGTGATTGACCAGCCCAACATTCCCGGTACGATCGACGAGCATCCGAACTGGCGCCAGCGCCTGCCGGTGGCGCTCGACAAGATCGCCGCCAAGGTCGATGTTACGGCCTTGAAGGCGGCGACGCGGGAACGCTCGTTGACCGGCGGGAGTTGAAACGGCGGATTTTCCGGGGCTCGTGACACATTGGCTCAGAGGATCGAGGACTATGCGCTGATCGGCGATTGCGAGACCGCAGCGCTGGTCGGGCGCGACGGCTCGATCGACTGGCTGTGCTGGCCGGCCTTTGATTCCGATGCCTGCTTTGCCGCGATCCTCGGCACGCACAAGAACGGCCGCTGGCTGATTGCGCCGGGCGAGAACACGACCTCCATCTCGCGCCGCTACCTCGGCAACACCCTCATCCTCGAAACGCGCTTCGAGACCGGGAGCGGCACCGTTGCGCTGATCGACTTCATGCCGCCGCGCGGCAAGGCCTCCGACATCGTGCGGCTGGTCCGCGGCCTCACGGGCACGGTGAAGATGCGGATGGAGCTTGTCATCCGCTTCGGCTTCGGCGTCGACATTCCCTGGGTGCGACGCATCGACCATTCGCTGCTGGCGATCGCCGGCCAGGACATGACGGTGCTGCGCACCCCGGTGGAGACCCGCGGCGAGGATCTCACCACGGTCTCCGACTTCGACGTGAAGGCGGGTGAGACCGTGCCGTTCGTGCTGACCTACGGCCCCTCGCATCTCGATCCGCCCGCGCCGATCGATCCGGAGATCGCCTTCCAGGAGACCGAGAAATTCTGGAACGAATGGTGCAGCCGCTGCACCCGCGACGGTGATTATCACGATCTGATCGTACGCTCGCTGATCACGCTGAAGGCGCTGACCTTCGGCCCGACCGGCGGCATCGTCGCGGCGCCCACCACCTCGTTGCCGGAAAAGCTCGGCGGCGCCAGGAATTGGGATTACCGCTTCTGCTGGTTGCGCGATGCGACCTTCACGCTGCTGGCGCTGATGAACTCGGGTTACACCGAGGAAGCGTTGGCCTGGCACAATTGGCTGCTGCGCGCGGCGGCAGGCTCGCCGGCGGACATGCAGATCATGTACGGCATCTGGGGCCAGCGGCGTCTGCTGGAATGGGAAGCGGGCTGGCTCGACGGTTATGAGGGCGCCCAACCGGTGCGCGTCGGCAACGCCGCGCATGCGCAGCTCCAGCTCGACGTCTACGGCGAACTGATCGACGCCTTCCACCAGTCGCGCATGGCGAAGCTGAAGCTCGACGACGAGACGACCTGGGCGCTGGAATGCGCCGTGCTCAACCATCTCGCCGAGGTCTGGGACCATCCCGACAACGGCATCTGGGAGCTGCGTGGACAGCCCAGGCACTACGTGTTCTCCAAGGTCATGACCTGGGTCGCCTTCGACCGCGGCATCAAGAGCGCCGAGACCTTTGGCTTCAAGGCGCCGCTCCTGCATTGGCGTGCCCTGCGCGAAGCCATTCATCGCGATGTCTGCAACAAGGGATTTGACGCGGAGGAGAATGCCTTCGTCGACTTCTATGGTTCAAAGCTGCTCGATGCCAGCGTGCTGCTGCTGCCGGCCGTCGGCTTCCTGCCACCATCGGACCCGCGCATTCGGGGCACCATCGCCGCCGTCGAGAAACACATGATGCGCGACGGTTTTGTGCTGCGCCACGATCCCCGCGAAGTGTCCGAGGAGACGCAGCCGATCGAGGGCGCGTTCCTGGCGTGCAGCCTGTGGCTGGCCGATGCGCATGTGCTGGCGGGTGATCTCGACAAGGCGCAAGCCTTGCTCGATCGCGTGGTCGGCATCGCGAACGATGTCGGCCTCTTGGCCGAAGAATATGATTCAGGCGCCCGGCGCCAGACCGGCAATTTCCCGCAGGCCTTGACCCACATCGCGCTGATCAACACCGCGCACAATCTCTCGGCCGCGAGGCAGGAGAGCGAGAAGCCGGCGGTTCAGCGGTCGAAGTAGTGACTCAGCCCGCCCCGTTCCGCTTCAAAATCACCTCCATCGCCTCCGCAAAGCCGTCCTGCTCATTGGTCGCGGTGACGTGGGTGGCCTGGTCCTTGACGCTGTCGGTGGCATTGCCCATGGCGATCGAGGTGCCGCTGACGCGGAACATCGCAAGGTCGTTCTGCATGTCGCCGATGGTGGCGACCGCGTCGGTGGAAATACCAAGGCGCTTGGCCATGGCCTGCACGAAGGTGCCCTTGTCGAAGCCGGGCGGCGTGATGTCGAGATAATAGGTCTGCGAGCGCACTGCAGTGGCCGCGCTGCCGAGCGCCTCCTGCATCGCTTTCTCGCAACGCTCCAGGCCGGCGGCATCGGCGCTGGCGCCGACGATCTTGCAGGCGCTCGCAAGGTACGGCGAAAAATCCGTTACGATGGTGGGATCGGAGCGGATCGTGTGCTGCTCGTGCGCGACGTATTTACCATCAGGGTTGTCGATCAGCCATTTGTCGGTGGTGAAGAGCCAGATGTCGGCGCCGAACTCCCGGAGGATCTGCAAGGACCGTTCGGCGGCGCTCGCCGGGATCAGGTGCTGCTCGACCGGATGCATCTCGGGATCGACGATCGAGGAGCCGTTGAACGGGCCGATCGGCAGCCAGAGCGCCAGCGGCTCGACCAGGAACCGCATGCCGATCGCGGGGCGGCTGGAGGTGATGGTGAAGCCGATGCCGGCCTTGTGCAGCCGCTGGACCGCGGACCGCGCGCGCTCCGTCAGCGTCTTGTCCTTGGTCAGCAGCGTGCCGTCGACGTCGGAGACGACCAGTGAGATTTTCGTCATGGCAGGACCTCAGGGTTTCTCGGCCTCAGCGTTTCGCCCCGCTCAGCTTCAATTGCCGTACCACGCCGTCCACGATCGCCTCGACGGATTCGTCGATCGAGACGGTGACGACGTGCTCGCCGGCCTCTGGCGGCTCCAGGGTCGTGAATTGGCTCGTCAGCAGTTCGGGCGGCATGAAATGGCCCTTGCGTTGCGCGAGGCGGGCGGCGATCAGCTCCCTGGTGCCCCTCAGGAAGACGAAGCGGACGTCGTCGCGTCCACGCAGTAGCACGTCGCGATAGGTGTGCTTCAGCGCCGAGCAGGCGATGATGACATGCTCGCCCTTGTCGCAAACCCGCGCGATCTCGTCGGCGATGGCGTTGAGCCAGGGCCAGCGGTCCTCGTCGGTGAGGGGATGGCCGGCCCGCATCTTCTCGACATTGCTGGCGGGGTGAAAGCTGTCGCCGTCCTCGAAACGCCAGCCGAGCCGCTGCCCGAGCGCCTCCGCAACCGTACTCTTGCCTGAACCCGACACGCCCATCACGATCAACGCACAAGGTGCTTCAACGCCCGCCACGAATTCCCTCCGGAAGCGCGGCCTGGTCGACCAGCCAGACGGTCTCACCATTCGAGCGCGCGCGTACAGCCGGCAGAGTCTCGCCATTGAGCAGGCGCGTCAAGATCGGCTGCTTGTCGTGCCCGGCAATCTCGAACAGCATTTCGCGGCAGGAGGCCAAGGCGGGCAGGGTCAGCGAGACCCGTGGCACGAACGGCGCGACATTGGCCTTGGGGACGCCGACCACCCAGCGTGTGGTCTCCTCGATCGCGGGGTAGCCGGGGAAGAGCGAGGCGGTGTGGCCGTCCGGGCCCGCGCCCATCAGGACCATGTCGAACAGCGGCCGTGCCGGATCGAGGCTTTTGGCGCCGTAGAAGGACTGAAGCTCGCGCGCATAGGCCTCGGCACCCGCTTCGGGGCTTTCAGCCGTGGTGGGGATCGGGTGAATATGCCCGGACGGCGCATTGCGGTCGAGAAAGGTCGCGCGCGCGACTGCCATGTTGTTGAGGGGATCGCTCGAAGGCACGAAACGCTCGTCGCCGATGAACCAGTGCACGCGGTCCCACGGGATCTTGCCGCGATACGCGTCGCTGCCGAGCAATTGATAGAGCTTTTTCGGGCTGGAGCCGCCGGTGAGGCAGATCGCGATCCGCCCGGGATTGGCTGATATCCGCGCCATCACCCGTTCGGCTGCGGCCTGCGCCAGCGCCTCGGCGTCGGCCTCGACGATCAGCTTCGGCTGGTCGGCCGCTTCCATCACGTAAACTTCCGCCAGCTTCGCCCGTCGCGCCGGAGCAACTCATCGGCGCAGGCGGGGCCGTCGCTGCCGGCGGAGTAGGTCTCGATGCCGTTGGTGCCTTCACTTTTCCAGGCGTCCAGGAACGGCTGCACCGCCTGCCATCCGGCCTCGATGCCGTCGGCGCGCTGGAACAGGATGTTGTCGCCGATCATGCAGTCGTAGATCAGAGTCTCGTAGCCGGTCGAGGGATCGGCGCGGAAATAGTCGCCGTACTTGAACTTCATCTCGACGCCGTCGATGGTGATGCTCGGCCCCGGGATCTTGGCGTTGAACTGCAGCTCGATGGTTTCGGTCGGCGCGATGCCGATGGTGAGGAAGTTCTGCGACAGGCGGTCGACATCCGTGCCTGAGAACATCGACAGCGGCGCCTGCTTGAACTTGATCGCCACTTCCGTGCGCTTGTGGCCGAGCGCCTTGCCGGTGCGCAGATAGAACGGCACGCCGGCCCAGCGCCAATTGTCGATCATCAGCTTCAGCGCGACGAACGTCTCGGTGGTGCTGCCGGGCTTGACGTCCTCGGTCTTGCGATAGTCCGTGATCTCGTCGTCGCCGATGCGGCCGGCGAGATATTGCGCGCGCACCGAATTCTTCAGCGCCTCTTCCCGGGTCGGCTCCTGGATCGACGTCAGCACGTCGGCCTTTTCGGAGCGCACGGAATGCGCATCGAACCGCGCCGGCGGCTCCATCGCGACCAGCGACATCAGCTGGAACAGATGGTTCGGCACCATGTCGCGCAGTGCGCCGGTGGCATCGTAGAAGCCGCCGCGATGGCCGACGCCGAGCTTCTCCTCCACGGTGATCTGGATGTGGTCGATATGGTTGCGATTCCAGATCGGCTCGAACATGCCGTTGGCAAAGCGCAGCACCAGGATGTTCTGCACCGTCTCCTTGCCGAGATAATGATCGATCCGGTAGATCTGGTGCTCGTCCATGATCTTCAAGAGCTCGGCATTCAGCGCCTTGGCTGACGCGAGATCGGTGCCGAACGGCTTTTCGATTACGAGCCGACGCCAGGCGCCGTTCTCCTTCATCATGCCGGTGCGGCCGAGCTCGCGCGCAGTCGGCGCGAACGCGGCGGGCGGCGTTGCCAGATAGAACAGTCGGTTACCGCCGGTGTCCTGCGCGCATTCCAGCGAATCCAGATGCGCGCGCAAGCGGTCGAAGGACGGGGGATCCTTCGGATCGGCCTCGACGAAGGTCACGCATTCCAGCAGCTTCCGGGCGATGTCGTCGTCCACGGGACGGGTTGCGAACTGGCGCAGCCCCTTCAACAGGCTGTCGCGCAGCTCGTCATCCGACTGGCGGTTGCGGGCCACACCGACGACGCAGAACTTCTCCGGCAACAGGTGCTCGGCGGCCAGATTGTACAGCGACGGCATCACCAGCCGATGGGTGAGGTCACCGGTCGCGCCAAAGATGACGAAGGCGCAATTTTCGGGCTTGCGCTTGGCCTGCGGGTCTTTTGTCACGAATGATCGGCCTTCGCTCTGTTACTTGTTACTTCGGCTCTTATTTGGGTTTCGAAGCGCCCGGCTGCTTCGGCTCCTTGTGGCCGCCGAAACCCGCGCGCATTGCGGAGAGAATTTTTTCGGCGAAGGTGTGTTCCTTGCGGGAACGGAAACGTGTGTAGAGGGCCGCGGTCAAGACTTCGGCCGGCACGGCCTCGTCGATCGCCGCATTCACGGTCCAGCGGCCTTCGCCGGAATCCTCGACGAAGCCGGAATATTCCGCAAGCGCAGGGCTGTCGGCGAGCGCCGTCGAGGTGAGGTCGAGCAGCCAGGACGGGATCACGCTGCCGCGCCGCCACACCTCCGCGATATCGGCAAGGTCGAAATCATAGCGATGATCCGCCGGCAAGGCCTCGATGTTGGCATTCTTGAGAATGTCGAAACCTTCGGCATAGGCCTGCATCAGGCCGTATTCGATGCCGTTGTGGATCATCTTGACGAAATGGCCGGCGCCCACGGGACCTGCATGGATGTAGCCCTGCTCGATGCGGGGATCGCGCCCCTCACGTCCCTCCGTGCGCGGAATGTCGCCGGCGCCGGGCGCGAGCGCGGCGAAGATCGGATCGAGCCGGTCGACCACCTGCTTCTCGCCGCCGATCATCATGCAATAGCCGCGGTCGAGCCCCCAGACGCCGCCTGAGGTGCCGACATCGACATAATGGATGCCGCGCTCCTTCAGCGCCTTGCCGCGGCGGACGTCATCCTGCCAGAACGTGTTGCCGCCGTCGATGATGACGTCGCCGGCTTGCATCACGCCCGAGATCGTGTCGATCGTCGTCTCGGTGATGTGGCCGGCCGGCAGCATCACCCAGGCCGCGCGCGGCCGCTCCAGTTTGGCGACGAACTCTTCCAGCGTCGCCGAGCCCTGTGCGCCGTCTGCGGCGAGACCCGCGACGGCCTTGGCGTCCTTGTCGTAGACCACGGTCGTATGACCGTGGCGCATCAGGCGGCGAACGATGTTGCCGCCCATCCGGCCGAGGCCGATCATGCCGAGTTGCATCGAGAGATTCCCTTAGTTCAGCGCATCGTTAAGCGCCGCGTTGAGCGCCGCGAGACCTTTCTTGAGCCCGCCCTTGAGGTGGACCCGGAGCGCGCGCCGGCCGCGCTCGGTGAGCACGTCGAAGTCGCCGCGCGCCTGCGCGGCCTTGATCACGCCGAAGCTCGCCTTCTGGCCCGGCACCGACAAGTCCTTGGCATCGTCGGCCGTGATCTGGAGAAACACGCCGCTGTCGGGCCCGCCCTTGTAGGCCTGCCCGGTCGAATGCAGGAAGCGCGGTCCGAACTCGGCGCAGGTCGCGACGTGACGCTTCTCGCGCACTTCGAGACGCATCGTCTGGAGTGCGTCGATCGTCGCCTTGTCGCGCGCGATGTAGCCGAGCAGGGCGACATAGTCGCCATGGCCCGAGCGGGAGAGATGCGCTTTCAGCCACGAGGTGAGGTCGCCGTTGGCGCCGGCGGCGCGCAGCGCCGTGGCGTTGGCCTCGTCGGTGTAGAGATCGGCCTCGTCGGTGCTGACCACCGGCTGTTCGGCCGGCAATGCACCGGTCTTCTCGAACGACGCGGTGAGCTCGCGGGTCTTGATCTTGGCCGCTTCCACGTCCGGCTGGTCGAACGGGTTGATGCCGAGGATGCTGCCCGCGACCGCCGTCGCCATCTCGAAGCGGAAGAACTCCTGACCGAGATGGTCGATCGATTTCATCACGATGCGCACGACGGGATGGCCGGCGGCTTCGACCGCGGCAAGCTTGGAGTCATGCGCGGCGTCCGCTTCGCCTTCGGTGCGAATGTCGATGAAGAAGCGGTCGTTGCCGTAGAGCGCGGGCTCGCCGAGTGGTTCGCCGGCGATCGGGATCAGGCCCTTGCCTTCCTTGCCGGTCGATTCCGCGATCAGCTGTTCGGCCCAGGCGCCGAAATCGGCGATCTTCTTCGACGACAGGATCGTCACCTTGTCGCGGCCTTCGAGGCCGGCGAGGCCCATGGCAAGGCCGAGCTGGACGCCCGGGTTCTCACCTGGCGGCACGTCGGGTCCGCAGGAGCGGGCCATGGAGAGCGCGTGTTTGATCAGCGTCTTGACGTCGATGCCCGCGGTCGCCGCCGGCACCAGGCCGAACGGCGAGAGCACCGAATAGCGGCCGCCGATCGAGGGTTCGCCATGGAAGATGCGGGCGTAGTTGAGGCTCTTCGCCGCCTTCTCCAGCGACGAGCCGGGATCGGTCACCGCAATGAAGCGGTGGCCGGTCTTCACTTTCGGCCCGACCGCCTGTGCGACGCGTTCGTGGAAATAATCCTTCATCGCGTTCGGCTCGGTGGTCCCGCCGGATTTGCTGGACACGATGAACACGGTGTTGGCGATGTCGATCCTGGCCTCCATTGCCCGGACCTGTGCCGGATCGGTGGAATCCAGCACGTGCAATTTCGGGAAGCCGGACTTCCGCGTAAAAGTCTCGGCCAGCACCTCGGGGCCAAGGCTCGATCCGCCCATGCCGAGCACGACGGCATCGGAGAACTTTTGGCCCTTCACGCGGCTCGCATAGTCCTCATAGTCGGCGACGTCGGCCTTCGCCGCGCTGTCGAGCCAGCCGAGCCATTTGTCCTCGTCGGTGCCGGTCCAGACCGATTTGTCGCGCTGCCACAGCCTGCGGATCTTTGCCGAGGCGCGCCATTCCTCGGTGCTCTTGGCCACCGCCTTGCCGAGGCCGTCGCCGAGCGAGAGAAGCTGGTGGTCGATCGCAGGCCCGAGCACGGTCGCCCGCTTGTGGGCGACGGCGCCATAGAGCTTGTCGGCGGCATCGGCGAACTGCTTGACGCCGTCCTTGACGAGTTCCTCGGTGATCGCCTCGAGCGAGACGCCGGAGCGCTCCAGTTCTTCCAGCACGCGGCGGGCGTCGTCGACGTTCTCTTCAAGGCTGTCGCGCGGCTTGCCGTGGTCGCGGAACGCGTCGAGCGTCGCCGGCGGCACGGTATTGATGGTGTCGGGACCGATCAGCTCCTCGACATAGAGGACGTCGCTGTAGTCCTTGTTCTTGGTGCCGGTGGAGGCCCACAGCATCCGCTGCGGCTTGGCGCCCTTGGCGGCGAGCTTGTCCCAGCGCGGGCCGGAAAACAGGCGCTTGTAATCCTGGTAGGCGACCTTGGCGTTGGCGATCGCGACCTTGCCCTTCAGCGCGGCGAGCCGCTCCTTCTCGGATGGATCGTTGGCGCGGGCGATCCTCTCGTCGAGCTGCTTGTCGACGACCGAGTCGATGCGGCTGACGAAGAAGCTCGCGACGCTCGCCACGTGCGACGGGTCGCCGCCGCCGGCGACGTATTTTTCCAGACCGGCGAGATAGGCCTCGGCGACCTGGAGGTAGACGTCCCTGGCGAACAACAGCGTGATGTTGATGCTGATGCCGTCGCCGATCAGCGTCTCGATCGCCGGCAGGCCCTCCGGCGTCGCCGGCACCTTCACCATCAGGTTCTTGCGGTCGACATCCTTCCAGAGCCGCCGCGCCTCGGCGACCGTGCCGGCGGTGTCCATCGCCAGATAGGGCGAAACTTCCAGGCTGACATAGCCGTCGCCGGCCCTCAGGCGGTCATAGACCGGGCGGAGCACGTCCGCGGCGTTTTGGATGTCCTCGATCGCGACGGCCTCGAACAGGTCGGCCACAGTCCGGTCGCCGCGCTTCAGCGCCTTGCCGATCGGGGCGTCATACTCGTCCGAACTGCCGATCGCCTTCTCGAAGATCGATGGGTTGGAGGTGACGCCCTTGACGCCGTCGGTGTCGATCAGCCGCTTCAGGTCGCCCTTGGCGATGAAGCCACGGGCCAGGAAGTCCAGCCAAACGGCTTGTCCGTGCTTTTCCAGTTCTTTGACGGGATTCATGATGTTTATTTATCTCCAAGCCTGCGGGCGAGGGGTTTCCGCGCCGGTCCTGACGCGCTATCCTCTAGCCTACATGCTCCCGGGAGGGAACCAATCAAGGGGATAGGCGTCTTACCCTCCAGTGTAACTCCGTCGCGATCATGGCGATCCAGGCGGAAGTAGCCGTGTTGCGTAAAAAGTCGTCGGCCGGAGCAGTGGCCAGGGGCTCGTTACCAACGTAGCCGCTTCGTCTCGTCAGCCCAGTCTGCGTGGAGTGTCATCAGCGGATTACGGTCCGCCTGATAGATCGTCGCTCGGCCGCGAATGGCCATGCTGGGGAAAAGCATGCACGCACATCATGACCGCCTGACGCTCGCTGTTGCCGACAGCCCGCAATCGGTCGCGCCGGCCGCATGCATCGATGCGACCCACGATCTCGAAATCAGCCCGTGTACGACCCAGCTGCGGCTGCTGGTCGCGGCGGGCTTCGCGATGACCCTGTTCAGTGCGACCCTTGCCTTCGACTGGTGGGACGGTCTGGGCGACTACGATACGACGGTCGGCTATGCCGGCGTCGTGCTGTTCGGCCTGGTGACCGGCCGGCTGATCTGGCTGCTGCCCGCCGAGCGGGGACCGGTGGTGATCGTCACCCCCTATGGCATCCGCGACCTCCGCATCGGCAACGAATTTCTGCTGTGGGACTCGATTGCGGAGGTTTCGACTGAGGAAGGCCGCGGCCACAAGGCGATCGTGCTGACGCTGACGCCGGCCTTGCAGCGGCAGCTCTGCACCATGAGCACCTTGGCGCACCGTGCGGAGAACGAACGGCAGAATGAACGGATTGTCATCCGCTCCGAGGGTTTGGCGACCGATTTTGATACACTGCTGCGCGCTTGCCGCGATTGTCATGCTGCGAGCGCTGCGCGCACCGCATTGCAGCAGGAAGATGAACGCGGTACGCAAGGCTTCGCCGTACAAGCGTCATAAGATTGCCGCTCGCAGATCGCTCCATGTTGCAGTGCCGGATGGGCTCATCCCCGGTAATGCCCGGATGTTGCGACCAAGTGACATTTTCTGGAAATGAGCGAAGATAGATACAGATTCGCACAAATTACAGGCATGTGCCTGTTCGTAACTCAACGAGTGCCTACGTTGTGCGTTGCGTCGTGTTGGCACCAGGGTGTCCAATGATCGTCATGTGCTCACGCTGATTCGAAATGGCCTGAGGAACGGTCCGGTAACTGCTTTCGTTTCAGCTTGTGGCGGAACTCACGCGGAGAGGGATCATGTATAACGATTCTCTATTCAATGCTTTCGCTAAGTCGTTCGAGGCGAGAAGCCAACACGACATGTCGATGGCGGAATATCTGGAATCGTGTCGAAGCGATCCCATGAAATACGCGAACGCGGCCGAGCGACTGCTAGCAGCGATCGGTGAGCCTCAGACGATTGACACGGCCAAGGACCCACGCCTTGGCCGTATTTTTTTGAACCGCACCATCCGGACCTATCCGGCCTTCGCCGGCTTCTACGGCATGGAAGAAACCATCGAGCGCATCGTCGGTTTCTTCCGTCACGCGGCGCAGGGCCTGGAGGAGCGCAAGCAGATCCTCTATCTGCTCGGCCCGGTCGGCGGCGGCAAATCCTCGCTCGCCGAGCGCTTGAAGTCGCTGATGGAAGTGCAGCCGATCTACGTGCTCAAAGCCGGCGATGAATTGAGCCCGGTGTTTGAAAGCCCGCTCAGCCTGTTTGATCCCGATCATCTCGGACCGATGCTGGAAGAGAAGTACGGCATTCCGCGCCGTCGCCTCACCGGCCTGATGAGCCCGTGGTGCTACAAGCGGCTGGAAGCCTTCGGCGGTGACATTTCTCAGTTCAGAGTCGCAAAAATCCAGCCGTCGCGGCTGCGCCAGATCGCGGTCTCCAAGACCGAGCCTGGTGACGAGAACAACCAGGACATCTCGTCGCTGGTCGGCAAGGTCGATATCCGCAAGCTCGAGACCTACGCGCAGAACGATCCCGACGCCTACAGCTATTCGGGCGGCCTCAATCGCGCCAACCAGGGCATCCTTGAATTCGTCGAGATGTTCAAGGCGCCGATCAAGATGCTGCACCCGCTGCTCACCGCAACGCAGGAGGGCAACTACATCGGCACCGAGAATATCGGCGCGATCCCCTTCACCGGCGTGATCCTCGCGCACTCGAACGAAGCCGAGTGGTCGAGCTTCAAGGCCAACAAGAACAACGAGGCCTTCATCGACCGCATCTGCGTGATCAAGGTGCCGTACTGCCTCCGGGCTACCGAAGAGCAGAAGATCTACGAAAAGCTGATCCAGGGCTCGGAGCTGGCGGCCGCGCCGTGCGCACCCTCGACCCTGGAGACGTTGGCGCGGTTCTCGGTGATGTCGCGCCTGCGCAAGCACGAGAACTCCACGTTGTTCGGCAAGATGCGGGTCTATGACGGAGAGAGCCTGAAGGAATCCGATCCGAAGGCACGGAGCGTCCAGGAATATCGCGATGCCGCCGGCGTCGACGAAGGCATGGACGGCGTCTCCACCCGATTTGCCTTCAAGATCCTGGCTGCGACCTTCAACCACGATCCGCAGGAAGTCGCAGCCGACGCCGTGCATCTGATGTACGCGCTGGAGCAGTCGATCCGCCGCGAGCAGCTCCCGGAGGAAGTCGAGAAGCGCTATCTCGAATTCATCAAGGCGGACCTGGCGCCGCGCTACGCCGAGTTCATCGGCAACGAGATCCAGAAGGCCTATCTCGAATCCTACTCGGATTACGGCCAGAATCTGTTCGACCGCTACGTCGACTACGCCGATGCCTGGATCGAGGATCAGGACTTCAAGGATGCCGACACCGGCCAGCTGCTCGATCGCGAGCTTTTGAACCAGGAACTGACCAAAATCGAGAAGCCGGCGGGTATCGCCAACCCGAAGGACTTCCGCAACGAGGTGGTCAAATTCTCGTTACGGTCGCGGGCCCAGAACGGCGGCAAGAATCCGACCTGGATTTCCTACGAGAAGATTCGCGACGTGATCGAAAAGCGGATATTCTCGCAGGTCGAGGACCTGCTTCCGGTCATCTCCTTCGGGTCGAAGAAGGACGGCGAGACGGAGAAGAAGCACGGCGAGTTCGTCGCACGCATGGTGGAGCGCGGCTACACCGAGCGTCAGGTTCGCCGGCTCGTCGAATGGTACATGCGTGTGAAGCAGGCCGGTTGAGGCGGATGGAGCGGATGGAAAAGTGCCCATTCACATTATTGACAGGCGCCTGAATCCAGGCGGCAAGAGTCTTGAGAACCGGCAGCGGTTCTTGCGTCGGGCCAAATCCCTGGTGCAGGGCGCCGTCAAGAAGACCTCGCAGGAACGCGACATCAAGGACGTCCTGGAGGGTGGTGAGGTCACGATACCGCTCGACGGCATGCACGAGCCGCGTTTCCGCCGTGAAGGCGGAACGCGCGACATGGTGTTGCCCGGGAACAAGAAGTTCATCGAGGGCGATTACCTCCAGCGATCCGGCCAGGGCAGCGCCAAGGATTCCGGTCCCGGCGAAGGCGACAGCGAGGACGCGTTCCGCTTCGTCCTCTCCCGCGACGAGTTCGTGGATCTGTTCCTCGACGACCTCGAGCTGCCGGATCTTGCCAAGCGCAAGATCGCGCAGACCGAGAGCGAGGGCATCCAGCGCGCCGGCTACACCACGTCCGGCTCGCCCGCCAACATCTCGGTCAGCCGGACGGTGAAGCTCGCGCTGGCGCGCCGCATCGCGCTCAAGCGTCCCCGCAAGGAGGAGATCGAGGAGCTGGAAGCCGCGATCGCGGCATGCACCGACGAGGACGAGCGTGTGCTGCTGCTCGCCGAGCTCGAAAGGCTGAAGGCGAGAACCAAGCGCATTCCCTTCGTCGATCCGCTCGATATCCGCTACCGCCGCTACGAGAAGGTGCCGCGGCCGGTGGCGCAGGCGGTGATGTTCTGCCTGATGGACGTCTCCGGCTCGATGTCCGAGCACATGAAGGATCTCGCCAAGCGCTTCTACATGCTGCTCTACGTGTTCCTGAAGCGGCGCTACAAGCATGTCGAGATCGTCTTCATCCGCCACACCGACCGCGCCGAGGAGGTGGACGAGCAGACCTTCTTCTACGGTCCGGCCTCGGGCGGCACGCTGGTCTCCAGCGCGCTCCACGCCATGCACGAGATCGTGCGCGAGCGCTTCAACCCGTCGGACTGGAACATCTACGCCGCGCAAGCCTCCGACGGCGACAATTCCTATTCCGACGGCGAGCTCACGGGCATGCTGCTGACCGACAAGATCCTGCCGGTCTGCCAGTTCTTTGCCTATCTCGAGGTCGGGGAGTCCGGCGGCAGCGCCTTCGATCTCTCCGACTCCTCGCTCTGGACCCTCTACGACCGCCTGCGCAACAGCGGCGCACCGCTCTCGATGCGCAAGGTCAGCGAGCGCAGCGAGATCTTCCCGGTGTTCCACGATCTGTTCCAGCGCCGCGAAACTTCCCAGGAGAAAGCCGCTCCATGACGGAACGCTTGTTCGAAGGCGCCGATTGGGATTTCCGCACGTTGCAGCGCATCACCGATGCCTGCGAGGAGGTGGCGACGAAGGATCTCGGGCTCGACGTCTATCCGAACCAGATCGAGGTCATCACCGCCGAGCAGATGCTGGATGCCTACTCGTCCGTCGGCATGCCGCTGTTCTACAAGCACTGGTCGTTCGGCAAGCACTTCGCGTTCCACGAGGCCTCGTATCGCAAGGGCCTGATGGGGCTTGCCTATGAGATCGTGATCAACTCCTCGCCCTGCATCTCCTATCTGATGGAGGAGAACACGGCGACGATGCAGACGCTGGTGATCGCCCACGCCGCCTTCGGCCACAACCACTTCTTCAAGAACAACTATCTGTTCAAGCAGTGGACCGACGCCGACGGCATTCTGGACTATCTCGACTTTGCCAAGAACTACGTGATGACCTGCGAGGAGCGCTACGGCCGCGTCGAGGTCGAGCGCACCCTGGATGCCGCGCATGCGCTGATGTCGCATGGCATCGACCGCTATCCCGGCAAGAAGAAGCTGGATCTGCGCGCCGAGGAAAAGCGGGCGGGGCGCCGCCGTCAGCACGAGGAGGAGGTCTTCAACGACCTCTGGCGCACCGTGCCGAAGGGGGCGTCGAAGACCCGCTCCGCGCTCAGCATCGAACGCCGCCGCAAGCTGCTCGGCCTGCCGCAGGAAAACCTGCTCTACTTCCTGGAGAAGAGCGCGCCGCGGCTGGCGCCCTGGCAGCGCGAGCTTTTGCGCATCGTCCGCCACATCGCGCAATATTTCTATCCGCAGAGCCAGACCAAGGTGATGAACGAGGGGACCGCGACCTACGTCCACTATCGCATCATGACCAAGCTGCATCAGCAGGGCCGCATCTCCGACGGCAACTTCCTCGAATTCCTGCAGTCGCACACCAACGTGGTGTTCCAGCCCGAATTCGACGATCCGCGCTTCTCCGGCTTCAATCCCTATGCGCTCGGTTTTGCCGTGATGCAGGACATCGAGCGCATCGTCACCAGGCCGGAGGACGAGGACCGCGAGTGGTTCCCCGACATTGCCGGCAAGAACGACGTGATGGGCGTGCTGCGGGACGTCTGGGCCAACTACCGTGACGAAAGCTTCATCGCGCAGTTCCTGAGCCCGAAGCTGATGCGGCACTTCCGCATGTTCCACCTGCACGACGATCCCGAGGAGCGCGCCGGCATCCGGGTCGATGCCATCCACGACGATCGCGGCTTCCGCCGGGTGCGGCGCGAGCTGGCGCGGCAGCATGATGTCGGCTTCATCGACGCCAATATCGAAGTGGTCGACGTCGATCTCTCCGGCGACCGCCGGCTGATCCTGCATCACCACGTCATCAAGGGCTCGCAGCTCAACGAGACCGACGCCAAGCGCGTGCTCCAGCACCTCGCCGATCTCTGGACTTACGACGTCTCGCTGATCGAGGTCGATGCCAACGACAAGGTCCTGCGCGAATATGTCGTAAGCCCGCGCCCGATCCCGGCGGCGGCCTGAGGCCGCTGGCAGCTGCTAGAACATCGACGTTGCGGTAGCTCGCCCTCGGCCCATCCTTCGAGACGCCCGCCTTTGGCGGGCCCTCAGGATGAGGACGGAGTGTGCGGGAGCTATGTCGACAGACAGCGCTTCTGCTTAGCCTCATCCTGAGGAGACCGCGGAGCGGTCGTCTCGAAGGACGAGGCGCTTGCTCTGGCCGTCACCAAGAATTTGCATCGACTTGACGTGGTCTAAGTCGATCGCTTCTTCGCCGGCTTCTTCTTGGACGCATTCAACTCCACCGCTGCACGAATGAGCGCCTTCAACGCCTTCTCGTTGATTTTTTCGCCTTCGCGAATGTCGATCGCGCGGCGCACGTTTCCCTCGAGGCTGGAATTGAACAGGCCGGCCGGGTCGTCGAGCGCCGCGCCCCTGGCAAAAGTCAGCTTCACGACGGCCTTGTAGGTCTCGCCGGTGCAGATGATGCCGTCGTGCTCCCACACGGGAACGCCGCGCCATTTCCATTCCTCGACGACGTCAGGATCGGCCTGCTTGATCAGGCCGCGGATGCGCCCCAGCATCTCGCCGCGCCAGTCGCCGAGTTCCTTGATCCTGCCGTCGATCATCCTGGAGGGCGAAGCGCCATCCGTCTTGGTCGCGCTGCTTGTCTTCGCGGTCACGGCCTTCTTCATGATCACGCCTCTTGCCGCGCGCCGCTGCGACGGCCGACATAGGGCAGCGCGAACATGTAGAGCCCGGTCGCGAGCAACGGAATCAGCGGGACGAATGCCAGCAGCCCGATCCACGTGGCCTGGATTTGCAGCGTCAGGGCAACAATGTTCGCGATGACGGCGAGCGTGAAAGCGATGGACAGCCAGCGATGGATCTGCCGAACCCACATATTCCCGGTCAATGAAACCTCCTCTTGAGATGATCGAATAAAGGCCGGCGACGGACCTAGTCAGCCCGCGCCAGCACCTCGTCCAGCTTGGCGAAAAACTGCTTCCAGCCGGCATGCGCGCCGCCATAGGCCTGCTTCTGCGTCGGGCTGAAGCCCGCCTGCTCGACGCGCAAATGCGTGCCCGCGTTCGTCGGCGTCAGCGTGAAGGTCACCACGCTTTTCAGATCGAACGCCGCGTCCTCATGCGAGAAATTCCAGGTATAGGCGAGCGTGCGCTGCGGCTCGATGGTGAGGACCTCGCAGTCCAGCACGCCGCCCCATTCGCCGCGAAGATTGAAGCGATGACCGACGGCCGGCTTGAAGTCGTTCTTCATCAGCCATTCCTCGATCAGATGCGGCTGCGTCAGCGCGCGCCAGATCCGCTCGGCCGGGAAGGAAAATTCGCGCTCGATCACCACGGAGCGCATCTCGGCGGCAGCTTCGGTCATTGGTCCATCCTCTTCAGGAGATCGTCGAGAGCATCGAGCCGGTTCTGCCAGAAGCCGGCCATCTGGCCGGTCCAGTCGATCAGCGGATTGAGCGCGCCGGGCTGCGCGCTGTAATGGGTCTGGCGTCCTGCATGGCGGTCGCGCACCAGCCCGGCCTGCTTCAGCGCGCCGAGATGTTTTGAGACTGCCGGCTGGGAAACGCCTGATGTCGCGGTCAGTGCCCCGACCGTCTGCTCGCCCTCCCGGCACAGCCGCTCGAAGATCGCCCTCCGGGTCGGATCGGCGAGCGTCCTGAACAGAAGATCGTGCGCGGCGGACATGTGAAATCCATAACCCATAAGTTATGGATTAACTCATAACCCCACGGTTATGGATAAGTCAAGCCGAGAAAAGAAGACTTCAGCGCCTAGGGCCGCAAGTAGAGATAACCCTGCGACTGGAGCTCGGCCAAACGGACCACGCCGCCCTTCTCCGCGCTGACGAAGCCCGGCAGCAAACCCGTCAGCGTGACGTTCTGCGCCTTCATGGTGTTGGCGCACGCCGCGAGCTCGATACCGCCCCTGGAGAAATCGCCGACGCGCTTGCCGACGTCGGGGTTGGCCTGTGCCCGGTGAAACGCCTTCAGCGCCGGCCCGTGAATCACCAGCGCGATTGTGACGTGTTGGGGACCGCCGACGCGGTCAATGTGGTTCTGGATGTTGCCGAGCACGAAATTGACCTTCTCGGCATCGCTGAGGTGATAGACGACCTTGAGCTTGTTGCCCGTGCCGGCTTCCGTCGCGGCCTTCGCGCTGGAGCCGCCAAGCGCCGCGCCCAGGGCCGAGACGGCGCTCCACAAGATGCTCCGGCGGTTTTCATGATCGCACCGGGCGCGTGAACCATTGACGGCCGCATCGGAGGGGGGTGAGAGCCGACTGGCGGTTAGTCGCAAGCCGAACGCCGCGTGTTCAAGTGCCGATGCCTTGCATTCCCGTGGGCAGCCTCGCGCAAGGTTCCAGTCCTAATAACTCGGGAGAAGGGGCGTTCGTAAACCCAGGGTTGCTGCAAAAGGCTGGTGGCGGTCGAACATGTCCGTAGGTCAGAACTTGCCCAACATTACGATCGGCTATTCCCGGGGACGGCTGCTGGTGTTTTTCGGCGCCGGTCTGCTGCTGACGCTGCTCTGCGCTGCGCTCGCATTCATGTGGCAGCAAGGCAAGAACATCACCACGTTCGAGGTCGCCGCCTGCTATGTCGGTGCGGTGTTTTTCGGCCTCGCCACCTTCAGGATGCTCTGGAGGTTGATCTCGGCCAGGTCGCCGGTCGTCTTCATCAGCCGTGTCGGCATTCGCGACCTCAGGCTCGCCGACGAGACCATCGCCTGGAGCTCCGTGCGGAAGATACAGATCTGGGAGCAGCGCCTGCAGAAGTTCGTGGTGCTCAAGCTCGATCCTCTTGTCGCCGGGCGATTCTCCGGAGGCTTCCTGAGGCGTGCCTTGTCGCTGATGAACAAGACGCTTGGCGCTGACAGCGTGATCGTCAATGCGGGCGGCCTGACCATGGACGTCAAGACATTGCTCGAGACCTGCAAGCAATATTGGGGTGCCGGACGACCGGCCCCTTCGGACCACTCCGTACCGGAGCCTGAACCGGCGCCCGAGGCTGTCAGCTGAAGCGGGCGAGGAATCGCCAGCATCGGGTAAGATGCCGCGCATCGCAGCGGCGGTTGAAGCAGGCATAGGCTGCGCTGCTGGGTGGTCGCGCGAGCCTTAGTCCGCTGTCGGTCCGCGAAGGTTCAATCCTTGCCGCGATTCCGCCCGGGAACTCGGCGCCGCTGATTTCTGCGAGATTGTCGCGGATCATCAATGTGATAGTCTTCACAGACAGCTGAAATTCGATGTCGTAAGCTCACCCGCGTTTGTGGAGTTCCCCGCAATGGGCGAGATTCGTAACTTCAGATCCGGAAATCATGACGAGCCGCCTCCACACGGCTCGATGCCGCGTCGTCTCGCCGCAATCATCGTCGGTGACATCGCTTCCTACAGCCGCTTGATGCAGGCCGACGAGGAAGGCACGCATGTTCGCGTCAAGCGGATCGAGCGGGATCTCATCGAGCCCAGCATCGTCGAACACCATGGAACGTTGGTGAAGACGACGGG
Organism: Bradyrhizobium sp. 956_D2_N1_4; assembly: GCF_052076025.1. NCBI lineage: Bacteria > Pseudomonadati > Pseudomonadota > Alphaproteobacteria > Hyphomicrobiales > Nitrobacteraceae > Bradyrhizobium > Bradyrhizobium sp. 956_D2_N1_4. Next base: position 5,983,185 of record NZ_CP197237.1, on the reverse strand, counting down.
AGACGGCTTCATCGCGATCTTCGACAGTCCCGTCGAGGCCGTTCGCTGCAGCATCGTCATCCAGCAGAATCTCGTCGGGCGCAACGCTTCGCTTCCGAAGGACTCCCGGATCGAATATCGGATTGGCGTCAATCTCGGTGATGTGATCGTAGAGCCGGACGATGTCTACGGCGACGGCGTCAACATCGCCACGCGCATCGAGGGTATCGCCGAGCCCGGTCAGGTCTATATCTCGGGCGCGATCTACGAGCAGATCAAACACAAGGTGGTGTGCGGCTATGAGTCGCTCGGCGACCGCAAGGTCAAGAACATCACCGATCCGGTGCGTGTCTATCGCGTGCTGCCGGACGCAGATGCGGTCGGGAGGACGCGAGGCCGGCGCGAGAATACACTGATCTTCCTTCTGGGCATCACGCTCCTCGTGATCGCTTCCGGTGTGTTGTGGTATCTGCTGGCGCAGCCGTCGGGCAGGGTGAACCAGCAGGCCGCCGCGCCGACTGCTGCTCCGGTCGCATCGCCGAGCCCGCAACCTGCACCGCGAGAAGCCGCGACACAAACGCCGCAGCCGTCTCCTTCATTGGCGGCATCGTCTCCATCGCCCGCTCCGGCGCCAAGTGCTCCGGCGCCAAGTGCTCCGGCGCCAAGTGCTTCCGCGCCAAGTGCTTCCGCGCCAAGTGCTTCGACGTCGAGTCCAGCGCCAAGCCCATCGGCCACGTCGCTCCGCGAACCCGAGATGATCGCCATTCGCGGCGGCAGCTTCGCGATGGGAAGCAATGACGATCCGACCGAACGTCCCGTCCACCAGGTCACGGTCAAGCCGTTCTCGATCGGAAAGTATCCGGTGACCGTGCGGGAATGGAACGAATGCGCGGCTGCAAAGGCGTGCGGCTTCACTGCCATCGGCAAGGACGATGCGCCGATCACCAATGTGAGCTGGACCGACGCGCAGCAATATGCGGCCTGGCTCGCGCGGACCACGAAGAAGTCGTATCGGCTTCCGAGCGAGGCCGAATGGGAATACGCGGCGCGCGGCGGGACGCAGACGAAATATTGGTGGGGCGACAAGCTCCAGCCGGGCATGGCGGGATGCAAGGATTGCGGTGACCTCGCGGCCGAGCAGCCGGCGAAGGTCGGCAGCTTCAAGCCGAATCCGTTCGGCCTCCACGACATGGGTGGCGGTGTCGATCAGTGGGTCGAGGACTGCTGGCGCAGGACCTATCAGGGCGCACCCGGTGACGGCTCGGCATGGACCGGCGGGGACTGCTCGTCGCATGTCCTGCGCTCGGGTTCATGGAAGAACGATTCGAGATATGTGAGGCCGTCCAACCGCGATGGCTACGATACCAATGTTCGTTATCCGACGCATGGATTCCGCGTTGCTCTAAGTCCTTAAGTGGTGGAGTCATTTCGATGCAGATCATTCGTTGCGCCGCCCTGGCGGCGGCGCTTGCATTGCTGCCGGGCGTCGCCTATCCGCAGAGCAAGACCGCTCCCAAGGATGCCAAGCTTTATTTCATCACCCCGCGTGACGGGCAGAAGGTTCGCGGTGGGTTCTGGGTCCGGTTCGGCTTGCGCAACATGGGCGTGACGCACGCCGGCGATGAGTACCAGAACGCCGGCCATCATCATTTGCTGGTCGACGTCAACGATCCCATCGATCCCAAGGAGCCAATCCCGCAGGACAAGTCGCATCTGCACTTTGGGGCGGGGCAGACCGAAACCCTGCTCGAACTTCCCCCCGGGACGCACACGCTGCAACTGGTGCTGGGCGATGCGAAGCACTATCCGTTCGAGCCGCCTGTCGTATCGGAGAAGATCACCATACGTGTCAGGCAGCCGCTCGAGCGGGGGAGATGATCACCGCAGGCTGGCGTTGAACTTGTCCAGCGCCGCCGAGCCCGGGCACAGCGTGTCCACTTCCAGCGTATTGAGCGGCGTCTCGACCGTGTTGAGATGCGCGTGCAGGTCTTCCGCATCGGGATCGACGTAGAGCAGACCGGTGACGATCTGGCCCTTGGCGGCGTGCTTCTGGAGGAAGGTCTGGGCGCCGAGGCGGTCGTGCGGGTCGTAATCCGCGTCGATCTTGCGCAGCGCGATCTTGCTGCCGTCGTGCTGCTCGACCACCTGCACCGTTCCCGGCGCGTAATCGACGGCGATGGGATCGCGGCCGACCAGCACGTCGAGCCGGTTCACGGCGTCATTGTGCTCGCGCACATAGTCGAAGCTTTTGGTCGAGCCGGCGTGATTGTTGAAGGCGATGCAGGGGCTGATGACGTCGATGAAGGACGCGCCCTTGTGACGGATCGCGGCGGCGATCAGCGGCACCAGCTGGGTCTTGTCGCCGGAGAACGAGCGCGCGACGAAGGTGGCCCCTAGCTGCAGCGCAATCGCGACGAGGTCGATCGCGTTGTCGGTATTGGTCACACCTTTCTTGGACTTCGAGCCGCGGTCGGCGGTCGCCGAGAACTGGCCCTTGGTCAGGCCGTAGACGCCGTTATTCTCGACGATATAGGTCATGTTGACGCCGCGCCGGATCGAATGCGCGAACTGGCCGAAGCCGATCGAGGCGGAATCGCCGTCGCCGGAGACGCCGAGATAGATCAGATCACGGTTGGCGAGGTTGGCGCCTGTGAGCACGCTGGGCATGCGGCCGTGCACGGAGTTGAAGCCGTGCGAATTGCCCAGAAAGTAGTCCGGGGTCTTCGAGGAGCAGCCGATGCCGGAGATCTTCGCAACCCGGTGCGGTTCGATCGAGAGCTCGTAGCAGGCTTCGATGATCGAGGCCGTGATCGAGTCATGGCCGCAGCCGGCGCACAGGGTCGAGATCTTGCCCTCGTAGTCGCGGTGCGTGTAGCCGAGCTCGTTCTTCTTCAGGCCCGGATGATGGAACTTCGGCTTGGCAATATAGGTCATGACACGGCCTTGCGGAGCGGGGTCACCTTGAGGTGATCCTGGTGGTCGCCAATGGCTTTTGCGATGTAGCGGGCGGTGATCGGGGTGCCGTCATAATGCACGATCGGTACGAGGCGCACCGGGTCGATGCCGTTCTCGTTGACGATGAGCTGGCGGAGCTGGGCGTCGCGGTTCTGTTCGACCACGTAGACGAAGTCGTGCTCGGCGAGGAAGCTCGCCACGCTCGAGTGGAACGGGAAGGCGCGGATGCGCAGGCGGTCGAGCTGATGTCCGCGCGCCTCCAGCAGGCCGATCGCCTCGTCCATCGCCGGCGAGGTCGAGCCGAAATAGATCACGCCATATTTGGTCGGCCGTTCCGCGTTGGCCTGGAGCGGGCGCGGGACCAGGTCCTGCGCGGTCTCGAACTTGCGCACCAGGCGCTGCATGTTGTCGGCATAGACCGAGCCTTCCTCGGAGTAACGCGCATAGCGGTCGCGCGAGGTGCCGCGGGTGAAATAGGAGCCCTTGGTCGGGTGCGTGCCGGGATAGGTGCGGTAGGGAATGCCGTCCCCGTCGACGTCGAGATAGCGGCCGAAGTCGCGGCCTTCCTCCAGCATCTCCGTGGTCATCACTTTGCCGCGGTCATACTGTTTCGCGTCGTCCCATTTCAGCGGGCGGCAAAGACGGTGGTTCATCCCGATGTCGAGGTCGAGCATCAGGAAGATCGTGGTCTGGAGCCGTTCGGCAAGATCGAATGCGGCCGCCGCGAACTCGAAGGCCTCAGCCGGATCTTCCGGGAACAGCAGCACGTGCTTGGTGTCGCCATGCGAAGCATAGGCGCAGGCGATGATGTCGCATTGCTGGGTGCGGGTCGGCATGCCGGTCGAGGGACCGGCGCGCTGGATGTTCATGATCACGGCCGGGATCTCCGCGAAATAGGAGAGGCCGATGAACTCGGTCATCAAGGAGATGCCGGGCCCGGAGGTTGCGGTGAAGGCACGGGCGCCGTTCCAGGAGGCGCCAATGACGATACCGATTGAAGCCAGCTCGTCCTCGCCCTGCACGATGGCGTATTTCGCCTTGCCCGTTTCAGGATCATGCCGGTACTTCTTGCAGTGGGCGGTGAAGGCCTCCGCCACCGACGAGGACGGCGTGATCGGATACCAGGCGCACACGGTGGCGCCGCCATAGACCGCGCCGAGCGCGGCGGCGCTGTTGCCTTCGATGAAGATGCGGTCGCCGACTTTGTCGGTTTTCTTCACCCGCAGCCCGATCGGGCATTTCAAATTCTGCAGCGCCCAGTCGCGGCCGAGATGCAGCGCATGGACGTTGGAGGAGAGCAGCTTCTCCTTGCCCTTGTACTGCTCGCCGATCAGCTGCTCGATCAGCTTCGGGTCCATGTCGAGCAGCGCCGAGAGGCTGCCCAGATAGATGATGTTCTTGAACAGCTGGCGCTGGCGCGGATCGGTGTAGGTCGAGTTGGTGATCGCGGTGAGCGGCACGCCGATCACGGTGATGTCGTCGCGGAATTTGGTCGACGGCATCGGCTTGGTGGAATCGTAGAACAGATAGCCGCCGGGCTCGATGCCGGCGATGTCCTTGTCCCAGGTCTGCGGGTTCATCGCCACCATCATGTCGACGCCGCCACGGGCGCCGAGATGGCCGTCTTCCGTCACCCGCACCTCGTACCAGGTCGGCAGGCCCTGGATGTTGGAGGGGAAGATGTTGCGGGGGGAGACCGGAACGCCGTGACGCAGGATCGCGCGCGCGAACATCTCGTTGGCGCTGGCCGAGCCCGAGCCGTTGACGTTGGCGAAGCGGACGACGAAGTCGTTTACGCTGCTGAGCGGCTTTTTGTCGGACATGTCGAACCTGCGTAAGTCATCTCGATGAAATATTTCTGCATGTCCCAGGCTCCGGTGGGACAACGCTCGGCGCACAGCCCGCAATGCAGGCAGACGTCCTCGTCCTTAACCATCACGCGCCCGGTCTTGAGATCAGAGGACACGTAGAGGTCCTGGTCCGGATGCGGCGAGGGCGCCTTCAGGCGCTGGCGTAGGTCGCTTTCCTCGCCATTATCAGTGAAGGTGATGCAGTCCATCGGGCAGATGTCGACGCAGGCGTCGCACTCGATGCAGAGCGAGGTCGAGAACACGGTCTGGACGTCGCAGTTCAGGCAGCGCTCGGCTTCGCCCAGCGCCAGCTTGACGTCGTAGCCGAGCTCGACCTCGGTTCGGATGTCCTTCAGCGCAATCACCTTGTCGCGATGCGGAACCTTGAAGCGCTTGTCGTTGGAGATGTCGTTGTCATAGCTCCATTCGTGGATGCCCATCTTCTGCGAGGAGATTTGCACCTCCGGCAGCGGCCGTTCGGTGATGTCATCGCCCGAGAGCATCTTGTGGATCGACAGCGCGGCGTCGTGGCCCTGCGCCACGGCCCAGATGATGTTCTTCGGGCCGAACGCGGCGTCACCACCGAAGAACACTTTCGGATTGGTCGAGACGAAGGTCTTCGGATCGACCTTGGGCATGTGCCATTTGTCGAACTCGATGCCGCAATCCTGCTCGATCCAGGGAAAGGCGTTTTCCTGGCCGACCGCGACCAGCACGTCGTCGCAGGGAATGGTCTGATCGGGGTCGCCCGAAGGCACCAGATTGCGGCGGCCTTTGGCGTCATATTCGGCTTTGACGTGCTGGAAGGTGACGCCGATGAGCTTGCCGGCGACATGCTTGAATGCCACCGGCACCATGTAGTTGAGGATCGGGATGTCCTCGTGGATCGCGTCTTCCTTCTCCCAGGGCGAGGCCTTCATCTCCTCGAAGCCGGAGCGCACAATGACTTTCACGTCTGCGCCGCCGAGGCGGCGCGCGGTGCGGCAGCAATCCATCGCGGTGTTGCCGCCGCCGAGCACGATCACGCGCTTGCCGATCTTGTCGATGTGGCCGAACGACACCGAGGACAGCCAGTCGATGCCGATATGGATGTTGGCGGCAGCTTCTTTCCGGCCGGGAACATCGAGCTCGCGTCCGCGCGGTGCGCCGGAGCCGACGAAGATCGCGTCATATTTCTCCGCGAGCAGCGCCTTCATGCTCTCGATGCGATGACCGCCTTTGAACTCGACGCCGAGACCCAGGATGTAGCCGGTCTCCTCGTCGATGACCGAATTGGGCAGGCGGAATTTCGGGATCTGCGTGCGCATCATACCGCCGGCTTCGGGATCGCCGTCGAACACGGTGCAGTGATAGCCGAGCGGAGCAAGATCGCGCGCCACCGTCAGCGAGGCGGGGCCACCGCCGACGAACGCAACGCGCTTGCCGTTCTTCGGCGCGGGGCGCGGCAGGCGCTGCCTGATGTCGTCCTTGAAGTCGGCGGCGACGCGCTTGAGGCGGCAGATCGCCACCGGCGTTTCCTCGACGCGTCCGCGACGGCACGCCGGCTCGCATGGACGATCGCAGGTGCGTCCCAGAATTCCTGGGAACACGTTCGATTTCCAATTGATCATGTAGGCGTCGCTGTAGCGGCCTTGTGCGATCAGTCGGATGTATTCGGGAACCGGGGTGTGTGCAGGACAGGCCCACTGGCAATCGACCACTTTGTGAAAGTAGTCGGGGGCCGCGATGTCGGTCGGTTTCATTCCTACCCTGTCCGCACAGGCCCAAAGACCCGGCGGCCTTTTCTTGAGCTTGGCGAACGCTAATGCGCGTCGATCTGGTTTATGAATGACGTCATTGGGTTAGCTTATTAGAACCGTTCCGAAGTACAACGGCAAATTTACGCGATCACCTGCTTTCATAGGTGCTGCGCGCGCTCAGCATTAACGGCCGCGCGCAAGATGCGTGCGGTGCAATATGTTGCGTTGCGGATGGCCACTAGCCGGGCGCGATATCGCTCTTCGCGAGATCCCACATCAGGCTGTAAGTGCCGACGGAAACGGGAAGCGGGAAGGGCGATGCGGCGGGGCCGGTGAACCGTTCGGCAATGACGGCGGAGACCGCGCCGACATGCGTGCCGTCGATCAGCACGAACCAGTCGCGCGCGCCCTCATTGCGCACCGCTGGAATGTCGGCCGTCGCGCCCGACAATTCCGGCTCGCTTTCGAGCAGATGCATCGAGATGATGCCCTCGCGCTCCCCGGGCGTCAGCTTTTCGTGCAGTGCATCACGCCATGTCCCGGCATTGTCGGCGCTCGGCCGCAGCCGCACCAGCCCGAGTGCTGCGCCGCGACCGGTGCCCTTGCTGATGGTGATGCGCGCGACCACGCGCAGCATGTTCTTGAAATGCGTCATGGTCCGCCGCGACCATTCGGTCTGGTTGGCGAGGCGGGCCCGGTAGGCGGGACTGTCGAGCACGTCGAGCGTCGCGGTCGAGTACAGCGAGAGATATTTGGGGTTGGCGGCATGCGCGACATAGCGCCGCGCCTCCAGGAAACCCTCGATCGCGACGCGCTCTTCCAGATGCTCGCGATCGTACCAGCGGTTGAAATCGGCCTCATCTGGAACGTCGATGTTCATCGACGTCAGCAGCATGCCTTGCCCGGCGAGCGGCATTGTTCTTGTCCTTCCCATTCAGACCCTCATGGCGAGGAGCCACGAAGTGGCGTCGCGAACCATGAAGGCCCCACTGCTAGATCCGGGCCTTATCCTTCCAGACGCGCTCCTTTTGGAGCGCTCCTCAGGATGAGGAGATCGATCTAGCGCGCGGCTTTCGACGCGAGATCGGCGATCGACTTCATGACCGCGTCCCGCACGCCGGCATCATAGAGCGAATGTCCGGCTTCTTCCACGATCCGAATCTCGGAACCCGGCCAAACTTTCGCAAGCCGCTCGGATGTCTCAGGAGGGCACAACAGATCGTAGCGGCCCTGCACGATGATGCCGGGAATGCCAGCGAGCTTGCCGGCGTTCCGCAGCAGCTGGTCGTCCGTCATGAAGCTGTCGTGGACGAAATAATGCGCCTCCATGAATGGCGTCGCAGGCAGCGTGCGCCACACGTTCAGCGATGCGAGGTCCAGCCGCGTCTTGGCCGCCTTGTGCTCAGACAAGACGCGCTCGGTGTCGTGCCAGGCCCGCGCGGCGGGACCATGCACGGCCGGATCGGTATCGAGGATGCGGCGCCAATAGGCGTCCACCGGGTGTGCGCGCTCATCGACCGGCAGCACGCTGAGAAAATCCTCGTAGAGCGCCGGATAGAATTGTGACAGGCGCGATGTGAAGGCGGTTTCGACCTCGGCACGGGTGCCCAGGAAGGTTGCGCGCAGCGCAATGCCGGAGACGCGCTCGGGATGGGCCTGCGCATAAGCCAATGCCAGCGTCGCGCCCCAGGAGCCGCCGACCACCATCCAGCGGTCGAAGCCGAATTTCTCGCGGATCTTCTCCATGTCCGCGATCAGATGCGCCGTCGTGTTGTTTTCGCGCGATCCCTTCGGACGGCTGCGGCCGCAGCCGCGCTGGTCGAACAGCACCGCGCAGAAGCGTTCGGGATCGAACAGCTTGCGATGGTCGGGTTGGCAGCCGCTGCCGGGGCCGCCATGCAGGTAGATCGCAGGGATGCCATCGGCGCGGCCGACGCTCTCGACATAGAGCTCGTGGCCGTCGCCGACATCGAGCATGTCGGAGGTCAGCGGCGCAAAGGGATCGGCACGTTTGGCGGATGCGGCCGCGTCGGCGTCAGGCATCATTCCCGGATTCCAGAGTGCCGCCGGCGAAATTGCGATAGAGGAAGCGGTTGGTCTCGCCCTCGGCCTCGCGCTCGGCCTGCTTGAAGATGGTCTCGTGCAGCGGCGACAGCGCGCAGGCCGGATCGGTGTTGGCGGCGTCGCCCGTCAGCGCAAAGGCCTGGCAGCGGCAGCCGCCGAAATCGATCTCGCGGAATTCGCAGGACTTGCACGGCTCCTTCATCCAGCCGGTGCCGCGATAGCGGTTGAAGGCGTCAGAATTCTGCCAGATCCAGGCGATCGAATGGTTGGAGCGCACGGATTCGAACTCGAGCCCGGTGATGCTCTCGGCGGCGTGGCAGGGCAGCACCTTGCCGGCCGGCGAGATGTTGAAGAACTGCCGGCCCCAGCCGCCCATGCATTTCTTCGGCCGCAGCGCGTAATAATCGGGAACGACGTAGTCGATGGCGAGCGTGCCCTTCAGCCGCTCGCGCGCCTCCTCGACGATGCGGGTGCATTCGTCGAGCTGCGCCACGGTCGGCATCAGCGCGGCGCGGTTCTTCAGCGCCCAGCCGTAATACTGGACATTGGCGACCTCGAGCCGGTCGGCGTCGAGGTCAACAGACATCTGGATGATGTCGGGGAGCTGGTGCAAATTCTGCCGGTGCATCACCGCGTTCACGGTGAGCGGCAGATCGAGCTCGCGGGTCCATTTCGCGACTTCGAGCTTCTTGCGATGCCCGTTCTTGTAGCCGGCGACGCGGTCGGCGATGCCTTCCTCGACACCCTGGAAGCTGATCTGCACATGGCAGAGGCCGGCGTCCGCGAGCGCGCTGAGCCGCTCGCGCGTCAGCAGCACGGCCGAGGTGATCAGATTGGTGTAGAGGCCGACGTCGCTCGCATGCTTGACCAGCTCGACGAGGTCCTTCCGCGCGGTCGGCTCGCCGCCGGAGAAATGCACCTGGAGCACGCCGATCTCGGCGAGCTCGCTCAAGACCTTCTTCCACTCCTCGGTGGTCAGCTCCTTGCCGGAGCGGTCGAGCTCGACGGGATTGGAGCAATAGGGGCATTGTAGCGGGCAGCGATGCGTGATCTCGAGCAATACGGCGAGCGGAATGCCAAACGCCTCCGCCGTCGAGCGTTGCTTCTCCAGCACCGCGAGGCTGTCGCTGATGTCGGCCGGAAGATTGCCGAGCAGGTCGCTCATGACGTCTTCTCCCGGGCCTCGGTGAGGAAGCCCTTGTCGGCGAGATCCTGCAGCATGACGATGACGTCGGCCAGAATCGCCTCGCGCGGCGCGGCGTATTTCGCCGCCAGCAGGTCGGCGACGTCGCCGACATTGCGCTCGCCATCGCAGAGCTGCAAGACCTCGACCGCGATCTCGTCGGGCGCCAGCACCCGTTCCGGCGCCAGGATCACCCAGACCTTGCGCGTCTCGTCATATTTCAGCTTGGCATGCCGCGGCAGCACCGGGCGGCTTGCCTCGCTGACGCTGATGTTCCGCGGCCCGGCCATTGCGCTTGTCCCTCAGCTCGCTTTGGGCACGAACGCGCCCGGCGGAATGTGGCCCTCGACATAGGCGTGCTGGAGTGCGTCCAGCTGCACCCACAGCACGTTGGTCTTGAAGATCAGCGCGTTGCACACCTGCGCGCGCTGCTCGGGCGTCGTGGCGTGCGCCTTGACGTAGTCTAGCGCAAAGCCGGCGTCGCGCGGCGCCTGCGCCAGCCGCCGCTTGAAGTAGCTCATGATGTCGGGGTTGACGAAATCGTAGTGCTCCAGCATGCCGGAGATGCGCTCCTCGTGAAGGTTCGGCGCGAACAATTCGGTGAGTGAGGAGGCGATCGCCTCCAGCGGGCTCTTCTCGCGGCAGTAATGGACATAGGCTTCGACCGCGAAGCGCGTCGCCGGCAAGATGCCTTCGGTCGATTCCACATAGGCCGTGTCGAGACCGAGGCCTTCGGTCAGCTTCAGCCAGCGCTCGATGCCGCCCTCGGAGCCGACGTCGCCGTCATGGTCCTCGATGCGGTGGCGCCATTCCAGCCGCGTGGCGCGGTCGCGGAAGCGCGAGATCACCACGGCGTCCTTGATCGGGATCGTGCTCTGGTAATAGTAGCGGTTCAGCGCCCAGGCCTGCACCTGGCCCTTGTTGAGCTTGCCGCCGTGCAGCAGCTTATGGAACGGATGCAGGCTGTGATAGCGCGTCGCCCCGATATGGCGCAGCGTCGCCTCAAGCTCCTCGGCCGAGTTGAGCCTGATGTCCTTGCCAACAGAGAGCGCAGTCATTCCAGTCAGTGACGCGGCATTCACAGCACGATCTCCGTTCCGTCGGCGGGTATCCGCCAGCCCGCGGCCTCGAGCGCTTTACGCTCCGGCGTATCGGGCAGCAGCGCCGGATTCGAGTTATTGATATGCAGAAACATCTTCCTGTCGAGAGTGAGGTCGGCGAGGCGCGCGATCGCGCCATCGTGACCGGACATCGCGACATGGCCCATGCTCTTGCCGGTCTTCTGGCCGAGCCCGGCCTTGATCATCTCGTCATCCTGCCAGACCGTGCCGTCAAAGAACACCAGTGCGGCGCCGTCGATCTCGGCCTTGAGCGCGTCGGTCACCTCGGCGCAGGCGGCGATGAAGTAGAAGCACTTGCCGGTTGATTTGTCCGTGATCTTGAGCCCCAGCGTATCGCCATCGCCGGTCTCGCCGCCGGGATGCGCCTTGCCTTCCAGATACCAGGCCGACTTGCCGGGCACCGCGAAGGGCAGCACCTCAAGTCCTGAGCGCGCGCCATCAGGCAGCCGCGGCTCGAACGGCTCGTGGATGGAAATCGGCTGGCGCTGTACGTTCTTCTCGTTCAGGACGTTGAAGATGCTGTTGCTCTTCAGGATCGCCAGCACCTTCTGATGCGCATAGACCGTGAAGGGCGAGCCCTCGCGCATCGACAGCAGACCCGCGACCGCATCCACCTCGCTGTTGGTCAGGATCACGCCTGCAACAGGCGTATGGCGCAGCGCGCCGGCCTTGGGATGCAGCTGCGGCGTGGCGTTCAATTGCTGGCGAAGATCGGGGGAGGCGTTGATCAGGAACCAGTGCTCGCCGTCGCCACTGAACGCGACCGAGGCCTGGGTTCTCTGAAGCTCATGGCCGTTTTCACGGGCCGCCCGGCAGCCCTCGCACCCGCAATTCCATTGCGGGACTCCGCCGCCGGCCCCGGCGCCCAGGACGACGACGCGAAGCATAATACGTCTCCTGGAGGGAACGTCGCGAGGTGGATCTCAGGCCGACACGGATGCCGACAAAGTTCGTGTCTTCCGGAAACCGATCGTCACCGAAAGATCCACCTGCGCAGAAACCACCAACCGCTTACTTGCGGGTGGCGCTCACATACATGTTGATTTCCATGCCACAGGGCACTTCGACGATCTTCGGGGCTTTCCAAGCCATTTTGGCTCTCCATTTTCACGAATTCGGACGTATCCGCCCAACGGTTAAAGTAATGCGAGCGGAAAACTTCGCTAGTGAAATCTTCCCGAGAAAGCCATGTTGCGCCGCGAAAATGATGGTGGAACATCACTTCCCGTGATGCTGCCTTGCGCGTGGCGCATTCGGTCGCGAACCCTGTCCTGATAAAGCAGTTGTGAGTGCAGTGCAGCTTTCAATCCGGTACAGGCCTCCCAATTTGGACCCTCGTGATGCCCAGATACTTCTTCAACACCCGCATCGGCGACGAATTGATCGTGGATCCCGACGGAGAGGACCTGCGTAACCCCGATCGCGCCTGGGAGGTCGCCCGCCAGATGATCCTGGAGGTGGTGAAGTCGGAGGGCGCCCAGCCGGCGCTCATGGAGGCCGTCATCGAGGTGACCGACGACGACGGGGAGATCGTGCTCGAATTCCCCTTCACCGAGGCCCTGCTGGACATCCCGGATCAGTCCGCGACCAGGCATTGAGGCCCCAGCTCTCCCCGGTCATTGCGAGGAGCCCTTGCGACGAAGCAATCCAGACTGTCTCCGCGGCGGGATTCTGGATTGCTTCGCTGCGCTCGCAATGACGGAGAATGAGGCGCCACCCCGACGCCAAACCCGCTCTTCCTCCCCGCGAAATCCGCATGGCTTTGCCGCGTTCCCGGCGCTAAAAGACGCCGGTTAAACGGAGCAAGCCATGCAAGATCTCTGGCGCCTGTCGGCCGCCGACCTCGCCACCCTCGTCAAATCCAAAAAGGTCTCCGCCAGGGAGGCGGCCAAGGCCGGTCTGGCCCGCCTGGACGCCGTCAATCCCCAGCTCAACGCGGTGATCGACCACCGGCCGGAGGACGTGCTCAAGCAGGCTGATGCCGTCGATGCCGCCATCGCCAGGGGAGACGATCCCGGTGTGCTCGCCGGCGTGCCCGTCACCATCAAGGCCAATGTCGACCAGGAAGGCTTTGCCACCACCAACGGCCTGAAACTCCAGCGCGACCTGATCGCGCGCGAGGACAATCCGGTGGTCGCCAATTTCCGCAAAGCGGGCGCCATCCTGCTTGGCCGCACCAATTGCCCGGCCTTCTCCTATCGCTGGTTCACCACCAATCTGGTCCATGGCGACACCAAGAACCCCCGCGACGCCTCCCTGACCCCGGGCGGCTCGTCCGGCGGCGCCGGCTCGGCGGTCGCGGCCGGCATTGGCCATATCGCCCACGGCACCGATATCGCCGGCTCGATCCGCTATCCCGCCTATGCCTGCGGCGTGCACGGCCTGCGCCCGACGCTCGGCCGCATCCCCGCCTTCAACCCGGCGCTGCCGGAGCGTCCCATCGGGCCGCAGATCATGGCCGTCTCGGGCCCGCTGGCGCGCACGGTCAACGATCTCAGGATCTCGCTCGAAGCCATGTCGGCCCGCGACATCCGCGACCCCTGGTTCGTGCCGGCGCCGCTGGAGGGCCCCGCGCGGCCGAAGCGCGCCGCGCTCTGCCTCAATCCGGACGGGCTTGCGACCAAACCGGAGGTGAAGGCGGCCGTGACTGACGCCGGCAAGCGGCTGGAGCGCGCCGGCTGGACTGTCGAGGTCATCGAGAACACGCCGCCGATGCGCGAGGCGGTCGCGTGGCAGAGGAAACTCTGGCTTGGCGACGGCTATGAGGCGCAGCTGGAGATGGCTGAGCGCGAAGGCGATCCCGGTGCGCTGGCCTGCCTGCGCGGCAATCGCGTCAAGGTCACGCCGATGGACCAGGCGGACTACGCCAAGGCGCTCACGCGCCGCGCCGCACTGACCCGCGACTGGATGCTGTTCTTCGAGAAATATGCCGTCGTGCTCACGCCGGTTTCCGGCGAGTTGCCGTTCCCGGATCATCTCGACCGCAAGGACAACGAATCCTTCGAGCGCGTCTGGGAGGCGCAGATGCCGCAAATCGCGACCCCGTTCATGGGACTGCCGGGCCTCGTGGTCTCCACCGGTCTCGTCGGCAAGGCGCCGGTCGGCGTGCACATCGTGTCCGGCCGCTATCGCGAAGATCTATGTCTGCTCGCAGGCGAAGCGATCGAGGCGGGCGGCGTGCCGCCGTCGCCGATCGACCCCGTGGGTTAGCGATGTCTGTGATCTACGATTTCAAGGCCAACTCGCTTCTCGGCGAGGAGGTGCCCATGCGCCGTTTCGAAGGGCAGGTGCTCTTGATCGTCAACACCGCGAGCAAATGCGGCTTCACGCCGCAATATCGCGGGCTGGAGGATCTCTATCGCGACCTCTCGCCGCGCGGCTTCTCGGTGCTCGGCTTTCCCTGCAACCAATTCGGCGCGCAGGAGCCGGGGCCGGCGAGCGAGATCCAGGCCTTCTGCTCCACCAACTACGACGTCACCTTTCCCCTGTTCGAGAAGATCGACGTCAACGGCGCCCATGCGCACCCTCTGTATGACTACCTGAAACGCCAGCAATCCGGCCTGCTGGGCGCCTCCATCAAATGGAATTTCACCAAGTTCCTCGTGGACCGTGCCGGCAAGGTGATCGCGCGCTACGCGCCGACCGCACGGCCGGAAGGACTGCGAAATCAAATCGAGACCCTGTTATGAGCGAGACAATCATGAGCGACGAATTTCCGGACCGCCTGTCGGTCGACCCGAACAGCCCCTATTACAACGCGGATATTCTCTCGCGCGACGTCGGCATCCGCTTCAAAGGTGTCGAGAAGACCAATGTCGAGGAGTACTGCATCAGCGAAGGCTGGGTCCGCGTCACCGCCGGCAACGCCAAGGACCGCCACGGCAATCCGCTGACGATCAAGGTGCATGGTCCGGTCGAGCCGTATTTCAGAGATAAGAAGTAAGCGCGCGCATACTCTGTCCTCGTCATTGCGAGGAGCGCAGCGACGAAGCAATCCAGGGTCTTTCCGCGGTGACAGTCTGGATTGCTTCGCTCCGCTCGCAATGACGAACGTTTCTCACCGTTAGCGAAAGCCAACCCCATGTCCGTCCGCATCGTTGACGTCCGCGAGATCACGAAGCCGATCTCTTCGCCGATCCGCAACGCCTATATCGACTTCACCAAGATGACGACGAGCCTCGTCGCCGTCGTCACTGACGTCGTCCGCGACGGCAAGCGCGTCGTCGGCTACGGCTTCAATTCCAACGGCCGCTACGGGCAGGGCGGCCTGATCCGCGAGCGCTTTGCCTCGCGCATCCTGGAGGCCGATCCGAAGTCGCTGCTGAATGCGGCCGGTGACAATCTCGACCCCGACAAGGTCTGGGGCGCGATGATGACCAACGAGAAGCCGGGCGGCCATGGCGAGCGCTCGGTCGCGGTCGGCACCATCGACATGGCGGTGTGGGACGCCGTGGCGAAGATCGCAGGCAAGCCGCTGTTCCGGCTGCTCGCCGAACGGCACGGCGTCAAAGCCAATCCGCGCGTGTTCGTCTACGCCGCCGGCGGCTACTACTATCCCGGCAAGGATCTCTCGATGTTGCGCGGCGAGATGCGCGGCTATCTGGATCGCGGCTACAACGTCGTGAAGATGAAGATCGGCGGCGCGTCGATCGAAGACGACCGCACCCGCATCGAGGCGGTGCTGAAGGAGATCGGCAAGGACGCGCAGCTCGCGGTCGATGCCAACGGCCGCTTCGATCTCGAGACCGGCATCGCCTACGCAAAAATGCTGCGGGACTATCCGCTGTTCTGGTACGAGGAGGTCGGCGATCCCCTCGACTATGCGTTGCAGGCCGCGCTCGCTGAATTCTATCCCGGCCCGATGGCGACAGGCGAAAACCTGTTCAGCCACCAGGACGCGCGCAACCTGATCCGCTATGGCGGCATGCGTCCGGATCGCGACTGGCTGCAATTCGACTGCGCGCTGTCCTATGGCCTCTGCGAATACCAGCGCACGCTGGAGGTCCTGAAAACCTACGGCTGGTCGCCGAGCCGCTGCATCCCCCACGGCGGCCACCAGATGTCCCTCAACATCGCCGCCGGCCTTGGCCTCGGCGGCAACGAGAGCTATCCCGACCTGTTCCAACCCTACGGCGGCTTCCCGGATGGTGTGCGCGTCGAGAACGGCCACATCACCATGCCCGACCTGCCGGGCATCGGCTTCGAAGGCAAGTCCGATCTCTACAAGGAAATGAAGGCGCTGGCGGAGTAGCCCGACTGTTGCAACACATTCCGTCTTTGCGAGCGCAGCGAAGCAATCCAGAATCTTTCCGCGGAGGCAGTCTGGATTGCTTCGTCGCAAGTGCTCCTCGCAATGACGGCGGAGGGACCTTGGTCACTGCACGCCCTCCACCCGTGACAACAACATCGGCTGCAGTGCACCATACATCAGCGTGCGCCAGAGCCATTCGATCGGGCCGTATCGGTAGTGGCGCAGCCACCATGCGCTGAACAGCACCTGTCCGACGTAGACGGCGATGCCGATAGCGAGGGCCTGGGTGATGCCGAGCCGTCCGAACAGGCCAAGGCCGTAGCCGTAGAAGATCCAGCCGAAGATGAGCGATTGCGCGACGTAGTTGGTGAATGCCATCCGGCCGAGCGGCGCGGCCCAGCCGAGCAGCCTCTTGCCGCGTCCGAAACTGGCGATGAAGAGGATGGCGGCACCATAGCCCAGCGCCAGCAGGATGTTGCCGAGCGGCTCGATGCCGACGTAAAGCAAGGCCGCGCCGAGACAGATAGCCGGAAGCGCGATGACGAGCAGGCCGCGGGCATTTTGCAGAATGCCGCTCCGCCAGGCCAGCGCTCCGACGAGAAACAGCCCGATCGTGCGCAAGAAGACGAACGCGTGCAGGGACGCGATGAGAGGAATTTCGCGGAGACGAAACGCCAGCACGTCGAGGAAGCCGCCCGTCGCATAGATGCGATTTGCATCGATGACGTCCCGCCAGATCGCGGTCCTGCCGGGAAACAACCCCGCGGGCGGAAAGGCCTGCATGGCCAGATACAGCGCGAGAGACGCCAGCGCGGCGAGCGTCAGCAACCAGCGCGGGCCAAACAGGAACGGCAGCACGATGAATCCCGCCAGTGCATATTCGGTGAGGATATCGCCGTTCCAGATCAGGCACAAATGAGTGACGCCGAACACCAGCAGCACAGCGAGCCGCCGCAGGAGCAGGAAAGTGCGGCGCTCGCTGTTCGCGAGCCGGTCGAATTGAATGGCAAGGCCTGCGCCGAACAGCAGCGAGAACAGCGCAAACGCCTTGAGCTCCACGGCCTGCGTCAGGATCGTTTCGACGGCACGATCAACCGGCGAAGCAAGCGTCCTGGCACCAAGAAACTGCTCGAAGATCGAAATGCGAAATTCCATGACCACGTTGATGGCCATGACGCCGAACAGGGCAATGCCCCGCAGCACGTCGATGGCGTCGATCCGGTCCGAGGGGCTTATTGGCCGAGGAGATGCGGCACCATCGGATGTCATGGAAGAATTCCAATTGTAGCTCGACGACGCGTGGCGCGGGGCGAGATGCCTGCCACACGCTCCGTCATTGCGAGCGCAGCGAAGCAATCCAGAATCTCTCTGTGGAGGCAGTCTGGATTGTTTCTTCGCAAGAGCTCCTCGCAATGACGATGTGGCGAAAGTCTGCCATCCCTTACGAAATTTCGCTCCTCACACGCGTTGCAGCAGCGGCCGCAAGCTGCGGATGTTGGTCACAGCCTCAATCTCATACACCGACTTGATCAACCGCTCGGCCTTCTCGCCGCCGACCACTGGGGCAATCAGATCGCGCGCCTTGTCGATGACCTCGTCGCGCGTCATCGGGTTGCGCGGCGTGCCGCGCACGGCGGTGACGCGTTCGGAGAGGCGGCTTCCATCAGTGAGCTCGATCCCGACGACGGCGACGCGCACCGGCAATAGTTTGGCCAGCTCCTCGTCGCGCACCAAATTCACCTTGGCGCGCTCCTTCAAAACCGCCGCGTCCTGCATGCGCGGCTTGTCGTGCGCGGCGTGGAACGAGGCGGTCTTGTCGAGCAGCATCACGGCGACCATGTGCTGGAGACAGATGTCGGGGATGTCGCGGTTGTCCACGACCTCGGCGACCGACGGCGCAAGACGTACGGTGACGCGCTTGACCTCTCCGGCCTCGAACGCCTGCTTGCTGCGGATGGCGTAGACCGCATCGAGCGGTCCCTGGATCGGTGAACCCACCGTCCATTTCTTGATGTCGGTGCCTGCGATCTCGTAACGCTCGCCAAGCTTCTCCACGAGTTTGCCGGTCGCAGCCTTCGGCGCATAGGCCAGGAAGTAATTGTCTGGCCCTGAGAACACGTCGTCGACGCCGTTCCAGTCCGAACGCACCAGCAGCGCCGCCGTCACGCCGTTGCGGGCCGGCATGCCGGCGAACACAAACCCTTTCTCGATATGGTCGACGTCGCGCCGCCACACGATGAAGCCGGAGGATTGCTGCGCGGCATAGTCGAGCACCCAGCGCATCCGGCGCGCGTCGAAGCCGGCGACGCTAGCCGCCGCAGCGGAAGCGCAGAACGTGCCGGAAATGCTGTGCGTGCTCAGCACGCTTTCATAGCTGAAATCGGCCCCGCCCATCGCCATCACCACGCGCGTGCCGACGTCATAGCCGAGCGTCACCGCACGCAGAAAATGGGCGCCGTCGATTCCGAGGTGTTCGCCGAGCGCAAGTGCCGCGGGCACAGTCGAACTGCCGGGATGCGAGCGCGACGGGCTGTGCGAATCGTCGGTCTCGTCGGCATGCGCCATGACGCCGTTGGCAAGCGCAGCCTCGACTGGCGACGCGGTGAGCGATGTGCCGGCGATGGTCGATGTCCCCTGCGCAGCATTGGCGCGAATGTAGCGCTGCGCCGCCTGACCGGGCGGCAGCTCCGAGCCTGAGATCATCGACGCCAGCGTGTCGAGGATGTGGTGCTTTGCTTGTTCGACGACTTCGGGCGGCAGCGCGCGGGTTTTCGCAGCGCTCATGTAGTCGCACAGCGCCGTCATTTCTGGTCCGGAGCCAGATCCCTCCGCGAAACTGCGTGCGGGCGAAAGCGAGAGGCTGGTTGCCGCCGCTGCGGTCAGGCCGAGAAAGTCGCGTCGTTTCATGGTGTCCCGTCTTTGGTGCAGGAACTGATGAAACGTCTAGCGCTTAGGACAGCCGCGTGTCTAGTAGCCGATGCTGGCGCCAGAAGCACCCGGGGTGCCACCACATCCTCCGTCATTGCGAGCGCAGCGAAGCAATCCAGTCTCTCTCCGCGGAGACAATCTGGATTGCTTCGTCGCAAGAGCTCCTCGCAATGACGATGTGGCGCGAGCCTGCGCGCTTAAGACAGCCGCATATCCAGCAGCCTGCGCCCCTCGCCCTTCAGCAGCTTCTTCACCGCGCTCGACGCCACGACCTCGCCGTCATTGGCGTAGGCTTCGTGGTTCTTCTCGATGTCGTCGAGGCGGTAGAGGTAGTTGACCATCACGCCGGCGGACTCGCGTGCGCCTTTCGGCGAGAGGTCGCCGAGCCAGTTGATGCGCTCGAGCCGTGCGCCGTTGCCGAGGTGGAAGCGGGCGACGGAATCGATCAGCTTGCCCTTCGGCGTGCGCGCCTTCAGGAAGTAATAGGCCGCGAGCGGCTCGATCACGGTGCGGAGCAGCGTCGTCGTCTCGGGGTTCTCGAACCATTTGGGATCGTCGAGGCGCTTCAGCACCTCGCGGTCCTCGTCCGAGAGCGGCAGGTCCTTGTCCTGCTTCACCCATTGCATGAAGCCCGGCACCGGCGACAGCGTCACGAAGGTGTCGAGTTTTGGCGTCTCGCGGCGCAGCTCTTCGACCACCTGCTTGATCAGGAAGCTGCCGAAGGAGATGCCGCCAAGCCCGCGCTGGGTGTTGGAGATCGAATAGAACACCGCGGTGCGCGCGCGCTCGATCGGCAGATGCTGGCGATCGACCGCCAGCAGCGGCGCGATCGCACCGGGGATCGTCTCGGTCAGCGCCACCTCGACGAAGATCAGCGGCTCGTCGACCATGGCGGGATGGAAGAAGGCGTAGCAACGCCGGTCGACCGGGTCGATGCGGCGGCGCAGATCGTCCCAGTCGCTGATCTCGTGCACGGCTTCGTAACGAATGATCTTTTCGAGGATGTTGGCCGGGGTCGACCAGTCAATCCGGCGCAGCACGAGAAACCCCCTGTTGAACCACGACGAGAGAAGGTGCGAGACGTCGCGATCGAGCGCGGCGAGATCGGTGTGCCCGTTCATCATGCCGAGCAGATCGGCGCGCATGTTGACGAGATCGCCGGTGCCGCCCGGCGCGCGGTTGAGGCGTCGGATCAGCTCCTGCCGGCGCGGCTCGGAGGCGAAGTGCAGCGAGCTCGCGTCTTCGTCACTGGGCTTGGCGCGCCATTTTTCGATCGCCTTGGACAGGCGTTCGCGATCGGGGCCGAAATCGCGCACCAGGGCTGCGAAGAAGGCGCGGCGTCCTGCCGCATCCAACTCCTGGTAGATGTCGAGCACCTCACGCGCCATGGCAGTGCCCGAAGCTTCGCCCCGGCCGGACAGCAGCGCACCGCAGAGCTCGATCAGCCCGTCGGCATCGTGCTTGGCGTCGGCGGAGTCCCCGCGGCGCAGCAGCGTGCGGCCGCGATCGGAGATGGTGGCGAGCAGGTCTGAGAAGAAGGCGTTGGCCATCTGGTCGTTTCGATTCCGGTTTGTGCGCTGCGGAAGCTTACACGGGATTTAGGCGGAAGCCGATCACAATCAAGCAGCGGAATTTTGTATCTTTCGTGGTGCCATGCGCCACCAGGAAAGCTGTCATGCCCCGCGAGGGCGAGGGTGCCACCAAAGCTGTCATGCCCCGGCTTGACCGGGGCATCCAGTACGCCGGGACCTATCGGTTCACTCGCTGCCGTAGGGTGGGCAAAGGCGCACTTGCGCCGTGCCCACCATGTCTCGACAGCTGCGAAAGAATTGGTGGGCACGCTTCGCTTTGCCCACCCTACGGCCTTGTCATGCCCCGGCTTGACCGGGGCATCCAGTACGCCGCGGCCTCTCGGCTCAATCACGGCCGTCTCTGGAATACTGGGTCGCCCGGTCCCGGCTTCGCTAAGAGCTTCGCCGGGCTCTTCGGTGTTGGGCCGGCGAAGCTTCAGCGAAGACGGCAAGCCGGGCGACGACACCGTGACTATTTCCCCGCAAACTCAGTCGGCGTCCGCCCAGTCACCTGACGGAACGCTGCCGAAAACGCCGGCACGCTGGCATAGCCGAGCTGGGTGGCGAGCTGCTTTACCGACACGTTGGGGTCGGTCGACAGCCGCTGGATCGCTGCCGCAACCCTTGCCCGCTGGCACCAGCTCTTGAAGCTCAGTTGCGTCTCGGTCGAAAACAGCCGCGACAACGTACGCGCGGAGGTTCCGACCTCGCGCGCCAGCGTGTCGATGTCGTGCAGGCCGGTGGGATCGTCGAGCACGATCATCGCGGCGCGCCGGCAGCGCGGCTCATGCGGCAGCGGCACGAAGGTCGCGGAATCCTCGGCCTGGTGCAATTCCAGCATCACCAGGCGGACCAGCAGCTCGGTCCGCTCCTCGGTGTTGCGCGCGTCGAACAGCCCCAGGATCGCCTGGTTCAGCAGCGGCGATACCCGCACCACGAATTCCTTGGTGAGCCCCTCATAGCGTTGCTCGCGCTTGAGCCAGGGCAGGTCGAAATACAGCGTGCGCATCTCGATGTCGGCGAGCAGGTCGAGGGCATGCTCGAGCCCGGCCGGCACCCAGACGGCGCGGTCCGGCGGCACCAGCCAGCGCCCCGCGGGCGTCGTCACCTGCATCGTCCCCCTGGCCGCGTAGATGAGCTGTGACTCGCGGTGCATATGCGGATCGATCCGCATGCCCTTGGGATAGTCGCGTGCAACCAGGTGCACGCCCGCGGGCGAGAGATGGTTGCTCCGGACCTCCCGGAGGATTGGCGTTTCCAAGACATTCATTGGCGGCATCCCGTCATGGGTCCGACATATAACTCATTTCGGAGCAAGAGAGGATTCGGAATGAACAGCCCCAGCCGGGTGATCAGTTTCGTCAACGCAGGCCATTTCATCGACCATTATGCGATGCTGATTTTCGCCGCCGCCGTAATCATCATGGGGCCGGCGCTCGGCATGGCCTATTCGGAACTTCTGCCCTATGCGACGCCGGGCTTCGTCGCCTTCGGCGCGGGCTCGCTGCTCACCGGCTGGCTCGGGGACCGCTGGAGCCGCCGCCACATGATGCTGATCTTCTTCGTCGGCATCGGTGCTTCCATGATCTCGGTCGGCTTCGTGCAGACCCCGGCACAGCTTGGCGCGGCGCTGTTCGCGATCGGCATTTTTGCTTCGATCTATCACCCCGTCGGCACCGCGATGATCGTGTCCTATGCCGACCGGCTCGGCCGCGAGATGGGGATCAACGGCGTCTGGGGCAATCTCGGCGTTGCGTCGTCCGCGCTGGTTACCGGCGTGATCGGCCAGTATCTCGGCTGGCGTTTTGCCTTCATCGTGCCCGGTGTCGTCACCATCCTGATCGGCATCGCCTTTGCGATGATGGTCGTGCACGAGGACCGCAAGGGCTCGAAGCAGGCGGCAGCTCAAGCGCGCGTGGCGAAGAAAGACATGTGGCGCGTGATCCTGTCGCTGCTGATCGTGGTCATCGCGATCTCGACCACGTTCAATGCGGTCACCGTCGCGCTGCCAAAACTGTTCGCGGAACGGCTTGCGGACCTGACGAAAAGCCCGGCGCTGCTCGGCGTCATCGCCGCCTGCGTCTACGTGTTCGGCGCGATGACCCAGTACACGATCGGCCGGTTGCTCGACCGCTACTCGCTGAAGACGGTGGCGCTGCCGCTGTCCTTTATGCTGGCGCCGTTCCTTTATCTCGCCGCGAGCCTGTCCAATCTGCCGCTGATCCTGGTCTCGATCGGCATCGTCATGGGTGCGTTCGGGCAGGTCACGGTGAACGATGCCATGGTCGGCAAATACACCAGCGAGGAATGGCGCTCGCGCGCCTATGCGGTGCGCTATTTCATCGGCTTCACCGCCGCGGGCGCCTCCGTCGGCCTGGTCGCCTGGCTCTACGAACAGGGCGGCTTCGTCACCATGCTGCACGCCTTCGCCGCGCTCTGCCTTCTCGCGATCGCCGCCGCCATCATCCTGCCGCGCGAGATCAGGACGCCGGCGGCGGCGTGAGGCCGGGGCTCTCTCCGCTCGTCATTGCGAGGAGCGTAGCGACGAAGCAATCCAGACTGCCTCCGCGGAGGGACTCTGGATTGCTTCGCTGCGCTCGCAATGACGGGTGATGAGGAGGGAGGTCGCCCATATCCCCATCATGCCATTCTGCCGGTGTTTTGCCCGACGTGTCAAAGCACCGGAACGCTCAAAAAAGCCCAATGCCATCAACGCCGTTCTACTGTGCATGGGGTTGTTTTCGACTTTTTTGTTTGTCGGCAGCCCGCCCTCCGCGGAAAAACTACGGCTTCACCTCGGCCACCGTCTTTGCCTTCGGCGCCTTCTTCGACGCACGCCAGTTCTCGAAGCGCTGCACCACCACGAAGAAGGCCGGCACGAACAGCACCGCAAGGCAGGTCGAGGCCAGCATGCCCGAGAACACGGTGATGCCGATCGACTTGCGGGCGCTGGCGCCGGCGCCGGTCGCGATCACCAGCGGCACCACGCCGAGGATGAAGGCGAACGACGTCATCAGGATCGGCCGGAAGCGGGCGCGCGCCGCCTCGATCGCGGATTCCAGCACCGGCTTGCCGTCGCGACCGTGCAGCTCGAGCCCGACCTCGACGATCAGGATCGCGTTCTTGGCCGACAGCGCGATCAGCAGGATCAGGCCGATCTGGCAATAGAGGTTGTTGTCGATCTTCAAGGCGTTGAGGACCAGCATGGGTCCGATCAGCGATAGCGGCACCGCGAGGATCACCGAGATCGGCGCGTACCAGCTCTCGTACTGGCCGGCGAGCACGAGATAGACCAGCAGCATGGCAAGGCCAAACACCCAGTAGATCTGGTTCGAGACGGCCTTCTCCTGGTAGGACATCGCGGTCCACTCATAGCCCGTGCCCGGCGGCAGCGTCTTGTCCGCGATCTCCTCCATCAGCTGCAGCGACTGGCCGGACGAGTAGCCCTGCGCCGGCAGGCCGACGATGGTCGAGGAAGGGTAGAGGTTGTAGAGGCTGATCAGCGACGGGCCGGTGGCCGGCGTGATCGTGGCGACGGTGCCGATCGGGATCATGTCGCCGTTCGAGTTGCGTACCTGCATGTTGGCGATGTCGCGCTCGGTGACGCGGAATGCCGGATCGGCCTGGGTATAGACCTGGAACACGCGTCCGAACTTGTTGAACTGGTTGACGTAGGACGAGCCGAGATAGGTCGACAGCGCCGCGAACACCTGATCGGTGGTGACGTGCAGCGTCTGGGTCTTGATGCGGTCGATCTCGACGTTGAACTGCGGCACCGACGAGCGGAACGAGGACGATACGCGCTGCAGCGCGCTCTGGCTCTGGGCGTTGGAAACCATCGCGCCGGTGATGGCCTGGAGCTTTGCAAAATCGCTGTTGCCGTCGCGCAGTTCGATCTGCATCGAGAAGCCGGCCGCGTTGCCGATGCCCTGGATCGGCGGCGGAGGCAGCACCAGGGTGCGCGCCTCCATGATGGTCGCGAGCTTGTCATTCAGCCCGTAGACCAGCGAACGCAGATCCTCGCCGGGCCCTTTGCGCGCCGACCAGTCCTTCAGGATGATGTAGGCGACGCCGGCATTGGCGAGGCTGGCGCTGTTGTCGAGCGCGGAGATGCCGGCGATGGTGATGACCTGCTGGACACCAGGCGTGTCCTTGATCAGCTCGCTCGCTCTGTCGAGCACCGTCTGGGTCCGCTCGAGCGCGGCGCCGTCGGGCAGTTGCACGGCCGCGATCAGATAGCCCTGGTCCTCGATCGGCAGGAAGCCGGTCGGCACCCGCGACAGGCCGTAGCCGCCGATCCCGATCAGCACCAGTGCGAATGCGACCGAGATCGTGCTGTTCCTGCACAGCACACCGATGAGGCGCGTGTAGCCCCGCTCGACACGGTCATAGACGGCGTTGAAGCCGCGGTAGAAGAAATTGCGCTGCTCCGGCGGCACCGTGGGCCGCAGCCAGAGCGCGCATTGCGTCGGCTTCAGCGTGGCCGCGTTGATGGCGGATAGCAGCGCGGTCGCCGCGATCACCAGCGCGAATTGCGAATAGATGCGCCCGGTGAGGCCGGCGAGGAACGAGGCCGGCAGGAACACCGAGATCAGCACCAGGGTGATGCCGACGATCGGCGCGAACAGCTGGTCCATCGCCCTGATCGCGGCGTCGTGGCCGTTCATGCCCTGCTCGATGTTGTGCGCGGCGCCTTCGACCACGACGATGGCGTCGTCGACGACGATGCCGATCGCGAGCACGATCGCGAACAGCGTCGACATGTTGATGGTGAAGCCGAGCGCCGCCATCGCCGCGAACGCGCCGATGATGGTGACGGGCACGGTGGTCGCCGGCACCAGCATCGCGCGCCAGTCCTGCAAGAAGACCAGGATCACGACCAGCACCAGCAGGCCGGCCTCGATCAGCGTCATGTAGACCTCGTGCACCGAGGCCTCGACGAATTTGGTGGTGTCGAACGGCGTGTCGTACTTGATGCCTTCGGGGAATCGCTTTGCAAGCTCCGCCATCTTCTTCTCGACGGCCTGCTCGACCTGGAGCGCGTTGGCGCCCGGCGACTGGAACACGCCGATGCCGGTGGCCGGCTGATTGTTCAGCGAGAAGATCTGGCTGTAGGTCTGCGCGCCCAATTCGACCCAGCCGACGTCGCGCACGCGCGTGACGTCGCCGCTGGTGCCGGTCTTGACGATGATGTTCTCGAACTGTGTGGTGTCGTCGAGCCTTCCGTTGACGTTGAGCGTATACTGGAACGCCTGGCCCGGCGGCGTCGGCGGCGCGCCGACCTGGCCGGCGGAGACCTGCTGGCTCTGCTGCTGGATAGCGTTGATGACGTCCTGCGGCACCAGTCCACGGACTTGCAGCTTGTTCGGATCGAGCCACACCCGCATCGAATATTGGCCGGCGCCGAACACGGTGACGTTGCCGACGCCGGGCAGGCGCGAGAGCTCGTCGCGGATGTTGATGGTGGCGTAGTTGCTCAGATAAAGGCTGTCGAACGTCCTGTCCGGCGAGGTCAGCGTCACGAACAGCAGGATCGAGGTCGATTTTTTTTGGACGGTGACGCCCTGGTTCTGCACGGAGGTCGGCAGCTGCGACAGCGCGCTGGAGACGCGGTTCTGCACCAGCACCTGCGCGAAGTTGAGGTCGGTGCCGATCTTGAAGGTCACGGTCAGCGTATAGGTGCCGTCGGAGCCGCTGTAGGACTGCATGTAGAGCATGTCCTCGACGCCGTTGACCTGCTGCTCGATCGGCAGCGCGACGGTGTCGATCACGGTCTTGGCGCTGGCGCCGGGATAGCGCGTGGTGACCTGCACCGTCGGCGGCACCACATCGGGATATTGCGCGACCGCGAGGTTGAACAGCGCGACGCCGCCGATCAGGATCATCAGAAGCGCGATGACGTTCGAGAGGACCGGCCGCTCGATGAAGAATTTCGAGATCATGGCTGACGACCCCTCACTTGGCCGACGCCTGCGGCTGGTCGATCTTCGTCGGTTGCGGATCGATCTTCTGGCCCGGGATCACGCGCAGTAGCCCCGCGATCACCACGCGGTCGTCCGGCTTCAGCCCGTTTTCGATCACGCGCAGGCCGTTGTCGACCTGACCGATCTGCACCTTGCGCTGCTCGACAATGTTGTCGCTATTGACCACCAGGAGATAGCGGCCGCCCTGGTCGCTGCCGAGCGCTGTGTCGGGCACGAGGAGGGCGTTCTTGTCCTGGTCGAAGGGCACCCGGACCCGGACGAAATAGCCGGGCAGCAGCGCTCGCTTGCCGTTGGGCAAGACGCCGCGTACCGCGAGCGTGCCCGTTGATGTATTGAGGGTCGGCGAGACGTAGTCGAGGTGGCCTTCATGCGGATAGCCGGTCTCGGTCTGGAGGCCCACCTGGATCGGCAACTGTTTGAGGTCGGCCACGGTCAGCCCGCGACGGGCCGCTTCGGCGCGGATGCGAAGGACGTCCTGCTCACTGACCGTGAAGTTCACCCAGATCGGATCCAGCGCGACGATGGTTGCGAGCTGGGTCGGGGAGGAGACGCCGACGAGCTCGCCGATCGAGACCAGGTGCGCGCTGACGATGCCGTCGAACGGCGCGCTCACCTTGGTGTAGCTGTAATTGACCTCGGCGAGCCTCGTATTGACCTGGGCCTGCTGGAGACTGGCCTGGGCGTTGTCGCGGGTGGATGTCGAGGTGTCGAGAGTCGCCTGCGAGACAGCCTGGCGCTGCACGAGGTCGACCTGCCGCTTGAAATCGGCCTCGGCCTGCTTGAGCGTGGCCTGCGCACCGACCTCGGCCGCCTGCGCCTGCTCGAGCTTGAGCTTGTAGGTCTCAGGCTCGATTAAGAAAAGCTGGGTGCCCTGCTTGACGAAGCTGCCGTCCTGATAGTCGATCGATTGCAGGAAGCCCTGCACGCGCGCCACCAGATCGACGCTCTTGACCGGCGCGGTGTTGCCGGTGGCTTCGACATAGCGCGTCACGGCCCGCTGTACCGGCGTGGCGACGTCCACCTTCGGCGGCGGCGGCGCCACGAACGTGTTCTTGTCCTCGCAGCCGGCGAGCGCCACCACGGCCGCCGCGGCAACGAGTGCCCGCCCGACATGTCTCCACGCTCCGTTCCGTTGTGCGAGATCAGCGGGATTCGCGCAGGTCATTCGGTGGCCCCCGATTATTGTCTGTCGGTGTGGCAGGCTACCAACAAATGCCCGGCCGTGGAACACCATAGCCATGGCGGTCACCAGCCTTGCACTGCAAATGGCGCAGTGGCCTTTGACACGTTTGTCATGGCAAACCGCTTTTCATCGGGTGCATGATCGACCAGAATTGTGTCAAAGGCCGAGTGACGGAAACGAAACGGTCGGCAAGCAGAGAAGAAAAGGTGAGGAGAACATGACATGCCCACGTCCCTCCAGGCGGCCCTTGCCGGCCTCGTTTTCGCAGCGGCAGTCGCCATGCCCGCGCTAGCCGATGGCCTGAAGGACGAGATCGCGCCGACCGGCAAGCTGCGGGTCGCGATCGCGATCAGCCCGGCGGGTGGCGCGTTCTGGTCGACCAAGACCGAAGCCGGCTATGCCGGCGTGCCGGTCGACCTCGGCAAGGAGATGGCGGCCCAGCTCGGCGTGCCCGTCGAATATGTCGTGCACCAGAATTCCGGGCAGATCACCGACGCGGCGTCGGAGGGGACCTGGGACGTCACTTGGCTGCCAAAAGATCCCGAGCGCGAGACCAAGATGATGTTCGGCCCGATCTACGAGGTCGCGGATGCCACCTACATCGTCGAGCCCGGCTCAGCCATCACCAGCTTCGCCAGCCTCGACCAGCCCGGCATCAAGGTCGCGGCCGTCAACGCCACCACGACCATGCGCGGGGCGATCGCGCACCTGAAGAATGCGAAAGTCACGGGCTATCAGACCTATGACGAGATCTTCGGCCTCCTGAAGAGCGGCGAGATCGACGCCTTCGCACTGTCGCGCGACCAGCTCAACAAGATGGCGCAGAAGATCCCGGGCACGAAGGTGCTGGACGAGACCTTCAAGAAAACGGTGACGGCCGTGGCCGTCCCGCTCGGTCATCCCCAGGCGCTGGCGTTCGTCACCAAGTTCATGAACGAGGCCACGACGAACGGCACCTTGCGCAAGGCCTATGACAACAACGGTCTGAAGGACACGCCGATCCGGACTGATTAGCGGCGCCGGCTCCATGGCAAGCGAGATTCAGATCCGCGCTTTCTTGCTGGCCGATGCGGCCGCCGTGCGCGAGCTGTTCATCCAGGTCAATCGTCTGTTGGCGCCGGCGCATTTGGCGGAGGCGTTTGAAGGATACATCACCCGCTCCCTCGCGGAGGAGATAGATCGTCTCGCCGATTATTATTCGGATCGGAGCGGCGGTTTCTGGGTCGCCGTCGATGACGATGAAATCGTCGGCATGTTTGGACTGGAGGCCTCTGGCGAACAGGCGATGGAGTTACGGCGCATGTACGTTGCTCCCGGCGCGCGGCGTCGGGGTATCGCGCGAAAGATGCTGGCGTTTGCGGAAGAGGAGTGCCGCCGCCGCAATCGGCTGCAATTGCAGCTGAGTACGTCCGAGATTCAGCAGGACGCGCTGGCGCTGTATCGAAACGCGGGATACGAAAATGTGCGCGAAGAGATCGCCGATGCCGCCAGCAACAAGACGCTAGGTGGTGGCATTCGTCGCTACCATTTCACCAAGCGGCTCTGACGGCATCTCGGGGCGCTTCGCCCGTTATTTGGGCTGACTCACGGCTCCGCGGTGCGAATGCCTGCGGGGCTCACCTGCAGCTTGAGCGTCGACGTCCTGGTCAGCGCCTTGCCGTCGAACGAGAATGCGATCAGCTCGTTCTCGACCATGCACTGCGCCACGACATGTTTTGAGTCCTTTGACCACACCATGCCCTGGCACCAATGGCCGATCTTGGCCTCCGCCACCGGCGTGAGGTCGGTGCCCGAGATCTTGTAGACTTTGAGCAGGCCGAAATCGTTGAAGAAGGGCGAGGCCGATGGCTTGTTCGAGCCGTTCATGACGGTGACGGCGACATGGCTGCCGTCCGGCGACATCTTCACGGCCTCAGGTGTCTGTCCAACGGTAACCGTCGTGACGACGCGGATCGGCTTGGCGGTCATGTCGATCAGACTGATCGTGTCACTGTCGCCGCTGCTGGCACCGACATTGCCGACGACGGCCACCGCGCTGCCGGTGAGGTCGATGTCGTAGGGGCGAATGCCGGCGGATAGGTCGCGCTTGGTGTATTCGACCTTGGTCCCGTCCACGCTCAGAAGCGAGATCTTGCTGTCGCCGTCGCGGGTGACCAGCGCGGTGGCTCCGTCGCGGGAGAACACTACATGGCTGGGGCCGGACTTGGCATCGCCGAGTTGAATCTTCCCGCCTGCGGTCACCGTATTGCCGCTGATCGCGAAGACCGAGACGGTGCCTTCGCTGCGGTTGGCAACCAGCGCCAGCGTGCCGGCACGGTTGATCGAGACGCCGGCGGCGCCTGGGCCGGCCTGCAATGTCGCGAGCACCTTTGGCGGGGTGGATTTGAGGTCGATCACCGAGAGCTTGTCGTCGGGGACCGTCTTGGTCGTATCCGCGGGATCGAGCTTCATCGCACCCGTGACCAGCGCAAGCGAGCCGTCCGGCGCAATCGCGACGCTCGGCGGCGGCCCGACTACGCTGGCGGGTGCCGGCACCTCGCCCAAAAGCTTCAGCGCGCCATCGGTGAGATCGATGACGCTGACCGTGTCCGGCAACGGCTGCTTGCGCACCACGGCATTGCCGTTCTCCAGCATCATCTTGCCGTCATCGGCGGTGACGACGATCTCGGCATGAGCGGCGAAATTTGCAAAGCCGGCTAAGGACGTTGCGACCAGAGCCGACGCGACATCGCGCGTGCGCCTGTGAACAGCGGCTTTCATGTTTCCCCCTGAGACTTTGTTCTTGTCCGGCAAAGCTAAATGCAACCCGGTGCACCACGCAACAACCTGCCCGTGATCATTTTTGTCTTCGCCCTTGGAATAAAACGGCAAGACGCGCTTCGGCACGGCCGAAGCGGGTGGCTGCATAAAAAATGATGCCTCGACCACTGCGCAAAGTGTCTCGTGCGTCAAACTGACACGGCTCTGTCACTCGCGATGTTTAGAACATTTCTGATCGTAAACATCCTCATTTCCGGGGCGTCAAAAAAATGAAATCGAGACTACTGACGACGGCTGCGATTGTCGCGGCCGCGAGCGCGCTCGCGTGCACTCTTCCCGTCCTTGCGGACGACTTCGGCCGTGACCGCGATCACGGGCATGATCAAGGTCGCGACAACGATCACGACCGTGATCATCACCGTCATCCGCATGACATCCACACCGAGACGCCGATCAAGCATCTCGTGATCATCTTCAACGAGAACCGCTCGTTCGATCATTACTTCGCGACCTATCCGAACGCGGCCAATCCGTCGGGCTCGATCCCCTTCGTGCCGAAGCCGCATACGCCGAAGGTCAACAATCTCGCCAACGCGCATTTGCTGGTGAACAATCCGAACAACAGCGCGGCCAACGGCACCGGCGCGACGGATCCGTTCCGCCTCGACCGCACCCAGGCCAACACGCGCTCGCAGAACCACTCCTACACGCCCGAGCAGCAGGCCGTGGACAACGGCAAGGAAGACCTGTTTCCGAAATTCACCGGCCGCGGCACCGCCGGCGGCGCCGGTGCGTTCGGCACCAACGGTCAGGTCATGGGCTATTTCGACGGCAACACCACCACCGCCTTCTGGAATTACGCCCAGCACTTCGCCATGAGCGACAATGCCTGGACCGACACTTTCGGTCCGTCGACGCAGGGCGCGCTCGCGGTGATTTCCGGCCAGACCAATGGCGCGCAGAACATCGTCGGCACCTCGGCGTCGATCGCCGACGGCCAGGGCGGCCTGACGCTGATCGGCGACACCGACCCGGCCTACGATTCCTGCTCGAGCACGAGCAGCACCGTGCTGATGACAGGCAAGAACATCGGCGACTTGCTCAACGACGAGCGCATCAGCTGGGGCAGCTTCATGGGCGGCTTTGACCTGACGCTCAAGAATGCCAACGGCACCACCGGCTGCGCGCGCACCACGTTCTCCAGCAACGTGAACGGCACGATCGTGGACTACAGCCCGCACCACGCCTGGTTCCAGTACTACAAGTCGACCGCCAACCCGACCCATGCGCGGCCGAGTTCGGTCGATGCGATCGGCCACACCTACGAGAAGGGCGGCAAGACCGTCGATCCGGCCAACCACGCCTACGACCTCGAGGACTTCTACGCCGCCGTGAAGGCCGGCAATTTCCCGGCCGTCTCCTACATCAAGATGTCGGCCTACCAGGACGGTCACGCCGGCAACTCCGATCCGCTCGACGAGCAGGTCGGCAACGTCGAGCTGATCAACTTCCTCCAGAAGCAGCCGGAGTGGCGCGAAACCGCGGTCATCATCACCTATGACGACTCCGACGGCTGGTACGACCACCAGTACGTTGCGCCGAAGACCGCCTCTTACGATCCGACCGCCGATCAGGTCAACGGTCCGGGCCTGTGCGGCCTCGGCCCGCAGAAGCAGCCGGCACCGAAGGGTCTCTCCGGCAAGCCGGTGAACGGCCGCTGCGGTCCGGGCACGCGCATTCCGTTCATCGTGGTCTCGCCCTACGCCAGGACCAACCATGTGAGCAGCACCTACATCTCGCAGGCGTCCGTGGTGCGGTTCATCGAGGACAACTGGCTGCGCGGCCAGCGTATCGGTGGCGGCTCGTTCGACGCCAGCTCCGGCTCGATCATGGACCTGTTCGACTTCGATCAGGATCACAGCCATGACTACCGGACCGACGCGCTGTTCCTTGATCCGACCTCCGGCACGGCGATCACCAGCCCGCCGGACGAGCACCACCACCACTAGTCCAACGGGACGCTTGATGAACAGCCGCACCATGTGGCTCCTCGGCGCCGGCCTGCTTTGTCTGGCCGGCGCTGTCTTTGCGGCCGGGACGCAAGGACTTGCGGAGACGAGCCAGCTCGGCGCGAACCCGAATCCGGTTCGCCTCATGCGCCCGCCCGTCGCGCCATTGTCCGCGATGGCGCAGCTCGGCAAGGAGATCTTCTACGACGCGTCGCTGTCGTCGTCCGGCGCGCTGTCCTGCGCGTCCTGCCACAGCCCGGATCACGCCTACGGCCCGCCCAACGACGGACCGGTGATGCTCGGCGGCGCCGCCCTGTCGCGGCAAGGCGCACGCGCGGTGCCGTCGCTGACCTATCTCGATCGCCATCCCAATTTCAGCATCGGCCCCGACAAGGGCGACGACGACAACGTCATCGATCTCGCGCAGATGGCTGCAATCGGCCAGCAGGCCGCGCGTACGACGAAGACCGCCGGCGGCAGCGGCGCATCGGCGAACATCGTGCCGCAGGGCGGCCTGTTCTGGGACGGCCGCGCCGACACGCTCCAGGACCAGGCGTTGTTCCCGCTGCTCGACCCTAACGAGATGGACGGCGGCAGTGCCGAGATCGTCGCGGACAAGCTGCGCCGTGCGCCTTACGCCAATCGCTTCGTCGAGCTGTTCGGCGCCGGCGTGCTCAGAAATCAGCGACTCCTGATCGCGGAGGCGATGTTCGCGGTTGCGCGCTATCAGGTGGAGGAAGTCAGCTTCCATCCCTACACCAGCAAGTACGACTACTGGCTCGAGGGCAAGGCGCGGCTGTCCGAAAGCGAGCTGCGCGGCCTGCAGATGTTCAACGACCCTGACAAGGCCAATTGCGCCGGCTGTCACACCTCGGCGCCGACCCGCGACGGCCTGCCGCCGCTGTTCACCGACCACCAATACGAGGCGCTCGGCGCGCCGCGCAATGCCGCGCTCGCCGGCAACCGCGATCCCAACCATTTCGATCTCGGCGTCTGCGGCCCGCAGCGCACCGACATTCCCGAGCAGACGCAATATTGCGGCATGTTCCTGACGCCGACGCTGCGCAACACGGCGACGCGTCACGCCTTCTTCCATAACGGCGTTTTCAGTACCCTCGAGCAGGTCCTGGATTTCTACAATTTTCGCGACACCAATCCGGAAAAGGTTTTTCCGCGCGGCGCCGACGGCGCGATGCGGAAATACGACGACCTGCCGCAAAAATATCATGTCAATGTCGACGTCACCGATCCGCCCTTCGATCGCCACCCCGGCGACAAGCCGGCAATGACGGAGCAGGACGAAGCCGACATCATCGCGTTTCTGAAGACACTGACGGACGGCTACAAGGCGGAGAATTAGAGTGCCGACGAATTAGAGTGTCGACGCATGATTCCGGGATGCGGATGCGGCGAAAAAGTCAGTCATCGCCTGCATGAACACTCCTGCCGCCGTGTCGGATCGCGTGGCCGTATTCAAAAGAACTCAAGCGAAGGAAAGTGATTGACCAGTCTGTCCCAGAGCGAGGATGGCGGCCGTGGCTGCCTTTTGGCATCCTGGAGGGACAGGCACCGCGGTGCCAGTCTCATTCCATAATAGAGGTTCGCTCCAGAGAGGCTCTGACCGCCCTGTATGCTGACAGTCGGATCGAAATTATTCCTTATCAAGTCCGTCGTTTGCTCCACGGAGCCCGCCGCTGAATTGTCATAGGCCGCGACGTATTTCGTCGACGCCTTGAGAACCCGCTGTCCCTGGCAAACGTATTCCCCGTTTTCCAGATAACGTTTCACTTCCCGATCGCAGGACTCGCGGCGGAACAGCTCCTCCGCGATGATTGATAGATCTTCAAGTGAGATTTCCAACACTTGAACGTCATCAAGCTCGAGCTTTACAGCTTCTGCCAATTTTGCATCGGTATGTGACTGAATCGAACGCACGACTTTTGAGTCGAGCGAATACTGTGTCTTTCGTAGCTCCGAAGTGACCTGGGTCGCTGAAGATGAAGTACGAGTGACGCCGACCAGCCGATCCGGCGAGACTTCGCACAGCATGTCGTAATCCTGGCCGTTCGGAGAGACATGATAGATGGAGCCTGGAGCGCGCAGGAGGACCGGTGGCGTTATCGGGTGAAAGCCGATAGCGGTGATTGCTTCGTTGAGCTTATTTGGGGGCGTGCGTAGATGTATCGCGGCCACGGATGCCAGTGGTGCGATGCTCACGATCGCGACTAATGCCCCCCACTTGACCAATGGGCGCATTGGAATTCTCCGCCGATTATCCGCAACAATAGTGTCCGCAGGGGCGCGCGCACGCGTTGGCCGAATCTGCAGGAACAGTCGTCGTGAGTGCGGCGAGAGTGAAGACAAAAAGCAGTGCTGCGAACTTCATGGCCTGTCCTCCTATGGATTGACAGATGTTCGCTCGGCTTGACGTCCGGAAACCCGCAACGCTTTGGCGCCGGGACGCGAGACATCTCCTTGCAAAACTACGCCCGGCATGGGGTCGCTGATATGAACTAGCTCACACTCTATCTATAATTGTGCTGAGTCTCGCGGGGCGTCGCCCTTCTGTATGTCCTCAGCGCCCCTTGATCTCCGAATATTTCGCCATCGCGCGCTCGAACTTCCGGTTGAACAGCCACATCGCGCCGAGGATCTCCCGGAAGCTGGCCGAGTTGCGCGCCCGGTCGGCCTGTCCAAACGCGAAGATGCTGTTGTTGCGCAGGTGCTTCATAATCGTTGGACTGGACACCCTGTAATTCAGGAGATCGCCGGACTTGAGCGCGGACCGCGTCGGGGTGGGAACGATCTGGATCAGTTCGAACAACTTCATCTGGTCGATCGGATCGGGAAGCGTCTTCACGATTCCCGGGATCTCCCGAAACACCTCCGCGTGCGCGTTCATCAGGCCGTCGCGCACGTTGGTCCAGTGGTTGAAGCGATAGTCCGTGCCGCGGGCGCGTGCCTCTTCCTTGTCGTCGCGCGCGACCAGCTCGGGGTTGGCCGCCGCGATGTCGCCCTTGATGGCCTCCCATTTCCTGCGGCCGTTGCGGTCCTCGGACGGGCCGGTCTGGAAGCTGCCCATATAGGTGTTCGAACGCCCGTTGCGGACATTCTGCTTGCCGTTGGTCTCGGCGAAGAACAGCCCGAGGCTGATCCGGCCCGCAGCTTCGGCGTGAGCTGGTGCAAGCCCCTTGGCCCGCGCGATCGCTGTGGCGAGATCGACGACGTCCTTGAACGGCGTCGCCGAGTTCTGCGCGCCCGCGGGCGGCGCCTCCATGACGTCGAACAGCTTTGAATATTCGTCGATCAGCGGCTCGATGTCGGCGTCGAAATAGGCCGGTGGTATCTCGAACTTGTTGGGCTTGCCGATTCGCGACGGCATGGCGTCGGTGAGATCCTTGTAGCTGCTGATGACCGCGACGCGCGCCAGATAGAGCGCCTGTCCCGGCAGGTTCGGCAGCGGCTCCTTCGCCTCGATCTGTCGGCGCCGCTCGGCAAGGATGGATTTGAAATCGCCGAGCGCGCGATCGTAGGTGGCGAGCGCCTCCGATTGCTTCGCGCTAAGCGTTTGTGCCTGGCCGACTGTGAACGTCGTGAGGATCAGCCCAAGCACCGCCAGGGCTATGGCGGCGTGACATCGTCGTCCCATGGCCGGTTCCCATGTGCCGGAGATTCGTCGGTCACGGGATCGTAAACATCAAACGCGCGGACTGGCGAGTTGCAAATCCCGCTCAGCCCAGGTTCTCCGACCTTATGCTGTGGCCCGGTAGTCCGGCGCCGTCGTCAGGAACTTCGCATAGGCATCCGCATCCGGCGGCTGGAAGTGTCCGGCAAGCCCGCCGCGCTTCTGGTTCTTGGCGCCGATATCGGCCATGAGCTCGTCGAAATGGCGGTAGTGATAGGGCGCGACGCAGAGGCCGCCATAGACGCCGGCAGCCGGCCGTTCGACGCGCTTGAAGTGCAGCATCATCTCGACATTGTCGCGCATCGCTTGCGCCGTCGGCTGGTTCGCGAGCTGTCCGTCGGCATAGCGAACCAGCCAGTTCGCCGCGAGGTCGGCACAGAGCACGGTGCAGAACGACGAGTTGAAGCCGACGAAGCCCATCTCCGGCAGATCAGGGTTGGCGATCAGGCGGTAGAGCCGGTATTGCCCGTCCGCATCGACAAGTTTCTGCCGATAGGCCTCGGGCAGGAACGGCACGCCGAGCTTGTAGCCGATCGCGAGCACGGCGACGTCGGCGGCGACGCGCTCGCCGCCGCTCATCACGATGCGGTCGCCTTCGTAGTGA
This sequence comes from Bradyrhizobium sp. 956_D2_N1_4, assembly GCF_052076025.1. Lineage (NCBI taxonomy): Bacteria > Pseudomonadati > Pseudomonadota > Alphaproteobacteria > Hyphomicrobiales > Nitrobacteraceae > Bradyrhizobium > Bradyrhizobium sp. 956_D2_N1_4. The sequence continues at coordinate 5,946,319 of NZ_CP197237.1, read as the reverse complement.
TCGAAGCTGCCGAACACCGCCTTGATGCGGCCGTCGGCGACCATCGGGTAGAAGTCCGGCGTTGCGATCGGCACCGAGCAGTTGACGCCGTCCTCGATCCGCTCCTTCGGCACCATCTTGCAGCGGTTCAGCTTGAGCTGCGCCTTCAGCAGGCTCTCCAGCCCGCGCCAGTTCGCCCAGATCAGCGGCGCGGCGATGCGGTGCGCGAGCCGTGCCATGGAGCTCGCGCCCCAGCCCGGAAACATCTCCTCCTGCGCGCGGATGTAGAGGATGCGCTTGAAGTTCACGAGCCCGCCGATGAAATAGGGGATGCGCCATACCGGCTCGCGCATCACGATGGTAACCTCGCGGGCGCCTGATTTCACCGCGTTCACCGCGATGTCGGTCGCGGACTTCGAGCCGCCGAGCACGACGACGCGCCGCCCTTTCGCGAGCGTCGGATCGCTGTATGTCGACGAATGCAGGATCTGGCCGCCCTGCGCCAGAAAGCCGTCCTCGCCCGGGCAATTCAGCTCGCGCGGCTCGTTGAACTGCCCGGTGCAGACCGCGACGAAGTCGAAATCTTCATTCGTCGTGCCGTCCTTGTTCGACAGCGCGAGCGTCCAGCCCGGTTTGCCGTCGGCGCGCCGCGCCATGCCTGCGACTTCAGTGTTCAGGCGCAGCATTTGGTCGAGACCGAAGCCCTTCGCATAATCGGCGAGATAGGCATGGACCTGCGGCCCGGTCGGCCATTCCGGATAGGTGTCCGGCATGGCGCGATCGGTGTAGCGGTAGAGCTCCTTCGGGCTCTGGGTCTGCACGTCAGGATAGGAGCGCGCCGGCTCCCAGACGCCGCCGAGATCGGCACTGCGCTCGACGATGGTGACGCGGTGGCCGTGGCTGGAAAACGCCTTTGCGGCGGCGAGGCCGGAGACGCCGGCGCCGATCACGCAGACATGCTTGGGACTGACCATGGGATTCCTCGCAATCAAGGTGTTTCGGGCGCAAGCGACCACGCTCGGCCGCGATGCGCGCCCGGCGGACCTGCAGGCAGATGAAACTGGACGAGAAGGCTGGCCGCCTAATCGTTGGCCTCGGGCGGCAGGAAGTCGACCTCGTGCAGCGCCGAGATGCGCACGACTTCGGCGGGGTCCGTCAGATTGTGGAGCTGGTTGAACAGCGCCTCCAGCTTCTGCATCGGCGAGACCCAGAACAGCGCGCGGCACGGCTTGTCGGACTTGTTGAAATAGCCGTGCGGGATGCCGCGCGGCATGCGCACGAGATCCCCGGCATGGGCCTTGACCCATTGGCCGTCGAGCTTGAGGTCGAGCGTGCCTTCCTGCACCAGGATGAACTCGTCCTGGGTCGGATGGATGTGCACGGGCACGAACTGGCCGGGCTCGCTGTTGGTCTCGAACGCGAAGGTGGAATCTGTGACGGCCTTGGGAAAATAGACCTGGCCAAGGATATTCCAGCTCTTTCCGCCATAGCCCGTGCCAACAGCGGTTATGCCCTTTTCGAGTGCAGTCATGGCTCACTCCTCATGGATTCCGGCGAGGATGGAGCTTCGGCCCGTCGACGGTCGCTGTCTATCCGCTAAACGAATCCGGATGCGGCTGTTGCCATGCAGCACGACGATTTTGCGACGCGGCTCTTTTCGCGTCCCGGGAACTATTATAGGCTTAAAGCAACTCCGTGACCCGAGGCGTGGTCGACGATGTCCGCAGCCGAGCTGGAAATGAGCACGCGGCGGTCCGAAGCCGAACGGCTTGCGGACTTCGCCCGCGTCACCACGGACGATGTCGACGAAGCGGCAGAGCAGATCGGACGCATCTTCTGCCCGCACGATCTCAAGCCGGTACGGCCGCGCGGACCGGGGTTCTCAGCCCGGCACAATTGCGCGGCGTTCGACGGCTTCTCCATCAACTATGTCGCCTATGGCGGGTCGGTGAGCATCGATCCCGGCTGCCTCGAGCGCTTCTTCCTGGTACAGGTCCCGCTCACCGGCACCGCCCGCATTCGTGCCGGCGTCAGCGAAATCGATGCTGCGCCGGGCCGGACGGCGTCGCTGCTGTCGCCGACCATCCCGACCCGGATGACGTGGAGCGACTGTGCGCAGGCGATCCTGCTGCTCGACCGTCGCTTGGTCGAGCAACGCGCTGCGTCGCTGTCGGGCAGGGCGGCCGGCCCAGTCGAGTTTGATGCCGCGATCGACCTGGACGCACCGGCGGGGCAGGCCTTTCGGACCAGCCTTGCCGAGCTGATGCTGCTCGCCGAGCGTCTCGGGCCGTCCGGCAGGCTTTCACCGGTCGCAATGGCCGATTGGCGCGAGGTGCTGCTCGATCATCTCCTCAATGGCCAGCGCCATGGCCTGTCGGATGCCATCAGGAGGTTCTCGGGGCAAGCCGAGCGACTGCCGCGTGCACTCCGCGCCGCGCGGGACCATCTTGCGGAAAATGCCGGTGAGCCGCTCGACCTCGCGCAGCTCGCCTGCGCGTCCGGGATCGGCGTCCGCGCGCTCCAGCTCGGCTTCCGCCGCCACTTCGGCGTGTCGATCTCGGAGATGCTGCTCGACATGCGCCTCGCTGCTCTGCACGCCCGGCTCGCGCAGGCTTCGCCAGATGTCTCCATCACCGAGATCGCCTTCGATCTCGGCTTCACCCATCTCGGCCGCATGGCGGGTGCCTACCGCGAAAAATTCGGCGAGACGCCGTCGGCAACGCTGCGGCGAAGGATGAGCTAGGCGGCAGACATCTATTTTCGCGATCGCGTCGTGCCGCTGTCTTCAGCCGCCTGCCTGCGCAAAAAGCCCTCGACATCCGCCTGCACCGAGTACGGCGTCGGGATCGGATCGCCCGCTGCGTCGACGGCGGTGTCGAGGGAGCGGCGCAGCATGCGCGCGAGCTCGGCCTTTCGGTACGGCTTTGCCAGCAGCGGCGAGCCCATGGTGGCGCGTCCCTGCGCGTGCAGCGAATCGTAGGCATAACCCGACGTGAACAGCACCCGCAGCGAGGGCCGCGCGGCCACCATCTGTTCGGCGAGTTCGCGTCCGTTGACGCCGCCGGCCATCACGATGTCGGTGAAGAGCAGATCGAACGGCGTGCCTTCGGCCACGATGGCGAGCGCTTCGGTCGCGTTGGCGGCGGAGATGACCTTGTAGCCGAGGCTTTCGAGCTGGACGGTGACATATTGGCGGACGTCGCGATCGTCCTCGACGCAAAGGATGGTTTCCGTGCCGCCCACGACCTTGCGCTCGTCATAGCCGGCGGGACGGAGCGTGCTGGTCTCGGCCTTCGGCAGGTAGATCGTGAAAATCGTGCCGCGGCCTTCTTCAGACGTGACCTTGATGCCGCCGCCGGACTGCTTGACGAAGCCGAACACCATGCTGAGACCGAGCCCGGTGCCCTTGCCGACATCCTTGGTCGAGAAGAACGGATCGAAGATGCGTTCGAGAATGGCTTGCGGAATACCCGTGCCGGTATCGGCGATCTCGATCTCGACATAGTCGCCGGCATAGCCGGCGCCCACCGCGACGGCCTCGCGCACGCCGAACACCACGTTGCGTGTCGTCAGCGTGAGCTTGCCGCCATCCAGCATCGCGTCGCGGGCGTTGATCGCGAGGTTGAGCAGCGCCGCGCTCAGTTGGCCGCGGTCGGCGAAAGCCAGCCAGACTTTGCGGTCAAGCCTGGACACGATCTCGATCTTCTTGTCGAAGGTCGCCAGCAGCAGCTTTGCGACCTCTTCGAGCAGCTCGTTGACGTCGATCTCGGCCGGCTGGAGCGCCTGCTTGCGGGCAAAGGACAACAGGCTCGACGTCAGCGCGGCGCCGCGATCGGCCGCTTCGCTGATCAGCTTGGTGATGGTCGCAAGCGGCGGGTTGTCCTTCACGGCGTCGGCGAGGATCTCGATCGTGCCCGTGATCACGGTGAGCATGTTGTTGAATTCGTGCGCGATGCCGCCGGTGAGCTGGCCGACCGCCTCCATCTTCTGGGCCTGGATCAGCTGCTCCTCGGCCGCGCGCTTCTGGGTGACGTCCTTGACGAAATTGTTGATGATGGTGCGCCCGCCGAGCTGGAGCGCCGTGCTCGACGCCTCGATCAGGATCTGGTCGCCGTTCCGGTGCAGCAGCGTCGCTTCGAACCGGATGCCGATCGGCGTATCCGACAGTTCCGGCAAAAGCCGCATCATGCGTTGCCTGAAGCCGTCGCGGAGCGGCTCGGCGATGAGGAGGTTGACGACGTCGGCGCCGAGCGCCTCCTTGCGGGTCCATCCGGTCAGGGCCTCGGCCTGGACACTCCACTCCAGGACGATGCCGTTCGCATCGGTCTGAACGAAGGCGTCGAGCGCGGTCTTGATGACGGCCTGGGTCATCTGTGCGGCGGCCTGGGCCTGCTCGGCCAGTTGCGCGGCAGCGCGTTTGTCCTGCGCCGTTTCGATCGTGCGCGTGCACAGGCGTGCGAGCAGGACCGCGACGGCGCCGCTTGCCAGCAAAGCGACGACCTGGGCAAAGCCGAACCCAGTCCCGGTCGCGGCATAGGAGGCGAGGAGGGCCGCGGCGGTCACGGCGACCTGCGCGGCCATCGCGAGTGTCAGAAGCGGTCTGAGTTTCATGGTCTCACACCAGCGACGTCAATCGCGGGACCCTCGCGTTCGCGCTGTAGATTGCTCCGGCTTCACGTCAGCTACAGACTCTGCGGGCCTGCGTCGAGGGGCAATTTCCGGTGGGGCGCCGGCGTTCGCCGCGCTTCAACCTGCCGGCGAATCGGTCCGGCGCAGCGTCGTGACCCAGATCACACGTGCGGCCTGCTGGGTCGGGTTGTCGAACATGTGCGGCACGATGCTCGGAAAGCGGAAACTGTCGCCGGCCTCGAGCAGATGAGCCTGGTTGTCGAGCCACAGCCGCAGGCTGCCGGACAGGATGTACCCGGCCTTCTCGCCGGTGTGCTGCAAGAAGTCGGTGCCGGACGAGGCGCCGGGGTTGAGCGTCAGCTCGTAGAGTTCGAGCTGGCCCTCGTCTGCCGGCGTCAGCGCTTCCTTGACGACGCCGCTGGCGGTGAGCCGCAACAGGCGCCGGCTGTTCTTGCGCACGATGTAGCGCTGCACGTCGGCGGGATCGGTGGTCTCGAAGAAATAGGAGATAGGCACGTCGAGCGCGATGCTGAGCAGGCGCAGCGTCCGTATTGACGGCATGGCACGCGCGCGTTCGAGCTGGCTGATCATGCCGTTGGAGAGCCCGGTCTTGGTGGCGACGTCCTGGATCGAGAGGCCGGCGCGCTGCCGCAGCAGCCGCACGGTTTCGCCGAGCCGCTGGTCGACCGCATCGTCGGCCTCGATCGCCGGGGCGTCCTTCGGGCCGTTGGTATCGCCGCGACCATCCATGTCGCTCTCCCATGCATTGCCTCGCCGCCGGAATGGCCGGCGGCGTGAAAAGGTCGCGCATCCTAGCAATGTGATTGACAGCTGTATTTAGTCATGATGAACTTTTGACTGAAAAATTTAGAAGCACTAAAGCCCACTCCTGTCCCTTGCCGGGTCTCGGGGGCGCGGGAGACGGTGCCGTGTGCGGGAACGGAGACTGGTCATGGCAGACAGCACCGGCAAGTTCGGCGTTGGCGGACTGCATCATCTCGGCATTCCGAATCGCCGACAATTCTTCCAGCTCGGCGCGGGCGCCGCGGCGGGATGGACCCTTGCAGGCAACGCCTTTGCGCAGACCGAACGCCCGACCAATCCGCCGGACAAGCCGCGCGGGCAGGTGATCGCGGCGCTGTCGCAGGAGCCGACCGTCTTCCATCCGCTGATGCCGGGGATCGAGGTCGATCAGGGCATCTGGTGGCAGGTGTTCTCGCCGCTCTGGTTCATCGAACCCGACGGCAAGTTCGTCCCTGATCTCGCGCGCGAAGTCCCGACCGTCGAGAACGGCGGCCTGTCGGCCGACGGCCTGACCTGGAAGATCAAGCTGCGTAGCGACGTGAAATGGCACGACGGCACGCCGTTCACGGCCGAGGACGTGAAGTTCTCGCTGGACCTGATCAACAATCCCGAATTCCGCGTCCGCAACCGCGTCGGCCACAACCTCGTCAAGGACATCAAGGTCGTCGCGCCCGACGAGATCCATTGGCGGATGGAAGCTCCCTATTCGCCCTACATGTCGATCCTGTCGCTCACCTTCATCGTGCCGAAGCACATCCTGGAGAAGCTGTCGGATCCGAATGCCTCGCCGTTCCACAATGCGCCTGTCGGCACCGGGCCGTTCCGCTGGGGCGAGCGCGTGCCCGGCGACCACATTCAATTGAATGCCCACGCCGGCTATTACGGCAAGGGACCTTACGTCGAACGCGTGGTCTTCAAGTACATTCCCGATCTGACCGTCCTCTACACCCAGTTCCGCACGGGGCAGGTCGACTACACCGGCCTGCAAGGCATCTTGCCGAACTTCGTGCAGGAGGCGAAGACGCTGAAGGCGCGCAAGATCTTCGTCTCCGCGACGTCGTCGGTGGAGCACGTCGCGCCCAACCTCGAATTCGGCCCCTTCGCCGATCGCGCGGTGCGCGAGGCGCTTTACCTTGCCATCAACAAGCAGGCGATCATCGATGCGCTGAACTACGGCCTGCCGACGCAGACCGAGAGCTTCGTGCCGCAACAGGCCTGGTCGTTCCAGCAGGGCCTGCCGCAGCACAAATACGATCCGGCCAAGGCCAACGCGCTGCTCGACGCGGCCGGATGGACCCGCGGCTCCGGCGGCATCCGCGAGAAGGGTGGGGTCAAGCTCGAATTCACCAACTCGACGACGTCGGGCAATGCGGTGCGCGAGCAGACCCAGCAGCTCCTGATCCAGGACTGGCGCGCGATCGGCGCAGCGATGCGCGTCAACAACATGCCCGCCGCCGTGATCTGGGGCGATTTCTGGCAGCAGTCGAAGTTCAATTCGGTGCTGGTGTCCGTGAACTTCATGCTCGGCAGCGACCCCGACGTGACGCCGCGCTTCGGCTCCGGCGCTATCCCTGCCAAGGGCGGCCGTGGCTTCAACACCTATCAGTACAACAGCGCCGAGGCCGATCGTCTCCTTGCCGAGGGCGCCAAGCAGTTCGATCTCGCCCAGCGCAAGACGACCTATGGCGATCTGCAAAAGCTGATCCGCAACGACCTCGCCATCCTGCCGCTGTTCCAGGGTTTTATCGCCGAGGGCGTGAAGGAGGGGCTGCAAGGCTTCCGTCCCAACATCAACACCTCCATCAACTGCTGGAACATCCGCGAATGGTATTGGGCCTGATGCCTCAGGCTCGCTGGATCGCCTGAGATGGCCCGTTACGTCGTCAACCGCCTGGCGCAGGCGATCATGCTGTTGGTGATCGTCTCCGCGATCGGGTTTGCCATCCTGCATCTGGCCCCCGGCGGTCCGCTGTCGCAATACGCGGCGTCCGCGCAGATGACGCAGGAGGATCTCGACCGCGTCACCAGGCAGCTCGGCCTCGATCGTCCGTTGCCGATCCAGTATCTCGATTGGTTCGGCCGCATGCTGAAAGGCGATTGGGGCAAGTCCTACCGCGACGGCGAGGCGGTGCTGTCTGTGATCTCCTCCCATCTCGGCGCCACGCTGGAGCTGATGGCGACGGCGACCATCATCGCGGTTTTGCTCGGCTGCTGGATCGGCGTGCTGGGCGCGCTGCGCCGCTATTCGCTGTTCGATACATTGGCGACCGTCGGCGCCATGATCGCGCTGTCGATCCCGACCTTCTGGTTCGGCCTCGTCACCATCTACGTGTTCTCGGTGAAGCTCGGCTGGCTGCCGGCCGGCAATCGCCAAACCGTCGGCGATGGCTCCTTCCTCGACCTGCTGCATCATCTGATTGCGCCGGCGCTGGTGCTGGCGCTGGTCGAGACCGCGATGTGGGGCCGCTTCATGCGCTCCTCCATGCTCGAGGTGATCAACCAGGACTACATCCGCACCGCGCGCGCCAAGGGCATGCCGGAATGGCGCATCCTCACCGTGCACGCGCTGCGCAACGCCCTGCTGCCGATGATCACGGTGGCCGGCCTCCAGTTTCCGACGCTGCTCGGCGGTGCGCTGGTCGCCGAGACCGTGTTCACCTGGCCCGGCATGGGCCGGCTGTTCCTGGATTCCATCGGTTACCGCGACTATCCCGTGGTGATGGGCATCCTGATGTTCTCGGCGACCATGGTGCTGATCGGCTCGCTGCTCGCCGACATCCTCTACGCCGTCGTCGATCCGCGCATCCGGGTGGGCTAGGAATGACGGCTGCGACCCTCTCGACCGCTCAGCTCGCGCCCGGCCAGGCCGCATGGCGGCGCTTCCGCCGGCACCGGCTTGCGCTTGCGGGTGCTGTCATCATTCTGGTTCTCGTCCTCGGCTCGGCGTTCGGTCCCTATCTGCTGCCGTTCGACGACACCTATATCGACATCATGAAGCGGTTCGCGCCGCCCTTGTCGGGTGCGCATATCCTCGGCACCGACGAACTTGGCCGCGACGTGCTGGCGCGACTGATGATGGGCGGACGCGTCTCGCTCACGATCGGCATCGTCGCGATGGTGATCGCGATGGCGGTCGGAATCGCCGTCGGTGCCTTCGCCGGCTTCTATGGCGGCGTGGTCGGCGCGGTCCTGATGCGGCTGGTCGACGCCGTGCTGTGCTTTCCGACGATCTTCCTGCTGCTCGCGCTGGCGGCGCTCACCGAGCCCGGTCTCGCCACCACGACCGTGCTGATCGCTGCCACAGCGTGGATGGCCGTGGCGCGCGTCGTCGAAGCGCAAGTGCGTTCGCTGCGCGAGCGCGAATTCGCGGTTGCCGCGCTCGCCTTCGGCTCGTCGAATCTGCGGATCATGTTTCGCGAGCTCGTGCCCAACGCGATCGCGCCGATCGTGGTCGCGGCGACGCTGAACGTCGCCAAGGCGATCCTGCTCGAATCCTATGTCAGCTATCTCGGCTACGGCATCCAGCCGCCGGCCGCGAGCTGGGGCAACATGCTCAACAACGCGCAGATCTATCTCACCAGCGCGCCGTGGCTTGCGATCGCGCCGGGCGTCGCCATCACGCTCGCGGTGACGAGCTTCAATTTCCTCGGCGACGGCCTGCGCGACGCGCTCGACCCGCGAATGAACATCCCATGATGAGCCCGCCCCCGAGCCGACTTGCTTCGATCGAACTGAATAGCTGGAGTGTCCCATGTCCCCGCCGCTCACCCGTATAAACAGCGACGAACGCCTGCCGGCGCAGGTGGACGTCGTCGTCATCGGCGGCGGCGTCATCGGCGTGTCCGCGGCCTACCATCTGGCGAAGAAGGGTCTCTCCGTTGCCCTCGTCGAGAAAGGCCATGTCGGCGGCGAGCAGTCGAGCCGCAATTGGGGCTGGTGCCGCCAGCAGGGCCGCGCCCGTGAGGAGATCCCGCTGGCCAGCGAGGCGCTCCGGCTATGGGAGGACATGCAGAACGATTCCGGTGTCGATGCCGGCTTCCGCCGCACCGGCGTGCTGTTCCTGACCAAAAGCAAGGACGAGCTAGCCAGTTGGGAGCGATGGGCCGCTACCGCGCGCGAGATGCAGGTTCACTCGACCGTCCTGACGCCGGCGGAAGTCGCCGAGCGCCTGCCCGGCAATTCCGAGAAATGGGTCGGCGGCCTGCACACGCCGAGCGACGGGCGCGCCGAGCCGTCGATGGCCGTGCCAGCGCTCGCCACCGCCGCGCGCAAGCATGGCGTGACCATCCATCAGGGCTGCGCTGCACGCGGGCTGGAAACGCAGGGCGGACGGGTCAGCGCCGTCGTCACCGAGAAGGGCACCATTCGCACCCAGTCCGTGCTGCTGTCGGGCGGCGCGTGGTCGTCGCTGTTCTGCCGCCGTCATGGCATCGAGCTGCCGATCGGTCTCGTCAACGCCACCGCATGCCGAACCACGCCGGGACCGGAGATCACGTCCGGCGCGCTCGGCACCGACTTCTACTGTATCCGTCGCCGCCTCGACGGCGGCTTTACATTGGCGCTGCGCGGCCGCGGCACGGTCGAACTGTCGCCAGACCTGTTCCGCTACGCGCGCACCTTCTGGCCGACCTACCTGCATCGCAAGAACGGGCTGAAACTGTCGTTCGGCAAGTCGTTCTTCGACCAGATCGTGCGCGGCACGAGCTGGAGCTTCGACAAGCCGTCGCCGTTCGAGACCGAGCGGGTGCGCGATCCGGCACCCGACATGTCGCTGGTCAACGCGGCGCTGGCTTCGCTGATCAAGTCGAATCCCGAATTGAAGGACATCGAGATCGCAGAAGCCTGGGGCGGCACGATCGACTGCACGCCGGACACCATTCCCGTGATCTCGCCGGTCGATGCCTTGCCCGGCTTCTTCCTCGCGACCGGCTTCTCCGGCCACGGCTTTGGCATCGGTCCTGCGGCCGGCAAGCTCGCCGCCGACATCGTGACCGGCGCGACGCCGCTGGTCGATCCCGCGGCCTACAGCCACAAGCGCATGATCGACGGCCGGCATCTCGCGCCGGTCAGCCCGTTCTGAGAGTGCTGGCGGCATGACGGTTCTTTACAAGGCCAACATGGTTCGCGGCGCCGAATGGGCGCGCTTCTTCGCCGAGCGCGCGCCCGATGTGCCGTTCCGGCTCTGGCCCGACATCGGCGATCCCGCAGAGGTGCGCTACCTGGTGGCGTGGGTACCGCCTGATAACATCGCGACGGCCTTTCCCAATCTCGAGCTGGTCTTTTCGGTCGGTGCTGGCGTGGATCAGTTCGATGCCACAAAACTTCCACCGCACATACCGCTCGTCCGCATGCTGGAGCCCGGCATCGCCGAGACCATGGTGGAATACGTCACCATGGCCGTGCTCGCGCTGCATCGCGATCTCCTGCACTTCGTCAGCCAGCAGAGGGAACAGGTCTGGCGCGAGATCCGGATCACGCCGGCCAAACGTCGTCGTGTCGGCGTGATGGGGCTGGGCCAGCTCGGCCAGGCCGTGCTCGACCGGCTCAAGGCGTTCGACTTCCCGCTTCTCGGCTGGAATCGTTCGCCGCGCGAGATTGAAGGCGTCGCCTGTTACGCCGGTACGGACACCTTGCCGGAGTTTCTCGCGCAGGCCGACATCCTCGTCTGCCTGCTGCCGCTGACAGACGAGACTCGCGGCATCCTCGATGCCGATCTGTTCGCGCGCCTGCCGCGCGGAGCAGGGCTCGTCAATGTCGGGCGTGGCCCGCATCTCGTCCAAGCCGACTTTCTCGCGGCGCTCGACAGCGGCGCGCTGTCCGGTGCGGTGCTCGACGTCGCCGATCCCGAACCGCTGCCGGCGGGCCATCCGTTCTGGAGCCACCCGCGCATTCTGCTGACGCCGCACAATGCCAGCATGACGACGCCTGATACGGCCGTCGATTTCGTGCTCGACGTCATCGCGCGCCATCGCCGCGGCGAAGATCTGCCGGGGCGCGTCGATCGTAGTCGCGGCTATTAGGGCAATCGCATGAGCACCGGCGCAAGCAGGCCTGATCCAATCGTTGCCGAAGCGCAGGCGCCCGTGTTGTCGGTCGCGGGCCTGACCACGTCCTTTCTGCGCGAGCGGCAATGGATTCCCGTCGTCCGCGACGTGTCGTTCGATATCGCGGCCAAGGAAACCGTGGCGATCGTCGGCGAGTCCGGTTCGGGCAAGAGCGTCACCGCGCTTTCCATCATGCGGCTCATTCCGAAGGAGAGCGGCCGGGTCGAGGGGCGCGTCACGCTCGCGGGCCGCGATCTGCTGACGCTGTCCGAAGCGAGCATGACGGATGTCCGTGGCAACGATGTCGCCATGATCTTTCAGGAGCCGATGACGAGCCTCAATCCAGTGCTCACCATCGGCTTCCAGATCGCCGAGGCGCTGATCCAGCATCGCGGCCTGTCGCGCGCGGCGGCGGAGGCCGAGACCATCCGTCTGCTCGATCGTGTCCGCATTCCCGCGGCGGCATCACGCTTCCACGAGCATCCGCATCGTTTCTCCGGTGGCATGCGCCAGCGCGTGATGATCGCGATGGCGCTCGCCTGCAAGCCGAAGCTGCTGATCGCCGACGAGCCGACCACGGCACTCGACGTCACCATCCAGGCGCAGATCCTGGAGCTTCTGAAGGAGCTCCAGCAGGAGGAGGGGATGTCGATCCTCTTCATCACCCACGACATGGGCGTGGTCGCCGAGATCGCGGACCGTACCGTGGTGATGTATGGCGGGCAGGCCGTCGAGACCGATGCGACCGCGCGCATCTTCGCAGCACCCTCGCACCCCTACACAAGCGCGCTGCTCGCGGCTGTGCCGCGTCTCGGCTCGATGGGCGGGCGGACGCGGCCGATGCGGTTTCCGATCGTCGACAAGGTGACGGGCACCTCGGACGAGCCGACGGAGACACCTGAGACGGTCTCAACCGCCGAGCGGCCGCTGCTCGAAGTCTCCAACCTCACCACGCGCTTTCCGATCCGCTCCGGCTTGTTCGGCAAGGTTTCGGGCCGCGTCCACGCGGTCGAGAACATCTCCTTCACCCTGCGTGCCGGCGAGACGCTGGCGCTGGTCGGCGAATCCGGTTGCGGCAAGTCCACGACAGGCCGCTCCATCCTCAAGCTGACGGAGCCGGACAGCGGCACCGTCCTGGTCGACGGCCAGGACGTCCTCGCCATGAACGCCCGGACCTTGCGCGACTTCCGCAAGCAGATGCAGATCGTATTCCAGGATCCGTTCGCGAGTCTCAATCCGCGCATGTCGGTGGGGACGGCGATCGCAGCGCCGCTGCTCGCCAACGGGCTCGCCACGGCATCGCAGGCGCGCGACAAGGTCGCCGACCTCCTCGTGCGCGTCGGCCTGACCGCCGACATGGCCGCGCGCTTTCCGCACGAATTCTCCGGCGGCCAGCGCCAGCGCATCTGCATTGCGCGCGCGCTCGCGCTCGGGCCGAAGCTGATCGTTGCGGACGAAGCGGTCTCCGCCCTCGACGTCTCGGTCAAGGCGCAGGTCGTCAACCTGATGCTCGACCTCCAGGCCAGCATGGGCCTTGCCTATCTCTTCATTTCCCACGACATCGCGGTGGTCGAGCGCATGAGCCATCGCGTCGCCGTGATGTATCTCGGCGAGATCGTCGAGACCGGCCCGCGCGCAGCCTTGTTCGGCAATCCGCAGCATCCCTACACGAAGAAGCTGATGGCCGCGGTCCCGGTGCCCGATCCATCGCGCCGCGGCACGAAGCGCGAGACCTCGAACGACGAGATCAGAAGCCCGGTGCGCGCACCGGATTATCAGCCGCCAGTCCGGCAGTATCGCGAAGTTTCGCCCGGCCACGTCGTCCAGGTCTGGGGCGAGGAATGGTCGGCCTAGCGCGCGAAGGCGCTCAGCGGATGCTTTCGAGAACGCACGATAAAATCGCGCCATGATCTGCCGCACACGTTAACGGTGTTGTCCTTCGCGATGCCAAGCCTGTGAAATCGTGCTGAAATCACAATGAATTCACCTCGTCGCGGCGGAGTGCGACCGGCTGCCACAATCTATATGCTAATCCGGCGAAGCTGGACCGTCTGCCGTCGATCTCCGATAATGCATCGACTCGGAAAGGCCGTCGCAGACGTGCCTTTCACGGATGGAATATTGAAATGACACAAGCAGGCGTCTACGGGCAGAGGCTCGGGCGGGGCCTTCACGTGAAGGAAGCTCCGGTTCTGATCACGCGCTCGCTGCGCAGCGCGGAGCTCGCGGTCACCGAAGTCCGCAATGACAAGCCGACGTCCGAACTTTCCGGCTCGTTGCCGGCTGAAGATGCTTACCTTGTCAGCCTGAAGCTCCGCGACTATCCCGCTTGCGAATGTTGGGAGGAAGGCCGCTACGTCACCAGGGAGGATATTCGTGCGGGCGCGACCTATCTGTACGACCTCAAGCGCGACCCGCGCTATGTGATCGACAAGCCGTTTCACTCGCTCTTCTTCTATTTGCCGCGCTCGGCCCTTCACGACATGGCGAGGCAACCCGGCGCGCCGCGCATTGGCGAGCTCAATTACGAGCCCGGTGTGGGGCATGACGACGGGGTCATCCGTCATATCGGCGCCAGCTTGCAGGAAGCACTGCGTCGGCCTGACGAGACCAACCAGCTTTTCGTCGATCACATGATGCTCGCGCTCACCGCCCACGTCGCCCAGACCTATGGCGGGCTGAAGCCTGTCGCTGAGCCTAACCGCGGCGGGCTCGCGCCATGGCAGGTGAAGCGCGCGTGCGACCGGCTCGACTCCGATCTCTCAGGCAAGGTCGCGCTGGAGCAGATCGCGACCGAACTCGGCCTCTCGGTCAGCCACTTTTCACGCGCATTCCGGATCTCCACCGGCCTGCCGCCGCATCAATGGCTGCTGCGCCAGCGCGTGAAGGCGGCCACGCAGCTGATGACGGTCCGCAACCTGCCGTTGTCCGAGATTGCGATCTCGGCCGGATTTGCCAATCAAAGCCATTTCACGCGGGTGTTCACCCAGATGGTTGGCGTCAGTCCGGGCGCATGGCGCCGCGAAACCCATGGCGGGCGGGACGAGTAGAGCGTTTTCGCGTCAAAATCAGAATCCAAATCAGTGCCGCTTCGCCAGCGAGATCGCGCGCTTCGTGCCCGTGAATTCGTGAGGCGCTGCGCTTCAGGGCAAGCATCCCGGCCATTCCTTCAGCAGGCGGCGACATCGCGCGAGGGAGGACGAAGCCAGGGTGAAGTCCGCCGATTTCCTGCACGAGGATTTCGCGCGGCGCATCCCAGCCGGCGATATCCACCTCAACGGGATGGCCCTGCTCGACCGTCCCGGCGATCGCACCATGGACGCGACCAGCGATGGCCGGACGAGGACAATCGCGACAATCTCGCCGACGGCATCGGCCATCCGCCTGACGAGATTTTTGCGGCGCGCCGCGGCCTACACGGCGCGAATCGATCTGGCGTGGCGCAACGCGGGACAGCTTGCGAACTCACGGCGCCTGTCAGTTCGCGCTTCTGCGCTCCCGCGTATGCAACGATGCAAACTTAGTCCTCCTGAGATCGTGACTGGATGGAGCGACAGGGAACAGGAGTATGTGAACAGTCTCATAGTCCATCACTCTCTTTTCGAGCTAACTCTCCCCCAAGAAATTGCTGCACCCGGAGCTGACTGACAGACACGGGTGAGATGCAATGCCTGCGAAGCCGCGAGCTCGCAGCTTTGGACTGGCTCTCGTCTTGGTTACGAGCAAGCCAGCCCCATCACTCAGCCACATCTTTTGGAAATTGGAATCAAGGGCATCGCGAAGCGCGTCCACGCAGCTTCTAATCGGGGTCGGCCGGTAGGCTGCTACTTATTGAGGAGCCCCCAATGAAGATAGGCAACGCAGTTTTCAGCGCATTTTCCCTAACGAGGTACGCCGGTAATCTTGGGATCGCCCGTTCCAGTCTTATCAAGTCGGCCCATCTCCTCGAAAGAATTGGGCTAGCAGCCGTTGGGGCCTCTTGCGGCCTCTATGTGGGTGCGACCCTGTTGCGTCAGAAAGGCGGGCTTTTTGAAAGCGGCTGGATCGTGCTGCTAACAATGCTCTACGGAGCTCTCAGCTATTATGTTGGAATTGATTTGTCCCGGTCTGTCGCTCGGAGGTCGATTTCGAGCACCTCGGAAGAATACAACGGCTCTGAGGTTGCTGAGATCATGAGTGCGGCCGGTACGTTCGGCGCGGCGATTGCAGCAACTCTGTCCGTCAGCATCCTTGTCCTTGATCAAAGCCTACCCAATGCGCTGATAGCGTTTCTCGCCGGCTGTTGGGTCGTTGGGTCTTCGCTTCAAGTTGCGGCGGGAACGATGGCGCGCAACTACGTAGTGCCCAAGGACGAAGAATGAAGACAATTGTGCTCACGGAAAAACGTCTGCTTGGCGTCGTGATGTGGGCACCAGTGCCAGTGCTGACGTCAGGTCTGAAGGCGAGTGGTTGACGGCTCATCGCAACTTCTGTCGTTCAACGCTGCGTGCAGACGATTTTTAGTAGCGCGACCGTTTGCATCGAGCAATGTCCTTGCTTGGAAGCGGCATCGGTACTGAGCAACCTAAGTTATCGCGCAACAAACAAGACGTGCCATCATGGTGGCGTTGGGATATTGTCCCCGCGCCGTGGTCCAAAATTCTGCTAACCGCCAACCGCACGATCGGTGGAGCCAATGCAGATTGCGGAGTGGCTCGAGAAGCTGGGGCTTGGACAATACGCAGAGCGTTTTGTCCAAAATGGGATCGACATGGGCGTCCTTCCCGAACTGATGGCCGAGGACTTCGATAAGCTCGGAGTCCTGCTTGGCCATCGCCGCAAAATGCTGCGTGCCATTGCCGACCTCGATCCAGCCGCGTTGATCGCATCGCCGGCTCCTCCTCACGACGCCGAGCGGCGTCACCTGACCGTTATGTTTTGCGACCTGGTCGGCTCGACTGCGCTCTCCGCGCGTCTCGATCCCGAGGATATGTGGGAAGTGATCCGGGCCTACCGCGCCGCTTGTGCGGGCGTCATCGCTGCTTATGACGGCAGGATCGCCAGGTTCGTCGGTGACGGAATACTGGTCTATTTCGGCTATCCCCGCGCCCACGAGGACGATGCGGAGCGCGCAGTGCGCGCGGGCCTCGACACCATCGCTGCGGTCGGGCGACTGAGGACGGGCGCGACCGAACGGGTTGAACTGCGGATCGCAATCGCGACCGGGCTTGTGGTGATCGGCGACCTCATCAGCGGCGATGCGTCGGAGGAGCACGCAACGGTCGGCGATACACCAAACCTTGCTGCCAGGCTTCAGAGCCTGGCCGAACCGGGAGTGGTCGTCGTCGCCTCGTCGACGCGCCGGCTGCTTGGCGATCTCTTCACTTTTCGCAATCTCGGCCGCCGCGAGGTCAAGGGGATAGCCGAACCCATCGCGGTCTGGGCGGTCGAGGGGGCGGCCGCATCGGAAAGTCGCTTCGAGGCGGTCCGCGCAGCGCGTTCGATCGGCTTTGTCGGTCGCAAGGAGGAGATCGAATTCACGCTCTCGCGCCAGCGGTTGGCATGGCAGGGGCAGGGCCAGATGGTGTTGATCTCCGGCGAAGCAGGCATCGGCAAGTCGCGCATTGTCGCAACGCTGTCCGAAAACCCCGCGTTGGGGGCGCATCGCCGGGTGCGATATCAGTGTTCGCCCTACCACACCAACAGCGCGCTTCATCCCTTTGTCGCGCAGCTGGAGCGCGCAGCCGGTATCCGCTCGCACGACACGCCGGGGCAAAAGCTCGACAAGCTTGAGGCAATGCTGGCGCTTGGAACGCAACAGGTCGCCCGGGCGACACCGCTCATTGCGGCTCTCCTTTCGATTCCAACCGGCGACCATTATCCGCCGCTTGGTTTGAGCCCGGCGCAGCAGCGGCGACAGACATTTGCCTCGCTTCTCGATCAGCTCGAGGGGTTGGCGCGAGAGCAGCCCCTGCTGGTTATCTGCGAGGATATGCATTGGGCCGATGCCACGACACTTGAACTGTTCGATCTCGGGGTCGACCGGATCAGGGGACTGCCGATACTCATGCTCATGACAGCCCGACCAGAGTTCGAGCCCTCCTGGTCGGGCCTCGCCAACGTCAGCCTGTTGCGGCTCGACCGGCTCGACCGGCAGGACACGCGTGCGCTGGTCGAGCAGGTGACCGTTGGCCGCCAGCTGCCGCGCGAGATGATGGAGCAGATCATCGACAAGACGGACGGCATCCCGCTATTCGTTGAGGAACTGACCAAGATGGTGCTGGAGTCCGGACTGCTCGTCGAAGATTCCGGACGCTACCGCCTCGATAGTCCGCTCCCGCCGCTCGCTATTCCCGCGACGCTGCAGGATTCGCTGATGGCGCGGCTCGACCGGCTGGCGCCCGTCAAGGAGGTGGCGCAGATAGGCGCCGCCATCGGCCGCGACTTTTCATACGCGCTGCTAAGATATGTGACGGGACGCGATGATCTGACGTTGAGCGCTGCGCTGGGGCAACTCGAAGAGGCGG
Organism: Bradyrhizobium sp. 956_D2_N1_4; assembly: GCF_052076025.1. Lineage (NCBI taxonomy): Bacteria > Pseudomonadati > Pseudomonadota > Alphaproteobacteria > Hyphomicrobiales > Nitrobacteraceae > Bradyrhizobium > Bradyrhizobium sp. 956_D2_N1_4. Next base: position 5,928,357 of record NZ_CP197237.1, on the reverse strand, counting down.
AACTGCTGGTGCGTCGCGGGACACCGCCCGACGCAAACTATAGCTTCAGGCACGCTCTCGTTCAGGAAGCGGCCTATGAAGGCCTGCTCAAGAGCAAACGGCAGATGCTTCACAAGCGCATCGGCGATGTCCTGCGCGAGAAGTTTCCAGTCGTTGCCGAGACTGAGCCGGAAGTTCTGGCACACCACTTCACCGAGGCGGGGCTGAGCGAGATCGCCCTCGAATGGTGGCGCAAGGCGGGCCAGCAAGCACTGAAGCGCTCGGCCTATTCCGAGGCGATCGCGCATCTCGGCAAGGCGATTGCGTCCGCCGACGAGGTGCCGGATGATCCCCGCCGGATGATGAGCAGGCTGCATCTTCAAATCGAGTATGGCCGTGCATTGCGAGGCAGCCTCGGCCATAGCGCTCCCGAAACGGTAGCCGCATGGACGCGTGCCCGACAGTTCGCTGCCGACATCAATGATCCCGTTGAACTCGCGCCGGTCCATTCGGGTCTCTTCAATGCTTGCCTGACACACGGCGAACTCGCTCCGATGCTGGAGCTGGCGGATGCCATCAGGAGCGCCGCTGACCGACGACCGGACTCACCGGTGGCCGCTGTCGTTGCACATTGGACGGGCGGGGTTACCTGCTGGTTCGGCGGTGATTACTTGAACGCGAGGATGCATCTCGAGCAGGCACTCGAGATCTATGGTGCCGAGCCGGATCCCGCGACGTTCAGGGCTTCGGCACTGGATCTCCCGTTCGTGATCATGAGGTTTCTTGCCCTGGTGCTTTGGCCGCTTGGCAAGATCGCGCGCGCACGCCGCCTCGCCGCCGAAGCGGTGAGTGCTTCGGGAGAAAAACGGGCGCTGTCCCAGGCCAACGCGCTGGTTCATCGCGCCGTGTTCGACGGACTATGCGGAGGCGTGTTGCAGCAAACGGAGACGATCTTGGCGCTCGGTCTCGCGCGCGACCACACGATGCCGTTGTATGTGGCCGCCGGCACCTATCTGAATGGCCTCGCCAAGTGGCGTGCAGGCGACCAAATGACCGGACTGACGGAAATGCGTCGCGGCTGGACTTTGCTGCACGAGAATGACTGCTATCTCTGTGAGCCGTTTTGGGGGATGCACGTCGCCTTGGCGAACGCAGCGTCGGGCCAACTCGAAACCGGGCTGGAAATCTTGAGCGAATTGATCGCGTGGACCGGGCAATCCGGCCAGCATTGGCTTGATGCCGAGCTGCATCGCGCCCGCGGCGAGCTTTTGTCGCGTCTTGATCCTTCGGACGAAGCCAGTGCCGAAGCTTCCCTCAACCGAGCGCTTGAGATCGCACGACACCAGCAGACGAAGACTTTCGAGCTGCGCAGCGCCCTTGGACTTGCTCGCCTGCACAAGAGAAATGGCCGAGCAGGCGGGGTATCCGAAATGCTCGCTCCCGTGCTGGCCGAATTCGATGTGGAGCGAAATCTTTCTGAAGTCGTGGAAGCGAAAGAGCTGCTGGAGCAAGTGCATTAGGCACGTGCCGTTTTCCCCCAGTCGATGGGCGGGGAATGACAGTCAGGAATTCACGTGCACGAAATCCCGCAGCAGCGGATAGATCTCGTTATTCCACCGCTTGCCCGAGAACACGCCGTAGTGGCCGACGCCGGCCTGCATGTGGTGGACGCGGCGATAGGCGCGCACACCGGTGCAGAGGTCTTGCGCGGCGAGCGTCTGGCCGATCGAGCAGATGTCGTCCTTCTCGCCTTCGACCGTCATCAGTCCCATGCGGCTGACGGCCTTGGTGTTCACGGGACGGCCACGGTGCATCAACTTGCCTTGCGGCAACAGGTGCTCCTGGAACACGTCACGCACGGTCTCGATGTAGAACTCGGCCGGCAGGTCCATCACGGCGAAATATTCGTCGTAGAAGGTCTTGATGCTGGCGGCCTTCTCCTTCTCGCCCTTGGCGATATGGTTGGCGAGATCCATGTGCTGCTTGATATGGCGCTCGAGATTCATCGAGACGAACGCCGTGAGCTGGACGAAGCCGGGATAGACCTTGCGGAGCGCGCCGCGGCATTGCACCGGCACGTAGTTGATCAGGTTCTGCTCGAACCAGTCGATCGGCCTGCTCTTGGCGAACTCGTTGACCCTGGTCGGCTGGATGCGCGTGTCGATCGGACCCGCCATCAGCGTCAGCGTCGCAGGCCGCGAGGGGTGGTTGCCCTCGCACATGACCGCGGCGGCCGCCAGGGCCGAGACCGAGGGCTGGCAGATCGCGACCATGTGCGGACGCGGGCCCAATTGGCCGAGGAAGTCGATGAGATGATCGGTGTAGTCGTCGAGCCCGAAGCGGCCTTCGCGGCGTGGAATGTCGCGCGGATTGTGCCAGTCGGTGATGTAGACGTCGTGATCCTGCAGCAGCGTTTTCACGGTGCCGCGCAGCAGCGTGGCGAAATGGCCCGACATCGGCGCCACCAGCAGCATGCGCGGCTGCTCCGGCACGCCGTCCTTCCTGAAGTGCAGCAGCGAGCCGAACGGCGTCGCGTAGGCGACCTCCTCGGTGACGCCGACCTCGCGGTTGCCCACCATCACGCTGTCGATGCCGTAGGCCGGACGGTGATAGGTGAGGGTGGAGCGCGAGATCAGCTCCAGCGCGGCCGAGAGCCGGCCGACGACCTGATCCGATAGGCCCTGCGGCACCAGATGGAGGAATCTGAGCGCGGACGAAGCTCCCGCCCGCCACGGCGCGGTGAGGTCCATATGGTTCTGAAAGGCCTGATAATACATCGACATCATACTGAAACGCCCACCTTCCCGTGCTGTCATGCAATATCGAAGCCAAACGGGAGCCCTGCCGCCCTCAAAACTGGCACATCGCTTGCTCCTCTTTTTGCGGGAAGCACAGGTCATGAGCACTCCCGCGGGCCGGGCGGCGTGCAAGTCACAGGCGTAGGGAATGGGCCATATGGCGAAGGCGACACTGACCATCAGCAGCAAGAACTATTCGTCCTGGTCGCTGCGCGGCTGGCTGCTGACGAAATTTTCCGGGCTCGATTTCGAGGAGATCGTCACCGCGCCGGACGACGCGTCGGCACGCGCCGAAATCCTGCTGCTGTCGTCGTCGATCCTGGTGCCATGCCTGCGCCACGACGGCGCCGTGGTCTGGGATACGCTGGCGATCGCCGAATATCTCAACGAGGCGATGCCGGAAGCCGGTCTATTGCCTGATGACCGCGTCCAGCGGGCGCATTGCCGCTCGATCTGCGGCGAAATCCATTCCGGCTTCACAACGTTGCGCGCTTCGCTGCCGGTCAATCTGAAGGGGCACTTCCCCGGCTTCAAGATCTGGTCGCGCGCGCAGGCCGATATCGACCGCGTCTGTTCCATCTGGCGCGACTGCCTGGAGAAATCAGGCGGACCCTTCCTGTTCGGCGCGAGGCGCACCATGGCGGATGCGATGTATGCCCCCGTGGTGACGCGCTTCGTGACCTATGACGTCAAGCTCGAGCCGCTGCTGAAGGCCTATGCCGATACCATCATGGCCATGCCCGAGATGAAGGAATGGATCGCGGCGGCCAAGGATGAGCCGGCCGAGATCGAGGAGCTCGAGGTCGAATATTAGGCAGGCCTGGCGCCCGCCTGCCTGTTTTGGGAGCGAGACCAGGGCTGCCGCAGCCGGCTGCCATGTCTTTGAAGCCGTTAACTTTTAGCACCCGCAGCCGGCTCGGGCCGGCCCACGTGCTGCGCAGATATTGTATACGCGTGCGGGCTTGTTGCGACATCTAGCCGTGAACAGCTGCGTACACGGCGTTCCGGCTGATTCGGACGTGATTCGTTCGGGCCGCGTTCCGTTCGTTAAGGCAGAGCGCGGCCCCGTTGCATTTTGAGACAGACGCCGCTCGTTAGGCGAAGCCCGAGTGCTTGGCGCGCGGCACGCGCCAGCCGATCACAGTGGCTTCCACCGGGACGCCGGCCGCGTCGTTCTGCCAGCGGCCCTCGACATAGCGGCAGGCGAACGGCAGTTGATACGTTCCGCTGTGGTCCTCGCACAGCACCTCCACCGGCAGGCCAGGTGGCGGTTCGCCGGCGCCATCGAATTCCGCCAGACGTCTATCGCGCGTTGCCATTCCAAAAATCTCCCCTAATCAAAGTCGCGGAAAGAGCGCCCACTTTCTTCCGCGCACGGTTCACTGCTCCCCGTCCAAGGGAACAAGCCAAGCTCAACGCGAGAATGCGGTACGAGTGTGGTAGCCTCCGGCGTCGGCGAGCAAAAAGCGCACATTGCCGTGATTGATTTGGACGAGGAACCTGCATGTCGCTTCGAAGTGCCGGCGTTTGTTTCGCGATGTTGTTGCTCGCCACGCTGGCGATTGCGCCGGTCCGCGCGCAAGACGTGCCCGGCATCGAGATCTGTACCGTCGAGAAGACCATGGAGCGGCGCACGAGCTGCCTGCAGAGCAACGTCGACTTCCTGCAGAAGACGATCACCAAGCTGACGCTCGATCATCAGCAGAAGCTCGATGCCGCCAACCGCCAGATCGACGCGCTGAAGACGACTGTGGCCGGCCTGCAGAAGACGCTGGGCGATCTCCAGGCTGCACAGGTGAAGATCGCGGACGATCTGAAGAAGAAGCAGGACGCGCCGCCACCGAAGGATGCGGCGAAATAGGCGTCGCCGTCACGCCACGCGGTAGCGCTCCATCACGCCGCGATCGGGCTCATAGCCGAGCCCGGGTCCCGAGGGCACCGCGACGTGGCCGGTGGTATCGACATCGGCGCGGCCGCCCCACAGACACGCTTCGCGTTTCAGATAGAACATCTCGACCAACCCGTCGTCACGCGTCGCCAGCAGGTGCAATGTCGCCAGCAGGCCCGGACCGAAATACGGGGAGTGCGGAACGATCTTGACGCCGAGCTGATCGGCGAGTGCGGCGACCTTCAAAAATTCCGTGATGCCGCCGACCTTGGTCACCGACGGCTGGGCGTGGCTCACCGCGCCTGCATTCATCATCTGGCGGAATTGATACTCCGTGCAGGCGTTCTCGCCGGCGGCGACGCCGAGCCCGCCCTTGCGGCGGACCTCGGCGAGCGTGGTAAAATCCTCCGGCGGCCAGACCGGCTCTTCCAGAAACATCGGCTGCGCGTCCTCGCACGCCTTCGCGAATGCGATCGCCTGCTCGCCTGTGAGCGGGCAGTTCATGTCGACCATCAGCGGGATGCCGGGCCCAATGGCCTCGCGCGCGGCAAACACCGCCGGCGTCGTGGTCTCGTGCAGCTTGATGGCGCCATAGCCGAGCGCGAGCGCCTTCTTGCATTCGCCCGTGATGTTCTCAGGCGAGCCGATCCGCAGCAGGCTCGCATAGGCGGGGATGTTCGAGCGCTTGCTTGCTCCGAGCAGGCGATGCAGCGGCGCGCCCTCGATCTTCGCAGCCAGGTCCCACAGCGCGATGTCGAGCCCTGATATCGCGAACATGGTGATGCCGTAGCGGCCGAACAGATGCAGGTTGCGCTGGATCTGTTCCATCACCGCGGGAATGCCGGCGGCATCGGGAACCTTCAGCCCGCGGGCCTGCGGCGCGATCATCTCCTCGACGGCGCTTCGCGTGGTGCGGGGGGAGACATAGGCAAAGGCATCGCCCCAGCCGGTCAGTCCGGCATCGGTCGTGACCTCGACCAGCACCATGTCGAGCGCGGAGATTGCGGACGCGCCCTGGCGAAAGCTCGCGACACCGGCGTCATAGGGGATGCGGATATGGTGCGCCCGCACATCGGTGATTTCCATGACGCGGTTCCTCTTTCTGGTGAGCGGTTGCGATGAGTGTAGCTGCGAATGCCGGGGCGTTGCCAGTGGCTATTCCGGAACTATTCTCATGCAAGGACAGCAATGCCGATCAAGCGAGGCGGTGGCCGTCAGCGCATCATCGCCAGGCTTCGAACGAGGGCCCTTGACGCATGAACCCAGCCCAGCGCGCGCTCTGGTATATCGAGAGCCATCTGGCCGAGCCGATGACGCTCGACGAGATTGCTGCGATATCTGGCGTGTCGCGGTTCCACATCGTGCGGGCGTTTGCCGCAGCCACCGGACTTCCTGTGATGCGCTACGTGCGCGCGCGGCGGTTGACGGAAGCGGCGCGCAGTCTTGCGAACGGCGCGCCGGACATCCTGTCGCTGGCGCTGGAGGCGGATTACGGCTCGCACGAAGCGTTCACCCGCGCGTTCCGCGACCAGTTTGGCACCACACCCGAAGCGGTGCGGGCGGCAACGCGCCTCGACAAACTCAAGCTTCAGGAGCCGATCCTCATGGACTCCACCATGCTCGACCACCTCGTCCCGCCGCGTTTCGAAACCGCGAAGGCCTTCCTCGTCGCCGGCCCCGCCGAGCGCATCTCCTGCGACAACGGCGCCGCCATTCCGGGGCTGTGGCACCGCTTCCATCAGGAGGTCGCCGACGTTCCCGCGCGCGTCGGCCAGGGAAAATCTCAAGTCGCCTATGGCGTCTGCTGCAACGGCGATGATTCCGGCAATTTCGACTACATCGCCGGCGTCGAGGTCGCCGATTTCTCCGACCTGCCGCGCCGCTTCGGTCGCATCCGCATTCCCGAGCAGCGCTACGCGGTGTTCACCCACACCGAGCACGTCGCCTCGATCCGCCGCACCGTCAACACGATCTGGAATCAGTGGCTGCCGGCGTCCGGCCTGAAGGCCGCGGATGCGCCGAACTTCGAGCGCTATGACGAGAAATTCGATCCCGCGACCGGCAATGGCGGCTTCGAGATTTGGATACCAGTGCGGGAGTAAGCACGATCCGGACCCGAAGGGCCGCGTTCGCGCAAAGTGCGCAGCGGTTTTCCGAAGAGATCATGCTCAAGCAAGACCTAAAGCGCGATATGTCATCGCGCTTTACGTTGCAACGCTGGCATACCATCCCGCTTGCTTGGCAAGCCCCGGCGACTTTGTCATAACCGCAGGCAAATCTTGCGTGTGGGGCCCGTGCCGGACATCCCGTGCAAGCCATAACAAGCAGCCGGGAGGGTCCCCATGTCCAACGTTCGCATTCTCGCCACCGACCTCGAATTTCCCGAAGGGCCGGTGGTGATGCCGGACGGCTCGGTCGTGCTGGTGGAAATTCGCGGCCAGCGCCTGACCCGAATCCATCCCGACGGCCGCAAGGAGGTCGTCGCCAAGGTGCCGGGCGGCCCGAACGGCGCAGCCCTCGGCCCCGACGGCAAGATCTACATCTGCAACAATGGCGGCTTCTCCTGGATTCCGACCGGCAAGATGATCATGCCCGGCCCGCAGCCGGACAGCTATCTCGGTGGCTCGATCCAGCGCGTCGATCTGCAATCGGGCAAGGTCGAGACCGTCGTGACCAAATGCGGCGAGCACGATCTGCGCGGGCCGAACGACCTCGTCTTCGACAAGCATGGCGGCCTCTGGTTCTCCGATCTCGGCAAGCGCCGCGCCCGCGAGATGGATGTCGGCGGCATGTATTATCTCAAGCCCGGCATGACCGAGATCGTCGAGGTCGTGCATGGCGTGCTGCCGGCCAACGGCATCGGCCTGTCGCCGGACGAGAACACCGTCTACATCGCGGAGACCCCGACGGGGCGGCTCTGGGCCTATGAGCTGTCCGCGCCCGGCACGCTTAAGCCGCGCGAGGTGATCTACCGTGGCGAGCGCGGCAAGCCGATCTGCGGCCTCGGCGGCTACCAGATGTTCGACTCGCTCGCGGTGGAGGCGAACGGCAATGTCTGCGTCGCCACCCTGGTCTCCGGCTGCATCTCGGTGATCGCGCCTGACGGGACCCTGGTCGAGCAGGTCCCGACCGGCGATCGCGTCACCACCAACATCGCCTTCGGCGGTCCCGAGCTCAAGACCGCCTACATCACGCTCTCAGGCAAGGGCGAACTGATCGCCATGGACTGGCCGCGCTGCGGTTTGCCGTTGAACTTTCTGAATAAGTGAATGTATCTGAGCAGCCGTGCCGATGCGTCGGTCGTCATTCCGGGATGCGTGCGCCAGCACGCAGGCCCGGAATCCATAACCCCGAGCGGTGATTATGGATTCCGGGCTCGCGACGTCGTCGCGCCTCGGAAGGACGGCAGTCATTATGGAGAGAGAAATGCCCTGGCCTGATCCCGTCACCCTGCGTGGGCAGCACGCCCGTCTCGAGCCGCTGTCGAAAGAGCATCGCGAGGGGCTGGTGGAGGCCGTGAAGGACGGCGAGCTCTACACGATCTGGTACACCGCGATCCCGACGCCGGAGAACGTGGCCAAGGAGATCGACCGCCGCTTGGGCCTCCAGGCCGCAGGCTCGATGCTGCCGTTCACCGTGTTCGATGCCGGCGGCAAGATCGTCGGCCAGACCACCTATATGAACATCGATGCCGCCAACCGCCGCGTCGAGATCGGCTCGACCTGGTATGCGAAGAGCGCGCAGCGCGGGCCGCTCAACACGCAGTGCAAGATTCTGCTGCTGACCCACGCCTTCGAGACGCTGAACTGCATCGCGGTCGAATTCCGCACGCATTTCTTCAACCACCAGAGCCGCCGCGCCATCGAGCGCCTGGGCGCCAAGCAGGACGGCATTCTGCGCAGCCACCAGGTCACGCCGAACGGCACGCTGCGGGACACCGTGGTTTACAGCATCACCGCCGCCGAATGGCCGACGGTGCGGACGCATTTGAACTATCAACTCAACGACAAGCCGCGCTGAGCGGCCGAGGCACCATGGACAGATTCGATTATGTGATCGTCGGCGCGGGCTCCGCCGGCTGCGTACTGACCAGCCGGCTCAGCGAAGATCCGAACGTGAGCGTCTGCGTGCTCGAGGCGGGCCCGAGCGACTGGCATCCCTACATCCATCTGCCGGCGGGCTTCATCAAGACCTTCCACATGAAGAGCATCAACTGGGCCTACCAGCAGGAGCCGGGGCCCTACACCGGCGGGCGCAGCATCTATGCGCCGCGCGGCAAGACGCTCGGCGGCTCGTCCTCGATCAACGGCCACATCTACAATCGCGGCCAGCGGATGGATTTCGACACCTGGGCGCAGATGGGCAATCGCGGCTGGGGTTATGCCGACGTGCTGCCTTACTTCAAGCGGCTGGAAAAGCGGGTCGGCGAGGGCGAGGACACCTATCGCGGCCGCGACGGCAACCTCACCGTCACCACCATGGACTGGCGCGATCCGCTCTGCGAGGCCTTCATGGAAGGCGCGGTCTCGCTCGGCATTCCCCGCAACCCCGATTACAACGGCGCTAAGCAGGAAGGCGTCTCCTACTGCCAGCGCACCATCGACAAGGGCCTGCGCGTCTCCGGCTCGACCGCGTTCCTCAAGCCCGCGATGAAGCGCCCGAACGTGCATGTGCACACCCACGCGCACGCGACCGAGATCATTTTTGAAGGCAAGCGCGCCGTCGGCGTGCGCTACAGCAAGGGCGGCCGCGGCGGCACGCCGGTCGAAGTGCGCGCCAACAAGGAAGTGATCCTGTCCGGCGGCACCTATAATTCGCCGCAGCTGCTTCAGCTCTCCGGAATCGGCTCACCCGATCTGCTCGGCGCGCAAGGGATCGCGGTGCGCCATGCGCTGCCGGTCGGCGAAGGTCTGCAGGATCATTACGCCCCGCGCACCGTAGCGCGCGTGAAGGACATCAAGACCATCAACGAGCTCCGCCGCGGCTTCTCGTTGTGGATCGAGGCTCTGAAATGGGCGACCGCGCGCCGCGGCCTGCTCTCGCTGTCGCCGACCATGGTCTATTGCTTCTGGCACTCCGGCGAGAGCGCGGACTCGTCCGACTTGCAACTCACCTTCACGCCGGCGAGCTACAAGGAAGGCGTGCAGGGCCAGCTCGAGGACGAGCCCGGCATGACGGTGGCGTCCTGGCAGCAGCGCCCGGAGAGCCGCGGCTATGTCCGCATCCGCTCCAACGATCCGTTCGCGCCGCCGATCATCCAGACCAACTATCTCGACGCCGAGCTCGACCGCCGCGTCATCGTCGGCGGCATGAAGCTCGCGCGCAGGCTTTTGAAGAGTGCGCCGCTGTCGCCCTATTACGCCTACGAGGATTTCCCCGGCCCCAACATCAACACCGACGACGAATTCCTCGCCGCCGCCACCGAACGCGGCACCACCACTTTCCACCCCGGCTGCACCTGCCGCATGGGCCCGGCGGACAGCACGTGGGCGGTGGTCGACGACCAGCTCCGCGTCCACGGGTTGGAGGGCCTCCGCGTCATCGACGCCTCCGTGATGCCGCGCATGATCTCGGCGAATCTCAACGCCTCCACCATGATGATCGCGGATCGTGCCTCGGACCTGATCCGCGGCAAGCAGCCGATAGAAGCCGCGCGGATTCCGGACGCCGCAGTGGCGTAGGGTGGCGTAGGAAGGTCTCATGCCCCGGACGCTGCGCAGCGCTCCCGGCGATGCGAAGCATCGTCCGATGCGGTGCACTGCAGAGCCGGGGCCCATGTGACCGAGAGCGCGATCGTACGCGTGGGTCCCGGCTCTGCGCAGCAGCGTTGCACGCTGCAGCGCGTCCGGGACACCGAGAGCGTTGCATGTCGCGGTGGTTTAGCCCGTCGGGCAAAACACCCCGTCACCCGTCAATCCCTTCCCACAAAAATATTCCACTTTACCGAAATTCGGAATTGCGGCATAGATCGAAACAGCCCGGTCCGAGGAAGAGGGGCGGTTCGCGAGTCGTTCGAAACGCGGGCCGGGTTGCGGTGGACGCGGCAGCGTCGGGCGCGAGAGGCTAAGGGCAGGGCGGATTGCTCTCCGTGAGCCCTGAGGCTTCGTGCGGACGAGCGGCGCTGTGTGCGTACGGCAAAATCGTGTGGTCCTGGCCGTCGTTGCTACGGTCAAGCTCTTGCGGATGCGGCATTTGCGTCAACCGGCGCGGTGTCGGCGACTTTCGCAGGGGTGAGGGAGGCCAGAACGAACTCGGCTCCCGGGAGAGCACGGCATACGCCGTCCGACCACTGCGCAGGGAAGGCCGTGTGTTTGGCTTCACCTGTATGCCGCTGTGCAGTTCTTCTGCGTGTGCTTTCGCACAGCGGACCGTGGGTGCCAGCCGGCACCCGGCCTTCCCTGCGCCCTCTTTCCTGGAGGGCGTAACGGAGACAGCAAAGCTCGGGCGAAATGCGCCGCGAGGATGCTGCGGCGCGTCTGCGCTCGCAATGACGATGTGGAGAGTGTGCGCTTTCCCTCTTTCCTCGAGCGCGGGCTCCTCGGGACATTCACCCTTAAATTGCGGGATGCGCCTTGACGTAGTAGAAACAGCAGATGCGCTTCATCTCAATACTCTGCCTCTTGATTCTCACGATCTCTCCCTGCTTTGCCCAGTCTCCCCGGGCTTCCGCAGAGGTGACGACCCTGATCAGCCAGGGGCCTCTGCTCGCGGTGCTCGATCATGACAATTCATCCGCGCTTTCGCTGGTGACCCTGTTCAGGAAAATTCACGCCGCGCAAAAGCTGCCGCAGCCGGCGGTCGCGGACGGCCCGACGCGGGCGAGCGATTTGTCTCAATTCAGTGGGACCTACGCGCAGTTTGCTGCCGTGATGTCCGCCGACATCACGCGTATCACAGCGGGACTCGGCATCGATTGGGAAAAGGAGATCCTGAAAACCTACGACCCGAAGTCGGCCAAAACGGACGCTGGCAAGACGCTGCGGCTGAATGGCAATGTTGCGCGCGTGTTTAACGAGAGATGGCTCGGTTCCAGCGACGGATTGTTCCTCCTGTCGGGCGTAGTCAATCGGATGGACCGCCGCGATTTCAATTCCGCGCATTGCGGCGAATTGCGTTTCATCTACCGGCTCGGCTACGAAGTGAGGATGAACGGCAAGACTTACGCGTCGCGCATGCCGTTCACCGTGAACATGGTGTTCAGTTACGCGGATGACGGCAGGAATTGCCAGAACGTCGCCTCGCTCTGGCGCGTCGCCGGGATCGATACTGACGATCCGGCAGTGGTTGCCCAACGCCTGCTGCAGGGGCCGCTGGATTTTTCGCGACTAATCTTCAAGCAGATGGAGATCAATGCGCAGGTGGTGCGCTTCCCATCAGACCTCGAAAACATGGAGAACCGCAAATTCGCCGGACAGGCGATCTACTGGATGCGGATCTTCGCGCTGAGGGATGGCAAGTTTCAGCCGACACGGCTGGAAAATACGCCCGATGTGCAGGCAATCCTGAAGGATCCCGCCAAACAGAAGCAGTTGCAGGACTATCTCGCAGGCCACATCGCCGAGATCGACAACGGCACCTTCAGGATACCGGAGAGCCTGGAGGCCGATATCGCGCTGAGTTTTTCCACTGCCGGCAGCGCGCGCATGGCCAATCGTCCCTTCGATCTCGCAATCGGCAGCGAGCAGGCGGCACGGATCGTCGCGGCGGCGGGTGTCCCCGGGAGGTCACCAAAATTCGTGCAATCCGGCGCGGGTCTGCTCGAACGCCTGAACACGTCGTCCTGCATGGGCTGCCATCAATCATCCTCGACCGCCGGATTCCATTTTCTCGGCGTGGACCGGTTCGATTTCGGCCGCGACGCGGACGCCATCAGAAACGCCCTTGACGGTAACGAGTTGCAATTGCCGTTCTCGCCCCATGTCTACGCGGAACTTGTTCGCCGCAAGGACTATGTCGAGCGGGTTTCGCTCGGTCAGGCGCCGAACAGTTTTCGCCCGCATCCTTCGGCGCCCCCGGCGGCCTGGGAGAGCGGAAATCCGGCCTATGTTGTCGCCGGCGACAACATGCCGTGCCCTTTGAATGCGGATCTGGCGCAGGCCGCGAAATGGAGCTGCAATGCCACGCGTAACCTCACTTGTCAGGCGTTGGTGACGAACGCTGCGACTTCCTCCAATCTCGGCCAATGCGTGGCCGCGGCACAGAATGTCGCCGCCGGTTTGAGCTGCCGCTCAAACGTCATCGAGGACTCCACAGCGAAGACCGCCGCCAACAACCCGCTCGGCTTCAACCTGCGCGCGTTCAGCGACCGCGTCAGCAAGGAAGAACTCGTCTACAAGCTGTCGGAAGGAAAATTGAGCGGCTACGGCTACAACTGCCGTCCAACGAAGATCGGCGTGCCGCTGGGCCGCGTCACGCGTCCCTGCAAGCCCGAGGAGGCGTCGCTGGCGGTGATCCGGCCGGGCAGCGTGCCCGAGGAAATCTGCGCGATCGTCGGAGGCAAGGGCTTTGAGCAGATGGCCAAGGGATATTTCGACAGCGGCATTTTCGCCGCTGGCGTCGGCCGCGGCCTCCTGAACACATGCTCGCCGTCGCGGTTTTGCCGCGAGGACTATATTTGCCAGCAGATGCCGGATTTTGTCTCGAGTGTAAGGTTCAACGTCAGTGCCCCGGCGTTGAATAACTTGAGAAGCCGAAAGATCGGGTTCTGTACCCCAACCTATTTCGTTTATCAGCTCCGCCTTGACGGTCATCCGAATCCGAGATGACGCGGGGAAGCGCGGCCCAGAGTAGCGGTAGGAATTGCGGTCAGGTTGTCTCTGCGCGCTTGCAGATCAAACCTCCCTCCGGCTCAAAAACGCCAGCCGCTCGAACAGGTGCACGTCCTGCTCGTTCTTGAGCAGCGCGCCGTGCAGCGGCGGGATCAGCTTGCGCGGGTCGCGTTCGCGCAGTTGCTCGACGCTCATGTCCTCGTTGAGCAGCAGCTTGAGCCAGTCGAGCAGCTCGGAGGTTGAGGGCTTCTTCTTCAGACCTGGCACCTCGCGCACCTCGAAGAAGATGCGCAGCGCTTCCTCGACCAGGCGCTTCTTGATGCCGGGGAAATGGACGTCGACGATGCGGCCCATCGTGTCGGCGTCGGGAAACTTGATGTAGTGGAAGAAGCAGCGGCGCAGGAAGGCGTCCGGCAGCTCCTTCTCGTTGTTGGAGGTGATCATCATGATCGGGCGCTGCTTCGCCTTGATCGTCTCGCCGGTCTCGTAGACATGGAATTCCATGCGGTCGAGCTCGAGCAGCAGGTCGTTCGGGAATTCGATGTCGGCCTTGTCGATCTCGTCGATCAGGAGCACCGGGCGCTGCTCGGCGGTGAAGGCGTCCCACAGCTTGCCGCGCTTGATGTAGTTCTTGATGTCGGAGACACGGGCATCGCCGAGCTGGCTGTCGCGCAGGCGCGACACCGCATCGTATTCATAGAGGCCCTGCTGCGCCTTGGTGGTGGACTTGATGTGCCAGGTCAAAAGCGGCGCGTTCAGCGCCTTCGCCACTTCCTCCGCCAGCACGGTCTTGCCGGTGCCGGGCTCGCCCTTGATGAGCAGCGGCCGCTCCAGCACGATTGAGGCATTGACGGCGACCTTGAGATCGTCGGTCGCAACATAGTCCTTGGTGCCGGTAAATTTCATCGCGCGTCCTTGTTGGTCGTCGGCCGGGCATCGCCCTGGTCCAACAAACGGAACGGCCGCTCATGGCGGCCGTTCCTGGTTCGGTCAGGCTTTCAGACCCGTTTTATCAGCGAAAGGATGACGAGCACAATCACCGCGCCGATGGTGGCGTCCACGATCGCGCCGATCGTGCCGGTGGCCAGCGCAATATGCAGTTGCGGCAGCACCCAGCTCGCCACCAGCGCGCCGATGATGCCGACCACCATGTTGCCGATCAGCCCAAATCCCGCCCCATGGACAATCTTGCCGGCAAGCCAGCCGGCGATCGCGCCAATGATGAGCGCCGCGAGAATTCCCATTGCAAACGTCCCCAAAACAACCCCGTGAGACGGTCAATTCTAGAGCAAAAAGCCGACCGGTCCAGCGTCCCGCGCCGGGCTGCGCCCCTTGACGTTCGCCCCCCGACGGGCAATCTGTCACCCATGTTCCTGCAATTCTTCACTTCTCTGCGCGATGCGCAGGTCCCCGTGACGCTGCGCGAATACCTCACGCTGATGGAGGCGCTCGACGCTGATCTGTCGGACTACTCGGTCGAGAATTTCTACTATCTGTCGCGCACCTCGCTGGTGAAGGACGAGCGTAACCTCGACAAGTTCGACCGCGTCTTCGGCACGGTGTTCAAGGGGCTGGAAAGCCTGCTCGACGCCATGGAGAAGGCGGAGATCCCCGAGGAGTGGCTGAAGAAGCTCGCCGAGAAATACCTCAGCGAGGAGGAGAAAAAGCAGATCGAGGCCATGGGCTGGGACAAGCTCATGGAGACGCTGAAGAAGCGCCTCGAGGAGCAGAAGGGCCGGCACCAGGGCGGCTCGAAGTGGATTGGCACTGCCGGCACCTCGCCGTTCGGCGCCCACGGCTACAATCCCGAAGGCGTCCGCATCGGCCAGGAGAAGAACCGCAACAACCGTGCCGTGAAGGTGTGGGACAAGCGCGAGTTCAAGGATCTCGACGGCAATGTCGAGCTCGGCATCCGCAACATCAAGGTGGCGCTGCGGCGCCTGCGCAAGTTCGCGCGCACCGGCGCGCCTGACGAACTCGATCTCGACACCACCATCCGCGAGACTGCCAATCACGGCTATCTCGACGTCCACATGCGGCCCGAGCGGCGCAATGCGGTGAAGCTGCTGGTGTTCTTCGACATCGGCGGCTCGATGGATTCGCATATCGAGCAGGTCGAGGAGCTGTTCTCGGCGGCGAAGAGCGAGTTCAAGCACATGGAGTATTTCTACTTCCACAATTGCCTCTATGAGGGCGTGTGGAAGCAGAACAAGCGCCGCTTCACCGACCGCACGCCGACCTGGGACGTGCTGCACAAATACCCGCACGACTACAAGGTCGTGTTCGTCGGCGACGCATCGATGTCGCCTTACGAGATCATGGTGCCGGGCGGCTCGGTCGAGCATGTCAACGAGGAGCCGGGCTCGGTCTGGCTCGACCGCATCATCCGCACCTATCCGCATACGGTGTGGCTCAATCCGGTGCAGCAGAAGCACTGGGACTATTCGGAATCGACCACCATCATCAAACGCATCTTTGCCAACCGCATGTACCCGATCACGATCGAGGGTCTTGAGGGTGCGATGAAGGAATTGACGCACTAGCTGCACGCGCCGTCAGTCCGGACGGCCGCGCAGAGGCCGACAAGAGGGAGAACCACATGCCCCAGACCATCACCCGCGGCATCAAGGCGCTGATCGACGAGGCCAATGCCGAGATCGAGACGCTCAACGCCAAGGAGGCCATCGAGATCTCCAAGAACGGTGACGTCGTCATCGTCGACATCCGCGACCCCCGTGAGATCGAGCGCGACGGTCGCATCCCCGGCGCGTTCGCCTGCACCCGCGGCATGCTCGAATTCTGGATCGATCCGCAGAGCCCCTATGCGAAGCCGATCTTCCAGCAGGACAAGAAATTCGTCTTCCATTGCGCCGGCGGCATGCGCTCCGCGCTCGCGGCGAAGACCGCCAAGGACATGGGCCTGAAGCCCGTCGCCCACATCGCCGGCGGCTATGCCGCCTGGCGCGATGCCGGCGGTCCGGTGGAGCAGTGGGAGCCGAAGAAGAAGGGGTGAGAAGTGCTGCGCTGTCGCGCCAATCTCCGCTGTCATTCCCCGCGAAAGCGGGGAATCCAGTACGCCGCAGCTTCTCGACTCAATCACAACCGCCTCTGGAATACTGGATCGCCCGGTCAAGCCGGGCGATGACAGCGGAGTTTGATGCGCATTGCTTCAACTTCGGAATGACAAGAAAGACCTCGCATGACCGCCACCGACCCCCTCGTCTCCACCGAATGGCTCGCCGCCCACATTGACGACGCCAACGTCAAGATCCTCGACGCCAGCTTCAAGCTGCCGGGCGTGCTGCCGCTGCCGAAGGACGACTATCTCGCCGCGCATCTGCCGGGCGCCGTGTTCTTCGACGTCGACGCGGTGTCGGATCATTCAAACCCGCTGCCGCACATGTATCCGAGCGCCGAGCAGTTCGGCCGTGACGCGGGCAATCTCGGCATCTCCAATGCCGACACCGTCGTGCTCTACGATGCCGGCGGCTGGGTCGCTGCTCCCCGCGCCTGGTGGATGTTCCTGGCCTTCGGCCACAGCAATGTGCGCATCCTCAATGGCGGGCTGAAGAAGTGGCGCGCCGAGGGGCGTCCGGTCGAGAGCGGCGAGGTGAGGCCGAAGCCCGCGACGTTTAGGGCGAGCTACGATTCAAAACGCGTACGCAGCATGCAGCAGCTGATCGCCAACGTCGAAAGCAGCAAGGAGCAGGTGATCGACGCACGCGCCGCCGACCGCTTCGAGGGCCGCGCGCCCGAGCCGCGCGCGGGCATCCGCTCCGGCCACATCCCGGGCGCGCGCAACGTGCCCTACAATCAGCTGTTCGATGCCGCGACCGGCACCATGAAGCCGCTCGACGATCTCCGCGCTGCCTTCGCGAACGCCGGCGTCAAGCTCGATGCGCCGATCGTGACGAGCTGCGGATCGGGCGTGTCCGCCGGCGTGTTGACGCTCGCACTCTATCGCCTCGGCATCACCGACACCGCGCTCTATGACGGCTCGTGGTCGGAATGGGGCCAGGCCGGCGGCCCGCCGGTCGCGACCGGGCCGGCGTAGCCTTACTGGCGCGTGCGCGTGGCCGTTGTCGCCAGCATCTGCTGCTGGCCGAACAGATCATAGCTCTGCCGCAACTGCTGGGGCGGAGGACGCTGCACCATGCGGTGCCGCTTCTTCGCCTTCGCCTGGCGCTTGGCCGCCTTGCTGTCCGGGGCGCTGCTGTCCGTCTTCGCGTCTCCCTTGGCCTTCGCCGGCGCATCCTTCAAGGCCGGCGCCGCCGGATCGTTCAGCGCGGCCACCTTGGCCGGGGCAATGTCGGGCGCCGGGGAGGCAAGGCCCTCACCGGGATCAGCCGGCGCCGGTTCGCTGGCGGTCACGGCAGGCGTGGCCTCGGGGATCGATGCCGTGGTGTCGGCCCGGGTGAGTGTGTCGGCAGGAGCCGGCGCGATGGCTTCCGTCGTGGCCTCGGCCTGCACCGGCTCGGCGACCGGAGGCGCGGCCTCAGGGACCTGCGGCGGCACGTCGGGCTCGGTCGTCAGGGCGGCCACCTGTTCGGGCTCGTTCGCCGGCAAGCCGATGGTCGGCACCCGGTCGCGCAGCGATGGCGTGGGCTCGGCGGCCGCCTCAGGCTCGGCGCGGAGCGCCGCGAGCACCGGCTGGGCCGGCTCGGAAACCTGCGCAAACACCTTCTCCTGTGGGCCGTTCCGCCAGGAGGGGTTGCTGACATACTGCTCGTGGGTGGCCCGCAGCAGCGCGGCGACACCTAGGCCGAACACCAGGATGGAGGTTGACAGCAGGATCGCGGCAAACAGGAAGCGAAAGCCGGGAAGCATCGGACGGGTTACGAATTTCCGCCCCGGCGGGTGGCGGCCGGGACCCAAGAGCCATCTGAACGCGGTGACGGTACTGATTGCCGTTCGCCAGGGACAGAAGCTCAGAGCGGAGGCGAATCAGGCTGATTCGAACATATCGCAACGCCTCCGCGCCGTTCCCTTAAATTCGGGGCCGGAGACTCCGGCAATCTGCGGCCCGATGCGATTTCCGCCCCCTGATGCAACGAGGCAACTGTGTGTGCCTGCATCACAAATCGCTAACTCAGGCACAAATCAGCCTGTAATGTCTTGAATGTGCCGCTATCTTCGGTCATCTGGCCGTTAACGGTCCGGATGGGCTCGGGGACTATACAAGAGCGATGATGATCAAACATTTTCTGACGATATGCGCTGCCGCAACAGTCGCTGCGGCGGGAACCTCGCTCGCACAGGCTCAGAGCTATCCGGTCCAGCAGGCGCCGAGCTATGGCGCTCCGGCCGAATATCGCCCCGGCGACCGCACGCCGAATTTCGACTCGCTGGACGATGAAGACGACGCGATGCCGCAGGCGTCGCTGCCGCCGCCTGGTCCGGCCGACGATCCGCGATACGGCCGCCCGGCTGGCCCTCCGCCGGTCTATTCCGCCGCCCCGCCGCAGGGGCCGGTGATGTCGCCCGATGATCCGCGCTATGGCCGTCCGGCTGGCGCTCCGCCGGTCTATTCGGCGGCGCCGCCGCAGGGCCCCGTGATGTCGCCCGACGATCCCCGCTATGGCCGCCCCGCCGGCCCGCCCGCGGTGATCTATGCCGATCGCCCGGGTCAGGCACCCGGCAGGGACGGCCTGCGTCCGCCGGAGGCCGTCGGTGGTCCCGCCGCGACCGGAACGGTTCAGTCCGGCCAGCCGCCCGTGGGCAACGATGGCCGGCCGATGGCGATCGCTTCGCTGCCGCCCGAGGAGCAGCCCGACGCTGCTCCCGCGCAGTTGTCGCCGAACCTGCGCCGCCAGGAAGTCTCGCTGGCGACCAAGGAGCCGGCTGGAACGCTCATCGTCGATACCCCGAACACCTACCTCTATTACGTGCTCGGAGGCGGCCGTGCGATCCGCTACGGCGTCCGCGTCGGCCGCGACGGCTTCACCTGGACCGGCGTGCAGAAGATCACCCGCAAGGCCGAGTGGCCGGATTGGCATCCGCCAACCGAGATGATCGAGCGTCAGCCCTATCTGCCGCGCTTCATGGCCGGCGGCCCCGGCAATCCGCTCGGCGCACGCGCGATGTATCTCGGCTCGACCGTCTACCGCATCCACGGCACCAACCAGCCTTCGACCATCGGCAAGTTCGTGTCGTCGGGCTGCATCGGCATGCTGAACGAGGACGTCTCCGACCTGTTCGACCGCGTCAAAGTCGGCACCCGCGTGGTGGTGATGCCGGGTGGCCCGCCGCCAGGAACGGCGACCGCCTCCGCTGCGCCGACGTCGGGCGCTGCCGGTCCGGCTCCGATGGCTGCCCAGGCTGGCCCCGTCCCAGGCACCCAGCCGACGGTGGTGCCGCCGCTGCCCGCGCCGGTCACCGTGCGCTAAGCGCTACGAGACAATTCAGATCAGTGAAGGGCGTGCCGTCGGCACGCCCTTTTCGTTTCAGGCCAGCTTGCGCGGCAGCTCGCGACCCCCGGTGAAGGCGTCGATCGCCTCGACCATCTGCCCGTAATGGATGCGCAAGCCGTCCTCGGTGGCGTAGCCGAGATGCGGCGTCAGCACGAGATTGTCGAGCTTGCGGAAGGGATGGTCGACCGGCAGCGGCTCGACCGAGAATACGTCGATGCCGGCGCCCGCGATCTTCCGCTGCTGCAAGGCCTCGAGCAGCGCCTGCTCGTCCACGATCGGACCGCGCGCGGTGTTGACGAGGAAGGCCGTCGGCTTCATCCGCGCGAGATCGGCAGCCCCGACCAGTCCGCGCGAACGATCGCTCAGCACCACATGGATGGTGATGATATCGGCCTTGGCGAACAGCTCCTCCTTGGTGGCGTAGCCGACGCCGGCCGCCGCGCATTTCTCCGGCGTGAGGTTCGGGCTCCAGGCGATCACGTTCATGCCGAATGCTTTCGCGATGCCCGCCATCTTGCTGCCGAGCTTGCCGAGCCCGACGACGCCGAGCGTCAGTCCCTCGATCTCGACACCGGCAAAGCTCTGCCAGGGCTCGCCGGCATGCATGCGCGCGTTCTCGCGGCCGATGCCGCGGGTCAGTTCGAGGATCAGGCCCATGGTCAGCGGCGCGGTCGGATCGCGGGAGTATTGCGTGCCGCCGATGGCAACGCCTTGCGCCTTCGCAGCCTCCATGTCGATCGAGGCGTTGCGCATGCCGGAGGTCAAAAGCAGCTTCAGCTTCGGCAGCGACGCGAACAGGCTCTTGGGGAACGCCGTGCGCTCGCGCATCGCGCAGATGATCTCGAAATCGGCCAGCGCGCTCGCCGCGGCCTGCTCCGAGGCAAAGGGATGGCTGAACACGGTGACGTCGACGCGATCGGACAGTTTTTGCCAGTCGGCGACGTCGAGGGCGAGGTTGAAATAGTCGTCGAGAATTGCACAGCGCAGCCGCGTCATCAGCTTTCATCCATGGCGAGAGGTGACGGCGCCAGGCGGGGAGCGCCATCGTCGGAACCTGGCCATGGTTGCGCGCAATCACGCCTGCGCGCAAGCAGCTGACGTGTTCAAAAATCCGATAGGAGATCCGATAGGGGGGAAGGGTTCAGAGGTCGCGTTGCTTGAGGCGGAACGGCGTATCAATGCCGTGCTTGGCGCGCCAGGCGGGACCGGGACCACGCATGTAGTGCAGCTCGGGGCGGTAAGGGTTGAAAGCGGTAGCGAAGAAACGCTTCCAGAAGCCCTTGATCTCCGTGACGAGTCCGGAAGCGCTACCGGCTCGTGCCGGAACGGCGATGGAATTGGTCTCGATCAGAGCCATGATGTGGCCTCGCTGTTCTCCCCGTCGCTTCTGCCGCGGGTGGCGTCTTTTTCGGCGCCATGACGAGCTTTGGCCCACTTTATTAAAAAATGGTTTCAATTGTCCGGATCGGCGGCCGGATGGTGTCCATCCCGTATTCAACCGTGGTGAACGGAGGGAAAACATTGCCCTTTGGGGGCGGGATCGTTACATCGGCGGCAAGCAAATTTCCTCAAATCGAAGGTTTCACGGGACCGATGGCGCGCCAGTTCATCTATTTCATGCAGGGCCTGACCAAGAGCTACCCGACCCGGAAGGTGCTCGATAACATTCATCTGTCGTTCTACCCGGACGCCAAGATCGGCGTGCTCGGCGTCAACGGCTCGGGCAAGTCGACGCTGCTCAAGATCATGGCTGGCCTCGACAAGGAGTATAACGGCGAGGCCTGGGTCGCCCAGGGCGCCCGCGTCGGCTATCTCGAGCAGGAACCGCATCTCGATCCGGCGCTCTCCGTGCGCGAGAACGTCATGCTGGGTGTCGCCAAGCAGAAGGCCATTCTCGATCGCTACAACGAGCTGGCGATGAACTATTCGGAAGAAACCGCCGACGAGATGACCAAGCTGCAGGACGAGATCGAGGCCCAGGGCCTCTGGGATCTCGACAGCAAGGTCGACCAGGCGATGGACGCGCTGCGCTGTCCGCCCGACGATGCCGATGTGACGAAACTCTCCGGCGGTGAGCGCCGCCGCGTCGCGCTGTGCAAACTGCTGCTCGATCAGCCGGAATTGTTGCTGCTCGACGAACCGACCAACCATCTCGACGCCGAGTCCGTGTCGTGGCTGGAAGGTCATCTGCGCAACTATCCCGGCGCGATCCTGATCGTCACCCACGACCGCTACTTCCTCGACAACGTCACGAGCTGGATTCTCGAGCTCGACCGCGGCAAGGGAATTCCCTACGAGGGCAACTACTCGTCCTGGCTGGTGCAGAAGCAGAAGCGGCTCGAGCAGGAAGGCCGTGAAGACGCTGCGCATCAGAAGACGATCGCCCGCGAGCAGGAATGGGTCGCGTCCTCGCCGAAGGCGCGTCAGGCCAAATCCAAGGCGCGCTACCAGCGCTACGAGGATCTGCTCAAGCAGGCGAGCGAGAAGCAGACCCAGACCGCGCAGATCATCATCCCAGTTGCCGAGCGGCTCGGCGCCAACGTCGTCGATTTCGAAACGCTCAGCAAAGGCTATGGCGATCGCCTGCTGATCGACGATCTTACCTTCAAGCTGCCGCCTGGCGGCATCGTCGGCGTGATCGGCGCCAACGGCGCGGGCAAGACCACGCTGTTCAGGATGATCACCAAGCAGGAAACGCCGGACAAGGGCACCATCACGGTCGGCGAGACCGTGCATCTCGGTTATGTCGACCAGTCGCGCGACGCGCTCGACGGCAACAAGAACGTGTGGGAGGAGATTTCCGGCGGCAACGAGCTGATCCTGCTCGGCAAGAAGGAAGTGAACTCGCGCGGCTATTGCTCGTCGTTCAACTTCAAGGGCGCCGACCAGCAGAAGAAGGTCGGCGCGCTCTCCGGCGGTGAGCGCAACCGCGTGCATCTCGCCAAGATGCTGAAGTCCGGCGCCAACGTGCTGCTGCTCGACGAACCGACCAACGATCTCGACGTCGATACGCTGCGCGCGCTCGAAGAGGCACTGGAAGATTTCGCCGGCTGCGCCGTCATCATCAGCCATGACCGATGGTTCCTCGACCGCATCGCAACCCACATCCTGGCCTTCGAAGGCGAGAGCCACGTCGAATGGTTCGAAGGCAACTTCCAGGACTACGAGAAGGACAAGATGCGCCGTCTCGGCCAGGACAGCATCATTCCGCACCGCGTGAAGTACAAGAAGCTGACGCGGTGATTTCGGCATGATGCGGCGGGCGCTCATAGCTGCGGTGATCGCTATCATCTGCGGCCTGTCGCCCGCCCGCGCCGCCGATGCCGCCTTCACGCAGTTCATCGCCTCGCTCTGGCCGGAGGCGCAGGCCGCCGGCGTGTCGCGCGCGACATTCGATGAGCAGACGCGCGGGCTCGAGCCTGATTACAAGCTGCCCGATTTGATCCTGCCCGGACGGCCCGCGACCGGCGCACCGTCGCAGGCCGAGTTCGTGCAGGTGCCGGCCGACTACGTCAAGGAAGCCTCGATCGCGCGGCTTGCGGGCGAGGGGCAGCGGCTGCTGCAAAAATATCGTCCGGCGCTGAGCGAGATCGAGAAGAAATCCGGCGTGCCGGCCACCATCATGCTCGCGATCTGGGGCCGCGAGACCGATTACGGCCGCTACACGCTGCCTTACGATCTCGTGCGCGTGCTGGCGACGCAGGCCTATGTCGGGCGACGCAAGGACACCTATCGGAACGAGTTCATCCTGTCGCTGAAGATCCTCGGCGAGGGCGTGGTGACGCGCAAGGACATGCGCTCGTCCTGGGCGGGTGCCACCGGGCTCACGCAATTCCTGCCGTCCGAATATTACAAGCACGGTGTCGACTTCGACGGCGACGGCCGCATCGACATCTGGCATTCGGTGCCGGATGCGCTGGCCTCGGCCGCGCAGCAGCTCGTCAACAAGGGCTGGCAGAGCGGCGTGCGCTGGGCTTACGAGGTGCAGGCGCCGGCCAAGGTCGATTGCACCAGCGGCGTGCCCGAGGTGACGAAGCCGATCGGCCAGTGGCTGCGCGAAGGTTTTGTGCCGGTGCGTGGCGAGAAGCTGAGCGCTGCCGAGCAGGCGCAGCCGGCCTCGCTGCTGCAGCCGGAAGGCATTTACGGCCCATCGTTCCTGACGACGAAGAACTACTTCGTCATCAAGGAGTACAATTTCTCCGACCTCTACGTGCTGTTCGTCGGCCATCTCGGCGACCGCATGACGAGCCCGCTGCCGTTCGCGACACAATGGGTGGCCTCCAAGCAGTTGCGCACCAAGGACGTCGAGACCATGCAGCGCGGGCTCACGCGCGTTGGGCTCTACAAGGACAAGATCGACGGCAAGGCCGGGATGCAGACGCGCGCGGCGCTCGGCGCCTACCAGAAGTCGGCAGGCCTCAAGGTCGATTGCTGGCCGAGCGAAGAGGTGCTGCGCTCGATCCAGGCGGCGCGGTAGCGGCCTTAACTCTTCGCCAAAGAAAAAGCCCGGCCGAGGTGCTCGGCCGGGCTTCGATCGCGGCGCGGATGCGCCATGCGATCGGATCTTGCGATCAGATCAGTAGCAAACGCGAACCGGGCGGACGACCCAGCCGTAACCGTCCCAATAGCGCTGGCGCTGCCAGTAGCAGGGCGCGGGCGGCGGGGGCTCGGCAATGTAGACCGGTCCGCCATAGGCGGGACGGCTCGACGCGATGGCGCCGCCGACGATGGCGCCACCGATCAGGCCGGCTGCGATGCCGGCGCCGACGCCGTCATGGGCCTTCGCGGACGGAGTGGCGGTCACCAGCGAACCGGCGATCGTCGCAACCGTGAGGGCGGCAACAAAAGTCTTCTTCATGCTCTTGGCTCTCCTGGGAGATGGACGTCCCTTGTTAGGAGCGCCCGGGTTTCAAAGGTTCACGCACACTCTGATGAAATCGACCGTGCAGCTAGGAAGCGCGCAATTGGTCAATCCACGGTAAACGCGCACGGAGCTGTGACGAGAAAAAGCGGTCTTTTTCAGGCCCGGAGATGAACGGCGCGTCCGTAGTGAACCGGTTCAGCGCGCCTCAGCCACAGACTCTGACGCGGCGGGTGCGCCAGGCGTAGCCATCCCAGAAGCGCTGCCTCTGCCAGACGCAGCCGTCACCGTAGTAGTCGTCCGCGACATAGCCGGGACCCGGCGCGTAGTAGCGGGGCGGGTAGTAGCCGGGGCCATAGGAGTAGCCCGGACCGGGTCCGTAATAATACGGAGAAGCCAGCGCGCCGCCGACAATGGCGCCACCGATGATCCCGGCGGCCACGCCGGCGGCGACACCACGCTGAGCGTGGGCCGGTGTCCCGGCCGTGAGGGCCAGGGTGGCGACGGCGGCGACCGTCAGTAAGAACTTCTTCATTGGCGTGACCTTTCGCACAAACAGGCGGGAACTCTTTGGGGGTAAAGTTCCATACTTCGTTTGAATGATCAATGAACGGCACCTTCGCCGAGGACGACCAATTAATGGATCGCAGGTCCGCGAGGGAGACGACGATGGGCAACGCGATGATGAATACTTTGATCGCTGCCGGGGTCATTTTCGCGATTGGCTATGGCTGGTTCGCCCATCTCCAGAACCGCGGCCGGCGCTCGCGCGCGGGTGCTGGTAGTGACGGAGGGAGTAGCGGCGACGGCTATTCAGCGGCCAGCGACGGCTTCTCGCTGGGGAGCTGGTTTTCCAGCGACAGCTCGGGGAGCTCGAGCGACAGCTGTTCCAGCAGCGATAGCGGTAGCAGTGGCGGGGATTGCGGAGGTGGCGGCGATGGTGGTGGAGGCGGTGGCGGTGACTAGGTCCGCCAAGATCTTGATCCAGTGCAACTCCCTATTTTAGAGCCGTTCTAGGCTGTTTCCGGGCTAGTTTGGAATAGCTTCAAATACCGGTTTTTCCCTTTGCATCCGGACGGCCCCTTAAATATCGATGATGACGCATCACCGAAGGGCCTGCCGCTTCCATGATCGTTTGTTCCTGTAACGTGCTGAGCGATGACGACATCCGCGCCGCGGTCGCCGAGTCCGACGACGCCGTACGTCATGCCAAGCAGGTCTATGGATGCCTCGGCTGTAGCGCCGAATGCGGCCGCTGCGCCCGTACCATCAAGACCATCATCGACGAAACTCTTGGCCCCTGCGCCAAGTCCTGCTGCTCGGGCTGCCCGCACAGCCACACCGTGGCCGCCAATGACGAGACGGCGGAACTCCCCCGGTTCGCCCTCGCGGCCTGCTGAAAACTTCCGCAATTTCGGCTGAGCTTTTCCCCGGCTGCGTCCCCGTGGCCGGTTGCTCTCGTCCTTAAACTGATTTAGAAGCGTTCTAAAGTCGGTTAGGGCCGATTTGGACGCAAGATTTGGAGTGCATCATGCAGGGCGACGCAAAAGTCATCGACTATCTCAACAAGGCGCTGCGCCACGAGCTGACTGCAATCAACCAATACTGGCTGCACTACCGCTTCCTCGACAATTGGGGCCTGCGGGACATGGCCAAGGTCTGGCGCAAGGAGTCCATCGAGGAGATGGAGCACGCCGACAAGCTCACCGAGCGGATTCTGTTCTTCGACGGCTTCCCGAACATGCAGGTGCTCGACCCCCTGCGCATCGGCCAGAACGTCAAGGAGATCATCGAGTGCGATCTCGCCGCCGAGATGAGCGCGCGGGCGCTCTACCAGGAGGCCGCCGGCTATTGCAACGGCGCCAAGGACTACGTCACCCGTGACCTGTTCGAGAAGCTGATGAGCGACGAGGAACACCATATCGATTTCCTCGAAACCCAGCTCGACCTGATCGGCCGCATCGGCCTCGAACTCTACACGCAGAAGCACGTCGGCGGGCTCGAGGGCGAGGGCCACTAAGCTCCGGCACCGGCTCTCTCCTTCGTCATGGCCGGGCTTGTCCCGGCCATCCACGTTTGGCCGCGCGACGAAGACGTGGATGCCCGGGCCTTCGCCTCGCCGAAGCGACTTCGGCCGCGCAGGCGGGTCTAGCCCGGGCATGACGGTTCTTTCGAGCGGCGAACGCTCTCACCTACAACTGCGTCTTGTAGCGCTCTTCCACGATCTCCTGGCTCTCCGGCTCCCCCAGGCCCGTCTGGTCGTGAATGACCTGGCCGATGCTGGGCATCACCGAGCGCTGCACCTTCTCCGGTGACCACAGCTTCGAGCGCATCAGCGCCTTGCCGCAGTGGAAATAGACTTCGCTGACCGCGACGTTCAGGACCGCGCGCGGCGGCTTGCCGAATTCCACCATCGATGCGAGCAGGTCCGGATCGGCCGAGAGCGTGCCGCGTCCGCCGACACGCAGCGTCTCGTCGATGCCGGGGACGAAGAACAGCAGATGCACGAAGCCCGAGCCTTCGACGACGTTGCGAAAACTGTCGATCCGGTTGTTGCCGGCACGGTCAGGCATCAGCACCTGGTTGGGGCCGGCGACATGGACGAAGCCAACCCCTCCGCCGCGCGGCGATGCATCGACGCTGCCGTCGACGCCTGACGTAGCGAGCACGCAGAACGGCGACATCTCGATGAATTTCTTCGCATGCGCATCGATCGCGGGACGCGCCTTTGCGATCACGCGCGGGCTCGGCTTGGCATAGATGGTGGCGAGGTCTTCGGCGCAGAGATCGGTCACGAAGGTCTCCCTGATTGAGGGGCACAGGATAGCATTCTCCGGCTCGACCGCTATCCCCGAAATAGCAGGTGCGGCCCGGTGTAGCCACGGCATGACGCAGGTGGCGTAGACCAGAAATTTCGCTTATAACGGGTGTCGTACTTTGTTGCTTTTCAAGCGAGGAATTCGTCATGGCCCCAACGCAGGCAATGCGGGTCGCGGGCGATCGGCCACGCCGTCGCAAGCATGTCCCGGGACAATTGATCGTTCGGTTGAAGCCGGCCGCTGCCCGGCAGATCGCGGCAGCCTCGCTTCAGGCGACAACGTCACGCGCGCTGATGGCTGCGATGCCCGATGACGTCAGAGGTCCGATCGATTTCCTGCGCGACAATTTCGGGCTTCAGTCGATGAAGCCGCTGTTCGTGGTCGGCGACGATGAGGCGCCCGCGCAGCCCCAGGCGATGGCTTTGGCCGCGGTCCATCGCTCGATAGCACGCTCCGCAACGGCGCCGCCGCGGGAGGCTCTGGCCGGATTTCAGATCGTGCAGTTGAAGGACGGGAAGGTCGATGCAGGCATCCTGAAGCGCCTGCGCGCCTCCAGGGCGGTGGATCTGGTCGAACCCGTTCCCAACCGGTGGCTCAGTGCCGCCGCCGATCCCATGAAGATCCGGCAGTGGGGCCTTCGCGCCATCAGATGGTTCGATCGACCGCGGCCAGGTGCGGGGCGGGTTCATGTCGCTGTGCTCGATAGCGGCGTCGACGCCGGACATCCCGATCTCGTGGACGCGATCGAGGACTACAGGCACGACGGCAACGGACCGCGTGATTTTCTCGGTCATGGCACCCATGTCAGCGGCACGATCGCGGCCGTGGTCAATAACTCGGTCGGTATCGCAGGCCTGGCCAATTGCCGGTTGCACTGCTGGAAGGTGTTCGACGATCCCAAGCGCGCATGCGACGACGAGAATTTCAACTTCGATTTCTACAGCAAGGCGCTTGCGGCCGCGCTCGATTCCAACATCAAGGTCATCAACCTCAGCATTGGCGGCGAGGACCATTCAAAGACGGAAGCGACGGCCTTCGCCGAACTGATCGAGGCCGGTGTCATCATCTCCACCGCGATGGGGAACGAGTACGAGGACGGCAATCCGAAGGAATACCCGGCGGGCTACCCGGACACGATCGGAGTCGGCGCCGTCGACGAGTCCCATCGGCGCGCCTCGTTCTCCAATTCGGGGAAGCATATCAAGCTGGTGGCGCCGGGCGTCAACATCCTGTCGACGGTGCCCCGGGTGAAGGCAAGCTTCGCCGACCATACCAGCTACGATTCCTGGCCCGGGACATCGATGGCAACACCGCATGTGACGGGCGCCGCCGCGCTCGTCTACATCAACAAGCCGAAATCCAGGGCGTCCGGGCTTGCGGTCGCCAGGCGCCTGATCGCGACAGCGATCAAATTGCCGGCGATGCGAGGCAAGGATTTTACGCCGGAATACGGCGCCGGCCTGCTGGATGTTGCCGCTGCACTCGGCCGCGCGAAAGCGGCCAAGAAATCGGGCAGGAAAACTGCCAAGAAAACTGCAAAGGCGAAGCCGGCGCGAAAGAGGCAAAAATAGATTCTGCGACCTTGAATGGGTGCGGCGAACGGCTAGCTTCTGAGCATGTCCGTGCAATTCAAATTCCACGACCATGTCGATCAGCGCCGGCGGCGCAAGATCATCAAGACCCTAGGCGATGCCGGCTACGCCGCCGAGAGCCTGTTTCCGGGACAGAAGCGGCAAAACCTGGCCGCGATCTTCACCGTCGCCGAGGCCGACGCCAAATCCGTTCGTGCCGCGCTCGACGATTTCGGCGATGACATCGAATATGTCGAGGCCTCGCCCAGGCGAGACCTCAAGGCCTGAGCGGCCTACACCGCATCGGCCGGCACGAAGCAACTGATGATGATCGCGCCGCGATGGTGGACGTACCACACCACGGCCTGGCCGACCGGATTGCCGCGATCGCGGATGATGGCGCGCTCGGGCACCTCCATCCACTGTCCCTCGATCGGTACCCAATAGGTGCCGCCTCGCACATCGTAGTCGGTGCGATGGCCGTCGGAGATGTCGCAGCAGGGCACGCCGTTCGGCGCGATCACGCTCTTGAACCAGGCGCGGATGTCGGGCGGCACGTGGTCGTATTGGCCGTTGTCGAACGCGAACGCGGCGCTCGTCTGCGCCATCGTCGCGGCCAACCAAACGCACAGCGCGAGCCTGTGCATGCGAACTCCTCCCTGCGTCGCGCGCCGACTGCGCGCGATCGCGTCGCGTTCGATTCGTATCGTTGATGCGATTAAGCCCGAGCTGTCAGCGCAATGCATGCTCAAATAATATGCGGCGCGAGAGGCGCCGCATATGATGCGTTGCGGTATGGGCGGCCAGCCAGGCGCACAGTGCGAACCTGCACGTACGGTCCTTCCTATCGCGTCTCAAGCGATGCAAGCAGCGACTTAGGCGCGACATTGCGCCATGCCATCTCGAGTGCGCTCCGCAACGTGACCTGATCGATCTTCGCCAGCTTCACATTCGTGCTGCCGCTCCTGCCCCAGGCGCCGGGGACCGGACGAAACATCTCCGGTTCCGCGTCGATAAGCACGGCCTGCTGGTCGGGAGTGAGCTTCACCATGCCCCATTTTTCATCGGGATAGCCCAGCGTCGCGAACACGCGCTTGCCGACACGAAAGTCGGCATGGCCGTGATGTGCGCCCTCGATGACGCCGGGAAGCGCCAGCGCAGCCTTGCGAAAGCGAGCGTTCGACATGCGGTCTTGCTGCTCGGCTCACATCGTCCGCTGCGGCGCGGTTTGCAGCAATTGCCTGACCTGCTCGACGTAGAATTTCGCGTTGCCGGTGGTGCCGTGGCCGCGCGTCTCGGTGCTCGCGGGGATCAGATACAGCTTGCCGTTCTTGACCCGCTTCATTGCCGCGTCCGTGATCCCGGTCTCCGGTGGGTTGCGCTCGTCGTCGGCGGAGTTGATCAGCAGCAGCGTCGCCTCGATCTGCTCGAGCTTGTCGCCGGCATTGTAGTCTTGCGAGGAGCCCCACTGGTAGAGGAAGTCGTTGGCATCCGCCGTGATCAGTGTCGCCAGCCGTTCGTCGACGATCTTGTCGGCCTTGGCCGCGGTCGGCGCCTGCTGCTGATAGGCCAGAGTGCCGCCGATGCTGGCGATGCCGTAGGCGGTGATGGCGTATTTCATCATGCGCGGCTGGCTGGTGTAGTTGCCGCCGTTGTAGTCGGGATCGTTGCTGATGGTGTCGAGCATAATCCGCCGCATCATCCAGTTGCGTGAGGCCATCTCGGTCGGCTGCGAGGCCATCGGCACCAGCGCGTCCATCTCCTGCGGATATTTCTCGCCCCACAGCCAGGTCTGCATGCCGCCCATCGAATTGCCGATCACGAGCCGCAGATGTTTGACGCCGAGGCCTTCCTTCACGAGGCGATGCTGCGCCTCGACCATGTCGTCGTAATTGTATTTCGGGAAGCTCGTCTTCATGCCGTCGGACGGTTTTGACGATTTGCCGTGGCCGATCGCGTCGGGGATGATGATGTAATATTTGGACGCATCGAGCGGCTGTCCCGCACCGAACAGCTCGCCGGCGAAGGCGGGCGACAGCATGCTCGCGCCCGAGCCGCCGGTGCCGTGCAGCACCAGCACGGGCTGGCCAGAGGGCTCGCCGACAGTGGTGTAGTGCAGCTTCAATTCCGGCATGGTCTCGCCGGTGTGCAACTTGAAGTCCTTGGCGATCCAGTCGCCTTGCTTCGGCGCTGGATAATCGGCGGCCATAACCGGCGTTGCGATGGACAGCAGGATGGCCGCTAGCGCCGCGCAAGACGTTTTCATGTTTCTCTCCCCATGCGGCTCATGGTCGGCCGCGTTGGACGCGATCTTATCAGCTGGTCACGGAGGATCGAGACCGGACCCATCATCGCCCCCCGAAAAACATTCCCCGATGGTGCGGCGCGCAAGGGGAATAATTGCGGATCAGATATGGCTGGTCCTGCCTATGACACGGCTGCGCCCGGGATGTAGGATTTCGGCCTCGCCAATCGTCCTCAGGGGAACACCGCTACGGGAGAGCCTGCATGTGCCGCAACATCAAGACGCTGTTCAACTTCGAGCCGCCCGCGACGGAGGACGAGATCCACGCCAGCGCGCTCCAGTTCGTGCGCAAGCTTTCCGGTTTCAACAAGCCGTCTCAGGCCAATGAAGAGGCCTTCGAGCTTGCGGTCGCGGAAGTGTCGGCGACTGCGCGAAAGCTCCTGACCTCACTGCATACCCATGCGCCGGCGCGCGACCGTGAGATCGAGGCGGAGAAGGCCAAGGAGCGTTCGCGGCTGCGGTTCGGTTAGGCGGTCCTGCGTCCATTCCGTGATCTGGCTCACGGTGAGAGCGGCCTCAAATTGCGATGACGTCCGCCGGGGTTTTGACAGCCCGGAGCACGACCATGAGCCGCCCCCTTATTCCTCTCAGAGCAGGTGCCGTCACCTTCACCGTGCTGTGGACCGCATGGATGATGTGGTGGAGCGGCTCCTACAGCAGCGTCAACCTTGTCATCCTGACGCTGCTCGGCACGCTGGTCGGCTATCTCTGGTACCGCGCCATGCGCTGGCAGTTCGAGCGCATGGGCATGCTGCCGCGCAAGGATGAGTCCTCCGGGGCGTCGAAGCAACTTCCGCCCGGCTAGTCCTTGTGGCCGTGCTTCTTCTTTTTCTTCTTCTTCCGGTGATCGTCGCCTTCGCCTTCGCCTTCGCCGTCGTCGGCCTCGTCATCGACGATCGCCTCTTCAACCTCGTGCACGGCGGCTTCCAGCGCCTCGCGTTCGGCAGCTTCACGCTCGCGCTGACGGCGGCGCTCGTCCCAGGCGTCGAAGAGTTGATCGAGCCACGGCAGCACCTGCTCGATCGACGGCAGCTGGCCGGGCGGTCCGGGCTCGCCGCGAGGGCCTTGCGGCCCCTGCGGCCCGGCCGCGCCCCGAGCACCGGCTTCGCCGGGCTTGCCCGGCAGGCCGGCCTTGCCTTGCGCTCCGGCCTTTCCGGCCGCCCCGGGCTTGCCTTGCGGTCCCGGCTTGCCGCGCTGGCCGTCTGGGCCGCGCCGGCCGGGATGCCCCTGCGGCCCTGGCCGTCCGGGTTCGCCCTGCCGTCCGCGCGGACCTTGCGGTCCCTGCCGTTTCTGTTCGTCTGCCACGCCGCTGCTCCCTTGACCGGAAGCAAGCTACTTAGCGGCGTTTGACGACAGCAGCAATTCCGCCGACGCCTTGCGCCGGGCTTGATCAACACCAATCGTGCCCGCGTGCTAGTCGTGATACGCGGGCACGTCGATGCCGGACGCTGCATAGATCCTGATCTTGTTGCGCAACGTGCGCACCGACAGGCCGAGCACGCGCGATGCGCGCGTGCGGTTGCCGTCGCAGCGTGCGAGCGTCTGGAGCACGAGCTCGCGCTCGACCTCGTCGACGGTCGCGCCGATCAGCAGCGGAACGATTTGGTTAGGGGCAAGAAATTGCGCGCCCGGATCGGACGCAGCGACATGAACAGTGGTCATCAACACACCTCCCGATCAACGCCCGCTTCCATCTTTGGAAGCGATCGAGAACCAACGGCCCCCTAGCCGTAGATCTACGGTGGGCGGGTTTGGTTAACGAGTGGTTAATCGCGGACGATCGCACCAATTGACCTTGGGATTGCCGCGAAGGTGCCGCGATTGGCACGGGATGCATAGCGATGCGGGCCGATTTTGCGCGCCCGCTCACACCGTCCGGTACCCGCCGTCCACCATCACGATCGTCCCCGTGACATAGGCCGACAGATCCGACGCCAGGAAGATCGCGGGGCCCACGATGTCCTCGGGCTTGCCGGTGCGCGCCAGCGGGGTGTGATCGACGAAGGCCTGCACCAGCGCCGGATTGGTCGCGCGCACGTTGGCGTTGATGTTGGTCTCGATGAAGCCCGGCCCGATCGCATTGACGCGCACGCCTTCCTTGCCGAGCTCGGCCGCGAGCGCCTTGGTGAAGCCGAGCACGCCGTGCTTCGAGGTCGTATACGCCGCCGAGCTCGGCGTGCGCAGATGCACGAAGGACTGGATCGAGCCGATATTGACGATGCGGCCCCTGGCGGCCCGCAGCGGCGCGAGGAACGCCTGCGTCACGTTGAAGACGCCGTTGAGGTTGAGCGAGATGATGTCGTTCCAGTCCTTCGCCACCGTCTCCGTGTCCGCGGTGAAGGCGTTGCGTCGGGTGATGCCGGCATTGTTGACGAGGATCGAGACCTGCCCGACCTTGTCGGCGACCTGCCTGGCGAGCGCAAAACAGTCGTCACGCTTGGTGACATCGAGCGCAAAGCTCTCGGCCTTGCCGCCGGCCTTGCGGATCTCCTGCGCGGCCTCCGCGACCGTGTCGGCGTTGACGTCGAGCAGCACCACTCGCGCGCCCTCGCGGGCGTAGCCGGCCGCGATCGCCCGGCCGATGCCGGATCCGGCGCCCGTGACGACGGCGATATGGTTTGCGAGCAATGCCATGACAATTTCCCCCTGGATTCGTTTCGAAGTTTCATGAAAGGCTAACTCGAAATTAAGGGGTCGGAAACGGCCGCCTTGGCATACTGATCTTCATTGCTAAACGTTGCGCGCATGATGGGACGGCTTGAATCCTGGAAACTCGCTCTCGAACGCCTGCGGTCGGCGCAGCCGGCCGGCTGGGCCGAGGCGGGCCGGCTCGTCGCCGAGATCGTGCGCATGAGCACGGATGCCACGCTGCGCCAGGCGGCCGAGCAGGCGCTTCCGGTGCTGCGCCAGGCCGTGGACAATGACGATCACAGCGTCACGCTGGCGGCCCAGCGCCGCATCGGCGTGATCCTCGAGGTCGTCCATGATCTCACCGCGCCACGCTTCGGCCGCCGCAACGCCATGCCGAAGAAGCTCTCGAGCGAAGATCGTGCCCGCAGGATGCTCGGCCTGCCGCTTGCCGTGCAGCTCACCTGCGACGACATCAACCAGGCCTACCGTCGCGCCGCCAAGGGCAAGCATCCCGACCAGGGCGGAAGCGCGCAAGCCTTCATCGACCTCGCCGCTGCGCGCGACATCCTGATCCATCCCGGCGCGCACAAGGACGCGTGAGGGCGCGCTGTCGCTGCGCCTCGTCGGTCCGCTCTGTGCAGGCAAAAAAAGAGCGGGCAAGAACGCGTCGCGCCCTTGCCCGCTCGTCGATCCGCCGATCGAAATCTTACCAGGTGCAGTGACCGCTCTTCAACGCGTGATCCTTCAGCACGAGTGCGTCGACGAAGGTCGGCACGGTCGTGCTGACGCGGGCGTAGTCGGAGGGCCACGGCGCGGTCGGGATGCTCTCGTCCCAGATCTGGCAGAAGCCGGTGTCCTGCCAGCGGATCAGGTGATAGCTGGCTTCGGCAGGGCTCGCGGCGACGAAGGCAGTGACGGCAAGACCGGCAGCAGCGCACAGCACGGAAATACGACGCATGATCAGCTCCTCAAATGAAAGATGTGATGCGCCTCCCGACAATGACGGGGAGGCATGGTGTGGGGCGCTTTTGGGGATGCGCCCCGGACAAGTTGTGAGTAGCTCCGCCGGCCGATCAGGTTCAAAGCGTGCGCGCAGGAAATGCGTCATTTGAGCCGGAAAACCAGCGCGCGCCTGCAAAGGAAAAGGGCGGGTCGCTCGCGCGGCCCGCCCTCAAAATCAAATTGGTCGCGTGACGCTCAGAGCGTGCAGCGGCGCTCCGAACGCAGCTTGATCTGGAGATCCGAAGCCGCGGTGAAGGTCGGGACCGGCTTGCTGACGACCTTGTAGGTCGACGCGCCCCACTGGAACGGCTTGTACTTCAGGTCCTCGTTCCAGACCTGGCAGATGCCGGTGTTGTCCCAGCGGATCACGTAATAGCCGACCGCCGCCGACGCCGGCACGGCAAACACGGAGGTGGCGATGCCGGCAACGGCACAGAGGGCGAGAACGCGACGCATGAAAAATCTCCTTGTGGGGATGTGGGACCCGAAAATCCGTGCGGTAAAAGCAGGTCCTTGGCAAGCCGAGGGGCGGCCGTTTCACGGATATGTCAGAGGGAGCCGTGCACTTGGTTCGGCCGAGTGCCCGACAAGACACATACGCCAAGACTCATACGCCAAGACACATGCGCCAAGACACATACGCTAAGCGTGGCTCACTTCGCCAGTGATGCAATTGCCTCGATCTCGATCAGCATTTTCGGGTCGGGCAGGGCCTGCACGACGCAGGTGGTGCGCGCCGGGTAGGGCGGCGGGCCGAACGCGCCGGCATAGAGTGCGTTCATCGCGGCGACGTCGGAAGCGCGCGTGAGCAGCACGTTGACCTTGACGAGATCGCGGACCGTCGCGCCGGCCTCGTCCAGCACGCGCTTGATGTTGACGGCGACGTTGGCGAACTGCGCCTCGAAACCGTCCGGCAGCGCGCCATTGCCGTCGAAGCCGGGAATGCCGGAGACGAACAGGAGATCGCCGACACGCGTGGCAAAGGACAGCGGCGGCGCCTTGACGTGCGGCGGGGGTGCGAAATGCTGGATCGACATGGGATCACCTCGGATGGAACGGTCGCGTCGCCCACACGAGCGTAGCGACATGCGGGGGAGTTGCAATCGGCATTGGGGAAGGCTGGTAAAACAAAAACGCGAAAACAACCCCATGCACCGTAGAAATCGTGAGCGTTTCAAATTCGGTATAGCCGAACAATTCGCTTGCTCCGTCGGGCAAAACAGGGGCAGAATGGCATCATGGCGGTGGTGCCGGTAGGCGGCCTCAAACTCCGCCGTCATGCCCCGCGACCCGGCTACGCCAAGGCTTCGCCGGGGCTGAGGTCCAGGGGCGCCGAAGCTTTAGCGTAGGCGGCAGGCGGGGCATCCAGTACGCCTCGGCTTCTTCGCATCTCATTGCCGTCTCGGCGTACTGGATCGCCCGGTCGAGCCGGGCGATGACAGTTGAATGCGCTGCTGCGGCAGACGCCTCACGGCTGCTCCATCATGTTGCCGCCGCGATCCATCGGATACATTCGCTGCGTCTGATTCGAATCCTCCCTTGAAAAATAGCCCCCGGAGACGCCCCATGAAGCTCGCTACCACCTTCCGCGCCGCGCTGGTCGCCATTGCCGCTCTGGCCGGCCTTTCGACCTCGGCGCTGGCCGACGGCGGCACCGTGGTGCTGACGATCTACAAGGCGGGCTGGATCATCGGCGGTTCGGGCGGCTCGGGCGTGCTGAACTTCCGCGGTCGCTCGTATGGGCTCTCGACCGGCGGGCTCGACTACGGCCTCGTGTTCGGCGGCTCCAAGACCGTGCTGCGTGGCCGCGTCTCCAACATCAACCGTCCTTCCGACGTCGCCGGCGTCTATGGCGCGGCCGGTGCCGGTCTTGCCGTCGGCCGTGGCGCTCGCGCCATCGTGCTGACCAACCAGAAGGGCGCGGTGCTGGAGCTGTCGGGCTACCAGACCGGCCTGATGGCGAATGCGGATCTGAGCGGGCTCGCGATCACGATGCGGTAAGGCGCGAGGCGTAGGGTGGGCAAAGCGAAGCGTGCCCACCATTCGTACCGCAAATGCGGATGCATGGTGGGCACGGCGCGCAAGGAGCGCGCCTTTGCCCACCCTACGAACTACGAACTCACCGCCGCATGAATCCGCTCGCAATGCGCGACGAGATTGGCGTGCGCATCGACGAAGGCCTTCAGCGGCGTCGGGATCGGAAAATAATAGATGTTGGCGATGAAGCCGTAGATGCCGGCATCACAGCTGGTCGGCGCTGCGCCGTGGACGAAGCCTGCCGTAGGCACGATCTCGGCCAGCACTTGCAGATCGGCAAGCCCCCGCGCGTAGGCCTGTTCGGGCGTGTAGCGGCCGATGCCCTGGTAATAATAGCGCTGCGCGTTGTAGGCCTTGGCTTTCTCGAATCCGGCCGCGTCGATCTGCGGATGCTGCGCGATGAAGGCGTCGCGGAATGCCGGATAGAACCGATCGTCCTTCCAGCGCGAATACGACATCACCCAGTAGAGATCGTCCAGCATGCGGGTGACGAGATGATTGGTCCGCCGTGCGTCCGGCGACAGCGCGGCATCGATGCTCAGACGATATTTGGCGATCGCATGCGCAATGATTGTCTCGCTGTCGCCGATGGTCTCGCCGTCGTCGACGACGTAAGGCAGCTGCCCGCGCGGCGCGGCAGAGGCATCGAAGACGTGCTCGTGCACGAACGGCACGCCTGCTAGCTTCAGGAACGCGTAGACCTTGAGGCCGTAGCCGTTGTTGTCGGCGACGCCGAACAGTTCCGGATAGGAATAGAGGGTCAGCATGGTCGCTCCCTTCAGCGCGATGGCACCTTGGCGTGTTGCTCCGTCGTGGCCGCTTGCGCGGCCTTGCTGGCGCGGATCATCAGGAACGCGCCGGAAGAGCCCTGCAGCTGCCAGCGCCCGTCGATTTCGGTCGCCTCGGCGTTCACCGTGCCTTCGTAATGGACCGTGTCGTAGCCGTGGCCGGGCGGCTCGTAGTGTTTGACGAACGAGACCGCGTTGCCGGAGCGCTGACCCGCGATCGAGGCGTTGTGGGTGCGCAGCGGGCATCGCGGGTTCGAGCAGGGCTCGGTCACGCTTCCGCTGAGCGCGCCGCCGGTTTCGACCAGAGTTGCGGTGAAGGTGACCATTCCGGTGCCCGGTTGAATGTAGCTGCCATCCCAGACGCCGGAGAGATCGTCGCTCATGGCGGTGCCTTCCTGCGGGCCGGTTGATATCAGGCTCTTCCACCTCAAGTCGTATCGCCGGAGCGACGGGCTGGCAACTGTCCTTGCGCATTGTGCGCAGCGTCATTCGATCGGAGGACGCCCGGCGTCGCCCGTTCGACGTATTAATTCGGGGTGATGTACCGCTTCAGTGAGAGGCGCGGCCTCTATCTGCTGGTCGATGCGGCGGTGAACACCGCCAGTTGCGCATCGAACGCCCGCCGGAATGCAGGCCGCGCTTCGCCGCGGGCGACATAGGCCGAGAGGTCGGGATATTCCTCCAGCAGGCGAGATGCATTCAACCGGCGCAGCACCGTCACCATCATGAGATCGCCGGCGCTGAACGCGCCGTCGAGCCACTCGGCCTCGCCGAGGCGACGCGACAATTCGCCGAGCCTGATACGGACCCGATCCTTCAGGACCGGCAGCCGCTCCTCGTACCAGCCCTTGTCGCGCTCGAACAGCATCGTCATCCCGAACTCGACGATCGGCGGCTCCAGCGTGTTGAGCGCGGCAAACATCCATGCGATCGCGCGGCTCCTCGCATTCGCATCCTTTGGCAACAATCCATCATGGCGTTCGGCGATATGGAGCACGATCGCGCCGGACTCGAACAAGGCGAGATCGCCGTCCTCATAGGTCGGAATCTGCCCGAACGGATGCAGCGCAAGATGGGCGGGGTCCTTCATCGCCGCGAACGACACGAGGCGGACGTCGCAGGGCAGGCCCACTTCCTCGAGCGCCCAGCGAACGCGCATGTCGCGCGCCTGCCCCTTGCCGCGGTCGGGTGAGTTTTCGAAGGCTGTGATGGTGGGCATCTGGCGGCTCCGGGGTGATCGGCGTTGCATTCAAAGGACGAACGGCCGGCTCGGGTTCCGACAGGGGCGCCGTAAAAAGTCCGGCGCCCGTGTCGGAACACCGTTCCGCCGCTCGTCCTTGCAGCGATGGTCGCGCGTCCGGTCCAAGACGAAAGGATACAATTTCATGACGTCAATCACGCCGTTCCTCTGGTTCGCCAACAACGTCCAGGAAGCCGTCGCCTTCTACAAAGCGGTGTTCCCCAACGCAAAAGTCGAGACCGTCAGCGACCTCATGGCGGTGTTCGAACTCGAAGGCCAGCGCTTCCACGCGCTCAACGGCGGGCCGCAATACCGCTTCACCGAGGCGGTCTCGTTCTTCATCAGCGTGGAGACGCAGGCCGAGGTCGACTACTTCTGGAGCCGCCTCACTGCCGACGGTGGCGAGGAATCCCGATGCGGATGGCTCAAGGACAAATTTGGACTGTCCTGGCAGGTGATCCCGTCGGCGCTCGGCCGCTACCTCGGCGATCCCGACCGTACCAGAGCGAACCGCGTCATGCAGGCGATGATGGAGATGCGGAAGATCATCATCGCGGACCTCGATAGGGCGTATGCGGGGTGACGGTGCCGTAGGGTGGGCAAAGGCGCGCTCTTCGCGCGCCGTGCCCACCGTTCTTCCGGATTTGTTGAGAGATGGTGGGCACGGCGCAAGAGCGCCTTTGCCCACCCTACGAAGCCAACCATCCGCATCGCCAATTCGCCTTGCATCGCTATACTGACGACCATCAGCAGGATGGTGATCCCATGGGAAACGAATTGGAAGGCAAGGTTGCTGCCGTGACCGGGGCCGCGTCGGGCATCGGGTTGGCGAGCACTGAAGCAATGCTGGCCGCGGGCGCGCGCGTGGTGATGGTCGACCGCGACGAGGCCGCGCTGAAGGCGCTCAGCAACAGGCATGGCGACGCCGTGATCCCGCTGGTCGTCGACCTCCTGGATCCCAGGGACTGCGCATCGTTGCTGCCGCGCGTCCTGGAGAAGGCAGGCCAGCTCGACATCCTGCATGCGAATGCTGGCACCTATGTCGGCGGCGATCTGGTCGATGCCGACACTATGGCCATCGACCGGATGCTGAACCTGAATGTCAACGTCGTGATGAAGAACGTGCACGACGTGCTGCCGCACATGATCGCGCGCCGGAGCGGCGACATCATCGTCACGAGCTCGCTGGCGGCGCATTTTCCGACGCCCTGGGAGCCGGTCTATGCGTCGTCCAAATGGGCGATCAACTGCTTCGTCCAGACGGTGCGGCGCCAGGTCTTCAAGCACGGCATTCGCGTCGGCTCGATCTCGCCCGGCCCGGTCGTCACCTCATTGCTCGCGGACTGGCCGCCGGAGAAGCTGAAGGAAGCCAGGGAAACGGGTAGCCTGCTGGAGGCCAGTGACGTGGCTGAGGTCGTGATGTTCATGCTGACACGGCCGCGCGGCATGACCATTCGCGACGTGGTCATGCTGCCGACCAATTTCGATCTTTAGGGCGGCAACGGGTGTTCTAACTCCTCATGGTGAGGAGGCGCGAAGCGCCGTCTCGAACCATGCAGGCCCGGATGTCGCCTGCGGCCATCCTTCGAGACGACCGCTGCGCGGTCTCCTCAGGATGAGGTCTGTGGGGGTTGAGCGTCCAACGCAGCGATCCACGCCGCAAGCTCCCGCCAAGGCTCCAGCGTCCAGTGACCGGACGCAGCGCCGGACGGCGAGGGCAGCACGAACACGTCGGGGAGCTTCTCCTCGCGCGGCTGCCGCCCCAGCGCGATCCCACTCGACGGCCTGCCGTAAAACAAGCTCGCGGCCTTCTTGCTCGTGAACGCAATCGTCCGCGGCCGATATGTTTCGATCTTGGCCCTGAAGCCGGGCACGTCGATCGTTTCAGTCGCGATCTGATGATCCATCCCGGCGCCCGACTTGGAGAGATCGGTGAAGCCGATCCCGAGTTCGAGCAGCATGGCGAACTCGCCCGGCTGATACCGCCGCGGCGTGATGCCGGCTTCATGGATCGCGCGCCAGAACCGGTTGCCGGGATGGGCGTAGTAGTGTCCGACCGCGGCCGAGCGCGTGCTGGCGGCGGTGCCGACGAAGACGAGGCGGAGGTTGGGGCGGAGCTGATCGGGGAGGCGGTGGGGGATTTCAGGCAAGTCGACAGCTTCTAGGTTTGCCAGTTGCATAAGAAAGCTCAGCCGGTCACAAATGCGTCCATTCAACCCGTGACACCAACAAGCGCACTAAAAGATTAAGAGGGAGCTCTCCGTGATCGTTCAAGAGTTGGCGGATCAGTTGCGCCAAGACTATGACACCGCCGAAGAAGGCAAGAAAGTGATAGCTATTCATCTGTTCGGCATTCGGTGGGCGAGTCAACTCGAAGGAATATCTTGTAAGGAGGTCGCTATCAGAGCTGGCATCCACGAATCGTACGGAACCGAAATTCGAAAGGGAGTTAACCTAGCCGAGTACGTCTCCATTCGATGAGTCTTCGATACCGAATTCTTAGCTTGAGCTGTTGTAGCCCGCATGAGCGGAGCGATATGCGGGAAAGCAAAGACCCCGGATATCGCTGCGCTCATCCGGGCTGCGCTTGCTAACTCGACTGGAGTGCTTAACGTGATTGATCCCGAAAATTGGCTCGCAAATCGTGCTCTTGGCTACGCTCAACTGAATGAGCGAGAACGGGCTGCCATTGCGCACTTTTCTCTTCTATGGGGCCTGTTTGAGTTACAGGTAATGAACGCGCGGGCAAACGCTGTGGGTCTTGTTAGGAAAGTAGAGGATTGGGATTCGACGAGAGGACTCCAGCGCGATCCATTTGAAGGTGCGTTTCACTATTTCAGGTCTCGCTATTTCTTGAATGGAACCTTCGGTGATCTCTTCGAAGGACTAAGATTTGGACGGAGCGATTGCCGGAAGTTGGTCGAGGAGGCTCTGAGCCAAGAACAGCCAACTCCGAAGGACATGATTGCGGCGTTATTGTTGATCACGTATCGGCTGAGGAATAATTTATTCCACGGCGAAAAGTGGGCCTACGGAATTCGGGATCAACGCCAAAATTTCGAGAATGCCAATCAAGTTCTAATGCGGGCGCTGGAGTTGAGCTAGCGGACGCTAAGGCTAGCCGTTCCGCGAAGGCGCTCGGTCAAAGAGCGATGGTAGGAGGCTCTAGTTACAAGATAGTCTCATAATGAGAGGGGCCGGACTTTCACCCGGCCCCTGAGTTCGATGGAGTAGGGATATCCTTCACAGCACCCGATTGCTCTCCTTCACCTTCTCCGCATCCAGATACACGCTTGAGCCCATCTCCTTGAACTTCGCGCTCATCTTCGCCATGCCGTCCTCGGCGGTGCCGCTCATCGACATGCCCACGCTGTTCGGGTCGTTCAGCGTCGCCGCATAGTCCCGCACGTCCTGGGTGATCTTCATCGAGCAGAATTTTGGTCCGCACATCGAGCAGAAATGCGCGACCTTGTGGGCTTCCTTCGGCAGGGTCTCGTCGTGGAAGTTCTTGGCGGTGTCGGGGTCGAGGCCGAGGTTGAACTGGTCGCTCCAGCGGAAGTCGAAACGGGCGCGGGAGAGCGCGTCGTCGCGGAGCTGGGCGGCCGGGTGGCCCTTGGCGAGGTCGGAGGCGTGCGCAGCGATCTTGTAGGTGATGACGCCGACCTTGACGTCGTTGCGATCAGGCAGGCCGAGATGCTCCTTCGGCGTGACGTAGCAGAGCATGGCGCAGCCGAACCAGCCGATCATGGCGGCGCCAATGCCCGAGGTGATGTGGTCGTAGCCCGGCGCGATGTCGGTGGTCAGCGGTCCAAGCGTGTAGAACGGCGCCTCGCCGCACTCCTTGAGCTGCTTGTCCATGTTGATCTTGATCTTGTGCATCGGCACGTGGCCGGGGCCCTCGATCATGACCTGACAGCCCTTGTCCCACGCGATCTTGGTCAGTTCACCGAGCGTCTCGAGTTCGGCGAACTGCGCGCGGTCGTTGGCATCCGCGATCGAGCCGGGGCGCAGGCCGTCGCCGAGCGAGAACGAGACGTCATACTTGCGCATGAGGTCGCAGATCTCGTCGAAATGGGTGTAGAGGAAGCTCTCCTTGTGATGCGCCAGGCACCACTTCGCCATGATCGAGCCGCCGCGGCTGACGATGCCGGTGACGCGGTTGGCGGTGAGGTGGATATAGGACAGGCGCACGCCGGCGTGGATGGTGAAGTAGTCGACGCCCTGCTCGCACTGCTCGATCAGCGTGTCCTTGTAGAGCTCCCAGGTCAGTTTGACGGGATCGCCTTCGCACTTCTCCAGCGCCTGGTAAATCGGCACGGTGCCGATCGGGATCGGCGCGTTGCGCAGAATCCATTCCCGGGTGGTGTGGATGTTGCGGCCGGTGGAGAGGTCCATCACGGTGTCGGCGCCCCAGCGGATCGCCCACACCATCTTGTCGACTTCCTCTTCCACCGACGACGTCACGGCGGAGTTGCCAATATTGGCGTTGATCTTGGTGAGGAAGTTGCGGCCGATGATCATCGGCTCCAACTCAGCGTGGTTGATGTTGCAGGGGATGATGGCGCGGCCGCGCGCGATCTCGGAGCGGACGAATTCCGGGGTGATGAAGGCAGGGACTTCGGCGCCAAAGCTTTCGCCGTCGGCCAGCGCTGCCTCCGCGCGATCGAGCTGTTTTTTGCGGCCGAGGTTTTCGCGCTCGGCGACGTAGATCATTTCCTTGGTGATGATGCCGGCGCGGGCGAATTCGAGCTGGGTGATCTTGTGGCCGTCGAGGCCGCGCAGCGGCTTGTGGTGCGCGGTGAAGGCCTTTGCGGCATGCGAGGCGCCGACGTTGCCATTGTCCTCCGGCTTGATATCGCGGCCCTGATACTCCTCGACGCCGCCTCGCTCCTTGACCCAGGCGAGACGGTTGCGCGACAGGCCGGCGTTGACGTCGATGGTAACGGTCGGGTCGGTGTAGGGGCCCGAGGTGTCGTAGACCGGCAGGTTGGGCTCGCCGGCGCCCTCGGAGAGGATGATCTCGCGCAACGGCACGCGGATGTCGGGCGCAGCGTCCGGAGACGCGAAGATTTTTCGCGACGAGGGCAGCGGGCCGGTGGTGACGGCGGGAACGGTCTTGTCGGGGTTGGAGCGGATGTTCATGGGATCCTCCGTTGTATCTCTCGTTCAGGCGGCTTTGGCGGAATCGCCAAGCCATTGTTTGACTCGCGCGTCCGGGTCGGCGTTTTGGGTGACGTCGCTGACGACGGCGATGGAATCTGCGCCGGCGGCAAAGATCTCCGCGGCGTGCTCGAACTTGATGCCGCCGATCGCGACCAGCGGGATGCTGCCGATCCGCTTCTTCCATTCCGTGATCTTCGGAATGCCCTGCGGTTCGAAGCGCATCGATTTGAGCGTGGTGAAGAAGATCGGACCGAGCGCGACGTAGTCGGGCTCTGCGGCACGCGCGGTCTCTAGCTCCGCGTCGTCATGGGTGGAGATGCCGAGCGACAGGCCGGCCTCGCGGATGGCCTTGAGGTCCGCTTCCGCCAGGTCTTCCTGACCGAGGTGCAGATATTTTGCGCCGGCGACGACGGCCGCGCGCCAATAGTCGTTCACGACCAGCTTGGCCTGCGTGTCCTTCGTGATCGCCAGC
This sequence comes from Bradyrhizobium sp. 956_D2_N1_4, assembly GCF_052076025.1. Taxonomy (NCBI): domain Bacteria; kingdom Pseudomonadati; phylum Pseudomonadota; class Alphaproteobacteria; order Hyphomicrobiales; family Nitrobacteraceae; genus Bradyrhizobium; species Bradyrhizobium sp. 956_D2_N1_4. The sequence continues at coordinate 5,883,625 of NZ_CP197237.1, read as the reverse complement.
GCATCGGTGACGATCTGGAGCGCGTCGGCATCGTTGAGGTCTTTCGCGCGCAGCTGGATGGTGCCGACGCCGAGCTTGGTCAGGCGTTCGACCCATTTGAGGCTGTCGACGACGGGATAGAAGCGATCAGGATACGGCATGCCAGAATGGTGTCCCAACGACAGGGGTGGAGGGGGAAGCGAAGTCGCGGGCGTTCATCAGCCCGGCTTCGTAGGCGGTGCGGCCGGCATCACAGCCGAGACGGAAGGCATTGGCCATCGCGACGGGATCGGCGGCTTTAGCGATGGCGGTGTTGAGCAGCACGGCGTCGTAGCCGAGTTCGAGCGCCTCGGCCGCATGCGACGGCGCGCCGATGCCGGCATCGACCACCAGCGTGATATCAGGCAGGCGCTCGCGCAGCAGTTTCAGCGCGTCGCGGTTGGTGATGCCGCGGGCCGAGCCGATCGGCGCGGCCCAGGGCATGACGACCTTGCAGCCGACATCGACCAGGCGGTTCGCGACCGAGAGATCCTCGGTGCAATAGGGGAACACCTCAAAGCCGTCCTTGATCAGGATGGTGGCGGCTTCGACCAGGCCGACGACGTCGGGCTGCAGCGTGTCGTTGTCGGCGATCACTTCCAGCTTGATCCAGGATGTGCCGAACAATTCGCGCGCGAGTTTTGCGGTGGTCACGGCTTCGCGCACGCTGCGGCAGCCGGCGGTGTTCGGCAGCACGCTGACGTCGAGCTCGCGGATCAGATTCCAGAATGCGTCCCCGGTCTTGCCGCCGGCGGCTTCGCGGCGCAGCGATACCGTGACGATGTTCGAGCCGGAGGCACGGATCGCCGCCTGCATGATCGCAGGCGAGGGATACAGCGCGCTGCCGATCAGGAGGCGGGAGGGGAAGGATTTGCCGTAGAAGGTCACCATGTCCGAGGTGTCTCCTCAAGTTCAACTGTCGTCCCCGCGAAGGCGGGGACCCATACCGCGTGATTTCTCTTGGGGCACGTGGGGAGAGACCGGCCGCCATAACCGCTCCCTGTGGTTATGGGTCCCCGCCTTCGCGGGGACGACAAGTGGAGAGAGCGTGCCATCATCTCCCTCACCCTCCCTGCCGCGGCGTGATGATCTCGATCTCGTCGCCGGCCTTGAGGTGGGTCTCGGCCCAGCGGCTTTTCGGCACGACGTCGTAATTGAGCGCGATCGCGAAATGGGTGCCCTCGTAGTCGAGCTCGGCCAGCAGCGCGTCGACGCTTGCGGAATTCACCTCGCGCTGCTCGCCGTTGACGATCACGCGCATTGCATCACCTCATTGTCGATCTGGCCGCGCTGGACGTATTGCAGCGTCAGCTCGGCGAGCGCCGGTGCGATCAGGAAGCCGTGGCGGTAGAGCCCGTTAACGCTGATCTGGCCGCCACGAATGCCGATGCGCGGCAGATTGTCGGGGAAAGCGGGGCGCAAGCCCGAGCCGAATTCGACGATGCGGGCCTCGCCGAAAGCAGGATGCACGGCATAGGCCGCACCCAGCAGCTCCAGCGCGGAGCGCACGCTGACGCCGGTGTCCTCGGCCTCGATCGAGGTCGCGCCCAGCATGAACAGATTGTCCTCGCGCGGGATCACGTAGAGCGGCCAGCGCGGATGGATCAGCCGCACCGGGCGCGCCAGCCGCACCTCGCCGGTCTCGATCAAAATCATCTCGCCCTTGACGCCGCGCAACTCCGGCTGCTCGTCGCGCGCGCCGAGGCCGCGGCAGTCGATCACGATACCGTCGAGGTCTTTGGCGGAGACGTCGCTGGAGAACTTGATGATGCCGCCGGCGGCGCGGATGCGCTCGTGCAGCTTCGGCAGCACGCGGCGCGGCTCGACATGGCCCTCGGTCGGGAAGAACAGCGCGTCGCGGAAGCGGCCCTCCAGCGACGGCTCGAGCTCGGCAAGGCTGGTCGCATCTAGCCGGCGGTGGCCTTCGGTCATCCGCGCAAAGCGCTCGAAATCGTTGCGCTCGCGCGGGTGGGCGACGACGAGCGAGCCATTGAAGGGGGTGTCCGGCAGCTCGCGCCGCCAGATGTCCAGGGAGCGCTGGCCGAGCCTGGAGATGATGGGTTCGGCGACCTCCGCCTCGCACCAGGGCGCGAGCATCCCGCCGGCCCAATGGCTGGTGGAATCGGTCATCGCGGCGTCACCGCGCTCGTGTAGCGTCACGGCATGGCCGGCCTGCGCGAACAAAAGCGCCTGCCAGGCACCTGCAATGCCTGCGCCGATGATGGATACCGGGGAATCCGGTCGCTTGGTGGTCTGCAACATCCCTGTCCCTTCGCCGGCATGACCCGGATCAGGTTCAAAGGGTCACCGCGGTCCTGGGCCTTCTGACCCATTTAGCGGTATCTCAGCTCCTCCTCGGAGCACCCCTCGGAACGGCTCTAATGTATGCCAGCGGGACGGGGTGGTCAACGCGCTAGCCACAGGGCTGACATTCCGGCGCGGTCCGCCGGACCGAACCCCGGGTGCGCAATTGCGCACCGGGGAAGCTCGAGATTCCGGGCTCGATGCTTCGCATCGCCCCGGAATGACGGTGGCTAGTGGTTGGGAACCTGCGCCCGCGCATTGCTGACGCGCTGGGCCAGCTTCTTATGCGGCGCCGTCCCGAGCATCGGCTGCGGATTGCCGTTCGGCTCGAGCCAGGTGTCGCCCATATTGGCGACCTGCATGGCCTCCTGACGCTGCCGCTTTGCAACGTAGTAATAGCCGCCCGCGAAATAACGCACGGCTCGGGCGTGGTCGCCGTTGGCGGCGCGATAGGCGCCGGCGAGGTATTTGACGGCGTAGGTGAGGTTGGTGTTGGGATCGCGCAGGCCGGCGGCGTCGCCGGTGTAGCCGACCCCGCGGGCGGTCGCGAGCTTGATCTGCATCAGGCCGATGGTGCCGCCGCGACCGATCAGGCCGGGCTGATAGCGGCTCTCGCGCATGATGACGCGATGCACCAGCGCTTCCGGCACGCCGTTGGCGCGGGCATGGGCCGCGACCATCTCGGCATATTCGGCTTCGCCCGCGAATGCGGCCTGGGGCAACATCAGCCCGGCCGCAGCGACCACGGCAATACGCAAAATTTTCATTGAATTATTCCTCGGCAGAACGAACCTGCACCCGTGCGCGTTAGGCCGTGGGAACACGGCGATGATGTGGCGAAACGCCGCCAGCGGCGATTTTCGCGGGGCCGTCGTTTTTACGACTCAAACCCAGGTTAGGATTGCACTTGGCGATGTGCGTTACGCGACAGCAGGTCTGTCTATTCGTGCATTCGCCCAAAAATCGCTATTCAAAATTCGGGAGAACGTCCATGACCCGAGCAGACATCGGCGACATCCCCAAGCAGAACCCCTGTGCGCAATGTGGGGCACCGATCCCGTCTCCGGACTGGATCGAGCCGGGCGAAGGCCGCGTTTCCTATCTCTGGAAATGCCACGCCTGCGGCTACCGCTTTGAGGCGGTGGCGATCTTCGATGAGCACCCGATCGAGCATCCGCCGCTCGCCGCCTGAGGCGTGCCTTACGCCGCCCGCCGCGGCTGCTGCCATACCGGCAACTGCATCCGCACGATCAGCCCGTGCGGCGCGCGGTCGTGCAACGACAATTCGCCGCCATGAGCGATCGCGATGGCGCGCGCGATCGACAGGCCGAGCCCGAAGCCGGTGTGCTCGTCCATGGTGCGCGCGTCGTCGCCGCGCGCGAACGGCTCCAGCATCTCCTGCTTGCGCGCATCCGAGATGCCGGGGCCGTCGTCCTCGACGTCGATGACGAGCCTGGTGCCTGATACGTCGAGGCGGATCGTCACTTCGGCGCCGAAGCGAACCGCGTTCTCGACGAGGTTGGTGACGCCCCGATGCAGCTCGTCGGGCCGCGCGGCGGCCGTAGCCGAAGCGGGGCCGTCATAGTGCACGACATGGCCCATGTCGCCGAACTGGTCGGCGATGACCTGGAGCGTGCTCGCGATGTCGACCAGCGTCACCGCCTCGATCTTGCGGTCGTTGCGCAGCAGCGACAACACGGATTCCAGCATCGAGCGCATCTGGTCGAGATCGATCAGCATGCGCCTTCGGTTGCCCTCGTCCTCGATGAACTCGGCGCGCAGGCGCAGCCGGGTGATCGGCGTTCGCAGGTCGTGGCTGATCGCCGCCAGCATCCGGGTGCGATCCGACATCAGCCGCGCGATCCGCTCATGCATGCGGTTGAGCGCGCGCGCGACCGAGCGGATCTCCTCCGGGCCGCGCTCGGGCAGCGGATCGGCCGCCCCGTCCAGGCTGAAATTCTCGGCGGCCCTGGCAAACGAGGACAGCGGCGCGGCCAGCGCGTAGGCCGCCCACAGGCCGAGCATCGTGACGCTGATCAGCGCGAACAGCAGCGTTATCATCCAGGGGCCGCCCCAGAACCGCGGCGGATGCGGGCCCTGCTCGACGCGGCCTGCGATCACGCTGCCGTCGGGAAGCTCGACCGCGACGCGGTGCACGCCGAAATTCGGGGGCAGCGCGACCACCTTGTACTGATGGCCGAGATGCCGGCGCACGTTGCGCAGATGCGGGCCCTCCCTGTCGTCGGCGACGGAGAAGGTCCCCGGCGCGAGGAGCTCGATGCCGGCCTTCGGAAACGCACGCACGATATTGGCGAGGATGCGCGGCCGCTCGCTCGCATCCGTGCCGTTGAGCAGCAGCGCCGCGTCCGCGAGCTGATGGGCGGCGTCGGGCGGCGGCTCGGCCCGGTCCGGCCGGCTGATCAGAAAGCTGGCGGTGAGGATCAGATGCAGCGCGACGATCGACGCCACCACCAGCGCGGCGATCTGTCCACCGATGCTTTTGAGGTGGAAGAAGCGGAACGGCGTCATGACGACCGCTCCACTAACTGCCCAGGGTCGCCGCGACCGCTTCATTGCCAGCTGCTTCAGTCCCGGCCGCTTCGGTTCTGGGCGTGAACAGATAGCCGCCGGAGCGCACCGTCTTGATGATGGTGGGATCGGCCGGATTGGGCTCGATCTTGCGGCGGATGCGGCTGACCAGCACGTCGATCGAGCGCTCGAACGAGCCGGTGTTGCGCCCTTGCGTGAGGTCGAGCAGGCTGTCGCGCGACAGCACGCGGCCGGGCCGTTCGCAGAACGTCCGCAAAAGATCGAACTCGGCGCTGGTCACCGCGACGCGCGCGCCTTCCGGATTGCGCAATTCGCGCAGGCGCAGATCGATGCGCCAGCCCTCGAAGACGAGCGTGGAGGCGCCCTCGATCGAGCTTGCCGCCTGGGCTGCGGCCTGGCGGCGCAGCACCGCGTTGATGCGTGCGAGCAGCTCGCGCGGGTTGAACGGCTTCGGCAGATAGTCGTCCGCGCCCATCTCGAGGCCGACGATGCGATCGACGTCCTCGCCGCGCGCGGTCAGCATGATGATCGGCGTCTGCGCCTCCGAGCGTACCTTGCGGCACAGGCTCAAGCCGTCCTCGCCGGGCAGCATGACGTCGAGGATGATGAGGTCGACCCTGTGATCGGCCAAGGCACGCGACATCTCCCGACCATCGCTCACGGTGGTGACGTTGCAGGCGTTGTTGCGCAGGTACTTTGCAATCAACGTCCGGGTTTCGCGGTCGTCCTCGACGACCAGGATGTTGGGATTGGCCATGCGCTTTGTTTGTCCAAGATTCGGGCCAAAAGGCGAAGATTTTTGTTTCGGATTGTTTCTGCCTGTCCGGGCGCAACAGCAGGCAATACCCGGGCAGGGAAGCGGCAAGGTCTCGTTAAGGCCGCTAACCATACCGTGGCGGTGTCGCTTACGAAACCCCGCAAAAGCCACGGAGCCATTATGACCTCGATTTCGGCGGCCTCCGCCGGTAACTACCAGTCGCCCCTGCAGCGGCTTCAGCAGCAATTGCAATCGGACGTTTCCGACGGCACGATCTCGTCGTCGGACCAGTCGGCGCTCTCGACGGCGCTGACCGATATCGACACCGCCTTGCAGTCGAGCCGATCCAGCGATCAGTCGAGCGGCACGCGTCCTTCCAAGGACGAGATGAAGTCGAAGATCGACGATCTCATCGCCAACGAAGTGTCGAACGGGACGCTGACCTCGGACCAGGCGGACGAACTGAAGAACGTGTTTCAGTCCGCTTTCGCCAAGGGGCCCGGCGGCGCCGGTGGCCCCGGTGGTCCGGGTGGTGCGGGCGGACCGCCGCCCGGTCCGCCGCCGGATGACAGCTCGTCGGATTCGTCCTCGACGGACTCGACCAGCAGCACGTCGACCAACACGACCACGGCGGACATTCTCCAGCAATTCCTCCAGGCGCTCCAGCAGTCGCAATCGTCGAGCGCGTCCTACGGCGCCAACGGCAGCTCATTCGGCGGTTCGGATTTCTCCGCACTTCTAATCGACTTCAAGAGCTGACCTGAGCGACGCAGGTCGGCGCGTTCCTCGCCGCGATCGTGCTTCACCCAGGGCGCATGATCGTCGGCGGGGAACTGTGCATCAGGAACGTTCCTCATCGAACGTTCCTGAGTGACGCAGGAACTTTCATCGCAGCGCAGCGCCATCATCGCGTGACGAAATTGCCGCAGAAAAGGAACTGCGGATGATCGCCGCTGTTCTCTCCGCATAAGCTTTCTGCTGAAGGAGAGGACAACAATGTTGATGAAATCGATCGCCGCCGGCCTTGCCGGCACCGCACTGCTTGCGACCGTTGCGTTCGCGCAAAACCCGACCGCCACCACCGACAAGGCAGCGCCCGCGGCCACCACCACCACCACCACCACAACGACGACGACTGCGTCGGGCGAGTGGCGTGCCTCGAAGATGTCGGGCCTGAAGATCTACAACGACGCCAACGAGAACATTGGCTCGATCAACGACCTGCTGATGGACAAGAGCGGCAACATCAAGATTGCCGTGATCGGCGTCGGCGGCTTCCTCGGCATGGGCGAGCATCTGGTCGCCGTCCCCTACGAGAAGCTGAAGTTCGTCAACGAGGCCGTCGCCTACACCGGCACGGGCGCGAAGCCTGCGGCGACCACGACCACCGGCGCTGCGACCGGCACCGAGAAGACCACGACGACGACGGCTACGACCGCCTCGTCCACGTCGAAATGGTATCCGGACCACGCCGTGTTCAATGCCAGCAAGGACGAGCTGAAGAACATGCCCGAGTTCAAGTACTCGGAGTAATGCTGCTCACGTGACGGCCGAAACGAAGCGCGCCCGGTTTTCACCGGGCGCGCTGTCGTGTCTTTCGTCTTTCACCTCTCCCCGCAAGCGGGGAGAGGGAGAAGACGTTCAGTGCGTCACCAGCGGGCAGCCACCCTTGTCGAGCGGACGGAAGGCTTCGTCGCCGGGGACGGTGGCGATCAGCTTGTAGAGGTCCCACTCGCCCTTGGACTCCTCCGGCTTCTTCACCTCGAACAGATACATGTCGTGCACCATGCGGCCGTCGATGCGGATCTTGCCGTTCCTGGCGAAGAAGTCGTTGACCGGCGTTTTGCGCATCTGCTCCATCACCTTCGGCGCCTCGTCGGTCTTGATGGCCTCGATCGCCTTCAGATAGTGCATGGTCGCCGAGTAGAGACCGGCCTGGATCATGGTCGGCATATGACCGACCTTCTCGTTGAACCGCTTCGAGAAGGCGCGCGTCTCCTCGTTCATGTCCCAGTAGAACGCGTCGGTGACGATCAGGCCTTGCGTCGCCTTGATGCCGAGCGAATGGGTGTCGGTGATCTCCTGGAGCAGCGCGATCATCTTCTGGCCACCCTGAACGAGACCGAATTCGGCCGCCTGCTTCAGCGCGTTGGTGGTATCGCCGCCGGCATTCGCCAGCGCGACCACCTTGGCCTTGGAGGCCTGGGCCTGCAGCAGGAAGGACGAGAAGTCCGAGGAATTGAGCGGATGGCGGACCTCGCCGAGCACCTTGCCGCCGCTCTCCTTGACCACGTTGGCGGCGTCGCGCTGCAGCGCCATGCCGAAGGCGTAGTCGGCGGTGACGAAGAACCAGGTGTCCTCGCCGCGCTTCACCATCGCCTTGCCGGCGACGTTCGACAGGGCATAGGTGTCGTAGGTCCAGTGCACGGTGTTGGGCGAGCAGGCGACGCCGGTGATGTCCGATGACCCGCCGCCGGAGTTGATGTTGATCTTGTTCTTCTCGCGCGTCAGCGCCGAGATCGGCAGTGCCACCGAGGATGTCGGCACGTCGAAGATCGCGTCGACCTTGTCGTTGTCGTACCAGTTGCGGGCGATGTTGACGCCGACGTCGGGCTTGTTCTGGTGATCGGCGGCGACCACCTGCACCGGCTTGCCCGCGACCTTGGCGCCGTAATCGGCAACCGCCATCTCGACGGCGGCGAGCGAGCCCTTGCCGGTCGCGTCCGCATAGAGGCTCGACATGTCCGTGAGCACGCCGATCTTGACGACATCGTCGGAAATCTGCGCCTGCGCCGCGCCTGACGAGGCGGCGAGAGCGAGGCCGGCCGCAACCGCGGCGATGAGTTTTTGCATATGTCTCTCCCTGTGTGTTGTTGTTGGGGCGTTGTTGCAGGGACAGTTCTAGCGACAATCGGTCGCGGCAGCTAAGCCAAAGATGCGTGAGGGGGTGGAGAAATAAGCAGGGCGCGGCGGTGTTTCCTTCGCCTCTCCCCGCATGCGGGGAGAGGCTGCAGCGCATCGAAGATGCGATGCGGGTGAGGGGGACTCCCTCAAGAAAGGCGAGACGATCGAGCGGCGCCGCGAAGCCGGCGTGTAGCACTACGCGATCGCGCCGGACAAGCAGATGGAGGTGCCGAACGTTGACAAGCATGCGGCGTAGACCAGCCCCCATTTGAACGGCACGTCATCACATCATGCCCCGCTTCGGAAACGAGCGGGTTTCGTTTCGCCCAATCATCGCAGCTCAAGTCTCTCGCCGGAGTTGTGGTCCCTCGGAGAAATGATCATAGTGACGATCCGCAACCCGAACAGCGGGCGGGCCAAAGTTTACCTTTAAACATTTCAGGTGAGGGGCAACATGTTTGATTTCAACGGCAATTCCGTCAACATTGGCAGCATCCCCGTCAATGTTGAAGTCGATGGCGTCCACGTCAGTGTTGAGAGCCTTCTAAAGATCTCGGGAAACTTCAATCCTGTCTCGTTCGCTGCGAGCACAGCTTTCAGTGTCTTTGCGTCGTTGTTCAATGCAGCAAAAGAACGCGCTCTACTCAGACAACAGATTGATCTGCTCAACGATATTCGTGACCGGCTCGACGCTCTAAATCAAACAGCTGCAGCAATCCTGCATGCTTTGAACGCCCTACCTGTGACCATTCAACACATCGTCCGCGACGAACGCCTGAACGATCATTATGCGCTGATCGAGTCAAACATGCAGAAGTTCGTCAGTAATTCTGCCCATCGCGTTTTCCCGCAGGATCTCGAGAAGATCCGGGACGAGTTCTTCGCACTCGCAGAGGCCGAAACGAGGATCAGCAACATTGCCAAGTTTGTTCACTACGTCGAGTTCATGAACTTTATCGATAAAGGCGAATACCAGGATTTCCTGCGCAGCTGCCTCCGCAAACGCATTGTGTTTCTTAATTTGCTCATGGATGATCTGGTCAAGAAATTCGCGACACGCTACTTCACTTTGACCAGCGAGCTCGCAAACAGCTACACCAATTTCACAACCCGTCCGATGGAAGTCGATAACCTCACAAATGAAGGCACCTACTTCAATGGTCTAATGCCCGCTCGCGCCAAGCTGCGCATCGGACAAGGAACAGGCCAATTTGACGATGTGCTGCTTGAGTATACCCCGTTCTCGAACGAAGAGGTGATGCAGCACCTGTCGAGCACGCACCTGACCTATGCGAGCAAACAGAACTTCAGCTTCGACATGCATGCCGCAATGCTTCGCTGCCGCGGTAGCGATAGCGACGATACAGAGTGCCGCACCTACCAAACCAGTTTGGGCGGAGGGTTCCAGGAATATCAGCGGCGCGAGCAACTGATGCGCGCTGCCTACGATGCTTTCAAGCACGCCGTGCCAGAAATAAACGAAGACATCGCCCGCTTCGCCGAGCTTGAACAGTTGAGGAATTCTCTGGAGAAGTGCGCCGCGTTTGACTACGCGGCCAAGCTCCGCGGCGCGAAAGATCATATCCGACGCAACTAGGGCGTGTACTCATAAATCGGGGACGCAGTGAAGTCCGCTATGCCTCTAATCGCGGCGCGAACGCGGACGTCGCAGGACTTCCGCGTTGGGCCGATGAACAGACTTCATTCGCTGCTGTTGGTCCGAAGTCGTTGGCAGGGAACGTCACCAAGGTCTCGCTTGCTCATGGCGTAAATGTTGCGAACAAATCGGTAATGTCGCGATACTCGACATGATAATTCCCATCCTGCCCGTCAACGGCAGGTTGCCCGGGTCCCAAGTCTGAAGGACTGGCACGCCTGTCACGCGCCGCTGCCCTTGAGCCGTTCGTTGCGACGGCGCAGGCCTTCCAGGGTGGCGAGGAGGATGACCGACACTGTGGTCAAAACCACCGCCGCTGCCGTGATGGTCGGACTGATGTTCTCGCGGATGCCGCTGAACATCTCGCGCGGCAGGGTGCGCTGCTCCGGACCTGCCATGAACAGCACGATCACCACCTCGTCGAAGCTGGTCGCGAAGGCGAACAGCGCACCTGACGCCAGGCCGGGCAGGATCAGCGGCAGGATCACGCGGCGGAACGCATAAAGCGGCGAGGCGCCGAGCGAGGCGGCGGCGCGTGCCAGATTGGTGTCGAAGCTTTGCAGCGTCGCGCCGACCGTGATCACCACAAAGGGCGTCGCCAGCGCGGTGTGGGCCAGGATCAGGCCGAGATAACTGCCGGTCAGTCCGATCGGCGCGAAGAAGAAATACAGGCCGACCGCGGTGATGACGCCGGGCACGACGACCGGCGACAGCACGAAAGCCAGCACGAGCGGTTTGAACCGGCTCTTCCACTGCGCCAGCCCCAGCGCGGCCAGCGTGCCAAGCACCATCGACAGCAGGGTTGAGGCGACGCCGATGATCATGCTGTTCTTCAGCGAATTCATCCAGCGCGGCGAATTGATGAAGTCGTCGTACCAGCGCAAGGAGAGGCCCGGCAGCGGATAGGTGAGGTACGAGCCCGAGCTGAAGGACAGCGGCATGATCGCAAGGATCGGCGCGATCAGGAAGATGAACACCAGCGTGGAGATGATGATGGTCGCGGTCCACGCGATGCGCTGGCTGGGCGTGCGGAGGGAAGAATGATCGCTCAATTCTTCATCCCTCCCGTGACTTGCTGTCCCTGCACCAGCTTGCCGTAGACGAGAGCGAGCAGAAGAGTGGCCAGCAGCAGCACCGCACCCAACGCCGAAGCAAGGCCCCAATTGGCCGTCTCGGTCGTGTAGAGCGCGATGAAGTAGCTGATCATCTGATCGGCGGCGCCGCCGACGAGGGCCGGCGTGATGTAGTAGCCGAGCGCCAGGATGAAGACGAGCAGGCTTCCCGCGCCGATGCCGGGCAGGGTCTGAGGCAGGTAGATCCGCAGGAAGGCAGTGGTCGGTGGCGCGCCGAGCGAGGCGGCGGCACGCATGTACGCAGGCGAGATCGCTTTCATGCTGCTGTACAGCGGCAGGATCATGAACGGCAGGAGAACGTGGGTCATGGCCACGCAGACACCGAAGCGGTTGTAGATCAGCCGCAACGGCTCGTCGATGATGCCAAGCCAGTGCAGGCTGTCGTTCACGACGCCCTTGCTCTGCAACAAGACGATCCAGGCGCAGGTGCGGACCAGAAGCGACGTCCAGAACGGCAGCAGGACGAAGATCATCAGCAGGTTCGACCGGCCCGGCGGCAGCGTTGCCAGTAGGTAAGCGACCGGGAAGCCGAGGATCAGGCAGAGTACCGTGACGCTGAAGCTGATGAGGAAGGTGCGGGCGAAGACGTTGCGGTAGATCGCCTGGTCTGATGCGGCCGCGACGATCGCACCATCGACGTTCCGCGTCAGGTCGAGCGCCGCCAGCAGATAGAATCCGGTCACCGGGCCACCGGCATCCTTGATCGTCGTCCAGGTGGCCCGTTCGCGCCAGGCCGGGTTGATCTTGCCCAGTGTCTCCCTGGCGGTGCCGGGCTCCGGCTGCGCCTTCAGATTACGTGCCGTGCTGGTCAGGATCGTACGAAAACCGTTCAGGGCGTAATTGAGCCGCTTGGCCGCGATGGCGATGATGCCGGAAGCGCGCGCCGCCAGGATGTCGCTTGCCAGCGCTGCAAAGGCCTTTTCATCCGGCAGGTCCTTGCCGTCCCAGTCGGCGAGAGCAGCGATGGTTTGCGGCAGAACCTGACGCACCTCGCGGTCATCGACCGCGCGCCACAGCATGCCGGCGATCGGGCCTGCGAAGGTGAAGAGCAGGAAGACGAGAAGCGGCAGCACCAGCGCCAATGCCTTGACCTGACGTGTCCGCTCCGCACGCCTCAATCGGCGCTTGAGCGGCACCTCGGTCAACGCATTGGCGCCGGTCAAGCGCGCATCCGTCATTGGTCGAGCCTTGGATCGAGCCTTGGATCGAATCTTGCGGGGCGCGTTATTTCGCGGCCCATTTGTTGAAGCGCTCGGTCAGGCGGTCGATGTTCTCGAGCCAGAAGCCAACGTTGATCTCGACCGCGTTCTTGATGTTGTCAGGCGCTGTCGGCAGGTCCTTGAGAACGGCGGGCGCGAGCAGGGCGGCTGCGTCCTTGTTCGAGGTGCCATAGGCGATGTTCTGCGACAGTTTTGACTGGTTCTCCGCCTTGCCTGCGAAGTCCAGGAACTTGTAGGCCGCGTCCTTGTTCGGGCTACCCTTCAGGATGACCCAGCTGTCGAGGGTGAAGAGCGCTCCGTCCCATACGATGCCAAAATTCTTCTTGTCGTTCTTGTTCGCGGTGTCGATGCGGCCATTGTAGACCGAGGTCATCGCCACCTCGCCGGAGGCGAGCAATTGCGGCGGCTGGGCGCCGGCCTTCCACCAGACGATGTCGCCCTTGATGGTGTCCAGCTTCTTGAACGCGCGCTCGACGCCCTCGTCGGTCGCCAGCACCTTGTAGACGTCCTTCGGTGCGACGCCGTCGGCCATGAGGGCGATCTCCAGCGTGGTCTTCGGGCCCTGACGCAAGGCGCGCTTGCCCGGAATCTTTTTGGTGTCGAAGAAGTCGGCCCAGCCGTTGGGGGCGTCCTTCAGCTTGTCCTTGTCGTAGCCGAGAACGAAATCGTAGAGGATGGCGCCGACGCCGCAGGGATTGACCGACGGCGGGATATAGGCGGCCTCGCCGCCGATTTTGGAATAATCCATCTTCTCGAACAGGCCTTCCTCGCAGCCGACCGCGAGTTCGTCGCTCTCGACCTGGACGAGGTCCCAGGTGGCGGCACCACCCTGCACCTTGGCGCGCAACACGCCGACGCCGCCGTCCCAGGACTCGTCGTTCATCGCGACGCCGGCTGCTTTCTTGAACGGCTCGAAATAGACCTTCTTCTGGGCATCCTGATAGGCGCCGCCCCACGACACGACGGTGAGGTCACGCGCCTGCGCGACCGTGGCCAGCGCGGCGCTGGCGCTGAACGCCACGGCGAACCCCAGAGCAATCTTGCCAGTCTTGCGCTTCAGCATGGTCCTTGTTCCTTCTTCATCTGCGTTGCGTTGAGCTTGATCGATGCCGGTCCGGATCAGACGGGATCGAGGGCCAGGCAGTCCTCGGGACGGAAGGTGATGAATACGCTTTCACCAGATCTTAGATTGCCATGTCTCAATCCGTCATGCGTCCCCGGCTGAAGCTTGACCATGAACTCCCCGTTGCCGGCGACATCGAGCACGGCAAGCGCGTGGTCGCCGAGATAGATGGTGTTCTGCACCTTGGCCGGCAGTCGGTTCGGTCCCTCGCTGGAGGTGCCGTCCGGGATGATGGCGATCCGCTCCGGCCGCACTGACAGGGAGGTCGACGCGCCCGCGCCCGATACATTGACCGCCCGTGCGGTCACGGCGCCGCCACCAGCCAGCGTGACGCGGCAATATTCCTTCTCGACCGTCTCGACGGTGCCGGACAGCACGTTGTTCTCACCGATGAAGTGAGCGACGAAGCTGTTCACCGGATGCTCATACAGCGCGTCGGGCCGGTCGATCTGCTGCACGATGCCGTCGTTGAACACGGCGATGCGATCCGACATGGTGAGCGCTTCGCTCTGATCGTGGGTGACGTAGACGACGGTGATGCCCATCGTCTCGTGCAGCTGCTTGATTTCCAGTTGCATCTGCTCCCGCAGGCGCTTGTCGAGGGCGCCAAGGGGTTCATCCATCAGTACGAGCTGCGGATTGAAAACCAGCGCGCGGGCCAGCGCCACGCGCTGCTGCTGACCGCCGGACAGCTGCCCGGGCCGCCGGTGCGCCAGGGTTTCCATCTTGATCATGCGCAACGCCGCGTTGACGCGCTCCTGCGCCTCGGCCTTGGCCGTGTTGCGAACGGATAGCGGGAAGGCAATATTCTCCGCGATCGTCAGGTGCGGGAACAAGGCATAGTTCTGGAACACCATGCCGATGTCGCGCTTATGCGGCGGCACGTTCTTGATCGGCCGTTCCGCGAGGTAGATTTCGCCATGGGTTGGAACCTCGAAGCCGGCCAGCATCATCAGCGTTGTCGTCTTGCCCGAGCCCGACGGGCCGAGCAGGGTGACGAACTCACCCTTCCTGATTTCGAGATCGAGGTTCTTCACCACGAGGTGCTCGCCATCGTAGGTCTTCTGAATGCCGGAAAAGCGCACCAGCGCCGGCGCAGGCGTGACCATGCCGGCTTCCATGTTGTCCTCGCGTTGTCCCCTGCAGTGCTGTCAGCACCTCGTTCGAGGTTGCGGGAAACAGCTTAGCATCCTCCGACGAGAATGCCAGCGGCGCAAGCGACGCGCGCGGGTCCGGCGCGTGAAGACGCACTACATCCCCGACAGCTTCGTCACGTAGACGTTCAGCGAGCCGCCGGCTTCCGCGACGATGCGCAGCGTCTTGGAATCGAAGGCGATGTCGGCGAGGGTCAGGCTGTCGATCTTGGCGTCGACCTTGAGGCCATCCTCGCTCTTCTGGTAGTCGGCGATCGCGGCCGCGATCTTCTCGCGCGCATTGGCGGCGATCGGCTTCAGATCGAGCGTCGCTTTCTGCACCAAGGCCTGCTGCATCTGCGGCACCACCGCGCGCGCGGCCGCGCCGAGCAGGCCGAAGGCGGCCTCGGACTCCACCGCGAGCTGGATGTCGGCGAGCCGCAGCGTCTGCTGCGCCTGGTCGAGCATCGGCCGGCCCCAGATGTGTACGGTCGCTTCGGCGCCGAGACCGAGCCAGCTCTTCTTCTCCTTAGCACGCACCAGCAGCGAGATCAGGAGACGATCGCCCGACGGGACCACGTTGACGCCTTTCACGGTGACGTCGACCGGGCCGGAGCCGTCCTCGGGATAGGTGTGGCCGACCATCTGCGCCGCGATCAGCTTGTTGATCTCGGTGAAGGGCACGTCGATCGGCACGCCGATGTTCACGCCGGTGCCGGTCGGCGGCACGATCGAGATCTTGTCGGGGAAGGGACAGTCCGGTTTGGTCGACGTCGAGGTCACGCGCGTCTCGAGCTCGAGACCGAGCAGCAGCGTCACGTTCTGCGCGTCGACGCGCGGCTGCGCCGCGATGGCACGGGTCGGTTTCATCTCGAGCCAGAGCGGCGGCAGCGCGGCCGAGGAGCCCGAGCCCTGCAGCGGGATCGAGCGGCAGGCCTTGGCCCATTGCAGCTTCGCATTGTCGCGCAGCGAGGGATCGTTGCGGATGCGCTCGGAGACGATGTTGATCTGCTCGCCGACATTCTTGTCGATCAGCGGCTTCACCTGCGCCGGCACGTTGACCTTGGCGCCGGAGACGTTGAGGTTGGTGTCGCCGAGATTGACCTGGGCGCCGAGATTTGGCTCGAGATGCCAGTTGGCCGCGAGCTTCGGGCGCGAGGTGACGACCACGTTGCCCTTGATCTCGGCGCTGGCGTTCAAATTCTTGATGTTGACCGCGCCGATCCGTTTCGCTGCGTCGCCGCCGAGCACGCTGCCCAGCGCGTCGCCAAGCGCGCCGGTGGCTTTCGACGACAGCGAGCCCGTCACGTTGAGCTTGCCGTTGAGCGGCGTCGAGATCGTCAGCACGTCCTTGTCGCCGGCAGCCGCCATCGGCCCGCGCACGGCGGACCAGCCGATGTCGGCATTCTCCAGGATCTGCGAGATTGGATTATCGGCCTTGCCGGCGAAATTGCGCGGCGCGGCTTTCTCGGCCTGTTCGCGGATCGCCGATATCGCGATCGCCACCGGCGCCACCACGATCGAGCTCTTCGCGACCGGCGGCAGCGGTGGCAATTGTGCGACCGGCGGCGCAGTCGTCGCCGCGCGCGGCGACAGCCAGTCCATCGCCTTCAGGCTGACGAAAAACGACGCCGCGAGCACCGCCACGGCGATCAGGATAGTCTTCAAGTTCAGCGTCAGTCGCATCAATCCCCCAAGCCGCCCAGGGCCGGAAGTCTACAGGGCAGGCGAGGGGGGCGCTAGAGCGCACCGGTGGGGTGGAATTGGGGCGAACAGATTAACGGTTGCGGCAGCATCGGTGCCGCGCATCCGTCATCGCGCACCTAGCTGCGCCTCGGGCGGCGAACCGCCCTCACATTGCCGCGATCGCCACCGCCGCAAAAGAAGCGGTCGCCGCCGTCGGACTCCAATCCTGACACCATCGTCCCGGCGGGCAGGTCGAGCTGCTCCAGCACCTTGCCGGTCTCGGGATCGATCCGCCGCAAATCGCTTTCCTCGCCCTCCCAGGTGCCATGCCAGAGCTCGCCGTCAACCCAGGTGACGCCGGTCACGAAGCGCTTGCTTTCGATGGTGCGGAGGATCTTTCCCGTCTCCGGATCGACCTGATGGATCTTGCGCTCGCGATACTGACCGACCCACAGCGAGCCCTCCGCCCAGGCCAATCCGGAATCGCCGCCGCCGCCCGGGGCCGGAATCGTGCTGATCACCTTGCCGGTGGCAGCGTCGATCTTCTGGATGCGATCCTCGGCGATCTGGAACAGGTGCCGGCCATCAAACGCCGTCCCCGCATGCGCGGCGACGTCGATGGAGCGTGCGATCCTGCCGTTGGCCGGATCGACCGCATTCAGCTTGTCGCCGGATGCGAACCAGACATGGGTGCCGTCATAGGTGACGCCATGCACGGCCTCGACACCCGCAAAAGGTCCGTACTCCCTGACGATCTCGGCGGCTGAACGCTTCATGTGCTTGATCCCTGTGATGTGATCCAATTTACGCCTTCAGGAGCGGTCCGGGGAGTAACAAGCCTGTCGGGAAACCCGGGACGGGCGGGGTCATCCAGCGCCGTGCCCGGCCGAGTCCGAACGATTGCACCTTGTTCGATCGCGCCAGCTCTTCGAGGGCCCGCTGCACCGTGCGCGCGCTCGTCCCCAGCGCCAGCGCGAGCGCCGAGCTCGACCAGGGCTCGCCGTCGGAGAGGAAGGCGAGCACCGCGGCGTGCTTCTCCTCGACGGGACGTGCCAGCACGAGCACGTCGCGCGTCTTGCGCGGCGCCAGCACGAAGCCTTGCTTCGTCGCGCTGATGTCGGCCAGCGGCTTGAGCTGGGTGCGGAGGCGCCCGATCTCGACGCGCAACCGCGCGCGATGCGATTCATCGGCGTGCTTCGCCCGGAACGCGCCTGATATCAGCGCCTCTCGCGAGACGTCGGCAGGCCATGCCTGCGCCAGGAGGCGGGCGAGCGCGAACAGCACCGGCCGCGTTCCGAGCGATACGACGCGGCCTTGCCTGCGCAGGGCATGATGAAAGGTGTCCACGACGAGCGCCGTCGAGGTCGCCAGTCTCTCGACCTCGCCGAGCAACAACGGGTGTTCGCTGCCGCGCGCGATCAGGCGCGCCGCCGGCGTGTCGAGGATCAGGTTCGCGCTGTCGACCTCGGCCACGAGCGCCGGGATCTTCGCCTGCCGCGCTGCGAGAGCCGCGCGGTTGAGCGCGGCGCGCGCATCTTTCGCTCTCAATCGTCTGATGGCGATGCCGGCGACCACGAGCTCGCGGACGACTTGCGATGCAGGCGGGAGCGGGGAGGGGCTGAGCTCGGCCAGCGTGCGCTCGGCTTCGTCGAGCTGCCCGACGAGGAGGAGGCGGCGCGCCTCGATGTGGCCCGCATGGGCTGCATTGGCGAGATCGCCGTGCTGTTCGAGCGTCGCGCGGGCCGCCGCGAGCGTTTTCACCGGCCAGCTCAGGTCGCGCGAGACGAGCGCGATCTCGGCTTCGGCCACCACGCATCTCGCGCGCGCCACCGCCTCTCTTGGACCGAACGCGCGCGCGGCACTCCGCAGCAGCGTCTTCGCTTTCGCGAGATCGCCGAGCTGCGCCATCGCGATGCCGCGTAGCGCCAGCGACGGTGCATCGTTGCGCAGCGCAACGCGGTTCAGCGCGCCGAGCGGATCGCCGGCCTCTAACGCGCGCGCGGCGGCCGTGATCAGCGAGTCCATTCAAATCCCGCCACACTTGTTACTCCCACCGCGCAACCGCTTGGTGCCAGAAATCGTTGACGACCGACAATGTGCGGCGAGGGTCGAGCGGTTCCGCGTCCGTCATAGCGCGACGCGGAAGGACCGCCCGGACAAGAGGAATGGAGAGCCATGATGACATCAGTAGACAACGCAGGAACTAACGGACAGGCCGCCATGCAAACACCGCCGGTGGTGTCGCCGCAGGACTGGGAGGCCGCCCGTCAGCAACTGCTCGTGAAGGAAAAGACGCATACCCGTGCCCGCGACGCCCTCGCCGCCGAGCGCCGGCGCATGCCGTGGATGGAAATCACCAAAACCTATGCGTTCGAGGGGCCCGGCGGCAAGATCAGTCTGGTGGATCTGTTCCAGGGCCGGCGGCAGCTGATCGTCTACCGGGCCTTCTTCGAGCCGGGCGTGCTCGGCTGGCCCGATCAAGCCTGCCGGGGCTGCTCCATGGTGGCCGACCAGGTCGCCCATGTCTCGCATCTGAACGCCCGCGACACCACGCTCGTGTTCGCCTCGCGCGCGCCCCAGGCCGACATCATCAGGCTGAAGCAGCGGATGGGCTGGACCATGCCCTGGGTCACCGTCACCGACAGTTTCGACGCCGATTTCGGCGTGGACGAATGGCACGGCACCAACGTGTTCTACCGCGACGGCGACCGCATCTTCCGCACCTATTTCGTCAAGAGCCGCGGCGACGAGCAGATGGGCGGCACCTGGAACTATCTCGACATCACGCCGCTCGGCCGGCAGGAGGTCTGGGAGGACTCGCCAAAGGGCTATCCGCAGACGCCAACCTACAAATGGTGGAACTGGCACGACAGCTACGCGGAAGGCGCTGCGCCCGACAAGAAATGGGTGGAGATCTCGACGGCCGGCGAGAAGGCTTTTCGCGAGGAGGCCGCGGAAGGCCGTGACTAGTCCCGCCAACGTGGCCACCGGCGCGAGCCGCGATGGCGTGGTGGCCGCACGCCACCTCGCCAGATGGCTGGCTCTGGCGGCAACGCCGACCTTCGCGATCATGGCCGTGTTGACGGCCGTGCTCGGCGGCCCGGCGGACATGCTGTGTGCCGCCGGGTACGGCTCCGTGCTGAGTGGGATGGTGCCGATGTATCTGCTGATGAGCGCGTTTCATTCGGCGGCCTGGCTGAGGCTGGTTTCGGAGCGGCGGGGCGCCATCCGGCGAGATACGGATGGCGTCAGTCATTGACCGCTGTCGTTGAGGAACAATGCCATCAGGATTTCGTCGTAGTATCGGTCGGCGTGCTTCAGTGCTTTCACCTCACGGCCGTATTCGACAAAGCCGGCAGCGGTGTAGAGGCGGATGGCGGCGGCGTTCTCGCTGACGACGGCCAGCTGAAGCTGTTCAACTTGCCCTGTGGCATGTGCCACGACCGCGTCGACAAGGCGCCGCGCCGCGCCGGATTTTCGCGCATGGGGCCGCACATACATGCCCCAGAGAAGAGCCTTGTGCTCGGTCTTCGCGCCGTCCTGCCGATGGAAGCCGGCAACGCCGACGAGCTCGTGCGCGACGAAGGCGCCGAAAACGTCCGACGCTGCAAGGCGCGCCTCGAACCAGGTGAGGGGCTTTTCCTGCTCGCGTGCGAACGTGCTGCCAAAAGCTTCGGGATGCGTTACGAGCGCTTCCAGCCTGATCGCACGGTAGAGAGCCGCGTCGGCGGGCGTGAGCAGTCTGATCATGGCTATAAGAGATGTGCCAGCGGTAGCGGCGCGCCGGCCTTCAGCGTCTGGATCGCAATGCTGCTGCGAACCTCCCGCACGATGGGCAGGTTGAGCAGCTTGTCGACGAGGAAGCGCTGGTAGTCCTCGAGCTCGGGCACGACGATTTCGAGGAGATAGTCGGCTTCGCCGGAGACGAGGTGGCAGGCAACGACCTCGGGCATCGCCACAACGGTCCGTTCGAAGCCCAGCGCCTGGTCGTTGGCATGGCCGTTGATCTTGACGCCGAGGAAGGCCGAGAAGCCGAGCCCGAGGCGGCCACGCCGCAAGGAGGCCCGGTAGCCGTCGATATAGCCGTCCCGCTCCAGCCGCCGCACTCGTCGCAGGCAGGGTGATGGCGACAATCCGATCTTGTCCGCCAGTTCGATGTTGCTCAGTCGTGCGTTGGCCTGGAGTTCGGTGACGATGCGCCGGTCGATCGCATCTAGTTCGCATTTTGGCATGAACCGCATCCTGTGGGATCGAGAAGGGCGCAATATTGCGCCCGAGCCGCCGAGACTAGCCCAGTTCGCAAGGACATGCCTTGGCTTTCCGTGAGATGGATTGCTCCGACTTTGCTGCTGATGGAGTGAGCCATGACCGAGAGCCCGAACCTTGCGCCTCTGCTGGAGGCCGTCGAACGTTACTTCACGCTGATGTACGACAGCGATGCTTCGCAGTTCGACCGCGTCTTTGCGCCGACTGCGCAACTCCACGGATTTCGCGACGCTGAATTGCGGATCCTGCCCGTTGGCGACTAGAGAGCGATGCTGGCTTCGACCCCGTCGCCCAAATCCAAGAATGCCCCGCGCCTTCAGGAGATATTGCTGATCGATCTGGCGTCGTCAGCGCAGGCACTGGTGAAGGTTCGCGTTCGGATCGATGTGCGCCAGTACGTTGATTATCTGGCGTATCACTGCATCGAGGGCACTTGGCTCATTACCGCGAAATCGTTCCATGTGGAGCGACGGTATGAGCCGACCGGCACGTAGCGCCTCCGCAATCTTATTGCCCGCCCACCGCCTGCAGATACGCGACCACCTTGGCCGCGTCCTCCGCGGAGACGCCGCCATAGGGCTGCATCTTGTTGCCGGACACGACCTCGTCCGGCTTGACCATGAAGCGGGTCAGCTTGTCCGGATCCCAGACGAAGCCGGCGTCCTTCATCGACGGGGAGTAGTTGTAGTTCGGCAGCGAGCCCGCCTTGCGTCCCACGACCTTGTTGAGATTGGGACCGAGGCGATTGTCGCCATCCTTCACCGAGTGGCAGGTGCGACAGGAATTGTTGAAGGCCTGCTGGGCCGCCTCGTCGTTCGCCGGCTGCTGGGCGAGCGACGAGGGCGCAGACAGGAGCAGCGTCAATGCGCCGGCACCTGCGATCGAGCGCAGCCATGGACCTGGCGACATTTGCAGGTGTGATCGCATCCGCGCCTCCGAACAGTGCTTCTCCAGGCGAGGCCGCCCGGAGAGCATGATGCAAACGAAAACGGCCCCGGTGGGTTCCGGGGCCGTTTGCGTCACAATGTCCTGTCGCGTTAGCGCGTCGCGGCGCCGAGGTCCGCGCGGCGTTCGGTCATCGGCAGCACGATCACCTTGGTGCCGACGTTGACGCGGGAGTAGAGGTCGGTGACGTCGTCGTTGGTCAGGCGGATGCAACCGGACGAGACGTGCTTGCCGATCGTGTCGGGGGCGTTAGTGCCGTGGATGCGGTAGATGGTGCCGCCGAGATACATGGCGCGGGCGCCGAGCGGATTGCCGGGGCCGCCGGCCATGTGGCGCGGCAGATAGGGCTGGCGGGCGATCATTTCCGGCGGCGGGGTCCAATCCGGCCACTCGGCCTTCTTGGTCACCGACTGCACGCCGGACCAGGTGAAGCCGTCGCGGCCGACGCCGATGCCGTAGCGAACGGCCTGGCCATTGCCGAGCACGTAATAGAGATAGGTGTTGGGCGTATCGATGATGATGGTGCCCGGCGCCTCGCGCGTCGCGTAGGAAACCGTCTGGCGGCGGAAGCGGGCCGGCATCTCGACCGCGTCCTGATCCTCGGACGGCGCGGCCTGGTAAGGCGTGGCCTGATAGGGCTGGTAAGGCTGCGGCGCGGCCATCGGCGGCAGCGGCTGGAAGAACGGGAAGAGCTGCACGGGCGCAGCCTTGGCCGGACCGGCAAATGCGATTGCGGAGATCGCGATGGCGCCGAGCGCAACGGCGCGCGAATACGTCTTGAACGTGTCCAGATTGATCATTGATCGCCCCTGTTTGATCGGTGTTTCTTGACCACCGCGGCACCGTTTCGGTGCTCCGTTGCCCAAATCACTAACGACAAAACGTTTCGGGAGCTTTGCGCGGAAAACCGAAAACGGTTTCATGGCGGAAAGGATTTGTTTCATGACGGTTTCGTGGCGGCGCGGACCCGTTAACCAACAAAACAGCGGGCCGACACTTCTGTGACGTCACACGCCTGAAATATCCGTGGTTGATGGTCCTAAGCCGAGAATCATCAAACTCTCGGGATTTCCCCATGCGGGTATTAATCGCGACTGACGCCTGGCATCCGCAGGTTAACGGTGTGGTCCGGACGCTGACCTCGCTGGCGAACGCGGCCAAGGCGCTCGACGTCGAGATCGACTTCCTCACCCCGGACGGCTTTCGGTCCTGGCCGCTGCCGACCTATCCGGGCCTGCGCATCGCGCTGCCGAGCGGCAAGGAGATCGCGCGGCGGATCGAGAAGGCGGCGCCGGAAGCCTTGCACATCGCGACCGAGGGGCCGATCGGCTGGGCCGCGCGCGCCTATTGCCGCCGCAACCGCCTTGCCTTCACCACCTCCTACACGACGCGCTTTCCCGAATACGTCTCGGTGCGGACCGGTATCCCTGATGCCGTCGGCTATGCCGTGCTGCGCCACTTCCACGACGCTGCCGCCATGACCATGGTGGCGACGCCTTCGCTGCGGCAGGAGCTCTCCGAACGCGGCTTCAAGCGACTCGGCTTCTGGACACGCGGCGTCAACACCGAGCTGTTCCATCCAGACAGTCCGGCCAAGCTCGACCTGCCGGGTCCGATCTTCATGACCATGGGCCGCGTCGCCGTGGAGAAGAATCTCGAAGCGTTCCTCTCGCTCGACCTGCCCGGCACCAAGGTCGTCGTCGGCGACGGCCCGCAGAAGGCGGCGCTCGAAAAGAAATATCCGGATGCCGTCTTCCTCGGCGAGAAGAAGGGCGCGGATCTGACCGCGCATCTCGCCGCCGCCGATGTCTTCGTCTTCCCGAGCCTGACCGACACGTTCGGTGTGGTGCAACTCGAGGCGCTCGCCTGCGGCACGCCGGTGGCGGCGTTTCCGGTGACGGGCCCCAAGGACGTCATCGCCGATCATCCGATCGGCGCGATCGACCATGATCTGCGTACCGCGTGCCTCCGCGCGCTCACCATGTCGCGCGAGACCTGCCGTAACTTCGCGCTGGAGCGTTCCTGGGAAAACAGCGCGCGGCAGTTCGTCGGAAACCTCACCTCACTTCAGCCCAGCCGCATCCTGCGCGCCTCGCCGGTCATGGCGCGGCGGCCGGTGCGCGGCTGATCTGCAACGTTTGACCCACAGCGAGAACCTCATCGATGGCTAAGATCATGAACCTTGACGGTACCCAGCAGCTCGACCTCACCCGTGGCACGGTTGAGCAGGCCTATGACCGCTGGGCGCCCGTCTACGATCTCGTGTTCGGCGGCGTGTTCGCCAAGGGCCGGCAGGCCGCGATCGCGGCCACCAACAAGATCGGGGGCCGTGTGCTCGAGGTCGGCGTCGGCACCGGCATCTCGCTGCCGCTCTACGCGCCGCATCTGCGCATCTTCGGCACCGACATTTCGGAAGCGATGCTCGACAAGGCGCGCCAGCGCGTCACCGAGGGCAATCTGAAGAATGTCGAGGGCCTCGCGGTGATGGACGCCGAGAAGCTCGAATTCCCCGACAATTCCTTCGACGTCGTGATGGCGCAATATGTCGTCACCGCCGTGCCGAACCCGGAAGTGGCGCTCGACGAATTCGCCCGCGTGCTGCGCCCGGGCGGCGAGCTGATCATCCTCACCCGCGTCAGCGCCGATACCGGCATGCGCCGCTTCATCGAGCAGAAGCTCCAGCCGGTGGTGCGTCCGCTCGGCTTCCGCACCGCCGAGTTCGCCTGGTCGCGTTATGCGAAGTGGCTCTCCGGTGCCAAGGGCATCGAGCTCGCCGAGCGCCGCCTGATTCCGCCGCTCGGCCATTTCTCGCTGGTGCGCTTCCGCAAGGTCGACGTCGCCAAAGCAGCCTAAGTTGGGCTGTGTGAGCGGCGGCTCAAGCCGCCGCTCACGCGTTCGCGTGCGTCATCGCGCCGCTGCACATCGTCACATGACAAAATGATGATGTCACACGGCCTACATCGAATCCCTGTAAATCCTGAACCCGAAAGCATTTTGGGGGAGAGCATGATCAAGAATTATCTCGAGCAGCTGCGGATCCAGCGCTGGGACGACCATCGCTACTATCACCACAGCCGCATCAATCAGAGCCTGCACTTCGTCAGCGCGCTGAGCTTTCTCTTCGCCTATGTCTGGCTGTTCGTCGATCCCATGATCTCGGCGCTGGTCGGCTGGCTGGTGTCGATGACCTCGCGCCAGGCCGGTCACTTCTTCTTCGAGCCGCACGATTACGACCACATCAACCAGGCGACGCACGAGTACAAGGAGGACATCAAGGTCGGCTACAACCTTCAGCGCAAGGTGGTGCTGATGGCGATCTGGGCGCTGTCGCCGCTGGTGCTGGTTGTCGATCCGACGCTGTTCGGCCTGTTCACGCCCTGGGCGAGCGCGACCGATTTCATGCGGCAGGTCGCCAAGATCTGGCTCGTGATCGGCGGCGGTGGTCTGTTGTTCCGCACCGTCCACCTGTTCTTCATCCGCGACATCGAGACCGGCTTGGTCTGGATGACCAAGATCCTGACCGATCCCTTCCACGACCTGATGCTCTATCGTAGCGCGCCGCTCGCTTTGATGCGCGGCGAGCTGATGGATCCCGGCCTGCACCTCAACCCCGAGCACACGCTGGGCCTCATCTCCGAGCCCACGCTCGAAGAGCAGCACGCCTGAGCGCGCTGTTCTCACACAACACTCCGATGTCTGATGGTTGCGTCATGCCCGGCCTCGTGCCGGGCATCCACGTCTTGGGGATACCTTTAAAGTGACTCAGCGGAGCCCAGCGCTCTCTTCACCTCACCCCGCTTGCGGGGAGAGGTCGGATTTGCGCGTAGCGCAAAGCCGGGTGAGGGGGGCTCTCCGCGGGGGGACTGCTAGTGGATCGTTGATCAACTCTCACCGCATGCGCGGAGACTCCCCCTCACCCCGACCCTCTCAGCGCGAGCGTAGCTCGTCGCGGCCCCGCATCCGCCTTCGCCAAGGCTTCGGCGGACAAGGGCGGGGCGAGGGAGAAGGGAGGGCGGTGCTCGGGGTTAAGAGTGGGAAAGCCTCAGCGCCCAAAACGCTTGGCCAGCATCTCTTTCAAAATCTGCCGCTTGATATTCTTGTTGGTGAGCACGCCGTCGTGCCACCAGAAGCCGTCGGCCTTCATCTTCTCGGCCGCGCGGACGAAGCGCTCGGCGACCTCGGTGAAATCGGCGTCGGTGTAGTTCAGGCTGAAGATCAGCCGTCCGGTGCCGACCCAGCTCAGCGACAGGCCTTCGGCGCGCAGGTAATATTGCAGCATCCAGTTGTAGCGGGACGGGGTGGTGTACTTCACCGTCCAGATCGACGAGAAGTTGGCGAACCGCACCGGCAGGTTGGCATCGGTCATCATCTGGTTGAGCTTTTGCGCACGGCCGTTCCAGGTCGTGTCCAGGCCGTCGTAGATGGCACGGAAGTTCGGGCTGGCAAGCCGGCTCAAGAACTCGTCCATCGCCGTCATGACGTAGGGATGCGAGTTGAAGGTGCCGCGGGCGAAGCAGATGTCGGCGGGACGATCGTCGCGGAAGCGGCGCATCAATTCCTTCTTGCCGCAGACGACGCCGACCGGCAGGCCGCCGGCAAGGCTCTTGCCGTAGGTCACCATGTCGGCCTTGACGCCAAAGTACTCCTGGGCGCCGCCGGCGGCGAGACGGAAGCCGACGAAGACCTCGTCGAAGATCAGCGCGATGCCGCGCTCGGTGCAGACTTCGCGCAGCTTCTTCAGCCACTCGGTATACGCCGCGCGGTCAAAGTTTCCGCCGCGGGAGGAATCGACCAGCGAGGAATCGCCGGGCGCGTTGCCGTTCGGATGCAGGCCCTGCAACGGATTGACCAGCACGCAGGCGATGTCCTTGCGCGTGCGCAGCACGTGCAATGTCTTCTCGGACATCTCGGCGAGGGTGTAGGTCTCGTGCGCGGGAATCGGATTGCCGACGCCGGGCTGTACGTCGCCCCACCAGCCGTGATAGGCGCCGGCGAAACGAACGAGATGCGTGCGCTTGGTGTGGTAGCGCGCAAGCCGCACCGCCTGCATGACGGCCTCGGTGCCGGACATGTGGAACGAGACTTCGTCGAGGCCCGAGATCTGGCAGAGCCGCTGCACATTCTCGAGGATGACGGGATGGTAGGGGCCGAGCACGGGGCCGAGTGCATGCGCGCGCTTCTCCGAGCCCTCGATGCACTCCTTGTAGAAGTCGTTGCCGAAGATGTTGACGCCGTAGGACCCGGTGAGGTCGTAAGAGGTGTTGCCGTCGACATCCGTGACGGTGACGCCGCTGGACGATTCCATGAAGGTCGAGGTGCCCAGATGCTCGCGGACGAGGCGCGAGAACTGGAACGGCACGCGGTAGGTTTCGGTGAAGTGCAGGTCGGAGATCTTTTCCGCCGCTTCCTTCGTCATCGCGCGGCCCCTGGGGTAGCGCTCGGCGTAGAGGCCGGCGAGGCGGAAGAAGGCGTCCTTGCGCTGCTTCACCACGTTATCAGGCGCGCCGTCGCAGCCGAAATACTGATCGCCCTCGAACTCGTAGAACGGGAGCAGCTTGGCCACCCGGCGCGACATCTTGGAGTGCCCGGCGAGCGACCGGTGCTTGGCGCGGGAGAGTGCGATGCGCGCCTTGAGCTTCGGGAAGGCGGCGGCAGCGGACGCTGCGGCGGCCACGGAAAATGAGAGAATCGGGAGTGTCGTTTCCATGACAACAAGCGCTAATACTGCGAGCTGACAGATTCATGACAGTCAAAGCCCTCATCGCCTCTTTCACCCAGCAGGAAGACCTCAACTTCCTGTTGACCAACCGCATCCCCCGCGCGGCCCTGACCCGCTTCATGGGCCGGTTCTCCAAGATCGAGAATCCCCTGGTCCGGGACTTCTCGATCGCGCTGTGGAAGCTGTTTTCCGACCTCGATCTGTCGGAGGCGCGCAAGACCCACTTCAAGAGCCTGCACGACTGCTTCACCCGGGAGCTCAAGCCGGGGCTGCGGCCCTTCGATCCAGACCCTTCCATTGTCGCCAGCCCCTCGGACGGCATCGTTGGCGCCCATGGCCGGATCGCCGACACCGAGCTGTTCCAGGTCAAGGGTGCGCCCTATTCGCTGCTCGACCTGCTCGGTGACTCAGCGCTCGTGGATCAGCACCGCAACGGAAGCTTCGTCACGCTGCGGTTGACCTCGAGCATGTATCACCGCTTCCATGCGCCCTATGATGCGCATATCGAACGCGTCACGCTGATCCATGGCGACGTCTGGAACGTCAATCCGATCGCGCTGAAGCGGGTCGAGCGCCTGTTCTGCAAGAACGAGCGCGCGGTGATCCGCACGCATTTGTCGACCGGCGAAGCCGTGACGCTGGTGCCGGTCGCCGCGATCCTGGTCGCGAGCATCCGCCTGCACTTCCTCGACATGGTGCTGAACGCGCAGACTCGCGGCCCGGTCAATTTCCCCTGCGACGTCAACGTGACCAAGGGCGAGGAGCTCGGCTGGTTCGAGCACGGCTCCACCATCATCATCCTGGCGCCCGGTGATTTCAACTTCTGCGACGGCATCGGCGAGGGCACCCGCATTCGCGCAGGTCAAGCGCTGTTGAAGAAGAACTAGCCTTCAATCCGCCGCGTCGGCAGCCTATATCGTCGGCGGGCCGATTGGATCGACACGGAATCTTGTGATGGCGCGGGCGCCGGTGATGGCGGCGGGTGGTATTGTGCTGCGGCGTGGCGCGCCGCCGCTGGTTGCGGTCGTGCGCCAGCGCAAGCGCAACGAATGGGTTTTGCCCAAGGGCAAGCTCGACGACGGCGAGACGCCGAAGGAAGCCGCGCACCGCGAGGTGCTGGAAGAGACCGGCCACGATGTGGCCATCCACGAATTCCTCGGCACGCTCGTCTACCAGTCGGGAGGGCGCTCCAAGGTCGTGCATTTCTGGCGCATGGAGGCCGAGGGCGGTCCCGTTCGCAAGCTGATGAACGACATCAAGGCGGTCGACTGGCTGACGCTGGAGGATGCGCTCGCGCGCCTGTCGCGCGAATATGAGCGCGCGTTCCTGGTGCAGGTCGGTCCGATCGCGCTCGCGGCGGCCGGGCTGGCGTCTACGCCGGTGCCCGAGCCGGCGCCAGCAACCGACGACATCGATGCAGCTTTGCAAACCCTGACACCCGCTGAAGTCGCCTCAGTCGACGAGCTGCGTCATGGCCTGTTGCAGAAGGTGAAGGCCTGGTTGCGCGGCGAAGCGTGAGTTGTCTTTACGCTGCTTTGCTCGCGAGTTTGGAAACATCCGCGAGCTAGCAAGTTTGTGGGAGCCTTAGTTCCCTCCAAGTCGTCATTGCGAGCGCAGCGAAGCAATCCAGAGTCTCTCCGCGGAAAGATTCTGGATTGCTTCGCTTCGCTCGCAATGACGGAGGAGAGGGCCGCGCACTCGACGTCGACCCTCATGGTGAGGAGCGCGCGTCGCGCGTCTCGAACCATGCGGCCCGACTGTGGCCTCGCCCTTCGAGATGCTTGCTTCGCAAGCTCCTCAGGGTGAGGGGAGGCACCGTTCACCGCCGCTCTTTCTTCTCCTTCGGAGCGGGCGCCGGTCTGCGCGGTGCTGCGGGACGTTGCGCGGCGGGGAGGCGCTGCTGGAATCCGCCCTGGCGCTGGATGCCGCCTGGCTGCTGAGCCGCAGGCGGCTGGCCCGGCTGCAATCCGGTGCGCGGCGTTTGCGGCTGCGGCGCCGTGCCCGGCTGTGACGGCACGACTCCGCCGGGCTGCGCCGGGGTCTGTCCGTTTCGCTGTGGCTGCGTCTGCAACGCGCCGCCGGGCTGCGTGCCTTGTCCAGTACGCGGCGCACCTGCCGGCTGTCCCGCACCTTGCTGCTGACCTGGTTGCTGCTGGCCCTGCTGCTGCTGGCCTCGCTGCTGCTGACCCTGGCCCGCGCGCGGCGTACCCGGTTGCACGGCGCCGCCTTGTCCTTGCCGCTGCGGCGACTGCGCGCCCTGGCGGCCCGGCGTGCCCGGCTGCTGCTGGCCCGGACGGTTGTTCTGGCCGGGCTGGCCGTTCGGCCGCTGCGGCTGCTGACCGGGTGCTGTCGCCGGCCGCAATTGCTGCTGCTGCGGTGGCTGGGTCGGCCGCGGAATGCGGCTGATTGCGGTCGGATTGGCACGGCGGAAGTCGCGCTGCTCGGTGACGATCTGCCGGCCCGTGGTCTGCGCCAGATGCACCTGGCTGACGAAGCCGCGGTCGCGCGTGATCTGCTGCGGAGCGATCGTGATCGGCACGGCGGCAAAGCGCATGCCGCCTGTGCCTCCGGCGCCCGGGCGGATCGCAAAACCGCTTGCGGCCTGCGTCAAGGCGCCGAGTCGCGTGCCGCTGGTGCGATCGTTGACCTCGATGTGGCCGACCCGGCCGTCGGCGTCGGGATAGAGCTTGATGTTGACGTTATTCGCAGCACTGGCCGCCGCGCCTTCGGGAACGTCGACGACGCCGGTGGTGCCGCGGATGCCGAGCGTTGCGGTCGGCGTCGCGATCTTCATGTCGCCGGTCTTCGCCACGGCTGCTGCAACGAAGGCAACGGTGCCCTTGCCGATGTCGAAGATCGCCGAATTTTGCTTGCCGCCGTCCTCATAGACGTAATTGTCGATGGTGATCTTCGCGCTGGCGGAGAGGTTGAACGTGGTGGCGTCGTTGAAGGTGATGCCGAGCGAGGAGTTCGACGAGGTCTGCACGACGTCGTTGAGATAGATGTCGTCGCGCACGCGCAGCGGATACGAGTTCCTGTCGCGGACCACGGTCGCGATCCCCGTCACGGTCGCGACGTTGCCGATGGGCTCGACGGCGGCGGGTTGCGCGTCCGTGGCGGGCGCAGGTGAAGCCGACGGCGTCGGGGAGGGGGCGGGCGTTGGCTGCGCCTGGGGCTGGGCCTGCGCAAGCTCGATTGCATCGGATGCGAGCGCCACGCTCGCGCCGGCCAGCGGCAACGCCAGCAACGGAAGCGCAAAGACGAAGCGGCGCCAAGCCACCATTGATGTCACGAGGAAGTCCCGGTGAGAACGCGAGGCGAGATCGGCCGATATCAGCTGGGGTTAGCTGAATGGTGGATGAACATGTGTCGCATGGACGGGGCGAACGTTCAAACGACCTGCGATACGAGCGAATGAGCTCGGCCCTCTCTACTGCGTCATGGCCGGGCTTGTCCTGGCCATCCACGTCTTAACGCGCGTTACCGGGAACGTGGATGCCCGGGCCTTCGCCTCGCCGAAGCGGCTTCGGCCGCGCAGGCGGGACAAGCCCGGGCATGACGATCATTGTGCACCTGTCGAGGATGACATCGTTGATGTCAGCTGACGCGCTTCCAGGTCTGGCCGCCGCAGAACATGCCGCCGAAGGCGCAGCCCTGCACGCGCATCGCATTCGGGCCCTTCATCGCGATCGTGGAGTCGTAGTTGCGGCCGGAGTCGGGATCGTGGATGCGGCCGCTCCACTTCGCGCCGTCGGGCTTCATGTTGATCAGGATGCGCTCGTTGGACTTCATGGCGTAACCGCAGAGATTGGCGCCGCAATGTTCGACGCGGACATTGCCCTTGTTCTCTTCGGTCGCCCAGACGCCGATCGGCGTATTGGCGGCCGACGCCGGCGCGGCGGCCACCGGAGCCGGAGCGGGCGCAATCGCGACCGGTGCAGGCGCGGCAACGGGAGCCGCGGCGGGCGCGGTCTGCGCGGTGTTGTCGTAGCCGGCGGCCGGAGCGGCGGCAACAGTCGGAGCCGCGGGGGTGGCGACAGCAGGCGCGGCCGCCTGCACCGGCACCTGTTGCACGGGCTGCTGCTGCACCGGAGCCGGCGCCGGCTGTGCGGTCGTCGTGGACGGAGCTGGCGTGGTGTCGTCGTCGTCGTCCTTGGAGCCGCCGAGGCCCTTGAGATTGATGTTGTTCAGCTTGATCGGCTTGTCCGACAGGCCCGGCGCAACGATCGTCACGCAGTCGAGCGAGGCGCAGTTGCGCGGCGTCTCGATGCGGATGTGCTGGCCTTCGATCTGGAACGCAATCGAGTTGCCGGCATGCGCGGCGGCGGTCGAAGCGAGGAAGAGCGCGGTGGCGGCGATGGTGAGCTTGTTCATGGCAACCTCTGAAAATTGTGCCGGTCTGAACTGGTGTCGCTGGTGGATGAAGCGTGGTTCGACCCTACGCCGGGCCTGTCCCGACTTCTGTGATGGACGTCACAACGATCCGTGCCGGCTGGGTGAGGCAGCGCACATTCAGCGGCGGGTCGTCCTGCGTAACCTCGTGGCGACACAGAGGGAGGCACCGATGAAGCGGCTTGCGACATCGCTTGGCACATTGATCGCTTTGGTGGCGATGGCGTCTTCAGCGCATGCCGGTGCCTACACCTTCTCGATCGGCGGCCACCGGTTTCATGTCGAGGCGCCGCGGAATTGCCGGTCTGCTTCCTGTGTGTCGGTTTCATCCAATCGCAGCCTCCGGCGGACGATCGATGCCGATACGACACCTGCTCCGCTGCCCGTAGTCGCGCCGTCGCAACCGGCTTGTCCGGCAGCTCCGGTCAGGCCGGCGCCAGCGGCCGTCGTCGTGGCACCACCCGCGCCGCCCGCCCCCGTCATGGCCGCGGCCACATCGCAGCCCGTTGTCTTGCCGCCGCCAAGACTCGAGGCGCCGAGCCCCAATCCGCCGAGAGTTGAGCTGCCGCGCATGGATCCGCCGAAGACGGTCATGCTCGATCCGCCGCGCATGGAGGTGACGGCCGTCGCTCCGAGGCCCGACGAGACTTCATCGATCGCCCAGCGCAGCGATGACGAGCCGGCTTATTCGCCGCTCGGCGAATGGGAGAGCCCAGGCGCGAAGGGCACGGTTCGCGTCGAACGCTGCGGCGCCGCGCTGTGCGGCTATGCGCTGACCGAAGCCTCGAGCCGGGGCGAAAGCGTGCTCGTCAACATGAAGCCGAAAACGCACGATTCCTGGACCGGCAGCATCTACAGCCGTTCCAGCGGCAGCACCTATTATGGGACGATGACGCTGACGGCTTCCGGCAGGCTTCGCGTCGAAGCCTGCGCGCTCGGCCGCTTCTGGTGCTCCGGCAACGACTGGACGCGCGTCGAGGAGCGGCAGCAGAAGGTGATCACGACATCACAGCAGTGGGGGGCAAGGTCGTAGTCTTTCGCGGGCAGGCGTGCTGCTTACCCTCTCCCGCAAGGGGAGAAGGAAAAGAAAGATCCCCTGTCCAATTTGTAATCGTCCCGCACCGAACCTGCATCTCGCTTGCACGCGACCGATGGCTGACGACGCATGCAAGGAGAGCCACCATGAAACGTCTCGGCCTCATCGCCGCGCTGCTGATCGGCAGCGCGGTCCCGGCCCACGCCGACACCGACATCTGGAACAACAGGCTGAAGCAGCAGCGCGGCGACGATGCGCTGCATGTCGACAGCGCGTTCTGCGACGCGCAACTCGGCGCGCCGCAGAACGGCACGGCGACTTCGGCGCAATACAAGCGCTGCATGCGGACGCGGGGCTGGCGCTTCAGTCATACGGTTCGCGAGAAGGACGACGGCTATCCCGATCCTGATAATCCCGGTCTCGTCTGCCACGACTTCAAGATTGGCGGCGTCACGGGATCGTCCTGTTCGAATTTCTGAGCACGGCAATAGGCCCGGCGGCCGGATGATCCGGCGCCGCCGGGCAAGCCCGTGATGCGGTCGGTGATGTCTCTAGATCATGCCGAGCACGATGGCGCCGACAAAGGCCATGGCGAGGCACGCGGTGATAACGCTCAGTCTCCCGGCGAACGTCATAAGGTCGCTCCCGCTGCTGTCCCCCGTGCGAGCGCATCATGGTTAACAGAGAGTCTCTCTCCGAAAAAGTCAGCCTTGCTTCCGCTGCTGCCTGGCGGCGTACGCGCGTGCGTGCCGGTATGGTTAAAGAACACTGAAATCAACACGTTGAAGAGTCTTTAAGTAAATTCACCGAACGTGCGTGCATGACGCGCGGAGTTCGTTTGTATCTCGTCGGCTCCATCGTCCTTGTTTCGCTTGCGGGTTGCGGACGCGGCTTTTTCCAGGCCGAACGCGAACCGTGGCGGGCCGAGGCCGAAGCCGCATGCCTGAAATCGGGCGCGGTGAAAGAGGGGCCGGATCTCGTCCGCATCGAGCCGATCTCGGGCCCCGGCATGTGCGGCGCCGAGTTCCCGTTGAAGGTCGCCGCCATCGGCGAAGCCTCGGGCAGCTATGGCTTTGCCGACGAGGAACTGCGTCCGCCGGGGAGTGTCGGCGGCCAGCCGCGATGGCCGGTGACGCAGCCGCGATCGAACCCTCCGCAGAGCCAGAACTATCCGTCATCCTCCTATCCGCAGCGGTCGAACTATCCCGAGAGCGCGGTGCGCCAGCCCTCCGGCTACGGCAACGCGCCCGGCCCGATGTCGCTGAACGCGCCCGGCGTGGCCCAGCAAGAGGACGAAATCGACCTGCCGCCCGAAGGCACCGACGCCGCGGGCGCCGCACGCTACATGAATGCGCCGAGCTATCCGGCGCGGCCGGCGCCGTACTCGCAGGCGCCCGCGCAGCAACCTTTGCCGCGTCTTGGTCCGGCGCAGGGCAATCCCGTCATCGCCGTCGGCCCCGTCGCGATCAAGCCGACCGCGACGCTCGCCTGTCCGATCGTGTCCGAGCTCGATCGCTGGCTCGCCGACACCGTGCAGCCATCGGCGATGCGCTGGTTCGGCGCCCGCGTCGTCGAGATCAAGCAGATCTCCGCCTATTCCTGCCGCGGCATGAACGGCAACTCGCACGCCCACATTTCCGAGCACGCCTTCGGCAACGCGCTCGACATCGCCGCCTTCGTGCTCGCCGACGGCCGCCGCGTCACCGTGAAGGACGGCTGGCGCGGCATGCCGGAAGAGCAGGGGTTTTTGCGCGACGTGCAGTCGGGCGCGTGCGCGCATTTCACCACGGTGCTGGCGCCGGGCTCGAACGTCTATCACTACGATCATATCCACGTGGATCTGATGCGCCGCGCCAGCCGCCGCCTGATCTGCCAGCCCGCCGCCGTCTCGGGCGACGAGGTCGCCGGCCGCGCCCAGCAGCGCAACCCTTACGCCGGTCGGCGTGATCCCTATGTCACGGGCTCGCTCGGAACGCGCAAGAGCGCGACGCGCAAGCAGGAAGAGGACGAGTACGCCGACGAGTAAGATGCCCGCCGATATCGTCCGCTATCTCACCCATCCGCAGGTGCAAATAGATCCCACGGTGCCCGTGCCGCAATGGGGCCTGAGTTCGGTCGGTCGCGCGCGCACTGAGACCGCGGCGAATGCGGGCTGGCTCGCGAGCACCACGCAGATCGTCTCGAGCGCCGAGCGCAAGGCGATCGAGACCGCGGAGATCATCGCGGGCCGCCTCGGACTCATGATCGAGATCCGCGAGGCCATGCATGAGAACGACCGTTCAGCGACCGGCTTCCTGAAACCGGCCGAGTTCGAGGAGGTCGCCGACCAGTTTTTCGCGCAGCCACATCTCAACGTCCGCGGCTGGGAGCGCGCCGTCGATGCGCAGGCGCGCATCGTGCGCGAGACCGAGGCGGTGCTATCCCGCAATCGCCCGGGCGACGTTCTCTTCGTTGGCCACGGTGCCGTCGGCACGCTGCTGTTCTGTCACCAAGCCGGTCATGCCATCGATCGCGTTCACGATCAGGCGGCCGGCGGCGGCAATTGCTTCGCATTCACCCGGGAGGGGCGCCGCGTCCTGCATGGGTGGCGCAAGATGGAAGAGATCGGGGCCTAGTCCCTGGGTGCCGGACAGTCACTTCGAGGCCGGCTTCGACGGTGCGGGGACCAGCCCCATGCACCGCTGCACCTCGCCCGGAACGTTGTAGGTCCGCATGATATGGCGGCTGTCGCGCAAGCCGGTCGCCTCCCGTTGCACCACGAGCATCCAGAGCGCCTGGCCGGCTTCCATCACCAGCTTGCGCCGCGCCGCTTGCATTGAGGCCGGCACTTCCGAGCGCGCGTGAGCGGCGTCGAATTCGCGCAGGCGCGCAAGACTCTGTTCGAGTGCACTGCCCATCCGTCCAAGCGCTGAGGCCTGTTCCTGGACGATCTCGTAATGGAGGATATCGACAGGCGGGCGAAGATCACGGGACATGGCGCTTAATATAATGCCGCGGCAGCGGGCTGCGCAACGAGTGGCACGCCGCTGCTACTTCGCGCGGTACGCCGCCAGAAACATCCGCGTCGCGCTGTCGACGACCTCGGTCATGCGCTCTTCCGACGGCGCAGGCGCGGCCTGGAAAACGAACGGCAGGAAGAGCGAGGCCTTGCACAGCTCCATGAACTGTGACGCTGCCAGATCGCAATCGTCGATCTTGAGGTCGCCGGAGGCGACATGGATTTTGAGATATTCGGAGAGCCGGTTGATGGTCTTGTCCAGCACGCGCAGATAATAGCGGCGGCCCACGTCAGGCATGCGCTCGGCGATCGCCATCACGGTGCGGATCGCCGAACCGCCGCCGGGCCGGCACAGCAGATGGATATAGGCCTGGCCAAAATCCTTCAGCGTGGTCTCGGCGTCGCGCGCGGGATCGAAATTGAAAACGACCTGGCCGTGCTGGAGCGCCTCCTGCTCGAGGATGGCTTCGAACAGCGCGCATTTGTCGGCGAAGTAGACGTAGAGCGTGCCCTTGGAGACCTGCGCCGCGCGCGCGATCTCGCCCATGCTGGCGCCGTCGAAACCGAGATCCATGAACACCTTGCGGGCTCCGTCCAGGATCTGGCGGCGCTTGGAGCTGTCCTCCTCTTGGACGACGTGGAGATGTTCGCGGCCGGCTACAACCATTGGTTCAGCGTCTCGGAAGGTTTCTGGATCGGGCCCGACCCATGAAACCCAAATAAAGGATTCGGGCCAGTAGGGTCCTGCCCGGGAATATTATCTATGTTGACCGAACCGTTCGGTCAATGATATTTGGAATGGGCGAAAGGGAACCGGCCGCAGGAGGGCCGTCCCTGGTCGCCGCTTTTTTTGTTGGGGAGGCCTTTATGGCCGTATCGAGAGACCAGGCTGCGCGCGTCCTTCGCCAGGAAGCGGTGGAGACGACGCCGGGGCATGCCGGCAGTGAAGCTGCGACCGAGAAATCCGTCGCCCTTGCCGAGCAGTTGCGCTCTCATGTGGCCGAGGAAACCAAGCGCCGCACCAATGAGGCGCCGGAGACGCCCGTGACCGACAAGCCGGCTGCACCCGCTGCCGCCGACGCGCCGAAGCCCGGCAAGCGCAAATTCGTCCTGATGGGTGTTGGCCTCGTGCTGGCGCTCGCGGCCGCGAGCTATGCCGGCTACTACACGCTGGTCGGCCGCTTCTACGTCTCCACCGACGACGCCTATGTCCGCGCCAACAACACCATGCTGGGCGCGCGCGTTGCCGGCCACATCTCTTCGATCCTCGCCGGCGACAACACGACCGTGCGCGCCGGCGACGTCGTCTTCCGCATCGATGACGGCGACTACAAGATCGCGGTCGATGCCGCCGCGACCAGGATCGCGACCCAGCAGGCCACCATCGATCGCATCGGCCGCCAGATTGCAGCGCTCGACAGCCAGGTTGCACAGGCCAAGGCGCAGCTCGTCTCGGCCGAGGCGGGCCTCAAGCGCGCCGATCTCGATTATGAGCGCCAGCAGGCGCTGAGCAGCAAGGGCTTTGCTTCGCGCGCCACGTTCGAAAGCTCGGAAGCCGGACGCGACCAGGGCGCCGCCGCGGTCAAGGCCGCCCAGGCCGCCTACGACGTCGCGGTCAGCAATGTCCACGTCACCAAGGCGCAGCAGGCCGAAGCGCAGGCGCAGCTCGCCGAGCTCAAGACCTCGCTCGCCAAGGCCGAGCGCGATCTCGCCTTCACCGCGGTGCGCGCGCCGGTCGACGGCACGTTCTCGAACCGCCTGGTCAGCGCCGGCGACTTCGTCGCGGTCGGCCAGCGTCTCGGCAACATCGTGCCGCTCGACGACGTCTATATCGACGCCAATTTCAAGGAAACCCAGCTCAAGCGCATCCGTCCCGGCCAGCCGGTGACGATCAAGGTCGATGCCTACGGCATGCGCAAGTTCTCCGGAATCGTCGACAGCATCGCAGCGGGCTCCGGCTCGGTGTTCACGCTGCTGCCGCCCGACAACGCCACCGGCAACTTCACCAAGATCGTGCAGCGCGTGCCGGTCCGCATCCGCGTGCCGAAGTCGGTGGCGAAGCAGAACCTGCTCCGCGCCGGCATGTCGGTCTATGCGACCGTCGATACCAACAAGGGCGCCGCCGACGCCGACAGCGAGATCGATCTCGACGATCCCACCGCGATCCACCCGCAGTAGCCACAAATCGAGCGCTGCGAGGTCAGACCATGGCCAACGCCACCACCGCCTCACCCGCCATGATGGCGAACCCCGACTCGGAGCGCATCGCGCCGAAGCGGCTGTTCGCCTTCATCATCATGGTGTTCGGGATGTTCATGTCGATCCTGGACATCCAGATCGTCTCGGCGTCCCTCAGTGAAATCCAGGCAGGCCTGTCGGCAAGCTCCAGCGAGGTCGCCTGGGTCCAGACCGCCTATCTGATCGCCGAGGTGATCGCGATCCCGCTGTCGGGCTTTTTGTCGCGCGCTTTCGGCACGCGGCTGCTGTTCGCGATCTCGGCCGCGGGCTTCACCGCCTCGAGCCTGCTCTGCGGCTTCGCCACCACGATCGAGGAGATGATCCTCTGGCGTGCCCTTCAGGGCTTTTTGGGCGCCGGCATGATCCCGACCGTGTTCGCCTCGGCCTATACTGTATTCCCGCGCTCCAAATTCCACATCGTCGGTCCCATCATCGGGCTTGTTGCGACCCTGGCTCCCACGATCGGCCCGACGGTCGGCGGCTACATCACCGATCTGATGTCGTGGAACTGGCTGTTCTTCATCAACGTCGTGCCCGGCATCGGCATTACGCTGGGCGTGCTGGCGCTGGTCGATTTCGACGAGCCGCATTTCGAGCTGCTCGACCGCTTCGACTGGTGGGGCCTGCTCTTCATGGCCGGCTTCCTCGGCACGCTGGAATATGTGCTGGAGGAAGGTCCGCAACATGAGTGGATGCAGGACACGTCCGTCGCGATCTGCGCCTGGATCTGCGCGGTCTCGGCGATCGCCTTCTTCTGGCGCGTGTTCACCGCGGCCGAGCCGATCGTCAATTTGCGCACCTTCTCCAACCGCAATTTCGCGGTCGGCTGCGTCCTGCAGTTCTGCATCGGTATCGGGCTCTACGGCCTGACCTACATCTATCCGCGCTACCTCGCCGAAGTGCGCGGCTACAGCGCGCTGATGATCGGCGAGACCATGTTCGTCTCGGGCATCACCATGTTCCTGGTCGCGCCGCTGGTTGGCCGTCTCATGGTGAAGGTCGACATGCGCTACATGATCGCGTTCGGCCTCATCGTGTTCGCGATCGGCTCCTACCAGATGACCTGGATCACGCGCGACTACGATTTCTACGAGCTGCTGGTGCCGCAGATCCTGCGCGGCATCGGCATGATGTTCGCGATGGTGCCGACCAACAACATCGCGCTCGGAACGCTGGCGCCCGACAGGGTGAAGAACGCCTCCGGCCTGTTCAACCTGATGCGCAATCTCGGCGGCGCGGTCGGCCTTGCCGTCATCAACACCGTGCTCAACAACCGCACCGATTTGCACATCACCCGCCTTCAGGAGCGGGTGACCTGGGGCAATGCGACCGCGACCGAAACCCTGACCATGTTCATGCAGAAATTCCAGGGGCTCGGCGATTCCACGCTGATGGCGATGAAGCAGCTCAGCCAGATCGTGCACCGCCAGGCCGTGGTGATGAGCTTTGGCGACGCCTTCTTCGCGCTGACGCTGTTCTATCTCGGCCTCAGCCTGCTGGTCACGCTGCTGAGCAAACCGGCCTCGATGACCGGTGGCGGCGACGCGCATTAGGCAAGCGGCTTACGAGGTGTCATCGCCCGCGGAGGCGGGCGATCCAGTACTCCGCAGCGGAAGTTGTGTGAGCTAACTATCGCCGCGGAGTACTGGATGCCCCGGTCAAGCCGGGGCATGACAGCGGAGATTGAGGCGGCGGCGATGCCGGACCAAGGCGCCACGCACCAAATTGCAACACTCGTCCGTGAATTCGCGGGGGCCCCGTTGCAAACCGGAAACGATACATCTATAAAGCGCACCTCATTCAATCGAGCCAGGGAGAGATTTGCATGATTTCGTCGCACTCGCAGATCGTACGCCCGCGTTCGATGTTCTGGTTCGGTATGTCGGCGGCCTGTTAGAGGCCTCTTCCGCCAGATTCGATCGGGTCACGAGTCCCGATCTCTCCACTTCCCAAGTCAAAATCAGTTGTGAGTGACGCCGGTCAGCCCTCCGTGGCGGACTTGCGTCCGTCGATGGAGCCGGCCTGCGCCGAAAGCGGCCGGATAATGTCATGACCTCTCTGTCAAAAAGGCCCGCGGCCATACGCGTGGTGCTGCCCTTCGTATTCCGGCACTGGCTGAAGCAGCCCGGACGCGGCCTGATCGTGGCCGGCGGCCTGCTGGGCGCAACCATCGCCGACCTGTTCATGCCGGTATTCTCCGGACATCTGGTCGATGCGCTGACGCGCGGCTCGTCCGATCCCGACGCGCGCCGCGCGGCGCTGGTTGCGTTCGGCGCCATCGTGGCGCTCGGAGCGGCGTCCGTGGTGCTGAGGTTGATCGGTCTCCAGGCGATCGTCCCGTTCACGCTCAAGATCATGTCGGATGTCGCCCAGGAGGCCTTCACGCGCGTGCAGCGCTTCTCGACCGACTGGCACGCCAACTCCTTTGCCGGCTCCACGGTGCGCAAGGTCACCCGCGGCATGTGGGCGCTCGACCTGCTCAACGACACCATCCTGATGGCGTTGGCGCCGTCTCTGCTGGTGTTGATCGGCTCCATGGTCCTGATCGGCCTGCACTGGACGTCGCTCGGCGCGGTGATCGCGGTGGGCGCGCTTTTCTACGTCGCCATCACCGTGCTGTTCTCGACGCGCTACATCGCGCCGGCCGCGCGCGTCTCCAACGCCTGGGACACCAAGGTCGGCGGTACGCTGGCGGACGCGCTGACCTGCAACGCCGTAGTGAAATCCTTCGGCGCCGAAGCGCGCGAGGATACGCGGCTCGCCCGCGTCATCAACCGCTGGCGCGTGCGCGTGCGGCGGACCTGGTTTCGCTACAACTACACGGCCATGGCGCAGCTCTCGCTGCTGCTATGCCTGCGTGCGTCCGTGATCGGCGGCGCGGTGCTGCTGTGGATGTCCGGGCACGCGTCGCCCGGTGACGTCACCTATGTGCTGACGAGCTACTACGTCATCCACGCCTATCTGCGCGACGTCGGCATGCACATCAACAACCTCCAGCGCTCGGTCAACGACATGGACGAATTGGTGGCGATCCATGGCGAGCCGATCGGGATTGCCGATGCGGCCAGTGCGCGACCGATCGCGATCGAGGCCGGCGAGATCGTATTCGACGACGTCACGTTCCACTATGGCGGCCATCGCGCGCCACTGTATGACGGACTGTCGGTCACGATCCGCGCCGGCGAGCGCGTCGGCCTGGTCGGCCGCTCCGGCTCCGGCAAGACGACCTTCGTCAAGCTGGTGCAGCGGCTGTACGACGTCTCCGGTGGTCGCGTGCTGATCGACGGGCAGGACATCGCGCTCGCTACGCAGCAATCGCTGCGCAGCCAGATCGCGATCGTGCAGCAGGAGCCGATCCTGTTCCACCGCACGCTTGCGGAGAACATCGCCTATGGCCGGCCCGGTGCCAGCCTGGAGGCGATCGAGCACGCGGCGCGGCTGGCGAACGCGCACGACTTCATCCTGCGCCTGCCGAAGGGCTACGGCACGTTGGTTGGCGAGCGTGGCGTGAAGCTGTCGGGCGGCGAGCGGCAGCGCGTGGCGCTGGCGCGCGCCTTCCTGGCGGATGCGCCGGTGCTGATCCTGGACGAGGCGACCTCGAGCCTCGATTCGGAATCGGAGGCGCTGATCCAGCAGGCGATGGAGCGGCTGATGAAGGGCCGGACCTCGATCGTGATCGCGCACCGGCTGTCGACGGTGCGCAGCCTCGATCGGATCCTGGTGTTCGACCGCGGCGAGATCGTCGAGCAAGGCACCCATGCCATGCTCGCGAGCAAGCCCGGCGGCATCTATCGCGGTCTGTTCGAGCGCCAGGTGGTGGAGCTCGGGCGCATCGCGGCGGCGGAATGAGAGGCGCGCGGCAGCGGGACGAAAGTCCCGCGGTCACGCCGTTAAGGATGGAATGAGATGAAGGACCTGACGCGCGGCTCCATCGTGAGCCACATCCTGAGCATGGCGCCTCCGATCGTGGTCGGCATGATCACGATCATGATCTGTCAGCTCGTCGATCTGTATTTCGTCTCGGGTCTGGGCGAGGCGGCGATCGCCGGCGTCGCGGCGGCCGGTAATGCGGGCTTTCTGGTCAACGCGCTGATGCAGGTGCTCGGCGTCGGCACGGTTGCGCTGATGGCGCACGCCGTGGGGCGGAAGGACCGCGACGACGCCAATCTGGTCTTCAACCAGTCGGTCGTCCTGTCGGTGCTGTTCGGGATCCTGACATTGGTCGCGGGCCTCGCGCTGTCGCGCCCCTACATGCGCGCGGTTGCAGCCGACGAAGCTACGGTCGAAGCCGGTACCGTTTATCTGCTCTGGTTTATGCCGGCGCTGGCGCTGCAATTCGCCACGCAAGTGATGGCTTCCGCATTGCGGGCGACCGGCATCGTGCGGCCGAGCATGCTGGTGCAGGCGCTGGCCGTGGTCATCAACATCGCGCTGGCGCCGGTCCTGATCACGGGCTGGGGCACCGGACATGCGCTCGGTGTCGCCGGTGCCGGCCTTGCCAGCTCGATCGCCGTCTTCGTCGGCGTGCTGATGCTGTTCGGCTATTTCCTCAAGCTGGAGCGCTACGTCGCGTTTCACCCCGAGCAGTGGCGGCCGCAGCTGCGGCAGTGGAAGAGAATCCTCAATGTCGGCCTGCCCGCAGGCGGGGAATTTGCGATGATCTTCATCATCATGGCCGTGGGCTATTACGTGCTGAGCATTTTTGGCCCGGCGGCGCAGGCGGGGTTTGGCATCGGGACGCGTCTCCTCGGGCTGATCCAGATGCCGGCGCTCGCCATCGCCCTCGCTGCAGGGCCCATCGCCGGCCAGAATTTCGGCGCCGGCAATGGAGCACGTGTGCGGGAGACCTTTGTCAAGGCGTCGCTTATCGCGACCGCCGTGATGATTGTCTTCATGATACTCGCGCAGTTCGCGCCCGGTCTGTTGCTTGCCGGCTTCTCCAGGGATCAGGAGACGATGGCGGTTGCGTCGCTGTTTCTGCGCCTCGTCTCGCTCAACATGGTGGCGCAGGGGCTGATCTTTACTTGCTCCAGCATGTTTCAGGGGCTTGGCAACACCAAGCCGGTGTTGTGGACCTCGGCGACGCGGGTTCTCACCTATTCCCTGCCGTCGATCTGGCTCTCGACGTGGCCGGGCTTCCGGATGGAGCATGTCTGGTATTTGTCGATCGCGACGACCACGCTACAGGCCGCCCTGAGCGTGTGGCTGTTGCTCCGGGAGTTCAGAAAGCGCCTTGCGCTGCCGGCACAGGAGAAGGTCGCGAAGCCGGCAAATCCCGAGCCGGTTGTGCCTCCAATGCGCGAGCCCGCGTAGCAGATTGAACGGACGCGCGCTTGTCGCCCACCCACGGCTCCGGCTAGTTTGCCGCGCCGTGGGTGGGCCGCGAATCTGCAAGGGACAGCAATGACCGAGGTGTTGAACGAGCAAGGACGAGCGTCCTGGCTCTCCGCGATCTGGGCGGCGCGCTACCGCACACCGGCCCGCTTCGTCGCGCTGGTCGCGTTGCTGCTGCCCTGGAGCACCACCGGCGTGACTTTTGCGCTCGTGCCCTGGCTGATCGCCTTTGCTTTCATCGACCTTCGCGAACTCCCGCGCTCGCTGCTGCGCCCGATCTGCCTGCTGCCGATCGCGCTGTTCGTGCTGGCACTCGTCGGCACGCTCTGGTCGGTTGCGCCCTGGGCCGAGCGGCTGCACGCGCTCGGGCCGCCGGCAAAACTGCTGGTGATCCCGCTGCTGATCTACCAGTTCGAGCGCTGGCCCTACGGCAAATGGGTTTTTGCGGCGTTCCTGGTCTCCTGCACGCTGCTCATGCTGTACTCCTTCACTGTCGCGATCGATCCCAGGCTCTCGCTGAAGCTCTATCTGTCGCGCGGGCCCTACCAGGTCGAGAGCGGGATCGCCGTGCGCAATTATATCGACCAGAGCCAGGAATTCGCGCTCTGTGCGATCGCGCTGGTGTACCCGATCGTGACGCTGGTCCAGCAGGGCCGCGTTCGGATCGCGGCGTTGTTCGCCGTATTGGCGCTCGGCTTCCTCGCCAACATGATGTTCGTCGTGGTCTCGCGCACGGCGCTGGTGACGCTGCCGGTCCTGCTCGTGGTGTTTGCACTGCTGCATCTGCGCTGGCGGGTGGCGCTCGTTGCCGGCGCTGCGACGGCGTTGATCGCCGTAGCGCTCTGGGCCGTCTCGCCGCATCTGCGCGCGACCGTCGGCAAGTTCCAGAGCGATTATGAAAGGAGCCTGGAGGCCGACAACAATTCGATTAGCGGCATGGGCTCGCGTCTCGAATACTGGCGGAAGTCCCTTGGGTTCATCGCCGACGCGCCGCTGATCGGCCACGGCACCGGCTCGATCCGCGGTCTGTTCGCCGGCGTGGCCGCCAATCCGCACGACGAC
This sequence comes from Bradyrhizobium sp. 956_D2_N1_4, assembly GCF_052076025.1. Taxonomy (NCBI): domain Bacteria; kingdom Pseudomonadati; phylum Pseudomonadota; class Alphaproteobacteria; order Hyphomicrobiales; family Nitrobacteraceae; genus Bradyrhizobium; species Bradyrhizobium sp. 956_D2_N1_4. Next base: position 5,839,150 of record NZ_CP197237.1, on the reverse strand, counting down.
CCGCTGCGCGGCGAGATCGTCAGCAACCCGCACAATCAGCCCCTGAGCAATGCCGTGCAGTGGGGGATGGTCGGCGTGCTGGTCCTCTACGCGCTGTGGATCGCGCACCTCTTGATGTTTCGCGGCGAGGGGCTAGCCTGCTGGATCGGTATGCTGGTCGTGGTGCAGAACATGCTGTCCTCACTGCTCAACACGCATCTGTTCGATTTCACCTCGGGCTGGATCTACGTGCTCGGTGTCGGCGTCGCCGGCGGCATGGCGCTCGCGGCGAAGAGGACGCGCACCTAAAGCGCGGCAATACTGTTCCAGACGAGGGTGAGGCCCGACAGGAACAACAGGCCGAGCACGACGTCGCCAAAATGCTTGTCGTTCAGTGCGTGATAGACGCGGGCGCCGGCCCAGGCGCCGATCAGCGTGCCCGGGAAGGCGACCAGCGCGAGCCAGACCACCTTGAATTCGACGAGACCCGACGCCGTCTGCAACACCAGCGCGGTCGCGAGCACGGTGAAATTGAAGAGCTGGAAGATGCCGCGCCGCTCGTGCTTGTTCCAGCCGCGGATATTGGCCCAGAGGATCGGCAGCGGCCCGGACAATCCGGCGAGGCCGCCGAGAATGCCGCCGGCAAAGCCGATCGCGCCGTCGGCAATGCGGCCACCGAACGTCACGGCGAGGGGCCTCTTGTTGAGATAGAGAGCGGTCGAAAAGATCAGGATCAGCACGCCGACGCTCAGCTTGAATACTTTTGGATCGGCGGAGGCGATCAGCATGGTGCCGAGCGGCACGCCGATCAGGCCCCCGATCAGGAACGGCCAGACCAGCGACAGGTCGAAACTCTTCCACATCGACGGCAGCGTCGAGGTCTGCGCGATCACCGAGCAGATCAGCACCAGGGGCACCGCGAGCGAGGGCGGCAGGACGTAGAGCCAGATGCCGAGCGCCATCAGCGCGGTCCCGAAGCCGGCCAGTCCCGAGACGAAGCCGCCGGCCAGCGCGCCGAACAGCAGCAGCGCATAAGTGAGCGTTTCCAACAGATTGTCCTTGTCGCAATGGGCGATCCCGAACTGTTGATCGCCAACGCCCGCATAGCACGGCTGCGGCCGTGCAGGTCAATTCCAAAACCGCACGCAAGCGTGATCCCCAACCGCGGGCTTTCGCCAAAGGCAGGCCTACATGATGACCATACTTCAATCCGGGGGCCTGCCCGACGCCATGATGCGCTCTCATTGGCCTTTCCCCGAACGAGATGATGGAGAACGACCATGACCCGCACGAAGATTGCCGTTGCAGCCGCGCTGCTGTCTGCGGCGGCCCTGATGCCGACGATGGCGCAGGCGCAGTTCTCCGAACCCGCGGCCTATCAGGCCGCCCATCCCGACCGCGATGTGCTGAACGGCGGCCAGCTCACGCCTGCGGCGCGCGCGGCTCGTGGCGAGACAGTGGCACCGAGCGAGGCCTATGCGGCTTATTCGTCAGGCGTGACGCCGGTCGTTCGCCCGCGCCACCGCCGTCACCACCGATAAGAAGAGCCTAGACGATCTGCCTCGTGTCGGCCGGCCTGTGCAGCGCGCCGACCAGGATGCGCAGCGCTTCCGTCAGCTCCGATCGATTGCGCGCGGCGCCGAGCGAGACGCGCGCGGCATGCGGCGGTGTTCCGTCCACGGTGAAAGCGTCGCCGGCGACGACTGCAAGTCCATTCCGCAACAGATGCGCGGCGACGTCGGGGCGGCCCTCCGGCAGCCGCAGCCAGAGATGATGGGCGGCGGGCTTGGCCAGGAATTGAATGCCTTTCAGCGCGCGCTGCGCAAGCTGCTGGCGGCCGATCGCCTCGTTGCGGATGGCGGTGATGATGCGATCGGCGATGCCGTTCTCGATCCAATGCGTCACCAGCGCGACCATCAGCGGCGCCGGCATCTGCACGGTGGCCTGCAGGCCGGCACGCATGTCGCGCTGCGCGGCGTCGTCGGGCGTCAAGAGATAGGCGACGCGCAGCGCCGGCGCGATGCATTTCGACAGCGTGGTCGCGAGATAGGTCCGCTCCGGAATGAGGTTTGCGATCGGCGATGCCGAACGGTCGAGCAGCCCATAGGCATCGTCCTCGATCAGCGCCGTATCGGCATCGCTGATGATCTTTGCGATGGCGTTGCGCCGCTCGGCGGAAAGCGTCGCGGTGGTCGGATTGTGCAGCGTCGGAATGAGATAGACGGCCTTCGGCCTGTGCGCGCGACAGGTCTTCGCCAGCGCATCGGGCAGGATGCCGCCATCATCCATGGCGACACCGACGAGCTTGACGCCGAGCCGCGCCGCGGCGGCCTTGATGCCGGGGAAGGTGAGGGCTTCCGTCAGCACGACGTCGCCGGGCCGCGCGAGCTGAGCGAGCAGGTTGAACAGGATCGTCTGCGTACCGGGAAAGATCACGAGCCTGTCGGCGTGTGCGTGCGAAACGCGTGCACGCATCCAGCGGGCCGCGACCTCGCGCTCATGCGCGCTGCCGCCGGGCGGCTGATAGTTGAGATGCGCCGTCAGGCCCGATTGCGCGCGGATGGCTTCCATCCCGGCAATGATCCGCTCATCGAGTTGCGCTTCGAGCGGATGCGGCGGCACGTTCATCGAGAGGTCGATCGCGACCGGGTGCGGCATGTCGACCGCGCGGCGCGCGCTGGTCTCGGATACGAATGAGCCTTGTCCGACCCGGGCTTCCATGATGCCGCGGCGCCGCGCCTCGGTGTAGGCACGCGTCACCGTGGTGAGGTCGATGCCGAGGGCCTTCGCCAGCGCGCGCTGCGTCGGCAGCTGCTGGCCGCGCACCAGCCGGCCCGCGGCGATGTCGGCCTCCATGGCCTCGACGATGCGCTGGTAGCGCGGCCCGCTCAGCTCCGAGATTGTAGGGGTCCAATCCATGCAATTTAGGCCCATATCCTTTGAATGTATGGATACAAGATATTATTGTATGGATCAGCGAAAAGGAAGAGGTGCTGTCATGGCAACCGGTTCAGTCTCTCTCACGAAGGCGATGTGGCGCGGCTTCTTGGGCAAGTGCCCGAACTGCGGCGAAGGACATATGTTCGGGCGCTTCCTGAAAGTGGCCGACAGCTGCGACCATTGCGGCGAGGAGCTGTTTCACCAGCGCGCCGATGACTTCCCGGCTTATCTGGTGATGGTCGTAGTCGGCCATCTCGTGGTGCCGGCGATCCTCGCGGTCGAGACGGCCTACGCGCCGGCGGTCTGGCTGCAACTGGCCGTGTGGTTGCCGGTAACGCTGTTCGCTTCGCTCGCGCTGCTGCAACCGACCAAGGGCGCCATCGTCGGCCTGCAATGGCAGATCGGCATGCATGGTTTTGAGGCGGGCAAGCTGCGCCGCGAGGCCGTCGCGCCCGTCCTCGTGAAGGTGAACACCCGCGCGGCCTGAGGGGCCGCAGCGTTTACATCGCGCGCGCGGCGGCTACACTCCATCGTAGAAACAAGAACGATGGAAATGCCGATGGCCGCACGCGCGAAGACTTTTCTGCTCTGTCATGGCGCATGGTCCGGCGGATGGGCCTGGAAGAAGATGCATCCGCTGATGGCGCAGGCCGGCCACCGCCTGGTGGCGCCGACCTTCACCGGGCTTGGCGAGCGCGCGCATCTGGCCAGTCCCGCGATCGATCTGGATACGCACATCCAGGACATCCTCAACGTCATCAAGTTCGAGGACCTCGACGACATCGTGCTGCTCGGCCACAGCTATGGCGGCATGGTCGCGACCGGTGTTGCCGACCGCGCGCGCGAGCGCGTCACGCAACTGATCTATCTCGACGCCTTCGTGCCGCGTGACGGCCAGTCGCTGTTCGATCTCAACGAGGGCGGCCGCGAGCCGATGCGCAAGGCGACTGCCGCGGGCGACGGCTACCGCATCCCGCCGAATCCACCGCCGCCGGATACGCCGCAGGCCGATCTCGACTGGCTCAATGCGCGCCGCATCAACATGCCGATCAAATGTTTCGAGACGAGGCTCAAGCTCGAGCATGGCGAGCCGGCGATGCCGCGCAGCTACATCTATTGCAGGCGCATTCCGCCGGGCGATGTGTTCGGGCAGTTCGCGAAGCGCACGAAGAACGAGGAGGGCTGGCGCTATTTCGAGCTCGATGCGAGTCATGCGCCGAACGTGACGGCGCCCGAGGCTTTGATGGGCGTGTTGAACGAGATTGTCGCTTAGTTCGCAGCCGTCATTCCGGGGCTCGCGAAGCGAGAGCCCGGAATCCATCAGGCGGCAGAGTCGGTGGATGAATGGATTCCGGGCTCGTGCTGCGCACGCCCCGGAATGACAGCCGGGTCAAAATGGTGAGGGGCTCGATGCGGTCAGCATCGAACCCCTCGTTGCAAGATATCAGCCGGCCTGTAAGCCGGGTTCTGTAAGGCACCGTCCGCTTGCGCGAACGATACGTGACGGCCATTCCTCTGGGACCATGTTTGCACATGGCCTCGAGCAACCTACCCGGACGGCGGGCCTGACATCGCCCCGCGGCGTTATCGCTTGCGCGAACAGCCCGCTACGCCGTCCCTATTCGGTTTTGCTCCCGGTGGGGTTTACCATGCCGGCTCCGTTGCCGGAGCCGCGGTGCGCTCTTACCGCACCTTTTCACCCTTACCTGCCTACGCAGCTTGCGCTGCTACGGCACGGCAGGCCCGAGGGCTTGCCGCGCCAGAGCCCCGAAGGGGCGTCGGCGGGCGGTTCGTTCTCTGTGGCACTTTCCCTGGGGTTGCCCCCGCCGGACGTTATCCGGCACCGTATGTCAAGGGAGCCCGGACTTTCCTCCCCGGCGGCCTTTCGGCACCTGCCGGAGCGGCCGTCCGGCCGACTGACCGGCTACGCATGGGGCATTTGTGACGGTTCCGTCAAGCAGAGATCGCCGCGCACGCCGGCTGCGAATAATTTATCCTGAACATGTCGTTGGGCGTGGGCCCGGTTCGACTGGATGCCGGCAATCCAGCCGAGCAACAGGAGTTAAGCGATGCAGTATTTGCTGCTGATCTACCGGAACGAAGCTCAACAGAGCAAGATGGACCCCGCAGATTACCAGAAGCTGTTGGCGGAGTATTCCGCCTACACCCAGTCCATCGTCCAGAGCGGCAACTTCAAGGCCGGCGACGGGCTCCAGCCGACCTCGACTGCGACCACCGTTCGCGTTCGCGACGGCAAGGTACTCGCGACCGATGGTCCGTTCGCCGAGACCCGCGAGCAACTCGGCGGCTATTATCTCGTCGAGGCGAGAGACCTCGACGCAGCGATCGCGATGGCCGCGCGGATTCCCGGAGCCAGGGACGGCTCGATCGAAGTCAGGCCCGTGATGATCTACAAATGATCTCGTCCCCTGATATCGAATAATTATCCCGAGGATGTCGTTTGATGTTGGCCCCGTTCGACTGGATGTCGGCAATCAGGCCGAACAACAGGAGTAAGCCATGCAGTACCTACTGCTGATCTACCGGAACGAAGCGAAAATGATCAACATGTCCCCCGCGGACCGTCAGGCGCTGTCGGCGGAGTACGGCACTTACACGCAGTCCATCGTCCAGAGCGGCCATTTCAAGGCCGGCGACGGGCTTCAGCCGACCACGACGGCGACCACCGTGCGCGTGCGCGAGGGCAAGACCCTGACGACCGACGGTCCCTTCGCGGAGACTCGCGAGCAACTCGCCGGCTACTATCTGGTCGAGGCCAAGGATCTGGACACCGCCGTCGGACTGGCTGCTCGGATTCCCGAGGCCAAAGAGGGATCCATCGAAGTCAGGCCGGTCATGATCTACAAGTGATCTGTCCTGCCGACATCGCTCGGATTTTTCGCGACGAGGCGGGGCGGGTGCTTGCCACGCTGATCCGCCTCGTCGGCGATTTCGATCTCGCCGAGGACGCGCTCCAGGATGCCTTCGCGGTCGCGCTGGAGCGCTGGTCGGCGGGCGAGGTGCCCGATAATCCGCGCGCCTGGCTGGTCAATGTCGGTCGCAACAAGGCGATCGATCGCATCCGGCGGCAGGCCGTGTTCCGCGGCAAGCAGCGGGCGCTCGTGCATGAGCTCGAGTTCAACGCGCAGGCGCGCGACGAGCCGCCAGCAACGCTCGATGACGATATGCTGCGGCTGATCTTCACGTGCTGCCATCCAGCCTTCGCCATCGAGGTTCAGGTCGCGCTGACGCTGCGCACCGTCTGCGGGCTGTCCATGGCGCAGGTCGCGCGCGCCTTTCTCGTCGGCGAGGATGCGATGGCGCAGCGCCTCGTCCGCGCCAAGCAGAAGATCAGGCTCGCCGGCATTCCTTATGAAGTGCCCGAGCACGCCGCGCTTGCGCCGCGGCTCAACGGCGTGCTCGCCGTGATCTATCTCGTCTTCACCGAAGGCTATGTTGCGACCTCGGGCGCGGATTTGATGCGGCCCGATCTCGCGGTCGAAGCGATCAGGCTCGGCCGGTTGCTCGACCGGCTGATGCCGGATCGCGCCGGGATCAAAGGCCTGCTCGCCTTGATGTTACTGCACGATGCGCGCCGTGCCGGGCGCGAGACCACAGCCGGCGACGTCGTTCTGCTGGAAGAGCAGGATCGTTCGCTCTGGAATTGTGTGCAGATCGAGGAAGGTCTGCGTCTCGTGGACGACGCGCTCCGCGTGCCTGGCCGCCCGCAGCCCTATGCTGTGCAGGCCGCGATCGCCGCGCTGCATGCCCGTGCGCCGAGCTACGAGCAGACCGACTGGCCGCAGATCGCTGGCCTCTACGAAGTGCTCTTGCGCATCAATCCGTCGCCGGTGATCGAGCTTAACCACGCCGCCGCAGTCTCGATGGTCGACGGCCCGGCGCGCGCGCTCGATCTCGTCGACGCGATCACCGCGCGCGGCGGGCTTGGCGGCTACGAGCTGTTGCCTGCGGTGCGCGCGGATCTGTTGCGACGGCTTGGGCGCAAGGACGAAGCGCGCGAGGCGTATGTCGCCGCGACGGCGGCGACGCAGCTGGAGCCGTTGCGGCGGCTCTATGCGCGACGGATGCGGGAGATGGAGTAGTCGCCACGCATTCCGTCATTGCGAGGAGCGAAGCGACGAAGCAATCCAGACTCTTTCCGCGGAGGCAGTCTGGATTGCTTCGCTGCGCTCGCAATGACCGGAGTGTGTGGCTTGCGCCGTTACTTCGCCGCGACTGCCGTCGCATCCGTCGGCAGGCTCGCGAGCAACGCCTGCAATGTCGACAGCGTCGAGTGATCCGCGACACCATCGAGCCGCGCCGGGCGGAAATGGCGCTGGAAGGCGGTGACGACTTCCATCGTCGCGGCGTCGTATTTGCCGGTGAGCGGCACGCCGTAGCCGTATCGGGCGAGCGCCTGCTGCAGGCTCAGCACCTCGTCGCTGATGGTGCCGAGCATCAGGCTCTCGCCGCGCACGACCGGCGCGGGCGTCACCCAGTGTCCGACGCCGGAATTGGCCAGCGAATGCCACGGAAATTTCTCGCCGGGATCCTTCTTGCGCGCCGGCGCGACGTCGGAATGGCCGAGCACCCGGTGCGCGGCGACGTTGCGGCGAAGCATGATGCCGCGGCACAACGTGATCACGGCGGCGATCTGGCGCGACGGATATTCCGGATAGCCCCAGTCATGGCCGCGATTGATGATCTCGATGCCGATCGAGCAGGAGTTGATGTCGTCCTCGCCGGCCCAGGACGAGACGCCCGCGTGCCAGGCGCGCTTGGCCTCGGGCACGCATTGCACGATGCGGCCGTCCTCCAGCACGACGTAATGCGCCGACACTTCGGTGCCCGCCGTGCACAGCCGCGCCAGCGCGCCCTCGACGTCGGGCATGCCGGTGTAGTGCAGCAGGATCATATCCGGCTGCCGTCCCTTGTTGCGGTCGCCATGGTTCGGCGAAGGGATGATGTCGGAGACGATCGAGGAATCCGGCTCGAACGTCCGCGTGTTCGCCGCGGCCTTGGGAACCGGGAGAACGCGTTGACGTTTCGAATCAGATCCAGACGGCGTGGAAGGACCGGACGACATAGACAGCTCAAGTCGGACAGAGAGTGGGCCAAGCCCTTCTCTTTACTATTCCTTTACCCTCCGCCGCGCGCAATCGCGCGGCGCGGTTAATGGATGCATTTTGGCGCATGTGTGTGGATGGAGCATCACCGACGCGTCACCTTTTCGACTTGTAACAAGCCGATCAACGCTTTCTTAACGCTAAGGGCCGTTACTGAGGATTGAAGAGCCGACCCGCGTCCGGAGGCGGCCAAAGCGTATTTTGGCTCGAAATCCCATGGCTGCCCGACAAATTCCACTGGGAACACTGGGTTTGCGGCCCGGGATGACCGGGCTCGGTAACCATGCTGGACGAGGGTTGGGTCGTGGAACCGCCGCGACGCGGAATTATTCGAGGCGTAATGGACTCGCTCGTCCCAGATCTCGCAAGGACGCTCTGCGGGTGTGGCGCATGAGTTCGGTTCCGCACATCCCCGTTCTTGGCCGCGAGGCGGTCGATCATCTCGCGCCGCGCGCGGGCGGGATCTATGTCGACGCCACCTTCGGCGCCGGCGGCTACAGCCGCGCCATCCTCGACGTGCCGGGAACCCGGCTGATTGCGATCGATCGCGACCGCACGGCGATCGCCGGCGGGGCTGAGTTGGTCGAACGCTCCGCGGGCCGGCTGACGCTGGTCGAGGACCGCTTCTCCAATCTCGCCGAGGTCTGTGCGGCGCAGGGCGTCGATGCCGTCGACGGCGTCGTGATGGATGTCGGGGTCTCCTCGATGCAGCTCGACCAGGCCGGCCGCGGCTTCTCCTTCCGTCTCGACGGTCCGCTCGACATGCGGATGGGGCAGGCGGGGCCGACGGCGGCCGACATCGTCGCGCGCGCCTCGGAAAGCGATCTCGCCGACATCATCTATCTCTTTGGTGAGGAGCGGCAGTCGCGCCGCATCGCCCGCGCCATCGTCGCCGACCGGCAGGAGACGCCGTTCACGACAACGCGCGCGCTCGCCGATCTCGTCGGCAGGGTCGTGCGCTCGAAACCCGGCGATATTCATCCGGCGACGCGAACGTTCCAGGCCCTGCGCATCTTCGTCAACGAAGAGCTCGAGGAACTCCAGACCGCGCTCGCTGCGGCCGAGCGCGTGCTCAGGCCGGACGGCCGCCTCGTGGTGGTCTCGTTCCATTCGCTGGAAGACCGCATCGTCAAGAATTTCCTCTCCGAGCGTAGCAAGACAGGCGGCGGTTCGCGGCATCTGCCGGAAGTGGCGCAAACCGCGCCGAGCTTCCAGCTGCTGACCCGGCGGCCGGTGATCGCGGGTGAGGAGGAAGTCGCGCATAATCCGCGCGCGCGTTCCGCAAAGCTGCGCGCCGCTGAACGTACCGATGCGCCCGCGCACGACGACGGCGAGACCTCGTCCTGGCCAAAGCTCTCCGACGTGATGAGGGGCGGCTAGCGCATGCGCTTCATCCACCTCCTCGTCATCGGCGCGCTGATCTTCGCGGCGGCCTACGTCTACCGGATCAAGATGGACTCCACGGCGCGCACCGAAAAGGTGCTGCGGCTGCATGCGGAGATCCGCGAGCAGCGCGATGCGATCGCGGCGCTGCGCTCCGAATGGGCCAAGCTCGATGCGCCCTTGCGCCTGCAGGGCCTGTCCGACCGGCATCTGCCGCTCAAGCCGGTCAACGGTACGCAATATGACTCGCTGAAGAACCTGCCGGAGCGTCCGCCGCGGATGTTCAGGCCGGGCGAGCCGGATCCGATCGGGGCCATGCTCAACACCATCGAAGCCGCGAGCGATCCGGATACGGTGACGGGCTCCGTGCCTCAACCCGAGGACAAGCAATGAGCGCTGTGACCCCGGCCAAGCCAACTCAAAAGCCGCCCGAGCCCTGGCGGCAGCGGCTGATCCGCAGCCTGCTCTACGGGCGCAACGTTGACCGCGCCGCGAAGGCGCGCGCGCGCGTTGGCCTCGCGATGATCGCCTTTACCTCGGTCTACGTCCTGATCGGCGGCCGGCTCGTGATGTTCGCGATCGGTGCCGACGCCCACAGCGCGCGCCGTGCTGCCGCGCAAGAGGTGGTCGCGACCGCGCGGCCCGACATCGTCGACCGCAACGGCGCGATCCTCGCGACCGACGTCAAGGCCGCGAGCCTGTTCGGCGAGCCGCGCCGCATCATCGACAAGGACGAGGCGATCGAGCTTCTCACCGCCACCGTGCCCGACCTCGACGAGGCCGAGGTGCGCGAGCGCTTGTCGGCGCGAAAGGGTTTTGTCTGGCTCAAGCGCGAGATCACGCCGAAGCAGCAGCAGGACATCCACAAGCTCGGCATTCCCGGCATCGGCTTCCTGCGCGAGAACAAGCGCGTCTATCCGACCGGCAACGAGGTCGCCCACCTCATCGGTCTCGTCAACATCGACAACCAGGGCATCGCCGGCATGGAGAAGTGGCTCGACAATCAAGGGCTCGCCGATCTCCACCGCGCAGGCTTTGCTACCGACCGGCTGCAAAAGCCGATCGAGCTGTCGGTCGATCTGCGCGTCGAGCACGCGCTGCGCGACGAGCTCTTGAAGGCCAAGGAGAAGTACCACACCAAGGCCGCCTCCGGCATCGTCTCGAATGTCAAGACTGGCGAGATCGTGGCGATGGTCTCGCTTCCGGATTTCGATCCCAACAATCCGAAGGAAGCGCACGACCCCGACCGCATCAACCGCCTGACCACGGGCGTCTACGAGATGGGCTCGACCTTCAAGGCGTTCACGCTGGCAATGGCGCTCGATTCCGGAAAGATCAATTTGAACTCGTCGTGGGATGCACGCGGAAACCTGCACTACGGCAAGTTCACCATCCACGACAGTCATTCGCTCGGACGTTTCATCAACACCAAGGAAGTGTTCTATTACTCCTCCAACATCGGCGCTGCGCGGATCGCGCTCGGCCAGGGCGTCGAGGCGCACAAGGCGTTCCTTGCCAAGATGGGCCAGTTGACGCGGCTGCGCACCGAGCTGCCCGAGAGCGCGGCTCCGCTGGTGCCGCGCCGCTGGAGTGAGCTGAACACGGTCACCATCGCGTTCGGCCAGGGTCTGTCGGTGGCGCCGCTCCAGGCGGTGATGGGCATCAACGCGCTGATGAACGGTGGCTATTTGATTCCGCCGACCTTCATGAAGCGAAGCGAAGCTGAAGCGGCGGCGATGGCCAAGCGCGTGATCAAGCAAGAGACCAGCGACAAGATGCGGTATCTGATGCGGCTCAATGCGGAGGTCGGGTCGGCGAGACAGGCAGACGTCAAGGGCTATTATGTCGGCGGCAAGACCGGTACGTCCGAGAAAGTCATCAATGGCCGCTACGCCAAGAAGCGGGTGCTCAACTCCTTCACGGCGATCATGCCCTCCGACAATCCAAAGTATCAGATCCTGATCATGCTGGACGAGCCGCAGGCGCTGCCCGAAACGCATGGTTTCATCACCTCGGGCTGGAACGCGGTGCCGACCGGCGGCAAGGTGATCGAGCGGATCGCGCCGCTTCTGGGCATCGAGCCACGGTTTGACCTACCGCCGTCCGACCGCCTTATTCTTGCAGCATCCAGGACAACCCAGTAATCAACGGGGGTGGGCCGTCGCCGCTGCTGAGTCGGGGCTTTTCCGAAGATCCGGCTTTCCGGACGGCATGTCGACTGGAAGACCATGAAGCTGCGCGACCTCCTAGGTCAGGACGTTCCAGGCAATGATGCCGCAATCGAGCCCGCTGTCGCGGCGCTCGATGTGACCGGCGTTGCGCTCGACAGCCGTATGGTCAAGTCAGGTGATCTCTTCTTCGCGCTCGCGGGCAGCAAGACCGACGGCGCGCGCTTCGTCGATGCCGCGATTGCAGCAGGCGCGGTGGCGATCGTCGGCGACCATGCACCTGATGGCAGCAAGGTGCCGTTCGTCACGGTGGCCAATCCGCGCCGCGCGCTGGCGCTGGCCGCGGCCAAATTCTTCCCCGCACAGCCGGCGACCATCGCGGCGGTGACCGGCACCAGCGGCAAGACCTCGGTCGCCGCGTTCACGCGCCAGATCTGGGAACGGCTGGGGCATGCCTCCGCCAGCATCGGCACCATCGGTCTCGTCTCGCCCAGGCGCACCGTCTACGGTTCGCTGACGACGCCGGATCCGATCGCGCTGCACCGGCAGCTCGATGAGATCGCGCGCGAAGGCGTGACGCATCTCGCCTTCGAGGCGTCCTCGCACGGGCTCGACCAGTACCGCCTCGACGGCGTGCGTGTCTCCGCCGGCGGCTTCACCAATCTCTCGCGCGACCACATGGATTACCATCCAACCGTCGCGCATTATCTCGCAGCAAAACTCCGCCTGTTCCGCGAACTGGTCCCGGCGGATGGCGCGGCGGTGATCTCCGCCGACCATGATTGCTCGGCGGAAGCAATCAATGCTGCCAGGTCGCACGGCCTGCGCGTGATGGCGGTCGGCCGCAACGGCGACGGGGCAGGCGCGGGCATTCGTCTCGCCGCGGCCGAGGTCGAAGGTTTTTCGCAAGTCCTTGCCGTCGAACATCGCGGCAAGCGTTATGCGGTCCGGCTGCCGCTGGCCGGCGAATTCCAGATCGAGAACGCACTGGTGTCGGCCGGTCTGGCGATCGGCACCGGCAGCGATCCGGCCAACGTGTTTGCGAGCCTCGAACATCTCGAAGGCGCCAAGGGTCGGCTCGAGCGCGTCGGCGAGCGCAACGGTGCGCCGATCTTCGTCGACTACGCCCACAAGCCCGACGCGTTGGAGAAGGCGTTGCAGGCTTTGCGGCCTTACGCAAAACGCCGGCTGGTCGTCGTGTTCGGCGCGGGCGGCGATCGCGATGCCGGCAAGCGCCCGATCATGGGCGAGATCGCGGCCGAGAACGCCGACCGCGTCATCATCACCGACGACAATCCGCGCAGCGAGAAGCCGGAAGCCATTCGCGCCGAAATCCTCGCGACTGCAAAAGGTGCCCGCGAAATCGGCGACCGTGCCGCGGCGATCCGCACCGCGATCGAGGAGTTGGAAGACGGCGATGCGCTGCTCGTCGCCGGCAAGGGCCACGAGACCGGACAGATCGTCGGCGGCGAGGTGCTGCCCTTCAGTGATCACGAGGCGGTCGCCGCCGCATTAGCGTCGAGGGATGCATGAGCGCGCCAATATGGACGGTTGCCGAAGTGGCGCGTGCGCTGGGCGCTGCGGGATCATTTCCGGACACGCCGATCGACTTCGTCACCCAGGACAGCCGCCTGGTGAAGCCGGGCTGCCTGTTCGTCGCGCTCAGCGGTACGCCGAGCGGCGGCTTTATCTCGGCCTTCGCCAGCGCGCGCGACGGCTGGGAGTTCGCCGACAAGGCGGAAGCATCGGGCGCGGTCGCGATGATCGTGCCGCATGAGATCGCCGGCATCCGCATTCCCCAGATCGTCGTCAAGGACACGCTGATCGATGGTCTCTGGGGCCTCGCACGCGCCGCACGCGCCCGTTTCAACGGACCGGTGATCGGACTCACCGGCAGCGCGGGCAAGACCAGCACCAAGGAATTCCTTGCAGCCTACCCCGGCGCCTATGCCAGCCCATCGAGCTTCAACAATTTCTGGGGCGTGCCGCTGACGCTGTGCAATGCGAGGCCTGACGCCAGCCTCTGGGTCGTCGAGATGGGCATGAACCAGACCGGCGAGATCGCGCGGCTCAGCGAGCTGACGCGGCCGACCGTCGCGCTCGTCGTCAACGTTCAGCCGGTGCATCTGGAAAAGCTCGGCTCGCTCGAAGCCATCAGGCGCGAGAAGGTGTCGATCGCGCTCGGCCTGCCCGAGGATGGCGTGCTGGTGCTGCCTGCCGGGATCAAGGCGCCGGACTGGAAGGGCAAGGTCGTACGGTTCGGCGAGAAAACCGAGGTGCACGAGGTCGCGCACGCGCCGCATGGCGAGAGCTGGCAGGTCGTGGCCGCGCTCGGCAAGAAGGAGATCGCCTTCAGCCTGACGCCGGGCGCACCGCACCGCGTGCAGAATGCGCTTGCGGCGCTCGCTTCGATCCGCGCCGCGAACCTCGATGCGGCGACGCTCGCGATCAAGCTCGACCGGGTCGGCATCATGACCGGCCGCGGCGTCGAGCAGGCGATTGGCGGCGTCACCGTGATCGACGACAGTTTCAACGGCAATCCGGCCAGCGTGGCTGCTGCACTGCAAAGCCTCCAGGCGCGCAACGTGACCGGCGGCCGTCGCATTGCGGTGCTCGGCGACATGCTGGAACTGGGCGATGACGCACCAAGCTACCATACGGCCCTCGCCAAGCATCTCGACGGCATCGACGGCGTTTACTGCGTAGGTCCCTTGATGCGCCATCTCTACGAGGTGTTGCCGGCGGGCAAGGGCCTGGGCTGGCACGACGACCCCGTCACGCTGAAGCCGGGCGAGGTCGCAAATCTGCTGAGGGCAGGCGATGTCGTGGTTGTCAAGGGCAGCAAGAAGATGTTCTGGGTCAACAAGTTTGTGCCGGGCCTAGTGGCCGCCTTGCAGGCAAAGGCGTAAACTGCTTGGAAGGCGCTGTTCCCGAATCCCACCCTTTGCGGCGCGAAGCCGTCCGTTTTCCCAGAGGTCGCCCGACCCATGAAGAAGACCCGCGAATGCGCGTGAGGCAAGTCAAGGCCAACACCAAGGCCGCGTGCAAAGGCGCCATAGGACCGTCTGAATGTTTTACTGGCTGATCGAGCTCTCCAACACATTTCCCGGCTTCGGTGCCGTTCGCACCTTCCTGAACGTCTTCCGCTACATCACCTTCCGCACCGGCGGCGCCGTCGTCACCGGCGCGCTGTTCGTGTTCCTGTTCGGGCCCTGGATCATCGACCATCTGCGCATCCGTCAGGGCAAGGGCCAGCCGATCCGGACCGACGGCCCGCAATCGCATCTCGCCAAGAAAGGCACGCCCACCATGGGCGGGCTGATGATCCTGTCCGGCCTCACGGTCGGCACCGTGCTGTGGGCCAATCCGCTCAACCCCTATGTCTGGATCGTGCTGGCGGTGACGCTCGGCTTCGGCTTCGTCGGTTTCTATGACGATTACCTCAAGGTGACCAAGCAGACCACGACGGGCTTCGGCAGCAAGCTGCGCCTGCTGATCGAGGCAGCCATCGCGCTGGTCGCCTGCTATGCGCTGGTGCGGTTGAACCGCGATCCCGCGTCGACCGCGCTGACGATTCCCTTCCTCAAGGACACCGTGCTGCATTTCGGCTGGTTCTTCGTCGTGTTCGGCGCCTTCGTCATCGTCGGCGCCGGCAACGCGGTGAACCTCACCGACGGTCTCGACGGTCTTGCCATCGTTCCCGTGATGATCGCGACCGCGAGCTTTGCGATGATCGCCTATCTCGCCGGCAACGCGGTGTTCGCCGACTATCTCCAGATCAAATATGTCGCGGGAACCGGCGAACTCGCGGTGCTCTGCGGCGCGCTGCTGGGCGCCGGTCTCGGGTTCCTCTGGTTCAACGCGCCGCCGGCCTCGATCTTCATGGGCGACACCGGCTCGCTCGCGCTCGGCGGCATGCTCGGCGCAATCGCGGTCGCGGTGAAGCACGAGATCGTGCTCGCGGTGATCGGCGGCCTGTTCGTGCTGGAAGCGGTTTCCGTCATCGTGCAGGTGGTGTCGTTCAAGCTCACCGGCAAACGCATCTTCCGGATGGCGCCGATCCATCACCATTTCGAGCAGCTCGGCTGGACCGAACCGCAGATCGTGATCCGGTTCTGGATCATCTCGGTGATGCTGGCGCTCGCCGGCTTGTCGACGCTGAAGCTGCGGTGATCGATCGATGATCCCGGTCACATCCTTCGCCGGCAAGACGGTCGCGGTGTTCGGCCTCGGCGGCTCGGGGCTTGCGTCCTGTCACGCGTTGAAAGCGGGCGGCGCTGAGGTGATTGCCGCCGACGACAGTGCCGAGAACGTCGCCAAGGCCGCGCAAGCGGGTTTCGTCACCGCCGATTTGCGCAACGTCTCCTGGGCGAATTTCGCAGCCCTCGTGCTCGCGCCCGGCGTGCCGCTGACGCATCCGGTGCCGCACTGGAGCGTGCTGAAGGCGCGCGAGGCCGGCTGCGAGGTGATCGGCGATATCGAGCTGTTCTGCCGCGAGCGGCGGCGGCACGCGCCGAACGCGCCATTCGTCGCGATCACCGGCACCAACGGCAAGTCGACCACGACGGCGCTGATTGCGCATCTCACAAAGGTCGCCGGCTACGACACCCAGATGGGCGGCAATATCGGCACCGCGATCCTGTCGCTGGAGCCGCCGCGCACGGGCCGCGTCCATGTCATCGAGATGTCGTCCTACCAGATCGACCTCACGCCCTCGCTCGATCCCTCCGTCGGCATCCTGCTCAATGTCAGCGAGGACCACATCGACCGTCACGGCACCCTCGCGCATTACGCTGCGGTGAAGGAGCGTCTCGTCGCCGGCGTGCAGGCGGGTGGCACCTCGATCGTCGGCGTCGACGATGGCTTCTGCCGCGACATCGCCGACCGGCTCGACCGTGCCGGCAAGAACGTGGTGCGGATCTCCGTCAAGAACCCGCTGGCCTCCGGCATCCATGTCGAGCACGGCACCATCGTGCGCACCGCGGGCGGCGCGCGGAGCGAGGTCGCAAAGCTCGGCGGCATCGGCTCGCTGCGCGGCCAGCACAACGCGCAGAACGCGGCCTGCGCCGCCGCCGCCGCGCTCGCGATGGGCATCAGCCTCGATGTGCTGCAGAACGGCCTGCGCAGCTTTCCCGGCCTCGCGCATCGCATGGAGCAGGTCGGCCGCCGCGGCAACGTGCTGTTCGTCAACGACTCCAAGGGCACCAATGCGGATGCCACGGCGCATGCGCTGTCGTCCTTTTCGGAAATCTTCTGGATCGCCGGCGGCAAGCCCAAGGCGGGTGGCATCACTGGCCTGACCGGCTTCTTCCCACGCATCCGCAAGGCCTATCTGATCGGCGAGGCCGCGCAGGAGTTTTCGGGAACGCTGGGCACGCAGGTGGCGCACGAGATCAGCCAGACGCTGGACATCGCCGTCGAGCACGCCGCGCGCGATGCCGAAGCCTCGGGCCTCGCGGATGCAGTGGTGCTGCTGTCACCCGCCTGCGCGTCCTTCGACCAGTACCGCAATTTCGAGATCCGCGGCACCAAGTTCCGCGAGCTGGTACAGGCGCTGCCGGGTGTGAAGCCGGTGGTGTAGGGCGCGGCTACTCCTTGCTCCGCTGTCGTCGCCCGGCTTGACCGGGCGACCCAGTATCCCAGAGGCGGTGCTTGAGCCGGGAGGCCACGGCGTACTGGATGCCCCGGTCAAGCCGGGGCATGACGAGCATGTGAGGTCGGCGCTCGCTCCTATCTCCAAACATCCGCGTTTCCTTAACCCCCCGGTAACCAACCTCGGCGACCAATGGACCGACCTCTGTCCGAAAGCGGCCGCCCATGCTCTCCCGTGAAGAACGCACCCCCTTTTCCGAGTGGTGGTGGACCGTCGACAAGCCGCTGATGGGCGCCATCCTGGCGCTGATGCTCACCGGCGTGATCCTGTCGCTGGCGGCGAGCCCGCCGGTCGCGACCCGCATCGGGCTCGATCCGTTCCACTTCTTCAGCCGGCACGTGATGTTCCTGGCGCCGTCCTGCCTGGTGCTGCTCGGGGTGTCCTTCCTGACGCCGCGCGCGATCCGCCGCTCGGCCCTGATCATCTTCGCGGCCAGCATCATCCTGATCGTGCTGACGCTCGCGATCGGCCCCGAAGTGAAGGGATCGCGGCGCTGGATCACGCTGCTCGGCGTCAACATCCAGGCCTCCGAAGTTGCAAAGCCGTCGTTCGTCGTCATCGCCGCCTGGCTGTTCGCGGAATCGACCAGGCGGCCGGAGATGCCGGCGACCTCGATGGCGCTGGTGCTGCTCTTGATGCTGGTCTCGCTGCTGGTGATGGAGCCCGATTTCGGTCAGACCATGCTGATCCTGATGGTGTGGGGCTCGCTGTTCTTCATCGCGGGCATGCGCATGATCTGGGTGTTCGGCCTGGCGGGCGCCGCCGCTGCCGGTCTGTTCAGCGCTTATCTGTTCGTCCCGCACGTCGCCGGCCGCATCAAGCGTTTCATGAATCCGGCTTCCGGCGACACCTTCCAGGTCGATACCGCCATGGAAGCTTTCTACAACGGCGGATGGTTCGGGCTCGGGCCGGGCGAGGGCATCGCCAAGCGCAGCCTGCCGGACAGTCATACCGACTTCGTGTTCGCGGTTGCCGCCGAGGAATTCGGCATCATCCTGTGCCTCGCGATGCTGGCGCTGTTCGCTTTCGTCGTGATCCGCACGCTGTCGCGCGCCTACGCCAATGAGGACATGTTCTCGCGCTTTGCGGCGTCCGGCCTTGCGATCCTGTTCGGCGTGCAGGCCGCGATCAACATGTCGGTCAACCTCCAGCTCATCCCCGCCAAGGGCATGACGCTGCCCTTCATCTCCTATGGTGGCTCCTCGATCGTGTCGCTGGCCTATGGTGTCGGCATGATGCTGGCGCTGACGCGGCTGCGCCCGCGGACTGAAGTTGAGGCGAGCGGCCACGCCGAGGCGATGCGCAGTTACGCGTGACCCTCTCGTGTCCCGGACAAGCGTAGCGAAGCGGAGCGCAGAGCCGGGACCCAGAATGCCGCACCCATGGGCCCCGGTTCAGCAGCGCACCACGCCGCGAAGTGCGGCGCGCTGCGCTGCGCCCGGGGCACGAGCACGGCTCGCAATAGGCGCTTTTTCCCTGTAAATACCGCTACCATGGACACTTCCCCCCTGATTCTTCTCGCCGCGGGCGGCACTGGCGGCCATTTGTTTCCGGCCGAGGCGCTCGGTGTCGAGCTGATCCGGCGCGGCTTTCGCGTCCGCCTCGTCACAGACGAGCGGGCCCTGCGCTATAGCGGGCTGTTCAGCAAGGACATGATCGACGTCGTCTCGAGCGAGACCGCGCGTGGCCGCAATCCATTGCAGCTCGCCTATGCCGGCCTCACGCTCGCCGCAGGCACGCTGTCCGCCTACGGCCTGATCAGGCGATTGAAGCCCGTCGCCGTCGTCGGCTTCGGCGGCTATCCGACGCTGCCGCCGCTGGTCGCCGCGAAATTTGCGGGCGTGCCTAGCATCATCCACGACGCCAATGCGGTGCTCGGCCGCGCCAACCGGTTCCTGTCGAGCCGCGTCCGCGCCATCGCGACGTCCTTGCCCGGCGTGCTCGACCGCGATCCGGCGCTGGCAGGCAAGACCACAACCGTGGGCACGCCGATGCGTCCGGCGATCCTCGCCGCAGCCGCCGTGCCCTATGTCGCGCCTGAAGCGAACGGACCGCTGCGCCTGCTCGTCGTCGGCGGCAGCCAGGGCGCGCGCATCATGGCCGACATCGTCCCGGGTGCGATCGAGCGCCTTGAGCCTGCGCTGTGGAGCCGGCTCGTCCTCACCCAGCAGGTGCGCGACGAGGACATGGCGCGCGTGCGCGCGGTCTACGACAAGCTCAAGATCAATGCCGGGCTCGCGCCGTTCTTCACCGATCTGCCGGCGCGGCTCGCCTCCAACCATCTGGTGGTGTCGCGCTCCGGCGCCGGCACGGTCGCCGAACTCGCCGCGATCGGACGGCCCTCGATCCTGGTGCCGCTGCCCGGCTCGATCGACCAGGACCAGTTCGCCAATGCCGGCGTGCTGGCCAAGGTCGACGGCGCGATCCGTATCCCGCAGACCGAGTTCACCTCCGACCGGCTCGCCGCCGAGATCTCCGCCTTCGCCGCCGAGCCCGCGCGTCTTGCCTCCATGGCCGCAGCCGCGAAGGGGGCGGGGCGGCTCGATGCGGCCGAACGGTTGGCCGATCTGGTGGTCAAAGTCGCGGGAATCTGACGCGAAAAAGCCCTTGTCTTGGCCTTCCAAAGCGGGGCATCCAGTAACAACGGCGCGGCTGATTTGGCCGTGACCTTCGCCAGATGCCGCCTTTCCGGCGGCAAGGTCAGGGAACAGAGCATGAGACTGCCGCGCGAGATCGGACCCATCCACTTCGTCGGGATCGGCGGGATCGGCATGAGCGGCATCGCCGAGGTGCTGGTCAATCTCGGCTATGTCGTGCAGGGCTCGGACGCCTCCGACAATTACAATCTCGACCGTCTGCGCAAGGCAGGTGCAAAGGTCTCGGTCGGCCACAAGGCCGAGAATGTCGACGGCGCTGCGGTCGTCGTCGTCTCCACCGCGATCAAGCGCGACAATCCGGAACTGATGGCGGCGCGCGAACGCCGCATTCCCGTGGTGCGCCGCGCCGAGATGCTGGCCGAGCTGATGCGGCTGAAGAGCTGCGTCGCCATCGCCGGCACCCATGGCAAGACCACCACGACCACGATGGTCGCAACGCTGCTCGATGCCGGCGGCCTCGATCCCACCGTGATCAATGGCGGCATCATCAATGCCTATGGCTCGAATGCGCGCCTCGGTGCCGGCGACTGGATGGTGGTCGAAGCGGACGAGAGCGA
The DNA here is from genome assembly GCF_052076025.1 of Bradyrhizobium sp. 956_D2_N1_4. Taxonomy (NCBI): domain Bacteria; kingdom Pseudomonadati; phylum Pseudomonadota; class Alphaproteobacteria; order Hyphomicrobiales; family Nitrobacteraceae; genus Bradyrhizobium; species Bradyrhizobium sp. 956_D2_N1_4. The sequence continues at coordinate 5,818,687 of NZ_CP197237.1, read as the reverse complement.
TGGCACGTTCCTGAAGCTGCCGACCGATGTCGCGATCGTCACCAATGTCGACCCTGAGCATCTCGATCACTTCAAGACCTTCGAGGCGGTGCAGGACGCGTTCCGGCATTTCGTCGAGAACCTGCCGTTCTACGGCTTCGCGGTGATGTGCATCGACCATCCCGTCGTGCAGAGCCTCGTCGGCAAGATCGAGGATCGCCGCATCATCACCTATGGCGAGAATCCGCAGGCCGATGTGCGGCTCGTCGATCTCACCCCGATGGGCGGTGGCTCCAAGTTCAAGGTCGCGTTTCGTGATCGCAAGACCGGCGCCGTGCACGAGATCGCCGATCTCATGTTGCCGATGCCGGGACGCCACAACGCCTCGAACGCGACGGCCGCGATTGCGGTCGCGCGCGAACTCGGCGTGTCGGACGAGGCGATTCGCAAGGCGATCGCAGGCTTCGGCGGCGTCAAGCGCCGCTTCACCAAGACCGGCGAGTGGAACGGCGTCACGGTGATCGACGATTACGGTCATCACCCCGTCGAGATCGCGGCAGTGCTGAAGGCGGCGCGGGAATCCACCAACGGCAAGATCGTCGCCGTGGTGCAGCCGCATCGCTACACCCGCCTGCAATCGCTTTTCGAGGAATTCTGCACCTGCTTCAACGATGCGGATGCGGTTGTTGTCGCCGATGTCTATGCCGCCGGCGAGGCGCCGATCGACGGCATCGACCGCGATCATTTCGTAGCCGGCCTGCGCGCCCATGGCCACCGCGAGGTGATCCCGCTGCCGGCAGCGCCGGAGCTTGCAGGTATCGTCAAGGGCCTGGCGAAGTCGGGCGATCTCGTCGTGTGTCTTGGTGCCGGCAACATCACGCAATGGGCGTATGCGCTGCCGGACCAGTTGAAGGCGCTCGGATGAGAGTACTCTGGCTGCAGCTAAGAGATGTTCCCGGTGGCTTCGGTATCACCGCTCGGGATTGGCAAGATGCGATGTATCTTCTAGCCGAAGCAAGGCAGGTTCTGAAGGGACGACCGATAGAAGAGCCGATGATCGAGAGCTGGACGGACGTGCGAAGCATTGATGAACTTGATCAAGACCATGTTGTTCCAAACATGGGCACGATGCTTCATCGTGGTGTCTGGTTTCCAAACCTTCCGTACGTCCAATGAGCTTTCCCGACATCACACCCGAGCTCAAAGCCGCAATGCCGCAACTTCGCGGACGACTGCTCGCCAACCAGTCGCTCGCCGAGCTCACCTGGTTTCGCGTCGGTGGTCCCGCGCAGGTGCTGTTCACGCCGGCGGATGAGGACGATCTCGCTTACTTCCTCGCGCATCTTGCGTCCGACATTCCCGTCTATGTCGTCGGCGTCGGCTCCAACCTGATCGTGCGCGACGGTGGCATTGCGGGCGTGGTGATTCGGCTGGCGCCGCGCGCCTTTGGCGAGGCGAGCGCGAGCGGCGATGTCGTCACCGCTGGAACTGCCGCGCTCGACAAGCGCGTGGCGGAAGTGGCGGCCTCCGCCAATATCGGCGGGCTCGAATTCTATTTCGGTATTCCCGGCACCATCGGCGGTGCGTTGCGCATGAATGCGGGCGCCAATGGCGGCGAGACCAAGGACGTGTTGATCGAGGCGACCGGCGTTGCAAGGGACGGCAGCAAGCACGTGTTCTCGAACGCCGACATGAAGTTCGTCTACCGCAACAGCGGCGTCGACCCCTCCATCATCTTCACCTCCGCGCGCTTTCGCGGCGAGATCAGGGATACTGATGCGATCCGCGCGCGCATGGCGGAGGTGCAGAACCACCGCGAGACCGCGCAGCCGATCCGCGAAAAGACCGGCGGCTCGACCTTCAAGAACCCGCCCGGCCATTCCGCCTGGGAGCTGGTCGACGCCGCCGGCTGCCGCGGCCTGCGCGTCGGCGGCGCGCAGGTCTCGGAGATGCACTGCAATTTCCTGATCAACACGGGCGATGCCACCGCGCACGACATCGAGACGCTGGGCGAGACCGTGCGCGAACGGGTGAAGGCAAACTCCGGAATTGGGCTACATTGGGAAATCAAGCGGATTGGAATTCCCGGCTAACCTGGACAGGCGACGAGAGAACATGCGCATCACCATCCTCTTCGGCGGCTCCAACCGGGAGCGTCTGGTTTCGGTCGCCTCAGCCCAGGCGTTACATCAGGCGCTGCCCGAGGCCGATCTCTGGTGGTGGGACGTCGAGGACAAGGTGCATGTCGTGCAGTCGAAGCAACTGCTCGAACACGCCCGTCCATTCGAGGACGAGTTCAAGCCCGGCACATCGGGCATTCCGCTGGGGCAGGCGCTCGACCAGGCCAAGACGGAAGGCCGCGTGCTGGTGCTCGGCCTGCATGGCGGGCGCGCGGAGAACGGCGAATTGCAGGTGATGTGCGAGGCGCGCGGCGTGCCCTTCACCGGCTCGGGCTCGGCCTCCTCGCATCTCGCCTTCGACAAGATCGCGGCCAAGCATTTTGCCGCGCTCGGCGGCGTGACGCCGCCGGAAAACGTTGCGCTTGAGAACATCGACGAGGCCTTCGCCGAATACGGCCGGCTGATCGCCAAGCCCGCGCGCGACGGCTCGAGCTACGGCCTGATCTTCGTCAATGCGAAGCAGGATCTCGTCGCGGTCCGCAATGCCGCGAAGCACGAAGACTATGTGATCGAGCCCTACATCGCAGGCGTCGAGGCGACCTGCGGCGTGCTGGAGCGCCCCGACGGCTCGATCATCTCGCTGCCGCCGATCGAAATCATTCCGGGCGAGGGCAATTTCGACTACGCCGCAAAATATCTCCTGAAGTCGACCCAGGAGATCTGCCCCGGGCGTTTTTCGCCCGAGATCACCGCTGCGCTGAAGGAGCAGGCGATGCTGGCGCATCGCGCGATGTCCTGCACCGGCTATTCCCGCTCGGACTTCATCGTCTCCGACAGGGGCCTGATCTATCTCGAGACCAACACGCTGCCCGGGTTGACCAAGTCCTCGCTCTACCCAAAGGCGCTGAAAGCCGAAGGCATCGCGTTCGTCGACTTCCTGCGCGGCCTGGTCGAGCTCGCCGGGCGGGGCGTAAGAAAATAATTAGGACTGGTTAACGGCCGAACCGGCGAAATGGCCGATTTTGGAAGCCAAAACCGGTAAAATGCCGGACATCGCGGCATAAATGCCTCACACGCCTGGGCAAAACGCATCCCGCGTTAACGAAGTTTACCTTTTGTTTACCAGGACGTCCGAAGGTTAACGCTGGCGGCGCATATGACGCTTTGGCTGCCGGCGCGTGGGCTGTTGCGGGTGATGTCACCTCCGGCGAACGCTTTGAAGGGGAGAGGTTTTCTTCTTCTGAAGACCAGCACCCGGCCCGGCAAGTCCGAGACGTCATGTTCGCCAGGACCCGCGCGATGTCGCGGGCTAACTGTTGACGAGCTCGTGCAATGGATGGTGCAGGAAGCCTCACTCGGTCGTTTCTGAGATCGCTGAGGCCCCAAGCTGACCTGAAGGCGGCCGCTATCGGAGCGGTCATGCTTCTGCGCGAGTGGGTGCAGGACAAGCGCGACGAGAAGCGCGCTGCCGCCCAGAACAAGATCAGGTCCAAGACCAAAGCCAAGCCCGTCGTCGAGCGCGAGCCGCCGCCGCGCGTGGTCGCGCTGGTCGAGCGCTATGCGCCGCGCCGGATCGGGATCACCATGACCGTTCTGCTGCTGGTCGGAAGCTGCGGCTTCGGCATCGTCAGGGGCGGCCACCTCCAGGATTTCATCGCGGCAGTCAGCGACACCCGCAACGCGCTGGCCAATTCCGCGGGCTTCCGCATTACCTCTGTCGTGATCAACGGCCGCAAGCAGCTCAGCCAGGACGAGATCCTCGCGGTCGGCGGGGTCAGCGGCCGCTCCTCGCTGCTGTTCCTCGACGCCGACGTCGTGCGCGACAAGCTCAAGGCCAATCCCTGGATCGCGGATGCGACCGTGCTGAAGCTCTATCCGGGCCGGCTCATGATCGACATCACCGAGCGCCAGGCGTTCGCGCTGTGGCAAGAGGCCGGCCGGCTCTCCGTCATCGCCGATGACGGCGCGGTGCTCGAGCCTTACGTCTCGCGCCGGTTCCTGTCGCTGCCGCTCGTGGTCGGCAAGGGCGCCGACACCCAGGCGCGCGATTTCCTGGCGCTGCTGGCGCGCTATCCGCAGATCAATTCGGTGACCAAGGCCGCGATCTATGTCGGCGAGCGGCGCTGGAACCTGAGGCTCAAGGATGGCCTCGACATCCGTCTGCCCGAGCAGGACGTCGGCAACGCCCTCGCGACGCTGTCCAGGCTCGACAAGGAGGACAAGCTGTTCTCCCGAGACATCGTCGCCGTCGACATGCGCCTGCCCGATCGCCTGGTGGTGCAGCTGTCCGACGACGCCGCCAAGGCGCGCGAGGACCTGTTCAAGGACAAGAAGAAAAAGAAGGCCGGGGACGCCGCATGACCGGTCTTGATCGCACCCAGACCCCGAAGACGCGCCCGATGCCGCACAAGCGCGGCGGCATCGTCGCCTGCCTCGATATCGGCACCAGCAAGATCGCCTGCATGATTGCGCGGCTGAGGCCGTCGGCGCCGAGCGAAGCCCTGCGCGACCGTACCCACGCGGTGGAGCTGATCGGTTACAGCCAGATCCAGTCGCGCGGCATGAAGGCCGGCGCGGTGATCGATCTTGCCGAATGCGAGCAGGCGGTACGCCAGGCCGTCGGGCTGGCGGAGAAGATGGCCAAGGTGCGGGTCGAGTCCGTGCTGCTGTCGGTCTCCGGCGGCCGGCTCTCCGGCCAGCTGGTCGAAGCTGCGGCCGACATCCGCGGCGGCGCGGTGACGCCCGCCGATGTCAGCCGCGTCACCTCGACCGGCATGCGCCACGCCACCGGCGAGGGCCGCACCGTGCTGCACGCGCTGCCGGTCGGCTATACGCTCGACGGCGTCAAGGGCATCCGCGATCCGCGTGGCATGGTCGCGCATCAGTTCGGCGTCGACATGAACGTCGTCACCTGCGAGGCCACCGTTGCCCGTAACCTGATGCTGGCGGTGGAGCGTTGCCACATCAATGTCGAAGCCATGGCGGCGAGCCCCTATGTGGCCGGCCTGTCGGTGCTGACCGACGACGAAGCCGACCTCGGCGCCGCCGTCGTCGAGATGGGCGCGGGCACCACCACCATCGCGGTCTATTCCGGCGGCCGCTTCGTGCATGCGGCGGGCTTTGCGGTCGGCGGGCAACACATCACGATGGATCTCGCGCGCGGACTCTCCGCGACCATTGCCGATGCCGAGCGAATCAAGACGTTATATGGGACCGTCATCACCGGCGGATCGGACTCGCGTGAGCTGATGTCTGTACCGACAGCCGGTGACGAGCAGGATCTGCCGCAGATCGTCTCCCGCGCCACCATCGCCAACATCGTCAAGCACCGTGCCGAGGAAGTCTTCGAAATGGTTCGGGACAAGCTGAAGGATTCGCCCTTCGCCTCAGAGCCCAACGGCCGCGTCGTGCTCTCCGGCGGCGCCTCGCAGCTGACCGGCCTCGTCGAACTCGGCACACAGATTCTCGGCCGGCCCGTGCGGGTCGGACGTCCGCTCGGTTTCGGCCGGCTGCCCAACGAGGCGAAGAACGCCGCGTTCGCGGTGCCGGCCGGGCTCCTCGTCTACCCGCAATATGTTCATCACGAGCATGTCGAACCGCGGCATACGCGGCAGCAGGTCAAGACAGGGACGGGCGGTTATTTTGGAAAGGTCGGACGATGGCTACGCGAGGGCTTCTGATGAACCGGTTCCGCAACCTTCGCATTTCACCAACTCCCGCGGCCGCCGGCCGGGGCGAACCCACGCGCGCGTGATCGAGAGGCAAACATGACCATCAGCATCAATGTTCCTGATATTCACGAATTGAAGCCCCGGATCACCGTGTTCGGCGTCGGTGGCGCCGGTGGCAACGCCGTCAACAACATGATCACGGCGGGCCTCCAGGGCGTCGACTTCGTGGTCGCCAACACCGACGCGCAGGCGCTGACGATGTCGAAGGCGCAGCGCATCGTGCAGATGGGCACGGCGGTCACGCAAGGCCTCGGCGCGGGTTCGCAGCCGAACGTCGGCGCGGCGGCGGCGGAAGAGGTGATCGATGAACTGCGCGACCATCTCTCGGGCGCCAACATGGTGTTCGTCACCGCCGGCATGGGCGGCGGCACCGGCACCGGTGCTGCTCCCGTCATCGCCAAGACCGCGCGCGACATGGGCATCCTCACCGTCGGCGTCGTGACCAAGCCGTTCCACTTCGAGGGCGGCCGCCGCATGCGCACCGCCGAGGCCGGCATCAACGAGCTGCACAAGGTCGTCGACACGCTCCTGATCATCCCGAACCAGAACCTGTTCCGGGTCGCCAACGAGAAGACCACTTTCGCCGACGCCTTCGCGATGGCCGACCAGGTGCTTTACTCCGGCGTTGCCTGCATCACCGACCTGATGGTCAAGGAAGGTCTGATCAACCTCGACTTCGCCGACGTTCGCGCCGTCATGCGCGAGATGGGCAAGGCGATGATGGGTACCGGCGAAGCTTCGGGTGACAAGCGCGCGCTGACCGCCGCTGAAGCCGCGATCGCCAACCCGCTGATCGACGATAGCTCGATGAAGGGTGCCAAGGGCCTCCTCATCTCGATCACCGGCGGCAAGGACCTCACCTTGTTCGAGGTTGACGAAGCCGCGACCCGCATCCGCGAGGAAGTCGATCAGGACGCCAACATCATCGTCGGCGCGACCTTCGACGAAGCGCTCGACGGCCTGATCCGCGTCTCGGTCGTCGCCACCGGCATCGAGCAGGCAACGATCGCCCGCAACACCCAGGCCACCAGCGCCCCGGTCGCGAACGCGGCGCCGCAGCAGATCCAGCAGGTGCAGCAGGCTCCCGCTGCTCCGGCCGCTGCCGAGAGCCGTCTCGCCGACCTGACCGCGCGTCTGCGCGCCGACAATCAGCGCATGGCCGAGCGCGCCCAGAAGCTGGAAGCCCAGATCCCGGCCGCCGCCCCGACCGCGCCGCGTCCGAATGTCGAGCGCGCCGCGCTGGCCGCCATCGCGGCTGCCGTTGCCGAGGTCCCGCAGGCGCCCGCGCCGATGCAGACCTATGGCGACGTCACGGTACGCCCGATCGCGCAGAAGCCGACGCTGTTTCCGGAGCCTGACATGGCCCCGGTCGCGATGCAGGAGCCGATGACGCCGGAAACCTTCATCCCGCCGCAGGCCGAGCGTGGGCCGGTCCGTGCACCGCGGATGCCGCGTATCGACGAACTGCCGATGCCGGCCCAGGCCGAGCTTCGCCAGGCCCGCGGCGAGGTTGAAGAAGAGACCCCGCAGAAGACCCGCCTGTCGTTGCTCCAGCGCCTCGCCAATGTCGGCCTCGGCCGCCGCGACGAGGAGAGTGAGGCGCCGGTCGCAGCCCGCACCGCCGGTCCCGCGATGCCGCCGCTGCCCGATCGCCGGCCCCAGAAGAGCGTGGCGCAGCAGATCGCGGCGAGCGAGCCGGTATCGGAGTATGCCCGCCGTCCTGCGCCTCAGGGCCTGGACATGCATGGCCGCCCGGCGCCTGTTGCGCCGGCGCCACAGGGTGACGACCATCTTGATATCCCGGCCTTCCTGAGGCGTCAGGCGACCTGAGGATTGTTACAATAGGGCTGACGAAAAAAGGTCCCGGCGGGAAGCTTGCCGGGACCTTTCCTTTGGTCCCGTGCATGCCCGGATTGCGGCATCAAACAACTGATTTTAAATCATTAATTACGCATTTGGTGGTTCAGTAAAACTGCCGATAACGGTCCCAAACTCCGGCGCAATTTGGTTAAGCCTTGGCGCGAATACGGCAGGTTTGGGGTAACAATCGGTAAAAAAGCGTGAGTTGGCGCTGTTTGAGGCTGTGACTATGGTTTGCCGTGACTTGGGGATACGGAGATTCGCAACCGTCGGCACTGGCCGGCCAAGCGGGCCTAGTATAAGTCGCAGTGGGTCGTAGTGGGGCGGATTCCTGATGAAATTTAGCCGGCAAACAACGCTTCGTGCGCAAGCCACAGTGGCCGGCGTTGGCGTTCATTCCGGGCTTCCCGTCACTCTCACGCTTGGGCCTGCGCCCGTCGATGCGGGGTTTGTTTTTGTCCGCACCGGCCTCGAGGGAAGTGACCGTGAGATTCAGGCGACCGCCGACCAGGTGATCGCGACCGACTTCGCCACCGTCCTCGGCGATCGTGACGGCCCGTTGGTTTCGACCGCCGAGCACGTGCTTGCGGCGCTGCGGGGCATGGGCGTCGACAACGCCACCATCGAGATCGACGGACCGGAAGTGCCGATCATGGACGGCAGCGCCGCGGCCTTCATTGCCGCGATCGACCAGGCCGGCATCGTCAGCCAGCCGGCACAGCGCCGCTTCATTCAGGTTTTGAAGCCGATCTCGGCCAAGGTCGGTGACTCCTTCGGCGAGATCCGGCCCTACGCCAACGGGTTCCGCGTTGATATCGAGATCGACTTCACCAATCCCGTCATCGGCCAGCAGAGCTACGGCTTCGACCTGAGCCCGGAGCGCTTCCGCCGCGAAGTCGGTCGCGCCCGGACTTTCGGCCTGATGTGCGACGTTGCCCGGCTCTGGAGCGCGGGTTACGCACTCGGCGCCTCCTTCGACAATACCGTCGTGTTCGACGACGAGCGGCTGCTCAACACCGAGGGCCTGCGCTACGCCGATGAATGCGCCCGCCACAAGGTGCTGGACGTGATCGGTGATCTCGCGCTGGCCGGCCTGCCGCTGCTTGGCGCCTACCGCTCGGTGCGTGGCGGTCACAAGCTCAACCACGCTGTCCTGACCGCGCTGCTCGCCGACCGTACCGCCTGGCGGGTGGTCGAGGGCGAGGCGGTCCGCCGCGCCACGCGTCCCGTGGGCGAAGTCGGTCGCGGCATCGTCGGCGGGCGGATCGCCGCAGCCTACGGGCCGGACGTGTCCTGAAGAGACCTGTCGCCACTGGCGTTCTGTTGCCGCCGGCGTTTGGCGGCGGCTCCCGGGAAACTCCTGGTAACGATGATCGGCTAGGATTGCGGCGCGTTCGCCTTAATCCGGGCGAAATGCCTGCCTATCCGGTTGGTTCGAGATCGTTTTTCGGTTACACGGCGTGGTCGCATGGCAGGCGCCACGGCTACATTTCGCGCCCATGACGGGGTTCATGGGCTGGCGGACACCGCATCACAGGGCGTCAGGGCTTAAATTCATGTCGGCACAGCGTATGACGCGCGGATATCTCTCGGTCTCGCCTGGAGTCCGCGGGCTGCTTCAAGCCGCCACCTTCTTGGTGCTCGCGCTGCCGCTGGCCGGCTGCGGCACCGGCGCGCTCTGGGACAAGTTCACCGCCAAGGACGACACCTTCACCGAGGAGCCCGCCGACAAGATCTATAATGAGGGCCTGTACCTCATGAACGAGAAGAAGGACATGAAGGGGGCGAACAAGAAGTTCGAAGAGGTCGACCGCCAGCATCCTTATTCCGACTGGGCCCGCAAATCGCTGTTGATGTCGGCCTATGCCTCCTACCAGGGCGGCGACTATGACGGCTGCATCGGCGCCGCGACCCGCTACGTCACGCTGCATCCCGGCAGCCCGGACGCGGCCTATGCGCAATACCTGATCGCCGCCTCCCATTACGATCAGATCCCGGACATCAGCCGCGACCAGGCCCGCACCGAGAAGGCGATCGCCGCGCTGGAAGAGGTGAACCGCAAATATCCGAACTCGGAATATGCGACCTCGGCCAAGGCCAAGATCGAGGGTGCGCGCGACCAGCTCGCCGGCAAGGAGATGAATGTCGGCCGCTATTACATGCAGAAGCGCGACTACACGGCCGCGATCAACCGCTACAAGGCCGTCGTCACGCAGTACCAGACCACCCGCCATGTCGAGGAGGCTCTGTTCCGGCTCACCGAGGCCTATATGACGATCGGCATCGTCGCCGAGGCGCAGACCGCAGCCGCGGTGCTTGGCCACAATTTTCCTGACAGCCGCTGGTACAAGGACGCCTATAATCTTGTAAAATCCGGGGGTCTCGAGCCGAGCGAGAATCAGGGTTCCTGGATGAGCAGGGCCTTCAAGAAGATAGGCCTATAGTCTCGGCTAGGAAATTTGATTCCATGCTGGCGCGTCTGTCGATCCGTGACATCGTCCTGATCGAGCGGCTCGATATCGAATTCGCCACCGGACTTGCGGTTTTGACCGGTGAGACCGGTGCGGGCAAATCCATCCTGCTCGATGCCTTTGCACTGGCGCTTGGCGGCCGCGGCGACGCCGGGCTCGTGCGCCATGGCGCGGAGCAGGGGCAAGTCACCGCCGTCTTCGATATCCCCAAAAATCACCCCGCGACGAGGATTCTGGCCGAGAACGGCCTGGATGATACCGGCGAGATGATTCTCCGCCGGGTGCAACTCGCCGACGGCCGCACCCGTGCCTTCATCAACGACCAGTCGATCAGCGTGCAGACGCTGAAGGCGGTCGGTGGTGCCCTGGTCGAGATCCATGGCCAGCATGACGAGCGCGCGCTGGTCGATGCCGCCACCCACCGCCGCCTGCTCGACGCCTTTGCCGGGCTCGAAAAGGACGTCACCGCGGTCGAAGCGCTCTGGGACGCGCGCCGCACGGCCAGCGCCGCGCTGGAAGAGCACCGCGCCGCCATGGAGCGCGCCGCGCGCGAGGCCGACTATCTGCGCCACGCCTCCGACGAGCTGAAGCAGCTCGCGCCCAAGGAAGGCGAGGAGACCTCGCTCGCCGGTCGCCGCACAACCATGATGCAGGGCGAGAAGATCGCCTCCGATTTGCGGGAGGCGCAGGAAGCCGTCGGCGGCAATCATTCGCCGGTCGCCTCCCTGTCGGCCGCGGTGCGCCGGCTGGAGCGGCGCGGTGTCAACTCGCCGGCGCTGGTCGAGCCCGCCGTGAAGGCGATCGACACCGCGATCAACGCGCTGGAGGAAGCCGACCAGCATCTCCTGGCCGCGCTCGCCGCGACCGACTTCGATCCGGGTGAGCTCGAGCGCATCGAGGAGCGGCTGTTCGCGCTACGCGCCGCCTCGCGCAAATATTCGACGCCGGTCGATGGCCTCGCCGCGCTTGCCGCCAAATACGCCGCCGATGTCGTCCTGATCGATGCCGGTGCTTCGCGGTTGAAGAAGCTGGAGCAGGCGGCAATCGAGGCCGACGCGCGCTATGCCGCTGCCGCCAAGAAACTGTCGATGGCGCGGCAGAAGTCGGCGGACAAGCTCAACAAGGCGGTCAACGCCGAGCTCGCGCCGCTCAAGCTCGAACGCGCCAAGTTCATGACGCAGGTCGAGACCGATGAGGCCGCGCCGGGCCCGCAAGGTTTCGACCGCGTCGAGTTCTGGGTGCAGACCAATCCCGGCACCAAGCCGGGTCCGATGATGAAGGTCGCTTCCGGCGGCGAGCTCTCGCGCTTCCTGCTGGCGCTCAAGGTCGTGCTGTCCGACCGCGGCTCGGCGCCGACGCTGGTGTTCGACGAAATCGACACCGGGGTCGGCGGTGCGGTCGCAGACGCCATCGGTGGACGGCTGGCGCGGCTTGCCGGCAAGGTGCAGGTGATGGCCGTGACCCACGCCCCGCAGGTCGCCGCCCGTGCCGGCCAGCATCTGCTGATCTCCAAGGACGCCCTCGACAAGGGCAAGCGCGTCGCCACCCGCGTCAATGCGCTGGCCGCCGACCACCGCCGCGAGGAGATCGCCCGCATGCTCGCCGGCGCCGAGATCACGGCCGAGGCGAGGGCGGCCGCCGATCGGCTGCTCAAGGCGGCGAGTTAGACTTTGTGTCCCGGATGCGCGTAGCGCGAGCCGGGACACGGAATGCCGCCACACAGGCCCCGGCTCTGCAGCGCACGGCTCCGCGCTGCGCAGCGTCCGGGGCACGAGACCAACCGCCTTTACCCTCCCGCCCGCTCCGTCGTATCCAAGCACCATGGCAAGAGCAGCAAAATCCAAAGCAAGGCCGCTTCGCGACGTCGCCGACCTCACCAAGGCGCAGGCCAAGGTCGAGCACATGCGGCTCGCACTCGAACTCGAAGAGCACGACAGGCGCTATTATCAAGACGACGCGCCCACCGTGACCGACGCCGAGTACGACGCGTTGCGCCAGCGCTTCAACGCGATCGAAAAGCGCTTTCCGGATTTCGTCAGCGCGGAGTCGCCGTCCCAGAAAGTCGGCGCGGCACCGTCGGGTCGCTTCAGGAAAGTCCGGCATTCCGTTCCGATGCTGTCGCTCGACAACGCGTTTGCCGAAGAGGACGTCCGCGACTTCGTCGGCCGCATCGTGCGCTTCCTGAAGCTCGACGACGACAAGGTCGATTTCTCGGCCGAGCCGAAGATCGACGGCCTCTCGATGTCGCTGCGCTACGAGGGCGGCGAGCTCGTCACCGCGGCGACCCGCGGTGATGGCGCCGAAGGCGAGGACGTCACCGCCAACATCCGCACCCTCGAAGACGTGCCGCAGAAGCTGAAAGGCCGCAACGTCCCTGACATCTGCGAGGTGCGCGGCGAGGTCTACATGACCAAGAGGGCCTTCCTGACACTCAACAAGAAGCAGGTCGAGGCCGGCGAGGCGCCGTTCGCCAATCCGCGCAATTCGGCCGCAGGCTCGCTCCGGCAGAAGGACCCGACCATCACCGCCTCGCGCCCCCTGGGCTTCTTCGCCTATGCCTGGGGCGAGATGAGCGCGATGCCGGAGGGTACGCAGAGCGGCATGATCGGCTGGTTCGAGCGCTGCGGCTTCAAGACCAATCCGTTGACCAGGCTCTGTCATTCCGTCGAGGAGTTGCTCGCGTTCCATCAGTCGATCGAGGAGCAGCGCGCAAAGCTCGATTACGACATCGACGGCGTCGTCTACAAGGTCGACCGCATCGACTGGCAGGAACGGCTCGGCTTCGTCTCACGCACGCCGCGCTGGGGCATCGCGCACAAATTCCCGGCCGAGCGCGCCGTGACGGTGCTGCGCGACATCGAGATCCAGGTCGGCCGCACCGGCTCGTTCACGCCGGTCGGCAAGCTCGAACCGGTCGGCGTCGGCGGCGTGATCGTGCAGAACGTCACCCTGCACAACGAGGACTACATCAAGGGCATCGGCAACAAGGGCGAGGTGCTGCGCGAGGGGCGCGATATCAGGATCGGCGACACCGTCGTGATCCAGCGTGCCGGCGACGTCATCCCGCAGGTGGTCGACGTCGTCCTCGACAAGCGGCCGAAGAGCGCAAAGGAATTCCACTTCCCGACGAAGTGCCCGTGCCCGCTGCACACCGACGTCACGCGCGAGGAGACGGCGGCCGGCGAAGAGGGCTCGCGCGCCCGCTGCACGGGCGAATTCGCCTGTCCCTATCAGAAGATCGAGCACCTCAAGCTGTTCGTGTCGCGGCGCGCCTTCGACATCGACGGTCTTGGCGAGAAGCAGCTCCAGTATTTCTTCGACGAGGGATGGGTGAAGGAGCCCGCCGACATCTTCACGCTGGAGAAGCGCAATGCGAAGCTGAAGCTCGAGGAGATCGAGGGCTACGGCGCAACGTCGGTGCGCAACCTGTTCGGCGCCATCGAAAGCCGGCGCAGAATCGCGCTGGAGCGCTTCGTCTATGCGCTCGGGATGCGTCATGTCGGCGAGACCACGGCGCTGGCGCTCGCACGCGGCTATGGCTCGTGGGACGCCTTCCACGACGCCTGTCTCAAGGTCGCCAAGGGCGACGAGGAGGCGATGGCCGAGATGGACGCGCTGGATCAGATTGGCGACACCGTGATCAAGAGCATCGCCGACTATTTCGGCGAGAGCCACAATCGCGGCATCGTCGAGCGGCTGACCAAGGAAGTCGAGATCATCGACGCCGAGAAGCCGAAGAGCAACTCCGCCGTCGCCGGCAAGACGGTGGTGTTCACGGGATCGCTGGAGAAGATGACGCGCGACGAGGCCAAGGCGACCGCGGAGCGTCTCGGGGCGAAGGTGTCGGGCTCGGTGTCGAAGAAGACCGACCTCGTCGTCGCCGGCCCGGGCGCGGGCTCCAAGCTCGCGGAAGCCAACAAGCACGGCGTCAAGGTGTTGACTGAGGACGAGTGGCTGACGCTGATCGGGGAGTGAGAGGGGCGCGCTCGCGCCACTCACTCCGCTGTCGTCGCCCGGCTTGACCGGGCGATCCAGTACTCCGAGACGGCTGTGATAGAACCGATGGGCCGCGGCGTACTGGATTCCCCGCTTGCCGCCTACGCTAAAGCTTCGGCGGCCCTGGACCTCAGCCCCGGCGAAGCCTTGGCGTAGCCGGGTCGCGGGGAATGACACCGAGATTGGCGCGAGGCCAATCGCTCCCCTCACATCATCCCCGTCTCTTCCTCCTCCGCCTGCTCGATCAACTCCTCGCTCACCACTACCTCGCGGCGAGGAACGACGAAGATCATCATGCAGGCGCAGAGCAGCGAGATCGCCAGCACCGCCGAGGTCAGCGGCCGCGTCGTTGCGGAATGGCCACCGAGATAGGCGCCGAATTGCGACATCAGCGCGCCGATGCCCTGCTGGAGGAAGCCCATCGCGCCTGATGCGGTGCCGGCGGCTTCAGGGCGGATGCTGATGGCGCCGGCGGCGGAGTTCGCCATCACGAAGGCATTGCCGACCATCACGATCATCTGCGTGCCGAATAGCCAGCTCGGAGCCTCGTTCCAGCCGGTGAAGCTCCAGAGCAGGTTCAACAGGCTGCCGCAGAGTTGCAGGCCGAGCCCGAACCAGATCAGTCTTTCCAGCGAGTGTCGCGGCGCGAAGCGCACGCAGAGCAGATTGCCGACGAGATATGCAAAGCCTGTTGTCGCGAACCAGGCGCCATATTCGGCGCTGGTCCGGCCCATCTGCGTCACCACGATGTAGGGGCCGCCGCCGGCGAAGGTGAAGATAATCTGGGACGCCAGCACCTGGCACATCACATAGCCGATGAAGGCGCGGCTCTTGATCAGGGTGCCGACGTCGCTGCGAAACCCGCCGCTGCCGACCGCGCGATCGCGGCGGGTTTCGGGCAGCGCGATCGCGATGCCGATTGCGACCGCGATCGCACCGATCGTGACGGCGTAGAAGATTGCCCGCCAGCCGAATGCGGTCTCGATCAGGCCGCCGGTGAGCGGTGAGACCATCTGGCCGATCATGAGCGCTGCGACCACGAGGCTGATCATGGAGGCGACGCGGTCGCGCTCGTAGATATCGCGGATGATGGCGCGGCTCACCACCATGCCGGAGGCGCCGCCGAGCGCCTGGAAGAAGCGCGCTGCGATCAGTTGCGGCAGGGTTTCGGCGAAGATGCAGGCGACGCTCGCCGCGACCATCAGCGCGAGGCCGCCAAGCAGCACCGGACGCCGGCCGAACCTGTCCGACAGCGGTCCCATGATGAGCTGCGACAGCGCGATGCCGACCATGTACAGCGACACCGTCATCTGCGCGATCGAGATGTCGCGGCCGAACGTCGTCGCCAGCACTGGCAGCGCCGGAACCAGGATGTAGAGCGAAATCGGCGCGATCCCGGTCATGACGACCAGCAGCAGCAACACCACGCGCGAGGTCGCGATGTTTTTCGTCGCCGCGTCCGGCGGCCTGCTGATCATGCCGTGCATAGTCGTCCGTCTTTCGAAGTCGAATCGACTGTAGCGTGCTCGCGCAAGACGGATATCGGCGTTTCGGAATGCGGCTATTCGGATTTCGGGACGGTTACGATGAGGGCACGATGGCGACCGATTGGGCGCGTTGCTCGTGCCTTAAGGGCGGTGTCATCGCCCGCGAAGGCGGGTGATCCAGTACGCCGCGGCCTTTCCGCATGCGTTTGCTGTCTCTGGAATACTGGATTCCCCGCTTTCGCGGGGAATGACAGCGATGGGTGGGGAAACAGCGTTGCGCAAATCGCGTAGAGCTATGCATCGTGCCCCGCAGGCCGAGCTCTACGTCAGTTCCGCCGTGGCCTGATCGAGCCAGGCCTTCGTCGCCTCGTCCAGTGCCGGCCGCACCTCGGCGCGGACGCGCGCGTGGTAGGCATTGAGCCAGTCGAGCTCGTCCTTGCCCAGCATCGCGACATCGACCAGGCGCCGGTCGATCGGCGCCAGGGTCAGCGTCTCGAACGCGTTCATCGGCTTCTCGGCACCCTCGATGTCGGCGGCGACCACCAGCTCGAGGTTCTCGATGCGGATGCCGAAGCCGTCGGTCTTGTAATAACCGGGCTCGTTGGAGAGGATCATGCCGCGTTTCAGCGGCGTCGTGCCGAGCTTCGAGATCCGCGCCGGTCCTTCGTGCACACTGAGATAGCTGCCGACGCCGTGGCCGGTGCCGTGCTCGAAATCGACGCCGGCGGCCCAGAGATATTGCCGCGCCAGCGTGTCGAGCTGCGCGCCGGTCGTGCCGTCGGGAAACACCGCGCGCGCGATCGCGATGTGGCCGCGCAGTACCCGGGTGAAGCGGTCGCGCATCTCCTCCGTCGGCTCGCCCACGGCCATGGTACGGGTGACGTCGGTGGTGCCGTCTTCATATTGCGCACCGGAATCGATCAGCAGCAGGTCGCCCGGCGCGATGCGCCGGTTGCTCTTGCGGGTGACGCGGTAGTGCACGATGGCGCCGTTCGGGCCGGTGCCTGATATGGTCGGGAACGAGACGTCCTTCAGCGCGCCGGTGTCGCGGCGGAACGTCTCAAGCGCTTCGACCGCGTCGATCTCGGTCAGCTTGCCGCTTGATGCCTCGCGGTCGACGAAGGCGAGGAAGCGCGCCAGCGCCACGGCGTCGCGGCGATGCGCCGTCCGTGTGCCCTTGATCTCGGTCGCGTTCTTGACGGCCTTGAGCAGCGCAATCGGATCGCTGCCGCGCACCGGCTTGCCGCCGGCGCTTGCGATCAGCCGGCTGAGCGCGTCGGCCGCGGTGGCATTGTCGAGTGCGATCGCGGCGCCGCTCTTGGCGAGCGCCATCAGCGTCGGTGCCATCGCATCGGGCTCGCGCACGTCGGCGGACTGTTCCAGATGGTCGCGGGTCAAATTGGAGAGTTTTCGGTGGTCGATGAACACGGTCGGCCGGCCGTCCTTCGGCACCAGCGCGTAGGACAGCGGCAGTGGCGTATGGGCGACGTCGGCGCCGCGGATGTTGAAGGTCCAGGCCACGGCGTGGCTGTCGGAGAGCACCAGCGCGTCGACGCCGAGCTTGGCGATCTCGCTTTTGATTTGCGTGATCTTCTCGGCCTCGGCGACCCCGGCATTTTGCAGGCTGTGCACGGCGACAGGGGCCAGCGGCGGCTGCGGCCGGTCCTGCCAGATCGCGTCGACCGGGTTGCTGTCGACGGCGATCAGCTCGGCGCCGGCCTTGGCGCAGGCGGCGGCGAGGCGCTCGGCTGCCGAAGAAGTGTGCAGCCACGGATCAAATCCGAGGCGGTCGCCGGCCTTCAGGTGCGTCGATACCCAGCTCTCCGGCGGCGGATCGATCAGCGATTCCACCGCCCAGGCCTTTGCGTCGACCTGCTTGGCCGCCTGGATCGTGTAGCGGCCGTCGACGAAGACCGCGGCCTCATGCGTCAGCACCACCGCCAATCCTGCGGAACCGGTAAAGCCGGTCAGCCAGGCCAGCCGCTCTTCCGAGGGGGGCACATACTCGTTCTGCTGCTGATCGGCGCGCGGAACGACGAAGCCGGTCAGCTTGCGGCGGGCGAGTTCTTCACGGAGCGCGGCCAGGCGCGCCGTCAATGCGACGCCGGCCTCGGGCTCCTCGAATGTCTGGAAGTGTGCTTCGAACATGGCTCAGTTTAGGATCATGAGGATCAGTCCGCAATGTAGACGCATTTGGGGTCGCATCTGGCACGGACCGTGCTTGAAAATGGTCCATTCGAATTGAGTGGAGTACAGGATGCAGCAGTTGCGCTTCGTCCGGATAACAGGGAAATTCGAGCGGGTGGTTCATCTCAACGGCGAGGGGACACACGATGCCAGCGTTCATGTTTGAGAAGATTTCGCCGCCGGCCCACCGCGCCCCGGCCGCAACGACACCGAAGAAGCCGCGCGGCCTCATCAGCCAGATGATCGACCGTTTCGCCGAGCGCCGCGCCAGGCGCGCCTTGCAGGGCAAGCGCGCGACGCGCCGGGACGAGAAGCCGGCGGAGTAGTGGTGTTCCGCCGTCGCTCTTCGAGCTATGGCGGACAAGTCGCTTTGCCCACCCGACGGCACCTACGCTGGCCTTACCCCATCTTCCTCAGCAACAAGCTGCTCCACCCCTCGATCCGCAGGTGCCGCAGCGGCACGAGGCCGCGTGCGCGGTAGGCGGCGATCACGGCGGGGGCCTGGTGGGTCAAGAGGCCCGAAAGGATGACGCGCGCGCCGGGCGCGAGGTGCCGCGCCATCGGGCCGGCCAATTGCCTTAACGGATTGGCAAGGATGTTGGCCAGGACCAGGTCGAACGGGCCGCATCTGGCAAAGTCCGGTGCGGCAAATCCGGTTGCGCGGATCACCCGCACCTGGTTGCCGACGTGGTTCAGTGTCGCGTTCTCTGCCGCCACCCGCACCGACGGCGGGTCGATGTCGGAGGCGAGCACCGCGCGATGCAGCGCCTTCGCTGCGGCGATGCCCAGCACGCCGGTGCCGGTGCCGAGGTCGAGCAGGCTCCTCGGCCGGGAACTCTTCAGGACGTGGTCAAGCAACAGTAAACAGCCGCGTGTGGTGCCGTGGTGGCCGGTGCCGAAGGCGAGCGCTGCCTCGATCTCGATGGCAAGCTTGTTCGGCGCGACGCGGTCGCGGTCGTGGCTGCCGTGCACGACGAAGCGCCCGGCCGGCACCGGGACGAGATCTTCGAGGCTCGCCTTGACCCAGTCCTTGGCCTCGACAATGTCGAAGATGAGCGTGTCCGCGATCTCGTTTCCTGCCGAAGTTACAATGAGTTCCCGCAGCCATGCCTGATCGGGCGCCTCGGCGAAATGGAGCGTGACGTCCCACTGTCCGTCCGGCCGTTCGAAGGCGGCGACCGCCGCATCGCCGTCGAAAAAGACCTCCGTGAGCACGTCGACGACGCGCTTGGCCGCGGCCTCGGTGCCGATCGAAAAGCAGGCGCGATGAGTGGGAGAAAGCTGCATTCTAGGGTTCCGTCAGTTCAATTTTTGGAACTTTTGTTCCCAATTTTCCGCATAACTTGCAGGTTCCGATTTAACCTGACTGCAGGTTGTATCCCGTAGATTTCCGGGTGTTGGATCCAGCCAACGCACCTTGGAATTGAAACGGAGGCGAGTCTTGAAGAGCATGGTTTTGAAGTTCTGGTCGGACGAATCCGGTGCAACCGCGATCGAATACGGCCTGATCGCAGCGGGCATCGCGCTGGCGATCATCACCGTGGTGAACAGCCTGGGCACCAGCTTGAACGACAAGTTCGGTTCGATTAGCAGTTCCTTGAAGTAATTTCCGCCTCCCATTTCCTGGCGGGGGCTGTTTTTCTTTAGAGGCTGTTACCTGACGATCGCCCGCACGGGGAGTTGCCCCCGGCGGGCGAGGTCGTTTTGGGGGGCGGCCCGGAAATGCCCACAGGCCTTCCACTCGTTTCCCCCAAGTTGTCCACGGCTTTATCCCGCCACTCGTCCCCAGCTTTTCCACCGCCTTGTACGGGGCGCGCCGGGCCTGCCGCGCGCAGGCGACCCACTGCTTTCTCACAGCCCTGCCAACAGCCTGTCCACAGCCCTTTCCACAGACCTATCCACGGCTTCCGAACAGCGAGCGGTGATCCCTCAAAATCGCCTGTGCGGCGTTGTGGCCGGGCGCGCCGGTGACGCCGCCGCCGGGGTGGGCGCCGGAGCCGCAATGATAGAGGCCCTTCAGGGGCCCGCGATAGTCGGCATGGCCCAGCATCGGCCGCGCCGAGAACAGCTGGTTCAGCGTCAGCGCGCCGTGGAAGATGTCGCCTCCCAGCAGGCCGAATTGCCGTTCGAGGTCGAGCGGGGAGAGGATCTGGCGGCCAAGCACGCTTGCCGCAAAGCCAGGTGCGTATTTGTCCACCGTCGCGATCATGAGATCGGCGACCTCCTCGCGATGGTCGTCCCAGGACTTTCCGTCGGGCAGTTCGGGCGCGACGTGTTGGCAGAACAGGCTCGCGACGTGTTTGTCCGCCGGTGCGAGCGTGTCGTCGAGCGTGGAGGGGATCAGCATTTCGACGACAGGCTCCCGGCTCCAGCCCAGCGCGCGCGCGTCGAGATAGGCGCGGTCCAGGTAGCCGAGGCTTGGCGCGAGGATGATGCCGGAGGTGAGGTGATCGCCGTCGCCCGGGAGCGCGGTGAAGGAGGGCAGGCGGTCCAGCGCCACATTCATGCGGAAGGTGCCGGAGCCGTTCTTCCAGTGCCGGATGCGCGCGAGGAAGTCCGGGGGCAGCGCGTCGGCCGCGATCAGCCGCGTGTAGAGCAGCTTTGGATTGACGTTGGCCGCGACATATTTCGCGCGGATGGAGGTGCCGTTGTCCAGCACTACGCCCACCGCGCGGTCGCGCTCGACGATGATCTCGCGCACACCCGCATCCGTGTCGATCGTGACGCCGCGGCCCTGCGCGACGCGCGCCATCGCCTGCGTGATCGCCCCCATGCCGCCGATGGCGTGGCCCCAGACGCCCTTCTTGCCATTCACCTCGCCGAAGGCGTGGTGCAGCATCACATAGGCCGAGCCCGCCGCGTACGGACTGGCATAATTGCCGACGATGGCATCGAAGCCGAACAGCGCCTTGACCAGATCGTGCTCGAAGCGCTCGTCCAGTATCTCGCCGGCCGAGCGGGTGAAGAGATCGAGCAGGCTGCGGCTTTGCTCCAGCGTCAACCCACGCAGGATGTTGGCGCTCTGCAACGCGTTCACCGCTTCGCGGATCGCGTTCGTGCCAAAACCGTCAAGCAGGTTCGGCGGCGCACGCAGCACGAATTGCCGCAGCACGTCGGCGATGTCTTCCAGCTCGCGCGAGAACCCGTCCAGCGCGCTTGCGTCGTGCGTGCTCAGCCGCGCGACGGATTCCTTCGTCCGCCCCTCGCCGGTGAGCAGATAGCTGCCGTCGGGCGCGGGCAGGAAATTCTGGGCGCGCCGCTCGACGATCCGCAGGCCCTGTTCAGTGAGCCCCAAGTCGCGGATCACCTGCGGATTGAGCAGGCTCACCGTGTAGGCCGCGACCGAGTTGCGGAATCCGGGGTGAAACTCCTCCGTGACCGCGGCCCCGCCGACCACCTTGCGGCGCTCGACGACGCGCACGCGCAGGCCCGCCATCGCGAGATAGGCCGCGCAGGTGAGGCCGTTATGGCCAGCGCCGATGATGATGACGTCGGTTTCGCTCATGAAGGATTCAAAATGTTCCGCGGTCTTTCCGGGATGGTCCGAAAGACCAGACCCGGAATGACATCTGTATATCAAGCAATCGTCGCTGCAACATCACGAGACCCTTTATTGCCCGTTCATGCGCCTTGTGCTCCATTGCGCGCGTCCGGCGCCCGCCGGGGTTTAAGCCGGAGCTTCCATGGATTCGATCGTGCAACCCGCCGCCACGGAGCAGCCCTCCTCGTCGCGCAACCGGCTGCTGCTGACGGTCTATACTGCCGCGATCTTCGTCAGTGCGCTCTTGCTGTTCTCGGTGCAGCCGCTGTTCGCCAAGATGGTGCTGCCGCGGCTCGGCGGCTCGCCGGCAGTGTGGTCGGTGGCGATGGTGTTCTTCCAGTCGCTGCTGCTGGCGGGCTATGCCTATGCGCATCTCTTGATGCAGATCAGGAGCCGGATCGTTCCCGTGGTGGTGCATCTCGTGTTGCTGGCGCTGGCCTTCGCCACGCTGCCGCTCGGCATCGCCACCGCCTATGGCGAGCCACCGGCGTCGGGCTATGCGTTCTGGCTGCTCGGCCTGTTCGTGGTCTCGATCGGCCTGCCGTTCTTCGCGCTCGCCGCCAACAATCCGCTGCTGCAGGCCTGGTTCGTCCGCACCGGCCATCCTGCCGGACACGATCCCTATTTCCTCTATGCATCCTCCAACATCGGCAGCTTCCTCGCGCTGTTGTCCTATCCGTTCCTGCTGGAGCCGATTTTCACGCTGCACACGCAGAACCGGTTCTGGACCCTTGGCTATGGCCTCCTGATCCTCCTGATCGCCGCCTGCGGCGTGCTGCTGCTGCGTTCGCCGAAGCTGGCCGTGGTCGACGCAAAAACCGAGGACATCAATGCGCCGGCGCCAGGCTTCGTGACGCGGCTGCGCTGGATCTTCCTCGCCGCGGTGCCGTCCGGGCTGCTGATCGCCGTCACGGCGCACATCTCGACCGACGTCGCGGCGGCGCCGTTGCTCTGGGTGCTGCCGCTGTCGCTGTATCTACTCACTTGGGTGGTGGTGTTCCAGTCGCGGCCGCTGCTGCCGCACAAATGGATGCTGATGCTCCAGCCGGTCGCGATCGCGGGCGTCATCGTCCTGCTGGCGTTCGGCGGCGAACAGAATCTGCTGCTGACCCTCGGCGGCCACCAATTGTGCTTCTTCGTCATCGCCATGGCCTGCCATGGCGAGCTGGCGCGGACACGCCCGGCCGCCAAATATCTCACGGGCTTCTATGTCGCGCTGTCGTTCGGCGGCATGGTCGGTGGACTCTTTGCCGGCCTCGTTGCTCCATTCACCTTCTCCTGGATCGCCGAATACCCGATCCTGGTCGCGCTCGCCGCGCTGTGCCGGCCGCCGGCGAACGAGCGGCTGGCGGGTATCGTCAGATGGTACTGGCTGGCACTCGCCGTGCTTGCGGTGGCGCTGGTCGCGCCGTCTTACATGACCGGCGATCTCTCGACCTGGTTCGAGGATCATCGCGTCTGGGTCGCGGGGGCCGTCGGCGTGCTCGCAGCACTTCTGGCGCTCGCGCTCAACGCCAGCCGCTGGAAGATCTTCGCCACCGCCGCGCTCGCGCTGGCGTTGATCCGCGTCTATCCGGCGGACGAAGGCCGCGTCACGACGGTGCGCAGCTTCTTCGGCGTGCACAAGATCGTGGTGACGCCCGGCGGCTATTTCCATGTGCTGATGCACGGCACCACGATCCACGGCGCCGAGCGCTTCCGCAACAATGACGGCACGCCGGTCGTCGGCCGGCCCGAGCCGATCACCTACTATCACAAGGACGGCGGGATCGGTCAGGCCATCACCGCGCTCCGCGAGCGCAAGGGCGCGCCGCTGAAGGTCGCTGCAATCGGCGTCGGATCGGGCACGCTCGCCTGTGCCGCCGAGCCCGGCGAAAGCTGGACCTTCTTCGAGATCGACCAGTCCATGGTCGACGCGGCGAGCGACCCGAAGAACTTTCGCTACATATCGAGCTGCATGCCGGGCCTGAAGCCGGTGATCGGCGATGCTCGCCTCACCTTCGCGAAAGAGCCCGACGGCGCTTATGACCTGATCATCGTCGACGCCTATTCGTCGGATGCGATCCCGATTCATCTCGCCACCGAAGAGGCGATGAATATCTACAAGGACAAGCTGGCGCCGCACGGTGCCGTGGTGATGCACGTCTCCAACCGGCACCTCGATCTCGAGACCGTCGTGGTCGGCATCGCCGATGCCAACGATCTGAAGAGCTGGGTCTTCAACGAGGATTCCGGACGCGACGGGGACTACATCTTCTCGACCGACGTCGTCATCTCCGCGCGCGAGGAGGCCGACGTCGGCCGGCTCGCCTCCTCCAAGTCATGGGAGCAGACCGAAGCCGACGACCGGGTGCGGGTCTGGACGGATGATTATTCCAATATTTTGGGCGCGCTGTACCGGCGTCTGCGGGATGGGGAGTAGGGACGCCAAAGGTACGGCGCGCAGATTTACGAGAGGTCGTCATGCCCGGGCTTGTCCCGGGCATCCACGTTCTTCCGACGATGCCGCAACACGTGGATGGCCGGGACAAGCCCGGCCATGACGGCGGATAGACTTCACGGCACGACCGGCGTTCCCGCCGGCAATGCAATTCCCTTCTCGCCCGCGACTTGCCGCAGCAGGTCCGGCCTGTCCGAGATGATGCCGTCGACGCCGAGCTCGATCATGCGCGCCATGTCCTCGCGCTTGTTGACGGTCCAGACCACGATGCGCAGTCCGAGCGTGTGTGCCTCCGAGACGACCGCCTCGGTTACATCGCCGAAATAGGGCGACCAGACCGCGCCGCCCGCAGCCTTGATCGTCCGCGGCAGCGAGCCGCCGTGATCGGCCGGGCTGAAACCCGCCGTCCAGTTCGTCGCCTTGTCCAACGCCACCGTCTGGCCCGAGCCGCGCTGGAGCGTCAGGTAGACCGTCGGAATGTTGGGCGCCTGTTGCTGGACGAGCAGCAGGGTCCGCCAGTCGAACGACTGGATCATGACGCGATCGGACAATCTCTCGGCCTCGATCAGCCCGAGCAGCTTTGCGACAAAGCCTTGCGGATCGAGCGACTCGTCCGGATGGTTTGGATCGATCTTGGTCTCGATATTGAAACGCACGCGCGTGTTGCCGGCCTTGCGTACCAGCGCGAACAGCTCGCCCAGGGTGGGAACGCGTGTCCCCGGCACGGCCCGCTGGTCGGGGAATTGCTTCGCGTAGGAACTGTCGGGGCGGATCTGGCCGACGTCATAGGCCCTGACCTCTTCGAGCCGCAGCTTCACGAACGGTGTGCCGGGCGCGGCGACATAGGCGCCGCCTGCATCGCGCGCGAGGTCGGGATTGAGCCCGCGTTCATGCGAGATGATGACCTCGCCATCCGCGGTCACGCCGACGTCGAGCTCCAGCGTGTCCACGCCCATCGACAGCGCGTTGGCGAAGGCCGGCAGGGTGTTTTCCGGCAACAGCGCGCGCCCGCCGCGATGCGCTTCGAGATCAAAGGCCATGGCTCGTCCCGCAATGAGAACCGAGAGCACGATCAGGATTGTCGCGGCACGTGACGGCATCAAGGTTCGCAGCCCAAGTGAAAAGAGGAGCTTATGAAATCTTCGCCCGGTTCGTCCAGCTTCGTGGTCGACAGGTGCTTGACGGCGGCCGGGGAAGGCGGAAACTGGCTCTCAAAAAAGGGAGCCATTCATATGCGGCTTATCTTCATCGCAACGATGGCGATTCTCATGGTCGGACAGGCGCTAGCCAAGGATGTGCTCTCGGGTGCGAGCCTCTACGAAGATGTGGCGCGCTATGCGTCCTTCGGTCTGCACCGCTTCAGCTCGGCGGGCGATCGCGCGACGGCCGACTGGATCGCCGGCGAGATGAAGCAGGCGGGTTTCGAAATCAGCTTCCAGCCCGTCGTGCTCGGGCGGCAATATGTCGTCGAGCGGGCCAGCGCCGAAGCCGCCGGCATCTCTGTCGAGGCGACGCCATTCTGGTGGCCGCCGGAGGACAAGGCCAGCTTCCATCTCGCCGCGCCGCTCGCGCGCGACGGCGATGTTACCGGCAGGATCCTTCTGCTCGATCTGCCGTTCGATCGGGGCGCCTATCTGGGGCCGACCCATCGTGCGGCGATCGAGGAAGCCGCGGCAAGGAAGCCGGCGGCCATCCTGCTGATGATCGGCAATCCCGCCGACGACCGCTTCGCCTATAACGTCACGCAGGAGGATGCACCCTGGCCCGTGCCGGTGATCGTGGTCGGCGCGGCGTCGCGAGCGGTGTTCGAGCGCGCGCTCGCCTCAGGTGCGCCTGTGACCTTTGACGTCAAGGGCCATTACGAGCGCGATGTTGTTGGCCGCAACGTCATCGCCGAGATCGGGGCCGGCCGTGGGCCGGTCATCGTCGTCTCCACGCCGATGACCGGCTGGTACTCGTGCGTCTGCGAGCGCGGCCCCGGCATCGCCAATTTTCTCGCGCTGGCGCGCACCGTCGCCGCCGAGAAATGGCCGGCGCATCTTGTGTTCATCGCCACCGCCGGCCACGAGATCGGCCATGGCGGCATGGAGCTGTTTTTGAAGCACGGAGCGCCGGCACCGAAGGACACGCTGGCGTGGATTCATTTCGGTTCGTCGAACGCCTGCTATGCCTTCGCGGAAGGCGCGCGCACCGATCGGCCCGAGCAAGAGCGTTATCTCGTGCTGAGCAAATCCGCCGTCGCGCTGACCGACGAGGCTTTTGCAAAAGTCGAGGCCAAGCGTCTGGTGACGGAGAAGCAGGCGGTCGGTGAGCTGCGCGACGTGCATGCGGCGGGCTACGCCAATTTCCTCGGCATGGCCGGGCGCCATCGGACGTTTCATACGCCGTCGGATGATCTCGCCGCGACCGGGCCCGAGATCCTCGAGCCGGTCGCGCGCGCCTTCGTCGATGCTGCGCGAAAGATCGTCGAACGCGGCAACGCCGCGTTCCGGTAGCGTCAGTTCTGATAGTAACCGCGCGGCTGATAGTATTGCCGGGGCTGTGGCTGATAGTAGCCCTGCTGGCCGTAGCCTTGATTGTAGTACTGCTGCGGCTGCTGCTGTTGGTAGACCTGTGCGTCATAGAGCGGACGGCTGGCCGAGCGCGGCGCGGGATAGCGCGTGCCGGTGTCGCTGCCGTCGGCCGGGTAGATGTAATTGTCGTCCTGCGGCATGTAGCGGCGGGCGGGCTGCGCCGGCGGTGCGAGATTCACGGGATCGCCTGAAGTGGCGTACTGCTCTTCGGCCGGCTGCGGCGCGCGGGCCACTGCTGTGGGGTTGCGGCCGCGCGGGTTGCGGGCCAGAGCCACCTGGGCCGAGCCGGTCAGCGTCACCGTGGTGTTGAGCACGCCCTGCTGCTGCACCAGCGCATAGAGCGTCGAGGCATTCTGGCGCGACAGTCGCACGCAGCCGTGCGACGCCGGCGAGCCGAGGCGGCCGACCGAGTCGGTGCCGTGGATGGCGTGCCCGACCTTGGTGAAGAAGATCGCGTGCGGCATCGGCGCGTCGTCGAATTCCTTGGAGTAGTGATCCTCTTCCATGCGGAAGGCGCGGAAGGCGCCGCCCGGCGTTTCGCGCGAGGGGATGCCGGTCGACACCGGCCAGTGATAGCGCGCGACGCCGTCGACGGCGACGGTCATCTGCTGATTGTCCTTGTCGACGGTGATCTCGACCTTGGCCTGCGCGGTGCCCGCGCTCAAAAACATCAATGAGGAAAAAGCGATGAAAAAAGAACGCATCTGGAAACGCATTTGAGTTCTGGCCTCCGGCCTGTTCACGCTAGGCGCCGCGGCTCTCCGTCCCCCGGCGTGCAATATGCCTGCAATCCGGCTTTCGTTCCAGCGGGCTGCCCCTCCATCGTTAACGCGATGCCGGGCGTAAGCAAGGCCGCTTTGTGCCGCGTGGCTGGCGGTGGCGCTGACATTTTCGCGAGCGTGCCAAGCAGTCACAACGCCGACAATTCGTCACAAAGGCGCAACCATTCGGCCGCTTCAGGCGTTGATTGTGGCTGCCCTCGACGGGCGGCTTCCGCTGCCCTCTCCCCTTTAATTCCCTTGGGACCGAAGATGAACAAAGCCCGTATCGCCGCCGCGCAATTGCCGGCCGGTTTGCCCGTCCGCCTGCTGTTCGCAGCCACCGCCATCCTGCTCGCGCTGTTGTCGCTGCCGCAAGCCGGCCACGCCCAGGGCATCGTGCGCGGCGCCCAGGAGGGCTCCTATGAAGGCAACCGGATTGCCGGGCCTGTCGGTGGCGTCGTTGGCGGCGCGGTCGGCGCCGGTGTTGGAGGGGCCGTGGGTGCGGTGGAGGGCGTGTTCGGCATTCCGCATCACCGCCATTACCGCTGCCGCGGCTACTATGACGGCTACCATCGCTTCCACTGCTACAGGTGAGGTAGCGCCGTAGCCCGGATGGAGCGAAGCGCAATCCGGGGCCGCTGGTGCGTGAGGTGACGCTCGTCCCGGATTTCGCTGCGCTCCATCCGGGCTACGGATCTGCGGTCAGTTCTTCAGCCGGTAGCCCGTGCGGAAAATCCACCAGATCACGGCGAGGCAGATCACCAGGAACGCCGTCGTCATGCAGATGCTGACGGACACGCTGACATCCGCAATCTCGTAGAAGCTCCAGCGGAAGCCCGAGATCAGATAGACGACCGGGTTCAGCAGCGCCACGGTGCGCCAGCCTGCCGGCAGCATGTCGATGGAATAGAAGCTGCCGCCGAGGAAGGTCAGCGGCGTCACCACCAGCATCGGGATCATCTGGAGCTTTTCGAAGCCGTCGGCCCAGATGCCGATGATGAAGCCGAACAGGCTGAACGTCACTGCCGTCAGCACCAGGAAGGTCAGCATCCAGACCGGATGATGGATGTGCAGCGGCACGAACAGGCCGGCAGTGGCGAGAATGATCAGGCCGAGAATGATCGACTTCGTCGCGGCGGCGCCGACATAGCCGAGCACGATCTCGCCATAGGAAATTGGCGCTGACAGGATTTCGTAGATCGTGCCGGTGAATTTCGGAAAGTAGATGCCGAAGGAAGCGTTGGCGATGCTCTGTGTCAGCACCGAGAGCATGATCAGGCCCGGCACGATGAAGGTGCCGTAGCTGACGCCCTCGACCTGGCTGATGCGCGAGCCGATCGCGGCACCGAACACCACGAAATAGAGCGAGGTCGAGACGACAGGCGAGACGATGCTTTGCAGCAGCGTACGCCAGGTGCGCGCCATTTCGAACAGATAGATGGCGCGGATGGCGCGATGATTCATGACGTCCTCACGAGGTCGACGAAGATGTCCTCGAGCGACGATTGCGTCGTGTCGAGATCGTTGAAGCGGATGCCGGCGTTGCGGAGGTCGCTGAGCAGGCTGGTGATGCCGGTGCGCTCGCCCTTGGTGTCGTAGTCGTAGACGAGCGTCGCGCCGCCGTCGCAGACGTCGAGTTCGTAATGGCTGAGGCTGTCCGGCAGCGTCGTGACCTTGCCCTGCAGATGCAGCGTCAACCGCTTCTTGCCGAGCTTCTCCATCAACGTCGCCTTGTCCTCGACCAGCACGATCTCGCCCTTGTTGATGACGCCGATGCGGTCGGCCATCTCCTCGGCTTCCTCGATGTAATGCGTGGTCAGGATGATGGTGACGCCGGATTGCTGCAGGGTGCGCACCACCTCCCACATGCCCTTGCGCAGCTCGACGTCGACGCCGGCGGTCGGCTCGTCCAGGAACAGGATCTGCGGCTCGTGCGACAGCGCCTTCGCGATCATCACGCGGCGCTTCATGCCGCCGGAGAGCGTGATGATCTTGTTGTCCTTCTTGTCCCAGAGCGAGAGGTCCTTCAGCACCTTCTCGATATGGGCGGGGTTCTTCGGCTTGCCGAACAGGCCGCGGGAGAAGCTCACCGTCGCCCACACGCTCTCGAAGGCGTCGGTGTGCAATTCCTGGGGCACGAGGCCGATCAGCGAGCGGGCCTTGCGGTACGAGGTCTGGATGTTCTCGCCGCCGACGAGGACCGTGCCTTCGCTTGGGTTGGCGATGCCGCAGATGATCGAGATCAGCGTGGTCTTGCCGGCGCCGTTGGGGCCGAGCAGCGCGAAAATCTCGCCGCGCTTGATGTCGAGATTGACGTTCTTGAGCGCCTTGAAGCCGGACCCATAGGTCTTCGACAAATTGGCGACGGAAATGATGGAGGACATGATGGCCGCAGGGCTGAAAGGTAAAGACTGGGGAGGGGAGGCTGGAACCGTCCGGGAGGAGGTCAGCGGAGCCCTGAAATAGGAATGCACTTGCCCGGCCGCAATTGGCCGGAGAAAAATGGTCTCAAAACAGTCCCTTCGGTGGCAGGTTCCGGGCAAGTGTTGCGCGAGGGTCACGGCTTGTGGCTAAGATTGCCGCTCACGCGCCTCTTTGTTGCGTCTGCGAGCAGGCCGTGGCTACGATTCCGGCCAATCGCAAAGCGTATCGTCCCCAGGGAAAACATCGAGATGAGACCGAACGGCCGTCACACCGCCGGCGCCAGCCAGTTGCCCGCCCTCCGTGTGTGGGCGATCTGCCTGCTCCTGCTGTCAGCTGTTGCCATTAGCCCGTCCACCGCCAGGGCGGCGCCGAGCCAGTCCGCGGCCGCGACCACCCATGTCTACCTGCTCCGCGGCGTGCTCAACATCTTCTCGCTCGGGCTCGATACGATCGGCTCCCGCCTCCAGGCGCAGGGCGTCCAGGTGACCGTCGCGAACTTCGTGTCCTGGTCCTCGCTCGCTGATGAGGCCGCGGCCAACTACAGGGCCGGTCGGGTCAAGACCATTGTCCTGGTCGGCCATTCCTCCGGCGCGACCGCGCTGCCCGACATGATCGCCAAGCTCAACCAGCTCGGCGTGCCCGTGAAGCTAGCGATCGGCCTCGATTCCGTATTCAAGACCAGGCTGTCGACCGGCGCCGAACGCTACATCAACATCTATATCGGCGACGGTCCCGGCGAGCCTGTGCGCGCTGCGGCTGGTCTCCGCGGCAAGCTCGACAATGTCGACGTCCGCGGCACCGGCGTCGGCCACATCTCGATCGACAAGAACGAGGCGATCCAGCGCCGCGTCATCGGCGAGATCGACGCCGCCATCTTGCGCTCGCGCGCCCCGGCGGGTCCGGTCGCCGAACCCGGCGCACCCAGGGCCCCGCGGCAGGCACGCTCCGCGGCGGCAACGGCGCCGGCCAGGAACTGAGGGCGCGTCGCGCCCGCAGCACCGCGTGATGCCGCCTAAGCGGCGGTCACGCGGACCGGGATGCTCTCCAGTCCGCGCAGGGAATTGTTGAGCCTGCGTTTCGGCTCTGCCGTGAGCTCGATGGTCTTCACGCGCCTTGCAAGCTCGCCGAAGATCAATTCGCCTTCCAGACGTGCAATCATCTGGCCGACACAGGCGTGAATGCCGGCGCCGAAGCCGACATGTCCGGTCGCACTCCGTTCGACATCGAAGCGGTCGGGTTTGTCCCAGCGCGCCGGATCGCGGTTGGCGGAGGCCATGAACAGCAGCACCTTGCGGTGCGCGGGGATCACGCCGTCGCCGATCTCGACGTCGCGCGAGGTGGTGCGAAAGAACGTCTGCACCGGTGAGTCGTAGCGTAACCCCTCCTCGAAGGCGTTGCGCGCCAGTTCCGGCTTGTGGTGCAGCTTGCGATATTCATCCGGATGCGTGGCGAGTGCCAGCAGGGTATTCCCGATGCCATTGACGGTGGTGTCGATCCCGGCGGTGAGGAACGGCCGCACCAGGTGCGTTGCTTCGTGCTCGGTGATCTCGCCGTCGTCGGCCGCCTGGTAGATCATCATGCCCAGCCCGTCGGGCTGCAACGCGTCCCGGGCGCAGCATTCCATGATCCAGCTCTGAGCGGCGAGGCCCGCCTTGCGCGATGCGGCCAGCATTACGTTCTCCGGGCCAAAGCTGTCGAACACGAACGTGCTCCAGGCCAGCAGCTTCTCGCGGCCGTCAGGCCGGATGCCGATCGCATCCGGAAACACTTTCATGGGATAGGCCTCCGCAAGATCGGCCACGGCATCGAAGGTGCCCTTGTCGATCAGCTCCGAGACCTTCTTCTCCGCTTCTAGCTGAAACGTCTCGCGCAGCTTCCTTGCGACGCCCGGTGACAGGGTGCGGCCGAGGACGCGGCGGCCCTTGTCATGATCGGGAGGATCGATCTGGAGTGTCAGCGGTTTCGGCAGGGCAGGATTCATCCCGTGAAGCCCGACACCCTCGCCGCTGATGAACGTCTTCCAGTCCTTCAGGGCCGGCTCGACTTCGGCATAGCCTGCCATGGCCCACACGCCATACCGCTCCAGCGCGAACGCAGGCCCGAGCGCGCGCAGCGCTTCATAGGCGGGATAGGGGTCCATCAGGAAGTCAGGCGCGAACGGGTCGATCGGACTGGATGCAATGCCGCTCATGGTCAGCTCCCGGCCGTTATTGCGTGGTCAGCGGACACTTGCCTTCGCTCTCCGCGCGGAATGCGTCCTCGCCCTTGATCGTGGCGACGACCTTCAGCAGGTCCCAGGCCGAATTCGACTCCTCGGGCGCCTTGACCTGGAGCAAATAGAGCGGGTGGATCTTGCGTCCGTCCTTGCGGATGTAGCCCTTGCCGAACAGCGGATCGTCCGTCGGCATCTCCTTCATCGCGGTGACGACGGCCTTGCCGTCCTTGGCGCCGCCGACCTTGTCGACCGCCTTGAGGTAGTGAATGACCGAGGCATAGACGCCGGCCTGCATGTCGTTGGGATAAGCCTTCGAGGGAATGCGCTCGGCGAAGCGTTTGGCGAAAGCCCGCGTGCCGTCGTTCAGATCCCAGTAGAACGGGTTCATGATCTGCGCGCTCTGCGCAAACTTCAGTCCGAGTGAGGGAAGGCCGTTCATCCCCAGGATCAATCCGACCAGCTTGTGGTCCTTGGTCAGCCCGAACTCGGCGGCCTGCTTCATCGAGGTGATGGTATCGTCGCCGGCATTGGCGAAGCCGACGACGTTCGCGCCCGAAGCCTGGGCCTGGAGCAGGAAGGAGGCGTAGTCAGCCGTTCCCAGCGGATGCCGCACGCTGCCGAGCACCTCGCCGCCGGACGCTTTCACGGCCTCCGCGGCCTGCTTCTCCAGATCGTGACCGAACGCGTAGTCGGCGGTGATGAAGAACCACTTCTTGCCGCCCTGCTGCACGATCGCCTTGCCGAGGCCGCGCCCGTAGGCATAGGTGTCGTAGGTCCAGTGCACGGTGTTGGGCGTGCATTTTTCGCCGGTCAACAGAACCGTGCCAGCGCCCGATCCGACGAAGACCTTGTTCTTCTCGGCGCTCATGCCGGCGACAGCGAGCGCGATCGACGAGTTGGGGATGTCGAAGATCGCGTCGACGCCGTCATTCTCGTACCAGCGTCTGGCGATGCCGATCCCGATGTCGGTCTTGTTCTGATGGTCGGCCGCGACGACCTCGACAGGCTTGCCGGCGGCCTTGCCGCCATAATCCTCGACCGCCATTTTTGCGGCGACGACCGAGCCGATCCCCTGATAGCTCGCGAACGGACCGGATTGGTCGTTCAGGATGCCGATCTTCACGGCATCCTGGGCAAAGCCCGGCGCGGCAACCAGCATCGAGGCCAAAATGCACAATTTGTGCAGGAATTTGCTGTTCATTGTGTCCCTCCCATGCGCGGTCTTGGTGCCGCTAAATAATAGTTATATTTTATAGCTATTTTTGAGAGTGTCAATTCGGCTTTGGCCGCCGCGGATTGAGGATCATGAGTTCGAAAACCGTAAGACCCGGGTTGAAGTCCGATCAGCAGCCGGAGAAATCGCTGGACCTGCGCGCGCTCCGGCGGACGCCCGGCTTCATGCTGCGCCTCGCGCAGTTGAAGTTTTTCGAAGGCTTTTACGAGGAGTTCGCCGCGTTGGGCCTGACGCCGGCGACCTATGCGATCTTCGCCGTCATTCGTGACAATCCCGGCGTGCCGCCGAGCAGCCTCGCCAGCCTGCTTCGGCTGCGCCTGCCGAACCTGATCAAGATCCTGAACGAGCTCGAATCGTCCGGCTTCATCAAGCGCAACCGCTCGAAGGCGGATCGTCGCGCCGTCGAGCTGATGCTGACGCCGAAGGGCGCAAAGCTCATTGCCGAGGGGGCAAGGCTGACAGAGCCCTATAACGAAAAGATGCTGGTCCCGCTCAGCGCGGCCGAGCAGCGCACGCTGCTGGAATTGCTGAACCGGCTCCTGCCGCTCTAGGGTCGGGCTCTATCGCTTCCTGACCAGCTTCAGGGGACGACCGGTCTTCTGAATGCGGGGCTTGATCGCAGCGCTCTGTGCGTCGGGCGGGTTCAGGAAGCGCGCGAGCATCGTTCTCAGATGCTCTACGCTCTGCTTGATATCCAGCTTCGGATTGCGGATCGGCATGGCGCGGGATCCGTCGACGAGGGCGATCAGGATGTTTGCCGTCGCGTCCGGATCTAACCCAGGATCCACCCGTCCCTGCTGCTGCGCGCGGCGCAGGAAGTCGCTCCACATGCGGCGGACCGCCGCGGTGTGGCGTTCGATGATCGCAGCGAATTCAGGATTGCGGGCGGCCTCCGCGAGACCATCCAGATTGAGGATCTGGGCGGGACGAAACCGCAGGCTGGTTTCCTCGATATCGACGAGCAGTGCCTCGATCACGTCGGTGGCCGCGAGAATCTTTTCAAACCGCTCGGCCGACCGCGCGAGACCGAGGTCGATCATCGCCTCGATGATCGCCTCCTTGCTCGCGAAGTAGTGATAGAGGTGGCCCGGACTGATGCCGGCTTCGGTACAGATATCTGTCGTGCTGGCGCCGCGGAAGCCGTCCCGGATGAAGCAGCGGATCGCCGCGCCGAGGATTTCCCCGCGCTTCTGCTCATGCTTAACGGGGTCGACTTTCCTCAAACCGGACATCTCCACTCACACTCGCCCCGTTTAGCACGACGGTTCGCCACGAGAA
Organism: Bradyrhizobium sp. 956_D2_N1_4; assembly: GCF_052076025.1. Lineage (NCBI taxonomy): Bacteria > Pseudomonadati > Pseudomonadota > Alphaproteobacteria > Hyphomicrobiales > Nitrobacteraceae > Bradyrhizobium > Bradyrhizobium sp. 956_D2_N1_4. Next base: position 5,784,390 of record NZ_CP197237.1, on the reverse strand, counting down.
AATCAAAATTAGAGAGTTCCATCTATTTATGTTGACGGATGTTGCGAGGCGTGAGAAGTGATTATTAGAGCGATCTCTCTAATAAACTGCCGATGCGGGAATGGGACCATGCGCTTTCCACGGACGGCCCTGATGGGTGCCGCGCTTGCGCTCGGAGGGTGTGCGACCGCGCCGCTCGAACAGGCCGGCTCGCTCAGGAGCTACGACCGGATGTCGGAAGCGAACGGGCTGGTGACGCGATCGAAAATCCGCGTGAACAAGCAGGATGTCCTGGCGGCGAAGACGATCCGGATCGCATCGACCGTCTTTCCCGCGCGCACGGATGTCGTCTTGAACGAAAAGGAACGTCGCCTGGTTGCGAACGCCATCAGCCGCGAGCTGTGTCTCCGCTTGAGCGAGCGCTTCCGTATCGTCTCATCCGATGACGATGCCGATCTCACGGTGCAGGCGACCGTGACACATGCCGCGCCGACCAGCCCGACCGCCTCCGGCGCATCGAAGGCCCTGTCGATTGCCAAGACCGTTGCGCTGCCCGGCGTGCCTGTACCGGTGCCGAGGCTTCCGGTCGGGCTCGGCAGCCTGTCGGTCGAGGCGGAGGCGCGCGATTTTGCAGGATTTCAGAAGGCGGCCATGGTCTGGGCGCGCGGCGCCAACTCGATTACCAACTCTCCGCGGGTCGCCAATGAGGGCGATGCCTACGATCTCGCCGCCGATTTCGGCACGGACTTCGCAAAACTGGTTACGACCGGAGAATCGCCGTTCGGCGGCATCCCTGCGCTGCCGCCGATGGACAGCATTCCCGTGCGCCTCGGCGGTGCACCCAAATACGTCGCCTGCGAAGCGTTCGGACGGTTTCCCGGCATCACCGGCATCGCGGGGCAGGGGCTCGGCCTGCCGCCGGCCTGGACCGATTCCGGCGCCAAGGAGAGCCCGGCCAACAATCCGGCCCCGCCGCCTGTGCCCGGAGCGAATTCAGATCAGGCGCTGACACAGTGATGCGGCCGCGCGCCCCGCAACATCCGAGCCCGACATATTGGTAGCCGATCAGAGTCAATGACATGCTGACATCCGGAATAACTCGCCTTTCCCAACGCGCTTTGCGCCAAAGCGCAGCACGCGACGATGCGCGCGCGAGCAGCGTTCCCCTGTTCACGGCCGATGAGGCGTGGAGCCGGACGAATGCAGATCGGCGTGCAGTCGACGAGAGGGATGACCAGGACTCGATGCTCGAGCCCGGCTTCTGGATGACGGCCCTGGTCGCGTTCCTGCCCACGGTCGCCGGCTGCCTCTATCTCGTCCTGACCCAGGGATGAGGCGCGCAGCGAGCGCGGCACTGGGGACAAGCGATGCATTCACGATATGAGTTGGCGTGCGGCCAGCGAAGGTCCGTCTTCGGCCGCCGCAGTTCTCTGGCGGCCTTGTCCGCCATCTTGACGCTGCTGCTGGCGGGATGCGCGTCGAGCGGGAATTTGCCTCCTGTCTATCATCCTCCGCGTCCGCCTGGTGCCAAGGCGGTGCAGGAGGGCGTCAGGAAGGCAGCCGCCGAAGTCAAGCTGACCGGGGGACTCGAGACATCCGCCGTCCGCCCTACTGACCACGGGCCGGGGGCGTATTTCGTCTGCCTGAGGCAGGGCGCTGGTCCGTCTGACAGACACCCCGCCTATTCGGTCTTTTTCGACGATGACGCCTACAAGGGAGTCCAGAGCTCGGTGATCCTTGATACCTGCGAAGCCCAGCCATGGATTCCCTTCAATTGATGCCGGGGATGTAAGGGGCAGGATGAGAACCTCGACCGACGGGCGTCACGGGCCCGGTTCCGTGCCCCAAAATCCACCCAATCGGTGGTCACTAAGCCCGCGGAGGAGGCCTTTGCCTCCCATGGTGGGACTGCTGGACGGATGATCGATTTGAGGCGGCTAGTCGTGCTGGCAGCGGTTGCGCTGCTCGCCCTAGGCACCGGCATGGCCGCTGCCTCACCTGCGAAGCCGAAGCGCCCCGCGGTCACGACCGCTGCGCCGCCGCCTCCCGCTCCGCCGGTCGAGCCGCTGCCGCCGCCAAAGATCTACCTGTTCCGCGGCGCCATGGGGCCGATCTTCTCGACCGGCATGGACCGGCTCAGCGAAAAGCTGACGAAGGCCGGCTTCTCGGCCGACGTCTATGAATTCACCATCTGCCGATGGATCGGCGATCGTGTCATCTCCAGCTACAAGGAGAGCCCGGCGCCGATCGTGCTGATCGGCCACTCCATGGGCGGGCTGTGCTCGGTCGTGATCTCCGAGATGGCGGCCAAGGAGAACATCCGGATCAGCCTCGTCATCGCCATCGATTCCGCGCATGCGACCGGCGACGTGCCGCTCAATGTCGAGCGCTTCATCAACATCTTCCTCTCCGACAGCGTGCTCGGCGGCGGCGACGTCGTGGCCGTGCCCGGCTATCGGGGCCATTACGCGAGCTACGACCTCAAGGAGAACAGCCGCGTCTCGCACATCAACATCGAGAAGTCGGACGACATCCATCGCCAGATCATCGAGATGGTGACGCAGCTGCCACGCATCCCCGCGCAGAGCCAGGCCGATGCGGTACCGTTGCGCTATCTCGTGCCGCCGAACACGCCGGTGGAATTGTGGGACAGCGGCGTGCGGGTGCCGGTGCGCGCGGGCGACACCATGGAGAGCATCGCCGCCGCCCGCCGCGTGCCGCTGTGGACGCTGGCGCAGAGCAATTCGCTGGCGGAGAACGCGACCCTCACCCCCGGCCAGTCCATCATCGTCCCGCGCCATCTGACGCCGCCCGAGCCTGTGGCCGCGATGGCGGCGCCGGCGCCTCCGCCGCAAGGGCGGAAGTAGTTGATCCACAACTCGTCATGGCCGGGACAAGCCCGGCCATGACGTCGGGTAGCGATTACACGTTCGTCCCGTGGATCGCGTCGATAACGGCGTCCGTGACTTCCTTCGTCGTCGCCTTGCCGCCGACATCGGGCGTCAGCACGCCGGCCGCGCAGACGCGCTCGACCGCCGACATCAGCCGTATTGCCGCGTCCTTCTCGCCGAGATGCTCCAGCATCTGGGCACCGGTCCAGAAGGTCGCGACCGGGTTGGCGATGCCCTTGCCGGTGATGTCGAACGCAGAGCCGTGGATCGGCTCGAACATCGAGGGGAAGCGGCGCTGCGGGTCGATGTTGCCGGTCGGCGCGACGCCGAGGCTGCCGGCGAGTGCGCCGGCAAGATCGGAGAGGATGTCGGCGTGGAGGTTGGTCGCAACGATCGTGTCGAGGCTCTTCGGATGCAGCGTCATGCGCACCGTCATGGCGTCGACCAGCATCTTGTCCCAGGTCACATCGGGGAATTCGGTCGCGACTTCGGCTGCGATCTCGTCCCACATCACCATGCCATGGCGCTGCGCGTTCGACTTGGTCACCACGGTCAGGAATTTGCGCGGCCGCGACTGCGCGAGCTGGAAGGCGTAGCGCATGATGCGGGTGACGCCGACGCGGGTGAACACCGCGACCTCGGTGCCGACCTCTTCCGGCAGGCCCTTGTGGGCACGGCCGCCCATGCCGGCATATTCGCCTTCCGAGTTCTCGCGCACGATCACCCAGTCGAGATCGCCCATGCCGACATTGCGCAACGGCGAGGCGACGCCGGGCAGGATCTTGGTCGGCCGCACATTGGCGTATTGATCAAAGCCCTGGCAGATCGGCAGGCGCAGGCCCCACAGCGTGATGTGATCGGGCACGTCGGGCGCACCGACTGCGCCGAAATAGATCGCGTCGAACTTCTTCAATTCGGTGAGCCCGTCGGCCGGCATCATCACGCCGTGCTTCTTGTAATAGTCCGAGCCCCAGTCGAACGTCTTGACGTTGAAGGCGAGGTCGCCGCTGCGTTTTGCCAGAGCCTCCAGCACGCGGACGCCGGCCGAGATGACCTCGGGGCCGATGCCGTCGGCCGGAATTGCTGCGATCGAATGAGTGCGCATGAAGATGCTCCGTTTGAGATGTCAGTGGGATTGCGGGACGGGTTCGACGGGCGCGGTCTGCGCGCGCGACAATAGCAGGGTCAGGACCGCCGAGAGAACGAGCAGGCCGCTGACGAAATAGAGTCCGCCGACAAAACTGCCGGTCTGGTCCTTGATCCAGCCGATCATGGCCGGACCAACGAAGCCGCCGAGATTGCCGATCGAGTTGATGGTGGCGATCCCGGCCGCGGCCGCGGGGCCGGACAGGAACAGCGTCGGCATGCTCCACAGTGGCGGCTTGGCCGAAGAGATGCCGATGTTCACCAGCGTCAGCGCGACCAGCACAGCGACGACGCCGGTCGCAAGGCCGGCATAGGCGAGCCCCACGGCCGCGAGCAGGCAGGCGAGCACGACGTGCCAGGTGCGCTCGCCGGTGCGGTCCGAATGCCGCGCCCACAGCACCATGGCGACGACGGCGGCGGTTGCCGGCAGTGCATTGAGGAAGCCGACCTGGAGCGTGGACAGGCCGAACTGCTTGATGATCTGCGGCGCCCAGACGCCGAGCGTGTAGAGGCCTGCCGAGGTGCCGAAATAGATGAGCGCGAGCGCCAGCACGCGCGGATCGGCGAGCCCGCGCCAGATGCTGTGGCTCGCGGTCGCGGCCTTGCTCGTGGTTTCCGCATTCATGACGTCGACCAGCCATCGCCGCTCGTCGTCCGCGAGCCATTTTGCCTTTTCCGGGCGGTCGGTGAGGAATGCCAGCACAACGAAGCCAAGCAGCACGGCCGGCAGTGCCTCCAGCACGAACAGCCATTGCCAGCCCTTGAAGCCGAACAGGCCATCCATTTCCAGCAGCGCGCCGGAGACGGGCGATCCGAGTACGGTCGACAGCGGCGCCGCCGCCATGAACAGCGCGGTCACCGCGGCGCGCTGGCGCGCCGGGAACCAGTAGGAGAGATAGAGGATGATGCCGGGGAAGAAGCCGGCTTCGGCGACGCCGAGCAGGAAGCGCAGCACATAGAAGCTGGTCGGGCCCTGCACGAACGCCATCGCGGCCGACACGAGGCCCCAGGTGATCATCACCCGCGCGATCCAGATCCGCGCGCCGACCTTGTGCAGGATGATGTTGGAGGGCACCTCGAACAGGAAATAGCCCCAGAAGAAGATGCCGGCGCCGAAACCGTAGACGGTGGGCGACAGGCCGATGTCCTTGTTCATCGTCAGCGAGGCAAAGCCGATATTGACGCGGTCGATGAAGGCCACGAAGTACAGCAGCATGATGAAGGGAACGATGCGCCAAGTGATCTTGCGCAGCACGCGCGTCTGAATCTCGCTCGCCACCCTGGCCTCCTCGAGTTCCGGCTTGTTGTTGTATCGGCGGACCCTGAGGTCCACGCCGGCAACGAGCCTAGGCGGGGGAAGGAGGCATACTCAATTGGCGCTGGTTTATACAAAAAAATGATATAATCCTCGCCTGGCGAGACGAGAGGACCTTGGATGGAATTGCATCAGTTGCGATGCTTCGTGGCGGCGGCCGAGCAGCTGCATTTCGGCCATGCGGCGCAGCAGCTCCAGATGCTGCCCTCCGCGCTCGGCCGGCAGATCAGGCTGCTGGAAGAAGATCTGGGAACGCGGCTGTTCGCACGGACCACGCGCGCGGTGTCGCTGACGGAAGACGGTTCGACGCTGCTGCGCGATGCCCGCGCCATCCTCGCCAAGGTCGAGGCGGTCGAGAATAATCTGCGCAACCGCTCGCGCGCGGGCGCCGCGCGGCGGCTGCGGGTCGGCGCCATCGACAGCGCGGCGGCGGGATTGCTGCCGCCGCTCTTGCGCGATTTCCGCGACAAGCATCCCGAGATCGCGGTGCAGCTGCTCGAAGACAAGACCGTCCGGCTGCTGCCGAAGATTTTGACCGGTGCGCTCGATCTCGCCTTCGTCCGCCCGCCCGACAGTGCGGACAAGCGGCTCGAATTCCGCGATCTGCTCCAGGAGACCGCGATCGTCGCGTTTCCGCAGCGCCACCCGCTCGCCGAGCGCAAGTCGATCACGCTGGCGCAGATCGCCGACGAGGCGATGCTGGTGCCGGACCGCCGCTCGCGGCCGCACAGCCATGACCTCACCATCAAGCTGTTCGAGCAGGCCGGGCTGACGCCGCGCATCGTGCAGGTCGCCGACGAGAAGCAGACCATCATCCATCTGGTGGCAACGAAGCTCGGTGTTGCGATCGTGCCGCGCTGGACCACGCGGATGGCGGTGACGGGCGTGCGCTTCGTGCCGCTGCGGCCGAAGCAGAGCGGCCCCATCGGCCGGCTGCCGCTTGCCGCCGCATGGCTGCGCGGTTCGCGCGACCCGGCCCGCGATGCCATGCTGGCGGTGCTGGAGGCGCGCCTGCGCAGCTATGCGCGGGAGGCGTGAGCGGCTATGACATGGGCCTGGCGAGAAGGCGGGATGCGATGACTGGACAGAAAGCTTCGAACGAATTGCGGGTTGCCATCGCAGGCCTGGGCTCGATCGGCACCAAGATCGCGTCGGCGCTCGATCAGGGTATCGAGGGGCTGACGCTGTCCGCTGTCGCCGTGCGTGATCCCGCCAAGCATCAGGCGTTTCTGGGCGGCCTGCGTCGTGCGCCATCCGTGCTGCCGATCGATCAGCTCGGTGACGCCGCGGATATCGTGGTCGAATGCGCGCCGAGCAGCCAGTTGCGCGCGATCGTCGAGCCCGCGGTGAAGCGCGGCAGGGCCGCGGTCGTCGTCAGCGTCGGCGGGCTGCTCGACAATTTCGATCTCGTCGATCTTGCCCGCGCCAATGGCGGCCGCATCATCGTGCCGACCGGCGCGCTGATCGGGCTGGACGCCGTCAACGCCGCCGCAATCGGCACCATTCATTCGGTGAAGATGGTGACGCGCAAGCCGATCGACGGTCTGAAGGGCGCGCCCTTCATCGTCGACAACAACATCGATATCGACAATCTGCGCGAGCCGCTCAAACTGTTCGAGGGCACCGCGCGCGAGGCCGCAAAGGGCTTTCCGGCCAATCTCAATGTCGCGGTCGCGCTGTCGCTCGCGGGCGTCGGACCCGACCGCACCTCCGTGCAGATCTGGGCCGATCCGACCGTGACGCGCAACGTTCACCGCATCGAGGTCGAGGCGGATTCGGCGCGCTTCTCGATGTCGATCGAGAACATCCCGTCGGAGAATCCCAAGACGGGCCTGATCACGGCGCTCTCCGTGATCGCGCTGCTACGCAAGCAGCGCGCCACGCTCTGTGTCGGGACGTAACCTCTACGCGCCCGTGACGCGCCAGATCACGTTGCCGACGTCGTCGGCCATCAGCAGCGACTTCTTGTCGGGTCCGATCACGACGCCAACCGGACGGCCGTAGGATTCCTTCTCGTCCGGGGACAGGAAGCCCGACAGGATGTCGCGACCGGGGCCGGAGGGCTTGCCGTTCTCGAACGGGATGAACACCAGTTTGTAGCCCGAGAGAGTGCTGCGATTCCACGAGCCGTGCTGGCCGATCACCATGCCGTCGGGGAAGCCGGGCAGGGTCCCTGCGGGCATCCAGCACAGGCCGAGCGAAGCGGTGTGGCCGCCGAGTGCGTAGTCCGGTTGAAGCGCCTTGGCGACCATCGCGGGATCCTGCGGCACGCGATCGTCGACCGTCTTGCCCCAGTAGCAATAGGGCCAGCCGTAGAAGCCGCCGTCGCGCACCGAGGTGAGATAATCCGGCGGCGTCTCGTCGCCGAGCCCGTCGCGCTCGTTGACGACGGTCCAGAGCACGTTCGTATTGGGCTCCCAGGCAAGACCAACAGGATTGCGCAGGCCCGCACCAAAAATGCGATGCGTGCCGGCGGCGAGATCGAGCTCATAGACCGCGGCGCGGCCTTCCTCGACCTCCATGCCCATCTCGGCGATGTTACTGAGCGAGCCGACACCGGCATAGAGCTTCTTGCCGTCGGGACTTGCAAGCAGGCTGCGCGTCCAGTGGCCGCTCGGCTTGAACGTCGTGAGCCGCTTGCCCGGTGCGGTGATGCGGTCGGCATTGGCGACATAGGGGAAGGCCATCACGCCGTCGGTGTTGCCGACATAGAATGTGTTGCCGACCAGCGCCATGCCGAAGGGCTGGCTGAGGTTCTCCATGAAGGCGCCGCGCACTTCGGCGACGCCGTCGCCGTCCTTGTCGCGCAGCAGCGTGATGCGGTTGGCGCTGACGCCGAGCGCTGCGGCGCGCCGCATCGTCGCCTGCATCGCATAGTGAAACACCGACCTCGGCGCGCCCGCGATCTGCGTCGCCTCCGCGATCAGCACGTCACCATTCGGCAGCACCTCGATCCAGCGCGGATGGTCGAGCCCGGCCGCGAACGCATTGACCTTGAGCCCGGGGGCGACCGTCGGCTTGTGGCCCTCGCTCCAGCCCCTGGCCGTCGGCATCTTCAAGGTCGGCAGCGCCCCCTGCGGCTTCGCTTCGGGGATCGCCGGCGCCTGGCCCCAGGCCGGCGCGGGCGCGGTCCCCGACAGCCGCCGCCATTGCAGCGCGGCACCGCCGATCAGCGCGACGAACTGCGCGAAGATGCTGGAAAAGGTCATGGAAATCCCCTGTTGAACGTACGGCACAGTCCAACGACGGATCGCCCAAAGCCCCGCGCGGGCTCAGACCTTATCGTCGACCTCTCCAGATCCACGATGGGATGTCGTCGTGCCTTTTTGCGCGCGCATCCAACTGGGTAGCGGCAAAAAGGTCAACCGTTACGGAACTCGATCAGCGCCTATTCCCGAGGAATGGCAGCCGACCAAATTTGCATGGAGAGGAAAGTCAGCGGCCGATGTGCCGGTCCAGCCGCCGGCGCGAGCCTCTGCTGCTACGCTAGGCACGCCCAAAGAACTGACTGATTTTCGGTGCCATTGCCCGCCGCGCGCCGTTACGACATCTCCAGGCATGCAACTGTTTAACCATCCGTTAACCATAGCTATTCATGATACTGCCCGTGTATGTGTGTTCGCGACGAGCTTGAACTGCATGGCGCAGCGTAGTTCCAGAGCGCCAGTTGGAGGGGATGAGGGCATCTTGAGCTTTCCCTCACCGCTGGCACCAGACAAGGGAGCAACAGCTCTCGATCTGGTATATCAAGCGGCCGATGTCTTCCGCGATATGGAGAAGCACGCCCGCGAGACCGAAGCCCGTGCCCAATCACTTTGCACGAGCGCCATAGAAAGATTGCGGCTGGCCGAAGGGCGAGCGGAGGCCGCCGAGCGGGCACAGCGTGAACTCACCGTAACCACCGAACGTAAGCTGCAAGATGCTTGCCGAGCGCTGGAGCTGGCCCAGTGCTGCATTGAAGCTCAGAAGGATAAGTTGACGGCCGTAGAGCTTCGCGCCGAAGTTGCGGAAGCCGAAGCGCGACAAGCCAAGGAAGCGCTCGCGCTCGTTGAAGAGGCCATTCGCAAGCGTCTGCTTTGCGCAAATCCGCATGCCGATGGCAGGTTGGCAGCGGTAGCCTGATCAATTGCGACTGCAATGGCTCACTGGGGGCTACCGCGCGGACCGGCGCGGCACGGGCGAACTACCCCTGCTGCGAGCCTGGCGGTAGCCACCTCCTTTAGCATTTGAAATCGGGTGGGATTGGGTTCGACCCAAACAGGGGCTGGTGCAGCCTGAGAGGCTCATTTGACTTGCGGGACAAGACGCCGCGTGACCCGCGCGCCAATCCAAATGACAGAGCCAAACGATAACGAACTATTAACCATGTTGAGCTATCTGGAGAATTGGGCATTCGGGGCGCGTGTGCTGGCTTGCGGGCCAGCCGGTAGCGTAGGCGTGGACCCATGGCCCTTGACCCGGAAGAACTCGTCACCCTGACAGATCACGGCTCGATGAAACTGCGCGCGGCAGTATCGCGCGCGATGACGTTGCCACCCAAGGAACGCAAGCGGACGACAATCGTCCGCGAGGGTGAGCCGGCGATCCTGCATTTCGAGCAGATCAAAAACCTTGCGGCGCGGTGGAACGAACGGCTCGCGCCAATCGACTGACTAGTTTCGCTGCGCTGGTGTCAATCGGGCCACGAGCCCCCAAAGAGGCGGCCCGTGCACGGCCTCGTCGACCCTCGGTAAGCATGAGTTTGATGCCGGTCGCCGCATGCGGATTACCGTTCGTTGCGACCTGCGTCCGCGAGCGCTGCCGAGATCTCTCGCAATGAGCGCCGACCGCCCTTTAGCGGCACCCGCGCGACGCTTGGCTTCCGCTGCCCCGTTAAGATTTCATTAACCCTACGAGAGCAAGTCTTTTGGCTGGGGCCGGGCGGATCATTCGCAAGGAAAATCCCATGCCAAATCTGGAAGAGGCAATTCGCGAGCGCGCCTACCACCTCTGGGTCGCCGATGGGCAACCCGACGGAAAGGCGGAAGTCCATTGGAAGCATGCTCAATACGAAATTCTCGAAGCGTCAGTCGCAAACCCTGCTGTGGCTGACATCGCATTGACAAAACCCGCCAGAAGGGTGCGATCCCCGAAAAAGCAAAACTCGCGCTGACGGGTCCAGCGCGAGGACGTGCGCCATTCGCAATTCGGTCGGCGGGCTGCCGGTCGTCGTTAGAAATGACATCCAACGATGCGGGAATTGGCAGCCTCGCTAACCCAAATTTCTTCGAGAGGAACAGACAACAACACCTAGACTATTCGTCGGGTCGGCAGTTCAATTGGCATTGGTTGATCGAGTCGGTTTCTCGCACCATCCAGCGCCGAGAGCGACGAGCGCCGACGTGACCAGAGCCGATGGCAACCAGTGTCCGACGGGACCAGCGTCCATAAGGCCAGCGTCAAGGAGGCCAGGGTCCAGAAGGCCAGCGTAGAGCGAGCATCAACCCTGCAAGCAGCCCGCCAAGTCTGCTCGCAGCCCAACTTGGCAAGACACGGCAAGGCCTTTGCCAGCGAAGAGCCTTTGAGGCTTTTGGGACCATCGGTTACTCCGATGGTCCCTTTTCATTGTGGTGCCATTGGCGCGAGACATCGGGCGGCTGTTGCTTCCGCGTTCACCATGCAATCGAGCGAGGAACGCTATTTGATCGTCGCGTGCACAGTGATTACCGACGTGCCAGAAGCTGTCGGTCCCTGACCCGTCGCTTTGATGGCAAAGGTATCGCTACCCTTATATTTGGCCTTCGCCTTGTATTCGAACGTAGACAGGTTGAGCCTTTTCAGCTTGCCGTGTGACGGCTTTTGAGAGATGTCCGAGCCACTCACCGTGCCGCGTATCTTGATTGGAAATTGGCAACTTCCTCCGGACGTGAGGTCAATGTCGGCCGTCGAGTTCTCGCCCCAATCCGCTAGTGTGCCTGAGATTGAGCATTCAGAAACGGCCGCCGCCCGAGATACAGACAGTAGGCTTGGACAGCTAGCGATGAGCGCCAACGCGGCGACCTTTGACAACTGCATAATCGGCTTCTCCGTAGCGTTGTCAGTTTACGGACATCACTCCTCTGGCACCCCGGCTAGGGCTAGGCGCATGCCCTCGCAGACCCGCTCTCGTCCTGCGAGATATTTCGTATCGTCGCTTGCTTGGCTGACAAGCAAGCGACTGATGGTAAAGCTTGGATCGAGCGCAAGTCCGACACTAGCAGTAACTTCGTGCAGAGAAAGCGGAACGCAGCGACCGCGCCTTCAGGACGCTCACCGCGGCGATAGGAACGGAATGATCATCGGCACGCGGCGGCAATAAGCGCCGTAGGCGTCTTCGCCGAGTTCCTTGGACAGAAACACCTCTTCCATCCGGCCCTTCTGCCACATGCCGAGCGAGATCAGGATGGCGCCGAGGATCGTCGTTACGAGGCCGATCGCGATGCCGGTGACGAGCATGCCTGCAATCAGTCCCGTGTAGATCGGGTGACGCACGATGCCGTAGGGGCCAGTGTCGATAACGCGGTGGTCCTCCTTGTGGGTGATGGTGTTGGACCAGAATTTTCCGAGATGCAGCCGGCCCCACCAGGCGAAGGCGATGCCGGCGGCCGAGAGGACCGCGGCGATGTAGATGCCGGTGTTGCCGAGCACCCAGAGCGGCTTCCAGCCCAGGACCTGTGCAACCCACGGCGTGTACAGGATTCCGCCGACCAGGATCGGCAGGCGATAGCGCTGCGACTCCAGCGTCATGACCTGCTTCTGGGTGCGGCCCTGCCAGAACGAGGCGCCGACCCAGCTGGCGAGAAAGGCGAGCCAGATCAAGGCCAGGAGTTCGGTCGGCCAGGTCGTGGTCCAGCCACCCCAGGCCACGGAGAGAAGCTTGCTGAAATCGAAGGACATGAAGGTTCTTTGCGTTTGGGCGGAGGCCTTAGCTCGCGCGCGAGGAAAGCGCGTGATGCTCGATGGCGCCGGAGGGCCGCTGGCCGTTGCGGGCGAGCAGATGGGTGATGGTTTCGCGCAAGACCGGTTCGATCGGGCGCGGCGCGTAGCCGAGCTCGGTGCGCGCCTTGCCGATCGAGAGGTCGCTCGCGGCAAGCGCGATGCGCACGCCCTCGGCGGTGCCGTTGGGCGGCCGGCGCGTGATGCGATCGGAGATGGATTCGAGCATGATCGCGGAGAGCTCGGCGATCTTGCCGGGCACGACGACCGGGAACTGCCGGCGGCCGCTCATCGCCGACATCATCCGCAGGATGTTGCCGAGCGGGACGCAGTCGCCGCCGAGGATGTAGCGCTGGCCGATGCGGCCGCGCTCCATGGTCAGCACAAGGCCCATCGCGACGTCGCGGACATCGACGAGATTGACCAGGAAGTTGAGATGCGGCTGCACCTTCTTCTGGAGGAAGTACCACAGCATTGCGGTCGGCGGCGTCAGGTTGTGGTCGGCGGCGCCGATCGGCATGGTCGGCGTGCCGATCACGAGCGGAAAGCCCGCGGCCGCCGCCTTCGCGGCGTGGTGCTCGGCGAGCGACTTCGACCGCGTATAGGCGCCGGGCATCGCATCGGCCGGCTGCAGCGCCTCTTCGGCGGCAACGCCGTTGAGGTCGGAATAGGGGAACAGGATCGATTCCGTCGAACAGTGCAGGAAGCGCGACACGCCGCGCTTCATCGCCGCGGCAAGCACGATTTCGGTGCCGCGGCAATTGACGTCGTGGAAGTCCTGCTTGTTGGCGACCCACATGCCGGGCAGGCCGGCGAGGTGATAGACCTGATCGACACCGGCGATCGCCGCGTCCACCGCGGTACCGTCCAGCACCGAGCCGTGGATGTGTTCAACGTCCGCGTTCGCCGCGGCCGGCGCACGGACATCGAGAACGCGTACCCGCTGCCCACGGGCGCGGAGCGCTTCTACGAGATGATGTCCGATGAAGCCGCTGCCACCGGTAACCAGTACGAGAGCCATGCAGAAGGTTTACTGTTTCGCTTCTAGAGCTATCGGGTTGAAAGGGAATTGGTCGGAACAGGCGCCAAAATCGCGGCAAGGTCGCGACGGAAGCCCAGTGCAATGAATAATTTCGCCATGACAAACATCGGTCCAAGCAGGAAATGCGCGGGGTGGTCGACCATCGACGGCTGCCGTTCCTCGAAAACCCTGTGGCCCACGATCTGCGCTGCGACGCCAGATCCGATCAGCAGCGCAAAAATCGACCACATCATGACGATCGAGGCCTGATTGCCGATTGCGGTTGCGACCGAAAGCAGCACGATCATCGCGGCGAGGATGCCGAGCCCAATCCCGGCGTCCAGCATCAGCCAGTAAACCAGCACCGGCAGGGCCGCAACCACGGCCAAGCTCACCTCGATCCCGAAGATGGGAAAACGCACGAGAGTGAGCGGCAGCACGGCGCCGGTGAAGAGCAGGAGGATTCCGACCACGTGCATCGCGCAGTTCCAGGGATCGCGATGATATTCGACGTAATCGGCCAGTTGGCGTTGAAAATAACCAGCCATCTCGGTCTCGTGCAGCATGGGGTCTGGGAAGGGCGAGAACAGGCTATAGCACCTGATAGGGCAGTGCACAAACCGGCTCGCGTGTCGCGCAAAGCATGGCTGTTGCGCTTTCGACAGGCCGCAAAACGGTCGGAACTTCAAAGAGTTCCGTCAGGGGAGGTGATCTCGTTCAGCGCTTCTTGGCGGGCTTTTTCGCCGCAGGCCCAGGCGCCGCAGCTGGATGCGCAGGCGCCTCCTCCGGCACCTTGGCATAGGTCAGGATTTGCAACTGACCGTTGGCGGCCGAGGTCGGCTTGGCCCGGTCGAGAAACTGCTCCTCGCCGAGGCCGATCGGATGCAGCCGCTTGGTCGAGATCTTGAAGGTGTTCACCAGGACGTCACGGATCGCATCGGCGCGTCGCTGGCTCAGGATCGCATTGGCCTCGCGCGTCTTCGCATTGGATTCGACATGGCCGACGATCAGGAACGTGTACGGCAGCAGCGAGGAGTTAACCAGCGCGTCCGCGATGCGGCCGACGGTCTGGTAGGAGGTCGGCTGGATGATCGGCGTGTCGGCGTCGAACTGGATCTGCGCGTTGAAGGCGGGCAGGTTGGCGAGATCAGGCGCGATCAGCGGCCGGTTCACCGGACCCGGATCGTTCTTGATCCTGGCCTTGGCGCGCTCCATCACCTGCTGCTTCAGCGCGGGAAGGTCGACCTCGGCGGCCTGTTCGAAATGGTTCAGCTTGCCGACGATGTCGTCACGCGTCGGCGCCGCCGTCTGCGCGCTTGCTGCGCCCGCGAGCAGGGCCAGGACCTGGACCACGACCAGCGTGATGGCGATTCCGTTCGCGCGCATCACCGATACCCCGCGTCGTCGACGGCCTTCAGGCAGTTGTTGCTGATGCCCTTGGGCGTCGTGACCAGGCAGGGGATCGACTTGCTGGTCTCCTTGGTCGAGCCGCCGCAGACCTTGACGATCTCGCGCTGGCAGGCGTTCGCCACCGTGACGCGCGCGGCGACGCGCTTCTGGATGGCATCGAAGGCGCCGAGATAGTCGCTCTGGCATTGCTGGGAGAGCACGTCGCGGTTGCGGGACAGGCACTCTTTCAGCCGGGTCGAGTCCGGGTTGACGCCGCGGCAATTGGCGACGATTTCCGCGCCGCAGCTCTTGGCCAGGAGCCCGATCGAATCGCCAAAGCTCATGGTCTCCGCCGCCGCAAGCGACGGCATAACCAATGCCAGCAAGATCAGTGTGATGGAGCCCCGGACCATGGGCGCATCTGATACGGGGAAGTTCGCGGTGGTCAAGGGGCGTTCGGGTGAGAACTGTCGAACGTCCGGCCAGTGCGGCGAACAGTCCTCACTCGGCCTCAGGGAGGGGCGGCCATTCGATCAGGGCGACCGTGTGTTTCCTGAGGTCGTCGGCCACAGCAGGGTCGGCCTTGAGCTCGTCCAATGTCCGCGGCGGGGGAAGCTGGCGGCCGTCCGCGCTCAGCTCCTGCGCATAAAATGCGAGCGCCTCGGGCGCACTCTCCAGGGCCTCGTCGACGTCGTCGCCGCCGGAAATGCAGCCCGGCAGGTCGGGAAACCACAAGCCGACGGCGTCGTCCGGGCCTGCGTCCTCGATGATGGCGACGTACTGAGGCATATCAGGCCTCACGCCCGCTGCACAAAACTGTCCACGACCTTCTTCTCGCCGGCCTTGTCGAAGGCGATGGTGAGCTTGTTGCCGTCGATCTTGGTGACGCGGCCGTAGCCGAATTTCTGGTGGAAGACGCGGTCGGAGAGGGAAAATTCCGAGGTGGTGCCGGTGGATTTGGCGACCAGCTCGCCCTCGATCGTCATCGGCCCGCGGCGGCGTGAGGAGAAGCTGCCGAAATCCGGGCCGGATGAGGAGGAGAACGACGAGGCCTGTTCCTCGAAGCCGCCTTGGCCGCCGCCACTGCGGCCGCCGCCCCGGTTGCGGTTGGCCTGGGCGCGCTGCCAGCCCGGGGTCGAATAGGTGGAACCGAACGCCTCCATGTCGTCGAAACGCGAGGCGCCGTAGCCGCCGGTGCCGCCCCAGGCCGAGCCGCCCTTGGATTCCGTGATCTCGACATTGGCGGACGGCAATTCGTCGAGGAAGCGCGACGGGATCGTGGTCGACCAGGTGCCATGGATCCGTCGGTTGGTCGCAAAGTAGATCTTTGCGCGGCGCCTCGCGCGGGTCAGGCCGACATGGCCGAGCCGGCGCTCTTCCTCGAGGCCGGCGCGGCCCTGCTCGTCCAGCGTGCGCTGGCTCGGGAACAGGCCTTCCTCCCAGCCGGGCAGGAACACGTTGTCGAATTCGAGGCCCTTGGCCGAATGCAGCGTCATCAGCGACACCGCGTCCTCGTCGGCGCCGCTGTCGCGGTCCATCACCAGCGAGATGTGCTCGAGGAACCCTTGCAGGTTCTCGAACTCCTCCATCGAGCGCACCAGCTCTTTCAGGTTCTCCAGCCGGCCCGCGGCGTCTGCCGAACGGTCCTTCTGCCACATCTCGGTGTAGCCGCTCTCGTCGAGCACGATCTGGGCGAGATCGGTGTGCGCGGTGACCTCGCGCTGGGCGCGCCAGCGGTCGAACTGGGCGACGACGTCGCGCAAGCTTCCGCGCGCCTTCGGCTTCAGCTCGTCGGTCTCGACCACCGCGCGCGCCGCCTCGAACAGCGGGATGCGGCGCTTGCGGGCGTGGTCGTGGAGCATCTGCACGGTGGCGTCGCCGAGGCCGCGCTTGGGCACATTGACGATGCGCTCGAAGGCGAGGTCGTCGGCCGGTGAGTTGATGACCCGCAGATAAGCCAGCGCGTCGCGGATTTCGGCGCGCTCGTAGAAGCGCGGGCCGCCGATCACGCGGTAGGGCAGGCCAAGCGTGACGAAACGATCTTCGAACTCGCGCATCTGGTAGGAGGCACGCACCAGGATCGCGATCTCGTTGAGCTTGTCGCCCTGGCGCTGGATCTGCTCGATCTCCTCGCCGATGCCGCGGGCTTCCTCTTCCGAATCCCACGAGCCGGTGACGGTGACCTTCTCGCCGTCATGGTCCTCGGTGCGCAACGTCTTGCCGAGCCGGCCTTCGTTGTGCGCGATCAGATGCGAGGCGGCGGCGAGGATGTGGCCGGTCGAGCGGTAATTGCGCTCGAGGCGAATGACCTTGGCGCCGGGGAAATCGTGGTCGAAGCGCAGGATGTTGTCGACCTCGGCGCCGCGCCAGCCATAGATCGACTGGTCGTCGTCGCCGACGCAGCAGATGTTTTTGACGTGGGGCGTCTGCTCCCTCGCCCCGCTTGCGGGGTCGCGACGAGCTTCGCTCGCGCTGAGAGCGTCGGGGTGAGGGGCTGTCTCCACGAGTTCAGTCTGCGGAGAGTCCCCCTCACCCGCATCGCTTTGCGATGCGACCTCTCCCCGCACGCGGGGAGAGGTGAAGGAGGGAGACGTCGGCGCCTGCGACAGCAGCCGCAGCCACAGATATTGCGCGACGTTGGTGTCCTGATATTCGTCGACCAGGATGAATTTGAAGCGCTGCTGGTATTGCCGCAGGATGTCCGGATGCTCGCGGAAGATCCGGATGTCCTCGAGCAGCAGATCGCCGAAATCGGCGGCGTTCAGGATCTTCAGCCGCTCCTGGTAGCTCGCATAGAGCTTGCCGCCCTTGCCGTTGGCGAACACGGCGGCTTCGCCTGACGGCACCTGCGACGGCGTCAGGCCGCGGTTCTTCCAGCCGTCGATCAGGCCGGCCAGCATGCGTGCCGGCCAGCGCTTGTCGTCGATATTGTCGGCCTGGAGCAGCTGCTTGAGCAGCCGCACCTGGTCATCGGTGTCGAGCACGGTGAAGTTCGACTTGAGCTGCGCCAGCTCGGCATGGGTGCGCAGGATGCGGCCGCCGATGGAGTGGAAGGTGCCGAGCCACGGCATGCCCTCGACCGCATGGCCGAGCATCTGGCCGAGCCGATGCTTCATCTCGCGCGCGGCCTTGTTGGTGAAGGTCACCGACAGGATCTCGGCGGGGCGGGCGCGGCCCTGGCTGAGGATGTGGGCGATGCGCGTGGTCAGCACGCGCGTCTTGCCGGTGCCGGCGCCGGCCAGCACCAGAACCGGGCCGTCCAGCGTCTCCACGGCGTCGCGCTGCTCGGGATTGAGCCCGGACAGATATTTCGGGCCCACGGAGGCGCGCGCACGCGCGGCGATGCCGCCGGCTGCGGGCTGGTGGTCGGGTACGCTGGTGATCTTGCTCGGCTCGGTCATGCGAATCATTGGCCCCACGATGGCACCGCGGGGTGGTGGAAGGGAGCCTTCTTAACAGGGATTGCTGCCTATATGGGGCGCCGGGGCGAGGTTTTCCACGTGCGCGGCGGGCTGATTTGTTCCATCGGCGAGGGCGAATTTCCAGCTTGCGTGGGCCGGAACCATCGTTCCCGCGTCGAGATTGTCTGGACAGGTGGCGCGGCCAGCCGCGCCGACGCAGACAGACATCAAGACGAGGGTTTGACCATGCTAGGCTGGGTTGTGACGTTTCTGGTTATCGCACTGATCGCCGGCATCCTGGGCTTCGGCGGCATCGCCGGCGCCTCGATCGAGATCGCCAAGATCATCTTCTTCATCGCGGTCGTGCTGTTCCTGGTCTCGGCCGTGGTGGGCCTTGCCCGCGGCCGCAACAGGATATAGCGCGGTCTGATGGGTGCATGATCTTACCGGAAAACCGCTTCACACTTTTCCGGATCATGCACTACCGCTTCGAGGGCATCGCCACGTTCCGGCCGATGCCCTCGGGCCGCGGCACGGCGCCGTGGGCGCCCACGACGGCTGCGATGCGCTGCCGGATATCGGGCGGAAAGGCCGCCACCTTTCGCGAGCCCATGTCGATGTGGAGCGACATGTTTTCGGAGGTCGCCGACAGCCAGCCTTCGGTCGCGTGCCGCAACTCCTGGAACGTATGCAGCCGCTTGTCGTCGGCTTCGAGCAGCCAGACCGACACCTGCACGGGATCGCCGAGGTGGATTTCGCGCAGATACCGCACATGGCATTCGGCAGTGAAGGTCGAGCCGCCTCGCTCCTTCATGTAGCCCGGCCCGATCCCGAGCTGTAACCACATCTGGTCGATCGCGCGGTCGAACATCACGTTGTAATAGGCCATGTTGAGATGGCCGTTATAGTCGATCCATTGCGGCTCGATCTGCATGATCGACGAGCGGAACGGCTCGGCAGCGGCGGTCTCCGGCATGTGTCTTTCCTGCTATGCGCGCGGTCGCTTGACTTGACCGGTCAGATGTCCTTTGCCACGGTTCTTCTGTCGGGAGGAATGTCCGTGGGTACGACCATCACCAATAATCCGCCGCGGGTCGAGCCGAAAGCCCTCGCAAGCGCGCTGGAGCAGCTTGCCGCACGGTTCGGCAACCGCCTCATCACCTCGCAGGCCGTTCGCGAGCAGCACGGCCATACCACCACGTGGATCGTCAACCAGCCGCCGGACGGCGTGGTGATGGCGCAGGAGACCGCCGACATCCAGGACGTGGTGCGGATCTGCGCCAGGAACCGCGTGCCCGTCATCGCCTTCGGCACCGGCACCTCGCTCGAGGGCCAGGTCAACGCGCCCGCCGGCGGCATCTCGATCGACCTGCGCGACATGAACAAGGTGCTCGCGGTGCATGCCGAGGATCTCGACTGCGTGATCCAGCCCGGCGTCACCCGCAAGGCGCTGAACGAGCATCTGCGCGACCAGGGCCTGTTCTTCCCCATCGACCCCGGCGCGGATGCTTCGCTCGGCGGCATGGCCTCGACCCGCGCCTCCGGCACCAACGCGGTGCGCTACGGCACCATGCGCGACAGCGTGCTCGCTTTGAAGGTCGTGCGCGGCGACGGCGAGATCATCACCACAGGCACGCGCGCCAAGAAATCATCCGCCGGCTACGACCTGACGCATCTGTTCGTCGGCGCCGAAGGCACGCTCGGCATCATCTCCGAGCTGACCATTCGCCTGCGCGGAATCCCTGACACGATCGCGGCCGGTGCGGTGTCGTTCGAGACCGTGCACGGGGCATGTCAGGCGGTGATCCTGGCGATCCAGACCGGCATTCCCGTGGCGCGCATCGAGCTGCTCAACGCCGCGCAGGTGAAGGCCTGCAACGCCTATTCGAAGCTGACGCTGCCGGAAACGCCGCTGCTTCTGATGGAATTCCACGGCAGCGAGGTCGAGGTCGGCGAGCAGTCCAAGGCCTTCGGCGAGATCGCAAAGGATTGCGGAGGCGGCGATTTCTCCTGGACCACCAAGCCGGAGGATCGCACCAAGCTGTGGCAGGCGCGGCACGACGCCTATTGGTCGGTGAAGGCGCTGCGGCCCGGCGACAGCATCGGCGTGGTTGCGACCGACGTCTGCGTGCCGATCTCGCGGCTTGCCGATTGCGTCGGCGAGACCGAGGAAGACCTCAAGCGCCTCAACCTGCTGTCGCCGATCGTCGGCCATGTCGGCGACGGCAATTTCCACTGCTCGCTGGTCTGTGACACCAACGATGCCGACGAGATGGCGCGCGGCGAGGAGTTCATGCATCGCCTGGTCGAGCGCGCGCAGGCGATGGACGGCACCTGCACCGGTGAGCACGGCATCGGCCAGGGCAAGCAGAAATATCTCAAGGCGGAACTCGGCCCCGAAGCGCTCGACGCGATGCGGGCGCTGAAAAAGGCGCTCGATCCGCTGAATATCTTCAATCCCGGCAAGATCGTGCCGGAGGCATAGCGCGCGGGCGGCTGCGTCGCGGTCGCGGAACTTTCGGCAGTCAGGCCGGTTCCAATCCCGTCAATTTCCGATGCCTCGATGGCGCGGCTCTGCGGGAGGATGCGATGTTGCGACCTGTCATTGGAATTGCCGTGATGGCGCTTGCCTGCATGCTGGCGGGCACGGCTCTGGGCAAGGGCGGGCACGGTGGCGGCCATGGTGGTGGGCACGGAGGCGGGCATGGCGGCGGCCATCACGGCGGCGGTCATGGTGGTGGTCATCATGGTGGCGGCCATTTTGGCGGTCATGGCTTCGGACACGTGCATGGCGGCGGGCATCATGGCGGGCCCCGCTTCGCAACGGGCGCGCGACATCGCGGCCCGAACTTCGGCCAGATCCGCAATGCGGCCGTCCGTCCTGCGAATTTTCGCAACGCCCTCAACGTGCATTCCAGCGCCTTCCGCAACGGCCGTCTGATCAGCAATCCGGCCGCGCGAGCCCAGATCGCGGCGGCGGCCGCACTCGCCGGCTGGCACGGCGCCAGCAGCGGGTGGTGGCAACATGCGGGCGGCGGTTATGGCTGGGTCGGACCGCTGTTCTGGCCGTTCGCCTACAACGATCTCTACGACTACACGATCTGGGGCGACGGTCTCGGCTTCTGGGGCTACGGCTATCCGGACATCTATGCCGGCATCTTCGGGCCCTATGGCTATAACGGTCTCTCGGCCTATCTGCCGCAGCGGCCGCAGGGACGGCGCCAGGCGCGCGGCGTCCCGCTGGATCGGCTCTGCGGCAGCGACCGCCGCGAAATCGTCGGTCTGCCGATCGACCAGATCGCCGCCGCGGTGCAGCCGACCGAGGCGCAAGGCGCAAGCCTCGACGAACTCGGCAACGCATCGATCCAGGCGTCCGAGATGATCCGCGCGTCCTGCCCGTCGCAGGTCGCGGCGACAGCGCCAGGTCGGCTGACGGCGATGCAGCAGCGCATCGAGGCGATGGAGAAAGCCGTCGATCTCGTTCAGCCCGCCCTCGATCGATTCTACGGCTCGCTCACCGACGAGCAGAAGGCGCGCTTCAATGCGCTGGCCGAGGATCAGCGTCGTGCGACGGCTTCCAACAACACCGGCGGATCGCTGGTCCAGAATTGCGCGACGCCTGCTGCGCTCGATTGGCCCAGCACTGACATCGAGGCGAGGCTTCATCCCAACGACACCCAGCGCGCTGCGCTACAGGTGCTCCAGGATACCAGCGCCAAAGTCAGCGCATCGCTCAAGGCGGCCTGCGAGCCCAGCGACGTGATGACGCCGCCGGCGCGAATGGCGGCGGTTCGCAAGCGGCTCGACACGATGCTCGACGGCGTCAAGTCGGTTCGCGCGGCGCTGGAGGATTTCTACGCCACGCTGAACGACGAGCAGAAGGCGCAGTTCGAGGCCATCGGACCACGTCGGATGCCCTGACTGCATATCGATAATACGTGGCGGAAAAATCGCCTCGCCGATCTCGATCGGCCTCTCTATGCTGGGCGAGGCGGGAGCGCGGAACTACGGCGGCTGGAAGACCATTGGTGACGGGGCGATGAAGTGGTTCGCAAAGCAGAAGCCGGCGGACATCTGGGACGAGACGATCGAAGGACCGCTCGGCGACATCGAGGCCGCCGAGCGCATCCGCGCGATCTGTGACGCCGCGGCCGCGAGCGCGGCCGGTTCGGCGCGCAACGACACGCGCGAAGGTGAGCGCTATGAACGCGCGGCCCAGGTCGCGATGGAAATCGCGATGAAGATCTCCGACGGGCTGATGCGCGATGACGCAGTCCATCGCATCGTCGATCTCTGCATGACAGCGAACGACCTCAAGACCGCGCAAATCCTGTTTCGCGCGATCCATGCCAGCTGGATCCGGGAGACGGTGCAGCGGGATCATCCGACCCTGGCCTAGAGGCGTGTACTCGTAAATCCGGTGTGCCCGGCAACGAGCCAAGTGCCATCGCGCTCTCCGGGCGTCATCGAAGCTGGTGACAAGAAGGCGAATTCCCGCTCACCGGTGGAATTGATCCTCTGCCGGGGTTAGATGGCCGCCTCGGTCTGCGCGTCGAAAACATGAAGCCTGGAAGGCCGCATGGCAACGCGCAGCCTGTCGCCCACCCTCACCCTCGCGGTCGGCTCGACGCTCGCCACCATGATACTCTCGCCGACCTTCATATCGAGCAGGATTTCCGAGCCGAGTTGCTCGACCACCTCAATCACAGCATCGAAGCATGAGTGGCCGAGATCAGCGCTACCCGCCACGGTAAGGTCCTCCGGCCGCACGCCGAGCATGACCTCGCGTCCGATATGGCCGCGCAGCCGCTGCGCGGTCTCGTCCGGCAGCTTGATGCGCAGGCCGGAGTTCTCGGCAATCAGCGATCCGTTCGCCTCGGTCACCGTAACGGCGGCGAAATTCATGGCCGGGGAGCCGATGAAGCCGGCGACGAACTTGTTGGCGGGCTGATTGTACAGTTCGAGCGGCTCCCCCACTTGCTGGACCACGCCGTCTTTCATGACGACGACCCGGTCACCCAGCGTCATGGCCTCGACCTGATCGTGGGTAACGTAAATGGCGGTGGTGCCGAGACGGAGATGCAGTTTCTTGAGCTCAACGCGCATCTGTACCCGCAGCTTGGCATCGAGGTTCGACAGCGGCTCGTCGAACAGGAACACGCGGGGGTGACGCACAATGGCACGACCCAACGCCACGCGCTGGCGCTGGCCGCCGGACAGCTGGCGCGGCTTGCGCGTTAGCAATTCACCGATGCCGAGGATGTCGGCCGCCTCCCGCACGCGCTTGTCAATCTCGGGCTTTTCGAATTTGCGCATCTTCAGGCCAAACGCCATGTTGTCGTGCACGCTCATGTGCGGGTACAGGGCGTAGTTCTGGAACACCATGGCGATGTCGCGGTCCATCGGCGCCAATTCATTGACCACGTTTCCGTCGATGGAAATGTCGCCGGAACTGATCGCTTCAAGCCCGGCGATCATTCTCAGCGTCGTGGTCTTGCCGCAGCCGGACGGTCCGACGAACACCACGAACTCCTTGTCGCGGATCTGCAGATTGACGTCTTTGACAGCGTGCACGCTGTCGTAGAACTTGTTGATCCCCTTGAGGACGACCTGGCCCATTCGCTCCACCCGCCTTCCGCATGCCCACTTTCCTGATGATCCGGGGTGCTGTCAGCCCTTCACCGATCCAGTCAGTCCTGCGACGTAGTGCTCGACGAAAAACGAATAGGCGATAGCAACCGGGATCGATCCGAGCAGGGCGCCAGCCATCAGCGGTCCCCAGAAGAATACATCGCCGCGGATCAGTTCCGATGTGACGCCGACCGGCACGGTCTTCTGTCCAGGCGAGGACAGGAAGACAAGTGCGTAGATGAACTCGTTCCACGACAGGGTGAAAGCGAAGATGCCGGCCGAGAGGATGCCCGGGATCGCCACCGGGATGACGATGTAGAGCATGGCCTGCCAGCGCGAGGCGCCGTCAATGCGCGCGCATTCCTCGAGCTCCTTGGGCACCGCCTTGAAGTAGCCCATCATGAGCCAGGTGCAGAACGGAATGAGAAAGGTCGGATAGGTCAGGATCAATGACCAGGGCGTGTCACCCAGCCGATAGTTGCGGATGATCTCTGCCAGCGGAATGAAGAGCAGCGTTTGAGGCACCAGATAGGTGATGAAGATGCCGGTGCCCAGGCTGCCTGCAAATGGAAAGTTCAGCCGCGAGAGAGCATAGCCGGCGAACACGCCGCACACGAGCGAGATGGCGGTTGACGCGAGCGCGATGAACGTCGTGTTCCACAGCCACGATGCAAACAGCGTCTCCTCGAACAGGTACCTGACATGGTCCCAGGTCGGGTTCCAGGTCCAGAACGGATTGTAGTTGATCGAATTCCAGGGTCGGTAAAGCTCGCCGTCCGGCCGCACCGAAGTGATCACCATCCAGTAGAACGGGAACAGCAGGAAAAGCAGGAACATCGCCATGGGGACGTAGAAGAACGCCCACTTTCGCCACCTTGCGCCCTCGATCATGGCTCAGCGGACCTCCACGCGGCGGATGTAGAGAAGTTGGATGATAACGACCAGAAACAGGACCGGAAACATGGCGAGCGAGATGGCAGCGCCCTCGCTTAGGAGGCCGGTGCCGATGCCGATCTGATAGGCGTAGGTGGCGAACAGGTGCGTTGCATTGGCTGGTCCGCCGCCTGTCATCACATAGACGATCTGGAAGTCGGCGAACGTCTGAATCACCGAGAACAGCACCACGACCATGGTCACGGGCAGCAGCAGGGGCCAGGTGATGTGCCAGAACCGCTGCCACGGCCTGGCACCGTCTATGGCGGCGGCCTCGCTAAGTTCGGGACTGATGGTCTGCAGGCCGGCGAGCAGGCTGATGGCGAAGAATGGCACTCCGCGCCAGATGTTGACGATGATGATCGAGATCATGGCGAGGTCTGGATCGCCAAGCCAATTGATCCGACCGCTGATCAAACCGAGATGGTAGAGGAGCCAATTGAGGACGCTAAATGTCGGGTCGAACATCCACTTCCAGGCGAAAGTCGAGAGCACGGTCGGGATGATGAAGGGCAGCAGGATGAAAGCACGGGTGAAAGCCTTGCCGCGGAAATTCCGGTTGAGCAGCATGGCCAGCCACAGCCCGAGCGCCAGCTTGAAGACGGTGGTTACGCCCGTATAAAGAAACGTGTTGTAGACGGAGGTGCGAAAGATCCCGTCATTGAAGATCTTGTAGAAGTTGGCGAGGCCGACGAACTCGCCTGGAACGCCGACGCGCGAGTTGGTCACCGACAACAAGATGCCGCGCAAGAACGGATAGGCGATGAACGTACCGAGCAGCGCCAGGGTCGGCACCAGCAGCACGAATGCGAGCCAACGCTCGTCCTCAAGCAGCCGGATTCTGGGCCGCGGCGCCTGCGGCATGTAGACTTGGGTCTCGGCGATCGCCATCTCGCTTCACCTCTAAGCGCACGCCAACAGACGCGTCATGCGAAACTTTGATCGCGCCGCCTCACAGAGAGACGGCGCACCGTACAAGTCCGAGACGCGGGGCGCGCGGCAGCCACTTCGCAGCCGTGCGACGTGCTGCGCACGTACTTTCAAGAATAGACCTTCTTGAGTTCGACTTCCGCCCATTTCACGGAATCCTCCGCCGGAGCGCCCTGGATCGCTTTGGCGTACATATCTGTGATGATGTATTTGGTGAGCACTTCGGCAGCCTTCTTGCCTGATGAGGGCAGAGGGTACCCGGGCGTCTGACCCAGGAGGCCGGCGATCTTGAAGGGCGCCATGACCTTGTCCTCTTCCCACAACTTGTGTTTCTCCCATTCGTGGGTCGGCGGTGTCGCGAAACCTTTCTGGGAGACGAACCACGGCTCGTAGTTCGCCTTGGTATGGACCCACTTCAACAACGCCTTCGCACCGTCCTGATTCTTCGAATAGTTCGGAATGACGTGAGAGAAATAGGTGTGCATGGCGAATTGGCCGGCCGGGCCTTTGGGCAACGGCGAGTGCTGGATGTCGGTCTTCAGCTGTGCGCCTTTTTCAGTAATATATTTGTCGGGGTTGCGCAGCGATTCGATGTAGATCGAAGCGCCGTTGAGGGTGGCGCAGATGGTTTGCGACAGGAACGCACGGTTGTTGTTGGTGTCATCCCAGGCAAGCCCGCCCTCGTCGTGGGCTTCCTTCCAGAAAGCCGTCATGAACTTGACGGACTCGATGACCTCTTTCTTGTTGATGTTGACAGTCTTGCCGTCCTTCTCGACCTCAGTGCCGCCCCACGACCACATGTACGGGTAACTGAACGTCGGCGCGTCACCGAACGTGTGGCCGAGCGTCTGACCGATCGGCCGGCCCTGGGCCTTGAGCTTCTTGCCAACCTCGCGATACTTCTCCCAAGTGTCCGGGAAGGTCGATGAGCCGATCTCATCGAACCAGGATTTTCGGTAGGCGATCATGGCGCCGACGATGGTCCACGGCAAAGAGATCCATTTTTGGCCGTCGGCGGAGTTGGACTTGCACAGATCATAATAGCCATCTTCGGCCTCGCTCACACGACCTGCGATGTCGGACAGGTCGATGACGCTCTCCGAATAGATCTGCGGGTGGTTATTGAAGAGCATGATGATGTCGGGACCTGAGCCCGACTGGATCGCCGAGGTGATGCGCGGCTGCAGGTCATTGCCATTCACAGTCTCAAGATTGATCTTGATTCCCAGCGCCTTCTCGGCAGCAGGCAGCAGCTCCTTGCGCAATAGCTGATCGGAAGCTGGCACGAAGTCATTCCAACGCAGCCAGTGTACCGTGGTGCCCTGTGCAAAAACGGGAGCCCTGCCAGTGGCCAGGATGCCGGCCATGCCGCCCACAAGCGCCGTGCCGCCCTTGAGGATGTTACGTCGGGTTACCGTCGTCATGCATTCCTCCCTCGGTGTGTCTGAGCTAATATCCTTTGGCCAGTCTAACGCCGGCCTGGAGTGCCTTTCAGTCTATCGCGCCTCCGTGGCTCAACGCATGCGCCCGCGACAACGTGCGCATTGCATTGGCTCGATGATCCTTTGGTGGCCTTCCACTTGCAGCGCCGGGGTGGCGAGTTCGCCGCGAACCAGGGGGCGTTCTTCGCGGAGCAGCGGCGCGATTGCATCGCACCCAATCGTAACGGCGATACGATCGGCGGCCTGGATCATGTCGGCGCTGCAGCCAGCGCTTGAACCCTACCGTCATAACGATCCCTCCCGCGCAGCGACGGTATAGCCGCGGCCAAGCGGGTTTTCCCCGTCTTATATGAAGTTCGGTACCGGAAGCTGGCGCGACATCATTGTCGCCCGTCGCGGCAGGAAATCAAGTGCTAGCTTTGACGCGGCGGCCATGGGCTCACTCCGCGAACTGGCCGGCGACCAAAAGTATCGCTCCCTTTGGGGCGGCGGACCGAGTGAAGGCGGTGGTTATTTTGCCAGCTTGCGCACGGCCTCATCGACGCTGTGGAAGACGTGTTCGCGGGGCAGGGCGTCGAACAGTCTGAAACGTTCGAACGCGTTCTGCGCGCGCACCGATTCCAGCCGCGCCAGCGCGACGGTGACGCCCTGTTCGCTGCACGCCTTGAAGACGTCGAGCAGGATCTGCGCGGCGGTGAAGTCGATCTCGACCATGCCGCTCGCCTCCAGCACCAGCAGTTGCGGCGTCGAGGTGCCGAGCACCTTGGCCACGTCGCTGCGAAAACCCGGCGCGTTGAGGAAGGACAGCGGCGCCTGGAGCCCAATCACGGCGACGCCGGCGACGCGCTCGCCGGTGATGTGCGGATGCGCCGGCCACCAGATCGTGGTGCCCGGCACGCGCTCGAACTCGACGAGCCGCGCGCGCGTCGTGCTCCAGATGCCGTGCAGCAGCGACAGCACGATGCCGAGGAAGGCGCCCTGCTGGATCGGCAGCACGATGATCAGCGCGGCAGTGGCGACGATCAGCAGGAACTCGCTGAACGATTGCCGGTAGATCATGGCGATCTGCTTCACCCGGATGATCCGCAGCGCCACGAACAGCAGGATGCCGCCGAGCGCGGCGTCCGGAACGTGCTGCAGCAGCCCCGTCCCGAACGCGAGCAGCGCCAGCACGATTGCCCCGGCCGCAAGGCCCGCGAGCTGCGATTGTCCGCCGGTCTCGACAACGATCCCGGTTCGCGGCGGGCTGGCATTGACCGGAAACGCGCCGAACAGGCCGGACAGCACGCTGCCGGCGCCCGCCCCGAGGAAGTCGCGGTCGACATCGGCAGGCTTGTCGGGATCGGACGGGAACGACCGCGTCGTCGCCGCGGTCTGCACCATCACCACGACCGTGATGACGAAGGCGAGCGGCACCAGGCGCACCCATAGCTCCGGTGCCAGGTCAGGCAAGGTCGGCCGCGGCAGCGTGCCCGGCACCGCGCCGACGACGCTGACGCCCTTGCTTTCGAGGCCGAGCGCGATTGTGGCCAGCGTCGCGGCGACGAGCCCGATCAGCGCGCCCGGAATTTTCGCGCTGACCCTCTCGGCGATGAAGACCACGGCGAGCACACCAAGCCCGATGCAGAGCGTGAAGGGGTTCGTGCGGCCGAGTTCGGTCGCGAGCACGCCGATGCGTTCGAGTGTCGGCCCGCTTGGTGATGGAAGCCCGAGCACGCCCGGCAGTTGCGAGACGATGATGTGGACGGAGATGCCGGCGAGGAAGCCGACCATCACCGGCACGGACAGAAGATTGGCGATGCCGCCGAGGCGGAAAGCGCCGCTGGCCAGCATCATCGCGCCGACCATCAGCGCCAGCGCGATCGCAAGCCCCTGATACTCAGGCGAGCCGGTGGCAGCGAGCGCGGCAAGTCCGCCGGCGAAGATCGGCGTGATCGTGGAATCCGCGCCGCAGGACAGGAAGCGGTTGCCGCCGAGCAGCGCGAAACCGAGCGAGCCCGCCATGAACGCGAAGAAGCCGATCTGCGGCGCAAAACCGCCGAGCCGCGCCGTGGCCATCTGCTCGGGGATCGCAATCGCCGCCAGCGTCAGGCCCGCCATGAGGTCGCCGGGCAGGGCATAGGACGCGAGTGACCGGAACAGCGGCCATGAGCTCTTGGCGGGCGCGTCGTGCGGCATCGATATGGAATCCCCGGAAAGGCTGGCGTCAGCAGATCAGCCTACAGTACTTCCGGAAGGCCACAGAAGGCGAAATATCCGCAACTCTCGTGTCCCGGACGCGCTGCAACGCCCAGCGTTGCTGCGCAGAGCCGGGACCCATCGCGCCGCACAGTTCGCTGGTACATGGGCCCCGGCTCTGCAGCGCACCGCACCGGACGATGCGTCGCATCGCCGGGAGCGCTGCGCTCCGTCCGGGGCACGAGAGTTGCTGGCCGCTCACCATCAACAGAAATGTCCGCAGGCAGGGCCTGCGGACATCCATTCGCTTGGTGAACTGGGGCTCAATACCTGCCGCGGTTGTAGTCGCCGCGTCCGTAGCCGCCTCCGCCACGGCCGCCCATACCCATGCCGAGACCAATCCCGACGCCAATTCCGACGCCCACGGCTTCAGGTGGCGGGCCAGGTGGCGGCGCGCGCTCGTAGATCACTTCGTCGGGCGGCGGCCGGCGCGGCTTCGGCGGCGTCTCGACCACCTTTCGCTTCGGCGGCGTGTCGTCGACGCGCTTCTTGATGACGGGCGCCACCGCCGGATTGACCGGCGTTGCCGGTGTCGACGGCGCCGAGCACGGGCAGGTTGGGGCCATTGCGACCGCGACCGGAGCAGGGGCCGCTGCGGCCGCGACCGGCAAGGCATAGTTGCGGTTCTGCACGCGGAGCAGCAGCCGGCGCGCGGTTGCGGCGAGGTCGCTGTTGTCCCAATTCGCCAGATAGGCCTCGAACGAAGCGCGCGTGTTGATGGCGGTGGCGCGCTCCCAGGCCAGCATCTGGCGCCGGCGCTCCAGGATCGTGCGCAGGCGCGGCGTGTAGGAGGCCTGTGCGTAGAGCTCGACATAGGCCTGATACGCCTCGACGGTGTCGTCGGCGATCACCAGCTCATAGGCAGCCTTCGGCTCCTTGCCCTGCAAATCCTTGCGCCAGTCCGCGACGCTGCGCGTGCCGCTGGCGAGTGCCATGGCGGATGCGCCCGGGAGAGCAGGCTGTCCGCCGCTGCTCTCGCCGCCGAAGAACTTGAAGTCGGTCGTCAGCGACGAGCTTTCCCAGGGGATCTGCCGCCCGTCGGTCGATTGCGCCACGGCGATGCGGATGCGCTTGAACACTTCCTCGATCGGCAGGTTGGGCTGCTTGGCGACGGTCAGCGCGGCCGTGGTGTAGGGGCTGTCGACGCCGGAGCCGTCCTCTGCTTCCGCGCCGGGCGAGGTCGAATAGGAGATGAAGGAGCCGGGTGCACCGGCCTTGGTGTCGACGATCGCGAGCCCGTGGCCGGCGCCGCTGAGCGCCGGGAACGGATTGTTGCGGCAGGCGTCGAGCATGAAGATGCGTGCCCGCGTCGGCAGCGCGCCGAGCGTGTTGAGCAGATCGTTCAGCCGTACGCCCTGGAGCGGAATATCGGCCTCGCGCTTGGGATCGAGATCGACCGGCACCAGATAGTTCTCGCCGTCGATCTGGAGGCCGTGGCCGGCATAGAACACCAGTGCGACGGTGTCGGCGCCGCTGGCGCTGACCTTGCCGGCGAAATCGGAGATCGCAGCGCGCATCTCGTTCTGCGCCAAATTGGCCGCCGTGGTGACGGTGAAGCCGGCATTGCCGAGCAGCTCCGTCATGCCCCTGGCGTCGTTGGCTGCGTTGGGCAGCTCCGGCACGGTGCGATAGGCCGATTGACCGATCACGAGTGCGAGCCGCGCCTCGGCGTCGGCGTCCGTCGGTGTCATCAATTGCGCGAGCGCGACAAGGCTGGAGGCAAGAAACAAATTGCGAAGGACTGGACGGCGCATAGTGTCACCTCCATCGGCAATGCGCGCGATGATGTCACCTTTTCTAGGTCGCGGCCACGCGTCTGTCTGTGCACTGGATCACGCAGCAAGCTGCGGCAAAATGGGGCAGGGCGTCTGCCGGAGCCGCCGGGTATCGCTCCGGCGGCATCCATGTGAATTGCGCATTGATCCATGCACCAATTGGATTGATCCCCGCTGTTGCGCGAAGCGTCCTGTCGCACATCGGCCACCAGGCCGATCCGATCGAGAATCCCGGACAAACATGGTTGTTTTGACGGCGCCGATGCCGTCGATGCTCGCGACACGCCGCTTTGCGACGGCCGGCTGCAACCCTTGCCTGCCCCGTCGCTTTGGCCATACAGTCCGCGCAACAGGCCGCGGCAGCGATCTCGGCCGTAAACAAGAATATTCGGGGAGAGACCGCGCCATGACCATCGTGCCCGTGAGCCGTCGCACGTTCATCAAGTCGTCGACGGCGGTTACCGCCGGCCTCGTTCTCTCTCCCGCCATCATCGGTCGCGCCGAAGCGGCGACGCTGAAGCTGAAATGCTCCTCCTCGCTGCCGAACGATCCGAAATACGCCAACGGCCGCGTCTACTACGACAACCTCGTCAAGAACCTGAAGGGCAACGGGCTCGGCGAGCAGGTCGAGGTCGCCTTCTTTCCCGACAACCAGCTCGGGCAGGAGATCGACGTCATCAATTCGGTGAAGCTCGGCGTCATCGACCTCATGGTATCGGGTTCGTCGATCTCCGCCAACCTGGTGCCGCTGGTCGGCACCTTCGATCTCGGCTTTCTGTTCTCGAGCTTCCCGCAGCAGACCAAGGCGTTCGATTCCGGCGCCGCCAAGCCGATCGAGGACGCGCTGCTCAAGAGTGGCAACATCCGCATCATCGCCTGGGCCTATAATTTCGGCTCACGCAGCGTGCTCGCGAGGAAGCCGGTGAAGACGCCGGAGGATCTCGCCGGCCTCAAGATCAGGACGCTGCCGAATCCGGTGATCACGGAATGCCTGCGCCTGATGGGCGCCGCCGCGACGCCCCTGGCCTTCGGCGAGATCTACACGGCGCTCCAGGCCGGCGTGCTCGACGGGCTGGAGCACGATCCGCCGACGATCCTGGCCAGCAAGTTCTTCGAAACGGCAAAATTCTACTCGCTGACGCAGCACAATTTCTCGCCGCTCGCGATCTACTTCAGCGACGTGACCTACAACCGCATGGATCCGAAGCTGCGCGAGGGTTTCCTCGATGCCGCCAAGAAGGCCGCGGCCGACACGCGTGCCCATGGGCTTGCGGTCGAGAAGGAGGCGCTGACGGCTTTGACCGAGAAGGGCGTGACGGTGGCCGAATGCGACCGCGAAGCCTTCAAGAAGCGCGTCGCGCCGCAGCACGAGAACTTCATCAAGGCGCGGCCGGAGTCCAAGCCGGTCATCGACATCATCCGCGCGACGCAAGCTTGAGATGACCAAGTCTGAGATGGCGTTGACAGCCGCCGTGCCCCTCTCGGGCGGCCGCCACGGGAGCATTACGCTGCTGCTTCGCCTCAGCGACGCGATTGCGGCCATCCTCCTGGCCGCCGATCTCGTGGTCGTCTGCGCGTCGGTGCTGCTGCGCTTCTGCTTCAATGCGCCGGTCGAATGGTCTGACGACGTCGCGCGCGGCCTGATGGTCGGCTCGGCCTTCTTCGGCGCAGCGAGCGCGCTCGCGCGTGGCGAGAATGTCGGCGTGTCCTTCTTCCGCGATCTGCTGCCGGTGCGGCTGCGCACGCTGGTCGATGCCGCGAGTGCGCTTCTGGTCGTGCTGATCTCCGGCTATGTCGCCTACAACGCCATCAAGCTGGGATCGTTGACTTCAGGCCAGACCACCGGGTCCGGCCTGCCGCTGGAGCTGACCTTCTACCCGATGGGCATCGGCGCGCTGTTCATGACGGTGTTCGCGATCGACCAGCTCTGCGCGCGGCCGCTGCCCGACATCGTCAGGGGCCTCGTTGCCGTCGTCATCGTCAGCGGCCTCTATCTCGCCTGGGATTATCTGTCGCCGTCCACGGTGCCGTCGGCGGGCACGCTGATGTTTATCGGCTTCTTCGCAACCCTGTTCGGCGGATTGCCGATCGGCTTTGCGCTGGCGCTGGCCGCGCTGATCTTCATCTGGGTCGAAGGCGCGCTGCCCGGCGTGATCTTCGCCCAGCAGATGGCGCGCGGCATCGACAATTTCGTGCTGCTCGCGATTCCCTTCTTCATCCTCGTCGGCTACCTCATGGAAGCCAACGGCATGTCGGTGCGGCTGATCGAGTTGCTACAGCGCGGCGTCGGCCGTATGCGCGGCGGCCTGAATGTCGTGATGGTGGCCTCGATGGTGCTGTTCTCCGGCATCTCGGGCTCGAAGATGGCGGATGTCGCCGCGGTCGGCTCGGTGCTGATCCCGGCGGCGCGACGCTCGAAGCAGAACCCGGGCGGCGCGGTGGCGCTGCTTGCCGCATCCGCGGTGATGGCGGAGACCATTCCGCCCTGCATCAACCTGATCATCCTGGGTTTCGTCGCGAACCTGTCGATCGGCGGCCTGTTCGTCGCGGGGCTGTTGCCGGCGGCGCTGATGGCGCTGGTCCTGATCGCGGTGTCCATCATCTTCGGCAAGCGGCCGGCGGATACCGAGGACGTTGCGCCGCAGATGCCGGTGTCGGGCCTGTGGAGCGGCGCCATCGCCTCGTTCGGCCTGATCTTCATGATCTTCTTCGGCTTCAAGAGCGGATTTGCGACGGCGACGGAGATCTCCGCGTTTGCCGTGGCCTATGCGCTCGTCGTCGGCAGCGTCGTGTTCCGCGAGCTCACCTTTAGGTCGGCCGCACACAGCTTCGTGCAGGGCGCGACGCGCGCGGGGCTCGTGCTGTTCATCGTCGCCGCGGCGCAGTCGCTGGCGTTCACGCTGACCTTGCAGCAGGTGCCGCATGCGGTCGGCGATTTCATGCTGGGACTGTCCAAGACCTCAGGCGTCTGGCTGTTCATCCTGCTCGCGATCGCGGTGCTGATCGTGATGGGCTCGGTGTTGGAAGGCGCGGCCGCGTTGATCATCTTCGGGCCGCTGCTGCTGCCGGTGGCCGTGCAGCTCGGTGTCGATCCCCTGCATTTCGGCGTCGTGCTGGTCATCGCGATGGGCATCGGCCTGTTCGCGCCGCCGCTCGGGCTCGGACTCTACGGCGCCTGCCTGATCGGCAACGTGCCGATCGAGCAGACGGTGAAGCCGATCATGGGCTATCTCGGCCTGTTGTTCCTCTGCCTGCTCGTCATAGCCTTCGTGCCATGGCTCTCGACCGCGCTGCCGCGGGCATTCGGCTATTAAGGGAGTCTCGTCTTGAAAGTGTTGCTCGCCCATACGCCGGAGATGCGTCGCAATTACTACGGCGACCGCAGCCTGAACGGCCTGCGGGCAGCCGCCGAGGTGATCCTGCACGAGAGCGACGATACGCTGGACGCGGTTACCCTCGTGCGTGCGGCGAAAGATGCCGACATTATCGTCGCCGACCGCATGACGGAAGGGCGCGGCGAGATCTTTGCGCAACTGCCGCGCCTGCGTGCCTTCGTCCGCTGTGCCGTCGACATCCGCAACGTCAATGTCGATGCGGCCTCGCAAGCCGGCGTGCTCGTGACGCGGGCCGGTCCCGGCTTCGTGCAGGCGGTGGCCGAGCTTGCGATCGGCTACATGGTCGATCTCTCCCGCGGCGTCTCGCGGGCGACGGCGGATTACCAGGCCGGCCGCGAGGTCGAGGCGCGGATGGGCCGCCAGCTCGCCGGCAGCCGGATCGGCATCATCGGCTATGGCAGCATCGGGCGCTATCTCGCCGAAATCGCCAAGGTGATGCGCATGGAGGTGCTGGTCTCCGATCCCTTCGCTGATGTCAGCGACAGCGCGATCCGACAGGTCAGTCTCGACGAGCTTCTTGGGGCCTCCGACTATGTCGTCTGCCTCGCCATCGCCAACGAGAAGACCGAGAATTTGATCGGCGAGGCGGCGCTGGCGCGCATGCAGAAGTATGCCGTGTTCATCAATCTCTCGCGCGGCAATCTCGTCGACGAGGCTGCGCTGGCACGCGCGCTGCGCGAAAACCGCATCGCCGGCGCGGCGATGGATGTCGGCCGCGCGCCCGACCAGATGCCGAGCCCGGAGCTGGCGAGGCTTCCCAACGTTATCGCGACGCCACATGTCGGCGGGCTGACGCCACAGGCGATCGAATACCAGTCGCTGGAAACGGTGCGGCAGGTCGAAGCGATCGTCAAAGGCGAGGTCCCGCAAGGCGCCGTCAACGCCGACCGCTGGACGCGGCGGCCTTGAAGACTTACTAGCCGACAGCACAGCTCTCTCCGTTCCCTCTCCCCCTTGCGGGGGAGGGGCAGGGAGAGGGGTGCCGCACGGGGATTCTTTCCGTCGCGCACCGAGCGGTGCATCGTCGGCAACAAGCACCTTTTCCTGGGCTGCCCCTCTCCCCAACCCTCCCCCGCAAGGGGGGAGGGAGCGCACCTTTTTCGTGGCGCTAGTCGGGGCTAGCCTACAGCCGGTCCACCGCCCTGAACGTCCCGTCCTTCTGGATCACGGTCAAGAACACCTTCAGCGGCGCGTCGGTCATGCGCGCGCCGACGGTGACGATGCTGCCGCTGATGTCGAAGCGGCCGACGTCGTTGATGGCGCGCAGGAGGCTCGCGCGGGTCGGCTGCGGCCCGGCCTTCTCCAGCGCCGCGGCCGCGAGGCGGCCGGAGAGATAGCCTTCGAGCGAGACGAAGTCCGGTGTCAGCGTCGGGTCGAACGCGTTCTGCGCCGCCTGGTAGTCGGCGACGAGCTTTTGCGAGCGATCCCAGGGAAACGGCACGACCTGCGAGACGATGACGCCTTCGCCGTCGGGGCCGAGCTCTCGGGCGAGCGCATTGGCGCCGACGAAGGAGATGTTGACGAAGGTCGGATGGAAGCCGCTGCGATGCGCGAGCTTGATGAACTCCGCGCAAGGGCCGTAGGTCCCGACCATGACGACGGCTTCGGGCTCGGCGCGCTTGATCATGCGCCAGGCCGCGCCGACCGCGCGGGTGTTGCGCTCGAAGGTGCCTTCGGCGGCGAGCTCGAGGCCGCGCCTGGCGAGTGCGCGCTTCACGCCGGCGAGACCGTCGCGTCCGAAGGAATCGTCCTGATAGAAGATGCCGATGCGGGTGAAGTGGCGATCCTCGGTGAGGTGCTTGACCCAGGCCTCCGCTTCAGCGCCATAGCTTGCGCGAATGTTGACGACGTTCGCAAGCTCGAGGTCGCGCAGGAATTCAGCGCCGGTGAAGGGGCCGATGAAGGGGATGTTCCTGGTGCTGGTGATCGGTATCGTCGCCATCGCGGTCGGCGTGCCCACCGCGCCGATCAGCGCGAACACCTTGTCGTCCTCGATCAGCCGCAGCGTCTGCGCCACCGAGCGGTCGGGATCGTAGCCGTCGTCGCGGCTGATGAGCTGGAGCCTGCGGCCGTGGACGCCGCCCTTTTCGTTGATCTCGGTGAATGCCGCGACGATGCCTTGCCGCATCCGCTGTCCGAGCGCGGAGGAGGGGCCTTCGAGCGCGGCGGCCTGGCCGAACAGGATTGTATCGTCGCTGACGCCGACCTCGTCGCCTTTCGCTGCAGGATTGGCCGCGGCGAGTAGCGCGACG
The DNA here is from genome assembly GCF_052076025.1 of Bradyrhizobium sp. 956_D2_N1_4. NCBI lineage: Bacteria > Pseudomonadati > Pseudomonadota > Alphaproteobacteria > Hyphomicrobiales > Nitrobacteraceae > Bradyrhizobium > Bradyrhizobium sp. 956_D2_N1_4. The sequence continues at coordinate 5,747,698 of NZ_CP197237.1, read as the reverse complement.
GCCAAAGCGACGCAGGCCGCTGATCGCGATCGTGTCATGAGGATGCTTGCCGGATAAGGGAATACCTGCCGGAAACGATAGTCCCGTCGTCCTGAACAGCTCGCTAACCCCTGATGTAACGGTGCTCCGTAGGACTCCGGGGAAAAGCGGCAAATTGCTCGCACAATGGGCCCTGCTTGCAGGCCAATCGTTAACTAAGCCACGCAATGCGCGACGACCCGGTTTCGAAATTGTGCGGTTCTTAACCGCGATCCTGGTCCGATAGCAGTTCCGGCAGCTCAACCAGAAGTGGGTTGCCGCGACGAGGGGACTTGCGGATCAAGATGGGCGGTCGGGGGCGGAACGATCAGGATAGAGAACGTATGACCGGATGGTGGCGCGCCGCGCCGCTGCTCGGACTCTATCGCCCTGCGCTCGTCGCAATCGGCGTCGGTCTTCTGTTTTCGCTCGTCGGCGCCGCCGCCGTGGCGCGATGGGAAAATCGCGTCAACAAGATCGAGTTCGAGAACGCCGCTGAAACCGAAGCCATCGTCATGCAGAACGGCATGAGCGAGTACATCTCCAGGCTCGTCGCGCTGCGTACGCTGTTCGAATCGACCAACGAGGAAATCACCCGCAGCGAATTCGAGACCTTCAGCTCCCGGCTGTTCGAACGTCATCCCGGCATGCTACGCATCTCCTGGCTGCCGCGCGTCAACCGCAAAGAGCGCGCCGAATACGAGGCCGCCGCGGCCACGGACGGCGTGTCCGGCTATCGCATCAAGTCGCTCCAGGGCGAGACCTTCGCGACCGCGCCGCAAGCCGATGAATATTTCCCGGTGTTCTACTCGACCCAGCCGAAGACGTCGTCGGTCTACGGCATGGATTACGCGACCGTTCCAGAGCGCCGCGCAGCCCTCGAGCGCGCGCGCGACAACGACCGCGTCGCCGCCATTCGCACGCGCCTCTACGAACCGAAGGAGGGCGGCCGGCAGCCCGACGTGCTCGTTGCCATTCCCGTCTACGCCAAGGGAACCTCGCGCGAGGCGGTGGCGGACCGGCGCCGCAATCTGGCGGGCTTCGTCGTCGGCGTCTTCGACCTGCCGCTGCTGATCCAGTCCATTCGCGTGACCACGGGAGCAAGCCCCGCGGTCAGCGTGAACGTCTATCCGCCCTTCACGGGACAGATCGTCAGCCTGGAACAGACCCTGCCGGACTATTCGTCGGCCGCCACGTCGCCGCAGTCGATGCGGGACGTCGCCCGGGCGCTGCACTGGTCGGGCAGCCTCAAGATCGGGGATACCGACTGGCAGGTGCGCGCCATGCCGACGGCCGGCGGTTCGCTGGAGACGGCCTACGACCGCGCGGTTGCGGTCATCGTCGTCGGCATGCTGCTGACGCTGTCGCTCGCGACCTATCTGATGCTCGCAAGCCGCAACTCGCGGCGGCTCTCGCTGGCGAACCGGCGGGTGCTGGAACTCGCCCAGACCGACATCCTGACCGGGCTGCCGAACCGCGCCTTCTTCCTGACCCGGCTCGACATGATGAACAGCCAGTTGAGCGTGCGGGGCCTGCCGTTCGCGATCCTGATGCTCGATCTCGACCGCTTCAAGAACGTCAACGACTCGCTCGGCCACGGTGCGGGCGATGTGCTGCTGCGCCAGGTGGCGCTGCGGCTGAGATCTGCGCTGCGCGCCACCGACGTGCTGGCGCGGCTCGGCGGCGACGAGTTCGCCATCATCCAGGAGGCTTGCGACGATCAGCGGACTTGCGCGACCGAGCTCGCCGCGCGGATCGCGAAGCTGGTCGCCGAACCGTTCCTGCTGCCCGGCCATCGCGTCGAGATCGGCACCAGCATCGGCATCGCGATCGCACCGGACCACGGCAGCGACCAGGAGCAGCTGCTGAAGAAGGCGGACCTCGCGCTCTACCGCTCGAAATCGGCCGGCCGCAACTGCTTCACCATCTACGACGAGGCGATGTCGGCCGAGCTCGAGGCTCGCAATACGCTGGAAGGCGATTTGCGCGATGCCATCGCGCAGTGCCAGCTCGAAGTGCACTATCAGCCCTTTATGGACGTCGCCAGCGGTTGCCGTCGCGGCTTTGAGGCGCTGGTGCGCTGGCGGCATCCGAGCCGCGGCCTGATCCCGCCGGACCAGTTCATCGGGCTTGCCGAGGAAACCGGGCTGATCGTGCCGCTCGGCGAATTCGTGCTTCGGCGCGCCTGTGCGGACGCCGCCGCCTGGCCGTGCGATCTCATGGTTGCCGTGAATCTGTCGCCGATCCAGTTCAAGGAAGCCGAGCTGTTCGAGACGATCTGCGCGGCGCTGGCAGATTCCGGCCTGGCGCCGCAGCGGCTGGAGATCGAGATCACCGAATCCGTGCTGCTGGAACGCGGCGTCGAGAACCTTGCCTTCATGGAGCGGCTAAAGCACATCGGCATCGAGCTCGCGCTCGACGATTTCGGCACCGGCTATTCGTCGCTGAGCTATCTGACCACGTTCCCGTTCGACAAGATCAAGATCGACAAGTCCTTCATCCGCAACCTCACGCATCAGCCGCGCAGCTCCGCGATCATCGCCTCGATCGTGACGCTCGCACGCGGCCTCGACATGTCGGTCACCGCCGAAGGCGTCGAGACAGCTGAGGAGTTCGAGCGGCTGACGGCGCTCGGCGTCAATTTTGCGCAAGGCTATCTGTTCGGACGCCCGCAGCCGGTCGACCAGATCGCATTCGACGAGACCGCTCAGCCTTCGCAGCGCAACGCGGCCTGAGCGCGCGGCCCAAAGGGGCATCTCGTGAAAATCGCTTGACCCAGACGGCCCTGGATGGTCGGTAGCACCATCTAGGGATGAAATAAGCACAACATGCGGCTTCCGTTCTTCTACGGCTGGGTCGTGGTCGCGGTGACCTTCGTGACCATGGCGATCGGCGTCAACGCACGCACCGCGTTTTCGCTGTTCTTTCCTCCCATCATCTCCGAATTCGGCTGGGAACGCGGCGTCACTGCCGGCGCGTTCTCCTTCGGCTTCGTCGTGTCGGGCATCGTCAGCCCGCTGATCGGCCGCCTGATGGATCGCGCCGGCCCGCGCGCGGTGATGGAACTCGGTGTCGTGCTGATGGGCGGCGGCCTGCTGCTCGCGCCACTCACCAGCACGCCCTGGCATCTCTACGTGACCATCGGCGTCATGGTCGGCGCCGGCTCGGTGTGTCTCGGCTATTCCGGCCAGTCGCTGTTCCTGCCGAACTGGTTCATCCGCAAGCGCGGCTTCGCCATCGGCATTGCCTTTGCCGGCGTCGGCATCGGCTCGGTGACGCTGCTGCCCTGGGTGCAGCACATGATCGAAGAGACCGGCTGGCGCACCGCCTGTACCGCGATGGGGCTGCTCATCCTCGTCGTGCTGGCGCCGATCAATCTGTTCCTGCACAAGCGGCCCGAAGACATCGGCCTCCAGCCGGACGGCGATGCCACGCCGGCGGCGGGCGCGGCGACACCGGTGTCCAACATCGTCGATCCCGTCTGGGTCGGCACCGACTGGACGCTCAAGCGCGCGGTTGCGACCGCGCGCTTCTGGTGGATCGCGCTCGGCTATTTCAGCGGCCTGTACATCTGGTACGCGGTGCAGGTGCACCAGACCAAATTCCTGCTCGACATCGGCTTCAGCCCCGGTGTCGCGGTGTGGGCGCTCGGCATCGTCAGCCTGCTCGGCATTCCCGGCCAGATCCTGCTCGGCCACGTCTCCGACCGGATCGGGCGGGAATGGGTGTGGGCGATCAGCTGCGCAGGCTTTGCGATCTGCTTCGCGGCGCTGATGGCGCTGAAATTCCAGCCGTCGCTGTGGCTGGTCTATGTCATGGTGTTCGCGCAAGGCGCGCTCGGCTACGGCCTCACCTCGATCATGGGCGCGGTGGTGTTCGAGATCTTCCAGGGCAGGCACCAGGGCAGCATTTTTGGAACGATCATGCTGGCGGCCCTGGCCGGCGGCGCGGCGGGTCCCTGGCTCACGGGTTTCCTCTATGATCGCACCGGCGACTACACGCTCGCCTTCGCCATCGCCATGGTCGTGAGCGGACTGTCTGCGCTCTCGGTCTGGCAGGCCGCTCCACGCAAGGTGCGGGCGGTGGCCGGCCGGTTGCACAAGCTCAAGCCCACAAGCGCGGCCGAATAGGTTCCGATGCATCGGATTGCCTTCGCAGCTTTCGCGAGCCGTTAAGCATGTCGCGTCTTGGCCGGACGCGACCCGGTTGCAAAAACGTCTTGGACACCATCGCGGCGCTAGCCTCGGCCCCCCTTGCCATCTTCCCGATGCATCCGGGTCCAACGATGTCTGCCGCCGATTGTCCCATGACAGAAATTCCGGACGTGCTGCTGGCTGCGCTCGAATGTGCCGACGGCGGTATCGTCATCGTCGACAGCGCGCGTCGCATCACGCATTTCAATGCCGGTGCAGAGCGGATCTGGAAACTCGCGCGCGCCGAGGTGCTCGGCTGCGACGCCGAACTTCTCACGCTCAAATGCCTTCGGGCCGATCCGGTCGCGGAGTTCCGCGACGAGATCAGCCTCGTGCGGCGCGACGGCACCCGGATCCGGGCGGCCATCTCGCTTTCATCCGTCACGCGTGGCGGCGCCACCCATCACGTCGTGTTCGCGCGTGACGTCACCGCGGAGGCCGAGCGCCGCGTCAGAATCGGGCTTCTCCACGCCGTCTCCGACCAGACCAACCGCGCGGTGCTCATCACCGACACGGACCAGAACATCGTCTACGTCAATTCCACCTTCGGGACGCTGTTTGGCTACACCAGCGAGGAGGCCGAGGGCCGCCGCGCCGGCGCGCTGATCGCCGGCCGCCACACCGATCGGAAGGCCGTCGCGAAGCTCGTCAAGCGCCTGATGACCGGCGGCCGCCGCGGCGAAATCGAGACGCTGGTCTACAACAAGGGCGGCGAGGAGATCTGGGTCTGCGCCCGTATCGACGTCTTCCGCGACAAGAAGGGCCGTGCCAGGCACATCTTCGCGCTGCTCGAGGACATCACCGAGACCAGGCAGCTGCGCTCGCTCCAGCAGCTCATCATGAGTGCGCTGGCCGACGAGGTTCCGATCACCGATATCGCCGACAGGCTGTGCCGAAGGGTCGAGGAGATCGCGCCTGACGTGGTTTGCTCGTTGCTTCACGTCGATGCCGCAGGCCTCGTCCATCCGCTCGGCGGGCCCAGCCTGCCCGAGGACTATTCGCGTGCGCTGGACGGCATCGCGATCGGTCCGAATGTCGGATCCTGCGGCACCGCGGCCTTCTACGGTGAACCGGTGCTGGCCGAAGATCTCGACACCGATCCGCGCTGGCAGCCCTACAAGACGCGTCCGCTCGAAGTGGGCCTGCGCGCCTGCTGGTCGACACCGATCAAGGCCAAGGACGGCCGGGTCATCGCCACCTTCGCCTTCTATTTCCGTGAAACGCGCGCGCCGAGCAACTGGCACCGCCGCATCGTCAACGCCTGCGTCGACCTCGGCGCCTTCGCGATCGAGCGCAAGGAAGCTCGCGCCGAGATCGCGCGGCTCGCCTATCACGACATTCTCACCGGGCTGCCGAACCGCGCGCAACTGCGGCACCTGATCACCACGGCCATCGATGCCTGCCCGACCGGCAGCCACGTCGCGCTGGCCTTCCTCGACGTCGATCATTTCAAGGACGTCAACGACACGTTCGGCCACGCTGCCGGCGATGAGCTGCTGATCCAGCTCGCGCAGCGCCTGCGCGAGCAGATCGGCCCTGAGGACATGCTGGGACGGCTCGGCGGCGACGAGTTCGTCATCCTGCTGCCGCAGCGCAATGCCGAGAGCGCCGAGCGCGTCGCGGCCGGGGTCGCGGAGGCGCTCGCCGCGCCGCTGCGGCTTGGCTCCAGGCAGCTGCAGATGTCGGCGAGCATCGGCATCAGCCTCTATCCCGACCATGCGACCGACATCGACACCTTGATGCAGCAGGCGGATGCGGCCATGTACATGGCCAAGCAGGCCGGCCGCTCCACCCATCGCATCTTCAGCGCCGAAATGAACGGGCTCACCGAGCAGCGCCTGGCGCTGATCGCCGCGCTGCGCCGCGCCATCGCCGAGGGCGCGCTGACCCTCAGCTACCAGCCGCAGATCCGCAGTTGCGACGGTGCCGTCCATGGCGTCGAGGCATTGGCGCGCTGGCATGATGCCGTGCTCGGCGACGTCTCGCCGGCGAAGTTCATCCCGCTCGCCGAGGAGTGCGGCCTGATCGAGCAGATCGGCCTGTGGTCGGTGCGTGAGGCCTGCCGGCAGATGGCGGACTGGCGCCGCGCCGGGCTCAACATTCCCAGCGTGTCGGTGAACCTGTCGCCGATCAATTTCCGCAACGTCACGCTGGCGGCGCGGCTCAAGGACACCCTCGCCGAATACGATCTGCCGCCGGATGCGCTGATGCTCGAGATCACCGAGGGCACGTTCATGCGGGACAGCGTCGCCGCGCTGGAGACGATGAACGCGATCCGCGCGCTCGGCGTCGGGCTTTCCGTGGACGATTTCGGCACCGGCTATTCCAGCCTCAGCCGGCTCGCGCATCTGCCGATCCGCGAGCTGAAGATCGACCGCAGTTTCATGCGCGACATCGAGAGAGACGCGGGCGCGCTCGCGGTTGCCACCGCCGTGGTGCGCGTCGGACAGGGCCTCGGCATGACCGTCGTCGCCGAAGGCGTCGAGACCGAAGGCCAGCGCAAGACGCTGGCCGAGCTCGGCTGCGACGTCGTCCAGGGCTTCCTCTACGCGCCCGCGCTGCCGCCGGTCGCATTCGAACGCTGGTTGATCGAGCACTGCGCCGAGCAGGCGAGGGCAATGCTGGGGCGGCTCGATGTTACGCCGGCCGGTCGCGACGTGGTGAAGCGGTCGGCATAGTCGGCTCCAGGGCGTTCGCGTACAATCCGGCAGTCATCCCTTTCAACGGGTAGCCCCAGCCCCAGCCCCAGCTGATGATCGGCTGGTCGGATTTTTGTTTCTGGATATTTCCAATTGCCGATCGGCAATATCGAGCAACCGGCGCGGCGCCCTGCCAAATGCTCCGCGCCAGCTCCCGTTCCTACCACCGCGCAACCGGGCAAATCCAACTGCCAGGGCGAACTCAGGACTGGATGGGACTCGGGGCAACGTCACCTCGGGTCCGCCAAAAGCACGGAAAGCCACCATGACCTCGATTTCTGCGCTCTCCTCCAATCACCACCGCTCATCACCGTTGCAACAATTACAAGACGAGCTGCAAGCGGAAGTCAGTTCCGGCACGATCGATGCGTCGGATCAGTCGGCGCTGTCGGCCGCGCTCAGCAGCATCGGCTCCGCGTTGCAGTCAACCGGTGCAAGCGATCAATCCGGCGGCGGGACATCTTCGCCCGACGCCTTCGCGTCGAAGATTAATGGCCTCATCCAGCAGCAAGTGTCGGCCGGCAAGTTGACGGACGAGCAGGCCACCGAGCTGCAAGGAATTTTCAAGGCGGCGCTCTCGCATGGACCGCACGGAGCGGGTGGACCGCCGCCGGACGGGCCACCGCCATCCGGTGAGCCTCCCTCGGTCAACGGCACGGACGACTCGTCAAGCGGCAATTCGACGGCGGAGCTGCTGCAACAGTTTCTCCAGCAGCTGAAAAGCTCGCTTGCGGACTCGACCTATAGCGCGACGAAAGCAGGCGATACGACCGATGCGAACGATCCGTCGTTGTCCGGCGTCCTGATCAACGATCGGATCTGATATCGGCAGCGCGCCGCGCTGACTCGATTCGCGCATCGAAACCAGGGCCCGCCATGAATGCGCGCCCTGGTCTCACGTTGGCTCAGCGAGCGATCAGTAGTCCCAGAAGACCGGCACCCAGCGGAAGGCGTCGCCGGCGACCGCCACATGGCCGACGGAGGGGAACGGCATGTGTGTTGCCACCAGCATCTCGCCGCTCGCGGCAATCTCTCGCAACAGACCGACCCGAACGCGCGCCGCCTCCTCGGGGTCGTGTTCGAAACCGTTGTGCCAGTCGGGTTGATCGAACCCGACGGCAAACACGGCGTCGCCGGCGAATGTCAGCCCGTCCCCGCCGGATGCCACGCGAACCACGCTGTGTCCGGGGGTGTGACCGCCGGTGCGACGAACGACGACGCCCGGCGCAACCTCGTGCTGCTCATCGAACTGCCGCAGCTGACTTCCGTACTCCTTGACGAACCGCTTAGCGGTCGCCCGAAGCGCGTCCGGGAAGCCCGGCGGCATGGCGGTGTGGGAGAAATCGGGCGCCTCCCAGAATTTGACCTCGGCGGCCGCCACGTGGATCCGCAGGTCTTTGCGCAGCCGCTCCTTCACCCCGTCGACGAGCAGTCCGCCAATGTGATCCATGTGCAAGTGGGTCAGCACCAGATCGGTCACGGACGAAAGATCGATGCCGGCGGCTTCCAGTCGCTTGATCAACTGGCCGGCGCGCGGCAAGTGCAGATCCGGGTCTGACCCCAGTCCAGCATCGATCAGGATGGTCTTGTCGCCGCTGCGGACCACGACCGCATTCAGCGCCCAGTCGAAAGCGTCCTGCGGGAGGAACATGTCGTGCAGCCAGGTCGCCCGGACGGCCGGGTCGGCATTGTGCGCCAGCATCGTGGTTGGCAGCGGCAGCACGCCGTCGCTGACCACCAGCACGTCGATTTCGCCGACCTTCAGCGCGTAGCGCGATGGAACGAGCTCTTCCGGCTTCGATGTCGCGGGGTATGAGGTGTTGTGCAGGTTCATGTTGGTCTCCTGTTTCAAGGTAGGGCTCCCGGCTGGTCTTGGTTGAGCAGGCCGCGCAGCCAGGGAGGTGCGGCCGTGATCGTTTCGTGCTTCTAGAGGCTCGTCACACGCTCCGGATCGGCCGACGCGAGCGCTGCGGCACGCTCGGCACGGGGCGGGTAGATCCAGACCGTGTTGATCTCCTGCTTGGTCTTCTTGGCGACGTCGCCGACCATCTCGACCTTGCGCTCCCAGCCGCGCGTGAACAGCGCGCCGGCTTCGCCGAGATCAAGGCACGTGACGTAGGCCTTCTGGTGATACGGCCTGGTCGGGACGCGCAGGAGTTCGGCGGCCGCGTTGTTGCCGGCAAAGGCGCCCATCCGCGTGGCGTGCTGGCACGACATCAGCGCGTAATTGCCCTCGTCGTCGCATGCGGCCCGCGCGGCATCGCCGGTGGCGAAGACGCCGGCGATGCCGGGCACGCGCAGATCGCGGTCCACCAGCAGCCGGCCGAAATTGTCGCGCTCGGCGGGAATCTGCGCTGTCAGGGGCGCGGCGCGAATGCCGGCTGCCCAGACCACCGTCTCGGTTTCGATGTGTTCGCCGGTCGACAGCGTCACGCCGGATTTGTCGAGCGAGGCAACGCCGGTGCCGAGCCTTGTCTCCACGCCGAGCTTGCGCAGCGCCTGCTCGATGACCGGGCGGGAGCCTTCGCCCATGTCGGGAGCGATTGCGCCGTTACGCTCGACGATGATCACGCGCGTCCTGGCGTTTTGTCCGAAGATGGCGCGCAGGCGTGCGGGCAGCTCGGTCGCCGCCTCGATGCCGGTGAAGCCGCCGCCGGCGACCACGACCGTGTCGCGTCCATTGACGGCCGGCCGGTCGGCGAGGCCATGCAGATGCTTGTCGAGAGCAACCGCGTCGTCGAGCGAGTCGACGCTGAAGCCGTGCTCGGCGAGGCCGGGAATGTTGGGTCGGAAGAGGCGGCTGCCGGTGGCGATCACCAGGCGGTCGTAGGACAGGGTCTTGCGGGTGCCTTTGGGAGTCGAGATCTGAACCGTCAGCGCCTCGGTGTTGACGGTCTCGGCGCTCCCCTGGATGTAGTCGACGTCGATCGCCTTGAGGACACCGAGCAGCGGCGCCGTCAGGGTTTCCGGCTTCGGCTCATAGAGCCGAGGGCGGACCACCAGCGTCGGCTCCGGTGCGATGAGCGCGATCTCGAGCTCTTCCGGTGAGACCCCCTGAATGTCGCGCAGGCGGGCGGCGGAGAGGGCGGCGTACATGCCGGCGAAGCCGGCGCCAATGATGAGCAGTCGCATGTGGTTCACTCCTGGATTTGGTTCTGGGGTTGTTGGTTCGAAACGCGCGCCATCGCCGCCGCTCGATGCGAGCAGAGCCTGTTGCGAGCGATGATGACGCGAAGAGGTGAGACGGAGACCGCCGGGCCTTTACGGCGCGGTGCAGTTCGGCAGCGAGGACAGCAGCGCAGGGCCTTCACATCCTGCGCGGCAGCTTCGCGGGCCCGATGGCCAGCCGCGCAGGGCGACCGGCAGCGCAGGTTTGTTGGTCCAGCCCCGATCGATCAGGATCGACGTCGAGACCTTGGCGTCTTGTGCGATCTGTGGCGGCGCCTCATCGGCCGTCGGCGAGGTGAAACGCACGGTCAGTGAAAGCCCGTACATGAGCGCCGTCGAGACGGCCTTCCGCCGTGGCGCGATTGCAAGCCGTTTCCTGTCCATCGTTTGTCTCCGTCCCCATGATGTGACGTTGCGATGTTTAGCCAATCGGATCGTCGGCTGCGCCAGAGCGATTGCCGTCCCTGTCGAGAGATTGCTGCTAACCCACGCGCCTGCGCCAATCGCTCGGCGCCTAGCCGGTTAGCGGCGCGGAGGCCCGGCGTATTTCCCGAAGCGGCAATGCCTTGTCCGATCCTGCTGCAATCAGGCGCACGTTTTCAAAAACGCACGATTGGGGCGGGCGGCGAGTTGTCGGAGAATTCAACGCCGGTCGGATGACGGTCCGGTCGTGGACCTGATATCGGCGATCCAGGCTAGTTCGACGACAATCCGGTCCTGCGCCTCAAATCCGTGATCGCGCGCAGAAAACTGTCGGCCGGCGTTGTCTCCGGATCGATCAGGCGGTGCAGGCGAAAGCCGTCTTCCAGCGCCAGCACGACGGAGGCCATCCACGGCGGATTCAGCGTGTCGTTCCTGCCGTTGCTCTTCAACGTGGCCTCGACGATGTCGGCGACCAGCTTGCGGCGCGCGCGCAGCCGCTTGGCAAGCTCCGGGCGGCGCTTCTCGGCGCGCGCGACGAACAGGATCATCTCCATGTGCAGAAGGGGCGAGCGGCCGAGCGGGTCTTGCCGGCTGCGATCCATCGTCTTCAGCGCCGCGATGAAATCGTCGAGATTGTCGTGCTGCGCGAGGATGTCGAGGTTGCGCCGGATCGACTGCTCGACGTGATCCTCGAGCATGGCGATGATCAATTCGTCCTTGCTCTTGAAGTTGGAATAGAACGCGCCGCGGGTGAAGCCCGCGGCGGCCGCGATCGCCTCGATGCTGGCGCCGCCGATGCCGTCCGCCTCGAACACGCGCGCGGCCGCCTCGAACAGTTTGTCGCGTGTGTGGTCCCTGGTCGGCCTGGTTCTCAGCCTTGACATCGGCGCAGGTTAGGGCAGAATGCAACTCGATACAACAATGTATCGAGTTTATAATCTTGGGGATGGTTACGCCGCGCGCGCAAGGGGCTGCCGGCGTATTCGTGTCATGCGGCAACCGATTGAGGTCACCATGAACGAGCAAGTGCAACCCGCAGGCGGACCGCTGTTCAACCCGCTGTCGCCGGACTTCATCCGCGATCCCTATCCGCACTATGACCGGCTGCGCACGATCGAGCCGATCCATGTGACGCCGTTCGGCCAGTTCGTCACCAGCCGCCACGCCGATGTCAGCCTCGTGATGCGCGACAAGCGCTTCGGCAAGGATTTTGTCGAGCGCTCCAAGCGCCGCTATAGCCCTGCCATCATGGACGAGCCGGTGTTCCGCAGCATGAGCCACTGGATGCTGCAATCCGATCCGCCCGACCACACCCGCCTGCGCGGCCTCGTCGTGAAGGCCTTCACCGCCCGTCGCGTCGAGGACATGCGGCCGCGGATCCAGGCGATCGTCGACCAGGCCATCGATGCGGTGATCGAGCGCGGCCACATGGACCTGATCGAGGATTTCGCCTTCCGCCTGCCGGTCACCATCATCTGCGACATGCTCGGAATCCCCGAGGATCATCGCGAGACCTTCTACAACAGCTCGCGCGATGGCGGGCGGCTGCTTGACCCCGTGCCCCTCACGCCGGAAGAGATCGCGAAGGGCAACGCCGGCAACATGATGGCGCAGATGTATTTCCAGCAGCTGTTCGAGCTGCGCCGCCGCAATCCCGGCGACGATCTCACCACCCAGCTGGTGCAGGCCGAGGAAGACGGCCACAAGCTCACCAACGAGGAATTGACCGCCAACATCATCCTGCTGTTCGGCGCCGGCCACGAGACCACCGTCAATCTGATCGGAAACGGCCTGCTCGCGCTGCACCGCAATCCGGATCAGCTCGCGCTCCTGAAGGCGCGGCCCGAGTTGATGGTCAACGCGATCGAGGAATTCTTGCGCTACGATTCCTCGGTGCAGATGACCGGACGCGTGGCGCTGGAGGACATCGCGGATCTCGGCGGCAAGAGCATCCCAAAGGGCGAGACCGTGCTGTGCCTGCTCGGCTCGGCCAACCGCGATCCGGCGGTCTACCCTGATCGCCCCGACAGGCTCGACGTCACCAGGCCCAACGTCAAGCCGCTGTCGTTCGGCGGCGGCATCCATTTCTGCCTGGGCGCCCAATTGGCGCGCATCGAGGCCGAAATCGCCATCGCGACGCTGTTGCGGCGGCTGCCGGATCTGCGCATCGACGACGTCGAGAACCCGGAATGGCGCCCGACGTTCGTGCTGCGCGGCCTGAAACGCCTGCCGGCGAGCTGGTGACGGCCGCCAGCGTTAACCTCCGCGCGCAACAGTCGCTGTGACTTCGCCACACTTCCCCTTATATAAGGGGCTGTTCCGGCGCGCCTGAGGCCCTCAGGTTCGGCCCGGGCCGATTTGGCCGAGGGGAGACCCGTGCAGACGACGCTGCTCGGATTGGCGATTGCCTTCATCATTGCGCTGCTGACCGCGCTGATCGGGCCTTACTTCATCGACTGGAACCAGTTCAGGCCCCAGTTCGAGGCGGAGGCGGGCACGATCATGGGCGTGCCGGTGCGGGTGGCGGGCGAGCTGGATGCACGGCTGCTGCCGGCGCCGACGCTGCGGCTGCGCTCGGTGACCTTCGGCGGCAACAACGATCTCGGCCGCCTGCGCGCCGACAAGCTCGACGTCGAGTTCAGCCTGAGCTCGCTGATGCGCGGCGAATGGCGCGCCACCGAGCTGACCGTCAACGGCATGGCGGTGGATCTCGGCCTGGATGCCAAGGGCCGGGTCGATTTGCCGTCCACCGCGAGCGGCACCTTCAATCTGGCCTCGCTTGCGATCGAACGGCTGAACCTCACCGGCCGCATCGCCCTGCACGATGCCGCCAGCCGCTCGACGCTGGAATTGAACGACATCACCTTTTCGGGCGACGTGCGCTCGCTGGCCGGCTCGGTCCGCGGCGACGGCAGTTTCACCGCCACCGGGGTGCGCTATCCGTTCCGCGTCTCCTCCGGCCCGAGCGCCGACGGCAGCGCCACCCGTCTCCACCTCAACATCGATCCCGGCGAGCGCGCGATCTTGGCCGATCTCGAAGGCGTGCTCGCCTTCGACAACCGCCTGCCGAAATTCGACGGCGCACTGACGCTCGCTGTGCCCCCTGTCAAGAAGGCGGGCACGGCGGGGCCGACACCCTGGAAGCTCACGGCAAAGCTCAAGGCCGATCCGGCCGGCGCCAAATTCGAGCAGATCGACGCGAGCTTCGGCGCCGAGGACAATGCGCTCAAGTTTGGTGGTGTCGGCGATGTCAGGTTCGGCGCCTCGCCGCTGCTGCGCGCGGTGCTGTCGGCGCGCCAGGTCGATGCCGACAAGCTGGCGGGCAAGGACGATGCCGAGCCGCAGCGCGTCCTGCCGGCCCTGCGCGCGGGCCTTGCGGCGATCCCGCAGGCGCCGATACCGGCGCAGATCGAGTTCAACTCCGACCAGATCATGCTGGGCGGGCGTCCGCTCCAGAACATCACGGCGGAGCTTCAGACCGACGGAAGGTCCTGGACTTTCCAGCGGCTCGAGCTGCGCGCGCCCGGCATGACGCAGCTCTCGCTCAACGGCGCAACGCCTGGCGCCGACAGCTTTAGCGGCCGGCTCAGCGTCGAGTCGTCCGACCCCGATACGCTGGTGGCCTGGCTCCAGGGCCGCAGCGAGATCAACCGTCGCAGCACGCGGCCGCTGCGCCTTGCCGGCGACGTGACCATCGCAGCCAACCATCTCGCCGTCGACAGGCTGAAGGCCGAGATCGAGGGCGGCGCGGTGGAGGGCCGCATCGCCTTCGTCCAGACCGGCGCGAGCAAGGGCTCGCGGATCGACGCCGAGCTCAAGGCCGACCGTCTCGACCTCGATGCCGCCGCAAGCTTCGTGCGCGCGCTCGCGGGGCCGCAGGGCGAATGGCCGGAGGAAGCCAGGCTCGCGCTCGATGTCGGCCGCGCGATGTCGGCCGGACAGGAGCTGCGACCGTTCACGGCGAAACTCGGCTACGGCCCCGCGGCGCTGTCGCTGGAGCAGTTGCGGTTTGGTCAGGCGAGCGGCGTGACCACCGAAGCGAGCGGCAGCTTCGACCGCGTTCATGCCACCGGCAAGCTCGCGCTGAAATCCTCGGCCAATTCGCTGCGCGAGCTCACCGCGCTGCTCGAGCCGATCGCGCCTTCGGTGCGCGCACGGTTCGACGCCATCCCGTCATTGCCCGGCGCGACGCGGCTGAAGCTCGACCTCAGCCTCGACAAGAACGCCGACCATGCCGATCGCAACGACGCGCGCGCCGTGCTCGATCTCGATGCGCCGCAGCTCAAGGCTACCGCGACGCTGGCCGGGCAGACGCCGGTCGCGGCGGTCAACGGCATCGACATCGACCGCTTGCGCAACAGCGACTTCACGCTGGACTCGAAAATTTCGACGCCGAAGGCCGGCGCATTGCTGGCGCTGCTGGGCCTCGATCGCGTCGCCGCCGTGGGCGAGGGCCCTTCGCAGTTCGAGGGCCGGTTGAGCGGCGCCTGGCGCCGGCCGTTGCAATTGAACGCAAAGCTCAGTGGCGGCGGGCTGGATGCGGATGCGCAAGGCAGCATCGAATTGTCGGACCCCAATTCGTTCCAGCCGAAGGCCAGCGTGAATTTGCGCGTGCGCAATGCCAATCTGGCGCCGCTGTTCGGGACCAGCCCGGCGGACAAGTCAGTGCAGAGCGTCAACCTGTCCTCGCGCGTCGGCCTCTCCGGCAACCGCCTGACCTTCGACGATCTCGACAGCAGTGCGGCCGGCTCGCATCTGCGCGGGCATCTCGCGGTGACGCTCGATCAGGAGAAGAGCGTCGATGGTGAAATCGGCCTCGACGCGCTCGATCTTGCGCCCGCGTTCGCAATGGCCATCGGCGCCGCCGGACATGATGCCGGTGATCCCCTGAGTGCGGGGCTGCTCGGCGGCTGGCGCGGCCGCATCGCCTTCCAGGCCTTGCGCGGCACGTTGCCTGACGGCATCGAGCTGCGCCCGGTCGGCGGCACGATCCGGAGCGATGGCCAGTCGCTCGCGCTCGACGCGCTCAAGGGCGGTGTCGGCGGCGGTGAGATGTCGGCGAGTTTCGACGCGCGCAATGGCGCCAATGGCGTTGCGCTGAATGCACGTATCGAGCTGCGCAATGTCGATGCGGCGGCGCTGCGCTACCGCGATCTCGCATTGCCCAAGGGACGCGCCTCGGTGCAGATGGCCCTGACCAGCCAGGGCCGCAGCGTTGCGGCGTTGACCGGTGCGCTCGCCGGCAATGGCACGGTGACGCTCGAGGCCGCGGAAATCAGCGGCCTCAATCCGCGCGCCTTCGAGATCGCCATCCGCGCCAGCGACGGCGGCCAGGTTGCCGACGACAACAGGCTGCGGCAGCTCGTCGAACCCGCGCTGTTGGCAGGTCCGATCGCGGTCGCCTCGGCGCAGATCCCGTTCACGATCCGCGACGGGCGCCTGCGCGTCGGCGCGACACCGCTGGAAGCCAAGAACGCGCGGGCCATCGTCTCCGGCGGCTACGATATTCCCGCCGACCAGGCCGACATCCGCGCCAGCCTGACGCCGATCATGACCGGACTTTCGGGCGCGCCGCCGGAGATCCAGTTGTTCGCGGCGGGTCCCCCCGACAGGCTCAACCGCACCGTCGATCTCGCGCCGCTGTCGTCCTGGCTCGCGGTGCGCACGATCGATCGCGAGACGCGCCGGCTGGACGCGATCGAGCGTGGCGAGCCGCCGCCGGCGACTGCGGCGCTGCCGACGCTGGTCTCGCCCGATCCGGTGCCCGAGCCGTCGCTGACCGACGTGCCGTTGCCCGGCCGCGATCCGCGCCGCGCGCCGCCGAAGCCAAAGGCCGCGCCGACGCCGAAGGCGCCGCTGGCCGCCCCTGCAGCGCCAAGTCCACTCACAAGCCCGCCGCTCGCGAGCCAGCAGATCGCCCCGCTGCCACCGCCGATCGAGGTGAGGCCGGCGCCGGGCCCGCCGCCCGCAAAACCCAAGCCGAAGCCACCGCTGGTGCTGACGCCGTCGAATCCGTGAACGCGGCAGCCTGTTCGGCAAGCGCTGGCCCTTGCCCGCCGGTAAACCCATTCCCGCGCATTTTAACGAATTTTGCTCGGCAAAACTGATCTGCCGACTTTACTGGATTCTCGCGTTTGATCTCTAGTGTCGGTTCCCAGAGGAATTCGGCGTCCTGCCAGCACAAGCAGGATGGCTAACCAAGAACTGGGGTAACGAGATGAACGGGGCGAAATCGCTTCTGCAGGATCTGGACGACGCGATCGCGCGCGGCACCGACGAGAGCCGGGCGAAGGCGTTGTGGCATGCGACCGACATCCTGATCACCGGCCGCTACAGCGACGACGAGATCAGCATGTTCGGCGAGGTCATCGGGCGGCTCGCCGACGAGATCGAGGTCGCCGCGCGGGCGCAGCTCTCCGAGCTGATGTCGGCCTGCGACCACGCTCCGCTCAATGTCATCGAAAAGCTCGCCCTCGACGACGAGATCGACGTGGCCGGTCCGGTGCTGCGCGACTCCAGCCGTATCGACGAGAAGATGCTGGTCGAGAGCGCCATGACCAAGGGCCAGGCGCATCTGCTTGCGATCGCCCAGCGCAGGTCGATCGGCGAAGCCGTCACCGACGTGCTGGTCAAGCGCGGCGACCAGGAGGTCGTGACCTCCGTCGCCAAAAACGAGGGCGCGCGCTTCTCCGGCTCGGGCCTGCTGCACATGGTCCGGCGCGCCGAGGGTGACTCGATCCTCGCCGAGCAGCTCGGCCTGCGCAAGGACGTCCCGCGCCACATCTTCCAGCAGCTCATTTCCAAGGCGTCGGAAGACGTCCGCCGCCGCCTCGCGAGCGAGCGGCCCGAAATGATGTCGCAGATCCAGAGCTCGGTGACCGACGTCACCGGCGATCTCCAGTCCAAGTTCGGTCCGTCCTCGCGCAGCTATTTCGTCGCCAAGCGCGTGGTGACGACGCAGTACCGCCAGGGCAACCTCAACCAGGACTCGATCTCGAACTATGCGCGCCAGCACCGTTTCGACGAGGTGCAGATCGGCCTGTCGCTGTTGTCGTCGCTTCCGGTCGACGTGATCGAGCGCGCGATGATGGACCGCAATCGCGAGATACTTCTGGTGCTGTGCAAGGCGCTCGACTTCTCGTGGGACACGACCATGTCGCTGCTGTTCCTCGGCGCCAAGGATCATCTGATCACGGCGCGCGAGCTCCATGACAGCGAGCGCGAGTTCGGCAAGCTCAAGATCGAGACGTCGCGCAGCATTCTGAAGTTCTACCAGTCGCGCAAGACCGGCGCGGGTGCCGATACGGGCCGTCAGCCCGAACTCCAGGTGCACTGAGCGAGAGGGGAGTATTTGCAATGTTGCCTCAATTCGGCACCGCAATTCGCAAGAACAAGAGCCTGCCCGTCGATGCCGGCGGTTCGGCTCCCGAGAAGGCTTCCGTCGACGCCGCCTGGCTCGTGCTCGAAGCCGCCAACGATCTCGGCGATCACGCCGCGATCGCGGCCTGCCGCCGCGTCATCGACGCCGAACTCAACGGCACCGTGGCGGGCAGCGCGGATATCGATCTCGTGCTCGGTTATTTCAGGTAGCGACGATCACCCGCGTCTAGTGCGCCATCGCGATTTCGCCGGACACTTGCTCGCGCCTTGCATCGATGCGTAGCAGCACGACTACGACTGCGCCCACCAGCGCGCAACCCGCCAGCAACAGAAGACCTGCGGTAAAACTGCCGGTTAAATCCTTCAGGTAGCCCATTGCGTAAGGACCGGCGAAACCGGAAAGATTTCCAAGCGAGTTGATCGCGGCGATGCCGGCGGCAGCCGATGCTCCCGTTAGAAAGCTCGCCGGCAGCGGCCAAAACATCGGGGGGACCGCGGAGACGCCGATCTGTGCGAAGCAAAGCAATGCCATGACAAGGACGGAGTTGGAAACGAGGCCTGCCACTCCGATCCCCACCGCTGCCATCAACAGTGCCGCGGCGACGTGACCCTTTCGTTCCATGGTCCGATCGGAATGACGACCAAGCAGCACCATGCCCGCGGCCCCGAAAATAAAGGGCAGCGCTGCGAGCAGGCCGGTCTGGGTATCGCTGACGCCAAAACCCTTGATGATGGTTGGCAGGAAGAACGCCACGCCATAACTTGCAGCATTCAGGCAGAAGTACACCAGAGCGCACAACAAAATGCGGTAATCGGTGAGCGCCTGCCCCAATGACAGGTGTTCGACCTTCTCCTTGTTCCGCTTCTCGGTGGCCTGCACGTCTTCCAGCCAGGCAATCTCGTCTTGTTGCAGCCAGCGGGCCTGGCGCGGAAAATCGGTCAGATAGAGCAGGACGCAGATGCCTACCACGACCGAGGGCAGCGCCTCGAGAATGAACAGCCACTGCCAGCCTTCCAATCCCCAACCGGTCACGCCGAGCAGAAGCCCGGAGATGGGCGATCCGATGATGGACGAAATCGGGATCGCCAGCATGAACAGGCTGATGACCCGAGCCCGGTAAACCGCCGGGAACCACAGGGTCAGATAGAAGATGATGCCTGGAAAGAATCCCGCCTCGCAGGCGCCGAGCAGCAAACGAAGAGAGTAGAAGACGCCCGTTGTCGGTAGTCCCGTTGCTGCCGATATCGATGGGATGAATGCGAAGGCCGCCGAGACGATTCCCCACGTAATCATGATGCGGGCGATCCAGACGCGCGCGCCGACTCGTTCCAGGAAGATGTTGGAGGGGACTTCAAACAGGAAATACCCGACGAAGAACAAGCCCGCGCCCAGTCCGAACGCTGCTTCACTTAAACCCAGCGCCTGGTTCATGTGCAGCTTGGCAAAGCCGACATTGACGCGGTCAAGATAGGCCACGAAATAGCAGACGATCAGGAACGGTATAAGCCGCCACATAACCTTGCCAATGACACGCTTCTCGACGTCTTGCATGGCAAGGCCTCCCGTTTGATCACCGGAACCCGCTCAACATCCGGGCGGCGTTGCGAAACAATGACGGGTACGAACGATGAGTGCAAACGGCATTTTGACGTTCAAGCCAAAGTGACAGTCGTGCTGTCATGCTCGAAGCTGGACGAGGGACGAAGCACGCGACACGCTCCATCTAACGCTCGCGGGGCGGCCGAGGCATCGGCCGCCCGCCATGATGATCGCGAACATCATCTTATTTTGCCATCGCAGTCATCGCCAGCTTCTCGACCTCCTGTTGGACGAACACCAAGCGCCGGAATGTCTACGCGTTCGCGCCGCCGTCGACGGTCAAGGTCGAGCCGGTGATGTATTTTGCCTTCGCGCTCGCCAGGAACGCCACCGCGTTCGCGATGTCATCCGTCGCGCCGTACCGGCCGAGCGCCATGAACTGCTTCAATGTCTCGGCGGTCGGGCCGTGCGCCGGATTCATGTCGGTGTCGATCGAGCCCGGTGCCACGAGGTTGACCGTGACGTCCCTCGGGCCAAGCTCCCGCGCCAGCGCCTTCGTGAATGCGGTTAGCGCCGACTTCGACGCCGCGTACACGCCGAGCGCCGGCGAGGGCACGCGGTCCGCGAAATAGCTGCCGATGGTGATGATGCGGCCGCCCTTGCCAAGGTGCGGCAGCGCCGCCTTGCTCGCGGCGATCGGCGAACGCACGTTGACGTTCAGCATCGCGTCGATGTCGGCGAGCGAGATGTCGTTGAGGCCGCCCAATCGCAGAATGCCGGCATTGTTGACCAGGATGTCGAGCCCGCCCAGCTCCTTGACGGTCTTGTCGACCGAAGCCTGAACGGCAGCGACATCGGCGCTGTCGGCCTGGATCGCTACGGCTTTCCGGCCCGTCGCCTTGATCGCGTCCACGACCTTGGCGGCGATCTCCGCCGACTTCTCGTAAGTAATCGCGACATCGGCGCCTTCCGCGGCGAGCGCCTTCGCGATGGCCGCACCGATACCCCTGCTTGCGCCCGTCACCAGGGCCCGTTTTCCTGCCAGTGTCATGTGATCTCTCCAATTCTGTAATGATCGACACAGAATATGTGGAGTCTTGATTGCCGCGGTCAAGTGAATTATGTGTTGATCATTACAGAAAGACGGGCGATGGCAGGTCGGCCACGGGAATTTGATCGCGACGCGGCGTTGGAGGCCGCCATGCTGCTGTTTTGGCGCAAGGGCTTTGCGGCAGCCTCGATGCACGACCTCTGCCACGCCATGGGCGTCAGCTCGCCCAGCCTCTATGCGGCCTTCGAAAGCAAGGAGGCACTCTACCTTGCCGCGATCGAGCATTACGTCGAGACCCAGGGCCAGCCGGTCTGGGACCGGCTTGCGGAAGGCGCGACCGCGCGCGCCGGCATCGAGAATCTGCTGATCGGGGCGGCCGAGACCCTGCCGAAATCCCGGAGAGCGCCGGCCGGCTGCATGGCCGTGCTGGGCGCCGTCAGCGACGAATGGCCGGCCACCATTGCCCGCGAGATCAAGAAGGTCCGGCTCGACATGCTTGGCAATTTGCGCGGGCGGCTGGAGGCTGCGGTCGCGAGCGGCGAACTGCCTGCCGCAACCGACATCGATGCGCTGAGCCGGTTCTACCTCAGCGTCTTCGAAGGCATGGCGATCCAGGCCAAGGACGACGCGACGCCTGAGGAGTTGAGAGGCGTAGCGAAGGCGGCCATGGCGATGTGGCCGGGCGAGCGGTAGCTCGCGGCCTGTACGATGGGTAGAGCGCAGCGAGACCCATCGTTCCATCCAGGCGTGTTGATGGGTTTCGCTCCGCTCTATCCATCGTACGAGCTGGGTCGAGAGATTGATCTATCTCAAGACCGCATCCGAAACGCGGGCCCAGCTTACATTCGGAAGGCAGCGATACGTCCAGACAGGCGGGAGGTGAAGCATGTACCGGCATATTCTCATTCCGACAGATGGGTCGGAGCTAGCGGAGCACGGAGTGGCGCATGGGTTGGCGCTGGCGAAATCCCTTGGAGCCAAGGTATCTCTAATCTTCGTTGTGGAGCCGTTTTCAGAAATGACAGGGCGGTTCCGTGAAGCAGTCGCAACATATGCCGAGCTGCGCAAGGAACAGGCCACGAGCGCGTTGGATCGCGCGGCAAATGCGGCCAAGGAGGCCGGCGTTTCCTGCGAACCGATTCAAGTGGAGAACGGGCAACCCCATCAAGCCATCATCGCAGCAGCCGAGAATAAAGGTTGCGATCTCATCGTGATGTCATCCCATGGCCGCAGCGGACTCTCCATGCTTCTCATCGGTAGCGTGACAAACAAGGTGCTGGCACAGGCGAAAACTCCCGTACTGATTTGTCCGTGAATGTGCGGATCTGCTGACAGAGTTCTCGCTCGCCGCGAGGACTAGAAAACTCAACGGCCGCATAAACCGCCTTGTCTGCTTTCGTCATCTGCGGGCCTTACCTGCCGGTCAGGCCTTGTCGGCCCGGCACCCGGGTAGCCGGTGACAGTGCACTTAACTCGAAGCAGGAGACCCCGTGCGCATCAATTGAATGCACTGTCACCGCAATTGCGGCGACGGCTAGAGCCTGTCGATCCGAAATGCGCGAGTCTCGACCGCGGCGCGAACACGCGCGTTGCACGCAGCTGTGATCGTGGAACCCCGCCGCGGATGTAACGACAGACGCTCCCCTCCGAATAGCCCGTAGCGGACGCTTCGTTCGCCAATAGATGGATGCGCAATCCGGGGAGAAATCGTCGCATGATGGGATTCAACGTCGCGGAGAATGGTGGAGGCTCTTATCGTCCGCTCGCCATTCTGCGCTGGGTCATGGTGGTCATATTCGTATCGTTTGGAATGCAGAAATTCACACTGCAATCCGCACAGGGTATCGCCCAGTTCATCAGCCACAGCCCGTTCATCTCCTGGCTGTCGGTATTCGGCCTGAGGGGCGAGGCCTATGTTCTCGGTGTCGCCGAATTCGTGATCGCGGCGCTGCTCGTGGCAGGCAGCTTCAGTCCGGTCTTGTCGGCGCTGGGTTCGTTCATGGGCACGATGACCTTCGCGATCACGTGGTCGTTCTTCTTCACGACGCCGGGCGTCGTCACATGGAGCCTTTCAACCGATCCGATGGCGTGGAATCTGGCCGGCGAGTTCCTGTTCAAGGACATCGTCCTGCTGTGTGTGTGCGTTGTGCTGTTTCTCGCTTCGTTGCCGCAGTCGGTTGTCCGGCTCCGCACCGGCTGAGCGTAAAGCGGCTTTGCGATAGCCCGTAGGACGGGGAGAGCACAGCGAAACCCATCACGCTTCAACGCGCCCGGAAGCAAGGATGGGTTTCGCTTCGCTCTACCCATCCTGCGAGACGCATCTCACCGCCGAGCGCGGTAAATCACGACATCATTGCCATGACGCGTCGTGCTCTTCTCGAGGATGTAATTGGCCTTCTCCAGCACGCGGCGGGATGCGCCGTTGCTGACATAGACAAGGCCGATGAGAGACGGCAGTTCGTGGTGCGACAGCCCAATGTCCGTCAGCGCGATTGCGACCTCGCTCGCAAATCCGCGGCCCCAGAACTCGCGCTTAAATGCGTAGGCAATCTCGATCTCGTCGATGTCGTCCACGAGGATGTGCCGGATGCCCGCTCGCCCGGCGAAGGCGCCGTCCTTCGTTCGCAGCACCCACAGCCCAAAACCGTGCTGGTCCCAATGCGCCATGTTGGTCGCGAGATAGGTCTTGGTGACCTCGGGTGCACGCACGCCGCCGAGATAGCGGGACACCTCGGCATCGAGATGCAGCGTGACGAGGTCGTCGAGGTGGTCTTCGCGAAGCCTCTCGGCGGTCAATCTGTCGGTGCTGAAGCGGTCCATGGAGACTGATAGCCGCTTTGGAGGCCGGTCGTCGATCGCTTTCGCGATGCGACACCGCACGCGTCAGCAGCGGCTGGACCGCTTGGACTCCATGTCGCGCCCGGGTTCTGCCTTTGCCGCGCTGAGCGCCGCGGCCAGCTCGTCGATATGGTAGGGTTTCGGCAGAATCTGCAGACCGGCCAATTCGGCGTCGTGAACTGCGGCTTCGGAGTATCCGCTGGTCAGAAGCACGGGTATGTCGCTTCGCCTTCTCTTGATCTCCCGCGCCAGCTCGACCCCATTCATGCCACCGGGCATCATGACATCGGAAAAGACGAGGTCGACGGCGCGGCCGTCCGCCAGGGCACCGAGCGCGGCCGCGCCACTCGCCGCGTGCGTGACCTCGTAACCGAGCTGGCCCAGCATCTCGCTCACCAGTGCGGCAACCTCGTCATCGTCCTCGACCAGAAGGATGCGGCCATGATTGCTCTTCTTCGGCCGCACCATGTTGAGATCGATCAGGTGTCGCTCCCTGGAAGGAATGCTGAGCGACCGCGGCAAATAGAGTTCGATGCTGGAGCCTCGGCCGACTTCCGATCGAATGCGGACCGTCCCCCGTGACTGCGTCGCGAATCCATGGACCTGGGCGAGCCCGAGCCCCGAGCCCTTTCCGACCTCCTTGGTCGTGAAGAATGGTTCGAAAACGCGTGACAGGATCTCCGGACTCATGCCGACACCGGTATCGACGACGGACAGGCGCACATAGTCTCCGGCGATCTGCTCGTCATTCAGATTGGGCAGATTTTCCCCGCGCACGAGAATCGTGCCGCCATTGGGCATGGCGTCGCGGGCGTTGACGGCGAGGTTGAGGATCACGAGTTCGAGCTCGCCGGGATCGACCTCCACCGGCCAGAGCGTGTCCGGAAAATCGAACTCGACATGGACGTCGCCTCTCAGGCTTCGATCGAGCAATTCGCGCATGCCGCCCATCTGTGAGGCTACGTCGACAGGCTCCGGCCGGAGCGTCTGCCGGCGGGAGAACGCGAGAAGCTGCCTGGTCAGGCTGGCCCCGCGCTGGGCGGCCTGGACCATCCCGTCCATGAGCCGGCGACGACGGTCCGGATCGGTCTGGCGGTCGAGCATGTCGAGGCCGCCGGAGATCACCATCAGCAGATTGTTGAAGTCGTGCGCCACCCCGCCGGTCAGCTGTCCGATGGCTTCGATCTTCTGGGCTTGCCGAAGCGTCTCCTCGACCCGGGCACGCTCGTCCATCTCGACGCGCAATTGCTCGACGGCTTCCGCAAGGGCCCGCGTGCGCTCGACCACCAGCGTCTCGAGCTCCTGAGCCGCCTGTTCGCGCGCCGCGAACAGAGCCCGGATTTCGTATTGGCGCCGCCGCGCGCGCAGTGCCGATTGAACGGCGCTAGTCAGCGTCATTGGCTGAACCGGCCGCTCGAGCAGCGAGACGTTACGGAGAAGCGCGACAATGCTGCGGCGCCAGGCAAGGACGGCCGGCTGCTCGCGATGGCTGGTCAGGACGACGAAGGGCAGGTCGGACCAGGGCGGTTGGCTCTCGATCCATTGTGCCAGCGGCGAGGTGTCTTTCCCGAACAGAGCTTCCTCGGCAACGAAAACGGCGCCGACGCCGGCTGCCATCTCGCTGACGAGTTCGGGCAGACTGCGGCAGCTGGTCGCTTCCAGGTGCGAACTCCGGAACAGCTCGGCGGAGGCAAGTCCGTCGCGCCCGATCGGAGCAAAGACGAGAACATGGTGATCTCGCTCAACGCTCATTCAACCGACCCTTCGGGCTTAGGTGCCCCGGTATAATGCGGATTGCCGGAAAAGATGCCGCTGAACTCCCTCAGGGGCGGGCCGAGCGTGATGCCGGCGCTGCTAAGCCGAAATTCCCGGATGGTATGCTCGTGTCGGCCGCTGCGCTTCTTGACGACAGACAGAGCGCGCCGCACCGTTCCGCCGACCTCGAAATAGCGCAGCATGACCACGGAATCGCTGAGATAGCTGATGTCGAGAGGCGTATCCATCGGACCGACGAGGCCATGCTGGGCGAGGACCAGGATGGTCAGCACACCCTGCTGCCCCAGGTAGCTCAAGAGTTCGTGCATCTGCAGGATGAGAAATCGCTCGTCGGGCATCGCGGCCAGATAGCCGTTCAGACTGTCGATGATGACGAGGCGGGCATTGTCGGCCTCGACGCTCTTTCGCACGTTTGCGGCGAACTCACCCGGCGACAGCTCGGCGGGATCGATCTGCTGAAACCGGACAAGCCCCGAATCGACGTGTTCTTGCAGGTGCAGGCCAAGTGTCCGGGCGCGCGCTTCGACCGTGCCGCGGCCTTCATCGAACGCGAAGAACACCGCGTGCTCGCCACGTTCGGCCGCCGCGATCGCGTAGGTGAGCGCAACCGATGATTTGCCCACGCCGGCGGCGCCGATGAGCAGCGCATTGGTGCCGCGCTCGAGGCCGCCTCCCAGGAGCTGGTCGAGCTCGGCGTTGCCGCTCGGGGTGAAGTCGCCGACGAAGGTCTTGTGATGTTCGGCCGCCACCAGGCGGGGGAATATCTGCAGGCCGCCTCGCTCGATCGTGAAATCGTGAAACCCGCCGCGAAACCGGATGCCGCGCATCTTGATCACGCGGAGCCGGCGCCGCTCGGCGCCGTAATCGATCGCGACCTGTTCGAGCATCACCACGCCGTGCGCAATGGAATGGAGCTGCAAATCGTCCTGAGATGACGAAAGATCGTCGAGCAGGACCACTGTGCAATTGCGGTTGGTGAAAAAATGTTTCAGGGCCAGCACCTGGCGCCTGTAACGAAGCGGGTTCTGGGCAAGCAGGCGCAGTTCGGACAGGCTGTCGAGCACGACGCGGTTGGGATTGACCCGCTCGACTTCCCTGAAGATCAGGCCGGTCGTCTCGCTCAGCTCCATTTCGGCGGGATGAAACACCGTGAGCTCGCGCTCCGGATCGAGCGTCGTCTCCGGCGGAACCAGTTCGAAGATGTCGATGCCGTCCAGCGTCCAGCCGTGCCGCTGCGCCACGACGTCCAGCTCGCGCTTGGTTTCGGACAGCGAAATATAGAGCACGCGCTCTCCGTCCCGCACCCCCCTCAGCAGGAACTGAAGCGCGATGGTGGTCTTGCCCGTGCCGGGCTGCCCCTCGTAGAGATACATCCGGTTGGCGTCGAAGCCGCCACCCAGGATGTCGTCCAGCCCGGCGCTGCCGGTCGATATTCTGGACAGCTCTCGGGGCGCACTGTCCGTAACAGTGCTGGATGGACTGCTCATTGATCCCCTTTGACGCTTCGAGAGAAGGGCGCCACCGCCCCTGCGCGAGTCCCAGGGCTCGCGCCCGGTTAAGCCGAACGGCCTTGGAACGAACTCTCAGATCGGCGCCGGGTTCCCTGCTGATGGGGTGGCGGTCGGCCCTGATCACGGCGCCGATCCAGCCCGAAGACGGTATCGCATCGCCATTCGCGGGACGGAGAAGGTCGGGAGCCGGATGTCACTGAAGCCGATGATGCCATCGTGCTCCTGTGTTGCCCGACGGGTCAACCGACCCTCAGTTCGCGACCCGGCGCGTCAAGCGTTCGCAGTCAAGTCGCTGCTTGATCTGAATCAAACAGGCGGATGACAGCCGCACCACAACGCGAGTCCAGGGACTGGTGACATGTTGGTGTGCGCAATGAGTCCGACCTGGTACGTCACCTTCGAAGTGCAACGGCGAGGCGTTCTGCCGAGACAACGAAGTCCGCGCGAGACGAAGACCTTCGCGACTGAGCATGAAGCCAAGCTGTTTGCGCGCGCCAAGCGCGATGAGGGACTTTCCGTCTTTGCAGGCACGATCAACCCGCACCTGCCGAAGCGGGTGATCCCATCCTCCGGCATCGGCGCGTGGCTTGCTGACGAACAGGACGGTGCTGGAGCGCACGGCACTTCAAAGACTGACTAAGCACTCTTCTGTGCATAGCGATGGCGTTTGAGTGTTGCCATTTTGGTACGGGCCCAAAATCCCCTCGCGCGTAAACTTCAGGATGTTCGCAAGCTTTATGCACGCCAGCCTGCATTAGGGCTCGCTTCTGACGAAAGAAATTTGAGCAAAGGGGACGAAACGATGAAAAAGCTTTCGATCGCGGCGATCGGCTTCGCGGCGCTGAGCATGGCGGCTCCGGCCATGGCGGCCGATATGGCCGTCAAGGCGCCGCCGCCGGCACCGGTGGTGGCGGTTTACAACTGGACCGGATTTTACATCGGCGCCAACGGAGGCTGGGGGCAGAGCCACGGTTGCGTCGATTTGATAACGCCCGCAGGCAACGTCGCAAGTGGTTGCGCCGATCGCTCCGGAGGCCTCGTCGGTGGACAGATCGGGTATCGCTGGCAGACCAATCAGTTCGTGCTCGGCCTGGAAGCTCAGGGTGATTGGGCCGAGATCAAGAACACACGCGTCAGCGTGATCGATCCGTTTATCTCGACCACGGGCAAGACCGATGCGATCGGGCTGTTCACGGCTCAGCTCGGTTGGGCATGGAACGCCTCACTGCTCTACGTGAAGGGCGGCGCCGCCGTGACGCGCAATCGCTTTGACATCTTCAACAATGTCACCGGCGTCGGCCTCGCCTCGGCAGGTCACACGCGCTGGGGCGGTGCCCTGGGTGTCGGCTGGGAGTATGGCTTCAGCCCGAACTGGACGGTCGGTGTCGAATACGACCACCTCTGGATGGGGCGTGACAACACCTCCTTCGCAGGCGTGGTCACACCCGGTGGGTTCACCCTCACCGGCAGCGGTGTCACCCAGGATATCGACATGGTCACGGTTCGCGTGAACTATCGCTTCGGCGGTTATGGTGCTGGTTATGGTGCTCGCTACTGAGCCTGTGTCTTCCCAGTGACTTCAGGCCCCGGCATGGACCGGGGCCTTTTTCATGGGAAGCGCGAAAACGCGAGGATGTCCGCCGCTTCCGGCGTCAGTTCCGACGGTCGAACCCGGCGAGTTGTTGTCTGTCCAAGAGCACGATGTGACGCTGGTTCTTGTCGATGAAACCGAGGATCCCAAGCGCGCGCAAATGCGAGAGAGATCGCGAGACGGTCTCGAGCGTCATACCGAGATAATCCGCGATGTCACGCCTCGACATCGGCAGCGCGAGGACGCCTGCGGCCGTGAGCCGCCTGTCCATTTCGATCAGAAAGGCAGCAACCCGCTCCAGCGACGTCTTGCGTCCAAGCAGCAGCATGTGGTCCTCGGCATGCCGGAGATTCGTCGTGGTCATATGGAGCAGGCTTCCGGCCAAGGTGCCGTCGCTCCCGGCAACAGCGTCGAGGCTCTCCCGCCTGATCAGCCGCACGGTCGTGTCCGTCACCGCTTCCGTCGTGAAGCGATGGACACCGCCATTCGTCAGCCCGAAGGTGTCGCCGGGAACATGAAACGCATTGATCTGCCGGCGCCCGTCGGACAGCAGCTTGTAGCTTCGTACTGTGCCTGACTTGACCTGGTAGATGTATTCGGCGGGCTCCTTCTCGCCGTAGATCTCGCTGTCGCGCCTGTAGGTGAATTCGCGCAGGCTGACCACCGGATTCGAGGCGGCGGTCATTCCGAGTTCGCTAAGAGAATGCGGGCGGGGAAGGGAGACCGGGGTTGCGTGCATCAGCATTGGACCAACTCCTCAATCTCATAGCGATCGGGTTCGTCAGTCGCGGAGCATGTGCTGAAACGGGGACAGTGTCGCGCGGCTCTTGTTGTTCCTGATATCGAGCTTGTTCGAAAGCGGGACGAGTGACTATCGTCCTAAGGTTCATTGTACCAACGGACAGGACGAGGTTTGGCATGTCGCGATACGCCGCCTTGATCTAGCGCAACGTGAGGCCTCGTAAGGTTTCCATGCTTCGATGGCTGGACTTCACCAGCTCACGGAGACAACTATGGATGCAAGACGACTTACTGCGGCAGCAGCCGCATTCGTGTGTGCGGCCTCGTGCCCCCTGCCTTAGATCCGTTGATTTTCGTTGGGACCGCGCGCGCCCAATTGGGTTTGATGTTCGCAGCCAGAAGGCAGGTTGGCGCGCAGCATCCGACGGAACTTAAATCAGGAGATGAAGATGACCCGCCTGCTTTTCGCAATTCTATCGGTTAGCTCAATTCTGGTGTCGGCAGCCTCGATCTCGTCCGCGGCCGAACGCCAGTATCGCCATGGCAACGTCGCCCCGGGTGTTCCTAATAGCTACTGCTTGCAGGGGCGGATCTGGGGATACCCAGGCAATTGCCAATTCGCGACCTATGAGCAGTGCATGGCAACCGCTTCAGGGATCAGTGCCTATTGCGGCGTCAATCCGAGCTACGCCTTCGCGCATCAGTATGACCCTCGCGGTCAGTGGTATCCGCGCTAGCGGATCTCTATCCCGATCCTGATCCCGGTCTTGGCAATTCTTCGACGATACCATTGTGCCAGTGTTTTGCCCGACGGTGCAACCGGCGCGCATTAGTCCTTGGCCCGGGTGGTTTTTGCAAATGCGTAAGCCATTGATTTCACAACCCACGTCTACTGTGCATGGGGTTGTTTTCGCAGTTTTGGTTTGAGGGGGCCTTATCCCGCCCCTAACGCGACCGCGACGTTGTAGGTCAGGAGGCTCGCGGCATAGGCGAGCACCAGCATGTAGAAGAAGGTCACGGCCATCCAGGTCCAGCTTCCGGTCTCGCGCCGGATCACGGCGAGCGTGGATGCGCATTGCGGGGCGAAGATGTACCAGGCCAGCATCGACAGCGCGGTCGCGAGCGACCATTTCGTCGCCAACACCTGGCCGATCTGCTCGGCCGCTTCCTTGCCGCCTTCGATCGCATAGACGGTGCCGAGGGCTGCGACCGCGACCTCGCGCGCCGCCATGCCCGGGATCAGCGCGACCGCGATCTGCCAGTTGAAGCCGACGGGGGCGAGCAGGGGCTCGAGCGCCTTGCCGATGATCGCGGCCAGGCTGAAGTCGATCGCCGGCTCGGTGGCGCCCGCGGGCGGCTGCGGGAACGAGGCCAGAAACCAGATCAGCACCATCATCGAGAAGATCGTGGTGCCGGCGCGGTGCAGGAACATTTTCGCCCGCGTGTAGACGCCGATCGCGATCGATTTCAGCCGCGGCATCTTGTAGTCCGGCAGCTCCAGCATGAACGGCGCCGGCGCATAGTCGCGCAGCATGAAGAATTTGATCAGGAACGAGACGACCAGCGCGCTGGTGATGCCGGCGGCGTAGAGGCCGAACATCACGAGGCCCTGGAGGTTAATGAAGCCCCAGACGTCCCTGGCCGGAATGAAGGCCGAGATGATCAGCGTATAGACGGGAATGCGCGCCGAGCAGGTCATCAGCGGCGCGATCAGGATCGTGGTCAGCCGGTCGCGCTTGTTGTCGATCACGCGCGTCGCCATGATGCCGGGAATGGCGCAGGCAAAGCTCGACAGCAGCGGAATGAAGGCGCGGCCGTGCAGGCCGGCGCCGCCCATGATGCGGTCCATCAGGAACGCGGCGCGCGCCATGTAGCCGAAGTCTTCCAGCAGCAGGATGAACAGGAAGATGATGATGATCTGCGGCAGGAACACGATGACGCTGCCGACGCCTGAGATCACGCCGTTCTGAAGGAAGCTCTGCAGCAGGCCGGCGGGCAGGGTGGCGTGCACGAATTCGCCGAGCGCGTCGAAGCCGTTGTTGAGCAGGTCCATCAGCGGCTGCGCCCAGGCGAACACCGCCTGGAACATCACGAACAGGATGAGAGCGAGCACGATCAGGCCGCCGACCGGATGCAGCACAACGGCATCGATCCGCGCGGTCCAGGTGTCGGGCCGGCTTGGCAGGCTGACGCAGTCGGCGATGATGCGGTCGGCCTCGCGCTGGGTGGCGCGCAGCTCGGCGACGCTGAGCGCGCGCCAGCTGTTCTCCCGCGGCTCCGCGGCGAGTTTCGCCGAGATCTCGTCCGTCAGCGCCAACAGGTCGGCCGTGCCGCTCTTGCGCACCGCGATCGAGGTGACCACGGGCACGCCGAGCTCCTTGGCGAGCCGCTCCACGTCGACGGTGATGCCGCGCCGGCTCGCGATGTCGAACATGTTGAGCACGAGGATCATCGGCCGGCCGGTGCGCTTCAGCTCCAGCAGCAGGCGGATGGTCAGGCGCAGATTGGTCGAGTCGGCCACGCACAGCACGAGGTCGGGCACGGTCTCGCCGGACGCCTTGCCGAGCACGAAGTCGCGGGTGATCTCCTCGTCCGGGCTGCGGCCGCGCAGCGAGTAGGTGCCGGGGAGGTCGACCACCGAGACCTGGCGTCCCAGGGGCGTAACGAAGAAGCCTTCCTTGCGCTCGACGGTGACGCCGGGATAGTTCGCGACCTTCTGTCGGCTGCCGGTCAGCGCGTTGAACAGCGACGTCTTGCCGCTGTTCGGCGTGCCCACCAGGGCGAGATGCAGCAGAGGAGCTTCCATGGGATCAGATTTCCGGTCGCTATCTAGGCGACAATGATGGCCATGGCTTCACGACGGCGGACCGCGATCGTGATGTTGTCGACACGGACGGCGATCGGGTCGCGCCCGACCAGGCCCTCGTGCAGGACCTCGACCCGGGCGCCCTCGACGAAGCCGAGCTCGATCAGCCGGCTCTCGAGCTCGATGTCCGAGAGCGCCGAGCCGGCATCCCCGGCAGAAAGGTGTTGGATGACGCCGATATAGCCGCGCTGGGCCAGGCCCAGCGGCATCCGCGAACGCGTGTCATTGGTGTCGGTCATGCCCTGTATTTTCAACGCAGGGCAGTGAGGTCAAGCGCGCGGGTCGGCTGAAACTGCACCTTAGAGTGATTTTAAAGTGCAGAACCGTGAGGCGCCGTTGGAGGACGCCCAACGGCTACTGGGCCGGGACCTTTTCCGGCTGGATGGCGGCCATGGCGCGGCTCTTGAAGTAGTCGAGGACGAACAGGCGGATCGCCGAGGACAGATTGCCCTGCTGGCGGTTGCCGTCGATCTCGCCGACCAGCTCGGACAGCGTCATGTTGCGCAGGCCCGAGATCTCCTTCATGCCGTTCCAGAACGCCTCTTCCAGGCTGACGCTGGTCTTGTGGCCGGCGACCACGATCGACCGTTTCACCACGGGCGACTTCATGACTGATCCTCGCGATCGATCTGATGCTGGTCCAGATGCGCCTTCGCCTGGTCCGCGCGCGTCTCCTCCGCCGACCGCTCCGCCTTCGTGCGGCCGAACTTCGCCCGGTTGACGTCCGCCTGCTTCGCCGTGGCTTCCCGCTCGGCGCGCTTCCTGAAACGATTCAGGTTGATGACGTTCCCCATGCCGCGTCTCCATCATCCGCTCCTCTTCTGGCAGGATGAAACATTCAGAAACTGGGTGCCGTGTTGCGCCCTATGAGACTTGATCGCCATTCGCTCGTCCTCGTCAATTGGCCCCTCGGGCCATCAAACGATGAATTAGCCCCGTCAAAGGGCAGAGAGGCCTGCGTAGCACGCCGCCTCGCCACAACATTGACGGTAATCAAATCCCGGCCCTTAGGCCTTATATTTATGAGCCCCAGGGCACCGTATCATTACGGATGACTATCGGAATTCGGAATTCATCCAGGCCGCGTCATTTTCTCCGGCTGCACCAGCCGGTCGAACTCGTCGGCTGAGACGAAGCCGAGCCGCAGCGCCTCCTCCTTCAGCGTGGTGCCGTTGGCATGCGCGGTCTTCGCCACCTTGGCGGCGTTGTCATAGCCGATCTTCGGGGCGAGCGCGGTCACCAGCATCAGCGAGCGCTGCATCAGCTCCCTGATGCGCTTTTCGTCGGCACGGATGCCGCTGACGCAATGTTCGGTGAAGGAGCGCGCGGCGTCCGCCATCAGCCGGATCGAGTGCAGCATGTTGTAGGCGAGCACGGGCTTGTAGACGTTGAGCTCGAAATGGCCCTGGCTGCCGGCGACTGTGATCGCAGTGTGATTGCCGAACACCTGGCAGCACACCATCGTCATCGCTTCGCACTGCGTCGGGTTGACCTTGCCGGGCATGATCGAGGAGCCCGGCTCGTTCTCCGGCAGGATCAGCTCGCCGAGGCCCGAGCGCGGGCCCGATCCGAGCAGGCGGATGTCGTTGGCGATCTTGAACAGGCCTGTCGCGACGGAATTGATGGCGCCGTGCGCCAGCACATAGGCGTCGTTCGAGGCCAGCGCCTCGAATTTGTTGGCGGCGCTGGTGAAGGGCAGCTTCGTAATCCCGGTAACGTGCTTTGCGAACAGTCTTGCGAAGCGCGGCTTGGAGTTGAGGCCGGTGCCGACGGCGGTGCCGCCCTGGGCCAGCGGATAGAGGTCCTTCACCGCGACCTTGAGGCGGGCGATGCCGCTTTCGACCTGCGCGGCGTAGCCGGAAAATTCCTGGCCGAGCGTCAGCGGCGTCGCGTCCTGGGTGTGTGTCCGCCCGATCTTGACGATTTTTGCGAACTCTTTCTCCTTCTTGCGGAGCGCGCGCAACAGCTCGCCGAGGGCAGGGACGAGATCGGCATTGATGCGGCTTGCGGCCGCGATGTGCATCGCGGTCGGGAACGAGTCGTTCGACGACTGGCTCATGTTGACGTGATCGTTGGGATGCACCGGCTTCTTGGCGCCGAGCTCGCCGCCGAGCAGCTCATTGGCGCGGTTGGCGATGACCTCGTTGAGGTTCATGTTGCTCTGCGTGCCCGAGCCGGTCTGCCACACGACCAGCGGGAAATGATCGTCCAGCTTGCCCTCGATCACCTCGCGCGCGGCGCGGATGATGGCATTGGCCCGGCGCTGGTCGAGCAGGCCGAGCGCGAGGTTGGATTGTGCGGCGGCGAGCTTGACGATCCCGAGCGCATGCACGAGCTCGATCGGCATGCGGTCGATGCCGATGCGGAAATTCTGGCGCGAGCGTTCGGTCTGCGCCCCCCAATAGCGATCGGCGGGGACCTCGATGGGACCGAAACTGTCGGTCTCGGTGCGGCTGGCGGGGCGGGCAGTCTTCGAGCGAGCAGTCTTCGAGCGAGCAGTCTTGGCCATGAGCACATCCATTCTGCGGCGCGGAATTCCGCGCAGCCTCTTCATGTGCTCTTCTATATCGGCAGTTTGGCCGGGCGCGACCGTTTCGGGTCCAACCTAGATCATTTCTTGCGGAAACGATCGAGCCGCACCACCTCAGCGCCGCCCTGGTTCGGGGCGGTCGGCTCCTCGGCGCTTTCCGCCGGTTCACTGGCAGGTGCGGGCACCGCGACGGCCGACGGCGCGGGAGCGGCCGGCAATGTCTCGGGCGAGACCTCGGCGACATCGGAGGTGTCGAACTGGAGGCCGAACTTCACGGACGG
The DNA here is from genome assembly GCF_052076025.1 of Bradyrhizobium sp. 956_D2_N1_4. Classification (NCBI taxonomy): domain Bacteria; kingdom Pseudomonadati; phylum Pseudomonadota; class Alphaproteobacteria; order Hyphomicrobiales; family Nitrobacteraceae; genus Bradyrhizobium; species Bradyrhizobium sp. 956_D2_N1_4. The sequence goes on along the minus strand of NZ_CP197237.1, from coordinate 5,713,092 downwards.
ATCGAGGAAGCTCTTGATCGCGCTGAACGGCACGATCAGCCGCTCCGGAATGCCGCCGAAGGACAGGCCGACCTCGAAGCGGTCCTCAAGCACGGTCAGATCCCAGAACTGGTGCTGGAGGATGATCGTCATCTCTTCCGGATATTGCGCCAGGAGCCGCGACGACAGCTTCACGCCCTCGGCCTTCGACATGAAGGTGATGAAGAAATGGTGCTCGCCCGGCAGTCCATGGGACGCGGCATCGGTCAGCACCTTCCGCAGCACGCCGCGCAGCGCGTCGCGGGCCAGCACATCGTATCGGATATGATCGGTCGCCATGGTGGTCCTGTTGCATTCCAGGAGTTGGGCCCTGCCGGCCCGACTCGCCAAGCCGCAATAGTACCGCGCCTGACGGGTCAGCAGGAGTCCCCGCCGGAAAGGAAATAAGAGGTAAGTGGAGGCTTCTGTTGCCAGGTGCCTCCGAACCCCGCCTAACGGAGCTTAACCCGTTAGGACTTCAGAATGGTCTTTCAAACTGCGTTACGCAGCCTGAGCAACCGGAGCAAAGTTGTCGTTGGCAACTATTGCATAGCCCGATAACGGCGGAACAATACCGAGAAAAAGAACGCCCTTTACGCCCTCGTCGATCCTATTTCGCCCCCGCCAAAGCCCGCTCTGGGTGAGCCCGCTGGTGGGCTTTGGTGGAGGCGCCGGGTACCGCCCCCGGGTCCGAATGGTTTATTGCGACGACCGTTTATTTCCATAGCCGGCGAACCGGCACCCCCAATATAGGGGGCAAAGGTTTCAAATGACAGGTGTTTCGAGCGGCGATCCCACGGTTCCCTTTGGATAGGTCCCGGGCGGGCCTCGGTATGATCTTGGCCCTGGGACGGCCAGCGTTCTAAGCTCCTGACATGTCCACGGATTCAGCACCGGCCGCCCAAGAGCCGGATCAAGAGCCAGATCAAGAGCCGGACCATCCAGCCGCCCACGCTCCTCCGCCCGGCCTCGTCGCGTTGTTCCTGGCCTTCGCCCGGATGTCGTTGGCCGGCTTTGGCGGGGTCCTGGTGTTTGCCCGCCACGCCATTGTCGATCAGCACCGCTGGATGACGGCGGACGAGTTCAACGAGACCTTTGCGCTCTGCCATTTCCTGCCCGGGCCCAACATCGTGAACCTGTCGATGGTGTTCGGGTCGCGGCTGCGCGGCATCGCCGGCGGCGTTGCCGCCTTTACCGGGCTGTTGCTGCCGCCGACGGTGATCATGACCGTGCTTGCGATCATCTACGCCCGGTTCGGCGATGTGGAGGTGCTGCGCCGGATCCTCGCGGGCATCTCCTGCGCGGCGGTCGGGCTGCTGATCGCGGTGGTCTTCCGCATGATGATGCCATTGCTCAAGCGGATGGACGTCGTCGTGCTCATTCTCATGCTCGGCGTGTTCGTTGCGATCGGCGTGCTTCGCCTGCCGCTCCAGGCGGTGCTGCTGGTCGCGATTCCCATCAGTATCGGCGTCACATATTGGGTGCGGCGGAAGGTAGCAGTATGAACAGCGAAAACCCGATCTGGGCGCTGATCTCCACCTTTGGTCTAATGTCGTTGTTCGCAGTCGGCGGCGCTGCGGCGGCGGTGCCGGAGATGCACCGCATCGCAGTCGACGTGCATCACTGGATGACCGAGAAGCAGTTCGCCGACGCCTATGCGATCGCACAGCTCTCGCCAGGTCCGAACGTACTTATCGTCACGTTAATCGGCTATGCCGTCGCCGGCATCCCCGGCGCGCTGGCGGCGACGCTGGCGATGTGCCTGCCGACGGCGCTGCTTGCCTATTATGTCAGCCGTCTGCTGAGCCGGCCCAGCCAATCGCGCTGGCCCGCCTTGATTCAGACTGCACTGGTTCCGCTATCGATTGGATTGATGGCAGCCAGCGCCCTGATCCTGGCCCAGTCGACCGATCGCACCTTTGCTGCGCTGCTTCTGACCGCGGCGGTTGCAGTGCTCGCGTCCGTCTCGCGCATCAATCCACTCTGGCTTCTGCTCGCCGGAGGCCTGATTGGTTTTGCTGGCATTGTGTAATGAAAATCGCTAGGCAGTGATCCGGGCGGGGGATCCTTTTCCAGCCGATTAGAACAACAGTGCTCGTGACTTAGGAGTCGCGGAGGAGACAAGCATGGCCGACACGATGGGCCACTCGGCGACTGCCACCCGAAACACCTCGGTGGCGATCGGCTTCTGCCTGCTGGCGATCGCGCCGCAGATTTTCGAATTCATCTGGTCGATCGGGACGATCTTCGGCTGGGGTGCCGGGCGCGGCCCACTGCAGGTCGTAACCGGCCATGCGACGGCGCTGCTCGCCGGCGCGCCCAGTGCCATATTCGGATCGTTCGGTGCCGGCACCAAGAAGGCATCATCCGATGTGCTGCTGGCCCTGATCTATTCCTATCCACTGTTTGCAGTGGCGATCCTCACGCTGTTCATGACGATCCGGTCGGCGCAGGACTATGTCGGCGGCGTCATCCTGATGGCGCTCGCCCTGTTCGCGCTGTGGGCGTCGAGCGATCTGCAGGGCATGCGCGGCTTCTCCTTCGGCGCCGGCACGGCGCCGCGGATGTTCGGTGGATTGCTGGTGGCCTTGTCGGCCGGCATCGCCTTGACCGGCCTTTTGACCGATGGGCCGGCGATGGCCCATTATTCCTGGCGCGGGCCTCTGTTCGTGATGGTCGCGATCCTGTTTTTCGCGCTGGCGATCCGGCCACTCGGCCTCGTGGTCACGGCCTTCGTGAGCTTCATGATTGCGGCGCTGGGCTCGCATGAGACGCGCTGGCTGGAGGCCGCCATCGTCGGCGCCTGCCTGACGCTCGGCTGCGCAATCCTGTTCCCGTACGTGCTCGGGTTGCCGATGCCGATGTTCCCGCGTTTCCTGGTTCAGTGAGGGTGTAATGGAGCTCTTTGCCAACCTCGCTCACGGTTTTGCCGTCGCGTTCTCTCCGATCAACCTGCTGATGTGCCTGATTGGTGCCCTCGTGGGCACGCTGGTCGGCGTGTTGCCGGGCATCGGCACCATCGCGACGGTCGCGATGCTGCTGCCGATCACTTTCGGCCTGCCGCCGGTCGGCGCGCTGATCATGCTCGCCGGCATCTATTACGGCGCCCAGTATGGCGGCTCGACGACGTCGATCCTGGTCAACATACCCGGTGAGGCGACATCGGTCGTCACCGCCATCGACGGCCACCAGATGGCCAAGCAGGGCCGTGCCGGCCCGGCGCTGGCGATCGCCGCGATCGGCTCGTTCTTCGCCGGCTGCGTTGCGACCGTTTTGATCGCCGTCCTCGGCGCGCCGCTCACGAAGCTCGCGCTGGCGTTCGGTCCGGCCGAGTATTTCTCGCTGATGGTGCTCGGCCTGATCTTCGCGGTGGTGCTGGCCAAAGGCTCGGTGCTGAAGGCGATCGCGATGATCGTGTTCGGCCTGCTGCTCTCGATCGTCGGCTCGGACATCGAGACCGGCGCCTCGCGCATGGCCTTCAACATTCCGGAGCTCGCCGACGGCCTCGGCTTCGCGACGGTAGCGATGGGTGTGTTCGGCTTCGCCGAGATCATCCGTAACCTCGACGCCGGCGCCGAGATGAACCGCGATCTGGTGCAGCAGAAGATCACCGGCCTGATGCCGACCAGGAAAGACCTGGTCGATTCGGCGCCTGCGATCCTGCGCGGCACGGTGCTCGGCTCGATCCTCGGCATCCTGCCCGGCGGCGGCGCGGTCATCGCGTCGTTTGCGGCCTATACGCTCGAGAAGAAGCTCGCCAAGAACCCGTCGCGGTTTGGCCGCGGCGCGATCGAGGGCGTGGCGGGGCCGGAAAGCGCCAACAACGCTGCGGCGCAGACATCGTTCATTCCGCTGCTGACGCTCGGCATCCCGCCGAACGCGGTGATGGCGCTGATGGTCGGCGCGATGACCATCCACGGCATCGTGCCGGGCCCGCAGGTCATGCAGAAGCAGCCGGATCTGGTCTGGGGCATGATCGCCTCGATGTGGATCGGCAATCTGATGCTGATCATCATCAACCTGCCGCTCGTCGGAATCTGGGTGCGGCTGCTGCGCGTGCCTTACCGGCTGATGTTCCCCTCGATCGTGATCTTCTGCGCGATCGGCATTTACTCGGTGAACAACGCACCGGTCGACGTCATTCTCGCGGGCGTCTTCGGTCTGGTCGGCTACTGGCTGATCAAGCACGATTTCGAGCCGGCGCCGCTGCTGCTCGGCATGGTGCTCGGACCGCTGATGGAAGAGAACCTGCGTCGTGCGCTTCTGATCTCGCGCGGCGACTGGAGCGTGTTCCTGACGCGTCCGTTGTCGGCGGTGCTGTTGGCGATCGCGGCGTTTCTGCTGATCCTCACGGTCCTGCCCGTGCTGCGCGCCAAGCGCGACGAGGTGTTCACCGAATCCGAGAACTGACCGCGCCTGCGTCGTCGCGGCGCCCTGCGTCCGCACGCCGCATTCGGAAGTCGAATCGACTTGTGTGACCGCTTCGTGAAATGAAAATGCCGGCCCTGTGGCCGGCATTTTTGTTTTACGTCCGAGGGGATCGAGATGACTTCCATTCGCGCGCTTGCGGGCGCATGTGCCGCAGCGTTCGCATCGTTGTGCGGCTTTGTCGCACCGGCGGAGGCGCAGACCTATCCGACGCGCAGCATCACCATGATCGTGCCGTTCGCGGCCGGCGGACCGACCGACGTGATTTCGCGCATCGTCACCGGGCACATGGCGCAGACGCTCGGACAGAGCATCATCATCGAGAACGTGGTCGGCGCCGGCGGCACCACCGCGACCACGCGCGCTGCGCGCGCGGCCAATGACGGCTATACGCTCATTACCGGGCATATGGGCACGCATGCCGCCTCCGTGCCGCTCTATCCGAAACTCGCCTACCATCCCGAAAAGGATTTTGAGCCGGTCGCGCTGCTCGCGGGCACGCCGATCCTGATCCTGGCGCGCAAGGACTTTCCGCCGAAAGACCTCAAGGAGTTCGTCGCCTACGTGAAAGCGAACGCCGAGAAGGTCAATGCCGCGCATGCCGGCGTCGGCTCGGTCTCGCACGTCTCCTGCGAGCTCCTGCACTCGATCCTCGACATCAAGCCGGTCGGCGTGCCCTTCAACGGCACGGGCCCCGCGATGAATGCGCTGGTGGCCGGACAGGTCGACTACATGTGCGACCAGATCGTCAATGCGGTGCCGCAGATCAATGCCGGCACCATCAAGGCCTATGCGATCGCGACGGCCGAGCGCAATCCGTCGCTGCCGAACGTGCCGACCACGGCGGAGGCCGGCCTGCCTGCGTTCCAGGCCCAGGCCTGGAACGCGATGTTCGCGCCGAAGGGAACTTCGCCCGCGATCATTGCGAGCCTGAATGCCGCCGCCATCAAGGCGCTCGACGACGAGACCGTGAAGAAGCGCCTGCTCGAGCTCGGTAGCGTCATTCCGGGTCCCAAGGACCGGACGCCGGAGGCGCTGGCGACCCTCGTCAAGAACGAGATCGCGAAGTGGACCCCGGTGCTCAAGCCGGCAACTTAACGAGCACTTTCAAGCCGATAGGCGAGGGGCGGGACGCAAGTTCCGCCCCTTGTTGTTTGCACCGGGAACAGTCACTTTTCGGGGTATAATGGGGTTAAACAGCGAATCGCTGCTGTCGTAGCGCGGGGCGCGCCGTTAAGTTCGCCGCCTCCCCAAAGGCTCAATGGCACATGCACCAGTATCAGGACCTGCTCGAGCGGATTCTTTCAGACGGCGCCGAGAAGACCGACCGGACCGGCATCGGCACGCTGTCGGTGTTCGGCCATCAGATGCGCTTCAACCTGTCTGCCGGCTTCCCGATGCTGACCACCAAGCGGCTGCCGCTGAAGGCGATCGTGCATGAGCTGTTGTGGTTCCTGAAGGGCGACACCAACATCAAATATCTGCGCGACAACGGCGTCACCATCTGGGACGAGTGGGCCGATGCCAATGGCGATCTCGGGCCGGTCTATGGCCATCAATGGCGTTCCTGGCCCACGGCCGACGGGCACAGCATCGACCAGATCGCCAATGTCATCGACATGATCAAGCGCACCCCGGATTCTCGCCGGCTGATCGTCACCGCCTGGAATCCCGCCGACGTCGAGAAGATGGCGCTGCCGCCCTGCCACCTGCTTTTCCAGTTCTATGTCGCCAACGGCAAATTGTCGTGCCAGCTCTATCAGCGCTCGGCCGACGTCTTCCTCGGCGTGCCCTTCAATATCGCTTCCTACGCGCTGCTCACCATGATGGTGGCGCAGGTCACGGGATTGAAGCCCGGCGACTTCGTGCATTCGCTCGGCGACACCCATCTTTATTCCAATCACCTGGAGCAGGCGAAGCTCCAGCTCACGCGTGCGCCGCGGACGCTGCCGGTGATGCGGATCAATCCTGATGTGAAGGACATCTTCTCCTTCCGTTACGAGGATTTCGAGCTCGTCGGCTACGATCCGCATCCGCACATCAAGGCGGAAGTCGCGGTCTAGCGCAGATGTCGTTGACCATCCGCCGCGTGCGCGCCGGTGAAGCCGGGCTGGTTCTTGCTCTCATCCGCGAGCTTGCCGAATACGAAAAGCTTTCGCACGAAGTCGAGGCGACCGAGGCGATGATTGCGGAAGCGCTGTTGGGCGAGCGTCCGCAGCTCTATTGCGCGATTGCCGAGTGGAACGGCGAGCCGGTCGGCTTTGCGGTCTGGTTCGTCAATTTCTCCACTTTCAGCGGCCGTCACGGCATCTATCTCGAAGATCTCTATGTGCGGCCGTCGCATCGGGGCAAGGGCCTTGGCAAGGCGCTGCTGGTCTATCTCGCCAGGGAGTGCGTCGACAACGGCTGGTCGCGGCTGCAATGGGCGGTGCTCGACTGGAATGCGCCGTCGATCGCGTTCTACAAATCGCTCGGCGCCGTCATGATGGACGACTGGACGCTGTGCCGCGTCACCGGCCCCGCGCTGACACGACTTGCAGGGAGCGCGTCCTGATGGAGATCATCTTCGTCGTCGCGATCGCGGAGAACGGCGTCATCGGCGCCGGCAACGGGTTCCCGTGGCGATTGAAATCCGACATGGCGCGCTTCAAGGCGCTCACGATCGGCAAGCCCGTGATCATGGGCCGCAAGACCTTCGAAACCCTGCGCCGGCCGCTTCCTGGCCGTACCAACATCGTCATCACGCGCGATGCGGATTATCGCGCCAATGGCGCCATCGTCACGACATCGGCTGCCGATGCGGGCGCGGTTGCGCTTGGCGATGCCCTGCGGCGTTCGGTCGCCGAGATCGCGGTGATCGGTGGCGCCGAGATCTATCGGCAATGGCTCGATCGCGCCGATCGCCTCGAAATCACCGAAGTGCATGCGCGTCCCGAAGGCGACACGCATTTCGACATCGACAAGGCAGAGTGGGATGAGGTTGGGCGCATCCGGCATCCTGCCGGCCCCGACGACAGCGCCGACTACTCCTATGTGACATATCGTCGGCGGGCGGGCAATTAACCGCATTCGTCAATGTTTACATTGACTTTTTCGTGCCCGAGCATAGCTCGAAGGACAGCCCGGGCCGCGTTGTAAGGGACTTGCCTGTCCCCTATAAAGCCGGACCGGACAAAGCGGGCGGGGGCGATTTTCACCCTGCCGAGGAGAGCGTCGAATGCCGTGGAAGAATCAGGGCGGTGGCCCATGGGGCTCGGGTCCGAAGGGACCATGGGGCAACGGCCCGCAACCGGTCGGGCCAAGGCCGCCGGATCTGGAAGACCTTCTGCGGCGCGGCCAGGACCGCCTCCAGCAGATCATGCCGGGCGGCTATTTCTCCGGCATCGGCATCACGCTGATCGTCCTGCTCATCATCGCGTTCTGGCTGCTGTCGGGCTTCTTCCGGGTGCAATCCGAAGAGCTCGGCGTCGTGCTGCGCTTCGGCAAGCATGTCCGCACCGTGCAGCCGGGTCTGAACTATCATCTGCCCTATCCGATCGAAACCGTGCTGCTGCCGAAGGCGTTGCGCGTCAACACGATCTCCATAGGCATGACGCTGATCGACGATCCGGCACGACGCGGCCGCTCCATTCGTGACGTGCCGGAAGAGAGCCTGATGCTGACCGGCGACGAGAATATCGTCGACGTCGACTTCACCGTGCTCTGGCGCATCAAGCCGGACGGCGTCGGCGACTTCCTCTTCAACATCCAGAATCCCGAAGGCACCGTGAAGGCGGTCTCCGAGAGCGCGATGCGCGAGGTGATCGGCCGCTCGCAGATCCAGCCGATCCTGACCGGTGCGCGCAACGTTACCGAACAGGGCGTGCAGGAGTTGATCCAGAGGACCTTGGACAGCTACGGCGCCGGTATTCTCATCAGCCAGGTGCAGATGCAGAAGGTCGACCCGCCGGCGCAGGTGATCGACGCGTTCCGCGACGTCCAGGCGGCGCGCGCCAATCTCGAGCAGTTGCAGAACGAGGCGCAGACCTACGCCAACCAGGTCGTGCCGCAGGCACGCGGACGTGCGGCGCAGATCACGCAGGCCGCCGAAGGCTACAGGGAGCAGACGGTCGCCGAGGCCAAGGGCCAGAGCTCGCGCTTCCTGAAGGTTTACGAGGAATACAAGAAGGCGCCCGACGTGACGCGTGAACGGATCTATCTTGAGACGATGGAGCGCGTGCTCGGCGGCGCCGACAAGCTCGTCTATGACGGCGGCCCCTCGGGCCAGGGCGTTGTGCCCTATCTGCCGCTCAGTGAGTTGACGACCAAGCGGCCGCCTACCACCGGTCAGCAGTCGAGCGGAGGCAACCGATGAGGTCTCCGGTCACAGGTATCGTCACGCTGCTCGCCCTCCTGCTCGTCGTGATCGTCGGCTACATGTCGCTGTTCACGGTGCAACAGACCGAGCAGACCATCGTGCTGCAGTTCGGCCGTCCCGTCGACGTCGTCACCGCGCCCGGCCTGCACTTCAAGGCGCCGTGGAATTCGGTGATCAACATCGACAAGCGGATCCTCGATCTGGAGAACCCGTCGCAGGAAGCGATCGCGTCCGACCAGAAGCGGCTCGTGGTCGACGCCTTCGCGCGTTACCGCATCAAGGACGCGCTGCGCTTCTACCAGAGCGTCGGCTCGATCCAGGCCGCCAACATCCAGCTCACCACGCTCCTGAACGCGGCGCTGCGCCGCGTGCTCGGCGAGGTCACCTTCATCAACGTGGTGCGCGACGACCGCGAGAAGCTGATGCAGCGCATCCGCGACCAGCTCGATCGCGAGGCCGACGGCTACGGTATCCAGGTCGTCGACGTCCGGATCCGCCGCGCCGACCTGCCGGAGCAGAACAGCCAGGCGGTCTACCAGCGCATGAAGACCGAGCGCGAGCGCGAAGCCGCCGAGTTCCGTGCGCAGGGCGGCCAGAAGGCACAGGAGATCCGCTCCAAGGCCGACCGCGAGGCGACCGTGATCGAGGCGGAAGCCAAATCGCAGGCCGAGCAGATCCGCGGCGTCGGCGACGCCGAGCGCAACCGCCTGTTCGCGGAAGCCTACGGCAAGGACGCCGACTTCTTCGCCTTCTACCGGTCGATGACGGCCTATGAGAACGGGCTGCGCGCGAACGACACCCGCTTCCTGCTGCGGCCGGACTCGGATTTCTTCCGGTTCTTTGGTAACCCGTCCGGCAAGACGGCAACCGAGACGCCGGCGAAGCCGTGAGCTAGACAGAGGGCGGCAGTTCTGCCGCCCTTCGTCCAGACAAGAACAGCACTACGGGAGGTTCCATTCCGATGAGGTCCATTGCGTTCGCCGACTTCCTCATCGGCTTAGGCATCCTGTTCGTGCTGGAAGGCTTGATGTTCGCGGCAAGTCCGAACTGGATGCGCAAGGCCATGAAAAGCGCCATCGCCACGCCGGACAATATCCTGCGGGCGGTTGGGATCGGTTCGGCCGTGGCCGGCCTGGTCTTGATCTGGGTTATGCGCCGTCCGATTTAGGCGTCACGCCAACGCCAAAGTGAAGGCGAGAGACTGGTTTTCGCCGTATTATCCGGGTCTTGAGGCCCGTTAAGCTCCGCGCTTGCGCCGTCCCCCCGTTCGAGCGCAGTCTTGGGGGCGAATCCTTGGCGCCTGATCCTTTTCTCTGGAGATACCAATGACCGCTGCCACCATTGCCCCGACCCGCTTGCGCTTAGGGCTGGCCGCGCTCGCCGTCAGTGCATTCAGCGCGTTCGGCACGCCGGCCCTTGCGCGTGGCCCGGACGGGATCGCCGACGTCGCCGAGAAGGTGATCGACGCGGTCGTCAACATCTCGACCTCGCAGACCGTCGAAGCCAAGGGCGGCGGCGGCGGCAGCAACACCATGCCGCAACTGCCGCCCGGCTCGCCCTTCGAGGAGTTCTTCGACGACTTCTTCAAGAACCGCCGCGGCCCCGGCGGCGGCAGCAAGGGCGGCGAGCGCGGTGACAACCCGCCCCGCAAGACCAACTCGCTCGGCTCCGGCTTCATCATCGACACCGCTGGCGTCGTCGTCACCAACAACCACGTCATCGCGGACGCCGACGAGATCAACGTCATCCTCAACGACGGCACCAAGATCAAGGCCGACCTGGTTGGCGTCGACAAGAAGACCGACCTCGCCGTGCTGAAGATCAAGCCGCCGAAGCCGCTGGTGGCGGTAAAGTTCGGCGACTCCGACAAGTTGCGCCTCGGCGACTGGGTGATCGCGATTGGCAATCCGTTCAGCCTCGGCGGCACGGTGACGGCCGGTATCGTCTCGGCCAAGAACCGCGACATCTCCTCGGGGCCGTATGACAGCTATATCCAGACCGACGCTTCCATCAACCGCGGCAATTCCGGCGGTCCGCTGTTCAACCTCGATGGCGACGTCATCGGCGTCAACACGCTGATCATCTCGCCCTCCGGCGGCTCGATCGGCATCGGCTTTGCCGTGCCCTCGAAGACGGTTGTCGCCGTGGTCGATCAGCTCCGCCAGTTCGGCGAACTGCGCCGCGGCTGGCTCGGCGTGCGCATCCAGAGCGTCACCGACGAGATCGCCGAGAGCCTCAACATCAAGCCCGCGCGCGGCGCGCTGGTCGCCGGCGTCGATGACAAGGGCCCGGCCAAGCCCGCCGGCATCGAGCCCGGCGACGTCGTCGTCAAGTTCGACGGCAAGGACGTCAAGGATCCCAAGGATCTCTCCCGCGTCGTCGCCGACACGGCGGTCGGCAAGGAAGTCGATGTCGTCATCATCCGCAAGGGCCAGGAGGAGACCAAGAAGGTCACGCTCGGCCGTCTCCAGGATCCCGACAAGGTGCAGGCCGCGGTCAAGACCGACGAGCCGGCGCCCGAGAAGCCGGTGACGCAGAAGGCGCTCGGTCTCGATCTTGCCGCGCTCAGCAAGGATTTGCGCACGCGCTACAAGATCAAGGACAGCGTCAAGGGCGTGGTCGTCACCAATGTCGACGCCAATTCGGATGCTGCCGAGAAGCGCCTCTCCGCCGGCGACGTCATCGTCGAGGTCGCGCAGGAGGCCGTCTCCAGCGGCGCCGACATCCAGAAGCGGGTCGACCAGCTCAAGAAGGACGGCAAGAAGTCTGTGCTGCTGCTCGTCTCCAACGCCGACGGCGAGCTGCGGTTTGTGGCGTTGAGCGTGCAGTAGTCGCCGCACAATCCAGTAGGGTGGGCAAAGCGAAGCGTGCCCACCATCTTTCCACCATCGCGACAAGAGTGGTGGGCACGGCGCAAGCGCCTTTGCCCACCCTACGGCCGCTGGGCGTGCCGCAAGTGCTGACGACGGGAGAGGCTAAGCCTCCACGAACTCGTCCCGCCGATACCCCTGAGCATAGAGCAGCGCGGTGAGATCGCCATGGTCGATCCGCGCGGCAGCCGCAGCCGCGACCGCTGGCTTGGCGTGATACGCCACGCCCAGGCCCGCCGCCTGGATCATCGCGAGATCGTTGGCGCCATCGCCGACCACGACCGAGTCGATGTCGTCGAGATCGAACGACTCCATCAGATCCACCAGCGTCGCGAGCTTTGCCGCGCGGCCCAAAATCGGCTCCTTGACCTCGCCGGTGAACTTGCCGTCGCGGACGACGAGCTCGTTGGCGCGGTTCTCCTGGAAGCCGATCTTGGCGGCGACCGCGCGCGTGAACAGCGTGAAGCCGCCGGAGACGAGACAGGTATAGGCGCCGTGGGCGCGCATGGTCGCGACCAGTTCGCGGCCGCCCGGCGTCAACGTGATGCGCTTGGCCAGCACCTCGTCGACCACGCTGGCGGGAAGGTCCTTCAGCAGCGCGACGCGCTCGCGCAGCGCTGGCTCGAACTCGATCTCGCCGCGCATCGCGCGTTCCGTAATCGCCGCCACGTGGGCCTTCATTCCGACGAGATCGGCGAGCTCGTCGATGCATTCCTGGCCGATCATGGTGGAATCCATGTCGGCGAGAAAAAGCTTCTTGCGCCGGAAGCCGACTGGCTGCACCACGATGTCGATGGGAAGGTCGCCGCGAAGCTCGCGCAACCGCTGTTCGATGGCGTGACGGTCGCCTTGGAGGTTATCCTGCGCGCCGAAGGGAATGTCGACCGCAACCCCGTCAAACAGCCAGTGCGCAGGTTGCGCCTGGGGCAGCACGGCGCGGGCGCCGTCGACGATGGTGCTGTCGAGCGCGGGATTGTCGGGATTGCAGATCAGCGTGGCGACGAGGGACATTTGAGGTTTTCGTGAGCGAGGGACAAGTCAGCAGAAGACATGTTGGCAAGGCCGTGCTTATCGCAGGCCCGACCGCCAGCGGCAAGTCGGCGCTGGCGCTCGAGCTTGCCCTGAGTACGGGCGGAATCGTCATCAATGCCGATTCCATGCAGGTCTATCGTGACCTCCGCATCATCACCGCGCGCCCCACACATGGCGAGGAAGGACGCGCGCCGCACCGTCTCTACGGCCACGTCGATGCGGCCGTGAATTTCTCGGCCGGCGCATGGGTGGTCGACGCGACGAAGGCGCTGGACGAGGCGAAAGCCGAAGGCCGCCTGCCGATCTTCATCGGCGGCACGGGCCTTTATTTCAAGGCGCTGACGGCGGGCCTCTCCGTGGTGCCGCCTATTCCCGCCGAAATACGTGAGGACGTGCGCGCGCGGCTGGAGCGGAACGGCGTCGAGGCGCTGCATGAGGAACTTGCACGCCGTGATCCGCGCGCCGCCGAACGATTGAACCTGCGCGACCGCACCCGGATCGCGCGCGCGCTCGAAGTGGTCGAAGCGACGGGCCGTTCGCTGCTCGACTGGCACCATGAAGGCCAGCCGCCGCTGCTGCCCAAGGACAGTTTTCGCGCGGTGTTTCTCGCCCCCGAGCGCGACGAGCTCTATGCCCGCATCGATGCCCGTTTCGATGCCATGCTCGGTGCCGGCGCGTTGAGGGAGGTGGAGTGGCTCGCCGCCAGACATCTCGATCCGCTGCTGCCGGCGATGAAAGCCCATGGCGTGCCGGCCCTGATCCGGCATCTGCGCGGTGAGATCGGCCTGGACGAGGCGGCCACGATCGGTCGCGCCGACACCCGCCACTACGCCAAGCGGCAATTCACCTGGTTCCGGCACCAACTGCCCGAGTTCGAATGGGTGAAGCCGGAGGAGGCGAGGGGGTGGCTTGCCGCCATCGTGAATGCGGAGCGGGACCTCCGCTGACGCGCTTTTGTACCCGGGTTCCCGAATTTACCTCTCGCCGAACCCTGGGAACACCGCTACATTGCCAAAATCGCGCGGGAACGGTCGCATTGCCTTGACATCCGGGCTTTGACCGTTATGTTTCGCGCAACCTTTGGGAAGCCGGGCACCTGCCATGCGTAACATTATTACCAAACTCCTTATCGCCGTCGTACCCAGGCACACCGCCGGGGGTGGCTAGCTGCCATCCACAAGACAGGCGGTGTGCATGGGCCCTCTTCGGGGCCTTTTTTATTTCCCGAACCCGACACGAACGAAGCCGCTGACAACAGCGCATCCGGAGCAAGACAATGAGCGACAAGAGCCACGATCCGAACCAGATGACCGGCGCCGCGATGATCGTTCGCGCGCTCATCGATCATGGCGTGACCGACATTTTCGGCTATCCCGGTGGCGCCGTGCTTCCGATCTATGACGAGATCTTCCAGCAGAGCGAGGTCCAGCACATCCTGGTCCGGCACGAGCAGGGCGCGGGCCACGCCGCCGAGGGCTATGCGCGCTCGACCGGCAAGCCGGGCGTTGCGCTGGTGACCTCCGGTCCCGGCGCCACCAACATGGTGACGCCGCTGACCGACGCGCTGATGGACTCGATTCCGCTGGTCTGCATCTCCGGCCAGGTGCCGACGCATCTGATCGGCAACGACGCGTTCCAGGAGTGCGACACGGTCGGCATCACGCGGCCCTGCACCAAGCACAATTGGCTGGTGCGTGACGTCAACGATCTCGCCAAGGTGCTGCACGAGGCCTTCTATGTCGCGACCTCCGGCCGTCCCGGCCCGGTGCTCGTCGACGTGCCCAAGGACGTGCAGTTCGCGACCGGCACCTATCATCCGCCGCGCAAGTCGGACGTGCACCGCTCGTACGCGCCGCGCGTGAAGGGCGACGCGACGCAGATCCGCAAGGCCGTGTCGCTGCTCGCCAATGCCAAGCGCCCGGTGATCTACAGCGGTGGCGGCGTGATCAATTCCGGCCCCGAGGCGACCAAGCTCCTGCGCGAGCTGGTCGAGGTCACCGGCTTCCCGATCACCTCCACGCTGATGGGCCTGGGTGCCTATCCGGCGTCGGGCAAGAACTGGCTCGGCATGCTCGGCATGCACGGCACCTATGAAGCCAACATGACCATGCATGATTGCGACGTCATGCTGTGCGTCGGCGCGCGCTTCGACGACCGCATCACCGGCCGCGTCGATGCGTTCTCGCCGGGCTCGAAGAAGATCCACATCGACATCGATCCGTCCTCGATCAACAAGAACATCCGTGTCGACGTGCCGATCATCGGCGACTGCGGCAACATCCTCGGCGACATCCTCCAGGTGTTCAAGGCGGAAGCGAAGAAGCCCGACATCAAAGCCTGGTGGCAGCAGATCGCGCAGTGGCGCGCCCGCAACTCGCTCTATTACAAGAAGAGCAACGACGTGATCCTGCCGCAGCACGCGATCCAGAGCCTGTTCGAGGCGACACGCGGCAAGGACACTTACATCACGACGGAAGTCGGCCAGCACCAGATGTGGGCGGCGCAGTTCTTCGGCTTCGAGGAGCCGCATCGCTGGATGACGTCCGGTGGTCTCGGCACCATGGGCTACGGCCTGCCGGCCGCGGTCGGCGTGCAGGTTGCCCATCCCGACAGCCTCGTCATCGACATCGCGGGCGATGCCTCGGTGCAGATGACGATGCAGGAGATGTCGACGGCGGTTCAGTACGAATTGCCGATCAAGATCTTCATCCTGAACAACCAGTACATGGGCATGGTGCGGCAATGGCAGCAGCTGCTGCACGGCAACCGGCTATCGCATTCCTATTCGGAGGCGTTGCCGGATTTCGTCAAGCTCGCCGAAGCCTATGGCGGCGTCGGCATCCAGGTGCACAAGCCCTCTGATCTCGACGGCGCCATCCAGGAGATGATCTCGGTCAAGCGTCCGGTGCTGTTCGACTGCCGCGTCGCGGCGCTCGAAAACTGCTTCCCGATGATCCCCTCCGGCAAGGCGCACAACGAGATGCTGTTGCCCGAGCAGGCCAACGACGAAGCCACGGCAAAGGCGTTCGCCGGCGGCAAGGCGCTGGTGTGACGTCATGTTCGACCTGACGGAGCTCGAGCGCGCACATGCGATCGTGGGGCAGGCGGTGCCGGCGACGCCGGCACGCGGCTGGCCGCTGCTCGCCGAGCGCCTCGGGACGCAGGTCATCGTCAAGCACGAGAACCACACGCCGATCGGCGCCTTCAAGGTGCGCGGGGGTCTCGTCTATCTCGAACGGCTGAAGCGCGAGCGGCCGAACATTCCGGGCATCATCTCGGCGACGCGCGGCAATCACGGCCAGAGCCTGGCCTTTGCCGCGAGCCGTCACGGCGTGCCGGCAGTGATTTACGTGCCGCGCGGCAACTCGGTCGAGAAGAACCGCGCGATGAAGGCGTTTGGCGCCGAGCTCGTCGAGCATGGCGAGGACTTTCAGGCGGCCGCCGAAGAGGCGCAGCGGCGCGCCCAATTTACCGGCCTGCACATGGTGCCGTCGTTCCATCCGGATCTCGTGCTCGGCGTCGCCACCTATGCGCTCGAACTGTTCCGGACGGCGCCGGATCTCGATGTTCTCTATGTGCCGATCGGGCAGGGCTCTGGCATCTCCGGCTGCATCATGGCGCGTGACCTGCTCGGCCTGAAGACCGAGATCGTCGGCGTGCAGTCGACCGAAGCGCCGTCCTACGCGCTGTCGTTCGCGGCCGGCAAGGTCGTGACGACGAAGACCAGCAACACGCTGGCCGACGGCATGGCAACGCGCATTCCCGACGCAGACGCGTTCGCGCTGATCCGCAAGGGTGCCGCGCGCATCGTGCAGATTTCCGACGACGAGGTCGCCGCCGCGATCCGCGCCTACTGGACCGACACGCACAATCTCGCCGAAGGCGCCGGCGCCGCCGCGCTCGCCGCGGCGCTTCAGGAAAAGACCAAGCTGTCAGGCAAGCGCGTCGGTCTCGTGCTGTCCGGCGGCAATATCGATTTCGATCTGTTCCGCAGTTGGGTCGGGGCAGAGGCGCCAGCGATGGCGTGACGGAGAGACAAGAGGGGACGACCATGAACCAGCCGGCATCCGCCTATTTCATCGAGGACCGCCACGATCCCAACGAGACGCATACGCTCTCGGTGCTCGTGCAGAACGAGCCGGGCGTGCTCGCGCGCGTCATCGGGCTGTTCTCCGGGCGCGGCTACAACATCGAAAGTCTCACCGTCTCGGAGACCGAGAGCCAGAAGCACCTGTCGCGCATCACCATCGTCACCACGGGCACGCCGATGGTGATCGAGCAGATCAAGCACCAGCTCGACCGCATGATCCCGGTCTATCGTGTCGTCGACATGACCCTGACCAAGCGCTCGATCGAGCGCGAGCTTGCGATGGTGAAGGTGCGCGGGCAGGGCGAGCATCGTGTCGAGGCGCTGCGGCTGGCGGATGCGTTCCGCGCCCGCGTGATCGATGCCACCACCGAGAGCTTTGTGTTCGAGATCACAGGCAATACGGACAAGATCAACCAGTTTATCGACCTGATGCGCCCGCTCGGCCTTGTCGAGGTGTCGCGCACCGGCGTTGCCGCGATTGGCCGCGGGCCTGAGGGGATGTGAGCCATGCTGGCGCGCGACTGGTACTATAACGAGCGCAACCGGATGGGAATCGAGCCCGCAGTGGCCTCGATCTACGACGCCCATGACGATGCCGATCTGCGGGCGCGCGCCGCGCTGAAAATGCTCGGGGTGCAGCGCGGCTGGCGCATCGCGGATATCGGCTGTGGCAACGGCGTGCTCGCGACCGAAGCGGCGCTGATGGGTGCCGAGGTGGACGCCATCGATATCTCGCCGGCGATGCTGGCGCTCGCCGAGATCTACGCCCGCGACCGTAAGGCGCCCGTGCGCACACAGTCCGCCGGCTTGCTCAGCTTCGCCTACCGCCCGGAATCCTACGATCTGATCGTCAGCGAGTTCACGCTGCACCATCTGCCGGATTTCTGGAAGGCGGTGGCGATGTCGCGGATCTACCGTGCATTGAAGCCGGGCGCGAGCTTCTATCTGCGCGACATCGTCTACGCCTCGATGCCCGACGCCATCGAGCGCGACGTCGAGCAATGGGCCGACTTCCATATCAAGAACCACGATTTTTCGCGCGAAAGCGTCGTCACGCACATGCGCGACGAATATTCCACCTTCGGCTGGGTGATGGAGCGGTTGCTGACCGATGTCGGCTTCACGCTGGTCTCGGTCGATTACCACGCGCCCATGCACGGTACTTATCTGCTGCGGAAACCGAAAGCCGGCGAGCAAGGCTAGAACAGAACAACAAACAGGGCTGCACGACAAAGCAGAACCGAGAACAACAATGAAGCCGGCCGATATCCTCATCGCCATTCTGGTGGCGGTCATCTGGGGGCTTGCCTTCGTGGCGAGCCGGATCGCGCTCGACGAACTTTCGCCGGAGCTGATGACGGCGATGCGCTTCACCATTGCCGCGGTGCCGTGCCTGTTCATTCCCAAGCCGAAGATCGCCTGGTCGCTGCTGATCGCGATCAGCTTTACGCTGTTCCTCGGCCAGTTCCTGAGCCAAGCCTATGGCATCGCGCACGGTGTGCCGGTGGGGCTCACCAGCGTCGTCGTGCAGAGCCAGGCGCTGTTCACCATCGGCTTTGCCGCGATCGCATTCGGCGAGCGGCCGACGCCGGTGCAGACCCTTGGCATCGTCGTCGCCGCAGTCGGCCTGCTCTTGATCTGCGGTACCGTCGGTTACGATTTCAGCGTTGGTGCCTTCGCGGTGCTGATGATCGCCCCGATTTGCTTTGCCGTCGGCAATCTCCTGCTGCGCGGCGCCCGTGGCGCGCCGATGTTCGACCTGTTCGCCTGGCTCTGCCTGACCGCCGCCGTGCCGCTGTTCGCGCTGGCGCTGGTCGTCAACGGGCCGGCGCCGACCTTCCAGTCGCTGATCCATATGTCGCCGACTGGCCTCGTCTGCCTGCTGGCGATCGGCGCCATCTCGACCAGCATCGCCTATTGGCTGTGGGGCCGGCTGCTGCGTGACTATCCCGCAGCGCAAGTGGTGCCGTTCGCGCTGCTGGTGCCGTTCGTCGGCTCGGCTGCTTCCAGCATCGTGTTTGGCGAGAAGTTCGGCCCGTTGCGGCTGGCCGGGATGCTGACGGTCATCGGCGGCATCGCGGTGATGGTGCTGGCGAGACGCCCGCAGCCGCTGCCGAAGACCGCGTGAGGTGAGCATGTCCCAGTCGCTGCTCTATGCCTTCATCATCTTCGCCCTCGTGATGTTCTTCACGCCGGGGCCGAACAACATCATGCTGCTGTCGTCGGGACTGACTTACGGGTTCCGCCGCACCATCCCGCATATCGCCGGCATCACGATCGGCTTCGCCTTCATGGTCGGCGCCGTCGGCCTCGGGCTCGGCACGGTGTTTCTGGCCTATCCGATCCTCCAGACCATCCTGAAATATGCCGGCGCCGCCTACTTGATTTACCTCGCCGCGGTGATCGCCTTCTCGGGGCCGGCCAAGCGGGGCGAGGAGGACGGCCGCGGCCCGATGACCTTCTGGGGCGCGGCGATGTTCCAGTGGATCAACGCCAAGGGCTGGGTGATTGTGATCGGCACCATCACCGCCTATGCCGCCATCGCCCAATTCCCCCTGAACATCGCGATCCAGACCCTGATCAGCCTGCTCGTCGGCACGGTCTCGACGGTGGTCTGGGCCCTGTTCGGCACTGCACTACGACCGGTACTGACCTCGGAGCGGCTGGTCCGCGCCTTCAATATCGTGATGGCGCTCCTGCTGCTCGCCTCCCTCTACCCCGTTTTCATGGATGCATGATGTCGCGGATTTCCATGCAGAAACGGGTTTCCCTAGGGGCTGAAAATGCTCTAGACAGCCCCCGAAATCCGCAAATTTCACCCTTCGGACACTGACCTTTGGCCGATTCTGGCCCTGAACGAGGAAACGACTATGCGTGTTTATTACGATCGCGACGCCGACCTGAACCTGATCAAGGGCAAGAAGGTCGCCATCGTCGGCTATGGCAGCCAGGGCCACGCCCATGCGCTCAACCTCAAGGACTCCGGCGTCAAGGACGTCGCCATTGCGCTGCGCAAGGACTCGGGCTCGGTCAAGAAGGCGGAAGCCGCCGGCTTCAAGGTGATGGAAGTCGCCGAAGCCGCCAAATGGGCCGACCTCGTCATGATGCTGACCCCGGACGAGCTCCAGGGCGACATTTATCGCGAGCACCTGCACGACAACATGAAGAAGGGCGCCGCCCTCGTGTTCGCGCACGGCCTCAACGTCCACTTCAACCTGCTCGACCCGCGCGCCGACCTCGACGTGCTCATGATCGCGCCGAAGGGCCCCGGCCACACCGTGCGTTCGGAATATCAGCGCGGCGGCGGCGTGCCCTGCCTGATCGCGATCGCCAAGGACGTCTCGGGCAACGCCCATGACCTCGGCCTCTCCTACGCCTCCGCCGTCGGCGGCGGTCGTGCCGGCATCATCGAGACCACCTTCAAGGAAGAGTGCGAGACCGACCTGTTCGGCGAGCAGGTCGTGCTCTGCGGCGGCCTGGTCGAGCTGATCAAGGCCGGCTACGAGACCCTGGTCGAAGCCGGTTACGCCCCGGAGATGGCCTATTTCGAGTGCCTGCACGAAGTGAAGCTGATCGTCGACCTGATCTATGAAGGCGGCATCGCCAACATGAACTACTCGATCTCCAACACCGCGGAGTACGGCGAGTACGTCACCGGTCCGCGCATCGTCACCGCGGAGACCAAGGCCGAGATGAAGCGCGTTCTCGCCGACATCCAGGGCGGCAAGTTCGCCCGCGACTGGATGCTTGAGAACAAGGTCAACCAGACCTCGTTCAAGGCGACCCGCGCCAAGCTCGCCGCGCATCCGATCGAGGAAGTCGGCGCGAAGCTCCGCGACATGATGCCTTGGATCAAGAAGGGCGCGCTGGTCGACAAGAGCAAGAACTGACGGCTGCGCCGTCATTCCGGGTTCGCGACCTCGTCGCGCCCCGGAATGACGAGCGAAACACAAACTTCGCTCGCCAAACCAAATTTTAAACCTTCTCGACTACATCGGAGCGAGATCGCGAACGGCGGTCTCGCTCCTTTCATCTCGCGCGAAGCATTGCGGCTTCATTCAAATTCTTCGCGAGCTGACATGCCCTCTGAGCGCGAAGAACTGACGCTTAAACCACATTCTTGGTCTCGCGTCGTTTTCATAACTTCTCCAGAAGCTCGCGTTCGCCAAAAGCCCAGCGTCTTCAAGATCGAGGATTCGGATCTTCATCTGCATCTTCAGGGCGCAATCAATCTCATGTCGCGAAGTTCGCGCGCCGCTTCATCTTAAGAATCGACACCCGCGACGTCCCTTTGAGCGTTGGTGGCATTGCGCTGACACATCCTTCTCTCCATGATCGCGGGAACTTGAGGGGGAGGGGTCTATGCGATCTGTCGTCGTCACCGGCGCGTCCACCGGCATCGGCTGGGCCATTGCGAAATTTCTGATCGGGCGCGGCTACCGCGTCTTCGGCAGCGTCCGCAAGCAGGCCGACGCCGACCGGCTCAGGGGTGAGTTCGGCGCGAACTTCACGCCGCTCCTGTTCGACGTTACCGACGAGGCCGCCGTGCTCGCCGCTGCGCGCCAGGTTCGCGAGGCGCTGGCTGGCGACACGCTGGCGGGGCTCGTCAACAATGCCGGCATTGCGGTCGCGGGGCCGGTCCTGGAATTGTCGGTCGACGATTTCCGCCGCCAGATGGACATCAACGTCATCGGCCCGGTCATCGCGACGCAAGCCTTTGGGCCGCTGCTCGGCGCGGACCCATCGCTGAAGGGGCCGAAGGGGCGGATCGTGATGATCAGCTCGGTCGCCGGCAAGAACGGCAATCCGCTGTCGGCGCCTTACTGCACCTCCAAGCACGCCATCGAAGGCCTGTCGGAGAGCCTGCGGCGTGAGCTGATGCTGTTCGGGATCGACGTCATCATCGTCGCCCCAGGCGCAGTGAAGACGCCGATCTGGAGCAAGGCCGAAGAGATCGATCTCTCCGTCTACCAGAACTCGCCCTATCTGCCGGCGCTGAACAAGGTCATGGCGTTCATGATGGACCTCGGTGCGAAGGGCCTGCCGGCCGAGCGGATCGCCGAAATCGTGTTCGAGGCGCTGACCGCCGCGAGCCCCAAGGTGCGCTACCAGATCACGCCGGATCCGTTGCGCCATCTGGTCGGCGCATTGCTGCCGAAACGGACGGTTGATCGCATCATCGCAAAGCGCCTGGGGTTCCTGCCGCAGGGCTGATCGACGTTCAGCTCGCTTCGGCCGTCCGTCGGCGGGGGTGGGCGGCCATCGCGATCAGCCGCAGCGCCATCACGGCGAACAACGGAATGAGGAAGGCGGCATGGAGCGGCATCGCCTGCACGCGCTTGCCGAACGACACCATGAACTGGAACCAGAGGTAATAGCCGCCCACGAGGTGCAGCACGCGCCAGGCCTGCGGTCCGAGCAGCGCGGCGGTGCGGTCGAACGAGGTCGCGCTCATGGCGATGATGAATGCATAGCCGATGCCGCCGAAGATGTAGGACGCGGCCGAAGTCGCCTCCACAAAGCCGGCCGGGTCCATTTTGGCGAAGGCAACGATCGCGCCTGCGTGGATGGCGTGGGAGGCCGCAAAGCTCAAGCCCAGATAGCGACGGTTGCGGCGCTGCCAGCGGGTCCAGGCGTTAGGCCACAGCCGTGCGAGCGCCGCAGCACTGAAGGCAAGGCAGAACAGCAGCAGCGAGCTTCGCGCCGTGAAACGGATCACCATCCGTACGCCCTCGACCTCGAACTGCCGCATCGACGCGATCCACAGGCTGAGCGCGATCAGGCTCAGGGTGAGCACGGCGAGCAGCCGCCAGCCCTCGAACCAGTTTTGGCGTTGTGACATGGCGGTCTCCTCCTTAATGTAAGCATCGATTACATTTCAGGCTGACGAAGTCGTCAACGGTGTAATCGATGCTTACATTCACGTTGAGGTGATGCTAGGAAGCGCCATGCCCGCCCGACAGCCGTCCAAGCCGCGCGCCCGCCGCCAAACGCCAGAAGCCCGGCCCTATCATCACGGTGACCTCCGCCGCGTGCTGATCGATGCTGCGTTGCAACTGGCGGCGGAGGGTGCCGAAGTCTCGGTGCGCGAGGCCGCACGCCGGGCCGCGGTTTCGCCGGGGGCGCCGTTCCGGCACTTCCCCAACCGCGACGCGCTGATGGCGGCGGTGGCCGGGGAGGCGCAGCGGCGCTTTCGCGCCGAGATCGAGGTGGCGCTGGACCAGGCGCCGGCCACCGACCCGCTCGGCCGCTTCCGCGCCTTCGGGCTCGCTTACCTGCGCTGGGCGATGCGCAACCCCGCGCATTTCGAGATCATCTCGACGGGGCGCTACTTCGCTCATGGCAGTTCCGCGGAGCTGACACGCGACAATGCCGAGCTGATCGCCCTGACCGAACGGATGCTGGCAGACGCGGCGGAGCAGGGTCTGCTGCGGTCGGTCGATCTCAAGCGCATCCAGATCGCCGGCCGCGCCCTGGTCTACGGCTTTGCCCGGATGAATCTTGACGGCCACTTTCCGCGCTGGGGGGTGGAGGAGGGCGAGACCGAGCGGATGGCGGAAGGGGTGATCGACCTGTTTATCGCGGGGATCGCGAAGCCGGGCCGCGGCTCCTGAACTGACTGACCCTCATGGCGAGGAGGCGCGTAGCGCCGTCTCGAACCATGCAGGCCCACTCGGGCCTCGCCCTTCGAGACGCCTGCTTCGCAGGCTCCTCGGGGTGAGGGGATGGAGTTGGCCGTGCGGCTGTTCGCCGCCTGCTAACATTAAGCGAAGGTCGGACCGCGACACGCGTTGCTTGTCCGTGACCATTCAATTACAGTTTTATGACACGGTGCAGGCTTCCGGCTGCGCCGAACGCCGCAGGCCGGCCCGACGGCTGGGTATTCATCGCGCCGGACCAGAAGTTGCGTGCCGTCGATGGCGTCCGCGCCGAATCCAGGTCCTTCTGCCACCACCGCCGTGCTGGCGAGCGTTGCCGCGCTCGGCATCTGGCGCCTGCTTGCGGTTGCCGCGCCGCATCTTGCCGCCCTCGCGCTCATGTACGAGACCGAGACCGATTTCGGTTCGCGGCTTTCGTTCGTGCTCGCTTGGGGCATCCTCAATTTCTTCTGGATCACGCTCTTGCGGCGGCCGGCACTGTCGGGTGCGCTGTCGCTGACCATGGTCGTCGTGCTGGTGCTGCTGTCGCGTCTCAAGCACGACGTCGTGCAGATGACGGTCAACTTCATCGACCTGATGATGATCGACCGCGACACCGTGGCGTTCCTGTTCACGATATTCCCGAACCTGCGCTGGTCGGTGATCGGGGCCGGCCTCGTCACGCTGCCGCTGATGTATGCGCTGTGGTGGCTCGATCCGTTTCGCATCCGCCGCCTGCCGGCGTTCGCGTCCACGCTCGCCTGTCTTGCCGCACTGGTCGGCTATTCGCTCTATCATCCGGACGAGGCCTGGCGCGGCTATTACGATGACGGCTATCTCTCGAAATTCTTCCGCTCCGGCGTCAGCGCGGTCTCCGACTTCGCGCAATACGGCTTCATGGAGTCGGCCGCCTCGACCAACGAGCGGCTCAACATGCCGCTGGTGGATGCCTGCCACCCCGCGGGCCGCCGGCCGAACATCATCATGGTCCATGATGAATCGAGCTTCGACATTCGCGCTGCCCAGGGCATCAAGGTGCCGCCGCGCTATGGCGATCATTTCAAATCCTTTGACGGCAAGCAGCGCACGTTCCTGGCCGAGAGCAATGGCGGGCCGAGCTGGTTCACCGAATACAACGTGCTCGCTGGCCTCTCCTCGCGCTCGTTCGGCCGCTTCGCCTATTTCGTGACGCGCATCGCCTCAAACCGCGTCGAGCGCGGCCTGCCGCTGGCGCTGCGCCGCTGCGGCTATGACACGCTATCGCTCTATCCCGCCTATGGCGGCTTCATGGGCGCGCGCAGCTTTCAGGTGACGACCGGCGTCGAACGCTTCCTCGACTCGAAGGATCTCGGCGCCAAGGACGTCGAGCCGGACTCCTTTTTCTACGACAAGGCGCTCCAGCTGATGGGCCAGCAGCCGCCGAACAAGCCGCTGTTCACTTTCATCTATCTCGGCGCCAATCATTTCCCCTGGGAGACGCGCTTCCGCCCCGATCTGCTGCCGAACTGGCGCGCGCCGGGCAATAATGTGGCGTCCATCGACGAATATCTGCGCCGGCAGGCGATGAGCGCCGAGCAGTACAGAGCGTTTGTCGCGGGCCTGAAGAAGAATTTTCCCGGCGAGCCCTTCCTGATCGTGCGCTACGGCGATCATCAGCCCGAGTTTGCACCGAACCTCCTCGAGCCCGGGCTCGACGAGGGCGCCCTCGGCAAGAAGCTCGACGCTTACGATCCGCGTCTCTACGCGACCTATTACGCGATCGACGCCATCAATTTCGAGCCGGTGAAGAGCGAGGCCGTGATGGACACGGTCGACGGCCCCTATCTCCCGCTGGTGATCCAGGAAGCCGCCGGCATTCCGCTCGATCCCTCCTTTGCCGAGCAGAAGCAGATCATGCTCCGCTGCAAAGGCATCTTCTACGGCTGCAAGGACGGCGCCGAGGCGCGGCGGCTCAACCGGCTGCTGATCAATGCCGGGATCATCCGGGGGCTGTAGCGCTGATCGCTACGCAGACCCAGATCGTAGGGTGGGCAAAGCGAAGCGTGCCCACCATCCCGTTGCTCGTGTTGAGAGACGGTGGGCACGGCGCTTACGCGCCTTTGCCCACCCTACGAAATCCGGGCCTACCGCTTGCCCACCTTCTCCCAAAGCCACTTCGCCACCGCATCCGGCGATGAATTCGCGTCGTTGCCGCTGGCGCGTAAATTGGCCTCGCGCATTGTGGCGATGTCGATCTTGCCGAGCAGCGGCCCGAGCGCGGCCCGTAGTCGCTCATCGCCGGCCCGCTTCGGCGCCAGCAGCAGGACCGCGTCGTAGGGCGGGATCGCGTGCCTGGGATCGTCGAGCACGACGAGATCGTACTTTGCAATCAGTCCGTCGCTGGTGTAGCCGGCGATCACGTCGACCTCGCCGCTGGCGACGGCCGCATACATGAAATCCGGCTGCATCTGGCGCTGGGCGCGGAACGAGAGGCCATAGGATTTTTGCAGCGCCGCCCATTCGGGGCGCGAGAAGAACTCGTAGTCGCCGGCGATGGACAGCGCCGGTGCATGCGCGGCGAGATCGGCGATGGTGCGGATGCCGAGCGCCTCGGCGCGCTTCTTCGGCATCACCAGCGCATAGGCGTTCTCGAAGCCGAGCTCGCCGAGCAGGGTGATATGGTCCTTTGCGAGCGCTGTCTTGAGCTCCGCCAACAACTCCGCGCGCGGCTTGATGTCCGTGCGGTGCAGCTGGTTGGCCCACAGCGTGCCGGAATAATCGACATAGAGATCAATGTCGCCGGCCTTGAGCGCCTCGAAGATCACGCTGGAGCCGAGACCCGACCGCGCGGTCGCGGGGAGACCGGCGGCCTGGAGGCGATCCCTCAGCAGGGCCGACAGCACATATTGCTCGGCGAACGTCTTGGCGCCGACGACATAGCTCTGCGACGAGCGTCCCATCGTCGGCACCAGCGTTGCGAGGACCAGCGCCGCGATCCCGATGCCGCCGAGCGCGGCAGGCAGGCGGCTGCGGTGGCGCAAGCCGCTCTCGATCAGGCCGAGCAGCTGATCGACGGCGAGCGCGAGCAGGGCCGAGGCAAAGCAGCCGAACAGCACGAACACCCAGTTCTGGGTCTGAAGCCCGGCAAAAATATAATTGCCGAGGCTGGTCTGCCCGATCGGCGTTGACAGGGTCGCGGTGCCGATCACCCACACCGCCGCGGTGCGGATGCCGGCCATCATCACCGGCAGCGCCAGCGGCAGCTCGACCATGATGAGCGACTGCCGCGCGGTCATGCCGACGCCTTTGGCGGCTTCGATCAGCGCGGGATCGATGCCGTTGAGGCCCGTGATGCCGTTGCGCAGCACCGGCAGCATCGAATAGAGCGCAAGCGCCAGCATCGCCGGCAGGAAGCCGAAAGCCGAGAAGGAGATTCCGAACCAGGCGAGTGTCACGGACGCGACCAGCAGCAGCAGCGGATAGAACAGCGCGAGCAGCGCCAAGCCGGGCACCGTCTGCACGATGCTTGCGAGCGCGAGCAGGATAGCGCGCGGCGCCGGGCGGTTGCGGGTCAGGATCGCCAGCGGCAGGCTGACGGCAAGGCCAAGCGCGAGCGCGGCGAGGCTGACCCGAACATGGTTGCCGAGATAGTCGGGCAGATGCGACAGCGCCTCGCCCCAGCGCGGATCGGCGAACAGGCTCATGCCGCACCGCTTTGTGGCAGCAGCGCGTTCAGCCGCTCGACCTGGCGCCGCGGCGTGCGCAGCAGCTCCAGCACATAGGCGTCGCCGCTCGTCGAGAGCTCCGCGGGCGTGCCCTGCGCCAGCAGCTCTCCGCTGCGCATCACCGCGATGCGGTCGGCGAGCAGGATCGCCTCCGTCATGTCGTGGGTGATCATGACCGTGGTCAGGCCGAGCTTGCGGTGCAGTTCGCGAAAATCCTCGCCGAGCGCATCGCGGGTGAGGGGATCGAGCGCGCCGAACGGCTCGTCCATCAGCACGATGCGGGGCCGTGCCGCGAGCGCCCGCGCCACCCCGACGCGCTGGCGCTGGCCGCCGGAGAGCGCCTCGGGCAGGCGATCGCGATGCGCGCGACGGTCGAGTTGCACGAGCTCGAGCAGCTCGTCGACCCGCGCGGTGATGTCCGCTGCCGGTGCGCCCAGCAGCCTTGGCGTGATCCCGATATTGTCGGCGACGCTCAGGTGCGGAAACAGCCCGCCGCTCTGGAAGACGTAGCCGATCCGGCGCCGCAGCGCGACCGGATCGACGGCTTGCACATCCTCGCCCTCGACCGTGATCGTGCCGGCATCGGCCTCGATCAGCCGGTTGGCGAGCCGCAGCAGCGTGGTCTTGCCGGAGCCGGAGCCGCCGACGATGGCCAGAAATTCGCCCTCGGCGATGTCGAGCGACACATCGTCGACGGCCGTGAGTGAGCCGAAGTTCTTGCTGACGCGGGAATAGCCAATCATCGGCCTGGAAGGCATTGGGCGGGGCTCACTCTCTTACCCTCCCCTGGAGGGGGGAGGGTCGCTTCGCATGTAGCGGCGCGGAGTGCGAAGCGGGGTGGGGTGACCTCTCCACGCGGGGACTGCCTCAAAGGAGAGACTGTCACCCCACCCCGTCTCACATTTCGCTGCGCTCATGCGAGCCGACCCTCCCCCTCCAGGGGAGGGTAAGAGCACGGCAGGACCCATGCGTAGCACGCTTGGCGGCTCGATTGAACTTGGCCGCGCGAGCGGCTAAGGCATCGGGCCAAGTTCGGAGGGAATACATGACGACGCCCACGGCAGTGGCGCTGGAAGACGCCAAAGTCGCGTTCCGGCTGGGGGACGACCGGGTCTATACGGCGGTGGAGAAGGCCCATCTTTCGGTCGCGCAGGGCGAGTTCGTCGCCATCGTCGGGCCGACCGGCTGCGGGAAATCGACCCTGCTCAACGTCGCGGCCGGCCTGCTCAAGCCCGCCGCCGGCAGCATCAAGATTTTCGACCGGCCGCTCGCGGGGCTGAACCGGGACGCCGGCTACCTGTTCCAGGCCGATGCGCTGTTCCCCTGGAAGACCGCGCTCGACAATGTTGCGATCGGGCTCGAGATCGCGGGCACGCCCCGCGCCGAGGCGCTGCAACGCGCGCAAAAATGGCTGACTTCCGTCGGCCTCGGCGCCTTCGCCAACCGTTATCCGCACATGCTCTCGGGCGGCCAGCGCAAGCGCGTGGCGCTGGCACAGGTGCTGATCCGCGACCCAAAGATACTCCTGATGGACGAGCCGTTCGGGCCGCTCGATGCGCAGACCCGCCAGGTGATGGGCAATCTGCTGCTCGACCTCTGGAATGCCGACCGCAAGGCCGTGCTGTTCGTGACCCATGATCTCGAAGAGGCGATCGCGCTCGCCGACCGCGTCGTGATCATGTCGGCGGGGCCGTCCTCGCGCATCATCGGCGACTGGCGCGTGAGCTTGCCGCGCCCGCGCGATATTTTCGAGGTGCGGCTGGATAAGGAGTTCCATGCGCTCCACCGCGAGATCTGGAGCGTGCTCAAGGACGAGGTGATGAAGGGCTACGCGCAATCGACCCAAGCGGCGGAGGCGATCTGATGTCGCGCGTGACGCTGCTTGCGCTGCAGGTCCTGGTCGCGGTCGTCTGCCTCGCACTGTGGCAGCTCTTTGCGACCGTGCCGGTGTTCGGAAAAATCCTGTTGCCGCCGTTCTTCTTCTCCAACCCGGTCGACGTGTTCAGCCAGATCGTCAAATGGTTCTCGTCCGGCGTGATTTGGAAGCATCTCGGCATCACGTTGACGGAATCGATTCTGGCGTTCGTGATCGGATCGCTCGGCGGCGTGCTGGTCGGCTTCTGGTTCGCGCGCCAGCCGCTGGTTGCCGCAGTGTTCGACCCTTACGTCAAGATGGTCAACGCGCTGCCCCGCGTCGTGCTTGCGCCGATCTTCGCGCTGTGGCTGGGCCTCGGCATCTGGTCCAAGGTCGCGCTCGGCGTGACGCTGGTGTTCTTCATCGTGTTCTTCAACGTCTATCAGGGCGTCAAGGAAGTCAGCCGCACCGTGCTCGACAATGGCCGCATGCTCGGCATGAGCGAGCGGCAATTGATGCAGCACGTCTATTGGCCGTCGGCGCTGTCGTGGATGTTCTCCTCGCTGCACACCTCGGTCGGCTTCGCCGTGGTCGGTGCGGTCGTCGGCGAATATCTGGGATCGGCGGCAGGGCTCGGCTATCTGATCCAGCAGGCCGAAGGCATCTTCGACGTCGCGGGCGTGTTCGCCGGCATGTTCGTGTTGTCGGCCTTCGTCATCCTGATCGACTTCGGGGTGACGCTGGTTGAGCGCAGGCTGCTGGTCTGGCGCCCGACCGTGGACGGGCGGGGGTAGTCCGCCTCGTTTGGCTGCTGACGTTTATGTGATTGACCGCCCGGAATAGAACGCGCGGCCATACGTCATACCCCCATGCAACCACCTGCATGGGAGTTCAGGATGCCCCCCTCACAGTTTCGCCGCGCCGTAGCGGCTCTTGCAAGCAGATACCGATGGCCCAGGCCCGGCCTCGGCACGGCGTTCCTTGCCGCGCCAATTCTGGTCGCGTCCGTACTCCCGCTGCTCGTGTTCGCGCATGAAGCCCATCCGGCCGCCCCACCGGCCGCGGTGAGCGCGGAGGAGCGTGCGTTTTTGGAAGAAAACGAAGCGGCGATGACCAAGATGATGAACGACATGGCGGCCAAGCCGACCGGCGACATCGATCGCGACTTCGTCGCGATGATGAACCCGCATCATCAGGGCGCGATCGACATGGCGGTGATCGAGTTGCGTTACGGCAAGAACGAGCAGCTGCGGCGCATCGCCCAGGAAATCATCGTCGACCAGATGCAGGAGATCGCGGCCATGAAGCTCGCGATCGGCGAACCGGCGACTGACACCACGCCCGCCCCGACCCAACCGCCCTCAGCTCCCAACACAATTGTTCATCATCATCCGGGCATGCAGATGGATATGTCCACGGGAATGAAGAAGTAGGAGCCGCAGATGACCACGTCACGAAGCATGATGATGAAGAGCATTTTCCTGGCGGCCACGATGCTTGCGACCGGTTCGGTCGCGTGGGCAGGGCAGGCACCGGGCGCGTTGTCCGCTCCCGATATTCCGGTGAGCCACCACGACCGCGTCTACGCCGCAGAGCAGTTCTCGAATACGGTCTCGGTCACCGATCCCGTCGACAACAAGCTGCTTGGCGTGATCCGGCTGGGCGACCCGCAACCCGGCAATTTCAGCCCGCTCTACAAGGGGCAGGTGCTCGTTCATGGCATGGGCTTCTCGCCCGATCACAAGACGCTCGCCGTGGTGTCGATCGGCTCGAATTCGGTGAGCTTCATCGACACCGCGACCAACGCGGTCAAGCATATCACTTACGTCGGACGATCGCCGCACGAGGCGTTCTTCACGCCGGACGGCAAGGAAGTGTGGGTCACCGTTCGCGGCGAGAACTACATCTCCGTCATCGATCCAATCAGCTTCAAGGAGAAGACCCGCATCACGACCCCGAACGGGCCAGGCATGCAGATTTTCTCGCCCGACGGCAAATACGGCTACATCTGCTCGTCGTTCAATCCCGAGACCGACGTCGTCGCGGTGGCCGAGCACAAGATCGTCGCCACGGTGAAGCAGGAGAGCCCGTTCTGCCCGAACATCGCGGCGACGCCGGATGGAAACCAGGTGTGGTTCACGCTGAAGGACGTCGGCCGGACACAGGTGTTCAACGCCAGGCCACCGTTCAACGCGATCAAGACGATCGATACCGGGCCGATCACCAACCACGTCAACTTCGCGCACACCGCCAAGGGCACGTTCGCCTATGTCACCATTGGCGGCCTGAACGAAGTAAAGGTGTTCCGCACCGACGATTTCTCGCAGGTCGCAACGATCCCGGTCGGCAATCTGCCGCACGGCGTCTGGCCGTCCGGCGATGGCACACGCATCTATGTGGGGCTGGAGAACGCCGACGCGCTCGCGGCCATCGACACGGCGACCAATAAAGTGGTCGGGAACGTTCCGATCGGCCAGGCGCCGCAGGCAATCGCGTATGTTCCAAATGCCGCGCCTAACCCTGATGACCGCCAGAATTTGCAGGCCCTCGGCGTCGCCGGGCAGGTCGCTCATCTCACGCTTGCGTCGAAGGACGGTGCGAAGGACGGCATGGCGCCGACCAGCGTGTCGCTGTTCGATCAGGGCCTGATTCAGATCTTGCAGGCTTCGGTGACGGGACTTCAGCCCAAGCAGAAATATGTGCTTGCCCTGGCGGAGCATGGCGACGGCAGTGGCCCGTTGCAGCCGTTGGCGGCGTTCATGACCAATCCGGCTGGATCTGCCATCGTCAACGTGGCCGGTCCGATCCGGCAGATCGTCGACCAGTCCGCCGCTGAAGCAAGGCGGTACCTGGTGATTGCGGCCGGTGACGCGGCCATGCCTGGTGAGGCGGTCCAGATCGAGGCGCGATGACGCGCCGTCCGACGTCGGCAAAGGGCAGGTGGAGCGCCTCGTGAAGGACATGCTGGTTCAGGTCGAGCCGCTTATCCCCGCGCTCCGCCGCTACGCGCGCGCGCTTTTGCGCGATCGCGTGGCTGCCGATGATCTGGTTCAGGATTGCCTGGAGCGTGCCGTCAGCCATTGGCATCAGCGGCGCGACGGCAGCGTGCGCGCCTGGCTGTTCAGCATCCTCCACAATCTGGCGGTCACGCAATTCCGCCAGGCCACGACGCGGGGCAGGCATATGCCGATCGACGATGCCGGCGAGCGTGAGCTCGTCAGTGCCGCCGCGCAGGAGCACAGGCTGATCTATCAGGATGTCCTGAAAAAGCTTGCGAGATTGCCGGAAGAGCAGCGTGCCGTGTTGTTGCTTGTTGCGGTTGAGGATCTATCCTATGCGGACGCCGCGGGAGTGCTGAAGATCCCGGTCGGGACCGTGATGTCACGCCTGTCGCGCGCGCGGGAGAGGCTATTGCAGGAGATGGAGGGCGTGGCTCCAGGGAACGTCGTGGCATTGCGGGGCGTGAAATGAACCGCCGGCCGATCACCGAGGATGATCTCCACGCCTATGTCGACCAGGCGCTCGAGCCTGAGCGGCGCGCGGAGGTCGCATCCTATCTGGACGATCATCAGGATGTCGCCGCGCGCGTTGCGGCCTTCGCCACCCAGCGGGAGGAGCTGCGCGGGGCATTTGCGTCGATCGCCGACGAGCCGTTGCCGGCCGAGCTGAATCTGTCGCACATCATCGAGAGCCGGAGGCGGTCTCCCATGCGGGCGTGGTGGGCGATCGCTGCGATGTTGCTTCTCGGCATCGGCGGTCTCGGCGGATGGACCATGCGCGGCGTCTTGCAGGAGGGCTCGAACGGACTGTCTGCGCTGGCACAGGAGGCGGCCTATTCGTATGGCGTTTACGCACCGGACCGCGTGCGGCCGGTCGAGATAAGGGCGTCCGACAGTGCCGAGCTCACGCAATGGGTCTCCAGGCGGTTGAAGCAGCCGGTCAAGGTGCCGGATCTCTCTGTATCCGGCTATCGTCTGATGGGCGGTCGCCTGGTTGCGACGTCGCACGGCCCGGCCGCGATGTTCATGTACGATGACGATCGCGGCGACCGGCTTGTCGTGCTGACGCGTCCGATGAGCAACCGCAATCTGGATACGCCGATGATGCCGCAATCGACCGGCGATGTCGCGGGCTTCGTGTGGGCGGATGGCGGCATGGGTTACACGCTCGTCGGCCAGCTTCCGGGAGACACCCTCAAGCCGATCGCGAACGAGATCCGGAAGCAGACGCGCCCGATCTAGCGCCGGGATTCACGGAACGGGCCCGCGCGTTGGCGCGAGCCCCAATATTGCGAAAGCTTAATCCAGCAGCTTGGTGTCATCGGGCGCCTGCGGCGGCGTCTTGATCGCGATGGCCTTGACCTGACCGCTGATCGGCTTGGTGCCGCCATGCGGCGTGCCCTTGGGGATGATGACGAGGTCGCCAGGTTTCACCGTCACCTCCTTGTCGCCGAGCCAGATCGTCCCGGTTCCGTCGAGGATGTACTGGATCTCGTTGGTGTTGGGATGCATGTGCTTGGGCACATTGCCGACCTGGATCGAGATGGTGGCGCCGTCGGCGCTGGCAAACATCTTGGAACGGTAGCCGACATTGTTGGCGGGCCCGAGCGCGTCGCCTTCCATCTCGCCGGTATGGATGATCTGCGCGGTGACGTTCTCCGCGGCCAGCGCCGGCCGGAGCAGTTGGTTTGCGCCGCATCCGGCGGCAAAGGCGGCGGCGATCGACAGCCCGATTGCAAGGCGATTCATGGATGATCCTCCCCATCAAGAATTGTTCTTGTCTGAGCATGTTATTGCGCCGAAAGGCCAATGGCCAGTGCCACTTAAGCGGTGCTTCTCAAGCCAGTCCCGCTGCTCTATGGTGCCGCCGGCCGAACGGAGGAAACCAATGAAGAACACGATTGCCAGGCTCGCCGGCGCGCTGCTCGCGCTCACGCTCACCACCGGTCTTGCCGCGGCGCAAAGCAAGGTCACCATCGCGATCGGCGGCGGCGCCTGCCTGTGCTATCTGCCGACGGTGCTGGCAAAGCAGCTCGGCGAATACGAGAAGGCGGGCCTCAATGTCGAGCTCGTGGACCTCAAGGGCGGCTCGGACGCGCTCAAGGCCGTGCTCGGTGGCAGCGCCGACGTCGTCTCCGGCTATTTCGACCATTGCGTCAATCTCGCCGCCAAGAAGCAGGAGCTTCAAGCCTTCGTGGTCTATGACCGTTATCCCGGCCTCGTGCTGGTGGTCTCGCCGTCGCACACGAACGAAATCAAGTCGATCAAGGATCTCGCCGGCAAGAAGGTCGGCGTCAGCGCACCGGGCTCCTCGACCGACTTCTTCCTCAAATATTTGCTCAAGAAGAACGGGCTCGATCCCGCCGGCACCGCCGTGATCGGCGTCGGCCTCGGCGCCACCGCCGTGGCCGCGATGGAGCAGGGGCAGATTGACGCCG
The DNA here is from genome assembly GCF_052076025.1 of Bradyrhizobium sp. 956_D2_N1_4. Classification (NCBI taxonomy): domain Bacteria; kingdom Pseudomonadati; phylum Pseudomonadota; class Alphaproteobacteria; order Hyphomicrobiales; family Nitrobacteraceae; genus Bradyrhizobium; species Bradyrhizobium sp. 956_D2_N1_4. Next base: position 5,678,663 of record NZ_CP197237.1, on the reverse strand, counting down.
CCGTGATGCTCGATCCCTCCGTCACCGTGCTCCAGGGCAGCCACAAGGATCTGCGCATCCTCAGCGACACCCGGACCCAGAAGGACACGCTCGAGACGTTCGGCGGCGAATATCCGGGCGGCGCGCTGTACTCGACCGTGGCCTGGATCAACGGCCACGAGAAGGAAACGCAGGCGCTCACCAACGCAATGCTGGCCACGATCGGCTGGATCCATTCGCATTCGCCGGAGGAGATCATGGCGAAGATGCCGGAGGAGATGGTCGGCAAGAACAAGGAGCTTTATCTCGCCGCGCTGAAGAACACGATCCCGATGTTCTCCGAAACCGGCAAGATGGACCCGAAGGGCGCGGACGCGGTGCTCGCGGTGTTCAGCGTCGGCTCGCCCGAGGTGGCCGCCGCCAAGATCGACGTCAGCAAGACCTTTACCAACAAGTATGTCGATCAGGCCAAGAAGACCACGGGGAATGCCAAATAACTGACGCGAAGGCATTGTAATCAGCTGTCATGACGTCATTGGTCATTCATCGCGTCACGACGCTTGATCTTGCCGTGCGGCCAATCGCCTGGCCGTTCGCCGAAGAGCGCCGCGCCGAGATTGCGGCGCATTTCGCCGAGAAGCAGCGCGAGCGGCCGAAGATGTGGAACGGCCGCGTCCTGCTCGGGCGCGATGCCGTGTTCACGGACGGCCATCTCGCCGCGACCTATTTCGAGACTGATTTCGCGAGCTTCCTTGCCTGGCGCGACTGGGGCTTTCCCGACAAGGCCGTGTTCAACGGTTTTGGCATGGGCGCGCTGCGCGCCTCCGACGGCGCCTTCATCATGGGCGAGATGGCGCAGCACACCGCCAATGCGGGCCGCATCTATTTCCCCTCGGGCACGCCCGATCTGGACGACGTCAGTGACGGCGCGCTCGACATTCCCGGCAGTGTCATCCGCGAACTCGGGGAAGAGACCGGCTTGACCGCGGCCGACTACCGGACCCAGCCGGACTGGCACTGTGTCGTCACTGGTCCGTCGATTGCAATGATTCAAATTATCAACCTGGACATGCCGGGTGACGTGGCCCGGGCCCGGATCGAGGCCAACCTCGCCCGCGAGGACGATCCGGAGTTGTCGGCCATTCATCTCGTGCGCGGGATGAGTGATCTCACGCCGACCATGCCGCGATTTGTCACGGCCTTTATCGAGCAGCAGTTCGCGTCGCGCTGAAGCGCGAGGCTTGACATCGCTGCCCCCAGCCCATGTGATGGGCCAAAAAGCAAAAGCAAGAAGACTGCAATGCACAATCGTCCAGGGAGGTTTTGATGCGCCTGCGCATGGCTGCCCGCTTGGTACGTGGGCTGTTGGTCGCGATATCAGCGACGGGCTTGATGGCTTCGGCTCAGGCTCAAGAGAAGAAGATCAAGATCGGCGTTGTTTTCGACCTGACCGGGCCTCTCGCGGGCGGTGGATCTGAGCTCGGCTATATCGGCGCAAAAATTATTCTCGACCATTTCGCCAAGACCGGCGTCGAAGGCTACAAGATCGAGGCGGTCTACGCCGACGCGCAGAGCAAGCCCGACATCGCCATCAACGAATCCGTCCGCCTGCTCGAGCAGGAGAAGGTGGACATGGTGCTCGGCTTCTTCTCCTCGGCACAATGCGTGCCGGTCGCCGCCCGCGTCGAGCAGCTCAAGAAGTTCATGTGGATGACGACCTGCATCTCGTCGGCCGTGTTCAACGACAAGGGCTACAAATACGTGTTCCGCCCGCAGGCGAGCGGCGACCAGTTCGGCATGATGACGATGGATTTCATCGCGCAGAATGCCAAGGCGAAGTTCGACAAGGAGCCGAAGGACCTGCGCGTCGCCATCATCCACGAGGATGGCGCCTATGGCGTCGACGTCTCCAGGGGCAACGAGGCCGGCGCGAAGAAGGCGGGCTTCAACGTCGTGATGAAGGAAGGCTATTCGGCGACTGCGCCCGATCTCTCCGCGCTGGTGACCAAGCTGAAGCGTGCCAAGCCAGATGTCATTTTCCACACCGGCTACAACCCTGACATCACGCTGCTGCTGCGCCAGGCCCGCGAGCAGGGGCTGAAGTTCGGCGCGCTGATGGGCCATGGTGCCGGCTACGGCGTCTACGAGAAGCTGAAAGAGGGGATGGGAGCTGACGCCACCTACATCTTCAACACCGACCCGATCTCGATCTGGCTCGCCAACCAGAAGACCATGGATCCGAAGCTCCCGCCCGTGATCAAGATGGTCGGCGAGGAGTTCGACAAGATCAGGCCCGGCGTTGCCATCCGCTCCGCGCATGTCGGCATCGGCGCGTCCAACACTTACGTGTTCATGAGTGATGTGCTGCCGCGCGCGATCAAGAAGTATGGCGGCGTCGATCCCGACGCGCTGCGCAAGGCTGCGCTCGACACCGACATCCCCGAAGGCGGCACGATGCTCGGCTTCGGCGTCAAGTTCTACGGCGAGGGCACGCCGATGGCCGGGCAGAACGAGCGCTCGTTCCCGGTCGTGATCCAGTACATCGACGACAAATCCTCTGTGGTGTGGCCCAAGAGTCAGGCGCAGCGCGAGGCCGTGCTGCCGCTGCCGAAGGGCACCACCTACAGCAACCAGTAGCGGCGGAGCAGGGCGGTGCTGGAAGTCAGCGGGCTGGTGAAGCGGTTTGGTGGCTTCACCGCCGTCAACAACGTGTCGTTTCGGGTTGATCAGGGCGAGATCCTCGGCCTGATCGGCCCCAACGGCTCGGGCAAGAGCACGATCTTCAATATGCTCTCCGGCACGCTGGCGCCGACATCCGGCTCGATCCTGTTCGGCGGCGCCGAGATCGCGGGCCTTGCGCCGCACCGGATCATCAACAGCGGCATCGGCCGCACCTTCCAGATTCCGCGGCCGTTCCGACGCCTGACAATCTTCGAGAATGTCGCGCTGGCCGGGTTCTACGGCCAGGGCCGCCACAGTCGTGCCAGGGCGGAGGAGGCGGCCGAGCGGTCACTTGCGATGGTGGGCTTGCCGACCGATCGCCATGCCAGCGTCGATGGACTCGGGGCGGCCGGCCTGAAGAAGCTCGAATTGGCGAAAGCGCTTGCCACCGCGCCAAAACTGTTGCTCGCCGACGAGAGCCTCGGCGGTCTCGACGAGACCGAGATGGACCAGGCGGCGGACATGCTGCGCAACATCCGTGACGAGCTCGGCATCACCATCATCTGGGTCGAGCACATCATGGGCGTGCTGATGCGCGTCGTCGACCGCGTGATGGTGCTCGACCATGGCGAGAAGATCTCGGAAGGGTTGCCGAGCGCGGTTGCCGGCGACCCGCGCGTCATCGAGGTCTATCTCGGCACCGATGCCGAGACCACGCAGGCCGCGGCGGCGGAAGCGCGCCGCCGCTCGGGAGGCTAGACGATGCTGGAGCTTCGTTCGGTCAGCGCGGGTTACGGCACATTCCAGGCGCTGTTCGACGTCAATCTCGACGTGAAGGCCGGCGAGGCCGTCGGCGTCATCGGTCCGAACGGCGCCGGCAAGACCACCCTGATGCGCGTCATCTCAGGCCTGATCCGTCCCACGCGCGGGTCGATCAGGATGGAGGGCGTCGATGTCGTAGCGACGCCGCCGCACAAGATCGTTAGCCTCGGGATCGCGCATGTGCCGGAGAACCGGCGGCTGTTTCCGCAGCTCACGGTCGACGACAATCTCAAGATGGGCGCCTTCATGAAGGAGGCGCGCGGCCACTATGCCGAGCGGCTGGATGTCGTGTTCGACCTGTTTCCGCGCCTGAAGGAACGCCGCCACCAGATGGCCGGCACCATGTCCGGCGGCGAGCAGCAGATGTGCGCGATCGGCCGCGCGCTGATGTCGAATCCAAAACTCCTGCTGCTCGACGAGCCGTCGGCGGGGCTGGCGCCAGTCGTGGTGCAGCAGGTGTTCGAGCTGGTGAAGCGAATCCGCGCCCGCGGCCTGACGGTGCTGATCGTCGAGCAGAACGTGCAGCAGGTGCTGAAAGTGGTTGATCGCGCTTATCTGATCGAGGCGGGCACGATCCGGGCGTCCGGCACCTCGGCCGAGATGCTGGCGAGTGACACGGTCAAGGAAGCGTATCTCGGGGTATGAGGTTCATGCAGGCATGCAAGCTTTTTTGGGCATTTTCGACATCTATCTGCTGGAGGCCGTGATCAACGGCATCCTGCTCGGCGGCGTGCTGGCACTGCTCGCGCTCGGGCTCAACTTGATCTTTGGCGTCATCGACGTGACCTGGATCTGCTACGCAGAGCTGGTGATGATCGGCATGTACGCCATGTATTTCATCGTGCAGTATTACGGCCTCAGCTACTTCATCGCAGCGCCGTTCACCATTTTGCTCGTCGCGATCCTCGGCGCTGCGCTGCACTACCTCGTGATCGCGCCGCTGCTCACCGCGCCGCCGATCAACCAGCTGCTTGCGACAGGCGGGGTGCTGTTCGTGCTCCAGAGCTTCGCCACCGTCGCCTTCGGCATCGACTTCCGCAATCTCGGCATCCGCCTGCCGGTGCTCGCCTTCGGCGACATGAATTTCAGCTACGCGCGGCTGCTATCCTTTCTGGCCGCGCTGGTCGGCATGGTCGCAGTGTACCTGTTCATGACCCGCACCTTCACCGGCACCGCGATCCGCGCCATCTCCCAGGATCGGCAGATCATGGCGCTGATGGGCGTCGACACGAAGAGAATGTATCTCATCACCTCCGCGCTCGGCGGCGCGCTGGCTGGGCTCGCCGCTTGCCTGCTGGTGCTGCAATATGACGTGCATCCCTTCGTCGGCCTCTCCTTCGGACCGATCACCTTCCTGATCTGCGTGCTCGGGGGGCTCGGCAATTTCATCGGCGGCTTCATCGCCGCCTTTGTGTTCGCCGAGATCATATCGCTCGGCGGCCTGTTCTCCGACCTCGAATGGGGCTACGTGCTCGCCTTCGCCTTCTTCATCGTCATGATGTTCATCCGGCCCGCGGGCCTGCTTGCGAGGCGCCGATGATGGGGCAGGGGCGGCTTGCGGCATGGGCGGTGGGGCTGGCGGCGCTGGTCGCGCTGCCCTTCGTCTATCGCGATCCCTATCATCTGCACATCCTGGTGCTGATCCTGATCTGGTCGTTCGCCTACACGTCCTGGTCGATGATGGGACGGTTCGGTCTGGTCTCGCTCGGCCATGGCGGCTTCATGGGGATCGGCGCCTATGTCACCGCGCTGCTGTGGAATCATCTGGGCTGGTCGCCCTGGATCGGCATTCCAATCAGCATGGTTGCGGCGGGTGCGCTGGCGCTGATCGTCGGTTACCCCTGCTTCCGCTTCCGCATCACCGGACATTATTTCGTGCTGGTGACGCTGGCGCTGTCAGGCATCGTGCTCCAGGTCATCACGGCCACGCGCGACTATACCGGCGGCTCGCTCGGCTATACGCCAAATCGCGCCTCGGGCAACAAGCTGCTGGCGCTGCAATTCGACGACAAGACGACCTGGTATCTGATCGCGCTCGGGGTCTGGCTTTTCGGCATCGTGGTCTGGCACTGGGTCGACCGCAGCATGGCCCGCTACGCGCTCGAGGCGATCTCGGAGGACGAGGATGCCGCGGCCGCCGCCGGCGTCGATGTCACCGCGGAGAAGCTGAAAATCACGCTGCTCAGTGCGGTGATGACGGCGCTCGCCGGCGCAATCTACTGCCAGTACCAGATGTTCATCACCCCCGACACCGTCAGCGGCATCGCGGTGTCGCTCCAGATGGTGTTCGCGGCCATTGTCGGCGGCCTGTTCGTCTCGCTCGGCCCGACCTTTGGCGCTGTCATCACCATTCTGCTGGCGGAAACCCTGCGTATCGGCTTCGGCACCAAGGCGGTCGGCTGGGACAACCTCGTCTATGGCGTGCTGCTGGTCCTTTTCATCATATTCCTTCCCAAGGGCATCCTTGGTAGCCTGCTCGACCGATTGAAGCCGCAACGCAAGGTGCCCCGCGCTCATGAGCAAGAAGCCGTCCAAATCGCTCGCCCAGGAACTTGACAGCTACATCACGCCGTTCCGTTACGACGGATCGGGCAAGTTTCACCTCAAGGATTACAAGACCAACGAGAAGGGCGATCTCGACAAGGAGAAGGCGCAGGAGATTCTCGACGCCAACAAGAAGCGGATGATCGAGTTTCAGGAGAAGCTCTACGCGCAGGACCGCTGGTCGGTGCTGATCGTGCTCCAGGCCATGGACGCCGCCGGCAAGGATTCTGCGATCAAGGCGATCTTCGAGGGCATCAACCCGCAGGGCTGCGAGGTCCATGCTTTCAAGGCGCCGAGCACCAAGGAGCTCGATCACGATTTCCTCTGGCGCCACGCGATCGCGCTGCCCGAGCGCGGCCATATCGGCATCTTCAACCGCTCCCACTACGAGGAGTGCCTGGTCACGCGGGTGCATCCGGAGATTCTTGCCAAGCAGAAGCTGCCGCAAAGGCTCGTGACCAAGAACATCTGGAAGGAGCGGTTCGAGGACATCTCCGCCTTCGAGCGCCACCTCAGCCGCAACGGCACGGTGGTTCTGAAATTCTTCCTCAATCTATCCAAGGAGGAGCAGCGCGAGCGCTTCCTTGAGCGGCTCGAGGAACCGGCCAAGCAGTGGAAGTTCTCGATGGACGACATCAAGGAGCGCGCGCTGTGGCCGCGCTACCAGGCGGTCTATCAGGACATCGTCCGGCATACGGCAACGTCGCACGCGCCCTGGTATGTCGTGCCGGCCGACCACAAATGGTTCGCGCGCGTCGTGATCGGCTCGGCGATCGTCGCGGCGCTCGAAAAGCTGGACCTGCGTTTCCCCCGCGCCGACAAGGCCTCGCTTGGCGAATTCGACGAGGTGCGCAAGGCGCTGGAGCGCGAGGGGAAGGGAGGCAGGAAGCCCGCAAAGTGACCGCCCGTGAGACCAGCAACCAGAAGAACGTCAACTTCGCGCTTCAGGGCGGCGGCGCGCACGGCGCCTTCGTCTGGGGCGTGCTGGACCACGTGCTCGAGGACGGCAGGCTCGCCATCGAGGCGATCAGCGCTACAAGCGCGGGCGCGATGAATGCGGTGGTGCTGGCCTCAGGCATGGCCATCGGCGGAGCCGAGGGGGCGCGGCAGAACCTGCATGCGTTCTGGTACGAGGTCTCGCGGATGGATCAGGTCTATGACCTGTTCTCGCCACTCAACCAGTTGATCCAGGCCCTCAAGCTGCCGCCGGAATATCACCCTGTCCATGCTTTCATCCACACGCTGACGCACACGGTGCCGCCGAACCTGCTCAACCCCCTCCACTTCAATCCGCTCCGGTCGTTGCTGCTACGCGTGGTCGATTTCGATCGGCTCAATTCATCGCCGGACGCACCGCAGCTATTTCTCAACGCCACGAATGTCCGTACCGGCAAGATCAAGGTGTTCCAGACGCCGCTGCTCAGCGCGGAGACCGTGCTCGCCTCGGCCTGTCTGCCGCCATATTTCCAGGCGGTCGAGATCGACGGCGAGCATTATTGGGATGGCGGCTATCTCGGAAATCCCGCGATCTTTCCGCTGATCTATCGAAAAGGTAGCCAAGACGTCATCATCGTGCAGGTGACCGCGATCCGGCGTGACGAACTGCCGGCGAGCGCCGCCGACGTTCTCCATCGCATCAACGAGATCAGCTTCAATTCGTCACTGATGCGTGAGATGCGCGCGATTGCCTTCGCGACCCGGCTGATCGATAATGGCGAGCTCGATCGCAACACGCACAGCCGCATGTTCATGCACTGGATTGGAAACGACCAATTGATGTCGCAGCTCGGAACGGCCACGCAGTTCCATCCCGAATGGAGCCTCTTGTGCCGCCTGCGTGACGAGGGGCGCGAGGCCGCGCGAATCTGGCTGACGCAAAACTTTGACTGGATCGGCAGCGCGTCGACGGTTGATTTGACTGAAATGTTTCTCTGATTTCGAGGTTGTCGTGTACAAGCCTGCTGTCGTCGTTTCCCTGTTCGCCGCGCTCTTGATCGCCGGTTCCGCGCGCGCCCAGACCTATGGGGGCGATGCGCCGGTCTGCCTGCACGTCTTCGGCGAGTTGGAGGGCGAGCGGATGGACTGCATTTTCTCCTCGTTCGCCCAGTGCCAGGCAAGCGCGCAGGGGCGTCCGGCGACATGTCTGACGAATCCGTATTTCGCGCAGGCGCCGTCGGCGAGGACAGGGCGGCGCGTTCGCTAGCGGCGATCCCTAGGGTGGGCAAAGCAAAGCGTGCCCACCAATCTTCATCCGGCGAGAGGTGGTGAGCACGGCGCAAGAGCGCCTTTGCCCACCCTACGATCTCAGCGCGAGCGAAGCTCGTCGCGTCTGAGCAAGCCGACCCTCAATACCCGCGGCCCCACCAGTAGCAGAAGCGCTCGATATTGGCGGGAAGGGCGGTCTCGTAATTCGCCCATTTCTCGTATTTCGGCAGCTTCACTTCCTTCATCGCGGTGTCGAAGCATTTGCCGGCATCGGCGGCCTTCTTCACCTCTGCGGACAGATCTTCCATGTAGGCGATGTCGTCCTCGACGTCCTTCTTGGTGCCGAAGCGCCCGCCGGCATAGGGATGGCCGGGGATCATCCGCTCCCAGTCGAGCGAGGCCAGCTTCTTCAGCGAGGCGATATACTCGATCGGCGAGGCGTTGTCGGGAATGTTGCGGAACTGCACGGACTCGATCGGCGCGAAGTCGACGACGAAGACGATCTTCTCCTTCGGCAGCCGCATCACCAGCGAATTGTCGGAATGGTTGCGGCCGACATAGTTCAGCTCGAGCGTGGTGCCGCCGAGCGTGATGCTCTTCTTGTCGCCGATCACCTGGTCCGGCATCACGACATCGGCGAGCAGCGAATTCTGCTTCTTCAGCTCGAGCAGGCGCTCCTTGGTCCGCCGGTGCGCAATGAAGGTGGCACCGAGGTCCTTGAAGGGCTGGCCGCCGGCGATGTGATCGTAATGGTGGTGGCTGTAGATGACGTATTTGATCGGCTTGTCGGTGACGGCCTTGATGGCGTCGATATAGGGCTTTGCCGGACGCAAATACGAGATCGGGTCGGTCGCGATCACGCCCTGCGGCGTCACGATGAACATCGACTGATGACCGCCATAGCGGAAGACGTAGACGTTCTCGGTGCCGTCGACCTTCTTGGTCGAGGTCTGCGGCGGGGTCTGCGCGAAGGCTGATCCAGTCAGGAGGGCCGCGACAGCGGCGATGCAAAGTAATGCTTTCATGTCTTGCTTTCTGGAAATGGATGGAATGCGGAAGGCGAATGGACTCTCTGACACAAACGCGGCGGGAGGGAATTTATTCCCTGATCCACTGCGATCAATCTATCGCGGTGGAGGGAACACGTCCTCAAATGTGATACCGGCACCATTGATCCTGCTTGACAGTTTTATGTCACGGGAGGAGCATGCTGTTGGTCGCAAACAAGCGACGCGTCGTCCATCTCAGAGCAAGGGGAGGTCTATGACTCCACCTCCGCAGATCCAGCCGCGTTAAGTGCGATGGAGCTCGTTCGGACTATCGCATAGCGGCAGAAACCGCGAACGGCACGCCGGGTAAAGGTTTAGCGGGCTGCATCAGTGAGGCAAAGCCCCTACCTACCCGGCGCTGTATTTTGCATCACACCGATCGTGTCGGATGGCCGTGATGCGGCCGCCATGACAGGCGCTTTGACATCCCGCTTTCTCCTCCTCCTCGCCGTCATTCCGGGCCGACTCCCGGAATGACGGGAGGGTTTTGTCGTGCGCATCGCACTCGGCTGATGTTCGGCCGCGCGGAGCCGACGGTTCCCGTTCCTGCATTGCGGCAAATGCCAAGAGAATGTCGCCTCGTTGGCCAACTTCCGACACAGCGCCGGGGCGAATAGCGTCGATACGACATGACGCAGTGCTTCGGCGGCGACAGTCCCGACTCCGCCGGCGCATGCGCTTTTCCAGGGAATCCTCGTGTCGCACAAGCTTGCCCCGGCGTTCCTCGCCGCTCTCTTCATCGCGATCTCATCTCTTTCCACCGTTCGCGCCGAGCCGCCGGCCGCCAACAGGGCTGCCGCACTGTCGCCGGAGGAAGCCAAGCGGGCGCTGGAGACGCTCCAGGACGACAAAAAACGTGCGCAGATGATCGATACGCTGCGCGTGATCGCGAATGTGCCCGGTCAGCAGCAGCCGGTGCCCGCCGCGCCCGAGCAGAAATCGCCGATCCCGCTCTCGGCCGACGGCCTTGGCGCACAGCTCCTGCTCACGGTGTCGGAAGAGATCGGCGAGATCTCGCGCGAGATCGCCGACGTGGCGCGGACGCTGACGCATTTCCCCGCCTTCTATTACTGGATCGTACGGACCGCCAACGATCCCGTCGCCTACAACCTCCTGATCGAGATCGCGTGGAAGCTCGCGCTGGTGCTCGGCTGCGCCATTGCGGCGGAGTGGGTGATCTTCCGCGCGATCCGCCGACCGGTCGCATTCCTGGAAGGACGCGTTCCGCAAACCGCGCGTCTGCCGGCGCAGGTGCTGCCCATCGCCGATCCGCCGTCATCGGTCGCCGATGTCACGCCCGCGCCCGAACTGCACAAGCGCCGCCACAGTCTCGCACGTGTCTGGCAATTGCTGCTGCGGCTACCCTTCGTGCTCGGACGTCTCCTGCTCGAGCTGCTCCCCGTGTTCGTTTTCATCGGCGTCGCAACCGCACTGCTCGGCACGGAGATCGGCGATCCCGCAACCGTCCGCCTCGTGATCCTCGCCGTCGTCAATGCCTATGCGTTCTCGCGCGGGCTCATCTGCGTCGTCCGCGCGCTGGCGGGGCCGTTTGGCCTGGTTCCGGTTCGGGCAGAAACCGCGGCCTATATCGAGATCTGGGCGCGGCGCATCGTCGGCGTCGGCGTCTCCGGCATCGCCTTCGCCAATGTGGCGCTGCTGCTCGGCCTGCATCGTGCCGGCTATGCCGCGCTGCTGCGCATGGTGTTGCTGGTCGTGCATCTCTTCGTCGTCGTCATCATCCTGCAATGCCGCCGCCAGGTCGCCGAAGCCATCCGCGCGCCGGCGGAGCGGCAGGGGATCGCGGCGCGCCTGCGCAACCGCATTGCCGGCGGCTGGCACTATCTCGCCATCGCGCTCGACCTCGCGCTGTGGGCGGTGTGGGCGCTCAACATCCGCAATGGCTATTCGCTGCTGCTGCAATATTTCGTCGGCACCGTCGTGGTCGCGCTGATCACGCGCGTCGCCATCATGGTGACGCTGAGCCTGATCGACCGCGGCTTCCGCATCAAGCCGGAGATCCTCCAGCGCTTTCCTGGCCTCGAGATCCGCGCCAACCGCTATCTGCCGCTACTGCGCAAGATCGTATCCAGCGTGATCGCGTTCATCGGTTTCGTGGCCGTGCTTGAAGTCTGGGGCGTCGACGCCATCGTCTGGTTCTATGGAGGCCAGATCGGCGGCCGGCTGATTTCGGCGGTGGCGACCATCGGCATCGCCGTGCTCATTGCTGCCGCCATCTGGGAAGCCAGCAACGCGCTGCTGGACCGCCAGATCAATACGCTGTCACGCGACGGGCACTACGCCCGCGCGGCGCGCCTGCGCACCTTCCAGCCGATGCTGCGAACGGCGCTGCTCTGCCTGATCGCCACCGTCGTCGGCCTTACCGCTCTGAGCGAGATCGGCGTCAATGTCGCGCCGCTGCTGGCCGGCGCCGGCATCGTTGGCATCGCCATCGGCTTCGGCTCGCAGAAGCTGGTGCAGGATCTCATCACCGGCCTGTTCCTGCTGCTGGAGAACACGGTCCAGGTCGGCGATAACGTCAGCGTCTCGGGGCTGTCCGGCGTGGTCGAGAACGTCTCGATCCGCACCATTCGTCTGCGCGCAGGCGACGGCGCGGTGCACATCGTGCCGTTCAGCGCGGTCACGACCATCACCAATGCCAGTCGCGGCGCCGGCAATGCATCCGTCAGCGTCAATGTCGCCTACAAGGAAGACACCGACCGCGCCGGCCAGATCCTCAAGGACATCGTCGAGGAGATGCGCCGCGAGCCGGAGTTTCGCGCGGCAATTCGCGGCGACCTCGAGCTGTGGGGCATCGACAAGGTCGATGGTGCCATGGTGTCGATCGTCGGCCAGATCCGCTGCACGGAGGCCGGCCGCTGGCCGGTGCAGCGCGAATTCAACCGCCGCATGAAGCTGCGCTTCCAGCAGAACGGCATCGAGGTCGCATCCCCGGTCCAGACCATCCTGATGCAGATCGCGCCGCCGGCTGATGGCGCCGCCAATCTGGCCCCGCGGCGGGCGGCTGGTTAGCGCTCGGCATAATTTCCAGCTTGCCTCTGCCCGCCCGGCAGCGTTCACTCCGGCCCCAGCCCGCTGACAACATGCGGGCGATGAAAAAGGGTGGATGGAATGCAGGCGCTGTGGGCCGGACTACGCGGTCATGTGATCGTCATTTGCGCATTGATCGGATCCGCGGCGTGGGCCGTACCGGCGGGCGCCCAGCCGTTCCCGTCGCGCCCCATCACCCTCGTGGTGCCGTTCGCGGCGGGTGGCCCAACCGACACGCTGGCGCGGATCCTGTCCGAGCGGATCGCCGCTCAGCTGCACACGACCGTCGTGGTCGAGAACGTGGCCGGTGCCTCCGGCAGCATTGCGGGCGCCCGCGTCGCGCGCGCGACGCCTGACGGCACGACGATCACCATCGGCCATTGGGGCACGCATGTGCTGAACGGCGCGATCTTCAAGCTGCCCTATGATGTGATCGCCGATTTCGAGCCGGTCGCCACGATCGCGATGGGAACGCAGCTGATCGTCGGCCGGAAGTCGCTCGAGGCCAACAATCTGAAAGAGATGATTGCGTGGCTGAAGGCCAGCCCCGGCAAGGCGACTGCTGGCACGGCTGGTGCAGGCACGGGCGCGCACGTCGCAGGCGTCTTCTTCAAGGAGAAGACCGGCACCGATTTCCAGTTCGTGCCCTATCGCGGCGCCGGACCCGCCATGATCGATCTCGTTGCAGGCCAGATCGACATCATGTTCGATCAGGCCTCGAACTCGCTGCCGCAATACAAGAACGGCGCGATCAAGGCGTTCGCAGTGACGTCGCCGACAAGGCTGGCATCCGCGCCCGACATTCCGACCGTCGACGAGGCGGGCCTGCCCGGTCTCTACATCTCCTACTGGCACGGCATCTGGGCACCGAAGAACACGCCGAAGGAGATCGTCACAAAGCTCAACGCGGCCGTCGTCGCCGTGCTTGCCGATCCCATTGTCAAGCAGCGTTTCGCCGAATTGGGGCAGGAGATTCCGCCGGCCGACCAGCAATCGCCTTCGGCGCTCGGCGCATTCCAGAAGGCGGAGACCGAGAAATGGTGGCCGATCGTGAAGGCCGCCGACATCAAGCCCGAGTAGTCCTGCTGCGTTGAGCTCTTCTCGCGCGCAAATGCCGGCTTTTCGCGAAATCTCGCTGCGGTGCGAGATCACAATCGAGCATTGAGTCTCTACGTCCTTGATCTCAGGTGAGCACTGGCCGACAATGCTTGCCCTTCAATAAGAAACTCCCTGGGGGAATTCGTGAATAGACCTGCTCGGGTCAGCGCCCATTCGACATCATCCGACCCCGCTCACGGCATGACGCTGCTGCGCGATCCCTTGCTCAACAAGGGCACCGCCTTCACGGAAGCGGAGCGCGACGCGCTCGGCCTTCGCGGCCTGCTGCCGCCCTGCGTACTGACGATGGAGACCCAGGTCGAGCGCGTACTCACCAATCTGCGCACGCTGCCGACGGACCTTGAAAAATACGTCGCGCTGAATGCGCTGCATGACCGCAACGAGGCGCTGTTCTTCCGCGTCGTCGTCGACAATATCGACGAGATCCAGCCGATCATCTACACCCCGACGGTCGGGCTCGCCTGCCAGAAATACGGCCTGATCTTCCAGCGGCCGCGCGGCATGTTCATCTCATCGCGCGATCGCGGCCAGATCGCCGAGATCCTGGAGAACTGGCCCTATCCGGCCAAGCTGATCGTCGTGACCGATGGCGAACGCATCCTCGGGCTGGGCGATCTCGGCGCCAACGGCATGGGCATCCCGGTCGGAAAGCTCTCGCTCTATTCCGCCTGCGCCGGCGTGCATCCCGAGCATTGCCTGCCGATCGTGCTCGACGTCGGCACCAACAATGAAGAGCTCTTGAACGATCCCTATTATCTCGGTTTGCGCGAGCGGCGGCTCACCGGCGAGGCCTATGATAGCTTCGTCGACGAGTTCATGCAGGCCGCGCGAAAGACGTTTCCGGGCGTGCTGATCCAGTTCGAGGATTTCGCCAATCACTCGGCGTTCAAGCTGCTGCACAAATATCGGGACGAGGCCTGCGTCTTCAACGACGACATCCAGGGCACCGCGGCCGTGGCACTCGCCGGCCTGTTCTCGGCGCTGCGCGTCAATGGCGGCAAGCTCAGGGATCAGCGCATCCTATTCCTCGGTGCAGGCGAGGCGGCAACCGGCATCGCCGATCTCGTCGTCTCCGCCATGATGACGGAGGGAATTTCCGAGGCGGAAGCTCTCCGGCGCAACTGGCTGGTGGATTCCCGCGGCCTCGTCGTCGGCGGCCGTGACGGCCTCTCGGGCCATAAGCTGCGCTATGCCCATGCCGGCCAGGCGCCGATCGCCGATTTCCTCACCGCGATCAAGACGCTGAAGCCGACGGCGATCATCGGTGTGGCCGCGGTCGGCGGCGCCTTCACGCCCGAGGTGCTCAAGGCGATGGCCACGCTCAACGAGCAGCCGATCGTGTTCGCGCTCTCCAACCCGACCTCGAAGGCCGAATGCTCGGCCGAGGATGCCTACCGCTATACCGAGGGCCGCGCACTGTTCGCCTGTGGCAGTCCCTATGATCCGGTGACGCTCAACGGCCGCACCTTCGTGCCGCGCCAGGGCAACAACTCCTACATCTTCCCCGGCGTCGGCCTCGGCGTCATCGCCAGCCGCTCGCGCCTGGTGACGGACGAGATGTTCATGGCGGCCGCCCATACGCTCGCCGATTGCGTCGGCAAGGAGGACCTCGCGCAGGGCAGCCTCTATCCGGCACTCCCTCGCATTCGCGAGGTCTCGGCCCGCATCGCCGTTGCGGTGGCAGACGTCGCCTACCAGCGCGGTCTCGCCGACGGACCCGCACCCAACGACGTGAAGGGCCTGGTCCAGTCCCAGATGTACGAGCCGCAGTACTGACTGCCTCCACATCGTCATGGCCGGGCTTGTCCCGGCCATCCACGCTTTGCCGCGCGGGACGAAGAACGTGGATGCCCGGGACAAGCCCGGGCATGACGGCATAGCAACACCATTTCAGGTGGAATCGCCGTTGCGCGGCGCGGCCGCATATGCGACGATCTGTAGCGTTACAAGAAAACTCAATCCGCAAGGTCAGATGCCATGGACGATCGTTTGCCCGAACTGGGCGACCTCGAGCACGAGGTCATGCAATTGGTTTGGGCCCATGGTCCCGTTACGGCCGAGGTCGTGCGCGAGCGGCTGTCGCGGCGTCTGAAGGAATCCACGGTCCGCACGGTGCTGCGCCGGCTGGAAGAAAAGGGCTATGCTCGGCACACCGTGGACGGACGCACCTATGTCTATCACGCTGCAGAAGAGCGCGCGCGGGTCGCGGCCAAGGCGGTGCAGCGTATCGTCGACTGGTTCTGCAACGGCTCGATGGAGGAAGTCCTCGTCGGCATGGTGGACAATGCGATGCTCGACCAGCAGCAGCTGCGTACACTGGCCGACCAGGTGGCCAAGGCGAAGAAGGCGAGGGGAGTGAAGAAAGAATGATCGCAACTCTGGCTGAGGCGGCGCTACGCTCCTTCGTGCTGGGAGGCGTCGTCTGGTTCGGTCTCAACCTGTTTCGCGTGCGCAATCCGCACGTCCACATGACGGCGTGGGTCGTCGTGCTGCTGGCATCGCTGGCGATGCCCTTCGTGATGCATTGGCCGACGCTGACGATCACCCGGATGCCTCTGCCGGTATCCGTACCGGATGATTTCCTGCCGGCCGACGTCTCGATGCCGGAGGCCCTGCAACCCGCGCTGCCGATTCCGCCGGGCGCTGCTGTCGTGGCGCCGGCAAAAGCTGCTGTATCGATCAATTGGTGGCTGGTCGCCACCATCGTCTATGCCGGCGTCGCCGGCGCGTTGCTGCTGCGGCTGGCCATCGGTCTCTGCCTGACCTGGCGTCTGGCACGCGCGGCAAGGCCGATGAGCGGCCCGCAGCTGATCGACGCCGACGTGCGCGTCAGCCGCGAGGTCGGCGGTCCCGTCACGTTCGGCTCGACCATTCTGGTGCCGCCGCAGTTCTCCGGCTGGGATGCGAAGAAGCGCCTCGCGGTGCTTGCGCATGAGGGCGCGCACGTCGCCAATCGCGATTTCTATGTCCTGCTGCTCGCCTCGCTCAACCGTGCAGTGTTCTGGTTCAGTCCGTTCTCGTGGTGGCAGCTCGCGCGCCTTGCCGAGCTCGCCGAGATTATCAGCGACGCCGAGGCGATCGAAGTCATCGACGACCGGTGGTCCTATGCCGAAATCCTGCTCGATGTCGCAACCAGCGTAAATCCGCGGCCGGTGGAGCTCGCGATGGCGCGGGTATCGACCGTGCGCGCCCGCGTCGAGCGCATCATCGCGGCCGCCGCCATGCCCGTCGCGGTCGGCTGGCGCAAGCGGCTGTGGATCGCGGCCGCGATCATTCCGGCTGTGATCGTGTCCGCCGGCATGATCGCCTATCGCACCCCGGATCCCGTGCCCGTCGCCGCGGATACCGGCGAGGTGCCGGCAGAGCATTACCGCCCCTTCGTCAATTTCTACGCCATGGGTCCTGCCTCGGTGTTCGCCATCTTCCGCGAGGGCGACGACCTCTACGGCCAGCTCACCGGACAGCGCAGGCTGCGCCTGACGGTTGGCAGTGACGGCACCGCGGCCTATGCGGCCTCGTCCGGCGAGATCACGTTCCCGCTCGATGCGGAGCGCCGCTCCTCCGAGCTGACGCTGCGCATGAACGGCCGCGATATCCGCGCGGTTCGCGTCGCCGAGATGCCGACGGCGGCCGTCGATCCTGCATCGCTCGATCAATATGTCGGCTGGTACAGGATCGCGCCGAACCGCGTGCTCACCCTGCGGCGTGACGGCGATCGTCTCTGGTTGCGTGAGACGGGGCAGGGCGCAACGCAGGTCCTCGCCGAGGGCGCTGACGCCTTCTCCTTCCGCGGCGACCATCTCTTGATCTTCCTGCGCGACGAGCAGTCGAAGGTTGCACGCGTGCTGGTGCAGAGCGCGATGTTCGGCGCTCGCCTCGCGCCTCGCGTCGATGCAGCGGTGGCCCAGGCGGTCGAGGCGGATTTCACGCGCCGCCTTGCGGAAGTTCCTGACAGGTTCAGGGAGCAGGTCCCGGTCGCCGGCGGCAAGGAGATGATCTTGCGCGGGATTGAAGACTTACGCCGCGGCACGCCGAACTACGAACGCATGAGCGCGCCGCTCGCAGCCAAGGTCCACCGGCAGCTCGATGAAATGCGGGGGACGTTCCAGGCGCTCGGTGCGGTGGAATCGCTCTTCTTCCGTGGCGTCGGCCCCGGCGGCTACGACATCTATGGCGCGAAGTTCGAGAACGGCACGGCCGAATTCCGCCTGATGCTCGAGCCCGACGGCAAGGCCGGCGACGTGCTGTTCCGGGCCGACGGCAATGACGAACTCGGCGGCATCGTCTCCTGTTCGGAGGAGGCGAGCGTGCGCGGCCGCGCCGGCACCTCGCCGATCAGGATCATGGTCTACAACGAGATGGGCGAGGACCTTCAGGTCTTCAATCTCGACGCCAGCGGCAATCGCAGGATGCAGAGCGTCGTCAGGCCCAACGCGACCTGGGCCTCCACGACCACCGTGAACAATCCCTGGATGATCGCCGACAAGTCGGGGCGCTGCCTTGAGGTTCTGGTGCCGGGCCGGCAGACGCGCTTCCACAACGTCGAGGCGTCAAACCTCGGTGCGCGTCCCGGCCGCGCCGCGCGCCGCGCCGTTCCGATCGCCAATGGTGAGGAGATGCTGCGCCGCTACATCGATAGTGTCGGCAAGGGCCAGCCGGACTACGAGCATATGACGTCGGAAGTGGCGGACATCACGCGCCAGCAGCTTCCGTTCGATCAGGCGATCCTGGCGCGGCTCGGCGCGTTGCGTGCGGTCTCCTTCCGCGGTGTCACGGCGCTCGACAGCGACATCTATGTCGCGCAGTTCGCCAACGGCTCGGCGGAATGGCGCATCGGCGTCAGGAACGGCACGATCACGAAGATCGCGCTCGGACCCAATTTCTAACGGTTCACATCTGCCGCAGGAGTGCCTGTTCAGATTTGTTGTGCTTCTGCGGAGACTGCGGAATGAGACTCGTCGCATCGATGTGGGCGATTCCCGTTGTGCTTTGCCTGTCGGGGACGGCGTTCGCCGATGACCTCGCGACGCCGGGCGATGCGAAAAGCCTGGGGTTCTCGGCCGCGCGTTTGGCGCGGATCGCGCCGTGGTATCAGGCGCGCTTCGATTCTTTCTCGCCGTCGGACGGCCTTCTCCCCGGTGCCGTCGTCGCAATCGCGAAGGGCGGCAAGCTCGCCTATTTGCAGGCCATCGGATTTCAGGACCGCGCCAAGACCGTCCCGATGAAGACGAATTCCATCTTCTGGATCGCCTCGATGTCCAAGCCGGTGGCCAGTGTCGCCGCCATGATTCTGGTGGATGAGGCCAAGCTCGACCTCGACGCGCCCGTCTCGCAATATCTGCCGGAGCTTGCGAACATGCGGGTCGCTTTCCAGAAGGCGGACCCGGCGACAGGCGAAATGGAGTACGGGCTCGGTCTGCCAAAACCAGCAAAACGTGCGATGACGGTTCGCGATCTGTTGCGCCATACGTCTGGCCTGATCTATCCGGAGCTCGATTTTGCCTACCCGGAACCGGGCCTTGCCGACGCAAGCGCCGACTTCGGGATCCGGACGATCCATGGGCTCTACGGCTTGAGGGCCGTGCGGAGACGCGACACGACGTTGGCGGAATTCGTGTCGAGCCTGGCCCGCCTGCCGCTCGCGCACGAGCCCGGCGAGGTCCATGAATATGGCTGGAGCGCCGAAGTGCTGAGCCGGGTCGTTGAAGTGGCGTCCGGTCAGCCCTTCGATCAGTTCCTGGAGAGCCGCATCTTTGGGCCGCTGCATATGGTCGACACCGGCTTCTTTGTACCGAAGGAGAAGCTCGATCGGCTGGTCGATTCTCCCATGCCGGAACGGCCGCCGATCTGGGATGTCACGACGCCGCCAAAGTTGTTTTCCGGCGACGGCGGACTCGTATCGACCGCGCCCGACTATCTCCGCTTTTGCCAGATGCTGCTCAATGGCGGCGAGCTCGATGGCGTGCGCGTGCTCAGCCCGCATGCGGTGAAGCAGATGACGACGAACGCACTGCCATCGGGTGTCACCATCTTCGGAGGTGACGAGGTTGGCGCCCGCGCGGGAACAACCTTCGGGCTTGGCTTCGCCATCCGCGCCGATCCGGTCCAAAGCTGGATCCCGGGAGCGGTCGGGAGCTTTTCCTGGGCTGGACATTGGAGCACGTATTTCTGGATCGATCCGGCGGAGCAATTGATCGGCGTACAGATGGTCCAGGCGACGCCCGGCAGCAAAGCGCGCCAGGCGGTGCTGTATTCGGGGATCAATCACCTCGTCTATGGCGCATTGACAATTCCCGAGTCGACCGCCGTCCCGCCGGCTGAGCCGGTGACCCTGAGCCCGGGATTGCTCGCCGATTATGCCGGAACCTATGACTTCGGCGCCACGGTGAGCTCGCGTGACAGGCAGGGCCTGGCCGATGGCAAGACCGGATGGCTTGGAATCGGGAATTTCGTCGCCATGGAGCAGGAGGGGCTGAGGATCAACAAGCCGAACCCTGGCGGCGGCCCCGCAACCAAGGTCGGTGTGACGGCGGGTGACCTCATCACTGAAATTGACGGCGCGCCGCTGAGAGGCCTCGCGCTCGCCGATGTCCTGGCCAAGCTGCGAGGGCCAGCCAACTCGACGATCAAGATGAAGCTCGTCCATAAGGGGCAAGACGGCGTGAACGACCTCAGTGTCGTGAGAGCCGACCGCCGTGTCAATTCGGTCCGGCTTCAGGTTCGCGTCGCGGAAGGCAAGCTCGTCGCGGAAGCGACGGGGGTCTGGCCGGTCCTCGAATTCGAGAAGGGCAAGGCGACCCCGTTCGTGGCGACATCAAGCAACGAATTCACCGCAGCCGACGAAGATCGTACCCGGATCGCTTTCGTCAGGGACGCCGCGGGCAAAGTCTCTGGGCTCATCTTGAATCCTGGGCCTTGGGAGCAGCACGCGGCGAAGATCGCGCTCGGGCCGAATTTCTAGGCCTCTCACGCGCGTCCGCCGGGCAGCGGATGCGCGCTTGTTCTACCGAGATAGTGCAGCGGCGTTTTCAATCCCGGCTTGCGCAAGCCGATCTCTAGTGTTACGGTCTGTAGCATTACGGTTCGTAGTCCGCACGCGGCAACATCGCGCTGCCGTCGGGTGGCTCGGAGAATTGGGCGTTCGCCATGAGCAATTCTGCAAAGGCTGAAGCGGTGCTGGCGCTTCATCGGTTCGGGATGGGGCCGCGACCGGGATCACTTGCGGCTGTCGGGACCGACCCGCGCGGCGCGTTGATCGCAGAGCTCGATCGGCCGCTCGCATTGAGCGCCGCCGCCAGCCTTCCCACCAGTGCGAAGGCCTATCGCACAGTGGCCGATGCCAATGCACGGCGAGCCGCGCGCGCCAAGCAGGCGCAGCAACAGGCCAAGAAGCAGCAGGTGGCCGCGGTGCCAACTGCTCCGGGTGACCAGGCTCAGGCTCAGGCGCAGACCGAGGGGCAAGCGCCAGCGCAGGGCCAGGAGAAGGATGCTGCCGAGATGGCGGCCAAGCAGGCGGCCGACGCCGTTCCCGATCCCGGCCGTCCGATCTACTTGCAGGAAGCCAAGCTGCGCATCGAAGCCGCGCTCGCCGCCGACATCGGCTTCGCCGAGCGGCTGGTGTGGTTCTGGTCCAATCATTTCTGCATCTCGGCCTACAAGATCCAGAGCATGTCGGGTGCTTACGAGCGCGAGGCCATTCGCGCAAATGCGCTCGGCCACTTCGTCGATCTTCTGCTGGCGGTCGAAGGCCACCCGGCGATGCTGTTCTATCTCGACAATCTGGGCTCGATGGGCGCGAACTCGATCGCCGGCATCAACCGCAGCCGCGGCCTCAACGAAAACATTGCGCGTGAGATCATGGAATTGCACACGCTGGGTGTGCGGACCGGCTACACCCAGGACGACGTGATCAGCTTCGCCAATGTGTTGACGGGATGGACGCTTGTTCCGCCCGGAGACAATCCCGAGCACGGCGGCGAATTCACCTTCAATCCGCGGCTGCACGAGCCCGGCGGGCAGACCGTGCTCGGCAAGCGCTACGAACAGGAGGATGCCGAGCAGGGCCGCGCCGTGCTGCGCGACCTCGCTGCGCATCCGGCGACCGCGACCCATGTCGCAACCAAGCTCGTACGGCATTTCGTGGCCGACGAGCCGCCTCCGCCACTCGTCGAACAAATGGCGAAGACGTTCCGCGACACCGAGGGCGATCTCAAGCAGGTCGCGATCACGATGGTCTCGTCGGACGACGCGTGGCGCGGGTCGCCGTCAAAACTGAAGCGTCCGAGCGAATGGGGCGTTGGCATGGTGCGCGCGACCGGGATTACGGTCGTCGACCCCACGCGTTTCACGGCGGGCCAGGAGCTGCTCGGCGAAGGGCTGTGGCGGCCGTCGGCGCCCAAGGGCTATCCGGATGACGAGGCAAGCTGGATCGACGGCATTGGCCGGCGGCTCGACATCGCCAACAATTTTGCCGAGCGCGTGGCGGCCACTGCTGATCCGCAGGGGATCATCGAGGACGTCTTCGCATCGCAGATCGCGCCCGAAGTGAAGCAGGCGGTCGGCCGCGCCGAGAGCCGCCAGCAGGCGCTGGCGCTGCTGTTCATGTCGGCAGATTTTCAGAGGAGGTGAGCATGGGCTTCGTCAATCATTTGCCCACGCGGCGCGAGCTTCTGGTCGGCTCCGGTGCGCTGTTCGCGTGGAGCCAGATGCCGCGGATCGCACGTGCCGAAGGGCGCGATCCGCGCCTTCTCGTCGTCGTCCTGCGTGGCGCGCTCGACGGTCTCGGTGCGGTCGCGCCGGTCGGCGATCCCGACTGGGTCGGCTTGCGCGGCGATCGCGCGCTGGTGCTGGACGGCAAGCCGCCGGCATTGCCGCTCGATTCCTTCTTCGCGCTCAACCCGGCGATGCCGAACCTGCACCGGCTCTACAAGACCGGCAAGGCCGCAATCGTCCATGCTGCCGCGACGCCCTATCGCGAGCGCTCGCATTTCGATGGCCAGGACGTGCTGGAGAGCGGGTTCACCAAGCCCGGTGCCACCGCATCGGGATGGCTCAACCGCGCGCTGCTCGCGATGGAGTCGGGTGGGCGCGTCGATCCGCGCGGCAGCCGTGCGCTCGGCATCGGCTCGGTGACGCCGCTGGTGGTGCGCGGCTCGGCGCCCGTCATGACATGGGTGCCGCAAAAACTGTTACCGGCGAGCGAGGACACGCAGAACCGCCTGCTCGATCTCTACCAGCACACCGATCCGAAGCTTGCGACCGTGCTCCAGGCACGCATGAAGCTCGCCTCGCTCGGCGGCGCGCCCGGCACGGGCGATCCGATGTCGGACGATCCGACATTGATGCCGCCCGGCATCGCGCGCGTGCGCGCCTACTTCGCCGAAGCCGCCGGCACCGCCGCGCGCTATCTCGCCAAGCCCGACGGCCCGCGCGTCGGCGCCATGGGCTTCGTCGGCTGGGATACGCATATCGCCGAAGGCGCGGCGTTGGGCCAGCTCTACAATCTGCTCGGTGCGCTCGATGGCGCCTTTGCGGCGATCGAGACCAACATGGGCGAGGCGTGGCGGGAGACGGTCGTCGCCGTCGTCACCGAGTTCGGGCGCACCGCGCGTATCAATGGCACGCAGGGCACGGATCACGGCACCGGCACGGTCGCCTTCCTCATTGGCGGCGCGCTCGCCGGCGGCCGCGTGATCGCGGACTGGCCGGGACTGAAGTCCGCGCAACTGTTCGAGGATCGCGACCTCAAGCCGACCACCGATCTCCGCGCTGTGCTGAAGGGCCTGCTCAGGGACCATCTGCGCGTCGAGCAGAAGGTGCTGGCGGATGCGGTCTTCCCCGGCAGTGCTGACGTCAAGCCGATGGGCGGCCTCGTCGGCTGACGGCGCGGCCTGCGCAACCGGATCGGGTCCATGATGTGCACACTGACGCAACGGGAACTCGACTTTCTCGCCAGTCTGAAAACCGGCTGGCGGCGGCTCTATCGGCGCGAGCTGATGCGGCTCCTGAAGGGTGACACCGAGGCGAGCGACGCGCAGCTGGAGACGCGCCCGATCGTCTGGCGTGTTGTATCGGGTTAGTTTTTCGCGAGTCTGGCTCGACTTAGGACACGCCACTGTGGTGGAATCGCCACAGCCGGCGCGAAACGGTCGTGGCCCTAAGCCTGCTTTCCTTCAGCCAAGGTTCTGCCCTCATTGCCCGCCGAAACTCCGGGCAGTTCGGAGGGCGTACCATGTCTCGCATTGCACGTGCCGAAAGTGCCCGAATTTCCCTCGCAAGCTCATGCCGGTTGCTGCTCGCCATCGTCGGTGCCGCATCGCTCGCCGCCTGCGCACAATCGCCGGTCGGCCGCCAGAAGGCCGATCTTGGCACCAATCGGCAGGCTGCAGTCCAGCGGCCCCATAGGGTAGCGGCCTTGCATCCGCGTCCGATCAGCCGGGTACGCGTCCCCGACCGTGACGCAAAGCAAACCGCTTCGCACGGCGTTGCCAGCTTCTATTCGGACACGGAGACCGCGAGCGGCGAGAGGTTCGACAAGAACGAATTGACCGCGGCGCATCCCAGCCTGCCGTTCGGCACCAAGCTGCGCGTCACCGATGTCTCCTCAGGCCGCTTCGTGACCGTCAGGGTCAACGATCGCGGGCCCTATGTTCGTGGGCGCGTGGTCGACATCTCGCCGTCCGCGGCCGAGGCGCTCGGCATGGTCGACAAGGGCATCACCAATGTCCGGCTCGACGTGGTGCGATAGAGATTGATTGACTTGAGCCGCCCCGCTTAACCGAGTGTTAGTCGCCCTGGCGCACCATGAGTGCCCAAACAAGTCGGGGCTCCAATTTGGAGTCCTCGGGGGAGGCGGCGTTTGAACACGATCCAGTATCTCGAAGATCAGGCCGCGCGCGCCGAGCGGCTCGCCAAACGGATCACGGATACGCTGACGATCGAAAAGCTCCTGACCTTCGCCGGCGAACGCCGCCGCGAAATCGAGGTCATCGCCGGCAAGTATCGGCGCGCCTGATAAACCATGCACTGGACGCATTCGCCCTCGCTGCGAGGCGCGGAACTTCTGTTCGTCTCTGGCGTCAAGTCATTGATGAATGTGGAGGAGGAAGTCATGGGTTTTGGACGAGGTGCTTTGCTTTGGCTGCTTGGCGTGCCGCTGCCGATCGTTCTGCTGCTGGCATTGTTCTGGCACCACTAGAGCATGATCCAGAAAGCGTGACGTGTTTTTTCCGATAAGATCACGTATCAAACAATGATGTTGCCACACGAAAAGCGCCGCGGAAGCGGCGCTTTTTTTTGCCTGCGATTTGAGACGTATCAACGAGGACGAGGCGCGGTCAGCTATGGCTCTCGACGAAGTCGCTGAGATAGTCGGGAAGCCGGACGCCATCGATGTCGCAGCGCGCCTTGATCTCGCCGGCGATTTCGGTCGAGATGTCCTTCATCCAGTGTTCGAGCGTGTTGAACGAGATCACCTTGATCGGATCGTTGAAGCAGCCGGCGACGAGCTCGCCGATCGTCGCTTCAAGATCGCTTCGTTCGATGCGGATTTCAGTCGCCTTGTCGCGGCGATCAATCACCACGAACAGGGTCTGGTCTGCGCCATAGGGCACGACCGCGGATGGTACGCCGGCTTCAAGCATCTTGGGGCTCTCGTCTCGACTTCCGATCCCGGTTAACGGGAAAATCCGGTAGAAGGTTCCTGCCTCGTGAAAAGCTTGTCGCGCGCGTGCAGCTTCCGCGTCTGCACGCAATCAGAGAAATTCTCTCAACCGCGATAGCTCGATGACATGCTCGGGCGAGAGGATATCGGTGACCAGCGGCGGCTGCGCAATCGTGTGAATCTCATAGAGATGCCTGGTCGTGGCCGGCTTCTCCATGAAGGCCGATATGCACTGGTCGAGCGTACCTTCGCTCACCTGATAAGAATCCCTGTCCGGTCGGCGCTGGTTCGCAAGCGACGGCCATTTATGCAGGGTTGCAGGCGCTCCGAAATCGACCTTTGAATCCGCAACCACGTCTCCCATCGTCCCTCACGCAACAAAAATTGCCCCAACACGCGGATCTGCGTGCCGGGGCCCACACCTATCACTGCATCTTAATGCCAAGCGCTTAACGCAGCAGCCGGGAAAAGGTTCCCGGCCGCCTTGTCGCAAATCAGCTCGCGGCCGCCGCGATTCTGTGGCCCGGGCTGGCATGATCGTGGCTATCCTCATCGCCGCGGCTGACTTTCGGCGGAAGCCCGGCGAAGCGCCGCAGGGCTTCGGCCATCTGCACCCGACCCGCTACACCGGTGATCACCACGTCGACCATCGCAAAGGACGAGTGGAAATGGCCGCGCGCCCTGAGCTGCTCGACCGGGACGCCGGCGGCCGCCATTGCCTCGGCATAGGCGATGCCCTCGTCGCGCAACGGGTCGAATTCGCAGGTGACGACCAAGGCCGGCGGCAGGCCGGCGACGTTGCCGCGCAGCGGCGAGACGCGCGGATCGGTGCGGTCGGCCGGTGAGCAGTAGAGGTCCCAGAACCAGTACATCAGCGAGCGCGTCAGGAAATAGCCGGTCGCATTGTCGTTGTAGGAGGGCCGGTCGAAGGTGCAGTCGGTGACCGGGCAGACCAGGAGCTGGCCGGCGATCTCAGGCCCGCCGCGATCGCGCGCAAGCTGGCAGGTGACGGCGGCGATGTTGCCGCCGGCGCTCCAGCCTGCGACCAGCACCGGGCCCGGCCTGCCGCCAAGCTCGGTCGCGTGCTCGGCGATCCAGCGCGTTGCCGCATAGCCGTCCTCGGCTGCGGTCGGGAAACGATGCTCGGGCGCGTGGCGATAGCCGACGCTGACGAACATCATGCCGGTCCGCCGCACCAGATCGCGGCAGAGCGGCTCGTCCGATTGCTCGTCGCCGAGCACCCAGCCGCCGCCGTGGAAATAGACCACGACCGGATGGGGCCCCGGCGTTGCCGGCTTGTAGATCCGGTAAGGCAGCGGGCCGTCCGCGCCGGGCAGCGTGCCGTCGACGATTTCGCCGATCGGCCGTCCCGCGGGCCGGCCCTTGTTGAACTCGTTGACGAAGGCGCGTGCGCCGAGCGCGCCCATCGACTCGATCGGCGGCAGGTTCAGCGATGCCAGCAGGTTCAGCACCAGCCGCACATCAGGCTGCAGGCATACCACCTCGCCGTCGTTGCATTGCGCGGCGCCGTTGGGGCCGGTCAGCTTGAAGCCGAGCATGCCGCGGGCCGTGACCTCGTCGCAAATGCTACGATAGGGGCCGACGCCGCCGGTATAAGGCATCAAGCCCTGCACCTTGCCGGGAACGTTAGCGCCCGTGTACCAGGTGTTGGCGAGCCGGTGCAGGGTCACCATCGAACAGTCCGTCATGTGCCGGCCCCAGCCGGCCTGCGCCGTCTCGGTCGGCTCGATCGTGGTGAAGCCGGCGTCGCGCAGCGCAGCGACGCGGTCGACGACCCAGTCGACATGCTGCTCGATCGACACCGCCATGTTCGACAGCACCGACGGGCTGCCGGGCCCGGTGATCATGAAGAAGTTGGGGAACCCTTCGACCGTGACCCCGAGATAGGTCTGCGGCCCCTGCGCCCAGACATCGGTCAGCGACTTGCCGCCGCGTCCGGTGATCGGATGCACGGCGCGGATCGCGCCGGTCATGGCGTCGAAGCCGGTCGCGAACACGATGACGTCGACATCGACGCTGCGCCTGGCCGTCGTGATGCTGTTCGCGGTGATCGCCTTGATCGGCTCCTGGCGCAGATTGACCAGCGTGACGTTCGGCCGGTTGTAGGTCGCGTAGTAATTGGTATCGAGGCAGGGGCGCTTTGCGCCGAAGGGATGGTCGTGCGGCATCAGCGCCGCCGCCGTCTCCGGATCCTTCACGGCAGCGCCGATCTTCTCGCGGATCAGCTCGCCGATCAGCGCATTGCCGTTGAAGTCGACGCCCTGGTCGGCCCAGAGCTGCGTCAGGATGTGGACGAGGTCGCCGGCTGCCCAGGCACGTTCGAACCGCTCTCGACGCTCGGCATCGCTCAATTGCCAGCTCACGACGGTCTGCTGCGGATAGGGCACGCCGGTCATCGACTGTCGCGCCTGCTCGCGATAGGCCGCGCGGTCGCTCTGGAAAATATCCATGCGATCGGATGGCGAGGGGCCGTTATGCGCCGGCAGCGCGAAGTTTGGCGTGCGCTGGAACACGGTCAGATGCGCGGCCTGCTCGGCGATCAGCGGGATCGACTGGATGGCCGACGACCCTGTGCCGATCACGGCGACGCGCTTCCCGGCGAGATCGACGCCGTCATGCGGCCAGCGCCCGGTGAAATAGACTTTGCCCTCGAAATCCTTGACGCCGTCGATCTCCGGCGGCTTCGGTGCGGAGAGGCAGCCTGTGGCCATGATATAGTGGCGGCAGGAGACCGGCGTGCCGCTGCTCGTGGTGAGCTGCCAGCGCTCAGTCGCTTCATCCCATTTGGCTTCCGTGACCTTGGTCTTGAAGCGGATATCGCGGCGCAGATCGTAGCGGTCGGCGACGAAGCCGAGATAGCGCAGGATCTCGGGCTGGGTCGCGTACTTCTCCGACCAGGTCCACGCGTTATCGAGCTCCGGATCGAAAGTGTAGCTGTAGTCGATGGTCTGGATATCGCAGCGGGCGCCGGGATAGCGGTTCCAGTACCAGGTGCCGCCGACATCCCCGGCTTCCTCGAGGGCGACCGCCGTGAGGCCGGATTTGCGCAGGCGATGGAGAAGATAAAGGCCGGCAAATCCGGCACCGACCACGGCAACGTCGACTTGTTGGGCTGTTCCACTCGCCGCTTTGGACTCACGTGCGGCGACCATTGCGTCTGGCATGGTATTCCTCCCGTGTCTTTTGTTTTGCCGGCAGGCTATCGCCGCAGGCTTGGCTTGTCATCAGGACAGGTACAATCTTCGGTAGTCGTTTGCGGCACCATCGTGGCCGCGCGAAGGTTGCGGCGATACACGCACCGCGATGCACAACCGCCGGGATTGTCCGGGCTAATCAGACCACATCCTTCTGTGTATGCTTGCGGTTACAAGCCACGCGTACCAACCGGACGTCATGACAGAGTTGAGCGAGCGGACGAAAGCCAACATGGACGTCGTCCTGGAGCAGACGTGCCGCCAATTGCCGCACGGCGGCGATCACGACAGCCGCAGGTTCATCGCCGAACGCCTGATCGAGGCGGCGCAATCGGGCCATTCCACGCTTGGTGAGCTCGGCATCGTCGCACGCCGCGCGCTGGCGGAGATCGTCGCCAAGGGCGGCTAGACGGACGCCGCCGAGCTTGCCTCATCGCGGGCCGCAGACGTAACCTGTCGGGGAACCTTTTGGCGCATCGAGATCCCCCAGGATGCGGCTCCAGTTTGCCCTCGTTGTGGCGTCTTCACTCCTCTGCTGGGACGGTGCGGCCGTCGCTCAGGCGGTCGGGCAGTTTCCGTTCGCGCTGACGCGTGAAGGACAGATGCTCGGCGCCGTCGAGGGCGAGGTGGCGTCGTTCAAGGGGCTGGCCTACGCGGCGGCTCCGGTCGGCGCACTGCGCTGGCGCCCACCGCAGGTAACGGCCGAGAACCCCGAGATGCGCACCGCCTATGAGTACGGCGCGCCGTGTCTTCAGCCCTCGCTGCCTGATACGAGCGAGGACTGCCTCACGCTCAACGTATTCCGTCCCTTCGGGGTCGACGGCCCGCTGCCGGTGATGGTCTTCATCCATGACGGCGGCTTCGTCAGCGGCACCGCGAACGATCCGCTGTTCGACGGTGCAAAGCTCGCGCAAGCCGGCCTCATCGTGGTCACCGTGAATTATCGTCTCGGCGCGCTCGGCTGGCTCACTCATCCCGCGCTGTCGGAAGGTGGCTCCGGCAATTACGGCCTGATGGACCAGATCGCGGCGCTGCATTGGGTGCACGACAACATCGCAGCCTTCGGCGGCGATCCGAACAATGTCACCTTGTTCGGCAGCGGCGCAGGCGCGACGTCGATCGCGCTGCTGATGCTGTGTGCGCAATCGCGCGATCTGTTCCAGAAAGCCATTCTGCAATCGCTGCCCGGCCGCGCGCGCCTGCGCCCGGTGCAGGAGGCGGAGGCCATGGGCCGGCAATTCGTGGCGGCGCTTGGGCAGCAGGCGGATTTGCGCGTCGCTGCGCCGGCGCGGCTGCTTGCGGCCGAACAAAAACTGCTCGCCAAATCCGAACGCAGCTTCGCGCCCGCGATGGATGGTATCCTGCTGCGCGAAGACGTGGCCACTGGATTTACAGCAGGACATGAAAGCCGCATTCCACTCATGATCGGCTCGAATGACGACGAGACGCGTTTCGACGGCGAGCGGGAGATCAAGGAGACGCTGGCGTCCTCGGGCGAGAGCACCGATGAGCTGCGTCAGCTCTACCCTGACATCGCCAGACCATCGGAGCGCGCAGCCAAATTCTATACCGACAAGGTTTTCTCCGAGCCGGTCAGGCTGCTCGCCCGCCTCCATGCGGCAACCGGTGCGCCTACGTTTCGCTATCGCTTCGCTTACGTGACCGAGGCCCGGCGCACAAATCCCGACGAAGGGCACGGGCGCGAGTTGCAATTCATCTTCGGCGCGGAAGGCGTGCCCGGCGCGGGACTGCTCACATGGGGGGATCGCGAGGTCGCGAACCGCATGCGCGCTTACTGGATCAACTTTGCAAGGAATGGCAATCCCAACGGCCCGGATCTGCCGCATTGGGACGCGGCCGCAGACCGCGATCGCCTGCTGCTGATCACGAACGATCGCATCGCGAGCGGAGACGACCCCTGGTCGGATCGCCTGGACCGGCTTGCAAGTGAGAACAGAAAATGAGTTGGGCTTAGGCCGCGAGCTCGACGCGCGGCGCGGGGCTCAGCCGGTGTTCTTCCAGATGGTCCATCGTGCCGTCCTTCTCGACGGCGTAGAACTGCTGACCTTCCTTGGACCTGTAGGCGGCGCGAACGACGCCGCGGCGGCCCTTGTCACTGTTGACGACGTCCCCCAGCGCAAACTTCTTCATCTCACGTCTCGCTTGTCTTCAGGCCGACTCCTTCGGCCATGGCCGGATTGTGGGTGGCAAATCGTTAACGACTTGCTAACCATACCGGTTTGCCTATGCTCGCCGCCGTTCGCGCGGGCAGCTCGCACGCGCATGTGGTCAACGAGACGAGCCGGCATCCATGACGCGATTTCCAACCCTCTTCCTGTCGCATGGCGGCGGCCCATGGCCCTTCATGGAGGACCGGCGGGTGCAATATGCCAAGACGGCCGCGGAGTTCGGCCGGTTGCCGCAGCTTCTCCCCGAGAAGCCCAAGGCCGTGCTCGTCATCACCGGCCATTGGGAGGCCGAAGCCTTCACCGTGTCGACCTCGGCGCATCCGCCGATGGTGTACGACTATTACGGTTTCCCCGAGCATACCTATCACCTCAAATATCCGGCGCCGGGCAAGCCCGAGCTCGCTGCGGAGGTGAAGGCGCTGCTCAAGCACGCCGGCCTCGATTGCCGGGAGGATCCCAATCAGGGTTTCGATCACGGCACCTTCGTGCCGCTCGGCCTGATGTATCCGAACGCGGACATGCCGATCCTGCTGCTGTCGCTGAAGGCGAGCTACGATGCGGCCGAGCACATCAAGGTCGGGCAGGCGATCGCATCGCTACGCGACGAAGGTATTTTGATCGTCGGCAGCGGGCTCACCTATCACAACATGCGCGGCTTCAACCGGCCGGAGTCGAAGCCCGTCTCGTATGATTTCGAGGCCTATCTGAACGAGGCGATCAGCAACCCGGATGCGGCGCGCCGCAACGCGATGCTGGTCGACTGGGAGAACGCGCCGAGCGCGCGCCTCGCGCATCCCCGCGAGGACCATCTGCTGCCGCTGATGGTCGCGGCAGGCGCCGCCGGCAGCGACGTCGGCAAGCGCGTCTTCGTCGACGAGGTCGCGAACGTCGCGATGGCGTCGTATGTGTTTGGATGAATCGTAGGGTGGATTAGCGCAGCGTAATCCACCATCGAGCCGCAATGAAGGTGGTGGATTACGCTGGCGGACTGCGCTTCGCGCAGCCGCGGGCTAATCCACCCTACGGGGTTCCGACTAAAAATGTCGAAAACAACCCCATGCACAGTAGAACGGCCCAGCAAATAGAATGGCTTAGCAGAGTACTTTTGCCGGGCAGGATACGCGAGCGGTATTTCGACGGGTTTGACACGTCGGGCAAAACAGCGGCAAAATTCGATCATGGCACCGCTCTCGCTCGGCCACACCAAGATCGAAGGCACGGTGCGCTATCTCGGCATCGAGGTTGACGACGTGCTCGCGATTGGCAAACAAGTTGGTGTGAATGACCAGGGCAGAGCGGACATGCTTTGCCCGTCGGCCATCAGCCGCTTCGGGCCAGCAGGCGAGTTCGAAACAAGAGAACCGCCAAACGAACCGGTCTTTAACGAGCGCACATTGGGGATGCTGCCAGTTGCTGACAACCGGGGGCAGCCTGATAGCTGAAGCACAGCGATTCACGGTATTTGCGAGGAGTCCGCTTTGGGTTCGTTGCGCCATTGAAGGTGCGAGTCTCCGCCGCGATCAGGCGGCAGCTGTGGTGTCCGAGGCACAGTTCTCCAACAACTGGCTTCCAATCGGGAGGCTTGTCGATTTTGTCTAGACGGACAGTGCTAGTGCCGGCTTACTCTTGATTGTCCGAGTCTGGAAATACTTCGGTTTCAGGATTATCGACGCCTCTGATGACGCTGCATGTCACGGTCAACGACGCTCAGACTGGCGCCCCTCGCTGTGACGTGAAGGCGGTCATCGCCGTAGTTGGACTTGCGATCGAGGCCAGAATAGCCGGCGCGCCAGCGATGATCGCTGAAGGTGACCGGACCGCCTTTTACTTGCGTGACGCCATCAGACATGGCGCGCGCGGCATTATCAGTTTCGGGGTGTGCGGCGGGCTAGATCCGAAGCTCCGACCAGGTAACATTGTCATCGCCTCGTCGGTATTTGCCGCGAAAGATGAAGCTTATCCAGCTGACCTCCCCTGGGCCGAGGAGCTCCTTCGGATGATCCCGGGTGCCAGCTACTCTGCGATAGCTGGTGTCGCTTCCCCGATGACAAGTCTTGAAGAGAGACGGGATTTCCATGGCATCACCGGGGCGGTTGCCGCCGATATGGAGTCGCAGATCGTCGCTCGAATTGCTTCCGAACTCAGAATTCCCTTTGCCGTCTGTCGTGTTGTTCTAAACCCCGCTCATCGAAAACTTCCGAGGGCCGCGCTCATAGATATCGGGCCAGCAGGTAAGCCTGAACTGCGCAAGATTGGACGTTCGCTTGTTCAAGACCCGGGGCAACTCCCTGGTCTTAGCCGGCTCGCCGTTGACTCCGTCATGGCGGTGATGGCTTTGCGCAGCGCCAAGCGACGGCTCGGAGCTCACTTTGGTTTCCCGCACCTGTGTTCACGAGACCGAGTCCCCATTCCGACGCGTGCACTTGAAACGATAGCCACACGCGCCTGATCCTGCAGCAGCGCGCTCCCGATCTCAGACTCCAGGCTTGTCCAGGTCCGAGATGGTGTTTGAATCTGCACGCCGGCGCAGGAAGACGTTACTCACCGAAAGAGCCGGCGCGGCCAAAATATCCGCCAGCGCGTTCCAGGAAAACGTTGGCCGAGGCGCGCCCGCGTGGCACGAAGTCGGCTCGGCCGCTCGTCCGAAGCAGCCTCGTCGTCTCATAAATCGCCAGGCGAGCGGGTTCCAGTCGCGCCAGACCTGCTCGGCCCTTTGGGATAGCAAGCCCGAGACGATTTCCGGCGCAGGTCCGAAGACCTCAGGCAGTTTGCTCGACAAACTGTTGTCCGACAGAACGTCCCATCTCGAAAATCCGCCCATGATCGGAGATGAAATGGCGAACACCACGCGACCAATCCGCGCCTCCCGTGCCGGGAAAGAACACATTGGGCAAGGTTCGACGATTGAATACAAGGTGCAATCCGGCAAGCGCTTTTGCCTTAGAATCTTCTGGGCCTCTGATAGAGCCACGAGTTCCGCATGTCGGGTCACGTCGCATTCCGATGAAACGTGGTTGGTCGCTTCTGCGATGACCTGTCCTCGAAACGCGATTACGGCGCCGAATGGCAGCTCTCCTTGCTTCACCCCTTGCCGGGCGAGTTCGAGGCATCTTTCCATCATTCGCAGATCTTGGACGTCAGCTTCTGATCTACTCATAGGCGCCCCCTTGGGAACGCGAGATCGGTGTTGAGAATGCGTCTGTCGCTGCCCCTTCATATTACGGCGGCGTCGTAGCGACGAAGAATGTTTCCGGCGCCGCTAACGGAGGCGGCTCCTGCGGCCTGGCATATTGGCAATTAAG
Organism: Bradyrhizobium sp. 956_D2_N1_4; assembly: GCF_052076025.1. Taxonomy (NCBI): domain Bacteria; kingdom Pseudomonadati; phylum Pseudomonadota; class Alphaproteobacteria; order Hyphomicrobiales; family Nitrobacteraceae; genus Bradyrhizobium; species Bradyrhizobium sp. 956_D2_N1_4. The sequence goes on along the minus strand of NZ_CP197237.1, from coordinate 5,644,868 downwards.
CAGCGGGCTACAAACAGTCTGACTTGATCTGGATCAAGGACCGTTACCTTTCAGGTACCGCACGGACCACACGATGATCGATTGTCTATGTCCGCTCCGGGGCCCCTCGAAAACAGACATCCCGGATTTTATGGGTACACGCGCCAATCCGCTCTACGCAGCTTCAACCTCACCCATACCTCAGCTTCATGAACAGGATACCGCCGGCGAGCACCATGGTGATGGCGTTGGCCGCGACCAGCGGGGCGTCGCCAGAGAGCAGGCCGTAGATGAGCCAGAGCGCCAGGCCCAGCACCATGACCAGGAACATGCCGACCGAAATGTCGCGCGCCGAGCGGGTCTTCCAGACCTTGATGAACTGCGGCGCGTAGGCGACGGTGGTGCAGGTTGCGGCGGCAAAGCCGATCAGCTTGATCGCGAAAGGGTCCATGCCGGCTCTATAGCATGGATTCGGTGGTGATCATGAGGTGCGGCGCGCCGTCATCAGATCGCGATAGAGCACGGCATAGTCGCCGGCGCGGTTGCGCCAGGAGACGTCGGTCGCAAGGCCGCTCAATTGCAGCCGGCGCCAGGTCGCCTTGTTGTGGAAGGCGGTGTTGGCCTTGCGCAGCGTGCCGGTGAGGGCCTCTACGGTGACGGGCGCGAACTTGAAGCCGGTCGCGTCGCGGTCCGATGGGTTGGCCTCGCCGATATCGACGATGGTGTCTTCGAGGCCGCCGACGCGCGACACGATCGGGACAGCGCCATAGCGCAGCGCGTAGAGCTGGGTCAGGCCGCACGGCTCGAACCGCGAGGGCACGATGAGCGCGTCCGATCCGGCCTGGATCAGGTGCGCCAAAATCTCGTCATAGCCGATCACGACGCCGATCCGCCCGGGGTTCGCGCGGGCGACGGCCTGATAGCGATCCTGGAGATCGCGATCGCCGCTGCCGAGCAGTGCGAGCTGCATGCCGTCGCCCAAAATGGTCGGAATGGCCTCGAGCAGGAGATCGAGCCCCTTCTGCCAGGACAGGCGGCTGATGACGCCGAGCAACGGCGCCTCGTCCGAGGAATCGAGATTGAACTGTTGCTGAAGCACCGCCTTGTTCGCGGCCCGGAACGTGAGGTCGTCCGCGCCGAAGCGGTAGGCGATGTGCGGATCGGTTTGCGGATTCCACACGTCGGTGTCGATGCCGTTGAGGATGCCGCTCAGCACATCAGCGCGTTCGCGCAGCAGGCCGCCGAGCCCCATGCCGCCTTCGTCGCTCTGGATCTCCTGCGCATAGGTCGGCGAGACCGTGGTGATGCGATCGGCGAGTTGAAGCCCCGCCTTGAGGAAGCTGATGCCGCCGAAATATTCGAGGCCGCGAACGTTGAAGGAGTCCCAGGGCAGACCGATCGAACCGATCAGCTCGGGAGCGAACTTGCCCTGATAGGCCATGTTGTGGATGGTCATCACGGTGCCCGGCCGCGGACGGTTGTCATAGTGCAGATAAGCGGGCGCAAGCCCCGCCTGCCAGTCGTGGGCGTGCACCACATCGGGCACGAACGCGGGGTCGAGGCCGTGGCCGATGTCGGCGGCGATACGTGACAGCGCAGCGAAGCGCAGGCCATTGTCGGGCCAGTCGACGCCCTCGGGAGTGACGTAGGGATTGCCCGGCCGCGCATAGAGATGCGGCACGTCGAGCACGAACAGATCGAGCCCGTGATGCGAGCCGGCGAGCAGGCGTCCTGGGCCGCCGAAATAATCCGGCCAGCGCCGGATTTCGCCGGCTCCCCCCAGCATCCGCATCACGTCGGGATAGCCCGGCATCAGCGTGCGCATCTCGACGCCGTGCGCCTTCAGCGCAAGCGGCAGTGCGCCGGCGACATCCGCGAGGCCGCCGGTCTTGACGATCGGGTAGACTTCGGAGGCGACCGCGAGGACGCGAACAGGCGTCATGTATTGAGCCTGTCGAGCATTGTCTGGGTGATGAGCGAGATGCCCTGCTCGGTGGTGCGGAAGCGCTTGGCGTCGAGCTCCGGGTCCTCGCCGACGACGAGCCCCTCGGGGATTTCGACGCCGCGGTCGATCACGACGTTCTTCAAGCGAGCGCCGCGGGCGACGTTCACGTAGGGCATGATCACGGCGTTCTCGACAGTGGCGTAGGAGTTGACGCGCACGCCGGTGAACAGCAGCGAGCGGCGCAGCGAGGCGCCGGAGATGATGCAGCCGCCCGAGACCAGCGAGCTCACGGCCTGGCCGCGCCGGCTCTCCTCGTCATGGACGAACTTGGCGGGCGGCGTGATCTCCGCATAGGACCAGATCGGCCAGGCGCGGTCGAACAGGTCGAGCTCCGGCACGACGTCGGTGAGGTCGATATTGGCCGCCCAATAGGCATCGACCGTGCCGGCATCGCGCCAGTAGGCGCGGGGATCGCTGCCCGAGCGTACGCACGAGGTCGAGAATTGATGCGCGATGGCGCGGCCGTTCTTGACGATATAGGGGATGATGTCCTTGCCGAAATCGTGACTGGAGTTCGTATCCTCGGCGTCGCGCTTGAGCTGGTCGAACAGGAATTTCGTATCGAACACGTAGATGCCCATGCTGGCGAGCGAGACGTCTGGCTTGCCCGGCATCGGCGGCGGATCGGCCGGCTTCTCCAGGAACTGCTGGATCCAGCCGTTCTCGTCGACATGCATGATGCCGAAGCCGGATGATTCCGCGCGCGGCATCTCGAGGCAGCCGACGGTGACGTCGGCGCCGCTGTCGACATGCTGGCGCAGCATCACCTCGTAGTCCATCTTGTAGATGTGATCGCCGGCGAGCACGACGATGAAGCGTGCGTTGTGCGACTCGATGATGTCGATGTTCTGATAGATCGCATCCGCCGTGCCGACATACCACATGTTCTCCGAGACGCGCTGACTGGCCGGGAGGATGTCAAAGCTCTCGTTGCGTTCGGGGCGGAAGAAGTTCCAGCCCATCTGAAGGTGCCGGATCAGGCTGTGCGCCTTGTACTGGGTCGCGACCGCGATCCGGCGGATGCCGGAATTCACCGCATTGGACAGCGCGAAATCGATGATGCGGGACTTGCCGCCGAAATAGACCGCGGGCTTGGCGCGCCGGTCGGTCAGTTCCAGGAGCCGGCTGCCGCGTCCGCCGGCCAGGACGAACGCCAGCGCCTGACGGGCAAGCGGCTCGGGTCTCGCGGCACTCATGTCATCCTCCCACACCTCTGGCGCTTTGCGAGAAGCCTCCCGGCCGCGCACATTGGAACCGATAGTAACGGTACGAATAGTAAATCGGGAAGGTGCTTGTTGGTTGCGAACGCCCGGGAAGCTTAATGCTTTGCTGTGGCCTGTGGCTCCGTCGCACCGGTGTCATGCCCGTGCGGGCGCTGGCGTTGGCCGGACCACAATCGAGGCATGCGCGGGCATTCTTGTGCGGTGCACGCAATGCAGGCTGTGACTTTCGGAGGCTTTGACTTGGGGCAAGGATGCCCGATCATGGCCTTGCGATCCTTTTCCAAACGAACGTCAGACAGGGAGCAAGACGATGAGTATCTGGAAAACGGCGATTGCCTGTTCGCTGGCGGGCGCGGTGATGGCCGGCCAAATCGAGCAGGCGGCAGCGGCTCCGCTGCCGACCAACGTCGCGACCATGAAGGCCGCCGTTGGTGACGATGTCACCCCGGTGTATTGGCGCGGCCGTGGCTGGGGATGGGGCGCAGGAGGCCTCCTCGCCGGAGCAATCATCGGCGGTGCCATCGCGAGCAGCGCGCCCTACGGTTACTATGGCGGCGGCCCGTATTACGGCGGTTATGGTGGTTATGGTTATGGCTCGGGCTACGGCTATGGCTACGCTCCGTCCTATGGCTATGCGCCGGCCTATTACGGCGGCTACGGGCCGAGCTATGGGTATGGCGGCTACTACGCGCGTCCCCGCTACTACGGCTATCGAGCCTATCGTCCATATTACGGCCCTCGCTACGGCTACTACCGACCGTACCGGGCCTATGATCGCGGATATTGGTAAGGACGCTGCGCGGCTAGAGCGAGAGCCACACGATCAGGCTCATGCAGGCGAGATGCGCGAGCACGATCGCGGCGAGATGCAACGGGCCGGCCTTGAGGCTGGACTTGCGCATCCCGCCGCGCCCCGCGCTAGTTTGACCCCGCGGCCGCGGCCGTAAAGCTGCGGTCGACGGCTTTGCTCACATCGAGCGTCTTCGGCAGGATGCCGTAGCGCGTCGAGCGGTCGGAGGCTTCCTGCACCTCCTTCACCACGTTCTGGTCGATCACGATCGGGCTGGTGCGCTGCGCGGTGTAGGCCGACAGCAGCACGTCCTCCGGCAGTTTGGTCAGCTCGGCCGTGCTCTTGGCGTATTCACTGATGTGATCCAGCGACCACAGCCGCGCCTTGTTCAGCCGCTGCACGAGGTCCTGCACCGCCGCGCGCTTGGTGGCGATGGCGTTGTCGGAGGCCACGATGAAGGTGATGGTGGGTGTCAGGCCTTCACCGTCGGCGATCACGCGGGCCTTGTCCTTCAGCGTCGCGAACGAGACGTAGGGCTCCCACACCGCCCACGCATCGATCGAGCCGGCGACGAGTGCGATCTTGGCGTCGACCGGGCCGAGCGGCGCGAAGGTCGCGTCCTCCAGCTTGATCTGCGCTTTCTCCAGCGTCGCGTCGATCAGGAACTGGCCCCAGCCGCCGCGCGTGCCGGCGAGGCGTTTTCCCTTGAGGTCGGCGGCCGACTTGATCGGCGAATCCTGACGCACGAGGATCGCTTGCGTCTTCGCATCCGACCTGGTGCCGCCGATCGCCTTGATCGGCGCGCCGGCCGCATAGACCGAGAGGAAGGAGAGATCGCCGGTGTAGCCGACGTCGAGCGCGCCGGCGTTCAGCGCTTCCAGGATCGGAGCTGCGGCAGGGAATTCCGACCATTCGATTCTGTAGGGCAGGTCCTTCGCATAGCCGGAGATTTCGAGCAGCGAGCGGTTGCCGCCCTTCTGGTCGCCGACGCGCAGCACGACGGTGTCGGCCGCGAACGAGGCGGCAGCCGTCGACAAGGTGATGGCTGCGGCGAACAGCGATGCTGCGAGCCGGCGTGTGATGGAATGGTCGTCGAAGTTGATGCTCATGTGGCCTGTCTTGTTGCTTTGCCCACGACGCGTGAGCGAGCGATGCAGCGAGACGATCAAGTCTATGACGGCGCGATGCGCAGTCAATGAAATGGCTATCCGTATTGCAGATGCGTTGGGCAATGACGTTTCAGCGTAGCGCCGCATTCGAGAACGCACCGCGTGCGCGGCGGGTGATGCGCAAGAATGATGCAGGCTGCGGAGTCGCGGCGCATCCTTGCAGGATGATGCAGCAACGAAAATCGTTTCATCGCTGTCCCATGCGCTGATGGAGAGAATGACCTCGCTTCGCGCCACATTCGAAATTCCATTTCATTGACGATGCGGCGGGCGCGCCGCATGATTTGCGCATCGCATCAAAGCGGCGCGGGAAGCGCCGGCGAAATTATTCTCTCAACGCGGCTCCACATGGAACATGCGCAACGCGAGACGTTGCGTGAATGGCGGAGCTGTGCCAGCGCAGGAGCGGGGACTGATGGGCAACGACAACAAGGGCAGCGGATCGGGCCTCGACCGGCGTCATTTGCTGCAGGCGGGGCTTGCGGCGGCATTCGCCGCGCCGCTTGGTGCCTTTGGTGCAGCACAGGCCTTCGCGCCACAGGCGATCGCGCCCGGTGTCGATCTCTCTGAGTTTCCGCTGTGCCGGACGGCCGCGGATGGCCCCGTCCTCACCGGCGCGCCGCGCAAGCTGAAACTCTCCTGGAACGCCGGCGCGGTCTGTCTCGCCCCGGTGCCCGTCGCCATCGAGCACGGCTTCTTCCAGAAGCACAATCTCGACATCGAGCTCATCAACTATTCCGGCTCGACCGATCAGCTGCTCGAGGCGATCGCGACGGGAAAGAGCGATGCCGGGCTCGGCATGGCGCTGCGCTGGCTGAAGCCGCTGGAGCAGGGATTTGACGTCAAGATCGCCGCCGGCACCCATGGCGGCTGCATGCGCGTCCTGACCCGCGCAGACTCCAATGTGAGCAAGCTCGCCGACCTCAAGGGCAAGATCGTCGCAGTCGGCGACCTCGGTGGCCCCGACAAGAACTTCTTCTCCATTCAGCTCGCCAAGCTCGGTATCGACCCGGTCAAGGATGTCGACTGGCGCGCCTATCCCGGCAACCTACTCAACGTCGCCGTCGAGAAGGGCGAGGTGCAGGCCTTCCTGTCGTCCGATCCGCTGGGCTATCTCTGGCTCAAGGACAGCCAGTACAAGGAAGTCGCCTCCAATCTCGACGGTGAATATCGCGACAAGAGCTGCTGCATCCTCGGCCTGCGCGGCTCGCTTGTGCGCGAAGAACCTCAAGTCGCGCGCGCCCTGACGCAGGCGCTGCTCGATGCCGCGATGTTCACCGCGCAGAATCCAGTCGTGACGGCAAAATCGTTCCAGCCTTACGCGCCGAAGACGGCGTCGCTCGCCGATATCGAGGGCATGGTGCGCTACCACACCCATCATCATCATCCCGTGGGTGAAGTGCTCAAGCGCGAGCTGAAGTCCTATGCCGACGATTTGAAGAGCGTCCAGGTCTTCAAGCAAAGCACCGATACCACCAAATTCGCGGAGCGCATCTATGTCGACGTATTCGCTGTCTGACGGCCTCGCCTCCGGCGCGCCGCGCCTCTCGCGCGCGCCGGTCCTTGCGAGCTGGGTCCGGGAATCCGGCGTCGGCATTCTCGCCAGCGTCGCGTGGATCGCGTTCGGCCTGTCCTGCCTGTGGTGGGAGGATGTCGGCGACTGGTCGCGGACGCACTCGCTCGGCATCGCCGCCTTCATCGTTGCCGCAATCGCTTTGTTCGGCACCGTCGGCGCCGAATATCTGGGCACTGCGGGTAAGGCGTTGCGCCAGCGCGCGCCCTGGCTCGTGGCGCTCGGCGCATTCCTGACGTTGTGGGAGGTAGCGACCGCAAAGTTTGCATGGTTGCCGCTGCCGTTCTTCCCGCCGCCGCAGTCGATCATCGAGGTCTATACCGACGATTTGCCAAAGCTGCTCGACAGCGTGTTCGCCTCGGTCAAGCTGCAGCTCGGCGGCTACCTGATCGGCGCCACGGTCGGCTTCCTGACCGGCGTCTCGATCGGCTGGTCGCGCGCGGTCGGCTATTGGGTGCATCCGGTGCTGCGCTTCATCGGCCCGCTGCCGGCAACCGCCTGGCTGCCGATCGCCTTCTTCACGTTCCCGTCGAGCTGGAGCGCCTCGACCTTCCTGATCGCGCTCGCGACCGGCTTCCCGGTCACCGTCTTGACCTGGTCCGGCGTCGCGAGCGTCAGCAACGCCTATTACGACGTCGCGCGCACGCTCGGTGCAAAGCCGTCCTTCCTGGTGCTGAAGGTCGCGATCCCCGCGGCACTCCCGCACGTCTTCGTCGGCCTGTTCATGGGGCTCGGCTCGTCCTTCGCCGTGCTCGTCGTGGCCGAGATGATCGGCGTGAAGGCCGGGCTCGGCTGGTACCTGCAATGGGCGCAAGGCTGGGCCGCCTACGCCAACATGTATGCGGCGCTGATCGTGATGTCGCTGCTCTGCTCCGGCGCCATCACGCTGCTGTTCGCCATCCGCGATCGCCTCCTGGTCTGGCAGAAGGGGACCGTGAAATGGTAGCCGCAACCGCACTGGCCGAGGTCACGACCCCGCCGGCCGCCGGCGCCGCGCTCGACATCGAGCAGGTCAGCCACGCCTTCGACATCGATGGCACTGAGCTGCCTGTTCTCAGCGACGTCAGCATCTCCGTTGAGCCGGGCGAGTTCGTCGCGCTGCTCGGCCCCTCCGGCTGCGGGAAGTCGACCTTGCTCCGGCTCGTCGCCGGCCTCGACAAGCCCAAGGCCGGAACGCTCCGCGAGGACGAGGTGCGCATCACCCGCCCGCATCCCTCCCGCGTCGTCGTGTTCCAGGATCCGACCCTTTTTCCCTGGCGGTCGGTCTGGGACAACGTCGCCCTGGGCCTCGAGGCCCAGGGCATTTTGAAGAGCCAGCGGAAGCGTGTCGATGACGCGCTCGATCTCGTTGGGCTGTCGTCGTTCCGCAATGCCTATCCGCATCAGCTCTCCGGCGGCATGGCGCAGCGCGTCGCGCTCGCCCGCGCGCTCGTGAATGATCCAAAAATCCTGATCCTCGACGAGCCGCTCGGCAAGCTCGACTCGCTGACCCGCATCACCATGCAGGCCGAGCTTGTCTCGCTCTGGCAGCGCAAGGGCTTTACCACGCTGCTGGTGACGCACGACGCAGAGGAGGCTTTGGTGCTCGCTAACCGCGTCATCGTATTCAGCGACCGCCCGGCGCGGGTGAGGGCCGACATCCGTGTCGACCGGCCCTATCCGCGCCATCGCGGCGATCCATATCTCGCGGATCTGCGCCGCCAGATCTTAGGTCTCTTGGGATTAGATGCCACATGGTGACTTCTTTAGCCAAAGGGCTCACCGCCCATAGTGAGCCAGACTACATCGCGCGCGCCGAGGCGCTGGCCGAAGGCTTTGCTGCGCGCGCAGCCGAGCATGATCGCGCCGGCAGCTTTCCCTTCGCGAATTTTCGCGAGCTGTCCGAGGCGGGCCTGCTGTCGCTGACGGTGCCGGCCGTTCATGGCGGGGCCGGAGCGGGCGCACGGTACACCGCGCGCGTCATCGGCATCATCGGCAAGGCCGATTCGTCGACCGCGCTGGTGCTGTCGATGCACTACATCAACCATCTGGTGATGGGGCGCAGCCCGACCTGGCCGGCGAAGCTCTCGCGCAAGCTTGCGCGTGAGAGCGTCGAGGGCCTCGCGCTCGTCAACGCGCTCCGCGTCGAGCCCGAACTGGGCTCGCCCGCGCGCGGCGGCCTGCCGGCGACGATCGCACGGCGCACCGAGACCGGCTGGCGCCTGACCGGTCACAAGATCTATTCGACGGGATCGCCGATCCTGAAATGGTATCTGGTCTGGGCGCGGACCGACGAAGCCGAACCGCGCGTCGGGCAGTTCCTGGTGCCGGCTGGACTGCCGGGCACCCGCATCGTCGAGACCTGGGATCATCACGGCCTGCGCGCCAGCGGCAGCCACGACGTCATCTTCGACGACGTCGTGATCCCGCTCGATGCCGAGGTCGATGTCCGCAATCCCCAGGAGTGGCGTGCGCCCGACGTTGCGCAGGCGACGGTCCAAACGGTGTTCGTCGCCGCGATCTATGACGGCATTGCCCGCGCCGCGCGCGACTGGTTCGTCTCGTTCCTGAAGCAGCGCGTCCCCGCCAGCCTCGGCGCGCCGCTTGCGACCTTGCCGCGGGCGCAGGAGATCCTCGGTGCCATCGAGGCCAGGCTCGCAGTCAATGCGCGGCTGATCGAGACGTTCGCCCGCGACTTCGACGACGGTGTCGCTCTCTCCACCGGCGAATCCAACGTCATCAAGCTGACGGTGACCAACAACGCCGTTGCCGTGGTCGAGGATGCACTATCGCTGACCGGAAATCACGGCCTGTCGCGCGCCAATCCGCTGGAGCGGCACTATCGCGATGTCTTGTGCGGCCGTGTGCACACGCCGCAGGACGATGCCACCCGCACCGGCCTAGGCCGCGCCGCATTGGGCCTCTAGCTTTCAGGAAAACAAACAGGGAGACGATCATGTCGATCGAGTTCATCGGCTTCATCAGCAACAACAATTCGTCCGAAACCGTCGTCCGCGAGGGGCCGGTCCTCAACCCCACCCATATCGAGACGGTGGCGAAGGCGCACGAAAATGCCGGCTTCGACCGCGCCCTGCTGGCGTTTCATTCGACGACGCCGGACGCGCTCCAGATTGCCCAGCACGTGCTGGGCGTCACCGACCGCCTCAATGTGCTGATCGCGCAGCGGCCGGGCTTCACCGCGCCGACGCTGCTGGCGCGCCAGTTCGCCGTGCTCGACCAGTTTTCCCGCGGCAGGGTCGCCCTGCACGTCATCACCGGCGGCAATGCGACCGAGCTTCGGCAGGATGGCAACACGCTCGACGACAAGGACGAGCGTTATGCCCGCACCTCCGAGTTCCTCGATGTCCTCAAGCTCGAATGGACCAGCGACAAGCCGTTCACCTACAAGGGCAAGCACTACCAGGTCGAGAACGCATTCTCGCAGGTGAAGCCATATCGTCCCGAGGGCATCCGGATTTATTTCGGCGGCGCTTCGGATGCGGCGATCGAGGTCGCCGGCAAGCATGCCGACACCTTTGCGCTGTGGGGCGAATCCTATGCCCAGGTGCGCGACGTCAGTTCCCGCGTCCACAACGCGGCGGTTCGTCAGGGACGGCCGACGCCGCGTTTCAGCCTCTCGGTGCGGCCGATCATTGCCCCGACCGAGAAGCAGGCCTGGGAGAAGGCGGAAGAGATTCTGGCGCGCGCCACCGCGCTCCAGGACAAGACTGGCTATCGCAAGCCGGCCGACGGCCACGCCACGGCCGGCGCGCGGCGTCTGCTCTCGCTTGCCGACCAGGGCAGCCGCATCGACAAGCGGCTCTGGACCGAGATCGCAAAGCTCACGGGTGCCAACAGCAACACCACCGCGCTGGTCGGTACGCCCGAGCAAGTCGCCGAAGTGTTCGGCGACTATTACGATCTCGGTATCAGCCACTTCCTGATCCGCGGCTTCGATCCTCTGATCGACGCCATCGAATATGGCCGCGAGCTGATCCCGCTGACGCGCGAGCTGGTCGCCAAGCGCCAGGCCGTTCGCGGCGAGGCGGCGGAATGATCCGTCTCATGCTGGCCGGTGCGCTGCTGTTCGGCTCGTTGGAGCTCGTGGCGGCGCAAACCACCTTGCGCGTTGGCGACCAGAAGGGCAATTCGCAGGCCGTGATGGAAGCGGCAGGCGTGCTCAAGGACGTGCCTTACAAGATCGAGTGGAAGGAGTTTCCGGCAGCGGCACCCCTGCTGGAAGCGCTCAGCGCCGGCGCGATCGAGACCGGTATCGTGGGTGATGCGCCGTTCACCTTCGCCGCCGCCTCCGGCGCGCCGGTGAAGGCGATCGCCGCGATCCGTCAGACCCGCGAGGGGCTCGCGATCCTCGTGCCCGAAAATTCGCCGATCAAGAGCTTCGCCGATTTGCGCGGCAAGAAGATCGCGACGGGGCGCGGCTCGATCGGTCATCAATTGATCCTCGCTGCGCTCGAGAAGAACGGCTGGGCTGCGTCCGACGTGCAGATCGCATTCCTGGCGCCGTCCGATGCCAAGATCGCCTATACGCAAGGCTCGGTCGATGCCTGGTCGACCTGGGAGCCGTATGTGAGCCAGGAAGAGGTGCTGTTCAAATCGCGCCGCGTCATCACCTCGGAGGGTCTGACGCCGGGGCTGAGCTTCCAGGTCGCACGGCCCGACGCCATCCGCGACAAGCGCGCGGAGCTGACGGACTTCATCCGGCGCCTCACGGCGGCGCGGGCGTGGTCGCTGAGCAACGTCGACAGCTATGCCGCGACCTGGGGCAAGCTGATGAACATCCCGACCGTCGTGCCGCAGAACTGGCTGTCGCGCGCAAAGATCCGCATCGCGCCGATCGACGACGGCGTGGTCGCGGACGAGCAGAGCACGATCGACCTCTATTTCCGCTGGGGCCTGATCAAGCAGAAGCTCGATGCGGCCGAGATCGTAGACCGCTCGTTTGCGGACGCGATCGCCAAGGCGGGGCTGTAGTGCGCGCTTTCCCTCTCCCCTTGTGGGAGAGGGTGGCTCGCCGCGGAGCGGCGAGACGGGTGAGGGGTCTCTCTCCGCGTACCACCTCTCGCGATGGAGCTCGCGGATAGATACCCCTCATCCGGCGCTTCGCGCCACCTTCTCCCACAAGGGGAGAAGGAAGAACGCTCTCACGGGCGCTTCAAGGGATCGTGAGAAAAGGAGGACGTTTCCAGCGCAATCGCCTTCCTCGAAACATTCCTTCTGCATTTCGAACTGACGACAACAGCCTCATTGCTATTTGTACCGCCTCCCTTGCACCGCGCCGCATCCCCGCAAAAATCATTCAGACGACCACATCGGGAGACCGGCCATGGGCCTGCAAGAAACAAAAATCGAATCGCTTCCCTTCGTCACTGCCGAACTCAACTACCTCGCGCCGGTTTCCGGCAAGCCGCGCACCTATGCTTTCGATCCGCCGCCGGGCGAGCCCAAGAGCACGTCGTTGCCGGAGCCGCATCAGGTCCCGATTTTCGACGCGCGCCTGATCGCGGAGAATTTCTCGCTGGATCGCGAGGGCTTTGCGCTGATGCGTCACCCGACGCAGGTGAAGGATTTTTACAACGACGAGGAAATCCGCGCGGTCTATTACCCCGCCGTCGAGGCGTTCCTGCGCGCGACGCTGAAGGCCGACCGGGTCGTCATCTTCGATCATACCGTGCGCAGGCGTGTCGAGGGGGCGGCGGATATTCGCGACGGCGGCCCGCGCCAGCCTGCGACGCGCGTCCACGTCGACCAGACCGCCGTCTCCGGCGCCAACCGCGTGCGCGAGCATCTGCCCGACGAAGCCGACGCGCTTTTGAAGGGGCGTGTGCAGGTGATCAACCTCTGGCGGCCGATCCGCGGACCCTTGCGCGATTCACCGCTGGCGATGGCCGACGGCACGACGGTTGCGCCCGACGATCTCGTCGCCTCCGATCTGATCTATCCCAATCGCCGCGGCGAGACCTATTCGGTGAAATACAATCCGAACCACCGCTGGTTCTATTTTCCGGAGATGACGCCGGACGAGGCGCTGCTGCTCAAGTGCTACGATTCCGCAACCGACGGCCGCACCCGGTTCGGGCCGCACACCGCCTTCGTCGATCCGACCACGCCGACCGATGCGGCGCCGCGCGAAAGCATCGAGGTCCGCACGCTGGTGTTCCATAAACAGTAACAATGTGTGATGGCACTGCCGGGCGCGCCCGGCAGTGTTCCTGGAACTTACCGGAACAAATCGACGTTTGCAGCGCCGGGCAGGGCAACCGGGAGCGGTGCCGTGCGAACGCAGACGACGCTTTTCTTCAGTCTGGCCACTTTTTCGCTTTCTGCATTTTCTGTCGCGCAAGCCGAAAGCGGGCTTGCCTCATACTACGGTTACGGAAAAGCCGGTAAGGGCGGCGAACTGACCTGCGCTCACCGCACGCGCGCGTTCGGCAGCGTGCTGACGGTGTCCTATGGTGGCCGGTCGATTCAGTGCCGCGTCAATGATCGCGGCCCGTTTATCCGCGGCCGGATCGTCGATCTCTCGGTGCCGGCGGCCAAAGCGCTCGGCATGATGAGCGCCGGCGTGGTGCGGGTCTCGGTGGAATAGGCTGGCCGTCGCGCTATAGTGCCGCCCAACGCAAGGCTAAGGGGGTCGCTATGGCCAGGATTCGGGTGGGGCTTGTCGGCTGCGGCTTCGTGTCGGAGCTGCACATGTATGCGTTCCGCCGCGTCTACGGTGTGGATGTCGAGGTCGCGGCGGTCGCGGCGCGCGGCGATCATGTCGTTGAATTCGCCGGCCGCCATGGCATTCCGCGGGTCTATCGCAGCTTCGCCGAACTGATCGCGGACCGCGAGCTCGATGTCATCGACATCTGCGCCCCGCCCAATCTCCATGCCGACATGATTGTCGCCAGCATGCAGGCCGGCAAGCACGTGATCTGCGAAAAGCCGTTCGCCGGCTATTTCGGCCGGGCAGGCGACGCGCAGCCGATCGGCAAGCATGTGCCGAAGGCGCTGATGTATGAGCGGGTGCTGGAGGAGATGGACGCGACCCGCGCCGCGATCGAGCGCACCGGAAAACTCTTCATGTATGCGGAGGGTTGGGTCTACGCGCCCGCGGTGACCAAGACCGCGGAGATCATCAGGGCGACGAAGGACAAGATCCTGTTCATGAAGGGTGAGGAGAGCCATTCCGGCTCGCACGCCGCGCATGCCGCGCAATGGGCGATGACCGGCGGCGGCTCGCTGATCCGCATGGGCTGCCATCCGCTCTCGGCCGTGCTTTATCTCAAGCAGGTGGAGGCCAAAGCGCGCGGCGAAACCATCCGCGTCGCCAGCGTCACCGGCGACGTCGGCAACGTCACGGCAGTCCTGAAGCCCGAGGAGCGCACTTACATCAAGGCCAATCCGGTCGATGTCGAAGATTGGGGCACGCTGACGGCGACCTTCTCCGACGGCACCAAGGCGACCGTGTTTTCCGGCGACATGATCATGGGCGGCGTGCGCAATCTGATCGAAACCTACACCTCCGGCGGTTCGCTGTTCGCCAACATCACCCCGAACACGCATCTGATGAGCTACCAGACCAGCGAGGAGAAGCTCGCCAGCGTTTACATCACCGAGAAGGTCGACCGCAAAACCGGCTGGCAATATGTCTGCCTCGAGGAGGAGTGGACGCGCGGGTACTTGCAGGAGATCCAGGACTTCATGGAATGCGCCGCGAGCGGACGGCAGCCGCTGTCGGACCTCGCACTGGCGTATGAGACGATCAAGGTGAACTACGCGGGCTACTGGGCCGCGGAGGAGGGACGGCGGGTGATCTTGTAGGCGCTGAAGAGACCGCAGGCACGCTGCTATCCCTTCTCCCCTTGTAGGAGAAGGTGGCGCGAAGCGCCGGATGAGGGGTCTCTCTCCGCGAGTTCGAACGTAAGAGATTTGCTTGCGGAGATAACCCCTCACCCGCCTCGCCGCTACGCGGCGAGCCACCCTCTCCCACAAGGGGCCTGTTGCGTTATCGGCTTTTGAGGCTGAAGACGTCAGGAGAGAAGGCCTTGGTCCTGGCAATGCCTGCGAAGATCTGTAGTTGTTGCCCTCAGCGGGCAGCTCACGCGGCGATCGTGGCCCACCGCCTCATGTTGAAGGCGATTGAGGCGAGCAGAACTTGCCCGGTCGCCTTGATCAGACCGACGTAGCGGATGCAGGTCAGCCGCATGCGGCGTTTGAGAGTAGCGAAGGTGGTCTCGACCTGGGCTCGGCGGCGCGCGATGAGGAGGTTGTAGCGTTTGAGCCTCGGCGGCAACTCCGGGTGATGCCGGTTGGGCCGACGAGCAATGCGGGGTTTCTTGCCCTCCGCCTTCAGCCGGGCCCGTCGGGCATGGGTGTCGTAAGCCGCATCGGCCCACACCGCAGCTTCATCGCCGCGGATCAAAGCGTCCGCCGGTGTCGTGTCGTTGATGTTGGCCGGTGTGGTCAGTACCGTGCGGATCAAGCCGGATCCTTCGTCGACACCGACATGGGCCTTGTAACCGAACGTCGTGCCGCTCTTGCCTTGCCGCTTGGTGAAGCGGGCGTCGGGATCGTTTGAGGGGCGATCCTCCTTCGGAGGAGCCGACACCGCCTGGATCAAGGTCGCATCCAGCATCGTGCCGCGCTTGAGGATGACGCCGGCATTTTCAAGCTGACGATCCAGCTCACCAAACAGCTTCTCCAGCAGGCCTTGTTCGACAAGCTGGTTCCGAAAGCGGTTCAGGACCGTATGGTCGGGCGTCGCATCCTCGAGGCTCAAACCGACGAAGCGCTTGAACGACAACCGGTCGCCCAGCGCTTCCTCGAGTTCGCGCTCCGAAAGACCATACAGCGACTGCAACAGCACAGCACGAAACAGCACCAGCACCGGATAGCCTGGTCGACCGGGGCTCCCTTCATCCCGCAAATGGCCGATCAGCTTCTCGAACCGGTACCACTTGACCAGGCCCGCCAGCCGATCCAGCGCCGCATTGGCGCCGGCCCCCTTCGGCATCAGCGCTTCCACAAAGCTCGGCTGTCCCGTCCGCTTGACCGCCATCGCTACCCTCCAAGGCTTTGCCCTAGGGAATCACAATTGACGAATTACGCAACAGGCCCACAAGGGGAGAGGGGAAGAGACCGTCCGCATCACCTCACGCCCCGTAGGTCGAACCCTTCGGCAGCGGAAACACCGGGTCCTGCGTGCGGATGTTGGTCGGCCACACCACCGAGATGCGCTCGCCGGCGTTCTGCATCACGACCGGCGTCGAGCGTTCGTTCTGGCCGGACAGCGGCGTTCCCGGCGGGAAGAATTTCACGCCGTAGCCCTGGATGGTGCCGCCGGCGGGAATGTCGACGTCGAGCGCGGCCTTGCGGATGGCCTCGGGATCGAAGCTGCCGTATTTCTCCTTGGCGACCGGCAGCACGTTATTGAGCAGCAACCAGGTCTGATTGAAGCCCATCGAGCAGTGTGGCGGCACTTCGGTCGCGCCGGTCTTGGCCTTGTAGCGCGTGACCATGGCGTTGGTCAGATCGCCGATGCCCGGCGCGAGCTTTGCGGGATCGAGCAATTGCGCGGGGACCGGATCGATGTTGCAGAAATTGTCGATGTCGGCGCCGAAGGTGGCGCGCAGCTTGTCGAGCTGGCTGTAGCCGGCGCCGGCGCCGAACAGCATCTTGAAGCGCAATCCGCTCTCGCGCGCCTGGCGCAGGAACAGGGTGATGTCGGGGTTGTAACCGGCATGCGAGATCACGTCGGCCTTGGCGCGCTTGATTTTCGTAACGAGCACCGAGAGGTCGGGCGCCGAGGCGGAGTAGCCCTCGCGCAGCACCACCTGGATGCCGGCCTGCTTGGCGTAGGCCTCGTCGGCCGCCGCGACGCCGACGCCATACGGGCCGTCCTCGTGGATCAGCGCGACCTTGACGTCCTTCGGATCCATACCGAGCTTGCCTTGCGCATGCTCGGCGAGGAAGCTCGCGAAGGCCTGGCCATACTGGTCGGAATGGATCTGCGCGCGAAACACGTATTGCAGATTCTTGTCCTTGAACACGGCGGTCGAGACCGCGGTCGTGATCCAGAGGATCTTCTTCTGCTGCTCGACCTTGGCCGCGAGCGGCACCGCATGCGAGCTCGCATAGACGCCGTTGATGATGTCGATCTTCTCCTGACTGATCAGGCGTTCGGCCTCGTTGATCGCAACGTCGGGTTTGCTCTGGGAATCCGCGGCGACCGGAGCAATCTTGGTCTTGCCGCCGACACCGCCTTTTTCGTTGACGAGATCGATCGCGATCTGCGCGCCGATTGACGAGGCGACCGAGCCGCCCGCCGCGAACGGGCCGGTGAGGTCGTAGATCAGGCCGATGCGCAAATTCTCGGCTTGCGCCTGGGCCCGGGTCCAATCGAGGCTGAGTGCAGCGGCGGCAGCCGCAGTGCTCTTCAGCAGCTGCCTGCGTGAAGTCGGCATCCTATCCTCCCTCAAAACCCGTCTGTTGATTGGTCTTGTTATTTTTTTGCGAATTATGGGGAGCGGGGAGGCGGAAAGTCAACATGGCGAAAGGTCGATAGACGGGTGCTGGCGCAGAACGCAACTGCGAAGGCGAGCCGCATCGAGCGATCTGCCCGACCTCAGTTCGTGTCGGAGCGCATGGCCTCGAATACCGCAAAGCCCGCGCCGTCGAGCAACGGCACCACCCTCGCCAATCGGAATCCGGCCTGCTCCAGCAGGGATCGATATTCGGCGTCGGTGCGCTCCATGCCGGAGACATTGACCAGCATCTCCATGTCGATATGGAGCACGCGCATGGCGTCGCGATGATCTGGCTCGATCCGTCGTTCGATCAGCAGAACCCGAGCATGTCCTGGCATTGCCGCGCGAACATTTCGCAGGATCGCCAGCGATTGATCGTCGTCCCAGTCATGGATGATCTGCTTCAGGATGTAGGCATCTGCGTCTGCCGGAACGGTTTCGAAGAAGCTCCCGCCGATGATCTCACATCGCTTCGTGCCTCCAATCGCCTCCAGAGACGCGCCGGCTACGACATCGGGAAGGTCGAACAGCACGCCTTGCATGGTCGGGTGGTTGGCCAGAATCGTTGTGAGCGTGAAGCCATGTCCGCCGCCTATGTCGACGATGCGGCCGATCCCGTGAAAATCGTAGTGCTTGAGAAGCGCGGTGGCCAACCGGGCGGAGCTGGTTGTCATCGTCGCGTTGAAAATCGCGGAGAGCTCGGCGTCCTCGCGCAAATAGTCGAAGACCCCCGTCCCGTGTGCGTGATCGAAGGCATGCTGGCCGGTCTGTACGGAGTGCAGAAGATGGCTCCAGGATTGCCAGTGCGACTCGCTGAGCCATAGCCGCACCACCGGACAGATCGAAGCCGGGATATCGGCGCGGAGGGTAGACCCAAGAGGTGTCAGCGCAAACTGCTTCGGAGACGTCTCGTCGAGCAGGCCGGCACCGGCCAGGAAGCGAAGCAGCCGGTAAAGCGTCGGAGCATGGCTTCCGGTCGTTGTCGCCAGATCGTCGCAATGGCGCGGGCCTGCCGCCAGGTGATCCGGAATGCCAAGCTCGACGGCAACGCGTAGGGCCTGCGAAATGCGGTACCCACCGATCAGCCTGAATATCTGGGCGAAATCTTGAGGTGCGGGAGATTGTCCGGGAGAGATGCCTGCGTCCATCTGAGATGCTCCGCTTCATCACCGGCGGGGTACATGGCGGAGGTTGCGGCAAAACGTCAACGTGACCCAAGGTCGCTACGGGCCGCCCGCGGCGCAGCATGTTTCCTGAAGGACAAAGATTCTTGAAGAACAAAGAAAAGCCCACCGCTCGCGAACGAGCGGTGGGCCTGATGCCGGGACGAGCCGGTTACTGCGACAGCTTCACGAAGGCGGGAAACTTCAGCTTGCCTTCCGCGATCTTCTCGGGCCAGACCACGACCTGCTTGCTGTCCTGCCACTGGAAGACGAGGCCGGACACGGTCGTGGGACCGGACTTGATGCCGTGGGTGAACTCGTCGTCCTTGCCGTAGAACTGGATGCGGCCGATCGTGCCCTCGTAGTCGGTCTTCTCCAGTTCGGCGACCATCTTGTCGGGATCGGTCGAGCCGGCGCGCTTGATCGCTTCGGTGATGAAGTAGACCTCGTCATAGGCGGTGTAGCCGGTATAGGCCGGCGGCGTGCCGAACTTGGCCTTGAACGCGGCCGCGAACGGCTTCGTCTTGGATGTCACGGCGACGTCGGGCGTCGCCACTGCCAGCGACGGCACGCCGTCGGCGGCGCCATTGGTGTCCTTCCAGAAGGTCGGGCTCAGCGCCTGCGCGCTGATGCCGAACATCGGGATCGGCACCTGCTGGTTCTTCCACTGCACCGTCGGCTGCACGCCGACATGCGAGATGCCGGTGACGATCACGTCAGGCTTCTTACCCTCGATGTTGTTGAAGATCGGCGTGAAGTCGGTGGTATCGGGCGAGAAGCGCACATGCTCCACGACCTTCAGGCCCGCCTTGGGCAGGCAGGCCTCGTAGCCGACGTCGAGCGGCTTGGTCCAGGCCGCGTCCTCGCTCATGATCGCGACGGTCTTGAACTTGAGCTTGTCGACCAGAAGATCCTTGGCGGCGTCGCAGACGAGCTGGGCTTGCGCGGCCGAAGTCAGATAGCCGTGGAAGGTGTACTTGTTCTTCTCGTAGTCGTTGTGGATCGCCTTGGTGATCTCGTTAGAGGCGGCGCCGGGTGTGATCAGCGGCATCTTCAGTCGCGCCGCCCAGGGCTCGAGCGCGAGAACGACTTCGGAGATATAGCTCGCGATCACGGCGGAGACCTTGTCCTCGCTCACCGCGCGCTGGAAGGCGCGCACCGAGTCGGCCGACGAGCTCTTGTTGTCATAGGTGACGATCTCGACCTTGCGGCCGAGAATGCCGCCCTTGGCGTTGATCTCGTCGGCAGCGATCTGCGCGCCGCCCGGGGTCGCAGCGCCCGCGATCGACTGCACTTCGGCGATGACGCCGATCTTGATCGGATCGTTCGACTGCGCATAGGCGGGTGCGGCAAGGCACAGCGCCAGTGCGGAGGTGAGGAGGCTGCTGCCGACGATTGAAGGTCGCATGGTCGTTTCCCTTTCTATGTTTTTATTGATGTTGACGGACTTAAAGAAAATCGGCGCCGGCTTCGCTCGCGAAGCGGCCGGGATCGCCCTCCCAGACGATGCGGGCGTGCTCCAGCACATAGACGCGGTCGGCATGCGGCAGCGCGAAGGTGACGTTCTGCTCGCCGAGCAGCACCGTGATCGCGGTGGTCTGCCGCAGCTTCGTCAGCGCCTTGGACAATTGCTCGAGGATGACGGGAGCGAGGCCCAGCGTCGGCTCGTCCAGGATCAGGATCTGCGGCTGCATCATCAACGCGCGGCCGATCGCGAGCATCTGCTGCTCGCCGCCGGAGAGCGTTTGTGCCATCTGGCCCTGGCGCTCCTTCAGGATCGGGAACAGCTCGAACAGCCAGGCGAGCTGCGCGGCGCGCTTGTCGTCGGAGAGATGCTGGCCGCCGAGATCGAGGTTTTCGCGCACGCTCATCTCGCCGAACAGCTCGCGCGATTCCGGGCATTGCACGAGGCCGCTGCGCGCGATCTTCGCCGGGCTCGTGCCGCGCAGTCTGTCGCCGCCGCGCACGATCTCGCCGCTGTAGGGCAGGAAACCGGAGATGGTGTTGAACAGCGTAGTCTTGCCTGCGCCGTTGAGGCCGACGACGGAGACGAACTCGCCCTCGTGGACGTGGATCGAGACGTTCTCCAGCGCCTGCGCCTTGCCGTAGAACACGCTGACATTCTCGACCTGGAGCAGCGGCACCTTGTCCTTGAAGCTGGTCTCGGGCCGCGCATGGGTCTCGATGGCGCCGCCGAGATAGACCCGGCGCACCGTCTCGTTCTTCATGACGTCGTCGGCCTTGCCCGTGACGATCTCCTCGCCGAGATACATCGCGAGCACGCGGTCGACCAGCGCGGCGACGCTCTTGACGTTGTGGTCGACCAGCATCACGGCGCGGCCCTCGTCGCGAAAGCTGCGGATCAGGTCGGAGAAGACGTCGACCTCCGCGCGCGTCAGCCCGGCAAAGGGCTCGTCCACCAGCACGACCTTTGGGTCACGCGCGATCGCTTTCGCAAGCTCCAGCCGACGCAAATCGGCGAAAGGCAGCGTCGGCGGGCGGCGGTTCATCACGCTGCCCAACCCAACGCGGTCGGCGATCCATTTGGCGCGCTCGACCAGCGCCTTGTCCGGGAACAGCATGAACAGGCTGTCCGGCAGCAGCGCGACCATGATGTTCTCCAGCACCGTCTGCCGGTTCAGCGGCCGCGAGTGCTGGAACACCATGCCAAAGCCTTTGCGCGCGATCTTGTGCGCGGGCAGGCCGGCGACGTTCTCGCCCTCGAAGATGACTTCGCCCGATGTCGGGCGTTCGATGCCCATCACGCTCTTCATCGCGGTCGACTTGCCGGAGCCGTTCGGCCCGATCAGGCCGAAGATCTCGCCGGCGTTCACCTCGAAGCCGAGGTTCTTCACCGCCGTCAATCCGCCAAAGCGTTTTGTCAGGCCGCGGACGTCGAGCACGGGCCGGTTTGCGATCATATCCATCACGAGCGCGCCTCACGCGAGAGGGCCGCTCCGAGGAAGCCGCCGGGGAAGAACAGCACGACGAGCAGCGCGACCGCCGAGACGATGAAGGTCGCGAGCTCGCCGGTCGGCCTTAGGAATTCGCCGGCGACGATCAGGAAGATCGCGCCGAGTGCCGCGCCAAGCACGGTGCGCCGGCCGCCGAGCACGGCCGAGACGATCACGTTCACACCGACCGCGACGTCGACGACGGTGCCGACCGAGGCGGTGCCGAAATAGAACACCAGCAGCGCTCCGGACAAACCAGAGAAGAACGCGCTGACGATGAAGGCAGCAAGCTTGTGCTTGACGATGTTGAAGCCGAGCGCGCCGGCCTGCACCGGATCCTGGCCGCTGGCCTGGAGCACGAGGCCAATCGGCGATTGCGACAGGCCGTAGAGGATCGCTGCCGAGATCGTCATGAAGCCGAGTGCGATCCAGTAATTGGCGCCGGCGTTGATGGTGATGACGTCGGGGATGGTCAGGCCGATCTCGCCGCCGGTGAGATCGGCAAACACCACGATGAAATTCTGCAACATCAGGACCGCGACCAGCGTGGTCAGGCCGAAATACGGCCCGCGCACGCGCAAAGCCGGCAGCGCCAGCACGAGGCCCGCGATGACGGACGCGAGCGCCCCCAGCACGATGCAGAGATAGACCGACCAGCCGAACTGGGCATTCAAAATGCCGGCGGTGTAGGCGCCGACGCCGATCAGGAAGGTGGGTCCGAAATTGACCTCGCCCGCGAAACCGAACAGCAGGTCCCAGGCCATCGCGAACACGCCGAAATAGAACGCGACGGTGAGCAGGCCGAGCACGTAGCCGGAGACGTAGAGCGGCAGCGTCGCCGCGATGATGACGAGCGCGACCGAGATGAAGAACAGGCGGGAGGTGAAGAAGGTGGACATCTCAGCGCCTCCCCAGAAGGCCCTGGGGCCGGATATACATCACGAACACGAGCAGCAGCAGCGCCGGAATGGTGCGGTAGGCCGGCGAGACCAGGTAGGCCGTCAGCGTCTCGAGATAGCCGACCACGAAGGCCGCGATCAGCGAGCCGGAGACGCTGCCGAGACCGCCGAGCACCACGATCGAGAACGCACTCGCCGTCAGCGGTCCGACGCTATAGGAGCTGACCCCCAGGAACATGCCGAGCAGCACGCCGGCGATGCCGGCGAGGATGCCGTAGATCGCCCACACAACGACGTAGATGTTGGTGAGCTCGAGCCCGAGCAGGGTGACGCCGCGCGGGTTCATCGACGCCGCCAGCACCGCCTTGCCGGTGCGGGTGCGGTTCACGAGCAGCCACAGCAGCGCGATGACGAGGCAGCACACGATGGCGGTGAAGACCTCGTTCTTCGGCGTGCGGACGCCGAGGATCTCGACCACGCCCTCGACGATCGGCAGTACGGTCTTGGCGTTGTTGGTGAAGAAATAGGCGATCAGCTCCTGGATCATGATGCCCCAGAGCAGCGTTCCGGTGAGGACGAAGATCTCCTTCTCCTCATTGGGAATGCGCCGGGAGTCCTGAATGGGCTTCACTACGGCGAAATAGGTCGCGAAGGCGGTGAGGAGAGCGACGGCGACCCCGATCAGCGCACCGGCATACGTGCCGACGTTGAGGATGCTGGCAGCGGCCCAGGCCGCCACCGCTGCGGCCACCATGATGGCACCGTGGGAGAGGTTGAGCACGCCGGAGACGCCGAAGATCAGGGTGAAGCCGGTGGCACCGAGAGCGTAGAGAGCGCTGATGGCAAAGCCATCGATCAATATCTGGAAAGCTCGCATCTATGATTGGCCGGGTGGCAGCCGAGCTGCCGCTTTGAGGAAAGGTGCTGCGGAGAGCCGCATGTGGAAGCTCCCGGGAGGTGGTCCCGGGAGCATGTCCTGCTAGTTGCTGAGCTTGATGAAGCTCGGGAACTTGACGTCGACCTTGGCGACGTCCTTGGGCCAGACCGCGCTCTGCTTGCCGTCCTGCCATTGCAGCATCAGCCCGGTGATCAGGCCCTTGCCATATTTGATCGAGTGGGTGAACGGATCGTCCTTGCCGTAGAACTGGACGCGGCCGATCGTGCCTTCCCAGTCGGTCTTCTCCAGCGCGGAGACGAGCTTGTCGGCGTCGGTCGAGCCGGCGCGCTTCACCGCGTCGGCGATGTAGTAGACCTCGTCATAGGCGGTGTAGCCGGCATAGGAGGGATAATTGCCGAACTTCTTCTTGAAGTTCTCCGCGAACGGCACCGATTTCGGCGTCACCGCCACACCGGGCCCGGAGACGCCCTGATAGAGCACGCCTTCCGCCGCCTGGTTGGTGTCCTTGCCGAAGGTCTCGTTGGTTGCCTGCGAGGAGATGCCGAACATCGGGATCGGCACCTGCTGGTTCTTCCACTGCACCGTCGGCTGCACGCCCACATGGGAGATGCCGGTGATGATCACATCGGGCTTGGAGCCCTCGATCTTGTTGAAGATCGGCGTGAAGTCGGTCGTATCGGGCGAGAAGCGGATGTGGTCGAGCACCTTCAGCCCGATCTTGGGCAGGCACTCCTCGTAACCGACGTCGAGCGGCTTGGTCCAGGCGGCGTCCTCGCTCATGATGACCGCGGTCTTCATGTGCATCCTGTCGACGAGCAGGTCCTTGGCGCCGTCGCAGACCGAGAGCGCCAGCGCCGCTGAAGTCAGATAGCCGTGGAAGGTGTATTTGTTCTTCTCGTAATCCGCGTGGACGCTCTTGCTGATCTCATTGGAGGCGGCACCCGGCGTGACGAACGGCGTCTTCAGCCGAGAGGCCCAGGGCTCCAGCGCCAGCACGACCTCGCTGATATAGCTGGCGATGATCGCGTTGACCTTGTCCTCGTTCACCGCGCGCTGGAACGCACGCACTGAATCCGCCGACGAGGAGTGATTGTCGTAGGAGATGATCTCGATCTTGCGGCCGTCGACGCCGCCATTGGCGTTGATCTCGTCGGCGGCAAGCTGCGCCGCCTGTGGAATGGAGGCGCCGGCGATCGCCTGCGCTTCCGCGATCACGCCGATCTTGAGGGGATCGGCTGCAAGTGCCGCGCCTGACGCTGCCATCATCGCGCCTGTCGTGGCCGCACCGAGCGCCATTCGCAATGCAACAGAGAGTCGTTTTTTCATGTTGTTCTCTCCCTTTGAACAGGCCTCTTGTGAGCCATTATGTCGCAACTATAACGGCGAGGGAGGTCTCGGCAAGTGAAACCGCGTTCAGGATTGTGAGAAGGGGACTAAAGTCTAGCGCTGCGCAAATTGCGGGCAGGATAGGTGCGAGACACTCCTGACGCGCGCAGGCATGCAGATTCTGTCGGCGGGCATGCGTGAGCGTCGAAGCCTTGGAGTGGGCGGTAGCCTGGCTCCATCCGGTCTACAAGACGAGCAGCGATGCCGGTTCAGCGCGCTTGCAGCAGTGATGGATCGAGCGGCCTCAATCGGGCCGGATCGAATGGCGACAAGTCTACACGCGTCACATCCTTGGCGATCAGCTGCGCCAGCGCTTCGCCGGTGGCGGGCGCATTGAGGATGCCCCAGACATTGTGCCCGGTCGCAACATAGAGGCCTTCGCTCTGCGGCACCTTGCCGATCAGCGGCAGGCCGTCCTCAGTCACCGGTCGGAAGCAGGCCTGCTGCGCGCTGATCTTTTCTGGACGAAACAGTGGCGACAGCCGTTCGCACATGATTTGCAGGCGCGCGATCGCATCGACGTCCGGCGTCACGGCTGCCGGATCGAGCGGCAGCGGCGCGATGTCCGAGAGTGCGGTGATATGCGTGCTGCCGTCGGCGCGCGGAAACACTTCGATCGACACGGCGCTGCCGTCCTCGTCATACTCAAGGAACAACGCATCGGCCGGCACGTTGGGGCCGATGTCGTACACGATGCTCGGGCTGCGCTGGCCATAGACAGCGGGCAGGCGCATCCATTGCGCGGCGAGCAGCGACCATGGTCCCATCGCGATCACGACAGCGTCCGCCTCAACGAGGCCGCCTTCGACCTCGACACCCTTCGCGGTCGTGCCATTCGCATCGCGCACGATGCCCGTGATGCGGCCGAGGCGAAGCTCGGCGCCTTGCGCGACTGCCGCGTTCATCACGGCCGACGTAAATTTGCGGGGATGAACGATCGCAGTCGTCTCAGTCGTACCGATGCGCTGCGCGATGACGACGCCGTTGGCGAGCCAGCCGAGCGCGGATGGTGCATTCCGGCGCGGATCGCCGCCGGACGCAACAAAGCCGCTATACGCGGTCATCGGGCGATAGCCCCAATCGCCCGCGATCTCCTGCGCCAGCTGCGCATGAAGCGCAAAACTCCGCCGCGCGAGTGCGTCGAGCGGCGAGCCGGTGCACCAGTCACGCGCCAGAAAGCCGCCGGCCTTGCCGGAGGCGGCGGCCGCGACCTCGGTCCGTTCGACCACGATGACCTCGGTGCCGCGGCGACGCAGAAAATAAGCGGTGCAGGCCCCGATCACGCCGCCGCCGCAGATCACAACGCGCATGGCTTGTTCCTTGGATAGTGCTGCGCTGATGTGCGCAACATCGCCTGTTCGGCACGATCATTCAGGCCAAGATTGCCGCTTCGCCGCTAGAGGTGCAATTCTGTCGTATATCGAATGTCGTCACTCAACGATCATGCGAGCGTCATAAAGAATCACAAAAGCGTCATGCCGCAAGCCGCCAATGGAGCAGGCGCTGGGGCGGACACTCTACGGGGAGGGTAAACCATGGCGCTCAGATTCCGCAGCATCGACGGCTCCAACAACAATCGTGCGTATCCCACCTTGAACCAGGCCGGCACCGACTTTGCTCGGCTGGGGCCGGCAAATTTCGTCGATGGGGTCAATGAAATGACGCCAGGTCCGAATCCGCGCGAGATCAGCAACATTGTCGTGGCGCAGACGGATATTGGCGAGGAAGGCCCGCATCTGGTGGATGACGCCGGCGTCGCGCTGTCAGGCATGATGTATGCGTGGGGCCAGTTCATCGATCACGATCTGGATCTGCAGAAGGAGGGCACAGGCACGGATGATATCTCGATCAAGGTCCCCGCTGATGATGAGTTTCTGCCGCCCGGCAGCATGATCCCGTTGACGCGGGTGGCGATCGATCCTGCGACGGGGGTGACCGGGCATCCGGCAGCCGCGATCAATACGGTGACGGGTTGGCTGGACGGATCGCAGATCTATGGTTCCGACGCGGCCACCGCAGCGAGCCTGCGAACGGCCGACGGCCATATGAAGGTGTCGGCGGGAGACAATCTCCCGATCGTCGAGACCGAGCACGGCAACGTCTTTGCGGCCGGTGACGTACGGGCGCAGGAGAATCCCGACCTGACCGCCTTGCAAGTCTTGTTTGTGCGCGAGCACAATTACCAGGTCGATCGACTGCACGAGGACCATCCGAACTGGAGCGGCGACAAGCTATACGAGACGGCCAAGACCATCACCACGGCCGAGATGGTCAACATCACCTACAACGAGTTCCTGCCGCATCTGTTGGGCGAGGACGCCATCAAGCCGTACCAAGGCTATGACCGCACGGCGGACGCGCGGATCACCGAAGAGTTTGCCGGTGCGGCCTTTCGCTTCGGTCACTCCATCGTCTCCGACGAGATCAGTGCGACCAGCAATCTGGGTGCCTTTACGTCGGAGCAGACGCTGGCGCAATCGTTCTTCGAAGACACGGCGACTTTCAAGGCGACTGGTGCGGATGGCCTGTTGCGGCATCTGGCGGGGGACCTGGCCAACCCGCTGGACGCTCACATTGTCGATGGCTTGCGAAACCTCCTGTTCGATCCTCCGGACGGCATGGATCTGGCAGCGATCAATATCCAACGCGGCCATGATCTTGGGCTGGGTACACTGAACCAAACCCGGGAGGCGCTGGGGCTTGCGCCTTACACCAGCTTCGATCAGCTCAGCTCTGATCCGGCGACGGCAGCAGCGTTCGAGAAAGCCTATGGTTCGATCGATGCCGTCGATTTGTGGGCCGGTGGATTGGCTGAGGATCATGCGCCGGGAGCCGTCATCGGGCCCACCTTCGGCATAATCATCGCCGACCAGTTCACCGCTTTGCGCGACGGCGATCGCTACTACTTCGAGAACCAGGGCTTCGATAAGCAGACCCTGAATGAGATAAAGAACACAACGCTGTCGGACCTCATTCTGCGCGACACCGATACCACTGCGATGCAGAGCGATGCCTTCGTCGCCACCGAGCGGCACAGCGGTACGCTGGGCGGCGTAGACCCGACCGGAGAAGAGGCTGCAGCAGGCATGGCGCAGCTTGTGGTCGGATCTCCCGGCAGGGATACCCTGACTGGCGGAGATCTGGATGACACGCTGGTCGCCGCGGGCGGCCGCATGACCATGACCGGAGGTGCCGGTGCCGACACATTCGAATTCGACCTTGGTGTTCTCGCAGGTAAGCACAACACCGCGGTCATCACCGACTTCGATCCCAAACAGGACAAACTGCAATTTTCGAACGACGTTCACGTCACGAAATCATCTGACCATCATGGCGGAACGCTGTTGCAGGTCGGCTCCGAGACCATCGACCTGCTGGGCGTAAAGCCGCATGAGATGCATCTTCACGAATGGGGATAATGCTGGGTCGCTTCAAACGAGCAATACAGCATCATTCGGCGCCGGCGGGGCACGCCGGCGCCGTGTCGTGATCCTGCTCGTCCCGCGTCAGCCTGGGCCGGCGCCTTGCGTCGCCGTGTACACGGCGTAGAGCGACTGGCTCGCGGCCATGAACAGGCGGTTGCGCTTGGGGCCGCCGAAGCAGACATTGCCGCACACTTCCGGCAGGCGGATGCGGCCGAGCAGCTTGCCCGCCGGCGACCACACCGTCACACCGCTATAGCCGACGGCGCGCCCGGCGTTGCTGGAGGACCAGACATTGCCGTTGACGTCGCAGCGCAGGCCGTCGGGCCCGCACTTCACCCCGTCGATCACGCAGTCGCTGAACTTCTTTCCATTGGAGAGCTTGTTGTCGGCGCCGACGTCGAACACGAAGATCTCGCCCTTGCCGCCGGGCCCGGTGTCGCCCGGTCCCTTGCCGGTCGAGGCGACGTAGAGCTTCTTGTAGTCCGGTGAGAAGCATAGGCCGTTGGGATCGGGCACCTGGTCCTCGGTGACGACGAGGTCGATGCGGCCACTTGGATCGATGCGATAGCAGTTGGTGGGCAGCTCGCGCTTGCCCGGCACGAAGCCGGCCGGCTGTCCGATCCGCGGATTGAGCTTGCCGCCTGCGTTGCTCGGGCCGCCCGCGACGTCGGGCTCGCCTTCATAGAGCTGGCCGCCATAGGGCGGGTCGGTGAACCAGTAGCTGCCGTCGGGATGCGCGGCGACGTCGTTCGGCGAGTTCAGGCGCTTGCCCTGATAGGAGTCCGCGAGCACCGTGGCCGTGCCGTCATGCTCGTAGCGCGTGACCCGCCGGGTCAGGTGTTCGCAGGAGAGCTGACGGCCCTGGAAGTCGAACGAGTTGCCGTTGGAATTGTTGGAGGGCGTGCGGAACACGCTGACGCGGCCGTCGTCCTCGGTCCAGCGCATCTGCCGGTTGTTGGGGATGTCGCTCCAGAGGAGATAACGGCCCTGCGCGCTCCAGGCCGGGCCCTCGGCCCACAACAAGCCGGTGTAGAGGCGCTTGATCGCGGTGTTGGGCTGCGCCAGATCGTCGAAGGACGGATCGACGGTGATGATGTCGGGGTCCGAGAAATAAGTCGTCGGCGCGCCGTTGGGGCCGAAATCGCGCGGCGGGGTGGTGATCGTCGTTGGCGGTGCGGCAGGTCCGGTCTGGGCCAGCGCGGGGCCGGCTACGGTCGCCGCAGCGCCGAGCGCAAGTCCCCGCACGAGTGTTCGTCGTGAAAGCGCAGCATCCTGGTCACGCTGCTCTGGGCGTTTCATCGCGTCCTCCCGGTTATGTTCGGCTGGCCGGTTGATCCGGCCGAGCGGGCGGAGGTTAGTCCGGTCCGCGCCCGGTTGCGAGGGGCAGGTACGCATCCTCCGCGCGATGGCAGGCTTGGGAAGGCTGGAACGCGGCGGCATTGCGGCGAGGCGAGGGCAGAAGCGGCAATTGGTCCCTGTCTCGTCGTTCGGGGCCTGTCGTCGGGCTTTGCGCGGTCAACCGGTGCGGTTTTTAGGACCTGTCAAGCCTTGACCTCACGCGCGATGATGGCAGAACGTTTCCGGGGTATCAGCCGGAGTTCATTGTGTTAGCCGTTGTCGCACTGGTCATTGCGCTCGCCATCGCGTTCGCCGCCGGCTATTTCACCCGCGATCTCGCCTCCCGCAAACGACGCGCGGAGGCGCGCCGCTGGCGCGAATATACCGAGCCGGGCTGGCTCCGCGCCGCCGCACCCGCCAACACCAACGAGGCCGCCCCCGTCGCCACCGGCGAGCTCGGCCAGATGCTGGACCGTTGGGAAAGCAGGGCCCGCGCCCGCCGCGCCGGATAGCCCGGCCGGCGATCAGGCCGGCACTCCACCCGCATTCCGATGAGCGACTTGTCCGCCTTGGCTCGAAGAGCGAAGGCGAAAGCGATATCCGGGACGGCTGATCCCGCAGATCGCTCCGTTTCCGATCACTGCAATCCGTCAAGCTGCCCCCCAAGACAACAGGAGCGCGGTGAGCGTTGTCGCCGCGTGTGCATTTGTGCGGAGTCCGCGCTCGCGGCGACGCGATGGGCCCGTGGATCGTGCGTGCGATGAGAAGGTCGGCGATCCAGCCGCTGGCTTTCCAACAGTCATTGGACGCGCGCTGCCCGGCTTTCATGTAACGGACATATCATTATGCAACATGAATTATGATATCAGGTAAGTTTTCCTAAAATCGGAATTTCTACGCCGTCCGCGCGGCGCTGATCCCCGGAAATCCTGCCTCGTGAATTCTGGATTCTCCGTCCGCGAGCAGGACGGCAACAAGGAAGAACAACCATGACCGATACACTCACCGCCGGCTCCATCGCTTTCACCGGCTTCAACGCGGACGGCGACGACAGCCTTGCCTTCGTATCGTTCTCCGACATCAAGGCCGGCACTGTCATTCACTTCACCGACAATTTGTGGAATGGCACGAGCTTCGCCTCGGACGAGAACGTCTGGAGCTGGACCGCGACCAGCGACGTCGCCGCCGGCACGGTCATCAGCATGACCGGCCTCGGTGCCGGCGGCAGTGCATCTTCCGATGTCGGAACCGTGGCGTTCGACACCGCCAACACGCGCGACATCGCCGACCTCAATGAGGTCGTCTACGCCTACACCGGCAGCGCGGCGGCGCCGGTGTTCCTGACCGCGATCACCAACGCCATATTCAATGCCAGCCTCGGACGCGGCACGCTCAATGGCACCGGCCTCACCAACGGGGTCGATGCCAAGCAGCTGAACGGCAGCCCCGACATCGCCGCCTATGTCGGCGACCGGTCGAGCCTTGCCAGCATCGACGACTACAAGGCCAACATCTACGCCACGGCCAACTGGGTGCTGCAGGGTGGTAACGGCGACCAGAGCCATGACGGCACCGCCCCCGACCTGCCGTTCTCGACCCAGGCCTTCACCGCCGACCCGACCGCGCAGAAGATCGAGTTCGCCTCCGTTACGGCGAGCGTCACTGAGGGCGATAGCGGCGATACGGTGGTGACGCTGACGCTGAACCGCATCGGCTCGACCTCTGGGGTCACCACCTTCTCCGGCACACTGGCCAACATGTCGGGCATGTACGGCTACGCGGACGCCGACGATTTCGGCGGCACGTTGCCGGCGTTCAGCGGCAGCTTCGCCGATGGCGCCTCGACCGCGACCGTGACGTTCCATATCAGCGGCGACACCACGTACGAGCCGGATGAACACTTCTTCGCCCGCCTCGATACGGTCGCGAGCGACAGCGGCCTTGTCTATATCGGCGACAAGGCGACGGCCGACGCCACCATCGTCAACGACGATCCGGTCCAGTTCTTCGGCTTTGCCGAGAACTCGCTGACAATTTCGCAATCGGAAGGCAATGCCGGCGACGTCAAGACCTTCACCTTCGTGGTCGAGCGGACCCACGGCACCGACGGCGATCTTTCGTTCAGCGGCGTGATCTCGTCTGGCTCCACTGACGCTGCTGACTTCGGCGGCACGGTGCCGTTGACGTTCTCCGGCGTCATCAAGGCCGGCGAGAGCACGGCCACCGTCACGATCACCACCACCGGCGATATCACGCTGGAAGGCAACGATAGCTTCAGCCTGCATCTGACCAATGCAAGCTCCAGCAACGGGATCACCATCGTCAACACCTACACCGACGCCACCGGTATCATCGTCAACGATGATCCGCTGCACATCGGCGCCGGCGAGAGCGTCACCTCGCCGCTCACCCTCGCCGACGGCGACCACCTCACGGTCGACCAGGGTGGCGTACTCGCCGTTCCGGAGCCGCAGGACGGTAGTGAGGTCAGCGCGATCCTCTGGTCAGGCGGCACGGTGACCGTCGACAATGCCGGTGGCATCGGTGTCGATGGTACGAACTATCACGTGACGAGCGCCAACGGCGTGACCGGCTCCTTTACGTTCAACAATGCCGCGACCGGCGCCACCTGGGGCAGCATCGGGGTTCGCTACCTTGGTTCCGGGTCGGCCGTCACCGTGAACAATGCCGGCCTGATGAATGGCGGCGTCGGCTACGCGCTGGATTTCACCGACGTCGGCAAGGTGTCCACGGTGATCGTCAACAACCTCGCCGGCGGCATCATCACCAACAGTCAGGCCAATGCCGACGTGGTGCGCGGCGGCGCCAACATGGTGCTCAACAATTCCGGTATCATCCGGTCGGTCGCGGATGACGCTGCCAACGGATATTATGGCGGCGATGCGGTTGACTACAGCGGCAGCGCCGGCGGGGTCGTGCACAATTTTGCCGGCGGCGTGATCGAAGCGTCCCGCCACGCCATCACCAACAAGAAGGGCATCACCGTTATCAACGATGCCGGCGCGACCTTGTTTGGCCGTAACGGCTCCGGCATCAATATCGACAACGATGCGACCGTCGCCAATATCGTCCATGTCACCAACCGCGGCACGATCGTGGGTGCGTCCGCCGGATACGATGACAGCGACGGCGATGCGATCGACACCGACGGTCTCGTCAATCTCGACAATTATGGCCTGGTCCAGGGCATCGGCGCCAACGGCTATCACAACGGCGAAGTCAACGTCTCCGAGGGCGCGGCCATCGGCGGCGGCGTGATCAACAACTTTGCCGGCGGCACCATCTACGGCTACGGGCGCGCCATCCAGGTGGATGATTCCAGCAACGGCGCGGCGCTCGGCGCGACGACGATCTACAATGAGGGCGTGATCCGGGGCGACGGCCATGGCCCGGAGGGTGTCGATCCCGCCGACGCGGCGGCGATGAACGCGAAAATCCTCGGCCGCGAGGCGATCGACATCCTCGGCAGCTTCGCCGACACCATCACCAACAAGGGCACCATCGTCGGCGGCATCTTCACCGACGGCGGCGCCGACACGTTGAACAACAGCGGCCTGATGGTGGCAATGGGCGGTCCCGCGGTCGATCTCGGCGACGGCAACGACAGCTTCACCAACAGCGGCATCGTCTCCGGCGACGTGTTGTTGGGCGCCGGCGACGACACTATCAACCTCGTCGCCGGCTCGACCATCAGCGGCACGCTTGACGGCGGCGATGGCACCGACACGCTCTATCTGTCGGGCAACGGCCTGGGCACACTCTCGAACCGGGTGACCAATGTCGAGAGCCTGGTCGTCGCCGGCGGCATCTGGACTGCGGAGTTGAACGGCGACGGGATTCGCCTTCCGCTGGCCCGGTCATGGAGTGCGGATGCAGGACAGAGCGGCTATACCTCGATCACAGTGAAGAGCGGCGCGACGCTCGGCGTTTCGCGGTCCGAGCTGCTCGAGATGGGCAGCGCGGCCGGCCAGGAGAAAAACGACCATCTCGTCGTCGAGGCCGGCGGCAAAGTCGGTGCTCTTGTCGGTGCCGTACAACTCGGGACCGGTTCCACCACGATCGACAATGCGGGAATGATATCCGGCATTTCGATGGGAACGGACTCGGGGAAGGCCACCTTCGTGGTCAACAACGCAGCCACCGGACTCATCAGCGACACCGTCTCCGGTCCCGGAGACCTCAATGGCGGGAGCCTGACGATCGTCAACGATGGCACCATCTCCGGCGCCAAGGCCATCGACCTGGAGAATACCCGCAACGGTTCGGTCAAGATATTCAACCACGCCGGCGGGATCATCTCGGCGATCGCCAACCAGGACGTCATCCGTGGCGGCACCGGCACCGCGATCGAGAATGCCGGGACGATCAGGTCCCGCGGCGATGACGGCCAAAACATCACGGGTGGTGACGCCATCGACTACAAGAAGAACGGCGGCGGAGCCGTTCATAACCTCGCCGGGGGCGTGATCGAAGGGTCGCACCATGCCGTGACCGGCAAGGTCGGCATCACCGTCGTCAACGACGCAGGCGCGACGATGATCGGCCGCAATGGTTCGGCTGTGAATATCGACAACAATGCGTCCGTCGCCAACACCGTCTATGTGACCAACCGCGGCACGATGATCGGCGCGTCCGCCGGTTACAGTGACAGCGACGGCGACGCCATCGACACCGATGGTCTGGTCAAGCTCGACAATTACGGCCTGGTCCAGGGCATCGGCGCCAATGGCTATCATAACGGCGAAGTCAACGTCTCCGAAGGAGTCGCCATCGGCGGCGGCGTGATCAACAACTATGCCGGCGGCACCATCTACGGCTACGGGCGCGCCATCCAGGTCGATGATTCCAGCAACGGCGCGGCGCTCGGCGCGACGACGATCTACAATGAGGGTGTGATCCGGGGCGATGGCCATGGCCCGGAGGGCGTCGATCCCGCCGACGCGGCCGCGATGAACGCGAAAATCCTCGGCCGGGAGGCGATCGACATCCTCGGCAGCTTTGCCGACACCATCACCAACAAGGGCACTATCGTCGGCGGCATCTTCACCGACGACGGCGCCGACACGTTGAACAACAGCGGCCTGATGGTGGCGATGGGCGGTCCCGCGGTCGATCTCGGCGACGGCAACGACAGCTTCACCAACAGCGGCATCGTCTCCGGCGACGTGTTGTTGGGTGCCGGCGACGACACCATCAACCTCGTCACAGGCTCGACCATCAGCGGCACCATCGATGGCGGCGTGGGTACCGACACGATCAATCTGTCCGGCACCGGCAATGGAACGCTGGGCAAGGCGACCGGTGTCGAGAAGCTCGATGTGCGGAGCGGCGCCTGGGCGATCAACAGTGATGCCAGCTACGCCAACGTCACGGTCGAAAGTGGTGCCGGCCTTGTGGTGCGGGGCGCGGTCACGGCGGTGACGGTGGAGCAGGGCGCCACGCTCTCCGTCTATGGCAGCACGGGCAACACCACCGTGTTCGGCGAGCAGGCCATCCAGGCCGGCGGCGTTGCAACCGGCACGACGATCGGGGCGGGTGGTGAGCAGCGCGTCATCGGCGGCGCTTCGGCGAGCGACACTACCATCGAGGGCGGCACCCAGCATGTCTACGGCTCCGCCGATGACACCGTGATCGACGCCGCCGGGCTCCAGCACGTCCATGGCAGCGCGACCGACACCACCGTCAACAGCGGCGGCGAGCAGAATGTCTACGCGTCTGCGACCGCCACCGGCACGACGGTGAATGCGGGTGGCATCCAGATCGACTGGGGCAACGCGATCGCCACCACGATCGACGGAGGCAGCCAGTATGTCTACGGCACGGCGGCCGATACGGTCATCCTGTCTGGCACGCAGTACGTCGAGGCCGGCGGCGCCACCTACGGCACGATGATCGGCAGCGGCGGCACCGCCCACGCCTTCGTCGGAGCCTCGGTTCACAACGTGACTTTCGCAGGTGCTGATGCCACGCTGGTGCTGGATCACGCCTCCGACTTCAGCGGCTTCCTCTCCGGCTGGCAGGACGGCAACCATCTGGATCTCTCCGATATCCAGTTCGCCGCAGGCACGACGTTGGCCTACACCGCCAATGCCGGCAACAGCGGCGGCAAGCTGACGGTGTCGGACGGCTCGCATACGGCTTCGCTGGCGCTGCTCGGCCAATACACGGCGGCGGACTTCGCGCTGTCCTCCGACGGCCATGGCGGCACCATGATCAGCGATCCCGGCGCCGGGGTCCAGCAGAGCGCGCTCGCGTTGCCGCACGCGGCGTAAGGATCGGTCGGGATCGGTGAAGCGGATGCGCCGGGTGCCAGTTGGCGCCCGGCCTTCCTTGCGCCCTCTCTGTTGAGGGCGTGAAGCGGAGAGCAAGACTCGGGCGGACCACGCCGCGAGCGGGTGGGTGTGTGCCTGCTGTTTGGCATGCAGAGCTGATGCCGCCGCGCGCGTTTATCGATCTCCGTCACCCTGATGAAGTGGCCGCTTCTTCAGAGGCCCTCGAAGGGCGGCGTCCCCGCGGCACCAGCTCGGCCGTGCATCCTTCGAGGCTCCTCGTGTGCTGCTTCGCACCGCACGCCTCGCACCCCCAGCGACAACCGCTTCGCGGTTGTCGCTGGGATGACGGGGCCGATGTGGTCGTCATTGCGAACCAATGGGCGAGGCGCCACGCCCCCTGCAATCAGGTCAGTCCTCCTGACCATCTTTTGGCGTTGCGGTTGCGGCCATTTCTCGTCTAGAAACGGCGCATCGAGCCTCCCGGCAACCAACCGTCAACGGTTTTGACCGAGGATTTGAGGGCTCAAAAGGGTCTGGCAATGCTGATTCGCGGCCAAATCGATGGGATTTCGGGGGAGGTGGCTCTGGCCGCCGCCACGATCCCGGCCGCGCTGCTGCCCACCCTCCTGATTGGCGGCCTTCTTCTTACTTGCCCCTGAGGGCCGGCTGGGCGCCATGCGCCTGGGCGCTCAGGGGTTGGTCGAGATCACCGGACACCTCAAGCGCCCAGCAGACTGACGGCGCAAAAAGCTCAAAAGGAATTTTGCAATGGCCCCCGTGAACAAGTCCGATAAGGACCGCGTCATCATTTTCGACACCACGCTGCGCGACGGCGAGCAGTGCCCCGGCGCCACCATGACGTTCGAGGAGAAGATCGAGATCGCCGAGATGCTCGACGACATGGGCGTCGACGTCATCGAGGCCGGTTTCCCGATCACCTCCGAAGGCGACTTCCAGGCCGTCAGCGAGATCGCCCGCCGCTCCAAGAACTCGGTGATCGCCGGCCTGTCGCGTGCCAACCCGAAGGACATCGACCGCTGCGCCGAAGCGGTGAAATTCGCCAGGCGCGGCCGCGTCCACACCGTGATCGCGACCTCGCCGCTGCACATGCGCGTCAAGCTGAACATGACGCCGGAGCAGGTGATGGAGCTCTCGATCGCCAACGTGACCCGCGCCCGCAACCAGATCGACGACGTCGAATGGTCGGCCGAGGACGCCACCCGCAGCGAGATGGACTATCTCTGCCGCATCGTCGAGGCCGTGATCAAGGCCGGCGCGACCACCGTCAATATCCCCGATACCGTCGGCTACACCACGCCCGAGGAATATGCCCGTTTCATGCGCACGCTGATCGAGCGCGTGCCGAACTCCGACAAGGCGGTATTCTCGGTTCATTGCCATAACGACCTCGGGATGGCCGTGGCGAATTCGCTGGCCGGCATTGCGGGCGGCGCGCGGCAGATCGAGTGCACCGTCAACGGCATCGGCGAGCGGGCTGGCAACGCTTCCCTCGAGGAAGTCGTGATGGCCATCAACGTCCGCAACGACGTGTTTCCGTGGTGGAACAAGATCGACACCACGCAGCTGACGCGCGCCTCGAAGGTCGTGTCGGCCGCAACCTCGTTCCCGGTCCAGTACAACAAGGCGATCGTCGGCCGCAACGCCTTCGCCCATGAGAGCGGCATCCATCAGGATGGCGTGCTGAAGGACGCCTCGACCTACGAGATCATGCGGCCCGAGATGGTCGGGTTGAAGCAGTCGTCGCTGGTGCTCGGCAAGCATTCCGGTCGCCACGCCTTCGTGCACAAGCTGGAGGAGATGGGCTACAAGCTCGGCGCCAACCAGCTGGAGGATGCGTTCACGCGGATGAAGGCACTGGCCGACCGCAAGAAGGACATCTACGACGAGGACATCGAGGCGCTGGTCGACGAGGAGATGGCGGCCTCCCACGACCGCATCAAGCTGACCTCGCTGACCGTGATCGCCGGCACCCACGGCCCGCAGCGCGCGACCATGAAGCTCGACGTCGACGGCCAGATCAGGATCGAGGAAGCCGAAGGAAACGGGCCGGTCGACGCGGTCTTCAACTGCATCAAGGCGCTGGTGCCGCATGAGGCAAAGCTCGAGCTGTATCAGGTCCATGCGGTGACCGAAGGCACCGACGCGCAGGCCGAAGTCTCGGTGCGGCTGTCCCATGACGGCCGTTCCATGACGGCACGCGCAGCGGATCCGGATACGCTGGTGGCCTCGGCAAAGGCCTATCTCGGCGCGCTCAACAAGATCGTCATGAAGCGCCAGCGCGATACGGTGACGACGGCAGCGGCGAGCTGACGCTTCATCCTCTCCAGTTCATCGGCAAACGCGGCGCCCTCGGCGCCGCGTTTTTCGTTTGGCACACGATCCCGTCATGTGGGGGTGCATCGCAATAAATATGTTATTAACATGTCATGTTAACATTCCATTAACCGGCAGCGTCGCGCGCCCTTGCTGCTGGAGAATTTGGAATGCCCCTTTCCGCTGGTTCGATCGCCTTCACCGGTTTCAACGGTGACGGCAACGATAATTTGTCCTTTGTCGCCCTGACCGACATCCCGCAGGGCACTGTCATCAATTTCACCGACAGCAACTGGAACGGCTCCGCCTTCGCAACCGGCAGCAACGCCGAAAGCACGATCGCCTGGACCGCGACCGGCGCGATTCCCGCCGGCACCGTCATCGACATCAACAACATCGGCAAGGGCACGTTCGGCACCAGCGCCGGCTCGGCCACCTTCACCAACGCCAACAATACCGGCCTGTCCAACGACAGCGAGGTCGTCTACGCCTATGTCGGCACCTCGACGGCGCCGACCTTTCTCGCCGCGATCTCCAATGTCGGCTATGCGACCTCAGACGGCACGCTGACCGGCACCGGCCTCGTTGCCGGCCAGACCGCGGTCAGCTTCACCGGCGGCCTCGACATCGTCGGCTATAACGGACCGCGCTCGGGCTTCGCCAGCTTCGCCGACTACCTTGTCGCGATCGGCAACACCGCCAACTGGGCCACCCAGAACGGCAGCGGCGACCAGAGCACCGACGGCACCACGCCCGACGCGCCGTTCCCGACCACCGCCTTCACCGTGGCCGCGCCCGCCACGCAGACGATCTCGTTCTCGTCGCCGAGCGTGTCGGTTGCCGAGGGGCAGAGCGGCACCAAGACCATGACTTTCACCATTGCGCGCACCGGCGGCACCACCGGCGTACTCAGCTTCTCCGGCAGCTTCGCGGCCGGCACCACCGATGCGGCCGATTTCGGCGGCACGCTGCCGGCCTCGACCTTCAGCGGCAGCTTCGCCGACGGTGCGACCTCGGCGACCATCACCATCACGATCTCCGGCGACACCACCGCGGAGCCCGACGAGAATTTTACGCTCACGCTCACCAGCGCCAGCAATCCGGGCGCGGCGGTTACGATCGGCACCGCGACGGCGACCGGCACCATCGCCAATGACGACGGCACTCTCGTCTCCGGCAACTCGTCGAACCCGATTACGCTGGCGAACAACGATCATCTGACCGTTCTCGCCGGCGCGACCCTGTCGGGCTCGACCCCGGTCACCTGGATCGGCGGCAGCACCTCGCCCGGCGCGGTGGTCGACAATTCCGGCACCATCACCGGCACCAGCCGCGCGATCGCCACCAGCGGTTCGACCAGCGGCAGCTTCACCATCAACAACAAGGCCGGCGCCACCATCACCGCGACCAAGGATGCGGTGAAGATCTCGAACCTGGTCTCGGGCAAGAGCGGCACCTTCACCGTCAACAACGAGGGCACGATCTCCTCGACGGGGACCGGCAGCAATGCCGGCCAGGCGCTCGATCTCGACGACATCAATTCGAGCGGCGCCAATACCGTCATCAATAATGCGGCAACCGGCGTGATCTCGGCGGCCGATGCCGACGCGATCCGGCCCGGCGCCAACGCCACCATCAACAATTACGGCCAGATCGTCAGCCACAATGCCTCGGCGGCCTCGTCCGGTAACGACGCGATCGACTTCCAGTCGGTCAACACCGGCGGCGTGGTCAACAACTATGCCGGCGGAATCATCGACGGCGCCCGCCACGCCATCACGGGCGACCAGCCGATCACCGTCAACAATGACGGCACCATCACCGGCCGCAGCGGCTCCGGCATCAACATGGACAGCGCGGCTAACACGACGACAACAGTGACCAACCGCGGCACCATCACCGGCACGGCGGTCGGCGGTGCTGACGCCGACGGTGTCGATGTCGACGGTCTGGTCTCGATCGACAATTTCGGGACGATCGCGGCGGTCGGCCTGACCAGCGGCGCCAACGGCCTCAACGAGGCGCTCGCGATCGGCGGCGGCTTCGTCCACAACGAGGTGGGCGGCCTGATCATCAGCGATCAGCGCGCGATCACCGTGGACGACAGCAATGACGGTAGCGCCTTCGGCGTCATGACCATCATCAACGACGGCACGATCCGCGGCAACAACGGCGAGGCGATCTCGATCGTCGGCGCCTTCGGCGACACCGTTACCAACACGGGCGGCATTTTCGGCAGCGTCGCCACCGGCGGCGGCAACGATACGCTCACCAACAGCGGCTCCATCATCGGCGACGTCTCGATGGGCGCAGGCGACGACAGCATCAATCTCGCCACCGCTTCGATCGTCACCGGCACGATCGACGGCGGCGACGGCGTAGACACGCTGGTGCTGTCGGGAAGTGGCTCCGGTTCGCTCCTTGGCACCGTCGTCAATGTCGAGAAGCTCGACGTCCAGAGCGGCGTCTGGCGGATCAAGGATGCGTCCGGCTATTCCGACATCCAGGTCGAGAGCGGCGCGGCGGTCGTGCTGGAGGGCTCGGCCAATGGAATGGTGGTTGCCGCGGGCGCCGCGCAGCTGGTGTTCGGTCTGGCCTCGAACTCCGTGATCTCGGGCAATCAGTACATCCAGATCGGCGGCTCGGCCGACGGCACGACGATCGAGGCCGGCGGCGACCAGGATATCCTCGGCGGTGGTATCGCGACCAACACCACCGTGGACGGCGGCACCCAGAACGTCTTCGGCGTTGCGATCCAGACCACGGTCGCGAATGGCGGCTTCCAGCACGTTCACAACAATGCTTTCAACACCATCGTCAATGCCGGGGGTGAGCAGAACGTCTACATCGACGGCAGTGCGACCGGATCCACCATCAATGCCGGCGGCATCCAGATCGATTGGGGCTTCACGATCATCACGACGATCAGCGGCGGCGGTCAGTACGTGTTCGGCTCGGCGAGCCTCACGACGATCAATTCGGGCCTGCAGGCCGTCGAGAGCGGCGGCACGGCCTCGGACACGACGATCCATGGCGGCGGGCAGGACGTCTATCTGGGTGGAACGGCGATCAACACCACCATGGATGGCGGCGTCCAGTCGGTCTATGGCGGCACGGTGGTCCAGACCACGATCAGCAATGGCGCCCTCCAGTATCTCCACGGCAACGCGTCGATCACGACGGTCAACGCCGGCAGCCAGCAGAGCGTCTACGCCGACGGCACGGCGACCGGCACCACGATCAATGCCGGCGGAGTCCAGGTCGATTGGGGCGCCGCCAACGCCACCATCGTCAACGGCGGCGTGCAATATGTGTATGGCAGCGCGACCGGCACGACGGTCCTGTCCGGCACGCAGCACGTGCAGGCCGGTGGCAGCGCGGATGACACCACGATCGGCTCGGGCGCGCTCGCCTTTGTCCACGCGGGCGGCACGATCGACGATGTGATCTTCGCCGGTCCCAATGCCTCGCTGGTGCTGGCCCAGGCGTCGGCCTTCACGGGAACGATCTCCGGCTGGCAGGACCATGACAGTCTCGATCTCGGCGACATCCTGTTCAGCGACAGCCTGACCTCGATGGCCTATGCGCAGAACAACGACAACACCGGCGGCACGCTGACAGTCTCCGACGGCACCCACGTCGCGACGCTGCACTTGCTCGGTCAGTACAGCGCGGCCGACTTTGCGCTGTCCTCGGACGGGCACG
Organism: Bradyrhizobium sp. 956_D2_N1_4; assembly: GCF_052076025.1. Classification (NCBI taxonomy): domain Bacteria; kingdom Pseudomonadati; phylum Pseudomonadota; class Alphaproteobacteria; order Hyphomicrobiales; family Nitrobacteraceae; genus Bradyrhizobium; species Bradyrhizobium sp. 956_D2_N1_4. The sequence goes on along the minus strand of NZ_CP197237.1, from coordinate 5,603,223 downwards.
GCGGCACCCTGATCACCGATCCGGCGGTCGCGCAGCAGGCCCAACTCGCGCCGGCGCTGCACGGCTGAGGTTGCGAGAGGCGGCAGCGGCGATGGCAGGGTTTCCCTGCCATCGACCTGCGTGAGCCAGTCCAGCAGATTTCGCCTCCGGATACCGCATTTTTGCAAGCCGCCCCCTGCTAAGGGGCAATGGCGCCTGTGTCCGCTTCCCTATAATCCTGCCCTCAAGTCTTGAATCTAGGGCTTGGGGGCGACGGTTCGTGCCCCACCAAAAAACGTGTGGGAGGAAGCATGCGGAAACTCATTTGGGCTGCGGCATCGGTTGCGGTCTTGACCGGGGCGTTGGCCCTGACCGGGCCGGCATCGGCCCAATCGCCGATCATCATCAAGTTCAGCCACGTCGTCGCCACCGACACGCCGAAGGGCAAGGCGTCGGAGAAGTTCAAGGAGCTCGCCGAGAAGTACACCGGCGGCAAGGTCAAGATCGAAGTCTACCCGAACTCGACGCTCTACAAGGACAAGGAAGAGCTCGAGGCGCTCCAGCTCGGCAGCGTGCAGATGCTGGCGCCGTCCAACTCGAAGTTCGGCCCGCTCGGCATCCGCGAATTCGAGGTGTTCGATCTGCCTTACATCCTTCCGGACCTGAAGACGCTGCGGAAGGTGACGGAAGGCCCGCTCGGCCTCCGGCTGCTCAAGCTGCTGGACTCCAAGGGCATCACCGGCCTTGCCTATTGGGACAACGGCTTCAAGCAGATGAGCGCCAACAAGAAGCTGGTCACGCCCGCCGACTATCAGGGCGTCAAGTTCCGCATCCAGTCCTCGCGCGTGCTGCAGGCCCAGTTCAAGTCGCTCGGCTCGCTGCCGCAGGTGATGGCGTTCTCGGAAGTCTACCAGGCACTGCAGACCGGCGTGGTCGACGGTCAGGAGAACACCTGGTCGAACATCTATACGCAGAAGATGCACGAGGTGCAGAAGTACATCACCGAGACCAATCACGGCTACATCGGCTACGTCGTGATCGTGAACAAGAAGTTCTGGGACGATCTGCCGGCCGACATCCGCGACCAGCTGTCGAAGGCGATGAAGGAGGCGACCGACTTCAACAACGCGCAGTCGCAGAAGGAGAACGACGACGCGCTGGCCGAGATCAAGAAGAGCGGCAAGAGCGAGATCATCAAGCTCACGCCGCAGCAGGACGAGGCGATGCGCAAGGCGATGGAGCCGGTCTACAAGGACGCCGCAAGCCGCGTCGGCCAGCCGCTGATCGACGAGTTCCTCAAGGAATCGAAGAGCACGACGAACTGATCAGGATCGACCATCAATGAAGGGGCTTCCGTGCAGCCTGCGCGGAGGCCCTTTTTGTTGCAAAACATTTCAGTCTGCATCTGAATGGACATTCAGGGGAGTTACATCTTCGTAAGAACGCTCTCTCTGTCCAAGTTGTAAGTTGCGCGTCAGCCGTCCGGCGCTCATCCTCACCGGCATCCTTCCAGAGGAGGTCCGTATGAGGAAGTTCACCATCGCCGCCATCGCCGTGCTCAGCATCGCCGGCTCGGGCGCGGTCTATGCCCAATTTCATCGCCCGTGGATGGAGCACTTCCGCCACGTCCGCATGAACCCGGAGGACCGTGCCGCCTTCGTCGACGCGCGGATCGCCGCCGTCCATGCCGGGCTGAAGCTCAACGCCGACCAGGAGAAGCTGTGGCCGCCGGTCGAGGCTGCCGTGCGCGACTTCGCCAAGCTGCGCATCGACCGCGCCAACGCGCGGATGAATGCCGGCCCGGGCGACACCGGCAAGAACGCCGACAAGCCCGAGGATCCGGTCGCCCGCCTGCGCCAGCGCGCCGAGGACATGGGCGCGACCTCCGCCGCCCTGAAGAAGATCGCCGATGCGGCCGATCCGCTCTACAAGACGCTCGACGAGGGCCAGAAGCGGCGCCTTGCCGTGCTGACCCGCCACCGTGGCCCGTTCGGCGGCGGTGGGGACGGCCCGTCCCGACACTTCATGGAACGGGGCATGGACCGCATGATGGAGCGCGGCATGGACCGCTTCCACGGCGACCGTTTCGACCGTGACGGCGGGCCAGACCGGGATCGCGAGGGCCGGCTCTGAGCCACCCCGTATTTCCCGAGGAATTAACCCCGGGATTGGCCTTGGCGAAGCCGCTGGAATCCAGCGGCTTTTCGCATTTTCGGGCCTGTGGAAGAACCTTGGAAAACATGCGCCACATCGCTTGCCATACCCGGATCGCTTTGCTAAACGACCGGCCTCGCAAGGCATTGACCGCCTTTCGGGCGCATAGCTCAGTTGGTAGAGCAGCTGACTCTTAATCAGCGGGTCCCAGGTTCGAGCCCTGGTGCGCCCACCATATAAATCAAGCACTTAGCATCTGGCTTGGTAGAGTAGGCGACCTCATTTTACAGGTCGTTTTACAGTTTTGTTCTCGCTTCGAGCTTGAGTACCGCAGCTTCTGCAAGCTGAATGTCGCGACCAAGATAGTGCGCGTCCAGAATGGCCTCGACGTCCTTTAACGAGTGGCCGGTCACGGCCGCGATCTGCGGTACGCTGGCGCCAGCGATCGCCAGCCGAACCACTGCGGTGCCCCTCAAATCGTGAAACGTCAGGTCGCCAATGCCCGCCCGTTCGCAGGCCTTTGCCCACGATGTTCGAAAGCCGTCGGAAGTCCAGGGCCGGCCGAGCGTGTTCGTCAGGATAAGAGGTCCCCGACGCTGCGTGGTGTCGAGCAGAGCTCTCAAGGGAGTGCCGGCAGGCATCACTACGCGGCGCCCGCCTTTCGACTGGCGGAGACGAATATGAGGGCTCTCGTAGGCTGACCAAGGTAAGCGCAAAAGGTCGCCTTGTCGTTGACCGCTCCATAAAGCCAAGATCAGCGCCAACCTGATCTCTTGAGATGCAACTGATAGAACTGCGGCAATGTCCTGCTCGGTCCAGATCTTGTCTCGGCGGTCTGCGACGTAGAGCCGACCACCACGCTCGCAAGGATTGCTGGTGATAATGCCGCGATCTTTCGCGAAGGACAGAATGCGCGCCAACACCGTCCAGGCGAGATCAGCCTTGCGCGGCGTGTTGGCGAATTTGTCGCGCCAGCCTTTGAAGTCGCCGCGAATCCTGCGATCGGCGAGAGCGGCGATCGGCAGGTCAGCGAATTCTTCTTCAATGAGTTTGATGTACCTCAGATAATCGCGGCGAGTGGACGCTGCGATCTTGGTGAATTCCGGCGCCGCTTTGTATCGTGCGATGACTGACATGAAGGTGCCGCCGCGTGGCTGCCGTAAGTTCGAATGCGCCTCCTGGTATTGCTGGATAAAGTCTGGCGTGCCTGGCTCTGCTTTGATCTGGGGACCGCCGCGATAGGCGTAATAGTACGTCTTTGGTTCGCCGCTTGAGAGCGTCACCTTTACTTTATGAATCCCTTTGAGATTGACGCGCACGCTTTGCTCTCCACTCGTCCAGCGCGGATGTCGCAACGTCCGGAGTTTGAGTTCTGAGTAATCCACTCAGCGAGTCTAACGCGAGATCGATCGCTTTCAAGTCCCATCGCGACGTGCCAGAAAGAGCAGAGGGTAGTCTTCCGATTTTTACCCAGTTCGAGAAGGTGCTGACTGACAGACCACAGTATGAGGCAGCTTGGTCACGCGACACCAGGCGCTGGCCAATACCGCCCCGAACAGAATCCATCGGAATTATCCAGTCGTGACAGCACCACGCCGAGGTAATTGGAAGATCGCACTTTCGCTGGCTGGCGCAACTGCAAGCACCGGCACGGAGATCAAGCTGCAGCCTTGTAGGAATGCGATCACGCAAGAAGAATCAAGCCAGATCAGGCGGCTCACATTGTCTTGAGATGCGACGAAATCCGTCGATCGCCGAAGATGGCGATCCTGGATCGGCTCACTCTCCCCGCCGCTGTCTCACTGATTCTGATTTGGGTGCGCGTGCGGCTGTCGCCGCATCGGGCTCTCGTGAACCGAGCGCGTTGCGTCTCGGCCATTCGGCTTCGATCCCTCACGCAAGCAGATATAATGTGTCGCTCGCCGGAGGCACTCGCACGAAGGGCTGCCGCTGCGCGGCACCGCTATCACTGCCCGTCGCGCGGGTGCCTTGTTAACCGGTCTCGCGACTGCACTCGGTCCCGGGTCCCGCCGCTACGCGTCGGCGCTATGCTGACCCTCCTGCGGGTGCCTCTTTTGATTTTCTCACTTTTGCTCTTGTTTTCGATCTCTTGTTTTGGCCTGCGCTGACTTGCTCAACGTTCTAACGCTTGAGATCTCAGGGGCTCCGCCCCTCGCGCGCGCCAGGGTAAAGCGCCGGCTGGCGCCGGCGCCGACCCGAGCGGTCTCCCCGGTCTTCCGTGCTTTCGAACGGGCGTCACCTTCTCGAACGGCCGACATGCGCCGTGCAGACCCGCTTCTAGCGAGCGGCCCTTGCGGGCGGGCGATCCCTGTTCCAATCAGGATGCTCCTCACGGGGCTATCGTTGGCCTACGGGCTGATTCGTTGGGAGCCACCTGGTGATCCTGCGCCGTGAGCGCCCAGAGGGGACGAGTGCCCCGACGGATGAGCTGCGTTCGACGCCCCGTGGGGAGTTGCGCCATTGAGCGCCAGAACAGGGCCGGCGAAGATCGCAGCTGCCCGACTGCGAAGGAGGGAAGGGAATGAATGAAGACATAGCTGCCTACGTGGGTGTCGATTGGGCATCGGCGACACACTACGCTTACGCATTGGATGCCCAAGGCGCAAAACTCGGCCATCGTTCGTTCCAACATAGCGGTGACGGGTTGGCTGAACTGGCAGACTGGATCCAGCGCACGACGGGTGCTGAACCAGGCCGGATCGCGATTGGCATCGAGGTCCCGCATGGGCCCGTCGTCGAGAGCTTGATGGATTCGGGCTTCCTGGTTCATGCGCTAAATCCAAAGCAGCTCGATCGATTTCGAGATCGCTTCACCATGGCCGGCGCCAAGGATGATCGGCTCGACGCGTTCGTGCTCGCTGATGCTCTGCGGACCGATAGCCGTTTCTATCGATTCCTGGAGCCAGTGCATCCGACGATCATTCAGCTACGTGAGTGGTCGCGCATGACGGAGGACTTGTCTGCCGAACGCAATCGCCTGGCCAACCGCTTTCGTCATCAGCTCTGGCGCTATTTCCCGCAAATGCTTGAGCTCGCGGAAGACTGGTCGCAGCAGTGGATATTGGATCTTTGGGATCTGATCCCCACGCCGGCAAGGGCACGCGCCGTGAGGACGTCGACGATCGCAAGGCGCCTTAAGGAGAGCAGGGTAAAGAGGTGGACTGCGGACACCTTGCTCAATCATCTCCGCAGCACGCCGATATCTGTTGCATCCGGTGTGACGGAGGCCTGCGTGGCGCACTGCGAGCTCATTCTAGGCCGTCTGCGGCTGGTTATGCAGCAGATGAAGCTTGCCATGAAGGAACTCGAGCGCCTGTGTTCGGCGGTGGCCGAACTTCCATCAGCGACCGGCATCGCGCCTCACGCCGATCCCGAGGTCTTGCGGTCGATGCCTGGAATCGGAACGATCGTCCTCGCGGCACTTCTGTCCGAAGGACACGATGCGATCGTTCGCCGAGACGCTCAGGCGCTTCGGGGATTATCGGGCGTCGTGCCCGTCACGCGACGCAGCGGTAAGCAAATTGTCGTGGTCATGAGGCAGTCTTGTCCGCACCGTCTGAGGACCGCTGTCTATCATTGGGCACGCGTTGCGGTGCTGCATGACTTCCAAACGCGCAATCGATATGCCGCCTTACGCAAGCGCGGGCATTCCCATGCTCGCGCGCTCCGATCAATCGGCAGCAGGTTGATTGGCGTTGCTTGTGCCATGCTCAGGACCGGCGAACTCTTCGACAACGGCCGACCGCCGCAGTCCGCTGCGGCCTGATCCTGTCGTCGGCGAGACGCGAAGCTTCCAAATTGCGTAGCGTCGCGACGACGACAGGCCCGGATGTAACCAGTCGTTTCTTCACATCTGCGAGCGATGACACTTATGAGTGTTGTTGCCGTGCCGGCGTTGTTTTGCGCGTCGCTGCGCTCCCGCGGCGAAGGCTTAGGGCTCCGCCCTCAGCGCGCTGCGGAGTGCCTTCCGCCCAGCTTCGGTCGCTTCTCACTGACGCGATCGGCGACAGATATCCACGCTCCCTGCAGCCGGTTCCCCGCGAAGGCACTCGCTCCGCTTGCACACCCGCTGCTCGCCGCGAGGCAGGGCTTCGAGCGCGATGTTGCGCTCTTCACCCTGCCCAAAGGTGAGAACGGGAAGCTGCAAATGTTTGAGCGAACTTGCGAGAAGAAGGCTCTTGCAAAAGGTGGGGAGTCCCCTCCGCTCGGGTCGCCCTGGCGCTTGCTACCCCCGGTCTCGCCGACGGGCAGGGGTGCAGGCGCGGAGTGCGCGCTGCACCCATGGAAGTAAAAGGAAGAATGATCATGTCGGCCAAATCAGTTGAAATCATTCCCGCGAGCGGGACGGAGACTTTGATCCCGCTCAATAAGCTCAAGAAGTCCCCGAACAATGCGCGCAAGACGCCGCACAGCGAGGCGGCGATCGAGGGTTATGCGGCGAGTATTGCCGCCAAGGGCATCCTGCAAAATCTGGTGGTTGAGCCCGAGTTCGACGGAGCGGGAACGGCCACGGGGTTCTATCTCGTGACCATCGGCGAGGGCAGGCGGCTTGCACAGCTGCTGCGGGTGAAGCGGAAGGAGATCAAGAAGACCGAGCCGATCCGCTGCATCATCGACACCGCGAATGACCCCCACGAAATCAGCCTGGACGAGAACGTCACCCGCGAAAACATGCATCCCGCCGACCAGTTCGAGGCGTTCAGGAGGCTTGCGGAGGAGCGTGGCTTTGGTGCGGAGGAGATCGCCGCGCGCTTCGGGGTGACGCCGCATGTGGTGCGGCAACGCCTCCGGTTGGGTGCGGTTTCACCCAAATTGGTGCAGCTGTATCGCGATGGCAATCTGACCCTTGAGCAGTTGATGGCCTTTGCCATCACCGACGATCAGGCGCGGCAGGAAGGCGTTTATGAGCGCCTGTCCTACGACCGCGATGCCAGCACGATCCGGCGTCTGACGACCCGGAACAGCGCGCTGATGGCGGCTTGGTTCGTGGTGATCGAGTAGAGATTGCACATCGTCAGGTCTCCGGAGCGGCCTGGCGCGGGCGCTGCGCCAATTGTAGCAGCGTCGCCGCCGGGCGGCGATTCGCCCTCGCGCACTTGCTGCATCGGAGCCGACTCGCTAGGTCGTGGACAAAAGTGGTCGGCGGATGGCGCAGCGCGGCCAAGTGTCAATCGGCCTGTAAAATATTGCAGGCCGAATGACACGCAGGCCTCGCCTTTCTGGAACGCAAGCTTTCCCGCGACGATCGCGACCCAGAGGTGAGCGGAGAAGCTGCATCCGCGCAGCGCGAGGCCATCGGCAGGTACATCGCGCCGGCCGAGAGCGTCTTCGACCGTCTGAAAAATATCCGTCAGCCGACGCTGATCGTGCAGGGCAGTAACGATGTCATCATACCTACGGTGAACTCTTACATCCTGCAGCAAAACCTGCCGAATGCGCAGCTGATCCTTTATCCGGATGCAAATCACGGGTCGTTCTACCAGTACCCGGAAATCTTCGTGTCGCAAGCCGACCGGTTCCTCAGATCGTCACTTCAAGGCGACGATGCTAACCTGCAACCCGCCGAGCGGCTGCCATTCCCCTCCATCGTCTCGGAAGGAAGTTAGCTGGCTGGGACACGGAGCCAGGACATGGAAACGCCGCCCAAGACCCCGTTTCCAACTGAAAAGGATGCAAATCATGGCAGACAAAGTGGTGAAGATTCCGGGGGCTGATCACCCGATTTCGATCGAGGTGAACCCGTCGCGTATCGTGGTCAAGATCGGCGGAAAGACCGTCGCAGACACAAGCGCTGCGCGAGGCGTCCTATCCGCCCGTTCAGTATATCCCCCGTCGGGACGTCGATATGACCGCGCTCGCGCGGAGCGAGCATACTTCGTACTGTCCCTACAAGGGCGACGCCTCCTATTACAGCATTCCGGTTGGAGGAGATCGTTCGGTCAATGCGGTGTGGACTTATGAGACGCCGTTTGAAGCGGTGGCGCAGATCAAGGACTACGTCGCCTTTTACCCGGACCGGGTCGACGAGATAAGTTAACCGGAGCGGTCTGCTGATGTTCGGCGACAGGTTCGTAGATCGATCTTGATCGCGACAGAGCGAAGGCGGCGAGCTACACCGTGAGCGATGTGATGGAGAAAGTCACGACGACCGGTGCGAACAGGAACTAAGAAACACCCAAGGTTCGCGGCATTTATGGTGGTAAGGGGGTGCTAAAGGCATGACCGCAATTGGCCCCAAGCGGCCGACACGGCATGTCCGCTAGACGTCTGTTCTCTGGGGGTGAAGCGGACTCGACATACTCAACCTGAGTTCTTCCGCGTGTGACCCATCTCGGACATTTGGACGCAGCGACCGGGCCGATTGTTCTCATCGGCGTCCCGTCTTGAAGTGCTAGACTTCGACATGGACGAGGCGTTTTCCATTGGGGGTTCCAATGAGACGGCGCGGTTTCATCACGCTTGTCGGCGGCGCGGTGGTGGCGTTGCCGCTCGCAGCGCTGGCCCAGAAAACGGGACGGACCTATCGCCTGGGTTGCTTGTCTCCGCATCCTCGCGACATTCAGTTTAACGTACGTTTTTTTGACAACCTACGGCGCGCTGGTTTCATTGAAGGCCAAAACCTCACGATTGATTACCGCGCCTTTGCACTTCATATCGATCTGCTTTCGCAACATGCGGCGGAGCTGGTCATAGCCCAACCCGAGGTCATCTATGCTGCTGGAAACGAGGCAGTTGACGCCGTGCAGCAGGCGACCAAGAGCATTCCCATCGTTGGGATCACAGGCGATATGGTCGCGGAGGGATTGGTAAAATCATTCGCCCGGCCCAATGGGAATATCACGGGGATCAGCATTTTTGCTCCTGAGCTTGACGGCATGCGACAGGACATCCTGATCGAAGCCGTGCCTGGAATTCGCCGCATGGCGGCTCTCGCCGATACCAGCTTGACTGAGGCGAAGACGCGCGCTCTGCAAGAGGCGGCGCGCGCAAAAAACGTCGAGCTTTCAATCTATCGCGTCACCAGAGCTGAGGAGATTGCAGCGACTATCGATGGCGCAGAGGCATCGGGGGCCACAGCGCTAAATGTTCTTAGTTCCGGGATGCTCGACGGCAATGGTCCGCTGATTATGGAACGAGTTGCAGCACTGCGCCTTCCAACCATGTATCAGTGGGGAGTGCGGGCCGAGCAAGGTGGCTTTATCGGCTACGGCCCATCCTCCGATCACTTGGCAGACCTTACTGCCCGATTTGCGGCGAGCCTTTTGCGCGGCACGATGCCTGCCGATCTGCCGGTCGAACAGCCGACGAAATTCGAGCTGGTGATCAACCTCAAGACCGCTAAGGCGATGGGTGTGACGGTGCCCGAGTCTCTGCTGGCCCGCGCCGATAAGTTGATCGAATGAGATGATGGGTTTGCGGCACCGCATGAATCTGGAAATGGCCCGCTCGAGACCGATCGATGGGCCTCATGATGTCTGCTCTTGGGGTTAGACCGGAAGCTCTCGGGTAGAAGGTGAAGCCGTCGCGAATAACCCATTTCGGACGAAAATGACGTCCATTGGCGTCCGACATGACGAACGCTACCCTTCCGGTACCCCCGCCAGCCGCATTCCCTCAACGAGGCGTTCGTGGACAGCAAGAAAAATCGGATTGTCGCTAGGTACGTGAGCGCGAAACCGACAGATGGTGAAGCTTGGATCAAGCGCAAGTCCCGCTCGTACCGTGGCGCGCGCCTGGTCTAGTTCGCCAAGCCACGCAAGCACTGCCCCGAGAGGGAAGTGGGCGAACGAATGGTTGCGGTTTGCATCGAGGCCCCGACGCATCCAGATGACCGCCTCGTCATCAACACCGAGCTGCGCCTTGGCAAGGCCAACATACCCCATCCAACGAGCGGCATAGGTGTCGCGAGGAGAAAGGCGGAACGCCTCGTTTATGTGAGTTTCGGTTTCTGCGCCTCGACCAAGGAAGAACTTGGCCAGGCCGATGAGAGCATGAGCGCGGGCTAAATTGCGATCCAGCGCCAATGCCTGCTGGCACTCCGCGATGCCTTGGACTGCGCGTTTCGTAAATATTTGCGAGTTGCCCAAAGTCAAGTGAGCCAAAGCGTGGTTTGGGGCGAGGGATAGTACCCTCATTATGGTTGTCTCCGCCGCAGCAAGCCGCGCTGAATAGTCATCGGCTATAAAGGAAGCCCCTAGTGAGGTATCGACCCGCGCCAAGCCGACCATGGCCTCAATGTTTTCGGAATCGAGCACAAGGGCTCTCTCGAAAAAACTGCGCGCTCGTGTCAGGCAATCGGGGGTCTGCCCCTTGTTGAACCAGCTGCTGCCTTGGAACACCAAGTCCATCGCGTCTGGACGCAGTGAACACTCCGCCCGCCGTGCCTCCGCGGCAACAAGTTCGGCATCAAGCTCGTTAGCGAGTCTCGATACGATTTCATCCTGCATGTCAAGGAGGTCGGCAACAGGCTTGTCAAAGCGTTCGGCCCAGAGGTGATTGCCTGTATTGGCGTCAACCAACTGCACGTTCACACGGAGGCGGTTGCCGCTTCGCTGCACAGAACCTTCGAGCACATAACGGACGTTCAGCTCACGTCCCAGCTTCCTTACGTCCAGGGCTTTGCCCTTAAACGTGAACGCGGTGTTGCGCGCAATCACAAACGCGCCACCGATGCGCGATAAGTCTGTAGTGAGGGTCTCGGTCACCCCATCCACGAAGTACTCTTGCTCCGGATCACCGCTGAGGTTCGTAAAAGGAAGCACTACTATGGAAAGGTGAGGCGCTGAAGCCGTGTCCCACTTTGCGCGCATACCGTGGGTCGCGGGGCTTTGCTCTTCCCAGACGATAGCGAAGGCCCGGACCGGGCGGGCGATGTTTTTAAGGCTCTGCTCACCCATGTCGGCGAACTCGACGCCAACTTTGCCTCGGACGTGATCATACGCAGACAGCGAGATGCAGATGCCGCCGGGCTCTGCGATCGTCTCAAGCCGCGCCGCGATGTTTACGCCATCGCCGAACATGTCATTACGCTCGATGATTACGTCTCCAATGTTGACTCCCACCCGGAAGGCTATGCGACTGTCCTCCGCGTCTCCAATTGTAAGTTCTCCAACTCGGATTTGGAATCGTACAGCAGCTCGGACTGCTTCAACCGCGCTCGGAAATTCTGCCAAGAACCCATCGCCAGTGTTCTTCACGATGCGGCCACGATGCTCCGCGATCGCAGGACCGACAGCTTCCGTCAGGAGCGTCGTAAGTTTGGTATGAGTAATTTCTTCGTTGTCATGCATTAGCCGCGAATAACCAACCACATCGGCGGCCAATATTGCCGACAATCTGCGCTCAACCCGGACTGGCCGCTCTTGCACCATGGCCCGCATCCGACCCATGGTACACCGTACACCGGATCATAGTGCCAGCCAAACCCGGCTATGAACGGCTGCCGGCTGACTATTGCTTGTTGGTCATTGAAATGTCAGCCGCGCTGACCGATGCTGCGAAGGTTTCGAGGACGTGCCCATATGTCGCTGAAGGTCCTTAGTTGACTCTCGTCTTAAGCGCGTGAACGTCGGGTTTCCGGCCGCGAGCGCACTAGGTGTGAACAGCGTCGGTAAGACCGCTTGTGACCAATTCGGACCTTCAACGCTTCGGCGCGTTGATATCATCGTGGTGTCAATTGGCTGATGCTGCTTCCGGGCAATTTACGAGTTCGGGCCGCCCATTTCACGCAGCAGTGTTTGGGCCTCCCGGAGGTCGAGGGTATCAAAGCCTTCGGTGAACCAGCCGCAGATTCCTGTGAGGAGATCCTGCGCATTGCGTCGCTCGCCGCGCTCGGCCCACAGCCGGGCGAGCGAGGTCGCGGCGCGGAGCTCGAGGGACCTGGCTTGCTGATTGCGCGCGATCGCGATCGCCGTTCGAAAGCAAGTCTCACAGGCCGAAACGTTTACAGGATTGCACCGGAGCAGCAACGCGCCCCTAAGGCGATGCAGCTCGGCCTCGTAGAAGCGTTCCGCCCGTTCCTGGACGATGCCGAGTGCCTGGTCGAGAACCGTGAGCCCCTCATCGAGGCGGTTCGCTTTGTCACATGCTTCGGCAATCAGGGCGAGGAAACATGGCTGCCAGAGTCCAGCGCCCGTCGCCCGGAGATCGGCCATCCCCTGCCGCATTTGCGCGATACATTCTTCCGGCTTCTGTCCGCTCTCGCTTAGCGCCCAACCGTGCAAAATGGTTCCCATCGCCCTCCAGAGGGGATAGCCGTGCTCGCTACAGAGCCGGATGGCTGCCTGCGCCATTTCTTCTGTGCCGGGCACTTCGCGGCGGAACTGGCGGAGCCACGCGGCCCACACCAGAGCTAAGGCGCGGCTGTGAGGATGTGAGAGTTCCTCAGCCAAAGCGAGCGCCCTCTGGCTCCTGTCGAGGGCCTGGTCGGCAAAGCCCAGAAACCACCAAGCGAGAGCTGCATAGGAGAGACACACCACGCCAGGGTCAATGCCGTAGGTATTGGCATGCGATCGCAGCAGCTTCGCATCGTATAGTGCTGTCCCTTCTTCCAGTTTGGCGCGGGCGAGAGCCACCTCTCCAAGCCAGAGCAAGGGTACCCCAAGGGCCCGGTTGGCCTCCACGAGGAGGGTCTGATCGCCCAGACTCTGCCCCAGCTCGGTGAGATGCTCCCCGACCCCCCGCGCCGCGATCAGATCGCCGCGGACGTGATAAATCCTGTACAGGCCATGCAGCACTGGGAAAAGCCGGGGTGTGAGATCGATGTGGCTACACAACGCCCTTGCCCGAACGTAGGCCTGCTCCACCTCCGGCGCGGCATAGCCCTTAGTCGCCATCAGCGCGGACCCGAGCGCCAATTGCAATTCCAGCTCGCGTTGCGCGCGTTCGGTGGTGTCTGAAGAAGCCTCGAGCAGCTCCAATCCGCGGGCCAAATGACTGATCGCCTCAAGGTAGGCCGAGCGCTCCAGGGCTCGGACGCCGGCCCTCTGGAGGTAAGCGACGGCCTGCTCTTTCAGGCCCGCCTCCGCATAGTGATGGCCGAGCAGCTCGGGCTCCGTCTCAGCAGATTCCGGAAAATGCTCTTCCAGAACGGTGGCAATCCTCGCATGAAGCTGCTGGCGACGGCTCCGGAGCAGGCTCCGATAGGCCACCTCGTGCACGAGCGCGTGCTTGAAGCGGTAGGTCGCGTTCGGCGGTGTGCCTCGGCAGAACACAAGTTCCGAAGCACACAGTCCCTTGAGTGCATCTTGCAGTATGGCCTCACTCAGAGGGGCGGTCATGGAGACCAAGTCATAGGAGAACTCCCGACCGATGCAGGAGGCGATTTGTGCCACTTGCTTGACGGGAGCGAACCGGTCGAGGCGAGCCATGAGGCTGTCGTGCAGCGTGGCTGGGATTGCGAGCGGCGGCAGGGGGCCGCCGAGAATGTAGCGGTCGCTTTCTTCCGCCAGCATCCCGGACTCCAAGATCGCCTTGGTCAGTTCCTCAACGAACAGCGGCACGCCATCGGTTCGGGCCAAGACCTGCGCGAGCACTTCTGCAGGCAGTGCCTTGCCGCCCGTGAGCTGCTCGACCATGGATGCGCCCTGCCGGCGCCCGAGGCGGCTGAGGGTCAGTAGCGTGAGATGCGCGTGGCCAGTCCAGCGCGGGGAAAACTCGGGACGGCAGGTAATGAGCACGAGAATGGGCAGGGTCTGCACGCGCTCGATCGCCGACTCCAACCATTCTAGCGTGGATGGATCAGCCCAATGCACGTCCTCATACACTGCCAACACCGGTCGGTGCGCGGCCAGTCCGGTCAGTTGATCCACGAGCGCATCGAAGGTGCGCCGCTTCTGCTGCTCGGGGCTCAACTCGAGGGGCGGGTAGCGGGGGGCGGTCGGGACCGACAACAGCGCTGCGAGCAGCGGCGCGGCCCCAGCGACGTCTCGGGTCGCTACAGCGATGAGCGCTTCCAGCTTATCGAGCTTCTGCAGTGGCCCGTCATCCCTTGCAAAGCCAGCGCCTCTTTCGAGCAGATCGATCACGGGATGGAGCGGACTCGTTTGGTGGAATGGCGAACAGAAGTGACTCAACGGCGTGTAGGTCTCTCTGGCCAGGCGCTCGCGCAGCGCGCGGACAAGGCGCGACTTGCCGATACCGGGCTCGCCAGACAACAGAACGACCTGCCCCTCGCCGTCACGGACCCGTGCCCACCGGTCGAGCAATAGCGCCAACTCCTGCTCACGACCGACGAGCGGCACCAAGCCTGTCCCGTGCAAGGCCTCGAAGCGATCCTCCGCTACGCTTGGGCCTAGGAGAAAGATGCGCAGCGGCTCGTCGAAACCATCCAGGGCTCGCTGGCCCAGGTCCTCAACCTCGAACAGCCTGCCGAGCAGTCGCCACGTGCTTTCGGCAATCACGACCTGTCCGGGTCGGGCAAGCGCCTGCAATCGAGCGGCCAGATTCGGGGTCTCTCCGATCACGTCGCGCTCCTGAGCCTCCCCCGAGCCGACCAGATCCCCGACAACGACGAGACCGGTCGCGATGCCGACGCGCGCGGCCAACGGTTGGCCGTCCGGAGATGTGAGCCCAGCTACGGACTGAGTGACGGCGAGGCCTGCCCTGGCGGCCCGCTCCGCATCGTCCTCGTGCGCCTTAGGCCAACCAAAATAGGCCAGGACCCCGTCACCCATGAACTTGGCTACATGCCCAACGTAACGCGAAATCTCGCCCGAGACCGTGTTCTGATAGGCGCGAATGACCTTGCGCATCTCCTCCGGATCGACCCGCGACACCATTGCAGTCGAACCGACCAGGTCGGCAAACATCACCGTGACCTGGCGCCGCTCCGCCTCCGAGAACGGCAGGGCTGTCCCGGGGACCGCGGCTGGTGCTGTCATGCGAGGGGTGGTCACCGGAACTGAGCCGGTGCGCAGAGCGGCGATCGCCGCGAGCAGCTTGCGGCGATGGCCGATCGAGGTGACTCCGAGCCCGATCAAATCCTCCGCCGTGAGATCGGCGAGGACCTCGGCGTCGACATCGTTCTCGCGGAACGACTGCTCGTACTGTCCCAGCCCCAGATCACGCAGCCAGGCCGCGACGTCCATGGGCTCCTCCCGGCTCCGCTGTTCTCAGAGGCGCAGGTGCTCTAGCGTACCTCAAAATGGCTCACGGGGGGCGCGGTGAAACGTCACGAGCTGACTCCGGAGGAAGGCAGCTTTTGGCCCTTAGCGGACCGTCACCATCGCCCACTGACACTTCGGCTGGCCGGCGACGTGCGGACTTCGCGCAGAGCGGCCGCCATCGGCGGCTTTTGACCCTCAAGAGACGTCGCTGGGTTGACTTTTGTCTGGCGTCGCTCCGGTTGCGGGTGCACACTGGGTCGATCACCGCACCGCACCGCACCGTGCTTTGATCAGTGATGAGAACGCCGGTTGCGCTCCCTCCCAATTCACGCAGGGAAAGGAGAGTGCCATGAGACGACACCCACAATCCCACATTAGCGACAACTTGAATGCGGAACGAGCACGCATCATAGCGGAGCTGGAAAATACGCAGCCAGAACCGCAGCGTGATCTTCTAGAACGCAGACTGCGCCAGCTCGAAACCGAGTCCAACATAGACGAATGGCTGACGTCGTCGGGTCTGCAGCCCCCTGAGCTATAAGGCCGTCTCAGGTCGACCGACCGCGTAGGGAGCAGATGCAAGAGTATCGCGCAAATATCATGGGCCTCGACGGGCATATCGAGCTTCGCATGGTTCTAATATGCAAGGACGAAACCGAAGCCAAGAAGCGCGCCAGATGCTTGGCAGACGGCTACGACGTAGAACTATGGTTTGAAGATCGAAAGATCGCGGAATTTAAGAGCGAGTAGACCAGTCTCAGCTGGCAGCCTGCTCGCCATCCCGCTACCGCACGGGAGCGTCCGTCACTCGCGGAGATTTTTGGCAAACTCGAAGCCCGGCGGATAGCCGTGTTCCTTTGCGGTTTGCGGACCCAATCCATATTTGGAGACGAATACAAGAACGCTTTTGCCGCTATGTTCTCTGGTCTTGCCAGCGAGCACAATGTGCTGTTTTACCCGGCTTTTGATGATGCGTTTGTTGACAATGCTCAGCTCAAGGCGCTGGACGGTCTGCACCCCAACGCGGCTGGAAACGAAGCAGTCGTCACGCGCATGTTGCCAACCGTCGAGGCCCTGATCGGCCGAGCACGTCGCAGAGACCGTTGAACCTGCAATCTCGGCGGACAACGGTATCGCCAATGCCGCGATGAAAATCCAACGGCCCACTTCGGCTAGTGGCCCATCAGCGAAGTGGCGACATCTTTCATTGAGGTCCGCTTGGTGGGGTAGAGCGGACTGACTTTGCTCACTCTGAGTTCTTCGCATTTTGACCCGTTGCCGACTTAGCGAGACTGTCAGCACCTGTTGTACCAAGCCTCGGCTTGGTCCGCCTGTAGATCGGACCTCCCGGCACATACCATCCGGCTTTCTTGCGAACGGTTGAATTTTCATCATCTTGCTGGGCAGCGGAGATTGCCGCAGCGGCAAGAGCATTGGTGTGAACGAATTGTCCGACCACTTCTATCGCCATTGCGCGGACGTGCGCATCGGGGTCGCGCGCAAGCAATCTCATTGCCTTGGGAAGCACTTCACCTTCCTCGGGCTTGCAGGCCCCTTCCTTACACCGGTCGCATGCTAGCGTGTGCAAAGCAGAGCACCTGACGCGCTCATCGGCATCGTTCAGCATACCCATCAGATCGGCGAGAGTGTCGGGCGATAGATATCGGTCGAGAAACCTGCAGCAATGCAAGCGAACATCAGCATTGTCATGCCGCAGCCCAGCGCGCACTGCAGGAACCGCTTGCGTCCCAATATTGAGCAACGCCCGATAGGCGTCTGGCGCCCTGTATGGGAATGCAAGCTCTTCGATGATCTTGTGAGTTCTGCCAACATGTCAGCGACCCGTTGGGTTGTTGCGCGTTGCCCATTTTAGAACGCCACCGCGTTTCTCGCCATATAGCCATTTCCGCTGATGGCCCTTAGCGGACCTGCGCGACGACCCCGGTTGATGTCCGCCTTTGACCCGTTTGCGACATCGCAGCCAGCCCTGACGGTGTCCATTCTTCTGGTCTCGCCCTATGGTTCGCACGTCGGCGTTGAGATCTAACGTGACGACCGCGTTGCAGGCTCCATGCTCACAAAGCTGAAGACCTACCGGATCTCGCTGGGCTTCTATAATCTGGCGATCTCGGCGCGGCGAACCCGGCGCGTGCGCCCACTTGCGCGCTCAGTGTTAGGGCGTGCATTCCGGGCAAGTGTCGCCAATTGATCCGAGCACGTCGCCGATCTCCGTGACGGCCTCCTCCAGTGAGACACCAGGCGGCGGATCCAGGCGGGCGATGTCAAAGACGCGTTCTCGGGCATGAGGATCGGCACGATCCTGCGCCCAGCCGTGCGCCTCGCATTCGCGGATTGCGCCGGCCTCTTGCAATACGGCGAGCGCCCAGCCTCGTAGCGTTCGGATCGCCGGGTGTCTCTGTTTCGTCGTCAGCATCTCGTCGCTCCTGCCCGGACGAATTCCTCCGCCCCTCGGTCGTTCCGGCCGGTTAGCGCGGGACAGGGATTCAGAATTGGCAGGGCGGACGACCGTCCACCTGTTCCACCCGACTGTGCATAAGCGCAGGCAATCAGCCTTCCTTGGCGGTCAGCTTCGTCGCGCCATGTTCTTTGCGGATCGGGAGATCACTTCGGACATAATTTCTCCAAAAGTTCCATCACGTACCCCTCTTGTAAGGGGCGGCGCTCCATCCATATACCATCCATACAGATGGCGAATGGATGGCGATGCCCTGGAATATTCAAGAATTGAGGCCCAAGCCTCCGGAAACCGAAAAGATCACCATCAATCTCGGCTTCGTCGATCTGGGCCACGTCGATCTGATGGTGAAGGACGGGTTCTATTCGAACCGCACGGATTTCATCCGGACGGCGATCCGCAATCAGCTCGAGCGTCACGCCGACGTGGTCAAGCAATCTACCGCCCGTAAAGGCTTGGATCTCGGCCTCCGGAATTACACGCGCGCGGATCTCGAAGCGGCGCAGCGAGCCGGCGAGATGCTGCACATCAATGTGCTTGGCCTTGCCAGCATCGCGCAGGACGTCACGGCCGAACTCGCCCGCTCAACTATCGGCTCGGTTTCCGTGCTCGGAGCCCTCCATGCCACCCCCGCGGTCAAGGCCGCTCTCGCCGACAGAACAAGGTGAACACGATGTTGAATCACGACACGCTGCGCGAAGCCACGCGGTTGACGCGAGCGGGGCAACTGACCGAAGCCACGGCGCTGCTGCAGCGCATGTTCAAAGGCGAGCATGCGCCCGCTGCGGCATCGCTCGTCCCGCAGCTCGTCGGCCTTCCAGACGGCGTTCCGCCCACCATTGACCTCAAGTCTAGCCGCCTCGGCTGGGCCGACCTCAAAGCTCCGGCTACCACGGCACGTTTGCACCGGCCGCTGTTCGATCGGGCCAAGGACGGCACCTGGCTGGGTCTGCGGGGTGCCAAGCACGCGCCTGCTTCGATCACCGACATCGCGCCGGAAGGAACGAAGTTTATCGATGGCAACTACAGCAACGAGGCCGGAAGCCGGAGCTACAAGCTGTTCATCCCCTGCGGCTACCAACGAGGTCAACCGCACCCGCTGGTCGTCATGCTGCATGGCTGCACTCAGTCGCCGGACGATTTCGCAGCCGGCACCAGAATGAACTTCATCGCAGAAGAACAGAACTGCCTGGTGGTCTATCCGGCACAGCATGGCGGCGCTAATCCGTCCAAGTGCTGGAACTGGTTTCGCGCGACTGACCAGCGCCGCGACGAAGGCGAGCCCTCGCTGATCGCCGGCATCACTCGCCAAGTCATGCGTGACTACTTAATCGATCCAAAGCGCGTCTTCGTCGCCGGCCTCTCGGCTGGAGGCGCCGCTGCAGCAATCATGGGAGCCACCTATAGCGATCTATATGCTGCGGTCGGGATCCATTCCGGCCTCCCTTGCGGAGCCGCTACCGATATGCCCTCGGCGTTCACCGCCATGCGGCAAGGGGGCAAAGGCGCTCGTCCTGCGGCGACCGGCCCGATGATCCCGACCATTGTTTTTCACGGCGATCGCGACACCACCGTGCATCCAGGCAATGGCGCCCAGGTCGTCGAACAGACTATCGGAGCGACCAAGACGCAGAAGAAAGTGCATCGCGGGCAAATTCCGGGAGGGCATGGATATACCCGAACGACCCACGTCGACGGCCAGCGGGAGATTTTGGAGCACTGGAACATCCACGGCGCCGGCCACGCTTGGTCCGGAGGGAGCCCCGCCGGATCCTATACGGACGCAGAGGGGCCGGATGCCACGAAGGAAATGCTGCGATTCTTTCTGGAGCGTCCGCACGCCGGATGAATCTTGAAGCGGAGCTACTCCGACGGCATCGTGAATGTGAAGCGCGTCTCCTTCGGCGACGACGAGACGGTCAAAGAGCCGTCGTGCGCCTTCGCGATCTGAGAAGCGATATATAGCCCCAATCCGAGTCCTTGCCTGCTTGCGCGGGCCTCGGAACGAAAGAACGGCTCGAACAGCTTCTCCATCGCCGCTTCCGGTATAGGCTGGCCGGCGTTGGCGACCCAGAGCTCGAAAGAACCGCCGTGCGTTTCGGCGTGAACGACGATCGGCTGGTCAGAGGTGCCATGCGTCAAGGCGTTGCCTAGAAGGTTGGAGAGTAGCTGACCAACACGCGTCCGGTCGCAATCAACCGGCCGGTCGATCGCGAAGTCCGCAAGGATTTCCCTCCCGGGCGATCCCATACGCAGTTCGTCTACGACCTGCTCGAGTTCAGGTTGAAGTGGCTTTCGGGTGTCGCGCCGCAGGGTGATGCCACCGCCCAGCCTGCCACGCGCGAAGTCCAGCACGTTGTCGATCATCGCGCTCATCCGGATGACGGTCGACTGCAGCATCGCGGTGACCCGGTGCTCCTGCTCGCTCTGTACCGTCCGATCGAGGATACGGGCGCCGGCGCTAATCGAGGCGAGCGGATTGCGCAGATCGTGACCGAGAACGGCGATGAATTGTTCGCGAAACCGCGACGTCTCATTTTCCAGCCGCAGCACCTCCTGCGTGGCCTTTTCCGCCGTCACGGCCAGATCCTTGGCCGACAGAAGCTCCGTTTCGTACCGGCGCCGGTCGGTCGCCTTAATCAGCGCGATGCGGATGCCCAGCGCGTTCCCGTTCGGATCGCGGCGCTCATTGGCGTTCGCGATGATCTGCAGCGGATCGCCCGCGGCCGTAAGCATGTCGATCGCGAACTCGTTGAAGAAACCCTGCATCCGGAGTAGGGGCGCGATATGGGTTTCGAAATAGATACGCCCGGGAAAGGTGAGGAAATCACTGAAGCGCTTCCCGAGCATCGCGTCCGCGTCGTGACCGGTCCATGCGAGGAACGTCCGGTTCACGTGCTCGATGCGCGTGTCGGCGCGCAGCGTGATGTAGCCGCACGGCGCATTTTCGATCATGTCGTCGAAGTCGAGACCGGCGACGCTCACTAGACGAACGTTCTCATGGCGTCGACCACCTCTTTAGGGGCGCTGAGATTCGGACAGTGTCCGGTCGCGTCGAGGACGATCATCCGGCTGCCCGGGATGTTGCGGTGGACGAACTCGCCGACCTCAAGGGACGCGATGATGTCCTCCTTGCACTGGAGGATCAGCGTTGGAACGGCGACGCCGTCCAGGTCCTTGCGGTTGTCGGAGGTGAAAGTGACTCGGGCGAACGCCTTGGCGATCTCCGGATCGGTTCGGCAGAAGCTGTTCGTCAGTTCTTCGCCGAGTTCGGGCCGGTCGGGATTGCCCATGATCGCGGGCGCCATCTGGGTCGACCAGCCCATGTGGTTGGACTCGAGGAACTGCAGCAATTCCTCGATCTGCGAGGCACTGAAGCCGCCGACGTATTCGTCATCGTCGATGTACCGGGCAGAGGGGCCGACTAGGACCAGCTTGCCGAACATGCCGGGAGCCTTCTGAGCGGCAAGTACGCCGATCATGCTGCTGACGGAGTGGCCGACGAAGATTGCATCCTCCAGTTCGAGTTCGCGCCCGATTTCGACAAGGTCGTCGGCATACCCCGATAGGCTGGAGTATTTAGTCTTATCGTAGGCGGCGAGATCCGACCCGCCTGCGCCGACCTGATCGAACGTTACCGTCTGGAAGTCGTTCTCGAACGCCGGAGCCACGAACCGCCACATGTTTTGGTCGCAGCCGAACCCGTGACCGAACACGATAGCCCGGTCCCCGGCTCCTCGAACATTCACGTTGTTCCGCTCGATTACGCCTGACATCGAATACCTCAGAAATTACGGCGCGATGCCGCATCTGCACCTTACCCGGGATCAGGTCGAGCTTGCGAGTCCTTAGCGCGGAACCCTGTCATTTATCGCTGTTCGACGGACCAGTTCGATCCGACTGACGCTGGCCAGGTCTCCTTGCCGTCGTTGAGTGCATCTACAAACCGAGTTGTGGCCCTACCGGCTGTCATCCTGGCGGCCGAGGTATGACCTTTGAAAAGTCTGGCTGTTCGAGCCCCTCGGCCTGCTGACATTCGCACGGCATTCCGGCGCCGCATTGACAGCCCTTCTCATTCCAAGCTTGGAAAGGGTGGTTCTCGCACACCCAGCCCAGCCCAAAGCAGATCTGGCAGTCGGGATCTATCAGGTGACTAACTCCAACGAACAGTCGGCACACAATCTCTTGTAATCGCTGATGGCTGTGTTCGAGAGCATCAAGACACGGTGTTCACCACGCCTAACCATTGCTTCCACCGACTCCAGCAGCACCTTGCTCGCAACCTCGGGATCACCGAGGTTGCCCGTCCGCTCCAGGTAATCCCAGGCGATCTGGATCGAGTTTTCCATGATAACGGGCAGGGGCTCACTCATGCGAGGAAACGACCCTAATAAGCTTGGCGAGTTCCTTGCGTCTCCGTGCTCTCCGATTCGTGGTGCCCGCACCGGCAATTTAGGCAGCCGCACCTATGGTGGCTCTGCGCCACGACGGCGGCCGACGCCGAATGAGGGCGTTCTTCCGAAGAACAGCGGCCGAAGTCGTCTGCGACCAAATAGACGGTCTCGTCACCGTTCGGGGCGATCGACGTAAGCCGTCGAGACTGACGCATAAGCAACTCACACGACGGAACCGGGATTCAATTTGTCGACGTCCGATTTGTCGCTGTTACAGTGCGTACGCAGTTGGAGCGCAACACAGAGTCGGCAAAACAGCGCGACGGCCTGAACAAGAGGCTTCTTTGGTTCACAGGCAGCTTTATGGGGGATGACCGGATTAGTAACCCCTCCGATTGCCCCTAGTTGGGCTGGAGAAGGCCCATGAATAGGCGAATCGATGAAGCCGTTGCGGCCCGCGCCTACGAGTTGTGGGAGCAGGCAGGCAAGCCGGAGGGCCGAGAAGAAGACTTTTGGCGCTTGGCCGAACAGGAATTGCTCAAAGAGGATCAAGGCTCACCTCGACGCACACCGGATACGCTTTAGGCGAGGAGCTACCCGTCATACCCGCGCTTCCCGGCTATCATCTGTCCTGCGTGACGCTTAGGTAATTTGGCGGGCGGTCTTTCGAAGACACAAGGCAGAACCGGCAACGGACTGGCCGCAGACGGATCGCGTCATCCCCATCGGGAAGCCAAAGGGTTTGGAACGCTTTCCGTACAGATCTTTTGATTTAGTCGCGGTTCAAGCGCTTGTTCGGAGGGTTGCGGCACCCTGATAGAGAGAAGATCGAGTTAATGGCTTCCGTCAAAGCGGAATTGGATAGATACTTTGAATTGCTCCGGCGACGGGTGCCTACGAAGGTGTCGGCCTTCATTCTGTGGCTACGAGAACCATCCTCGTTTTGGGTCCGTGTCGTTGTCGCCGGGTTGCTCATCCTAGGAGGCGTCTTCAGCTTTCTGCCTATCTTCGGCCTCTGGATGCTGCCTCTAGGCCTTCTTCTTATCGCACAGGACATCCCTATTCTACAGAAGCCTCTTCTCATGGCTTTGAGGTGGATCGAGGCCAAGTGGGAGCAGCTGAGAGCGCTCTTTAAGAAGAAACCATCAGGCTGATGGACATGATCCGGCACGCTCACTCTATCCGGAGCGTCACCCGATAAGCGGGCGCCAAACAACTGCACGTCCTGCGTATCGGTGCCGCACAAGTCACCTTGCCGCGCGGTGAAACACCTCGCGATGACACACAATGAACTTGGAACCTGCACCGGAGTTAACGATGGCAGATCGCAGAGTGACGAGGTGATGGCAGCAGTCAGGGTCAAACCCACGAAGCCCGACGTGGTGATCGCGCGGACCGTGTCGCGCAACACCAATCATCGTACCGAGATGGTCTCGCGCGGGCTGACTTGGGGCGCCGACGAGAAAATCCTTCTGGCGCTCGCGACCGTCGGCTGGTTTGCGACGCGTGGTAGGTCGGAGCAGCTGCAGCGGGCGGGCAATCATGCGCTGCTCGTTACGGTCGTGGTCTCGCTGATGCCTCATGGTATGAAGTCGGTATTCGATCAGACCCGCCCGGACCGCAAGACTGTGCTGGGTCACATGCACGGGGTCTCATTTTCCGGAAAGCGCGATGACGCGTTTCCCTCGGGACACGCCCTCCATATGGGCGCGCTGGCATCCGCCGCCGGCACTTTAACGCCTCTCCCGCGGAGAATGATTCGAGCCTTAGCGATCGCCCTTTCCCTGACGCGGATAGTAGTGCTGGCGCACTGGGCTAGCGACGTGGTCGCGGGCTTCGCGCTGGGTGCCATCATAGAGCGGCTGCTGCGCTTGTGGACCGGCTATCCGCTTTGGACATCGGAGAAGAGCGACCGTGTCCATTTTTGAGAACGTCAAGGAATACATGCAGCGCGCGACCGGCCTGCGCCGTCCAGGCAGGAAGGAAGCTCCGGAACTCGCTTGTGCCCGAAAGCCTCACACGGTCCGCTTCAAGGATGACGGCTCGTACCCAATCACTTGCGATGGCCGTTCATCATCTACCGTGGCGCCATCGATTCTGGCGACGGGCACGACCCGGCGGCCGTGATGGAGGATCTCTTCGAGGCCAACAGCTGGGGCGACACTTGGCGCGACGGTATCTACAGCTACGTGCATTATCACTCCCGAATTCATGAGGTGCTTGGCATCGCCCGCGGCAGGGCCGGGTACGCTTCGGCGGCAACAAGGGCCGGATATTCACGCTGAAGGCTGGCGACGTCGCGATCCTGCACGCCGGTACCGGCCATCAATGCCTGTTCGCCGAACAGGACTTCCTTGTCGTCGGCGCCTATCCACCGGGACTTACGACGAATGCACGAAGGTCGAGGATCGGCCGCGCGCGCCGAAGGGCTCTCGACCCGCGGAGATCGATCTGAAATGCCGGAGGATGTCGCGCCTACATCCTAGTCCCGGATGGCCTAGTTAGCAGCTTGTCGATCTCCCCTTGAAGAGGCCAAGGAGCGGGCCGAAAGGCTAGTGGACGGCCACGACGTACCGCCTGCAGGATTTGCGATCTCAAAGCCGAAGAGTAAGGCGCTGCCATTTACTCTGCCGATACTGGACTCGGGGACGACCCTTGCCGTGCACTCGACGTATCGATCGGTGGAATAATCCGGAGATGCGTTAGGCGGTGACCGAGACAGTCACGCCCATGCTCAGGAAGCTATCGCTTGGGCCAAAGAAGCTTCCTGATACTGGTATGCACTGGCTGATATCGCGGGCAACTGCGACGGGGATCAGATTTCGACCACCGACGCTGCGGTTCGTCGGGTCGAAGGTGACCCAGCCCGCACCTGGTAGGAACACCTCGGCCCAAGCATGGGTCGAGCCAGCATCGCCCGAACCTAGGAGCTGATGGCTCGGGTCGTGGAGGTAGCCGGAGACGAGCCGCGCGCCGAAGCCGAGCTTTCGTGCGGATTCGGCGAACAAGACTGCAAAGTCGCGGCACGATCCCCGCCCGCGGTCGAGTGACTCCTCGGGAGATTGCGTGCCCTCGATTTCACGGCTCTGGTACCGAACGCGCTGGGCGACTCCGGCGTTCAGGTCTTTGAGCAGTGAAAGCGTATCGGTTGGGTTGCTACGTATAAACCCTCTCGTCCAGTTTTGCAGTCGCCCGCCCGGATCAGGGTATTGGGCAATAGTTAATGCGCCGAGGTCGGTCCATTCTTCGTCGGAGTAGCGGAACGGGTATGAAATGGCCGAGGCAGCGATATCGAACACCGGCCAATCGACTGCATCGAGAAGAATATCGGCTTCGCTGCCAATAACGAGCGTCGGGGCTGTGTCTGCAAAGTTGATCAGGGCGACAGTGTTGCCAAACACATCCTGGGCCCACTTGGTCACAGCGTCCGGCGTGATCGTCAAGATGTGTGACATCAGCCGCAATTCGCGGCTTTCGCGAGGGCGTAGCATTAGGCGGTGTGGAGAGAGATGTACTGCCTCTCTAAAACGATAGGTGGTCGTATGGCGGATTCGTATCGCCGTCATCTCGGCCTCCGTTTGTCAGGCCCATGGATTCTACAGCGGCCTCGCGACCTGAGATCCCGTATCTTGCAGCAGAAAACGATGGCCGCGAGCGTGGCGCTAATCACGTTCGCGCCGACGATCATCCAATCGAATAACACCGTAGACGATCCAAAAACCCGAGACCGAGGGTCAGCGCCCAGAGCATGAAGAGCGAGAGATCCTCCGTGGACCCGCGTGGCCACGCCTCATACGGCCAACTAGACCAACTCGGCGTTAGGCGCGGCCTTTGTAGGCTGCGTGCTACTCACCGGGGTCAGAGCCGGAAAGCTGTCTTTCAAGCCTCTCTCAAGTTCATCGTCTTGCTTCTTATCACTGCGCATTTCCTGCTTGGAATCGGCGGCGTGTTTGTCAGTCGGCGCCGGATTGAACTTTTCACTCATGTGATTGTCTTTCTAAATCGAAACGAAACGCTGCATTGAGAGCCGGGAAGGGCCGTCCGGAGGGCGGCGCTTCCCGATCCTTACAGGGTGGTTCAGGCTGCTTCCGCGTTGACTGCCGTCTCAGCAAGCTTTGTCAGCGCATCGTCGGTCTTCTTCTCTTCGGCCAACGTCTGATCCAACAACTTGACCGCATCCTTCATACCAAGCTTCGTGGCCCAGCTCTTAAGCGTCCCGTACCTGGATATCTCATAGTGCTCGACCGCCTGAGCGGCAGCCAAGAGCCCGGCATCAAGTGCCGGCTCACCCTTGTACTCGTCCATGATCTCGGTGCCCTCATCGAGAATGCCTTCGATCGCGTCACACTTCTTTCCGCGCGCCGGCTTTTCGAGAAGCTCGAAGATCTGTTCGAGGCGACCGATTTGACCTTCGGTCTCATCGTGATGTTTTTCAAATGCCGCCCGAAGTTGATCGGAATTGGCGGCCTTCGCCATCTTCGGCAAAGCCTTATAGATCTGTTTTTCGGCGTAGTAGATATCCTTGAGGGTATCGAGGAAAAGCGCATTTAGATCTTTGTCGGCCATCGGAACGCTCCATAAGTAAAAGGATTGATGCACGGCAACATGAGGTTGAGGCGATTGTTCCTAGCCAAAAGCAGCCCGGCCGAGTCTGGCTGCAGCGAGCCGCTCTACGTCGCAAGAATGAAAAGCCAACGATACCATTGGGTTCAAAATTCTGGCCACTTGCGCCGGAAGAGACCAGCGATGTCAAAGGCTTTTCCCGAAAGCCGCGTTGCACCACCTGGCCGTATCACTGCGATCACGCGATGACGACGCCGATGTTGAATTCATTGACGCGGAGTACTGGATGAAAGGCTGCAGTTCGCTCGGAAAGCTGCGTCTCGCGGGTCTCTGCAGCTTCGGTAACGGCAGAAAGAGGGACTTGGCATTGATGGACGTGAAAGATGCTGTCAAGCTGGCGGCCCCCCCGGTATGTGACGAGAAGATGCCGAAGACAATTCGGAGCCGGTTGTCGAAGGCGCTACACACCTCTCGCCCATGCTCGGCAAACGGCGGCGCAATTCGGAGAGAACTAGGATCAGGCGGACGACGAATTCTTGAGGTTGCGCGCCTTCTCACGCAAATCGTCGATGCGATCATGTGCGCCCTGACGTGTGAGAAGCTCGCCCGACTTGTCCAGGATATCGGCCTCACGGCAGAGCTTCGTGATCTCGCCGCGCTGTTCGTCAGTCATGGGTCGTGATGGGCATTCAAGGTCATGCTGTATTATGTCCCCGTGGCCTTCCCGTGGAGGCGATTCCAGGATTGAAAGGCCAGTATAACGAGCCTGACCTTGACTGAGCTCTGACGCTCAGGATCGGGAAACTGAAGCAAGCCACCAGTCGCCGATCGCTCGCGTCAGATCGATCCAGAGGCTCGAGGGGAGATCAGGCACGGCGATGCGGACGCTGTAACGGTCGGTCGTCAGGTCGTGAAACCATTCGGTCGCGGCAAAATCAAAGCCGAAACTCCCAGCGTGACGGATTGGAAAGCCGACTTCGCTTAGCTCCTCGCTCATGGCTGCGGCCGCCTGCCGGGCTGCCGCTTCGTCGAGAGGTTCGCGAGATCCCAACGTGACGTATAGTCCGTGAACGGGCTGCAACTGCGACGGCACGCCTCGCAGCCTCAAGGCGAAATGCCGGGAGGAGAAACGACCGTTACGAAGGATCGAGGCCATACGCCTCCTCGTCAGGCGACGGTAAGCGGATGTGCCTACGAATGGCGGAAAGTGCGCGGGTAAGGCTGCGTTGCCCAGGAGCCTTATGGCGTTGCGCGTTTCCGCCATAAGCTCTTCGAGGCATGAGGAAGGAATCCGCTGTGTCGCGAAATCGCTGCGGATCAACGTAATGGAACCTAGCCGCCCGTACTCCGCACCCAACGAATCCAACTTATTGTGACTCCGGACCAGGATCAGCGGAACGCCCCGGCGCCTCGACCACCTGATTACCTGCTCAATACGTCCCGAACTTCCGGTGAAACATGTTGTGTCGAAGATGATGAGGTCGAAATGCAGCTTTCCGCAATTGACGACGTCGCCGAAATCGCGAGACGCGATGCATGAATCCAGCAACAGGACTCTGCGAGAGGTACTGTCCGTCGAGAAACTCTGGATCGACCCGATTACCAGGTGCAGTTGCTGCGCATAGCCGTCGATCAGTTCTAATGTTTCCCCGTAAGAGCCTGGCAGCGCAACGACCTCGCCACCTTTCATCGACTTGGAGAGTGCGAGGAGTAGCGAAGCAATCGCCCCCATTCCCGAAGCCGTGTAGATCGTTTGTCGAGCGTGCCGCTCATCGAGCGCATAGAATGACGGTCCTTCTACGGCCAGGTCAGCGCGTTGATAGTCGTATTGAAACTTAAAGGGCCCGCTGGATGGACGCGCGCTGCCCGCCCATGCGGTCTCGGTGGCGTTCCACTCCTGCGTCTCATGCGCGGCTCTGAGAGCTGCGGTCAGCTGAAATTTACGACGAATGACTTCGGCGACCGAATCAGGACGATCCAGTGATAGCGGTGCAGCCAGGCAGCTGTTCAGAAGCTTCAGTTCTTCCAGCTTGCGATCGAAATACGCGTCTGTGCTCTCCATCCTAATCCTGCTCGGATAGCCGACAGTCGTCAGGCTCCGAAAGGCTTCATCACAACTTTGATGCAACCGTCCTTCTTGTCCCGGAAGGTCTTGTAGAGTTCCGGCCCCTCCTCGAGTGTTGCCCGATGGGTGATGACGAAGGATGGATCGATTTCGCCTTTCTGGATGCGCTCCATAAGCTTCGGCATGTAATGCTGGACGGGGGTCTGGGCCATCCGGAAGGTGAGGCCGCGATTGATGGCGCTGCCCATAGGAATCTTGTCCAGATACCCGCCATAGACGCCGACGATCGAAACCGTGCCGAAATTTCGGCAGCACTCGATCGCCTGTCGAAGAACGTGCGGCCTGTCCGTTCCCATGAAGGTCGCGACCTTGATCCGGTCGATCACAGAGCCAATGCTGGCAGTGGTTTCAGGCTCGGTGCCGACGGCGTCGATGCAGGCATCCGCGCCGCGCCCGCCGGTCAACTCCTGGATGCGATCGTAGATGTCGTCGTTCTGGAAATCGAGTGTGATTGCACCCGATTGTCTGGCGAGTGCCAACCGTTCAGGAACGGTATCGATCGCCAGCACGCGCTCCGCCCCCAACAAAAAGGCGCTCTTGATAGCGAACTGCCCGACAGGACCGCATCCCCAGACAGCCACTGTTTCGCCGCCCTTTATGTTGCAGAACTCGGCGGCCATGTAGCCGGTCGGAAAGATGTCCGACAGGAACAGCACCTGTTCATCGGTGAGACCTTCCGGGACCTTGTAAGGACCGACATCGGCGTAGGGCACGCGCAGGTACTCCGCCTGACCGCCGGCAAAACCACCGAGCATATGCGAATAACCGAACAAACCGGCCGGAGAATGCCCCCACATCTTCTCGGCCATCTTGGCGTTGGGGTTGGACCGCTCGCATCCGGAGTAGAAGCCGTTCTTGCAGAAGAAGCATTCACCGCAGGAGATCGTGAAGGGCACCACGACGCGGTCGCCGACGTTGAGCTTGGTATTGTCTTTGCCGACGTCGACGACCTCGCCCATCGTCTCGTGGCCCACCACGTCGCCTTTTTCCATGCTCGGCATGACGCCGTCGAGCAGATGCAGGTCCGAACCGCAGATCGCGCAGGCAGTCACCTTGATGATGGCGTCACGTCCATGCTCGATCTTGGGATCCGGCACGGTCTCGCACCGGATGTCGCCTTTGCCGTGCCAAGTGAGAGCTTTCATGTAGGGAACCCCAAGCGAATGATGACGGCTAAGCTTAATTGCGTCTCGAAGTTCCTATCGCGTTAGGAACGGCGGCTGCCTAGCGCGATTAAGGAGGCGACCTGGGAGACAAACGGAGAGCCGAGATGGTCAGGCAATTTGCAATCGTGCCCGGCGCATCTACAGGGATCGGTTACGAGTATATGCGCGCGCGAAGGGTTTGACCTTCTAGTTGCCGCAGACGAAGTGGAGATCGAAAAGGCGGCCGCCGACCTGCGACGTGAGCCTGGCGCGGAGGTCGTCGAGGCGCGCCACCTCGACCTCGCCAAGCAGGAAGACATCGACAAGCTCCACGCGGCCATCAGGGGCCGTCCGATCGACGTGCTCACGGCGCCGGGCGCGGACTTGGGCATCCGTTTCTCGATCAGGGCCTCGCCCGCATTCGTGATGTCATCGACACGAATGTAACTGGGACGACTTGTCTGCTGCATCAGCTCGGAAACGACATGCGCAGGCGCAATCAGGGGCGCATTTTGATCGCGGGCTCGATTGCCGGCTTTACGCCCGGCAGCTTTCAGGCGGTGTACAACGCGTCGAAGGCCTATCTGAATTCACTGTCGTTTGCGCTTCGCAAGGAGCTTCGCGATTCCGAAATCAGCGTGACCTGCCTCATGCAGGGCGCGACCGAGACCGAGTTTTTCAAGCGCGCCGACATGCTCGACACCAAGGTGGGCTCAGAGGACAAAGACGATCCTGCCATGGTCGCGCGCCAGGGCTTCGTCGCCATGGTGAAAGGCGAGGGCGATGTTGTCCAGTCTGCAGTGGCAAATGTGACGCCCGCGGAGATGCTCGCAAAACAGCATCGTAAAATGGCGGAACCCGGCTCCGCCAAGCATTAGCCGGCAAACAGGAGGAAATGTCATGCTTACGAAATCAATGCTGGTTGGCGCCGTCTTGGCTGTCAGCTCAACTATCGCTTTCGGCGGCCCTTGCAATACAGCTAACCGCGATGCCGGCTCTGGACCCGTCACGACGGGCCAAGCGAGTACGAGCACGGGCACCCCCTCGCCAAGCGCCAAGGAGCATCCGCCAACTTCTGCCATGAACAAGTCGAGCGAGAACACCGCAACCTCGTCGCAGGACGCCCAGCGCCAGATGCAAAGCCAGCCGACGGCAGCTGAACAGTCGAAGACGACCACCGGCGCCCGCGACAACGATTGCTAGGCGGAAAAACTCCCAGGCCGAGCGCGAGAGGTTGGTGGTGGCCCTGCTTTCTCGTGCTCGACGTCTAGTAGAGGAAAGCCAGGGGATCCATATATTCTGCCGTCGCCGTATCGGCGCATAGGATCGTAGGGTTACACAGCGGTTGTCTTTCCTCGGCGTGGAGGGCGAGGAGTTCATTGATGGATGAAGCGGTGAAACGGACGGAACAACCAGTCGTGGGCCGACCGGCGCACGACTACGTGCGCGTTCGCGGTGCTCGCTGGTTCAGCTCAAGAGCTAGTTGCCAAAGGTACAGCGAGCACGCCGTGCGGCGCAGTACTTAGGATGTCGACCGACTATCAGCTATAGTCAATCGGGCCTCAGATTGGCGGCAATCGCCGTCCAAAAATGGTGATGACGGACATTGCTGGTTGAAATCCGAAGGGCCGCTGTCTCTGAGCAGCGGCCCTTGTTCATTACTAAAGCGCCCGGAGTAGTCGGTATAGTAAAGGTCGTGAACTGCTTTGCTGCACCATTACGCCTCGCATTCCACCGTGGAAGCAATCGCGGCGCCGCTGCCACTGCCTGAGGATGTTCCGAAGGCCGAGGACGCACTGGCCAGGCCGTACACTAGTTTGGTGGGTGGAGAGTGTTCGGTCAGGGACGCTGCCGAACACTCGCTCTAGGCGATCCGCCTACCGCTTGTATTGGTTCACCTGCCGCACGATCCAGCGGCGGGTGTGGCCTAGCTGTGGAATCTCAACAGGTCGTCCTTCGGGAGGCCGAGGCGCTCTGACGTGATTGCCGATCCAATGGCGATGGCGAGAGCGACAGCAGTATGACTAAAGCTGCTCGATTCGGACTCTGCTTTGCACCGCCCGAAGGATTGCCGAGCACCTCGCCAATATAGGTGACGGCAAACTTGATGCCGTTCTTGTCGAGGGGATTTGGCAGAAGGCCGAGGGTCGATTCCTGCACCGTGCTCTCGCCGGTATCGGGATCGGATGGCTTCAGATCGTCGGTCTTCTTGTCTTCCTGCGCGAAGGCGCTCTCTACAAGGCGCGCAACGAGCGTCAGTGCCAGCAGCCAAGCGCGCATCGTTCGACCTACCCCTCGGCCCGCATGTTGCAGTGTTCGGCGGGCCGCCACAAATCCTTTCGGCACCGCCGACCATCCTCGTGAGTTACAAAGTGTACACAGCCCGCAACCACCCTTTCTCAGATGCTCGTTTCGTAAGTGGAACCTTCGAGTTCCGCTCCCGTTATCTCGCGCAGGTTTTCGGAAGATCAGATGGGATTGATGATGTCGGCGGCGACCGAAAAACGCAGTGACAAAGGCTCCAGCGGTTCGGCGCGCGAGCGCGCCGGAAAGCTCTTTGGCGACATCGCCAACCGCACATCCCAGGCCGCCGGCCGCGCACTGACCTTCATGATTGCCGCCGCCGTTGTGATCATTTGGGCGATCACTGGCCCGATCTTCCATTACTCCGACACGTGGCAATTGGTGATCAATACCGGCACTACGATCGTGACGTTCCTGATGGTCTTCCTGATCCAGAATTCCCAGAACCGCGATAGCGCGGCAATCCAGGTGAAGCTGGACGAGCTCGTCAGGGTGAGTGCCGTGCACAATTCGTTCGTCGGGATCGAGCACCTGACCGACGATGAGCTCGACGAAATACGCTCGAAATGCGAGGTCCGGGCCAAGGCCGAAAAAGCCGGAGAGCAGACGGTGGAGAGTGCCAGGAAGAAGGCGCGTCGCGCCGCAGACCTCGTCACCGAATGAACGGTGAAGCCGATCATGACCGCGGTATCCGACACAGCGCGGTTTCGAGGAATATTGACTGCGTTGCCGAGCTGGAAAAGGAAGAGGAACGAAAACTATCGAGGTTTCACAGGGCTTCTCACATGGTCGGATGGTTCGTCGGGACCATTCATTTCGTGTTGCTTCAACTCCTTCTCGTCGTCGCATGGGTCGTTTGGAATACCTACGGGTCCGCTCGCTTCGATCCTTACCCGTTCAATTTCCTGTCGGCGGTCCTCGCGCTCGAAGCCGTGCTTTTGACGTCCTTCGTTCTGATCCGCCAGAACGCCATGGATCAACGCTCCGAGCAGCGTAATCACCTCGATCTTCAGATCAACCTCCTGGCGGAGAAAGAGGCGACCAGCATTCTCCATAAGTTGGATGCCATCGCTACGAAGTTCGGCGTGGAATTACCACAGGATCTCGAGGCCACAGAGCTTGCGAAGGATACCCAGGTGGAAAGCATTGCGCGCGATATACGCTCCAAGAACGACAAGACGTCCTTCTAACCTTTGGGTGAGGTGAAAGTCAGCTCTCTGGAGCTAGAAAGCTGAACGTGATGCCACCTCCGCGCAGCCAAAAAAGCAGCAAGGAAATCTAGGCACTGGGGGATCTGCCAATCAGGGGCACTCCAGGCGCTCTAATCCGCAATTGGATCGGCAGCCGGGAGCATTGGGGGCTGGAAAGCGAGCCGTGCCACGTTCGCCCTCTAACTGCAATCTCGAGCTTTGCTGAGCCGGCATTTTACGGAATTCCATTTCGGTACGGGATGTTTTATTGAAACAATCGGGGCGCGGACAAATTATCCGCTAGTCAGCAAAGCCTTAGGCCGGCGCGCCGCCGCGCTCCGGGGATTTCTCCGGGGGGCGCGCGCGAACTTCGCTTCCTCGCGCCGGGCTATTTTGAGTAATCGCTTTGCCTCCACCCGGAGCGCCTCCGCACGGCGAACAAGCCGATCAGCGGCCGCGCGCAGCTCCTTGATGCGAAACTTGCGGATCTCGCTAGACGTCTCTGTGAGCTTGCCCGACAGATCGCCAGAAACCGGCCGCCGACGCCTTATTTCGCCAGGGAGGTCGTCTGACCGCGGGGTGGGGGTGTTTGAACGCATGGGCAAAGCTCCCAGCGGGTTTCTGTCGCGGTGCTGATCGCAGTTGGCGTGCTCGGGCTGTTGGCTGTCGTCATGGAGGCCCAACAGCACGAGCCGGGAGTCGAATAGGGGCGCCCAGGTTAGACCGGACTTCAGCTGGCGCGGGCCTGACCCGGCCGCCCCACTAGCCTGCTCAGAGCGCCCTCCTCTGCTCGCCTCGCATGTATCGTCCTCGGCGCGAGTTGGGTAAAGGCTCCCCTTAGGACAATAAGCATTCTGAAACTGCGTACTTATGACCACAGCTTAGAGCGTAAGGATCAGCCAGACCATTAGACCTGCCGTAGCGGCTTGAGCATGCTGGGAATGAGAATGATGGACCTGGTCATGGCTTCCCAATCACCGGCACCGTTGAACGTTCCGGAATGGGTTGTGGGTGACTGCTTGCGTTCACCTGGATTAATGCGGGTGCTCTCGATTTCCTTCATCATGCCGGTGCCTAGTCGGTTTCCACCGCGCGCCTGCAACAGGGCGAGTGTTTTTGAGAACCTGAGCATGTTCCTCCAAGAGGATGCGAAGACCGCGGTCATTGATGGCGAAAGCGCAGCGCCCAGAATGGACGCCAGTGCAACTCAGATCGATCGTCGCCTGTCACACCACTCAACGCTCGGTCTACTCGCCCCGCGCGCTGATTTCCCTTTCCGCCTCAAGCCAAAAATCAAAGTCCTTCCCAGCGGGGCGCCCAGCCTGCTCCCACAGCTCATAGGCGCGCGCCGTGATCTGGCGCCGCTGGGAAGATGGGAATAGCTTCTGCCTCAGCTGATCTGCGAAACGTCTAAGCCTGCTCGCGGTGCTCTCGTCAGCGGTGCAGGCCGCTACGCGGGTAGCCAGTGCGATCTGGTGCTCCAGTTTTTTCCGGTCGTCCATGGTCGCCGCCTCCTTCCTCCTCTCGAGGGAGACGACTCCGGGGCCGCGCAATGGTTTCGAACGCAATCGCCCCGGGCCTAAATTGCGAGGGCTGCCGATCCCGCGTGATATCGTGCGTTCACTTCTGCACACAACATGCCTGGCAAGCCGCTGAAGACCTCGTCCTGGACTTGCGTCGGAAGATCAGGCAAGTCCTAAAGCACTTCCAGCATTAGGAGTTCCCGTGTCGCGGCCAAGGAGGGCATACCGGCAAGCGGCGCTTTCAATGTCGGTCGCTTTGCTCCTTGCAGCCAACGCCATGGCGCAGGAGGACAAGAAGACCGACGACGACAAGCCCGCCGATCCCGACACGGGCGAGAGCACGGTGGAGGAGAAAACGCTCGGTCTTCTACCCAATCCGCTGCAGAGGTACGGCGTGAAATTCGCGGCGACCTACATCGGCGAGGTACTCGGCAACGCTTCCGGAGGATTAAAGCAAGGCACGATCTACGAAGGCCGCCTGAACCTTGCCGTCGATGTCGATCTGCAGAAGCTTGTCGGGATCACAAGCTCACCTTTCATGCCAACATGTTCCAAATCCATGGCGACGGGCTGTCGCGCAGTAATCTGCAAAATTTGTTCGTCGTCAGCGGAATTGAGGCTCTGCCATCGACGCGGCTGTACGAAGCCTATTTCGAGAAGCAGTGGGGCGCGAAGAAGGTCTCGCTCAAATTGGGTCAGTTCGCCGCCGACAGCGAATTCTTCAACACCAAGTACACGGATGTGCTCACCAACGCCTCGATGGGCTGGCCGGCCATCACGTCGCTCGACCTGCCCAGCGGCGGACCGTCGCCGCCTTTGGCCGCCCTGGGAGCCAGGCTGCTCGTCAACGTGACGGACCAGCTTTCCGTGCTTGGCGGAATCTTCGACGGTGCATGTCCCAGCCGTTCGGAAGCATTGAAGTCGAGAAAGGGACCGTGATTCACGCGGCCGGCGAAAACCCGACCGACGTTCAGGCGCGGTGGCTCGGCGTGACTCAAGAGATGGGAATCGACCCGGATACCATGGACGTGCATTTCATCAACGGTGTGGTGAAGATTTCGGAGAACGTCGCGAACATCGAAGCCGAGGTGGCAACGAAGAAACTGCAACCCACCCTGGTCATCGTCGACACGGTCGCCGCGTATTTCGAGGGCGACGACGACAACGACAACGTCCAAATGGGCAACTATGCGCGATTGCTGCGGTCCATGACGAACCTGCCTGGCGGGCCGTGCGTGCTCGCCCTGGCGCATCCGACAAAGCGCGCGGCCGATGACGACCTGATCCCAAAGGGCGGCGGGGCGTTTCTAAATGAGGTTGACGGCAACGTTGCCTTGCGTCGGAACGGCCAAGTGATCGCCTTCGAAGCCCTCGGCAAGTTCCGCGGCCCGTCGTTCGAGCCGGTCCATTTCGAATTAGTGACCGTACAGCACCCTAAGCTCAGGGACACCAAGGGGCGCGCCATCCCGACCGTCGTTGCGCGGCCGGTCTCGGATTTCGGCATTGTGGAGCGTGAGCGGGCGAACGAGCGTGACGAGGACACGTTGCTGCGCGCTATCGATCAGCACCCCGCAAAAGCCGCCGCGACGTGGCGAAGCTGCTCGGAATGAGCGACAGCCGCGTGTACCGGATCGCGCGGAAGCTGGAGCAGCAAAAGCTGATCCGCGCGGAGCGTAATGGCTGGACATTGACCGGTGCCGGCGAGCGGGAGCTTAACGCCATGGATTCGCGTGGTTCAGGGGTGAACCAACCACCGCTGCCGCCAGCGCGATTTCCAGGTGCAAATTGAGCGAACCAAGGGGGGAACCAAAACCGAACCAACAGAGGCTAAAACCCCTTAGATATCAAGCTGGTTCACCTGAACCACTCCGTGAACCACGGACGATACGATGGGGGGCATTTATGCCCATCATCGTCTGGTTCGGTTCAGTCATATCCCTATAGGTGAACCAGTGAACCAACGAACGTTTGTCAATGTGCAACTGAACTGGAGTGCAAGGTCACTCGTAGTGCTATATAGACGGCTCTACCGAATGGGGAATGGTGATGGCAGGGCCGAATTCCTCTACTCAGCAGACCGCTCCAGTAACCGCTGGCGATATTGAGCTCGCAAAGCTCA
Source organism: Bradyrhizobium sp. 956_D2_N1_4 (assembly GCF_052076025.1). Classification (NCBI taxonomy): domain Bacteria; kingdom Pseudomonadati; phylum Pseudomonadota; class Alphaproteobacteria; order Hyphomicrobiales; family Nitrobacteraceae; genus Bradyrhizobium; species Bradyrhizobium sp. 956_D2_N1_4. Next base: position 5,566,124 of record NZ_CP197237.1, on the reverse strand, counting down.
AGGTCGAACAGACGAAGGCTAGATGGACAGGTCTATCAGTTATCGTGCCGCTACTCAGCGCGATTGTTACAGTTGGAGTGGGGGTTTATACGAACTACCAAACAAATAAAGCCAGTTTTCAGCTTGAGGTCGCTAAGTCAATTATGCAGGCGCCCGGTCCTGAAGAGGCAACTAACCGGGCAAAATTCTTTGCTGCGATTTTTCCCGGACGGCTTCCCGCGAATTTCTTGGCGACCGATGTCGATGCCAAGAAGCTGGGGATCGGTGACTCCGAAGGGGACGACAAGAGATATTTTCTCAAAACTATGATCGAGAAAGATATTGATCTTCGCACGCTGGTGGCGTCGTGGAAGGCACTGTTTCCTAAGGACAACGATTTCCTTAACCGTCCCGAGGTCGCAGAAGTATTGTCGCAGATCCCTTCAAAGCCGGGGAAGTGACGAGACTGATGTAACCGTGCCCATTGCGCCCACTACGCCCAGCGGTACGGCGTCGTCGGTGGACGGTTGTGCTCAACGCAAGCCGAAGAATGACAGAATGATGCCAATTACGACGACAAGTCCGACCAAGTAGATAATACCGTTCATGGCGTTGTCTCCCTGTGTTGTGAGAGTTCAAATCGAAACGTTGCCTATTGTTCCCACGGCGAGCGCGAGCATCAATCCGCGCCACATTTCCCGCGCTGTCGCGGCGCTCGGACGGCGCTATAGCGGATTGCATGTCTTCTCGCGCCCAGTGTGCAAACCAAGGAGGAGAGGGCTCAAGGCTAGCGAGCCCAACGAGCAGATGCAGCGCGATGCGGACAAAGGGATCAAGACCCGCAACTCCGGAGCGTCCGGTTACGTGGCGATCAAGAGAAGCCGGGCGCTTCTGCGCATTCTCCCGGCCAACCGGGAAGGGAGCAGACCACCGGTTCGGGTAGCCAGACCGGGACACCGAAATAGAGGCGTTCTCATGAGGCCGCCCACTGAGTGGCCTTTATCCACAGCGCCCTCCAACGGCTTCTCCTTCCACTGCGCTCGAGCTTCCCACTCGATGCGCGCCTTGCCATCTACGGTCATGTAAGTGGTCCGAAAGGCCACTAGTCAGGTGCTCTGCGGACGTTTGAATATTGCGATGCGAAACTTCCAATGTCGCCCCGTGCGCCTAATTGGAGCCTCCCGGGCTTCAGGCGTGTTCATCGACAGACAACCCACAGGAGTTGCCGATGAACAGAATGCTTATGTCACTCGGGACAGCAACCTTGATGGCAATCTCAATTGGCAGCGCATCTGCGAAAGATAAGCAAAGCGAAACGTTTCTTAAGAAGGCAATCGAGGGCAATTTCGCTGAAGTGAGCATGGGAGAGCTGGCGTAGCAGAACGGTCAAAGCGACGCCGTCAAATCGTTTGGCAGAATGCTCTCTACAGACCACGCTGCCGCCAATCAGAAGGCATTAAATGCTGCCCAAGCACTGGGAATGAACTCACCAGGCGGACCGAATGCGAAGCAAAAAGCTGACCATGACAAGATGTCAAAAATGACCGGCGCAGGTTTCGATAAGATGTTCGCTACCCACATGGTCGCAGACCACCAGAAGGATATCGCCGAGTACAAGAAGGCATCAAAAAGTAAGGATGCTTCTGGAGAATATGCTTCCGGCCAGATAGATACGTTGCAAAAGCACCTGGGCACCGCAAAATCGTTGAAAGCCGGTAATTAATCGGACGCCGGAATTGCGTCGACGTGGGAGCGGCAAGACAAATAATTTGCCAGAACGCCGCAATTTCGGGCAGGACCAGCAGGTCATAATTCGAAGCACGCAGACCCTTCTTGTCGTCAAGGACGGGGCGGGCTCACGTTTATCAATTCAGTCAGCGGTTCGTGCGAGCAGGCAAATTCCGTATGCCGCGATAATCAACAAACTCATCAGAAAATCTCCAACCCCGGCTCGTCGCAAGATCAGTGACTCTCAGGGGTCACGACCTGGCTCGTTCTCCACATCGAGAAAACGGGAGTGTAAAGTCATTTCATTCTGAGACCCGGCAAGCAAAACGCGAACGAGGTGGCGCGTTCCGCTAGATCCGCGAACAACGCCATGTCGGCCGGCCATTTCTGGGACCCGCCGCTGCGTTCACGATGATCCGTTACTTCACGAGATCATCAAATCGTCAACGCACGTAGTGTTGCGCGACGGAATTACGTTAGACGATCGTTTGGAGACAAATTGACCAAAGAGGATTTCAGCAGACAAAATCGGTCAGCTCAATCAAGCTTAAGCGTCAGCTCGCAACGGCGACCGAGCAGGAAGCATCAAGAGCATCAGCGAGTCGAGCGGCGGTTTGGGGGTCAAGGCGGAACAGCTTTATAGCCTTTGCGACACGGGTCGTAGGCGGCCTCATTGCTAAACTTAGGCCTTAGGCTCGTCCGGAAAATCGAAGCTGAGAAAAGTGAGGGCGACCGCTCCGACGATCAAGAGCACGACGCACAGCGCCGCGATTCCGTAGGGCCACACTTAGGTCTCCGTTGGAAAGAACGAAGCCGGCGCGCCGAGTATGATGGCACGCCGGCGTCGCCATGCTGAATCCGGACAGGGCAACTCGTCCGGTGACGACAGCGTAATCGGGCAACCGACGAGCGCAATCGAAGGCTGAAATTAAGCTTGAGCGGTAGGGTAAATGAGGGAGGAACTGCCCGACAAGCGAAGGCGTGTGCCAGAGGAAGAAGCCGATGACCTGTTCGACTAACTTTCATGTCAAGACGCGAGGATCGGACTAAATTACAAACGTCGTGCCAAGATTGAGGACCATCTTTACCATCCACTGGCCCTTGATCGTAAAGGTCATGGAGCTCGGGTTTGGTATCTCGAAATTAAAAAAGACGCTTCCGCTCTTATTAAACGCCGCGCCCGACAACGCATCAGGAAAAAATGACACGTTTTGCGTGACGTCACCTCGGTGGCCCTTGACGTCCTTCAATGACCATGGACCGCTGATGTTGCGCATAAGTTGCGAATCTAATTGGAAGTCCGTGTCCGAAACACCGCTTCCAGAGATTGGTCCGGAGCAACCTAAAAGTGCTGCGATATTAGCTACTCTACTGCCAATCTTAAACGATATCGATGCGGTGCCCGACGACGTGCGTACCCTCAGCACGTGCGCAGCAATAAACCAGTCGTCCGCCTTTGTGTCTGCTGCCACGGCCGCCTCCCGCTGTAACTGAAACCTCTCGCCAGCGACTGGAGATTAACCGTCCTGATGTCATACCCATGTGAAGAGGTTCACACGACGTAAAACGACATCCTCGGCTCGCGTACTTCCGGCGCATGAGCGCGGTTGCGACCAGCCTTTCTTTTGTCGAGATTCAGGCACTAGTTTTGGTTTTTCAAAGAATGGAGAAGCTAAGTGGCTATGGGGACGGTAAAGTGGTTCAACCCGACGAAGGGCTACGGGTTCATTCAACCTGACAACGGCGGCAAAGATGTGTTTGTCCATATCTCGGCAGTCGAGAAGGCTGGTTTCACCTCACTCGCAGAGGGAGCCAAGGTTAGTTTCGACGTCGTGAACAATCGCGGAAAGGACTCGGCGGAAAATCTGCGCGCCGGATGAGCCTGCCAAACCGCGACGCGACGGTTCCAAGTTAGCCGCTTGGGTCTATCGTCGAATATCCTCTGATTTCCTCGTCGACCATCCCGCGTTGGTTCGCTGGGTGAGTCGAATGATGAGCGAGGAGGAGGCGGATCGCTATCGAGTCGAAGCCGAGGAATGCCGCCGCATAGCCGAAAGGGCAATTAAACAGCCAGACAAGGAAGCTTGGTTAAGGCTTGCAGCTGATTGGATGAAGCTGGCCGAAGGCGCCAGCTTGGGCGATGAGCGTAAGAAGTGAGGCTTGTTGGTCAGCGCGTCTGTTTGCCAAGCATTCGTCAATGCGAAAAGGCCGCAGCGGCGAACCACTGCGGCCAGCCGGGTTAAAAATAAGACGTGAAATATTGAGTCCAGCCCCGGCGAGATAAAGCGTACAGCGCGGGTGCCTGGGCGCAATGTCGTCGATGTTACACTGTGGGACAATTAAATGCGTCAGCTCCGCTGACTGAGGTGGGACTCGCCGGGGCTGGCGAAGGCGAGCCCTCAACCCCAAGGCCGCGAAAGCTAAAAGCTCCGGCTGCCTTGACGGACGCAGTAGTCTGCACCTGATCGGCGCAGATGCGAGCGTTAAAACAATATCGAAATTTGGCGGCTCCCTCAACGAAGCCAGCGTCAATTTACCGCTGATGCCCCAGGCCGATACCCAACACGATCGCCTTCTGACGTAGCGCGCCCTCGGTTCGCTTGGTCATCTTGGCGATTTTGACGACCGGCGTGCGAGCCTTGGAGTGCGCCTTCAATTCTTTGATATTTTCCTTCGTCCACTCGCGGCGAACCAGCTTTTTCTTCTTGGCCAAAACGGCGCTCCTTCGATGTTGAAGGCGCGGTCTATCAACATGGCGCAATATACGCAACAAACGCTCTGCGCACTTACGGAGATTTAATGGCCGACAACGAACAGCTAGTTCTATCTATTTCGGCTGACACGCGGGAAAATGCAGAACCAGCAAGACAATCGAAACGGCGACTGAGGCGGTAGACGCCAAGACCACGACATCGAAGACCTTGCCGCTCGTTCTGCTCGGCACTTTGCGCCAGTGCATGGCAGTCTTCTCGCTCAGATTTTCGGCGCAGCACCAGCCCGGTCAAAGACCGGCACTTTTTCTTCGTCGTCAGGTGCTGCAGCAGATGGCGTATCTTCTGCCGCGTGCCGCAAAGCTTCAGTTTGAGCGTCCAGGCCATCGACAGTTTCATTCGCCTGACTGCCGGAGTCGTGCGGTTTCGTCGGAACTTGGCCCGCGCCGGAACCAGTAACGGGATCCATTGTGCTCGACCCACGTGGCGTCCGATTTTTCTGTGTCATCGGAACCTCCCTGACGAGTCAATTTTTTCGCTCGCTGCAGGTTCCAGCCAGCAGAGTCCGCTAGCAATCGCGGCTATGCCGACGCCGCCGGTTGAAGATCTACTGGCCGCGGGATGGCAAATTGGCGCGGATCGCGATGCGCGCAACGCGGAGGTGGATCTACTGCACATGATGGAAGTCCAGCAGCGCCGCCCAGCCAGCGATGGCCGGCATTACATAGGCGGCCATCGGTGCTGACGACGGTGACCGCGGATGGCGTGACGCAGCGCGCGGTGCATCGTTGGCGGGAGGATCGGGCGGGGAAGTCGGTGAGGCCGCAAGGAGAGGCGCGGAGGAGGGCGGCGTGAGGTGGATGACGCGAGCCCGTTTGCTAGCGCCGCTGTCGCACGGACCCTGTCGTTTTTGACAGGTGCGGACCTCCCGAGATGGGCGCATAATCGGGGGCTAAAGGACGGAGGACCGCGGCTATGCGTCGTTACTATTTCCTAATCTTCCACAACGGCGAGGCGCAGACGGACCAGGTTGGCGAGCTATTTGGCTCTGCTGAGCTAGGGTACGGTCGTAGTCGTGGTTGACGCCACCGGCACCGAGATCGCGCGGCAAGAGCTGATCGAGGCGCACATTGAGTTGGAGGCAAGATTCTGCCCGAGCCGGTAGAAGATTGGGCGGCTTGGCGGCGGCAGTTGAGGGGCGCGCGGAAACGGTGGAGGAGGGGCTTCGAGAAGTTCGCCTAGTTGACGAGCAAACTTCCAGACGGAAAGTTTGCTCCAAAGGATACCTGCCAGGGTTCGCGGAACGCTAGAGCGCTTCCTTTGGTGTTACGGCTCCACGCCACGCGAACGCATGCTGCGCCAGTAGTCGCGGATTGCTGCTTCAAACCAACCCTCGGCCTCGTACCGGGGATCACTACGTGATCGAAATGCCAAATAGTGATCGTAGTGCCTACTTTCGAGCCATGTCTTGAAAGCGCCAAAGGTTGGGTAGTGACCGGGCTTTTGACGATAGTTTGTTTCGTGCATCCACTCTAACGCAAGATGCCTGATCATTTGCTCGGCGTCGGCTTTTTTGTGCATAACGTAGTGCTCATTTCGCATTGTTTATGCCACGAGGGTTCTGACTTTCTCTTTCCATCCAACCGAATGCACGATGCGCGCCTTTTGGAGCGACGCATCTAAAATCTGCTTTTTTGATAGCCGAGAAGCCGTTTCCCAATCGCGTCCGAATACGTAAATCGCATTGTCACGCCGGATGCTTTCGAGCACGACCAACTCGTGAGACTTGAATTCATAAGCAATGTAATCGCTGAAGCCATTCACTCCGACGTATATTGTGGTGGGCCCAAGTGAAACTAGCGTCTCTTGCCTATCTTGAATGACCGCAGCGACGCTGTCCGATGCCTTGCGCAAGGCAAAGGTGAGGTGTGTCTTCATTCGGCCCCATGGATACTCGCCTGGTGGCAAAAATTTCCAATTGATCTGCTGGACGTGCGGAGGGGTGAGGGATTTTAGATCGCTTGCGGTTACTTCGCAGAGATACCTGAACCGCGCTCACCTCGAAGACCCGACGGGCGGATGCCCCTCGGCGGCGTTACTCCCCGAAATCGCCCGACAGGCCCGGTCCACCAGGAAAGACTACGAGAAAGGGTTGCGAAGCTACGTTGCGAGATTGGCCGCACTGCTTCCTGACGCAGATGCATCAGCGAGCCGCCGCCGTGCGACCGCCATCTTCGGCCTCATGGTGGGCACCCTTCAGTTCGCGCGGGCAGTGCCCAACGCTGCGCAGGCGGAGCAGATCCTGGAGGGCGGCGTTGAGGCCGCCTTGCGCTTGGCACGAGTTCCTTAGGAAGCCGGGAGAGGCTCAGCCTGGAGATCGTTATCCGCAAAAATCCGAGGTCAGCTTCTGGCCCCTTTGAGACATGCCGACGGCTACCGAGAATGTCTGCTTCTCGGGGGATTGTGTTGCAAAACTCGTTTCTAACTTGGGCAAGCTTGGCTTTTGAGTTTCGGCGTTTCTTTTGGTACGGGGTGCCGGCGGTTTCCATTTTACTTGTGGATTTCAGCACGCGACTGTCAGTTGTGGCGGGGGACGGCAGATTAGCTTGGCCACGGTCTGATCTCTATATTCCGCTCCCCCCCTCGGCGAACAAATTTTAGTTGTGTTCGTGTGTTCTTGCGACGCCGTATTGCGGTGTCACGCCGCTTTTGGCCCGGGGCTGAGCTGACTAGGCTTCAGAGCACCTTGAGGTAACTTTCCGGGAGATGAGCCGACAAAGCTAACGTCGGCCGCCGAGGGCGGCCATTGACCCAAAGCGGTCATGGCTGCTTGGTCCATCGATGCCCGCTTCTCAGGTCGGATCAAGTCATCAGAACCTTTTCCATACCCGCACGTCGGATGGCGGTCAGCTGCAGAAGTGTTGTCGGTCGTCAGCAGCAGCCTCTAAAGTGACCTTTCCCTATGGCATAGCGCGCTTGCTGACGTTCGCGAAAGAATTCCACATAGGTCATGATCGGCTGGTCGGGGTGCTTCTCTTGCCGGTGCGCAACATAGGTTTCATAATCGGGAACGCCGATCATGAGACGCGCAGTGCGCGTGCTCCAATAGCGGGCGGTTCGCATCGCGCTGGCGGACTGGTCGAACAAATTCTGCAGGTCAGGCATGGCTACCTCCCGCGGCTACACCAGCGAACTCTACTTCCATTGCGGTCGGCTGCGGATTGCCCAGTGCTCGCCAGATATTGATTAGACCGTAGATCACTGTCGCAACGACGACCAGCACGAATAAGGCTGCAAGCGTTGCATCGACGTAGTCGTTGAAGACGATCCGGCTCATCTCGCCAAGCGTTTTGGCCGGTGCCAGCAACTGACCTGCCGCGATCGCGTCGTCGTATTTGAGCGCGTGGCTGACGAACCCCACGTTCGGATTGGGGTTGAATACCTTTTCAAGCCCCGCGGTCGTCGTGCAGGCCACGAGCCACGCGGCGGGCACGATCGTCACCCACGCGAACCGCTCGCGCTTCATCTTGAACAGAACGACGGTGCACGTTGTCAACGCGATTGCCGCCAGCATCTGGTTGGCGGTGCCGAACAGAGGCCATAGCGTCCAGATGCCACCCAGTGGGTCGATCACGCCGACGTAAAGGAAATAGCCCCACAGCGCGCACGAAAGCGCCGAACCGATCAGGTTGTTGGTCCAAGATGCAGTTTCCTTGAACGCCGGGATAGCGTTGCCGACGAGATCCTGAATCATGAACCGGAGCACGCGCGTTCCGGCGTCGACCGTGGTGAGTATGAACAGGGCCTCGAAGAGGATCGCGAAGTGGTACCAGATGCCCATCAGGGCGCGGCCACCAAGGAACGACGACAGGATATGGGCCATGCCGACGGCAAGCGTTGGTGCGCCGCCGGTGCGCGACAGGATCGAGTTCTCTCCGACGTCCTTGGCCATTTGAGCAATCTCGTCCGGGGTCACCACGAATCCCCATGTCGAGATCACTTGCGCGGCTTGCTCAGCCGTGGTGCCGATTAGTCCTGCAGAGCTGTTCATCGCGAAATAGACGCCGGGATGGATGATGCTTGCGCCGATCATCGCCATGATCGCGACGAACGATTCCATCAACATTCCGCCGTAGCCGACGAGAGCGATCTGCTTTTCGTTCTCGATCATCTTCGGCGTCGTCCCTGACGCAATGAGAGCATGCCAACCGGAAACGGCGCCGCAGGCGATGGTAATGAACAGGAATGGGAACATGCCGCCGGCCCAAACCGGTCCGCTGCCGTCGGTGAATTTGGTGACGGCCGGCATCTGGAGATCGGGACGAACGATCATGATTCCGATTGCCAAAAGCGAGATGGTGCCGATCTTGAGGAATGTCGAAAGGTAATCGCGTGGCGCCAGAAGCAGCCAGATCGGCAACACGGATGCGACGAAACCGTATCCTATGATGATGAGCGCGAGCGTCTCTCCTTGCAGGTCGAAGTACACCGCAAGCTCGGGAGTCTCGGACACGGTCTTGCCATAGATCAGCGCTGCGAGAAGCAGCACACAGCCGACCAGTGACATCTCGCCGACCTTGCCCGGGCGGAAAAACCGGCCATAGACACCCATGAGAAGCGCGATCGGAATCGAGCAGAACACCGCGAAAGTTCCCCACGGACTGCCGATCAGTGCCTTGACGACAACGAGAGCGAGGACCGCAAGGACAATGACGCAGATCAGGAGAATGCCTACGCCTGCGATCGTGCCGGCCACTGGTCCCATCTCGGCACGCACGATGTCGCCGAGCGAGCGACCATCACGCCGCGTCGATAGAAACAGCACGGTCATGTCCTGGATCGCGCCTCCAAACACCGCGCCGGCGAGAATCCAGAGCACGCCCGGCATATAGCCCATTTGCGCGGCAAGCACCGGACCAACCAGTGGACCCGCGCCGGCGATCGCCGCGAAATGATGGCCGTAGAGCACGTACCGGTTGGTCGGAACGTAATCGAGACCGTCATTGTGGCGAACGGCAGGCGTCAGTCGCGTGCCATCGACCCCGAGCACCCGGTCCGCGACGAACAATCCATAAAACCGGTAGGCGATGAAATAGATGCAAATCGCGGCGACGACTAGCCACGCGGCGTTGACCGTTTCACCTCGATTGAGCGCCACGATCGCGAATGTCACGGCACCCAGAAGGGCGACCGCGATCCACAAGAGCTTCGTCTGGAGCCCATTGGAATTGTTGATGGCACTCATGGATGTCCTCCCGCACTGCAGGAAGCCCAACCAAACAAAATTCACCCTGGCGGGGACCTTGATCGAGGCAAGAGTGTATTGGCTGGGATCCTTCCTTTCCGTACACCAAGGTCAGGACTGGGTATTTCGCTAAGCTCAGAACTCACTATAGCTCCGCTTGACCCTATAATTCTAGGACTCGGTTTCTTCGCTGGGAAGGGTGGGATCGTGCGCAGAAGGTCTGTTGGCTGGGGTGACGAATGGGTGGTTGGCGCGTCACTGGCCGAGCGACAGCGATCCATACCGTTTTGGCTCTGCGCTTTATGATTACAATGCCCTGGTCCGCTTAGGCCGATCTGGGGAAGGGAGTCGGCCGAAGTCGGCTCCTGACCCATCTGCGACATCAGCGCGCATTTTTGCTGTAACGCACAATACCAGGACGGGACTTGGAGCATGTGCCGCATTCGGGGGCATCAAATTCCGCGAGGCATTTCTATTTCTTTTGGCCGGGCGCGAGGTTTGGCTGCCATACCGCCGCCTCGCCCTTTTGGCTTGGGGCGGGCGGCAATTGTCTTAGCCTTTTCTTCCTTAGGCTTATTCTTCTCCCGATTGCTTCTTTGTTCGCCCCTGGCCATGTCAGCATCCTTCGGTTGACGACAGGATGCCATCTCCGGGCGACTTTGGGCTGGATATTGTTAGCGAGCAAAGGGCTGTGTCCGAAATTGGCCATCGAGTCATTTCGGGGCGATGCAGATTTGGTAGCTATCGGGGCATAGCGGACGATAACCGGACTTGCCACCAGCCCAATCCCGTCGCGAATGACCCTAAACGGAAATCGGGCGTCGCCTGATCGGATTCACAAAATCCCGCTCAATGTGGTTTGCGACAAGGTGCGTGGTTTGGTCCCTAAATCGCGCGGGCCGTTCGCCACATGGGGTCAGGCTGAAGAACCCGGTGTCGCCTTCGAAGGATGTGCAGAGGACTCAGTCGTTCAGAGATGAGCACGCGGCAATAGCCATCCCATGATCTTCTGATACGGATCGCGACGACTGCGGACGAATGCGTTCTCGTTCTGCTGAGCGGCGGTCCTGGCGAATTCAGAAATCCCCTCGATAGACTGCCGTTTATCCTTCGGAAGCTTCGCCCATTGGCGAATGATCTTCCGGCGGGCTTCGCGTTCCTTTTCCCTTACGTTAGGCATCGGGACGCTCCTTGAAGAGGATTATTCCGGTCGACCTAGTATTGTTTGGGCTCACTAGAACTTCAACGTCCAATCGAGAACTCTTGGCCCCTCTGACCGTGCAGCGCTATACACGGGAGCGAGTCTCACATTGGCTTTGTAGGCCCGCCGCCCTAGAATTGCGGCGATCGCGGACGAGCGAAATGCGGTACGTTTGCGACGCGCCGAAGGGTAAGGCCTGGTTCCGTATCGAGACGGAAGGTGAAGCGGCGCATGAGTCGCGCCTGATGGGCCACACAGTCGAGAAATATTTCCGCAATGAGTGGGAGAAGGCAGTCCAGTCCTGGCGTCCGGAGCGGCCGGACGCGATCGAGCGCGACATCGGCCTCGAGGCCTATGTACAGCGAGAGATGCCGGTTTTCCTCACGCTCCGCGACAGGGAGGGCAATGCCCTGGCTACAGCGATGCTGCCTCCGGGTGGCAAGGATCGCGGCGGGTTCCGGATCATCATCGTTGCCGCATCCAATGCCGATCCTTATCCTGAGCAGGACGCGGCCATCGCTGCGCTGGGAACGCATTTCGGCCTCACACTCGATCGCCACCGCTGCTTCCCTTACGGCCGTTAAGAAGCCCGACAAGTATCGCCGCTTGATTGGAGCGATGTCGGCTCATGATGCTGTGGACGGCTCCTCCACCGGCACGAGCGTACCAAGGAGTGGGCGCTGTTTAAGGCTCCCAAGATTCGGAGGAGCAACCTATGCAGTCAATTTCGACAATCGGTCTGGATATCGCGAAGTCGGTCTTTCAAATGCATGGCGTTGATGCGGCCGGCCAGGTGGTCATACGCCGTCAGCTGAGGCGCCAGCACGTCCTGGCGTGTTTCCAGAGGCTACAGCCATGCCTGGTGGGGATCGAGGCCGGCGCCTCGTCGCACCATTGGTCCCGCGAGTTGCAGGCGCTCGGCCATACGGTGCGGTTGATGCCGCCGGTCTATGTGAAGCCCTACGTCAAGCGGCAGAAGAACGACACCACCGACGCGGAGGCGATTTGCGAGGCAGTCACGAGGCCAAACATGCGGTTCGTGCCGACCAAGACATCTGAGCAGCAGAGTTGCCTGATGCTTCATCGTGCGCGTCATCTGTTCGTTCGCCAGCAGACCGCCGTCATCAATTCGATCCGCGCGTATCTTGCCGAGTTCGGGATCGTCGCCCCCGTCGGGCGCAAGGGTGTCGAGCAGCTGCTTGAGGTCGTCACCGATACAGCCGATCACCGGCTCCCAGAGGTCGCACGAATGTGCCTCACTGCGCTGGGCAGCCAATTGCGCTCGCTGAAGGCCCAGATACTGGAGTTCGATCGCCGCATCATCGCTTGGCATCGGTCAAATGTGACGAGCAAGCAACTTGACGCGATCCCCGGTGTCGGTCCGGCGCTGGCAACAGCTCTAGTCGCAAGCATTGCTGATCCCAAGGTTTTCCGATCGGGACGGGACTTCTCGGCCTGGGTCGGGCTCGTGCCGAAGCAGAACTCGAGGCGGGGGCAAGAACAAGCTTGGCAGTATCAGCAAACAAGGCGATCGCTATTTGCACAGCTTGTTTACAGCCGGCGCGCTCGCGGTCATCCGCTATCGGTCGATCCGGCGATCAGGACAACCCACTTGGGCCATGGCATCATCGAATGCGTGCTTTTGACCGGGACCTGATCCGCGGAGGGCATTATGGCCAGCGGTCGCGTGAACCGCGCTAACAGGCCGAACACATGGCTGCTCCGACCAATACTGCGACGTGAAGATTCTTCTTGCCAACCCGGAGCCGTCCACACATGGCCCATCGCTCCCGTTGACGCGGTGCGGTTGCGTGTCGGTTGATAGGGGCAGACCGGAAATATGCGGCTGAGAGCCAAACCGACGCGATTGACCCGATGCAGACATCGAACAAACGTCACTTGATCGCGTCGTAGGTGCCCAACAGGGACATCTCGGGCAGCGAGATCTCTTTCATGCCTATTCCGTCATGCGGGCATGTTAGTTGCGCGGAATGGGTTGAAGCATGCTTACGCGGTTGCCCTCTGTGTCAAAGAACGAGACGTACTGGCCTACGCCTTGTATCGTCAAAGGCTCGCCCAGTATCGTGCCACCAGCGTCAGTCACTTGGCTCATCGCAGCGTGAATGTCATCGACTGCGATGACGAGGGAAGGGTATTGCGCCGGCCAATCGGGCTTCCTCGGAAAAAAGCCGCCATTGATCGCGCTTGGTCGCTTGGGGCCGCTCTCGTCCGTTTGGGTTGTCGTGGCAAGGACATAGTTGTCCATTTCCTCCCCGAGCATCTGTGTCTGCCAGCCAAATACGTTTTCATAGAACTTCGCCATGCGTTCGCGGTCGTCGTAGGGCATTTCGAAGTGAACCACAGAGTTCATACTGCTCATGATGGTCCTCCTTGCTAGTTGCTGCCGTTTTGTTCGCGAATTCCGTCTGGTTCACCGCTGTACAATTTTGGGAATTGGCAAGGTTCCGGATTCCGGAACTCTGTTCATTGCCCGGATGGACTAGGCGGAAGGTGGAGGGCGTAGCCCCCTTCACTTCGAGAACATGCGGCGAACGAAGGTGTTCCGCTGCGCGAACACAAGGTGTAGAGTTCCGTAGAACTTCGGTGGCCTGAAAGGGTTTAAGCAGAGCGAACTTGGTGACAGGTGGAAGTCATGAAGCGCTTCCGGTTCACACCGAATAGAACGCTCGGAGAGCAGCTCATCAAGGAAGCCAGACTAGCGAGAGAAAAGGCAGAGCGATTGCCGCAGGGTCCAGAGCAGGAGGACCTTTTGAGGACGGCCCGCGAAGCCGATGTCGCCGCCCATATCGAGGGATGGCTGAACTCACCCGGCTTGCAGCTACCGAAGTAAGGCGCTCGAATAGAGCATGCTTCATCCGTCCAGACCAAGGAAATAGCGAGCCCGCGTTGATACCCATCAGATGTATGCCCGGATAAGTTAACGTGCATGGACGCGCACGTTTATGTCGGCTTATCGAGCAACCTGCGCAGTCGGAGAAGGCGAAAGCGTTAGCGACCCTCGTCACCTATCTATCTGCACAAGCGATCCTGCCCCCATACTCCTCGAGTGGTCGAATGCTCGGTAGTGTCTCAGTTTGAAATCTCAGCGGCTTCGCGCTTTTTATAGGGTCGAGAAATGTCAATTGCCTCGATCGGCCGAAAGCTCTTAACCGCCTGCAAGTACGCCGCATTGGCGATATTTGCCGCGTTATGGTGTTGGTTCACCGCCATTTTCGGCTCGTTCATCGGCAAAGGCATCGGCGGGAGTCTTTCGCGGAAAATACTGGCGCGGCCATCGGAGCGCTTGTCGGTTTGGTAGTTTTCATTGGATTGCTTCAGCTAGAAGCCAGCGAGCAAAAAACCAACGAGGACTCATAAGGTCGCTCGCCAAATTACAAACTGAGACACCACCGAATGCTCACAACACCTCCGCATGAACCTGAGCCACGCCACGATCCGTAATACCCAAGCTCCGCGCCGCGGCCAACGAAAGGTCGAGGACACGACCGCGGACGAACGGACCGCGGTCATTGACTATGACGATGACGCTTCGGCTTCCGTGGGTGACGCGCAGCTTGGTACCGAAGGGCAGGCGGCGGTGCGCTGCTGTTAGCCGATTACGATCAAACGATGAACCGCTCGCTGTCTTGCCTTTGGCATAAGAATAGTAGGAGGCCGTGCCGGAGAAGACTCGATTCTGAGATTGAGCTCTTGAACGATCTTTCGAGGGCTCTTCCGAAGTCTGAGGTTGCGTTTGCTGTGTGATCGAAGGTTGCGTTTGCGTTTCGTCCTTCTTTGTCTGGTCGCTTCCTTCAGGAGCTGGCTCCGCGTGAGCTCTTGGAATGATGGACCACCTGTCATCGAAGTTTTGTCCGACAGCAGGAGTTGAGTAGATCGCCATCCAAGCTGGGATTGTTGCAATCGCGATCATTCTACAAAGAACTTGCATGATCGGCCTCACGCACAAATGAAACTGATGGACAATGCGAACTCATCGGCCTGTGTTCCTGCACGCGCATCCACGTGCAGAACAAAGGTGAATGCATACCGATGGTCCGATGGGTGGTTCCAGAGTGTTTAGACGCAGCGCACCAGGCAGCCATCGCTGCGACGCATCACGCCGTAGAAGCCGCAAAACCGAAGGCGCAAATCATATTCGCCTCCAGCAGTCGCTGCTTGGCTTCTACTCCGGTGGTGCAGTCTCTTTCGATCTCGAAATTGCTCAAGCTTCGCTATTGCATTGGCCGCCAGCACGCCCCGCTGGCGAGGTAGAGATCGATCACCTTCTGCGCCTTATCGACGCTCCAGCATAGCGCCTCGGCGATCTCCGGGGCCGTTGCGCCGGCCTCAGCCAGCAGCGTCGCGGCTGTGCCGCGGTTATCGTGGAAATTGGCCAGCGCGCTTTGACGCATTCGGCGTTCTTGCCGTTGGCTTCGGCCTCGACCTGGAAGGCCGCACGTTCATCGTCCTCGACGCCAAGAGCGGGAAGCGATCAACGGCGCGCCAATATATATCCAATCAGGAAGGCGATTCCGAGCGATGCGAGCGGAGCCTCGCGCGTTAGGTCGCTGACGATAGCCTTCCAGTGGCCAGGCGGCTCGCCGTCGCCGAGCCCCTGGCGGACATCGCGTGCGACCTCGCGGACCGTTTCGTTGGCGGCAGCGAAAGTTGAGGTTTGGGTTTGGGATGGCGTGTCAGTCATGGCGTCCTCCTCGAGCGACAATGAACCGTGGAGAGCCTGGTTCCTCCAGAACTGACGGGGTCTGCTGTGCCTTACCTGTGCGACAAGACGGCATGCTGTTCGTCTCAAGCTTTAGGAACGAGGCAATAACGCAACGTATTGTCAGAGGAAGTGGCGGGCGGAGCCTCGCAATGATCAGCGTGTCAAGGAAAGATCTGGAGCTGATAGCACTGCAGGAGATCCGGAGCTTTCCGGGAGGCGAATTGGTCATCGCGGTCGAAATCGAATGCGACGAAGGTTATCCGAACGGCATGAATTGGCGTTTGGACGTTACTGCGGCCGATAACGCCGACATAGATCGCATCGAGTATGCCGCTCGGACGACAACCGCAAGATTAAAACGTCGATACGTTTTCCGGCGGCACCGAAGATCGATCGCGAGAACTTCTAGAGCAAGGTTTGCGCAATAGGAGGAGCGACCATGCCAAACTTAAGTCAGGAAGACATTCGTATTCGTGCCTACGAGCTTTGGCGTGCTGCGGGCGAGCCAAGCGGGGACATGGAGACCTTCTGGTTTGAAGCCGAAAAACAGCTTCTGGCGGAACGGTCGCAACCAGATGAGCTTCCTCCCGGCATGACCGATAATTTGCCGGTATAAGAGCAATCAGGGCGCGTGGCGATTACGCCACGCGCCTTCGAGCAACGAGCCGTCAACGCTTGGCGGGCGGGCCGCTCTTGTTTCCCGGCAGACCTTTGATATTCGATGAGTCCTGTTGCTGGGTCGTCGTGTTCTGACCGACAGTACCTTTAGGAGAGGGGCCGCTTGTGCTACCCGGTGCTCCGGCAATTCCTGTTCCCGAATTTTGAGCGCTTGGTGCCGTCGTCGTAGAATCGGCGCGACCCGAGCTGCTGCCCGGCATCTGCGCTGCGGAACCTGGTCTGTCCTGTTCACCGACGTAACCCGACGCACCGGAGTTTTGAGTCTTGATGCCTTTATCGGCTTCGTTTTGCATGTTTGGCGAGGTCTGTTGAGCCACCACTGGCGTCAAGCCAACGGCAACAACGATTGCTGCAAGTGCGATGCGACGCATGAGTTCCTCCTTGGGTTGTTTCCTCAACAACGTGAGAAGGGCTCACTGGCTCCTAAGTTCTTTTTGATTCTTTGAAGGCCGATCGCATTCGCGCGCATTGCGAAGCGTTCGGGCCAACCCTCATTGATTGTGTCGCCCAAATCTGATCAGGGTGATGTTCTGTCCCGATACCCAGCCGTGATCGTCACAGTTGACGCACGTCGTGGTCGTGGCACCGGCCGCCGCCGGGTTACCCTCGCTGAACATCAGGCGACCCACTGCAATGGCAGCGCTAGCTGCATGTCGAAGCGCTTTGTGGCGTTAGCGGCGATGAAGTCTTGCAGCGCAGACGAGATCTTGGCGTCGGTGTCGGTTGCGCGCTGGGCCAATGCGTCGGCGACCCCGGAAGTCGCATCCCGCGACCACCCCTCGACCGCATTGAAGGATACAATTCGGACCGGATAGGCGTACTGGCCGGACCGGAGATTTTGCAGGATCGTCTCGAGGTCGGTGTCAGTCTCGTCGGTCTCGCGCCAGGCGCAACCGGCACGCGCGCCGAAGTCTTCAAGCACCAGATAAATGTCGCGGTCGAGGCGGTCAGCTGGCTCGGCCTGAACATCTCGGAGAGCATTCTAACACGCGCCGACGAGGTTATCGAATAAAGCCCGACTTAATCTGTCCGCTTCTGTCATTCCATTGACGTCCCTCGATGTCAGCTGTTGGCCTAGGCCCAACCTGGCCGTCCACCGTTGGCAGATATCGCAGCCATTCGCCGGATCGGATGCCCCCCGGGTCAATACCTCGGTGCGAGGCGACGTAGTCGATCTCGCCGCGCGTGGTGCCGATATCCATCAGTTCTCCGTCGCTTAGGTCGGACAAGGTGGCGCTCAATTTTTGGCGTTCGCGGCGCTCCTGAAAGGCATCCCAACATTTCGAGATGAAGCTGGTGACATGCCAGGTCGATACGGATGTCCATTCCAGCCACGTAGTGCCGTGCGTCGTGGTCATTCTGGTGTCTCCTGGACGGTGTTTTTCCCCCGACGGGAGAGTGCCGCGGGATTGGCGGGGACGCTTGACCGGCAGCTTACATTGTCCCAACCGGCGGCTTATTCTCGCGATTTTCGGCGAGGCCAAAGCGCTACCCGGTTATGGGAGCCCTCATCCAACGGGATTCGCATCTTGCGCTATCTCTTCGCGGAGTACGTATTCGACACGGACCGACGCGAGCTGCATCGCGGGGCGGACGTCGTCTCCGTCGCACCACAGGTATTTGACCTGATCGATTACCTGATCCGCAATAGGGAGCGAGTTGTCAGCACGGATGACCTCATCAAAGCCATTTGGAATGGGCGAAGCGTATCCGATGCGGCGCTGACAACCCGCTTAAACGCCGCCCGGATTGCAATTGGCGATTCTGGCGACGAACAACGCTTCATCAAGACACTACAGCGCAAGGGCTTTCGTTTCGTTGGAGCTGTTCGGGAAGCGAAGGAACCGGCAGGCGCAACAGTTGCCGACGATCAGGTAGAACTTCAAAAACTCGATCTTGCGCTCCCCGACAGACCTTCCATCGCCGTGCTGCCGTTTGAGAACATGAGCGGCGACCCTGAGCAGGAATATTTTGCGGAGGGCATGGTAGAGGAGATCATCACAGCGCTGTCGCGGTTTAAGTCTCTGTTTGTTATCGCACGTCAGGCTGAGGCTGGTAGTGACCGGTTGCGGGCATGCGCCTTCCCGCTTTGCGACGCAGCAAAGCATCTCACCGAGTACCACGACCCTTGAAATCTGATACTCTGCACTGCGTCCTCCTCAAGTTGCGATGAGGGTCGAATGAAGCGGCGAGAGTTTATAGCCGCTGCGGCGTTTCTCGCTTGGTCAGGGCGTTTGCGCGCGCAGGGTAGACGCCATCGACTTGGCTTTCTCGCCGTAGGTGACGGAGGCGGGCAGGCGCTCAATCAAGCCGAGCGGGCGTTGTTCGATGGATTGCGAAACAATGGCTGGATAGACGGAAGAAACCTGACTATTGACTATCGTTTTTCCCAACCCCCGGACCGACTGCCAGTTTCAATTGCCGATCTGATTGCTCTCCGTCCCGATGTGCTCGTCGTCGCGGCACCACAGGCAACCGAAGCCCTGAAATCGGCGACCACGACCATTCCCATTGTATTCGTAGCTGTGGCCGATCCCGTGGGACTCGGCCTCGTACAAAGCCTAGCGCGTCCGGGCGGCAACATAACGGGGCTTGCGACCTACGTGCCAGGAAGTTTCGTCGCAAAACGAATAGAAATCCTGCGGGAACTGGTGCCCGGTGCCTCGCAAATTGCGATCTTGGTCAATCCCGGCAACCCAATGCACAGGCTGTTGTTAGCCGATGAGGTACCAAGTACGGCGCGCAACCTCGGCGTGGCTCTGCCGATAGTTCAGGCGACCACGGCCGAGGAACTTGATGTTGCCTTTGCCTCGGCCGCAGCCCAGCGCGCGGATGCAATCATTGTTTTTGGCGATACTCTCACCGTTGTCGAGGCCCCCCGAGTTGTCGCGCTCGCGGCGAAACATCATCTGCCTGCGATTCATTTCTCCCGACAATTCGCTAGTGATGGATTGATCGTCTACGGCCCCGATATAGCCGATCTGTTCCGCCGCGCAGGAAGCTACGTCGATAAGATCCTCAAAGGCGCCAAGCCGTCTGATCTGCCGGTAGAGCAGCCGGTCAAATTCGACTTCGTGATCAACATGAAAATTGCCAACGCACTCGGTCTCAGCGTGCCGACCTTATTGCTCCTTCGCGCCGATGAGGTGATCGAATAGAGATGCTGTTTGCTGTGATTTCGACTTATAGGTCCCTAGCAGATATTGCCGCCTCGCGCGCCAAAGTCACCTTTTAGCTGAGTAACGAGTTAGGGCGAAGCCCGGCCCGGTCTTCGGAGACCGGGGCCGGGCTTCGCACCGGCCGGGGGGTATAAGGGGGGTGCGAAGCACATGAGTGCGAAGGGGTTCGAAGCAGTGCGAAGCGAGGGTGCGAAGGCTGCTTTCGGCAGGAGCGCGCTATCGGAAGCTTATCGAGATTTGTCCGCTGGTGACCCGGAGCGGACGTTAGATCTGAAAGATCTATTGCGGGGTACGCAGTGTGAAACTGGTCGCTGCGGCTAGGGAGATGTCGCCGTGAGCGCCTTGTAGCGATCAACCGATCCAAATTCTCCGAGCAAACAGGGCGGCGTTCATGAGCAAAGACGCACCGAAAAGTCCTATCACTCCTGCAAAAAGCCACTTCGGTCGCAATCCCAAATCAGCCAGCACTACAAAAAGTGGAAATGAGAGGAGATTAAATCGGCTCATTGAGACGAAGCCTGCCGGCCCACCGCTGAGTGTTAGATATGGCAACAACAGCACACCCATGGCAAACACTGTCCAAGTTGAGGGCAGTCGAGACCAACCCACAACAATCAGGACAAGGAACAACAATGTAAACCAGCTGGCTTGCCCCCATGGATTCCAGTCATTGAGCATCATTCGGGTGAAGGGTTCAAATTTGAGTGCTGCAATCAATCGTGTAGCCAAGGTCGTTCCTTGATGGAAAGCCGTCTGCCCATCTGAAAATGCAAACGGAGCCCCGAAAGAGCTCCAGAGATAAATCATGAACAGCCAGATACCCGATGTCGCGAGAAGGATGCATGGCAAGAGGGCAACAAGGAATGGCTTCTCATTGCGATTGCGCCACATCTCCCAGAGAAGGACCGGCAATAATACAATGCCCGTTGATCGGTCGGTAAGTGCCAAGCCTGCGAGCAGCGCTGCCGACAAATAATGTTTTCGTTTTAAAACAAGAAAAAACGAAACGATTAGAAGCAGTGCTAAGGATTCGGTATACCCGGCCGATAGCAAAACCGAAGCCGGAAAAAAGCTGAACAGCGCGATGGTGGCGAGAGCGAGTTGATCACCAGATTCTTCGCGAACCAGCTTGAAAAGAACGACGATAGCAAACAATCCTGCGACATTCGATACCAACAGCAAAGCATCCGCAGGCGTGAGGCCGCTAATCGTTGTCAGGCCCCATGCGAGAATGGGATACAGCGGGTAAAACACGATATTCTGTTGAATAGTCGGATCGCCGTTATACCGATAGCCTTCTGTGACGATCTTGAAATACCATTCCGAGTCCCATTGTAACAATTGGTGGTACCAGATCGGTCCCGCAGACCAGACATCGGCCCTCCCGATGGCCAGATATTTTTGAGAGAATACCAGCCCGAGCGCGACCACCACCCGCGAACAAGAAAATATCAAGATGGCCCAACAATAGGGAAGCCAAGAATGACTTTTCCAGTTCGGACATTGCATCTCCATGTCCATACTGTCGCTTGGTACAGGCCTAAGATCAATCGCCCTAGATGTATCGAAAACCATTCCACTTCCGGTTTTGGCCCTTAGCTGACTTCCGCTCTTGGCCTCGCACTGTCCGCTTTCGAGAGCTGAGCGAATAGCGTCGTGGAGCTGCCGAGGGCAGCCTTTGACCCTTAGCGGTCATGGCGCAACGCAGAACAGCGGATTGCCGCGCGCGACATCTTGCGCCTCCAATACCCCGACTCCCATGCCGCGATGTGGTATGCTTCCAACTGAATCTAGCGTGGTCCTGAGCCTCCTTGGAGGGCTGCATGAGACGGCGCGATTTCATCAGTCTTCTTGTTGGCGGTGCGGCGGTCGTATGGCCGCTCGCTGCGGGTGCACAGCAGATCCCCAATCGCAAGCGCCTTGCTATTTTCAGCCCAGCAGAGCCAAGCGCGGACTTGCGTGAGCATAGCAAAACCAAAGCTTGGCGAGCCTTATTCGCTGAGCTTCGGCGGTTGGGGCAGATAGAGGGACAAAACCTCGAGGTCGAACGTTACGGCCGAGAGCAGAACACGTCCGGCCTCCGAGGAGCAAAGCCCGGCGACATCCCGATCTACCAAGTCACCAAATTCGAGTTGTCCATTAATATCAAGACAGCCAAGCAGCTGGGGCTTTCCGTACCTCCTGCGCTCGTCGCGATTGCCGATACGGTCATTGAGTAAACAAGCAAAGCCCCGGTTGTGGCCCCATTGGGGGCATAACAACGAGTTGGGCTGATATCGGCTTTTGACCCAACTCAGACATACTTGGTGTCGTGCTTGACCGAATAGGGGGTAGTAAACGGTACCGCCTTTCGCGTCATGAATGACCCCGGTCGCGTCGAACCCGGCGGGGCTTCACAGCAACGCCGAGATCAAAACGTCGCAGCTGAATGGCTTGCCCGGAGTTCATGGGTGAGGCAAGCTCCCCATAGCTGCCGGCCCGGACACTCGGGGAACTGAAAATGAGGATTGTTCCCGCGCTGCTCTCGTCTGTGATCGTTTGTGGCTTACTCGCGATACGGATGGCAACCGCCGCAGACGGTCCTCCCGCTTGGGCCTATACGCCGAACAATCCCGACTACAAGCCTCCCGTCGATGACGGAAAGCCAGTTCGCGTGCCAGAGAGCACGGCCGGCTATACCTGGAGCCAGTTGCGTGATCGTTTTGTTGCGCCCATTTGGCACCCCAGCGATCACGGCGCGCTGCCGGACATCGTCGCGAACGGCCGCAAACCCGGTGTGTTCGCATGCGGATTTTGTCACCGCGCCACCGGGCCTGGTGGTCCGGAAAACGCGGACGTTGCAGGGCTGCCGAAGAGCTACATCATCCAGCAAATGGCCGACTACAAGAGCGGGGCGCGTAGTACAGCCCTCCCCGAGCGAATTCCGCCAAAGCTAATGATCGAGCTTTCCAAGCCGATCACTGACGCCGAAATCGAAGCCGCGGCAGCCTACTTTTCGGCCTTGCAGCCGCGCAAACGCATCAAGGTGGTCGAGAGCGACACCGCGCCAAAGACCTATGTGGCGGGTCTGCTTTGGGCGGCGGTGGAAACCAGCGAGCGCGAGCCGATCGGAGCGCGGATCGTGGAGATCCCCGACGATCTGCTCCGCTTCGAAAGCCGCGACCCTCGATCGACCTTCACAGCGTATGCACCAATCGGGAGCCTCGCCAAAGGCGAGGCGCTAGTCATGAAAGGTGGGTCGGGCAAAACGATCCAATGCGCGTTGTGCCATGGCGCGGACCTGAAAGGGCTTGGACCGCTGCCAAGCATTGCTGGTCGTTCACCGAGCTACATGTTCCGGCAGCTCTATGACTTCCAGCATGGCGCTCGAACGGGAGAATGGAGCCCGTTAATGGCCCAAATTGTAGCCAATCTCGACGAGCAGGACCTTCTCGCGATTGTCGCGTACCTCGCATCTCGCGATCCGTGAGCAGGCACGAAACCGCGCCACGCCACACCGGGACAAGGCCATGCTCAGGAGCATCGGGCCCAACTCCTGAATGTCGCATCGCTCTCTTCATAGAAGGGCGTATGAGGTCCGGTTCTGGCCCTTCGCGTCAGTTATCGCATCGCAGCGCCACGTCTGGAGTCGGGGGTAGATCGGAAGTGACCGGCGCACGGCCACAGCAACGCTCCTGACCCGGAACGGACATTCTAAGTGTTGAAAGTCGCGCCCCAAGAGTTTCACTAATTCAGCGGGTTGCAGGTATCAGCGCTGACAATGGCAATCGTTCTGACGCACACAGTGTCTTCGTTCCATTCAACGGAGCCATCGGCATTCTTCGAATGTGCGCGAAACATTTTCGCATCCCTGTAACTTGAGTTAATCGTGGGGCCTAATAGAAAGGTCGCGATATGGAACCGACCAGTCGAATATCGGACCACATTGATCATAAGGCCGCCCGGTCGATCTATGACGAGGTGGGTGACGGATTGCAACAGAACTTATCTCTCGAAGCCTCGCCTCTGCCACCCTACCTCGAACGTCTAGTCGATGAATTGCGCAAACAGGAGCGTCATCCAATTGATGGCGCCGCAGCGCCCGCTAACCGTTTCCTTCATGCGACGCGACGGGTAGTCGCGGCCGTCTGAGCGCGTAAAGAAGAAGCCGTCGCCGCGCTCAACCCGGCGGCTGCTTTTCCGCTAATCTTGTCGCTGAGGCGTTCCAGGCTTGGCCACGCCGGACGCCATCAGGACGTGCTTGCTCAGTGAACGGTCGAGCCGCGCTGCTTCCCCTGTTGGCCCATGAGCGAAGTGGCGAGATCTCAGATCCGGTTCAATGGCCACTACCGGATCTTGGCGTCGCTCCCGTTCCGGGTGCATACTAGTTCTATCACCGCACGGCACCGTGCCTTGATCGGTGGTGAGAACGCCAGTTGCGCTCCCTCCCAATTCACGCAGGGAAGGAGAGTGCCATGGGACGACACTCACAATCCCACATCGACGACAATCTGCACGTGGAACGAGCTCGCATCATAGCGGAAATCGAAAATACGCAGCCAGGACCGCAGCGCGATCTTCTAGAACGCAGACTGCGCCAGCTCGAAACCGCTTCTCATGTAGACGAATGGCTGACGTCCTCGGGTCTGCAACCCCCTGAGGAATAAGGCCGTCTCAGGCCGACCGAGCGCGAAGGGGGTCAGTAGATGCAGGGCATATCGAGCTTCGCATCATTCTAATGTGCAAGGACGAAACCGAAGCCAAGAAGCGCGCCAGATGCTTGGTAGATGGCTACGACGTAGAGCTATGGTGTCAAGATCGAAAGATTGCGGAATTTAAGAGTGAGTAAGGCCGCCCCAGTTGGCGGCCTTGCTCATCATTGTCGCCTGTTGGCCCATTGCCGACCTTATGCTCTGGCTCGGCGGTGTCGGTTCGTGAGGGGCAACCCGACATCGTTCAGAACAGCGGCCAGGTCTCGAAATGCCCCTAAGCGGGCTTCGCCTTAAGGCCGCCTCGGATGTCCGCGCCGCTCGCATCTCGCGCCGTCTGCGTTTGGAACCGAAACATTTTCTAGCCTGAATGATTTACTCCCCGGGCTTCGCAAGATGCGAGGCATTCATGGATCCTCTCTCGGCGAGCGACGTGTTCCTTACGGTCGCGATCATGAGCGTCACTTTCCTGACCGAGGTCGGGATTTTCATCTTGATTGGAATGTTCTGAAAGGAGCACGCGATCTGGGCAACGCGCAGCCGCGAGGTCTAGGACTCAGCAAACTTGATGGTTGAGACCGGCCATCTTCCATCATGACCAGCGATCGAAACGCGGAGCCCGTGCAGTTCATCCAGCCAAACGTGCTCGACCGTGCCTGCCTGTCCATCGGTAAGGACGACGGCCTTGCCGATCAACTCGGATCGCGCCTCACCGTACTCTCTCAAGATGTTTGATGCACGGAGCATCACTGGTGGCATTGCTCGTCCTGTTCGGCTGCGCCGTCTGTACTGTCCCGAGGCGGCTCACCGCCGAGGTTTGTCCCAGCGCTCGGCATTGGGAATGATTGATGGTGACTGCTCCTCCAATTCCCGGAGCCGGTCGATTTGCGTGCTGAGGCTCCCCGGTAGTTCCGGTTCTGCTTTCAGGAACGCGCGTAGTCTCCCTCCAATCTCTTCTACAATTGCTCGGCTGTGCTGGGGATCTATATCAATGCGGTTGTGCATAGGAAGCCTCAGTAAGAAAGCGCCAGCATCGGCGCAACCCCTCACGCAGCTCCCCGCTTGCGAGCGCGGCTGGCAATTCTGGAATGGAACCGGAGACCGCCGCTTTTGACTATCTGTGCGAGCGCTTGTTGTTGAGAACAGCGGGCCCCGCGTAGGAACCTTTGGCTATCCGCGACATGCGCCGTGTAGTTTAACGGCGAGCGACGGTCTCATGATTCCAAAGTATTGACGGAGCTTTCGTTCCCCGATTTCTGATCGCGACAGCGTCGGACGAAAGGGGGAACAATTACAGCGCCAAGCCGACGCATTGAGGGACTTGCCCACAACCGAGCAATCCGATGCTCGCATGTATCGAACCAGCCGCGCGTCAGTTGCTCAAGCGGTGCGTTTTCACGAATGAAACCGTTTTATTATTAACGGTCGACCGGGTCGAAACGGCATCGTACCAGCGTCTAAGGTAGCGCACTCGGCTTGCAGAGGCGTTTGGAAAGCCCGGCTCGCGGTCGTGTCTGGAATCAAGGCATCTAAGTCGTTCGGCAGGCTTGGCCGAGCATCTAGGCTCCCGCCACAAAGGCCGCGCGATCCCGCGTGGCTCTCGCAGGAGCGCACCAATGAAGCAACTCAAGGATTTTGCCATCGAAGCTCATGGGGGCCTCGATCGCTGGCGGCAATTC
This sequence comes from Bradyrhizobium sp. 956_D2_N1_4, assembly GCF_052076025.1. NCBI lineage: Bacteria > Pseudomonadati > Pseudomonadota > Alphaproteobacteria > Hyphomicrobiales > Nitrobacteraceae > Bradyrhizobium > Bradyrhizobium sp. 956_D2_N1_4. The sequence goes on along the minus strand of NZ_CP197237.1, from coordinate 5,540,313 downwards.
GAGCAGGTTTCCGCCGATCTCATACAGGGGGGCGCCCTGTGGTCCTTGAAGGGGCAGGCGCTCACCCTCGAGCAGACCAACGTCACGGTGGGTCTGAAGAAAGAGTGGGCTTCGCACGCCCCGTTCGGCGCCGGGAATCGACGCTCCCGCTTCGAGCCGGGCCGCGTCGCCCTGGAAGCTGCGAGCGGAACAGCTCTCGAAGAACTGCTTGAGCCGCGGGCAAGCTTCGCCGGCCACACGCTGCAAACGCCGTGGACGGAGCTGCAACTGGCTTACTTCGCCGGATGCGCCATGTGGACCTATTTGAACATGCCGTTCCTGCTTGCGTGGCCGGGCGTCGAAACCGAGGAACTGGAGCCCTGGCCGACCGATAGCGGCGACTGGCGCCGCCTCGCCGTACGGTTTCCCGGCGGGATCGCGACGCACAGCACCGTACAGACGCTCTATTTCGACGGCGAGGGGCTGCTGAAGCGCCACGACTATGACGTCGAGATCGCGGGCAACACGCCCGGCGCGCACATTATCGAAGACTATGCGGAAGTCTCGGGCATCAAATTCCCGACGAAGCGTCAGATCTATGCCCGTCAGCCGGACGGCAGCTTCAGCACCGAGCCGCTCGTCGTTTCGATCGATCTCTCCAACATCCGCCTTGGCTAGCCATGAGCCTTTTGGGGTTCGAACTCAACGGCGCAAGATCATCCGATGGAGTTCATGGCGGATGTTCCGCCGTGAACCTCCTCACGGGGCAATGGGGAGCGGAAGCCGATAGCCTTTGTCGCTGTTTGGCCAGTTCGGCGACGATCGTGTCCTGCAAGTCGGCCTCTACCTCGACCGCGAACTGGAAGCAGTGCTTCTTCGGGCCGCTGGCTAAAGCGTCGCGAGCGGTCCGGCGTCATTGCGGATGGCTCGCGGAACCTCTCCATGCACGCGGGCAAACGCCAGGCGCATCCGCTCCCGGTTCGCGAACCCCACCTCACGGGCGATGACCTCGATCGGCAACCGGCTCTGCTCCAGCATCAATTTCGCGGCTTCGACCCGCAGCGCTTCGACCGCCTTCGCCGGCGTGGTGCCCGTTTCTGACCGGAACAGTCGCGTGAACTGCCGGGGACTGAGGCATGCGGCCTCAGCAAGGTCATCAATCGTCAGGCTTTCGGCAAGGTTCTGACGCGCGTAGTTCAATGCGCGCTGAACCCTGTCTTCATTCGCGCCGAGATCCAGCAAGGTGGAATGCTGGGATTGTCCGCCGGAGCGGCGATGATACATGACCATGCCCTTTGCGACTGAACGGGCGATGTCGGACCCGTGGTCGCGCTCGATCATGCCCACGACGAGGTCCGTTCCCGCCGTCATGCCGGCTGACGTCCAAATCGGCCCATCCGCGATGAAGATCTTGTCCATATCGACCTCGCAGCTAGGGAAACGGTCCTGCAGCGCCTGCGCGTAACGCCAATGGGTCGTGGCGCGCCGGCCGTTCAGCAACCCGGAATCTCCCAGGACGAACGAGCCCAGGCAGATGGCGGCAACCCGCCGCGCGTCCCGGGCGGCGGCGCGAAGCAGCCGGACCAATCCCGGCGACGACGTCGGTATCTCAAGGCCCGCGGCGACGATCAGCGTGTCATAGGGCGCGCCGTCGAATGGGTCCGTCATGACCTGCATGCCGGCCCACGAGGCGACCAGCCCTCCTTCCTCCGAGAGGACGCGCACTTCGTAGAGCGTCTCGCCGGCTTGCTTGTTGGCCACGTCGAACGCCGCAACGGCCCCGAAGCAGACGGGTTGGAAATTCGGGCAAAGGACAAGGCCAATCTTCATGCTTTCTCCGTAACGGTTGCTACCCGCCTAGATGGTTGTTCCGGCGACGTTTCGCCATGTTCATGGCCGGAATGACGGCATCTACGTCCTGTCGGCTTCGGGAGGCCGCTGGTAGCGCTCTGATAGCTTTTCAGACGCTGGAGCTTTCATGTCGCACCATCCGACAACATACACCGCCGTCCAGGCCGTCGGGCCGGGACAGCTCGAACTGACGCAAAAGCCGCTTGTCGATCCCGCCCCGGGGCAGGTCCGCCTTCGCGTCGAGGCTTGCGGCGTCTGCCACTCCGACGCGGCGACGGTCGAAGAAGCCTTCCCAATCCAATGGCGCGCGTGCCGGGCCATGAGGCGGTAGGCGTGATCGATGCGGTCGGCAATAACGTCGAGGGCTGGACGCTCGGGCAGCGTGTCGGCGTCGGCTTCCTCGGGGGCAGTTGCGGACATTGTGCAGAGTGCCGCGGCGGCGATCTCGTCAACTGCCGGAACCAGGAGTTCACCGGCATTCATCATGATGGGGGCTACGCGCAATACATGCTCACGCGCGCCAGCGGCCTCGTGTCGATCCCCGATGGTCTCGCCTCGGAAGACGCTGCTCCGCTGCTCTGCGCGGGACTGACGACCTTCAGCGCGCTCCGCAACTCTCCCGCACGCGCCAGCGACCTCGTCGCCGTTATCGGCATCGGGGGCCTCGGACATCTGGCCGTGCAGTTCGCGCGGCGCATGGGCTTCGAGGTCGTGGCAATCGGACGCGGGCCGGACAAGGATGGCCTCGCCGGAAAGCTCGGCGCCCATCATTATATCGACAGCTCGACCGCCCCGGTTGCTTCGGCGTTGCAAGATCTGGGGGGCGCTCATCTTGTCGTCGTCACCGCGTCGGGCGGCAAGGCCGTGGCCGACGCGGTGAAGGGGCTTAGGCCGCGCGGCCGGATCATCGCACTCGGTGCATCTCCCGAACCCGTAGAGATCGCAACCTCGGACCTTCTGTTCGGCGGGCGCTCTGTCGAGGGCGCCTTGACCGGTGACCCGGCCACCGCCGAGGCCACATTGCGCTTCAGCTCGCTCGCCGGCGTCACTGCCATGATCGAGACGATGCCGCTGGAACGCGCGCCGGAAGCCTATCGCAAGATGATGGCGGGGAAAGCCCGCTTCCGCATCGTCCTCACCATGTAGATGCGCCGCCAATCATCCGGATCGACCTTGCCTCGGGCGAGGCAGCTCACAGAGGAACAATCATGTCACTCGAAACCGCAAGAACAGAATACTTGAACGTCGGCGACGTCCGCTTTGCCTTCAGGCGGCTTGGCCCAACGGTCGGGACACCGCTCATCCTGCTGCAGCACTTTACCGGGACGATGGATTCCTGGGATCCGGAAGTGATGAACAGCCTTGCCGAAACGCGGCCGGTCATTGCGTTCAACAACCTCGGCATCGGCACTTTCGACTGGCCGGACGCCCGACACGGTGGAACAGATGGCGGCCGATGCCGAGTCATTCGTGCGGGGCCTTGGTCTGTCGAAGATTGATCTTCTCGGCTTCTCCCTCGGCGGTATGCTCGCCCAAGTCCTCGCCGTGCAGTACCCCGACCTGATCGGCAAGGTCATCATCGCCGGCGCGGCACCACGGGGTGGCGAAGAACACCTTCTCGAAGTGGTCGACGACGCCTTCTCCCGAGGTGCGCCGGATGTGCGTCTGCCCTTGTTCTTCATGCCTTCCGAAGAAAGCCAGCGCGCCGGCCGTGCCTTCGTTGCCCGCGCAACGGCCCGCTCTGAAGGTCGTGATCCGGACAGCGGCGACGCTGTCAGCGAGCCTCAGGCGAGGGCAATCATCGGCTGGTGCGCGCGCAAGGATGAAGGCGACGCAACGCTACGCGCCATCGGGCAGCCGGCGCTCATCGTGCACGGCAGCGACGATACCATGTTTCCGAGCATTAACGCCTACAACATGTTCAAAGCGACGAAGAACGCGCAGCTCATCATCTATCCCGACTCGGGCCACGGCGCGCTGTTCCAATATCCGGCGAGGTTCGTCGCCCATTGCCGAACCTTCCTTGACGAGTGAGGTGAAGAAACAGATTCAGCAGCACGTGATCGAGGCCCATGACGATAAGCTCCTTCGGGACACCAGCGACGTCCTCTCCCGATACCCCTCTCAATCGATCTCTGCCTTGGTCTTCAGTCCGGGCAGCACGGTGCGAACGTGCTCGGCCAGCGTTGTCGACAACAAAGACGGCTTGGCCTCCGAGAATTCAAGCGCGATGCCGATCGTCGGAAGCAGAGGCAATCCGGCCGACACGACGTGAAGATCGAACGGAACGGCGGTTCGCGTCAGGACGCTGATCGCATGACCGGACCGCGCGATCGCGATCAGGCCGGCGAGACTGTTGCTGGCGTAAGCGACCCTGTAGCGCCGATTGACCGCGTTCATCGCGGCGCAGGCTGCGCGGTAGTCCAGACTCATCGGTGCTGCCAGGGCCAGAGGCAGGACGTCTTGCGTCAGTATTTTCGGTTCGGCCTCGTTCGCCACCCAGACGAAGCGCTCCTGGCGGATCACGTCGCTCGCACCGGCATCAGACAGCGAGACCAGCGCCATGTCGATCTGGCGCCGCGCCAGCATGGGGCGCAGCTCGGAGGTCGGGGCGCAGACCATGCGCAGTTCGACATTGGGATGGAGCGCGCAGAACCCCTTCAACAGCGCCGGCAGGAAGGCGATCGAATAGTCCTCCGGGCAGCCCAGGCTCAGCGTCCCCTTGAGCCCTTCACCGCTCATGTCGGCCAGAATCTCGTCGTGCTGCGCCAGCAGCGTCTCGGCGTGGGCGAGCAGTTTCTCGCCGGCCGCAGTCAGCCTCATTCCGGACCCGCTGCGGTGAAACAGCGGCTGCGTGATCGTCTCTTCCAGCCGTTGCATCTGCATGCTGAGCGCGGACTGCGTCCGGCCGATTTGCAGGGCGGCCAGACTGATGGAACCGACCCGGGCCACGATGATGAAATTTCTCAGAAGGGTGAGATCCAGCATCCGTATCAGTCAGATTGATATCCAGGTTGAATTATATCAATTAGCCTGAAGCCAAATCATTGGCTAGAGGTCTGGCATCCCGAATGAAGGTGGCTTGTCATGACCTTGAATAGCGATCCCGATTTCTGGGCTTCCGCCAACACGCATCTGACCCGCTACGGCCCGAGTTTCGAACCCGTCATTATCGAGCGGGCGGCCGGCAGTTTCGTGTACGACGCCGATGGACGAGCCATCCTCGATTTCACCTCGGGTCAGATGAGTGCCGTGCTAGGGCACACGCATCCCGACATCGTCGCAACCGTCGCGCGGCAAATGGGTGCGGTCGCTCATCTCTTCAGCGGCATGCTCTCGCGCCCGGTGGTGAATTTGGCCGAGCGCCTCGCCGCGCTTGCTCCCGGCCTCGAGCGCGTGCAGTTGCTGACGACAGGTGCGGAAGCCAACGAAGCGGCGATCCGAATGGCGAAGCTCGTCACCGGCAGGCACGAGATCGTTGCCTTCGCGCAAAGCTGGCACGGCATGACCGGCGCTGCGGCATCAGCGACCTACAGCGCGGGCCGGCGCGGTTACGGGCCGGCTGCGGCTGGATCGTTCGTCATTCCCGCGCCAAACGCTTATCGGCCACGTTTCAAGACCGCCGATGGCAGCAACGACTGGCAGACCGAGCTGGACGATGCGTTCGCGTTGATCGACAGCCAGTCGACCGGCAATCTGGCGGCCTTCATCGCCGAGCCGATCCTGTCTAGCGGCGGCATTCTGGAGCTGCCGCTCGGCTATCTCGCCGCACTGAAGCGAAAATGTGAACAGCGCGGCATGCTGCTGATCCTCGACGAGGCCCAGACCGGAATTGGCCGCACCGGGCAGATGTTTGCCTTCGAGCGCGACGGCGTGGTGCCGGACATTCTCACGCTGTCGAAGACGCTCGGCGCGGGCCTGCCGCTCGCCGCGGTTATGACGACCCAGGCCATCGAGCAGGCCGCGTTCGAGCGCGGCTTTCTATTCTACACCACGCATGTCTCCGATCCGCTGCCCGCCGCGGTCGGCGTGACGGTGCTCGACGTGGTCGCGCGCGACGGGCTGGTCGCGCAGGCGACCGCCAGGGGCAACAGGCTCCGGGATGGATTGCTGTCGTTGCAACAAAGGTTCGAATGCGTCGGCGACGTCAGAGGCCGCGGGCTTCTGCTCGGTCTTGAAATCGTCGTCGACCGGCAGTCGAAGGCGCCGGGCTTCGAACTCGGCGCGCGGATCATGGAGGAAACCATGCGCCGTGGTCTCAGCATGAATATCGTCAAGCTGCCCAGCATGGGCGGGGTGTTCCGAATCGCGCCGCCGCTCACGGTGTCCGAGGCCGAAATCGATCGCGGTCTTGAGATCATGTCGGAGGCGATCCAGGCAGCGGCGAGCGGTCGTTGATCGCGGGGAAGCCTGAACAGGTGCAACTCGCCAGGACATATGGGCGTCCGACGCTGTTCTCGCGGCACGGCATGGTCGCTGCCGCGCATCCGCTTGCGGCGCAGGCTGGTGCACGGCTCCTGATCCAGGGCGGCAACGCTTTCGATGCGGCCGTTGCCACCGCGGCCGCCCTCAATGTGGTCGAACCGTTCATGTCGGGCCTTGCCGGGTTTGGACTGGCCACGATCTGGGTCGCAAGCGAGAAGCGCGTTCGCGTGCTCGACTTCGCGCCGCCGACGCCCGCGAGCTTCCCGGTCGGCAGATACACCAGCCGCCTCGAGCTCGAGCGCGGCGCGCAGGCGGCCTCAACGCCCGGAAATCTCGCGGGCTGGTGTGAGCTGCTCTCGCGCTTTGGACGCAAATCGCTTCCCGATGTCCTGGCTCCGGCGATGACGCTGGCGCGCGACGGCTTTGCTCTTTCGGATTTCGGTCGCGATGAGATCAACGAGCAAGTGCCGCTGCTCGAGCCCTGGCCGGAGTTACACAGCGCGCTGGTCAAGAACTACCTGCCGGACGGCATACCGGTGAAGCTCGGCAGCATCATCCCTCAGCCTGAACTCGCGCGGACGCTTGCGGAGATCTCCGAATTGGGGCCGGAGCATCTGTATGGCGGCAAGCTCGGCCGGCGGATCATAGACTATCTCCGTACGCTCGGCGGCAGCCTGACACTGGCCGATTTCGCTTCCGTCAAGCCGCATTGGCTCGATCCCCTGACCGTGTCGTATCGAGGGCTCGAGCTTCACGTCCCGGCGTCGCAATGCGGCGGTTTCCAACTGGCTCTGACCCTCAAAATTCTTGAAGGTTACGACCTTGGGCGCCTGCCGAAGGACGGCGCGGATCATCTCGACACGGTCTATCGCGCGATCCGTCTTGCAGCCGGCGAGCGGATCGCACACGGCAATCTGGGACTGGATCAAGCAGCCGGCGCCTTGTCCGACACGGTGATCGCGCGGTTGCGGCAGCGCGTGAGCGACGGCCAGCCGATCACTGGCCCCACCGAGCAATGGATGCCGCAAGATCGTGCCGATCCCGGGCATACCACCTCGTTCTCGATCGCAGACGCCGAGGGCAATCTGATCTGCATCACGCAGAGTCTCGGCAGCCCGTTCGGCAGCGGCGTTGTGGTGCCCGGGACCGGCGTTTGCCTCAACAATCATCTCCATTGGGCTGATGTGCAGCCGGGAAGCCCCAACCTGGCCAAACCAGGCGACGCATTGCCGGTGACCATGGCGCCATCGCTCGCGACGCGGAGCAACCGTCCGGTGCTCGCGCTGGGTACGCCCGGCAGCTACGGCATCCCGCAAACCCAGGCTCAGGCTTTCGTGCAGTATGTCGAGTTCGGCCTTCCGCTGCAGCAGGCTATCGAGGCGCCGCGTGCGCGGCTTTGGGATGGCCGCTTCATTCAAGCGGAGAACCGCATCGCGCCGGAGACGATCGCCGAACTGAAAGGCCGCGGCCACGAGATCGAGATCCTGGACACCGGGTGGACCATGCTTTGCGGCGGCATGCAGGCCATCGCGCTCGATCCGGAAACCGGAGTGATGACGGGTGCCGCCGATCCGAGGCGGGACGGGTATGTCGTCGCCCTGTGAACGGGACGCAATCAGAAGGGAAATTCGCTTTTTGATTTTTCGCTCGACGGCCGGAGGAGCCCCGGAGATGCGATAGCGCCCCTCTTCGTCGGCCATCGCGTCATTCGGATTCACGACCCGCCAGCGCCTCCTTGCACTTGGCTGCGAAGGCGTTGAGGTACGAGCCGATCTCGCTCGCCAGTGCATCGGACCGATCGACATTTTGCAGGCTCATGTTCAGTGCGTAGACCGGAAGCCCGTCGAGCACGATGGGCGTTGCGACGGCAAGAACGGCAGGCTGCCACGACACCGCGCAATAGCCGTCGCGTTCGACGGAGCTGATCGATGTCCTGACGTCCGCAAGCAGCGCCTTCGTGGCCGCATCGCTGCGCCGTTTGAACAGTCTTAGCAATCGCTCGCGCTCGGCCCCGGCAATGCCGGCCAGATAGGCACGACCGAGCGACGTCAACTCCATCGGCACCTGCTGCCCGGCGACCACGTTGCGCAGCGCCGCGCGGGGGCTGTAGCGGATCGATTCGAGGTAGACCATCATGGTTCGATCCGCGGTCGCAAGCCCCACGTTGAGCCGGCGCTTCGCCGATTCTGCCCGCATCATCGCGCCGATCGCGTTGAGCACGGGTGATGCTGTCCGCATCGCGTGACCGATACCGATGACGGACGCGGCCAGGCGGTAGGCCCTTTCGGTGCGGACCTGGTCGAGCATCCCGGAATTGACCAGCGTTCGTGTCAGCCGGCTGACCGTCGATCGCGGCAATCCGGTTCGTTCCGCAATCTCGCCGTTGCCCAGCGTGTCGACGCCGGGCCGGAAAGCCCGAAGGATTTCGATGCCCCTTTCGAGCGACCGGTTGCCATCAACCCCGCCCGCATATCTGCGCGCCCGCACCACATCCAGAGCCTCCCGCGGCATTTCCACTCAGTGGAATTAGGGGGATGTTCCGGAGGTTGCAAGCCGCTATAGGCACCGGGAAGAAGAACTCCAACCACGGAGCTTGCCATGTCCTATCAGCTCATCGAGTTTTCCGTCGACGCCGGTGTCGCGACGATCGCATTCAACCGGCCGGAACGGCGCAATGCCATGAGCGACGACATGCGCACCGAGTTCGTCAGTGCGCTCGAAACCGTCTCCCGCGACAGGGCGATCAAGGCCCTGGTGCTGACCGGGCGCGGCAACGCCTTCTGCGCCGGCGGCGATATCAGCGGAATGAAGCGCCGGCTAGAAGCGCCGCAGGGCGAAGTCGCATTCAACGGATGGAGCCGTCAGCAGGGCGTGCACCACGTGCAGTCGTTCCTGCTGGGCCTGCCGAAACCGACGATTGCCGCCGTCAACGGCGCCGCGGCGGGCCTCGGTGCGGACACCGCGCTTGGCTGCGACTTCGTCATGGCAACGGAACGATCGAAATTCACCTGGTCCTACATCAAGCGAGGCCTGATACCCGACGGCGGCGGCCTGTATTTCCTGCCTCGCCGGGTCGGGCTTGCGAAGGCAAAGGAGCTGATTTTCACCGGGCGCGTCGTCGAGGCCGATGAAGCGCTCTCGCTCGGCATCGTCGATCGCAAGGTGGCCTCGACCGAGCTGCTGCCGGCGGCGCAGGCCTGGGCGGCCGAATTGGCTCAGGGGTCTCCCACCGCGCTCGCGCTGGGCAAAAAGATCCTGAACGAGACCTTCGAGCACTCCGCACATGACATTTTCAGTCTCGGCAGCCAGGCGCAGGCCATCTGCTACACCAGCGCGGAGCATCGGGACGCCGTGACGGCGTTCCTCGCCCAATCCTCGTCGAAGGATTGAGCGATGGATGCCATCGAACGCCTGATCCGACCGCGCAGCGTCGCAATCATCGGCGCATCGGCGGACCCAAGCAAGACGGCGGGGCGGCCGGTCTCTTATCTCCAGAAGCACGGCTTTGCGGGTAAGATTTATCCCGTCAATCCGAAGGTCGCGGAAATCGGCGGTCTGGCCTGCTACGCCGACGTCGCTTCGCTGCCCGGCGTGCCCGATGTCGGCATTGTCCTGCTCGGTGCGGAGCGCGCGCATATCGCGGTGCGCGAATTGTCGGAGCGGGGAGCTGCCGCGGCAATCGTTCTTGCCAGCGGCTTCACCGAAACCGGGGCGGAAGGCGCCGAGCGCCAGAAGCAGCTCATGGAGGCCGCAGGATCCATGCGCATTCTCGGGCCGAACACGATCGGCCTAGTGAATCTCACCAACAGTATCGTGCTCTCGGCATCCGGCGCGCTGGCGATGGATCACTTCCCGACCGGCGCGATCGGACTGGTCTCGCAAAGCGGAGGCATTCTCGGCGCCTTGTTGTCGCGCGCCGCCGCGCGCGGGGTAGGGCTGTCCAAGCTGGTGTCGACCAGCAACGAAGCCGATCTCGAGCTCGCTGATTTCATCGACTTTTTTGCCGACGACAGCGCGACCAGGGTCATTGCGCTCTATATCGAGGCGATCCGCAATCCGGCTCGCTTTCGCCAGGCGGTCCTCAAGGCGCGACGCGCCGGCAAACCCGTCGTCGCCTTCAAGATCGGGCGATCGGAGGCGGGTGCACAGGCGGCCGTCTCGCACACCGGGGCGCTTGCGGGCTCCGACCGCATGTACGACGCCTTGTTCGGGCAGCTCGGCGTGATCCGCGCCAAGACGTTCGATGACCTGCTCGACATTCCCGCGGCCCTTGCGGCGGGACGGAAGCTGTCCGGCAGGCGTGTGGCGATCCTGACCTCGACCGGCGGCGCCGGCACAATCGTGTCCGACAGTCTCGGCGTCGCCGGCTTTGCGACACCCGCTCCCGACACTGAGACGGCCGCGCAATTGCGCGCCTTGCAGTCGGGATCGCACGCCACGCTCGATCGCAATCCGATCGACGTGACCTTGGCCGGTCTGCAGCCGGATCTGCTTCGCGCCGCAATCCGCATCCTGCTCGCAAGTCCCTCCTACGACGCACTGACCATCATTGTCGGCTCGTCAGCCGTGGGATCGCCGACTCTGATGGCCGATGCCATCCACGACTGCCTGCCGATGAGTGACAAGCCCGTCATTGCCTATGTGAGTCCCTACGCGCCCGACGTGGTCTCCGTCCTCACCCGGCGAGGCGTCCCGGCCTATACGTCCGCCGAGAGCTGCGCCGCTGCGCTCGATGGGCTCTTGCAGGCGAAAATGCCGGAACAGGTCCAGACATCCGGCTCGATCGAGCCGACGGCCGATATCAGCGACTTCCCGGCGGGATCGCTGGACGAGGCACAGGCCAAGGCCCTGTTCGCCCGTTTCGGCGTTCCGATCGTGGCGGAGAAGGTGGTCGCAACATCAGGCGAAGCGGAACAGGCGGCGCGCGACCTCGGTGGCCGGGTCGTGCTCAAGATTCTCTCGCGCGAGATTGCGCACAAAAGCGATGTCGGCGGCGTCGCGGTCAACCTGACCGCCGAGACGATTGGCGGCCGCCTGAGCGTGATGGCGGAGGAGGTCGCGGCCAGGACCGGGAAGCGAGCCGAACGGTTTCTGGTTCAGGAGATGATCTCAGGCGGCGTTGAAATCATTCTCGGGATGTATCGCGATCCCCTGGGCACCGCGATCCTTCTCGGTATGGGCGGCGTCACCGCCGAACTGTTCAAGGACACGACGATGCGTCTGCTTCCACCCGAAGGCGGCCTCGGTCTGTCCGAGGCTAGAGCGATGGCGCGCGATCTCGTCGCTTGGCCGCTGCTGGACGGTTTTCGGGGCCGGCCAAAGTGCGATGTAGAAGCGCTCGCAGGAACGATCGTCGCTTTCTCGCGCATGGTTGCGCAGCTCGGCGACCGCCTCGTCGAGGCTGAAATCAACCCGGTGTTTGTACTGCCGGCGGGCCAGGGCGTGAGGGCGGCAGACGGATTGGTTGTTCTCAATGTCTGAACAAAATCGGATGGAGTTCCAGATGGCCATTGGCGAAATCATCAATCACGACGGCGTTCGCGGGAAGGGTTTCGCCGCGCGGCGCTGGCTGAACCTCGCCATCCTCGCCTGTGCCGCCTTGCCGGTGGTCGCGGGACTGGGAGTGGCGCCGGCGCGCGCCGAATATCCCGAAAAGATCGTCAAGATCGTGGTGCCCTTCGCAGCCGGTGGCGGGACCGACATCATCGCGCGAACGACAGCGCAGGACATCCAGGCGGATCTCGGCAAATCCGTCATCATCGAGAACAAGCCGGGCGCCGGGACCATCGTCGGAACCCAGACTGTGGCCACGAGCGAGCCCGACGGCTATTCGTTGCTGATGGCGACCTTCGCACACGCGGTCAACCCGAGCCTGTACAACAAGCTGCCGTTCGATCCGCACAAGGATTTCGCGGCGGTCTCGCTGATCGCGCGGTCGTTCAATATCGTCGTCGTCAATCCGGCATCCAAGATCAACTCGATCTCCGATCTGATCGCCGAGGCCAAGGCGAATCCGGGCAAGCTCAATTACGGTACGTTCGGCACCGGCACTTCGGCTCATCTCGCCGGCGAACTGTTCAATGCGATGGCGAAGGTCAAGATGACGGCGGTGCCCTACAAGGGCGCGGCGCCTGCGATCAGCGATCTCCTCGGTGGGCAGATCGACGTGATGTTCACCACCGTGGCAAGCGCGGCCTCGCTGGTGGCCGCGGGCCAGCTCCGCGCGCTTGCTGTCACATCCGCCGAGCGTTCGGCCGCGTTTCCGCAGTTGCCGACCGTCGCCGAGGCGGGGGTGCCCGGCTATGCTGCAGAGTCGTGGTACGGATTGTACGCTCCGGCCAAGACACCCGCTCCCGTGATTGCACGCTTGAATCAGGCGGTGGCAAAGGCCGTTCAGTCCGGTGGTTTCAAGCAACTCGAGGCGAACGAAGGCCTCATCATGGTTGGGGGCTCTCCGGAAGGGCTCGATCGCTACGTCCGGCAGGAAGAGGACCGCTGGCGCAAGCTGGTCAAGGACGCGAACATCGAGGTGCAATAAGTAGCCGGTTGATGAGCTGAATCAGTGTGCTCTCCAACTCTTCAGGAGAGCTGATGGTGATGCCTTCCTTGTAATACGGCTCGACCGGATGGCCGATGCCTATCGCCGCAAGTCTGATGTCGCCGGCCTGCTCGATCTCGCCGGTGACGCGACGCAAATGGTGGTTCAGATAGCCGTCGCCATTCGCTTGCAATGTGGAATCGTCGACCGGCGCACCGTCGGACAGCACGATCAGATGTTTCCGCCTTTCTTCGCGCCGGCGTAAACGCCACGCGGCCCATTCGATGGCCTCGCCGTCGATATTGACGAGGTCTGGCCGCAGCATCGCGGCGCAGTGTCGCGCGCTCAACGTCTCGCCGGCGCCGCAATAGATGATGTGCAGCAGGTCGTTCAATCGCCCGGGATGGGGGCGGCTGGCGGTCGCTCAGCCATTTTTTCCGGCTCCGGCCGCCCTTCCAGCGCGCGGTCGTGAAACCGAATCGGCTTTCGGCGGATCGGGCGCACGCTCGTCGCTGTGCGCCCGCAAGGGAACCGGCTGGTCGGTTCTCGACCCGTCGTCAGAGCGGGTCGCGGATCAACGGCGCGGTGGAGCAATGGATGCCGCCGCCGCCGAGCGCGACCTTGTCGTAAGCGACGACGCGGGTGGTCACGCCGGCCTTGGCGAATTTCTCCATGGTCCGCGGCGAAATTCCTTCGGGCACGATCACGTGCCCGGGACGAACCGCAAGGCAATTGATCACCCAATTCTGGTCGTCGGGGCAGACCTCGATCTGGCGGATCTTTTACTGGAAGGCGAGGAACCGCTGCGTCGCGAGAAGAACGCTGACAGTACCATTCAGGTCTCCCGTGGCTTTTTTGCGTGTCCTCATTGTAGCGAGACCTTTTTGCATCGCATTTGGCGTTTCAATGGCTGGAAGTGGTGGGAAGACCTCCGGCACATGGTCACTGAACACGGCATGAAGGTCGATGCGGAATTTGAGAAATTCATAGCGAAAGAAATCAAATGGTCGGCGCAAAAGACGGTGAAACTCGAGAAGCCTCCCGGGCGGTGAGCGAAGTTTCACACTCGGCCGACGATAAAAGGAGCGGGTATCGCAGTGAGGCGAAGCAAGGGCTGCGACGAAGATCCACGCGCGCAAGTGACCAGTTTACCAGTTCCCAGAACAAACACGCAGCGACAGCGTGTTCCCGAACTGTATAGTCAGTTAGCTTTGTATGGAATTGCGAAGGGTCCCTCCACGGCATGGTCCTTTCGGAGATTGTCTTCCTTGTCAGCGCCACGCATGACGATCTGGAGCGCATTATCCGGCAGCGGTCGCTGCAATGGCTTGGCCTCATCCCACGGCGCGCGCATCCAAACGTCGCGCTCCTCGTCGGTCGTCAGGATCACCGGCATCGCCTTGGGATGGATCGGCTCAACCACCGCGTTGGGCGATGTCGTGAGAAACCCGTAGACCTGATGCGGCCCCGGCACCGGCTTCGACTTCGTGCCGCGATCACCGCTGAACGTCGTCCAGATGCCAGCGATGGCGAACAGCAGACGCTGCTCATTCAGTACGAACCAGACCGCATCCTTTTACGCTGATGCCGCAAGCCCAAGTCTTATGGCGATTGGCATACGCTTCGGCTATTAGCCGCTCCGACCGTGGTCTCGGTTGCCTTAGTGCGTTGACATAAATCAATGGTCGTTGGGCGATCCTGCCGCTTGCTACAACCCCACCGACGACCATTTGGATCGACTACCCGCACGCGAGCGGTCGGCGGAGCGGGACGGCTCCGACGCTCTCCCCCTAAACCCCGCGTCGGAGCCGTCTCGTCTTTGTGTGAGATTACCAATGCTGCAGATCACAGGAGATCGAAATGGAGCAGATTTTGATAAACCTTGTTGCAGGAGCGCTTGGCGGCGTTGGCGCAGGCAAGTCATCGCCGACATTTGATCTTGGGACCGCTGGTAACATCATTTCTGGTCTGGTCGGAGGCGGGGTTCTCGGGCAGGTCGTGACGTTGTTACTGCCATCGGTCGTAGCCGCAGCCCAGTCGGGTAATCTGACTGTCGGCGGCGTTATCTCGCAAGTAGTTGCCGGCGGCGCTGGCGGAGCCATACTCACTGCGCTCATTGGTGCAATCAAGAACAAAGCTGCTGCCTGACGGTCGGTGTCCCGGATGGCGAAAGGGGATTGCGGTGGTGGCGGATGCCCCAGCGCATCATGCTCAACTTGCGCCCGATGTCGGTCTTGCGCACCGCCGGAGCCGGATAATCAGGAAACACGCCGGGCATCTGCCGCCAAAATCCCAAAGTGCCCTCGATCAGACCGTGCTAAGAAACACTTGCAATCTGCAGGAGACACCCCATGGGCTATTCTGTCGTAGATCTTGGTCCGATGCAGCCACAAGGAATAAGCAATCGAGGCGACGTCATCCTGACGGGCTCCGGGTTGAACCCGCCAAACTTTGTCCGCCTCGTGGACGGCACTCTCATCACTCTTCCATCTGAGATCATAGCTGTACGGGCCATCAACAACGATCGCGTTGTCCTCGCCCTCGTGCAGGGCTCCACCGCGCGGGAGTACTCGCTTTACAATCTTGAAACGAATACGACCGAGCCGATCGCAATTCCGGGTTATCCCACAATTGTACAGCCGGCGCTGAACAATTCCGGCGATGTGGTGGGAACAGCGGCAAAGAGCCTGAACGTCTCGGATGATATGAGAGGTTTTATCTTCAACCGCAACACCCAGGCGGTTACTTGGGTGTTGCCAACGCTACCGTCGCAACCACCCTTCCTTGAATTGAAAGATATCAACGATCTTGGTCACGCGATCGGAGTTCAAGGGTGGGTACTAGGCTTCGATCAGCTCGAAGTGCCCGTCTTTTACGATGGTGCAAATCTGCGCGCGGTGGCAAATCCCACCTTCATGTCCAATGGAATTCGCATCACCAACGACGACAAGCTGTGGGTTTGGTTTTTTGGTCGGGGCGGCCCGAAGTAGAGGCAATTTACGATGCCACCACCGACACACTCACGCCATTCTCAAATGGCCGCATTGTTGACCTCAATGCTAACGGTCAAATCTTGTTGGAGCACGAATTTAACTACTATCTTCAAAGCGGAGGGTTTATCACAGCAGTAAGCGATCTTTTCCCGTCCGGATCCGGTTGGAGTCCAGACTTTGCAATTCAAATGAATGATTCCGGGGCAATTGTCGGCTGGGGTGAACTACATACCAACGCTGGTTCCTCCGCCGGACATGGATTCTTGTTGAGCCCCCCCACCTCTCCGAATTCCGCGCGGCAAGCGGGACGATATTATCGCGATCATCCTCTGGGGCGTGATCAACTGCGGTCCCGGGGTAGCAATAATTGGGGGACATTTAGTCCGAATTCCACCTCACGGACCGCTGAACGAACTTATGGCCACACTGCCTGAAGCCCTTCGCAACGAGCTGACGCCCGTGATCAAGGATGCGCATTTCAGGGAACCCACCGACGTGCGAGATTTTCGCAGACGGGTCACGTCTGTAATCTCAAGCTACTCGCGCCGTACATTCGGTCGCTCATGAGGGCGGTCTTGCGCATCGTCAATGGCAGCTGGCGCAGGTCCTCGCCGCCAAGCGCGAGGATGTCGAACGCATAGAGCTGAACCTCGTGATCATGCTTGCGCGAGTGCAGGGCGTTGAAGTCCGAGGCGCCGTCGACGCCGAGCACCACGGCCTCGCCGTCGATGGCGAATTGCTGCTCGCGGTTGTTCAGCGCAGCCTCGACGATCCAGGGGTATCGCTTGGTCAGTCGTGCCCGTTGCGGGTGAAGAGCCGCACGGTCTTGCCCTGGCGCTCGACGCGCAGGCGATAGCCGTCATATTTGATTTCGTGAATCCAGTCAGGCCCGGCCGGCACCACCTTGGCGGCGGTCGGCAGGCAGAATTCGAAAGCGGTAAGCATGGTGTGGAGATAGAGATCGTCGTTCTCATAAGAAAGGGTCGCCTCGTAACGGCCCCGCCCGAAGTCTGAGCATTCCGGTTAAAAACCAGGTGCGAGCAATGCCAGCCCCGGGATGAAAACTGCTAAGGATACAAACCCCGTTGATCCGGCCGTCGCAGCCGCCGTCGCCGATGCCGCGGACGGCGTAGGCGGGGCGGTGCTCACTAGCGTCAGCTTGTGAGCTTACAGCGGACGCCGTGCTGCTTGGTCGTGATGGCCGCTTATGAACCGGAACGGACATTCTGAGTGTTGAAAGTCGCGCCCCAAGAGTTTCACTAACTCGGCGGGTTGTAGGTATCAGCGCTGAGAATGGCAATCGGCCGACGCACAGTGTCTTCGTTCCATTCAATGAAGCCATCGGCATTCTTCGAAGGTGCGCGAAACATTTTCGCATCCCTGTAACTTGAGTTAATCGTGGGGCCTAATCGAAAGGTCGCGATATGGAACCGACCAGCAGAATATCGGACCACATCGATCATCAGACTGCCCGGTCGATCTGTGACGAGGTGGGTGACAGATTGCAACAGAACTTATCTCTCGAAGCCTGGCCTCTGCCGCCGTACCTCGAACGTCTAGTCGATGAATTGCGCAAACAGGAACGTCATCCAATTGATGGCGTCGCAGCGCCCGCTAACCGTTTCCTTCATGCGTCGCGACGGGTAGTCGCCGCCGTCTGAGTGCGTAAAGAAGAAGCCGTCGCCGCGCTCAACCCGGCGGCGGCTTTTCCGCTAATCTTGTCGCTGAGGCATTCCAGGCTTGGCCGCACCGGACGCTATTCAGTTAACGACCAAGCCGCGCTGCTTCCCCTGTTGGCCCTAAGCTGACGTTTTTGGGACCGTTGGCGCGAGGTGGGCTTATGACCCAACTCGGACATTTGCGCGAGACGGGGTGGCGGCGAATAAATGCGACGCGCGTACGTTCGAGTAACCCACCTCAGCGCATGGTCGGAGCATGCTCCCGCTTGGCTAACGCCAGAGCACGGTGAACTAAGATTGGAGCGCTGCCAAAGGGCGACAGCGGAATTAAATGTCGGCCCCCTTGTTGGGGGCACCACGCTCTTCTGCGCCCTGTAATTCCTTCTGCGCTTGGTCCCAGAACTCGTCTTGGCGTCCTTCGGGTTTGCCCGACTGCTCCCACAGCTCAAACGCGCGTTTCCGTATCTGCTCCTCGGTTGGGTGGGCCATCACGAAATCTCCCAGAGCGCAGGTCCTGCTTTGGACAGGAGGCACAAAGGGCAGGACCGCCGGGCCAATTTTATCCCAACGAGCCAATTCGAGCTTCGGAGAGTCGTTCCTTGTTTTCAGGTATGCCGCCGCCCGATCTTCCTCGTCTCGCCACGTGCCTTGTCGGCCGGATCATCCGCCAAGGCCCATAGCAGCCGTATCCCGGCCGATGGCCCGAAGTCGGCTTCTGACCCCGGCAGACGTTTGCTGGGCTAACTTTTGTTCTGGCGTCGCTCTGGTTCCGGGTGCACACTGGTTCCCTCACCGCTCGGCACCGTGCTTTGATCGGTGATGAGAACGCCGGTTGCGCTCCCGCCCAATTCACGCAGGGAAAGGAGAGTGCCATGGGACGACGCCCACGATCCCACATTGGCGACAATCTGAACGTGGAAAGAACCCGCATCATAGCGGAATTGGAAAATACGCCGCCAGGACCGCGGCGTGATCTCCTAGAACGCAAACTGCGGCAGCACGAAACCGCTTCTCATATAGACGGGTGGCTAACGTCGCCGGGCCTACAACCCCCGGAGGAATAAGGCCGTCTCAGGCCAACCGAGGAATCGATCAATGAATTCGACTCATCGAACGATTTGAAAACGCGAGTGTATGCATGAACGGAACACGCAGTAACTCAAAATACGGGCTTCAAGCATTGGACGGGCAGCAGAAACAAGAGCACCGCGCATATATTATGGGCCTCGACGGACATATCGAGCTTCGCATCGATCTATTGTGCGAGGACGAAATCGAAGCCAAGAAGCGCGCCAGATCCTTAGCTGACGGTTGCGACGTAGAACTATGGTGTTAAGATCGAAAGATTGCGGAATTCAAGAGTGAGTAAGGCCGCCTCAGTTGGCGGCCGCTTTCGTGCTCATCATCCTGCTACGTCACCTTCTGGCCCGTCGCTTGCGTGAATGCGGTGCAGCCGGCCTGTCCTCACGCCCAGCTCTAGTCTTCAGCCGACGATGTCACGGTCGATCGCAAAATCATCAAGTAGGAGTGAAGTGCCTCCCGAAAGCAGGGTGGCGATCAGCTCTGCCGCGAGAAAGCTGAATGTGATGCCATTCCCGCCGTAGCCGAAAGCAGCAAAGACATTCTTGCAACCAGGGACTCTCCCAATCAGGGGTAGCCCGTCACTGGTGGTATCGAAGGCGCCCGACCAGTTGAAGGCCACATCGCCGGATGCCTGCGGCCAAAGCGCTTTCAGATATGCCCTGAGCGCCTTCACCTTGTCCGGCGTCGCTGCATCGCGGGCGTGTGGCTGAATGAGCGTGTCATCATCCTCACCACCCACGATGATCCGGCCGTCCGTTGTCGTACGCGCATAATGATAGTTCTGAGACGCCTCCCAGATCAGTGCTTGCTCAGGCCAGAGATTGTGTGGCTGCGGGACCGTTGCGATCGCCCAACTGGACGCTGGTTTTTGGGCTCTGGGTCGCACAATGTCCGGCATCACATAACCGGTCGCAAGCACCACGTCGCGCGCCTCAACCGACAGTCCGGCCTCAAGACCGACAGTTACGCCTGATGCGCTGCCGTCAAACGCAATCGCATCGGCTTTGAGCAGACGAGCGCCGCGCTTGACAGAAATGCCGAGCAGGCCGCGCGTCAGTCGCACGGGATCGGCGTCGGCTGCATCGCTTGACAGGATCGCGGCAGCCCGGCCGACCGTGAAACGCTGCAGCAATCCGGCATAGTCGAGCAAGTGTGACGGCAAATCGGCGCGGGACCTGACTGCATATTCGTCGTTGATGAGTTTTGGACTATCGCCCATGGCAAGATAGAGCGAAAGACGCGGCCGCATCTCGCAGGGAATTCCATAATGCGCGACGAGCGACATCAATGCCCGCGTTGCACCGTGGCTCGCGCGATAGCAGCGAATTGCCTTTTCAAAACCGTAGAGCTGCGTGAGTTCGAGAAGCGGACGGTCGATTTCCCACAGCAGCATCGCCGTGCTTGCAACCGTGCTACCGAGGCTCGGCAGCTCACGATCGATCACCACCACTTGCCGGCCCTGCCGGGTCAGGCGTTCAGCGACCAGAGCGGCGGTGATGCCGGCGCCAACGATCAGCACATCGCAGCGGAAACTCTCGGTCACAGGCTTGATGTTCGGGGGTGGTAGATTGGCCCACGGCGAATATGGGCTTCGCAGGTCGTCCTGTTCGATGTTGTCATCTCTAAAGATAGGACGCTCCCACAAACGCTCGGGCACCGTAAGGGCAACTCATCAAAGGTTGTGGCGTTCCCTACGTGACGGCGCAGCTGAGGGATTGTGGACCTCAAATGGGATCCGGCGCCCTCGTTTAGCAACGATACTCCGCTCCGCTGGTTGAAACTGCAAAGTCGCGGAGCCCTTCATGGCACATCGAGACAAGACTTCCGTATCCCGCCGGCAAATCGTCCGCGCGGCGAGCGCGACGCTCGCCGCGGCTTCGCTGGCATCTTCAACAGCGAAAGGAAACACTGATATGGCCGAGCAGGACCTGGTCGATCCCGTCACCCGCTATCCGAAGCCACCATTCAAGAAGCAGTCACAGCCCTGGCCCGGCCTCGCCGGCAAGATGGAGCCGCGTCCCGATCACGGCGAGACCAGCTACAAGGGCTCCGGGCGGCTCGCCGGCCGCAAGGCGCTGATCACAGGCGGCGATTCCGGCGTGGGCCGCGCGGCCGCGATCGCATATGCACGCGAAGGCGCCGATGTCGCCATCAACTATCTGCCCGCGGAAGAGCCCGACGCACAGGAGGTCATCGCCCTGATCAAGAAGGAAGGCCGTACCGGCCTTGCGCTTCCCGGCGACCTCAAGGAGGAAGCCTTCTGCAAGAAGCTGGTCGAGCAGGCTATGCAGGGCCTCGGCGGTCTCGACATCATCGTCAACAACGCCGCTCGTCAACAGACGCGCACCTCCATCCTCGACGTCTCGTCGGAGGATTTCGACGCGACCATGAAAACCAACATCTACGCACCGTTCTGGATCATCAAGGCAGCACTGCCGCATCTGAAGCCCGGCTCTTGCATCATCGGCACGACGTCCGAGCAGGCTTACGATCCCTCACCCGATCTCTACGAGATCACGGGTAGACCGGGGTCGTGTTCTCGAGAATGTTCGGCGATCTTCCATCCGCCGATGCCGCCGGCAACCTGACGTCGGTGACCAGAACGTCGACAACCGGCCGCCCGCACCACGCCAATGCCTCTGCGCCATGCGCCGCGTAGTCGTATCCTTCCTCTCGCCAAGTTTCCACGACGAGCTCGCGTATGAGGCGTCGTCCTCGACGACGAGCATCGCACTGGCGGCTCCTTCAACTGACGGGTGGAGCGCTTCTGCCGACAGCAGGCGCGTTGTCCGCCGCGGCAGGCCCGCTCTCGCAAGCGGGCTCGCCGGTAACCGTCAGAACCCGGAATAGTAGTCGTTCACCGCTCTCGCGCGTCCCGGGTCGTTCCAGTCCCAGGCATTGTCGTTGCCGTACTTCGGCGCGCCCTGAAGCCTGTCGGCGGTAAGATTGGTCCGGTAGCCGCCGAGACCTGTGTCGTACTTCAGCGATTGCCAGGGCAGGGGGTAGTGGTCGTCCCCGATGCCGAGGAAGCCACCGAAGCCGAGAACCGCGTACGACACTTGGCCGCTGACCTTGTCGATCATGACGCGCTCGATCGAACCGATCTTCTGGGCGTCGGACCCATAGACCGCTGTGCCTTCGACCTTGTCGCTACCGATCAACGTACCTGTTTCACGCCTCTCCGTTTCCATCGTCATCTCCTCCTAAAAGACACTGACGCACGACAACTGTGATCGAGAGGCACTCGTTCCTACGTTTTAAAGGTCGGCGGGAGAGCTATGGAAAAGCGAGCGGCGCGGCAAAAACTGAGCTCGTACTTCGCGCGTCGCGATGAAATTCACCACCCCGACAACCGGCGCAGCACAGGGTCACAGGATTTCCAGCCTGTGACCCTGTGCGGCAAAATGAGGTTAAGGTAGTGGCCGGGGATCCGCGACGCGGCTTTTGTGCCATCGATTGGAATGAGCCATCCACTCGGAAATCGGCTCGCCATCGCGATGCCGGCCCCCAGCTTCTGCGCCAGCCCAAGCCGCCGCGGCCCCGAACAGCAACGCTGCAGCCGCCGAGAAAGCGATGATGATGCTCGCCGCGCGAGCCCTCGAGATCGCGCCCTTTGCATTTGCCAACGTCGTATCCACCCGCCTTTCAGCGTCCGATGCTGCAAGCCCGGTCACTGCCGTGACCTGCTGAACTAGATAAGTGCGATCTTCTGGGAGGACGCCGCTGTGACTCGAAGCAGTTGCTAGAATTCGCGCGGCTTCAGCACGCTCACCCGTCAGATCAACGTTCGGCGGCCGCCGGGGCGCACGGAAGAGATGATCAAGCTCGTAACTTAGGACCGACGGTTCGGTCGCGGACGGCGGTTGAGTCGCTGCGGACGGGCGGTTTGCAGCACCCGCTATCAGCGCGGTCAGAACAGCTCCGATTAAGACTGCGAGCGCCCAGGCAGCGACACCATGCAGTCCGTCACGCGTCTCGATGTCATCGGTTGCGGAAGCGTAGGGCGGCCGTACGCGCCCGGCAAAATAACCGCCGCAGCCAAAACTGATGAGGGACTGAAAGATGAGGTAAACGCCCGAGAGCAGCCATAGCGCGACGGAAGCATCTCTCCAGGTCGGCGCAGCGGAGGCCATGCCCAGTCCGAGTGCTGTTCCAAAGGAGATGAGTATCAGGGACAAGGCCGTAGCGACGAATGCTCCAACAACGATGGGTGTCCACTGCAAACCCCAGGGCCTGGTTAGGTTGGATGCGGTGACTGTCTCGGCTTCAATCCCGGAGAGCGTTTCAATGGCCATGGCGTCTACCGGAGACCGAGTAGAGACAAAATGAACATGACGATGACGATCAGGCCAACGAGATAGATGATGCCATTCATGCGAAGTCCTCCTCTTCGCCACTTCAATGCCAGGCGTGCGTGAGGGTTCCTCTATCCAGACGTTTCCCGCCAGGTCGCACACCCGCGCGACCCCGGTCGTAAAAGAACAGCCGCGTTGCCGGGGCAAGGCAACGCGGCTGGGAAGCAAATCCCCGGAGGAGCCAGGCTTACTTCCTGTTGCTTTTGGGGCCGCCCTGATCGCTGCCGGGACCAGAGCCGCCCTGGCCGGACGCGTCTCGGATGCGCAGGCATTGCCGTATCTCGGAATTGGTTATGCGCGTCCGGAGTTTGCCGAATTTTCCCAGTAACTCGGGAACTTTCGGCTTGTGTGCACTTTGTAACGTCCAGTGCTCGTGTGCCCGGGGAGACTTTTGACTAAATGCCACCGATCGTCATGGTGATTGAAGACGACGATGCGATCCAAGGCCTTGTCGAAGATCCAGAAACCCTTTGCGCCGCCGCAGCTTACGACTGCGGTCTCTCAGCCTCTTAACGGGCTCTCGGTGGCCGGTGCGAGCAGGGATTGAGGCAAGACATGACGCAAGCATCGATATTCCTTGTCGAAGATGAAGCGCTCATTCGAATGATGCTTGTCGAGATGGTTGAGGAATTGGGGCACAGAGTCATCGCCGAGGCGGGAAGCGTAGATCAAGCGCGAGCTCTTGCAGAACTTGAGGGCTATGATCTCGCGATCCTCGACATCAATTTGCAAGGCATCAACGTGCAGCCAGTTGCCGAGGTAGTGAGGGGCCGGGGGCTGCCCTTCTTTTTCTTGAGCGGTTACGGAAGTGCAGGTCTGCCCGACGGATTTGAAAAAATGCCTGTCCTCGTCAAACCCTGTACGCCGGTTGCGCTCAAGCACACAATCGATGCAGTCCTACTGAATGGAGAGCCTGAAAAAACGCAAGACAAGCCTCGGGGAGCAGCGTAAATCTTTAGCGCCTAAGGACGGCATGCCGCCCAAGTCGTTCAGGGCACGAGGTCTGGCATAAAGCTTATGCCGGGCCTCGTTCTGAACTGTCACAAGACGCCTCAGTGTCGCCAGCCGTCCTTGTCGACCTCCACCCGAAAGCCTTCCGGCATGCGCGGCACTTCACCTTCGCCAGCAGCATTGCAGGCCGGGCAGGGTGCGCCGGCGCCGCCACAGCTGCAGGCGCGCGGGCCGTCCCAGGGGCGGTCCGGGTGGTTCTCGCAAACCCAGCCGAGATCGTCACAGTTGACGCACGTCGTGGCCGTGGCGCCGGCTGCCGCCCGGCTTATTCTCGCTGGACATCAGGCGACCCCGCTGCATGTCGAAGCGCCTTGTGGCGTTGGCGGCGATGAAGTCTTGCAGCGCAGGTGAGATCTCGGCGTCGATGTCGGCTGCGCGCTGGGCCAGTGCGTCGGCGACTTCGGAAGTAGCTTTCCGCGACCACCCCTTGACGGGATTGAAGGATACAATTCGGACCGGATAGGCGTACTGGCCGGACAGGAGATTTTGCAGGATGATATCGAGGTCGGTGTCAGCCTCGTCGGTCTCGCGCCAGGCGCAACCGGCACGCGCGCCAAAGTCTTCAAGCACCAGATAGATGTCGCGGTCGAGGCGGTCGGCCGGTACGATCGAGGGCGAGGAACGCATACGCTACTCCGATACAAGGCGAAGAGAACGACCCGGGCTGCGGGGGGACGGGCCGCAGGATCTGTCTTAAGACGGCGCCTGTGGCTTCTCATTCGGCACCTTCCGTTCGCCGCCGCATTGTCCGCGATGGGCGACGCTGATTTTGTGAGATATCTGCGCCAAGCGCAGAATTGCCTGGATGAGGCTGAGAAGGCGACGCGAGACGCCGACAAAGAGGCCTGGCTGAAGCTTGGGGAAGAATGGATGGAGATGGCGCGCAAGGCTCAAAGGCAGAGGCCGCGCGAGCAGTAGGCTCGGCGGGAGGGCGACAAAGTTCAATTCCGGGAACTGAATCTCTTTGGGACCGTTATGAGTCGTCGCTAGCCTACTCAAGGAGGCCGCTGTGCCGGAGCGCCGTAGAGTGAAACAAACCCGCTCCCTTGAAGAACGAATGGCCGATCAGGCCGCCGAACTCAAAGAACGGGCTCACCAGTTGCCCGCTGGGGCGGAGCGTGAAGCCCTGCTTAAGCGAGCCGGGATTGCCGAGACGGGCTCGCATCTAAGCGATTGGCTGCGTTCGCCGGGCCTGCAGCGGCCCAACTAGGACTTTCAGTTTGACACTTTGACACTGGCCTGTTTCCGACCTCAGCCGACCTTCCGAACCATCGCGACCAAATGAGCTTTTCAAGCTTTTCTTAATGACGGCCCTGGGCGGAAGTGGCTAAAATTGTGGGTGCAAACCCTACGGTTAGGACCCGTATGCACGAGGCCAGTCATGAAGCACCGTCGCCGGTTCAAGCAAACCCAATCCCTCGAAGAGCGCCTTGCCCAGGAAGCCGAACGCCTAAGAGAGCAAGCTAAGAAGCTCCCGCACGGTTCTGAGCGCGAAACCCTCCTACGCAAAGCCCGCCAAGCAGAGACCGGCTCGCATATGAGCGAGTGGTTGAGATCGCCCGGGCTGCAGCCGCCAACCTGATTGCTCTCGACATGAGCGAGAAGGAGCTACCCAAGAAGCTTACTGCTCAAAAGGAGCAGGAGTGGCTAAAGGAGCTGCGCAAGATGATCGGCGAGGACATTGAGGGGCTGCGCGAGCTCATCTGTAAATTTCGCCAGAAGCTGCATTGAGGCCGCCTCAGTTGGCGACCTCTCCGATGGCTCGAATATCTGCGAATAGCTCAGGTGCCCCGGGTTGCAGCCGGCAAGTGGGCGCTGACAGGGCGCCTAATGCTGTGGTAAAATCAGCCGAAGGGAAAGTACGCGCGGCGGGGCGTGCCATGCGGGACTATCAAGCGCAATTAGAAAAGCTGCGGACCGACGCGGCCGAGTGCAAGCTCATTAGCGATCTTGCCACTGACAAAGCCAAGCGCGACTTGTTCGAGAGGCTGGCCAACCATCTCACGGTTCTTGCCGATCAGGTCGAGGCGGCCATGCTCGAACGCAAGGTCCGTGACGGAACTTAAACTGGCCCAATCTGCATAGACGCTCGTTCCGGTTAAGCGCATGGTCCCGTCTCAAGATCGCGAGGATCAGCATGACCGAGCGGCTTATTCAGGCGGGCATAGTCACCGTAGGCAGCGTCAACGCTGGCCTTATCATTTGGTTGATTCTGGAGTTTTGAAGCCGCCTTTTGGCAGCTTCTAGGCTAGAGCCGACCAAATAAAACTTCGGAACAGTTGTTCACTTTGATACTTAGGAACATCGACACGGCCGCGATGATTCGATGCTCCAAATGATTTTGATAATGGCAGGGCTTGGTAGTGCGCTGATTGCCACCATCGTCATCCTGCTCGAGTGGCGCGCCTTGGTCGGGTACTGGCGCCTCAAGAGGCGGCCGCCCGCAAATATCTCAATCGATGCAAAGTAAAGGCCGCCTCAGTTGGCGGCCTCTTTTTAGGGCGTGTACTCATAAATCCGCGATGTCCGCATATTCGCCAACAGCGGCGCACAAGCCGACATTTCACGAAGGTCCGCTAAGGGCCAAAAAGGCGAATTACACCGGGACCAGCGCAGTGATTTCCGGTCTAGGCAATATGTGCGCGGTCGCTCTCTCCCATTTGTCAACGTGGTTGACGGTAATTGCCCGGAATTGCTCTTCCGCGAACTATTGGATGGAGTCTTCCGGCAACCAGCCATGGTGCATGTGCCTGCGCAAAACTGGTCGTGGCGGTTGAAGTTCGCGCGGGTGCGACCGGCTGCATTAGCGGTGTCATGACGCGCGATATGGACTCCCGAGGTGAACGGCGCCGTTGAAGTTACCATCGCCTGCACCTCTTCCGTAATGAACCAATGGCCGGCCACAGTGCGACCGGCGACGGTGTCGTCAAGCTGGCGGATTGCAGCCGCGGCCGACGATCGTAGTGATGATCTAATCAATCGGGAAAGGCGTTATCCTACAGAGGGAGTATCCTATGAAGTTGGCTCCAACATCAGCACTAGTCATTTGTCTGCTCGGCGCGCCGGGAATTTCGTTGGCCGCGGACGCCAAGGGGGACGTGGAGAAGGCTTACGCCGCTTGGGATGCCGCATTCAATAAGCACGACGAGAAAGCCATCGGCGCCTCCTATGCCGCGACGGCAAAATTGATGCCACCCACACATCAGGTCGCGTCGGGTCCGGCCGAGATCGAGAAGTTCTTTGCCGGACTCTTCGCGAGCGGTGTGACGGATCACAAGTTGGAGATGATCGACGCCGGCGGAGACGACAAGGTTGTCTTCGGCACAGCCAAGTGGAGCGCCACGGGTAAAGACAAGGAGGGCAAGCCGTCTCCCTTCAGTGGTTTAGCGACGCACGTCTTCGAACGCCAAGCCGACGGATCGCTCAAATTGAGGCTGCAAACATTCAACTAAGGCGGTCGAAGCTTAATCGGTCCGGCGAGGCGGTCTTACTGGACACCCAAAAGGGCTACTTGTCCCCGGTGTAAGATATGTTCGGGTTGGGTCAAAACCGGCAATACTCTGGTTGAGGAGAATTCTGCTAAAATTCCAAAAGCCGACTTCGGTGCCTTTTATGAGTACACGCCCTAGCCGGTGTGCAATTTGCCAGTCAGCAGATATTCACCGGGCGGCGTCAACTTCACGTAAGTGCCGCTCTCGTGCTTCGACAGCCAGCCGCGCTCGATCGCGAATTTGAACCCGGCGCCGAACCCGCTTCCACTGCCCTTCAGCTTGAACAAGAAGGGCGCGTTGATCCTCTCGATATAGATGTGGCCGTCCTGGACGGCCTCGACGTTGGCTGCGAGCTCGACGAGCTTGCACGCCGGCGCTGATCGAGGCGAGCGGATTGCGCAGATCGTGACGCTCGGTTAAGTCTGCGATATCAGCCGAGATGGCGTGGTCGGATGAGTTCGGCTGCCAGTGTGCGGGGATGCCGTGTGAGTGTCAGGGCGATCTAATGAGATTGATGTACCCGACACCTCTCAAGTCATAGCGCAATCACCCACACCGAAAACGCAATGAGCGCCGTGAGGATGATCGCCGCTACATGACCGTCACTTCTCTTTCCGAACGCCCTTATACTTCACAGCGCTCTTCTTGACGGCCATGAACTGCCCGCCCTTCTTGTTGCGCTTGGTCGAGGTCTTCGTGAGCGGGTTCTTGAGCTGTGTGCGCTTCTTCTCCGCGCCCTTGCGACCATTGTCGCCGATCGGTTTGTTGACTGCCATCACGTCCTCCAGTGCACGGTAAGACACAAAGCAGGCTGATGGTTCCAAACTGAAAGAACAAGTCTGGCTAGGCTGGCTTTGCACCCAAGGCCTAAGCGCTTCTGCTACTACTTCGGCTTTTCGGCACTAATGCGCAGAGTGTAAAGCGGGTTCTGAAACTCGTCGACGACCTGCATGCGCCAGTCCTCATGCGGGCGCAACGAACCATCGAGGCCTTGTAAAATCTGTCCCGCTGTCACCGTTGCCTCTCGCCAAGCCGCATGCTTGTCCGGCAACTCTTCACCCTCGCGGTCTAGTTCAGTTTGACCATGATGAACATGAAAGTAATACCTTGGCATAAAATCCTCACATGCCGCTTCTCAAGGTCGGAGAGACGGCCCGGGCTCGGGGGCAAGTAGATCGGGGCCGCTCCGCCAGCATCGGCGGCGATGCTTGGCAGGTTCTCAATTGGCCTATGGTGCTAGTTGTTCCGCGCCGTTCGGTGCAACCGCAGATTCGTCGTCGGTCGCCGGCAGGCATGCGACGCTGGCAGCATATTTTGCGTCTCGGAGGGGAAGCCGATGCGCCTGGCATTGCCGTATCTCGGAATTGGTTTATGCGCGTCGCTGACTGCTTGGATGTCGGTGATGCTGTTCTGTTGAAGTGGTTCTGCCGCAAATTCATCGATGCGGGCGACCCTTACTAGCCAGGAGGGTCGTTTCCTTTCGGCTCTTGTAAGAGTTTCGGCATCCGTCCACGCGGTTCGCGATCACGTGGGGCAGGGCGCTCGGATGGGACGCGGCCAAGCTTCGACTGCAGCTCGACGAGATCGGTAAAGACGTCGGCCTGGCGGCGCAGCTCGTCGGCGATCATCGGCGGCTGGCTGGCGATAGTGGAAATCACCGTGACTCGCACGCCGCGGCGCTGCACGGCTTCGACCAGAGAGCGGAAGTCGCCATCGCCCGAGAACAGCACCATCTGGTCGATGTGTTCGGCGAGCTCCATGGCGTCCACCGTGAGCTCGATATCCATGTTGCCCTTGATCTTGCGGCGGCCGGATGCATCGACAAACTCTTTAGTCGCCTTGGTGACGACCGTGAACCCGTTGTAGTCCAACCAATCGAGCAGGGGACGCATCGAGGAAAACTCCTGATCCTCGATGACTGCGGTGTAGTAGAATGACCGAAACAGTTTCCCGCGGCTCTGAAATTCCTCCAGCAGGCGTTTGTAATCGATGTCGAAGCCCAGAGTTTTCGCCGTCGCGTAGAGATTGGCCCCATCGATGAAAAGCGCAATCTTGTTAGTCGAAGCGGATGACATGACTTGCGGGCTTTCCAGAGAGCCGATTTAGGTCTTCCGATAGACCAGCAATTGAACGAAGGACTACGAGACGCAGGAAAAATAATTTAAGCTTCAAGCAATCGCATGGCGAGGAGGAACTCCGTTGCCACCAAAGAAGTTAGCCCATTTAAAATTCTTGAGTAATGTGGCTATTTTAGGTGGTCGTTTTTGGAGTATGCGTCTCATGAGCGATGTGGATTTTCCTGTCTTTGATAGTTCGATCACACGGCGCGGGCGCGGCTGGCGTTGGTGTGTTTCTGGCGAAGCGGGTAAAATCGTCCTGCAGGGTACTGAGCGCAGCCGACCAGCGGCACAGTATATGGCTGCACGAGCGACTTTTTTGCTGCTCCTCACCGCGCCGTACTGGAGACCCAGCAATGTGCTGCTTCCGGTTGACGGATACCCGGTTAAGCCAATTCCCACCGTGCGCCCGAACTCAACTGGCCTGAGATAGCCAAAGGTCGAGTGCGCTTGGATGCTCTCGGACTCTCGACGACGGGAGAAGGCTCTCCATCGCGGTGTTCATGAGAGTGCTCTTAGATCTACCATTGCAAGGACCAATTCGTTGATTAGAAAAACCGCCTCCGGTGCGTAAGCGCTTGGAGTTTTTGCGTCTGCGAGAACGAACGACGCCGGCAGCGGTATCACGTCGTACTCAAATGCCACCCCTCGGGGTTATTCTCCTCGAACCGTTTCTGCGGCGTCGTGGACGAAGACGTCATTGATCCCTCTTCAGCTTGCAGGGTATTTGGAACGGATCGGACTTCCTGCGGGTTAAGCGCGACAACCTGGGAGTTTGCCGTGAAACTAATCCTACTATTAGCAACCGGTTTGGTTGTCTCTATTGCTGCTGCGTCGGCGCAGCCCGCCGGCTCACCAAGCGGACGTGGGGCGGTCAATGGTGATCCGGCAGCCAGCTCGACGGCGCCGAGCAGAGACCCGCGTGGCACCACCGGCATGTCGCCTGGTTCGAGTAGCGGAAGTGGTACGTCCACTTCTGGTGGCAAAGACGACAATGGAGATCAGGGTCGAGACAAAATGCCGGACAGCAACAAGACGGTCCGGCCCGAGAACCAGCAGCCGGCAAAGCCGCACTAGCGCTAAAGTTCTCGCGTGGATCGACTCTCATCGAAGTTTTGGCGTCGCAATTCGGAAGGAGCAAGCGACCTCAGCTTGGGAAGGGTGATGAGCCGAGCCCGCTTGAGCTTCGGAACGGAGGCGAATCCAACCGACGCTCAGCGAGGGTAGGCGGCATCCATTCCCACGCATGGTCCGCTTGTGAACAACGCCGCGGCGATGCTAGCGCTCGTGCTTTACGTCTCGTGAATGTCCTCCGTCTTGCGCGAAGGGCCTTACGCTGAAAGCTACCGAATTTCGATAGGCTTCGGTATTTCAACGGGGGTGTGCTTGGCGTCACCCAAAACTATGTTGCCGCGCTCTGAGCGAGTCTGGAAATGACTGGCCGCCGCAACAAGGTCAATCCGCCTATCCTCATCTGCCAAGAATGTAGGCGACCGATGGTGTATCTCGCTACACTTCCGAAGATTGCTAGCCTGCCCGCTGTACACACTTACTTGTGTCTACCATGCCAGCGGGTCGATAGCATTACGTTGAAGTAGGGCCGACGCAGGCATCTTTTAAGCTAGCTGTCCTGGCACCGAATGCCGAAATTGTCGCAGATCAACGCAAAGGCTTCCTTCGCCTTTGCATCCTCAAAGCAGAAGCGAGTGCCGATGTCTGCGCGATCGGTCCACCACCCCAATTTGCTGCCCTTCGCAATGCGAGCAGCCTCTCCGCGCAGCAAATCCAACCGTTTTCCAGCCGCGTGAACGACTAAGCAATTTTCCTTTGTCATGAATGCGGTCCTCAAAAATGAAGCAACGACACCATTTTGATTCCGAAAAAAAAGGAAAATAGTGTGGCGGCTGGGGTGCTAGAAC
Organism: Bradyrhizobium sp. 956_D2_N1_4; assembly: GCF_052076025.1. Lineage (NCBI taxonomy): Bacteria > Pseudomonadati > Pseudomonadota > Alphaproteobacteria > Hyphomicrobiales > Nitrobacteraceae > Bradyrhizobium > Bradyrhizobium sp. 956_D2_N1_4. The sequence goes on along the minus strand of NZ_CP197237.1, from coordinate 5,508,872 downwards.
GAAGGCCGCACCAGGGGGACTGCTGCGACCTCATTCTCGAAAAAATTCGGGTGAAATGATCTAAGTGAAATATGCAGCCATCCCCGGTGATCAACAACCTACCGCAGCTCGGTCGCAGCGCAATGTCAGCTAGGTCACACCTGGAAACCTATTTAATGCGCAGGCACGACTTGCTCTGAAGCCCTTCGCATAGGCAGTCTGGACTGCTTCGTCGCGCGCTCCTCGTCATGACAATCCCTAATAATTCTTGACGGCCGGGCTAAACACCAGCCACAGCGCGATTGACACCAGCCCAAAGCAGCCGAGCAGCAGGAAGGTCGGGCCGTAGCCGATCCATTGCGCGATCCAGCCGCCGAGTGCGGGACTGAGGCTTGCGCCGATCCCCTGCACGGTGATCACGGCTCCCTGGCCGAGATTGATGCGGCCGCTGCCGTTGAGCGAGCGCGCGACCATGCCCGGGACAGCGACAGTCTGCAGTCCGGTCCCGATGCCGTCGAGCACCTGCATTGGTACAACACCCCACCATCCCATGACGAAGAAAGCGAGCACGCCGCGAACAGGCAGCATCGTGAAAGAGACCAGCAGCACTGGCCAGTAGTTGCGCTTGCCCGCGACTTGCATGCCGACTAGCGATGTCGCGATCATCACGCCCTGCGCGATCACCACCGTGATTGCTACGAAGCTCGGACCGTCGGCCTGTGCTTCTGCGACGGCCGCAAGGCCATAGAGCGGGACGATCGCGGCGTTGCCGAGATGGAAGATTGCGAGCGCCAGCGCAAGCACGAGCAGCGGCTTGTGCTTGAACAGGATGGACAGACCACTCGGCGGGCTATCCGGATCGTCCTCCTTGCCGCCGCGCGCGGCGCGATCGTCGATCGCCTTGGCCGGGATCATCAATACGCAAGCCACCGCGATGGCGCCAAAAATCGCGGCGAGTACGAACACGGTCACGTAGCCGAATTTGTAACCGAGATAGCCCGACAGCGCCGCGCCGACCATGTTGCCGGCATGGTTGAATGCCTGGTTGCGTCCGTTCAGCGCATTAAAGCCTTTTTGATTAGCGATGCCGAGCGTGATGCCGGTTACTGCCGGCACAATCGCGGCACTCGCCAGCGATTGCGCAACCTGCGAGAACGTCACCGCCCAGAAATTCTGTGAGATCAGGATGATTGCGGATGCCAGAACGACACAGATGCCGGGGATGACGACCCACAGCCGCTTGTTGCGGCTAGAATCGATGAAGCCGCCGATCGGTGTCGTTACCAGCATGCCCGCGACATTGCCGATCGTCATCGCGGTGCCGATCAATCCGGTGGCCCAACCACGCTCCTGCAGGAATACGCCCACGAACGGCCCGATGCCCGACTGCATGTCGGCCATGAAAAAGTTGACGGCGTAGAGGGGCCAGATGCGGGAAGGGGAGCGCGATATCATAGAGAGGCCGAGCGTGAAGCTGCCGATCGAATAGAGTCTCGCGCAAGCGGACATGGCCCGCCGATGGCCGGAGCGGACTGGAAAATAACCTGTGCCCATCATGTTAGTTCCGCCGACCTTGGCGATTAGAGTGCAACGACGTCACCTCGCTAATGCCTCGCGCTCATTTCTGGATCTCTGCCATGCCTCTCTGGACCTGCGCGGACCCTCCCATGCGCGGTCCGTTTCCCGGCGAGAGGTTAGCTTATGGCGGCGAGCTCGAGGAGCTTCCGCGCGGCGGCCTTGGGTCCGGCGTTGGGACGTTCCCCGACGAGTTTTATATTGCGGCCAAATCTTCTTTCACGCCACGTGCCACGATTCGCAACGCGCCGTCTGCAAGCGGACGCTGAAGTTCTTTGGCTTCATCCCAAGGCGCCTTCATCCAAGTCTCAACTTCGCCCGGCGTGGTCAAAACAACGGGCATCGCTTTCGGGTGGGCGGCGTATACCTCGGCGTTTGGCTCGGTGGTGAGAAATCCATAGAGGTCGTTGGTTGTCTCGCCTTCCTTGACCTTTCGCACCGAGGTCCAGTTTGCCCAGATGCCGGCGAAGCAGGCGAGCGGGCGGGTTTCGTCGAGCGCGAACCAGATGTCGCCGCCTTCGGCTTTGTTGAACTCGCTGAAGCTGGTGAACGGCACCAGACAGCGATTGTCCGGCCCGAGCCAGCGCTTCCAGTGGCCGCTATTTGTGTTGCGAATGTTGGTCGTGCCGCTGTCCGGCTCCATGCGGAGCAACTCCTTGAAGTCCACCGTTTTGCCCTTGGCCTCGAGTTTCTGGGCACGTTTCTTTGTCGCCTCCATAAGAGCCTTCGAGGACGAAGGCATTCCCCATCGCGCCATCACGATCTCGCGTCCGTCCGGGGCATTGCGGACGATCGGCGCTGGGTAGTCCGGGAAGATGCCCGGCATCGTCGGCAGGTTTCCGACGCGGCTGTTCAGCGCCCCGAACAACCGGCGGATCGCATCTACGTTCTTGGTCATCGAATAGAGATTGCACAAAGGTCAAGTCTCCGAAGCGGCTTGGCGGGCGCGCGGCGTCAGTTGCAGAAGCGTGGCGGAGGGCCGTCGGCCGGCCTTAGCACATTTGCTGCAGCGGAGACGGCTGGCGAGGTCGTGGACCAGCGTGGTGGGCGGATGGCGCAGTGCCGCCAGATCGACGCCTCGTCGAGACTTGCACCGCGGGCACTCGATCTCGAGCCAGGCGTAACCGCCGTTGATGGCCTGATCGACGGTCGGCGATGGGTCGATCGACCCGCCGTCAGCCCACATCCTTTCGTTCCACGATTCGCAGAGCAGCTTGTCGGCCTGTCGGATGAGGGCCTCGCCCTTGGCGCGGGCTTCGGCAGACTGGCCCGCGAGAATCGTCGTCATCGTGCGCGCCCTTCCCAATTCCTTGGTGAGCGCCTTGCGGTCGCCGCCGCTGAGGGGCGTCGGGTGATGCTTCGGTGCCATGGCAGCATGTTCCCCGCCGCGCCCCGGCGACTACTCGAACGAAGGCCAGCAGCCGTCTTCCTCGTGGCGCCCGGTCCGCTGCGTGCAGGTATTGTCCAAGAGCCGCCGCCCGACACCCTTCCAGAGTGCCTCACGACCATAAAGGCGGACGGCATCGACCTTCTGAATCTCGACGACCCTGCCGCAGCGCCGGCACCCCACCCTCAGAATATGTTGAGGAATCTGGCTCAGTCGCAGCGCCCCTTCGGAGGGGCCAGACCTGCTCTCTACCCGAGGGTCGTCCAGAAGCGCCTGCCAGTATTCCGGCGGCAGATCAGCTTCCGGAGCCAATCCGGGCTCCCGAGGCACGTTTCTCCCGACAAGAGCGGCCATCTTATCCATCTCCTTCGGGTTCGGCATGCGCCAGCTCGCGGCCTCAATAGAACATAACAGGAACAAAAGAGTCGATAGCCGGCGGGAAAAATATCCTCGTGGGAGCCCGTCCACGCTGTCGGAACCATGCCCTCCCGTTCGTCTTGAATCCGAGCCGTCCCGAACTGGAGTTCTGCGTACCATGGCCCCGCGCGCCAACTGGAAAGGCTTCTTGCGTCTGTCGCTTGTCACCTGTCCGGTGGCTCTCTACCCGGCGACATCTGAATCCGAGAAGATCTCCTTCAATCAGCTCAATCGAGCGACCGGTCACCGGATCAAATACTTGAAGGTCGACGCCGATACCGGTGACGAGGTCGCGAACGAGGACATCGTCAAGGGCTACGAACTCGACAAGGGACAGTACATCGAGGTCACCAAGGAGGAACTCGATGAACTGGCGTTGGAGTCGACCCGGACCATCGAAATCGATGAGTTCGTCGACAGGTCCGATATCGACCCGCGCTACTTGATCCGACCCTACTATCTGACGCCGGATGGCAAGATCGGCCACGACGCCTTCGCAGTGATCCGCGAGACCATCCGCGAAATGGACAAAGTCGCGATCGGCCGAGTCGTGCTGACAAACCGCGAGCACATCATCGCCCTCGAACCTATGGATAAGGGGCTCGTTGGCACGCTGCTCCGCTATCCATATGAGGTGCGCAATGAGCAGGAGTATTTCGACGAGATCCAGGACGTCAAAGTCACCAAGGACATGCTCGATCTCGCAAGGCACATCGTCAACCAGAAGACCGGCACGTTCGACCCAGGGAAATTCGAAGATCACTACGAGACCGCGCTGGTCGACCTGATCAACCAGAAGCGCGCAGGCAAGACCAGCCGCCCGAAGGAACGGCCCAAAGGCGAAAACGTGGTCGATCTGATGGAGGCGCTGCGGCAGAGCGTCGGTCGGGAGGCTGCGCCGGCGAAGGCAGCAAAGCCCGCCAAGAAGCCGCGCAAGGCGGCGGCGGGCCAGACAGAGATGCTGATGACGATCCAAGGCAAGAAGCCGGTGAAGGAAGCAGCGGCGAAGAAACCCGTGACGGGCCAGCGGCGGAAGTCGGCTTAGGCGGTTGATGTCCGGGGCACCGCGGTGCATCAGGAAGCCGCGGCCCAACGCGCGATAAAGTGCTTCAACCGGACGGTTCGATGACCTTCACCATCGGCATCATCTCGGATACGCACGGCCTGCTCAGGCCGGAGGCTCTTCGCATGCTGGCCCATGTCGACCACATCATTCACGGCGGCGACATCGGTGATCCCGAGATCATCACCGCGCTGCGGAGAATTGCCCCCGTCACGGCGATCAGAGGAAACGTGGATACGGGCGAGTGGGCCACCGAATTTGCCGAAACCGAGTTCGTGCGGCTCGCCGGACGGCTGTTCTACGTTCTGCACGACCTCAACACCTTGCAGGTCGATCCCGTAGCTCAGGGCATCGATGTCATTGTTTCGGGCCACTCCCACGTGCCGAAGATCAATACCGTAGACGGCTTGCTCTACCTGAATCCCGGCAGTGCTGGGCGCCGACGCTTCAAGCTACCGATCACGCTTGCGCGCCTCGAAATCGCTCCCGACGGTCTGAAACCAATCATCCACGATCTGGATGTTGGATAGGCCGCGCCGCCGCACGTCCAGTCAGGCAAAGCTTTCGGAGCCGTTTCGGCCACTGAGCCACAGGCCGCATCCATAGGCAGCGCCAGATGGGGATCGAGCTGAGGCTCGACATCGTCGTTCACCAGCGTTTGCAGCGATGACAGCGACACGCCCAGAAGGCGAACCGACTTCGGGAAGGGCATCTCGGCCTGCAGCAGGCTATCGCCAAACTCTCCAAGTTGTCCCGGCTCGGCCGCGCAGAAGAGGATCGTCCCACAGGAACTGTCTGGACGCGACGATGGTCGTTCATTGGAGCGTATTGGATCACACCGCCGCTTGGGATGTTGATCGTCGAGCGCGAGGAGGCGTGGGCGAGGTTAGCTCGTCGTCAATGAACTCCATGCGATCCTTACCCCAGAACATTTGCTCTCCGACAAAGAAGGTCGGCACGCCAAACACGCCGCGTTCAAGTCCCCGGTCGGTTTCTGCGATTAGTTCGTCCTTGATCTCATCGCTCTCGACCAATCGCTCAAATTCAGCCGGATCTACGCCCAGCTCGACAGCGATCGGCGTGAGCCCGGCAAGCTCCCCGACGGACGCGTCGTTTCGCTCCCAATAGGCCGCAAAGATCTTCTCCATGAATTCCCATTCCTTGCCCAGGCGGCGCATCGCAAGCGCACCTCGCAAAGCCGGACTCGTCTTCATCGGGAATTTCGTAGGCATTTGGAAAGGCAGATTGTAGCGCCTGGCCCACCTCATCAGATCGATTTTGCGTGAGCGCAGCTTGACTTTTGGTTCCTCCATCAGGACGTAATTCTGTTTTCGAAAGACGTATCCGAGATTAAAGGGGTGGGGTACCACCGTTGCATCGTGCTTCTTCGCGACAGGCTTGATCAGATGGAGGGCAAAATAGCTGTTGGTGCTACCGAGGTCCCAATAGAATTCAATGATCTTTCCCACGAGGGTGTCTCCGCTTGCTTATCTTATCGCTTTATCGTCTGAGGAGATCTCAGACCCGGCGAACTGTTTGTTTCCAAAGAGATTGTCCCACGCAGCTCCTGTCGGCGGCTTCTTGTTCTTTTCAAACCGTTCCTTCAGTACCGCCAGACCGCGTTGCACAGCAGGTCGCGCCCGGACTGCGCTGTACCACCGCTGTACCGAGGGATAGCTCTCGAGCTCCTGCCCCTGAAACTTGTGGGATCGCAGCCATGGATAAGTCGCCATATCGGCTAAGGAGTATTCGCCGGCGAGGTACTCGCTTTCTGAGAGTCGCCGTTCCAGAACGCGGTACAGCCGCGCCGCTTCAGAGGTAAAGCGATCTACGGCGTAGGGAATTTTTTCCTTCGCGTACTCTCTGAAGTGGTGCGCCTGGCCAAGCATCGGTGCCATACTCGCGGCCTGGAATGAGAGCCACTGCAGCACCTCGTAACGTTCCTTCATGTTGGCCGGCATAAAGCGGAAGCCGCTTTTTTCAGCCAGATACATCATGATCGCGGCAGACTCGAACAGCGCGTATGGTGTTCCGTCCGGGCCGCTTGGGTCGACGATCGCCGGAATCTTGTTGTTCGGGCTGATCTTCAGGAATTCCGCGTTGAACTGCTCCCCCTTGCCGATATGCACGGCTTCAACTTCATAGGGAAGTCCGAGCTCTTCGAGCAGAATCGAGATCTTGTACCCGTTTGGGGTCGGCCAGAAATAGAGCTTGATCAATCCAGGCTCCTCCATTCGTGTTCTGCCGGCACGTTAGGCACCAGGATTGTCACAGTCCAAGACGATGAACGACATAATTCAGTCGTGAAACAACTTGGCGACGTGCGGTCCGACAGGTCGCAAGTCGTCTTGATCAAGTTGCCGTCCGTATTGGACCAGGCTGCGGTCGCGACCTATGCCTAGGCATTCACATGCTGCGAACGGGAGCGCTAGAAATGACCACGAGCGGTGCCTTGCCAATGCTTTCGGGCCTCAAGGTCATTGACATCACGCAGTTCGTCGCCGGCCCGACTGCATCGCGCGTCCTTGCGGAGCTGGGGGCGGACGTCATCAAGGTGGAACTTGCGCCCTACGGCGATCGATCGCGTGTCCAGGGTGTGAAGCCAAAGGAGGCGCCCGAGAACGCAGCTCCTTACAGCACGTACTTTTTTCAGCATAACCATTCCAAGCGCGGAATCGCGCTGGATTTCAAGAACGAGCGCGCACGGGAGATTTTGAAGGGCATGATCTCAAAGGCTGATGTTCTCGTTGAGAACTTCAGCCCAGGTGTGATGGCCCGCGCAGGGTTGTCATATGAGGAGCTCAAGAGGCTGAACCCTGGTTTGGTAATGTGCTCCATTTCTTTCGCTGGTCAGACTGGCGAATTGAGCGAGAAGCCCGGATATGACTACATCGGACAGGCATACGCCGGGGTCACGGGGATGATCGGCGAGGCCGATGGCAGTCCGGCCCTGGTCACCATGGCTATTGGGGATGTGTCAACGGGAATGTCGGCTGCGTTGGCAATTGTCACGGCGCTGTTCCACCGCGAGCGGACCGGCGAGGGGCAGCATGTCGAGAGCTCCCTGCTGGACACCTACTTCCACATGCATGAAGCAAGCATTCCAAGAGTGTCGAAACTAGGCAATGAATATGTTCAGCGGCGCACGGGATCACAGCATCCGGACGGCGGTCCCACGGGCATCTTCAGATGTGGAGACGGCAAGTACATAACCTTGATGTCTCTGGCGCATCAGTGGCCGCAGCTGGTTCAGGCTCTTGAATTGCCCGAGCTGCTGGACGATCCCCGCTTTGCGAGCGCGAGTGCCAGGCGAAAGAACAATGATCAACTAAAGGATATTCTTGAAGGCTGGCTTGCGTCGGTCGGTCCACGCGACGAATGTCTTAAGAGGTTGGAAAAGCGCCGGATCCCTGTCGCGCCGGTGCTGGATCTGAATGACGTGATCGAGCTCGATCATCTGAAGTCACGGAAGACAGTGCGAACGGCAATTGACCCCCTGTTGGGCGAGTTCAAAATACCTGGAATGCCTGTCCGTTTTTCGGGCTGGCAACCCCCATCGCGTCTCGCGGCGGCGCGGCTTGGCGAGCACAACGCCGACGTGCTTCGGGAATATGGCCTGTCGGACGACGAGATTGCCGACCTGCATGACAAGAAGATCTTTGTCAGGGATAAAGCGCTCGGCTAACGAGGCCTGCGTGTACGCCGGACCTTTCCGATGGCTTCCGTGGCGTCGCCACCCGACGCGGGGGCCGATGTCTTTGGCCTCAGCCGTGAAGCTTGCTGGAACAGGTGCCGAACGAGAGAAGACCGGTCGTCCCAGCGTTTGGCGAGCCAGACCGCGGTCTGAGCCTTGGGATCCCGGAGCGGTAAAAACTTGAGGCCGTCCAGTGAAAGTCGCCTGAGGGATTCGGGCAAGACCGAAATACCCATTCCCGCCGCGACCAGGCCCATCATCGTCGGCGTTGCATTTGCCTCCTGCACTACGTTTGGAGTGAAGCCGGCGTCCCTGCATAAGTCGACTATCTTTTGATAGAGCCCGCTGCCGATTGATTTAGCGTAAAGCACCATCGGCTCTGGCGCCAGGTCGGCCACGGACAGGTCGTCCTGCCTTGAGGCCAACGGATGGTCCAGTCGCATGACGGCCATCAGTCGTTCGCGTGCAATCTCGATCGACTGGATCGAGGCTGGCCTGGGCTGCAGTGGCCGGACAAAGCCGAGGTCGAGGCGACCATCAAGAATTGCGTCCACCTGCTGATAAGTTGGCATCTCCTGAAGGACGAGGTCGACGTCAGCGTGCTTCGTTCGGAAGTCGAAAATGAGCTTCTGAAACCCTTCGACGAACGGTGCAGATCCGAAAAAGCCGATCTTGACCTCGCCCAGCTGACCGCGATGGATCCGCTCGGCGCGCACCGCCGCGTTCTCCACGCGTTCGAGGACTTCATGGGCTTCTTTCAGGAAGAGCTTGCCGGCATTCGTCAGTTCTACGCGTCTGTTCGATCGCTCGAAAAGGCGGGCGCCTATCTCCCGCTCCAGCGCCAGAATCTGCTGGCTCAGCGGGGGCTGCGAGATACCGAGACGGTTTGCTGCTTTACCGAAATGAAGGTCTTCGGCAACCGCGACAAAATAGCGTAAGTGCCTCAATTCGATGTTCATCCGAACAACGTATCAGAAAAATCAGTATCCCAAAGGAGGATACAGCATTCGTTGTACATATCGAACGTGAGCTAATTGGTATTGGACGCTTGAGGACCCTCTCGCGAAAGTGACCGCGTTGTGTTTGAGGGGTGAGCAGTGGTCTCCGAAGAAAGGCTTTCCAACGCGTCGAGCGTTGCCGAAGGAAAGAAGCCGCCCATTCTTCGCGGCGTTCGCGTCCTCGATCTCAGCCGGTTCTTGTCCGGGCCGCAAGCTACCCTGTTCCTGGCCGGAATGGGCGCGGAGGTCATCAAGATTGACGAGCCGCGGGGAGGGGACCCGACCTTCACGGCGCCTCCATATTTCGGACCTCACGGGGTCGCGCTCGACCGTCGGTCATCGGAGGATCTCGGAATCGCCTATCTGAAGAGAGCGCGAGGGAAGAAGTCGATAAGTCTGGACCTCAAAAGTGCCGAGGGCCGCGAGGTCTTCCTTAAGCTCGTTCGAGAAGCCGACGTACTCGTGGAGAATTTCAAGGTCGGGGTCACAGCGCGGCTTAACATTGAGTACGAGACGCTTCGCGCCACCAATCCTCGGCTGATCTACTGCTCGATCACTGGTTATGGATCCACCGGGCCTGAGCGCCACCGCAAGGCGTTCGATTTGATGGTGCAGGCTGCAACCGGCATGATGAGCATCACGGGCGATCCTGCCGGACAGCCGAGCAAGACCGGTGCATCCTTGTCCGACGGCATTGCGGGAACATTCGCTCTAGCCGGCATTCTTGGTGCCCTCTACCAAAGGCACGAAACGGGTCTGGGGCAATTCATCGATGTGTCGATGGCGGACTGCCTGCTTTCCCTCATTTTCGACGAGCCCTTCGACTGTTATGGCGATCTCGGGCTCGCCCATCGCCAGGGCAACCGCATCGCAAGGTTCTCGCCGTTCAACACGTATCGAGCGGCGGACGGGGCGATAGCCATCGGCGCCGGAACAGGCGCCGACTGGACCAGGCTGTTGAAGACCATGCAGCGCGAGGACCTTCTTGGTGTGCCCGAATTCATGGATCCAGGTTGGCGTATCGAGAATAACGCGCGGGTTGATGCGGTCGTAGGACATTGGGCGGCATGTCTTCCAGTTGACGAGATCATCAGGCTCCTGGACGAGGCAGACATTACATGCGGTCCGATCAGGACCATTGAGGATGTAGTCGCCTGGGATCAGTTGCGGGTGCGAGGCATGCTGAAGCCGGTTCGCAATCCACATGTGCCGGGAGCCGAAGGCCCGCTCGCCGCGGGGTTCCCCCTGAAATTCAGCGAAGCGGATGCTACGCACGACCCGCGCGTGCCGGTGCCGCGCGAGCACAACGCCGAAATCTACGAAGGGCTCCTTAAGTTGTCGAGGGAGCAACTTGCAGGATTAACCAGGGCGGGGATCGTCTAGTTCAGGATCGACAACGCCGAAGAAGTTGAGAACAAAAGTCGAAAGGGGAAGCGCATGGCGAGATCGATATCGGACCCGGAAAATTGCTTCTCAAAGGCAGCTCGGCGGGTTCTCGCCCCAGGTGGATCTATGCCGTCGACGCGATGTCAGCAACAGGGATATTGGAGCGGGATATTGAGGATAATGCCCTCGGCGCTCGTATCATTGTGCCTCGTCGTGGAGGCGGCCGCTGCGCAATCATATCCGAGCCGCCCGATTACAATGATAGTCCCTTATGCGGCAGGGGGACCAACGGACACCGTTGCGCGAGTTGTCGCCGACGCGATGGGCCGCGATCTGGGACAACGAGTAATCGTCGAGAACGTCGCTGGGGCAGGAGGCACTATCGGGACGACGAGGGCGGCAAGATCCGACTCGGGCGGATACACGCTGCTTCTCAATCATATCGGAATGGCAACCGCGCCGACCCTCTATCCCGGATCCATCGATCCACTTGCATCTTTCGAATTCGTTGGACTGGTTGCAGATGTGCCGATGACGATTGTGGCCCGACGGTCGTTTCCTCCGAACTCGCTGAAGGAGTTGATTGACTACACTGCCGAGCAAGGGGAAAAGATTACGTACGCGCATGCGGGAGCCGGAACGGCATCGCATATCTGCGGCGTCCTGTTTGCATCTGAAACGGGAGCCCGGCCGATCACCATTCCTTATAAGGGGACCGGACCCGCAATGATCGACCTGCTCGGTGGACAAGTCGATTTCATGTGCGATCAAACGACCAATACGACCAATCAGATTCAGTCGGGAGAGATCAAAGCTTATGCAGTGACCACCTCACGTCGGATACCCGCCTTGTCCAACGTTCCGACCGTCACCGAAGCAGGCCTCGCCAAGATGGAACTGACGGTATGGCATGGAATCTACGCTCCCAGGGGAACGCCACCCGAGGTGACACAAAGGCTCACATCGGCGCTAAAGACTGCTCTCCTCGCCAGTACTGTTGTCGAGCGATTTCGCCAGCTCAGCGCGCTCCCGGTTCTTGCGGAGAACGCTTCACCGGATGCCCTCAAGGCGAAGCTTACAGCGGAGATCCAGCGCTGGAAGCCCATGCTCGATAAAGAGGCGGCTAGATGACGGACAGGTGCGCCGCAGGGCCTTGGCGGGTCGTCTAGCGCCGCTCAAACGACGAATAAAAACGTAACCAAAGACGCAAGAGGAAACATAAGTGATCACGCGAAGAGGTTTCGCGGTCGGGATAGCTGCGGCCGCAATTTCATCCCCGTTTGTCCAATCTGCACGAGGGTCCGATGCTCAACGGCTGAGATGCTCTCTCGACTCGCCGTTGCACCACGCGAGGACGAGGGCGATCACCGACTTCTTTCAGTCTCTCGAGATGCGCTCAGAAGGGCGGATTAAAGGCGAGGTATTTCACAGTGGCCAGCTGTTCTCCGATGCAGATGTTGCCAAGGCATTGGTACAAGGGCAAGTCGAGATGGCCGTTCCAGGCACATGGATCTTGACCTCGGTTCTTTCGGATGCAGATTTCCTGAACCTCCCCTCGCTCTATGGGCGCGACATCGGCGCGATACATCGTCTCGTCGACGGTAAGGCCGGAGAGAATCTCAATCGGCAGATCGGAAAGAAACTCAGGTCGGAGGTCGTAGGCCAATGGTTGGATCTTGGATTCTTTAACTGGTACACGACGCGGCGCCCGCTGAGCTCTCTCGCATCGTTGAATGGTGCCAAGATCCGTAACTCCGGCGGCGTGGGTCAGGCCTGGCGTGCCCGGTTCGTTGGGGCAATTCCGAATACGACGCCGCTCCCGAACGTGCCGCTCGCGTTGTCTCAGGGAACTTTCGACGGTATTGCGACAACGAACGAGACTGTCGCCAGCATGAAGCTGTGGGATGCCGGGATCCGCTTTGCGCTCGAGGACCATCAGTTCCTCGGCGTTTACGTTCCCATCGTGAGCAACGCCTTTGTCGATAAACTCTCGGCTGCGGATAGAGAACTATTCAAGACCGTGTGGGCGGAAAAGATAGGGCAATATCGTACCGATATGGCCGAAGCCCAGGCTGCGGCCCACGAAACGCTTGTCAAGAACGGCGTTTCCATTGTTACGCCGTCCACAGCGGACAACGATGCCGTGCGTGCGAAGATGATGGAGCATCACAGCGAAGTAGCCGCCGCATTGAAGATTTCGCCGGAAGTTCTCCAACTCGTTATGGCCGAAATCAATGAAAAGTAGTCGTGATTGGGGTGCGTTGGCTCGCGTCGAAAAATGGTGCAGCTGGCTGGAGCAGGTGGTTGTCGGGGTGCTGGGACTGGCCGCTCTGGCGTTCTGCGTCGTCCAGGTGATCGGTCGTTACGTCACTCCGCACCACGCCATGTCCTACGCCGAGGAGGCGATCGTATATCTCCTCGTGTGGGCGGTCATGATTACCTCGAGCCAGCTGGTCCGGCGCAACGCGCATGTGAGATCAGATCTCGTGTTGCGTCTGCTTTCGCAGGGGCAGCAACGCGTGCTCGAGATATTTAACTGTGTCGTCGCGCTGTTATTCCTGATCGGTCTCTCCTGGTTTGGATGGCAGGTGGTGGAGACATCCCTGCTGCTCGACGAACGCAGCTCGAGCGTGCTGCAATTCCCCATGTGGGTTTACTATGCAGCTCTGCCCACCGCGGGCGTGCTGATGACGGTCAGATATCTGGTGCGGCTGGTCACTTTCCTGTTCTTCTACGAGAGCTCGCTCCTGAGCGCTGGACATATCCCCCAGCATGAATCCACTCTGCTTGCCGGCGACGGCGAAATCCAAGCGGTTCGAACCTGATGCCCGTCGCTGTATTCTTCGTCACGTTTTTCGGCCTGCTCGCGTCTGGTCTTCCGATCTTTCTGGTCCTCGGCATCTGCGCGGCTGCTCTATTCGCGATTTCGTCTCAGCCGCTGATCGGAACGGCGCAGCTGATCGTGGATCATCTGAACTCGCCAACCTTGATGTCGCTCCCATTGTTCGTGATGGCCGCGACATTCATGCGGGTGGGAGGTGTCGCGCAGGCGTTGGTCAACCTTGCGGTGGCGTGGTTGGGGGGATTTCGGGGGTCACTCGGAATCGTTACGGTCGTTTCGTGCACGCTCTTTGCCGCTATCTGCGGATCGAGCGTCGCAACGGCGCTGGCTATGGGAACGATCCTGCTACCCGCGATGATCGAGCGCGGTTATCCGCGGTCGTTTGCTCTGGGCGTAATCGGCGCCTCGGGGACAATCGGAATTGTGGTACCGCCAAGCCTCGCGCTGATTCTTTACGGGATCGTCGCAGACCAATCCGTACCTCGGCTGTTCGTGGCGGGAATTTTGCCGGGCCTGCTGCAGGCTGCGGCCTTTATTCTCTGGGTCATGTATGACGCCAGGCGTCGCAATTTTCCAACAGAGCCGGCCATACCCTTTCGGGACCGGGTCCGAATGACCCTTCACGCCGTTCCCGCACTGACGATGCCGGCGATCGTCGTGGTGGGCATCTATGGTGGCCTCGTGACAGTTACGGAAGCAGCCGCCTTGTCCGCGGTGACGGCCATGGCCGTTTCGCTCCTCTACTATCGGGGGTTTCGTTGGGATCAGACTCTTTCAGTGGTCGCGGAGGCGATGCGTAGTGCAGCTGCGATCATGTTGATCGTCGCCAGTGCGTTGGCTTTCGGTCATTGGGTAGCGGAATCGGGCCTGCCTGACCGGTTGGTTACCTTCACCCTTTCCAAAGGATTGTCGACCTGGGAGTTTCTACTGGTCATAAACCTCCTGCTGCTCGTGCTTGGATGCTTTCTCGAGGTGATGGCGACGCTCTTGCTCATTCTGCCAATACTGGCTCCCGTGCTGAAGCCGTTGGGTGTGGACCCGATCCATTTTGCGATCATTTTTACCCACAATATGGAGATCGGACTGATTCATCCTCCGGTCGGACTTAATCTATTTGTGCTGGCGACGATCTCAAACGCTCCGGTCGGCGAGGTGATCAGGGGAATATTGCCATTCCTGATCCTTTTGTTGATTGTTCTTGCGATTATCACCTACCTTCCGTCCTTAACGATGTTCTTGCCCAACTACATATTTGGTTGAGGACGGGTGCTGGAGCGGTAGCAGGGACTTGCCAGCTACAATGCAGAGGACGGCACGTGACCGTGGTGCGGCGGCAGGGCTCTCTATAGAGTCGTGGTGTGGAACGGGTTTTGCTCGAGCTGTGGACGTCTCATTGCGGCATCGCATGGATCGGGCTGCCCGGGCAGCATGGATATTGCCTCGGCTCTCTGGTTGTGTCGCAACCCGACGACGCGAACTCAACGATTCCAAGTTCGGCGGCAGGCCGGACTGGCCATCCATTGATCGCATCATCTATCCGATTGTTTCGCCAGGTTTCCGAGTTAAGCGGGAAGGGCGGTAGAGTTAGCGCAAAGCAGGAACGAGCTTATTCGCGCTTACGCCTTACCAGCTACATCGGTCACGCGCTGACCGCAGCGAAAGTGTCAGCACTGCAAGACTGGTCCAGACCCTGGGATTAACTGGACATTCGGCGCTTGCGGCTCTGCTTACGAGTTCGTCGCGGATAACGGTTCGTCGACTGCCACATCCCGACACCTGTCCGAGCCTCCCATTCTTCGTCGAACGCACGGTTACCTGCGCATGTACGCGGCTATCCCGCTTTTCGCCGGCACATCGTCTTCGGCCAGAGTGGGGGCTCTGGATGGGCGTGAAGCGTGGCAGGCAGTTCGACTGCTCCGCGCGCCTTCGGACTTCACTTCAATCGCCTGGCAAGTCCCAACGCATTCGGGTGTGCTGAACTCATCGCGGAATGCCTGTCCGTGCCGAACGTCCAGGTGATGGCTCAGGCAGTCTTCCAGCCTATCGAACATGAGTTAACGCGTATTGGACTGTTGATGCGGCCAGGGTGACAGTGATGCCACGTTCTGACGTCGATGCCATCGTTTACGCAACGCAGCTCAACCGCGCGCAATGTGGATCAGCTCAGCAACTCATAATCGGAATGCTGGCTTTATCCTCGACAACGTGGGCGCCGGGAAGGCCGCAATAGAGGCCGTCGCCCTTCGGGCGAGCTCAGTGTTCCTCCCTGGCTCTGTGTTCCTCCCTGACTGTCCCGCCTCTGAAGAGGCGGGACTTTTTTTCAACAGTACCGCGTCCATAAGGCCATGACATCATCCAGGGGCGGTCAAAGAGCTGAGGGAATGCCCTCGGCTCTTCTTCTGCACGACACCTATTCCGGAGTTCGGCCCGAATGCTGATCAGTGGGTCGCGACCGGTGTACGTATCGTGACCAACTCCTCCGCTGCCGTGGGGTGCACGGCGAAGGTGGCGTCAAAATCAACCTTGGTCGCATTCATTTTCACCGCAATTGCGATCCCCTGAATGATTTCGGCGGCGTTGTCACCAACGATGTGACAACCGAGCACGCGGTCGCTCACACCGTCGACCACGAGCTTCATCAGCACGCGGGTGTCGCGGCCGGACATCGTCGCCTTGATCGGGCGAAAGTCGGTCTTGTAGATGTCGACGCGGCCGAACTGCGCCCGTGCCTGTTCCTCCGTGAGGCCGACGGTGCCGACCTCGGGCTGCGAGAACACTGCGCTCGGGATCGACGCATGATCGACCTGCACGGGCCGCTTGCCGAACACGGTATCGGCGAAGGCATGACCCTCGCGGATCGCGACCGGGGTCAGATTGGTGCGGTGGGTGACATCGCCGACCGCATAGATGTTGTCGACCGAAGTCTTCGACCAGTCATCGACTTGGATTCCGCAATTGGCTGGATTGATGGCGACGCCGGCGGCCTCGAGCCCAAGATGGGCGACATTGGGATGCCGGCCGATCGCGAACAGCACCTGGTCGGAGGCGATGCTCGAACCATCAGACAGATGCGTGGTGAGGTCACGGCCGTGCTTGTCGACCTTCGCCACCGTGCAGCCGGTGATGATGGTGATGCCCTTCTTCTCCATCTCGGCGCGCACATGCTTGCGCACGTCCTCGTCGAAGCCGCGGAGGATGTTCTCGCCGCGGTAAATCACGGTCACATCGGAGCCATAGCCATTGAAGATGCCGGCGAATTCCAGCGCGATGTAGCCGCCGCCCTGAATCACGATCCGCTTGGGCAACTCCTTGAGGTGAAACGCCTCGTTCGACGAGATCACGTGCTCGATGCCGGGAACGGCCGGTCCATGATTGGGCGCGCCGCCAGTCGCGATCAAGATGTACTTCGCGGTGACCTTCTTGCCGGTGGTGAGGCGGACCGTGTGTGAATCCTCTAGCACCGCGCGGGTCTTTACGATCGTGACGCCGGACTTCTCGACATTGTTGGTGTAGGCGAGCTCGAGGCGAGCGATCTCCTTGTCCTTGTTGGCGATCAGAGTCGTCCAGTCGAACGAGACCTGACGAATGGTCCAGCCAAAACCTGCGGCATCCTCGATCTCGTCAAGGACATGACTGCCGATCACGAACAGCTTCTTCGGCACGCAGCCGCGGATCACACAAGTGCCGCCTATGCGGTACTCTTCGGCGATCATAACCCTGGCACCATAGCCGGCGGCGACGCGGGCGGCGCGTACCCCGCCGGATCCACCGCCAATGACGAACAAATCGGTATCGAAATCAACCATGAGAATCTCCAGCGTTGAGTGAAGATGGCCTCCGGATCAAGTGATCGAATTTCCGGAGACATTGTTTTGACGGACCTCGGAGTGTCAGGTCGCTCCGAAATTGCCTCCGAGAGGGAAGTCGAATGCAAACCCGCAAATCCGGTCACCGCGCCACAATTGTTGAGGCAAGCGACGGCACCTGGGGGCGTGAGCGAAGACGCGAATGGCGTTGCCAAGAATCATGACCTCGTCAGGCTTGTCCGCGCGGCGCTATGGCCGAGACGCGTTAGTCCAGGACGGGCGGTAACTCGATGAAGATGACTTGCTAAAAGCCAGAAATCTAAGTCGTTAGACGTCTGAAATGTGTCTTTGATCGTCTTGGAATGCCGGTGCTGCCTGGCCTACGGTTCATCCTACAGAGAACGGTATCGGCAGTTCGCATAGCGATGTCGAGCTGGATTGCATCTAGCCAATAGCAGAGAAGCAGAAAATGGACCGACCCTCGCGACTGGGACATTCGTTGTCTGAGGCTGGTGCCGGGCTCGAGGTCAGGTCGCACATTCAGTGGGATGACCCGTTCCTGCTTGAGCGGCAGCTCACTGAAGACGAGCGAATGATCCGCGACACCGCGCGGGCGTATGCGCAGGAAAAGCTGCTACCTCGTGTAACCGAGGCCTATCTGGACGAGAACACTGATCGGGAGATATTCCGGGAGATGGGGGAGCTAGGGTTAATCGGTGTCACATTTCCGGAAGAGTATTGTTGTGCCGATGCCGGATATGTGTCCTACGGGCTGGTGGCTCGCGAGATCGAGCGTGTCGATTCCGGCTATCGCTCGATGAACAGTGTGCAGTCGTCGCTCGTGATGTATCCGATCTATGCCTATGGCAACGAGTTTCAACGAACCAAGTATCTCCCGAGGCTCGCGACGGGTGAATGGGTCGGATGCTTTGGTCTGACCGAGCCCGACGCGGGATCCGATCCGGGCGGGATGAAGACGCGTGCCGAAAAAGTCTCGGATGGCTACCGGCTGATCGGCTCGAAAATGTGGATCTCGAACTCTCCCATCGCGGATGTCTTCGTCGTCTGGGCGAAGTCGGCGGCTCACGACAATCAGATTCGCGGGTTTATCCTCGAGAAGGGGATGGCGGGCCTTTCAGCACCGAAGATCAAGGGCAAGCTCTCGCTTCGTGCCTCGATTACAGGCGAGATCGTCATGGACGGCGTGGTGGTTCCTGAATGCGCGCTTTTGCCCAACGTCTCCGGTCTCAAGGGGCCTTTCGGCTGTCTCAACCGGGCGCGCTACGGCATCTCGTGGGGTGCGATGGGGGCTGCGGAAGACTGCTTTCATCGTGCGAGGCAATACGTCCTTGACCGCAAACAGTTCGGCCGGCCGCTCGCGGCCACTCAACTGGTGCAGAAGAAACTCGCCGATATGCAAACTGAAATTGCGTTAGGTTTGCAGGCGTCCTTGCAGGTGGGGCGCCTGATGGATTCGGGCCAGATGGCCCCGGAGATGATCTCCATTGTCAAACGCAACAATTGCGGCAAGGCACTCGACATTGCGCGCGTTGCCCGCGACATGCACGGTGGCAACGGGATCTCCAGCGAATTCCAGGTCATGCGTCATGCCCAGAATCTGGAGACGGTGAACACCTACGAAGGCACCCACGACGTGCATGCGCTCATTCTGGGGCGCGCTATCACAGGTCTTCAGGCCTTTTCGTGAAAAGCCTGACGGGACCGTCTGCTAACCATTTGGGATCTGAAGGATGACACCAGGCAAACGGGAGATAGCTAGCGAAAGCGTGTCGGGTAAGCCAGCGAGCGTCTAAACCGTGTGGCGCTGCTCGCGTTGCACCAAAAATTATCACCTCGGCGTCCTTTCCGGTGATTAAACGAGGGGAGAAGCTCGTCATGAAGAATACGTTACGCGGCGCGGATGTTGTTGCACAGTCGCTGCAGCGTTTGGGTTGCAAAAGAATATTCACCCTATCGGGCAACCATATCATGTCGGTCTTCGACGCGGTTCTGGAGACGGACATCGAATTGGTACATGTCAGACATGAAGCGGCGGCAGTCCACATGGCTGACGGATGGGGACGCCTTACCGGGACTCCTGGCATCGCAATGGTAACCGGCGGCCCGGGACATGTGAACGCTGTAGGAGCTCTTTTCGCAACGCGCGCGGCGGAGTCGCCGATGGTGCTGCTCTCAGGGCACGCTGCCACGTGGGAACTGGGGCGAGGTGGCTTCCAGGAGCTTCGACAGGCAGAAATGGCCGCGCCGGTCACCAAAGCCTCGTGGACCGCAACGTCCACAGCTACGCTCGGCCAGGACATCGCAAGGGCGATACGGATTGCAAGGGAGGGCCGGCCTGGCCCGGTACATATCAGTGTGCCTTCCGACCTGCTTGATGAGGTGATAGACGCGAGCGCGATCTCATGGCCGCAAGTGCAAGCAGAAGTGGCGGCGCCAGACCTTCCGCCGGCAATCGCCGACAGCGTGATCGCTGCCATCCACTCGGCCAGACGACCGATCATCTTTGCGCCACCTCAACTCTCGAACGCTGGCGGTCGGGCTCTTCTTTCCGATCTGGAGGCGGCAACAAATGCGCCAGTCGTCATACTGGAAAGTCCACGAGGGCTTGCCGATGCCGGTCTCGGCGCCTTTCAGGACTTGATCACCAAAGTCGATCTGGTGGTGCTCCTGGGTAAAGCGCTTGACTTTACTACGCGTTGGGCAGCCGCGCCCGACTATCGGAGCGATGTGCGCTTGATCGCCATCGACCCCGAGGCGGCGCTGGCGGAGCGCGCCATGAAGGAAGCAGGCGATCGGCTCATCGTCGGGTGCGTGGCGGACGCCAAACTCGCAGCAAGGACGATTATCGCACGGGCCGCATTCTCGGAGCCTCGCGGCAAGGAGTGGCTCAGGGAAGCTCGCGCGGCGATCGACAATCGGCCCGCTGAATGGGCTTCCGTCGTTTCCTCGAAGCCGGGCCGGTTGCATCCGGCGGAGCTTTTACGCACGTTGCGACCTTACGTCGAACGCTGCGATGATGCAGTCCTCGTCTGCGACGGCGGCGAGATCGGTCAGTGGGCGCAGAGCATCCTGCCGTTGCGCCAGAGAATGATTAATGGAGTGTCCGGGTCGATCGGAAGTTCGCTGTCACTGGCTCTATCGGCCCGCTACTTTGAACAGAACGCGCCAATATTCGTCGTACTCGGCGACGGAACGATCGGCTTCCATCTGGCAGAGTTTGAGACCGCAGTCAGGCGGAGTTTGCCGTTTGTTGCCATAGTAGGCAATGACGCGTGTTGGAATGCCGAGAGCCAGATTCAATTCAGAACTTACGGCGCTGACCGAATGCATGGTTGCGATCTGACGCCCGCACGCTACGACCTTGTTGTGGCAGCGCTAGGTGGTCATGGAGAATTCGTGGAACGAATGGAGGACCTGGCCGCTGCAATCGAGCGCGCGCTTGAGAGCGGCAAACCCGCTTGCATCAACGTCATGATCGAAAGCGTAGGGGCGCCGAATATTCGATTGACTGAGAACGATCGGCTGCGTTGAGACGCCTTCATCGCCGCTGGAAATGTCAGTGCCCGAATTGGCGGAACGGTACATTGCCTGTTGATGACGGGCAGCTATTCAACCGCGAGCGGTGCATGTCCCTTTCGTGATCCGGGTGGGCTCGTAAGGTCCTATGCACGACACTTGGAAAGGGCACGGGGGCCACTTTGTCGTCGGCGACGCCATGACCTTGCGGCAATCGGGCGCCGGTTGACGCAGGACAATTGCAGGCAGGAAATGTCGTAGTCGCGCTTGGCCCGTGGTCACCCGAGCTCTTGAAGTGGTTCGGATATCGTTTGTCCATGCTACGAAAGAGCGGCTATCACAGGCATTTCACAACCGAAGGCACACTCAATCTTCCTTTGGCTGACGTGGCGAGCGCTGCCTTGATGGCTCCAATGAAGGCCGGTCTCCGGATTGCCACTGGAGCTGAGCTTGTTGAATTCGGCTCATGTGCGACACCCGTCCAGCTTCAGCGTGCAGAAGCAGGCGCACGCGAAATTCTGCCATTGGGACAGCCCATCGAGCATGAACCCTGGCATGGATACCGGCCTTGCCCTCCGGATATGCTGCCAGTGATCAGGCGGGCTCCCCGGCATCGGGGGATGTGGTTTAACATCGGTCACGGCCACCAGGGGTTTACGCTGGGGCTGACAACCGCAGAACTCCTGGCTGAGCTCTTCGCCGGAACACCACGAGACGTGGATCTATTGGAAAAACTCTCCCCGAGGAGGTTGCCTGGCCTTTCTTTGCCGGGGCAGACCTGCTTCACGCCACCGCCTGGGCAATGAAGTTGCGGACGATCTTCGAGGTCTCGCCACGCCGGAACGCCAGAGCCAAGCGCGCGATTGGAGCGTCCCCTTTGACCTCGCGATAGGTGACGCCAGTTACATGAAGCTGGCGCATTGACGCCGGCACGAGCGAAAAGCCAAGCTCAGCTGCCACCAGGCTGACGACAGAGCTGATCTGCGGCGCGGACTGCCCGAGGGTTGGCTCGAAGCCCGCCCGCCGACAGACCGCGATGACTGTGTCAACCCAGGCCGATCCGCGCGGCGTCAGAATGAGCGGATCCCCCTTCAGCCTGATAAGATCGATTTCAGTCGACTTCGCCACCGGATGGCTTGCGGGCAATACGACGAGCATCGGCTCGTTGGAGAGACGCCGAAACTGTAGATCGTCCTCGCCCTCATCGGGGCGCAGGAACACCGCGTCCAGCTCTCCTTCCCGAAGGCCCGCAAGGAGGCGGGATGTGCTTGCTTCCTCCAGCGTCAGATCCACATCGGGATAAGCTCGGCGAAACGATCGGATTGTCGAGGTAACAACGGGATTAAATGGTGCCGAGTTGGTAAAGCCGACCCGCAGCGAACCGATTTGACCCCGCGCAGCCCTCTGCGCGGCGCGAATGGAGCGCTCCGCCTGCACCGGAATGACCCGCACGTTTTCCAGAAACGCGCGCCCTGCCGCTGTCAGTTCAGCACCCTGCGGAATGCGATGAAAGAGCGCAGCCCCGACTTCGGCCTCAAGATCCTTGATCTGCTGGCTCAACGGCGGCTGCCCGATTCCAACGCGCGCAGCGGCGCGTGTGAAGTTTTGCTCCTCGGCGACCGCGAGGAAATAACGGATGTGGCGAAGTTCCATGTCAGTGCCAAAAGCTATCGAGATCGTTCTTCCTATATATTTGACCTCGCGACGACTGAAATCAAATATCCATCATCCGGAGCCCGATTGACCTGGACGATCGAAATTGGATCAGAGCGTAAATATCAGCCTGAACGGCAAGTCCATCCCTGAGCCGGCGGTCAGGAACAAAGAGCCAGATATTCCGGTTGCTGCACCTCCGCTGTCCGCGACACCCGAGCTCGATCGATCGCCCGTCTTGTCGCGGCGCCAGCGCGCCTTGCTGTTCCTCCTTGCCATTGCAGCGACTGTTCTGGCCTGGTGGATATCCAGCTATCTGTTCGCCTACACGGACGACGCATACGTCACGTCGGATGTCGTATCGATCACGCCGGAAGTCACGGGTCCGATCGCAGCGGTTTTTGTGAAGGACAACGAATGGGTGGAGCGCGGAACGCTCCTCTTTTCCATCGATCCGGTTCCGTTCAGATTGGCCGTAGAGCAAGCGCGCGCGGAGGAGGCGCGAACTGAGGCTCAGCTGCCGGTCGACCGGGCGCAGTTGCAGGTTCTGCAGGCGCAGAAGGAAGCGGCGGGTGCTGCCGAGAGGCTCGCCGCGGCAAACCTCCGCCGTGACACGCCGCTTGCCCAGTCCGGTACGATCTCCGCGCAGGCCCTCGACACGACTCGTACCACCGAGGAGCAGAGCGCGGCCCAGCAACATGCTGCCGAAGCTGCCTTGCAGAAGGAGAACGAGACTCTCAGCCTGGATAAGGCTGCCGTCTCATCGGCCCACGCTGCACGTCTTCTCGCCGAATGGCGCTTGGGCCGCACCAAAGTCGTGGCGCCCGTTGATGGTTTCGTGACGCATCTTGCCATTCAAACTGGCGACATGGTTTCCACGAGCCAGGCAGCGGTTGCGATCGTCGATGGAAACGCCTGGCGCGTCGTTGCCAATTACAAGGAATATTATCTACGACACCTCCATCCCGGCGGCCTCGCCTGGATCTGGCTTGACAGCCATCCCTGGCATCTTTATCGCGCGCGCATCCAAGGTCTGGCGCACGGCATTAGTCGCCAGCAAGGAAGCGAGACACTAGTCCCTTACGTATCTCCAACGGTGAACTGGATTCGCCTGCAACGACGGATTCCAGTTCGATTCACGCTGCTCGAATCTCCCGGGCGCGACCAATTTTTCATGGGTGTCGACGCCCGCGTCCTGGTCATCTACTGATTGGGAGAATCCCGACGATGCTGCTCCTGATATCGGCCCTGCGACCCATACCGCGAGCCCTGGCGCGTGAGCTCAAATCGCTCGAGCTTCGCGGCCCGCGCGCCAGAGAGGCAGCAAAACGTGTGCTGTCGGTGTTGGTCGCTGTCGCAACGTCATCCGTTCTCAACCTTGATGATCTCTCCTGGGCAGCGTTCAGCGGCTACATGGTGATGCGTGGCAGCATCGTCGAGACGTTCCGGCGGGGACTCATGCGCATCATTGGCACTGCTGGTGGAGCACTGCTCGGACTTTTGGTGGCGCCCGGAACTGCGAATGACCCTTTGCTCTTGATGGTTTTCCTCCTCCTTGTGTCATGGATCGGTACCTTTCAGTCGCTTGCGACCAACTACAGTTACGCGTGGCTGTTCTTTGGCCTTACCGCCGGGATGGTAACCACCGAGGCGCTCGCCTCGCCAGACTTTGTCGTGCATTTCGCAGCCACGCGGGTGGCGGAGATTACGGTCGGAACGTGCACATGCCTTGTCGTTGCAAGCCTGTATTCGGATACGTCGGACCGCAGGGAAGAACATGCTCAAGACAGGCTCTGGTGCGGACGCCTGCATGATTGGTTGAATGAGAATTGGCTGCGAGGCCATTGGCTGCTGCTCGAGCACAGTACGCGCGCGGCGCTGGCCGTCGCTCTGCTTCCATTCGTCTGGCGGTGGTTCGGCATTGAGGAATTCTCACAAACTGCGGTCACATCATACGTCGTCATGATCGTCCCATCGGCCGCGGTGGGGAAACGCCGATACGCCACGATCTACGAGAGGATAGCCCACAGGACGCTCGGCTGCCTGCTTGGTAGCGCGGCCGCTCTTGTCTCTATTGGCCTGTTCGGCACAGGACTGCCGGTAACCGTGCTCACGCTCGCAGCCGGCGTCTGGATCGGCTACCAGATCCAGACAGGAAAGGAGATCAACTATCTCGGAACGCAGTTCACGCTCGGGCTTCTCATCACCCTTGTTCAGGGACCAGCTCCGATCACAGATATTACCCCCGGGCTGGAGCGTCTGGTTGGAATCGTGATCGGCTCCGCCGTGCTGTGTCTGACGACCCTCGTTTGGCCTTTGGTTCAAGACCAGTAGCATCTCGGCGGAGACTAGCCGCTTTCTTCCCGATCTCGGCCGACCATTCGTCGTATGGTCGTCAAGTGGCCGGACATCGCGAATGCGATCGTGGATCACCGCATTTCATATCAAGACCGGCCACGCCTCGATCGGATTCGGCGCAGCGGCGCCGCAAGACTGCGGGGCTCATCTATGGGGCCTTCGATGAGGGTTTGGATCTCGATGCCTTCATCTACGCGGGTGCTGATTCCGGACGCGCTGCGACTACACGGGATTGTGCTTCTGACCGATTGTGCCAGGTCCGCGTCACCGCCGGTACAAGGGGCGGGATGAGACTGAGGTCGATGCACTCGTCATCTCCCTCGATCGCAATCAGTGCTCGAGCTGGTGCAGGTCAGCAAGCCGATCAAATAATGCTGCGGCGAATGGGTCTGGAACTGGCGCATCGGGTGATGTCGCCGTGTCGGGGCACCGCGGACTCTCGCGAGTCCGTCAGCTCGGCAGCTTTAGGGGCACGGCCTAGATTGCGCCATCCACGATGACTTCTATGAGCTCCGGTCCGCGTCGTTCGATCGCCGAAGCCAGAATGCTCCGAAATTGATCGCCTTCGCTGACGCGAGTGGCGCGAACACCCAACGACCGGGCGAGACCCGTGAAGTCGACGGATGGCTCGCGGAAATCCATGCCGACAAAATGGTTGGTTCCATGGAACGCCTGCAGGCGCTGCTTGATGATCCGGTATCCTCCATTGTTTAAGAGCACAACGGTGAGTGGCAGGTTGTGGTGCGCGGCCGTCCAGAGCGATTGTATCGAATACATCGCGCTTCCGTCTCCCGAATAGCAGACCACTGGTCTCTCGGGATTTGCGAGACTGGCTCCGACAGAAGCTGGAAGTCCCCATCCGATGCCTCCGGAGGCCATTTGGTGGTAGCCGTATCGGTCGCGGTGACGTTTCAAGGCCGCCATGTAGCGCGACGACGTCAGGCCTTCGTCGACCAGGATCGCGTTTGCGGGGAGGGCATCGACAACCTGAAGTGCCAACCAGTCGGGATCGATCGGAACGGCGTCCTTTCGTCGCGAGATGTCCTGTACAAGCCTGTCGCGGTTCGCCGACCAGTTCACTGACTTCAGGCTTTCGATACGATCTGAAGCAAGCGTGGCCAGAGGTACCCCTCCCGTTACCTCGATCGCGGGCACAAGAACGCGCAGGGTTTCTCGCACGTCGGCTTTCAGGGCGATCTCGGCTGGGAAGTTCTTCGCAAGATCGTTATCAACCAGGCCAATTTGGATAATCGGCATTCCGCGAGGCAGAGGTTCGTGCGCGCTGTGGACCGACATCCGAACCGGGTCCGAACCGAGCACGATCAGCAGATCATGCGCTCCAAGTATCTTGGTAGTCTGCTGCTGATCGCGCGGCAACGCTCCCATAAAGCAAGGGTGGTCAGAAAGGAAATGGGCGCCATAGGCGATGGTCTGCTGATAGACCGGGCAGCCAAGTCGCGATGCGAACAGGGCGGCTTCGTCGAGAGCATCACTCTTCACGATCTCGTCGCCGACCACGACGACCGGGCGGTGCGCCGATAGTATCCGTTGAACAAGCGCGTCCAGCGCCTCCCTGGAGGGGGCAACCCGTGTATCGACGCGCGTTGACTGACCGGGCTCGATGTGGGTCTCCGCATTGAGGATATCACCAGGTAGCGAAATGAAGACCGGTCCGGTAGGCGGCGTCGTGGCGATCTTGGCTGCGCGGCGCACGATACGCGGAAGATCTTCGAGTCGCGTCACCTCTATTGCCCATTTGACGAGAGGTTCGGCCATCTGGACCAGCGGACCGTAGAGAAGCGGCTCCATGAGCCCATGCCCCTGTTCCTGCTGTCCCGCGGTCAGGATCATTGGCGTACCGGTGAACCTGGCATTGTATAGCGAACCCATGGCGTTGCCGAGGCCGGGGGCGACGTGAACGTTGCAGGCAACCAGTTGCCCCGAGGCCCGGCTAAAACCGTCGGCCATCGCGACGACCAGACTTTCCTGCATCGCCATCACATAGGTCAGCTCCGGATGGTCCTTCAGCGCATGCATGACCGGCAATTCGGTGGTTCCCGGATTGCCGAACAGATGCGTAATTCCTTCATCCTTCAGCAGGGACAGGAAGGCGGAGCGACCGGTCGTGCGATTCATGATCCTGGTTCTTTCTGTTCATGGCCTGCCGCAATGCGTCGTCATCATCAGAGATCGGTGGGTGGCAGGCGGAAAAGAGCCCCGGCTTTTTCAAGACGGGGCCCAAGTCTGGGAGGAAAGACGTGTTACTTGCCGAGCCAGACTTTTGGGGCCTGCAAGGCGACCTGAGCGGCGCGGGACTCGACCTCTGCCTGGGTGATCGAGCTGACAGGATGATCGATGACAACAGGGATCAGTCCTTGCATGCCGAGCGCCGTACGCGTGAGCTCGGTCTCGCGTTCGAACTCGGTCGTGATGATGGCGGCCGCCGGAATGCCGAGCTTCTCGAGGGCGACGGAATCCCGGATACAGCAGGAGCAGCAGGAGCCACAGTCACCGATCGCGGTCAGGACGAGATCGTTGTTCGCGGCGATCTCGGCGATCATTTCCGGCGCCGCATCCTTCGAGAAGCTGTGCTTCACGTAGTAGTTCACCTTGGCGAAATTCACGCTCTTCTCGAGGGCGGCGGTTGACGTGCGCAGGATCTTGTTCGCGTTCCACTTTGAATTGTCCAGGATCGCAAGCCGGAGACCGTCAAGCTTCTTCGCCCGGGCGGCGATCGGCGTATTCGCGGACTCCACGATGCCGCGAGGATCGAACACGCGAACCGAATTGGCGTCTGTTACCTTCATCAACATTTCAATTTCCTCCTTCTCGTTTTACAGCGCGCACACGCCGTCGGTGCAGCCGTCGTCTACCGGACCCGACGCGGGATTGATGGGCTTGAGGACCGGCGTGCTCATGTGGCCCCAGCCGGGAATGAATGCAGAGAAACGACCGGCGTGCCCACCCATGATGAACAGGTGGATGTTGTCGGCCGAAGGGACGATCGGGATGCGGCTGTCGGGATCCCGCTTCAGCCACCTGGGCAGGTTGCGGTTGTAGACCTGGCCGTAGCGATGATCGCGGGAGATTGCCCTGAAGGCGTTGCCAGAGTTCATCCAGAGATAATGGCGGATGTCAGAGCGGGTCCAGCCCGCCTTGGCGATCGTCCTGGCATGCTCGAGACCCAGTACGACTGTGCAGTGTCCACCCAGAACCGCGGAGTTGGAGGCGATCGTGCTCATCGCCGAGCACATCGTATCCAGAATGCCCTCCGGGTCGTTGCATTGGTGGTCGGTGACGCTGTGTGGCGCTTCGGCCGCGATCGCGAATACGGTCGAATCCGTGGGGCTGAACCCATGCTCGACGTGATACGGCGCGAATGGGCTGTCGGTCTCGTTCTCCGCAACGCAGTAACTATACTTGCCCGGATGGCCGAGCGTGCTCTTGTCGAAATCCGGCGGCCAGCCGCCGCCGACGTTCAGCATGATCAGGCGGACGGCCCGGCCAATCGTCGCATTGGCGCGATTGCCGGATCCGAAGACATTGGGACCGCCGTTCATCCCGACCTCGGCCGCGAGCGGTCCGTTGACGACGATGAGCGGCGACGCGACGTGGGTGGTCGCCTGGACGCCGTTCAGGTTGAAAGCACGGTCGGTGAGCGCCAGCATGGCAGCGCGGACAATGGAAGCATATTCGGGACGGCAACCCGCCATCACCATGTTGATCGCGAGGATCTCCCGTGTGAGAGCACCCCAGCGCGGCGCGACCTTGCATTCGACAAATTGGGGATCGCCGCCCAGGGCGGCTACGACCGCATCGATCTTGTCCTGGGTGGGAGGAACGACGGGAAGGCCATCAGACCAGCCGCGTTCGAAGTAAAGCTCGATGAGATCAGTGCTGGTCGGGACGGTCTCGACGGCAGCGGATGCGCTGCCCTGTTCCACTGTCTGAAGTGCCATTTTCTCGCTCCGGCTGTTTCAACCCGGAGCTCACCCTAGGCTCAATCCATTCTATGCCAAGAAAATCCTGATAGCCATGATTGATACGAGATCAGTATAAATGAGCGCTACGGCTTGTTCCAGGACGACCGCAGGAGTGACATCAATCCGGCCGCAGCGGGAGACAGTTCCCTTTCCCTGAGGGTTATGACCCCAAGGTCGCGTGCGAGAGGCCGTCCTCGAACGGGCACGGCGCTCAGCTCCTTTCCGAGAAAGCTTGCAACTCCGCTCTTCGGAGCAATGGCAAGCCCGATCCCCGCTCTCACGAAGCCGAGCATCGTGGCGAACTGGGATACCGTGACGACGTGGTTCAAGGTTAGTCCGATCGACGAAGCCGCGCTGTCGATGACACGCCTCGTTCTGGAATCGCTCGGAAGCGAGACCAGGGGCGCACCTTTCAAGTCGGACAGAGCAAGGCTCTTCTTCTTCGCCAGTTCGTGATGGCGCGGAAGTACGACCGTGAACTCCTCCTTGCCGAGCGGGACTGACATGAATGGATCCGGAAGATCATCGAGATAAGTGATGCCGAAGTCCGCGGCACCGCTGCGCACGTCTTCCATGACCGCGCCATGAACACCATCCCGGACATGCAGTTCGATACCTGGATGGTCGAGACGATATGCTGAAACGAGTCCCGGCAGCTTTCCGTTCGCGACCGACATGATGCTTGAGATGATGACCTGACCTCTCCTCTGGTCGGACAGCTCACGCATGCTGCGGATGGTGATCTTCAAATCGTTCAGCATACGTGCCGCGACGCCGACAAACTCCTTGCCCGCGGCAGTAATCTGCACCGAGCGAGTGCTGCGATCGAACAGCTTGAGTCCGAGCACTTCCTCTACGTGCTTGACCGTGCGCGTGACGGCGGGCTGGGAGGTCTTCAACAGCGCAGCCGCAGCAATGAAGCTGCCGTATTCGGCAAGCGCCAAAACCGTCTCAAGTTGACGCGAGGTGAGATCGGGGAGGCCGGAGCTGCTCATTTGATTTATGCCTGTTTTGCAATTATCGATGGTATCAGAATTTCATTGATATAACCACCCATTCGTTGGACCGTCGTCGCACCAGCAGCTTGGAGCGATAGATGGGTCAATTGGAACGAGCACCGCGTCCAAGCACGTCCTATCCCCAATTTCGATGGGACGATGCTTTCCTGCTTGAGCAGCAGCTCATGGAAGCCGAGCGGATGATCCGGGATACGGCGCGCGCCTATGCCCAGGAAAAGTTGTTGCCGCGCGCAACCGAGGCCTACCTCAATGAAGAGACGGACCGCGAGATCTTTCGCGAGATGGGTGAACTCGGCCTGATCGGCGTCACCTTCCCGGAGGAGTACGGCTGCGCAGATGCGGGCTACGTGTCGTATGGCTTGGTGGCGCGCGAGATCGAGCGGGTGGACTCAGGCTATCGCTCGATGAACAGCGTCCAGTCCTCACTCGTGATGTACCCGATCTATGCGTACGGCGACGATGCGCAACGGAAGAAGTTCCTGCCGAAACTTGCCTCGGGCGAGTGGGTCGGCTGCTTCGGGCTGACGGAACCTGACGCGGGATCCGATCCGGGCGGGATGAAGACGCGTGCCGAAAAAGTCTCGGATGGCTACCGGCTGATCGGCTCGAAAATGTGGATCTCGAACTCTCCCATCGCGGATGTCTTCGTCGTCTGGGCGAAGTCGGCGGCTCACGACAATCAGATTCGCGGGTTTATCCTCGAGAAGGGGATGGCGGGCCTTTCAGCACCGAAGATCAAGGGCAAGCTCTCGCTTCGTGCCTCGATTACAGGCGAGATCGTCATGGACGGCGTGGTGGTTCCTGAATGCGCGCTTTTGCCCAACGTCTCCGGTCTCAAGGGGCCTTTCGGCTGTCTCAACCGGGCGCGCTACGGCATCTCGTGGGGTGCGATGGGGGCTGCGGAAGACTGCTTTCATCGTGCGAGGCAATACGTCCTTGACCGCAAACAGTTCGGCCGGCCGCTCGCGGCCACTCAACTGGTGCAGAAGAAACTCGCCGATATGCAAACTGAAATTGCGTTAGGTTTGCAGGCGTCCTTGCAGGTGGGGCGCCTGATGGATTCGGGCCAGATGGCCCCGGAGATGATCTCCATTGTCAAACGCAACAATTGCGGCAAGGCACTCGACATTGCGCGCGTTGCCCGCGACATGCACGGTGGCAACGGGATCTCCAGCGAATTCCAGGTCATGCGTCACGCCCAGAATCTGGAGACGGTGAACACCTACGAAGGCACCCACGACGTGCATGCGCTCATTCTGGGGCGCGCTATCACCGGCATCCAGGCATTTTCGTGAGGCGACCATGAAACCGTGCCTGAGCGGGTTGCGTGTTCTCGATCTGAGCCGAATTCTCGCCGGTCCATGGGCAACCCAGCTGCTCGCTGATCTCGGCGCGGAGGTCATCAAGATCGAACGACCGGGCGAGGGGGACGATACTCGCGGCTGGGGGCCGCCTTTCGTCACGGGGGACGGCGAGGATGATCATTTCAGTGCCTATTATCTCGCGGCAAATCGGGGCAAGAAGTCGGTCTGCATCGACTTCAGCAAACCGGAAGGACGCCAGATCGTCTGCACGCTGGCGCGATCTTGCGATGTGGTGGTCGAAAACTTCAAGGTCGGTGGCCTGAAGCGGCTCGGACTTGATTACGAAGCCCTCTCACAGATCAATCCGAAACTGATCTATTGTTCAATCTCCGGCTTCGGGCAGACGGGCCCGTACAAGGACAAGCCCGGCTACGATCTGCTGGTGCAGGCCATGGGCGGGCTCATGAGCATCACCGGCGCGGCCGACGGTGAGCCAATGAAGGTCGGGGTCGCCGTCGCAGACATCTTCACGGGGCTGTATGCGACGGTTGCGATCCTTGCGGCCCTTAACGAGCGCCGGACCAGCGACGTAGGTCAGCATATTGATCTTGCGCTTCTCGACGTCCAGATCGCGACACTCGCCAATCAGGGAATGAACTTCCTGGCTTCCGGCAAGGCGCCGGCGCGGCACGGCAACGCTCATCCAAACATCGTGCCGTATCAGGCCTTCGCCACATCCGACGGCCACATCGTTGTCGCAGTCGGCAACGACGCACAGTTCGCACGCCTTGTGACAATTCTCGGTGTCCCCGAACTCTCCAGGGATCCGCGTTTCCAAAGAAACGCGGATCGGGTGAGAAATCGCAAAGAGCTGATCGCGATCGTGGCCGGCAAGATTCGGTCGTGGGCGAAGATGGAGCTTCTCCAGGCTCTCGATGACGAGAAGATCCCGGCCGGGCCGATCAACGAAATGCACGAAGTGTTTTCTGACCCGCACGTCGTGGCGCGGGGCCTCGTCGTGGAACAGAGCCTGTTCGCCGGAGGGCCGTCGACGAGAATGATCGGCAATCCGATCCGGTTCTCGCGGACCCCGATCGAGTACGGCCAGGCGCCGCCGCGACTCGGATCTCACACCACCGAAGTCGTACAGGGCGATCTCGCGATGCCGGAGTCCGAACTCAACCGGTTGGTGGAGCAGGGGATCATCTCAAGCAGCAGCGCCCGTACCCACCAGAGAAGCGAAAGCGTAGACATTAGAAATAGGGAAACATGCCAAGGAATAAAATTTCGCGTCGCAAGGCGTTTCGCGCTATGGCCGGCGCGATGGCGCTGCCAGCCCTCGCAAGAGCCCAGTCGGCCGCCGAAGTTCGCGCCATTATCCAGTATGGCGTCTCGTATCTCCCGTTGATGTTGATCGAGGAGGAGAAGCTTCTCGGCGCTGCTCTTGCCGAGCAGGGGGAGCCGCGCGCCGAGTTGAAGCTCCAGAGGGTTAGCGGCGCGACGGCCGTCAACGAGGGACTCCTCGCTGGGACAGCGGACGTGGGCGTGATGGGAGTCCCATCGCTGCTGATCATCGCAGAGAAGACACGTGGTGGCGTCAAGGGACTGGCCAGTTGCTCGTCGTTCCCCATGGTGCTCAACACGGTCGTCGACCGGATAAAGACGATTGCGGACTTCTCCCCGCAAGACCGCATTGCAACGCCGGCCAACACCTCGCCCCAGAATCTCTGCCTTCGCATGGCCGCGGAGAAGTTTTTGGGCGATCCGAAGAAGCTGGACACCAATGTTGTGGCGCTGCCGCATCCGGATGCGATGTCCGCCATGCTGGCGGGCACCGAAGTGTCGGCCCACTTCACCAACGCGCCATTTGCCCAGTTTGAAGCTGACGACAAGCGGGTGCACAGGGTGTTGAGCTCCGAGGATATCCTCGGCAAGTCATCGACCTTCGTTCTGCTCGCGGCGAACGCACGCTTCGTCGACAGGAATCCGAAGGTCTCATTGGCGATGGTGACCGCCATGGACGCCGCGATGAACCGGATCAAGGAAGATCCCGCCAGGGCGGCGGCGCTTTATCTCAGGCTCGAGCCATCGAAATCCATGAACGTGGAGTACGTCGAACGCATCCTGCGGGATCCCGAGAATGTGTTCAGCGTGTCGCCCGGCGGCGTAATGACATACGCGGAATTCATGCAGAGAACCGGCCAGATCAAGTCAAGGCCGGCCAAATGGCAGGACATTTTCTTTCCGTTCATCCAGGAAAGACAGGGGAACTGACGTCCAACGCCGGTGCCAGAGGGCCCGAGAGCATCGGCAAGCTCTTCGCTGTCGCGATTTCAAATCCCAATTCCGTTTCGGTCCTTAAGAGCGATATTGGGCTGTGACGTTTCGATCCAATACCGACGATGGTTCGATCGAGATCGATCGCGACGTGTGAAATCGTTTCGCCAAGTCGTCTCACATCTGAAGTATGTCTTTGATCGTCTTGGACTGCGAGGATGGGTCGACCTATCGTCTCTATCAAGAAGGGAGAACGACTCTTGGTCAGTCTCCAGTCGGGCCGATACCGAGCAGCTGCTTCGATCTTGGACCGGCAGTCCGGGTTGTTGTACTGACCGGCCGGGAAGCCGCCGCCAAACGGTCGGCCGCTCTGGCGCCCACCTGCCGAGGATCGAGCTTCTACAACATCGACCGGAGTCTGTGGGACCGCCGCTTTACGTGGACGGTATGCTTCTCACCTGCCTTCGCGCGAATCTGAGCAGACCTGGAGAGCTCGCCGACGGACGCTTACAGACCTGCAAGCACCTCCGGTCCCGACGGCGAAGGCGACTTCTTTGGCACAAGGGTAGACCATGGACATGTCACGGCAACACGAACTCGCTGTCCTTCTCGCGAAGCTCCGCCGCGAGGGACGACAGCAGAGTGGCCTGGACGAGAGCCTTGTTCCTCCTGATAAGGAGACGGCGTACCGGATCGCCCGAATGGTGGAAGAAGCGCTCGGTTGGGAGGTTGCGGGCTGGAAGATCGCGGCGATGAACAGAAGGCTGCAACAACAGTTGCGGACGGACGCGCCCATCTACGGGCGCGTCTTCGGCACTCTTAAGTCGTCGCCGGCGACGGTCGAACACGCAAGGCAGTGCAGTCCGATTCCGGAGGTCGAATACCAGGCCCGCCTGGGTGCAGACCTTCCGCCGCGAGAGAAGCCTTACTCGATGGAGGAAGTGATGGAGGTCGTTGTCTCCCTGCATCCAGGCATCGAACTTTCGGAATGCCGCTTTGTGCATGATGGCGCCTTTCCGCCGCTGACGGCGATCCTCGCCGATGGTGCGGGCTCGGGCGCCATCGTCTTCGGACCTCCGATCGAAGATTGGCGCAGGCGAGACGTAGCAAATCAGGAGGTCGTCCTCACGTGCAACGGCACGCAGCGCCGGAAGGGGATTGCAGCGGAAGCGCTGGATCATCCCATGGTGCCACTGACATGGCTCGCGAACGAACTGTCGCGTACTGGAATTGGCCTGAAGGCCAGCCAGATGATCAGCACCGGTACGCTAACGGGCATGCTACGGCCGAAGCCAGGCGAGACCTACGTGGCCGACTTCGGCCCGTTCAACAAGGTGGCGGTGACCTATGCGTGACCATCCCGATCCAAATCACCGATGACGAGCAGAGGTCTTCCGTGAGGCCTACAGCAAGATCGCCTTTCTTCGCTAGGTCCAGGCACTGTCCCGAACGGGGCGCAGTTCAACGTCAGTGCTAAAAGCTACCAAGGAAGAGCCCCAAAGATATTGGACGGCGCGTTTGTCGGGATCAAATATCAATTATCCAGCGCCAGTTGACCTCGACCAATGAGATTGAACCTGAATTCGAGTGCCCAGCCTGAAACGCAAGTCCTTGTGCCGATGCATGGGGACCCGATCGCCGATATTACCCCTGGGCTGGAGCGTACACTTGGCATCGCCATCGGCTCCCGACAGCATCGCCCGCCCAATCAACGTTGCGAACGCGCAGCCCAACAATCAAGGGGGCGACCGTCAATCCCATCTTCACCTGGGTACGCCTGGCCCAACGCATTCCGATTCGCATCCATATCGATGAAGTTCCCACGGGCATTGTGCTTACGGCTGGCATGACTGCGGCAGTACAAGTTGAGCCGCGCAGCGGCCGGCCGATAGGTTCGCTGGGCGTAGAATGCTCTAGCAATTACGCCTGCTGCGCTCCGGTCAGAGCGCCATCGATCCTTTGAAGGGGCAGTTCGACGTGGCGGCAAGAAAATGTGATGATCAGCCGAGGACCGAGAACATCGGCCACATCATCGTGGTCGACGATGATCCGGAGATACGCCAGATGCTGACCCGATACCTCGAAGATTACTTTGTGTCGGTGAAAGCTGCGTCAAGCCGGGCCGAATTGACCCGTCATCTTGAATGCTCCGAGCCCGGCCTGATCATTCTCGATCTCCGGCTCGGTCAGGACGATGGTCTGGATATCCTGAGGGACATTCGTTCGGATTCGGATATTCCGGTCATTATCATCACCGGCCATCATCCCGACGAAATCGACCGGATCGTCGGCCTGGAGCTCGGTGCGGATGACTATCTCCTGAAGCCGTTCAGCCTGCGAGAATTGCTTGCTCGCATTCGCGCGGTGCTGCGA
This sequence comes from Bradyrhizobium sp. 956_D2_N1_4, assembly GCF_052076025.1. Lineage (NCBI taxonomy): Bacteria > Pseudomonadati > Pseudomonadota > Alphaproteobacteria > Hyphomicrobiales > Nitrobacteraceae > Bradyrhizobium > Bradyrhizobium sp. 956_D2_N1_4. Next base: position 5,473,221 of record NZ_CP197237.1, on the reverse strand, counting down.
CGTCAGGAAATGGGACAAGCCGACCGGATCCGCCATCCAGAGCGGGGAGGATATAGATTTCATGGCTGGCGACTCGAGCGTCGCAGACGCAGGCTCGTCGACGCCAACGAAAAGTCGGTTGCTTTGAGCAAGGGCGAGTATGCGCTGTTGCTGGCTTTTCTTGAGTCACCGCAGCGATCGCTTTCGCGCGAGTATCTGCTGCGGGCGACACGGGTCCATGAGGATATTTTCGATCGCAGTATTGACGTGCAGATCTTGCGGTTGCGGCGGAAGCTGGAAGTCGATCCGGACGCGCCGCGGGTAATCCAGACCGAGCGCGGCGTCGGTTATGTTTTCGCGCTGCCAGTCGGGCGTTTCTAAAGCATAGTTATGGCGTTGACTTGCGCTGGTGCTATCGTCGCGCCGGCTATTTTTGTGGACAAGATCCTTAGGGGCACACCCGGGCTGATGGGGTTTGCACCTCTACAAGCCAAGACGATCGAATGTAATGATATCGAGACCGCGCTAGAGGCGTGGGATTGGCTCAGACGAAGCCGAGTTGGTTCGATTTGAGATCGATGACACGCCCCATGCCATCCAAGCATGTTACGAACGCGTGGTTAGATGGCACGCAGCGCGTGTCGCGGGGGATATGGAGCGAAGGCAATAGTGGTAAACCTTGCAGGAATCCATCCTCGCTTCAGACGCAAACTTGGTTTTGCCGGTATTGCGGCTAAGCTGCTCTCCGCTATGCCCAGAAAGACCCAGCCTCGTAGAGTTGGTTTTCGTTTAGCCAGAGGAGTGCCTGACGAAGACTCAATGGGACCAGTCGCTCCCTACCAAGAGGCGGTGGGGCTCCATCTGTTAGATAGAGCATAAAGCCATCCGGTCGGGCAAGAGATCATGCTTCGTGCAAGGTTGAGCGGACACGTCTCGCGAGGTCGGCTAAGCTGAAGGGCTTGTCGATAACAGGAAATTCGCCAACGGCATCATTTCGTTGCAGCATGCCCTCGGCGTAACCCGAGGTGAGCAGGATCTTGATATCCTTGCGTAGCCGCCTCGCTTCGCGGGCTAGCTCAATGCCGTTTATTCCGTTTGGCATCACGATATCGCTGAACAGAAGTTCGAACGGTTGGTCACTCTGGAGGGTCCGAAGCGCTTCTGCGCCATTGTGGGCACAGGAAACCTGATAGCCGAATGTGGACAGCATTGCCGAAGTGACGTTCAGGAGATCATCGTTGTCTTCGACGACTAAAACTCTCTCCGAGCCCGCGGGCAGTGCGTGCGTCTCGGTGGCATGCGGTTTGGTGTCGCGCTCCCGTCTGCTTGCAGGCAGATATAGCGTGATCGTGGTACCTGCTCCCGGTGCACTCTGCACAGCTATATGTCCTCCGGATTGTCGGACAAAGCCATAGACCATGCTGAGCCCGAGCCCCGTACCCTTACCAAGCTCTTTGGTCGTGAAGAAAGGCTCAAACACCCGATCCTGCACTTCGCGAGGCATTCCGCTGCCGTTATCTGTGACGGACAGGCGAACGTACGATCCTGGAGAACATTCAGGCATGCCCAATTCCACCACAGTGTTCTGCGTCTCGATGCGGAGAACACCTCTTTCTGCCATGGCGTCCCGAGCATTCAGGGCGAGGTTAAGCAGAGCGGTCTCCAGCAGAGCAGGATCGACATGGCACAGCCACAGCTTCTCATCCGTCTGCAGCCGGACTTCGCAGCCGTCCCCGACCGCCTGTTGAATGAGCCCTTGAAACTCGAAAATGAGCTCGTTTGCATCGACCAACTCCGGCCTTAGTGCCTGTCGCCGCGAGAAGGCGAGTAGTTGGGCCGTCAGCTTTGCACCCCGATCAGTAGCGCGTCGCGCGGCCTCGGCACACCGACCGATTGTGCCAGGATCCGTCGTGCTTTCGATGAGCTCAAGGTTCGCGGAAATGACGGTAAGGAGGTTATTGAAGTCATGAGCAACGCCGCCGGTAAGCTGGCCGACCGACTCCATCTTTTGACTCTGATGGAGTTGCTCTTCCATCGAACGCCGTGCCTCAAGGGCGTGCTTGTGTTCGGTGATATCCCGTAGGAAGACCGCCAAGCCCTGACTCGATGGGAACGCGCTTATTGTGTACCAGATTTGAGTGCGTTGACAAAACGTCTCGAGAAAGATCGGTCGTTGCTCCGACGCCGCCTCACGAATTTGCTTCAGGACGACGAGATCGGCGGTGGCGGGAAAGGCTTCCGCAAGGGGCAGGCCGATGACATCTCGGTCATGGGCCAGTCGCAGCTTGGCAGGTCCGTTGAGATAACTCACCGACCAGTCTCGATCGACTATGATCACGCCGTCGGTGGTACTCTCGAAGATCATCGTGATCCGAGCTGCATCTTCCTCTGCTTTCTCCTTTGCTTCGGACAATTCATGCTCACGCTGGTCCAGCGCGTCTGCCATCGTATTGAATGCCTCGGCCACTCTTGCTATTTCTGACGTACCGTGGATGTCCACACGCTGGTCGAATTTGCCGAAGCGCCATTGATTGGCGGCATCGACGAGCTTCCCGAGCGGGCGATGGATAAATCGACGGGCGCTTAACGATGTCAGGATTAGAACCAGTGCCGTGCTCAGCACGATCTGAAGGATCCCCCTCTGAGTACCGCGTTGGATCTCGGCGAATGCCCGGGCCTTGTCCAGGCCAAAGCCGATGAGAAGCCCTCCGGAAACATCTTTCAGCGTCGAGTAGCCCACGATCCGTTCAACGCCATCGCGGTCAACGAGATCGGCCGTGGTGCGATCGTTGCGGCTTAGATCATGGTCGCTAGCCATCTTGCGGCCGACAAACCGGGCATTGTCGGGGTAGTGGGCAAGGTATGTGCCATTCCGGTCGACGACGGCAAGCGCGGCACCAGGCGGAACATTCCGCCGATTGAGGGAGTCGGCCAGCCAATCCAGGCCGAGAGCGGCTATAACGACACCGCCGACGCGGTCATCTTCGCCGAAGAACGGCAGGGCGAAATGAAGGACGTTCCGGCCGGTCTGGCGGCCAATCGCGAACTGGCCGACTGTAAATTCACCGGTTCTCAGGACATCCGCAAAGTAGGGTCTACCTGCCGCGGTCGAGGGCTTGTGGTCGTCGGTTGCATCGCAGAACGAGTTGCCATTTCTGTCGACCACGATGAAACTGATGAACCCCGGATATCGTTGCTTAATCTTGGTGAGGTAAGCATTGCATCCCGCAGCGTCCTTTGCCTTTATCGCAGGAAGTTCCGACAAGGCAATCAGCGCCTGGTGAATTCCCTGGACGATCTGCCGTTGCTCAGCAGCGGCGAGTTCGGCGAGGTTGAGAGCCTGACCCTGCACCTCAATCTGGCGGGTTCGACGCAGGTCGAATTCATTGTAGATCAGAAGCGCGATCGCGGGCAGCAACGCGACAACGATCAGCACATGTAACCGCAGCAGGAGAGTCACCTCTCATCGTGCTCCATCCTGGCGTCCGGGCTAGTTGAAAACAATGTCGCATCTGTCTGGGTCGACGGCCCAACGGTGTCGCTGACGCATCCGTTGTCCCATCCGCTCTGCGTCATCACAGCTACGCCTGTCCCGCTTCATGCAAGCCTCCTTGGTATTTATTGCAAAATCGCTACGCCGTGTTACGGCTCTGTTTCAGTCTTGGAAAACCCGGTTACGCGGGCAACGGGCCCCCGGATCCAGCAAATCTCTGAATCGATGCTGGCAGTCTCGTGGTTGACCGTGCTTCGGCGAGCAGATCGCGCGCTCACCCCGGTCCCTGAAGGGTAGCGATTGGAACTACTTCGGTCGATGAGGTGACGCGGGCTCCGATTCGACATGAAAATGTCATGCGCGTGTCATGTGCAAACTAGCCAAGGTGCCAGAAGGGTGCGTGTGGAATGTCCTTGTCGCTGCGCGTCCTAGTGAGTGCTCCGGAGCGCACTTCTAGATGCAGCAGAACTGTCGGCTGCTCGAGCCAACATCTATATGGCTCGTACACGAATTGGATTCTTGGCGAGCAGCCCACAAGCAAGAGAGCAAGCATGAGCGTCCGCGAAGGCACTGCACTCATCAGAACAGACACGGCGCAAATGCTCGTCCCCACCAGTTCTCCTTATCGACGGCGATCCCGGTATTCGGCGGTCACTGGCCAGCTTCTTCGAGGCGCACAACATGCCGGTCCGTGCTGTCCCAGACTGGCGCACGAGCCGCCAGGATTTCGAGGCAAGCAATCTAAGCCTGATCGTCCTTGATCTGCCATTGGGAGGCGATGATCGCCTCCGGCCTTTGCGCGAGATACGATCCCGCTCCGACCTGCCGATTATCGTGACGACCGATCATCAATGCGACGAGAGTGATCGCGTAATCGCGCTGGAAATGGGAGCCGATGACCACCTGGCAAAGCCATTCGGCATGAGGGCGACTTCAACGTCGTTTTCTGTGCGCATACCGGAGGCGACAACTTCCAGCGACACGCCTTCATGCATTGGTGTGGCCGACGCGCAAGCGAGCCGGGCAGGGCAGTCATTTTCGGGATTGGTTTGCGGTAACCTCTGTACCCTCTGCGGTCGGGCATCGTGTCTTTTCGGAATATCATGCGCTTCGTGGAATACGCGATCGATGGACCACTGTAGAATTCGGGAGCACCGCTCGAGAGATCGCGGGTATTCACGGATAATTGCTGTCGATCATGATCGATGGATGCGGGTCATAAGCGACATACGGCGTTTCACTTCCGTTCGGGTTTTGGCCGAATGACGGTTGCGTTGCTCGCGCAAAATGGTGTTCGCGGGCGATTGGCCGTCTCCGAACTGTCATTGACAGCGTAGTCGACCGATAAGGAAGAACAAATGAGACAGGCGAAGCCCGCAACAATCGCCCTGCGGCGCAGGGAGTTCCTTGCCGGAACGGCCATGCTGCTGTTCAGCGCGACGACCGTCAAAGCGGCCACGATCGCGGGGAGGTTGCCCTGGGTTCCCAATGCAGGAAATCCCCCGCCGCCAATCAAGGTCGGACCGTGGGAGTTCTTCAACGGCGAAGAAGGCAGAGCCATGGAGGCACTCGTTGATTGCATCATCCCGCCGGATCCGGAGACGCCGGGCGGCAAGGATGCCGGCTGCGCCGTGTTCATCGACCGGCAGCTGGCTGGGCCTTACGGCCGGCAGGAGGGATTGTATGTGCGCCCACCGTTTCAGGCCGGCCTGAAGAATCAGGGCCATCAGTCGGCGAACGGTCCGGCACAGGATTATCGGGACGGTCTCGCTGCATTCGATCGTGCGTGCAAGCAGCACAGTGGTGGAAAGCCCTTCGCCGAGCTCTCCGGCGACGACAGGATCGCGCTTCTGAAGGCGGTCGACAAGGGCGAGCTCAAGCTCGACGGCGTCGACGGCAAGGCGTTCTTCACGCAACTCGTCAAGGACGCCCAGATGGGATTTTTCGCGGACCCGATCTATGGCGGGAACCGCGACATGGTCGCGTGGAAGATGATCGGCTATCCGGGCGCGCGCTACAACTATCTCGATTGGGTGAACCGCCACAACGAGCGCTTTCCGCTGCCGCCGGTTGGCATGACCGGCAACGCGCAATGGACGAGGTCGTAGCATGTCCCGAAGGCTTCCCAGGAAAAACGTTGTCATCGTCGGTTTCGGCTGGACCGGCGCGATCATGGCTAATGAGCTGACCGACGAGGGGCTCGAGGTCATCGCTTTCGAGCGCGGTCCATGGCGCGACGCGCCGACGGATTTTCCGCCGGGCTACATGCAGGACGAACTTCGTTATCGCATCCGGCACGAGCTGTTCCTGCGTCCGGACCAGCTGACGTTCACGTTCCGCAACAAGATGGACCAGACGGCGCTGCCGATCCGGAGCTGGGGCGCGTTCATGCCGCCGAACGGCGTCGGCGGCGGGGGCGTGCACTGGAATGCCGAAATGTGGCGGTTTCTCCCATCGGATTTCGTGCTGAAGACACATCTGACCGAACGCTATGGCGCGGCGTTCCTGCCCCCGGATATGACGATCCAGGATTGGGGCGTGACCTATGACGAGCTCGAGCCGCATTACGATCGCTTTGAATATCTGTGCGGCACGTCGGGGACGGCCGGAAATCTGAGCGGCAAGATCATGGACGGCGGCAATCCGTTCGAAGGGCCGCGGTCCCGTCCTTATCCGACCCCGGCGCAGGCCCAGCCGTTCAGCCATACGCTGTTCGGGAAAGCCGCGCGCGAGCTCGGCTACAAGCCGTTCCCGCAGCCTTCGGGCAATCTCTCGCAAGCCTATACGAACCCGCTGGGCATGCGCCTTGGCCCCTGCACCTATTGTGGCTTCTGCGAGTGGTTTGGCTGCGGCAATTATTCCAAGGCCAGCCCGCAAACAACCATCCTGCCGCATCTCATTCGAAAATCGAACTTCAGCCTCCGCGACAATTCAGAGGTTGTTAGGATCAATGTCGATCGTTCAGGCAAGCGCGCTACCGGCGTGACATTCGTGGACTCGAGCGGCGAAGAATGGGAGCAGCAGGCCGACCTCGTGATCCTGTCGGCTTACACGATGTTCAACGTGCAGCTTCTTCTGCATTCGCAAATCGGGCAGCCCTACGACCCCGTCACCAACACTGGGGTCGTCGGCCGAAACTACACCCACCAGACGATCTCGTCGGTCAATGGCTTCTTCGACAACAAGAAGTTCAACTTCAACCCGTTCATCGCATCGGGTTCGATCGGGATGTGTATCGACGAGTTCAACGGCGACAATTTCGATCACGGGCCGCATGGTTTCGTCGGCGGCGGCTATGTCGGCCAGGTGCAGACAGGTGCTCGTCCGATCGAAAGCACCCTGGTGCCGCCGGGAACGCCGGCATGGGGCGCCGACTGGAAGAAGGCGGTGAAGGACAATTATCTCAGCACGGTCAAGCCCGGCACCGGTGTGCATGGCAGCTTCTACGCCTACCGCGACATCTACCTGGATCTCGACCCCGCCTATAAGGACCGGTTCGGGCGTCCGCTGATGCGGATCACGATGGATCTCAAGGAGAACGAGATCAAGCAGAACAAGTTTCTCACCGACAAGTTCGCCGAGATCATCAAGGCGATGGGCGCTGAAAAGCTCGCCGTGCAGTATCGGACCGCGCCATACGACATAACGACCTACCAGACGACGCATCTCAACGGCGGTGCGATCATGGGGGCCGATCCCAAGACAAGCGTCCTCAACAAATACCTGCAGAGCTGGGATGTCCCGAATCTGTTCGTGATGGGGGCAAGCGCCTTTCCGCAGAACGCCGGCTACAACCCGACGCTCACGGTCGGCGCGCTCGCTTATTGGTCGGCGGCCGCGATCCGGAACCAGTACCTTAAGAATCCCGGAAGGCTGGTCGATGCGTAGGATTCCCCGCGTACGCACGCTCGTTTGGGCAGTGCTCGTTTCGGCGTCGCTGGCTGGCCGCGCGCATGCCGGCTCCGCAAACATGCAAGAGTTCACCCAGATCGAACGCGGGCGCTATCTGTCGATCCTGTCGGACTGTGCCGGCTGCCATACGGTTCCCGGCGGCAAGCCGTTTTCGGGCGGGCGGCCGATCGAAACGCCGTTCGGCAACATCATATCGCCCAATGTCACGCCCGATCTGGAAACGGGCATTGGAGCCTGGAGCGACGATCAATTCGATGCCGCGGTGAGAAAGGGTATCGGACGAACCGGCGCGCATCTCTATCCGGCCATGCCTTACAATGCGTACACCCGGATGTCGCGTGACGATGTGATGGCGATCCGGGCTTATCTGACTTCGCTGGAGCCGGTCCGAAATTCGCGCAACGCGGATACGCTTCCGTTTCCATTCAATATCCGCTCAACGATGATCGTGTGGAACGCGCTCTACTTCACGGCAGGTGAATACAAGCCGGAACCGACCAAATCCGCCGAATGGAATCGCGGCAAGTTCATCGTCGACGGGCCGGCGCATTGCGGAGCCTGTCACACGCCGAAGACGCTGCTCGGAGGCGATCGAACCGATCAATATCTGCAGGGAGCAAATCTCCAGGGCTGGTCGGCGCCTGACATCACCAACAACCGGCGGACAGGACTGGGCAGTTGGACGGCAGACGATGTCGCGCTCTACCTCAAGACGGGGCACAATCGCGCTACCGCTGCGACAGGGCCGATGGCGGAGGCCGTCGAGCTGTCGACGTCCAGGATGAAGGATGAGGATACGAAGGCTATTGCGACGTATCTGAAATCATTGCCGGGCAACAAGGATGAGGCGAGGCTTGCCCCGGTGGGTGCGAACGTGATGGCGGCCGGAGGCGCGATCTACCGGGACCAATGCTCCGCCTGCCACGGGATCGAAGGCAAGGGCGTTCCCCACCTGTTTCCCGCCCTCGCAGAGTCCACGATGGTGCGCTCGAATGATCCCACAACGGCAATCCGAATCGTGCTCCGCGGTGCGCGAAGTGTAGGTACGATGGCCGAGCCGACGGCGCCCGGGATGCCCTCCTACGGATGGCAGCTCGATGACCGCGAGATCGCGGCGGTCCTCAGCTATATCAGAAACAGTTGGGGGGCGGCGACTGCCCCGATCGACGCAAAGGACGTGACGCGCGTTCGGTCCGACACGGCGTCGCGCAACGATTGAGCTGACCGATCTCGGATTCGCCGGCCTATTAAAGTGGTAGGCGGAGTCCGTGCTGGTTCTGGCCTGATCATGCAGTTCGAGCTCGCACCACGTTTCTTTCACGCGTCCCGCTCCAACGCGAAGAAAGTGTTCCTCGATCACCACGGCGCCGTGGTGAACGATCTCGCTGAGGTGCGCGTTCACGCGACCCCGCTCGTGCGATCCTTCACCAACGAGCGCAGCCTCGAGGATTGGCGTCACTGGGTGCTGCATGTCAGCGACGACCAGGGCGATGGGCTCTTCGTCGTCCCTTTCGTCCTCGTGCTCGGCAAACGGCATTGAGGTCAGCATGCGCGCAACACGATGGGCGACAGTACCGCTTCACCGAAAGGTGAACGACGTCGCCAGAGAACGCGATTACCGCGGCGACTTCCTCGGGTTCGCACACGCGGCCTAACGGGATCCGCTCGGCGAACTTCGCCAGCAGCTTCTTGTCATCCATCATGTCTTCCGTCATGCCCGTACGCGTCGGGCTGGGACAGAGTCATCGCCTTCAGGAGCCGGAAATTCCCATATACATCGATGCCCTGTTGGCGGATCAGCACCGATCTGCGGGTTAGAAGGGCCGATGTTAGGATCAGCGAACTTCCGGGTCCTCACGATTGACACGACGCGAAGAAGTCGCCGGCCTGGAGCGCTCTTGACGCTTGCGATGCGGTGCTCCGGCAGTCCTCGGCCCAGCATTGCATGTTCCGCACGCCATGATGCCCGATCGATGTGACGGCTTCTCCGATCGGGCGCGGCCAAGTCTCCCGAAAACATCCGGAAAACACCGCTTCACCCGCCGCGCCGAGGCGCTGGCGAAGCGAGGATGGTCGTCCGCCGATCGGACCAAGGTCCTACGACCATGGTCGGCCGAAGCGCCAGACCTCGGTCCCACGAGGTCGTTGGACCTTGTACCCTGTCCCGTTGTTCACAGAAAAATCTAACCTGAGCCCATAGGAGCCATCCGACGCGGACGGCTCGCAAAAATTTCAACGGCTCGGCCGCCGCGGCGGACCGTGCGCCACAACAGGTGAGGCCGCCATGGTTGCGTACATCAGGAGCGATCTGGATTTCATTCTCGCGCAGATCAAGGTCGCGGAGAAGCACGCCGCCTATATCGTCAATCCGCTCGACCCGAACGCCGCGCCGCTCTACGGAGCCGGTCTGGCCGGCCAGGTCGGCTCGGTCCCGTCCTACAACCTCAGCATCGGTCTTCGTACCGTCGACGGACAGAACAACAACCTGCTGCCCGGCCAGGAGAAGTGGGGCGCCGCGGACATGCCGTTCCCCGAACTGCTGGATCCGACCTTCAGGCCCGCGGAAAACGTACCGGGCAATTTCCTGCCGCCGGGCGCGCCCGCCGTGCCGACGTCTTACGCGCCGTCCAACAACCCGGGTTCGATGGTGTTCGATTCGAGCCTGCGCACCATCTCTAACCTGATCGTCGATCAGACGCTCGCGAACCCGGCGGCGATCATGAAGGGCCTGCAGTCCGGCGGGATCGTCGAGGCCACGCTGGCTAACGTCGCCCTCGTGCAAGATATCTACAACGCCTTCAAACCCGCGCTCGACGCCGAGTATCAGGCCCGCGTGGTGATGCAGAACGCCAAGGCGGCGGCGAACCAGCTGAGCGACGGCGACGAGTCCACCGTTCCCGGCGCGGCCGAACAGGCGGCGATCGACGCCTTCGCGGCGGCCACGGCGGTGCACAACGACATGCTCAACGATCTGGCGGTGGCGCGCGCGGTCCGCGATGCGGGCCTCGAGCCGTTCGGGATCACAATGGACGGCGACAACGTCCAGGTCGTCAACGTCTCTCCGGACGTCGGCCTGTCGGCCCCGTTCAACTCCTGGTTCACTCTGTTCGGCCAGTTCTTCGATCACGGTCTGGATCTCGTCAACAAGGGCGGCAGCGGCACCGTGTTCGTTCCGCTCCAGCCGGACGATCCGCTGTACGTGCCGGGTAGCCCGACCAACTTCATGGTCCTGACCCGCGCCACCGTCAGCCCGGGCGCCGACGGCGTCATGGGGACGGCCGACGACGTGCGTCCCGTCAACACCACGACGCCGTTTGTCGACCAGAACCAGACCTATACGTCGCATGCCTCCCACCAGGTTTTCCTGCGCCAGTACGCGCTCGACGCCAACGGCGTCCCGCACGCTACCGGCCAGCTGATCGAGGGCGGCGGAGACCAGCCGGGCGGCATGGCCACCTGGGGCGAGGTCAAGGAACAGGCCAAGATGCTTGGCATCCTACTGACCGACCAGGACGTCGGCGCGGTGCCGCTGCTTCGCACCGACCCGTACGGCAACTTCATTCCGAATGCCGCGGGCTTCGCCCAGGTGATCACCGGCGTCGGCGCCGACGGCATTCCGAACACTGCGGACGACATCGTCATCTCCGGCACCTCGACGGCGCCGGTCAGCGTCGCCACCGCGATCCGTATCAACGCCGCCTTCCTTGCCGACATCGCGCACGACGCCGTGCCGAACGGCATCGCCGACGGCGACATTGAAATCGGGCTGCTCAACCCCGGCAACAACCCGGCGGTCTACGACAACGAACTGCTGGACGCCCACTTCATCGCCGGCGACGGCCGCGCCAACGAGAACATCGGCCTGACCGCGGTCCACCACATCTTCCACTCCGAGCACAACCGGCTGGTCGAGCACACCAAAGAGATCGTCCTGGCCTCGAACGACCTGGCCTTCCTCAACGAATGGCTGGCCGTCGACCTCGCCGCACTGCCGACGACGCCCGCTCAGATCGCCGCCCTCGTCTGGGATGGCGAACGCCTGTTCCAGGCCGCCAAGTTCGGCACCGAGATGCAATACCAACATCTCGTCTTCGAGGACTTCGCCCGCAAGGTGCAGCCCAACATCGACTTCTTCGTCGTGCCGGACGGATACCACGCCGACATCAATCCGAGCATTGTCGCCGAATTCGCGCACGTGGTCTACCGCTTCGGCCACTCAATGCTGACCGAGACGATCGACCGGCTCGACCCGACCTTCACTAACGACCAGATCGGGCTCATCGAGGCCTTCCTCAACCCGATCGAATTCGACTCGGGCCACACCGTCGCGGACAGCGTCGCCGCCGGCAACATCATCCGCGGCATGACGCGGCAGGTCGGCAACGAGATCGACGAGTTCGTCACCAGCGCGCTGCGCAACAATCTGCTCGGGTTGCCGCTCGATCTGGCTACCATCAACCTGGCCCGCGGCCGCGATGCCGGCGTGCCGTCATTGAACGCTGCGCGCCGCGACTTCTTTGAGGCAAGCAGCCACGCCGAAGAGCTGCGGCCCTACGCGAGCTGGGTCGACTTCGCGAGCCACCTCAAGAACGAGGCTTCGATTATCAACTTCGTCGCCGCCTACGGAACGCACACGCTGATCACCGGCGAGACGACGGTCGAAGGCAAGCGCGACGCGGCCATGGCGCTGATCTTCGGCACCAGCTTCGGCGACGTCGTCGTTCCGACCGACCCGGCCGAGCTCGCGGCATTCAATGCCGACCGCATAGCCTTCCTCAACGCGACCGGCATCTACGCCGGCGGCTCGCTGGGCGGCCTCGAGAACGTCGATCTCTGGATCGGCGGTCTCGCCGAGAAGGTCATGCCGTTCGGCGGCATGCTGGGCTCTACCTTCAACTTCGTGTTCGAGGTTCAGCTCGAAAAGCTGCAGGACGGCGACCGCTTCTACTACCTGCAGCGGCTCGACGGGCTGCATCTGTTGTCAGAGATGGAGAACAACACCTTCGCCAAGGTAATCGGCCTCAATGCCGACGCCGGCCATCTGCCTTCGGACGTGTTCTCCACGCCCGGCCTCATCCTCGAAGTCGACCAGACCCGGCAGTGGAATCCGGGGCTCGATTCGGCCGATCCGACCGGTGGCACGATCCTGACCCCGCTGGTCCTGCGCGACAACCCGGCGACCGATGGAGCCGAAGCGAACTACCTGCGCTATACCGGCGCCGACCACGTCCTGTTGGGCGGTACCGACCAGGCCGACACGCTGATCGCCAGCGAGGGTGACGATACCCTCTATGGCGACGCCGGCAACGACCGCATGGAGGGCGGCGCCGGCAACGACCAGTACATCGGCGGCGACGGTGACGACATCATCACCGACCAGTTCGGCGACGACATCATGCGCACCGGCCGCGGCCACGACGCGGTCAACGCCGGCCAGGGCGTCGACCTGATCGTCGCCGACGAGGGCAATGACTTCATCGTGCTCGGCGCCGACAGTCTCGATGAGGCCTTCGGCGGGGTCGGCAACGACTTCGTTCTCGGCAGCAAGACCACCGAGCAGACGCTTGGCGGCGAAGGTGACGACTGGATCGAGATCGGCGCCTGGACCGGCGCGGTCGGCGACAATTTCGACGACCAGTTCCAGCTCGATGCCGTCAAGGGCCACGACGTGTTCCACGGGGACGGCGGCTTCGACGAATTCATTGGCGAAGGCGGCGACGATATCTGGTTCGGCAGCCTTGGTCGCGGCAAGTTCGACGGCATGTCCGGCTACGACTGGACGACCTACGCCAACATGAATCTGGCGGTCGACGTCGACCTCAACCGGGTGATCCTGCCCGGTCTGCCGGTGCTTCCGGGCAACGCGGCGCTCGACAGTTTCACCCAGGTCGAAGGCGCGTCCGGATCGGCCCACAATGACGTCATCCGCGGTTCCGACGTCACCGCCGACCTCGTGCCGACCGAAGGCTTCCGCGGCAGTGCCCTGGATGCCGAGGGCATCGCCCTCATCACGGGCCTGCAGGCGCTTCTCGCCGGCGCGGGACCGTCCTCGTTCGATGCCAACGGCAGCTTCGTCGGCGGCAACATCCTGCTCGGCGGTGCCGGCAGCGACCTCATCGAAGGCCGCGGCGGCGACGATATCCTCGACGGCGACCGATGGCTGCGGGTGCGCATCGCGGTGATGTCCGACTTCGACGAGAACGGCCCGGTCGGCAACACCGTGCTCGAGTTCCACGACAGCATGACGACTCTGGTCCAGAAAGTGTTCTCGGGTCAGATCAATCCCGGCCAGCTCAAGATCGTCCGCGACATCGTCTCCGACGGCGCGGCGGCATCGGACATCGACACCGCAGTCTACTCCGACGTCCGCGCCAACTATTCGTTCTCGGCGCGCGCCGACGGCACCCTCGTGGTCTCCAACACCGGCGGCCTCGATCCGCTCGAGGGCACCGACCTGCTGCGCAACATGGAGAGGTTGCAGTTTTCCGACGGCACTCTCGGTATCGTCGTAGGCACCCCGTTCAGCGACAATGGCCTCGCACCGCAGGGCCCGCCGTCCGACAACCGTCCCGTGCTGAACGGTTCGGCGACCGACGACATCATCGTCGGCCTTGCCGGAGCCGACGTGCTCAACGGTCTCGGCGGCAACGACATCCTGGTCGGCGGCCCAGGCTCCGCCACGGGAACGATTGCCGACAACTTCAATTCGGGCGGCTATTCCGGCAACGATGGTAACGCTGCAAACTTCGCCGGAAACTGGACGGAAAACGACAACAACAGCGCCACGAGCGGCGACATCGAAATCGATGGCAATCGCCTTCGTTTCAACGAGACCGTCGATGGCGGCGAAACCATCGAACGCTCGATGAACCTGGCGGGGGCTACGGCCGCAACGCTGTCCTTCAGCTACGAGGATGACAATCTCGGCGTGGGCCAGAGTGTCATCGTCGAGGCCCGCAACAGCGGCAGCGGCACCTGGGAAGTTCTCGGCACGCTCGGCAGCACCACCGCGACAGGCAACGGCAATTTCAGCGCGACGCTGACCGCTGCCCAGATCGGCGCGAACTCGGGAATCCGCTTCCGGACAACCGGCGACGGCAACAACTGGGACAACGGTGACAATTTCTACGTCGATAACCTGACGATCACGATCGTCAGAGCCGGCATCAACGGCGGCGTTGACACCCTCAACGGCGGTCTCGGCAACGACACCTACGCGTTCGGGCTCGGCGACGGCAACGACCTCATCAACGAAGCTGTCAATGCCGCCAGCGGCGGCACCGCCGACCGCATCTCGATCCAGGCTCCGAACGCGGTCGACGCGTCCGGTCAGCCCATCATCGACCCGGTGACCCTGCTTCCGGTACCGACGATCACCGCGTTGGACGCCTTCGACAGCAGCACCGCGACCCAGACCGGCGACCTGGTCATCAATTACAGCCTACCGACCGGGCCTACGGGCTCCGTCGCCCAGTCCATCACGGTGGCAGGCCACTTCACCGGCAACAACGCGCAGACCGGCGTCGAACGCATCAACTTCAACGGCGCGACTTTCGCCGGCTATGCGCTCGGCGCGGAGGATTACTTCATCAGCCGCTCCGATCCGGCCGACCGGGCAGGCGGCGACGTCGACATGTCGCTGAATGCGGTGACCAACACTCAGGCCAACTTCGTGGTGGGCGAGCAGGGCGTCGACGACGAGATCACTGGCGGCGGCCTCAACGACCTGATCTTCGGCGGCACCGGCAACGACGACCTCGTCGGCGGGCTCGGCGACGACCTCCTGGTCGGCGGTGCGGGCAACGACGATCTCGACGCCCGGCTGAACCTCGCTGGTGACGACTTCGAAGGCGCCGTCGGCGCCGACACGATGGTCGGCGGTGCGGGCAACGACACCTACGGCATCGACGATCTGCTCGATGTCGCGATCGAGGCCCAGGACGAGGGCACCGACACCGTCGAGACCTTCCTGGCCGAGCTTTCCATCGCGAACATGGCCAACGTCGAGAACCTCACCTACCGCGGCGTCGACGCCGACCAGTTCATCGGCACCGGCAACGCCGGCAACAACGTCATCACCGGCGGCGATCTGGCCGACACGCTGAGCGGTCTGGCGGGCAACGACACCCTGAACGGCGGTCTGGGCAACGATACGCTCGACGGCGGCGACGGCAACGATACCCTCAACGGCGGCGACGACGTCGACACGCTGACAGGTGGGCTCGGGGCCGACACCCTCAACGGCGGAGCCGGGGCCGACGTCATGGCCGGCGGCGCCGACAACGACATCTACGTCGTCGACGATGCCGCCGACGTGGTGACCGAACTTGCGGCCGGCGGCACCGACACGGTGCAGTCCTCGGTCTCATACACAGTCGGGGCCGAAGTCGAGAACCTGACGCTGACCGGAGGCGACGCCATCAACGGCAATGGCAACGCGCAGGCCAACACCATCGCCGGCAACGGCGCCAACAACCAGATCTTCGGCGGTGGCGGCAACGACACCATCGATGCCGGCAACGGTACCGACCTGGTCGACGGCGGTACTGGCGACGATACGCTGAGCGGAGGCACCGGCGGCGATACCGACACCATTATCGGCGGCGCCGGCAGCGACACCATCAACGTCAGCGATGGCAACGACGTGGTGGTCTACAACGCCGCCGGGTTCGGTGCCGATACCATCACCGGCTTCGACTCGACCGCGGCCGGGGGCCAGGACCTGATCAACCTCAGCGCCCTCGGCATCACGGCCGCCAACCTGGCGACGCGTGTTGTCGAGACCCAGGTGGGCGCCAATACCGTGCTCACGGTCAGGGATGCGTCCCTGGCGACGATCGGTACCATCCAGGTCAACAACACGACGACGGCCGCGATCGACGCGTCCGACTACGTCCTTGCGCAGGCCGCGCCGGCGCCGTTCGGCACGGCGAGCGCCAACGCCGACGTCATCACCGGCAACGGCGGTGCCAACCTCATCGACGGCCTCGGCGGCAACGATACGCTGAGCGGCGGCGGTGGCGACGATGTCATCCTCGGCGGCGAGGGCGCGGATACCCTCAACGGCGACGACGGCAACGACACGTTGACCGGTGGCACCGGCAGCAACAACGGCGCTTACGTCGACAGCTTCGGAGCCGCGTCGTATTCGAACAGCAACGGCACGCTCGCGTTCACGGGAAACTGGACCGAAGGCGGCGGCGAGACGACCAGCCCGACAGCAGGCGACATCTCGATCACCGGCGGCCGCCTTCAGTTCAATCAGGGCGTCGATGGCGGCGAGACGATCGAGCGCGCCGTCAACCTCGCCGGCGCGACCGCGGCGACGGTGTCGTTCACCTACGAGGACGACAATCTCAACGGCGGCCAGACCGTCATCGTCGAGGCACGGAATGTCAACACCAACGCCTGGGGGGTCTTGACCGGCGGAACGCTGGGAGGCGGTGCCAACGGCACCTTCAACTTCAGCGCCGCCCTGACGCCCGCCCAGATCGGCTCGAACTCGGCCATCCGCTTCCGGACTACCGGCGACGGCAACAACTGGGACAATGGCGACAACTTCTACGTCGACAATTTCACGGTCAACGTCACCGCGCCGGGCCTCAACGCCGGGGCAGACACGGTCAACGGCGGTGCGGGAGACGACACCATTGTCTGGAACGCCAATGCGACGGCGGTCCCGACCGATGGCCGCGACATCGTCAATGGCGGCACCGAAGGCACCGCGGGCGACACCTTCGTCATCAATGGCAACACCTCCAGCGAGGCCTACACGATCTATACGTTGGCCGCCTGGGATGCCGTTGCCGGCAACGACATCGCGAGCTTCGGCGGGCGTACGCCGGAAATCGTCGTCACAAGAGGCGGTTCGGCCTTCGCCAACGTGATCGCGGAACTGAGCGAGATCGAGGAGATCCGCATCAACGGCATCGAACCGACTGGAGCGACGGGCGGCGCGGGAGCAGGCGATACGTTCACGGTCGTCGGCGACTTCACCGCGACCAGCCTGCGCCTCAACACCATCACGATCGATAGCGACGAGGGCGACGACACGATCGACATTTCGGCCCTCACCTCGGCCCATCGCATCGTGTTCAAGTCCAACGGCGGCAACGATACCATCATCGGCGCCCTCCAGGCCGAGGACGTGATCGAGCTTCCGGAAGGGGCGGATCCGGCGACCTACCACCTGGTCGAGAACCAGGACGGCACCAAGACCATCTCGAACGGAACCCATTCGGTCACCTTCTCGGGCATGGTGCCGCCCCAGTTCGAACCCAATGAGCCGGACGAGGACGACGAGGAAGAAACCGAAACGCCGAACGAGGATGACGAGGCGCCAACGGCGGGCGGTGACGACGAAGAAGAGACCGAGACCGCAACCGACGGCGTGGTCCGGAACGGCACGGCGCAGTCCGATACGCTGGTGGGCACACCCGGCGACGACAGCATCGTCGCCTTCGCAGGAGACGACATCGCCGTCGGCCATGCTGGCGCCGATGCGATCTCGGCCGGCGAGGGGGCCGACTTCGTCAACGGCGGTGCTGGCCGGGACGTGATCTTCGCTGGCGCGGGCGACGACCACGTGTTCGCCGGAGCCGACGCGGACATCGTCTACGGCGATGCCGGGGCGGACCGCATCTTCGGCGATCAGGGCGACGACCTGATCAACGCCGGTGCGGGCGACGACACCGTGTTCGGCGGGGCCGGCAACGACCTGATCGTGGCCGAGATTGGCGATGGCAACGACGCCTATTTCGGCGACGAAGGCGCCGGTGGGTCGGGCACCGACACGCTCGACATGTCAGCGGCGAGCACGGCCGTCACCGTCAACCTGGGTTCCGGCCCGCTCGCGAACGGCAGCGCCTCGAGCTCGCAGACCGGCAACGACACGCTGTGGGGCATCGAGAATGTCACCACCGGCTCCGGCAACGACGTCATCGTCGCCGGCACCGCCGCCAACGTGATGAAAGGAGGGCTCGGCGACGACACCTTCCGCTTCAGCTCGGTGGAAGCGGCCAAGGGCGACACCATCGTCGGCTTCGAGCCGGGAGACCGCATCGACCTCAGCGGCATCGACGCGAACTACGCCGTCGACGGCAACCAGAGCTTCACACTGGTTTCCGATGCCGCGTTCACCGCGGCCGGGCAGCTCGCGGTGAGCTACGAGACTCACAACGGTCAGGAATTCACCGTCATCCAGGGCAACGTCGACGGCAACGCCGCCGCCGACTTCAAGATCGAGATCGCGGGCCACCAGAACCTCGGCTCCAACGTCACGCTCTAGCCTCACGACCCTATGCCGGAACGGGAGACCATCTTTCCGTTCCGGCCAGATTTCTGTTCCTCGCACCTGAGGGCATCCAAACAAATGGCTAAACCGAAAGAGCTCACACCCGCGAAGCGCCGGCGCCTGGCCGAGCTGACAAGGGGCTTCCGCAGCATCGTCCTGTTTCTGTTCGTGGTCTCCGGCATGATCAACGTGCTGGCGCTCACCGGCTCCGTCTACATGATGCAGATCTACGACCGCGCGCTGACCAGCGGCAGCATCCCCACCCTGGTGATGCTCTCGGTGCTCGCGATCGGGCTCTATCTATTCCAGGGTGCCTTCGACGTCGTCCGCTCCCAGGTGCTGGTGCGGGTTGGCGCCCGGATCGACCGCAAGATCGCGCCGCTGGCGCATCGCGTCGCCATCGACATGCCGCGTTTCGGCTTCTCCACCTCCGAAGCGCTGGAGCGCGGGCGGGACGTCGACACCGTCCGTGGCTTCCTCGGCAGCCAGGGCCCCTCGGCGTTGTTCGACCTGCCCTGGATGCCGATCTATCTGGCCTTCATCTACTTCCTTCATCCGATGCTCGGCGCGTTGACCTTCGCGGGCGCGCTCGTCCTCGTCGTGCTCACCGTGGTCAGCGAAGTCATGACCCGCCGTCTCATCGTGTCCACGCGCAAGGCGGCGACGGAACGCAACGGCATCGCCGACTGCAACGCGCGCAACGCCGAGGTGCTCAAGGCGATGGGCTTCGCAGGCCGCGCCGTCGGCCGCTTCAACGAGGCCAATGCCGAGCATCTCGATCTGCAGACGAAGGCCAACGACATCACCGGCGGGTTCGCCGCGGTTTCGCGTGTGCTACGCATGGTGCTGCAGTCGGCCCTGTTGGGGCTCGGCGCCTACCTCACCATCAAGGGTGAGCTTTCGGCTGGCGCCATCATCGCGGTCTCGGTCGCCTCGGCGCGCGCGCTGGCCCCCGTCGATCTCGCGATCGGCAACTGGAAGGCCTTCATCGCCGCGCGGATGGCCTACCAACGGCTGCGCGAGACCGTCATCGCGCTCGCCTCCGCCGACGAGCCGATGCGGCTGCCCGATCCGACCGCCCGTCTCTCCGTCGAGAAGATCACCGTGGCGGTCCCCGGGACCGGACAGGTGGTGCTGAGCGAAGTCGCCTTCGAGCTCGAGGCCGGCCAGGCGCTCGGCATCATCGGCCCCAGCGCCGGCGGCAAGACCACGCTGGTGCGCGCGCTGACCGGCATCTGGCCGGCGCTGCGCGGCAGCGTGCGGCTCGACGGCGCCGACCTGACCCAGTGGCGCGAGGACGACCTCGGCAGGCACATCGGCTATCTCCCCCAGGAGGTCGCGCTGATGGACACCACCATGGAGGAGAACATCTGTCGCCTCGAGCGCCAGCCCGACTCCCGCAAGGTGATCGCGGCCGCCAAGGCGGCCGGCGTCCACGAGATGATCGTCAGGCTGCCGGAGGGCTATCGCACCAGGTTGGGGCCGCAGGGCTGCGCGCTTTCCGCAGGTCAACGCCAGCGCATCGCGCTGGCGCGCGCGCTTTACGGCAATCCCTTCATGGTGGTGATGGACGAGCCCAACTCCAATCTCGACGGCGAGGGTGAGGCGGCGCTCACCGCGGCGATCGAGGGCATCCGCGCTCGCGGCGGCGTCGCCATCGTGATCGCGCACCGCCCGAGCGCGCTGGTGGCGGTCGATCTCGTCGCCATCGTCCAGGCCGGCCGCATGGTCGCCTTCGGCAAGAAGCAGGACATCATGACTCCTGTCCTGCAGCCTTCCGCGCTAACCCCGGCCGGCACGATTCCCGTAGAAGCCCAAATGCGGAGGCCTGCATGATCAACGTCCAGGCCACCCGCAAGTCCACCGTCGAGACTGCCCCCGGCCGCGAGGACTACGAAGAGAAGCAGGATCGCAGCCGCCGCTTCGTGCCGCTGATCTTCTTGCTCATCGTCGGATCCTGCACAGCCTACCTCAAGAGCTTCCTGCCAATGAAGCTGGGGGCCAGCGAGGACCGTGAAAAGGTCCGCGGCTCGGGCGAGGAGGAGAACCTGAAGGAGGACGCGCTCGCGGCGGCCGAGGAGCCCGCGGAGGAGCAGCCTGAGCCGCCCCGGTCGTCGGGCTGGACCGAGGAGGGCAGGATCGTCGCGCACGCCGAGGAGGAGCGCGCCGTAGGCGGCGGTGCGACCGATTTCAGCGCCCAGGCGCGCACCGACAAGCCCGAGCTGAACAACAAGGGGTCCGGCGCGAGTCCGAAGGTCGCCAACGACAACCACCGGCCTCGCCAGGAGGACTCCGGCTCCGGTGGTGGCAGTGGCGGTGGCGGAGGAGGTGGCGGCGGAGGAGGTGGCGGCGGCGACAGACCGCGCGATCCGCCGGCGCCGGATCACCGCAACCGCGCGCCCCGCGTCTCCGGCGCGGTGCATCTTCCCGACGTGGTGGCCTGCCACGGTCTGGCGATATCGATGGCGGCGCTGCTGGCCGGCGCCACCGATCCGGACGGCGACAATCTGACCGTGGTCGGCATCTTCTCCTCCTCCGGCTCCCTGGCCCGCACCGAGGACGGCTGGGAATTCGACCGCGCGCCGAACATGCTCGGCGAGGTCAAGCTGACCTACGCGATCAGCGACGGCTCCCACATCGTCATGCAGACAGCCTACTTCAATGTGGTTGAGGCGCCGCCCATCGTCGGGACCGAGAGCGACGACATCCTGCTCGGCACACAGTGCGCCGAAACCATCGCGGGACTCGGCGGAGACGACAACATCGACGCCAGAGGCGGCAACGACCGGATCTCGGGTGGGGCCGGCGACGACCATATTTTGGCGGGCGCGGGCCACGACGTGGTCTATGCGGGCGACGGCAACGACACCGTGTTCGCGGGCACGGGCAACGACGTGGTGTTCGGCGGCACCGGCGACGACCGTCTGTGGGGCGACGAAGGCGACGACACCCTGCTGGGTGAGGAGGGAGACGACCACCTCGACGGCGGCGCGGGCCGCGACATTTTGCTGGCGGGAGCCGGCGACGACACCCTTGAGGGCGGTGACGGCCACGACCATCTCGACGGCGGCGAGGGCGCCGACCGGATGTCCGGCGGGAGCGGCAACGACATCATCGCCGACGGCGGCGGAAACGACGTCGCCACCGGCGGCGCGGGCAACGATATCGTAATGGCGGCCGCCGATGCCGCGGACGACGGCTTCGCCGGCGGCGCCGGCGTAGACACGCTGGACTATTCATCGGCCACGCGTTCGATCAGGGTGGATCTGGGCTCGGGTACCGCCTCCGGCACTGACATCGGCAACGACGCGATCGCGGAGTTCGAGATCGTCATCGGCGGCGCGGGCGACGATACCCTCACGGCCGCTGGATCGGCTTCGGCCTCGATCGACGGCGGCGGCGGAAACGACGTCGTGGCCGGGGGCGCCGGCGACGACACGCTGACCGGCGGGACTGGCAACGACACGATCTCGGACGGCGGCGGATCTGATACGGTCGCCGGCGAGGCCGGAAACGATCTGGTTCTCGCTGGGGCCGATGCCGCGGACGACAGCCTCGACGGCGGTGCCGGGACCGACACCCTCGACTATTCCTCGGCCATCAAGAAGATCGCCGTGAATCTCGCCTCGGGCCGAGCCTTCGGTGAGGATATCGGAGAGGACGCGATCGCAGAGTTCGAGATTGTCGTCGGCGGCGCGGGCGACGACGTCATGACGGGGAGTGCGGGAGCCGACACTCTCGCCGGCGGGGCCGGCAACGACATCATCGCCGACGGCGGCGGAGCCGACAAGGTGGACGGCGGCAGCGGCGACGACGTCGTGCTGGCGTCGGCCGACGGCACCGACGACGCCTATGATGGCAATTCGGGTCAGGACACCCTCGACTATTCGTCGACCACCGTCACCGTCACGATCGATCTGCGCAGCGGCACCGCCGTGGGACGTGAGATCGGCAAGGACCTGATCGATGGCTTCGAGGTGATCATCGCGGGCTCCGGTGACGACGTGATCATCGCCGGCAGCGGCGCGGTGGTCCTGACCGGCGGCGCCGGCGATGACTGCTTTCAGTTCCAGCGCGGTGATGACGGCGCTCAGCAGCAGGACGTGGTCAAGAAGATCACCGACTTCACAATCGGCGACAAGATCGTGGCCGCGACCTATCAGATTACGATCAAGGAAGGCTGCGACGCCGAGGAGCAAGTCGCTGACCTGTTTGAACAGATCTACCTCGACGAGAACCACGGCGGCCACAATCGCCAAGTGCGCTTCCGCTTCGAGGAACTCGCCGAGGGCAAGTACACCGCCATCGACGTCGATTACGGCAACGACGACGCAGACGGCATGACGATCGAAGTCGCCGGTCACCACCATCTGCAATTCTCGTCGATTCATTCCTGAGGTGAAGCCATGAAGCATGTCGCTGCATCTGAATTCGCCCGCTTGGAGCATCCGGCTATCGACGCGCCCCGCGAACGGCCGTTGCGGCTGTGGCCGCGCATCGTCGCCGGCCTCGTGCTGAGCGCGCTACTGGTCGCCGGTTGCGGCGGCTGGGCCGCCTGGGCGATGTTGGAGGGCGCGGTGGTCGCCGCCGGAACGGTCAAGGTCGACCAGAACCTCAAGGAGGTGCAGCACCGCGACGGCGGCATCGTCAAGACACTGTCGGTGCGCCAGGGCGACCAGGTTCGCGAAGGCCAGGTGCTGGCGACCCTCGATGACGTCCAGATCAAGGCCGAGCATCTGATCGTGCGCGCGCAGCTGGTCGAGGCGCTCGGGCGCCGCGCCCGCCTGGTGGCCGAACGCGACAACCTGACGTCCGTCGAGTTTCCCGGCGACATGCACGCGTTATTCCCTTCGACCGCCGGATCGGTGATCCACGGCGAGGCCCGTCTGTTCGCCGGCAACAAGACCGCGCGCGACAGCCAGAAGGAACAGCTCGAGCTCAGCATCGCCCAAACCGGCGAGGAGATCAGGGGCATGGCGGCCCGCCTCGCCGCCAAGGAGGAGGAAGGTAAGCTCGTCGGTGCCGAGCGCGAGAAGCTGCAGTCGCTCTTCGAGCGCAAGATCGTCGAGTACCAGCGCGTTTATACCTCCCAGCGCGACTACGCCCGCATCATGGGCGAGCAGGGCGAGATCCAGGCGAGCATCGCGCGCGCCAAGGTGAGGACCAGCGAGATCCGCGTGCAGATCATCGCCGTGGACCAGAACGCCTCGACCGAGGCCCAGAAGGACCTGCGCACAGTGGAGGCGCGCATCGCCGAGCTTCAGGAGCGCAAGCTCGCCGTCGAGGACCGGCTGTCGCGCACCGAGATACGTTCCCCGGCGTCCGGCTACATCAACGAACTGTTTGCCTACACGGTGGGCGGCGTCATCACCCCGGCGGCCAAGATCGCCACCGTGGTGCCGGAGAACGCCGACCTCAAGTTCGAGATTCGCATCTCGCCGGCCGACATCGACCAGGTGAGGGTTGGACAGCCGGCGCGCATCCGCCTCTCCGCCTTCAACCGCGCCACCACGCCGGAGCTGAAGGGCAAGGTCGCGATGGTGTCGCCGGCCTCGGCCCGGGATCCGTCCAACGGCCAGGAGCACTACATCGCCCACGTCCGCCTGCTTCCGGCCGAGGCGGACCTGATCCAGCACAAGGGACTGAAGCTCGTTCCCGGCATGCCGGCGGAGGTCTTCGTCTCGACCCAGGAGCGCACCGCGGCCTCCTATCTGGCCAAGCCCGTCATCGACCAGATGACACGCGCCTTTCGGGAGCGCTGAGGCATGACGAATTTCCCCGCCGACACACCGAGGAGGGCATCGACGCCGAGGTGGCCGCCGGGGTTCCTTACGTTAACCTTTCAGCGAAGGGGAGCGTCGGGAGCCGCGAACCGGCGACATTCGGCGGGGTTTCGGAGGCCTTCCGGCCCAGCACCGCAGCCCGGGCATCTTGCCACACCTCCGGAATATCCAAGGACGGATTCCACGAATTGGTATTTTCTTTCGGGCTCGGGGATTTTTCTTTCCTCGTGAATGCCTTGGAACCGTCGTTCTCCACCGGCGGAAGTTTTAATGATGGCTCTTTTGGGTGGGTTTGATGAGCGATATTACGATCGCGATTGTCGAGGACCAGCCTTTGATGATGACGGCCCTCACGACCTTTCTTTCGGCGTCGACCGATTTCAAGATCGTCGCCTTCGGCGTCACCGCCGCCGACATGATCCGGCTGGCCCGTTTCCATGTCCCCAGGCTGATGATTCTGAGCCCCTCCGTCCCCGACGAGACCTACGACGCCATCCGCACGATCCGCAACGTCCTGCCTGCGATCAAGATCGTCGCCTACACCTCCCAGCACGGCGTCGACCATGCCGTCCGGGCGCTCGACGCCGGCGCTCACGGCTACGTCCTCAAGCGCTCCTCGGCCGACGAGTTGATGGCCGCCGTCCGGGCCGTGCTGAAGGATGAGACCTATATTACCCAGGGCTTTGCGGTCCGGGTGATCGACGCGCTCCGCAACACCGACGTCCGCCACCGCGTCGCCGAGGCCATCAAGCTCAGTCAGCGCGAGGGGCAGATTGTCCGGCTGCTGCTGCGTGGCATGACGAACAAGGAAATCGCCGCGACGCTTCGCATCACCGAGAAGACGGTCAAGCACTACATGACCGAGCTGATGCAGAAGATGCAAGCCAGGAACAGGGTCGAGGTCATCATCGCCGCCCAGAGGATGTCCGAGTACCGACTCCAGTCGCTCGACGCCTGAAACAGGAAAAGGATTCGCGCTGCCCGCTCCGGCCGGTTTAGTCCTTCGCCCGAATCCTGTTCGTATCGCTCCCGGCAGCGGACACCTACCCTGCAGCGTCGGAACCGGAAATTCCGGGCCGAAGAAGGCGATATGCGCCGACAAGACCGAGCCCGATCGGAGATCCCGTTTTTCGTCTGGAAAACGGGATCTCTCTCTCGTATCGATCAAACTGCAGAAGTCTCGTTTGCTGGAGAAATAACGCGTTCGGTCCTGGTCGGGTTGCTTCTCCCAGGGGTGCAGGTTCGAGCCCTGCCACTCCTGCCAGCTATCTGAGGTTCAGAACTAAATCAGAAGCAGGGCGAAGCTCGGATCGCGCCCGATGCTCGTGCGGTGAGCCCTTGATCCGGATGATGCTCTGCGGAAGGCGATCGAGCCTCGTCAAGTCGAGTGTGGCGTGCCGACATCTTGACCTTTCCAGTCTCACAGTCCGCGACGAATGGTGTTGATGAGAGAAGTATCGCCATCCAGGAACGCACGATCGATCATCGCAGGTCTCGACCCCAAGTACGAGGCCGCCAATGCCTCAGCGACCCGTCCCAGAACGCACATTGGTGCCGTTGGCCTCGCTAGCCTCAACAGGTCGGCGGGTGCTTTCAGCTAGCCGTCTCGACAGGGAATGCCGAAGTTGTCGCAAGTAAGCGCGAAGGCCTCCTTCGCCTTCGCGTCCTCAAAGCAAAAGCGCGAGCCGACATCTGCGCGATCGATCCACCAATCCATCTTGCTGTCCTTTGCAATGCGGGAGGCTTCTCCGCGCAGGAGATCAAGCTGTCGTCCCGCGACTCGGACAATCAGGCAATTTTCCTTGGTCATAAATGCGGTCCTCGAAATGAAGTAACGGCTCAAATTCAGTCCGACGAAGATGAAAATCTTGTGGCGATTGGTGCGGGAACAAGCGGCCGACGGCTTTTGCTATGCTGCCGACGTGATGTCGTCAAAGTGGATGTGCCAGCAATCGTTGCGGTGCGGATCGCGCCGGCGGGTGAGGACGGGCATAGGCGCATTTAAGCGGGGCTGGCAAGGTGCGGCGACCCGGATTGGCCGCGCCCGCTACTGGTCGAGCGGCCCCTTCCAATCTGTAAAGTCGTATACGGCCCACCATCGATGCAGTGTCTGCCCGCACGCTTTGCAATCGAAGCGCCCGCTTGCCACGACCGGCCGCCTTATTTGGATAGCACTGTGAAGCGCCCCGCAAAACAAGCAACTAAAAAAGACGCGCATCGGTCATCGATCCCCGGTCGAAGTGCACCCCGTGCGTTGGGCCAACTGGGGCGCCATAGTAAAAAGGGCAGTTTGTATCTTGGCAATTCAGGCCAAATATTTGTGAGTTCGCGCCAACGAGGGTCCTTGGTCGCGATGCCGGCGCGGTGGGCCCAGGGTGCAGTGAGTGCACACAATTCACAAAGGACCCGGCTGGGCCGGGTCCCCATTGCACGCCACTCGCGTCGGTGACTTGTGAGTTCAGAGGCCAAAGGACCAACCGATTGCGAGACGCTGGCTCACTGGCGAATCAGGACTGCAATTTGTCGACACAATTGAGGCCAACGACGGTCGTCCCCGAGCATCTCAAGCTCGGCACTACGCGGCAGTCACGGCCATGGCAGCGATCCTCACGGCTTATCCCTTCGGCGGCTGCAATTCTCCGGCAAACCACCTCGCGACCTCGGGCGACGTGATCGGATCGGCTTCCTCGCAATGCAAGCATGTCGGCCGGAGTGGGCCCTTGCCATCCGGTCGCGCTATCAGGACCAGCGGCTTGCCGCAACGCGCACAATTTAAGGTTTTAGACATCCCGCCCATCGCCTCATTATGGCGCGTGGAACCGGAGAGTCCAGATATTGATGGCGAGCTCCGCGACTGACATGCACACAAATTCGCGAACGCCTCATCAGGCTACCGCATCGTCCAGCCAGAGTTCGAGCAGCGCGCGATCTGCGTCGCATCCCCTCGGCCGCCGAGAGCACCCGCGCGCGCGCAGGCGCGGCTCTCTCGGCGGAAGCTTCTTTCTTCTTTGGGCTTGGCGACTGCAATAGCCGCGTTCCCGACCATGCTGATGGTCCCTGA
This sequence comes from Bradyrhizobium sp. 956_D2_N1_4, assembly GCF_052076025.1. Lineage (NCBI taxonomy): Bacteria > Pseudomonadati > Pseudomonadota > Alphaproteobacteria > Hyphomicrobiales > Nitrobacteraceae > Bradyrhizobium > Bradyrhizobium sp. 956_D2_N1_4. Next base: position 5,445,700 of record NZ_CP197237.1, on the reverse strand, counting down.
CGCGGAGGCGCAGACCGCTGGCATGGAAAGGCGTCAAGATCGACGTGAGGGGCGACGCGAGCGCCGCGAGGATCGCCGTGAAGCGCGCCAAGTGCGGCGCGGAGTTACGACGGAGCCAGGAGTTACGACGGGGACCGCTAAGTAGCTCGGCTGGAGCGTAGTGGGTCGATAGGTCCTCACCTCCGCTCATCGTCCCGGTGCAGCGCTTGCAGTAGCTCCAGCCTATGCGGCCCTGCCACGAAACCGAATGTGAAGTCCGCTTTCGGGAGGCGGAGCAGACGAATTGTGCTCCAAGCGAGTTCTTCGGATTTTGACCCGGAGCGGTCATCGCCGTGTCAGAATTCGCCGTATCACACAACACCGATGCCGTCCCAAGACGGTAAGGCCTCGGTCCCATTCCGGGGGCGCATTTGAAGTTGGTGCCTATTGATCCAGATCAACGGCGAGACGCAAGGCGGCATGTCACGTTGCGTTTGATCATCGCCCGACAGGGAGAGAACAACATGGCAAGAAATGCCAAGCTTCTTGGATTGATCGTGACTGCTGCGCTCTTCACGGCAGCTCCGTTGTCGCTCCATTACTCACCTGCGAAAGTGCTATCCGTATCCCTTGAACGTGCTGAAGCGCGAGTTGGGCGACCACTGACACCGATGAGCGTAGCAGGCGTTAATCGCAGGGTGCATCGGCGAGCTTACTATGGCGCAGCGGCGGGAGCGGCGGCTTACGGAGCGTATGGCTACCGCAGGGCTTGTGGATACGCTCCCTATCCGCCCTGCTATTGAACCTCTCGGCATGTCCGCTTCTGAGCCGCTGCCGGGGGACAAGCGGACATCAAGCACTCCGACCAACTAGATCAGCCCATTGCCGCGCTGCTTGATCGCCCACAGCCGGTAGGCTTCGTCCTCGTAGGGATCGTCCGCCGTCGGCGACGGGATCAGCTTCGCGCCTTCCCGGCGGAAGTGATCGAGACCACGCCCGAGCGCCTTGCGAAGATCTCGGCGCGCGCGCCAAGCTTACAGCCCATCGTGTGCCTCATCGCCGCTCCGCCGTCGCCGCTCTTTGCGCCTCCACGTTCGGATTGAACGGAGCTGCGCGAGGTCGTCCGGGTCCTGTGAGACGTGTAGAAACGCGGGGACCGCGCGACGCCGGGAGGTCTGGATATTTGCTGCGAGAAAATCCGTGGTTGCAGTTGCAGGCGAAGGCGAACGTCCGCCATGGCCTGACAGCGACGAATTTTCGCTCCGTATGAAAATGACGATGGGTCCAAGAGGAGACATTTCGAGGCGACCGATTGGTTGCTATATTCGGGCTTTGTACGTCACCGTGACCACGATTAGTCCCGTAGGAGTGCTAACCCTTTTAGGGGAGACAACAATGGTCGATTTGAATTCGGTGATTATCCGCAAGGCCTACGAAGATTTTGCGGTAGGAAACATCCCCTCGGTTTTCGCGGTTTTCGACGCCGCCATCACATGGCACGTTCCCGGTCATAGTCCCCTATCAGGCCACTATACCGGTCACGATCAGGTCGGAGGCTTCTTTCAACGCACGATGGAGCTTTCGGGAGGCGCGTTCAGCATGGATGTGCATAATGTGCTGGCTGAAGACGATCTCGTTGTCGCCTTGGTTACCGTGAACGCAGAACGAAACGGGCTGTCCGCGTCGTTTCCGGAGATCCACGTCTGGCAGATGAAGAACGGAAAGGCGACCGACTTCCGCGAGTATCAAGGCGATGAGCAGCGGGAGGACCTATTCTGGTCTTGAGACGCCGTCATTTCCTCAAGCGATAGACGGCACAATGAGGGCGACGCCAAGATCGACGCTCGTCTACGTCGCGACAGGAATACCTCATTTCGCAGCTCGCAGCTTTCGTCCCTCGTTGGCTTGGCTGGGGCTTCTCTTTGCGATTGCGGCGTTGGGTATGTTTCATCTGACGCACCGTGCGCTCGGACGGAATTGGTCGGTAAGTCTCGACGTGCGGGAGAACCATGAACTCGTGACGGAGGGAATTTACCGGAGAGTTCGACACCCGATGTATTCGGCATTTTGGCTGTGGGCTGTCGCCCAGGCATTGCTGCTGCCCAATTGGGTTGCCGGCTTTGCGGGGCTGGCCGGTTTCGGGGTTTTGTACTTTGGCCGCGTCGCGAGGGAAGAGCGAATGATGTTGGAAACTTTCGGCGACAGCTACCGCGTCTACATGGAGCAGACTGGCAGGATTTTCCGATCAATACGCTGAAAAAAAGCGTGCCCCTTCTGCAACATTCGCCCAAAAAGAGATCGTGCGACTGCCCTCACGGGCGTCTATTTGTTGCGTGGGTAGAGCGTCCGGCTAGATTCAGAATCGGTAAGGGGTAAGGGGCAACTTCAGGGGAGACTTGATGCTGAAATTCGTAATTGCGGGTGCTGCGTCTTTTGCTTTGGTGGGAGCGGCAGTTGCCGCGGATCTGCCTCGTCCGCAGCCCGTCGTCCAGACCGCGCCGATTGGCAAATATCCCGTCGGCAAAACTCCAGTCGGCAAATATCCGATCGGCAAGGCTCCGGCGCCGGCTCCGTTAGTCACCAAGGGCTAATCCCGCAGAATCAAGCGCCTTCGGCCCGTTGGGGGCCGGAGGCGTTCACGTCCGATAACGCGGACTAGTTGTAGCTTGGGCTGTGTTGGGTCCAAGAGGGATCGAACGTGGCAAGAGTGATCTGGGAATACCGCGATCTGCGATTTATTGTCGGAATCGCAATCTTTGCGGCTTCCGTGGGAAGCGCGAGTGCACAGCAAGTCGCGGCGCGCGCTGATCTTCAGCAGCGACCAGACACTGCCCCTAAGACTTCGATCAGCTCCGCTACGAAAACGGCCGCGGCTGCGCCAAGCAGCCCGCCAGCCACGTCGGATGCAAAGCCGGCCCGGGGATCTTCAGTTAAAGGACCCTACTACGTTGATTTTCGTGCCCGCACTGCTGCATCCTACGGACACGCATTTGTCTGGTACGGCAAGACGAGCCAAAGGGCGGTCGAAGTTGCCGGCCTGCATCCAGCAGGTGACACGCTGCCGTACGTATTGGGACATCTCATGTTTGTGCCTTCTGAAACCGGCGCGAGCTACGGTGACCTCGATGAGCAATATTTGACAGCCAGCTATCGAGTCTACTTGAATGAGGCTGACGCCAAAAAGGTATTTGCTTACATCAAGCGTCTTCAGGCGAACTCGCCGGTGTGGAACGCGGGAACAACCAACTGCACCAATTTCATCGGTCGTATAGCGAGTTTTATGGGCTTGAAGGCTCCATTCCATTTGTTGAAGCCTGAAGAATACATAAACAAACTCAGAGCGCTAAACGGTGGACGTCAAACGGTGCAACTGGTTGCCGACCGGTAGACCCGGGATCTTCATCCAGGCTCTATGACTAGCCGGTCCTCGCAAACCGACGTGACCTCCAGTAGCGCAACGACGCGCTTCGGAGCCGTCCCATGGCACTGCGCAGGGTCGCACAAGGCGGAGCAGGGCAATCTCGCCTACATTCACGAGTTGATCGCTCGCTCGGATGGCAAGGCTGTGCAGGTCGTTGATCGGCAAGATGTTCCGATCCATGAACTTAGTGACGCCGAGCTGTGTCGCATTGCGGCGGGCGGCGGACCGGGCGAAGAGCACCAGATGCTTCTCATCCCGCCTACGAAGGTCAGGTCACACGATCCGGAATAGAGCGCTGCTTAAGACGATTAAGTAATCTGATCACTTGGGTCGCCTGCCAGGTGCCGCCTCGGGCTGTGAGGATTTCCGGTCATTCCGCTGGAGCGCAGGCCCGAACTCGCGGCCGCCATGATTCGGCGGAATGCAACCCGATGCCAGTCCCGTGCTGAAATCAAGAAACTGCTGCTAACCAATTCGCGCTAAACTACGCATGAGAGCCGGGAGATCTACGATGCGGGTGTCCCACCTTGCTGTTCTGGCGCTGATCGTGGGGGCTTCCGGCCCGACTTCTGTTGCGTTGCCAGCTTCGGAATGTTCCAGATCAATGGAATTGGCTGGCCGAGAACTCGACTGGCGACATCAGCGTCACCTCTGGGGACAGTTGCATCTTCCCGATCACGCTGCGCGGCGCAGCGAGTAGAAGCTCAACGTTGCGACTTACGAATACAGGACGAAGGCGAGATACAAAGGAAGTGACACCCTTGCCATCAAGGCAACGGGTAAGGGGCCGAAGGCTTCTGGCACGTCGGTCATCACAGTGCACGCGACGATCAAGTAGAATGGCGGGCCAAAGTCGAGGGGGCCATCCGAGCTTGCGTGATGGCGCATCAACGAGCCGGACGGGATGAGCGGTTCGCGTCGCGTAGAGAAGTTGAGCGACGGCTCGCCTGACCTTTACTTGCGAAATGAAAGAGGCCGCCAACTGAGGCGGCCTTACTAAGTGCGCTCTGGGTGAAAATGTGATGGGTTCACCGCGAGCCGGTAGGCGATCTCTCGTGAGCCGTCGAACACCTCTAGGACGCGTTCGCAGATCAAGCACTTGTAGTGCCCGGGCTGCCCCTACTGGGTTTCGAGTTCGATCCGCCGATAACCGGCAAAACAGTCGGGGCAGGTCACGTCGCCTTTCTTCATATGACACTTATGAGACAGGCTGGCGTAGGCGTCTATAGGTACAAGGTGCAACGAGGCGCCCCTGGGCGCATGCGCTGGCCGAGCGTCTCTCGTCCGAGACCGGCTTGCCGGTCAGGGTGGCTCACGGCTACGACCGAGCCGGGGCTGTACCAGAAGACAATTGCCTATTGCGAGCGTCATCTGCGTTACTAGCAATGCGCGGATGGGCTGCGCCCCCCCGCGCCTCGATGACGGTCCCGGCCCCCAAATCTCAGCCCACAAGTCCGGGACCGTCGTTTTGGATACTGGAATTGATCAAGTGGATTGGTAATCGCGTCTTCGGTTTTCTGCTCGCCATCTTGGCATGCTGGCGCGCGGCACTGGCCTGTCCGCGCTGCGCACGCGAAGCCTCCCCAGAAAATGCTAAGCGTGGACGATCTCTAGGATGTTCTCACTTGACCTGTGAACAGTGCGGAAAGACCAGTGACATCGCAGGATGGCGGCTGCAGGGACTTTCCGCCGGAGCTTCGGAGCCGCTCATCCGATGAGTTCTGCGGCGCAGCTTGCGAGGTCAGAGCGGCAATCGACCCTGATCCTCGGACCAGTCGATGATGTCGAAGAACATTCCCCGATTGAGCATTTCGGCTTCAAGATTGCCCGCGTGCTGCTTCCAGTCCGCTGTCTCTCGAACCCGGAAGCGAGGGGCCGCCCCGGCGGCCTTCTGCGCATCGTCAGACGCCAAGGCTCCGCGAACGCTCTCGTACATCATGGTGAGGCTGTCGTTTGTGAACGCGCGATAATCCATGCTTAGCCCAAAAAGGCCGTCGCCGGGTGAGGTCAGCGACGGCTCCCAATGTGTGAGTTCTAAGTGTTGATGCGCTGGTCGAGGTGATGATGGCGCGGAGCGGTTAACGGGCCGTGCATGCTCCCACGGCGTATTGCCTCCATGAACAGTCGCGGGAGAATGACTATAGTGAGGCCAACACGCGATGACCTGGCGATGTCCGAGATCCTTCTGACACCCCGCGAGAAACAATTATTGAGGCGTCTCGCTGCCGGGAAGACGGATAGAGAAATTGCTGCAAAGCTCGGCGGAACTGCCAAGCAGATCGCGGAGCAACGAGTTCGTCTCCTCGGCAAACTTCGGATAGCGTCCGAGGCTGAGATTACGTCGGCGGCCCATCGTCTGGCGGAGTGGCGGACCTATCGAGGCATTACCTAATTGCTGAGGATCATGACGGGGCGGGCGGCCACGATGAAAGCGCCCGCCGCAATAGCTACCACCCGCACGATCAACTCGCTGCTCTCCTGCGGCGGTTCAACGCATTCAGCTATTGAGCGGCTCTAGTAACCGCGAGCCCCCGCCAGCGCCGACCAAGTAAGAATGAGTCATCAAGGCCGCTGGCAGAAAAGACTATGTGGAGCGCAGACACCCTAGACGATTTCGACGCCCGGCTCACTACCGGGGCCTACCCAATCTAAATTATCCTTCCTGGTTCGAATGCCACGTACTATGGCACCTTCGACGATGAGCCAGACATTGGGTGACAGGCCTTCCCCGATGACGACTGTGGCGTCCTGATCAGGAAGCCTTTGCAGCGTCTCCACAAGCTCTCGCACCTTCATGGCCGTCATCCAGCACGCGGAACTGCTGCTAGTCTTTTTCGACTTTTGCGAGCTAGCAATTGGCCGTTGGTACAACCTCGCGACAGCCTACGGCTTCCTGCCCCCTTGCTTCCACCCCCGCCTCTCAATGAGGCTCTTCGGGGCCGGGGTGGGGGGTGCAATGAAGCAACGTCAGCCGCGAAAAGCCACCCCGCTCTGGGTGTGGTTCGCGCTCGCTCTCGTGGCTTGTGGCATCGCGGCTTATGCGACCGGCTACCTTAGTCTTCGGAAATGACGAGGGATCCAGTCGCCGTAAGGCAGGTGACAACGCCGTCAGTCCGGTGGATGCCCAACCGCTCGGCAAGCGCCACGAGTTCGGCCAATGACTGAACCTGCGTTTTCTCCATCACCCGTGAGCGATGCGCCTTGATAGTACGCTCTGTACAGCCCAGCACGTACGCTATCTGCTTGTTGACCTTGCCCCGAGCTACTAGTTCGAATACTTGCCGCTCTCGCGGCGTCAATGCAGCCAGACGAGCGCGATCCGCATCCAACTTGCCCTTTTTGGCACGCGCGACTTCGTAACGTGCGAACGCACCATCAATTGCGCGAAAGAGGTCGTCGGACAATGTCGGCTTGATCAGAAAGTCTTCCGCGCCTGCCTTGATGGCCTGCACCGTGGTCTGGATGTCGGGACGGCCGGTAAGAAATATAATCGGCAACGTCGAACCGAGTTCGTCCAATCGAGTTTGGAGTTCACGACCGCTCATTCCCGGTAGTCGTACATCGACAAGAATGCAGCCGGGCTTGCTTTCGTCCGGGAAGCGATCCAACAACTGCTCGGCAGACGCGTAGGTCGCCACTTCGTACCCGGCGAGTTTCAGGCGACGTTCGAGCGCTGTTCGGAAGGCACTGTCGTCATCGACAACATATACAAACCTCAGCACGAGACGCCTCTAAACCCCAAGGTCGTTGGTAGACCTACGTCAGCCGCGACTAGCTAGAAGAGCCAGTACAGCATCGATGTCGTCCAAGCCCGCCGCGATGAACCGGCGAGGTGATGCCGATCAACGTATCCTACTCGACTGGCAAGTAGGCCTGACCATTTCCGACAGGGGATGTGCGATTTTGGCACCGTGATTGTACGGGCTATGTCGGGTGGCGTGCATACATGTTTTGCCCCCGCACGACGGGAGATGAAAAAATTTCGATAGGACTACTCTTCAAGTCGCTGCTTTCGATGGGCAAACTGTCAAAATGAAAGCAGCGAGCACTATGCCACGCCCCCAGACTAATCCTCGTGACCGCCAACGAGGGGGGTGCAAGGGCGCTTGGTCCGCATACCCGGGGTCCTCACGCTGAGGTCCTAAGCGCCGCGCCAGACGTGCAACACGCCCTCGCGAAAGCCGCCGACGAACTGATCGGATACGTCCGGTGGCAGAATTTCGCTGAGATCATCGAACGAACCGCTCACCATGATGGCGAGTTCATGTGCGGAAGCATGCTCTGCCCATCGGCGACCCAACTCCAAACCGCGTTGCCGATCTGCCGCTGCATCCATCGTCTTGGACTATTCCCCCGTTCATCGGTTCGGACGAAGTTGATGGCCGCGCTCGGGCCCTTTACGTTCTCGCCAATCTTGGAAGCTTGGGGGCTGAGAAAGATCGGCGAGGCGCGCCCCAGACAAGCAGAACCTCAGTGTTTGGCTAGTGCACTTTGTGCCAATGCATTGCGGGCCTCGCGGCCATAAGTTACAGTCGTTGGAGGAGACAGCGCCGGGACATGGGCACGGTTCGCGGACCTTGGGCATCTTCGGTAGTCGTGCGGCACGCGGGTGCCGGGTAACTCACCATACCACCGAGCTAGGGTTTGGCCGGCCAACTCGATAGACTGGCGTCCCTCGCGAGGAACGAGCAGAGGTAGGCAGCCTCAGCTGGCGGCCTCAGTTGAGTTTCCTGCGAAGCTTTCGAGCGCTGGCGGGCCTAGCGCTCCCGGCGCTCTAATCAGCAATTGGATCGGCAGCCGGGAGCATTGGGGGCTGGAATGCAAGCCCATACCATGTTTGGCAATCCTCGAACTTCGCGCGCCGGTATTCTTACGGAATCACGGCAACAAGAGTTTCGCCGTGCTTGTCGACCACGTAAAGGTTCAGAGAGGAATACAGCAGGTGATCCCAGTCGATCCACGCGATTTGGGCTTGGTGCCGGGCAGTCGTGAGACGGGGAAGCAACGTCCGTTTGCTGCCATACTCGGCTGTTCGGATGCTCGCGCGCCCGTCGAACTGATTTTTAACGAAGGGCCGAACGATCTTTTTGTAATCCGAGTGGCGGGCAACGGTCTAGGCACAGAGGCGCTTGGAAGCCTTAAATATGGGGCGATCGTCCGATCACGCCGTATTGCGTCATATATCAATCCGGATAATTGTCGGAGCACCATGGGTTTGTCTTGAGAAGCCGGAGAACAATGCGGGGCACTAATTAACGCCGTGCGCACGTTTGCGGCCGGGCCTCTTCCAGCCCCGACATAGCCCCAGACTTCGGTCATCGATCACCCGCCATGCGCGCTCAATAGCCTGCTCCCCATCGATACTGCCACGCTATCCCGACGTTGCTGAACTGGCTGCCCGTTCGGGTGTAGATGCCCGTACCGGCGTTGAGCTTGATCGAATTCTGACGATCGATCGGCAGCGCGACAGTAAAGCCCGTACGCATGGTCTCTTGTTCGTTGTCGCCCTTCTTGCCGTCTACGGTGGTGCGGAGGCCTCTGAAATAGGTGCCATCCAATGAAATCCATGCGCCGGAGAGTGAAACCCCAGCGCAGGAGCTAGGCCAAGGAAACCGTAAACTCGGAATGCCGTCTGGGGGAGCGTAGGTAGCGGTCTCCCGCTAACAATTCCCCCGAGGGCGATCCGAGCCTGCCATGGCGGGCTCATAGCTCAATGCCAGCAGACGATCGCCCTTAACCGCGACCATCCGCAACGGCATGTAGGTTAGCCAACCGCTTAAGTCACGAAGGGCGAAGTTCGCTCGGCAGTGGCGCGTCAGGCGTCGGCGATCAGTGAGGCGATGTCCTCGAGCGGACGCCGGCTGAAGTCCTTCGCGAGCTCCCCTAAGATCTTGTCTCTCAGGTCGCGATTGAAGTGCTTGCGCATCTCTCCCAGGATTCTGGGATCGGAGACGACGACCAAGTGTTCGATGGTTCCGTCAAGGCTGAGCTTGTTCAGGAAAGCCGCCGTCGCTGCCGCGAAGTCGTCCTCGACGAGCCGCCTCCCGTCGGGGTTGGCTGAGCCGGAACGATGCCGCGCACCCAAGCCCGAGTGGGCGGACTGAGGCGGAGCCGCCGTGATCTCGACCAAGTGGACCCCAGGTTTCACGCCTGTATTGTGGAACAGGCGGATCGTCTCGCCGTCAGCGACAGCTACTGTCGCACCGGTAGGCAGAATCATCGAAAGACCTCCCGTTCACGATCCCGCACTGACACGGCGGGCTATGTACTTGTCAGCCGGCGTGTTGCTGCGTCTCTTAAGCTCCCGGCACGGAACTCCTCAGAGCAGGGCAGTACAACGATCGCCGTAAGGAAGCGGCGCGGCGCGCACGGCGATCTTGGCGGCCGAGAAGTCGGTGTGCTGGGGAACGCCTTCCCGGCCGGTCGACGATCACTCGAAGATTGAGTCCTTGGCGGTCGAAAGGAAAATCACCTCTCGCTATGGAGTCGATAGCCGACCGTTATCGGAATGACTGAAAGACGCTTGGCGCCGCGGCGGGACTACGGCGCTTCCCTCTGCGAGCACTCGCGCAAGCGGTCGCCGGAAGCCCCGCCTTTGCCGAAGCTTGTTCGAAGGCAGATGGAAGCTTCGGCCCGGATGCCTCGGTACTCGTCGCGACATTGGAAGCGCGCGCACCCTTCGCGATGTCGGGACGACCGGCGCAATGTTCCGCGGCGTTTGCCCGGCGTCGTCTCGACGCGGGTCGGCTACGTCAAGAACTTCGCCCACCGCAACCGCGCTACGCACGCGGCAGCGATGGAGATCGCGTCCGGTTCGACCAAGACGAGCTTCAGCGACCGGAAAGAGTTCTTCTGCCAGATTTCCCGCGCGCCGCGGTCCCCGCCCTTAGGGGAACGTCAGGCCGAATGCAGCCGGATCGGGCTGCTCGCCTTTCCGGGGGACCAAGAAGCGTTCCAACCCACCCGGCACGAAGCTGAGCAGCAGGGTCGCCTGGTCGCCGACCACCTCGATCGTATGCGGCACACCGCGGGGAAGAGCCGCGTAGGCGCCTGGCCCCACCTCGATACGGGCATCGCCGACCCGCGCGATTAGCTTCCCTTGCACCACGTATAGTAGCTCGTCCTCGCGCGTGTGGGTGTGTAGCGGCGGTTCTTCCCCGGCTCGCACCGTCCACAGGACAGTGCCATATTCGCCTCCGGACTGGCTGCTCTCCACCTTCATTTCGACGCTCGAGCCTCCGCTCGAGGTCACTGTCTCGCCGCCGTGCGGCGCCGTGAGAACCGGCTTGTGAACTGACATTGTAACCTCCTGATTGCGCGTCGGATGAGCCCGGCACCGTGCAAGCATGGAATTCCGTGCGGCGAATTGGAAATGACGTCACGCCATGAAATCAATAGCTGCGCGTCATGATGGCGGTTCGCTTTCCGCACCGGATTCGCGTGCATCCGACGTTGACTGCTCGAGCAGCTCGGTCAGCATCCTGATGGCCTCCGTTGGCTTCAGGACTTCGCTCTCACGCAGTTGTTCGATCTTCTCATGCAGCAATTTGAGCTTCGCCTACATTGATCCGGTAGTCGTTCTCCGCGGCCTTGCGATCGATATCCTGCTGCTTGTTCTGGCTTAGCATGATGATCAGCGCTGCGTTGCAGCCTGGGCGCCGCGGCGTGCCGATAACGGTCGGCTATCGACTCCATGGCAAGAGGTGATTTTCCATTTTTCGGTGCTGGAGCCAATCTTCGAGCCATCGTCGCCCGCCCGCGTGTACAGGCCGAACTTGGCGTCCCGTTGGACGATCGCAGGCCAGGAGTTCCCCAGATGCTGATCAAATATTCATCCGACATTTCCTTTCCCGGCGAGGTCGAGAGCCCTCTGCCGGGGGATGTAGTCGTGCTTACGGACCGCGCCGGTGTCGCGCTTGGGGTGCAGCGCCCACTCGGTGTGAGAATGCGGAGCGTCAGCGATCACGGCAGCGGTGTTATCGCGTCCAGACGCGTGGAGATTCCACTCGTCGGGGGCGACGGCGAGATCTCCGGGGTCCTGTTCCGAACCGCCCCACGGTCCAGCACGCGCCGCGCGGCCTTCGCCCGCGGTTCGGAGGGCGAGAGGTCGATCGGGGACGTGGCGCCGTTCGTCGTCCACGACATCAACAACCTTCTCGCCGTGATCGGCGGCGGCCTGCGGCTGCTCGAGTGCCAGAGCGATGCCGCGTATCGAGCGGCGATCGTTTGCAAAATGCAGGAAGCGATTACGCGAGGCGTGTTGCTCAGCCGTCAGTTCCTCGATACTGCGCGACCATGCCGCAAGTCGATCGAGGGCTTTGTCGCAGGCAGTCGTCTCGCAGCGATCGCGGGTACGCTTGACTGGGCGTTGCGCCCGGACATCACTGTCCGCACCGAGATCGCGCCCGACTTATGGACCTTCAATGCCGACCCGGAAGAGCTGTACTTTGCGCTCCTGAATCTCTGCCGAAACGCAGACGATGCTATGCCGGCCGGCGGCACGATCACCGTCGCGGCGCGGAATGTCGAGCCGTTTAGCGCGGACCGCGGGTTCGTTGAGATTGTCGTCGCCGACGAGGGGGAGGGCATGTCTGAGGAGGTCCTGTCGCAGGCGTTCCTTCCATACTTCACGACAAAGGCGGCTGGCGGCGGCAGCGGACTCGCCCAGGTTCGGCACTTCGCCGAAGGACGGAGCGGTGCGATCAGTATCGAGCGCGAGCGAGGTGGCGGCACGCTGGTCCGCCTCTTTCTCCCGTGTGTCGACGATGCGGGGGGCCGGAGCAGCTTTGTCGGTACGCGGATCACGCGCACGCCGTCATCCAAAACTCCCAGCGGTCAGTGACTACCGCGGTGTGGCAGGAAGGCCGGATATGCGGAAAAGCGGTACGCGCCCGCGGAGGCTTCCCATCCGGCAAATCACCGTGAATGCGACGCATGGTCGGGCCACTTCGAAACCGAATCGACTACATCACAGCACTCCAAGAATGAGATACGACTATGTTTTCCGTGATTTTCGAAGCCCTCCCCCATAAAGGGAAGTGGGATAACTACCTCAACAATGCCAACATGCTGCGCCCGGAGCTGGAGCAGGTCGAAGGCTTCGTCGACAACATCCGCTACAAGAGCCTGACACGCGAGGACTGGATCCTTTCGCTTTCGAACTGGCGAGACGAGAAGTCACTGGTCCGCTGGCGCATCCGCACGCGCCATCACGAGGTCCAGCAGAAGGGCCGCGACGAAATACTCGCAGATTACCACCTCCGCGTCGGTCAGATCACTGCCGACAACAAAGTGCCCGTGGGTTACGCCCTGAGGGAACAGCGGCTCGATGAGACCGAAGTCGGGGAGGGGATGACAGTCACGCTGATCAACGCGACGCGCCCCGCGGAGTGGAAACAGACCGACAACCCGTACGACTGCGCGGAGTGGCTCGGACTGAACCCTTGGGCCGCCGACTTCACGTCCTGGGACATCTTCGAAGCAGTGCTCACGCCTGGCGACCTGATTCTGCTCATGTCCTGGAAGGACGCCGCCGCAGCGCAGGCCTACGAGGACGCTTCCGCGCCGAATGAAAAGGCAAGGGTTCGTAGAGTGCGGATCGTGCGCGACTACGGGAAATATGACCGTCGCGAGGCACCTCAATACTTCGAAGATGCCAAGGGCGGCGAGACCCTCCATGCCTGACGCCGCTCCGTCGGGAAGGGCCATGCTGCCACGAGAGTTCGACTCTGGGTTCGGACTGCCGCCCAGTCTCGCGTTTAGCGAGGCTTGGCAAGAAACAGACGATTGGCGGTTGACGAACTATCGTTGAGGCTTGCTCCGCTAGCTGTCGCACGATTGATTTCTGCACTGACGAAGGTGACGAACATGGGTACACGGCGGCGCCGCCGCCCGTCCGGTTCTCGCCCATCTCGCATGCACTAACCTGGCTCTCAGAAACTCCTGAAAGCGTGTCCGTGCGTCCTAATCAATAGGCCGAGCCGTTCCAACCTCCGCACGCAAGTCGCATCTACTCCCCATGATCGCGACGTGCCTGTCACGCCGTCGATTGCAAAGGCTCGTCTCTATCGACAGCCGCACCTTGACGGAGAACATAACAACCCATGGAGCTTCATCAGGTTCGCTACTTCCTCGCCGTCGCGTCCACCCTCAACTTCACCCGCGCGGCCGAGCAGTGCAATGTCACGCAGCCCGCGTTGACCAAGGGGGTGCAGAAGCTCGAGCAGGAACTCGGCGGCCAGTTGATCTATCGCGAACGCCAGCTCACCCAACTCACCGATCTTGGAAAGGAAGTCCTTCCGATGCTGGAGCGCACACTGGCCTCGGCAGAGGCGGTGCGTCGCCGAGCCCAGGAGTTCCAACGCAAGGACGTCGCGCCACTGAAGATTGGCCTTGCCCCATCCATCTCGGCGTCGCTCGTCCTCGATCCAATCGCAGAGATCGCAAAGTTCGTCCCTGGACTTCACGTCGAGCTGCGCGAGGGCGCGGCGAAGAAGCTCGTCGACCTCTTGCTTGAGGGCGAGATCAACGTCGCAATGGTCGGAGACGTGCAGGATGTGCCCGCCCGCATCGACGACTGGTCGCTGTTCGAGGAGCGCTACGTTGTGGTTCTTGCGCCGACACACCGGCTCGCAAATCGTCCCTCGATCGGCATCGACGACCTCCGTGAGACCATCTTGCTGGAACGCGCCGACTGCGACGTCGCCCCGAAGATCCAGAAATCGTATTTCCCCGAGAGCCCGCCCCAGCTTGGCCACTGCAGCGGTCACGACCTGCACCTGCAGCACATGGCCGCGGCCGGCCTTGGCGTGATGCTCGCGCCCGAGCACATGCCGCGCCTTCCGACGCTCAAGACCATCCCGCTCGAAGGCAACCTGGTTTCACGGGAGGTACGCCTACTGGCTGTGCAAGGGCGCCGCTACTCCCCGGCGCTGGACGCATTCGTCAAGGTCGCGCGGCTTCGCGACTGGTCGGTCGAAGCCCCCGACCGGGGCGTGCCGCACGCAGCGGTCCCGGTGGTGTCGAGGGCGCCCGCATGACCACGACACGCACGCCGACGGCCAGCCGCTTCCAGCCAATCGATCCTCAGCCCGATGACTCCCAACCGATGTTAAATCAAACCAACAAGACACTCGCCCGGATCCGCACCGAGTTGTTGACGACGTTCAGCGCTGCGGATTGGGAGTCATACAACCACCTCGTGCGCTGGCTCCGAGATACAGACGTGGCATCGCACGCTCTGAAGGTTGGAGATGACGCGCCGAGCTTCCTCCTGCCGGACGCTGATGGCCGTCTCCACTCCTCCGAACGGCTGCGCCGCAAAGGACCCCTCGTCCTGAGTTTCTTCCGAGGCGGTTGGTGTCCTTTCTGCACCGCTGAGCTTTGCGCCCTGCAGGCTGCAAAGGATGAGTTCGAGAGCATCGGTGCGACCCTCGCAGTGGTGACACCCGAGACGAGGGACTTCCCGCGGCAGCTCAAGCGGAGCCTAGGCTTGGACCTGAAGGTGCTGTCCGACGTCGACTATGGCGTTGCCATATCGTATGGCGTGCTGTTCCGAGTGCCCGACGAGACCAAAGCGCACTATTCCAGGCTAGGATTCGACTTCGGCGCCCGGCACGGGTCACCGGAGTGGATGTTACCTATTCCCGCGACCTATGTGATTGACGCGGAAGGCCGGATCCGCAGCGCATTCGTCGAGCCGGACTTCACGATACGAGAGGAGCCGGCGCAAATCCTGGCCTCGCTGCGCCAGGCCGCTTCCACGTCCGAGTGAGAGCAGTAGAAGGTGGAGAGCAACATCCTGTCAATCCGGCGATGAGGCGGTCTGAAATGCCCCTCGACGACGGCGCACTCGCAGCTGCCTACTACGACGTAAGACGGTCGGGTCGGCGCTCACAGCGCTCACGTACGACGATATCTTCTGCCTATCGAATACATGTCCAAAGAGAATTTCTAATTTTGTCGGCCGAGTCCGATCTTTAGGGCTGGCTAGGCCGAGCGCGCGGTTGGCCACACAGCGATTGAAGTAATGATTGAAGCCGTTTCACTGGATCAGAGTGCACAGCGCGCGAGCGGTAAAGGAGATCCCCATGAAATTATCGAGGACTATCGGCCTCGCTGTTGCCGTCTCGCTAGTCACCGGCGCCGTGGCAGCGCTCGCGCAGATCAACGGAGCTGCTCCGGCCGGCCCGACCGCGAACGTGGTAGACGGTGCTGGGCACCTGCGCGTGCCGGCGGACTACCGAACCCTCTACCAAGCGCTCGGCAGCTGGGCGATTGCGGCTGAGAGCGGCCAGGGCTCGAATGAAATCCACGCCGTCTACGCATCCCCCGGGGCGATCGACGCCTACCGGAAGACGGGGCATTTTCCGGACGGCGCCGTTCTGGTGAAAGAAGTCTTCGCGACTTCGACCAACGAGATGACCACCGGCACGGTAAGCCACGCCGACAAGCTCAAGGGCTGGTTCGTCATGGTGAGAGACAGTAAGGGAACGCACCCCGGCAACCCGTTGTGGGGCGACGGGTGGGGATGGTCGTGGTTCGACGCGGACAAGCCGCTCAAAACCACCTCGACGGACTACCGTTCCGATTGCCAGGGGTGCCACCTGCCTGCCACGGCCACGGACTGGATTTATGTGAATGGATATCCCGTCCTGCGTCACTGACCGACGTTCAGAGTAAAAAGCGAGCGAATGGAGTTCGACGTGTCCCTCTCGGTCTATGACATCACGGTCCCTGTCATGGTGCACGGACTGAACGTGATGGACGACTATCTCGACCACGCTCAAGCACTCGAGCGGACCAGGGGATATGAGCCTGGAAGGATCCTTGGCGAGCGGCTCGCGTCCGACATGCTGAGCTTCGGAGAACAGTTTTCTGTAAGCTGCAATAAGGTTGACGCCCACATGGCGAAGCTGATGCAGCGCGATGCGCCGGCTCCCCACAGCACCCTCATGATGTACCCGGCACTGAAGGGGCGGCTCCTCGAGACGCGCGGCTTCCTGCAAAACGTGCAGCCGGGCGAGATTGCCGGCGCGCAGTCCCGCACATACGAACTGACACCGCCTATCGTGCGCGGGTGGTTCGGCGGCGACAACTACATCCGGCACCTGGTGCTACCCGACTTCTTCTTCCACATCGCGATTGCGCACGCGATCCTTCGGCACCTCGGAGCGAAGATCGGGAAGCGCGACTACCTCGGCAACCTCAGTCAGCAGAGCGGAGGTGACTACTCGTGAGCGGCGGGCGCGGTGCGCGGCACGAGCCGAAGCTTTCAATGTTGTTGTTGTCATGGCCGGAAGGCCGCCCAAGGTTCGCGCCGGAAATTGCATACTGATGGGTGGCGTCGAATGTTTGACGGCGGCTCAGCGCCGCTGGGTAATGCTATGCATCTTGCTTGGACTTGGTCTAAGTTCCCTCGGAAGCGCGATCGTGAACATCGCCTTGCCAAACATCTCGCGTTCATTCGCAAGCAGGGACGCCGCGACCGTTTGGGTCGTGAATGCCTATCAGCTTTCGGCAACGGTCTGCTTGTTGCCCGTTGCAAGTCTGGTCGAATCACTCGGTCTGAAGCGCGTTTATACCGCCGGCCTGGCTATTTTTGTTTTCGCGTCGTTGGGTTGCGCTTTCGCTCCAACATTACCGATGCTGGTGAGTGCGCGCTTAATTCAGGGTGCCGGGGCAGCTGGAGTTTCTGTGGCCGGCATGGCATTTGTACGCGTGATTTATCCGCATCACATGGTCAGCAAGGGCTTCGCGTTGGTCGCGTTAGCGGTGGCGATACCTGGAGCATTGGGCCCCACCATCGCGGCGGCAATACTTGCCTTGGCAAAATGGCCCTGGTTGTTTTTGGTGAATGTGCCATTCGGCCTTACTGTTCCGTTATTTATTGCCGCTGCACCACCAGACGTTCGGGTTGCGCGCTCTCTCGATCTGATCGGGACCGCTCTGAATGCGCTGGCGTTCGGACTTTTCGTCGTCGGTGTCGGCACGCTGGGTACTGGCGATGGGCGCATTGCGACGGGAGAGATCGTGGCAGGTCTCTTCTGTCTCAGTCTCTTCGTTCGACAACAGCTCCGGCACCCTATGCCAATGTTGCCATTCGATCTTTTCCGTATACCTCTGTTTACCCTATCGATGTGGACATCCGTCTGCTCCTATGCCGCACAAATTCTGGCTTACGTCTCCTTGCCGTTTCTATTTGAGACGAGGATGCATCTTTCGGCCGTGGAAACAGGTCTTCTTCTGACAACCTGGCCGTTCATGACTGCAGTCACGGCTCCAATTGCCGGTCGCTTGACGATCCGCCACCCCGCTTCGGTGATCTGCAGCATTGGTTTGGCGTTGTTGGCGGTCGGTTTGCTCCTGATGATCTTCTTGCCGACATCTCCGGCGAGATGGGATGTCGTATGGCGACTGGCTCTTTGCGGTATCGGCTTTGGTCTTTTTCAGACCCCGAACAACACGGCGATGATGACGGTTGGACCCGTAGGGCGCAGCGGGGCCGCAAGTGGGATGAATGCGTCGGCTCGCTACGTCGGATGGTCACTTGGTTCCGCGTTGGTCTCGCTGATCTTCGGCTTGGGCGGAGACCAAGGCGCCGTCTTCTGTCTGGTCGCCGGAATGGCCTTCGCTCTGACGGGAGTCGCTACCAGCAGCGCTCGTCGGTTCAGATAGCGTCCAAATGCGGGACGCAGCACCTCGTCGGAGGTCGTCCGGCGATATCTGCGCCATGTGCTCGCTGCTGCAGACAAACGTGGCTTGCGACAAGTCGCCGCAAAGCTCGTGGCTCGAGATCAACGATCAGCCATGACGCTCCGCTGAACACGGCTTCCGGTAAGTTCAGGGTGTCTGCCAGATTTAGTGAAGTATCGAATTCGGTTGAATTCCGTGCTTTCTAAGTTGCGTCCGCTTTCGCCATGACCGGTGTCAGCGTCATCGAGGCCGCAAAGGCGCCGCCGATCGAGGTCGCGGCGGCTATGGCGAGGCCGACTTCGTAGCCGGACGAGAAAGACGCGACGCCGGCGGCTAGTGCCACCCCGGCGAGCTGCGCAATCCGG
Source organism: Bradyrhizobium sp. 956_D2_N1_4 (assembly GCF_052076025.1). Classification (NCBI taxonomy): domain Bacteria; kingdom Pseudomonadati; phylum Pseudomonadota; class Alphaproteobacteria; order Hyphomicrobiales; family Nitrobacteraceae; genus Bradyrhizobium; species Bradyrhizobium sp. 956_D2_N1_4. The sequence goes on along the minus strand of NZ_CP197237.1, from coordinate 5,427,241 downwards.
CTCGCCGCATTGTTGATGCCGGAGGCGAGTCCTTCGTCGGCCTGATCAACACTCGACATGACAGACGCGGTGAGCGGCGCAACGAGCACAGCGAAGGACAGGCCCAGTAGGGTCATAGGTCCGATCACGCCGAGCATCAGGGATTCTTTCTCGCCAAGCGCCATCAGGATATAGGCGAGTGCCGCACCTAGCGGTCCCGCGATGAGCATGGCCCGCGCGCCAATCTTGTCTGCCAGCCGGCCGAAGAGATTCGACAAGAGCCCCACGCCAAGCGTGAAAGGTAGGAATGCGAGCCCGGCGTCGGTCGACGACAGGGCGCGGCGATCGATGAGCTCGAAGGGTAGCAGAAAGAACATGATCGAAACCCCCGCATAGACCATCAGGGTGACAACGTTCAGCCCGAGGAAGGCGCGGTTCTCCGCCAAGCGAGGTGGCGTCATCGGGTGTTCGCTTCTGCGCTCCCAGAACGCGTAGACGGCGAGCCCGATAATGCCAAGCCCGGTGACAATCACGAGCACTGTGCCCGACGGGGCTGAAGCGCCCGCGGCGGCCTGAACTTCACCGGGGCCGATTTGGCTAAGCGCCCAGGCAAGCGCCCCGATCGCCAAAGCGAGGATCGCGGCGCCAATCACGTCGAATCTGCGCTGGATGCGACCATCCTTCGGCGCAAAGACCAGCAGAACTCCCACTGCCACGAGCGCGAGCGGCGGGTTGATCCAGAACACGGATGGCCAGCCAAAGGTCTCGGTGAGCCAGCCGCCCAGGACAGGACCTCCGGCGGTGGTGAGAGCCGACGCTGCGGCCCATACGCCGATCGCGCGGTTTCGCTCTTCGCGCGGATAGGTGGCCCCGATCAGGGCGAGGCTCGCGGGAGTAACGATCGCTGCGGCCGCTCCCTGCGCGACGCGGGCAGCGATCAGCCAGGCGGGCGAAGGCGCCAGCGCGCAAGCGGCGGACGTCAGACCGAACAGCACGCAACCGAACCCGAGCATGCGCGCTTTGCCGTAAACGTCCGCGAGCGCGCCGCCGATCAATGTCAGCGAGGCGAGCGCCAGCATGTAGCTGTTGAGGACCCATTGAACCGAGGCGAGGTCCGCCGCCAAATCTGAGCGCAATCTCGGTAACGCAACGGGCAACGCTGTCGCATCGATGAACGCCATCGAGGACGCGAGCACACAGGCCGCGAGTACCATCCGCCGGCAGCGAGGTGGCGCCTCCCGACCGAGCTCTCGCGGGCAAGGTTCTGCGTCGATAACGCCGCGGCTGCATCCCTCTACAAACGGCTGCGCCGCGTTGCGACTCGCTCGCCGTCTCTGGTTTGCAGGATTGGTCATTCGCAGTCTTATTTCGGATTGAAGGTGGTTCCGACAACCGTCTCATACGGTGGCGGTCGGACCCCGGTGAAGGAAATTATCTCTCGCCATAGAATCGATAGATAATCGTTATTGCCTTGCCGCGCGGCGGCATGCCGTCGCGGCGTGCGCAACTTGCCTTGATTTACCAATGGCAGAGAAGACCGTCGCACCACTATTCCCCGCTGCAATGGAAACCATACATGCCGGCTATTGGAGAATGTTACTCCGCGCTGCCATCAATGGGTACCGCTCGTGGATTTTGTCGAGGGCTGGACAACTGAGATCGTGGAGGCGCCGTCCCATCTTCGCTTTCGGGTCGCTGGCAAGCGATGCCGAACCGGCTTTTGTCGCTGGAACGTATCCAGCAAAGGAGCAAATAACTGAGGAGACAACTCACATGAAGGCAATCGCCGTAACGGACCAGGCCGCGGGAACGGCCGGGATGAAGCTGGTGGAGCGGCCCGAACCGCGGCCAGCGATAAACGACGTCGTCGTTCAAGTTCATGCATCGGGCTTCACTTGGGATGAGCTGACGTGGCCCCCGATGTGGACCGATCGCCTCGATCGTGACCGAACACCGTCGATCCCTGGGCACGAGCTGGCCGGAGTCGTCACCGCTCTCGGTTATGGCACGACGGGATTGTCAGTGGGACAGCGGGTGTTCGGCCTGACGGACTGGTATCGCGACGGCACCTTGGCGGAGTATGTGGCCGTCGAGGCACGCAACCTTGCGCCGCTGCCGGGCGACGTCGACTTCACGGTGGGCGCGAGCCTGCCGATGCCGGGTCTGACTGCGTGGCAAGGACTGTTCGTGCACGGCCACCTTCAGTCGGGGCAGACCGTCCTTGCGCACGGTGCGGCTGGCGTCGTCGGTTCGATGGTGACGCAACTCGCACGTGAGGCCGGCGCCTACGTCATCGGCACTGGACGCGTTGCCGACCGTCAGGCGGTGCTCGACTTCGGCGCGAATGAGTTCGTCGACCTCGAGAACGACGCTCTGAAAGACGTCGGTGGCGTCGATCTGGTTTTCGATATCTTCGGCGGCGACATCGCGAAGCGGTCCGCAGGCCTGATTCGAGCGGGAGGAGCGCTGGTGACCATCGCCGGGCCGACCGAGGCGCGGCCCACCGACGGCTTGGCGATCGACTTCGTTGTCGAGTCCGATCGCGCCCAACTGGGTGAGATCGTCCAGCGTCTGCGGGACGGACGACTGCGGACGAACATCGGCACCGTCTCGACCCTCGATGACGCCATCGCCGCCTTCAATCGGACCGAGCGCCGCAAGGGGAAGACAATCGTTCGCGTTCGCCCGTGAGAACTTGGGGCGGAGAGCGGTTCCGCGCTCCTCGTCAGCTCGGCACGGATCCACGTTTAGGCGTCGCTCGGCCGTGGCCGCCGGCGGCGCGGCGCGGGCAGGAGGCGACGGCGGTTCATGGCAAGCCTGCTTGAGGTTGAATTGATGTTGCGAAAAGTGATCCGCGAACGGACACGGCAGTTCGGCTTCGGGCTGCCGGCCGATGAACCCGCGCCGCGAAGCGCGCGACCTGACATGACGGTTAGGTCGTGAGCAGTGCGTCCCTGATCCTGACCCATCGCGGCCTGGCGCTCTCCGAGCCTAAGGCCGTCGGCGCGCGGGGGAGCACCAAGGTGCTCGCCGCGTCGAGCCTGGGCAGCTGCCTCGTGTTCGTCAGCGGTGCCGTCGTCACGGTCGCGCTCGCGGCGATTGGCCGAGACTTGCGCCTGTCGCCGCTTGACCTGCAGTGGGTCATGAACGCCGAGCTCCTGCCGCTCGCGGCCCTGACCTTGGTAGGCGGCGCTCTGGGTGATCGGTTCGGACAGAAGCGGATCTTCCTCGCGGGGATCGCTCTCTACGGCCTGGGCGCGGCCGCGATTGCTTTCGCGCCGAGCTTCGCGCCGCTCATCTGCGGCCGCTTCCTGCAAGGTTTGGGCGAAGCTGTGATCCTGCCCAACGGCCTTTCCGTGCTCGGGCGGGCCTTTCCCGCCGACAAGAAAGCCCGTGCGATCGGCATCTGGTCCGCCGTCGCAGCGGTCGCAAGTGGCGTCGCGCCCGCGATCGCGGGCGCGATCATTGATCACGGATCCTGGCGGCCGGCCTTTCTGATGCTCCTGCCCATCGTCGCCAGCGCGTTGGCCTTCGGCACCGCGTGGATACCCAAGGACTCCCCGACCAGCTACGTCCGGATCGACGTCTATGGCGCGGTCCCTTCGACAGTCGGGCTCGGCTCGTTGGGCGCGGGGCTGACGAGCCTGACCAACGGTTCCGGTCCAACCCTTTGGGTGCTCATCACTCTGATCGTCGGTCTGGGCGGCTTTGCCGGCCTTATCGTCACACAGCGGCGGCTAGGCGAGAACGCCATGCTGCCCCCGTCGCTCTTCGCCTCGCGGTCGGTCGTCGGCGTGAACCTGTTTACCGCGCTCCTCTACGGTTCGTTCACGGTCATGCTAACCTTGATCCCGTTCGTGATGATCCGAGGCGCGTACCTGCCGACGCTGGTGGCGGGCCTGGCCTTCATTCCTCTGCAAGTGCTGATTATGGTCGTTTCGCCGCTCGCCGGTATGCTCTGCCGCCGGTTCGGCAGGCGCCTGCCATTGTTCGCCGGCAGCGCCGTCGTCGCCTTGGGCTGCATCATGGCGCTCCGTATCGGTCCGAACGCAACCTATTGGGCGGACATCTTCCCCACCATCCTGTTGCTGGCGCTTGGCATGAGCCTGGCGATCGCGCCGTTGACGACCCTCGTCCTCACCTCCGTCGAGTCCGATCGAGTCGGAACCGTGTCTGGCGTCAACAGCGCAGTCTCACGCGCCGGGTCGCTGTTCGCCATCGCATTGCTCGGCGGTGTGCTGCAGCAAGGCGGTCCTCAGCTGTTCTGGGGATTCCACATGGCGATGGTTGTCGCCGCCGTCGCCTGCGTTCTCGCCACGCTCGCGGTGTTCATCATCGAGCCGGGGCCCCACGTCGACTTCATCCCGCGAGACTGATCGTTCGGTGTCGGCAATCAGCAGGCCGGCAAGGTCGAGAGGGAGCAATGAAGAACGAATACCAACCTCCAGGCAGAAGGAGAAACTCATGAAGATCCGGACCATTTTCGCTGTCACCTGCGCCGCCTTCTCGATGGCCGGCCCCATCCGCGCTCATGATCGCGAAGCGGAAACCGTCGCGAAGAAACTCGAGGCGGCCATTCCCAATGTCCCTGGCAAGTCGCTGCTCGCCCTGGAGGTCGATTACGCGCCGGGCGCGGCATCCCCGCCCCATACCCATGCGAAGTCGGCTTTCATCTACGCTTATGTGATCTCGGGCGCGATCGAGTCGAAGGTGAACGACGGCGAGAAGCGCATCTATCAGGCAGGCGAGGGCTGGTCGGAGCCGCCGGGTGCAACCCATTCGATCAGCCGCAACGCGAGCAAGACAAAACCGGCGAAGCTGCTCGCTGTTTTTGTCCTCGACACCAACGACAACCCGCTGACGACACCCCTCAAGTAACGTAGTCACTGAGCCTGGCACGAATTCACGGTGAAAATATCGGCCACGAGTTTACCTCGGCCGTTATCCGCCGTGTCACCGAAAGCGGAAAATATGCTTCACGTGAATGACAGCATCGACGCTGTTGAAAATGCATTTGCCCGAGACGTCGTTGGCGGCTTATCCGCTGATGTGAAGACGCTGCCGAGCCGTTGGTTATACAACGAGCGTGGATCTGAACTTTTCGAAGAGATAACGAGGCGGGATGAGTATTATCTGACCAGAGCCGAAACGTCGATCTTGCGAGAGCGGCAGCGTGACATCGCCGATTTTGTAGCGCCTGGCGCGGTTCTCATCGAGTATGGTGCGGGAGCCGGCGTTAAGACGGAGCTTCTGCTGGCAGGCCTGCGTGACCCGCGAGGCTACGTGCCGATCGATGTCGCCGATGCTTTCCTTGCAGAAACGTCTCGGAGGATCGCTTCGCGCTTCCCGTCGCTCTGGATCCGTCCCATCGAGCGCAATTTCCTGGATGCATTTGAGGTTCCGTTCGATGGCTCCAGCGGCGGCAGGACAGGATTTTTTCTTGGCTCGACGATGGGGAATTTGAACGCGAGCGAGGCGAAGACCTTGCTGATGCAGATGGGGCGACACTTAGGCAAAAACGGACGTGCCATCATCGGTGTCGATCTCCAGAAAAACGTGGATACGCTTCTGCGTGCTTACGACGACAGCGCCGGTGTGACAGCCGCTTTCAACCTCAACCTCCTTGAGCGGATCAACGCCGAACTGGGCGGCGATTTCTGTTTAGAGCGGTTCAAGCACGTGGCGCGCTGGAACGAGATCGAGAAAGCAGTAGAGATGCATCTGGTCAGCGTGTGCGATCAGCGCGTTACCCTCTGCGAGCGCGCGTTTAGTTTCAGAACGTCGGAAAGCATTCATACTGAGAGCTCCCGAAAATATACTGCGGAGAGCTTCGAGCGGCTTGCCCGGTCCGGCGGATGGAAGGTTGTCGAGCTTTGGCAGGACGCGGGCGGATTATTCGGCCTGTTCGGGCTCATTCGCTATTGATCGGCCGATGATGCGGCACACCAGGTCTTCCGAAACCAACGTGAAAGTTGCGGTGTAAAGGAAAGCGGCATGGAACAATCCCCCCAGATCGGCGACAGGATCACCGATAAATCAGCATCGCCCGACGACAGCACTGTCCGAGACTGGATCGGGCCGAAGGCGTTCGGGCATTGGGCCGAGCTGCGAAAATGGATCGAGGCATACTACCCCGATGTTTTCGTGCCGGATTGGCTCTATCGTGGCAAGAAGCGTGGTTGGTCCCTGCGTTACAAGAAATCCAAGGCATTCTGCACCTTCCTGCCGGAATACAGGCTGTTTTCGGTCGAGGTGGTCTTGGGGGCAGCAGAGCGAGAGAAGTTTGAGGCGCGGCGTTACTGGTGGCGCTCGCAGCTGGTGAAGCTTTACGATGAAGCCCGAACATACCCAGACGGAAAATGGCTGAAAATTGCTATCTCATCCGCAGCCGATCGGCATGACGTGACGGAGCTTTTAAGTCTGAAGCGTCCGCCTCCGCGGTCGCGCGATTGAGACGCTCGCGCCGCTCCGGCGCGATGGTGGTCCTCCAGATGAAATAGACACGCGCCTTGAACACCTTCTTGTGCGGCGGGGCGACGACATCGTTCTCGCTGGTGATCTGGCGGCCTGGAGCGATCCCTTGAGTGCTTTGTCGAGGAGCTTTGGCGCCGTGGCGACAAACGGCGACAGTCTTCGCGCCAACCAAAAGCCCGGACGCGTTCCCAAGAATCCTTCCCGGGTGCGTCCGAGCCTTGCGTGATGCTCGCATCATGGAGGCTCCTCAGAGATCGTAGATGCGAATGGATTGAGTTCAGATCGATCCAGCCGGCGCAACGGCAGGAAAGTCCTTCTCGGGATCGAACACGTTGTTGAAAAAGTTCGTCAGAGAGTACATGGCCACCAGCGCGACTATCTCGATGACGTTCGCATCCGTGTAGCCTGCGTCGCGGACGACTTTCAGATCGGCGTCACTAACCTTGCCGCGGGTCTCGATGACTTTACGCGCAAACTGGATGGCAGCGTCCCGCTTCGGGTCGCTGGCATGGCCCTTCCGAGCGAGAGTGATTTCATTGGCGGGCAGCTTGGCCATATGATTGGCCGTAAAGCTGTGAACCGTCAGGCAGTAGTCGCAGCCATTCACTTCGGAGACAGCGAGGCCGATGCTGTCGCGCGTCTTCACGTCTAGCGCCTTGCTCAAGGAGCCAAGCAGGGCGGCCCATGAGTTGAACGCGATCGGGCTTGCCGCGAAGGTCGCCATCATATTTGGGGTGAACCCGATGTTCTTGGTGAACATATCGAGGGTCGGTTTCGAATCCGCCGGCACCCGTTCCGGCTTCAGAGCTGTAATTCTTGGCATCATAATCTTCGCAGGTTCTCGGTTTCACTAATCACTAAATGAGGTCCAACACATCGGCCACCGGGCGACGCGGCTTCTGCGGCCAGTTTCCCGGACGCTCCGCTCCTACGGACAGCAGCATGACCGGGACTTCGTCCTCGGCCAATCCAAAATCTCGGTGCACCGCTTCGGCATCGAAACCGATCATCGGCGTCGAACCCAGGCCCAGCGATCGGGCCGCATAGATCATCGCCGCCGCACCGAAGGCGCCGGTGCGCACTGCTTCGTCGCGCTGGCGCTGCGGGTAGTCCTTATAGAGATCGCGTGCGGGGATTTCCCAATCCGGTATCAACTTTGCCGGCATGATACCCGCCTCCACCACCGGCGCCAGGCGGTCCGGAATTACACTGGAATCAGCCAACTGGCCGCAGATGATAAAGGTAACGGCGGCTTCAGTGATCGCCGGCTGCTTCCAGGCGATCGGGCTCAACCGAGCCTTGGCTTCAGGCGTGCGTACCGCGATGAAGCGCCAGTTCTGCAAATGGAAGGATGTCGGCGCAGTAGTGCCGATCCGCACCAGCTCGCTGATTTGGTCATCGCTCAAAGTGGCGGCAGGGTCGTAGTATTTGGCGGAGCTGCGGCTCAGGATACATTCGATGACGGCATTGGTCATGGCGATTCTGTTGGTCATGGTGATTCCTGTGCGTTAGGGGATGACTTGAGATAACGAGTGCTTTCGCTCTCTTTGCTCGAAATGCCGCAGGGATGGAGCCCGTCTGGCATCTCATGCCCGGGGGCCGTGGTAGTTTCCTGGGTTGCGGCGCGTCTGATAGGACGTGACGGCCGCGTGCATCGAATGTGGGTCGTTCACGGACGAACGCGGATGATCGTCTTCCCGCCGATCCGCTTCGTTGGATTGAAGGCGGCGACGGCATCTTCGAGTGTCGTTACGTGGCCGACGTTCGTGCGCAGTCGCCCGTCCCGAACCCGCCGGACGATCTCACTCAGTTGGGCACGATCGGACTCGACGACGAAGTCGACCGCCAGGCCATCGGCGGGCCGCGCCTCGGCCGGCCCGACGATGGACACCAGCGTTCCTCCGGATCGAACCAGGCGCGCGGAGCGTTTCCTGATGTCGCCGCCAATGAGATCGAACACCAGGTCGACCGGGCCGATGTCGTCTAGAGCGTCGTTCTCCAGGTCGACGAACTCATTCGCGCCGAAGTCGAGCGCCTTCTGACGGTCGGCGGCGCGTCCGGTGCCGATGACATAGGCGCCGGCCTCACGCGCGAGTTGCGTCACCATCGACCCGACTGCGCCGGCCGCGCCGTGCGCGAGGACGCGCTGCCCCGCCTGAAGGCGGCCGTGCACGAACAATCCCTGCCACGCGGTCAGACCCGAGACCGGCAGGCTCGCGCCCACCGTGAAGTCAACGTCGCCCGGCAGCGGCGCCAGGTTGCGTGCCTCGATCGCCACATACTCGGCCAGTGTGCCATCGCGATACCAGTCCGCGAGGCCGAACACCCGCTGTCCCACCGACAGGCCCGTCGTGCCATATCCGAGAGCGGTGACCACTCCGGCCAACTCGTGCCCGGGAATCGACGGTGTCCGGTCGCGATCGAGGCGATCGGTCCACGTCGAAGGCCACGACAGCTCGGTTCCAACGAATCCTGACGCATAGACTTGAACGACGACGTCGTTTATTGCTGGCCGCAGTTCGGGTCGCTCCACCAGCTTCATCCCGGCCGTTCCCGCAGCTTGGTCTGCCACGACGATTGCCCTCATCGCCAACCTCCTCGTGTGTGGTATGTCGTCATCTTCCGAATTCCCTTGCGGGCGACCAAAAATACGATCGCCAAATTCGACGGTCCAATGACCTGTGGCTATGGAATCGATGCCATCGACGCGAAAGATCAAAGCGCGTCAGCAGTGAACGTCGGGACGAATGCCCCGCGAGGGAAGATTTCCGGGCACTGAGGACGCAAGAAAGAGCTGCAATGCGGGTTTGATCGGCTGCGATGCGCCGGTACGGTGATCGACCGCACGAGAGACGCTCAATCCGGAGTGATATTCGGGATCGGGAGTTGAGCCAGATCATCCTCGTAGCTGGCCTGAGTGCTTGGGCTGTGGCCGGAAGCAGTAGCGTCGAGGCGCGTGTTGATAGCGGCGCCGATGCCGAGAATCTTGCCAACGGGGCAGAGGTTTGCGGCTTCCAGCAGGAGCGCGCGCTGATGAGCATCGAGTTCTCCCTCCAGCACGAGGGTGCGTGCGAACGAATCTCGTTCGCCCTGAGCGCCATGGCGGAAGCTGACGCTCACTTCCAGCCGCTCCAGCGGAAGTCTCTGGCGTCGAGCCTGAAAACGAATGCTCATAGCGGTGCATGCGGCGAGAGATGCGCTAAGGAGGTCGTAAGGATTGGGACCAGAAGAAATGCGGCCGACGCCATCCGGGCCGCCGACAGTAAAATGAGAGCCGCCGACACGGCATACCAGTGCACCATGATTGGTGGGGTCGCTTGCGACAACAACTTCGCGGATCTTGGTCATGACTAGGTCCCGATTGTTCGAATGATCGACCACCGGCTTCGACGAGCGTGAACGCAAGCAGGCAGCGCAGAACAAGTCCTGCAGATAGCGCGAGGTCTCAGCGCGGCGTCCGCTCCGGCCGGCGCGTTCAGCAACTAAATCCGGCGACCATTCGGGTAAAGCTATCATGTCCATAACCGCCGGGAATGCTTCGGGAGTCGGTGCCGAAGCTCCGCGGCGAGGAAATCCGTGAATCCGCGCGCCGGGCTTGACGGTCTTCCGCTCGCGACAACGCATTGAATTCCATCGAGGCGAAGTCTCGGTCGGAGAAACAACGCGCGGGAATGGAAATCATAACGGTCGGACATTTCTCAATTGAAGGTCGGCGACGTAGTGTCACCCTGCAGAGGGGCGGAGTGATGGCTCGTGGGCGATCAGCGAGTGCCGGAATTCCCGACGTACTTAGGAAAACACTGCGGAGAAGAGAATGCTGCTGCCTCGTCGACCGGTTCCCGAACTGCGCGTGCCGACCCTTGCTCATGGCGAATTTGATCTTGCTGCCGACGCGCCGAAGCTGTTTACGCTGATATGCTTTTATCGCGGACTCCATTGCCCGGTCTGCCTCAAATATCTGCGCGAGCTGGAATCGCTGATACCCGAATATGAGCGTCGCGGTACAAAGGTCATCGCTATCAGCTCTGACGTTCGCGAACGCGCTCAGGAAATGGCAAACAAGGTCGGCGCCAGCTTGCGATTCGGATATTCACTGCCGCTGGCGGTTGCTCGCAAGTGGGGTCTCAATATTTCGTCATCGCGTGGAAAGACATCGATCAACATCGAAGAGCCGTCACTGTTTTCGGAGCCCGGCGTATTCCTCGTCCGACCGGATGGTACTTTGTACTACGGCGCGGTTCAAACAATGCCGTTCGCACGTCCGTTGTTCTCGGAATTGCTTCAAGCGATCGATTTCGCTATCGCCAGGGATTATCCGGCGCGTGGCGAGTATGACGGCCCTCTCTGAGCGGCCGTCGGCTTAGCTACCGGCGCACCCGTGAACATGAAAGCCGCTGCGCGGTAGCTACTGCTTGATTCTCTGTTCGGTCCGGCTGTTTCGGGTATGTTTGATCTTACCGGCTCTGACCGAGCGCGACTCGGAATTCTCCGCAGAATAAGACGTCGCGGTCTCGAGTGCCACGCGGCCTGCGGCATTCCTCGCGACGGCATCGCGCTCGCGCGGCGAGCGGCAATAACGACCGTTTATCGAGTCCATGGCGAGAGGTGATTTCCGTCGCCGGCATTGCAAGGCCATTCTCCAAAGCATCGTCGAGCCTAAACCTGCGGTTCTGCGATCAAAGCGCGGATCACGATGAAAGCTCGAGAGCGCAGTGGGTCGATATGCGAAGCAACGACGTAATCTAGATCATCGCGCTGGGTTCTTGGAGAGACGGAAGTGAGTATGACTGATAGAATGGTGCAACCGGCTCCGGCACCTCAGCTCGATCGCGGTTCGTTTTATCGCTTTCCACGATGCTTCCTCGCACCGATCGGTCTGCTGTTCGCGCTGGCGCTCGCGGGCTGCGACAAGAAGGCACAATCGCAGGAGGCTGCGCCTGCACCGCCGCTGGTTACAGTCGCGCAACCAGTCAAGCGCACGGTCACTGACTGGGACGAGTTCACCGGCCGCTTTGAGGCGATACAGGAGGTTCAGGTCCGTGCCCGCGTCGGTGGCTTCGTCAACAGCGTCGAGTTCACAGACGGTGCGATCGTTCATGCCAGCGATCTGCTCTACATCATCGATCCGCGCCCGTTCGAGGCGGTCGCCTCACAAGCGCAGGGCCAACTCGACGACGCGCGGGCCAAGGCAGAGCTTGCCAAGCGTGAACTCGACCGTGGGTTGAACCTGGTCCAGACCAGCGCAGTTTCGGTGCAGGTCGTCGATCAGCGCCGTCAGGCCTTGCAGGCGGCTTATGCGGCCGAGACGCAGGCCGAGGGTGCGCTGAAGGCCGCGCAGCTCAATGTCGAATTCACCCACGTGCTGGCGCCGATCACCGGCCGCGTCAGTCGCCATCTGGTGACCCCCGGCAACCTCGTGCAGGGCGCCGATAGCGGCGCGACGTTGCTCACCTCGATCGTGTCGCTCGATCCGATTTACATCTATTTCGACGTCGACGAGGCGACCTATCAGCGCAACAGCAGGCTGTGGTTCGAAGGCAAGCGGCCAAGTTCGCGCGATACGTCAAATCCCGTGCAGGTGACGCTGACCGGCGAGACAAAGCCCTCGCATGTGGGGAAGATGGACTTCCTCGACAATCGACTGGACATCTCGACTGCGACGCTGCGCAGCCGCGCGATTGTCCCGAACAAGGATCTCTCGATCCTCCCGGGGCAGTTTGGCCGCGTCAGGATCATCGGCTCGTCGCCCTACGAGGCGCTGCTGATTCCGGACGCCGCTATAGCCACCGACCAGTCGCGCAAGATCGTGTTCGTGGTCAAGGCAGACAACACGGTAGATGTAAGGCCGGTGATACTCGGGCCGCTCGATGGGGGGCTGCGCGTGATTCGCGAGGGCCTCATGCCGGGGGATCAGGTCATCGTCGACGGGCTGCAGCGTGCCCGCGTCGGCGCCAAGGTGACACCGAAAATGGCGCAGGCGCCGGCAGACGACAAGACTCCGGCAGGTGCGAAGCCATGAATCTTGGAAGGCTTTCCATCAGCCAGCCAATCTTGGCGATGGTACTGTCGATCGTGCTTGTGATCGTCGGCACGATCGCCTACCAGACGCTGCCGGTCTCGGAATATCCGCAGGCGGTGCCGCCGACCGTCACCGTCACCACGCAATATCCCGGCGCCTCAGCGCAGACCGTATCCGACACGGTGGCAGCCCCGATCGAGCAGGAGATCAACGGCGTCGAGGACATGCTGTATCTCTACAGCCAGGCGACCTCGAACGGCCAGCTCACCATCACCGTCACCTTCAAGCTCGGTACCGATCTCGACAAGGCGCAGGTACTTGTGCAGAACCGCGTCGCGATCGCGCAGCCGCGGCTGCCGGACGAGGTGCAGCGCAACGGCGTCGTAACCCGCAAGAACTCGCCCGACATCCTGATGGCCGTATTCGTGCTGTCGCCCGACGACTCGTTCGATCAACTCTACATCTCCAACTACACGCTGCTGCAGGTGCGCGATCAGCTTTTGCGGCTCGACGGCGTCGGTGACATCCAGATGTTCGGCGCGCGCGACTACTCGATGCGAGTGTGGCTCGATCCCGACCGGATCGCTGATGTCGGCCTGACATCGGGCGAGGTGCTGGCGGCGATCCGCGCCCAGAACCTGCAGATCACCGGCGGACAGATCGCTGAGCCGCCGATCGCCGATCGCGCGCTCCAACCGAACCTCGTCTTCACTGGCCGCCTCAAAGATATCGGGCAGTTTGAGGACATCGTGGTGAAGGCCGGTTCCGACGGCCGCACCGTACGTCTGCGCGACGTCGCGCGCGTCGAGCTCGGTGCGCTCTCCTACGCCACCAGCAGCCGCATACTGCGCAAGTCGGCCGTCGCAATGGTGGTGACGCAACGGCCCGGATCGAACGCGCTCGCCACGGCGAAGGCAATCTCCACCACCATGGCGAAGCTGAAGGAGAGTTTTCCGAAGGGGCTCGACTACAATATCGGCTACAACCCCACCGAATTCATCGCCCAATCGGTCCATGAGCTGATTAAGACGGTCTACGAGGCGATGGCGCTCGTCGTCATTGTGGTGCTGGTGTTCTTGCAGGGATGGCGGCCTGCGATCATCCCGATCATCGCGATCCCGGTGTCGCTGGTCGGCACCTTCGCGGTGATGGCCGCGCTTGGATTCTCGATCAATAATTTGACGCTCTTCGGTCTGGTTCTCGCGGTCGGCATCGTGGTCGACGACGCCATCGTGGTTGTCGAGAATGTCGAGAGACATCTCCAGCACGGTATGAGCCGGCGCGAGGCGGCGCTCAAGACCATGGAGGAAGTCGGCGGCGCGCTGGTCTCGATCGCACTCGTGCTCTGCGCGGTGTTCGTGCCAACAGCTTTCCTGGGCGGCATCTCCGGGCAGTTCTTCCAGCAATTCGCCGTCACCATCGCAGTCGCGACCGCGATCTCCTGCTTCTGCTCGCTAACACTGTCGCCGGCACTGGCCTCGCAGATTCTTACGCCACACGAGGAGAAACGTCCGCCGGCGCGCTGGAACGTCATTGCGCGCGGCTGGGACGGCTTCACCGCGCTGTTCAACCGCATCTTCGATCGACTAGCGCGCGGTTACGCGGCCACTGCCGACTTCGTGATCCGGCATACGGTGGTGATGCTTGTGATCTATCTCGGGCTGATCGGCAGCGCCGGCTGGCTGCTCGCCACCACCTCGCAGGGCTTCATTCCCGCGCAGGATCGCGGTTACCTCATCATCTCGGCGCAATTGCCAGGCGCCGCGTCGCTGGCGCGGACCGCTGCGGTGGTGCGCGAAATCGAGCGGATCGCGCTGGATACGCCAGGTATCGTCCGTGTCGGGGCGTTCAGCGGGTTCTCCGGCGCGACGCGCACGCAGGCCGGCAATGCCGCAGCGCTGTTCCCGGTGTTCGACGAGCCGGAGGCGCGGCAGAAGAAGGGATTGACGGCCAACGCGATCACGGCCGATCTACGCAAGCGGCTGTCGGCGATCCAGGGCGCTTTCATCATCGTCATTCCACCGCCCGCGGTGCCAGGCATCGGCACCGGTGGCGGCTTCGCCATCCGCATCCAGGATCGACAAGGGCGCGGTCCCGAGCTGCTCGCAGCGGCGACGGACGAGCTCGTCGCCGCCGCGCGTAAGTCGCCAAATCTGACCTCGGTGTTCTCGCCTTTCACGGCGAATACGCCGCAGCTGTTTGTCGATATCGATCGTGTCAAGGCGCAGAAGCTCGCGGTCCCCATCGCCAACATCACCGACACGATCGAGACATACTTCGGTTCGACCTATGTCAACGACTTTAATTTGTTCGGGCGTACCTATCACGTCACCGCGCAGGCCGATCTCCCATTCCGCAAGGAGACTTCCGACCTCGCGCGGCTGCGTACCCGGAACGCGGCCGGCGACATGGTGATGCTCGGCAGCGTCGTTGACTTCAAGGACATCTCGGGACCCGATCGTGTGGCGCGATACAATCTCTACTCGGCATCCGAGATGCAAGGTGAGCCGGCCACGGGCGTAAGCTCGGCCACAGCGCTCAGCACCATCAAGCGATTGGCCGACGAAAGATTGCCGAGCGGCTTTTCCCTCGAATGGACCGATCTGTCCTATCAGCAGGTGACGGGTGGTAATGCCGGCCTCTATGTGTTCCCGATCTGTGTGCTGTTCGTCTATCTGGTGCTGGCGGCGCAATATGGCAGCTGGACGCTGCCGTTCGCGGTGATCCTGATCGTGCCGATGTGCTTGTTCGCGGCCACTATCGGCGTGCGCATCATGGGCCAGGACGTGAACATTCTGACCCAGATCGGCTTCGTCGTGCTGGTGGGACTTGCCGCCAAGAACGCGATCCTGATCGTCGAGTTCGCGCGCGACATCGAGCTTGAGGGCAGGTCGCGGCTGGAGGCTGTCATTGAGGCCTGCCGGCTCCGCCTGCGGCCGATTCTGATGACCTCGTTTGCTTTCATCCTCGGCGTGCTGCCCCTGGTGGTTTCTACCGGTTCGGGCTCGGAGATGCGCCAGGCGGTCGGCGTCGCCGTGTTCTTCGGCATGCTCGGCGTCACGCTGTTCGGCCTGATCTTCACGCCGATTTTCTATGTCGTGGTGCGCAACCTCGCGGAAGGCACGAACGAGGGCAGGCCGACCCAGACAACCGCGGCCGCGGCGGAGTGAGTCGCGATGACGCCGATGCACGATGAGGCCGGAACACTATCTCCGTTTCCTTGAGGAGCGCGGAACGTGCGTCTCGGCCCCGCCGAGGCCGCTCACTCTTCGAGGCTCGCTTAGCCATGCAGCTCGGGATGACCGGTGTGACGCTGCGGGCCGTGGAGAGGCTATTCTATTGGTTGAGGCATGAAATCGATATTTTACGTCGCGATAGCGGCTTGCAGCCTGTTGCTGGCCGCGCCGGTATCGGTGCAGGGCGTGAAGATGGGCGTGCCGAGGCGTTAGCGTCAAAGCTGTCCTTCACGGACGGCTCGAGGATCGGAGCGGTGACACTTTGAAAGATCCGATGTCACATCCAAGTGGTTATAACGGGAAGATGATCATCTGCGGACCTCGTGCATTGTGATTGCCTGAGAATAGTGAGGGTCAACCGCCGCATCTCGTCCCGAACAGATCTTTGAAAGCGTTAATCACGGAATCGAGCGCTGTTAACACTCGTGCGCCGTCGACGCGGCCAGCAGCGGCTTGCCGCAGCATCACGGATTCATAAAAGGAGGCGGCGAGGGCGCGACAAGTCTCATCGTTGTCCGCCGCATTGTCGGGTTGGCCGCGTACAGTTACCGGGATGGCGCGAGCGACAGTAATATCCTTGTTTAGCGTGGACTCCGCCGCAAGCCCGGGAGTTGCAGATGCATTGATCAGAGCAGAAGCGATGAGAATAGTGATTGTCCTCATGAGTGGGCTCCAGAACGTGAGTCGTTGCGAGGAGACTTACATTTCTGCTGGTCGATCTTCTATTGCACGTGGTTTGTTCAGGGTGCGGCTGTAGTTGCGTCACATAAGCCTCGGCTTAGAAGGCGAATGACGGTTTCGGATGCCGGCAGTGGGGCCGCCGCCCCTCGCCCTCCCGGCGCCTGCAGTTCCGGTCGATAGCCGCTTTTACCGTGGCGGACACGGAAGGCCCGGAATGCAGCCGGACCGCACCGACGCTCCACTCGTTGATCCGAAGAAGCTCATCGAGAGTTGGTTGGGGACTCTTTGCAAGGCGCTCCGTTCTCAGCGTCCTTGCCGTCTCGGATCGCAACCGTTGCCTTAAGTCGGACACTTGCGGCGCGCGCTGGGGTCGATCTTCGGTCAGAAGCTCGATCTCCGGTCGGCCCGATAGCTGCTGAGGAAAGCTGCTCATCAGCTCATATATGCCACCCGTATTCAGCGCGAGCGCCGGATCGAGCAATCCCTTGCAGCGTCGAGCGAAGCCTTCTCGGCTCGCCGCTTGTAGTCGTCGGCAAGAGACTTAAGCTGAGCCGCAATCAGTTGGTCCATCATGGCTTTGGCAGTGCGAGGCAAAGTCTGCGCTGTCTTCAAACATTCCTTGCCTCGTCGTGAAATCTGAAGCGTCATGACGCCTTCGTGCGGTTCTCGGGCGACTGGTCGAAAGCGAGACGGAACCAGCCCATCCAACTGTGATCATTCTGGCGGCGCGCCTTGAATCGATCGACGCACTTCCTGGAGCAAAGCGGCGTTCGCCACGAATAATGCCGGATGAGACCAAACTTGCCTTCACAGACTGCGCATCGGACGGCCTTGTCAGACCCGTGACTTTCCAAGCGGTAAGGCATCGTTTTCTCCTATCGGCCTGTGGGCGTTTCGGATGCACTAAGACTAACGGGGTTGCCACAGAGGGCTCAATTGAGCGCAGGTTGAGCTCGGGTATCCAAAGGGGCCGGACGATGATACGAACGCTCAGGGCGCTCGGACGAGTCCTAGAGTTCGCCCGCTACGATCCCGCGACTGCTTTCGTCCGGCGGAAGCCTCGATCACAAGCCATGTCGGATTGGCTTCGCAATCAGGCTCGCACCGTCGCGCTGAACGCGCGCTGCACTCCGAGGGGCGCTGTCCACGTGGACGCTAACATCCGCCGGTGGGCTCTCGGTCGAGGCTGTGGAGGGGTTGTCGATTGCCCCCTTGATCTGCATGTCGGCCCCCTGGCCTGCGATCGTTCAAAGGAATGCCGATTTCTGCCCGTATACGAGGGCGGGCGACGACGATGGGTTGCAGATCGAGTTCAAGCCGGTTGAAAGGAAGACCACCTCTCACCATGGAGTCGATAACTGACCTTTCTCGGAACGGCTGAGGCGCACCTGGGGGCCTGCGGCGAGAGTGCGGTGCTCGTTCCACGAGGATTCGCTCGAGCGGAACTCTCGGCTCACATTCGTGTTGTTTCTCGAGCGCATCTTCGTCTCCAGCTACGCGTCGAGCGGCGCCCGCCGTAGCGAGGAACGTCGGACAATCGCTCCAAATTGCTGCTACAATGAACAAGGATCCGCGTCCGCCGTATCCGGTAAGACCAAGGGACGGCTGGCATTTCTCGGGCGATGGAGTACGAGTTCTCCAGGCTGGAGAGAGGCTGCGCGTGTGGCGCGCGAAGAGCTTGATCATTCGACTTCAAGTCGACGCCCACCGGAGTCTGACAGATGGTGCAGCAGTCGCTGAACGTCGCCTACTCGGAAGGTAGCTCTCAGGTGTTGTGGGAGGACGGCGAGCGCGTGTTCAGCCGTGGCTGGCGACTGGACGACAATGGCGACCGGCTCGCCGTGCTGCTTGTTGCCCCTGCCGCCGACCACCCGTCCCGGACAAGCCTCGATCGCCTCACGCACGAATACGAGCTCAAAGATGAGCTCGACGGGGCATGGGCAGCGCGTCCGCTGGCCCTCGTGCGCGACGCCGGTCGGACCGTGCTGGTGCTCGATGATCTGGGCAGCGAGCCGCTCGTTAGGCTGCTCGGCTCACCGCTAGAGATGGAACGCTTTTTGACGCTTGCGATCGGCATCGCGGCGGCTCTCGGCAAGGTCCACCAACGCGGCCTCGTCCACAAAGACATCAAGCCAGCCAACATTGTGGTGGACTGCGCGGATGGACACGTGCGGCTCACCGGGTTCGGCATCGCATCGCGCCTATCCCGCGAGCGGCAGGCTTCCGAGCCGCCCGAGACCATCGCCGGCACGCTTGCCTACATGGCGCCCGAACAAACCGGCCGGATGAACCGCTCGATCGACTCCCGCAGCGATCTCTACGCCCTCGGCGTCACGCTGTATCAGATGCTCACGGGCGTTCTGCCCTTCACGGCGGCCGATCCCATGGAGTGGGTGCACTGCCATATCGCCAGAAAGCCGGTGCCGCCAGGGGAGCGGTTAGAGACTGTCCCAGCGCCCGTCTCGACGATCATCATGAAACTGCTCGCCAAGACACCCGAGGATCGTTACCAGACCGCCGGCGGTGTCGAGCGCGATCTGAGACGCTGCCTGGCGGAATGGGAAGTCCGCCGCCGCATCGATGACTTCCCGCTCGGCCTTCAGGACACGCCGAACCAGCTGCGGATCCCCGAAAAGCTGTACGGACGAGATCGTGAGATCGCGACGTTGCTTTCCTGCTTCGATCGCATCATCAAGACCGGTGTGCCAGAGTTGGTGCTGGTCTCAGGATATTCCGGTATAGGCAAGTCCTCAGTCGTCGACGAACTGCACAAGGCGCTGGTGCAACCACGCGGCCTTTTCGCATCCGGCAAGTTCGACCAGTACAAGCGCGATATCCCTTACGCGACACTGGTGCAGGCTCTTCAAAGTCTCGTCCGGCCTCTCCTCAGCAAGAACGACACCGAGTTGGCCAGCTGGCGCCACTCGCTTCTGGAGGCGCTGGGACCGAACGGGCGCCTCATGATCGACCTCATACCCGAACTCAAGCTAATCATCGGAGACCACCCACCGGTTCCTGAGTTGCCGCCACAGCAGGCACAAAGCCGTTTTCAACTCGTATTTCGGCGCTTCATTGGCGCATTTGCCCGACCGAACCATCCACTGACGCTCTTCCTCGACGACCTGCAGTGGCTCGACGCGGCGACCCTCGATCTGCTTGAGGATCTGCTGAGGCGTTCAGATTTGCGGCACCTCATGCTGATCGGTGCCTATCGCGACAACGAAGTCGCTGCGGCCCATCCGCTAATGAGAAAGCTCGACGCCATCAAGGCCGCCGGCGGAAAGGTCGCGGAGATCAAACTGTCGCCGCTCGCCCAAGAAGACCTTGGGCAGTTGGTTGCGGACGCTCTTCGCTGCGAATTGGAGCGCGCTGCACCGATTGCGAAGCTGGTGCAGGTGAAGACAGGCGGCAATCCGCTTTTCGCCATTCAGTTCCTGTCTTCGCTCGTCGAGGAAGGATTAGTCACATTCGATCATGATGGCGCGCGCTGGTCCTGGGACATCGACCGCATTCACGCCAAGGACTACACCGACAACGTCGCTGATCTTATGGTCGGCAAGCTCACCCGTCTGCCGGCCGAGACGCAAAATGCATTGCAGCAGCTGGCTTGTCTTGGAAACATTGCCGAGAGCACAGCACTTTCGATGGCCCTCGGGATTTCGGAGGAGCAGCTCGATACGACTCTGTGGCCGGCCCGCCATCAGGAGCTGGTCGAGCGTGTGGCAGGCGCCTACCGGTTCGTCCACGATCGCGTTCAGGAGGCCGCCTATGGGCTGATCCCGGAGGAACTGCGCGGCGAGGCGCACCTTCGAATAGGAAGACTGCTCGCGGCGCATACGCCTCCCGAAAAGCTGGAGAAGGCGATCTTCGATATCGTCAATCAGCTCAATCGTGGGGCGAGCCTAATGACCTCCATGCAGGAGCGCGAACAGCTCGCCGCGCTCAATCTGCTCGCAGGCGAGCGCGCCAAAGCCTCAACTGCGTACGTCTCGGCGCTGAACTATCTGCTCTCCGCCGCTGCACTGCTGCCGGCGGACTCTTGGGAGCGCAAGCGCGACCTGATCTTTGAGCTGGAGCTGCATCGGGCCGAATGTGAGTTCCTCACTGGTGCATTGGCGGAAGCCGAGCGGCGCCTGGCGGTGCTGTCGGCCCGTGCTGCAACGACGGTCGAACGAGCCCGCGTCACGTGCCTGCAGGTGGATCTTTACACGACGCTGGATCAGGGCAGCCGCGCGATCGCTGTCGGTCTCGACTATCTCCGCCACCTGGGCATCGACTGGTCGCCGCACCCGACGGAAGAAGAGGTTCGGCGCGAGTATGAGCGGATCTGGTCCCAACTCGGCTCCCGCACGATAGAGAGCCTCATTGATCTGCCTTTGATGAGCAATGCCGCATCGCTCGCGACCCTCGATGTCCTGACGAAGCTCGGGCCGCCTGCCCACTATACTGATGCGAACGTACGCTCGATGGTCATCTGTCGAGCAGTCAATCTCAGCCTCGAGGGCGGCAATTGTGACGGCTCGTGCTACGCCTATGCAGTGCTTGGCAGGCTTGCCGGACCGGAATTCGGCGACTACGAGGCGGGACTTCGATTCGGCCGTCTCGGCTATGAACTGGTCGAACAGCGCGGGCTAAAGCGCTTCCAGGCCAGGACCTATTTGAACTCTGGATATTTACTCATGTTCTGGACGAGACATGTCCGGGAAGGTCGTGATCTGCTGCGGCGTGCGTTTGAGACGGCAAACCAGATCGGTGATCTCACTTTTGCGGCGTACTACTACACCCACCTGAACACGTATCTTCTCGCGGCGGGCGATCCGCTCGATAACGTGCAAGTCGAGGTCGAGCATGGTCTCGCGTACGCGCGGAACATGCGGTTCGGTTTTGCGATTGACTCCATCGCCGGCCAGCTTGGGCTGATTCGGACACTCCGCGGCTTGACGCCGATTTTCGGTTGCTTTGACGATGGACAGTTTGACGAACTCCTACTGGAGTTCCGTTTCTGCAGGAACCAGGATCTGGCGTTGGCCGCGGGCTCCTATTGGACCCGCAAGCTGCAGGCACGTTTCTTTGCCGGCGACTATATAAGTGCCCTCGAGGCCTCATTGAGGGCGCAACAGCTGCAGCCGACATCGGCGTCTTTTTTCGAATGCGCAGAATACCACTTCTACAGTGCGCTCTCCAGAGCAGCGTCCTGCGAGTCCGCTGCGGCCGGCCAATGGCCGGAGCATGTCAGCGCAATGGCCGCGCACCACCGACAGCTCGAGGTCTGGGCGACGGCTTGCCCGGAGCACTTCGAGAACCGCGCTGCGTTGGTTGGCGCGGAGATTGCCCGGATTGATGGCCGCGCGTTCGATGCCATGAACCTTTACGAACAGGCCATCCTTTCGGCACAGGCAAACGGCTTTATCCACAACGAGGCGCTCGCCAAAGAGCTGGCCGCACGCTTTTATACCGCGTGCGGCTTCGAGCAAATCGCGCACTTATATCTACGAAACGCCCGGGACTGCTACTTGCGCTGGGGCGCACACGGAAAGGTAAGACAACTCGATCGGCTCAATCCTTGGCTGAGACAGGAGCAGCGCGCGCGGATGCCCCGCCTGCGCCATGCCAGCTTGCGGCTTTATCCGGGTTCGACGGGCGCGATCGAAGCACCAGTCGAATATCTCGACCTCGAGACGATGCTCAAGATATCGCAAGCGCTATCGGGCGAGATGGTTCTGGATAAGCTCATCGACAAACTCATGCGCGCGGCTCTCGAGCACGCTGGTGCTGTGCGAGGTCTCCTGATTGCGCCGCGAGGTGATGAGCTGCAGATACAGGCGGAAGCGACCGCTAGCCGAGAGAACGTAACTGTGCATCTGCGGGAAGGTCGCCCGACTGCAGCCGCGCTGCCGGAGTCGCTCGTTCGTTATGGAATACGGACTCAGGAAATCGTGATTCTCGACGATGCGTCATCTCACAATCCATTTTCTGCCGATCCTTACATCGCTGAGAGTCATCTCCGTTCTATTCTCTGTTTGCCGTTAATCAACCAGGGAAAGCTTACAGGCATTCTCTACCTGGAGAACAATCTGACACCCGGAGTCTTTACGCCTGATCGCGTCGCTGTATTGAGGGTGCTTGCGTCGCAGGCGGCGATCTCGCTCGAAAATTCGCGGCTTTATCGCGACGTCGCAGATCGCGAAGGGAAGATTCGGCGTTTGGTCGACGCCAACATCATCGGGATATTCATCTCGGACCGCGAAGGTCGGATTATTGAAGCCAATGACGCGTTTCTACGGATCTTAGGATATGACCGTGAGGACTTGGTTTCGGGCCGCGTGCGTTGGACCGAGCTGTCCCCGCCCGAATGGCGCGAGCGCGACGTACTGACTCAGGCAGAACTGAACTCAACCGGCGTGGTTCAGTCCTTCGAGAAGGAGTATTTTCGGAAAGATGGCAGCCGCGTTCCAGTGCTTGTGGGCGCGGCGCTATTCGAGGAAGGAGGCGACCGCCTTGCGTTCGTCCTCGATCTGACCGAGCGCAAGCGAGCCGAGGACCGGCTGCGCCGCAGCGAAGCCTGGTTAAGCCAAGCACAGAGGCTAAGCCGTAGCGGAAATTGGGTCTATAGCGCGACAACGAAGCAATTTATTTATTGGTCCGACGAGAGCTACAGAATCTGGGGGTTTGATCCGCTGCAGGGCCTTCCAAGCCGTGAGGATATGCGGCAACGCATCCACCCAGACGACCGAGACCGAGTGAGGGAAACGGTTCAAGAAGCAGTGCGTCAGAAAGCGGATTTCACAACCGAGTTCCGAATCTTACTTCCTGATGGAACAGTCAAATACCTTGAAGGAACCAGCCATCACCTGTTTTCTTCCGAGAGCGCGCTGTTGGAGGCTATGAATTCGACCGTCGATGTGACGGAACGCAAGCGTACCGAGCAAGCCTTGCGAGAGAGCGAGCGAAGTTTGCGCTCGGCGATTGACGGGATACCGGGCCTTGTTGCGGTCTTGGCCCCGAATGGCGACCTCGAAGCTGTAAATCGTCAAATCTTTGAATATTGCGGCCAGTCACTGGAAGAGCTGAGGAACTGGGGTACAAACGGAACGATACATCCCGATGATCTTCCCCATCTCGCTGAAGTCCTTGCAAAATCGATCGCCGCCGGCGTTCCCTATGGGACCGAAGCACGCGTGAGGCGCTTCGACGGCGAATTTCGTTGGTTTGAGATCCGCGGCACTCCGGTCCGGGATGCCTCCGATCGCATTGTTCGCTGGTATTCTCTGCTGACTGACACCGAAGATCGCACACAAGCGTTGGCGCGCTTGCAACAGATGCAATCGGATTTCGCCCACATGAACCGCGTGAGCATGATGGGAGAATTGGCAGCCTCGCTGTCTCACGAAATTCTGCATCCGATCGCGACTGCACGCAACAATGCTCGTGCGGGGATGCGCTTTTTGGAAATGAATCCGCCTAACCTGGGTGAGGTCAGGGAAGCGCTCAGTTGTGTTGTCAGGGACGCGGACCGGGCCAGGGACATCGTCGGACGGATGCGTGATCACATCAAGAAAGCGCCACCGCGAAAGGAACGCTTTGATCTCAATGCGGCGCTGAGCGAAGTGCTCGTATTGGCGCAAAGCGTGATCCACAAGAATGGCGTTTCGGTCCAGACCTGGCTTGCGGATGGATTGCTTCCGGTTCTGGGGGATCGCATTCAGCTGCAACAAGTCTTACTGAATCTGATTATCAACGCGGCTGAAGCAATGAGCTCGGTTGAAGAGGGAGCAAGGGAGCTGTTGATCAGAACCGAGCAGGATCAGGCAGGCGCCCTCGTAGCTGTACGCGATTCAGGGCCCGGCATTGATGCGCAGCATCTCGATCGAGTGTTCGACGCCTTTTACACCACAAAGTCGAGTGGGACAGGGATGGGGTTGTCGATATGCCGGTCTATCATCTACGCTCATGGGGGCAACTTGTGGGCTGAAGCGAACGAACCTCGCGGCGCGGTATTTCAGTTCACCTTGCCGGCGGACAACGACCCATGAATTGTCTTCATTCGGCGTGCCCGGCTGCAGAGCCGAACGCAGGCATCGTTCGAGACAGTCGTCGTCCACCGGCTTGCTGAGGTAGCAAACGACCCGTCCTTTAGAGCCTGATCCCGGATGACTCATCCCGGTAGGCGGTAACGAGGATCGTCGGGATCGCGTACCCTGCATCGACCAAATGCCTGTGCAGTTCGACACCGGTCATTCCGGGCATGTGAACGTCGGCGACCAGACAGGCGGTATCAGACAAGTGACGCGATCTTAGGAAATAGGCGCGGCAGCCACACAAGGTGCCGAGAATTGTCATTATCACGACGGCCTCGCATACCGGATCGCAATACACACCTGCATTCATACGAGGGCTTGCCGATCTCGGCCGCGTCGAAGGTCACAACATTGCCATTGAGTGGCGATGGGGCCGTGGCTCAACGGAACAGTTCCCCCGATACGCGGCCGGAGTCGTGGGTTTGAACGTGGAAGTCATCGTGGCCGGGAACACCCCAGCGGGCTTGGCCGCCACGAGCGCAACCAAGACAATTCCCATTGTCATTGCGACGATGGAGGATCCGGTGCAACAAGGATTCGCCACGCGCCTCGCTCACCCGGGAGGCAGCTTCACGGGGCTCAACCTCCAGACGCCGGCTTGCCGCGCACAGGCCCGCCTTTCGTATCAAAATTGCCTGTAACGTAGGGCCGCTTGTTCCTTTGCGGGTACGCGAACCAAGCAAAGCTTCCGGATCTTCGCGCCAATTGAGATGCGCGCCAGTGTCAATGGGACTATAGTGCGTTTGGGGCGCGAGTGGCGCAAACGTGCGCCCTCACGAGCAAGAGGAGACGATGATGCCTAAGTTCGTGATCGAGCGTGAGTTCGCCGGTGCCGGAAAGTGGCCAAAGCAGGAGCTGCAAGCGATCTCACAGAAGGCCTGTGGTGTCCTGCAGAACATGGGGCCGGAGATCCAGTGGGTTCAGAGTTTCGTTACCGACGACAAAATTTATTGCGTCTATATCGCGACAGACGAAGCCGCGGTGCGCGCGCATTCACAACTGGGCGGCTTTCCGGCTAACAGCATCGCGCGCGTGCGCGCGATGATCGACCCGACGACAGCCGAGGGCGATACGGTGCTCGAGGAAACGGATAATTCATGAGTGGGCCATCTACGCTCATAGGGGCAAGTTGTCGGAGGAAGCGAACGAACCTCGCGGCGCCGCATTTCAGTTCACCTTGCCCGTGGACAACGGTTCATGAATTGTCTTCAATCGGTGTACCCGACTGCAGGGCCGAACGCAGGCATCGTTCAAGATGGTCGTCGTCCACCGGCTTGCCGAGGTAGCAAACAATCCCATCCTTTAGAGCCCGATCCCTGACGACCTCATCGGGATAGGCGGTAACGAGGATCGTCGGGATCGCGTACCCCGCATCGGCCAAATGCCTGTGCAGCTCGATTCCGGTCATTCCCGGCATGTGAACGTCGGCTATCAAGCAGGTGGTTTCCGGCAAAAAGCGTGACGCCAGGAAATCGGCTGCTGACGGAAACGCCTCGACAGTGTAGCCCATTAACACTACGAGCTTTCGCACTGACTCACGATAGAGCTGATCATCGTCGACGATGGATATCAGTGTTCGGTTCAACATTGCCGGTTCCAGGCACCTTCTGGGGGCATACCTCGCGCCTGCATGCAATTTCTAGTGTCCGGAAACGTCCCCGATAATGCAATGACCACGTCCGTAAGCGATGGCTTAGGCGTCCGGCTATCCGCTTAGGCAAAAGATGCCTGTTCACCTCGACCGATTGTGCGTAGAATGACGTGGGAATAGAGGAAAATGCGTTCAGGATGCCGAGAATGGGTGAGGCTAATCCCAGTGTCTTGGTTATCGATGACGATGCCGAGTTTCGCGATTCGGTCGTGCGGCTGTTGCGGACGGTCGGCTTGCAAGCCCGACAATTTTCATCTGTTCCCGATTATCTCAAGGCCGATCCCCCGGAGGGGCCCACTTGTCTGGTCCTCGACGTGAGGATGCCGGGGCGAAGCGGTCTTGAGCTTCAGCGCGACCTTGCGGCTGCAAACAGGCAAGTGCCAATCATCTTCATCACAGCCCATGCTGACGTGCCGATGACCGTTCAGGCTATGAAGGGCGGCGCGATAGAATTTCTCACAAAACCGTTCCGTGATCAGGATCTTCTTGACGCTATAGAGGCCGGCCTCGCTCGCGACCGCGCCCGTCGGGAGAGTGATAGTGCAGTAGCTGCGCTCAGGGAGCGTTTCGACACGCTCAGCTCCCGCGAGCGTGAGATCATGCTCCATGTCGTGGCGGGTCGCCTGAACAAACAGATTGCCAACGATATCGGCATCGCCGAGTCCACGGTGAAGGTGCATCGGACCCACCTGATGCGGAAGATGAAGGCGCGTTCGCTTCCTGAGCTCAGCCGGATGGCGGACATCCTCAATGTGAAGCTTCAGCAGCCGCAGACCTCCTGAACCGGAAAGGGCCTTCCGCGCGAGGGCAACCGCCGTTTGTCGCATTTGCGGCACCGCGGATCTGCTCCCTTAAGTGTTCATCCGGCAAGCCGATTCAGATCGCAGGTCCGCGTGCTCGGTCCTAAGCGATCGCTTAGCATAGACAACCACAAGCGAACCTTACCCGACCCTGTGCGCAATCGACTGCGGTGATCCAAGCCGTCACATTGCACCTCACGAGAGTTCTCGACGGAAAGCCGCTCTTCCCAGGCACGCGAGGTCACAATGCGCGCATTTATCGGACGCTTTGCGCGTCCCGAACCGGGTGACGTAATTCACGCCGCTCAACGTTCGGATACGGACAAAGCAGTCTTTTCTCCGCCAACCAAAGTGTCATTCGGACCGTTTCGCCTGCTTCCGACGCAACTTCTTTTGCTGGAAGGCGAGAAGCCCGTGCCACTCGGAAGTCGTGCCCTGGAGATCCTGACTGCTTTGCTTGAGCCCCGCGGCGAAATGTTCAGCGAGCAGGACTCAATGGCTCGAGTTTGGCCCAATGTCTTTGTCGAGTCTGCCAAGCTCAAGGTCCATATGTCCGCGCAGGGTGACGGCCGCGACGGGCGTTGGCTCATCGTCAACATCCCCGAACTCGCGGCATCTTGACGGAGAACAATCCATGGAGCTTCATCAAGTTCGCTACTTCCTCGCCGTCGCGTCCACGCTCAACTTCACGCGGGCAGCCGAGCAGTGCAATGTCACGCAGCCCGCCCTGACCAAGGGAGTGCAGAAGCTCGAGCAGGAACTCGGCGGCCAGTTGATCTACCGCGAGCGGCAGCTGACCCAACTCACCGATCTTGGAAAAGAAGTCCTTCCGATGCTGGAGCGCACACTGGCCTCGGCAGAGACGGTGCGTCGCAGAGCCCAGGAGTTCCAACGCAAGGAGGTCGCGCCACTGAAGATCGGCCTCGCCCCGTCCATCTCGGCGTCGCTCGTCCTCGATCCGATCGCGGAGATCGCAAAGCTCGTCCCGGGACTTCACGTCGAGCTGCGAGAGGGCGCGGCGGAGAAGCTCGTCGATCTCTTGCTTGAGGGCGAGATCAACGTCGCAATGGTCGGGGACGTGCAGGATGTGCCCGCCCGCATCGACGACTGGTCGCTGTTCGAGGAGCGCTACGTCGCGGTCCTCGCGCCGACACACCGGCTCGCAAATCGTCCCTCGATCGGTATCGACGACCTGCGTGAGACCGTCTTGCTGGAGCGCGCCGACTGCGACGTCGCCCCGAAGATCTGGCAATCGTATTTCCCCGGGAATCCGCCCCAGCTCGGCCACTGCAGCGGTCACGACTTGCACCTGCAGCACATGGCCGCCGCTGGCTTCGGCGTGATACTCGCGCCCGAGCACATGCCGCGCCTTCCGACGCTCAAGACCATACCGCTCGAAGGTGACCCGGTTTTGCGGGAGGTGCGGCTACTGGCCGTGCAAGGGCGTCGCTACTCGCCGGCGCTAGATGCCTTCGTCAAAGTCGCGCGGCTTCGCGACTGGTCGGTCGTCGCTCGGACGGTGGTAAATCGTGGAGCGTGTCCAGCATCCGAGGAGATGCATGCGGCGCATGAGTTCACAGCGGCTATTTCAAAAGTCAGCGCATAAAGTGAACAATGCTGTCGCTCTCGCGCGACCTCGGGACCGCTATAGAGAATACCTGGAATATGTCGGGCGTTCAATGAAACGGGGCTCGTGATCGAGGAGGTCGCTCGACAGCAGCGACACCGAGGGTCGAAAGCTACCTGTCGGCACAACGCAGGGCGACTGTCGCGAACCTGTGTGGAGTGACCAGGAACGAAGTGGATGACGATGGTACGGCCCGAGCGATCTTCCCAGCCGTCCCTGACCTCCACAGCCGGAAACTGAAGCACCGCCCTCGAACTCGCGGTCGACGCGCGACACTAAACCGCTTCCATGGCGCCGGGCGAGTGGCATGGAAACGATAACGACCGGGCATTTCTAATGGTTGGCGTGCTGGCGTACCCTTACTGCTCATCTAATGGGCTGGCCCGTGACGGAGTGCTTGCCGGCACAGTATCGCGTAATCGCCCTCTTGGGTGGATGCGCTTTCCACGTCGCAAGGACCAGCTCGAGTAACCAAGTAGAGGAGTCTCCGATGTCGTTTCGCTTCATCACCAAATCCATCCACGCCTACCTGATCGACTATCCTGTCGCGATCGTCTTGATCGCAGCGCCGTTCGTGCTGAAGCTCGGCCAAAGCGGACCTGTCGCAATCGAGCTTTCGGTTGTCGTCGGTGTGGCCGCGCTGCTCTTGGCGGCCCTGACTAACCATCCCACCGGGCTCGTCCGCATCATTCCCTACTGGCTGCACCTTTGGGTCGATCGCGCTGTCGGGGTGGTCTTTGTCATCGCACCGTTTGCCTTCAAATTCGCTGGGCTCGACGCCTGGTACTACTGGGTGCTCGCTGCGGCTGTCCTGCTCACGACGTCAGTCTTGAATGCGCCTGAGGAGCCAGTCGCGATGCGTCCGGAATTGGGTAGACGCGCAGCTGGCTGAAAGCTGCGATGGCGTCGTCGAGATGTCGCCGATGTTCGTCTGCAGCCGTCCGTCACGAACCCGCGCGCTTGGGGCTGGGGCCGGGATCATTCTTGATAGCGCCAATGGTGGAGGGCTAATACGGCGCAAGCCCTCGCCGGATCGGGCGGCTGATATTCAAGAGGTCTAAGATGAACGCGTTTGCTCAGCCGCGGGACCGAGGTGCAGTGGTCGGGTCAGGCTTCGATTATTCGGCGCTGGCTCCCGCGGCGGCGGCCATTTGCTACCCTTTTCTACTCCGCGCCTTTCATGTCGTCGTCGGCACGCAGGCCGCAATGCCTTCGCCTCTCGCAATTGTCGCCGCGACTTTGATCCTGGCCGTGGCGTTTGGCGTGCCGTTTCTCGCGCTCGCGCTCGCTTGCCGTTCCGATGCCGATCCAGGGGCGCGGCGGCTCGCCTATGCCGGCGTAGCGACCCCAACGCTTTTCGTTTTTCTTGGCGTCGCTCAGGCCCTGATTCATGACCCCGTCCCCGACGAACTCGTGTGGGCCGTACTTTGGCTCGCAATCGCGATCTGGTCACAGACCGCCGGTAATCCGGTCGCTGCGACGCGGCCGATCGTGGGGCGCTGGCGCATTGTCCACGGAACGACGGCGGCGGTCTTGTTTCTATATGTGGCCTTCCATCTAGCCAATCACTTGTTTGGGTTGATCGGCCCCGATGCGCATGCGGCCGTCATGAAAGTCGGCCGCGTTGTCTACCGCTCTGACGTGGGCGAACCGCTGTTGGTCGCGGCCATGCTTTTCCAGGTCGGCACCGGCCTGTTTCTGGCATGGCGTTGGAGTGCCGCCCCGCAGGGCTTCCATCGGACATTTCAGGTTGGCTCGGGGGCCTACCTCTCGCTGTACATCCTCGGGCACATGAACTCGGTTTTCATCTACGCTCGTAGCTTTCTCGGTATACCGACCGATTGGAACTTCGCGATCGGAGCCCCGACCGGGCTCATTCATGACGCATGGAATATCCGGCTGTTGCCTCATTACGCGCTCGGCGTCTTCTTTGCCCTAAGCCATCTTACGTCGGGATTGCGAGTGGTGCTGCTCGCGCATGGCGTCAATCGACGCGCCGCAACTCGTCTTTGGGGCGCGGGCGTGGCAATAAGCGCCGCTATCTCGGCCGCTATCATCGCTGGTATGTGCGGGGTTCGGATCAGCTAGGCGCGTCTCGCGAGACACTGCGGCGCAGCTTTACTACGTCACCAGAGCCGGTGAGGCCAAGGTCGCTAGGGTGACCTCGGGGAGCGACAATAACGATCGTCTATCGACTCTATGGCGAGAGGTGATTTCCCTCGCCGGCGTTGCAAGGTCACTCTCCAAAAGCATGGTCCGATCAATCTCATGATCAGGAGCCGCGATAGCGTTGCGTCAGTGACGGGCGCTAGTTGAACGATACAAATGCTACGAAAGAAGAAGCGACACTGATGTCCCAGGAAGCCTACGATATCGTCATTGTTGGCGCGGGCGCGGCCGGCTGCGTGGTCGCGAGTTATCTCGCCGAACACACCGATGCGTCGATCGCGCTGATCGAAGCGGGCGACATGGATCGCGATCCGTTCATCCACATTCCGGCCGGCTTCGCCAAACTGCTGGCCCACGACCGGCATGTCTGGAAATACGAGACGGTTCCCCAGCACGGCACAAAGCGCGCATATCGCTCAGGCAAAGTACTCGGCGGCGGATCCTCGATCAATGCGATGTGCTACGTCCGTGGTCAGATACGCGACTTCGCGGCGTGGCAGGACGCGGTCGGCGACACCGGAAAATGGTCATATCAAGACCTGCTTCCCGTCTTCATGGCGCAGGAAGACAACGACACCTTCCACGACGAATATCACGGCATAGATGGTGGACTGGCGGTCCAGTTACCCAAGGGCATCAATAAGCTGAACCAATATTGCCTCAAGGCATTCCAGGAATATGGGGTTCCCTACAATTCCGACTATAACGGCAAGAGCCAAATTGGCGTCTCGCCGGTGCAGTCGACGGTCGGAGATCAGCGCCGCTGCAGCGCGGTCGATGCTTATCTGCGTCCGCACCTTACCTCGGGCCGCGTGACCCTTCTCACCGGCAAGACCGTCGTTCGCATCCTCGTCGAGAACAAGCGCGCTGTCGGCGTTGAATTCATGGACAAGAGCCTGGAGAGGATCACGGCCAACCAAGTTGTGCTGTCGGCTGGCACGGTCCATAGCCCGACGATCCTCATGCACTCTGGTATCGGTCCAGCCGAGCAGCTGCGCCAGCACGGTATCGCGGTGATCGTCAACTCTCCGGAGGTGGGCGAAAATCTCCAGGATCACCCGATGGTACCGGTCCGTGTCTATGTAAAGGGTGATCTCGGCTATCAGGCTGCCGCGCAGGGCCTCGGCAGCGTGAAGGCGGGCCTGCGCTATCTCGTCACGAAGGACGGCCCGGCGTCGGGTAATGGCATCGAGACGGTGACACACTGGAATCCATCTGATTTTGCCGCCGAGCCTACGATCCAATGCTATCACGCTCCGATCGTCTTGAACGAGCAACTCGGCCCGGCGGGCGACCACTCGGGCATCACTTTCGAACTCGTGGTGCTTCAGCCTAAGAGCCGCGGCTGGGTGCGGTTGGCCGACAGTGACCCGACGTCAATGCCCCTCATCAACCCGAATTTCGTTGGCGAAGAGGAAGACCTGAGGGCCGCGGTGGAATCAGTGCGCGCGATCCGCAAGGTCATCGCCCAGGAGTCGTTGGCGCCGGTGATCGAGGAAGAGATGGATCCCGGCCTGCACATCCAGTCGGATGCGGAGATCCGCGAATGGGTGAAGCGCGTCGTGACGACAATGTGGCACCCGGTCGGGACCTGCCGGATGGGCCAGGATGCACGAGCGGTGGTTGACGCGAGGCTCAGGGTCCGCGGCGTCGACGGCCTCCGGGTAATCGATGCCTCGATCATGCCGAACATAACCAGCGGCAATACCAACGCTCCGACCCAGGCGCTTGCGCGCCACGCTGCGACGATGCTGGTCGAGGATCTGAAACGCACCTAAGGAGTTTTGGCGCGGGCAGGCGAGGCCGGCCTCCCGCCCACGCCGGCCGGGAAGCCGCGCGGGAGCTGTATATACTCTTGTCAAAAAGGTAGGCGGGCGGGGTGTTTGATCGTGACCTACTGCCGCTCGTTGAAAGGTTTCCAAGAAGTTCTTGTCTCAGGGGCATCGCCGGCGAACAGGACTGCACTAGCCCTGAAGGAGGGATCACAATGGGTATACGCGAGTAAGCGCCGTGAGAGACCGTCGGGTTACGTCTTGCCCGATTTGGCCCCGGGACCGACCGAAGAGGCGATGCATCGACAGACTACCGGCACCAACACCGGGCCATGAGCGTCCAATGCACATAGAAAGGTTCAGGTACCTGGCTCTTGCAGTCGTACTCGCGATCGGCATCTTTCTGGTCGATACCTTGTCATCACTGCAGTTCGCGGTGGCCTCGCTGTATGTTGTCGTCGTGTTGGTAGCTGCCCAGGATCTCGATCGCGGAGGCGCTGTCATCGTCGGCATAGTCTGCGCACTGCTTACCATCCTCAGCTATATTCTTACGCACGGCTTCGTCCCCAATGGGATCGCAGCGTTGCGATCCAGTGTTAGCCTAATCGCGCTCTTGGTCACGACAATGCTCGTGCTCCATAGACTTTCCGCTAACCAGCGCGTCAAGAAAGCAGAGCGCGAACGTATGAACCTGGCGCGCTTCTTCCCGCCAAGCATCGCTGAACAGCTCATCAAGGCGCGGACCCCTCTTTCGTTTACGCGTTGTCAGCGTGCAGCAGTCCTGTTTGTCGACATCGTCGGGTTCACTGACTTCTCATCCGACAGGCCTCCGGATGTAGTCGTCCAGACGCTGCGACACCACTTGCGTATGTTCAGTGACGTGGTGTTCTCCCATCAGGGTTCGATCGACAAGTTCCTGGGTGATGGGTTGATGGCCGTTTTCGGCCCGCCGTTGACCAGCCTGCGCGACGCCACCAACGCTGCGGAGTGTGCGATCGAGCTCATCAAATCCGTCGATTCTTGGAACCGACGCATTGAGGCAAGAGACCAGTCGCTCCGTATCGCTGTCGGTATCCATTACGGCGAAGTCATCTATGGAGACGTTGGCAATGAAAAGAAATTGGAACTCACCCTGATCGGTGACACCGTGAATGTCGCTAGTCGGGTTGAAGCCCATTGCCGGGTATTGGAGGCTTCGGTGCTCGTCACCGGCGAATTCATGGATGCATTGTCTGCGGAAGGGAGCGCGGAACTCGCGACTGCGTTTCGCGACGAAGGCGCACACATGTTGCGTGGCCGAAGAGATCCGGTCCGTCTTTTCAGTGTTCGCAGGCTGTCGTGCGAGCAGGCCAACTGCGCTTGGCGGTCGCCTCGCCAGCGAAACTCATTGAATCACGGTGGGAATCGGCAAAACCAGGCCGACCTGTCCGGCTGCAGAGCCTTTAGATGTCGTGGGGGGACCGGTGGACCTTGCTTATCGTACAGGAAGCGCGATGCTTAGGGTGTCCATCGTAGAGCGCATAACGCCTACGAGCGGATCGCACCTCGTTCTCAAATATCCTTCCGTACTTCGCCCTCCTTGGCGATCCGCCGATGGTCGCTCGGATCTCGATTGTACGCCTTTCGAAAAGCCCGCACAAAACTCGAACGGCTCTCGTACCCCGCATTAAGAGCCACTGCGTCGATCGACATCGTCGTTGTCGTCAAATCGATCGCGGCCTGGCGCATTCTTAAGTGTCGTAAGACAGCCATCGGGGATTGTCCAAAAATGTCCGAGAAGCGCGCCATGAACGCCGAACGACTCAATCCTGCACTGTGTGCCAAGCTTTGAACTGAATGGGCGGCTCCTGGCCGCGCCACCATATCTGCAAACGCACGAGTGACCTGCCTGTCGGCAAGTATCGAGAACCGTTCAGTCCACCGTCGGGATGACTTGAGCGACCGTCGTACCAACGAGACAACGATCTGCCTGAGCAGAGAAGCTGTCATGGCTCCAACGCCGACCTCTTGCTGTAGCAACTCGTTCATTGCTTCGCGAAGCTTGAGATCAATCCTGTCCGCCGGCTCGAATTGCTCGATGACCGGTTCGCGGAGTTCTCCGAACAGCCTCACAGACTGACCAAAGGATGCGTTAAAAAAGCCGCATATCTGGACGATTTCTGGTTGCTCTTTCGGCACTGCGACGCGGAGGATGCCTTCTTGACGAGTCCAGCAGTCTCTCGAAATGAGCTTCGGAGCGCTACTTCCACCGTCAACCTCGATCATGAGCGGAGTGTTTGGCGGCACGATGATGAGTAAATGAGGGCTCAACGGTATCGTCGGCCCGCCATCAATTGATAGACGTCCCATGCCACTCAA
The DNA here is from genome assembly GCF_052076025.1 of Bradyrhizobium sp. 956_D2_N1_4. Classification (NCBI taxonomy): domain Bacteria; kingdom Pseudomonadati; phylum Pseudomonadota; class Alphaproteobacteria; order Hyphomicrobiales; family Nitrobacteraceae; genus Bradyrhizobium; species Bradyrhizobium sp. 956_D2_N1_4. The sequence goes on along the minus strand of NZ_CP197237.1, from coordinate 5,392,397 downwards.
GTTGTAGTGGATCCCGGGTACGTCAATCGTCCCAAATTCGACTCGATGGCCTCGCGGCACCAAAATCTCGGTCATGGCGATGACATCTATGTCGAGCGCCTGCATTAAATTGTTGAGGTCTGTTGTAGACAATTTGACAGTGGCGCCCGCGGGCGGCGAAACGTTCTGCCCGACGAGAGCCTGTTTTGGAATCGATTTCGAATTATGCATGACTGTGGTGGCTCCTGCTAACGGCTACCAGCACCGATAGTGCTCCGAAATCTGTTCTCCGAGGATCGGCGGGGGCGTCGCCATGCCGTTCGTACCACTGAACCTCGCCTCTCGCCATTAGGCGAAATTTGGACTTGCGGAGAACGCGAATGTTCCAATAGCCATTATGTTCCGGGACTTTAGTTCCCGACCGTCATCCCGTGCGCGCTACAACGCGTGCGGGATGACGGGAAGGATTAAGACGACGACTTCAACGAATTCGTATCGATCGGCAGGCTGCGCACACGCTTGCCTGTTGCGGCGAAGATCGCATTGGTCACTGCAGCACTGACAATGGCCGTCGGAGCTTCACCAACGCCACCCGGAGCCTCCGCGTTCTTAATCAAGTGTGTCTCCACCATCGGTACCTCGTCGATACGCATCGGCAGATAGCTGTCAAAATTGCTCTGCTCGACCCGACCATCCTTGAAGGTGATTGACCCATGGAGCGCGGCGGTGAGACCGAAAAGCGTTCCACCCTGAACCTGTGCTTCGATTGTATCTGGATTAACGTACATTCCGCAGTCAATCGCACAGACGATCCGCTTGACTTTGACGGAGCCATCGGCCGCTACTTCGACCTCGGCGACCTGCGACGTGTAACTTCCGTATGCGAATTGTACTGAAATTCCGCGGCCATGCCGCACGGGAAGGGGTGATGCCCACCCCGCCTTTTCCGCCGCAAGCGATAAAACAGCGAGTGCTCGCGGATTGTGGCCAAGCAATCCCTTGCGGTAGGTGACGGGATCCTGCTTCGCGGCGTGAGCGAGCTCATCTATGAAGCTTTCGACCACAAAAACATTGTGAGTCGGTCCGACGCCGCGCCACCAAGACGTCCGGACACCAGGGGGCTCGACCCGGACAAAGTCGACGTGGATATTGGGCAGAGCATAGGGCGGCTCGGCCGCCGCTTCGACGGCATCGGGGTCCAATCCGTCCTTGACGTAAGGGGGATAATAGCGAGCCATGACTGAGGAGCCGGCGATCCGATGCGTCCATGCAACCGGCTTGCCGGCCGCGTCAAGTCCGGCCGACAGCCTATCGAGATAGTACGGCCGATACATATCGTGCTGGATATCTTCCTCGCGGCTCCAGATCACCTTCACCGGGCCATCGACGTGCTTGGCGATCTTGACGGCCAGCACCGTGCCATCGGCCTCCAGCCTTCGGCCGAAGCCACCGCCAATCAGATGATTGTAAATTTTGATTGCGTCCTTTGGCAGGCCGGTGAGTGCGGCCACCAGAGACTGCGTGATCGTAGGCGCCTGCGTCCCGACCCAGATATCGCAGCGATCCTTCCGCAGGTGGACTGTGCAGTTCATCGGCTCCATCGCCGCATGGGCTAGGAAAGGCACCTGATAGATCGCGTCAACTCGTTGCGCCGCGACAGCAAGGGCCTCCTCTGCATCACCATCGTTACGGGCAACCGCCCCTGGTTTCTTGGACTCCTCCTCCAACTGCTTGACGATATCGACGTTGCTGACCTTGCCGTTGGGCCCATCGTCCCACGTGATGGCGGCGGCCTCGAGCCCCTTCTTCGCCGCACCCATGTGATCCGCCACCACGGCAACGGCTTCATCGATGTTGACCACCTGCCGGACGCCCTTCACCGCCAGCGCGGCTTTCTCGTCCACCTTTTTCGCTTTGCCACCGAGCACGGGCGAAATAGCAACCGCTGCAACCTTCATACCCGGCAGTCGCGTATCGATGCCGTAGAGCGCGCGCCCATCGACCTTTATCGATGAATCCACGCGCCTGGCACGCGTACCGATCAAGGTGAAATCCTTCGGATCCTTCAATTTGACGTTTGCCGCCGGCGGCACGGGCAATTTCGCCGCGGCCGTCGCAAGTTCGCCGTAGCTTAGATGCTTTGCGCCTGACGCATCGAAGACGATGCCGTCCTTGGCGCGGCAAGTCGCCGGATCGACATTCCAGCGCTTTGCGGCTGCCCCGATCAGCAGACTGCGACCTACTGCGCCTGCCTGACGCAGCGGTGTCCAGAACGCTCGGACAGAGGCGGAACCACCTGTATTTTGAATGCCTATGATCGAGTTGACGTAAAGCGCGTGATTTGGCGGCGCATGCTGAACCTGAATTTGGTCAAGCGTCACCTCCAGTTCTTCAGCGAGAAGCATCGAGAGCGACGTGTAGACCCCCTGTCCCATCTCGACCATCGGCATGACCAGCGTCACGGCGCCCGTTGGATTGATCCGTATAAATCCATTCGGCGCGAAAGTACCCGTGACCTCGTTTTCGACCACCTGCACCTGCGAAGTGGACGCCGCGAAGACGGAGCTCGTGCTGGCGCCGGTCAGCGGAAAGCCGAGCAGCAAACCTGTGCCCTGAAGGAAGGCGCGCCGTGACACGCCTGTTTCTTCGGCGACCTGCTCCCTCAAAATTGGTCCATTCATGATCTCAAACTCCAGCAGCCAGCCTGATCGCGGCGCGGATGCGCTGATAGGTGCCGCATCGGCAGACATTCCCCGACATGGCGGCGTTGATGTCGCCATCCGTCGGCTTCGGCATGTCTTTCAGGAGCGCCGCCGCCGACATGATCTGGCCGGATTGGCAGTAACCGCACTGCACCACCTCGAGCTCCAACCACGCCTTCTGCAAGGCTGCGCCCTGCGGCGTCTGGCCGATCGCCTCGATCGTGGTGACCGCGCTGTCCCCAATGCTGTCGATCGTTGTCTGACAGGAGCGGACCGCCTGGCCGTCGACATGCACAGTGCAGGCGCCGCACAGCGCCTGGCCGCAGCCGAACTTGGTTCCGGTCAGGCCGAGTACATCGCGCAGCACCCACAGCAATGGAACGTCACCGTCGACATCGACCTCATGGGGTGTACCGTTGATTTTCAACGTGAATGCCATGCGTGCCTCCTGAGCGCGTTGGGAGTGAGGAGTGAGTGGACGGGCACCCACGCATTGTTAGTCCTCGACAGGATCAAGTCGCCCGATGCGGCCTATTCCGGCAGATGCGACGGATTGAGGTTGCGCGGGGCGTTACTCGATGAATCTCCGATAGCGACGCCCATTGATCGCAGCGCGGGACGAAATCTTCCAATAGCCGGCATGTATGGTTTCCATAGCAGCGGGGAATACTGCTGCGATGGTGCTGTCCGCCAAAGGCATCGCACTGCGCGGCGAGCGGGCGCGGGCTCATTCAGGTTCGACAATTGCTTCCAAGAGCGAAACTGACGCGCGCATTTGGCGCATTGATCGGCGGCTCGAGCGTTTTGAACGAGCTCGCGCATGCGTACCAACGCGAAGGGCTAATAAAGAGGAAGTGAGTAAGCGTCGATAATGATTGATTTGTACCGATCCGTCGAAACAACGCAGATGGTCGAATGACAAGTAAGTCCACGAACAGGTCGATGATGTCAGACATCTTGAAGAAAATCGAAGCCTATAAGCGCGAGGAGATTGCCGCCTCCAAGCGTGCTCATTCTTTCGCGAGCATCGATGCACGCGCCAAGGCGGCGGCGCCACCGCGCGGCTTCGTCCGTGCGATCAAGGAAAAGCATGGCGGCGGTGACTATGCGCTGATTGCTGAGATCAAGAAGGCTTCGCCATCGAAGGGCCTCATCCGCGCCGATTTCGATCCGCCGGCCCTGGCAAAGGCTTACGAGGCCGGGGGCGCGGCCTGCCTCTCGGTGCTGACCGATACTCCGTCGTTCCAGGGGCATCTCGACTTCATGGTTGCGGCACGCGCGGCGACCAATCTGCCGGTGCTGCGCAAGGATTTCATGTTCGACACCTATCAGGTCGTCGAAGCCCGCGCTCACGGCGCGGACTGCATCCTGATCATCATGGCCGCGCTCGATGACGCCGCCGCCAAAGATATTGAGGACGCCGCCATCGCGCTTCAGATGGATGTGCTGGTCGAGATCCACGACCGAGCCGAACTCGAGCGGGCGCTGAAACTCCGCTCGCCGATGGTCGGCGTCAACAATCGCAATCTCCGTACCTTCGAGACCACGCTCGCGACCAGCGAGGCGCTAGCGCCGCTTATCCCGGAGGAGCGGCTGATGGTCGGGGAAAGCGGTATCTTCACGCCGGACGATCTGGCCAGGCTTGAGCGTGTGGGAATGTCGACCTTTCTGGTCGGCGAGAGCCTGATGCGTCAGCCCGATGTGACGGCGGCAACCCGCGCGCTGCTGGTGCGGGACACGCCGGCGACGGCGGCGGGAATACGTTCCAGTCGAGTCGCGCCATCCTCTCAATAAGCGACTGCATGACCAAATTGCGGGAAGATGCGGACCTTCAAAACGGTAATCCAAAGGGGCCTGCGATCGCTGCACGAAGCCGTGTCGGCTCAGGCGACCTCACGCCAGCCGAAGCCGAGGTCGGCAAATGGGGGTAGAGCGGGCCAAAAGAGCTAAGTCTTTACAAGCTCAATGAGATTACAAACGACGAAAATCTAGGGGGTCTGCTGCGGGTCCCCGACTTGAGCCTACCGTTCGACGAGCTGCCGGGTTCAGGCGGACGATCGGAGGGAATATCGCAGATTTGCGTCGTGTGTGGAAAGGCGGTAGCGGTCTCCTGACTCGAACCCCGACGCTAGTCGTTGACGCACCTGCGTTAAGGTGGGTTACGCAGGGGCCGTTGTCGTTAGTAGTGCGACGAATATGAGGGGCAGGTGGAGGCGCGAAGGCGGCTAATGACTCCATGCCTTCATAGTGCCGCGAAGCCACAGCGCCGAGACTTGCCCGGTTAGCTGACCACCGATTGACCACCGAACCGCCCTGAACAAACAGCGATAAAGGTGGTCAACCAGGAGCGAAGTTCACTGTTTTTGTTGAACTTTTCGGTTGCTACTTACGTTCGGGACGCAAGGGGCGCGGGTGCTGGCGGAACGATCAAGCGAATTTACATTTCGGCCATAACGTATTGATTTTGCTAGCGCTGTTCTGGTTGCCTTTTACAGCTAAGTGCCTGAAATCTCTTTTAGAGAATGAGACTCTTAATCAGCGGGTCCCAGGTTCGAGCCCTGGTGCGCCCACCATATCGAAAGCGCTATTCGCGCAGGGTTTTTCCATTTCAGGCGACAGAGCAAAGCGCGTATCGTGCGACGCTTTTGGTGGTCGGACATCGCACCGTGTGTCGACTTGGCGATGTTCGCGAGATGTTCTTGCTGGTTCGCATCACCGTCGCGCTCGTCATCTCGCATGGTCGCCAGTATCGTCCATGACTTGTCGCACGCCCACAAGAGCGTCGCGTTTCGTCGAAGTTGTGACGATTCGCTGGCCGACGTCGAGGATGTCCCTGGCGAGATAGGCGCACAAAAACGCTGCCAGCGCCGTGACCATCATGTAGACCGAGACTGGCCAGCTCGCGTCGCCACTCCACTGCACCAGCAGCGTCGAAATCAGTGGCGTAAAGCCGCCGACGACAGCGCCGCTGACTTCTTTTGCGAAGACGAGACCAGTGTAGCGGATCCGCGTGTCGAACAGCTCCGAATAGAACGCCGCGATGGATCCGGAGATCGATGCGACGCCGAAAGACAAGCCGACGATGCCTCTGTTGATTTCCGAATTACGGAATTTCAAAGAGGTGGCCCGGGCGGAATATGGAAAGACGTCTTACCTAAACAGCGGCGGACTGTTCTGCGGCGCAACACCCTCGCCGGGCCGCTCGATTGCTGCCGCCGCCGTCAAGCGGGCGATGACACAGCGCGCAGATTGACGGACGCGTCTTCATAATCGCGTTTTCGCCGACCCGCATGCTGCTCCTTACCTGCAGCTCCTTGATCTGAATCAGGGAGCATCGCGCCAAATTTGGGATGCTCGGCACACGACGGGGATTGGCTGCCTAGAGGATTTCTACGTAGTGGCTTATACTGATTGCGTGGTCAGTGTGTCGCGGCGGTAGGCTAAATTTATCGGAGAGTTGTCTGCATATGCCAGGAAACTAGCGGTGCGAAAGTTAGCACTGCAGGAAGGCGAGTGTATCATGTCCCTTCAGGAGACACCGGTCAGCCGACATGTTCGAAATGCCTCCGGAGGATCGAGGCATGCGCGCAAGGCGAATTCCGAACGGCTCGCTCTGCAGGAAGAAGTTCATCGTCAAATTGCTTCGGAGCTTCACGATTCAACGTGCCAGCATCTGGTGGCGGCGAGCCTCATTCTGATGCAAGTAAGGAGTGCGCTAGGCGATCCTCTGAAGGCGACGAGACATTGCGATCAGCTCGACATCTCGATCGATCGCGCTATGAAGGAATTGCGGTCTCTCACATATCTGCTTCACCCTCAGGACCTGTTTGAAGGAGGGCTCAGGACGACAATCGAGCAATTCGCAGAAGGGCTCGCAGCCCGAACGCCGCTGAATATTGAGGTCTCGATATCGTCCGCGGTCGACGGCCTGCCATACGGGGCGCAGCGAGCGTTGCTGAGAATTGTTCAGGAGGCCCTGACGAACGTTTACCGCCACGCCAAGGCGACACAGGTCGTCATAACTATCGGGACGAGGGACAGGAAGTTCAAGCTCGAGGTCCGAGACGACGGACAAGGCATGGTCGCTGCAGATGGCGCATGCCGCTTTCGTCCGTGGGCACCCGGAGCGGGAATCCGTATCATGCGAGCTCGATTGCAAGAGATGGGAGGGCAGCTTGAGATATTATCGGCACCCACAACGCTGCGGCGCGGTACCATCCTGCGCGCGACCTTTCCATGCGCTCTTGCGCGCGAGTGAGATGGCCCGGTTGGAGATGCTGCTGAAACGCAGCGCCCATAGCTCGTCCAGGTTCTCTTGCGACAAGATCATCGAGGCAGCCCTCTCATGAAACGAATTCTCATTGCTGATGATCATGATGCTGTTCGATCCGGGCTACGGGCGGTCCTCGAGCAGCGGCCGGGTTGGATGATTGTCGCCGAGGCGTCCGACGGAAGATCGGCATTTGAGGCCGCTCTCAAAGAGCGGCCCGATGTTGCGATCGTCGACTTCTTCATGCCGCGCATGACGGGACTGGAAATAACTCGAGGAATAAAAAAACATCTCCGCGAAACTGAGGTGCTGATCTTTACCGCGCACGAATCCGGAGTGCTGGCTCAAGAGGCGCTTCAGGCGGGTGCGCGCGCGTTCCTGGTCAAGTCGGACGCAAACAAGCTGCTGTTGGCTGCCGTTGAAGCGCTAATGGCACGAAAGCCATTCGTTGGCGGACGATTTTGTGGTCAGTCGGGTCGAGAAGACGAAGCCGGCGAGGGGCATGTGAAGCTGTCTCCGCGGGAGCGGCTCGTTGTCAAGCTCGTGGCCGAGGGGTACAGCAACAAGGGTATCAGCGCGATGCTGAGCTCAAGCGTGAAGACCACGGAAACGCATCGGGCGTCGGCCATGGGAAAACTGGGGGTCAATTCGATAGCTGGACTGGTCCGCTACGCAATCAGAGCTAAATTGATTGAAGAGTGAACGAAATCAGCGGCTGCCGGCCCGCCGCGCTTCGCAACCGATCGCGGCGGTGAAGCAGAGCTGATCGCTGCGGAAGCGCAGCGCTGTCCTTTCCCGTCCGCAAAGGGATCGCGGACGGTCACCTCCACCGCCACCCGCAATGGCGGCGACCGCGATGCCACCAGCAAACCCAACGGCGCCTGCGCGGTCGCGACCGCCCCCAACCGGGGCCATGCGGAGGACCCCACTGCGCCAGCGTTGCGAGATCCGTGGTTATCGCGGCCCGTCCCAGATTTGCGGCGACCGGCATAGCCTCCGCTGACGCAATGAAACGAACGCCGATTGCGCCGACAGCTGCGGCGGCGACGGCGCCCTGCGCAAAACCAAGGAAGGCACGACGTGTGGGAGCGTTCATTGTTCTTCTCTACTTGTTACGCAGTTTCGAGCACGGACTACGGTAGCGGGGAACGGCAACGCCGGCATCCGTCGAAACCCTGAGCAACAGGCTCGCAGTATTCCCGCCGTCCTGGATACTCGGGTCACGTGGTTTGCGCCGGGACCGGTCGTGCCTTCGCGCGCTCGCGCAGGCGTTGAAACGTGACGTAGAGCATCGGCACCATAAAAATCCCGATTGAGCTTGCGGCGAGCATGCCGGCAAAGACAGCGGTCCCGACCGCCCTGCGGCTCAGCTCGGCGGCGCCGGTTGCGAGTACGAGCGGGAGGAGTCCAAGAATGAAGGCAACCGAGGTCATCATTACCGCGCGGAACCGCATATGCGCCCCCTGGATCGCGGCCTCCGCAAGCTCTGTGCCGGCTTCCCGTCGTTCCTTCGCGAATTCCACGATCAGGATGCCGTTCTTGGCGGCAAGCGCGATCAGCACCACGAGGCCAATCTGGCCGTACAGATCGAGATTGAGGCCGGCGATTTTAATACCGATATATGAGCCTAGAACGCCGACAACGACGGAGAGCAGCACCGGGATCGGGATCACCGTGCTCTCATACAGCGCCACCAGGAACAGATAGGCGAACAGCACGGCGAGCGCGAGCACCACCCCGGTTTGTCCTGCTGCCTGTTGCTCCTGATAGGCGGTGCCGGTCCACTCGAAACTGTAACCTGCAGGCAGCACGTTGTTGGAGATCTCTGCCATCGCTGCCATCGCGGTGCCGGACGAGACGCCTGGCGCCGGGCTGCCGTTCACCGTCACTGAACGATAATTGTTGTAGCGGGTAATGACCTGAGGCCCGGTCACGATCTTGATGCCGGCGAGCGACCGCATCGGAACCATCTGACCCGTGCTATTGCGGACATAGATGCGCCAGATATCGGAAAGGTCGGTGCGATCGAGCGCCTCCCCCTGCACGTTGACCTGCCAGGTACGTCCATAGAGGTTGAAATTGTTGACGTAGATGCCGCCCAGCGTCGCCTGAAGGGCCGTGAAGATATCGCTGATGGTCACGCCAAGTGCCTGCGCCTTGCGTCGATCGATGTCGAGATAGATCGATGGATTGGTCGCGGTGAAGGTCGAGAACACTCGCGTCAGCCGCGGATCGGCATTGGCCGCTCCGATCAACGCACCCGTGACACTGGAGATCGCGGCGGGGCTCTGTCCTTCCAGCGCCTGGAGCTGGTACTCGAACCCGCCTGAGGTGGAGAGTCCGATGATCGGCGGCATATTGAACGGCAGTACATTGGCCTGCCGGATTTGCGAGCCGGCTGCGTAAGTCTGCCGGATCAACGCCTGCACCGAATCCGCGGCCGCCTTGCGATCGGCAAACGGCTTGAGGCGCGTCACCACCAGCGCGCTGTTGGGCTCGGACGCCCCGTCAAGCAGGGAGAAACCGATGATGGCCAGAACATGGTCGACGGCCGGCATCTCCTTCAGGACGTCCTCGATCTGTTTGGTGACTTCACTGGTCCGCGCAACGGATGCACCGTCCGGCAACTGCACCGAAGTGAAGAAAGCGCCCTGGTCTTCCTCGGGGAGGAACCCTGTCGGCGTCAGGTGCGACATCCCGAAGATGCCGGCTGCGAACACGGCGACCAGGATGAGCGAGAGACTGGCCACGCGCAGCAGCCGTCGTACGCCGCCGCTATAGCGATCTCGGATCCAGTCAATGCCGCCAAGAACGTGGCCGATCATGCCGCGCCGGGGTCCAGTATGCCGCAGGAACAGCGCGCACAAGGCGGGCGACAAGGTCAGCGCATTCAGTGCCGAAATCATCATGGCGGCGCTGATCGTTACCGCAAATTGCCGAAACAGCGTGCCGGAAATGCCGGGAATGAAGGCGATCGGAACAAAGACGGAGAGCAGCACCAACGTGATCGCGATGATCGGTGCCGTGATCTGCGTCATGGCCTTCTTGCTTGCCTCGACTGGCGAAAGATCCGGTTCCTCCTCCATCACTCGCTCGACGTTCTCCACGACGACGATGGCGTCATCCACGACGATGCCGATGGCGAGCACCATTGCGAGCAGTGACACGGTATTCGCGGAATAGCCAAGCATCAGCAGCACCGCGAAGGTGCCGACCAGGCTGACCGGTACGGCAATGGCTGGTATCACCGTGGCGCGAAGGTTGCCGAGGAACAAATAAACCACGATCACGACCAGGACGAAGGCCTCTCCCAGTGTCCGCAGAACCTCCGAGATGGTGTCCCGTACGAAGCTCGTGGAATCGTACTGCACGAGATAGCTCAACCCCGTCGGGAATCGCTTCGATAGCCGCTGCATCGTGGCCGCGACCGCCTGCGCTGTCGTCACGGCATTGGCGCCCGGCGCCAGATAGATCGCGAGAGGCACCGCGGCGCGCCCGTCGATCCGCGCTTCGCTGTCGAGGTTCTGCGCGCCCATCTCGACCCGGGCGACGTCCTTGACGAGCAGCGTCGAACCATCCGGGTTGGCGCGCAGCACGATATTGGCGAACTGGTCGACCGTCGCGAGCCGCCCCAGGGTCTGGACGTTGAACTGGAATTGCTGGTCGTCGCTGATTGGACGCGCGCCGATGCGGCCGACCGGCGCCTGGACGCTTTGCGTTCGAATTGCCGCGATCACGTCCGAGGGCGTGAGATTGAGGCTGGTCAGCCGCTGCGTATCGAACCAAATCCGCATCGAGTAGTTCATCTTGGCGAACAGGTTAGCTTGGCCAACACCGGGCGTGCTGGAGATCGCGTCGAGTATGTTGATGATCGCGTAGTTGGTGATGAACAGCGGATCTTGCTGGCCGTCGGTACTGTAAAGCACCAGAAATTGCAGGATCGCCGACGATTTCTTTTGCACGGTCACGCCCTGCTGCTGCACCTCGGTGGGCAATTGCGACAGCGCGCTCTGCACCCGGTTGTTAACATTGACGGTGTTGATGTCGGGATCGGTGCCGAGTGCAAACGACACCGTCAGGGTGTAGCTGCCGTCGTTGCCGCTCGTCGATTTCATGTAGAGAGCTCGATCGACGCCGATCACTTGCGCTTCGAGCGGTTGAGCGACGCTGGCCTCCACGACCTCGGCAGACGCGCCGGGAAAGGTCCCGGCAACCGTGACCTGCGGTGGCACAATGTCCGGAAATTGCGCCACCGGGATCCGTGTCAGCGCGAGCGCACCTGCAATGGTGATGATGAAGGCCACGACCATCGCAAGTCGCGGGCGATCGATGAACACGGCGGACATCATGGCTTTTTGTCCCCCGGGCGCGGATCAGTTGAACCGCCATGGTCCGGCTGCGAAGGCGCGTCGCCTGTGCCGGCCTTCATGCTCGACTGGATCAGCGCGCTCGCCGGGCCCGGAGAAACCGCCTGACCCGGACGAACTCTTTGCAGGCCTTCGACGATGACCTTGTCGCCTGCCGCGAGGCCGCTGATGACGGAGGCGATGGTGGGCGTCGATTGCCCCAGCTTGATGCGGCGTTGTTCGGCCTTATCGCCGGCGCCAACGGCGAGGACATAGTCACCCTGCTGGTCGGACAGCACCGCCGAACGCGGGACCGCCAACACTTCGATGGGCTGGACACCTTCCAGCAAGACCGTGACGAACTCGCCGTCAGTCAGTTCGTGAACGGTTACGCCCGCGGCGGACGGCGCGCGCAGGATCGGGTTGGCGATCTCGCCGCGCACGGTGATCGTGTCCGTGTTCTGGGCGATGGTGTTGTCGACAAAATCCAGCTTGCCGGACTTGCCATACATGCGGCCATTGGGCAGCCGCAGCCGGATCACCACGGCTTCCAAGCCTCCCTGCGGACCATAGCGTTCGCGTAGTTCGAGCCCCTGGCGCAACGGCACCGGGAAGGTGACGTACATCGGATCCTGGCTGACGATCGTGGTCAGGACGCCCGAGCTGGGACCGACGACATTGCCTTCGGTCACGGCCGTACGTCCGATCTTGCCGTCGATCGGCGCGCTGATCATGGTGTAATCGAGGTTGATCTGTGACGCATCGACTTGTGCCTGCGCGGCCTGGACCTGGGCTTCCAGGCTGCGTTGGTTGGCGATCGCCGCGTCGTAGGTCGATTGCTGGCCGGCCGGCCCGCTGAGCAGCGTACGCGCCCGGTCGGTCGTCAGCTTGGCGTTCTCGAGCATCGCTCGGAGCTGGGCCACCTGCGCCTGCTTTGACGCGAGATCGGCCTCGAACGGACCGCGCTCAAGCCGGTAAAGCGGGTCGCCCTTCTTGAGCTCGGCACCCTCGACGAACAACCGCTGCTCCAGGAATGCGGTGACGCGAGCCACGACATTGACGCGATTGACCGCCTCGATCCGCCCGAGAAATTCGTTGGTCTCGGTGATCGGTCGTCTGATCGCTTCCACGATGCCGACAGCGGGCGGAGGGCCTGCGGCTGGCTGTGACCAGCCCGTGCCGCCAGCGATGAATGTCAGGAAACCCGCCGCCAGCATCCTGACCGAGACGTCCGCAAGGTCCATTTTCCGCTCCTTGCTCCGGGGGGCGGGACAAGCCGCTATCCCGGTCCGCGCGGGCCGAGTGTCAGGTTCGTAACGCCTGCCGCAAGGTTCAATCCGATCGATCGCTCGATCGACAGAGGCTGGAGCGTAATCGTCCGGCGAGAGCCTCCGATCAGAACGTTCGCTCCGAGACCGGGGCCGAACGCGACATTGCCGCTCGCCCCCACGTAGTTCCCGCGCAGCGTGCCGGGGCCGACGCGCGAGTTCCTGGCGAAGACGGCCCATGAGAGGGTTCCTGCGCTGGTCACGCCGATGTCGAGACCAACGCGCCTGATCCGTCCGTCGTAGACGTACTGCCGGGCCGGGCGTCTCGTGATGAATATACAACGAAGCTCCTGCGCGGAGCCAAGCACCAGCCCAACGCGCGGAGTGCTGGTGCATACGAGCCGGCCGACCCTGAACGCCTCGGCGCGTGCGGGCAGGGCGTCGGCGCACATCAAGGCGGATCCAGAGATGATCGCAAGAAGCAGGTTAATGCGCATTCAGGCCTCCATTTGACTTCCGGTGTCGGTGGGCGAACTCCCTGGGCTGCGATCCTGGCGAAGCCAGAACGTGATGCCGAGGCCGATCAGCAGGACGGCGCCCAACAGGAAGAAGATGATGGATTGCTGTAACCAGGATATCGCCGGAACCGTGACGCCCATCGCAAGGCCGAGGAAGGCAATTTGCGGCGACAGAAGACTGACGCCGGCGAGGAAGGTGCCGAGCGCAAGTAACGTGAGAAGGACGAGGCTGGTTGCCGGCGTCGGCAACAATTGCTGAACGCCTGACACCAGCATGATGTTCATCGTGACCAGGACGGCAACCCAGTGCAGCGCCTGGGTCCAGATCAGTCGCCACCGGGCCTCCTTGCCATCGACCTCCGGCCATTTGTTGATGACGCACACAACGCCGATGGCCAGCGCGAGAAATTCCCAATAGCCAACGAGAGGCTGGTGAGAGGCGTTGGTATAGGCGACGCCCGCGACGGCGAGCACCAGTGCGATGATGTAGGGAAGTTGCTGCCACAGAAAATGTGTCATCCGCGCGTGCGCCGGGGATGGCTCCATTCCATTGTTCCGTTCGGCTCGAATCTCGCTCATGGCGCGCCCATTTGCGACGGTCCCTTGTTGGACATGCGACCGCTGCTATCGCCGAGGTAATCCTCGACGTAGAATCTAATGATCGCGACCCGGCCGACGGCGACCAGCGGCATGGCGAGTGCGATACCCATCACGCCCAGCATTGCGCCCAACAGTACGATCGCGACCAATGTCCATGCGGGAGGAATTTCGACCGCCTGGCGCTGGATCAACGGGCCTATCACATAGCCCTCGATCGATTGAATGATTGTGTAGATGACGACGGCCCAGATCAGCAGCGATGCGCCGAGCGGCATCGCGACAAGCGCGATCGGGATCGCGGCAAGGATGGGTCCCAGATACGGAACGAAGTTGGAAAGGCCCGCCTGCAGCCCAAGCACGAAGGGGCCGGGAAGCCCGATCAGATAGAGCGCGACCCACACGCACAGTGTCATTAGGATGATGCGGATCAGCTGTCCGACGAACCACAGCCGCAGGACGTTTCCCATCTCGTTCATTACGGCGCGTGTTCGGGCGCGATAGGAAGGCTTCGCCAGCATCACCAGACTCTCGCGATGGCTGGTGGGATCAAAGGCGAAGAGGATACCGAGGAACGCGATCACCAGCACACCGGTCAGAAAGCTCGACGCTCTGCCAACGACGAGCTGGGCGTGGCTGAAGAACCGGCCTCGATCGGACAGCAGCCATTGCGCAAAATCGCGCCCCGATTCCGGACCAAGCAGATCGACGCCGTAGGTCAGAAGGCGTTGCTGCAAGACGTCGAACTGGGTGTCCATGACCTTCAGCAGGATGCGTGTTTGCTCCGGCAGCTTGCCGCCTCCCCAGACGAGGCCTAGTCCGACCAAGGTGGTGAGCAGCAGCAGCACGAATGTCAGCCGCCAGACACGATTGAGTGGAATTAGTAGCGCCAGTGCGCGTGCGGCGGCATCCAGAAAGGCAGCAAACAGTACGCCTGCGAAGATGATGAGAAGACTCGAGGCGGTTTGCCATACGAGGAAGAGAGCAACGCAAGTGGCGAGCAGGGCGAGACCCGTTGCGAGAAAGCCGCGCCGCCTGTCGGTCATGCCCTGGTCTGGAGGCTCACGGACCACGACCTCGCGCGGTTGCTCTTGTCCTGTCCTCACGTCGCTCATCGATCGGGTGTCTCGGCGGCGGATTGCAATGACGAACTGTCGCGCCGGGGCTCAGGTGCGAACACGGCGGCTGCCATAATGGGGATGCGAGCCGCCGCGATGACGCCAGTAGCGATGCTTGGTGGGGTTCGTATTCGTATTTGGCGCGGCGGTGCTTGGGGCAGGTGTGGTGACCTGCTTTGGCACGGATGCGGCCGGATCGGTCGTCTGCGCCTGGGAACTGGTCGACTGCGCGGTCGCAATCGATCCGGCAAGGATCAAGGCACCGCAAATGGTCCGGACATTCATGTTTGTCTCCAGCTGACCCACAACAACACTTCAGATCGAGATAGCGCCGACGGCCAACGCATAGACGCGGACGCGTGCGGCGAGCCTCAACCCCGGAGATGAGGTGGGCGGAAGGGGCGAATTTGAACGGGGTAGGCCGGCCACCCTCGGTTACGAGACTAGAGGCAGCTTCTCGGTCGGCGCATCAGGGATTCTATGTAGAGGGCGAGGCAGGAAATCGGTCGACCGCCTCTAATGAGGACTTTCCGATCCGGGCGCGGCGGCCGGGGCGACCAGCACGAAGCTCGCGCGGAACAACTCGCCTGCCTTGGCGAGTTCAGTCGCGATATGCCTGGCGTGCAGAACGGCGGCGTCATGGTCGGCGCACTCGCATCCAATTCCGTCCGGACAAAGGCCGTTTTTGTCGACGATGTGAAAGAAGTAGCGCATGCGAACGGATTAGGACGGTGCGTGACCAGCTTCCAGTGACAAAGGTGTAAGAGTCCAGGCAAAAAGGATGAGAAGCCAGGGGCAACCCAAGGTTACGTTTCGGTAAGTCGCTCTGGCGGATACGGGTATCCCGAGATAGGGTGATATATCTTCCGGCGCTCGGGTGATCATCCGATGTCCCCGCAGGGGCCGGACCGCTAGCTTGGTTTGTTCATGTGAACCAATCCGAGGAGGCAAGCGATGTCGAATTATGATCCGAATCTGACTGCCTCAGGCACTGGTGGCGGCGCGCTAGCGATCGATCCCGGATTGCGCGCCTACATGCTGCGCATCTACAATTATATGGCCGCGGGCGTGGGCCTGACTGCAATTGTGGCGTGGCTGACGTATCAGCTCATGGGTCCCGCATTGCTTGAGAGCCCGTTGATGTGGGTTTTCATCCTGGCGCCACTCGGGCTGGTGTTCTTCATCGGGGCGCGCATCAATACGCTGTCCGTGGAAACGGCGCGCATTCTGTTCTTCGTCTATGCCGCGCTGGTCGGCGTCTCGCTCTCGACGCTGCTGCACATCTACACCAGCGCCTCGATCACGCGCGTGTTCTTCATCGCGGCCGCGATGTTCGGGGCACTCAGCGTCTTCGGCTACACCACGAGGCGCGACCTGTCCGCGGTCGGCAGCTTCCTGTTCATGGGCCTGATCGGCATCATCGTCGCAAGCCTGGTCAATATTTTCCTGAGGTCGACGGGGCTCGATTGGTTGATCTCGATCGTCGGCGTTGGCGTCTTTGCGGGACTTACGGCCTATGATACGCAGCGGATCAAGGCGATGTACGAGAGCAGGGACGATGCGACGACGGCAGGCCGTAAGTCGGTGATCGCGGCACTGTCGCTCTACCTCAACTTCCTCAATCTGTTCATGATGCTGCTGCGCCTGCTCGGCGGTAGGCGGTAGGCGGCTTCAGGCCGCCGGCCGCTCCGCCGCGCTGGCGAGCGCATCGCGCAGGATCTTTTCCTTGGTCTCGTCCAGGGACGTTTTCAACACGACTCCGCCGGCATCCTTGATTTCCTTCAATACCTTGTCTGCCGTCATGTTCTTGATCAGGACGAAGAGCGCGGCGTTGCCGGTGTGGAGCGAAGCGGACAGCTCCTTCATGAAGGAATCGTTGATGCCGAAATCGGACAAGGCGCCTCCAAGCGCGCCGGACGCAGCGCCGACCGCGACACCGATGATCGGATTGAGGAAGAGCACGCCGACCAGGAGTCCCCAGAAGCTGCCGGTAATCGCGCCCGTCGCTGTGGTGTTGACGAGCTGGTTGAGCTTGATGTTGCCGTTCTCGGCCTTGACGGCGATCACGGCGTCACTGATGGTGATCAAATATTCCTTTTGCAGGTTGAGCAGCCGAGTTCGGACTTCTTCGGCCTTTGCTTCGGTCGGGTATACGATCGCAACCAGATCAGACATGGAGACCTCCTGGGCATTCCCGCAGGGACAGCGGGAAGACTGATGCCAACTGCATGGCGCGGAGACTAAACGGCGAATTGCAAGCTCGACATCCGAGAAAACCCTTGGGCGCGGGAGAGAATGTTCCGGATCATTAGAGCAGGGGAATCCCTCGGCCCGATCTGCGCGATCCGGCTGTTCTGAGTCTTCAATTTGCGGCGAACATCGACGCGGCGAGCAGCAGCGACACCAGGAGCAGGGAGATGCCCGCGGCGGACCATTGACGGAGAACTTCGTCGCCTCTTTCGATAAGGCTGCCGAATCTAAGACAGCCGCGCCGGAGCGGACCGACCACTCTCATGAGCGCTTTCCAGGCCGCGGATGAGCCCAGCGGGTGTGGCCACGGGCTGAGCAGGATCGCGAGCGCCGCCCCTCCCAGCACAGGCAGGAGCAATTTGGATAGCGCGTCGATGCCGAACAGCTTCGATGTGGCATCATACGGGACCGGCAAATACGAATCCCAGGGCAGCAAGCCAAGGAACAGAGAACAGAGGGCCAAGGCAAGTGCAGCAAGGTCCCGGCTGAGCGGTGCTGGGCCGATGAGGGTAATCGGCTGGTCTGATGGCGCGAACGCATGGGACAGGACTAGTACGACATAGGCGGTCGTGAACATTCCGCCGGCCTGGAGCACGACGGCCCACCACCACTGCCCCGTCCTCGCCGTGTCCTGGAGCAATAACTCCTTCGCGAGTGACGCTCCGCTCGGTTGAACACCCATCAAGGCGATGCCGCCAATCGCGAACGCCAGGACGCTCAAGGGCAGGGCGCGCGCGACACCTCGCAGCCCGGTGATGCGATCGTGGCCGAGCCCGGTGTAGATTGATCCGACGGCCATGAACATCGCCGCCTTGGCAGTCGCATGGGAAACTGCCTGCAACAGGCCGCCCGCCAGGGCCTGGTCACTTTCGAGCTTCCCGGACGCGCCGAACGCAAGAGGAAACATCAGGAAGAGATATCCAATCTGAGCCAGCGTCGAATATGCAATCAGGAGCTTGAGGCGCTCTTGCCGGAGAGCGACAACGCTTCCGAATAAGATCGCTCCGGTTCCCAGCGCTGCGAGCAATTGTGCGGCAGCCAAGCCGGGCAAACCCGGCATGACGTCGAACCAGAGCCGCACAAGGATGAAGAACGATCCCTTCACGACCAAGGCGGACAGGATCGCGCTAGCTGCGGCCGGTGCGCCGGCGTGAGCGGGCGGCAGCCAGAGGTGCAACGGAAAGAGTGCAGTTTTTGCGAGGAGACCGGTCGTCATCAAGGCTGCCGCGATGAGCACGCCGGAGTCCGCGCTCACGCGATGCGACAACAACTCGATATCAAGGGTGCCGTAGATACCATAGAGCAGCGCGGTGCCCATCAGGTAGAGGACCGAGCCGAGCAGTGCGAAGAGCAGATACCGCAGCGCGGCCCGAAGCGTCTCCGCGCGACCGTCGAGAGAGACCAGAGGCACCGCGGCGAACGTCAGCAATTCCAGCGCAACATACAGCGTGAAGAGGTCTCCCGCGACGAAGATCGTGTTCAGCGCACCCCAGATTGCCAGAAGCAGGATCCAGAATGCGAAAGGTGCGCGCGCTTCGACAGATTGGGGACGAAAATCGGTTGCGGCAAAAATGGCGACCGCGCAGATCACGACCGCCGTCGTCGCGAGCATGACCGCCGACAATCCGTCCGCGCGGAGGGCTACGCCGAGCGGCGGTGGCCAGGCGCCGAGCAGGTAGACGAGGTGGCCGTCGCTCCGCGGCAAGAGCACGAGAACGGCGACAGCAATCGCCAACCCGATCGGTACGACCGTGGAGGCAACCTGCCGGACGTAGCGCTGGCCGAGAGCGA
Organism: Bradyrhizobium sp. 956_D2_N1_4; assembly: GCF_052076025.1. Lineage (NCBI taxonomy): Bacteria > Pseudomonadati > Pseudomonadota > Alphaproteobacteria > Hyphomicrobiales > Nitrobacteraceae > Bradyrhizobium > Bradyrhizobium sp. 956_D2_N1_4. The sequence continues at coordinate 5,373,558 of NZ_CP197237.1, read as the reverse complement.
ACGCCAGCAAGACGCCCGCGACCGGCACGACGATCGACAGCACCAGCAGGAAGCCGCCGGCGTTGGTCACCAGCGCGGGGGCGGGGGGCAGCATCAGTGACCGGACGGATCGGAGCGCGGGCTAGCCGCCGCCCGACTGTTGAGCGTCGTGGAGCCTGCGATCTGAAAAAGCCGCAGCAACAAGGCTATCGCCAGAGCCGTTGCGGAAAACGCGACCACGACTCCTGTGATCACCAGGGCCTGCGGCACCGGGTCGTTGCCAAAGCCCGCTGCGGCGCCTCGCCGCCCGACGATGCCGAACAGAAGAAACACGCCGCTGCCGAGCAGGTTGAATGCGATGATCTTGCGAAGCGGTTGCGGATTGGCAATCAGGCCGTAGAGCCCGAGCCCGACCGCCGCGGCGGCGCATAGTCCGAAAACCGTCACGGCGCTCATCGCTCAGCGCTCCTTTCAGGTGCACCGGCGAGCAGCAGGCCGAGCGTCGTCGCGATCGTCAGGAGCATCGCGACCTCAATGCTCAGAATTAGCGGCTTGGCGAACGCAACGGGATAGGCAAGGAACGCCGCCCCAAAACAGAGCCCGCCAAGGCCGACGGCAAGGAACAGGCCGGGGCCGCCCACCAGGATGAGACGTAGCCATCGACTGCGCACGGGCGGGGTATCCACCAACCCGGCCATGATCACCAGCAGCCACATCGATGCAAGAACCGCGCCGCCCTGAAATGCTCCGCCGGGGTGATCAGCGCCCGTCCACAGGATGTAAATGCCGACGACGATGCCGGCGGGTGGCAACAGGCGCGCAAGAAAAGCGAGAACACCATTTGGATCAGCCTGGTGGCGTGGTCCGGGACGACCGCCCCAGGCCTGGTCCGACGCAAGCGACCAGACACCGACGATGGCGAGCAGGAGCACGACCTTCTCGAGCATGGTGTCCATTCCGCGGAATGCCATGAGCACGTTGGTGACGGGGTTGGTCATTCCGGTCGCCCCGGCATTCGCGACGACGGCGGGCGCGAGCGTTGGCGCCGGATCGGGCAGCAGCAGGATCGTGACGGCCAGCGCTGCCGCGATCGACGCGGACAGTATGGCCGCGCTCAAGCGCACGATCAGGCTGGGCCCTTCCGTTGTCATCGCCTCGGTATCGCGCAGCCGGGCCGCCGCACCCAACAGCACGACGCCGCCCAGGCCTCCGCCAATTGCAGCCTCGGTCAGCGCGACATCGACGGCGTCAAGACGGACCCAGATCAGCGCAACCAGCAGTCCGTAGGCGATGAAACCGACCGTGGCCGAATAGGTGTCGGGGACGGCGATCGTCCAGATGGCGAGGCCCAGCACCACGGCGGCGAGCGCGATCTCGAACACTGTTGCGATGTTCATTTGCCTGACCCGCTCTGACGTGCCGTGCGCGCGATCAATTGGGAGACGGTGGCGCCCGCGAGCAGCACGAACATCCAGATGCTGATCAGCTTCAGTCCGTCGCGCAGGCCTCCTGTTTGGGGGAGCAGCCCGAGCACGACGAAACCCAGGCCGAGGTTATCGGCCTTGCTGAGCGCGTGCAGACGAGTCAGGGTGTCGGGAAAGCGAAGAAGGCCGACGGTGCCGGCGAAAAAGAAGAATACGCCTGCGGACACTCCCGCAACCGTGATGATGTCGCGTGCGACGCTCATCTGTCCTCCCCCGGATCGGCCCCATCGGTTTCGAGGCGGGAGAGCCCCTTCTTGACGAATGCGATGGATGCGAAAGTGGCGAGCAGTGCCAGTATCAATGCCACGTCGACGGCCGCCGGCACGCCTGTCACGGTGCCGAGCAGCAGCAAGACGGCAATGCCGGCAGTCCCGATCAGTTGCGCCGCCATCATCCGGTCGGCATCTGTCGGGCCACGCAAGATGGAGACCAGCCCGAGCCCCAGCATCGCCAGGATCAAGCCGACTGCGGCAGTGAGGAATTCAGTCATTGTAGAGGGCCCGAACCAACGCCGCTTCCTCCGCGGCAAGTTCGGCAACGACCGGTTGCTCGACGTCGAGACAGTGATAGACGAGCTGCCCGCTCTCCTCCCCGGTTGGCACAGTGCCAGGCAAAAGGCTGGTGAGTGTCGTGAACACGTTCCGTTGCATCCCGCGTGAGAGGCCGGTCGGATAGAACACAAATCCCGGCCGCAGCGGCAGCCGGGGATCGAGCGCGCGGCGTGCGACGTCTACGCCGGCGACCACCGATTGGTATAGGAAAAGCAGCGCCAGGCGGACCATGGCAGGAATTGACCGCCGGGATCTGCTCGGCTCCAGCAGATGCAGGCTTGTCCAGGTTGCTGCCGCGATTGCTGCCGCCGCGGCAGGAATATCTGTCGGATTGGCGCCGGCAAGCACGAGCCAGAGGCAAAGGAAAAATGCGGCTCTGAAAGTCGCAGTTCGCCACGATCCTCCAACCGCGACGACGGCACGCCCATATCGATCACCTGAGGACCCTGTCATCCCGGTTTCCTCGGTTGCTCCCGGATTGTGTCGTCCGGGTCTGCCGTGCTTTGAGGAAGCGCGTTTGCGCGCCCCAGACGAGAATTTAAACGGCGGAGCCGCGGCAGGGGTCGCGACTGCTTCACCTGACGATTGCATCATGCGTCGTGGACGGAACCGGCGACATCGGGTGATTGCCTGATCATGTCTCAGGAATCTGCTGATGGCCGAGCACGGATTCCATCCGGCGCCACCGAGTAGATTTACCGATGTTGACGGCGGACTCCTTCGGCAAAAATGCGGATGGCGGTACCGGGGAAAATGCGACTGCGGACTGAGCAATCCTCCCGGCAAGATCTCACTCCCGGAACGGAACAGGTCATGTTCATGCACGGCAGCCGATCCGCGCCCCGAAACATCCTCACATCGACGCTGGTGACGGCGTTCTCGCTGATGCTGGCAGGATGTGGACGGGAAACCGAAACCAAGGACGCATCTCCGCCGCGGATCGTACGCACAGCGACCGTAGAAAAACGCAAGGTCACAACGCCGCTGACATTCTCCGGACGGGTCGAGGCAGAAGACGAGGTGAATGTCGCATTCCGGATCTCGGGACGATTGTTGAGTAATGACACCAAGATAGGCGACCGGGTCAAGGCCGGCCAGGTGCTGGCACGATTGGAGTCGCAGAATGAACTGAGCACGCTGCGGCAGGCGCAGGCCTCCCTTGCCGCCGCTCAGGGGCAATTGACCCAGGCGCGCAATCACTTCGATCGTCAGGAGACGCTGTTGGCGCAGGGGTGGACCACGCGCGTCAACTATGATGCCGCAACCCAGGCACGGCAAACCGCGCAATCGCAAGTCGATGCGGCCGAAGCGCAACTGAGTTCTGCGCATGACCTCGTTGGTTTCACCGAACTCAAGGCTGATGCACCCGGTGTGATAACAGCCACAGGTCCGGTCGCTGGCGAGGTCGTCCAAGTCGGGCAGATGATCGCCAGGATCGCACGGCAGGACGGTCGCGATGCGATCTTCGATGTCCCCGCTCAATTGATCAGGTCGGCCTCCACCGATCCAGAGATTACTGTCAGCTTGGCTGACGATCCGTCGATAACGGCGCAAGGGCGCATTCGCGAAGTCGCTGCACAGGCCAGTGCTGTGACCCGAACCTTCGAGGTCAAGGTCGGCCTGACGGATCCGCCAGCCGCGATGCGGTTGGGTGCGTCAGTAATAGGGCGAGTGAGTACCACTGCAGGGCCGATGATCGATATTCCATCTTCCGCGCTGACCAGGATGAACGAGCAGCCCGCCGTATGGGTCGTCGACCCGGCCACCGCCACGGTCGCGGTGCGCAATGTGGACGTGCTGCGATTCGATGAAGCGCAGGCCATCATTTCCCAGGGGCTCGACATCGGCGAAATAGTTGTCACCGCCGGCGTTCAGGCGTTGCATCCGGGTCAGAAGGTCCGGATTCTTGGATCCGAGCCATGAGCGGAATTAATCTTTCCGACTGGGCTCTGAAACACCGTTCGCTGGTCGTCTATATGATGATGATTGCGGTGGTCGGGGGAGCGCTGTCCTATTTCCGGTTGGGGCGCAACGAAGATCCCGCCTTCATCATCAAGACCATGGTCGTCCAGGCCGCGTGGCCCGGCGCAACTGTGGAAGAGACGATGAAGCAGGTGACTGAGCGCCTCGAACGTCACTTGCAGGAAACACCGCATCTGGACTTCCTGCGGAGCTTCACAAGAGCCGGTGTCGCGACCGTCTTTGTAAATCTGAAGGGGAGCGCGAATGCGAAACAGGTAGCCGACACCTGGTACCACGTACGAAAGACGATCGGAGACATGCGTCATACACTACCCGCAGGCGTGATCGGGCCGGGATTTAATGACGAATTCGGTGATACGTTCGGCATCATCTATGGCTTTACCAGTGACGGCTTCACTCAGCGTGAGTTGCGCGATCGGGTCGAGGACATCCGCTCAAGGCTGCTTCTCGTACCTGACGTGTCAAAGATTGAGCTTCTGGGCGAACAGGATGAAGTGATCTTCGTCGAGTTCTCCACGAAGGAGCTCGCGGCCCTCGGAATTGATCGGTCCGCTCTTATTGCGGCGCTCCAGTCGCAGAACATCGTGCGTCCGGCAGGAACGATTCAGACCGGCTTGGAAAGCATCTCGATTCGGGTATCAGGCAGCTTCCAGTCGGAGCAGGACATCGCCAACATCAATTTTTCCGCCGGCGGCCGCATGCTTCGCCTGAGCGATATTGCGCAGGTGCGACGCGGCTACACGGATCCGCCCCAGCCGATGTTTCGGATCAATGGCAAACCGGCAATAGGCCTTGCAATCGCCATGCGGGATGGCGGCGACATTCTCGCGCTCGGCGCCAATATCAGAAAGGCAATGGCGCAAATCACCGCGGATTTACCCATTGGAATCGAGCCCAGCCTGGTCGCGGACCAGCCTGTTGTCGTCGACCAGGCGATCCGCGAGTTTACGGTCTCGCTGATGCAGGCGATCGGCATCATCATGGTGGTGAGTTTCATCAGCCTGGGCGTACGACCCGGCTTGATCATCGCGCTGGCCATACCGTTCACGCTGGCGATCGTGTTTCCGATCATGGGACTTCTCAGCATCGATATGCAGCGAATATCGCTTGGCGCGCTCATCATTGCGCTCGCATTGCTGGTCGACGATGCGATGACCACGACCGATGCGACGCTCAGTCGGCTCGCAGAGGGCGCCAGTAAGATCGAGGCGGCAACTTTCGCATATCGGACCCATGCAATGGCGATGCTCGCGGGCACGCTGGTGACGATAGCGGGCTTTATACCGGTCGGCTTTGCCGCGAGTTCCGCCGGTGAATACACGTTCTCGCTCTTCGCCGTGGTCACGATCGCACTGCTGGTTTCCTGGTTCGTTGCGGTCATTTTCACGCCACTGCTCGGAGCAGCGATCCTTGTTCCGCCGAAGCAGACAAGTACGGCGGATCCGGGCAGGATCTTCCGCATGTATCGGAGTTTCCTGACTTTCGCGATGCGCGCGAAATGGCTGACGATCGCGATCTCCTTGGCGCTCTTCGTTTGTTCGGTGCTTGCGCTGCCGCTCATCCCGCGACAGTTCTTTCCATCGTCGGACCGTCCCGAATTGCTCGTGGACCTGAGCTTGCCGCAGAACTCGTCAATCCACGCGAGCGAGGCTGCGGCAAAGCGCCTGGATGCTGCCCTTTCGACCGATGCCGATGTGGCGCGGTGGAGCACCTATGTCGGGCGCGGCGCCATCCGCTTCTATTTGCCCCTTAATGTTCAACTCCCGAACGATTTCTTCACGCAGGCCGTGGTGATCGCCAAGGATGTCGCTGCACGCGAGCGCCTGCATTCCAAGCTCGAAAAGCTGCTCGCGCAGGAGTTTCCTAACGCGATTGCGTTCGTTTCTCCGCTTGAGCTCGGACCGCCGGTTGGATGGCCGGTGCAGTATCGGGTCAGTGGGCCCGACGTGGAACGGGTGCGCGAAATCGCGCTCAAAGTCGGACAGATCGTAGCCTCCAGTCCGGACACCAAGCAGGTGAATTTCGATTGGATGGAACCCAATCGCCAAGTGCGTATTCGCGTGGACCAGAACGAGGCTCGCCTTCTCGGCCTCAGTTCGCAAGCGATCGCGACAGTCCTGAATACGGTCATATCCGGCACACCCATTACCCAGGTTCGCGACGATATCTATCTGGTCAATGTGGTGGCGCGCGCGACCAACGAGCAGAGGGGCTCGCTGGACGGTCTGCGCAACTTGCAGGTGGCGCTGCCGGGTGGGCAGACTGTTCCTCTCAGCCAGTTCGCCTCCTTCGAATATGACCAGGAGTTTCCGCTCGTCTGGCGGCGCGACCGCATTCCGACCCTGACGGTTCAGGCTGCCATTGCCGGTGACAAGCTGCCGGAGAGCGTGGTTACGTCTCTCTCGATGGCGATCGAGAACTTCAGAAAGAGCCTTCCTTCGGGGTACAGCGTCGTCGTGGGTGGTACCGTGGAGGAAAGTCAGAAGTCGCAGGCGTCTGTGCTGGCAGTGGTGCCGGTGATGCTGTTCGTCATGTTTACCGTCCTCATGGTGCAGCTCCAGAGCTTTCCGAGACTGTTCATGGTGCTCAGTGTGGCGCCGCTCGGCCTTATCGGCGTGGTTGCAGCGTTGATGCTGTCCGGCAGGCCCCTGGGTTTTGTCGCCATTCTCGGCGTGCTCGCGCTGCTGGGCATGATCAGCAAGAACGCGGTCATTCTCATCGGTCAGATCGACGCCGAACGCGCTTTGGGCAAGACGGCCTGGGACGCTGCGGTGGATGCCAGCAGCTCCCGTTTTCGGCCGATCATGTTGACGGCCGTATCGACTGTTCTCGGGATGATTCCAATCGCGCCAACAGTATTCTGGGGACCGATGGCATTCGCGATCATGGGCGGACTCCTGGTCGCCACCGTTCTGACGCTGGTCTTCCTGCCGACCCTGTATGTAGCCTGGTTTGCGCGGGACGAGAAAGAGCAACCGTCCGCGGGATCGCACCCGGCCTGACGGCCGCTAAAATCGGAGCAGCCAAGGCACCAGCGCCAGAGTCGTTACCATCACGACGACGGTAAAAGGGACACCAATCTTCAAGAAATCGCCGAAACCGTAATTGCCCGGTCCGACCACCAAGGTGTTCACCGGCGAAGACACAGGCGTCATGAAGGCGGCCGAGGCCGCGATGGCGATAGTCATCGCGAAGGGATACGGCGAGGCGCCGATGTCCTTCGCGACAGCGAGCGCTACTGGCGCCATGAGCACCGCGGTTGCCGTATTCGAGATGAACAGGCCAAGGGCAGCCGTGATCACGAAGAGCAGCGCCAACAGCACTCGCGGTGATGCCTCGCCCGCAAGATGCGTCACCGCGTCGGCGGCGAGATCGACGCCACCGGTTCGTTGCAGCGCCAGCGAAAAGGGCAGCATGCCGACAATAAGAACCAGGCTCTTCCAGTTGATCGAGGCATAGGCGCTGTTGAAATCCACGCAGCCCAGCAACCCCATAAGCAAGCAGCCGATCAGAACCGCGTGCACGTTCGGCACCAGACCGCTGACCATCATACCGACCGTCAAAGCCAGCACCGCCAGAGCCTGAGGTGCGAGGTTCGCGGCCGGGAGAACCTCTTTGTGCTCGGTCGGTAGGTTCAGGACGACAAGATCCGAGAATTCGGATCGCAGCTTGCGGATGTCAGACCAGAAGCCGGTCAGCAGAAGGGTGTCACCGACCTTCAAGGTCTCATCGAGCAGCCCCTGGCTCACGACCTCGCGACCGTGCCGCAACCCCAGCACCGTCAATCCCATTTCGCTGCGCACCCGCGCTTGCAAAATGCTCTGGCCAATCAGCTTGGACTCCGCCGGGACGATGACTTCGACCATGCCGATCTCCTGCGAACGATCGGTGAAGTAGCCGCAATCGCCCAAAGGGAGCTTTTCGACCATATAGTCATTCAGCATCCGGTTGGTTTCGGCAGGGGGCGCGATGACGTCGAGCAGCAAGATCTGCCCCGCGGCGAGCTCGGTCCTTGCGTTCGGGCGGATCGCCTCGGACCCGAAGCGGCCGGGAAGCTCGATGGCGAGCAGATTTACGCCACTGTTCCGGAGCGGGAGTTCTTCCAGGCGCTTGCCGACCAGCGGCGAGTCAGTCAGCACGCGTACGCGCAAGGCGCGATCGGTGAGGCCATACTGCGTTACCCAATCAAGCAAGTTCGGCTGACGGCGCTCGCCGTCCACACGCTTGGCGGAGACGGGCAGAAACCGCCGCGCGAACAGCATATAGGCAATGCCGAGCGCCAGGAATGTGAGTCCAAAGGGCGTGAAGCTGAAAAAGCCGAAGCCTGCCGCACCCTGGCGGATCAGCTCGGCGTTGACCACGAGATTCGGCGCCGTCGCAACGAGGGTGAGCATGCCGCTGATCAGGGCCGCAAAGCTCAAGGGCATCATCAGCTGGCTCGGCGCGGCACCCGTGTTCTGACAGATGCGCAGCACGACCGGGATGAAGATGGCCACCACGGCCGTCGAACTCATGAATGCACCGAGCCCGCTGACCGCGAGCATCAGCAGCACCAGCATGCGCGTCTCGCTACTGCCGGCAGTCGCATTCAGCCAGTCGCCGAGGCGACGCGCCACGCCGGTGCGCACCAGCCCTTCTCCGATCACGAAGAGACCTGCGATCAGCACGATGCTGGGATCACTGAACCCCGCCAGTGCCTCGTTGATGGTAATCACCCCAGTAAATGGCATGATCACGATCATCAGCAGCGCGACCGCATCCATGCGCGGGCGATTGGCCATAAACATCACGATCGCGGCCGCAAGCAGCAGAAGAACCAAAGCAAGATTGGTGTTCATACGGAAATACCCGGTCGGTTAAGACGCAAACCAATCATCCTGCGCAAACTGCTCATCCTGCGAATGGCCAGAGGATGGGCACGAGAAACGTGCCTACCAGGAAGAACCAGAGCAGCAACGGTAGACCCATCCTCCAGAAATCGCCAAATCGATAGCCGCCGGGGCCCTGCACCATGAGGCTCGCTGAGGCAGCGATTGGCGTAAGAAAGGAAGCGGCCGCAGCCACCGCCACAGTCACCAGCGCGGTGCGCGGCGAGACACCGACGGCTTCCGCGGAGGCAATCGCTATCGGAATGACGATGAGTGTCGTCGCTGTGCTGCTGATCAACTGGCCGATTAGCGCCGTGAGCAAAAACAGCCCCGCCAGCAGCGCGTACGGGCTCGCATTGCCGACAATGGCAACGAGTGTATCGGCGATGAGATAGGCTGCACCCGTCTTGTACATGGCGGTCGAGAGCGGGATCAGCGAAGCGATCATGATTAGCACGTTCCAGTTAATCGCCCGATAGGCTCGTTCGATCTTGAGTACGCGCAACAGGATCACCGCGCAGGCCGCCGCCAATCCAGCGACGACTCTTGGCACGACGCCCGTCGCTAGCAGCGTAACCATGACCGCGAGAATGACAATGGCGCGTATGGAGCCGGTGCCCAGGGGCCTGGCCTGGCTGCGGATCATGTCAGGGGCAGCAACGACGAGCACGTTGGGATCTCGCCCGTACTCCTCGAGCGCTTCCCAACGGCCTTGCAGCAACAGCGTGTCACCCGCCGCAAGAACGGTTTCGCCCGGTCCGAGATTCTCGCCGCCGCGTTGAACGCCCAGGATAATCAGATCGCCACTTTCGGTGACCATGCCGGGGAAGACGGTCTCACCGATCAGGCGAGAGCGGGGCGGCAGCACCACCTCGGAAAAGCCATGGCTATCGTTGAACAGTGCCTCCCGCATTTTGCCGATCGTCTCCTGGCAGGGCGTCAGGCCATGCTGCTCGGCGAACGCGTCCATCGCCGCCTGCTCACCGCGCATGATGAGCCGATCGCCTTCCACGAGAGAATGTTGCCACGAGATGCTGTTCTGGCGGCGAGGGCGAATAGCGATGAAGCTGAGCTCCGGGTGGTTCTCGCGCTCCAGCCGCGATTCCAGCACCGCCTGCAACGTGCCGCGATAGGGCGAGGCGGCGGTGATCTCGAGCTGGTACACCTGGTCAAACAGCTTGTATTGCTCGGTCAGCATGCGCGAATGGTGGCTCAGGTCCTCCGGCATCTCCCGGCTAGTGCGCACCGGCAGCAGCATATCGCCGAAAAGAATCACGATGGCCACGGTGCCTGCCAGGAGCGGTACGCCGATCACGGTCATCTCGAAAAAGCCGAAGGGCGTGAGACCGACATCGCTCGCCGCGTCGGAAAGCAGCACGTTCACAAGGCTTCCGGTCAGTACCAGCATCGAACCCGAATAGGAGGCGAAGGCGAGAGGCATCATGAGTTGCGCAGGCGGCCGCTTGAGCCGGACGGAGACGATCACCAGCATGGGCAGCAGGGCAGCCACTGCGCCACCCGAGCCGATCAGCGCCGTGAGAAAGGCCACTAGCAACATTGACAGCACCAACAGGCGTGTCCGGCTTTCGCCTGCGTAACGGATCAGCACCTGGCCTGCCCACGTGGTGACGCCGGACGAATCCAGGCTGGCACTCACCACGAAGAGCGAAGCAATGAAGAGTATCGTGGTGTCGCCGAAACCTGCCAGCGCCTCGGGGAGCTCCAGAATGCCGGTCGCGTAAAGCACGAGTGTCGCACTTAGCGCCACGACCGCGACTGGCACCCAGTTCGAGACGAACAGCAGCACCATCGTGGCGATGATGGCGAAGGTAATGAGTATATGCGGCGTCATCGCACCTCGCGAGGGCGGTCTGGCCCGGAGCCAGCGCTGCTTGCCCGTGCCGCTCTACCGCGACAGCGCTTCCAGAATACGTGCCCAGGAGCGGATGCCCTTATGGAAGCTCTTGAGATTGTACTTCTCGTTCGGGCTGTGGATGCGGTCATCCTCGAGGCCGAAGCCCGCAAGCACCACGTCCATGCCCAGCGATTGTTTGAGCTGATGGGTTACGGGAATGGAGCCGCCACCGCCGATGAAGACTGCGGGCTTGCCCCATTCGGCCGTCAGTGCGTCGCGCGCCTTGCCGAAGGCCGGGGCCTCGATCGGGAAGCGGATCGCCTGACCCGCGCCATGCTCCAGGAATTCCACACGGCAATCGGCCGGGACGCGTGCATGCACATGCTCCCGGAAGGCTTTGCGGATGGCATGGGGGTCCTGATCGAAAACCAGGCGGAAAGACACCTTTGCCGATGCCACGGCGGGAATCACGGTCTTGAATCCGGCCCCCTGGTAGCCGCCGCCCATGCCGTTGATTTCGCAGGTCGGGCGCGACCAGACCATCTCCAGCGCGTCGCGGCCCTTCTCGCCGGCGGGAATTGAAAGCCCGATGGCGCCGAGGAAGGACTTTGCGCTGAAGTTCAGGCTGTCCCATTGCTCGCGCAGCGCCTTGGGAAGTTCCGGTACGCCGTCATAGAAGCCGCGCAGCGTGACGCGTCCGTTGTCGTCGTGCAGGTCAGAGAGGATGCGGGCGAGGATGCGGTTCGGATTGGCCGCGGCCGAACCATAGAAGCCCGAGTGCAGGTCGCGGTCGGCGGCGTGTATGATGACCTCTTCACCGCAGAGTCCGCGCAGCATAGTCTGGATCGCCGGCGTCTCGTGGTCCCACATGTTGGTGTCGCAGATCAGGCCGATATCTGCGCGCAGCTCCGCGGCATGGGCATCGAGAAAGCCCGGCAGATTCACGCCACCGGATTCCTCTTCGCCCTCCAGCAGGATCGAAACCGGAATCGGCAGTTTGCCGGTGACCGCCTTCCAGGCGCGGCAGGCCTCGACAAAGGCCATGAGTTGGCCTTTGTCGTCCGCGGCACCGCGGCCCGTGATGATCTTCGCGCCATCGGGCATCGTCTGGATAGACGGATCAAAGGGATCGCGATCCCAGAGCTCGAGAGGATCGACCGGCTGCACATCGTAATGGCCGTAGAACAGCGCCGAGGGACCGGGCACGTTGCGGTCATGCGCCACGACCATCGGGTGCCCCGGTGTCGGGCGCACCGAGGCGTCGAAGCCAATGCTCTTGAGGTCGGCCACGTGCCATTCGGCATTGGCCGTACATTCGGCCTTGTAAGCCGGATCGGTCGAAATCGACTTGATGCGCAGGATCGCGAACAGACGCTCGAGAGCCGCATCGAGATTTGCGTCGACGTTGGACAGGACATCATCGAGCTTGGTCATGGAGCCCTCCGGAGGGTCTTCTGAGCCGTTGGTCAGTATGCGCGGGCGCGATCGCCACATTGTCCGTCGTCGCGAACGCTGTTCCTTGCCACGAGGTTACGATTGCTGTTCGTTCCTTCCGCGCTTACGCGGCGCCGGGTCGGGAATTTCGCCTGGCAGGAAGTTGGGAAGCTTCCCTGCCGGGAAAATCGCAAGCAGGGCAACGCCAGCCATGATGAGGAGGCCAATTTTCAAAGCGCGTAATCGCACGACAGTGTTGACGCGCACCGCTTCCGCCACTTGAGCCGGAGAGGCCGTGGTTTGCTCCATCACGCTCTGCAGCCGGTCATTGCTGATGAAGGTGATGTTATCCAGGTCCAGCTGCGCCTGTATTTCCGGCGGCAATTTTGGATTTTCGGCGATGGTCCGCAAAACAGCCGCGCTTAACAGGCCGACGAGGAGTGCCCCGGCCACCGCTGTGCCGACGGCCGCGGCGAGATTGTTAGTCGTGCCGCGCAGCGAGCCGACGTCGCCCGCGAGCTCTTTCGGCGAAGCCGTGACCAGCACGTTGAACAGCAGTGTGACCAGCGATCCCTGTCCAATGCCGAAAATCACCAGCCCAAGTAGAACCGGGACGGCGCTCCAATCATTCCTCACGACAAAGGCGAGCCAAAGGAGCGCCACAGTGCAGAGTATGAAGCCATAGCGTCCGATCTGCCTCGGCGTGAACCGACCATAGAATCGCACGATCAGCATCGCAGCGAAGAAGACGGTGAGGTTGAAGGGCATCATGGCGATTGTTGTCGCCAGCGGCGTGCGCCCCTGCACGATCTGGATGTATAATGGAACCGAGAAATTGAGCATCGCTTCCAGTGCTACGACAGCAAACATCGCATACACCGCCGCCCGCTCCTGCGGGGAGTCGATCACCTCGAGCGCAAGAAGCGGGGTCTTCCCCGCAGCCTGCTGTCTGTGGGTCCAACTCAGAAAGCCCTGACCGAGCACGATACCCATCACGATCATGATCGGGGCGGGAGATACGCCAAAGAGGTCGAATGGCGCATTGGGCCCCGCCAATCCCAGCCCCCACCGATTGAGGTTGTTGAAACCGAAGCTGATCAGAATGATGGCTGCGGCAGCGAGAATGACACCTACGAAATCGATCCGGACCTCCGGACGCGCCTCATCGGGCTTGAGACGAAAGCTCAAAAGGAAAACCACAGCCGATACGGCGATCAGAATCCCGAACGCAGGGCGCCATCCGATGAATGTGCCTAGAGTACCGCCGATGACAAACGCCAGAACGCCCGCAGCGGCGCGCGCGGAACCCAATGCGCCAACGGCTGTTGCCTGCTGCCGCCCCTTGTAGTTTTCCGCGATAAGCGCGACCAACGACGGTACGATCACCGCACCAGCCGCGCCGGACAAGGATTGCGCAGTAATCATGAGATCCGCGTTTGGACTGAACGTCATCAACGCCTGCGCGGCGCCGAACACGGCAACGGCAACGCGGAATACGTGCGTCGCTCCGTAGCGCTGTGTCAGCTTCGCACCGAGCATGACGAAGCCGGCTACAAGCATCGAATAGGCCACGATACCGGTGGCGACAGTCGTGGGCGGAACGCCAAAACTGTTGACCATCCCTCCCAGTGCAACTGGTAAGGAGGCGACGTTGAAGGACATGATCATCTGGCCAAGGGCGATGGTGATCATCGGCACCCAGGATGCATTCTCTTCTTCAACGGAGTGAACCGTCGTCGCAGATGCCATCGTCATGGCGTGTCCCCTGTCATTTCTTCTGAAGTCCAGCCACAGTCAGTGCGGGCTGAATCTCCGGCAATTGCAAACCTACGCTTCCGGGTTGGACATGAACAAATCCATGCCCAGCCGCTGCGACAGATACTTCGCTACAAGCTGTCCCTTGACGCTGTTTCCGGCGCTGTCAAGCGGCGGCGCAAAAGTCCCCAGACCGCCCTTTCCGGGGGAGACCGTGACGATCCCGCCGCCGATGCCGCTCTTGCCCGGTAGCCCGACATCGTAAAGCCAATCGCCTGATGTCTCGTACATTCCGGCAGTCGTCATGACGGCCAGTGCGTAGTGGCAGACCGACGGATCGACCACGCGCACTTTCGTGATGGGGTTCACGCCACCGTCCGCCAAAGTCGCACCCATCACCGCCAGATCCTTGGCACTCACATTCAGCGCGCATTGTCTGGTGTAAAGATCTGTCGCCTCTGCCGGATCACAGTAAATCCGTTCGAAACTCTGGAGCAGGCGGGCGATGCTCTGGTTTCGGAAGTTGGTCTCCGTCGCCGAGGCATAAACCTCGTCGTTAAGCGTAAGCGGACGTCCGGCGAACTGTGACAATCCGTCGTAGATAAACTTCCATTTCGCATCAGCCGTCGCCCCCGGGACGAGGCTTGTCGTCGCGATCGCGCCCGCATTCACCATCGGATTTGTGCGGCCATCGGGGTTGCGTTCGACGGCAGCGAGCGAGTTGAACGGAAGGCCGGTTGCGTTCGCTCCAAGCTTCTGGCGTGCCTGCGCCGCGCCGAGGACCTGACAGACCAATGCAAAGATGAACGGCTTGGAAACGCTCATGATCGAGAACTCGTATTCGGCCGCCCCCACAGCGTAGACCGCGCCGTTGGTGCCGACCACGCAAACGCCGAACAGGTCGCTCGGTACTTCGGCGAGCGCGGGATATACTTGAGAGTTCTTGCCGTCCGTATTTGATTTGTAGCGCGCGTACACCTCGTCGATCAGCGAGATGACTTCCGCTTCGGCCGGCAAGTGTCCGGTTGATACGTAGGAATAGTTGTTGTCGGCATCGGCGTTCGCATTCATTGCGCGTTCCAAGCCTCCATAATGAGAAGCACCGAGGGAGCCCCGACATGTGTCGGGTCAAACGCCGCTCACTCGCCGTTTTCGTTCACTGCCTTTAACGAGGCCCAACGGACCGTCATCTAACGTTGATTTTCCTAGGTGAACAATCAGGCCATTTACCCGGACATCTCGGGGTTTTTCCGGGTTAGGGCTGCCTTGCGCCTCATAATCCCCAAGGCAAGCCCAGCAGGTACCAGACAACGAACAGCACGGTCCAAATGATGGCTATCCAGAGAGTGTACGGCAACATCAGCGCGACAACCGTCCCGACGCCCGCTTTCTTGTCGTAAATCTGGGCAAATCCGACCACCATGGCAAAGTAGGCATTGAGCGGGGTAATCGCGTTGATCGGCGAGTCGCCGACGCGGTAGGCGGCCAGGACGGCCGCGGGATCGACGTTAAGCTGCACGAACACCGGCACGAAGACCGGCGCGAAGATGGCCCATTTGGCGATCGCCGGCGTGAACACGAAGTCCAGGATCATGACGACAATGATGAAGCCAACCAGCAGCCACAGCGTGCCGATATTCGCGCTCTTCAAGACATCGGCCATCGTCAGGGCCATCAACGTTGGAATGTTGCTATAGTTGAAGTAATCGACGAACTGGCTGATGACGACGAAGAGGAGGATGGTGCCGCTCAGCGAAGCCACCGCCTTGGTCATAGCCGCGATGACGGCCGCGGAGCTATTCACCGTTCTCGCGCCGATGCCGTATGCGATCCCGGTTGCAAGGAACAGCACCATGATGACTCCGATCAGGCCGTTCATGAATGGTGAGTTGCCGATCAGGACGCCCGTCGTCGGATTGCGCAGGGGCGCGCCCGACGGAACCGTTAACAGAAGGAACAGGATCACGACCCCGAGCAGCGCAAAGCCGCTGTACCTCAGCCCACGCGACTCGTCGGCGGAAAGCTGCCCTCCGTTCGCCTCCGGCTGAGTGTTGGCGGTCTTCTCGGCCTGGTAAGCGCCCAGCCGTGGCTCGATGATCCGGTTGTTGATGAGCGCGATGACGATGGTCAGGACAACAACGGAGGCGATCGAGAACGAGACGTTGGCGGTCAGATCCAGCGACGTGGTGGGGTTGACCATGTGGATTGCGTCGTTGGTGATTTCCGTCAGAACGGCATCAAGCGGCTTGATGATCATGTTCACGGTGAATGCACCGGCGACTGCGGCAAATCCCACAGCGAGCCCGGCGAGAGGATGCCGGCCAACGCTCAAGAAGGCGGCGCCGGCCAACGGGATCAACACCACATAGCCGGCGTCTGCGGCAATGCTGGACAAGATGCCGACGAACGCGACGATGTAAACGAGTGCCCAGCTCGGAGAGACGGCCACGAGTTTTCTGATCAACGCGTTGATCAGGCCGGCTTCCTCGGCGACGCCGACGCCCATCATGGCGACGATCAACAGCCCAACCGCGGTGAAACCCATGAGGTTTGGCACGAGCCGGGTGTAAATATGACGAATTCCATCCGCCGTCAGCAGGCTATTGGCCGCAGAGGTCGCGGTCTCGACCTTGTGAGTATCCGGGTTGATGACCTGATAGGTGACGCTTGCCCCCAACATGTAGAGTAAGTGAGACAGCACCAACACGATGGCGATGAGGATCAGAAATATCACGACCGGGTGCGGGACGCTGTTTCCGACACGTTCGACAGTGTCGAGGGCTCTTTGCGTCATCGTCTTGGATGGCGGCGTGTTGGTGGCGTCACTGCGCGCGCTCATGTCGGAAATCCTCCCGCTCCATTAGCGACGGCTGGAGCAGCGCTGGTACCATGATGATCCATGCTATGAGAACAGCGAGGAAAGATCGGACGCCAATGCGCGCTCGAAACCGCTGATCTCGTAATCAACGCGACGACCCCGCTACTCCTCTGACGAAGATGCCAGCGTCATCGCCGCGAGTGCGGCGACGATCTGAAAGGACCATGGAGACACGGAGGCCTCTCGGGAGAGGATTGCTCATCCTTTCGCGATCTGTCCGTTCACACGCTGCCTTACGAACAATCAATAAGGCGCTTCAAAATCCGGCTGAATACCGAATGCGCCTAGATTGTTCCGGGGCAATTACCGACCCGAACGAACGTCTGTGTCAGCAAGGCTTCCATGTCTGCCTGCGAAGCAACAAGGCTGTCTTCAGAACCGCACAGTGGCCGAGCCAAGGATGCGATTGGCGGTACCAGAGCCGGTGCTGACCGGGGCTGTTGCTGCGGTGCCGCCGTACACGTCCCGATGGGAGTAGACATATTCAAGACCGACGTCGAGCCATCCGGTCCCGACGCTGTTGCCACGAAGCTCGGCGAACGGGCTCCAGATCAAATTGAAGATCCCCTGCTGCATGGTGCTGTTCAACGACGTCGCCGAGACAGATCCCGGCACGAACAATTGCGCATAGGACGGATATTGCTGCCATGCGTAGGAGTAGACGAAATTGCTGCGTAATTGCGGTGTCCAGAAGCGGCGGTAGCCTGCGCTCGCGCCATAGGTCGGCAGGGCGTCGAGGCTGGGATCGACAACGCCGGGCAGGCCGATGTTGGACAGCGCATCCTGGCCGAAGGTATTGGCGCCGAAATAGCGCCCGATGCCTTGGCCGTAATAGGCCATGCCAACCAGCTCGTCCGGACCGAAAGCTGGTGACAGCCATCGCATTGGGAAGCGACCGCTACCTGCGACACCCCAACCGGCGGTATTGCGCTCGACCGCTGGAGGCGCCGCCGCCGTACCAGCCGTGCGGATGGTGAGATCGCGCAGCAGGCCGCGCAGGTCGAGGCCCAGGCCATCGTTCCGGTATTCGAGCCGGCCGAGTAGATCGGGCACGGAGGCAAATGACGGACTCAATCCACCAAAGCCAGCCGGGGTGCTGATCTGCGTGAATACGCCTGCCGCGGACGTGTACTGCGTATCCGGCATCTCGATCGAAACGTGCCCGGTCAATCCCGGAGCCAATGTCGCGGTCGCCCGAACCTGCGCCTGGCGCACGAATGACTGGTTGAGATTGGTCGAGAAGTTCACGGTTTCATAGACGCCCTCGTTCCACAGGCTGTTCGCCCAGCCGACCAGGACACGAAACTGTTCGCTGCCGACCTCGCCCCAGGCCTGACGGAGCCGAAAGACCGCATTGGGTGAGGCTGCCGTGCCCCCGCCGAAGTCGCCTTCAAAGCGGGTTTCCAGAGTGCCCCAGGCGGTCGCCGTGCGCGTATCCATACCGATGCGGCTGAACCGGGCGGACAATCCGGTATCGCCTCCCTGGATGTCGGCGGGGCTTCCGGAAAGCGGAATGGTTTGCACTGTCGGCGCGTCGGACTGATTGCGGCCATTGAAGTCGTGGTAGCCATTGACGTTCGCGAAACCGTAGAATCGCACCTCGGACTGCGAACCCGGGATGCGCAAGGACAAACCCGGGAGATCGGAACGCAGCGCGTCCTCGCCTTCGCCGTCGAACTGACTGCCCATCGGTTCGGGCGGACGCAGGCCCGGAATGGGCGCCGCCGCGGCTTGTGGAGGGACCGCAGCACTCGCAGCCATTCGCGGCTCGGTCGTCGCGACCGCGATCGCAGGCGGCTTTTGCCCGGCGGTCGGTGCGACGACGTCACGACGTGCGGTGGCGGCTTGGGACTTCGAATGCTTATCGCGCGTTTCGAGTTCGTCGACGCGATGGCGCAGCGCGCTGATCAGCTTGTCACCTTCGGTTGCGCGGGCTTGCAGCGCATCGAGACGGCGCATCAACTCTTCCATGGAAGGTTTCTGCTCCTGACTGGCGGGTGTCTGCGCCAAAGCCGGACCGGAAAATATTGCGATTGATGCAACGCCGCAAAGCGCTCGGAATGTTCGCACGCAAGCCTCCTGTTGGCGGGTTCGGGGCACATCGAGTTTTGCGCTTGATTTCAGCGATCGCAAGCCGGCTCCATCGAAGGTCGAAATTTTCGGCGAGATTGTGCCATTTCGGTTGTACCGCAGCGCAATTGCATCGCGCTCGGTCGGCTCAACATCATCCTGCAGCGCAGAAAGCGATCTCAGGATAGGGACGGGTGCGTGAAATCGAAATGGCTCACAATCCCACCACTGTGCGCTGCATCCCGTATCGTCGCGTCTTGGGTGTCGCCGCCATATTTGCGTGGCACGAACTGCATAGTCATATGCCGGAATTCATGCCAGTCATGCGAGGTTTTGGTCTTCGGAGAATACAACCTGCTGGCTGAGGGTAAGATCGAGCGTATAATCCGATCTATCCCCTAGGGCGTTTCCTGTAGTCCGGTGATCGATGCTGGGACGACTGGAGAGGGGAGCTTTCGAGATTGAGCGTTGAGTTCGACCTCGAAAACGACCCGGAAAGTTGGGTGCGTACCGTGAAGCCACACAGTTCTCCTGCTCGCGAGCCGGCGCGTCCCTTTATCGACGATCACCTGATTGGCCAGGACGCAATTGGCGATCGCTCATATTGGACACACTCCGAAGAGCTCCTTTTCGCGGTCCGCCCCTCACGTGGCGGGCGCTTCGTGTACGAGGCAATCAATCAGGCCTTCGAGGCTCTCCTTGGAATGTCGCAGCAGGAGGTCCGAGAGCTGGACGTCTTCGAATGTCTTGCCAAGGAAGACGCCGAGCGTCTCTGTGAAATCCTCCAGGCATGTCTTGCGGATGGAACCGAGGCCAAAATCCAGCACAGTCTGATGCTCGGCGGCTTGCTGCGGGATGTCGAGACAACCGTTGTTCCGATCCTCCATCCCATGGCCGGCAATGCGGCCCGGTTGATTGGCGGTCATCGGTTACTCCACAAGGAGGGGCTCGACTGTGTGACTGAAGAGGCTGCTTTCCTTCACGGGGACGTCAGCCTGATGTCCATCCGCGAGGACATCCACCAGCGGATCGCATCGGAGCTTCATGATTCGACATGCCAGGAGCTGGTTGCCGCCAGTCTTGGTGTGATGCGTGTCCGCACTTGCCTCGATAACCCGCGCGGCGTCGAGCGGCTTTGCGATGATATCGACGCGTCGATCGACGCGGCGCTCAAGGAAATCCGTTCCCTGACCTATCTGCTCCACCCCCAGGATCTGACGGACCGGGGACTCAAGGCGACGATCGAGCAGCATGCCTTGGGGTTTGGTGCACGTACGTCGTTGCGGGTGAGCACGAGGATACCCGCCGCCGTCGATAAGCTACCTTACGCGAGCCAGCTCTCGGTGCTGCGGGTCATTCAGGAGGCGCTCACGAACATATTCCGCCACGCGAAGGCGACGGAGGTCAGAATCGTCGTCGAGGCGATCGAGGGGCACTTCCATCTGACGATCAGCGACAACGGGCGCGGTTTTCCGGTCGATCACACAAAACGTGGCAACGGTGCGATATCGCCCGGTGTCGGCATTCCCGCCATGAGAGCGAGACTTAAGCAGCTTGGGGGCACGTTCGAGATCCGGTCCGATCTTGCACCGCGACATTCCGGCACGACGCTGTGCGCGGTGTTCCCGCATGGTCTCATGACCAAAAGGCGCAGCCGGCGCGCGTCACTGAAATCATAAGCCAGCGTGTGCACGGAATGACGGAGATCAGGGACCCCGAGGGCAGGCAGTCTCTGTCCGTCGGTTCCCGGAGTTCCCTCCACGAAATGAAGGCTGATCGACGATGATCGTGTAGCGGTCCGATTTGGGCTGCGCGCGGGCAAGACCCGTCGATGTCTGATTGGAAACGCCGATGTTTGGTACATCCGCCCGGAGATATCAGGGTTTTGCAGGATAACCCATTGAAGGATAATCGGTAGATTGGCACACTTGACTGCTGGAAATCTCCATCCATTGCCCGACAGGTTCTGGGCCCGCATACGGGAACGACGCCGTGAAACGCATCGTGATTGCGGATGATCATGAAGTCGTACGTTCCGGGCTCCGAGCGATCGTTGAGACCCGCTCAGACTGGATCGTCAGCGGAGAGGCGACCAACGGCGAGCAGGCTGTGGCCGTGGCGGTGGAGACGCGTCCGGACGTCGTGATAGCCGACTATTCGATGCCGCTGATGAACGGACTTGAGGTCAGCCGCCGACTCAAGTCGATGCACCTGCGCACCGAAGTATTGATCCTGACGATGCACGAGAATGAGGAATTGCTGACTGAAGCCATCCTGGCTGGTGTTCGCGGCTTCCTGTTCAAATCGGACGCCAGTAGGCACCTGATCTTCGCGATCGAGGCCTTGCTCGATGGCAGACCTTACTTCACGGGCGTTCTGTTGGAGAAGTTGCTCCACGAATACCAGGCCGGCAAGCAAAATACGTCCGACATGCTGCTTACCGCGCGCGAGCAGGGCGTTGTCCAGCTTATTGCAGAGGGACACACCAACAAGTCGATCGGCGTCATCCTGAAGCTGAGCGTAAAGACCGTCGAGACCCACCGCGCGTCAGCGATGCGCAAGCTCAGAATGTCATCGACGGCCGAGCTCGTCCGCTACGCCGTTCGCAGGAAGCTCGTCAATCCTTGATGGAGCTTTCAATGCGAGTCGCCGCCTCGCTAGCGATCAGCGACAACGCGTTCTCCCGTTGGAAATGCCGCGATTTTCGCTGGAGCGACAGCGGTGCTGTCAAGGTCGGGACTTGGGCAGACCCGCTCCAGGAGCATCCGGGCATTTCCTTCCAGCGGCCCGAGGCTCGAAAGCACGACGTTGATCTCCCGAATTCGACGATACAACGTCGAGCTCGGCACACCTGGCTGACCGGCAGCGCAATGACGGATTATGATCGTCCGACGGACGCCCATTTTCAGCCGCATAAGCCTGGGATGCGACCGGCAAGTCATTGATTATCCTGAAACCGCAGCTGACTCTCAATCAGCGGTCCCAGGTTCGAGCCCTGGTGCGCCCACCAAGCTTTTCAATAGCTTAGGGGTTTGTTACGATCGTCATTCCGACAGACGCGCCGTGGCTATTCCGACAAACCGGCTGTCTTTGTTCTTTCTTCTCGCCGTTTCTTCGTGCCGGAAATTAGCTGTTTCCGTGTGCGCTTTGCCTAGGTCGGCAACTGCCGCGACGGGCGATGGCGGCCGGCGGCTTGAGTTCAGCGTCCGTCAGATCGCTGTCGGCTCCCTCGGTAAAAGCCGCCGTGGCGGAATGATGTAAAGGACAGCTCTTCACGGAGATCGACTGCACGGACGATCTTTTTCACGACCCCGCGCAGGTAGCGAAGATCCTGCTTGGCTGTGATCCAGGGCAGCAGGGTAGGTGACCTCCGGTGCGAATGGTCGCGTCGAAAGACCAAGCCGCACACGGTCGTCTGCTTGATTTCGTCGAGCTCGGCCATCAGCTCCGGGAATAAGGTCTCGCCAGTCTCATCGAACACTGCGAGCAGCAGCTCGCCATTGGTTAACCCCATCGCATGGGTTTTCCGCCGTTGGCCGCGCTCTCCTGAGCAAGTATTGCGATACGCGTGGCGCGCAGGGCCTCGTTTGCCGCAATCTGCAAGGTCTCGCCGCGGGCGAGATGATCAAAGACGAAGCTGGCGGGCGAGGCGCCCACGGGCAGGTCGATTTCGCGCCGGGGTCTCGTCGCCGTCTCGACGAGCAGTCGATTTTCCGCGAACAGAACGTCAGCACGACCCTTTGTCCCGGAGATCCGCATGGCGTAGTCGCCGTGCCGTGGCGATGCTTCGGGCTGGATCCAGTCAACTTCGATCGCGAATTCCGGTCCGCCATCGCAGGCGAGAATAGCACGCCCCAGCGCGGGAAAGTTCGTCGTGCCGGCAGCCGGGGTCGACGAAATCCAGCCGCTGATCGTGCCGCTGGTGTATCCCGTCAACCAAAGGGCCAGATCAATATCGTGGACCGTGAGGTCAGCGAGGATGCCGCCATAAGTTGATGGTTCGAACATCCACGCTGGACGTCGGCTTGGGACCAGCTTGTGCGGCCCGGTTGCAGTGATGGATACAATGTCCCCAAGTTGGCCGCTGTCGATCACGGATCGGAGTGCGAGCGTGACCGGATAAAACCGCTTCTCGAGCAGAAGAGTGAGCAAATTGCGCCCGGCGAGCGTCTCCTCGATAAGCGCAAGCTGGGCCAGGGTCACAGCCATGGGCTTGTCGGCGATCGCGAAGATGCCGCGGCGTAAAAGTTCGACGACGATTGGAGCGCGAAGACCGAATTCGGTGAAGACTGCTGCGGCCCGAACCCGATGCGCATCCAGAAGCGCATTCGGGTCGGCGTAGCCGGGCGTCTTCGTACGTCGTTCGAGCTCGGTGCGCCGCGCTGGGTCATGATCGGCGACGGCCACGACCCTGACGTCGGTTCTGACAGCGATCTCTGACAGCACGTATTCGACATGCGGGTGGGCTGCGCCGATGATGGCGATGTCGAGCATCTCGGAGCTAGCTGGCATGAATGGCCTCCGCTGCGATCTCATTGGGGCTGACGGCGCGACCTTCGGCAGCCGAGCGATAGATGGCGTCAACCAGTCTCGCAGCTTCGAATCCATCCCTGAACGTGCTCGCAGGCGGCCGTTGCTCCCGGACGGCGCGAACGAAGTCGCGCCATTGGGCGATATGTCCGCCGATCCCGATGGCCTTGGGATCGCTGGCGGCACTGCCAACCCCGGCCGCACTTGGCGGCTCCGCAATGCCGGGAAAATCCCAGCGCACGATGCTGTCGTTTGCGAGCTCGCAACTGCCGCGGTCCGTGAACAATCGAAGCATGGCCGGCCGTCCCGGAGGGAGCGCCGTACTCGTCACGATCACGCCGAGCGTGCCGGATGCGAAAGACAGCAGCGCCGCCGTCGTGTCCTCGACGGCGTGTGCGTGTCCGAGCGTAGTCGTCTTGCCTTGAACGCTGTCGACGGCTCCGAACAGCCAGAGCATCAGGTCGAGATTGTGAACACCCTGATTGAACAGCGAGCCGCCGCCATGCTCCGCTTCGCTGCGCCACGGCTTCTCCGCATAGTAGGCGTCGGAGCGGTACCAATGGATCGCCGCCTCTATCAGGCGCGGCTGTCCAAGATGACCCGCGTCGAGCAGAGCCTTGATCGCCTGATGCTGCGGCTCGAGACGGCGCTGCGAAACCACACCGCACGTCAGTTGCGAGCGCTCGGCGGCGCGGACCAGCGACGCGGCCTCGGCCGGATCGACGCAAAGCGGCTTCTCGACCAGCACGTGCAGCCCCGCCTCGATCGCAGCAAGCGCGACGTCATGATGCGCGCCGCTCGGGGTGCAGACCACGACCGCGTCGATCCCGGCATTCGCCAGCATAGCCTCGGTGGTCGCGAATGCCGGAACGTCCTCGCCATTCATGCACGCAGCAATCTGCTCAGGCGTGCCGCCGGCGATCGCGGACAAGACGGTATCGTCGAGCGCCCGTATTGCCCGCGCGTGTGTTTCGCCGATCGCTCCCGGACCGATCAACCCGATGCGAAGCCGGTTCATGTCTCAGTCCCTCAAGAGTTGCAGCGATAAGGACGGCCCGCGACATAGACCGTCTCGGGCACGAGAGATTCATCCTCGCCGAGATGGAAGCGCAGCAGATCGGCCGGCGCACCCACCGTCAGCGCAGGAAGGTTGAACGGGCTACGCGGATTGACCGTTGCGAGCCTCAGCGCCTCTGCCAGGGTCAATCCGGCCATGCGTCTTGCCGTGGCTACTCCGAACACGAGGCTGACGGCTGCGCCCGCCAGAAAGGATGTGCCGACGACTTCCAGCCGGCCGTTCGCCTTCAGCTCGACCTTGCCGCCGATCGGCGCGTCGTAGATTCCGGGTGTGCAACCCGCGAGCGCGGCGGCATCCGACACCAGGATCGCTCGCTCGAGCCCCTTTGCGCGCAGCATGGCCTTGAAGGTCTCGGGGGGAAGGTGATGTCCATCGGCGATGAAGCTCGCCCATAGCCTGTCCTCCGCCAGTTGCGACCAGATCGGGTTGGGATGTCGTGGCAGCGTGGCGGCGATGCCATTGCCAAGATGCGTCGACAACATTGCGCCCGCCGCGACGGCGGCGAAGATCTGATCCGGTGCGGCGTTTGTATGGCCGAGGGCAACACGAACTCCGCGCGCATGAAGGCCGCGCACATAGGCGTCCGTTTCCGGCCAATGCGGCGACAACGTCACGAGGCCGACAAGGTTTCCGCAGGCCGCCTGCCACGCGTCGAACTCGTCGAGGCTCGGCGGCCTGACATGTTCGGCCGGATGCGCACCGCGCGGACCATCTTCTGGCGCGATGTGCGGGCCTTCGACATGCACGAAGGGCATTGCGTGCTTGAGAAACGGATCGCTGTCGCGCGCCTGCGCAATGGCGCGCAATGCATCGATGATCGCATTATGCGATGCCGTGATGAGCGTAGGGGCAAAACGCGACACCCCGCTGTTGTGGACGGCCGTGACGAGATCGCGGACGGTCCGGAGATCAGGGCGGCCATTGAGATCGTAGCCTGCAAAGCCGTTCAATTGCAGATCGAACAGGCCGAGCGACAGCCACAGCCCGTCATCGTCACCGCCGGGAACGATGTCCGTGATCCGGCCGTCCTGAAAGACGATGGTGCGATTCTGTCCGGTCTCCGGATCGCGGCCCGAAACGCGCGTTGCCGGATCTGTCATGCGCGTACCGGTGTCAGTGAGAGCTGCGGCGGCGTGGAATCCTGGTCGAGATACAGCGCGCAACGTGGGTGCGTGCGGAGCGCGCTCGCCGGGCACTCGGTCCCGATCGGACCGTATAGCGATCGCTCGACGGCGGCGCGTTTGGACGCGCCGGGCACGACGCAAAACAGCCGGTCGGCATCCAGGAGCCGGGGAATCGTCAGCGTGATCGCATGTGTCGGAACATCCCCGAGCGTCGGGAAGCACTCATCGTCAACCTGCTGCTGCCGGCACACTGCGTCGAGCTCGACGATCTTGACCGACTTGGTGTCGTGCAGATCGGCGACCGGCGGGTCATTGAAGGCGAGGTGACCGTTCACGCCGATTCCGAGGCAGATGATGTCGATCGGGGCTTCGCCGAGAAGGGTCGCATAGCGTGCTGCTACCCGCTCCGGATCCGGCTCCTGCCCGATCAGGTGAACCGCGCCGAAAGCGATGCGCGAGAACAAGTGACGCGTCAGCCAAGCCCCGAAGCGCTCCGGCGCATCCGCGGGAAGTCCGAGATATTCGTCCATGTGGAAGGCTGTGACGCGCCGCCAGTCGATATCGCGCTCGCGAGCAAGGGCATCCAGCATCTCCGCCTGGCTCGGTGCCGCCGCGAAGATCATCCGCACGTTGCTCTGCCGTCCGAGGTGGTCGCGGAGCGCAGCAGCGACGTCCGCGGCGGCCGCCCGGCCCATCGCATCCCGCGTTTTAAACGTCGCGATTGAGGGAGTCACCGAAGCCGTCATGCTCATCCATGGTCTGCCGGGCCTGCACTTTACCCTTGAGCGGAGAGAATGTGATGCAACCGGTTGCATGTCAAGCTTGCGCCCCGCGCCCGGCCGAGGCATGTCTAGGTGAAGGTGATGCAGAGGAGGCGGCCTGCGGTGAAGCGCGATTCCGATAGCGGTGGGGAGGGACGTCCATCGGTCGTGCCGACGATCAGTCAGGTCGCGAAGGCCTCCGGGGTTTCGCGTGCCACCGTATCGCGCGCCTTCTCGCGGCCGGAGATGCTGACCGAGGAGACCGTCCGGCGCGTCAAGGAAGTCGCGGGCAAGCTCGGTTATGTGCCGAACCAGGTCGCGCGTGCGCTTTCGACCGGACGCCACGGCAACGTCGCGCTCATCGTCTCGGATGTCGCGAACCCGTTCTTTCCACCGCTGATCAGGGCGGCGCAACTGCGCGCCGACCAGGCCGGGCTGTGCGTCTTCCTCGGCAATTCGGACGAGGATCCCGTGCGTGAGGAGTTGCTGGTCGGCCGCTTCATCGGCCAGGTGGAGGGGCTGGTCCTCGCCTCGTCGCGCCTGGACGAGGAGCATATCCGCCGTCATGCGACGCGCCGGCCGCTGGTGCTGATCAATCGCGATATCGAAGGCATTACGCGGGTCCTGATCGACACCGCGCCGGGCGTGGCGGCCGCGATCGCGCATCTGGCCGAACTGGGGCACCGGCACATCGCCTATGTCAGCGGCCCCACGACGTCGTGGTCGAACCAGCAACGGCGCAATGCCGTCCGGCGCGAGGCGGAGAAGCGCGGGCTCAAGGTGATCGCCGTGCCCGCGCGTCCACCCTCCTATGACACCGGCCGTCTGGCGGCGACGCAGATCGTCGCGAGCGGCGTCACCGCGGCGATCGCGTTCGACGACCTTGTCGCTCAAGGCTTGATGGCAGGGTTGGCTGCGCTCGATGTCGAGGTGCCCAAATCGTTCAGTGTCGTCGGCTGCGACGACGTCCTCGGCGAAACCACCTATCCGCCGCTCACCACCGTGTCGGCGCGCTGCGCCGATGCAGGCGATGTCGCAGTCGGTCTGCTGCTCAGCCAAATGAATGGCGGCGTGTCGGGCGAGATTCGCCACAAGCTGAATTCCCATCTCGTCATTCGCGCCTCGACCGGGCCGGCGCCAGCGAAGCGGCGAGGCCGCTGACGATTTCATCAAAGGCCTTCGAAAGCGGCAACGGATCGCAATTGACACGCAACCGGTTGCATGCGAGCTTTTTCGCAGGATTTGTCCCATTCCGTATTGCGAGAATGACCCTCATGATGAGACCCGTCGGCAGGTTCGGCTACATCACGCGTCCCGAGGACAACATTCGCCCGGCGAATTGGGGGCGTCGGTCATGGATGTCGGCCGCGCTGTCGCTGGCGCTCGCTGTCGCCGTGCCGGCGTTTGCGTCTCCTGCTTCGGCGGAGAAGCTGACCATCTGGAGCGGGTGGCCTGATCTGGCCCCGTTCTACAAGCGCGTCGGCGACCAGCTGAAGAGCAAATACCCGGATCTCGAAATCAGCGTTGAGGCCATTGCGCTCCGCGAGCACGAGAAGCGGTTGGCACTGTCGCTTCCATCAGGCGCGGCCGGGGACGTCATCGAGATGGAGGTCGAGGCGGCACGGTATCTCGAGGCCGGCCTCATCCCGGAGCCGCCGGCGTCGATCGTCGATTTCGTCAAAGCCAATTACGATATGACGCGCGTGAAGACCGCCATGTACGAGGGCAAGATCTTCGGTGTGCCGTTATTCCAGGGGCAGGGCGCGCTGTTCTACAACACCGAGATGTTCGCCAGGGCCGGCCTCGACGGTCCGCCCAAGACCATGGCCGACTACACCGCTTATGCGCAGAAGCTCGCGCAGCGCGATGCTTCCGGCGTGCCGACGGTGAGCGGATGGAGCTTGCGTCTCAGCGGCGGCGGCTCGGGCATCGCCGAGAAGTACTGGACCATCCTCTATAATCACGGCGGAACGCTGTTGCAGGAGAAGGGCGGAAAATGGCGCGCCGCCTATGCGAGCGAGGCCGGCCGCACCGCGCTCAAGCAGTATCTCGACAATGTCGTGGTTTACCGGACGGTGACGCCCGAGATGAAGGCTGATGCGGAGGCCTTTGAGCTCGGCCAGACCGCGATGTTCATCCGGGAATCCTGGGTGATCGGCGACGTCGCCAAGAAGGCGCCCAATCTCAAATACGCCACGGCTGCACTGCCCAAGGGCACGCTGATGGTCCCGGTCGATCTCTACGTGCCGAACAAGGGACCCAAGAGCCAGATCGCCTGGGATTTCGTGCAAAAGGCCAACGAGCCGGAAAATCTGCTCTGGCTGCTCGAGAACACGGCCTGGGTCCCGAACCGCAAAGGCCTCGACTACTCCGCCGTGCTCAAGAAAATCCCGCAGCTCGACGCCTTCGTCAACACGCCGTCCGGCCACGTCTTCTTCACGGTCCCGGCGATCAGCCCTGCCAGCGAAATCCTCACCCGCCTCGCGGCACGGTTGGAGAAGGCGTTCACCGACAAATCGCTGGCCGGCAACGACGCCGCGATCGATGCTTTCCTGAAGGCCGCGGCTGAGGAGAGCGACAAGATCCTGGCCCGGGAAGACCTGCTGGCCAAACCCTAGACTCCATCGACAGGGACCCACTCAATCCAGGCGCCGGCGGCTGACCGGCGCTTGCCGGGGGATACATGCGCACCACGCCGAAATGGCTGTTTCCAGTTCTGGCGTTGCTTCCGGTCCTCGGCCTCTATGGCTGTATCCGCGTCTATCCGATCATCGAGACGCTGCGGCTCAGCCTCTTCCAGTGGAATATCATCTCGCGGCGCAAGCCGTTCGTCGGTTTCGCCAACTTCGTCGAGCTGGCGAGCGACCCGCTGTTTCTCGAAGCGATCTTCAACACCACCATCATCGCCTTTAGCGTCGTAGCGATCACCATCCCCGTCGCGCTTGCGCTGGCCGCCTTGATCAACACCCGGCAGGGGCTGCGGCGCAGCGGCGTCTATGAGGCCTCGGTCTTCCTGCCGCACGTCGTCTCGCTGGTTCCGGCGGCGATGGCCTGGAAATGGATTTTCGACGCCCGGCTCGGACCGCTCAACGCCCTGATCGGCCTTGTCGGGATTCCGGCCCAGTCGTGGCTGTTCGACCCTGTCCTGTCGCTGGTGTGCCTGATCGTTCTCTGCTCCTGGCAGGCGATCGGCTATGCCGTCTTGATCTTCCTGGTCGGACTGAAGAACGTCCCGGAGGCGCTCTACGAGGCCGCGCGCCTCGACGGCGCCTCGTCGTTTCAGGCCTTCCGCCACATCGCCGTGCCGCTGCTAAAGCCTGTCATGCTGTACGTGTCGGTCATCACGCTGATCTCGTCCTACAACATCTATGCGCAGGCCTTCGTGCTGGCATCGGATGTCCAGGGTGCGCCGGGGCGTCTCGTCCGGGTCCTCGTCCTCGACATGCTTGAGAACAGCTTTCGTAACTACCGGGTCGGCTACGCTGCCGCCGAAGCCGTCGTACTGCTCGTCATCGTCCTCATTTTGACCAGCGCGCAGTTCAGGCTGTTCCGCGACAGGAGTCGCGCATGAGCGAGCACGAACGCGAGCATCCGTCCGTCGTTGGTCAGAACGGTGCCGTCGGCCTCGTGATCGACGCCGTTCTTGGCGTCGTCAGCCTGATGATGCTCTTGCCGCTGGTCTTCCTGATCAGCAACGCGTTCAAGACGCCGCCGGAGCTGCTGGCGTGGCCGCCGACCGTCATCCCGCACCAGCCGACGCTGGAGAACATCGTCAGCGTCCTGCGCGAAACGCCGCTGTTTCGCTGGATCGGCAACTCGCTGATCTTCGCGACACTCTCGACCGCGAGCATCGTCTCCACATCGGCGATCGCAGGTTATGTGCTCGGCAAGTTCGATCTACCGGGGATCCCGGTCATCTTCGGCGTGATCATCGCGACGGCGGTCGTTCCCTTCGAAGTCTACATGATCCCGCTCTATCTCAACGTCCAGTCCGCCGGCCTGTTGAACACCTGGCCCGGGCTCCTGGTCGGCTATCTCATCATGAGTTTCGGCATCTTCCTGGTGCGGCAATATGTGATGACGTCGATCCCTGACGAGCTGCTGGAGGCTGCCCGGGTGGATGGCGCGGGGGAGCTCTGGATCTTCCTGCGGATCGTGCTGCCGCTGATGCGCGGCCCGTTGGGCGCTCTTGCCGTGCTGGCGTTCTTTCAGGCCTGGACTGCCTTCGCGTGGCCGCTCGTCGTCATGACCAACAAGGAAACCTATACGCTCGAGGTTGGGCTCGCCTTGTTTCAGACCGGCTTCACCGTGGACATCGGTCGCCTCAGCGCGGCCGCGGCGCTGGCGCTGGTTCCGAGCGCACTGTTCTTCTCGCTGATGCGTCGAAATTTCGTACGCGGCGTGGCCTCCAGCGGCTTGAAGGAGTGACGCCATGGCAGCATCGGAATAGGCGTAGATTTTCCTGGCAAATCATCCGTCTCTTAATCGGCGGCTCTGTCGGAGCATCTCTGACCGATGAGTGGGCGACGACTACATTCGCCATCATCCAAGTTGGTCTAGCGCCATCGGCGGGATAATGGCCGCCTCCGTTGATTTTCCTGCGCATTTCGTAAAAAAGTCGGCCACGTTTACCGGATTTCGTGCGGGTCGGTTCTGGGTGAAACTGGTGCGGCAGGTCTGCGATCGAAACTTGAATTTAGCGCATTTCGTTCTGTTGGTGATAGTGTGATAACGCCAGTCATTCCCGGCGACCGACGGCAAGCGAATTCCATTCGCATCCTGCCGGCTAGTCGCCGCGGTCTGCCAAGGTCAGCGTCTTGGCTCGCGTTGATAGGACGTGAGTAAAAGTTCATAGGAAAGCAAGCCAGGCGGGAATGGATCGTGAGTTTCTTCGAGCGTCTAAAGACAGAAGCATCTGCTGAGTGGCGGGCCTACACCGAGCATCCCTTCACGAACGGATTGGCAGATGGCTCGCTCCCTGAAGCCGCATTTCGTCACTACCTTGCTCAGGACTATCTGTTCCTCATCGAGTTTGCGCGCGCCTACGCGCTCTCGGTCTATAAGTCGCCCAAGCTTGCCGACATGCGTGAAGCTGCGGCCGGCCTGTCGGCCATCCTTGATGTCGAAATGAGCCTTCATGTGAAGCTGTGTGCCGGTTGGGGTCTATCCCCGAGTGACCTTGAACAAACTCCTCCGGCGGTCGAGATGCTGGCCTACACACGCTACGTGCTCGATGCTGGAATGCGCGGCGATCTGCTGGCACTCAAGGTGGCACTTGCCCCCTGCGTGATCGGGTACGCGGAGATCGCAACGCGGCTCGCCTCGCGACCCGATGCGGACGCTAGGACGAACTCCTATCGGATTTGGATCGACGAGTACGCTGGCGTGCCATACCAGGAGGTCGCGGCGAAAGCGCGTGCGCATTTGGAGCATCTCGCCGATCTCTACGCCACGCCGGCTCGCGAGGCAGAACTGATTGCCATCTTCAAGGAAGCCACTCGGCTCGAGGCAGACTTCTGGGAAATGGGCTGGCGTGCGGGCCAGCGTGTTGAATAGCCCTTCGGCAATCGGTTGATTGCAGGGACTCGTTTGGCTGCTGCGCACGGGTTGCGGAGGCGCGTTGTTCTAGAAGAACTCGGTGCGCGGGATTGCTGGAGTAACGAAGCAGACGGCCTGGAACGGGCGCGAAAGTCCTCGCCAACGATAGGCGAGATGCAGGATCGCTAAGTCATTAGTATTGTTCAGTCGCGTGCAGTGTTGGAGATGGAGATCCTAGCACGCCATCGTTCTTCAAACGTGTCAGCGCCCTCTTTCAGTGCCAACGCTTGTGCATCCAAAGGATTGCCGGGCTTGTTAGCAATGAGGATACCTGTAGCTTCTCCGCGAGAACCGGGTTGGGGACGCTGCTCTGTAGGCCATTCCAGCGATGCTTTCGACAGCATGGGTTTGCCCGCGTACCAGCATTTTCGTCCGTCGATGATACGGTAGGACCACCATTGCCCTTGCGGATTTGGCGGCATTGCGGCGCTGCATTGTTGCTTGGCATGCAGGCTGGTCATTTCGAGCGATGAGAGCGCAACAATGCCGACGGTTAAAGAAAACGCTTGAAGCGGTTTGCTCATGGGCGCGCTCAATTGCCGTGTTGCTGCAATCGACTTACAGCAACGATCAAAGCAGGCCGCTCGAGAACTTCCACCAACTCTTCAAGGATACGCGCGTGATCCCTGGGATGGGGCCGAAGGAATTCTTCCAATATGAGTTGCGCGTCGCTAATCGCTTCCAAGGCTAATTGCTGATCAGTCATAACTACTTACTCATCAATTAGTTGCGCTGAGAAAGTCAGCGAAGGGTGAGATCAAGTCAGCTTTGAGGAATATCCCCGCTCTTCTATTCACTTTTTATTTCAACTCTCGCGGTGTCACCTCGGTCAATGTGCGAAATGATCCCACTAAGGCGTGTCGCGAGCGTAAGGGATCCCGGCGACTAAATAATCCGCTGCTCGATCCTCCTTCTTCCGCGCATCGCCACCTGTTTCCTATCTCGCGGCGGCCGGAAAAAATCTGTTTTGCTATACACCGCCGCGATCCATTGATCTTATTGAATTGTTCCCGACCAGCCTTTCTCACGAAGGGAGAGAGTGAAGCCCCGGCGCAAGAGCTAGGCCAGGGAAACCGTAAATTCGGAATGCCGTCGGGGGAACGTAGGTAGGCGGCTTCGCCGAGTAAGGCATTTGGGCGGCCAGCTATCTCCACCGCAACTCCACCTGGTCGGGCTGGATCCCGGAACACAGTGACTGTATCGACAAGGTCTCTGATGGCTTCTGCGGCTTCTGCGTCGCCGGCTGTGATACTTTTCCCCGATGCTTCTTCAAGCCGATTGAGTTGCTCCTCATATCGTTTCAGGACGGCGGGATGCAGCGCGACTTCCTTTGAGGCAGGCGGTTCGTTCTGCAACTCTTGGGATATCCTCTTTCGTTCGGCATCCAAGGCAGTCGATCGGGGTCGAGAATGGAAGGATCGCCATGTCCGTTTGCGATCGCATCCACCAGGCGCAAAGGCCATTCTCGAGCTCAGGGCTGAGATGGTCTCGCAAGGGAGAACTCGGATGCGCCGTCGGCGCGATATTGTCCTCGAACAGCCGGGGCAGCCAATTTTGCGTCTGGAAAGACGGAGAGCTACGTCAGGGTCAAGCTGATGACCACCGTGCCAATGGCAACAGCTCTAACGTCCTAGTACTCGCCGGACGCAAAGCATTCTGATTTCGTTAGTTTGGTGTAGTTGCTCAGCACTCGGGGGATCAATGGAGCCGAGAGTCTCGATACTAAACTTCGCTCCCAACTCTGACGCCATGCAGATGCAAATCTGCAAGCAAGCGTCCGTCGAAAAGCCGCCTTGCTGCGCGCAACCGTTCTGGCACGCTGAGAGAAACTGCGGTCGCCATTCTGCAGCCGTGGCGATTGTTATAAAATTGACAGCAGCTATCGTCAGAGCAGGGAGAAATGCGGACATTGCTTCGCTTCCCTTTTTTAGTTTTCTGAGGGGCCGCTCTAATTCGACTCCATCTTTTTCGGCTCTAGCAATATGTAGCTATTTGCGTAGTTGTCCCCTGAAGCGGAACCACAAATGACCGATCAGTGATAGGACTATGGCGGTCAGAATTATCGGGAGCCAGATCGACGTGGTTATGATGAACAAGGATATGATCACCACACGTCCAAAGATCGATTCGCTGACCGGATTCTTAAGACGAGCGAAATAGGCGTAGATAATAAAGACGGTGGCCGGCACCATCCACACGGCGACAACCACCAGTAACAGGTCAACAAGTTGGCTGGCATAATGGTGCATGAGCGCACCTCCTGACAGCGTCGGCGCGAATTGCTGTCACCGCTGCGAGAGATGCGGTGATTGTCGACGATAATTGGTCTTTGTTCGCGTTGGTGGGCATCTGCACGCTCGGCATCGCTGTCACGGCCGGTGCCCAAACTCTTGCGAGCCCGCAGCCTTCGATTCGCCTGAGCTAGGGCCTCTCAACGCGCACTCGTTGAGATTGCTCGGGCAAGGGCTCGTCCAATGCAATCATAACCATCGGCGGTGTTGTGCAATCCGTCCCACGTTACAAGCTCGCTTTGCGCAACTCCGGCATTGATCGAGTTACGCATCAGCGCAAAACGAGAGAATAGACCGACCCGTTCCTGCTTCGCGGCATCGGCGATGATGCCCTCCATCGTTGAGTAGCTAGCGGAAGCGAGCACCTGTGGCGCATATTGCAGATCCATCAGCACGACATCGGCAGACCCCGCCTTAAGTGCCCTTACCCCTTCAAGAACGCTTCTTTTGAGCCCTTGGTCCGGCCGGCCACCCCAGGCGACGTCATTAGTACCTAATTGCCAGATAACGAGATCAGGCGTGTGCGCGAAAACGTCACGCTCGAACCGCGCGATGTTGTTCGGAATCGTATCACCGACTCGACCGCTGTTGATGACCTCGATCGTTGCGTTGGATCTAAGCCTCGAGAGTTCTCGGCGCATCACCTGCGGATATGTGGCCGCGGACCGAAGTACCCAGAGCCCCACGGTCGACGATGATCCGATCGCGACAATCTTTAGCGGCTCACCAGATCTCAAACGCGCCGCCGTGCGGGGCAATTGTGCGCCCAGCGAAACATCCAAATTTGCAGCAAGGCATCTCTCGCCAGATGATGCCCCGTCCTGCGCTTGAGAGGGCGCTGTGCTCGACAAACCGACAATCACGGCAGCACCGATCGACGCTATTGTTCGAGCGGTTCGGCTTACGCATGGTAGAACAAATCGACCCATGTTCCCCAATAACTGGTGGATTCTCTCTTGACAACCCTTGGCGTCAAACGTCTGTTTTTGATTACAGATCGATTGAGGGGGCAGCGAGCAGCACGCATGAGTCCGGGGATAAGACAATGTGCGGCAAGCCTGTAGCGAAACGGTTGGTATTCCATATCGGTGGCTATGATCCAATCACGTCGCATGCCAGCGCGCAACGACGCTTTGTGCGCGAAATTGAGAGGTTCCAACGTACTTGGTCAGTGAAAGCGACCGTCGACGGTTCGCATGATACCGCCGACCAGATACAATGGAACGTGACGACAATCGGCCCCGATTGGCTCGTCGAAACCGATTACCGTCTGGTCCGATGGCACGATGTAATCGAGGTGTTCGGGGGTCGAAGCATCGGCTCACGCATTTCCATCGGCATTCTTGCGTTTCTGGATTTCGTATTGGCCGGCGCTCTTTGGCGTTACTTGCAGACCAATTGGCGCTACGCACTTTTCTTTCTCTATCCATTTGTCGCGTTCGGATTGCTCATCGCTGCCGCCTTTTTGATTGGCGTGGCTGCATTCAAGATCACCGGATCAATTCCCATTGCTACCGGTGGCGGCCTCTTCGGACTCGCAGCCGTGTTGGCGGGTCCGTGGCGCTGGCTGCACCTGGGCGACTTGTTCGACGATTGGATCTTTTCTTGCGAGTACATTCGATTCGGTAATTCGGAAATAGAGCAGAGGCTGGACAGGTTGGCCGCCGAGCTCGTGGTTGCGGCGAGCAACTCTGCCGCAGACGAAATTTTGGTCGTAGGGCACAGCCTTGGCGCCGTACTAGCGGTTGATCTACTTGATCGCGCCTTGAAGCTGGACCCTGCGCTCGGTCGGAAAAGGATTCCCGTCACATTCTTGAGCGTTGGATCGTCCATACTCAAGATCGGCCTGCACCCGAAGGCAGTGCGCTTTCGCGGGGCGGTGGAACGCGTCGCCAATTCCCGCGCGATCTTCTGGGGCGACTATCAGGCCCTCACGGACGTGTTGAATTTTTACAAATGCCGGCCAATGGCCGAAATGGGCTTGTCGACAGAAAACGAGGCGACCGTCAGGGTCGTGAAGATTAGTCGAATGCTTAACGACGACATGTATCAACGCATCCGCTTCAATTTCTTCCGCGTGCACTGCCAGTTCGTCAGTGGAAATGACAGGCGAACATCGTACGACTACTTCATGCTCACATGCGGACCTATTTCAGCCAAATCCCAGACGCTCGCCCCGGATGGCGCTGTGTCGATGATCGCTGACGACGGAGGCCTTGTTGCGGGCGCGCCGGTGTCGGAAAGCGAACTGCTGGGAAATCCGGGCGCGGCAGCCTGATTCAAATGACGCCCACCATTTCAAGAGTCATCTTCGTTGCGTTGGTGATCGGCTGGTACCTCATACGCTATAAGTACGCGCGGCGTTCCCGCCGTGCGAGGGTTGTGCGGAGCGCTCGCGGCCCCCTGGAAACTGCGCTCCTGCTCATATCTCTTTCGGGACTCGGACTTGTGCCGCTCGCCTACGTAGCGACAGGAATGCCTCGTTTCGCAGATCACAGTTTTTATCCCTGGTTGGCTTGGCTGGGGTCTTTCTTTGCGATTGCGGCTTTGGGCGTGTTTCACCTGACACACCGTGCACTCGGCCGGAATTGGTCGATAAGTCTCGACGTGCGGGAGAACCATGAGCTTGTGACGGAAGGGATTTACCGGAGAGTTCGACACCCGATGTATTCGGCATTTTGGCTGTGGGCCATCGCCCAGGCATTGCTGCTGCCGAATTGGATCTCCGGTTTTGCAGGCATTGCCGGCTTCGGGATTTTGTTCTTTGGCCGCGTTGCAAGAGAGGAGCGAATGATGTTGCAGACGTTTGGCGACAGCTATCGCGATTATATGGCGCGGACCGGTCGAGTCTTCCCGTGGATACTCTGAGGTAGGTCCCGGCACGTCTCGACCTGTGGTACCCACGAGACTGATTTGGAACCAGACGCCTCAATTTGCGTGCCATTTCCGCAACATACGGCAGAAAAAGCGGTCGGAACCGCGGACTCCCCGGTCTATTCGTTGGTGCCGTGGCGAGTGTCGGGTTATTCCTATGCGTGTCAGGTGAATCCAATCGTTCCGAACAATGGTGAGAACCGATGTTGAAATTCGTTGTCCTTGGAATCGCTTCTTTGGCTTTCGTGGGAACCGCAGCTGCTGCGGACCTGCCACGGCCTCAGCCGGTTGCCGTCGCGGCGCCGGTTGGCAAAGCTCCGATCGGCAAATATCCCGTGGGTAAGAGCCCCGTGGGCAAATACCCGGTCGCTGCCCCGGCTCCGTTGGTGACCAAGGGTTGATCTGACTATTCATTCGTACGCCAGCGGCGTTCGTTTGAGGTAGCAGATTACCTGTGGCATCGGATCTTGGATCCAAGAGGATTCGAAGATGGCGGGAGTGATTCGGAAATATCCGGGTCTGGGGCTTCTTGCAAAGGCCGCCATGCTGGCGGCCTTTGTAGGCTTGGGGGCCGGGATCAGTAGCGCGCAACCACTCGTGGCGCGTACCGACCAGCAGCAACGGGACGCTCTCCCCAGTTCGGCGATGAAGCATGCAGCGACCATGGCTGCTGCTACGCCGGCGATATCCGATGTAAAACCAGCTCGAAGAGCTGCCGCCACGGGTCCCTACTACGTTGATTTTCGTGCCCGCACGGCGGCAACGTACGGTCATGCATTCGTCTGGTACGGAAAGACGGGCGAAAAGCAGGTCGAGGTCGCTGGTCTGGCTCCGGCCGGCGACGAGGTGCCCTATATCCTGGGACACATTATGTTTGTCCCTTCTGAGACGGGTGCGACCTACGGTGATCTTGACGAGCAATATCTGACGGCCAGCTATCGCGTCTATTTGTCTGAGGCAGACGCCAAGAAGGTCTTTGCTTATATCAAGCGCCAGCAGGAGTCTTCGCCGCTCTGGAATGCAGCAACGACAAACTGTACTGCCTTTATCGGCCGCATAGCGACGTTCATGGGCCTCAACGCTCCGTTTCATCTGCTAAAGCCTGAGGAATACGTCAACAAACTCAGAGAGCTGAACGGGGGACGAAAAACGGTGCAGCTTGAACCAGGTCGAGGCTAAAATCCTCGGATTGAGTTCATCCACTCTTCCTTGCGTCTGGATGGGTGTGAGGTCTTCAAGAAATTCAAGCGAGCTTGTTCTTTGAGGATGCGGTTCGATACGACCAACCTTCGTGCGCTGCCACGCCTGGTTGATGAATAGGCCGGGAGATCATGGAACGTCCGTGGCGCTGCGCTGCAAGGCAGCTCCACCTCCGCTTGGTCGTGGCTAAGCTCTTGTTGGAAACCGTTCTGAGGGTGAAGTCCTCCTTGGCGTAGTTGAGGAAGGTTCGCAGAACTTGTCGTCGCAGACGAAGATCACCGCTTAGGCAATGGTTCTGCGTCGAGGCCGAGCATCGACATCAATCGACCAGTGCACGTCGCGTACACGGCAGGATAATAGATGCTCTCCGCGCCGGATCGAGATCTGTACCATCAGCACGCTTGTCGCTGCCGATGTTGATTCGCGATCATGATCGCGGTGTAGCCGACCTTTGCGGCGGTCACGGCGCGTAAAGCTGCGTGTTGTCAAGTCGACAAGGGCTCTTTTAGCTTTGTGGAAATGGAAGAGGTGAGTTCACTTCGCTCCTATTCGAGCGCGGTGGATCAGACGCTTTTTTTGAGCTAAGCCGTCTGAGCCGCCTGGAACGGCGCGGGCGGCCGCTCTCTTGCAGCATACTCAATGCCTGCAAGCTATCGCGCCGGTATTCGGGGGACGCGGATGCGGGTCCATATGATTGTTGCCGGCCTTATCCTAGCGATCATCGGGAAGGCCAGTGCCACGGTTGTCGATAAGGGAACCGACGCGCAAAAGTCTTGCGAGCTGCTTGTCAAGAACTCGCTTCGCAATCAGGACGAAGCTCGGTCCGCAGGCGCATGTGAGGGAATGATCGAGACCGCGATGCTCTTTTCGCCAAATCTGCCCGCTGACGTGCGTGCATGCCCCCCCGCGCAAGGCAGCCCTTTGCAAAGTGCGAAGGTTTTTCTGCAGTATCTTGATAACAATCCGGATCGAGTGAATGAACCGGGGATCACCGTCGCGATCGAAGCATTCAGGGATGCTTGGCCCTGCCGTGGGGACGGTGCCGGAACTGGACCGAAAAAGCGTGCCCCAAAAAAATCCAATTAGAACGCGTATCTGCGGATACTGATACTAGCCTTACGGTCCGCGATGTTCGCGTCCGGCCTGATTGATTCGCAATGCACTACCGTCGGGGTGTGCGAGCTGAACCGCAGTGCTCACCTCCATAACCAGCACTCAAACGCCTTATTGACGAGCGAAGCGAACCCTTGAGCCCCGATAAACAGCGGGGCATTGTGCCATCAACGCCCGGGCTGGAACAGCATGACAATCCCCTGCCGCGTCCTGATGATCTATCCGAAGTTCGTTCCGAATTCGTTTTGGAACTATGCGGAGGCCTGCGAACTCGTCGGCGCGAAGTATCCAACGGCGCCACTCGGCCTGATCACCGTCGCCGCTATGTTGCCGAAGCATTGGGACATCCGGCTCGTCAACCGCAATACCGAGGCGTTGACAGATGCGGACCTCGACTGGGCCGATCTTGTGATGATCGGCGGTATGCTCAACCAGCAGCCTGATGCCATCTACCTGATCGATCTCGCCCACCTGCGCGGCAAGCCAGTATGTGTTGGTGGGCCGGACGTCTCCTCCAGCCCGCATCTTTACGCGGACGCGGACTTTCAGGTGATCGGCGAGGCCGAGCATGTCATCGAGCAGTTCATCGCCGCCTGGGAAAGCGGCGAACGCAAGGGCGTGTTCATCGCCGAGAAATTCACGATAGATGTCACGCTGAGCCCGATGCCTCGCTACGATCTGCTCAACTTCGATCACTATCTATACATCGGCTTGCAGTATTCGCGTGGCTGCCCGTTCACCTGCGAGTTCTGCGATATTATCGAGCTATATGGTCGCGTGCCGCGTACCAAGACCAACGATCAGATTCTCGCAGAGTTGCAGGCGCTCTACGATCACGGTTATCGCGGGCATGTCGATTTCGTCGACGACAATTTCATCGGCAACAAGAAGAACCTCCGCACCCTGATGCCGCGGCTCAAAGCCTGGCTGGAGGAGCACGACTATCCATTCGAGTTCTCAACCGAAGCCTCGATCAACATCGCGGACGACAGCGAGTTGTTGCAGGCAATGAAGGATGCGAACTTCTTCGCGATCTTCGTCGGCATCGAGAGCCCGGATCCCGAGACGCTCGTGCAGATGAAGAAGAAGCAGAACACCAGGCGCAACATCGCCGAGTGCATTCACAAGATTTACGGCTACGGCATGTTCGTCACCGCTGGCTTCATCGTCGGGTTCGATAGCGAAAAGGCCTCGATAGGACAGGCGATGGCCGACCTCATCGAGGAGGCGAGCATTCCAGTCTCCATCGTTGGACTGCTTTATGCGCTGCCTGGGACACAGCTTACACGGCGGTTGGCCGCGGAAGGCCGCTTGCACCAGGGCCATGACCTCATGAATGTCGAGCAGACGGGCGATCAGTGCACGCTCGGATGCAATTTCGATACTAAGCGTCCGCTTCGTGACATCCTTGCCGATTACAAGGCCGTGCTCGGGCACGTCTACAGTCCGGCAGCATATGCAGGACGGCTGTCGCGTCTCGCCGCCATGCTCGACCGGTCCGACCGACGCCGCGACCTGCCGGATGGCGATGTGCGCAAGAGGCTTGGCGGCATCGACAGCGTACACAAGATCATGCGGGCCCTGCCGAAGGTTCGCGAGCCGTTCTGGAAGACCTTCGTCGAAGTCGCGGAGACCAATCCGGGCGCGCTACGGTACATCGTGATGCTGATGGCGTTGTACATGCACCTCGGGCCGTTCTCGGAACGCGTGATCGGCGAGATTGACCGCCGCATTGCCGAGCTGGACCATGTACCTCCACTAAGGGCTACCGCAGTCAGTCAAGTGCTACCTCCAGCGACGGTGTAGCCACAGCCACTGATCGGGATATTCGCGGATCCAGCCCTCGATGACCGATGTGACCGCCTGCATCGTTCCCTGAATGTCAATTTGTCCGGCGGCATCGCGGACCGGCTTCACTTCTTCAGACAGTTCGCCACGAAAGCGCTGTCCGGGCAGACGGATGACGCGCACACCATGAATCGGGCACTCAATCTGCCGCAGCAGTCGGGCAAGCATCGGATTGGCCCTGGTCTTGCGGCCGAAGAAAGTAACCTCGACGCCGTTGGTCAGATACTGGTCGACCAGCATTCCA
Organism: Bradyrhizobium sp. 956_D2_N1_4; assembly: GCF_052076025.1. NCBI lineage: Bacteria > Pseudomonadati > Pseudomonadota > Alphaproteobacteria > Hyphomicrobiales > Nitrobacteraceae > Bradyrhizobium > Bradyrhizobium sp. 956_D2_N1_4. The sequence goes on along the minus strand of NZ_CP197237.1, from coordinate 5,332,040 downwards.
ACGTGCTGGCCACTTTTAAGGGCCTCGGCAAGTCTTAGGGGCGCATCACGACCCGCGGGAATGAGCGTGCCCATTTTCACGGCGCGCATATCCTGGATGATGCGGTCGGCGGACGCGATGTTGGGTCGGCGATACAGGATCGCAGTATCCAACCCGTGCGCGACGGCTGCCAGGGCCGGAAGTTCCCAGTTAGCGAGATGACTCGCAAAGATCAGCGCCGGTTTGCCGTCGAGCCGCAGCTGCGTAAACAATTCATATGAGCGCCTGTCGATTTCGATGCAGCTAGCTTCGGGCCGTGCGGGATCATAGTTCCAGATGTGATCAAGATGCGCGAATTCGGCGCCGACTCGACCGAGATTGTCCCAGACGCCTGCGAGAATGGTCTCGATCTCTGCAGGCGATTTTTCCGGAAATGCGGCGGTTAGATTGGCTCGACCGGTCTTTTGCTCCCGCATCATGGGCCCGATTGAGCGAGTGATCCGAGCGAATAAGTTGGCAGTCTTGGTTGGATCGAAACGGCGAGCGGTTCGCAGTATTCCGATCGTCAACGCGCCCACCGCCGCTTGCCCCAGGGGCTTGGTCACGTCGCGAAGTTGGGGCCTGGTCCGCATTGCAACGACAACCTTGGCTTACACTTTCGGCTTTCCACGGGCTTCAGCGCGCATCATCATACCATCGATACGCGATGCGATCAAAGACACCGACGAGTTGCGCAGGGCGCGCCTCTCGAGTCCGCCTGCAACGGAAGATGAATCGTGCGGGTTCGATCGAGTGCTTCGCGCGTGACAATGAGCGTACTGAGGCGTGGGGTGCAGTCCAATCGCGACATGAGCTCCGAAGCCGATTGAGACGTGAGCAGCCGAAGCGATACTTCGGAGCTCGGGTCCTCGCTAGTTCTCAAGCCAGACACTCATGCCCGGCTCAAGGTCTGTCGACTCTCCCTTGGGATCGAGGCGTAAGCGCAGCGTATTGCGGTCATGATGGCCGATGACACGCTCTGCCTGCCAGGTGGCAAAGTAAGCGTTTCGGGGCCGTCGGGGCAAAGGCGACATTCAACGTCTCGAGTGATTTCCAGCTTCTGTCTGATCTTCGGATGCTAGCCGGGGAAGTCGCGGAACTCCTTGACGAGATTGAACGGAATTTTCCACCCGGCGCCTCCCCCGCGCATCAGCATCTTGATGTCTTCCGCCCTGTTTTCTTTTCCGGTTTTCGGATCGGTCTCCAGCGTGTGGCCTTGGCTGTCCCAAGGTTTGGTCGCGCTCTTCGAGTAGTAGCCGAGAAAATGGCCGGATTCATGGGCAGACGTGTTAGGCCCGCGTTGCGAGCTGATGAAGGCAAGGTCCAGCCCGCGAGCAAACGAGCCATTGGCGAGGCCGCCATTGGACCAAACCTTATCGACGCAGAAAATGGTTAGATGGGCGCCCTGAATTTTGTGTTTGGCGAAGATGCCCTTCAGTTTTTCGACGTCGATCACATCGGGAAAGGTCGCCAGGCTCGCATCCTTCATGCCAGTCGCATTGGCGATCTCCTGTTTGATGGCAGCCTGCGAGTCGTCGATGACCAGCCAGTCGCTTGGCACCCGCTCGAAGCGGATGTTGGCCTGCGGCCTCCATATATTGTTCATCGTCAGCAATTCATCTTGCTCGTTGCAGGGCTTCTTGGCGTGAAACGCCGGAGCGCCGCCACTCCCCGGAACCATGACATTGCGGAACGCCACCTTGATCTTGATTTCCGGTAGCACCACGACATAGAGCTTGGCTTCGATCTTCCGGCCGGCCGACCGGGCCACCACCTCCAGGCCGGGAAAACCAATCGGCTTAATCCGGCCATTGATCTCGAAAAACCGTGCATCGCCATTGAAGGTGGCGGGAAGTGACGCCGCCCTGAGCTGCGGATCGATATCGGGTTTGGAGAAGGTTTCTCTGGCCTGCATGACGCGTCTAAGGGTATCGGCGCCATCGATCTCCTTGATCCCGAGGGCATGGGCGTTAGGATCAACTTTGAGCTTTCTTCCGGGATCGATCAGCGCCACGATGTTGGAGCCGCCGAACGGCACCACCATGCCCGGCGGGTTGCGGCGCTCATCGATGCCGGAGCGGCGGAAAACCTCTTGAAAGGCGGCCATGTCTGGTTCTCCTGTCTCAGTTCGGTCCGTCAACGCGAAATTTTGCGCGCGGAAATGAGAGCCTCCTTCGGCGGCGGGAACACAATCTGGCCGGCCCCCGCGGCGAGATGCAGAAAATTTCGGCGGCGAAGTTTCATGGCCAGTTCCTCCGCAACAATTTGGCACGGACGGCAATAGGCGTAGCCTACCCCGCTTTCCGGAGAGCGCGGAAGGCCAATCAATGTCCGCTAATGGCCCTGTTGAGGGCGCCCGCACCTCGCCTTTGAACTTCCCCGATCGGTCACGTCACTACTAGTCATAGCCGTGGTGGGAGCCGACGCTCCCTCCAGTGCTCAGCTTTGGGCAGGCCACGCCAGCAACGGGAGAAATTGCCATGGGACGCGCGCCGCAGCCACTGCCGCAATACACGCCGCCGGGCCCGGTGGAACAGATGCCGAATATGGCGACGCAACCGCAGTGCTCGCCGCTTGCCAAGGTTCACAGCGCCGCCGTCTTTCCCTACGTGGCCAATGAAGTCGCGACGTCCCGCACCGAGGTCGGCCATCTCGGTGTGGACGTCAGTCTGGTCCCGCCGGCCGGCATCTGCCAATATCTCATCATCTGGGATTTCGGCGTCGACTGGCGGCATCTCAAGAACATCGCCAAGCGCGATCCGCTGTTGGCAGCGCAGCTCATCCGATTCGAGACCGACAAGTCGTTGCAGTTCCAGATCGTCGGATACAGCGACAGCACCGGCGGCGAACGGAACAACAGCTTCCTGCGCACGGGCCGGGCCAAGAACGTCTTTCACCTGTTCGGCCCAAGCGCCCGCTCGCGCGTCTTCTCCGTCAAGCCCGCCTCACACTACGAGTATCTGAAGGACAACACGACCGTGATGAACAGGGCCGCCAATCGCGCTGTGGTCGTCGAAATCTTCGGCGGCGGCGGCGTGACGATCTAGCCACCTTCCACAACGCGAACGGAGGGGCGGGCGGCTCCTATTGGTGCAGTACAGCGTTTCAGCGCTTGCGGGGCCTAGCCGGACCACTATTGCTCGACCACGCAAGGGAGGTAGGTCATGCCACTGACCGAAGGCGACGTCCTGGACACACTCAGTGACTCGGTAGCGCTTGGCATCGAGTTCTACGTCGACAAGATCCATATCAAGGGCGAATACTTGACGACAGTTCGCGATCACATTCGCGCCGGAAACATATTGGTGAAGGGCGGCACTCAGGATCTCGCCTTCTACGATCAGGTTACGGATATTCTGTTGACGCAGAAGAAGTCGCCGCCCGCGAATGATAGCGATCGGGCGCTGCTCCTGCATGAGTGCGTCCACGCCATGATCGACGTCTATGATCCTGACGGCGCCGTTACGCGCCACATGGGCGAACTGGCGGCCTACCTCACTCAAACCACATATAGCGTTCGCAAGAATCCCTCGTCTAACCGCAACGGCACAGCCCCCTGGGACAAATTCTGGGGCGACCTCTACGCCACGGTGCGCGCCAATAAGCTCGACACCAGCGCGGGCAACGGCGTCCGGATCTCGTCGGCGACGCTCGAAAATCTGCGCCGGCAACTCGCAGCGCTGCCTTTTGTGAACTATGGAGATTTCACAAAAGAAGCGACGGGCGTATCGGATGGGCTGACCCGCAGGAACTTATTTCTGTCGAGCGATGAACCTGTGTCGATGCGATCATCGAGCGTTTCCCACGAAACTTATGTTGATCCGAGCGACGACTATTTGGTGCGCACCCTGATGGAGGCCTACGCGAGCGCCGATGTTAAAGGGTATGGCAACCGACTGCGCCGGCTACGTCGTGATTTTCTCTATTGCTCGCTGTCTCGCGCCCATGAGCTCCGGAAGAGGTTTTCGGTGCGGAAGCGTGGAGACCGGCTCTCCGAACTGTTTCACGATCGCCTGTCGCATGGCGGCCGCGCAATTCTTCTCCGTGTGCTTGCGCTGCGAAGCTGACCAGCACGCAAGTCGGAAAAATACTTTTGAGAGGAAGAATGGCGACCGCACCGCGTCGAATGCTCGGCGTGTTGGTGCTTCAGTTAGGTAGACTCCCGACCACTCCGCTTGCAGCGGGTTCTAGTCCAGATGCCTTAGTCCAGGTGCCTTGCGCGCAGATCTTGAAGGTCCTTTTTCAATGCCACAAGATCCAGCCCGCGAGGAAAAGTGAGGCGTCCAGAGCGGACCACGAGCCGGACGTACGGATAGCGCTCCTCGGCAAGCATCGGAGAACTGATTTTGTATTTGTGCCAATCTTCAACGATGTGTGCCTGTTGCTCGACGTTGTATGAGTCCCAGGAATCGCCCGGCGTGTACTCGTAGCCGGAACCGATTGTCTGCGCCCAGAACGAGCGCGCCATGGTCCAGTTTGAATCGTTGAACGCCTGCCACACATGGGTCATTTCGTGCACGAAGAGGTCGCAAATGCGACCGAAGTCGTCGCACAAGAGGCCGAAGGTGGGGCTGGGCGATGCCAGGTTACTGAACGCGACACTGCCAAGATTGATGGCATACCGCATGCTCGGCACCATGGGATTGCTGCCCCTGAAGAACGGTCCATCGTTCGTCCACGGTCTTCCGCCTGCTCCCAGGCCATTGGTAATCGCAATCGTCTCCCACGGCGGCAGCGTCGGGCCAAAAACGTTGCGCGCGAAATCCCGTTCGCTCACGTCCAGCACGCGCGCGAAGTCGGGTCGGCTTCCTTCACATTCCGGCGGGGTCGGAGCCGCTGGGGTGGGCGCAACCGGTGGAGTGGGCGCAACCGGCGGGGGAGGCGGCGTACCTGGCGGCAGATAGATGAATCCCCCTCGCCATCCACCTCTCCCGCCCGTCGTACCGGAGGAAAACGCGAAATTCTGGCGGTCGGGCGACATCGCGCGGCAGCCGACATACTCGGCCAGGTACCAGTTCACCTGCCGCGTGGCTTGTTGGAAATCGCGCTGCTTGACGAGCTTGATGCCCGGAAAATTGAACTCGATGAGGTCCCAGGGGTCGATGCCGATCCGTTTGGCAAGGGATATCCAGGTCTCGCCTGCCGTCACCGCATGCCGGATTCCCGCGGGCGGTACATAGCTTTCGACGACGGGCTTCAACGGCCTTTCCTGGTTCGGCAATGTAAGACCTCCCCCGCTGATTCCTGCGGAACCACGCGTTCTCGCCACCAATACTTATTCGTCGCCGCTACCTCGAGGCGGTTCGATGGTTCCATTCATTCGGGCCACCAACGGGCAGTGGCAAATCGAAGAGCCTCATTCGTAGATTGGAGGCGCCGACACGCAGCAATGTCGAACGAGCGATATCCGCTTTAGCGCCGGCCTTTTGGCTTCGAGCCGAGCAGGTCATGCGTGCCGCTGATGCTCACGGTTCCCGAGCACTCGAAACCGCCGAAAAGTCCGCAGGAGCCGGTGACCGTAACGCGCAAGTCTTTGCGCTGGTACATGTCGACCGAAATGCCCACGCGCGAAAAGTCGTTCGCGCTGTTCGGCAGGATCAGATCGATGTGCTCTGCGGCCCATTGCGGTATATGCTTGTTGCTCTTCCAGAACAGCTCATTGCCGGCGTGATGCACGAAGTTCGGCCCGACCGTAAGGGCGCCGTCCACGCCTTCGAATACGAAGCCTGTTTCGTCGATGTGCACGTTCACCCGATCAGGTGCAACGGCGAAATGCAACGAGGTGATGTCCTGGGGCTGCGGGTCCTTGCCGAATTGCGAGCTGTAGGCGTCGCTCCATTGTCCGCGGTCGCGCCCGAGCCCGAAGCCATGGCGGCCCGGGAGATCCCGCGTTGAGAGCGGCCTGTCGGACAGCTTTGGGCGCCAGATCTCCCGAAACCCCTTGCCGATCGTTGCCGCCATCGACAGATCGAGGGCCCAATGCGACGCTTTCTCCGGGCTTTGCCCTTCGGCGAAGGCGTCGAATCCGTCCGTCGTCTTGGCAATGCGCAGCTTCTTGATCAGCTCTTCCCAGTCCTTGGGCAGGAAGGTGACGCCGTCGAGCGTGGTCGTCGCGGCAGCGACACCATACTTCTCGAGCTGGTGTCGGATGTAGGGCTTCTCGTCATAAAGGCGCACATCCGGGTTGGGGCCGGCAAAATAATTCTTCAAATCGATCTGCGGCCGCAGCATGGTCAGTCGTGCCGCGATCTTCCGGTAAGTGTCGGTCGTCGTCGGATCGGTCGTCGTCATGGGGCGCACTCCGAGGCAATCCTCGCCCCAAATTGGTCTCGCCCGGACGGGTTCGGGTTCAATGCCGGCTCGTTCGACCAAGCTGCTGCCCGGCCCAGGTTATTCGAATTCCTGTCGCGCCGGTGCAATGACTGTTTGAACCTGCTGATCGGAAACGGCGACCCACCAACCGTGGGGTAGTGCGAACAACGAGGACGATCAAATGTCACTGCGAAGCAGGGTGTTGGACGTACTCCATGGCCCGGCGGTCGCACGCATGCGCTTCCGGTTTCCGATCCGCGGCAGCCATGTGACGATTGCGCCGCAAACGTTCCATCACGTCGCCCGCGCGATCCGGTTGGGGCAGGTCACCGTCAGACCTCCGACGGATCTCGCGGCAGGCGTTGCTGCACAATACAACGATGTCGCGAGAACCAGGGCGGACGGCACGGCGGTTGCGGCGAACACGCTGGAGGTCGTGTCGGCGGCGGGGCGGCTGGACGAGGCCTATATCGTCCACGAGAGCCTGCATGCGGCATACGATCTGTTGCGTACAGGCCTTGATGCCAATGCCGAAGAGGCGTCTGCCTACGTCTGCACGGCGCTCTATTGCCGCATGACGGGCCTGCCCCGCCCTCGCTGGGCCAACGGGCCGATCTACGCCAATGCCGCAGAGGTCGCCCGAACGCTGCTGTCCCAGTATCAGAAGGGCGATCCCGGGATTCCCTGGGTCGGCGAGCATGAATGGAAGATGCTGCGTGCAGGTGTTGGCCTTGATCCGGTCTATGCCAGCGGACCCGGCGGTATTCTCACGGGATGGCTCCTCGGCCAGCAATATACCCACGACGGCTAGAGTGCCTGGGGCCGCATCCGCTTCAGGAATTGGCAGGAGCCTCCAACTCCTGCCTTTCATGCCAAAGGACCCGCAACACTTGAGCGCGTCACGCGACCAGCAGGCCCAGCTTGCCGACCATCGCAAGCGAGCGTTGAACGCTTTCTCGTGTCGACAGCAATAACGGCTCGGCAGGCTGCCCGGCACTATCCTTCTGGTCTATCCGGATGGTCGGGCCGAATTTTTCGGTCATTTCGGCCGTGATCTGGTCGATGGTCCGCGCTCCGTCGAGCAATTGCAGGAAATCCCTGGTCCGGTCGTCCTCCAACTGCACCGTTTGGTGGAGGAGGTTGGTGACGAGCGGACCTGTTTGCGCTTGTCTTCGCGCGAGCAGGCTCGCCTGCGGATGCTCGGTAGCTTCCTTCAACAAAAAGGGACGCGACAGCAGGAACGAAACCTCGCCGCTGCAAGCCAGGATGAACATCGCCTCCGTCAGCACCTTTTGGTCATCATCCGCCTGCCGGTCGCCCAGCAGCGCGCGGGCCCCATCGAGCAGCTCGTCGAATGATAATGCTCGCGGCCAGGCCCGGCCCAGACATAGATGCGCGGCCTTCAAGAGCGGATTGGTTACCGTGACCCTGCTGCCGTCCTGGTTCTCGAATTCCATCGCGGAATCGTCGGTCACGCAGGCGTCGGGGTCGACCGGGTTGGTCGTGCTCAGTAAATGGAACCGGGTGACGAAATCGAGGTCGACCTGGCGGGATAGTGAAATGCTGTCGTGGCAGAGCAAGGTGCGCCGAAAGCCGTTGCCGTCGATGAAGTCCTGATATTGATCGCGCGCCATGAACTCGCTTTCGGGGAAGCGCTGCAGCGTCGCGCGAACTTCCTCGGAATAGCCGGCAAGATAGCGTCGTGAGAAATCAGCATCGCCCAGATATTGCAGGCCATGGCGGCTTGCGTCCTCGGCGACCTCATGCAGCAGGAACGCCTCGGCGCCATCATCGAGATCGTCGTGAAACAGAAGCTCGTCGGGGGACTTGAGGACGCGGTTGTACTGGTCGCGCATAATTGCGCCGTGCACCGAGTTGGCCTTCGAGCCGTCGCTCAGGAACTTCAGGATCGCGCGGGCCTGTCCGACCTTCTCCTTCATGCCGGTGAGACGGCGGGTGTGATACCGCATCATGTCGCGGACCATGTCGCGAAGGTGCGAGAACGGGTGCGCATTGTAGCTGACGTAGCAGACCCCGCGCGGAGCCAGGTTCTGCTTGAAGATCATCATCATCTTCTCGCGCACCGCCGCCGGCACCCAGGAATACACGCCGTGCGCGATGATGTAGTCGAACTCCCCGAAGCTTGCGTCGACATTCATGATGTCGCAATGGAGGAGCTTGATGTTGCTCAGGCCCAATGTGGCGATATTTCGCTGGCCGCGCTCGATCGTCACGCCGCTCAGGTCGACACCGACGAATTCGCTGCTTGGATATTGAAAGGCCATCGGCAACAGGTTGCCGCCAACGCCGCAGCCAAGCTCCAGCATCCGGCAACGCTCCACCGGCGCTGACTGCATGCCGTAAACGGCGGCAATGGTAGCAAGATGGTTCGGATGAGTGAGCCCGTAGACGTGGCCGGGGTAGTAGACCTCGTCGTACGGCGTGGGACCGGTGTTCGGGGGGCGATGCTCGGTTTGAATGTTCATCGTCCTCAATTCCACGAATATGCGAACTTGTCGTTCTCGATCGAGACCCGCGCTTGCTTGATTTCTTCCTTGGCAAGCGACTTGCTGAGGAACTCGCGCGACAGCTCCGGGAGCAGGGTGTTGGTGATGATGTTGTCAATCATTCGCCCGCCGGAATCCGGGTCGTTGCAACGTGACACAATGTGCTCCACGACCGCGTCATCGTAGTCGAAGGACGCGTTATGATTGTCGCGGAGGCGTCGTCCGATCCGGTCGAGCTGCAACCGAACGATCCCGGCGAGCATCTCGTCGGATAGCGGGAAGTACGGTATCGAGACGATGCGTCCGAGCAGCGCTGCAGGAAACACCTTCAGCAATTCCGGCCTCAGCATCTTGGCGAGCTCTTCCGGCTCGCTGCGATACTTTGGATCGCGCGAAAGGCCCATGATCAGATCGGTGCCGACGTTGGTGGTAAGGATGATCAAGGTGTTCTTGAAGTCGATCCGCCGCCCGTTGCCGTCCTCCATGGTTCCCTTGTCGAACACCTGGAAGAAGATCTCGTGGACGTCGGGATGAGCTTTCTCTACCTCGTCGAGCAGGATGACGCTGTAGGGCTTGCGCCGGACAGCCTCGGTGAGGCGTCCGCCTTCGCCATAGCCGACATAGCCGGGAGGTGCACCCTTCAAGGTCGAGACGGTGTGCGCTTCCTGGAACTCCGACATGTTGATCGTGATCATGTTCTGCTCGCCGCCGTAAAGGGTCTCGGCAAGCGCCAGGGCGGTTTCGGTCTTGCCCACGCCGGACGGACCAGCCAGCATGAACACGCCGATCGGTTTCGACGGGTTGTCAAGCTTAGCGCGGCTGGTCTCAATTCGCTTGGCGATCATCGTCAGCCCATGAGACTGGCCGACGACGCGGCGGTTGAGGATCTCCGGTAGCTTCAGCACGGTTTCGATCTCGTCGCGCATCATCCGGCCGACCGGGATGCCGGTCCAGTCAGAGACAACGGACGCCACCGATTGCTGGTCTACATGGGCATAGACCATCCGCTTCTCCGGATGGATGCTCTCAAGTGTGTCGAACTTGCCGCGCAACTCCGCGCGCCTGACAGCCGGATCTTCGCCTTCTTTGGGCTGGGACAGAATCTCTCGGATGCTCCGGATGTCCTTGACGAGTTCCTGCTCTTTGGCCCAATCGGATTCGAGGTTTGTCAGCTTGTCCTTCAGTGCCGCGATGTCGTTGTCGATCGCCGTGATGCGGTCGCTGTCCTTAAGCCCAAGATCGCTGTCGCTGACGAGTGCCGATTTCTCAGCTTCACGAGCGGTAATCGCAACGCGTGCATCCTCGATCAGGGCTGGCGTCGCGCTCTGGCTGATGGCCACGCGCGCCGAGGCGGTATCAAGCAGGCTGACCGCCTTGTCCGGCAACTGCCGTGAAGGAATGTAGCGGTGGGACAGGTTGACCGCCGCGACGATCGCAGCATCGGAGATGCGAACGCCGTGGTGCTTTTCCATCGGACCGAGAAGTCCGCGCAGCATGATGCAGCAGGTCTCCACATCCGGTTCATCGATCTGGATCGGCTGGAAGCGTCGTGTGAGCGCGGGGTCTTTCTCGATATACTGGCGATATTCTGCCCATGTGGTGGCGGCGATCGTGCGCAGCGTGCCACGGGCGAGAGGAGGTTTCAGGAGATTGGCCGCATCACCGGTGCCGGCCGCGCCGCCGGCGCCGATCAATGTGTGGGCTTCATCGATGAACAGGATGATGGGGGTGGGGGAGCTCTGGACCTCGTCGATCACCGAGCGCAAGCGCTGTTCAAACTCACCCTTCATGGAAGCACCGGCCTGCATCAGGCCGATGTCGAGCGCACAAAGCCTTACACCGCGGAGCGGTGGCGGCACGTCGCCGGCGGCGATTCGCTGGGCGAATCCCTCGACAACTGCGGTCTTGCCGACGCCAGCCTCGCCGGTAAGAATTGGATTGTTCTGCCGCCGTCGCATCAGCACGTCGATCAGTTGGCGGATTTCTTCGTCCCGGCCAAGGATCGGATCCATCTCACCTGATTTGGCCTTGGCGGTGAGATCCTGGGAGAACCGGTCGAGCGGCGTCGTCCCCTTGGGACCCGCTTGGGCCGCGCCTTCCGTGCCTGCGCCGACCAGGCCCGAACCGTCCATCGGCCGCATGGTCTCCTCGTCGGATCCGGCCCAGACATTGCGGCGCTCCGCGGCGAGTGCGTCGACGTTGACCTTGGCGAATTCCTGCGAGAGGTTGTTCAGCGTGCGACGAATATCGTTCGATTTCAGGCCCGCCACGAGCAGGTGACCGGTGCGGATCTGGGTCTCGCCAAAGAACAGCGTGGCATAATGCCAGCCCCGATCGAGCAGATCGATGACCGGATTGGCGACGCCCGGCATGTCGGTTTCGTTCTTACGAAAGCCATTGATCACGCCGGCAAGGTCCGACAACAAGCGTGCCCGGTCGAGCTTGTAATGATCGACCGAGAGGCTGAGATCGTTGCGTTCCTGCTGCAGGATATGAAACAGCCAGTGCGCTAGCTCGACGTTGCGATTGCCGGCGCTCTTCGCGTGGCGCAGGGCCTGTATGAAGGCATCATAGCCCGCCCGGTTCAGCTTGCCCGTTACAGCCTCAATGCTGATGTCGGTCACGGCGGATCCTCCTGCTTAATCCATCCGCGGATGCCTGGCATCAAGCGGAAGTTTCATCGAATCCCATAGCTTTAGGCAATCGGCGCTACGGATAGGTTCAAATCGCCGGGGCATCGGCTGCGGCGGCCCGACGGGCGCTCAAGCGCTCGCCGAGCTGAAAGCGGGCATCGCGGCGATATTCTTCCGTGGAAGTCCAGTTCGGCGAGACCCAGGTGGTCCATCCAAGTCGTCCGCTCTGTCCGAGCCTGACCGGGACGACCTCTCCCGCCGGAATGGCGAGCTCCACCTCCCATTCCAATTCGTCGCCGATATAGAAGAACACGGCGTCCGCCAGAGGCTCCGACAAGTTGCGCGCTTCGGTCGGCAAGAACTGTTCGTACTGGGTGAAATTCTTGACAAAGACCCGCACCCTGATCTTGTCCTCGACGCTGAATACGCGTGAGCCCAGAAGCGCGTCCCGCCCGAGCCTGGCATGGGTTCCGCCGAGCCGGCTGCAATGACTCGGGTCGAATGACAGCCAGGTGCCGACAAATTCGTCGATCTCGACCTTGACGTCGAACAGCCCCTGCAGGAACCGCGTCAACCGTGACGCACACTTCGCTCTGGGGGAGATCAGTCCGGCAAAGCTGAGCTTCGCCATATCCGGTACGGTGTCTCGATCAGCGAAAACGTCGGAGCCGAGGCCGGCGAAGGAGCCGACATAGGCGATGAAGCGATCATCCGCCGGACGGTCGTGCTGAGCGATCGGCCGCGCATCCGCCCAGGCGCGAAAGAAGAGTTGCAGAAAGCGTCCGTTGAGCAGATCGAGAAAGCGCGGGAAGGCGTCATCCCGCATCAGCCACCAGCTGAGGCTTTCGTCGGTGGTGGCAAGCGGCAGCGCGCCCTGCGGCCCCAGGAGACCGAGAAATTTGACGAATATCCTGAGCCGGCCACCCACGTCGTCGACGGCCGCAAGGTTGGAGGCGGGGAACTCCAGATAAGGCACTTGGCCGAGGTCGATATACTCCTCGCGGCGTGCAGCACTGTCACCGATCCGCGGTCGATCCGAGTTGGCGCGCTCGAGCTGGCGCAGCGTATTGAAGAAATCGAACCGCCAGGGCTCCGCCTTCATCTGGTCGATCAGCGTCATAGAGGTCTCCGCGTGCCCATGCGCGGCGGCCAACGCATGATCTCGCCGCGCTCCGGCGTCGAGACGACCGTCTGTGTGAAGGTATTGAAGCCCGAATAGTCGGCGAAGAAGCGCTCCAGCACGGCTCCGAGCAAGAACACGCCGCTGCCCTCGAATGCCTTCTCGTCGAGCGTGATGGTAATCTCCAGGCCGCGCGCTGCGCCGCTGCCGGTGCGCTCGCGCACCCGCCGTACGACCGGCCGGCTTTCTATGCTGCGCACGCCGCGGATCTTGCGTTCCGTGGCGTCGTCGAACTGGTCGGCGAACAAGGACAGCATTTCGCGCAGGGCTCCGGCGTTCTTGCCGCCACCGCGCTCGACGAGGCCGAGATAGTTCAGGCTCAGCATGTTGATCAGCCGCCAGCTGACGATTCCGCTGTTCGCGATCTCGCTGCGGCTGCGCATCTGGGCCACGATCGGTTCGCGTGGTCGGGTGGGACCAGCGACGCACATCAGATCAAGGGAAGTATCGTCCAGCAGGCGGAAGTCGGCGCCGCCCTGGCCGACCGGCAAGTGTTCCGTGAGATGCCGGTTGGAGCACAGCGCCCGGACGCTGAGTTCGGCGACCGCACCTTCGCCGCTTAGTTCACCGGGCTCCAGCAGAGACAGGAACATGTCCGTCCCGGTGTAGTCCGAGGATGCGCCGTACGTCTTTTCTCCCACTGTGCGGCGCCGGGGCAGCCGTCGAACGGTGAAATAAAGCCCCTCGACCGATCCGCTGGTCCGGTCGACGGCGGCCGAATACAGCGGGCGCACCGGCCGCTTGTCCTTGTCGGCCGGAAAGTGCGCGTAGACTTCGAGCACCTGGTGCGGTTCGTATTCCAGATAGCGGCTGCGATCGGGCACCACATGGTACTCGTGCGTATTCGACTTGACGGGGATGCGATCGCTCGTCTTCTCGAAAAGGTTGATTGCCGGCGCGCTATAGAGCCTGAAGGTATCGGGCCGCACCGCGGCGGCAAGCCGTGAATTGTGTTCATCGAAAGCGAAGACGATATCGATCGATTTGCTGCGCAGCCGTGGCATCACGCTGCGAAGTCCCGTCAGGTTGAAGCCGAGGAACTTGCGTGGAAACATGAAATATTCCCGTAGCAGCTCCGAGCCGCGAAAGACCCGGTTGTCGTTGGGAAACAGCGACTCGTTCTCGTCGAAACCAATCTGCTGCACGCAGTCATGGGGCGCACGAGTCACCACCGGATCGCCGAAATCATCGAGATGCCGGAAGTAGACGCCCCTGCAGTTCGAGATCAATTGCTCGTAAAGCGCAATGGCGTCGGACTCCGCGCCTGAAAGGTAGATCGGAAGTTCGCTCGTGCGGCAGCCCGCAAACCAGGTTTCCGGCTTGGCCCTGGCCTCTGCGTCCGGCAGCTCCTCATCGAGCCGGGCCGCGGTACGGTGGGTCAACGACAGCCTGAGCCCAGCGATGACGTCGCCGCCGACGGGAATCCCGAGCGCCTGCAGCGCGCCTGCTGTCGAGAAATATTCGGCGCCAGTGACGTCAAATGGCCAAAGAGCGATATCGCGGCAAAGTCGAAATCGGCAGGAAAGACTTCGTTCTCTCTCGCGATAGGTGGCATCGAAATAGGCGCCGCGCGCGATCTTCTTGCCATCGCGTAGCGCCGGGTCGGCATAGGGGGGGCGCGCCGTGACCAGCATGGCCGACGGAGTCGGGGCAAGGTAGTTCGGAACCAGTTGCTCGAGCAGGTTTGCAGTGAATTCCGGGAACTCGTGCTTGAGCTTGAGCTGAACGCGAGCGGCGAGAAATGCGGCACCTTCAAGCAAGCCCGTGATCATGGGATCTGAGCGATCCCGGATCAGCCCACCGAGGCGTTCTGCGATGCCGGGATACTCTTCGGCGAAATCCCCGGCCTGCTCGTAGAGCAGGGACAGTTCACGATTGTAAAAATCAAGGAATTCGCGGTTCATGCTAAAGTCGGTTGATCTGGATATCGCCGCTGTCGAGGTCGACGTCGGCGACGAACTCCACGGGGACGTTGAGCGGCTCGGCCTTCAGGTCGGCGTGAACGATGAAGCGCAGCTTGAGTTGCTCGGGGCCGACCGAACCGTCGCGTCGGACCCGGATGGTGTTGCGATCGAGCCTCGGTTCATAAGTCGTGAGCGTCTCGCGCAACGCGTCGGTGAGCTCGTCGTCGGCGACCTCGTCGATCGAACGGTGGGCAATATCAGGGAAGCCAAAGTTCAGGATTGAGGTTCGGACGCAGTCGTGGCCGTCCAGATCCAGGGTCGATTCCAGGGCAATGGTATTGAGGAGCGTTTCGAGGTCATGGGAGACCTCGCGCCGGAGCAACGTCTCCGAGATTGGAAATCGGCCCGCGCTCCGCCGCCCTGCAATGACCCGCTCGCCAGACTCATCGCGTAGATTGAGCTTCTTGCGTGCGTCGCGCGCTTCATGGGCTGAGCGAAATGCCAGCATCAGTGGGGGAGAGAGCCGATCCTTCTTTGGTGCAATGGTCATTCACGGTCCCCATGACGCCCAACTCGCATGCAATCCCGGGGGGCGCACGTTGGTGTCCGACTTGGCGTCGCCTAGCAGGCTTTCGGGCCCGCAACCGGGCCGGACGAGAGGTGCGATCAAAATCGCACCGCTTGGCGCCGGTTCGCCATTCGCAACCGGCGCCAGGCGAGGGGCCGACAATCAGGCCCATTCCTTGTTGGCAGGAACATCCCAGCCAAACGTCGGCGAAGCTCCGGCGCCGCCCTTCTCTGTCTGGGTCTTGTAGATCATCTTGACCTTCGCGAAGTTCAGACTCACGTTCTCGGTAAGGCGATCTTCGCCGTGCGATCCGCCTGTCGATACGCTCGTCACGAGAACCTGCTTCATCTCGATCTTGAGATATTCCAGCGGGTTTTCGCCGGCCTTGCGGACCGTCAGGATCGCGCTGTCGATATGCTTGCCGTTTGCGCAGACCTTGAAAAGTTCCGGCGTGGCCTTGTCAACGAAGTGCGTGAAGTGAAGATCCTGCACGCTGACCTTGCCGGCGCCGCCGCCCGATCCGCTGTGGAAGGTGCCGGTCTGGCTCTCGCCGAACGACCAGCTCAAAATATCGATTTCGTCTTTGTGCTTGTCGTCCAGCGACTCGCCCTTGATCGGATCGAGTTTCAGGAAGATGTCGACAGCCATAGCATGGTCCTCTCAAATGTCTGTGTGTACGGTTGCGATGCTGCAGCGTCAGGAGCTGGGACCTGGCAGGCGTGAAACCAGACTGAGGCCGACATCCATCGCTTCCAATTGAAAGTGCGGACGAAGAAAGAAGCGCGCGTTGTAATATCCCGGGTTCTCCTCGTTTGCTATGACCTCTACCTTCGCAGCGGCCAGCGGCTTGCGCGCTTTCTGAGCTTCTGACGATAGGGCTGGGTTGGCATCAACGTACTCGTTGATCCAGGTTTGCAGCCAGACCGTCAGCTCATCCTTCTCCTTCATGGATCCGATCTTGTCGCGAACCATGCACTTCAGATAGTGCGCAAAGCGAGACACTGCGAACATGTAGGGCAGACGTGACGACAGGTTGTCGGACGCGGTTGCATCCACGCCCTTCTCGCCGAAATACTTCTTCGGCTTGTAAAGCGACTGGGCGCCGATGAAGGCGGCCTTGTCGGTGTTCTTGCGATGGATCAGCGGGATGAGGCCCGCCTTTGCAAGTTCGTGCTCGCGGCGATCGCTGATGGCGATCTCGGTCGGGCATTTCAGATCGACGCCACCGTCGTCGGTCGGGAATGTGTGCGTCGGCAGATTGATGACCTCGCCGCCGGATTGCACACCGCGGATGCGCGTGCACCAGCCGAACTCCTTGAAGGCGCGGTTGATGTTGACCGCCATCGCATAGGCGGCGTTGATCCAGCCGTATTTGTCGCCGGTGTGCCCGTCTGTCTCCTCCTCGAAGGCGAACTCTTCCACAGGCTCCGATTTCGCGCCGTAGGGGAGGCGACCCAGCGCGCGCGGCATGCACAGGCCGAGATAACGCGAGTCGTCCTGGTCGCGCAGTCCCTTCCATGCGGCATATTCCGGCGTGTCGAACACCTTGCCGATATCGCGGGGGTTGGACAATTCGGTCCACGAGTCCATTCCCATCAGCGTCGGCTCGGCGCCGCTGAAGAAGGGGGCGTGTGCGGCGCCGGCGATCTTGCTGAGATCGCGCAGCAACTGCACGTCGGTGGGGAGGTGGCTGAAATAGTAGTCGCCGATAAGGCAGCCGAACGGCTCGCCGCCCAACTGGCCGAACTCGTATTCGTAGATCTGCTTGAACAACGGGCTCTGGTCCCAGCGCGCATCGGGGTAAAGCCGCAGATTACGATACAGCTCGTTCTTCGAGACGTTCATGACCCGGATCTTGAGGTTGGCGTCGGTCTCCGAGTTGAAGACGAGGTAGTGGAGGCCTCGCCAGGTACTTTCGATCGCCTGGAATTCGGGTGCGTGAATGATCTCGTTCATCTGCGCGGTCAGCTTCTGGTCGATCCGCGCGATCATCTCCTCGATAGTGTCGAGCACGTCCGACTTGATGACGCTCGAGTCCTTCAATGCTTCTTGAACGAGCGTGGATACCGCGTTGTCGACCTCGGTCGCTGCGCGTTCGGTGCGCGGTTTGAAGCTTTGCTTCAGCAGAGTGGCAAACTCGTCAGCTTCGACGGTCTTGACCTGGGTGGTGCTCTCTTTGTGAACAGCTTCTTTTGCCATGGTCCCCGTTCCTTCCTTAGCTCTCGGTGCCAGGTTCGGTCGACTGGCTGATCGCGCGTTCCCGAAGCGCTGCCATCAGTTGAGGATCGGCCAGAAGTTTTTTCAGCTGATCCTCGGCGGCTACCTTGCCATCCATGTAGCGCAGCAGGTTGGCAAGTTGTTCGCGCGCCTCGAGCAGCTTGGCTGTAGCCGGCACCTGGCGGGCGACGGCCACGGGAGTGAAGTCGGCCATCTTGTTGAAGCGCAGATTGACCGAAAGTTTTTCGTCTGATCCGTCGCTGAGACGATTGGTGACGCGCGCCGTCACGCCGGGCTGGATTGCCGCCATGCGGCTGTCGAAATTGTCCATGTCGAACTCGAGGAATTTGCGCTCCTCGACCTTCGTCTTCTCGACGCCGGGGTTATTGCCGGAAAGGTCAGAGAGGACGCCCATGACGAACGGCAGTTCGATCAGCCGCTCGGCGTCGTAAGGATCTTCGTATGTGATGTGCACGCGTGGTGCGCGATTTCGACGAATGAATTTTTGACCGCTATCTGTAGCCATGGTTCCCTCACTACGAAATCGCTTTAGACGTCGAATTTGCGCGACGCAGATCGGCTAGGGGACTTCAAGTTGCTGCGGTCGGCAAACATCCTTGTGTCCATTTAGTGCCCTCGAGCGAAAGCTGGGTTCAATGCGATCTGTCGATTGTTTTAAGCGCTCCCTCAGGAAGAACATCATTCAAAAGGCTGAGAAAGTCTCGTTGCGCGAGGTCGCGCGCGCGATCCGCCAAAAAGGGGATGGGGCTGGACGGCTCTGCGGTTCGGAAAAACGACGCCACCTTCGCCAGCAGGCCCAAGGCTTGCGCTCTGCTTTCCACTGAAAATACAATGTCTTGCGTGTTGTTCTCGGCCGTCGATGAGAGCGACGTGGCGAGTTCCGCCATCCGTTCGATCGGCAGGTCGAAGACCTTGTCGCGCCCGATGTTGATCGCAGCGCTCTCCACGTGCGCAGGCACCAGCATCCGCATGACTTCAATGAATGACTTGCCAACCATCTCCTGCGCTTGACGCACCAGCAACAGTGCCGGGTTGGACGGTTCCATTCGGGCAAAATAGCCTGCCACTGCTGCAAGCGCTGCAGATGCCTGTGCGGATGAAGTCACCACACCGGTCGTGTCTGACGGCGCCTGTGTATCGACAGGTCCGACATCTTCCGCGGTTGCGGCGATCGCGGCCGGATCGCGCGACGCGACAAGACCCGCAAGCCAGGCAGCCATGCCGTTAACCAAGCCAGAGAGCCTGTCGAGGCTGATCGGTTGCCCCGCGTTCAACTTCTCGTGCCAGGTTTGCTTGATACCCGCGATTTCAGCAGCGACCGCGGAGCACCGCCCGCTGGTTGCCTTGAGAGTGTCGAGATCTGTCTCGCTGACGATGCGCTCGATGGCCGCCAGATCAGGCCCGTCGGCGTCGGCGTCGCCGGCGGGAATTTCGCCCTGAGCGATCTGATAGGCACGGTAGTTGAGGTTGCCGTGTCTGCGGTTCTCGATCAGGGGAAGGAACTGGAGCGGGTTGATCACGGTCGGGAACACGTCGATCGCCTCGACTGTGACGGCGCGAAGTGCGTAGTCGCCGTCCTCGCCCTTCGGATGCACCGCCTCCCACTGCTCGCGCAGCAGCAGGTTGGTCGCCTTCAGGCAGCAGAGAAAGCCGTCGAGATCGCGGTTGAGGATTGAAAACTTGGCCAGCAGCAGGTTCAGACGTAGATCGCGGGTACGCGCCAGAATGGGCTGCGCGGCGGCAAACTGGCCGGCAAAATCGACTGCCTTTGGATCGAAGCGTCCACGCTCTCCGTTGGCATTGACGACCTCGAAGAACGACATCGGTAGCAGCGATTCCGCACCTGCGAAGAAGTTCAGATATTGGACGTCTCCGATGGCGTCGAGATCCGGCCCGCAGGGATCGTCAGCGGCAATGGGCTGCGTCAGGGAGGCGACGTCAAGCATATGCGGACCGTCCATCTGCTCGATCACGGCCCCGCTGCCGAGCCCGTGGCGACTAGGGGATCGCGCGGGGGCGCATGATCCGGAATCTATACCTATGGGTCAGATGCCTGCCGACCTTGGTTCATTCCCGAAGATCATGCCATTTTCGCGTGAACCGGCAAGCTCTTGGAGCCGACTACTTGATGGCCCGGGGTAGTTCTTTGGCGGCCGTTGTGGAACGTCAGGAAGCCCAGCCCTGGGGCGGGCTTGCCGGCACAGCCGGCGGCACGCAGGATTTCCGCCGTTCTTGCATAACGTCTGATCAGCTTTTTTGCAGCGGGTCATTCGATCGAAGGAGGGAGTTTAAGCCCACATGGGCCAGCTTACTCAGGATACCCGCCTCTGCGAACTCAAGACGCCTCTTGGCAAGGACGTTTTGGTTTTTGCCGGATTCGAAGGCTCGGAAGGTCTCAGCGAACTGTTCGAGTATCGCATCGAGTGTCTCAGTGAGGATGCCGACCTCGACTTCGACCGCGCTATCGGTCAGCAGTGCACGCTGACCATAAAGCTGCATGAAAAGGAGCGCGAGTTCAGCGGCATTCTGACGGAGGCCCAGTGGCTCGGGGTGAAGAACGACTATTTCAGCTACCGGATCGTGCTGAGGCCCTGGTTATGGCTGTTGTCGCGGACCACCGATTGCCGGATCTTTCAGGACAAGAAGGCGCCCGACATCATCAAAGAGGTCTTCAACGAACGCGGCTTCACCGACTATGAATCCAAACTCACCGAAGAGGGTTCTTGTCCGAAGCTCGAATATTGCGTTCAGTACCGCGAGACCGACATGAACTTCGTGTGCCGGCTGATGGAGCAGCACGGCATCTACTACTTCTTCAAGCATGAGGGCGGCAAGCACACGCTGGTGCTAGCGGACTCCAAATCGTCGCACAGTCCGATCAATGGTCTTGCTACGATTCCCTACATCCCGCTGGCGGGTGCCGACCGGCGAGGCGAGCAGCACATCTATGAATGGGTATCGGAGCGACGATTTCGTACCGGCAAGATCGAACTCAACGACTACAACTATCAGAAGCCCAACGCTCAGATGATCAGCGACGCCAAGGGCTCCGAGCATTACACTCGGTCGGAGATGGAGTTTTACGACTATCCCGGGAAGTTCAAGGAGAAATCCGACGGCGAGCGCTACGCGAAGATCCAGCTCCAGGCAGAGCAAGCGATGGATCGACGTCGCCGCGGCAATGGCGACGCCGTCAACCTGTTCCCTGGCGGGCTGACGAAGCTCGAAAAGCACTCCAAGGACTCGCAGAACGTCGAATACCTCGTGGTGCGAGCTGTGCACTCGTTCTCGATCGAATCCTATCGCACCGGCGGTCCGAGCGACGCAGGGCAACACGTCTATTTCGGCAGCTACGAGTTCTTGCCGAGTGACCGGCCGTTTCGAGCGCTGATGATGACGCCGAAGCCAAGAATCAACGGCATCCAGACGGCCAAGGTGGTGACCAAAGACGATAATTCGAGCGAGGAAATCGACGTCGAGTCCCTGGGCGAAATCTATGTCCGCTTTTTCTGGGATCGGAAGAAGAAGCGGTCGTGCCGGTTGCGCGTGGCTCAGGTTTGGTCTGGCAAGCGCTGGGGCGGTCAGATCATCCCGCGCGTCGGACAGGAAGTCGTTATCGAATTCCTGGAGGGGGATCCGGACCGGCCCCTGGTGATCGGCACCGTGTACAACGACGAATACAAGCTGCCCTACGATCTGCCGTCGAAGAAGACGATTGCGGGATTGAAGTCGGACTCCACCAAAGGCGGCGGCGGCTTCAACGAGTGGAACTTCGAGGACAAGAAGGGATCCGAGAAGATCACGGTGCATGCCGAGAAGGACCACGACGTAACGGTCCGCGACACCGAGACACGTACCATCGGCGAAGCTGCATTTGGCGGCGACACGCGCAACACCACGCTCAAGAACGGCAATGATAAGCTCGATATCCAGTTGGGTGGTCAGCACATCACTTTGGCCATGGACCAGTCTGTCAATGCAGGCATCAGCATCACGCTCATGGCCAATGCCAACATCACCCTACAGGTGGGTCCTAGTCAGATCATCCTGACCCCGGCGGGCATCGTCATCAACGCGCCGACGATCGCCATGACGGCGCAGGCCGGCATGGCGCTTGCTGCCGGTGGTCCGCTGGTCGCCCACGGCACTCCAACCCTTGTCGGTTGACGGTCATGGGACAAGTTCGGTTCGGTACGGTTCAGGATCTGTTTCAGGCCTATCCCTTGGCGCGTTATGATGTCGGCAAAGCCGACGCTGACAAGCCTTCGCTGGACTTCCTTCAGGAGGCCGCCGATGCGCGGAATTGGCACCCGGCCGTGTCTTACTGTACCTATCTGCTTCCCAGGCGCGTAGCAGTTGCCTGGGGATGTCGCTCTCTGCGACTGATGTTCGACCATTTCGACGCCAGCGATACCAGGTCGCTCAATATTGTGGAGACCTGGGTCCGGCAACCGGACGAGCAGTCCCGGAACAAGGCGCTGGCTGTCGGCAATGCCAATGATCCTGAGCAGCCGGCGACATGGCTGGCGCTGGCGGCCGGCTGGTCCGGCGGAAGCGTGGTTCCCCCGGAATTTGCGCCCGTGGAAGCTAAGCCAGATCAGGCCGCGCGGGCGGTGCGTGCAGCACTGCTGATCGGCCTCTGCCGGCTCCCCCGTGACTCCCGGGACCGGATAATGACGTCATGCCTAGAGGATGGTATTCAATTGGCTCGCGGCGAACCGCGCCCTCCGCGCTAACGAGACGATGTGATGGTGCTTCGCTTTAATATCGAGAACGAACCGAACCTTCCGGATGGCGGACCTGTGTCGTTTACGGTCACCGGCAGGCGTTCAGTCGATATTGGCCGGGACCGTCACCTCGACTGGACGCTGCCGGATCCGGCGCGGACGATTTCCGGAAAGCATTGCGAGGTGCACTTTCGCGACGGTGGCTATTGGCTGCACGACGTTTCGACCAACGGCACCTTTCTCAATGGTGCCGACCAGCGCATGCGGGGGCCGCACCGCTTGCGCGACGGTGACCGACTCACGATCGGCCACTACATCATCGGAGTTTCGCTGGAGAATGAGGCTGGCGGGGGCACCCCAAACCACGAGGCGCAACTGCGCGAACCCTCGGTCCAGCAGCATGCCGACTACGGAGAGCTTTGGACAGCCGATCGTGACATTCCGCCGCCGATCGATCCGCAACTGCTGAAGAAGCCACGCGAGGCTGCGCGGCCCGTCAATCCGGGGTTCCTGGATTGGGCGGCGAGCGTCCCGGCACCTGGTGTAGACCCATTCCGACGGTCACAGCCGGCGTCTCCGTACCAACCGTCCGAGCAGGACGACGACATGAACTGGGCAGCCGGTCCAGCCAACGCGCCGAAACCGCAAGTCGAGCGCCCGCCCATCATGCCGACCCCACGCCGGCCGTCGGTATGGATTGATGATGAACCAGCCGCTGCCCAGCCGCCAGCATCGCCATCGCGCCCGGCGCAAGCGGCAGACGAGGGACCTGTCACGGCCAAGCCAGTCGGCGGTACCGAGTTCGCGCGACTGGTGGCGCGCGCTGCAGGATTGCCGGACAATTTCTTTGCCAGCAAGTCCGATGCCGAACTCGCCGAACAGCTTGGCGTCATCTTGCGTATGACCGTGGATAATCTGATAGCGCTGCTGCAGGCGCGGACCCAAGCCAAGCAGCTGACCCGTAGCACCAGCCAAACCACCGTCCAAGCCCTCGAAAATAATCCGCTGAAGTTCTCGCCGACCTCGGAAGAAGCGATGCGCATTCTCTTTGGGCCGCCGACGCGCAGCTACCTCGACGCACAGCGCGCCTTTGCACAAGGCTTCGGTGATCTCAAGTCACATCAGTTGAAGACCTACATGGCGATGCAGCACGCTGTCCATGAGCTGATTGCGGGCATAGATCCGACGCTGATGGCGCGCGAGCTCGAGCTTCAGCGTGGCGCGAGCTCCTGGCTCGGCACGAACAAGGGCAAACTCTGGGACGAGTTCTTGACGCGCTGGAAGGCGCATCTCGGCCGCGACAACAGCGCGCCGATCGAAACCTTTATGTTGCATTTCTCGAACTATTACGACCGCGGTGACAAGCCCGGTTCAAAGTAAACTATCGGCGACCACGCGGCTGCCGACAATTTCTAAGTGGATGTAGGAATGTCTTGGTACAGCAAAGTTTTCTGGTCGGAAGGTCTGTTTCTGCGGCCGCATCATCTGCAGCAGAACGACCGCTACATCGAACACTTGCTGGAAAAGCGCGTTCGCTACACGACACCATACCCGTGGGGCTTTGCCCAGCTAGAGATCGACAAGGACCTTACCGAACAGAGCAAGTTCGCGGTGCGCAATGCGTCCGGCGTCATGCCGGACGGTACGCCGTTCGATATCCCAGCGGACAGCCAAATTCCCGAAGCGATCGACGTGCCGGAGACGGCCGCAGGCCAGGTCGTCTGGCTGATGATGCCGGTCGCGGCGCCAAACACCCGCGAGGTCGACGAGGATCGCACCGACAGCGCCAGTCGTTATGTTCGTAGTTCGGAAACCTTCATTGACTCGACCTCCGCGCTACGCATCGAGGAAGAGATCGACATCGCTTATCCGCGCTTGTCGTTCGAACTGCGCAAGAGCAGCAAGCCCGGATACATGGGGCTCGGCATCGCGCGCATTCTCGAGGTGCGCGACAAGAACATCCTGTTCGACGATAAATTCGTGCCGCCGATGCTGATCTGCGCCGCGCATCCGATCATCGATGGCTGGCTCAACCGCATCATCGGCTGGGTCGAGACCAAACTCGACGAGCTGGCGCGTTACGCGGTCGATCCGTCATCCGGCGGTGGCTTGCAGAGCGTCGACTATCTGGTCCTGCAAGTGCTGAACCGTACCATTCCCGTCCTGACTCATTTCCAGCGCTCCGGCAGCGTGCACCCCGAGCGCCTGTACGAGGAATTGCTGAGATTCGCGGGCGAACTTGCGACGTTTTCAACGGCGGAACGACGGGCGCGCAACTATCCGGCTTACGATCACGACGATCTCGAGAACGTCTTCACACCCTTGGTGAGCGACATCCAGGACTTCTTGAGCGCGCGATTGGGCCGGCGGGCGATCCGCCTGGAGATCATCGAGCGCGCACAGAATGCGTTCGTGTCGCCGATCCGCGATCGGGCACTATTCCGAAATGCGACCCTGGTGCTGGAGGTTGCCGCACGGCGGCCGCTCGTGGAGATCCAGAACGATTTCCCGCACCTGTTCAAGGTCGGGCCGAACACCAAGATGAACGAGATCGTGCACGCAAACTTGCCGGGCCTGACCTTGTCGCATTTGCCGACGCCGCCGCCGCACATCCGGGCCATCACGGATCACGTCTATTTCTATCTCGACCGCAAGTCGCCGCTGTGGCCCGAGTTCAGCACGGCGGCCTCGATCGGAATGCATTTCTCCGGCGACTGGCCGGAGCTTGAGCTGTATCTTTGGGCCATCCTGGAAGACAGGCCATGAGCGACAGGGACAAGCCGGTCAATCCTTTCGGTCGGGGCGAACGGACGATTATCCGTCCCAACCCCGGCGGGAAGTTGCCGCCGGCGCCGACCTCTCAGCCTCCGCCGGGCGAGGGGCCTGCGGCACGTCCAGGCTATTCGCCATCACCGGTACCCTCTCCCGGCGCGCCGGCGCCACCGCCGTCATTTTCTCCTGTCCCGCAGGGCTCGAATTACGCCTCCGCACCGGCCAGCCATCCCGCTGAGGAATGGATATCGACACCCGCGCAAGCCCAGGCGCAGCAGCCCATGCTACCGCCGGGACCGCCGTTGCGCGTCGACGATCTCGTCGCGCCAAATGCCAACCCAGTGATGCGCGCTGCGGGCCCGTTGCTGCAGCTGCTTGGTCGGTTGCGGGTGGCGCTCATGCGCGCGTCATTCGCGAGTTTGATGGAGCAGGTTGCAGACGCGATCAAGTTCTTCGAGAAGGACATCCGTTCCGCGGGCATATCCGAGCACCAGGCCAACACAGCGAAATACATCCTGTGTGCCACTGCCGACGATATCGTGCAGCACATCCCGACCGAGGAGCGCCACGTCTGGACGCAATATTCGATGCTGAGCCGGTTCTTCGGCGAGCGTGTCGGCGGCGTCCGTTTCTTTGAGATTCTCGACCATTTGAAGGTTGATCCACTGGTCAACTATCCGGTCCTAGAACTTCAGCACGCCTGCCTTGCGCTTGGATTTCAGGGTATTCACCGGACGTCAGCGGGCGGACTTGCGAACCTGCAGCTGATCCAGCGTAACCTCTATGAATTGCTGCGCCGGGTCCGGCCGAAGACGATGAGCGACCTGTCGCCCAACTGGCGCGGCCAGGCGCTGGCGGGGCGCCGGCAGCGTCTGCGCGTTCCGGTCTGGCTCGTCGCGGCTGTCGTCGCCGCGCTGCTGACCGGGTCCTATTTCGTCCTGCGGACGCTCCTCGCTAGCCGGGCAGAGAATGCTGCCGAGGTGGCGCTCGCGCTCCATCCGGCCGGCCCGATCGAGCTCAAACGCCAGATCGTTGCACCACCGCCGCCGCCTCCACCTCCGCCGCCACCGGATCGCATCACCCAGTTGCAACGCATCCGCAACGCGCTCGCGAAGGAGAACACCGCCTGTGCCATGACGGCGGACCAGACCCCGAGCTTCATCGTGATCAGGGTCTGCGATCTGGCCTTGTTTGCATCGGGCCAGGCGACCATCCTCGACGGTTTCAAGCCGATCGCACTCCGCGTCGCGGCAACCCTCGACAAGGAGCCGGGACGGATCCGGGTCGTTGGCCATACCGACAGTTCGCCGATCCGCACAGTCCGCTTCCCGACAAATTTCGAGTTGTCGGTCGAGCGCGCCAAGGCGGTTGCCGCGGCACTGAAGCCTGGCTTGACCGATGGTTCGCGCGTCGACGTCGAGGGCAAAGGAGCAGATGCGCCAATCGGTAGCAACACGACACCCGAGGGACGCGCCAAGAACCGGCGCGTCGAGATCTTTATCGAACGCAGCGAATAGGCAGATACCGCCGGGTCAGGTGGTTTGCGACAGGTACGGTTAGATGCTTGCCAAGGACATTCTTCGCATCGTTCTCTACGGAGTCGGGCTCAGCTCGCTCGGAGCGGTGATCTATCTCGCCGGTCCCTTCATCGCGTTCGGCGACTGGCGGCCGCTGGAGAACCATGTCGTCCGGCAGATCGCCATTCTGCTGCTCACCACGGTCGTGGCAGGCATCGTTGGCCTCAATCTGTTCAAGCGGCGCAAGAGTGCCAAGGAGATTGCCGACGGCATCGCTGGTGCGGACCAGCCTGTCAGCGATGAACCGGTGCTCAAGGAGCGCATGAAGGATGCGCTCGCGACGCTGAAGACCGCCAGCGGCAACAAGTCGGGCTATCTCTACGATCTGCCGTGGTACGTCATCATCGGTCCGCCCGGCGCCGGCAAGACCACGGCGCTGGTCAATTCCGGGCTCAAATTTCCGCTCGCGCGCGGGGCGACGCCCGCAGCGATCGCGGGGGTCGGCGGTACGCGCTACTGCGATTGGTGGTTTACCGAGGAGGCGGTGCTGATCGATACCGCCGGCCGCTACACGACCCAGGACTCCAACAGCAAGGCCGACAAGGACAGCTGGCTGGCGTTCCTGG
Organism: Bradyrhizobium sp. 956_D2_N1_4; assembly: GCF_052076025.1. Classification (NCBI taxonomy): domain Bacteria; kingdom Pseudomonadati; phylum Pseudomonadota; class Alphaproteobacteria; order Hyphomicrobiales; family Nitrobacteraceae; genus Bradyrhizobium; species Bradyrhizobium sp. 956_D2_N1_4. The sequence goes on along the minus strand of NZ_CP197237.1, from coordinate 5,305,038 downwards.
ATATCCTGAAGAAAAGCCGGTCGCGCCAGCCGATCAACGGCGTCCTTGTCGCCATCAGTATCGAAGACATCCTGACGCTGCCGAAGCAGGAACTCGCACTTCACGCCGATGCCATCAGGATGCGCCTGCTCGAGTTGCATCAGAGGCTCAAGGTCAGCTTCCCGGTCTACGCGCTATTTACCAAAGCCGATCTCGTTGCCGGCTTCACCGAGTATTTCGCTTATCTCGGCGAGGCCGGCCGCCGCCAGGTCTGGGGCGCCACGTTCCAGACCGCAGACAAGACCCAGAATCTGGTCGGGCAGATCCCGGTCGAGTTCGACCGTCTGCTGGAGCGCCTGAGCGAGGAGACGCTCGACCGTCTGCAGGACGAGCCGACGCCCCAGCACCGCGTGCAATTGTTCGGCTTTCCGGCACAGATGGCGCGGCTCAAGCCCCAGATCCACGACTTCCTCAACCAGATCTTCGAGCCGACGCGCTATCATGTGAACGCGAACCTGCGCGGTTTCTACTTCACCTCGGGTACGCAGCAGGGCACGCCGATCGACCAATTGATCGGGTCGCTGGCACGTACATTCGGCGCTGAGGAGGTCGGTTCCGGATCCTATTCGGGCACGGGCAAGAGCTTCTTCCTCGCCGATCTGATTTCCAAGGTCATCATCGGCGAGGCCGACTGGGTCTCGACCGACCGTGCCGCGGTGCGCCGCGCGCTGATCCTGAAAACCGCGGCCCTGTCATTGATCGGCCTGGTCTCGATCGGACTGATCGCAGCCTGGCTGATGAGCTACAAGCGGAACTCCGATTTGATCGAGCAAAGCCTGCAGGCCGATAGCGAGTATGCGGCCGCCGGCGCACCACTTATCAAGCAGACGCTGATTGCCGATCATGATCTCGACAAGGTGCTGCCACTACTCTACCGGCTGCGCAACGCCCCGGCAGGTTACGGATCGCGCGGCGAGTCGGTGCCTCTGTCGGCCCGCTACGGGCTCAGTCAGCACGCCCGGCTGCTGTCGCCCTCGAAGGCGGCCTATCATACGGCGCTTGAGCGCATGTTCCGGCCGCGCCTGCTGTATCGCCTCGAGGAGCAGCTCAACGCGCGCATAAACGAACCTGCCTTCGTCTACGAGGCGCTCAAGGTCTATCTGATGGTCGGCGGCCTGCAGTCGCCGGACCGCGAGCTGATCCGCTCCTGGATGCAACGTGACTGGGCGGACAACCTCTATCCTGGCGCCACCAACGCGGAAGGGCGGCGTCTGCTCGACGAGAATCTCGTGGCAATGTTCGACCTCGAGACCGAGCAGCAGCCGCTGGTCGAACTCGACGGCCGGTTGATCAAGCAGGCCCAGAGCTCCTTGGCGCGCCTGAGCGTGTCGCAACGTGCCTACGAGTTTCTGAAATCGGAGGCTCGCGCATCGACCGCTGGCGACTGGATCGCTAGCCGCCATGGCGGACCCGACATGGGTGTCGTGTTCGAAACCACGACGGGGCAGCCTTTGGACGCGGTGCGGGTACCTGAGTTCTTCACGTATAACGGCTTCCATCAGAAGTTCGTCGCCCGGCTGTCCGGATTGTCTGAGCGGATGAAGCGGGAGCGATGGGTTTTGGGTGATGCAGGCCAGCAGTCGGCCATCGACCAGCAGTACGACAATCTGGCCGGCGATCTGCTCAACATCTATTCCAACGATTTCGTGACGACCTGGCGAACGGCGCTCGGGAGCCTGCGCCTGAAGAAGCTGCTCGCCGACAAGCCGAAATACGAGGTGCTGCGGGCGCTTTCGGCGCCGACCTCGCCGATGCGGCAAATTCTGGAATCGGTGCGCGATGAGACGGTGCTGACCAAGGAACGGGCGAAGCCGGCGAACGCTTCGGCGCCAGCTGCCGCACCGGCGCCGGCACTCTTCACGAATGCCCAGGATGGACCGCCTGGCGCGACGATCGAGGCACAGTTCAAACCTTACCACGCGGCGCTCGAAGGCGAGAGCACCCGCCGGCCGATCGACTCGACCGTCGCGAACCTGAACGACATCGCGCAGAACCTGACGTTGATCATCGAGAATCCCCAACTGACAGCACAGGCCACGGCTGCGCTTCAGACCCAGGTCGCAGCGCTCCGCAACAATGCCTCGCGCATGCCGCCGCCATTCTCCGACATGCTGCGCGCTGCAGCCGCGGAGTTCGAAGGCAGCATCGCGGCTTCAACCGCTGGGCAAATCCTGCAAACGTTGCGCGATCAGGTCACGCCGGTCTGCCAACAGACCGTGACCAACCGCTACCCGTTTGTCCGCAGCAGCGGCCAGGAAGTCCCGCTGGCGGATTTTGCCAAATTGTTCAGTCCGAACGGCGTTATGGACAAGTTCTTCACCCAGTACCTGGCACCTTATGCCGACACGTCGCGGTCGGACTGGGCTTGGCGCAAGGAGAGCCCCGTTGGTCGGTCGTTCTCGCCCGACACGCTCAAACAATTCCAGAATGCGGCTTATATCCGGGATGCGTTCTTCCAGACGGGCGGCGGTGTGCCCGCCGTTTCTTTCGCGATCCGGCCTCCTGGGGCACCGGGGCCAGGCGTGACCGTTAAGACCGAGATCGGCGGCACCACGATTGCGAGCCCAACCATTCCCGGACCGGCTACGTCGTCCTTGTTCGGCGGTCCGCAACCGACGCCACCGCCACCACCACCGCCTCAGAGCAACTCGCCAACGACCGTCCTATGGCCGGGCCCAGCGCCGCGAACGGCAATTTCAGTTAGTAACGACACCGGCGCGCCATCCGTGCTCGAGCGCATTGGTCCCTGGTCGTTATTTCGGATGCTAGAGGCGGGCTCATTGGTTGTGAAAGCGGAAACGGCCAGCGCGACTTTCATCGTCGCGGGGCGCGAGCTCAACTATCAAATTTCGACTGGGTCGTTGCGCAACCCGCTGAATCTGTCAGTGCTGCGCGAGTTTCGTTGCCCGACCGGGATATGACCATGCGTTGCGGGCTATTCGGCAAGATCGGCGCCAAGCGCGATTTCATCGCGATCGCGACCCCGCGCAGCTTCCTGGAAGCCTGGGAGCCGTGGGTACAGGCCGCGCTGTCAGCAAGTCGCCACCAGCTTGGCCCAGGATGGCAGCAGGCCTTTCTGACCGCTCCGGTCTGGCGGTTTTGGCTCGGCGCCGCGATCTGCGGCACGACAGTGGCGGGTGCGATCATGCCCTCGCTCGACGGGGTGGGGCGATACTATCCCTTGACCCTGCATGCGGTGACCGGCGAGGCCGTCTCGCTGCCGCCGCCGAGCATTGATCCGCAGGACGAATGGTTCGGGCAAGTGGAGGCGTTCATGCTTTCGACCCTGGATCGGGCGGCAACCTTCGAGCAGATCTCCGATGCATTGGATCAGCTTGCGGTGCCACGACTGCAGGAGACCATCGCCGGCGGTCCGGCGATCACGTCGCTTGGTAGTGCGACAATGGGAAGGGCTTCGGCGGTCGACGCCTTCGCGGGGTCGTTTGCAGCACTTTGCGCCGCCAACCCACAGGTCTACGCCGCGGCCAGCTTCTGGTGGACCGCCGGAGGGGAAGGCTTTCCGCCAATGGCGCTGAGTTGCCGCGGATTACCAGATCCGTTTCACTACATCACGCTGCTGACCGGTGATCTCGGCCACGCGGCATCCGGGAATGGATGACACGCGATGGTGCATATTCCATCCTTGTTCGATGTTGGTAGCGTCACCCATGCCGGACGGGTGCGGGAGCGGAACGAGGATTCATGTTTGGTACGAACCGACGTCGGCCTTTGGGCGGTCGCCGACGGTATGGGTGGTCACGAGGCCGGCGATCTCGCCAGTCGCATTGTCGTGCAGTCGCTTGACGCGATCGGCACGCCAGAATCAGCCGCAGACCTGCTGGCGGAATGCGAGGAACGGCTGTTCAGCGCAAACCAGCAGATACTGGCGCTAAGTCATGAACGACAGGGGGCCACCGTCGGGACCACAGCGGCGGTTCTGCTCGTTCGCGATAGCTACTATGCCTGCATATGGGCGGGTGACAGCCGGGTCTACCTGATCAGTCGTGGCGCAATTAGCCAAGTGTCGCATGATCACAGCGAACTGGAGGAACTGATCGCCGAAGGTGCGCTTTCGCGCGAAGACGTGAATGATTGGCCGAGCAATGCCATTACTCGTGCCGTCGGTGTCGCCGATGATCCGGAATTTGAGGTGGTGACAGGCCCGGCCGAGCCGGAGGATATCTTCGTGATCTGCAGCGATGGCCTGACCAGGCACGTGCAGGACGACGAGATCCTGCAGCACGCGGCTACGCGACGCGCCCAGGCGGCTTGCGATGACATGCTCGCGCTGGCTCTTGATCGTGGCGGGCTCGACAACGTGACGATTGTGATCGTGCGACTGCTGACGCCACGATCTCAGGAGGCGACAAGATCTCCGCTCAATCGGGAGCCGCAACCATGACCCCGAACGATCCGTTCCGATCGTCCTATCACGGCGTGCCGCCCGGCACGCGTCTCAACGGCATTTACGAGATCGAAGCGGTGATCGGCGCGGGCGGCATGGGTGAGGTGTACAAATGCCGTGAGATCCAGACTGGATCGCCTGTTGCGGTGAAAATGCTGCTGCCCGACATGGTTGACAACGAGGCGGCGCTCGCGCTGTTCCGTCGAGAGGCCGCGGCACTCCACAATCTTCCGCATGACGCGATCGTTCGCTACTTCCTGTTTACCGTGGAGCCGGTGCTGCAGCGACCTTATCTCGCGATGGAATTCGTGAATGGCCGCTCGCTCTCTAACATGCTCGATGATGGGCCGTTGGCCTTCGAGGCGCTGATCAGGCTGATGCAGCGCGTCGCATCGGGACTGGAGGCCGCCCATGAGCACGGCATCATCCATCGTGACGTTTCTCCGGACAACATCATCGTTCCGCTCGACGACGTCAGGCGGGCCAAGATCATCGACTTCGGCATCGCGCGGTCGACCCAGATGGGTGACAAGACCATCATCGGCTCGGGCTTCGCCGGCAAGGACAATTACGCATCGCCGGAACAGGTTGGGTTGTACGGCAATGACGTGACTGCGAAATCCGATGTCTACAGCTTCGGTCTTGTGCTGTTCCATGCGCTGACCGGGCAGAAACTCGACATGGGCGGCAGCCAGTTTCAACTGGTGGAGAAGCGACGGCGTATGCCCGATCTCGGGGCGGTGGATATGCGAATCCGGCCTTTGCTGGAGCGGATGCTGCAGCCTGATCCGGCATTGCGCCCGACCATGGGGGAGGTCGCCAACTGGACGCCAACCGGTTCGGCCCAGACACCGGCCGCGCCGTTATATGGCTTCGATCCGCTACGGCGGCCGGAAAGCGCGGCGCCGGCGTCGCAGGACAGGATGCCGTCGACCGCGCGGAGCGCGCGCGGCCTCTGGCTGGGGGCGGGCGTGGCGGCATTGTTGCTGCTGGTCGGCGGTGGCGGATATGCCTTCTACAAGCTGGTCTGGTCAGCGCCCGGCACAGCGGTTTTGCCGCCACCTCCGAAACTCGCTGGAACAATGGTGCCGCCGAAGGTCGAGCCCGCTGGACCACAGCCCGGACGCCAAGAGACAGAGAAGTTGTCCGCGCAGCCGACGGCAACGCCGTCTCCGGCGCTCGATGGGCCGGGGCGAGCTGAGCGCATCCGCAAATACGTGGCCCAATATTCTGGCGGTGACTGCTTCTTTGTCTTGCCGATTGCTGTGAGCCCAAATGCGGCTGTCATCGAAGGGTTCGGTGCCTCGACCGCCCCATTCGACACCTTCGACAAAGCGTTTCGGCGTGAGCAGGGTTTCGAAGCTTCGGTCGGCGTCAGGCAAGTGACCCAGGCGCAATGCCCTGCCGTCAAGTTCTTGAGTCAGGTCGGGAGCGATCAGGCGCGAATGCCACGCATCACCCTGTCAGCGACAGAGCTGAAGGGCGGCGAAACCCTCAATGGGACCATTGAGAACTTTGCCAACCGCGTGGTCGAGCTGCTCATGGTGTCAGATCGCGGCGAAGTCCAGAGCCTCTCCTACCTTCTGAAGCCGGGCATCGACTCACTTTCGTTTACGCTCCCGACAGCGCGCGCGAGCGGTCCGCAATTGCTGTTGGTCGTGGCGGTTCCGCAGGTTCTGGACTCATTGCGCCAGCCGCGACCGATGGCTGCCGACACGTTCTTTCTGCAGGCGCTAAGCGAGGCTCAGCGCAACAAGGTGACCGTCATCGCGGCCGCGCGCTACGTGCTGCTCACCAATTGACCGGCACGCTCAGAATGTTCCGATCACCAGGATTTTCAGGTCGGCATCCGGCTTGAAGTCGCTTGCTGTATATTCAAGCATGTTTCCAGTAGCAGACGATGCCTTTAGCCGCCCGGGACAGAAGCTCACCAAGCGGTCGCTGCCGCCTGGGTCGATAGTCAGTTTGAACGAGCGGATCGGCCCGGCCCAATTCGCGCCGGTCTTGAGCACATACGATATGCGCCGCTCCTGCAGCTTCGCGCTGTTGGTTTGGTTACTGCCCGCGCGCTTGTCGAGTTCGGCGAGGAACGTATCCTGGACGCAGTACTCTTTCCGGTAACGGGCGACTTCCTGAGCGAGTGCGCCGCTGCGGCGGAGGCTCGAGCGCAGGATGGTGTCGGGACTGGAGCCGACGCTCGGCCGGTACTGGTGTTCGACCAAGACGGTGCGCATGGGCGGAAACACCTGCTGGCGCACGGCCGAGGTCTTGATAACCCAACCCGGCGCATATTGCTGCCGGCCGTTGTCGCTCTTTCCCGCAGGTATCAGAAGTCCGTCGTCCACGAGCCGGGCCCGGGTCGCCTCGGGCAGGTCGTTCACCCGGATCTCGCGGCTACCAATCGGCAGCAGCGGCAACTTGAGTTCGCGGAGCAGGGCACCGACATCCCTGTTGCCGACCATGGCGCGCTGATCGACGGTCAGCGGCGCCGGGCTGCCATCGACCTTGGTCTCGAAGTCGACGAAGTTGATCGGATCATTTGACGGCAGTGCGATGTTCTCAGCCTCCGACAGGTCGATGTCGGGCAGCGGAAAGGCAACGGTAAGCGTGACCGGCCTGGCGGTGACGTTGGCGAATTGGTAGCGAACGCTAATCCTGTCGAGCGCGATACGAAGGTTCTCGCTCTCCATGGCCACGTCATTGGTGCGCACGAACTGGAGCCCGCCGATCGACAATTCCGCAGCCGAGTCGTTGGCGCGTGCCGGCCAGCCCGTCGCAACCAGCAGCGCGACCATCAAGGCCCGTATCCGGAACGATGGTCGGGGGGAGGGTCCGTTCGACAAGCTAGTCTCGATGCGGCGTCGCAGCATATGCTGGTTCCATCCGATGCGGGTCAATCGATCGGCTGATAAAGATCGCCCCACTCGGACTTCCAGACCCCGTCTGGATCGCACACTACGAGCGCGAGCTTTACGTCGTTTGCCAGCCGGATCGCGCCGCGAAAAGCATCCTGAGCCGGCAACTGCGCGCTGACCTGGTCGGTGGTCAGCCGTCCCCCGCTCGCGGCGGCCGGCAGCACGATCGATCCGGAGATGCCGTCATTGTCGCGTTTCAGGACAAGCGTGATCGCGTCGGGCTGGACTTCGCTCACCTGCTCAAATCTATTCCGGGCCATGTTTTGCACCGCAAGCTGAAGACATTCGGACTATCACCGTCCAGTGATAGATTGAACGTGATTGAGATTGCTCACCACTAATTGACGCGCCGCATCAACGGCATCTCGGATTAGTCGATCCGACGCGGCGATCGGTTCGGGGTACATTGAGGCGAACATGCTTCGTCCAAATCATTGGATCTGGGTCTTCATTGTTGGCGCTGGCATTTTTGGAACCAAGGCGTACGCCGACGATACCGTTGTACGCAGCTTTGCCGGCGGTTCGGCTGCTTCCATGGTCGGCATCGTCCCGGCCAGCGAGGACGTGGAACTCGCGGGACCGCAAGCACTCAGCGCCGATGGGCAGGGCAACCTGTTTGTGCTCGATCAGATCAACGGTCGCATCCTCCAATTTGATCCGAAACAGCCGAGCTCGGATCCTGACGTCCTCAATATGCCGAAAGACGTCCAGCCGACGGATCTCGTCGTCCACAACGACGACATCATGGTTTGGGACGGCGGCGTACGGACGCTGAAGGCGGCGCCGGGGCAATCCACGCGCGGCCTCGGTGGTGATGTGATCCAGCTTGAAGAGGTCTCGAGCCGCGGCACGGACGACCAGGTCGCCGTCTCCGCTTTTGCCCAGATGGGATCACAGGCGCCAGGCAGCGCGACCGACCTGCTCGACCAGAACACCCGCGCGGCCATCATCAAGACGACGCGGCAGCCCGACCGGCAATATGTTGCTACTCGAAGCAAGGGCTCGGTGATCGCCGACATCATTCCGGACAAGGGCAATGCCAGCGTACGGGTCGAAATCCAGACCATGGTCACCAACGAGACGATCGGCCAGCTCGGCCTGCGGGTGCGCAACCAGCTCGGCACGGTAGAGTTTCTCGAGATTGACAACAGTGACCGCTTCTATGTGTTGGCGGAGGACGTCCCGCCATCGGGAAAGAATGCCTCTACGTTCGTCGCACGCTATGCCGCGAACGGCCGTCTCGAAGGAATCTATGAGCTTCCTTTGGAAAACACGCCGCTGACCCGGCGATTCGTAACGGTTTCGGGCGATGGCGATGTCTATTTCCTGCGGACCAAACCGGACGGTATTGAAGTGGTCGGCGTGGGCTTCAGGCCTCTGACCAACGCTTCGATTATCGACGTGCGGCCGTCGCGAACGGCAGCCGCGCCGGCACCGCAATCCGGCGTCAAATTTGACGCGTCGGCCGCCGTGAGACCGTCCAATCGCCAGCAGGCGATCGAGACAGCGTTTGCGTTCGAGGGCATCCAGTGGAAGCTGACGCAGGCGAATTACGGCAACGATCCCGACAGCCAATGCAGCGGCTTCAGCCGTGTTCGTCGGCCGTGGTATCTGCAGGGAAAGGTGAATCAGGAGGTCCGCGGCGTACCCTATTGCTGGGGCTGCCACGGTTCGCTCGCGAACTTCCGGCAGCGGATCGAGAGCGGAACGCTGGCGGGCAATGTGTGCACTCGCAATGCGCCACGGCCGGATGTGGCTGGCGTCGACTGTTCGGCCTTCGTCAGCGCCGCGTGGGGGCTGTCCGTCCACTACACGACTGCCGCTATCCCCGCGATCGCAGCCGCCGTGGCAAATCCCTGGGACCTGAGGCCGGGCGATGCGCTGAACAAGCCGGGCTCGCACGTGATGTTGTTCCTGCGGTTCACGCCTGATCGCAAGGCCGAGGTGATGGAATCCTCGACCGGCGGCTGCAACGGCCGCGTCTGCCGCAACGTCTACCCGTTGGCGAGCCTGCTTTCGCGCGGCTACGTTCCGGTCCGCTTTCGAGCCTTCGCGGACGATCAGACGGCAGTTTCAGCGAGCGCCTATCAGGAGACCGAACAATCGCCGGCGGGCCGCAAAACGGCAAGCAAAAGGCGCTGAACCCGGTGTGTCGCCAGAGCTACAAAATGGGTAGGCATGATGTCGAGGTGGATCACGATGCGGATGCCCAGAGGATTTTATTGCGGGATCAGGCAGCTATGCGCCACCATCGGGCTCGCTGCGTTGATCGGGCTGATAACCCCTCACGCATATGCGGCAGGAGGACTGTCGATCAGCAATCCGGACGGGGCGGCGGTGCGCGCGCTCGTGATCGGGATCGATGACTATCAGCACGTGCGGAAATTGAAGGGCGCGGTCGCTGACGCCACTGACATCGTGACCAGCTTGAAAAACATGGGGGTTGGCGACGTCGTCGTACTGACGAACGCCCAGGCCGACAGGGCAAGCGTCCTGCGCGAGATCAGTGCACTGGTGGAGCGGACCAAGAACAACGACCTCATCTTTCTGTCGATCGCCGGTCATGGCACCCAGGAGCCGGAGCGCGTCAAGGGCTCGGAGCCGGACGGAATGGAAAACGTGTTCCTGCTGCCAGGCTTTGAAACCACGCCAACCGGGTCGGTTGAACGTGTTCTGGGCAGTGAGTTCAACCATTTCATCCGGCAGTTCGAGCTGCGCGGGGCGAGGGTGATCTTCGTGGCTGATACCTGCCACGGTGGCGGTATGGTGCGCGATATCGATCCGCGTGCCGCTGAGATGAGCTTCCGGCAGGTCCCGCGTTACACGTTGCTGGTCGACGAACTGAAGCCGGTGTCGGACAGCAACGATCCGAAGTCAGAACTCGATCTTGACCACACGGCGTTCCTGGCTGCGGTGGACCGCTACACCAAGGCGCCGGAAGTCCGCATCCCTGGCATCGATGGCTTGCGCGGGGCTCTCAGCTATGCGGTCGCGCGGGCGGTGGAGGGGAGCGCAGACATCAATCACGATGGGAAGGTGACGCTCAAGGAGCTCTTCAGCAATGTTCGACAGGTGGTCTATCAGCTCTCGGACCAGCGCCAGAACATCGTGACCATATCATCGCCGCCTCAGACGCCGGATACCGACGTCGCCTTCGAATTGACGCGCGGTGTCGTGCTGATTCAGGGGCCGGCCGCGAGAGCTGCCTCTGGTCCGGCCGGATCCGGGGGGGCCGTCGAGGGACAGGCGCCCGCGCCACCGGCTGTCACGGCCAAGGCACCAACCACTCCGACCCTTGCCGCGGCGGCGACCAAGGAACTTCCGACCGGCGACGCGCCGGGGCCTCTCCGCCTCGCTGCACCAATCCGGCTGGCGGCGCTCGACGGCAAGACAAGCTATTTTGCAAGCGTGAAGCCAAAGGATGTTCCCGTGCAGGCGGTTCAACCGACGGACAATCCCGACCTGATCTGGGATCCCGTGTCGCACGACGTGATCGCGTGGGGCGACGTGGTCGCCTACGGGATCGACGTTGCGAACTTGCCGACGGTAGTCGATCGGACAGCGGCAATTCGTGAACTGAAACGCATTGCGACCCGGTCGCCGCAGATCATGCGCATCTGGCCAGACGATCGCCAACAGCGTGCTGGCCAGACTGTCGAAGTTGACCTGTCTGATGTGGCGTCAAGGGCGGTGCTGCTGTTCAATGTGTCTGGCGATGGCACCATCCAATTGTTGTATCCGGTGGGTTCTGATGCGGCGCTGGCCCGATCGGCGAGTTTGCGCTTACCGCTCAGGGTCGGCGAGCCGTTCGGTGCGGAACAGATCGTTGCGGTGACCTCGCAGCAACGCATGGTAGATCTTGAGACAGCCCTAATGCAGTTCAACCGGCGTCGCGCCTCTGGGCAAGTGATCAAGAGTCTCGAGCGTTACTTGCCCGCAGACGCGCGAATCGCCTCGATCGGCTTCTTCAGTGCCCCCTGACTCTTAGGGGAGCAGGCCATGCCGTCATCTCGGCCGATCCGCCAGGCGCGACCATGGCTCGCATTCCTGCTGCTACTGGCGGGTAGCGGAGCTGCGCCCGCAGCACCATTGCCGACGGCGTCGTTGCATGTCGGCACGACGTACGCACGTTGGCTTTGGCCGGTACAAGCGGTGCGCGGGCAGACCAATACCGCGAGTGTGTCCCTTCAGATCCTGCCGAGCCAGACCGTCAACGTCGGCGGCAAGGTCTCGTTCGGCGTTACAGCCAGGAAGACTGGATATCTCATTTTGGTCGACGTCGACGCGGAAGGGCGGATGTCCCAGATCTTTCCGACCCCCGAGCTATTGGCGCAGTCGAACGAACGCGACATCAATCTCGTCAAGCCGGGTGTCGAATTTGTTGTTCCTGCCCCGGCGGCGCGACAGCGTGGTTTTGAATACGTCGTCGCACCGCCAACAGGGTCCGCAGTGATGATCGCCATCCTGAGCGAGCGACGCGTGCAGTTGCTCGATTTGCCGGACATGCCCCGCAAGCTGGAAGGTCAGGCCGACGCGTTGAGCTATCTATCGGCCTGGACCAGCGAGCTGCGCGTGCCGGACAACAGCAGCGGAAAGCTCGTGACGAACAATTGGTCGTTCGACGTCAAATCCTATTCCATCAAGTGAGCCCTGTGAAGCTTGGGTTATAGCTTGCTCAGTCGGCTGAAGAAGCCACCCCGGGCGATCATGTAATGAATGTCCTTTGGAAAGGGAAAAGCGCTGCGAACGTTGGAAATTGCGTGCTGGAGGAATTCCCCGCGCTGCGGCGCTGGCTTATGCCGCGGCTGGTCCGCGACCTGCGGTATCATGAAGCGATCCACGAAAGCCGGGTCAAGATCGTTGACCCTGACCATCTGGCCAAATGCCGGGAATAGATCGTAATGACCCAAGCTTACGCTGAGGTTCTTGAGGGCAGGGCGCTGAGGCTGAGTTTGATTGCCATCGGTCGTCGCCAGCCCACGCCCGATCAGGTCCAGCTTCACCGATTGCGGCAGAGTTGATGGACCATACACGATCTCGAGCGCCCGGCCGCTCTGTCCGGACAACCATTGGTACCAGAAGGTCGCATCATCGGGCCGCGCATTGGAACCGTAGAGGCAGTCAAATCCCCAACAGGCCGTCAGCTTGCCCTGATACTTTCCAAGGCTCCCGACGAGGTTGCGCATGCCGTTACCACCGCCGGAGTGGCATGCGATGATGAGCTTGCCGATCTGGAGCTGAGGAATGGACGTCGAGGAGAGACCCAGGAACCTGGCAAGAGCTCCAAGGATCTCCTCGAGATAGCGTTCGCCCCAGTTCGCGGTTGCCAGGTCAGACACGCTGTAGTTTCCGGCAAAGGTGTCGCCAACGGCATATTCGTAGCCCAGGAACGGCGCGATAAGCACTACGTCCTTGCCGGAATCCCGGACCTGTTCGCGCAGCCGCGCTGGATCGCTGTGGAAGAGGAATTCATGGTTTTTGACATAGAAGCCGTGAAGCCAGATCACGACATCGAACTTGGTGGCAGCTGTTGGGTGCTTTGGCGGAAGATAAACCGCCGTCGGCTTCATGCCGGGGGCCTGCCGCTTCGTGAAGAGCGTCACCCCGGGAAAGGCGTTGGCGTCCTTTTGCTCAAGCTCACACGCAACCACGCAGGTCGCTCCGCTTCGGCCAATCCAGGCACGGACCTGGATGACCCAGTGTTAAGCTCTGCCGCCCGTCACACCTTCTCGACACCAAGATCCGCGCGGCCTCCTGGCCTTCCATGACGCCGTGGCAGCCTTGCGCGTTGCTAGTTGCAGGACTCGACATTACCCACGTTGCCCCCGGGGCCGCCGCCGCCACGGTATTCGAGGTGGCAGCCACTACGGACCTGACGGCACAGAGATTGATCGCAAACGACCTGACCACCGCCGCCGCCGGACCTCGCAGTTGCTTGTCGCCGCGGAACGTCGGCTGCCGGCGCCGGCCTCTCGCGGGCCGAACGATCCGCACGTGACGGACGCTCGTCCGTGTTGCGCTTTGCGACCGGTTTCTTCCCGCGTCGCTTCTCGCATTCATTGTCGTCGTTGAGGAACGAACCCTCGGCACAGGTGATCCTGCTGCACTGGTCACCGTCGGCCTTGTAGCCATGATCACAGATCAGGGGACAGACCCGGGACGGCTTGAGCTTGATTGCGTCAAGCGCGTCGAGACTTGCGAGCTTGGCGTCGAATTTGGTTCCCGCGTGCTGGTTGAAGAGAGCCAACGAGCGCTGTGAGGCCGCATTCCATTGGCCATTGACGGCGCCGGTGAAGCAGCCGACGCGGCTCAATTCGCCTTGTACAGACTTGGCGATATCTACGGACTTGGAGAGATCGGCCTTTGCGATATCGGTCTGGCGCGGCTCGTCGCTCAGCGCGGCAAGCTTGGGCGTCTTGCTGTCCTCAGCGGGCGTAGCGGCCGCTGGGTTATCCGCGACGGTACTCTCAACAGCCGGCTTATTCCCGGAGAGTGCAGCGACGATTGTAGATTCGGACGCAATACGTTTCCGTTCCGCCTCGGCGGCTTGCTCCTGCGCCGCTTGCTTCGTCTTCTCGGCCGCAATCCGGGCCTCTTCCGCAGCCTTCAGCTCCGCGGCCGCCTTCTCCTGGTCGGCACGCTGGGCGCCCTGGGACATCAGGCGAGCTCGCTGCTGCTCGGCCTCCTGCGCTTTCGCCGTGGCCGCGACACGTGCGTCCTCGGCGTCGAGCTGATTGAGCTGCAGCTTGGCCAGATTTGAGTAGTATCCGTCCGGATGTTGGGTCAGGAACGCGTTCAGAGCAGGCTTGTTGCGGAGCTGCAGGGCCAATTCGTAATCACGTCGAATTTCCGACTGGGGGTTGGCCGCCTGTACCGGCTCCTCGGCCTTGGTCGCCGGAACAAGCGCAACGTCTTCGCCGCCGAGCGAGCCGTAGACATAGGGCTCCTGTCGGTTGCCCGTGGCTTGCAAGACATCGTCGCGGACGAAGCCGAAAGCCCTTCGCAAGTCGAGCCCCGGCTTTGCGATGTACTTCACGAGAGCCGTCGCGTACGGACTATTCTGGCTGTTGCCATCGAGTGCGGTCAGTCCCGCTTTCGCGGCAAACGCGATCAGCGTGTTGGAGACGGTGGGCTCGACCCTGGCCAGTCCGCGGCTGATCGATCGCGAGGCAACTGTACGTTTCATCGAGTCGGCAAACGGATTGTTGCGGCACGCGTCGACGATCACCACGCGTAGTTGCCTCGCAGGCTCAATCGCCAGCAGGACGCGGTCGAGCGAGAATGCTTCGTCATAGATGTCCGTGTCACGTTCGAGTCTGGCGTCGGTCGGGATCAGATAGTTTGTCCCGTCGATCTCGATACCGTGGCCAGCGTAGTAGACCAGGGCTATGTCGGCATTGCGGGCCTGATCGGCGAATTCTCTCAAGGCCCGCCGCATATCGGTCGCGGCGAGGTTAAGTCTTGAGTCAACCACATCGAAACCTGCCCCCTTCAAGGTTGCGGTGATGGCCGCAGCGTCGTTGGCCGGGTTTGGGAGCAGAGGGGCGTTTTGATAGTTGGCATTGCCGACCACCAAAGCCACGCGCTTTGTCGCCCAGGCTGGCTGACAGGCCAGGAACAGCGAAGCGGCGAGAAGAAGCAAAACTCGAAGGTGCCTGTACACTCTCATGGCGAACACCCAACCTATGCCCGTAGAATGGTGACGTCGCGAAGATGGCCGCATGAGAAATAACTCTTGAGTTCGTACGCTACTGGCGGCTGCCTATCTGCATACAGTACCAATCTCGAGCCCGATCCATTCCTATGTGTTGTTGCGAAATGCGGACGCGTTCAAAAGGCAAGGAAGATATTGCGCCGGGCGTTGTGCGCCGCTTCATGTGGATGATAGGTGCCCGCCAGTGCTTTGCTGAGGGCGCGATCGCAATATAAGGTGTTGATATAAAACAGTTATTTTTTTGGGGCTGCTCGTGGTAGCGCGGCACAAGGCCTCTGGCGTGCTTCAAACTTGAGTTCCGCCGAGCCGCACATCGAGGAGACGTGAAGCGCGGTGTCAGGCGTGCGGATCAATTGCCTTGGTCGAGAGCTCCGGGCCGGCCTGATAAGCTCGCCGCCCGAGTCTCGCGGGGATCAGACCTGCAGGGATCAGAAAGGGCGTTGCCGCGGCATAGACGTCATATTCAGGGAAGGCCAGTCTTAGAATCCGCTCTTCGTTGATCATTCGTCGGCACTGAATCATCGCAACCACGATGGCGATGAGCACGGCAAGTGGTGAAAGGACCTGAAGTGTGACACCGACCAACGCAATCCCCTCACATAGGTAGAGGGGATGCCGGACGACTCGATAAGGCCCTTCCGTCACAAGGCGCCTCGCCTCCGGTAGAATGCTGAAGGATTTGCCCAACCAGCGGAGTACCACGATAGAAAGCGAGATCCCCACCAGGATCAACGTCGTGGACAGAGCCGACCAGATCGGGCCGAGCTCTGCCTTCGGAAGAAAAGCGAGTGTGACGGTCGGAAATGCGCCCAGCAAGGCCGAGACCCGCATCTCAACGCCCTTCGACTTCATTGTCGGGACCAGGCGGGTGATGGTTGTCAGTGCAACGAGTCCAAGGAACAGGACGTTGGCAATACTGGCTGCGATCATCAGCAAGTTGTCCACGCTGCCCAACGGAAGGCGATGGATGCTGGCGGCGCCAATGAGAGCAGACCCGCCATAGACGATCACGATGGCCACCCTGGAGGTCCAGTCCAGCCAGGGATTGACGCCGCCCGCGATCCGGTTCCTCGCTGTCCCCTCCTGGCCGACCTTCGCGTCAGTCACAGCAGTGATCTCGCTCGCTCAAAATCTGCCTCACTAGACGCCAGGCCTCCGGAGAGGTCAATTGGCTGGCCACATCTCCGAGCGCGGCCACACCAGTCGGTCCCATGCGGTTCCACATTCCGCGGACCCTCCGGATCGTCGAGTTGTCATTGAACCGAACCTGTCGTGGCGACACGAATGATAAAGCGCATAATTAAACAGTAGTACTGCCATGGGTTTGCACGGATTCGTGAATTTGCGCCGAATCTTGTTCCTTCTTCCTGTGCTGCTGCTCTTCTTCTGTCAGCCGGCATGGGCGGGGAATCGCGTCGCACTTGTCATTGGCAATTCTGCCTACAAAAACGCGGCGCCACTTTCGAATCCCGTCAATGACGCTGCGATTGTCGAGGCGACACTAAAGAACGCAGGTTTTGACGTTGTGCAAACCCGCCGGGATCTTCAGGCGATCGAGATGCGGCGCACGCTGCGCGATTTTGCCGATCAGGCTCGCGACGCAGATGTGGCCGTCATCTACTACGCCGGTCATGGTATGGAGATCGAAGGTACGAACTACCTGATCCCGGTCGACGCCACCCTCGAGCGCGATACGGATGTGTACGATGAGGCGTTTTCGCTCGATCGTGTCATGCTGGCCATTGAACCGGCAAGGCAGCTGCGACTTGTGATCCTCGACGCTTGCCGCAACAATCCTTTCTCCGAAAAGATGAAACGGACGGTCGGCTCGCGGTCCATCAGCCGGGGCCTTGCCCGAATTGAGCCGGCGACGGCGAATACTCTGGTTGCCTTCGCCGCCAAGGCTGGCTCGACAGCGTCGGACGGCAACAGCAAGAACAGTCCCTACGCTGCCGCATTGGTCAAATATATCGGGACTCCGGGTCTGGATTTGCGCAGAGTGTTCGGCTTCGTTCGCGACGACGTCATGAAAGCGACGGGCAATCGGCAGGAGCCCTATGTTTACGGCACGCTTGGCGGCGACGACGTGCCGCTGGTGCCCGCCAAGGAAACAGCCAAGGAGCCAACCAGGGAACCAGCCAAGGAGGCCGCGAAGGAAGCCGTCCCATCGCCAACGCTGCGATCCGAAATACGGCGCGACTACGAGCTCGCGCTGCAGGTTGGCAACAAGGATGCACTGAACTTCTTCATCGTCCAGTATCCGGATGGTTACTACGCAAGTCTCGCAAAGCTTCAGCTCGCCAAAATCGATGCGGAGGAGAAGCGCGTTGCTGCGGCCGAAAAGGCGCGTCAGGCCGAGCAGGAGCAGGCGCGGCTCGTGAACGAGGGCGCACAACAGATGCAACTTGCCAAGGCTGCGTCGGATCTGAAGGCAGCGCAGGAAGCTCGGGCCGCCGCCGAGGCCGCCAAGGAAACCGCGCAGCATCAGGCTGCTCAAGCCGAACAAAGGCGTGTCGCGGCTGAAACGGCACCTGCCGCGAAGAACGCTGCACCATCAGCAACAGGGCAGCCGCAAGAGGCGAAGGCAAACACGGACACAAAAGTGGCAGCGCTCCCCAATCCACAGGCGCCCGTGCCGCCACCTTCGCCAGCCGAGCTGGCAAAATCGGTGCAAACCGAATTGCGCCGGGTCGGCTGCCTCACGGGATCGGCCAGTGGGGAGTGGGATGCGGCGTCGCGGCGCTCGCTTGAGCTGTTCAATCAAAGCGCCGGCACCAAGTTCGATACCAAGACCGCGAGCGCCGATGCGCTCGATGCGATCAAGCTCAAGCCGGCGCGGGTTTGTCCTTTGATTTGCGGATCCGGCCTCAAGCGCGACGGCGATCGTTGTGTCAAGATTGCCTGCGCTGCGGGTTACTTTCTGAATAGCGACGATGAATGCGAGAAGCGCAAGGTCCGTCAGGCCCCGTCCGCAAGACTTGAACGAAGGGAGAGGGAGGCTGCTCCTGCAAGACCCGCAAGACCCGAGGCCAGCGCAAGCAACAAGCCGGAAGGCGGCGGAATGCCATTCATGTTCTTCCTGCCCTGAAGATTTCAGCCGATATCGTGTAGCGCCGTGTTCAAGCATGCCGTTCGAGTCTGCATCGGCCATTCTGAACGTAAGCCCGGCCCCAGTCTTTCCTTGCGGAGACTTCCTGGTCTTCGCGACACATTTTCCAGCTGGATTGGCCGACCCACGCACCAGGGGCACATGCTCGTCTGACCCGATTCACGTTCAGTCGACGAGGCGGGCGAAACGTGGCTCGTTAGTCGCCGTTGTGGCTAACAAGGGTCAAACAACCGCTCACGATCGGAATTTCGGACTTCGGAGAAGCTGATGCCCATTCCGTTGAGGATTTACATCACGCCATTTGCCGACAGGGGGGTCGTTGAGCCCGGGCAATGGAGCAGCGACACGGCCAAGAAGGCGCTCGACGTGGTCAATACGATCTGGTCAAAGGCCAAGATCGCGTTCGTGATCAGCGATTGCTTGATGGAGAAGCCGCTCGACATGGCAAAGAGCGCGCGCAGCAATGATCAGCGATTGCTGGGTGTTCTTGCCTCTCGGCACGATCCGGACAATGCCATCCACATCTACCTCGTCAATTCGATTGAAAATCTATCCGCCGGCGGAAGTTCATACCCCAATAGCGAACCCGAGCCGGCAAGCTTCGTCCAGTGGTATGGCAATGACCACGCCAATGGACGCGCCTGGGCTCACGAGCTTGGCCATCTGATGAGCCTCGATCATGTCGAGATCGACTATTCCAATGAGAAGCAGGCGGCGCAACGCGTCAAGAACCTCATGACGAAAGGATTGAGCGCCGGCTCCGACTTGACTGGCCAGCAGATCGATGCAGCCAAGGGCTCAAAGCTGATCAAGCGATTTGGCGGATAAGCCGTCGGCCGACCGCCGAAGTCGCCGTCGTCCTGCAGATCGCGTGTCCGAAGCGGGGGAACGTCCTCCTCGCGTGGCGATCTCCGCCGAATTCAGAAAAACGACTACATTGTGGCAATCGGCGCGGTCATTTCGGCACGGGTCTGGAGCCCGATCTAATCCGCCCATCCAGGCATGGGCCGGACAACGGCGCGCGCTTAATGGGCGCTTAATGCTTTTGCGCAACAGATAGATCACCAGCGCGGAATTAGTCCTAGTTACGAGTGCGAGCCGAGCTCCCGGAGGAGGGGAATCGGATGGGACTGCTTTTTGTCGGAGTGCTGGCGGGAGTCCTGATCGGCTTTGGCTGGTTTGCGCCTTCCCGAGGGTATTTCCTCGGGTGCGCGTCACGACCCTGTTTCGCTGTCGCCCAACCCGCGCAGCCAATGCCGACGGCGTTGGCGCAAGAGCCTGCGGCTGTCAAATCGAATTCTGCAACGCCGGCAAGGTCCGGCAAAAAGCCATCTCCGAAGAAACGCGGATCGACCGACCTTGCCAAAGCGGCGTCCCCGCGGACGAGCATCAGCGTCCCGGCATCCGAACGGCCCGCGGAAATGCCGGACCCTGCTCTGGACAAGGCGAAGGTTGCGATCGCGACGCAGATGAGGGGGCCGGAAACGGTCGAACTCAGCGACGTGAAGCGCGCAATGCGAAAGAACATGTTTGGACGCCCCGTCGATACGATTTGCGGCCGCGTGAAAGGAAGAAGCGCGTCAGGCGGCGAGACTGGCGAGAGGCCGTTCCTGTATCTCGTGAAGGAGGATGAAGCATATGTCGTCGACGGCAAGTCAGGGTCGGCGGCGTCAACGGCGTATCGAAATATCTGCAATTAGGGATGCGTCGACTGCGCCACCGCGCGGTACACGCCCAGATGATTTGAGCGGAAAGAATTTCCCCCCAGGTGTCGAGTGATCCCGCAGTGGATACGGCACTAACGCGGCACTGCGCCGCTCTCGTGATGATGCATTCAGGATGAATGCAGCAGCAGGGGAGACGCAATACGGAATGGGAATATCGCGGAAGTTCTTTTCATCTCGAGGACATCATGCACGACATAACCAACGCTTCAAAACGGCTCAATGAATCGCTTCACTTGCCGGTTCTGGTGATCATCGAGCCGCTCCTGTTGCCTCGTACATGCATTCTGCACGTACTCAGGCGGGAGTTGGACGAACTTGAGATCCTCGACATGGCATCGGTCCAAGGCCTGGACTGCACGTCAGCCCGCGATGTTCGTCTGGTGATGCTGAGTATCGCGGACAAGCCCATCGGCGATCCCTCGGTTGAGGACGATCTCGCCTTCGTTGCGGAGTGTTGTCCCAACGCCGCCACTGTGGTCCTGTCAAACCACGAGGACGAGCCGACCGTGCAGGCCGCGATGCAGCGGGGCGTGCGCGGCTTTCTTTCCTCCTCGCTACCGATCGAGATCGCCATAGCCGGCCTGCGCCTAGTTCTTGTCGGCGGCGCCTACAGGCCGTTGCCCGTGGCCGGGATGAACAGGATACCGGATTTCGAGCCGCCGGATGCGCGCGGACTCACGCCCGCATATCTGATGAACGAGGGAGCCAGAGTGGCTATCGACAGGAGCGTGACCGATCTCACGCCTCGTGAGCAACAGGTTCTGGCGGAACTGGAGCTCGGCCTGCCCAACAAGCTGATCGCCGCCAAATTGGGCCTGTCGGAAAGCACGGTCAAAATGCACATTCAGCATATCATGAGGAAATGTGCCGCGCACAATCGCACGGAGGCCGTGCTCCGCTGGCGCGGCCGGTTGCCCGCGCCGAGTCGCGATCACGTCCCCGGCGTGGCTCTCATGCCGGAGACCTAATGCATGATCCGGACCCGGAAGGCGCGATGACGATTCACCCCAATCTCATCGCGCTTCAGTCCTCTCTGAATGCACCACGGAAGCTGTCGAGCAGGGGCCTGAGCGCGTAGAGAGCCACGGTGCCGCGCCCCGTCGTGATGAACACCTGAACCGGCATGCCGGGGACGATCTGGATGTCGTTCGCGACGATCTGTCCGTCGTCGATCCGGATCCTGGTCGCGTAGTATGGCTGGTCGGTACGCTTGTCGAGCAGCCGGTCTGCGGATACGTGCACGACGGTTCCCTTCAGGCGAGGCACGCGACGCTGATTGTACGGTACGAGTTGAACCTCGGCATTGAGGCCGGGATGAACCACATCGATGTCCTCGGGCCTCAGGCGCGCGGTCACGATGAGACGGTCTTGCCGGGGCACCAGGTCCATGAGCGGAGCGCCCGCTCCGATGACGCCGCCGGCCGTATGAACCCGCAGATCGGTTATCACGCCGTCCTCGGGCGCCTTGATCTCCGTTCGCGATAGCTGATCCCTGGCCGCAAGCAACCGCTCGCGGAGCTGGAATATCTGGTTCTGTGCTTCACGAAGCGACTGTGCGATCTCGTTCTGCCTCTCGCTCTCGAGCTTGAACAAGGTGGCCTGCTGTTCGCTGATGACCTGCCCGGCGCGGGCAATCTGCGCGGCGATCTCGCCGCGGCGGCCCTCAACGTCGGCCAGCTCCCGCTGCAGGTTCAGCAGCCGCGGCCGCCGTTCGAGTCCCTTGTTGACGAGGGTCGCGACCATATCCAGTTCCTCCCGAACGATGTCGACCCGTTGCCCGGTGGCGGTTTCCTGAGCCTTGAGACCTTCGATCTCCTTCTCGACTTGACGCCTTCGTTCGCGAATGACCGCAAGCTGCGACTCGTGAACCTGGAGGCGTGCCTGAAAAATGAATTGCTGCGCCGACACCGCGGCGGCCGCCACCTCGCTCTGCCTGCTGTCCTGTTCCAGCGCGTCCGGGATTGCGATCCTCTCGAATCTCTGCTGCTCGGCTTGAAGCCGTGCGGCACGAGCAGCGGCATCCCAGAATTGGCCTTGGAGGCTTTGCATCTCCGAGCCGGCCCGGGTGTCGTCCAGCTCGATCAGCGTTTGGCCGCTGCGCACGATATCGCCATCCGAAACCAGGATCTTCCTGATGATACCGCCTTCCAGATGCTGGATCGTCTTGCGGCTCGATTCCGATTCCACGACGCCGGACGCGATCGCGGCGCTCTCGAGAGGCGCGAGGCTCGCCCATGTCCCAAGCCCCAGCATGAAGCAGAGCACCAGCAGATTGCCCGCGACGGTGATACCGCGAAGCCTTCCACGCGGAGAGGTCGGCGTGGGCGTCGAACACCATGGAAATTCCAGAGGCTCGAAATCGTCGATTGCGGTCACCACGACGCCAGATCGCCGGGCGGGCAGCGGGCTCGCCGGCGCTCGCATGAGCTGGTCCCAGACCATGGGAAGTCTCGAGACGGCGGGAAGCTTCCAGATGGTGAGAGAGTTCCAGATCATGGCGCTATCTGCGAAGTAACCTGGGGTCGGCTCAGGTGCCGTTCAAAGATGTCCTCGCTGTCGCCGAACGCGGCGACCGCACCGCCCTCCATGATGGCAATCTTGTCCGTGGCGGCGAGGAGACCCATCCTGTGGGTGACGACGACAAGGATGACGCCTGCGAGCTTCATGCGCTCGATGGCATCCAGGAGCATTCGCTCGCCCCCGTAGTCGAGGCTGGCGTTGGGTTCGTCGAGAACGACGAGGCGTGGACTGCCGAAAAAGGCGCGGGCAAGACCGAGGCGCTGCCGATACCCGCGCGAGAAGGTTGCTTCGCTCTGAACCACCGTGTCGTACCCCAGCGGCAGGCCCATGATCGCCCCATGGATACCGACGAGCTTGGCCGCTTCGATGACTTTCCGCCGGTCGGCATCTTCAAGGCGTGCGATGATGTCGTTGATCGTGTCGCCGAGCAGGTTGATGTCCTGGGGGAGATATCCGAGGCGGTCGCCGCTTCGGCCCTCGCGAAGCAGCGAGACGTCGGTATTGTCGAGGAGGATACGGCCATGCGTTGGCATCGACAGCCCGGCGATCACCTGGCCGAGCAAGGACTTGCCTGACCCGGACGGACCGATAATGCCAAGGCATTCTCCGGGCATGAGGGTGAACGAGACGCCGTTCAGGAGAAGATGGTTGGTCCCCGCAAGCCTCACGCCGACATTGTCGACGACGAGGCCGCTTGGCGCCTGAAGCGGAGAAACCTCCGCGCTCTGCTGCCGGGCGGCAGGGAATGCGGCGAGAAGTGCGCCGAGCCGCTGACAGGCGCTCACGGCCGTCACGAGTGATTTCCAGCCTGCGACCGCACTTTCGACCGGCGCGAGCGCCCGGCTGAACATCAGCGTGGCAGCAAAGATGATAGCCGGACTCTTCCCGTGATCGAGGACAAGCCATGCGGCAGCCCCCATGATCAAGACCTGCGACAGCGCGCGAACCGGCTTGGTGGCCAGCGAGACGATCTCGCCTCGCCGGAGTGCCACATCGTGCTCTCTGCGGGCGTGCTGCGCATCACGGTGGATCATGCGCGCAACGCTATCGAACATTCCCATGGCGCGGATCATGTGGATGTTGCTCGCTGCAGTCTGGAGGCGGCCGCAGCTTCTGGACAGCGCGGCGCCGGATCTGAGCAGAACGTCTTCGGTGACCAGCTCTCCGGCAACCGTGAGCGCGAACAGGAAGGCGACGCAACAGGCGCCCACCACGCCGAGCAGCGGATGGATCAGAAAGAGGACAAGGAGGAACAGGGGCGCCCAGAGCGCGTCGAACAGCATCGGACATGCGCCAGACTCGACGAACTGGCGCAGCACGGTGAGATCCCGATACGCGCCCGACGCTTGCGTCCAATCGCTGCGAAGCGCCGATTCGAGGCCGGCCGAAAGTACGCAAGGACGAAGGCGATCGTCGAGCCAGGCGCCAAGGCGTCCCAGGACGGCGCGCCGCAATGCATCGAACACGCCGCCGACGACCACAGTGATCGCGACAATGAGCGTGAGCAGGAGCAAGGTGTCGCCACTCCGGCTCGACAACACCCGGTCGTAGATCTGAAGAAGATAGATCGAGGGCGCAAACAGGAGCAGGTTGTAGCTGCAGCTATACGCGAATACGAGACCGAGCGGTCCCGCGCAGGACCGGAGTGCCGCGTGCAGTGGCGTCCCGATCTGCGGCAGGATAGGCAACCGAATGGGCGGCATCAGCATGATCGTCACCGCCTGAAATCGAGGTCCGGCGCACTTGACCGATGGCCAACGCAATCCGGCAACGGCATCGGTAGATCATTGGCGTGAAATCCGGGACCGGCGGCCGCGGCCGCCGGTCCCGCCAGTCGGACGAGCGGCTGGTTAGAGCGTATCGAGATGGAAGGTCACTCCGCCACCCCATGCGAAGTTGCCGTCTCCGCCATCGCCGCCGATGCCGGCCACAACTTCCTGGTGCTGGTCCACCATGACCTTGTTGATCTGGGTGGCATCCGTATTGGCGTAGACCTTGGAGGTATCGTAGCCGCTGTAGGATTTTTGGCTTCCGTTCGACTCGGCGTCTCCGCCATGGGCCTTCGAAAAATACGAGGCCTTGGCGTTTGCGCCGCCGGCATCCCAATCCGCCGTCTGTTTGACGTGATCGCCGGTGTTCACGTGCACGTCGGCACCTTCCGCCTTGTTGGTCGGATCGTAGTTGACAGTCGGCTTGCTGATGATGGCTCCCTTGAAAGTACCGTCGCCGCCATTTCCGGCACTTTGACCACCGGTGTCGATCGATTTGACTTTGATCGTATCCGAGATGTTGATTGCCTTTGGCATCATTTGAGGCCTCCGTCGGTTTGTTGGCTGTCGTGCAACATCCATCCCGATCAGGCGGACGCGCGCGGCAAGTCTGGTCCGCCCACGCGCGATGGCGATAGATGTCAAATCGGACACCATCCGGTTTGGTGGGCCTACGTACGAAAGTACGACATTTCGTCAGGAGAGGCGCCTCTGCGCGGGCTTTGCATGCGAAGAGTGGCGACGGCGCGTGCCGCGATGCGATCGGCTATGCGAGCGATGCGACGTTTCGCTATGCCACCAGGTGAAGATCCGACAAGAGATGCGCGGCATCGCCACCCAGTGCGAGATTGCCGTGGCCGCCGTCCCCGCCAACGCCGGCGATCTGGACCGCACTCTGGTCGATGTGCACGTTGTTGACCTGATCGGCTACGGCCGTCGAATGGGGACCTGCGATTGCGATGTTGATGGGTGCATAGATCGCGACGCTGACGTCGATCAGACTGCCGGCAAAATAGCCGTTGCCGCCATTGCCTGCGCTGTTCGAACCGGTCGCGATCGTATCGGAGCCGCCCCACAGATTATGGGAGAGAAGGCTTGCATGGCCGCCCGCTGCGGCGTTGTCGTTGCCGCCGTGCCCGCCAATGCCAGCGATCTGAACCGCGGATTGATCCACGGAGACATCATTTATCTGGACCGCGTAAGTGCTGGAGCCATAGCCCGCGATTGCGATGTTGATCGGGTTGTACACTACAAACGAGGTATGGACGAGTTCACCGTAGAACACGCCGTCGCCGCCATTGCCGGCCTGGCTTCCGCCCGTTTGAACGTCCGAGACGCCGCCTCCGTTGCTTGATCCCCAGCCGGGGTCGAGCGTCATGACGCTGCCGCCGACGGCTACGTTGCCATGTCCGCCACTTCCGCCGACGCCCGCGATCTGAATGGCCGATTGATCGATGTCCACCGTGTTCGATTGACTTGCATGCGCAGTGCCGCTCGAGGCTGCCACCGCAATATTGATCGGATGATAGATCACCACGGGAGCGTCCACGATCGCACCCGAGAAATAGCCGCTGCCGCCGTTTCCGGCGCCGTTGTCGCCGCTCGCGATCAGGCCGGCGCCTAAGGACGTACTGACGCTGCCGCCTGATGCAATGTTGTCATTGCCGCCATGGCCGCCGACGCCGGCCATCTGAAAAGCGGATTGATCGACATTCAAATTGTTGGACTGGTTGGCCAGGGCGACCGAGCCGTATCCCAAGCTCACCGAGATGTTGATCGGTTGATAGATCAACAGGGACGCGTGAATGATGCTTCCGTAGAAGTAGCCATCTCCGCCGTTTCCGGCCGTGTTGGCTCCGCTCTCGACCGCAGCAATGCCCATCCCGGGATGTGATGCGCCGGAAGCGGGCGTGGTGGACGAAGCATCCAGGCCCGCCGCAGCGTGGTTGCCGACGTGGCCGCCCGTGTCGCCCACCGACGTGGGATGTTTGGATTGAATCGGGTCGGAGTCATTGTGCTGGGTGTTCGCGCTCGCGGGGTGCGCTCCAGAATCTGCAAATTGACCTGCAAACGGGCGGGGACCATGGACCAGGGCGCCACCGCCAACCGCGTCAGTCAGGAACGGTGCGCTCGGTGCCGGACCCGCTTCGTCGTCACCATCGTACCCATCGTGGCGATGGGAGGCGTGATGCAGCCGGATTCCATCCGACATCCGCGAAAAATCCATCGTAGCCTCCCTCATCGCAATCGCTCCGCGCGATCGGACGGGTTCTGCACTCCGGACAGACTGTCATCCCGGGAAGGTCGAATGCCCAGTCGTCAGTTCGGATATAGCGCTTCGTCTGGCGCCCGTAACATTGGCTACATCCGTTCGGGTAAACAGCCTTTGCAACTTTGCGTGGGCCGACGCTTGAAAGTGCGACCTTGAGGGGATGGCGAAAATGGACAATCGAGCTGACGGCCAGATCGCCTGCGGCCAAAATGAATCCACGGCGTTGCCGGATTTAAGTCGCATTGCGACCTAGGTCACGGCCAACGCTCCCGTCCGGGCAGGGGCGCAACACCGGGGTTTTCCATGTCCGGTCATTTGCGAGTTTATTGCGCCGCTTTTACGCTTATTGCAGGTCTCTCGACATCATCCGCGTTTTCGACGCCTCTTTCCGAACTCTTCAATGCCGGTCCCGCCACAGCCCCTGCGCCCGCTTCCGCGGAAGCAGAGTGCTTGACGCGGCCCGGCAAGTCGACCGCCGATGGCCAGCACTGGGTCTATCGGGTGGAAGGCCAGCGCAGATGCTGGTTCCAGATCGCCGAAGGAACTGAGAGGGCGAAGAAGCTGGTTCAGCAACGCGCCACCAAACATCGTGTCGCCGCGGCCGAAGAGAACCAGACCGCGGCGCGCAAGCGGAAGACGGTGGTGGATGCGCGCGCGGAGCTGCCGCGCTCCGCACCTGCGGATACGTCCCGGCCGAGCCCGTCCGTGCCCGCGCAGGTGGTTGATGCCAATCCCGTCCTCGCCACCGGGATCGCAACCCGCGCGTCGCCGGCCCCCCTTTCCAAACGCGACCGGCTCACGGCCGACGAGTTCACGCCGCGCCAGGTCGACGTGGAGGCACTCCTTGCGGCGGCGCCAGCCGCCAGTGACGTGGTTGCCGCCTCGGCGGCGCCGCTCGCCTTTTCCGCCGCAGAGGCGGGCGATGACGGACGGGTTTGGACCTGGCTTGGCATGCTGCTGATGGCTTTGGGGCTTGTCTCCGTCTTGAGCGCGAGTCTAACCATTCGGCGGGCCGCGCTGCTGCCCCAGCTATTATTCGCTTGCCAGCGGCGAGTTGACGCCAGCAGGCAGAATGGGCCTCGAGCTCCCTGGCGGCGCGGCTCCCTGGTTTGGGCCCAACAGGGCTTATGGGGCAATGCCTGGCGTCGCTCAACACCACAGCTTTCAGCACCGATCGCGGTGAGTATCTGGAGGCTTCTCTTGTCGAGGGCGAGTTCTCTCGAGAAATTTCATGCGTTCGCTCAATCGCGAGCCGCCGGGCGCCCTGCCTATTCGGAAACAACCCAGTTTCGCAGACCATCGATCGTGCGAAATCCGTCGGCGGCGTAGCAGCGGATCGATGGATGGAAGCCTTGCGTCATCTCGGCAAGCGCGTGTCCTGGACCGAGGTCCAGGACTTGATCGACCCCGAGCTCTACGAGAGCCTCCAGCGTCGCCGCCCAGTCGATCGGGCGCGCGATCTGGCATGCGAGCTTTGCTGTCGCATCGGTCACGGAGAAGATGCGCTCGCCGCCATCTCCTGCGAGGAGGGTTCGTTGGTCTGCAACAGGAGCGCGTCTGCTGGTCGCAAGCGCTTGCTGCAAGGGCGTGCAGGCCGGTTCGAGACGCGTCGTATGCGAGGCGATTTTAACGGCGAGAAGACCGGCGCGGGCGGCGCCCTGTGTCGTCGCCTCCTGACAGAGGGCGATGACATCGCACTCCGCGCCTCCAACCACGACAAGAAGGCCGGGATTCCTGATTGCGATCTCGCAGCGGTGCGTCTCGAGCAGGTGTTCGAGCGTGGCTCGTTCGAGCCCGCGGACATAGCCGAGCCGCCCATCCGGCCCCGCCACGCCGTCCATCAATCGGGCGCGGATATCGGTCAGTCGCAACGCTTCGGCGGCGGTCCATATTCCCGCAACGCTCCAGGCCGCCATCTCGCCGACGCTGTAGCCCGTGACAGCGGTGCTCTCAGTCAGCAAGTCCGCGATACAGGCGTGGATCGCGAGCGCCGATGTGACGGTTAGGATCTGGCTGGCATGGTTGGCGGACAGCTCGTCCGCGCGGCGCGTCCTTATGAACTTCCGCGGATCTTCGCCGAGACAAGCGGTCGCAGCGGCGAAGACCGATTCCGCAGCAGGCCGATCGGCGACGAGATCGAAGATATTGTCCGACAGGGTGCCTTGTCCGCCGCAGAGCAGTGCAAGCATCAGGGGGCCAGCCGATCGACGAAGAGAGCGTCCACAAACAGAGCCATGGCGAGCAGATCTGCCGATCCGCCCGGACTGAGATTGCGCGCGACGAACGCCTGGTGAATGCCGTCGGCGTGCTTGCGCCAGCCTGGGCAACCGATTCCGCCTGCGGCAAGGAATGCGGATGCGCTAGCCTGCGCGAAGCGCAATCCGTCAACTCCGCCCCTGTGCAACAGATTGGTGTCGGCAACATCTGCGATCAGCGCCATGCAGGTCTGAACCCGGACCGCCTCCTCATCCCGAGGCGCGAGCGTCCGCGCCGCATGCAGCGCGGGAAGGGCGATGTCATAGACGGAGGGGAAGCCACAAGCCGCTTCCGCCCTGGCGCCGCCGGCGCCGTAGCGACGTGACGCCACGGCACCGTGGCTACGCAGGGATATCGGGCCTGCGTAGATGGCGTCGCCCCAACGTTGCGACACCAATTCGCCGAGCGGCTTGCGAATGCCGAGAGCGCCGCGATACCCGGCCGCGGCGCAGAGCAGACCCAGTCCGAAGATCGCGCCGCGATGCGTGTTCACACCTGAGGTCGCCGCCAACATCGCGCGCTCCGCCGCAACCCCGATCGCGCGCAACCGGTCCATGCCGGCGCCCTCGGCGCCCGCGGCTGCGAGGTCGTGGAAGAACGGAGCCAGCGTGTCGGCACTTCGGCACAGGAGCCCGGCGTCCATATCGCGATGCGCGCCGTTGTCGACGTGGCTGACGAGCCCCGGCTTCGGATAGGTCTCGACTTCGAGCTTCAGGCACAGTGATGCGAGATGACCGAGCTGCTCCGCGCGGAGCGCGCGTTGCGGCGGCGCTTGCCATCTCAGCGCGACATTCATGACGCGCCACCCGCGAGAAACGCTGCACGTGTGGTGACATGAACGCCGGCCGCGCCCTTGACGAGGACTTCGTCCTCGTCAGCGCCGGTCAGCTCGCGCCATTGCACGCCGCCGGCGTGATAGACGATCTCGCCGTCCAGCCGCATCGGCGCCGTCTCTGCGATCCGCGCGATGTCTGATGGCAGGGTGTTCGCGTGCCTCGCCGACGACAGCGGCCAGAGCAGGTCGAGGTCCGATCTATCGGACAGATAGGGCAGGCCGGTGAGATGCTGCCAGGCCAGACTGCCGTACGTGCGCGTCTCAGGCAGAAGGCGGACGAGCAGGTCGATGGTCTGGCGCCACGACGCCGGCGCGGCTGTTGCCGCATCCGCCAGCAATGGCGGCGGAGCATGCGTGATGAGTTCGCCGGGGGCGAGCGCGACGGCGATACGCCGCTTGCCGTGGCTCGGCGGCAGCGGCAGGCCAAGCGGAATCATGCCTGCGAGATCGTTGCAGGCCGGCCTGCGAACCACGAGCGGGCGGCCGGCGCGCGCCCAGCCCTCGATGATCGGCTCGCTGGCAAGCGCGGGATTCCGGCTCATCGCGGCCGCCCATCCGGTGGCCGAGGCCGTCACCATCGTATGGCGCTGGAGGGCTTCAGCCATGTGGCGCCCCCTGATGCGCGGCTGCCGCGAGCGTGACAACCCGATCGGCGATCTCGGCCGCCTTCCGCCGGCCGCCACGCTCGGCGCCGAGCCGGGCGCGATCGTCCTGTCCCTGCGGCCGTTGCAGCACGGCCGCAAGCTGCGGCGCCAAAGGCGCATTTCCATCCCAGACAACGTGAATGCCGCCGGTCTGCACCATGTTGTCGAGGCCGGGCGCGAACACCGGCGTCGCTTCCGCCTTGGCCTTCAGCACATCGATCGGCAGCTTGGTGACCCGCGCCATCGACGGCAGATCCATGACCGCGGGATGCGCACCGGGCAGCGCCACCAGCGTGCCGGTGGCGAGCGCGGTGGCGATGAACGCACCGGCCGCGCTGCCGCCATAGAGCAGGCCGACGGTGCGGTGTCCCTCGGCTTCCGCCAGCAGCAGGGTCTTGGCGAGATGCGACAGATACTCGCTGAGGCCGAACAACTCGTCGCGCTTGCTCATGCGCTGGCTGGCGGAATCCACCAGGACCAGGATCGGCGCGCGATCGCCGGATTTGACGATCTCGATCACGCGCCCTGCTAGTACGATCGCCTCGTCGACGCCGAGCGGCTGACCCTGCGTGATGCCCAGCACGTGGACGCGACCTCCATCGGGAAGGATCGCCTGTCCCGCGATTATCGCGCCCGTGGTTGCGATCTTGCTGCCGTTCGGAAAGAGACTGGCCAGGATGTCATCGAGCGTCATCGGCGTTCTCCCTGTTGTCTGCCGCGCGAAGAAATGCGGCTGTGGGAAGCGCGGGAATCTCCGTCGGCTGGTCGATGCTAAGCGTCTGCCATATCTCGATGGCGTCGTCGGCCTCGCCGAAACGCTGCAATCGCCGCTCGAGGCGCGTCTGCTCGGCTTCGAGCACCGCCACGTCGCATCGCCTGTTGGCTTTGAGCGCGTCGACCGCCGCCTGACGAAACGCCTGCGCCTCGTCGTCGACGAACGCATCAGCGCCGCCGATGAGGTAGCGATGCTTGCCGCCCATGGTGCGCCACACCAGTGCGCGATCGCGCGAGTCGAACTCCTCGATGCCCTTGTTGGTCTCGATCACTTCGGGGCCGCTGACGCTGATCCGCCCCTGTTCGGATACGATCAGGCGCGAGCAGGTGCCGGCGATCAGGCTGCCGCCGCCATAACAGCCGGCACGGCCGCCGATCAGGCCGACGATGTGGATGCCGGCGCGCCGTGCCTCGATGATCGCGCGCATGATCTCGGCGATGGCGAGCTCGCCCGCATTGGCTTCCTGAAGCCGCACGCCGCCGGTGTCGAAAAGGATCAGTACGTCTTGATGAAGCGCACGCGCGGCGCGCAAGAGGCCCGTGAGCTTGGCGCCATGGACCTCGCCGAAGGCACCGCCCATGAAGCGTCCCTCCTGCGCCGCGACGAGCACGGGCACGCCGTCAAGGCGGCCGCGGCCGACGACGATGCCGTCGTCGAACTGCTCCGGCAGATCGAAGATCGCCAGATGCGGGCTCATCTCGCGCAGCTCAGGGCCAATGAGTTCGGCAAAGCTGCCGGCGTCGACGAGCGCGTCGATGCGCTGGCGGGCGCTGGCCTCGTACCAGCTCAGCAAATTGGGGTCGGCTGTGACGGCTGTCATCGTTCGGGCTCCTCGATCTTGCGGACGCCTTGCGCAAGGCGCAGCGCGACTGTGTCGGGCCTCGCGCCGCCGTCATTGATGGAAATGCGTAAGCCTCCGGCAGAGCGGCGGGCGACGAAGTCGCGGACCACAGCGTCCCAGACCGTGCCGAAGCCATGGGCTGCGGTTGCGATGTCGATCGTGCACATGTCGGCCGGCGAGACGCGTTCCAGCAGGACCTCGAGATTGCCGGAGGCGACGACGCCGACGATCGCCTGGGTGCGGGTGCCGCTGGCGCATCTCGGGGCAGTCAGTCTGAAGCTGAGCTTTTCCATGCAAAACTCCTCACCAATTGCGGAAGCGGCTGGGCGGGCGGTAGAGACCGCCGGAGGCCAGCATGAGGTCCTTGATCGAGCGGGCCGCCAGCAGGCGCCGGTCGGCGTCGAGCGGATCGATGCCGAGATCCTCGGGGCGCTGGATCACGCCGCGCTGCCTGAGCTGTTCAACCAGCTTCGCATCACGCGCGCGTCCGATGTCGGTGTAGCCGGCAACGCCGCGGATCGCCTGCTCGCGCTCGTCCTTGCTACGGCACATCAAGAGGTTGGCGATGCCTTCCTCGGTGACGATGTGGGTGACGTCGTCCGAGTAGACCATGACCGGCGCGAGATCGAGCTTGAGCTCGCGTGCCAGGTCGAGCGCATCGAGCCGCTCGACGAACAGCGGCGCATTGCGCTCACCGAAGGTCTCGCCGATCTGCACCACCAGCTTGCGGCCGCGGCGCAGCGCCGCGTTGGAGTCGGGATCGGCTTCGGCGCCGGCCTTGAGCCAGGGTTCGCTCGGGTGGCGCCGGCCGCGCGGGTCGGAGCCCATGTTAGGCGCACCGCCGAAGCCGGCGATGCGGCTGGTCGTCACCGTCGAACTGTGGCCTTCGAGGTCGATCTGAAGCGTCGATCCGATGAACATGTCGCAGGCATAGAGGCCCGCTGTCTGGCAGAAGGCGCGGTTCGATCGCAGCGAGCCGTCGGGACCCGTGAAGAAGACATCGGAACGCGCCGCGACGTAATCCTCCATGCCGACTTCCGAGCCGAAGCAGTGGATCTGGTCGACCCAGCCGGATTCGATCGCCGGAATGATCGTGGGATGTGGGTTGAGCGCGAAATGGGTGCAGATCTTGCCCTTGAGCCCGAGCCTCTCGCCATAAGTCGGCAGCAGCAGCTCGATCGCGGCGGTGTTGAAGCCGATGCCATGGTTGAGCCGGCGCACGCCGTAGGGCGCGTAGATGCCCTTGATCGCGAGCATTGCCGTCAGGATCTGGGTCTCGGTGATCGCGGCCGGGTCGCGGGTGAAGAGCGGCTCGACATAGAAGGGGCGCCCGGCCTCGACCACGAAATGCACGAGGTCGCCGGGAATATCGACGCGCGGCACCTTGTCGACGATTTCGGTCACCTGCGCCACGACGAGGCCGTTCTTGTAGCTCGTCGCCTCGACCACCGTCGGCGTGTCTTCGGTGTTGGGCCCCGTATAGAGATTGCCGTCCTTGTCGGCGCTCACCGCCGCGATGAGTGCGACGTTCGGCGTGAGATCGATGAAATACCGGGCGAACAGCTCGAGGTATGTGTGCACGGCCCCGAGCTCGATCTTGCGGCCGAACAGCATGCGCGCGATGCGGGCCGATTGCGGGCCCGAATAGGAGAAGTCGAGGCGCCGCGCGATTCCCTTGTCGAAGAGGTCGAGGTGGGAGGGCAGGACCACCCCCGACTGCACCATGTGCAGGTCATGGACATCCTGGGGGTCGAGGTTCGCGAGCGCCGAGGCGAGGATGTCGGCCTGCTTCTGATTATCGCCCTCCAGGCACACCCGGTCCCCTGACCGGATCACGGCCCTCAGGAATGCAGGCAGGTTCGCGATGGGCACCATCTTGCCCTCGGCGTGCTGGCCGCCGGCCGTCAGGCGCTCCGCCAGGGCGGCCTTTTGCATACCCCAATCGCTCATTTCGGCTCCTTGGCATGCGGGGTTGGCTTTCGATTGCCGTAATGTATGCGTATTGCCTTCAAATGTCAATTAGTGTATACATAAACCCATAAGCGATGGATATTCGCATACACAGGAGGGAGTTTACGATGCGAATGCATGCAGATAGTCCAAGTCCTGGGGATCGTGCCTTGCTCGCCGAGGGGAGGCGCCCGTGACCATTTCCGGCGTAGCGCTGCTCGCGATCTGCACCCTCTTAGGGGGCCTGTTGGGGGACCTGCTCGGCGTCGCCCTCGGTGTGAAGGCCAATGTCGGCGGCGTGGGCATCGCCATGATGTTCTTGATCGCGGCCCGGCTCTGGCTGGTGCGGCACGGCATACTCAGCCACGGGCTCAAGACCGGCGTCGAGTTCTGGGGCAGCTTCTACATTCCGATCGTGGTCGCCATGGCCGCGCAGCAGAATGTGGTCGCCGCGGCAAAAGGCGGTCCGATCGTCGTCATTGCGGGGATCGGCGCGGTCGCGGTGTGTTTCGCGATGGTGGCCCTGATCGGCCGGTTCAGCGGTCGTGTCGAGACCATGGACGAGATCGAGGCGCGAGAGGCCGAGGCGCTCGCTGCACCTGTGCCCCACTTCAAGTCCGGGAGGATCGGATGATCATGATGTCTCACATTCTCGCCGCCAATGCGCTGATCACTGCGTTCGCGGTCGTCGGAATCCTGATGTGGATCTCCGGAGCGATCTCGAAATATCTCACCTTCGGGCGCATTCACGCCTCGGCGATTGCGATCATGCTGGGCCTGGCGCTGGCCTTTTGGGGAGGCATCTCCACCGGCGGCGAGAAGGGCGTGGCCGACCTGCCAGCCCTGGCCGGGATCGGCCTGATGGGTGGAGCGATGCTGCGCGATTTCGCCATCGTCGCCACCGCCTTCGAGGTCGATGTCGTCCATGCGCGCAAGGCCGGGGTGATTGGTGCGGTCGCACTCGGACTGGGAACGGTGGTGCCGTTCATTCTCGGCGTGTTCGTCGCCGCGGCGTTTGGCTACACTGACGCGGAATCGCTGACGACGATCGGCGCCGGAGCGGTCACCTACATCGTGGGCCCGGTCACGGGCGCGGCGATCGGTGCATCCTCACCGGTTATTGCGCTCTCGATCGCGACCGGTGTATTCAAGGCGGTGATCGTCATGATCGGCACGCCCTTTGTGGCGAAGATGATCGGCCTGAACAATCCGCGTAGCGCGATGGTGTTTGGCGGCTTGATGGGAACGGTCAGCGGCGTGTCTGGAGGGTTGGCGGCGACGGACCGGCGTCTGGTGCCCTACGGTGCGCTGACGGCGACATTCCACACCGGGCTCGGATGCCTGGTCGCGCCCTCGATCCTTTACTTCGCGGTGCGCGCGATCACGGGAGGCTGAATGGCAGAAGTATTGAAGGTCGCAGTCGACGCGGAGGACGATGGCGGGCTACTCTCCGATCGCATCCGGAACGCGCTTACGGACGAGATTGCCTCGGGGGCGCTCGTCGCCGGTTCGGCCCTGGAAGAGCAGCAGCTTGCCGATCGTTTTGGAGCTTCCCGCACGCCGGTGCGGGAGGCGCTTCGCCAGCTCGTGGTCAGCGGCCTCGTCGAGGTGCGCGGCCGCCGCGGCCTCGTCGTTGCGCGGATGACGCCGGAGCGCATCATGGACATGTTCGAGACCAGCGCCGAGGTGGAAGCCATGTGCGTCAGGCTCGCAACCTACCGCATGACGCCGCTCGAGCGCAGCCATCTGATCGAGCTCCATGACGCTTCGCTCAAGATGGTCGAGGCGAACGATGTCGACGCCTATGACGCGTTCAACCGGGAATTCCACGAATGCATCTACCGGGCAACGCACAACTCGTTTCTCGCCGAGCAGGCGCAGGACGTGCGTTCGCGGCTCAGCGCCTTCCGCCGCACCCAATTGCGGCAGGGCGATCGCATTCGCAAGTCCCGCGACGAGCATGATGCCATCATGCAGGCGATCGCGGAAGGTGACGGAGAGACCGCAGCGCGCCGAATGCGTGCGCACATGCTGAATGCCGCGTCCGCGCTCAGGCGCTACATCGATGATCGCCTCGGCTGAGTAGCCCGATCGCACGATCGGGCCGATAGCTTGACCGCATCCGGCGGCCGCAGGCATGGACCATTGGTAAGGTCGCGTGCCCATTCTGCCTGATCGAGGCGCGCCGCGCTCGCATCGTGCCGAGCGGCTTGAGCGCGGCGTCAAATATTTCTACATCCACTCAGATCCGTTCCTGTGTGCCGGTTTGACAGGTATCAGGAAGCTGTTAGGCCAATAGTCCGAAGCAAAACATACGCAACGAACCGTACTCTTGCGGCTTGGGCCGGCGCCTGGCTTGAGACGCTGGTCCTTGTCCCTAGGCATAGGGACAGACACGGCCCCGCGATCCGCTTAGGGTCGCTCGCCTGGTTGCTCGTAACCCCGGGACAGGGCCTGAACATCGGACGATCTCCTCCGGGTCCTTGATGCCGCCCGCGGGGGCCGATGCAACCGGCCGAAGCACTGGGGCGGACAGGGAGGAGCTGCATGACGATCGGTTTCACGCGAGTTTGTCTTGTTGTGGCCTGCGCACTTTATGGATACGCGGCGCGCGCGGAAATCAAAGTCGGAATTGTGATTTCGGCCACCGGCCCGGGATCTGCGTTGGGGCAACCCCAGCTCAAGACTGTCGCAGCTCTGCCAAAAGAGATCGGCGGAGAGAAGGTGACCTACATCATCCTGGACGACGAGTCTGACTCCACCAAAGGGATCCAGAACGCGCGCCGGCTCGTGATCCAGGACAAGGTCGATGTGCTGGTCGGCTCGTCTCTGACGCCGGTGACCATGCCGATGCTCGACGTCGCGCTGGAGTCGAAGACGCCGCTGCTATCGCTTGCGGCCGCCACCGCCATCGTTCAGCCGCTGGACGACAAACGGGCCTGGGCCTTCAAGGTCGTCCCCAACGATGACCTGATGGCGAGCGCCATTCTCAAATACATCGCGAAATCCGGCGCGAAGACGCTTGGCTTTATCGGTGTTTCGGATGGGTATGGCGAAGGTTACTATAAGGAGGTGAGCCGCCTTGCGCCGACTTTGGGTCTGACGGTGACGACACATGAAGTCTACGCGCGTGCGGACACCAGCGTCACCGGCCAGGCGTTGAAGGTGATGTCGACGAATCCTGACGCCGTCTTCATTGCTTCTGCAGGTACCCCGGCGGTCCTGCCGCAACAGGCGCTCCGTGAGCGCGGATACACCGGAAAGATCTTTCAGACGCATGGCGTGGCCAGCGAGGAGTTCATCAAGCTCGGAGGCGCGACCGTCGAAGGCGCTATTTTCGCCGGCGAGGCCTTTACCGTTGCGGCCGATCTTCCGGCGGGAGACCCGTTCCGTCACGCGACGGAGCAGTTCGTGACCGCCTATGAGGCGGTGAACGGTCAGAAACCCAATATGTTCGCGGCTCACCTCTGGGATGTCGTCGCGCTGATTGGGAAAGCTGCTCCAAACGCGCTGAAGACAACGAAGCCGGGCACGCCTGAGTTTCGTGCAGCTCTGCGGGACGAACTCGAGCGCGGGGAGAACATCTATCTCAACAACGGGCTGTCGAACATGAGGAAGACCGACCACAACGGCTATGATGAACGCTCAGCCTTTTTGATCAAGGTCGAGGGCGGGAAGTTCCGCTTGGCGAAATAGCAGCGCGCCATCCTCGGGAAGACGCGATGTGGAAGCCGAGCTTCTCGTCGGTGATCTCGCTCCTCAGCCTGGAGGACAGGGCGTCACGCCGTCAGCGCGCCACGAGAGGGACATAGTGCTCGAGTTCGGGATCGGGGAAATGGATCGTCCGGCCAAGCTCCGCAGAGCGATAGAGTCCCATAAGCATTTCCATGACGCCGACCCCGTCATCGAAGGTTTCTGCCGGACTCATGCCTCGCCTGAATGCCTCCACCATATGGCGGTTCTCGTCGGTGTAGCCGTAGATGCCGGCTTCGTCCTCGACGACCGGCATCAGACCTTGCTCGGAATTCTGCTTCTCGACGAGGTCCTCGCCCTCTGATCCGCTGATCGCACGGGAAAGGAAGACCTTGAGGCCCGTTGAGAGCGAGGAGAACTCCATCGAATATTCGGGACCAAGCAATTCAAGCTGGATGCGCAAGCCCGCGCCGACATACGCCCATGAGGTTGTCGCCTCGATCATCAATTGATGCCCGTCGGTATCTTCCATCGTAAGTATCCCGCGCGCGAAATCTTCGACCGGACGTTTGGTGAAATCGACCCCCATTCGCCTCTTGAGGTCGGCAGCGTAGTGGGGGCGCGTCCATTTGAGATTGGCCGTCGTGGCGTTGGCACTGACCAGCCGTAGGGAGTCGCGCTTTGCGCCTGGCGCGGTCAGCATGAAGCGTGCGACCTCGACTGAATGGCACATCATGTCGGAGAGCACGCCCCCTCCTTGCTTGTCGCCTTGCCAGAACCATGGCTCGTGCGGTCCTGAATGCTCCTCGGCGGCACGCGCGAGATAGGGGCGTCCACTTCCGGGTACGGCTCGGCGCCAGATGATGTCCTTGCCGCGCATCACCGCGGTCGAGAAAAGCTGGTTCTCCAGATAACCGTGAAGCAGGCCTGCATCTTCGACGAGCCTGCGCATTTCCCGTGCTTCGGCAAGCGTGCGGGCGAGTGGCTTTTCGCAGGCAATGGCGCGCAGGGGAGCCCCGGCCTTGGTCACGCGGTGGATCTCGCGCATGATGTCGAGGCGGCTGTCGTTCGGCGTCAGCAGCCAAAGCGCATCGACCTCGCCGGACATTGCCATCGCCTCGATGCTGTCAAA
Organism: Bradyrhizobium sp. 956_D2_N1_4; assembly: GCF_052076025.1. Lineage (NCBI taxonomy): Bacteria > Pseudomonadati > Pseudomonadota > Alphaproteobacteria > Hyphomicrobiales > Nitrobacteraceae > Bradyrhizobium > Bradyrhizobium sp. 956_D2_N1_4. The sequence continues at coordinate 5,266,442 of NZ_CP197237.1, read as the reverse complement.
CACATGCGCCGGCCCAAGGCCAAGATTGCGCGCCTTGTCGGCAATGCGTGTCCGCCGCTCGGCGGAACGGCTGTAGACGCCGCCGACGCTGACGTTGCGCACGCCGAGCATGGACTGCAGATGGAACGCGGCGATGAAGCCGCTGCCGACAAGGCCGATGCGCAGCATTGGAAGTTCCGTGAGCTTCTGCATGTCAGAGACCTCCTTCAATGAAAATGTGGTGGTTCAGACCGACGTGGGCGTTCTGCGTTGCCTGCCCGGGATCGCGGCCAGCAGTGCCTGCGTGTAGGGATGCTCCGGCCGTTCCAGCAGATCTACCGTCGGCCTGATCTCGACGATTTCTCCGAGGCGCATCACTGCGATCCTATCGCAGACCTGGGCCGCGACGTTGAGATCGTGGGTGATGAACAGCACCGCCAGCCGCAGCCGTACCTTCAATGTCTCGAGCAAGGTGAGCACCTGCGCCTGGACAGAGACGTCGAGCGCCGACACCGGTTCGTCGGCCACCAGCACCTCTGGGTCGAGCGCGAGCGCGCGCGCAATTCCGATCCGCTGGCGTTGCCCTCCGGAGAATTCATGCGGAAAGCGTCGCGCGGCGCTCGGGTCGAGACCCACGAGCGCCAGCAGTTCCCCGGCACGCGCGAAGGCCTGCGCCGGCGGGACGCCGTGCGCGATCGGCCCGTCGGCGATAATTCGCCCGACGCGGCGACGCGGATTGAGCGAGGCGAAGGGATCCTGGAACACCATTTGGACGTGCTTGCGGGCGGCCCGCAGGCCGGCACCGCGAGCCTCGGAGAAATCGAGTTCGCCGATACGGACCACGCCCGCATCGGCGTCGGTGAGACGCATCACCAGCCGACCGATCGTGCTCTTGCCCGAGCCGGACTCTCCGACGAGGCCGAGCGTCTCGCCGCGCCGGATTTCGAAGGTCACATTCTTTACGGCTGCGACCTCGGTCTGCGAGTTGAACCAGTCGTTGCCACGATAGATTTTCGCAAGTCCGGTCGCGGCGCAGGCGATCGGTTCGTCCTCGACCCGGACCCGGACCGGCGGGGTCCCGCCGGGCACCGCGGCGAGCAGCCGGCGCGTATAGGGATGCTGCGGGCGTTCGAGCACGTCCTCCACGGACCCCTGTTCGACGACGCGACCCTTCTCCATGACCGCGACGCGGTCCGCGATGTCGGCGACGACGCCGAAATCATGGGTGATGAACAGCACCGCCATGCCGCGCCGCTGCTGAATGTCCCGGATCAACCGAAGGATCTGCGCCTGTGTCGTGACGTCGAGTGCCGTGGTTGGTTCGTCCGCGACCAGGATCGATGGTTCGAGCGCAAGGGCCATTGCGATCATGGCACGCTGACGCTGGCCACCCGACAACTGATGCGGGTAGCTGCGGATGATCCGCTCGAGGTCGCGCATGCCGACCTCTTCGAGGAGGGCGCGCAAGTGGGCCTGCCGCTCCGTTGGCGTGAATTGTCCGTGCGCCTCGAACGCTTCCATGATCTGGTCGCCGATCCTGATCACAGGATTGAGCGCTGTCATCGGTTCCTGGAAGATCATCGCGATGCGTCGCCCGCGCAACGTCCGCCATTCTGCTGCGGGGAGGTTCAGCAAATCGCGCCCCTCAAAGTGTATGGCCCCTGCAACCGGGCGAATGGCCCTGGGCAGCAGGCCCATGACAGCAGCGGCGCAGACCGATTTACCGGAGCCGGATTCACCGACGACGCAGAGGATTTGCCGCGGATGCAGAGCAAGCGAAACGTCCTCGACGGCAGAGGCACGATCTCCGCCGGCGGGCAGCGCCAGCGTCAGCTGCTCGATCGACAGGATCGCCTCTATTGTCTCGCTCATGCTGCCCGATCCGACATCACGTCTTTCTCATCCTGGTCACGCCGCCAGTGCAATGCCGTCCTTGCGATGGTCCGACGCGCCGAGAATGACGCCCCCGGAAAGATCGACGTGCACGGCCTGACAACCTCCGAGCGGTTCGTCCGCCCAGATCACGCGATGACCGCGCGCAATCAATTCGTCGGCGACGGAGCCGGGAATCGTGGGTTCGAGGCTCAGCGTGCCATCAAACGCGAAGCTGCGCGGCGCATCCGAGGACTGCTGAATGTCGAGCCCACGGTCGAGCACGCCGCTCAGGATCTGCATATGTCCCGCCGCCTGGTATTGTCCACCCATCACGCCGAAGGCCATGATCGGCTTGCCGTGCTTCGCCAGCAAACCCGGAATGATGGTGTGAAAGGGACGTTTTCGCGGCGCAATCGCATTGGGATGTCTTTCGAGAAGGGAGAATCCCGAACCGCGGTTCTGCAATAGCACGCCCGCGCGCGGGGCGTAGATGCCGCTACCGAACGCGAAGAAAAGCGAATTGATGAAAGATACCATGTTGCCGTCGCGGTCGGCGACCGCGACGTAAGCCGTGTCACGATGAACAGGCATGTCGAAATCCGCTGATGCGCTGGCACGCTTCCGGTCGATGGAGGAGCGCAATGCCGCGACCGACGCCTCCGAGAGCAGCGAATCGACATCGAGCGGACGGAATTCCGGATCGGCGACCAGCGCGTCGCGCTGCCGGTAGGCCGCCTTGGTTGCCTCGGCAAGGAGGTGAATGCGATCCGCCTCGCCGAGTGCCGGGTTGGCCATGTCGAAGCCGGCAAGGATGCGGGCGATCAGCAGCGCCGCGACGCCCTGTCCGTTAGGCGGACATTGCAGGATTTGATGATCGCGGTAGTCGACGCTGATCGGCTCGACGTACTCCGATCGGGCACTTGCGAGATCTTCAAGCTGCATCACTCCGCCCAGCGCCTTCAATGTCGCGACGATTTCTTCGGCGACGGCACCTTCGTAAAACGCGGCGCGTCCCTCACGTGCAATCCGGCGCAGCGTCGCGCCGAGTGCGGGATGATTGAGCTTACTGCCGACGACGGGTGCAGCGCCACCGGGCAGATAGACCGGTACGCCGGTCTGATGTCGTTCGATGCGATCGGCGTAGCGTGCCCAATCCAGCGCGGCGCGGGGCGTCACCACAAAGCCGGTCTCGGCCGCGCGGATCGCCGGCGCCAGAACCTCGTCCAGGCCTTTTGAACCATAGTCGCCAGCGAGGCGGCACCACGCATCGACCGCCCCCGGAACTGTGACTGCATGGGGTGAATCGTCCGGGATCGACGTCAGCCCGCGTTGCCGAAACCAGCCGAGTTCGGCCTTCACCGGCGCTCGGCCCGAGCCGTTGACAGCGACGGGTTTGCCGGAGGCGGGAGCATAGATCGCAAAACAGTCGCCGCCGATGCCGGTCATATGCGGATCAATGACACCCTGGAGGGCGATCGCGGCAATGGCGGCATCGACGGCATTACCGCCGCTGCGCAGGATCTCGACCGCAGCGAGCGTGACGGCCGGATGAGAGGTCGCGGCCATGCCCCGGTCGCCCACTGCCAGCGAGCGCCCCGGCACCATGAAATCGCGCTGTCCCCAGCTCATGCCCTTCTCCGATTGTTGTTATGGGGCCGCGTGGCGAGGGCTGCGGCAGCCGGTTCATCGCAAAGGATATCGACGTTGCCGTGCAGGCGGAGTGCCGAGGCAGGGCAAGCTGCTGTGATCGGACCCTCGATCGCGGCTGCGATGGCGGCTGCTTTCTCCGGTCCCTTGGCGACAAGGAGGATGCTCCGAGCCTCCAGGATTGTCGCTATGCCCATTGTGATAGCACGTTCGGGAATCGACGCCGGATCAGGAAAATTGATGGCATTCGCGATGCGGGTTGCTTCATCGAGTCTGACCTCGCGGGTACGTGAGGCGAAATCCGAACCTGGCTCATTGAAGCCGATATGGCCGTTGGCGCCGATGCCGAGGAGCAGCAGGTCGATGCCCCCGGCAGCCGCAATCTGCGCCTCATAGCGCGCAGCCTCTGCGGCGACGTCGTCGGCCGTGCCATCGGGGATCCTTGCCCGACCGGCTTCCATATCCACATGCCCAAACAAATGCTGCTGCATATAGGCATGGAAGCTTCCAGGCGATTGGGGTGCGACGCCCACATATTCATCGAGGTTGAAACTCGACGCCGTTCGGAATGAGATGAGGCCGGCGCGGGTCGCGGCGACAAGGCGGGCATAGAGCGGCGCCATTGTCGCTCCGGTCGCAAGACCGAGGGTGACCGGCCGTCGATCGTGCAGCCGCGCGATGACGAGCGCGGCTGCGCGTTCCGCGACGGCGGCGGCATTGCCGACAACTTCGATTCTCGGCGCCTGCTCCTTCATGCCGCGACATCTGCTGCCGTGAAAGGAAGAGCCAGCGGGCCCGCATCCTTGCCGGTGCCAAACAGCGAGCGATGCACGAGGTCGATCGCGCTTCCGATCGCGCCGATCAGCGTGGCGCGATTGCCGAGCGCGCTGAGCTCGATACGAACAGGCTCGCGCATGCAGCGTCCCAGATGTTCATCGATCCGGACCTTCAACTCGGGCCGCGCGCCGATGCTGCCGCCCATGATGATGATTTCCGAATCGAGGATGCTGTGCACCGCCAGGATCGCGGTCGTGAGGATCCGGCCGATCTCGTCGATCGTCACTCGTGCCGCCTCCTCGACCGCGAGCCGATCGAAGACATCGCGCACGGTACTGCCGGGCGCGCCACCGAGCGCGATATAGCGTTCGACAATGCCGGCGCTGCCGATCGCGGTTTCCAGGGTGCCGAACCGAAGACCGCGCGCATCGTAGGGATCGCCCCCAAGCGGCAGGTAGGCTATCTCGCCGGCCGCCCCGCGTGCGCCGCGCACGAGATAGCCGTTCGAAAAGATGCCCATGCCAATGCCGGTGCCGACTGCGATGAAGGCGAAACTGCGCGCCTTGCGGCTGTTGCCGCGCCAATGCTCCCCGATTGCGGCGAGATTGACGTCATTTTCGATGGCGACGTCGATTCCGAGCCGTTCGCGCAGCGCGGCCCTCACGTCCAGGCTATCCAGTCCGGGGATATTGGGCGCGATGGCGATGCTGCCCGACGCGGGGTCGACCATCCCCGGACTTCCCATCACGCCGCCGCGCAAGCGTTGCGCCGATACGGACGCACGCTGAAGCAGGGCATCCTTCATGCGATCGATCTGTGCGACCACGGCAGCGCCGCCGTCGCCGGATGTCGGTTCGATGCTCTCGGCGACGATCTCACCGTGCAGATCGGCAAGTGCGACATGCAGTTTCGTGCCGCCAAGGTCGATACCCAACACGAAGGCGGCATCCGGCCGGAGCGCATAGGTGACGGCGCTCCTCCCCACGCTGCCCTGGATTTGACCGTCCTCATGGACCCAGCCGTCGCGCTCGAGATCACGCATCACTTCGGAGATGGTCTGCTTGGACAGGCCCGTGCTGCGGGCGATTTCGGCGCGCGATACCGAGCGATCGCGCAGCAGGCGCTCTACCACAAGGCGCACGGATTGCTGTCGCGCAACGGGCGATGAGGGGGCGTCTGGCATGGGCCTCAATCCAATTAGTCAACATACCGAACTAATACCTCGCCTGATCTGTCGTCAAGGGGTGCGGTGCGAGGATTTTGCGCTCTCGAAAGCGACGTATTGTAATTTAGTTCCATGATTTGTTCGAGACATTTACAAATAGGTTCAGTCGTGCTTGTCTTGACCTTCAACAGCAGAGCCTTGGAAGCCTTGGGATAGGCGTGCGACGAAAGGAATTCCGTATGAAGCGGACGGGCACGGCGTTGGCGGCAATTCTGATGATCGCAACGGGCCTTGTCTCGGCGAGTGCCGCGACATTGCGGGTCGGCATTCAGGACGATCCCGATGCGCTCGACCCGGCACTCAGCGGCACTTACTCCGGCCGCTTCGTGTTTGCGGCGCTGTGCGACAAGCTCGTCGATATCTCCCCCGACCTCAAGATCGTGCCGCAGCTGGCGGAGGCTTGGGAGTGGTCCGCGGACGGCAAGTCGATCACCTTTGCGCTGCGCAAGAATGTCACGTTCCACGATGGCACCGCGTTCGATGCAGCGGCAGTCAAGTTCAATATCGAGCGCATGAAGTCCATGCCGGATTCCAAGCGCAAGGCCGAGCTGGCGCCGGTCGCGAGCGTCGAAGCGCTTGCCGCGGACAAGGTGAAGTTCAACCTGTCGGAGCCGTTCGTGCCGCTGCTTGCCAATCTCAGCGATCGTGCCGGCATGATGGTCTCGCCCAAGGCCGCCACGGAGAAAGCCGGGGAATTTGCAGCCGCGCCGGTCTGTGCCGGTCCGTATCAATTTGCCGAGCGCAAGTCGCGCGACCTCATTCGGGTCAAGAAATATCCTGGCTACTGGGACGCTGCACGGGTCGGCTATGACGAGGTCGTCTACTACTACGTTCCCGACTCGACCGTGCGGTTGTCACGCGTCCGGGCGGGCGATCTCGATCTCGCGGAGCGTATCGCGCCGACCGATCTCAAGACCGTGCGCGACGATCCCAACCTCGCCCTGCATTCCGGCCAGGGACTTGCCGTCTCGCATCTGATGTTCAATGTCGGCGCGGGCGCGAAGGCCGATACGCCACTCGGCAAGAACTCGACGCTGCGTCAGGCCTTTGAGCTGGCGATCGATCGCAATGTCATCAACCGCGTTGCCTTCAACGGCGAGTTCCTGGCGGATAACCAGATGATCCCGCCGTCATCTCCGTTCTACGATAGCGCGCGCAAGGCGCCGGCTCGCGATGTTGCCAAGGCAAAGGCGATGATTGCCGCCGCCGGAATGACTCGCGTGCCGGTCGAGATCCAGTACGAGAATACGGCCGGCGATTCCCGGGTCGCACAGATCATACAGTCGATGGCGGGCGAGGCCGGTTTCGACGTCAAGCTGCTGCCCATGGAAACGACCACGGCCATCGAGCGCTACATGAACGGCAATTTCGAAGCCTATATCGGCAACTGGAGCGGCCGCGCTGACCCGGACCCGACGCTGGTCGCCTTTTTCAGTTGCGCGGGCTCCCAGAACGTCAACAAGTACTGCAACAAGGATCTCGATGCGATCCTGAACCAGGCCCGGGGCGAGGCTGACGAAGCCAAGCGCAAGGCACTCTACGCCAAAGCGACGGACATTTACCTGACGGCGCTCTCGTCGATTCCCCTCCATCACCCGAACTGGTTCTTTGCGGCCCGCAAATCGGTCGGCGGCATCGTCATGGTGCCGGACGGTCTGTTGCGTCTGGTCGGTGTCAGGCCTGTGAATTGATGCGCAACGCTTCGCGCCCGCCGATGCGCTCGCCCTGGTGAGGACCAGTCTGCCCCGATGAAGAGCTTGCTTCTGCGCCGGCTTGCCGTCCTGCTGCCGACCCTGTTGCTGGTGTCGATGATGGTGTTCGGTCTGCAGAAACTGCTGCCCGGCGATCCTGCGCTGGCGCTCGCCGGAGAAGAGCGTAATCCCGAAGTCGTTGAATATCTTCGGCAGAAGTATCGCTTCAATGATCCGATCCCGGTGCAATACGCCGTCTGGCTGAAAGCCCTGGTGCACGGTGACTTCGGTACGTCGGTACGCACCCGATTGCCGATCGGCACCATGCTGGCGGAAAAATTGCCGGTGACCGCTGAGCTCGCGATCCTGTCGATGCTGGTCGCGCTGCTCGTCGGGTTGCCGATCGGGATCTTCGCGGCGCTGGGGCGCGGGACGCCCTTCGACTACGGCGCCAGTCTGTTCGGGCTTGCCGGACTGTCGATCCCGCATTTCTGGCTGGGGATCATGCTGATCCTTCTGTTCTCGGTGAATCTCGGCTGGCTTCCGGCCGGAGGTTTCGTTCCGCCGTCCGAGAGCGTGGGAGGCAACCTGCTTTCGATGCTGATGCCCGCCTTGGTGCTCGGCACGGGCACCGCTGCGATCATGATGCGCCATGTCCGCGGCGCGATGATCGAGGCGATGAAGCAGGACTACGTGCGCACCGCCCGCGCGAAGGGCGTCCGCGAAAGCACCATCGTGATGCGTCACGCGTTGCCGAACGCGCTGATTCCCGTGGTCACGCTGGGCACACTGCAATTTGGCGAACTGCTGGCCGGCGCGGTGTTGACGGAGCAGGTCTTTTCCATCCCGGGTTTCGGCAAGATGGTCGTCGACGGCGTGTTCAGCCGCGATTATGCCGTGGTTCAGGCGGTCGTGCTCTGCACAGCAGCCGTATTCCTCCTGATGAGCCTGATTGCCGACGTGGCTTATGTGCTGCTCAATCCGAGGCTCAGATCATGAGCTCGATTGAGACGGTGCCGGTCGCAAGTCAGGCACGCGCCGCCGCTCCTTCGGAGATTCGTCGCCTGTTGCGCGAACCATCCGCCGTCATCGGGGCCACGATCATCCTGTTCTTCGTCGTGCTGGCGGTGTTTGCCTCGTGGATTGCGCCGTACGATCCAAACTCGCCGGACTGGATGGCGATTCGCGCGGCACCCAGTGCGGCACATTGGTTCGGCACCGACGATCTCGGTCGGGACGTGCTGTCGCGCGTGATCTTCGGCACGCAAGCCTCGCTTTCCGCCGGCATCGTCTCCGTGACGGTCGCGGTGCTGATCGGCCTTCCGTTTGGTCTCATGGCCGGCTATTTCGGCGGCCTCACCGACATGGTGATCTCGCGCTTCGCCGATGCGCTGCTCGCTTGCCCCTTTCTGGTGCTGGCGATTGCGCTCGCCGCGTTCCTGGGCCCCAGCCTGCAAAATGCGATGATTGCCATCGGCATTTCCGCCGTGCCGGTGTTCGTTCGTGTCGCGCGTGCCGAGACGCTGGTTGTCTGCACCGAGGATTACATCGCGGCGGCCCGGTCCCAGGGCCTCGGCCATCTCGCCATCCTGACCGGACAGGTGCTGCCGAACGTGCTTGCGCCGACGATTGTGCAGGCGACGCTGACCATGGCGATTGCAGTTCTCGCCGAGGCGAGCCTGGCCTTTCTGGGGCTTGGCCAGCTTCCTCCGGCCCCCTCATGGGGCGCCATGCTTGACGTTGCCAGGCAATTTCTCGGCGAGGCGCCATGGATGGCCTTCTGGCCCGGCCTCGCGATCATTGCGCTCGTCATCGGCTTCAACCTGATGGGGGACGGCCTGAATGATGCCCTCAATCCCAGGCACTAGATGGAAGACGAGCCTGTTCCGCTGAAGACTCCGCGGCGTGGCCTAGGGCCGTTTGATTTCAGACGGCAGAGCAAAGCCTGTCTCGTCCGAGCGCTGCAGCGCGCAGATCCGATGACACAGGTCGATGACGTGCTCGTCTTAGACTAGCGTGTATTGGCGCGAGCATTGGGCGCGCCATTGATCTGTATCAAGCCCGCCGCGGGATAGGGGCCGCTAGGCTTCCAGCAGGAGCGCTGCCCGGACACAGGCCTTGAACACTCTTCGCCAGCATCGGTCTATCGACGGAGTCATCCAGCTCGTGATCCGGCTCGGATTGCTGGCGCTGCTGATCCTGTGGACTTTCCTAATCATCCGCCCCTTCGTGCCAATCCTGGCCTGGAGTGCGGTGCTCGCGGTGGCGTTCTATCCAGTCTTCGGCTGGCTCGCCAAACGCCTCGGGGGCCGCCCGCGCACCGCCGCTTCCATTCTTACGCTGGTTACGCTGGGCATCGTCATTGGTCCTGCGGCCTGGCTCGGCATGAGCGCAGTCGACGGGATCAAGGATCTCGCGGGCCAGATCAGCAGCGGCGATCTCACGCTTACGGAGGCGCCCGAACAGATCAAGAGCTGGCCGCTGATCGGCCCCCAACTCTACGATCTCTGGACCCAGGCCAACAGCAATATTCGCGCGGCGCTGAGCGAGGTGATGCCGTATCTGAAACCGCTTGCCGGGATGATGCTGTCGCTCGCCGGTGATGCCGGTGTCGGCACGCTCCAGTTCCTGCTGTCGGTATTCGTCGCCGGCTTCCTCTTTCCCTACGGTCCGCAGCTCGTCGACGCGGTGCGCGGCTTCCTGTTCCGGGTCGTACCGGAGCAGAGCGAGCATTTTCTGGAGCTCGCCGGCGCGACCATCCGCGCGGTGTCGCAGGGCATCATCGGTGTCGCAATCGTGCAGTCGCTACTGGCCGGCATCGGCTTCAAGCTCGCAGGCGCCCCGAGTGCCGGCCTGCTGGCATTCCTCGTCCTGTTGCTGTCGATCGTGCAGATCGGCCCCTTCCTCGTTCTCTTCCCCGTGGTCGTCTGGATCTGGATGGACAAGGACGTGACCACCGCGGTGCTCCTGACCGTCTTCCTCGGCGCCGTCGGCATCCTCGACAACATCCTGAAACCCATCGTCATGGGGCGCGGCCTGACCACGCCGACGATCGTGATCCTGATCGGGGTGATCGGCGGAACGCTCGCGCACGGAATCATCGGCCTCTTCATCGGGCCGATCATCCTGTCGGTCGCCTGGGAACTCGCGGCGGCCTGGATCCGAAACGACCGCGCCGCTGCGCCGAAAAGGCCGGAAGAGACCTGAATCTCCGCACGCATCACCTTTGACCTAAGTCAATCCTCTCGACACCCGATGCGCCTTGATCAGGTGAAGCCAGATCTGACCGCAGGCATGTCGATGGCCCATCAAACGTCGCAGCGGGATTGCGCATTCGGGCAAACGTCCCCGGCGATGACGGCCGTCGACTGACCGCCATGGATGCGATCCTTGCCATCGATGCGAATGCAGGAAGCGTGAACTTCCAGCTCTTCTCCGTACGAGGCGAGGGGAGGCTGGAACGGCAAATCAAGGGACGGCTTGACGGGCTCGGCCGCCATCCGCGCCTCAGGGCGAGCAGAGCGAACGGCGATCCGTTGGCGCACCGCACCTATCAGAACGACGACGTCGATGACATCCCGGCGGCATGCGCGGTTGTCGATAGCTGGCTGCGGGACGAATTGGGAATCCAGCCGCTGGCCGTGGGACATCGCGTCGCTCAGGGAGGACCGGATGACGCCCGACCGGCCCTGATCGATGATGTCGTGATGGCGCGTCTGGAGCGGCTGATTGCACTCGCGCCGCTGCTTCAACCGTATAATCTTGCGCCAATCCGTATCATGCAGGCCAATCATCCGGCGCTACCGCAAGTCGCCTGCTTCGATACTGCATTCCATCTTGGCAAGGTCGTGGAGAACGGCAGCTATCCTATTGCGCATCAACTCTGCGCAGGTGACGTAAGGCGTTACGGGGCTCACGGTCTTTGCTACGAGTCGATCGCACGAGCTCTGACGCTTGAGGCCCCCGAGATTGCCGCGCGCCGCGTGATCGTTGCGTGCCTCGATGACACCAGCTCGATGTGCGCGCTGAAGGAAGGCCGCAGCGTCGAAAGCACGAATGGATTCTATGCCTTTGGCGCATCGCCGTCGGACCATTCCGCAGGTGAAATCGATCCCGGCGACGCATTTCTGTTCACCAATCCGGGTGACGACGGTGCGGCGGCTCGTTTTCTGCGAGCAGAACAGGCCGTCGAGCACCTCGCCTACTGCGCCGGCCTCAACGCCGGCCTGCTCGCGGCCGCGCTGGAGGGGCTTGACGCCTTTGTTTTCACCGGCGCGATCGGCCAAGGCTCGACCGCGATCCGCGCGCGCATCGCCGAAAGGCTGAGCTGGCTCGGTGCTATACTGGATGTTAAGGCCAACGCCCATAACGCACGGCTGATCTCGCGCCGCGATAGTCGTATCCCTCTCTACGTGCTCCCGTCCGACGATGAATTGACCATCGCGCGGCACACGTTGGCGCTCTTGTTGAACGGGCCGTCGCCACGTTGAGGCAGCTTCCCGGAAAGCTGAAAAGGATTGGCGGCGCTCGATGCTTCTTCAATTCCTCGTCGGTACGCTGGTCAGCGTGATCAATATCGGAATCCATGCGCTGGTGACCATCGTCGCCGTCGGGATCGCCCGCGGCGCGGGCTTGCGGCAAACCAGGAGACCAAGAGCGCATCTGATGGGTGTCATGGTCGCGACAGCCGTGGTGTTGCAGGTCGCGCATACGCTGGAGGTTCTGGTGTGGGCTCTGATGTATGAAGTCGTTCAGGCCGCCGCACCGGGCAGTGATGCGCTCTATTTCGCCTTCGTCAACTACACCACGCTCGGCTACGGCGATATCACGCCGGTGCGCGAATGGCGCCTCATCGGCCCGTTGACGGCTATGAATGGTGTCCTGCTGTTCGGCTGGTCGGCCGCCATCCTGTTCGAGGTCTTGCGCAAGACTCTCGAGCACCTCGGCGTAACCCAGGCGCCTGGCCTTAAATGATCCTGATACCGATGGAGGCCTCGGCCAGAGCCGAGCTCACCCCAGGAAAAGGATCATGGCCGTGAACGCCACCGGCAGCGTCCCGAACAAAACGACTGCGATCCGAAATGCGGTCTCGTTCCACATCGGAAGAGGCTAGCATCGGACGGTACCGGTGTGATGTGCAGTTTGTGCCATTCGCCGGTGTCGGCCCGCTCAAGGCTGCAGGTCGAGGCTTGCAAGCTGGTGCCGATCCAGCAGCACGATCTGACGCTGGGTGTTGCCGACGAAGCCGAGGGCGCCGAGCTCATGGAGCCGTGACAGCGCGCGGGATACCGTCTCCAGCGTCAGGCCGAGGTAATCGGCGATATCGCGCCGCGACATCGGCAGCGCCATGACGCCGGACGCCGTCAACCGCCCGTCCATCTCGAGCAGGAACGCTGCGACCCGCTCCAGCGAGGTCTTGCGTCCCAGCAACAGCATGTGGTCCTCCGCATGCTGGAGGTTGTTCGTGGTCATGCTGAGCAGGTTTCTGGCGACCATCGCATCGCTTTCGGCCACCATTTCGAGGCTTTGCCGTCTGACCAGGCGCACCGTGGTGTCGACGATCGCTTCCGTGGTGAAGCGGTGCTCGTTGCCGTTCTCCAGGCCAAAAATGTCGCCGGCGAGGTGAAAGGCGCCAATCTGCCTGCGGCCGTCCGACAGCAGCTTGTAGCTTCGCACCGCACCGGACGTCACCTGATAGACATATTCGGCGGGCTCTCTCTCCCCGTAGATTTCGCTGCCCTTTTTATAGGTAAATTGGCTTAAACTGACGAGCGCATTTGAATCGCTGGTCATGCCGAGGTCACGAAGGGAGTTGGGACGCGGCGTCGAATCCGCTGCAATGCGAACGAACATAGGCCAACTCCTCAGCTCATCGCCGAATTGGTCTGTCGGACGAAAACTCTCGCCGCTGGGAATGCGCCGCGCCGTCCCACTCCCGTCGAAGTTGATTTACGACTAAGGCGGCATTCTCATCCATTGTCCCAAGGTTCATTGTACCAAGGGACAGCGTGGACGCCTGTTGGGAGGTTGTTGCGCGGATTGAGAAGCTGTCGGAATTCAGCAAGAGGTGATGCGTGCCCGGCCTTGTTCACGTGGTGGACGACGACGATTCCTTCCGGACGGCGATCGCGCGCCGGTTGAAGCTCGCGGGCTACGACGTTGCGACCTACGCATCGGCGCAGGATTTGCTGGATGCGTCGCCTGATGACGCACAACCGGGATGCATCCTGCTCGACGTGTGGATACCGGGGCTGAGCGGCCCCGACTTGCAGACCCGCTTGGTCGCGTCGGGCTCGACGCTGCCAATCATATTCCTGACCGGACACGCCGACACGCCAACCACGGTGCAGGCCATCAAGGCCGGCGCGGAGGATTTCCTGACCAAGCCGGTATCCTCCGAGCAGTTGATCGCTGCGATTGAGCGCGCGATGGTGCGCCAGCACACCGCGCAGGCGCATCGCGGAAGGCTCGAGACCTTCCGCATTCACCTCGCCGCATTGACGCATCGCGAGCGTCAGGTGTTCGATCTCATCGTCCGCGGCAGGATCAACAAGCAGATCGCGCATGAGCTTGGAACCACCGAGCGCACCGTGAAGGCGCACCGCCACCAGGTGATGGAGAAGATGCAGGTTCGTTCGCTGGCGGAGCTCGTTTCGATCGCGGAACGGCTTGGAATGCTCGATACGAGCGACGATTAGCTGATTTGTCGTCACGGCACAGTTCCCGCGGTGTGACTTCCCCAAGAGACAATATGAAATTCGTTGGTGCGGTGCTGCCATGCACGGCGGCGAATGCGGCGCTTTGCCTGACACGCAAGTAGACCAGGCGAATATGGCGCCGGCGCCGCCGTGATCAGTCATTCGTCTCGAAGGGGCACTTCCTTGCCAGAGCGTGACTCTGTTTTTGTCGTCGATGACGATCCGTCCATCCGGACCAGCGTGAACAGACTGCTCCGCGAGCATGGCTTTGCCGCGACGCTCTTCGACTCTGCTGGAGCCTTGCTCCATCACGGCAGCTTCGACAAGGCGATCTGCATCGTTCTCGATATCGACCTGAACGGAAGGTCCGGCATCGACCTGCGCCGGCAACTGGCCGAGGAGGGTGTCACCGCACCGGTGATCTACATCACCGGAAATGACAGCTCGGCGAACCGCGCGGCGGCGGTCGCGTCCGGATGCATTGCCTATCTGGTCAAGCCATTTACGGCGCAGTCCCTGATCGAGTCGGTGGCGCGTGCGTCGGCTGCGTAACGCAGCATGGTCGCTCATTCGTCGACATATTGCTCCAGCGTCCTGGCCGGTGCGCCCTTGTGGACGGACGCGAACTGCGCCAGCGGCACCGAGGTCGTCAATGCCAGAAGGTTTGAATCGACGACCTCGAGGGCAAGTGTCTTCCCTGACTCCATCTCCTTGATGATCGCGGGAGGCGCGACGTCGGCCGCAATGCAGGCGTTGGTCAGGCACCAGCTGTAAGGGATGCGGAGGGGGCTGCCCTGGTCGACGGTCAGCTTCGCCGGCTGTTGCAGGTACATGCCGACGGGCACGAAGAGTTGCAGCCGTGCCGAGGGAGTGCCTTCGCGCTCGATCAGGTCCACGCGCACGGCCGTCTGGCCGGTTGGAAACTTGCCGGTGATTGAGGTCCGGCACAACGTCGGCGCACCGCCTGCCTTGAAGCAGAGCTTCTGCCAGTCTCCGTAGACGATGTCCTTTGCCTCGCGTTGGCCGCGCGTCGCGACCTCGGCGGGTTTATCGGCCTGCGCGGATTTAGGCGCGGCGATGCCGGCACATGTCGCGCTTCCGGCGACCGCGACGACCAGCAGGCCGGAGAGACAATTGCGGGGACTTGGCATGATGTGCCTCCGAACCTGAATTTTATTTCTGCGCGTCGAGGAAGTTCGCCACTAGCGGCGACCACAGCGGGATCGCGTCCGGCGAGCCGATGAAGAAATGGCCCTCGCCGCCGAACGGCGGCATCAGATGATACTCGGCGCGGCCGCCAGCCGCCGTGAATGCTGCATGCATGCGCTTCGACAGGTCGGGGCCGAAAAACGTGTCGTTCTCGATGTAGATCCACAGCATCGGCACCCGCGACGTGCTGCCGAAATCCGCGGTCGCCTCGACCAGCTTGTCGGGTGCACAATTGTTGTTCGGCTTGCCGCCGACCCGCCCGCCGCGGCCGGCGGCGAAGGTGATGATGGCCTTCACCTGTGGTGGGTTCACACTGGACAAGGCGATGGAAGCCCAGCCTCCGGCGGACTGGCCGACCACGATCACGTCCTTTGGAATGATGCGTCTCTCGGCGGCCATGTAGTCGATGATCCAGAGATCGACCTTGGCGACTGCGAGGCCCGCATCATGGAAGTTGGGGTTCGTGCACTTTCCGACCTTGGAAAAGAATGGCCCATAGAGCGCGCGCTCGGGAATGTCGATGGCCGCGGCGCCATAGCCGCTGCCGACCGGTGCGACCACGAGATAGCCGCGCTTGGCGAACCACTTTGCAGCGTCGCGGAATTCCACCAGCGGAAAGAAGCCGCGATCGACCGGCTTGAGCGACACGCCGTGGTTCATGATCGCGAGCGGGAAGGGGCCGTCGCCGACGGGCCGCACCACATAGGCGAACATCGGAAGCGGCAGCGGCAGCGCCCAGATCTCCTCCTGGATGCGGACATTGTCCTCGGCGCGCACCGGCAGGACGAAGGCGGCGAGGGTAAGTAGAGCCATCACGAACGGTCGGATGATTGCGGCCAATTGCCTGCGCATCGTCGCCTCCGTCAGCCGGTGTAGGTGAGGGCCACGATAATCGGGCCGAGTACGGTCAGGACGACATTGCCGACGGCGTAGGGCACGGCGACGCCGAGCACCGGCGTCTGGCTCTCGGCGACGTCGCAGGCTCCGGTCACCGCAGCATCGACGGTCATGGCGCCCGCCAGCGCACCGCAGGTGATGACCGGATTCATGTGCACCACATAGCGCGCAAACAGCGTCGCGACGATCAGCGGCACCAGCGTGACGACCAGGCCCATTCCGACCAGCAACACCCCGTGGGCCTGGATCGCAGTCCAGGCCGCGGCTCCGTTGCCGAGACCGATGGCGGCGATGAAGCCGCCGAGCCCGAGATCGCTCAGCGTCTGCTGCGCGGCGGGCGGCAAAGCGCCGATAGTCGGCCGGCGCGACCGTAGCCAGCCGCAGACGAGGCCCGTGATCAGCGCGCCGCCGCCGCCGCCCAGGGTCAGCGGAATACCGCCGACCTTGAAGCTGATGAGGCCTGCGAGCAGGCCCGCCGCGATACCGGTTGCGAGAAAAGCGATGTCGGCGCGGTCGCCGGAGCGCAAGATCTGTCCGACTTTCGTGGCGGCGCGCTCGATGTTGCGGGTGCTGCCGACGAGCGTCATGACGTCGCCCACATAGACGCGGGTATCCGGGCCCAGGGGGACCTCGCGGCTCATCCGGGTCAGCGTGCGGAGATAGACGCCGCGTGCGTCGTTGCCGACGCGTTCGGCGATCTCCTTGATCGACCGGCCATGGAGATCGCGGCTGTCGACGAGGACGTTGATCACGTTGCCCGGAATAGCCTTCAGAATCTCGTCGGCATCGATCTCCTTGCCGATGACCGGCTTTGCAGCGACGAGGGACGCCGTTCGCCCGGCAATGACGATGTCGTCGCCCGATTCGAGAATGGTGTCGAGGCGCGGCTCAACGTCGGCTCCATCCCGCACTATTCGCTCGACGACAGTGCGGCTGCCGATTTCCTCTTCGATATATTTGACCGTGCGTCCCGCGGCGGTCGAGACCCGATAGGCGCGCGCTTGGAATTTCCGATAATGGAGATTTTCGTTCTGTGGCGGATTGCCGCCGGAAAGCTCCGCCTCCAGTTTCGCCGCCTCCTCCTTCAAATCGACCCCCATCAGCTTCGGCGCGACAAACGGCACGTACAGGAGTGTGAGGATGTAGCCGAGGACGTAAGTGACGGCGTAGCCGGCGGCGATGTTCGCCTCCTGCTGCTTAAAGGCGTCGTTGGGCAGGCCGAGTTGCGCCAGCGCGCCAGAGGCGGTGCCGATGATGGAGGATTGTGTCAGCCCACCGGCGGCAAGTCCCGAGGCCGTGCCCGGATCGAGCTTGAACGTGAAGGCGAATATCAGGACGAGGATCAGACCCGTGCCGCCGAGCACGAGCGCCATGACGACCTGCGCCAGAGTGCGGATGCTGAGGGACGCGAAGAACTCTGGGCCGGACCGGTAGCCGATCGTGAACACGAACAGACTGAACAGAATCACGCGCAGCAGCGAGGGGAACGTAAAGGTCCCGAGCTGGCCGATGAGCACGGCGACGACCAGGATACAGGCCGTCGTTCCGATCGAGAAGCCGCGAATCTTGACGCGACCAAGCACCGTACCAATCGCAATGGCGAGCAGCAGGAAGATCTCCGGAGCCGTGGAGATGATCCACCTAACGGTGCCCATGGCGCATGCCCTCCAGCAATTTCCGCCGAATCTGGTTCGTGGAACCAGGCGACGCTTGATCCAGATCAATCCTCCCCAAGGCAAGCTGTCGCCTATGGACCCATGCAGGAGTTAGGAGAGCCGATGTTTCGGACATGAGCACGATGGATATCGCCGCTGCTTCGTCGATACGCCGCGACGAGACGGTGCAAATTGCGTTGTTGCTCGCCTTCGCCGGCGGCTATCTCGATGCCTACACCTGGATCATCCACGGCGTGATGGCCAACGCGCAGACGGCCAATCTGGTTCTGCTTTGGGTCTATGGTTCGATCGGCAACTGGCCGGAAGCGCTGCATTTTGTCCCGCCGATCCTCGCATTCGCGGTCGGTATCGTGGTCGCAGCGTGGCTTCGCCGGGCGACCGGAGACCGTGCCAGCGCCATCAGCACGTTGATCGAAATACTGCTGCTGATTGCCATCGGCATCTTGCACAATCGCCTGCCGGACCTCGCCGGCACGCTGGGCATCTCGTTCGTCGCCGCCATGCAGACCGCGGTCTTCACCAAGGTCGAAGGTGTGGCCTACAGCTCGGTGATGATTACCGGCAACATGCGGCACGCGATTGAGAGCGTGTTCGCCGCAGTCTCAGGAGGCGGTTCGTTTCGGCGCCCCGGCATTTTTGCCGCACTATGCGGCACTTTCGGCTTTGGAGCCGCCGTCGGCGCCTTCGCGACCAAGCAGATTCCAAATCTGGCGCTTGGTGTCCCCGTGATCGCTCTCCTGATCGTGCTGCTGGGCTGCGAAGCAAACCGCGCCGAGGCCCGCACATGAACACGTTCGGGCCGATATCGCGATTCTTTCCGCCCGCGACCTGGCTTGCGGACTATCGCAGCGCCTGGCTGCGTCCGGATGCCATCGCCGGCATCACGCTCGCGGCCTACGCCATTCCGGTGTCGCTCGCCTACGCGACGCTGGCCGGATTGCCGCCGCAGATCGGCATCTATGGCTATATGCTTGGTGGGATCGGCTACGCGCTGCTCGGGTCGTCGCGCCAGCTTGCGGTCGGTCCGACCTCCGCGATCTCGCTGATGATTGCGGCCACAGTCGGGGCGCTGGCCGGCGGAGACGCGGCGAAATATGCCGAGATCGCGAGCCTTGCCGCCTGCGCGGTGGCGCTGTTGTGCCTGATCTCCTGGCTGTTCAAGCTCAGCATTCTCGTTCGCCTGGTCAGCGACAGCATATTGGTCGGTTTCAAGGCCGGCGCCGGGCTCACCATCATCATGAGCCAATTGCCGAGCCTGTTCGGCGTCGCCGGAGGCGGTCACAATTTCTTCGATCGCGCCATCAAGCTCAGTGGTCAGCTCGGCGACACGAAGCCGCTCGTTCTGGCGATCGGGGCGATCGCGCTGGTGCTCCTGCTGCTCGGAGAACGGCGTCTGCCGGGAAAGCCGGTCGGACTCACGATCATGGCGCTGTCGATCGTGTTTGCGACGCTGCTTGGCCTTGCGTCCCTCGGGGTGCCGGTCACCGGGACGATCCCCGAAGGGTTGCCGGCGATCGGAATACCCAGGTTTGGTCTGCTTGAGCCCGACGAACTCTTTCCGCTGGCCGCGGGATGCGTGCTGCTGGCCTATATTGAAGGTGTGTCTGCGGCCCGCAGCTTTGCCGCCAAGCATGGCTATGCCCTTGATGTCCGGCAGGAGTTTTTGGGCCTGGGGGCAGCGAATCTCGTCGCCGCATTCGGCCACGGCTATCCCGTCGCCGGCGGCCTGTCGCAATCCGCCGTCAACGACAATGCGGGCGCGCGCACCCCCCTGGCGCTGGTGATCTGCTCGGCGACGCTCGCACTGTGCCTGCTGTTCTTCACGGGGTTGTTGACGAATCTGCCCAAGGCCGTGCTGGCGGCTATCGTTTTTGCGGCCGTCTACAGGCTGGTGGACATCCGCGCGCTGTTGCGGATGTGGCGCGTCAGCCGGTTCGATTTCTATGCGGCGGCGATTGCGCTCGTGTCCGTGCTGCTCCTTGGGATCCTGCAAGGCGTCCTGCTCGCGGCCATCGCGTCGATCGTCCTGCTGCTGGCACGCGCCTCACGTCCGAATGTCGCGTTCCTCGGACGGCTGCCCGGGACCGGCCGCTACTCCGACAACGCGAGGCACGAGGGTGTCGAGCCGCTCGTCGGCGTCATCGCCTTTCGACCCGAAGCTTCGTTGCTTTACATCAACGCCGAAACGATCCTGGAGTCGGTGCTGGATGCCTTGCTGAGATCGGTCGATATCAGGCTGGTGATTTGCGACCTCTCCGCATCGCCTTACATCGATCTGGCCGGCGCGGGCATGTTGCGCGACCTTTACGATGAGCTCGCCTCCCGGCATGTCGCCTTCTGCATCGTCGGTGCGCATGCGCAGCTGCGCGATCTGTTGCGGGCGGAGGGACTGGCAGAGAAGACTGACAGCGGCGACTGGCTGCGGTCGCTGGACAGCGTTCTTGGCGATGCCCAGCCCAACGATGCCCGAGGAACGGTCTGATCTCTCCGCTGCCCTCCAATCGGTCGGCGACGGCCTATTGCGTTGCGAAGAGGCGTCACGGCCGTGCTCCCCGCCCCGGCATATCGCGCGACCGTTGACTTGGATCAATAGAGCAAGCGGCGCTGCACTCACGATCCGGCATCACTCATGCCCTACGGCTTGATATGGATCGGGAGTGAAACATGTCCAAAGACGCCAAGCCCGCGCAGAAGCGCATCGATCAGTTCCTGTCTGGCCCCGGTGGACGGGCGGACGACTGGCGCGATCTGGTGGAAGCGGCAAAGGTGTGGGCCCGCGGCGGCGATCGTGCAAAATACGATGCCGCGCTGGCCGATCTGTCTGTGACGGAAGAGTTTCACGGCTATCCCGGTCTGCAACTGATGGGGGCCCTGCGGGAAGCAGCCGCCACTGGCGATGCGGCAACGTCGCTCGCCCTCGCGACGCGGCTGACACAGGCCCTGACGACGAGGTCCTTCCGCCAGCATACCGGCGACTGGAATGTGAATGATGAGGACAATGGCGACGCCTCCGATCTGGTGCCGCAGATGTTCGGGCAGCACACCGCGCGTCGCCCCTACTTCGAAACCCTGATCGTCACCGGCCTCTCGTCCGCCAAATGGCTCGCGCTCGCCAACGAATGGCGCAAGCTGCGGCGTCCGGTCGATCAGTTCGTCTATGAGCCGGTCATCGTCGGCAGCCTCGAAGACGCCTTCTGCGCCACGATGCTGAACCCCAACATCGCAGCCGTCGTCATCAACGAAGGCTTCACCCTGCGCTCGCGGCACGATGCCCCGGTGCTCCGCACGTTGACGGCATCGGCGGGACTGAATGACGAGTCCGACGCGTCAGCGCTCCGGCTGGCCCAAATCGTCAAGCGGGTCCGTCCCGAGCTCGACCTTTATCTCATGTCCAACCGCGACGTGGAGGAGATGGCCGGAAATCCGGAAGCAAACGTCGTTCGCCGCATCTTCTATTCCATCGAAGATCTGCTCGAGCTGCATCTCTCGATCCTCGAAGGCATCCAGGACCGCTTCGACACGCCGTTCTTCGACAATCTCAAGAAATATGCGCAGCGTCCGATCGGGACGTTCCATGCGCTGCCGATCGCGCGCGGCAAATCGGTTTTCAAGTCGGACTGGATTCGCGACATGGGCGAATTCTACGGCTTGAACCTGTTCCTGGCCGAGAGCAGCGCGACCACCGGCGGCCTCGACAGCCTGCTGGAGCCGACCGGAACCATCAAGAGAGCGCAGGACAAGGCGGCGCGCGCGCTTGGCGCGGATCGCGTGTTCTTCGTGACCAACGGTACCTCGACCTCGAACAAGATGGCGGTGCAGGCGCTGCTCGCGCCCGGCGACATCGCGATCGTCGATCGCAACTGCCACAAGTCGCACCATTACGGCATGGTGCTGGCCGGCGCCCAGCCGATCTATGTCGAAGCGTTCCCGATGACGGCATATTCGATGTATGGCGCGGTGCCGCTGAAGACCGTCAAGCAGGCCCTGCTGAATGCGAAGGCGGATGGCCGGCTCGACCGCGTCAAGATGCTCGACCTGACCAACTGCACTTTCGACGGTCACATCTACAACACCCGCCGGGTGATGGAGGAATGCCTCGCGATCAAGCCCGACCTGATCTTCCTCTGGGACGAAGCCTGGTTCGGCTTTGCGCGCTTCTCGCCTTACCTGCGGCGGCGCACCGCGATGGGCGCCGCCAATGAGATCGAGGCCTGGATGCACGACCCGAAATCGGTCACGGCCTACGAGAAGCAGCAGGCCGAGCTCGGCAAGAACCCGTCGAACGAGGTGCTGCTCAAGACCCGGCTGATTCCCGATCCGCGTCAGATCCGCCTGCGCGTCTACCAGACCAACTCGACCCACAAGTCGATGTCGGCGATCCGGCAGGGCTCGATGCTGTCGGTCAAGGACGTCGAATTCCATACGGTCGAGCAGCAGTTCAAGGAGGCGGTGTTCACGCACGCATCGACCAGCCCGAACCAGCAGCTCATCGCGAGCCTCGACGTGTCGCGGCGCCAGATGGAGCTCGAGGGCTATGGTCTCGTGGCCAATGCGATGGAGATCGCGTTCGCTATCCGTAATGCGGTCAACAACAATCCCCTGATCTCGAAATATTTCCGCATCCTTGGTGCGGACGCGATGGTACCCGCGCAATACCGCCAGAGCGGCTTCACCGACTATCTCGCGGCCGGCACGAACTGGGCGAACATCCTGAAGAGTCTGGACGACGACGAGTTCTGCCTCGATCCGACCCGGATGACGCTGGTGTGCGGCACCGCCGGTTACGACGGCACGCAGTTCAAGGGCATCCTGGCGAACGAGTACAACATCCAGATCAACAAGACCTCGCGCAACTCGGTGTTGTTCCAGTCCAACATCAACAACACCCGCAGCGACGTCGCGCATCTGGTGAGGGTGCTGGCCGAGATCGCGGGCGAGGTCGACCGCGGACTTGTCCAGGGTGGCGCCAATGCGAAGAAGACATTCGAGGCGCGGGTCAAGAGCCTGATGACCGACGTGCCCGACCTGCCGAACTTCTCGCATTTCCACGATAGTTTCCGCGGCGATGCCGGCACCAAGACCAACGAGGGCGATATCCGCAGCGGCTTCTACTCGGCCTATGACGCAGCCGGATGCGAATATATCCGGCTCGGCGATCCCGAGATCGACCGCCGCCTGAAGGCCGGCCCCGATCTCGTCTCGGCCAGTTTCGTGATCCCGTATCCGCCGGGCTTCCCGATCATGGTGCCGGGCCAGGTCATCACCCAGGAAACCATCGACTTCATGCGCAAGCTCGATGTGAAGGAAATCCACGGCTACGACGCCAAGGAAGGCTTGAAGCTCGTACGCACCGAAGCCTTGGCGAAGATCGGCCGGCCCAAGCCGGGCGCCACGCCGAAGCTGAAGGCCGCATCATAACAGGGGACGGTCATGCAAGGCTTTTTCACGTTCTTGCAGCAGAACCCGTTTCTGCTGCTGTTCTTCGTCGTTGGCCTTGCCGTCTGGATCGGCCGGGCCAGCATCAAGGGCTACGGCCTCGGCATGGTCGCCGGCGCCATCGTGGTCGGCGCCGGGCTGGCGGTGTGGGCCTCGACCTACGGCGTGAAGCTCGAGCTCAACAACTTTGCAAAGAGCTTGTTCTATTACCTCTTCATGTACGGCGTCGGCCTGCGCGTGGGGCCGTCCTTCATCAACAGCCTGAAGGGCGATGGCCTCAAGTTCTGCATCTTGGCGCTGGTGTCCAGCGTCCTTGGTCTGGCGCTCGTCGTCATCTGTTCAAGACTCTTCGCGCTTCCGATCGGCGCGGCTGGCGGCATGCTGGCGGGGTCGCAGACCATGTCGGCCGCAATCGGCTCGGCCGAGCAGGCGATCACCTCGGGCGTCGTCAAGCTTCCTGAAGGCATGAAGCCCGAGGATGCGTCGGGCATGATCGCGCTGTCCTACGGCATCACCTACATCTGGGGTACCGTCGGCATCATCCTGATCTGCAAGTACCTGCCGCGGTGGTGGGGCGTCGATGCCAAGGCGGCGGCCAGGCAGTACGAGAAGGAGTTTGGCGTCAAGGATCTCGAGGGCGGCGGCCTGACCGGTTATCGGCAGTTCGGTCTGCGTGCCTATCGGCTGGAAAATCCGACGCAGGTCGGCATGAGCATCGCCAAATTCCGCTCGATCCATCCGGAGTACCGGATCGTCAACGTGGCGCGCGGCGGCGAGCCGCAGGGAGCCGATCCTGCGTTCGTGCTGCAGAAGGGCGACGTCGTCGCGCTCGGCGGCTCGACGGAGCATCTCACCGACAAGATGGGCCTGATCGGCCCCGAGGTTGCCGACACCACGGCGCTGGGCATTCCCATGGATCAGGCCGACATCCTCGTCACCAACAAGGAGATGGTCGGACGCACCTTTGAATCCTTCCGCGACACGGCGATCGCCGGCCAGTTGCAGGTCACCAAGGTCGAGCGTGGTGGTGTACCACTTGCCGCCGGTCTCAAGACCGAGCTGCAGCGGATGGACATCGTCTCGGTAGTCGGCCTCAAGTCGGCCGTCAACGAACTCGGCGAGATGTGGGGACGCATCGCGCGGACCAATACGTCGACCGACCTGCTGACGCTGGCCGCGGGCATGATCCTCGGTTTCTTGATTGGCATGATCGAATTTCCGGCCTTCGGTGCCAAGATCGGTCTCGGCAATGCCGGCGGTCTGTTGCTGTCGGGCGTGATCGTGTCGTCGCTGGTCTCGCGGCTGCGCTTCTTCGGCAATACGCCGAACGCGGCGCGCAACGTGCTGGAGGACCTCGGTCTCGTGGTCTTCGTCGCCATCGTCGGTGTCAATGCCGGTGCCGGATTGCTGGCGCAGCTTACCGGTGCCGTTGCCTTGAAGATCTTCGTCGCCGGCTTCATCGCCTGCACGATCCCGCCGTTCATCGTCTGGGCGATCGGCTATCACGTCTTCAAGATCAACCCGGCCGTGCTGATGGGCGGCGTTGCCGGCGCGCGGTCGCACTCCGGCCCGTGCCGCGAGGCCGCGGTGGAGATCCAGAGCTCCGTGCCCTGGATCGGATTTCCGGTCGGCTACGCGGTGTCGGGCATCCTGCTCACCGTGTTCGGTTACTTTGCGATGATCCTGGCCTAATAGCTCGACGTCATAACCAGAGGAGAACGTGAGACATGAGAAAAGTCGCCATCTATGCCGCCTTGGCCGTCTCGCTCGCGGGCGTCGCCGGTTTCAGTACGTCATCGCGTGCCGACACCGGCCAGGTTGCCGTGGTCTTCACCAAGGGCGGGTTCATCGTCGGCGTCGGTGGCGGCGAGGGCGTTCTGCTGTACCGGGGCAAGAAATATCCCTTCACCGTCTCAGGCATGAGCGTCGGCTTCACGATCGGCGCCTCGACCACCAAGCTCGTCGGGCGCGCACTCAATCTGAGGGGGCCGGAGTCGATCGAAGGCTCCTACGCGGCGGGCGGCGCGGGCGGCGCGGTTGCCGCGGGCGCCGGAGCCGTTCAGTTGCAGAACGGCAATGGCGTCATCCTCCAGCTCAGCGGGCCGAAGGTCGGCGCGGAAGTATCGGCTGCGGTTGGCGGCGTCACGATCCGGCTGAAATAGGCCCGGGAGGGCGCTCAAGCTAAACGGGCTGCGTCATCGCAGCCCGTTTCGCGTTTCAGTAGCGTTCCTCGACGAACTTCAGGCCGCGCAGGCTTGCCTGGTCGTTGTAACGTCCCTTGTGGGACCGTGGCGGAAGCTTGACCTTCTCCCGCTTGACTTCCTTGTAAGGGATAGTTCTCAGGATGTGCGAGATAACGTTGAGCCGCGCTCGCCGCTTGTCGTCGGAGCGGATCAGTCGCCACGGTGCATGCTTCGTGTCGGTCGCCTCGAACATCATGTCACGCGCGCGCGAGTAATCGTACCAGCGCCCGAACGACTCGGTGTCCATCGGGCTCAGCTTCCACTGCCGCAGCGGATCCTCGATACGCGCCTTGAAGCGGAGCTCCTGCTCCTCCATCCCGACCTCGAGCCAGAGCTTGATCAGGACGATGCCGGCGTCCACGGCGAATTTCTCGACCAGCGGACACAATTCCAGGAAGCGCTTGTGTTCGGTCGGCGAGCAGAAGCCCATGACGTATTCAACGCCGGCGCGGTTGTACCAGCTGCGGTCGAAAATCACGATCTCACCGCCGGCCGGGAATTGCTCGATATAGCGCTGCAGGAACAGCTGGGATTTCTGCCGGTCGGAGGGCGCGGGCAGGGCGCAGACACGGAACACGCGCGGGCTCACCTTTTCGGTCAGCGCCTTGATGGTCCCGCCCTTGCCGGCCGCGTCGCGCCCCTCGAAGATGATGATCACCTTCAGTTTCTGGGCTCTGACCCATTCCTGAAGGTGACACAACTCGACCTGGAGTTTTTCGAGCTCCTTCTCATAGTCCTTCCGCTTCATCCGCTCCACGGGCGCGTCATTGGCCATGCTCAATCACCCCAGGAAATGGTCACGCCGATGTCGCCGGGAACACCGCCTGGAAAATCGATGATCTGATACGCGATGCGATAGCCGCGCGGTTTCAGGTAATCGCTCCAGAGCTGGAAGATTTCCTTCGGAATTCCGGTCAGGGTGTTCTCCCAGCCCGCTTCCATCTGATTGATAGCGCGGCCCTTGTCGGTGCACAGCGTGTTGGGGAAGCGATAGACCTGAACCTCGGTCAAGCCGTTCCGCACCGCACGCTGGATGATCGTCGAGGCGAGCTTGATCTTCTCGTCCTCGGTCTTGCCAGAAGGCTTGCTGAGGCGTTCAATGAGGGCGTGTTTCTCGGCTTCGGCGGCGGCGGCAAGGCGCGCATATTCGTCGGCCTTCGCTGCCTCCTTGAGGGCTGCTTCCTTGCGGATCTGCGTGGCGCTGGGGATGAGATCATCGATGCCGGGCATGGCAGGCGGCTCCTGTTGTTGCACGTCAACTTTCAGGCGAGGCTAGGTGGGGCCGTTCCAGGCCCGTTGATCCAAATCAAGCAATTGCGCCACCCGATACCGACACTGCATTCGACGCATTCAAGTGGAAACGCGCCTGTCGAGGAGAGAACGTTGAGCGAGCAACTTCATCCGATGGCCCCGCATCATCTGCCGTTCTATCTCGCGCCGGGAAGCGGGGTGGACCCGCTGATGGTGGTGATGGGGATCTTCCTGATCGGCACCGTGCTCTGGGTGGGCACGCTCTATTGGAAGCTGCACAGCCTGCCTGAGCGCATGGCGCACAAGTCGCAGAAGCTGCAATTCGAGATCGTGGCGGTGCTGGGCATAATCTCGCTCTTTACGCACTTGCACATTTTCTGGGTGGCCGGCCTGCTGCTCGCGATGATCGACCTGCCCGATTTCGGCACGCCGCTGCGCAGCATTGCCGGCTCCGTCGAGAGGATCGCTGACGCCGCTCCGGGCGACGGGCGCGAACCCGAGCAACCGAGCCCCCCACCGGCAGAGAAGTCAGTCCCCAAGGAGAAGGAGCGCAGCCATGTTTGAGCTCATGTTCTGCTCCCTTCTGACCATCCTGCCCGACTATCTCTACCGCCGCTATGCGCAGGGCAAGCGCTTCGGCAAGGAGATCACGTTCTTTTCCATCTGGTACGAGCTGCGATGGGGCATCACCGGCTGCCTGATGCTCACGGTGTCGCTCATCACCATGATCTTCTACTTTCACCCGTCAACGACCTCGGCGACGCTGTATTACCGTACGGTGCCGATCCTGCCCGAGGGCTCCGGCCGGGTCGCGGAAGTCAATGTCGGCTACAGCCAGGCGGTGAAGAAGGGCGACGTACTGTTCACGCTGGATAGTTCGAAGCAACGCGCGGCTCTGGAAACCGCCAAACGCAAGATCGCTGAGGTCGATGCGTCGCTGACGAGCGCGGAATCCGACGTGGTCAAGGCCGAAGCGCAGATCCAGGAAGCCAAGGCCAACCTTCAGCAGGCCAAGGATGAACTGGACGTCAAATCCGAGTTGCAGCGTCGCAATCCCGGCATCGTGCCGCAGCGCGACATCGAAAAGCTGCAGGTGCTCGTCGATCAGCGGCAGGCTGGGGTCGACTCCGCCACGGCTTCGAGGCAGTCGGCAGCCTTGCGCGTTTCAACGCTCTTGCCGGCCGAGAAGGCCAGCGCCGAAGCGACGCTAGCCGAGGCGCAGGTGGATCTGGACAAGACTTTTGTCCGCGCCGGCGTTGACGGGCGTGTGGAGCAATTCCTGGTCCGCGCCGGCGACGTGGTCAATCAGCTGTTGCGGCCGGCGGGTGTGCTGGTTCCGGCGGGCGCCGGCCGGCAGAGTCTGCAGGCGGGCTTTGGCCAGATCGAGGCTCAGGTCTTGCAGGTCGGCATGGTGGCGGAAGCAACCTGCATATCGAGGCCGTGGGTTATCATTCCGATGGTCATCACCAATGTGCAAGACTACATCGCGGCCGGACAGTTCCGCAGCGGAGAGCTACTCGTTGAGGCGCAGAATGTCGTGCGGCCCGGTACGATCCTGGCATTCATGGAGCCGCTCTACAAAGGCGGCCTTGACGGCGTGACGCCGGGCAGCAGCTGCATCGTCAACGCCTACACCAGCAATCACGAGGAGATCTCGGCGAAGGAGACCAGCACCGGCCGGGCCATTGTCTTGCATGTCGTCGACGGCGTCGGGCTGGTGCATGCGCTGCTGCTGCGCATCCAGGCGCTGCTGCTGCCGATCAAGACGCTGGTGCTGAGCGGGCACTGAGGTCCCAGGTCGGATTGTTTCGCGAATGGACCGTCCTGCGTGCAGCTTGACTGCGTCCTCGGTACTGTCGAAGCGGCCCAGTTCTCGCTAGAATTGTGGTCCGGAGGCGCCGGAGCGCGGCCGAGGCGGAGGGGAGCGGGCGCATGATCAGGGCGTCGGTCAAGCAGTGGCTGGTTGCGACCACGCTGTTGGGTCTCGGCCTGTTGCTCGCCGCGTGCATGCTGTCTGGGCCCGCGCGAGCCGCTGAGCCCGGCTCGGCTGCGCGCAGCGAGCCAAAGCGCGTGCTGATCCTGCATTCCTTCGGCCGCGAGTTTCGCCCCTGGAGTGAATATGCGCGGAGCATCAAGGCCGAGCTCGAGCGGCAATCGCCCTGGCCGCTCGACGTCCAGGAGCACACGCTGCTCACCGCCCGTTTCAACAGTCCGGGCCCCGAAGCGCCTTTCGTCGATTATCTCGGTTCGCTCTACCAGGGCAGGCCGCCCGATATCGTGCTGAGCATCGGCGCACCTGCGGCGCGGTTCGTGCAGAGATACCGTGCGAAGCTCTTCCCGGAAACGCCGACGGTGCTGACCGTGGTCGAACAACGGCTGGTGAACCGCCTGGACCTCACCGACAATGACGTGGTCGTGTCCGTCCGCAATGATTTCGTGGCGGCCTTCGAGAACATTCTCAAGCTCTTGCCCGATATCAAAACGGTCGCCGTTGTGGTCGGTGCCTCGCCCCTCGAGAAATTCTGGATCGACGAGGTGAAGCGGGAGTTGAAACCGCTGGAAGGCCGGCTCGACCTCGTCTGGTACTCCGACCTGCCGTTTGAGGAGATCCTGAAGCGCGCATCGGTGCTTCCGCCTCATTCCGCGCTGTTCTGGGGGCTGATGTTGGTCGATGCCGGCGGCATTGTCCACGAGGGCGATATCGCCCTGCACAGGCTGCATGCTGTCGCGAACGCGCCGATCTTCTCGTATCAGGAACCTTTCTTCGGCGACGCCAGCGTCGGCGGGCCCATGCACTCCATCGCCGAAACCAGTTCGAAGACCGTCAGTGCCGCGATCCGGATCCTCGGCGGCGAGAAGCCGGCCCGCATCAAATACGAGCCGATCGGATTCGGGCCGCCGAAATATGATTGGCGGGAGTTGCAGCGCTGGGGGATCGGCGAGAGCAGTCTGCCGCCGGGCAGCGAAATCCTGTTTCGTGAGCCGGCCCTCTGGGATCGCTATCATTGGCAGATGCTGCTGATCGCGGCCGTGATTTTGATACAGGCCGGCTTCATCGGCGGACTTCTGAGCGAGCGCCATCGCCGCCAGTTGGCCGAGATCGAGTCGCGACAACGCCTGACCGAACTCGCCCACGCCAATCGGTACTCGGCCGTCGGCGAGTTGACGACGTCGATTGCCCACGAGCTGAACCAGCCGCTCGGCTCCATTCTGACCAATGCCGAGACGGCGGAGCTTATGCTCAAAGCCACTTCACCCGACATCAACGAGATCCGCCAGATTCTGGCCGACATCAGGCGCGACGATCAGCGGGCGTCCGAGGTCATCCGCAGGCTTCGAAGCGTCCTGAGGAAGCGGCCGTTTGAAATCAAGGACACCGAACTGAACGACACGGTACGGGAAGCAATCGGCCTGGTGACGGCGCTCGCCGACGGGCGCCGGATCACGCTGGCTTACGCGCCAGCCGCTGCGGAGCTGCACGTCAAGGGCGACCCCGTGCAGCTGCAGCAGGTCGTTCTCAACCTGATCATCAATGCGTTGGATGCGGTCTCCGACGCGGACATGAAGAAGCGCGAGGTCGGCGTATCGACCGGGCGCGCCGGGGGCCACGCCGAGATCCGGATCGCCGACACCGGTTCGGGCATTGCGGTCGGCGACCTCGCGAACATCTTCAATCCATTCTTCACGACCAAGCCTCAGGGCATGGGTATGGGGCTCGCAATCGTCAAGACCATCGTCGAGGCCCATCACGGCACCATAGCCGCCGAGAACCAGCCGTCGGGCGGCGCGCTGTTCACGATCAGGCTCCCGATCATCCACTAGCGCAGACGTTTAGCGATCCGGCGGCGCGGCATTGCTCTCGCGCCTCAACAAGGCGGCCAAGCAGGCCTTCGTTGATCTTGATCAATAAACGCCCATGCCGTGGCCCGATCTTGGTGGCCGGAAAGTTCGATGGAGGATGGCATGTTTCGCTGCGGCAAGATCCTGATGACGCTTGCGTTGATGCTGACGATGCCGATCACCGCAACCGCGCAGACGGCTGACAAGCCGGCGGCGCCGAGCACGCAGGCACAGCCCGCAAGTCCGCCTCCGCCGAGCGCCGAACTCCTGAAACCCGAGCAGCTCGAGGCGCTGGTGGCGCCGATCGCGCTCTATCCCGACGAGCTGCTGGCCAATGTCCTGGCGGCATCGACCTATCCGCTGGAAGTGGTGCAGGCCGATCGCTGGCTGAAGGAGCGCAAGACGCTGAAGGGCGAGGCGCTGAAGGCCGAGGTCGACAAGCAGGCCTGGGACGACAGCGTCAAGGCGCTCGCCAGCACCCCCGATGTGTTGTCGATGATGAGCGACAAGCTCGAATGGACCCAGAAACTCGGCGATGCCTTTCTCGCCCAGCAGCCCGACGTGATGGACGCGATCCAGCGCCTGCGCAACAAGGCCTATGACAACAAGAAGCTGGTCACGACCAAACAGCAGAAGGTCAGCGTTCAGAGCCAGGAAGGCAAGCAGGTTGTCGTCATCCAGCAGGCCGATCCCGCCGAGATGTACGTGCCCTATTACGATCCGGCGACGGTCTACGGCACCTGGCCCTATGCGGAGTATCCGCCGTATTACTGGGGATATCCGTCCTATATCGGCGCCGGCGTGGTTGCGGCCGGCATTGCCTTTGGCTCGGCCTGGGCGATCGGGCGCTGGGGCAGTTACTGGGGCGGCGGCTGCAACTGGGGCAACCGCAACGTCTACGTCAATCATCGCACCACCAACATCGCCAACGGCTGGCAGCACAATCCGGCGCATCGCGGCGGCGTGCGCTATAACAACACCAACGTCCAGCAGCGTTTCGGCAACAACAATGTGAGGGCGGGCGCGTCGGACCGGATGGATTTCCGCGGCCGTGACGGCAACCAGGTGCTGCGCCCGAGCCAAGGTGCGGGAGACCGGGCTGGAGATCGCGCCGGCGACCGTGCCGGTGATCGTGGCGGTCCGGGTGACCGTGCAGGAGATCGTGCTGGTGATCGCGGTGATCGTGCCGGCAATCGCGGCGACCGGCCCGGCGGCGGCGATCGTGCTGGCGCGGGAGATCGTGCCAAGGGTGGTGGAGATCGCGCCAAGAATGCAGGCAAGAATGTGGGTAAGGGCGGCGGCGATCGTGCAAAGGCTGCGAATCGAGCCGGCGGCGGCGCTGCCGCCAATCGAGGCGGTGGCGGCAATCGCGGCGGTGCGATGAACGTCTCGTCGGGCCGGGCGGCGGCCGCAGCATCGGCGCGCGGACGCTCCAGCATGGCGAGCATGCCGCGCGGCGGTGGCGGCGGAAGCTTTGCCGGGCGCGGCGGCGGTGGCGGAATGGCCATGCATGGTGGTGGTGGTGGTGGCTTCCGTGGTGGTGGAGGCGGAGGAGGAGGCCGCGGCGGTGGCGGCGGTGGGCGGCGCTCCGACATCGCGCTGAAGCATGACATCGTCCTGCTCGGCCATCTCTCTAACGGCCTCGGCTATTATCGCTTCAGCTACATCGGCAGCGACAAGGCCTATGTCGGCGTGATGGCGCAGGAGGTGGAGAAGGTGATGCCTGACGCCGTGACGCGCGGCAGCGATGGTTATCTGCGCGTCTATTATGACAAGCTTGGCCTGACATTCCGCACCTACCGCGATTGGCTCGCCGACGGCGCGAAGATCCCTGCGGAGGTGACGCCATGATCGGCCTGAAATCGCTCCATCGTGCGATCCTGCCGGGCGTGGTGGCGCTCGCCATGCTTGGCTCGGCGGCACAGGCGCAGCAATCCTACAAGACACCGGAGGATGCGGCCGCCGCGCTCGCGGCCGCAGTCAAAAGCGGGCCGGGCGACATTTTGAAGGTGCTCGGCAGGGCCGCCGAGGATATCGTCTCGTCCGGTGACGAGGTCGCCGACAACGACATCCGTCAGCGCTTCACGTCGATGTACGACGCCAAGCACGGCATCAAGGCGGAGGGCAACAAGACCGCGACCTTGATACTGGGGCCGGACGATTTCCCGTTTCCGATTCCGCTGCTCAACACCAAGACAGGCTGGGCGTTCGACACCGACGAGGGGCGGATCGAGGTGCTTCGCCGCCGCATCGGCCGCAACGAGCTCGACGCGATCCAGACCGCGCTTGCCTATGTCGATGCCCAGAATGAATACGCCGACAAGGATCGCGGCGAGGGCGCTGGTGTCTACGCGCAACGCTTCCTTTCCACGCCCGGCAAGAAGGACGGCCTGTTCTGGCGTGACGACAGTGATCCGAGCCCGCTCGGCGCGCTGGTCGCGGAGGCCTCGGCCGAAGGCTACAAGCAAGGCACAGGCGAGGCACCCGCGCCTTATCACGGCTACTACTTCCGAATACTGAAAGGCCAGGGTTCCGACGCGGCCGGTGGCGCGCTCAACTACGTCGTCAAGGGCAAGATGATCGGGGGCTTCGGACTGATCGCTTGGCCCGCCGAATACGGCAATTCCGGCGTGATGACGTTTCTCGTCAATCATGCCGGCACCGTCTACCAGAAGGATCTCGGCAACCGCACGGCGGTCATCGCCGAGCGCACCACGCTGTTCGATCCCGACCAGACCTGGAAGAAGGTCGATGCCGCGAAGCCATAAACCGGAACGCATGCGGCGCGCGACCGCAATCGGCCTTGCCGCGCTCGCGCTCCTCCTGCTCGCGATGCCGGCCACGCCGTCGTTCGCGCAAGCGAGCGGCCATGTCCAGGTGAGGTTCGTCAAGGCTGGCCTGCTGGTCGGAGGCGGCACCGGCAGTGGCGTGCTGAACTACCGCGGTCGGAATTATCCCTTCAAGGTCTCCGGCTTGAGCGTCGGCATCACGGCCGGTGCGACCGTCGGCAGATTTGATGGCCGGGCATCAGGCATCCGCGATGTCGGCGACTTCGTCGGCACCTATAGCTCCGTCGGCGGCGGCTTCGCACTCGTCGGCGGCGTCAACGGCGCCCATCTGCGCAACGAAAAGGGCGTGACGATCGTGCTGCAAGGCCCGAAGGCCGGACTTGAGCTCGCCTCCAACATCAGCGCGATCACGATCGCCTGGAAGTGAGCGCCTCGAGCCTGGGGTTACCGGGCCGCGATGGCCGTCATCTCGAGTTTGACGCCTGGACCGAGATCGGCCACGCCGATCGCAGCGCGCGCCGGCAGGTGAGCTTCCGCAAAGTGCGCCTTCCAGGCCGCATTGAACTCCGCCTTCTCCTTCAGGTTGGTCATGAAGATGGTCACCTGCAAGACGTTGGCGAGATCGGAGCCGAGCGTCGTCAACAGGCGCGCCAGCTGCCCGAGGACGTCGTTGGCCTGGCCCGACATATCGAGGCTGGTGTCCTCGGGGACGATCCCGCCGATGTAGAGCACGCCATTATGCTCGACCACTTCGTGGAGGAGTCCTTCGTAGGGCAAGACGCGCTGGATCATGATGAACCGATGCTGCTGTGGGGATGGGCGGCATATCGCACATTTCCATGTCGATGTCGTTTGAAGAGATTTCGCGACCGGGGCGTCTCGAAGGTCGTCCAACAAGATATTGAAAATAAAGAATAAATTGGCTTAAGAATCGCCGCTTGTCGTGCGGTCGGACGGTCACCCAGCTGCACTTGCGCGCGGGAGCCCGGCGTTTCCGACGGCCCTGATCCCGACGACATCAGGATGCGGATCGGTATACTGCCACCGGAATCGACGCGGCAGCGGCTGGGTCCGTGCCGTACCGGAACAAGGATCAGACGATGGACGATACGATTGGCTTTCCCGACCCCGGCCTCGACCTGTCTGACGGCTTCAAGCCCCACACCTCGCATTGGGGCGTGTTTTCCGCGCGTCAGAGCGAAGCCGGGCTCGAGGTCAGGGCCTATGCGGGCGACCCCGATCCGAACGGCATCATCGGCAATTTCCCCGGCGCGCTGCGGCATCAGGCGCGCATCGCCCAGCCGGCGATCCGCCGCGGCTGGCTCGAGCGCGGACCTGGCCCGGACGATCGCCGCGGCCGCGATGAGTTCGTCTCCGTCAGTTGGGAGAAGGCGCTCGATCTGCTCGGCGACGAACTCGGCCGCATCCGCGATACGCGCGGCCCCGGCGCCGTGTTCGGCGGCTCCTACGGCTGGTCGAGCGCGGGCCGCTTCCATCACGCCCAGAGCCAGGTGCATCGCTTCCTCAACATCGCAATGGGCGGCTATGTGCGCTCGGTGAACACTTACTCTTCGGGCGCATCCTCGGTGCTGCTGCCGCAGATCCTTGCCGGCTACGAGGACATCACCAAGCGCAACGTCACCTGGGAGCAGATTGCCGAGAACACCGATATCGTGCTGGCGTTCGGCGGCATGGCGCTGAAGAACTCCATGGTGGCCGGCGGCTCGATCAGCAAGCATGTCGAGCGCGGCGCCATGGAAGCCGCGCGCCGGCGCGGCTGCGCGTTCATCCTGGTCAGCCCGCTGCGCGACGATCTTCCCGTCGAGGCCGGCGCCGAATGGATGACGTGCCTGCCCGGCACCGACACCGCCCTGATGCTCGGCATCGTCCACACACTTGTGAGCGAAGGTCTGCACGACCAGGCCTTCCTCGATCGCTACACCGAAGGCTGGCCCGTGTTCCTGCGCTATCTCAATGGCGAGAGCGACGGGCAGGCCAAGCATGCCGAATGGGCCGCCGCGATTTGCGGCGTCGATGCGGACGCGATACGCGAGCTCGCGCGCCGCGCCGCCGGAAAGCGTGCACTGATCACCGTTTCGCATTCGCTCCAGCGCGCCGAGCATGGCGAGCAGCCGGTGTGGATGGGCATGGTGCTCGCTGCAGCGCTCGGCCAGATCGGCCTGCCCGGTGGCGGCTATGCTTATTCGCTCGGCGCGATCGGCTATTATGGCCGCCGCGTCAACGACGTGCCGGGACCGACGCTGGGGCAGGGCCGCAACGGCGTGCGCGATTTCATTCCGGTCGCGCGCATCGCCGACATGCTGCTCAGTCCCGGCACGACCTATCGCTACAATGGCGAGACGCGTACCTATCCGGACATCCGCCTCGTCTACTGGGCCGGCGGCAATCCCTTCCATCACCATCAGGACATCAACCGCTTGCGCAAGGCTTTTGCGCAGCTCGATACGTTCGTCGTGCACGAGCTCGCCTGGACCGCGACGGCGCGGCACGCGGACATCGTGCTGCCCTCGACCATGACGCTGGAGCGCGAGGACATCGGCTATTCGACCAACGATCCCCTGATGGTCGCGATGCACCAGATCGCCGAGCCCTTCGGCCTTGCGCGTGACGATTACGACATCTTTGCCGATCTCGCCGAGCGCCTGGGTGCGCGCGAACCTTTCACCGAAGGGCGCACGTCGCGGCAGTGGCTCGAACATCTGTACGAGCCGACTCGCGCCTCGCTTCAAGCTCGTGGCCTCGAGGCGCCTGATTTCGACGAATTCTGGCGGCGCGGCAGCCTGGTCGTGCCGCAACAGCCCGACGACGGCGGCCGGCTGCGCAGCTTTCGCGAGGATCCGGCCAAACATCCTCTGCCGACGCCGAGCGGGCGCATCGAGATCTATTCAGCCAAGATCGCCGCGCACGGCGATGCCGATTGTCCCGGCCATCCGGTCTGGCTCGACAAGACCGACATGCCGAAACCCGGCGCGCCGTGCTTCCTCGTCGCCAACCAGCCGGTGACGCGCCTGCACAGCCAGCTCGACTTCGGCGGCCATTCGCTGGGCGCGAAGCATCGCGGCCGCGAGGTGGCGCGCATGAATCCACGCGATGCCGATGCACGCGGAATCAAGGACGGCGACATCATCCGGCTGTTCAACGAGCGCGGCGCCTGTCTCGCCGCCGTCCACGTCACCGACGGCATCGCGGCCGGTGTCGTGCAGCTTCCGACCGGCGCGTGGTACGACCCGATGGACCCCGAGGACGAAGCGCCGCTCTGCGTTCACGGCAATCCCAACGTGCTCACCCGCGACATCGGTACCTCGTCCTTCGCGCAGGGCTGCACCGGCCAGCTCACGACGGTCGAGGTGGAGAAGTTCACCGGCAATCTGCCGCCGATCCGCGCGTTCGATCCGGTATAGGCGCGTCGCCGGGATTGCTGCGGCCGTAGTGCGAAGGCGCCGGACTACGCTGCGCTCTATCCGGTCTACGCGAAATGCGCTCGCAACGACGACGTGGAGGGAGTGTGAGTCATACTGCGCTCTCGTGCCCGTGCCGTAGCGCGTCCAGGACACGAGAGGCAGAAAGAAAAGGGGCCGTCCTGTGTGGGCGGAGGGACGGCCCCGAGTGGCTCGCAGGCCCGGGAGGAAAAGGGCTCGAGCCGGCGTGAGTGGCAGGGCACTCACGCCAAAGAAATCGCAAACCGGTCGAACTGCAGATGGCGTGATGCCAAGTGCCTTGATCTCAAGTCGCTTGATTCCAAGTCCCTTGATTTCAGATACCTCGATTCCAATTCGCCTGCCGCCGCACGAACTACGCGGCTGCGCCGACCATCCAGTCCATGTCCGCGGCAGGGCGCCGCCGCGGAAGCGCCTCCGTAGCAGGCAGCACAGCCCTGCTGGCCAGACGCCAGCGTGCCGGTGACTCGCCGCTGATGCGCTTGAACACGGTCGAAAAATGCGCCTGGGTGCTGAAGCCGACGGCAAGCGCGATCTCCGCCAGCGGCCGCTCGGTCGTCGTGAGCAAGGTCTTCGCATGCTCGACGCGATGATTGAGCAGATATTCGCGCGGACGGTAGCCGGTCGCGGCGCGGAACTGTGCCGCGAAATGCATCCTCGAGAGGCCCGCGACATTGGCGAGCTCAGACAGACTGATGCAGCGATCAAAGTGATCGGCGATATATTGCTCGACGCGCCGTAGCCGCCATTTCGGCAAGGCATTGACTTTTGAGCGTGGCAGCTCGAGCCGGGTCAGATGCATCGCAAGGGTCTCGCCGATGCAGCGCGCGAATTGCTGGTCCGCGGTATCGCCATGCTCGGTCAGTGCCTTGGCGAGCTCGGCTGCGAGCGGGTCGCGCAGCAGGACGAGGTCGTTGAGGCCCTCGGTCGCCGGCCGCGCCGCCGAAAAATGATCGGTGGAGATGTGGAAGTGCAGGAAAGCGCAGGGCGAATGGAATTGCACGCCGAGAAGCTTCGATGGCGCACTGACGTACAGCGTGCCCGCGGGCATGGTGCCGTCGAAGATGATCTGACGGTCCCGCGTCAGCTTTACCCGAGCGGTCTTCAGCGCGATGGCGACGAAATAGCGGTCCGCCGGCGTCGTCGCTTCGTGCGACGAGATGGCCCGCGAGTCTTCCCATCGCGAAATCGTGATGTCCGCGTCCAGGCCGCGATCGATCTTGCGCCATCCGCTTTCCTGCGCGATTGCACGCATCCCGTGCGAAGCCTCGCGATCACACCGGCTGGCGGGAAATTCGATCCAGGCATGCGCTGCTTGCAAGTCATTGAACATCGCTCGTCCTCTCCTGGCCTCGTCGCCGCTTGCAGCGATCAGCCAACTCTCAGTGCTTTCCACGATCAGAGGATAGGCGTGAGCCAGGCAAGAAGCCCGTTAGTGATGATTAGGAGGTGTTAGATTTTGTGCGAGCACATGAAGTGTGACAGCCCGCCGCAGGACGTTTGATTTTGTCCAGCATTTCAATTATTTGCGCAGATCGGTGCGGTGTGAGGACATTGCAGAACATCGCGCTGCGATCGATGTGCCGGTATGAGGCCGGCTCGGCGCCTTGCTGGACCGCGCATCGACGGCGGGTATAGTCGCCGCGCATTTGAATGAAATGGCCGTCAAGATGAGTCAGAAGTGACCGAACCCCCGGCAGGACATGGCTCGCCCGGCAATGGCGCCGGGGCGAGCCTTGATTTCGACGCAGTCTCGTTCGGACCGTTTTCGCTGCGGTCGCGGTTGCTCGAGAGGGACGGAGCGCCGGTCAAGC
The DNA here is from genome assembly GCF_052076025.1 of Bradyrhizobium sp. 956_D2_N1_4. Taxonomy (NCBI): domain Bacteria; kingdom Pseudomonadati; phylum Pseudomonadota; class Alphaproteobacteria; order Hyphomicrobiales; family Nitrobacteraceae; genus Bradyrhizobium; species Bradyrhizobium sp. 956_D2_N1_4. The sequence goes on along the minus strand of NZ_CP197237.1, from coordinate 5,227,937 downwards.
TCGGCAGCCGCGCGATGGACATTCTGCGCCTGCTCCTCAGCCGTGCCGGCGAAGTGGTGCCGAAGAACGAGATTCTGAGCTACGCGTGGTCCGGCCTCGCGGTCGAGGAGATCAGCCTGCGCGTCCATGTCGCGGAGTTGCGCAAGGCGCTTGGCGACGGCAAGGACGGGGCCCGCTACATCACCAACGTCCCGAGCCGCGGCTATTGCTTCGTCGCGCCTGTGCAACGTGGCGAGCGCAACGCCGCTCCGGCGCTCGCGCCGCGTGCACCTGAAAGAGCGGTGCCGCCAGCGGCCTTGCCACACCGGCTGGACCGGATGATCGGTCGGGACGACGTGCTGCCCGAGTTGTCGGCGCGTCTGCTGAGCGACCGCTTCGTCACGCTGCGAGGACCGGGCGGCATCGGCAAGACCACGGTTGCGACCGCGCTCGCGCATGACATGTGGCAGGCATTCGAGGGCCACGTTCATTTCCTCGAATTCGGCCCGCTGAAGGACGCCACGCTGGTCGCGAGCACGGTTGCCGCCGCTCTGGGCCTCGTCGTGCATCACGATGATCCCTCAGGCAGCATCATCAATTTCCTGCGCGGACGGCGGCTGCTTCTCATCCTCGACAGCTGCGAGCACGTCATCGACGAGGTCGCTCGTCTGGCCGAAAACATCTATCGCGAGGCGCCGGGCATCGCCATTCTCGCCACCAGCCGCGAGTCGCTGCTGGTGGAAGGCGAGCAGATCTTCGAGCTCGTTCCGCTGGCCGGCCCGCCGCAAGGGGCGCGCCTCAGCGCCGGTGAAGTGCTGGATTATCCAGCCGCGCAGCTGTTCATCGATCGTGCCGCGGCCGCAGGCCATCGCGGCGATATCACGGACGACGATGCCGACGTCCTGGCCGAGATCTGCGGCAAGCTCGACGGCATCGCGCTCGCGATCGAGCTCGCCGCCGTGCGCGTCGGCGTCTACGGATTGCGGGAGATGGCCGCGCTGCTCGACTCCAGGCTCAAGCTCGAATGGCGCGGACGGCGAACGGCGCCGCCACGGCAGCAGACGCTCGGCGCGACGCTCGACTGGAGTTTTGGCCTGATCGGCGAGAGCGAACGCACAGTGCTTCAGCGACTCGCCATCTTCGCCGGCCCCTTCACGCTCAAGGGGGCGATCGCAGTCGCCGCGGATGAGGGTGCCGCGGCCGATCGCGTCGTCGATGCGCTGGAGCAGCTCGTGGCCAAGTCGCTGCTGTCGGCGCAGCCCGATGGCGCATCGCGGCGCTATCGCCTGCTGGATGCCACGCGCGCCTACGCCATGCAGAAGCTGGTCGACGCAGGCGAAGCGGCGGCGATCGCGCGCCGTCACACGGCCTATGTTCAGCGCACGCTCGAAGCCAGCATGGCGGAGCAGGGCGGCGACCCGGCTTCGCGCCTGCAGGCGCGCGCGAGCCTGCTCGCAGATGCCCGTGCGGCGTTGGAATGGAGTTTTGCCAACCACGACGGTGCCGCCTTGCGCGTGCCGCTCGCCGGCGGCGCCGCAAGGCTGTTCGTCGAGCTCAACCTGCTGAACGAGGCGCGCATCTGGTCGGGCCGCGCGCTCGCGATGCTCGACGATGCCAACCAGGGCGGCAAATGGGAGCTCGAGCTGCAGTCGACGCTCGGCCACGCCTTCATGTTCACGGAGCGCAACAGCGAGCAGGCCGAGGCCGCACTCCGGCGCGGGCTGGAGATCGCCGAAGCGCTCGACGATCACGCCAATGCGTTCCGCCTGCTGTCGCGGCTGAACATGTTCTATCGCCGCACCGGCGACTACAGGCACCTCGTGCCGACCGCACGCCAGGCCGAGCGCATCGCCCGCCAGATCGGCGACACCGCGGGGATCGCAGGCAGCAAGGCGCTTCTCGGCGTGTCCTATCATCTCGCCGGCGACCAGGCCGAGGCGCAGGCCCATCTCGATGAAGGCGTGCGCGACGACGCCGCGCTGCGCGGGACGGAGCCCGGGCATTTCGCCTATTCACGCACGCCGCAGATTCCGCTCGCGCGGGTGCTGTGGCTGCGTGGCTTTCCCGACCGCGCACTCGATTGCGTCCGCCCGCTCGTCGGCGCCGCCGCGCCGCGCGATGTGGTGATGCATTGCATCGCGCTGTGCTGGTCATCCTCGGTGTTCGGCTGGGTCGGCGACTGGGCCGCCGTCGAGACGATGACGGGACGCCTCGCGACCCATGCGAATTTGCACGGACTCGCGCCGTACGAAGCCGTCGCGACCGGCTTTCGCGCGCAGACCATGATCGCCCGCGGTGAGCCGGCCGGCGGTGTCGATCTGCTGCGGAGCGCGCTGCCGCGCCTGCATGCGGATCGCTACGAGCTCTACGCATCCGCCTTCGCCGGAGACCTGTCGCAGGGACTGGCGGCGCTGGGACGGTTGACGGAAGGGCTGCAGGTCCTGCACGAGACGATCGCCCGCGTCGAGCAGGGCGGCGGAGGTTTTGACATGCCCGAGCTCCTGCGCCGGCGCGGCGACCTCGAGGCGCGGACCGGTGATCTCGGTGCCGCCGAAGCGAGCTTTGCAGCATCGCTCGCGCTGGCGGAGCAGCAGGGCGCGCTGTCCTGGCGATTGCGGACGGAGATGTCGCTCGCGGCGCTTCGGCTTCGGCAGGGCGTCAAGAATCCGCTCGACGATCTCGCCGCGGCCTATGCGCGGTTCTCGGAAGGATTCGAGACGGCGGATTTGAAGGCCGCACGGCTCGTGCTGGACGAGGCATCAGCCTGACAAGGCTCAGTCGAACCGGAAATCCGTAAGATCGATCGACACCATCAGCTCATCACGCAGCGGCATCAGATCGTCGCCGCGCAGATAGATGCGCCGGCGGGTCGGGAGCTTGAAGCCGTCAACGGTGACGGGATCGGATACGTACTGAGCTGCCGGAAAGTTACCGGCGATCTCGACCCGGTAATCATGCCGGCGGATGAGCATGTCGGGGCCAAAATAGAAATCCTGCTCGGCGCTGTGGCTTGCGATCACGGCCGGGAAGGTCGCCCGCAATCCGCGCCAGACCTCCGCGCCCTCGCGCCAGGGCGCGATCTCCCGGACCTCGAACCCGTCCGCCGCCAGCAGGAACGGCGCAGTCATGTAGGTCCAGAGCGCATAGCCGTTGAAATAGGCGCGATGCAGCGGATCCCAATGCGTGCGCATATCGTGCCGCGCGAACGAGCCGCGCGGATTGTTGCGCTCCGCGACGATGCGGCCGTCCGCGGCCACGATGGCGATCCGCTCCGGGCTGAAGTCGGTGCGCTGGCCGGGCTTGCCGAACGGCTCCACGGAAGCCCGCTCGCGATGCAGCTCGATCCGCATCGTGCGCGGCGCCTGGTCCTGATCGACGCCCTTCAAGATCCAGAGGTCGCCGCCCGTCACGATCGTGGCGGTGAGTCGCTCGTGGGCATTCCATCGATCGAGCCCGCCATGGGCCTCGATCGCATTCGCCAGCAGCGGAATCATCCGGCCGTTTCCTCTCGCATCGGTGGTGTCGCCCCCAATAGAGATACCCCCGTGCGCAGACGATCGCCCGTTAAGCGTTGTTAAGTGCCGTTGGCAGGTCCAGCGCCTAGGCTTCGGCCATGACGTCCAGCACCGCGTCGGCAAAGGCCTTCGGCGCCTCTTGCGGCAGATTGTGGCCGATACCGCCCTTGATGGTCCGGTGCGAATAGCGCCCGGAGAATTTCTTCGCGTAAGCGGACGGCTCAGGATGCGGTGCCCCGTTGGCGTCACCCTCCATGGTGATGGTGGGCACGGCGATCACGGGCGCTTGCGCCAATCTCGCCTCGTCGTCGGCGTATTTCGCTTCGCCTTCGGCGAGGCCCAGCCGCCAGCGATAATTGTGGATCACGATCGCCACATGGTCCGGATTGTCGAACGCCTTCGCGCTGCGATCGAATGTGGCGTCGTCGAAATGCCATTGGGGCGAAGCGAGCTGCCAGATCAGCTTCGAGAAATCGTGGCGGTACTTGTCGTAGCCCTCGCGGCCGCGCTCGGTCGCGAAATAGAACTGGTACCACCATTGCAGCTCGGCCTTCGGCGGCAGCGGCATCTTGCCGGCCTGCTGGCTGCCGATCAGGTAGCCGCTCACCGACACCATCGCCTTGACCCGCTCCGGCCGGAGCGCCGCGATGATGTTGGCGGTGCGCGCACCCCAGTCGAATCCGGCAATCGTCGCCTTGTCGATTCCGAGCGCGTCCATCAGGGCGACGATGTCGGCCGCGATCGCCGCCGGCTGCCCGTTCCGCATCGTCGAGTCGGAGAGGAAACGCGTGCTGCCGTAGCCGCGCAGGTAAGGCACGATCACGCGACGGCCGGCCGCGGCGAGCAGCGATGCGGCATCGACGAAGGCGTAGATGTCATAGGGCCAGCCATGCAGCAGGATCACGGGCGGGCCATCCGCGGGACCCGCCTCGGCATAGCCGACGTTGAGGAGGCCGGCGTCGATCTGCTTCAGGGACGCGAACGCGGTGTTGGCGCCGGGCTTGACGACGGTGGCGGACTTCGCCGGCTTCGCCGTGGCCGTCGTGCTCAGCGCAAGCTGGGTCGCGGCGAGCGCCATCGCAGCCCTGCCGACGAAACGACGTCGTTCGTGGCTGATGTTGTCGGTCATGTGTGCCTCCTCTGGTCGGTGCATTGTGCAAGTCGCCGTCAGCCCTTGTGCCCGTCCAGACGCGCAAGGAAGTCGCGAACCAGCGTGGCGATCTCGTCGGTCGCCTCGTCGAGCGCGAAATGGCCGGCTTCGAGGATGTGTACCTCCGCATCCGGCACATCGTCGCGATAGGCCGAAGCGCCGGCGACGGCGAAGGACGGATCGTACTTGCCCCAGACCACCAGCGTCGGCGGCCGCGCCTTGCGCAGCCACTCCTGCCACTTCGGATAGGAGGCGACGTTGGTCCGGTAATCCAGGAACAGCGTAGTCTGGATCTCGGCCTCGCCGGGACGCGTCAGGAACGCGTATTCGTCGGTCCAGGTGTCAGGGTCGTAGCGTTCGGGGTGCGGGCTGGACCCGAGGTGCCGCTGGCGCGTCGCGGCCAAGGATGTGAAGTTGGCCTTGAGCGCCTCAAGCTCATGCGCCGGATCAGCCCAGTATCTGCGACGCGCTTCCCAGAGCGGGCTCAAGCCTTGCTCATGCGAAACGGCATTCTGGATCATGATGGCGCGAACGCGCTCGGGATGCGCCAGCGCCATGCGGAAGCCGACCGGGCCGCCATAGTCCTGCATGAACAGCACGTAGTTGGTCAGGCCGAGCTTGTTCGTCAGCTCGCCCATCACGCCGGCGATGTTGTCAAAAGTGTAGGTGAAGTCGGACGGCGGCGGCGCGCTGCTGTTGCCGAAGCCGGGATAATCAGGCGCGATCAGGTGATATTTGTCCGCGAGCAGCGGCAGCAGAGGCTCCCACATCCGCGACGAGGATGGGAAACCATGGAGCAGCAGCACGGTCGGCGCGTCGGCGGGCCCGGCCTCGCGGTAGAAGATATTGAGACCCCCGATATCGATGGTGTGATAGCTGATCGAGCGTCGACTCGACCGCAGATCCTGTGCCGAGGCCTGCACGGTGGTGCAGGCGAGGGCGGCTGCGAGGGCGAGGGTGGCTGGAATTTTCATGTCATCGCTCCGATGTGGGCGCGTCATGCGCCGGCAACCGCTCTGACGGGATTGAGCGGCACGCTGCCACCGTGATCACTGTTGTGCGCGGCAGCTTCCGCTCGCCGGATCACATTCGTAAGCTCCGGCGTAAAGCTTTCGTCATCGTCCTCGATGTGTCCGGTCAGTGCCGGAGCGGTGCTCATTGATGCGCACCGCTCCGATGCGAGTCTGACTTACGCGGCCGACTTCGCCTTCTTGGCGAGGGCGGCGAGCAGCGTCTGCGCGGCCGGGCCGGAGGAGTGCGGATTCTGTCCCGTGATGAGCTGGCCCGCGCTGACGACGTGTACGCCCCAGTTCGCCGTTTTCGAGAAGACCGCGCCGAGCTTCAACATCTCGTCCTCGACGAGGAACGGTACGACATGGGTCAGGCCCACGTCCTCTTCCTCGCCGTTGGTGAAGCCGGTCACCTCCTTGCCCTCGACCAAAGGCTTGCCATCGGGCGTCTTGACGTGGCGCAGCGCACCGGTCGAGTGACACACCACCGCGATGGTCTTGCCCGCGGCGAGGAAGGATTCGATCAACTTGACCGAGTCCTTGTCTTCGGCGAGGTCCCACATCGGGCCGTGACCGCCGGGATAGAACAGCGTGTCGAAGTCTTCCTGCTTGACGCTGTCGAGGCGCACCGTCTTGTCGAGCTGGGCTTCAGCGGCAGCGTCCGCCTCGAAGCGCAGCGTCAGGTCAGTGCGGAACTCGGGCTCGTTGCTCTTGGGATCGAGTGGCGGCCGGCCGCCCTTGGGCGAAGCCAGCGTGATCTCCGCGCCGGAATCCTTGAACACGTAGTAGGGGGCGGCGAGCTCCTCGAGCCAGAACCCGGTCTTGCGTCCAGTGTTGCCGAGCTGGTCGTGGGAGGTGATAACCATAAGAACCTTCATGACGATCTCCTTGAGTGCGTTCGCTGCAATGACGCATTCCCTCGTGGTGGAGGTGCGCCGGCCTCGGTCTCGTTCGAGCACGACACTTGTTCGTTGCTCGTGAGCCCAATGTTGCACCCAAGGCCGCGTGTTAGCTCGTTATGTATTGTTAGGCGTTGAGAGCAGTGAACGGTTCCAGCTCTCGCGCGTCGCCACCGCTACTCGAACACGGCGTCGAAGATCTCGACGTCCATCAGCACGGGCCTGGCGATCACGCTTCCATCAGGCCGCAGCGTCTGCACACGCCGCAATGTCGGCACGACGATGCCGCCGAAGCTGTCATGGGCCCAGGAATAATGTGCGACCTTGTTTCCGAACAGATCGTGATCCGTCCGCCGTTGCAGGGCGTTCTCGTCGAAGTAGAAGATCTGCTCGGGCGCGAGCGTGATCAGGTTCGGCGGGAACTGCGCGCGCAGCCGCCGCCACGTGTCAGCGTTTTCGCGCCACGGCGGAAGCTCCTCCGTGACGACGTCGGGATGGGCGAGCAGAAATGGGTTGGTCAGATAATTCCAGATCGCAACGCCGCAGAAGAAGACGAGGTGCAGTTCGTCCGCGAGCGCAGGAGAGCCGGTCTTGGGAAATGCAGGGCTCGGGTTATCCCAGGTGCGCAGGACCTCACCCTCGAGGCTCTCGATCGTGATCGCGTCGGGCTGAAAGCAGCCGGAGTGTTCACCCCCGGTGATGCCGGTGAAGCGGACCGACTGGGCGCGGGTCGAGCCCTCCGCCGTCACGTCCTTGAATTCGCTGGCATGTCCGGCGCTGGAGAACAACGAGCCGGCGACGGAAAGGTGGAGCGTGAAGCGATTCAAGCTATTCCAGCGGGCCATACCGCCGCTGGCATCAATTACATCGTCAAGAAGCGCCATATCCCGTCATATCCACCGTGAAGCGCCACCACCATGGCGGGGCGGATGCGGCTTGGCGTGTTAGAAGTTGTTAGGACTTGCGAGCAGGTGCTTGGACGGTATCCCGTTGAAGATACTGTCAATTCAGCGCGCTCAGGAGCTCCCTGGCGGCCAGGAGATCGCGGGTCTGGAGGCCTTCCTGGTATCGCGCGACGAGCGGGGCGAGCAGAGCGCGTGCTTTGCCCGCTTGTCCGGCCTGGCGCCAGACCCGGCCGAGGCTGATCGCCCCCCGCAGCTCCCAGCCGAGCGCGCACTGCCGGCGCGACAGATCGAGCGATTTCCGGAAGCAGCGCTCGGCCTCCGCGGTGTTTCCCGACCGGACAAGGATGTCGCCCTTGACCCGGAGCATTTCCGGCATGTCGAAGGATTCGCCATGATCTGGAATCTGCGCAATGGCATCATTGATCGTGCGCAGGGCCTCGTCCGGCTGGTTCTCCGCCACGAGGCCCTCCGCCAGGGCCGTCGCAAACACCGTCGTCATGATCCGGTGTCGCGTCGCGTACAGCGTGGCCTGGCTGCGGCGAAGATGCTCGATCCCGCCGGCGATGTCGCCGCGGCGAAGCATGAGCTCGCCCTTCTGGCCGATGCCGACGGCGTGATAGGGACCAAGGAAGTGCCGCGCCGAATGGTCGATCAGCCGCTCGATCAGGATTTCGGCATTGGCCCAGTCGCCGACCCAGAGGAACACGTAGATCGTCCAGATCAGGGAGATGCCGAGGGTGAGCGGTTGTTCGAGCAGTTCGGCCTCGCGAACGGTGTATCTCGCCGCCTCGATCGCGCGATCGGGCCGGCCGGTGAGCCAGAGCCCGCGCGCCAGCGCGACCAGCGCGACGATGCGGTCGTCATAACCGAGATGCCCCATGTTCAGCCGCTGCGAGCCGGGATTGTGCACCATCGCGCTCTCGCAGAACGGCACGGCCTTGTCCTGATTGCCGATCAGATGGTGCGCGACGCCCAGCATCCATTCCACGTTCAGCGCGGCGGCCGGATCATTCAGCTTGCGCGCAACGCTCTCGCCCTGCTCGCCGGTGCCGAGCGCGCCGTGAAAATCCCCGACCCTGGTCAGGTAGATGTGCAATCCGCGCAGCAGCCAGAGCTGCCAGTGCAGATCCTCGAGATCCCGCGCAAGCTGAAGACTGCGTGTGAACGCCGACCGGACCGCCTCGGTATTGCCCTGCGTGAACATCACGGAGACGCCGAGCGCGGCCTGCAACGTCATCTCCTGGCGGCGGTCGATCGAATTCGTATCGAGAGAGACAAGCGCCTGCGTCGTCCAGCGATAGCACTCCGTCAGCAATGTCAGTTCGAGGAAAAACTGGGCCGCCGAAGCCGCCAGATCCACGCCGATCGTTCGGTTGGCGCTATCCGAAAAGCTCCAGGTCAGCGCGGCCCTGACATTGGGCAAATGGTCGGCATAGGGAAGGAAGCCGCCCGCGGTCTGCATGCCCGTGGATTTGAGCGCGATGTCGCGCAGGAAGTCGCGGAAATATTCGGCGTGAGCGCGCGCGACACGGGGCGCTTCGCCGTTCTCGACGAGCTTCGCGCCGACGAAGGCGCGGGTGGTGTCGAGCAGGCGATAGCGCAGCCGCCGCTCCGCGGGTGAGGTTGCGATCAGCGATTTGGAGAGCAGGTTCGAGATCGCCTCGACCGCCTCGGGCTCGCTGATGCCCTGGCTGAACGCAACGGCGAGCGCGGCCTCCATCGTGAATGGCCCGACGAACACCGACAAACCGCGCAGCGTCGCGCTTTCGGCTGCCGGCAACAGATCATAGCTCCAGGCGAGCGCGGCGCTCAGGGTCTGGTGCCGCGGGATCGCGGTGCGGCGTCCCCGCCACAGCAGCGAGAAGCGGCTGTCGAGCAGCGAGGCGGTCCCGGCAATGCCATAGGCGTTCACGCGTCCGGCGGCGAGCTCGATCGCGAGCGCGATGCCGTCCAGTCGCCGGCAGATCTCGGCGACAAGCGGTGCATCCTCCTCGCTCAGTTCGAATTCGCCCAGGCTCTCGGCAATGCGTTCTACGAAGAGCTGGCTTGCGGGATAGGCAAGGATGTCGGCGATGCCGAGCCCGTCGCGCTGGGGCGGGCAGTCCAGCGGGAACAACCGGTGGACGCGTTCGCCTTCGGTGCGAAAGGATTCGCGGCTGGTGGCGAGAATGTGCAGATCGGGCGCCTCCTGGACGATGTGCTCGGCCAGCGGCGCGAGCTCGTCGATGATGTGCTCACAGCTGTCGAAGATCAGCAGCATCCGGCGGTTGCGCAGCACCGTCAGCAGGCCCGGCATCGGGTCCTCGGAATTGACGGTCAGGCCGAGCGTGGCGGCGATGGTGCTTGGAACGAGCCTGGCATCCGTCAGCGCGCCGAAATCAACGAAGTTGACCTGACCGTCGAAGGCCTGGAGCTCGCGATGCGCGACGGCGAGCGCGACGGAAGTCTTGCCAATCCCGCCAGGGCCGACAATTGTAACAAAGCGATGCTGCGCAAGCTCGGTGGAAATCCGCTCGACCGCGTCGTCTCGTCCGATCATCCTGGCAAGCGGCGGCGGGAGTATGTGAGGCGACGGGACGGCCGGGCCTGTCCGCTTCTCCGGCGATTCGGACCGGACCAGCGGGCCCGCGAAGCAATAGCCACGGCCGGGCACGTTGACGACATAGCGGGAGCCTTCGCCGGCATCCCCCAAGGCCTTGCGCAGCGTCGTGATGTGGAAGCGCAGGCTGCCCTCGTCGACCGTCACGTCGGCCCAGACGCGCTTGATCAACTCACGCTTGTCGATGACCTCGCCGGCGCGCTCGACGAGAAAAATGAGGATGTCGAGTGCGCGGCCGCCGAGGTGAAGCGGAGCGCCGTCCTTCTCGAGCAGGCGCGACCTTGCGTACAGCCGGAATGGCCCGAAGGAAATCGCCGCATCCTGGTCGTTAGTGTCCACCACGCGCCAATGAATCCAGTGAAGGGGCTGTTGTCCGCATCCTGATCTAGCAGAACGAGGTTATGAGTAAACTGGTCGAAAGTGGCGAAATCGCGCGGCAAGTCATTCGGCCGCACCGGGATGATGCGTGACAAATTTCGCTTAAACGCGAGCGGCTTGGGAAGCGATCGGGACGACCCGTCAGCGTGCTTGACCGTCGAGAGGACGGTCTGGCCGCCAACTTGTGCCGCCGATCATAACAAAATCTTGCAACGTCTAACGAGCAAAACGCGCGCGGTGCATCCAGTATACGCTTCGAATTAGGTCCTAGATCCAACGGGGAGGCTATCATGTCCGCTATCGGCTTGGAGACGAGCGACCATTTCGTTCGATCTCAGCACATTGCCAGCCTTGATGATCAGTCGCGTGATTGGGAACTCGTGCTGCGGGAATCCCACCATCGGATGAAGAACACGCTGACGCTGCTGGGTGCGTCAGTCCGCCGCGACTTCTCGCGGCCGGGCACCAGGGACATGTCGGGCGCGGTGGACCGGTTCGAGCAGCGCATCGTCGCGTTCGGCAGGCTCTATCAGCTCTTGTCCGACATCGACAGTCTGTCCGCCGTCTCCGTCGAGACCTTCTTCGAAAACCTGTGTGAGGCGCTCTCCGAGGCAGTGCTGGAACCGGCCAGCATCCGCTGCGAGGCCGCGATCGAGAGCGGGGCGCTGCCGGCATCGCAGTGTCATCGGCTGGCGTTGATGCTGACGGAGCTGGTCACGAATGCCGCCAAACATGCCTTCCCGAACAGGAACGATGCGCTGATCCGGATCGAAATGGCCAACCGCGACGGCGCCTGGCTCTGCACGGTGGCTGACAACGGCATCGGCGCGACCGGTCCGCTTCAGGGCACCGGCAGCCGCATCCTTGAAGGGCTCGCACGCAGTATCGACGCGCGGTTGCAGGGCGAGGCGGGCCAGGGCGGCACACGCGTGACGATCGTGATGCCCACTGCCGCTTGAAGCTCGCTTCAATTTCAACTCAGGGAGTTCGACATGGCCACCACCGAAATCGACCCCGACGCCGCGGCGAGGTCTCCGAACACGTCTTCGACATCGCGTGGCGTTGATCTGAAGCTCGAGATCGTCGTTATCCCCGTGTCGGATGTCGACCGCGCCAAGGCGTTCTACACGCGCCTCGGCTGGCGACTGGACGCCGATTTTGCCTCAGGTGACCAATGGCGCGTGATCCAGTTCACGCCGCCGGGTTCGGCCTGTTCTGTGATCTTCGGCAAGAACGTCACACCGGCAGCGCCGGGTTCGGCGCGCGGGCTGTACCTGATCGTCTCCGATCTGGCGGCGGCGCGACAGGATCTGCTCGACCGTGGCATCGCGGTGAGCGCACCATTCCATGGTGCGGGCGACGTTCACGCCGGTCCGGACGAGCCGTATCTGTTCGGCAGCGTCCGGGTCAGCGGTGCTGACCCGAAGCGCGGCAGCTACAGCTCGTTTGCCTCGTTCAGTGATCCCGACGGTAATGGCTGGTTGTTCCAGGAGGTCACGACGCGACTGCCTGGACGCATCGCGGGTGACGGCACGACGTTTGCCTCAACGGCCGATCTGGCCGCAACCCTGCGACGTGCCGCTGTCGCGCATGGTGAGCACGAGAAGCGCATCGGCGGACACGACGAGAACTGGGCGGATTGGTACGCCGACTACATCGTCCGCGAGCAGGCCGGTCAACCGCTGCCCTCCTGAGTTGTAATGAACACATCGCCTGAATTCACAGACAGGGCGCGCGCCGATTGAACTCGTCGCGCGCCGAGTTGCTTCTGCATCGCGCGTATCGTCATCGTCGCTCGCTTTCCTGCATCCCCCGGACTCGCAACGGCTAACGCGGCCTAACAACCGATAACGAGCTAATTGCCAGGACCTGCGCCAATCTCTCCTCACGACGAACCGACGCGTCGATTTCGAATTCGGTTGGCGTCACCGACCAAAGCAAGGGAGATCTGCCATGACAACGCGAGCACGAGCTGACATTCTCAATCCCGACCGCCGTCAATTGCTGAGCCAGGCCGCAATGACCGCGGTCGCCGCCAGCGTGGCGAGCCTGCTGCCGCTGCGTCCGGCGAAGGCCGCTGCACGCGGCACGATCCGCCCATTCCGCGTCAGCGTGCCCGAAGAAGATCTGCTTGACCTCCGCCGCCGCCTCGCAGCGACACGCTGGCCCGATCGCGAGATTGTCGCCGACCAATCGCAGGGCGTGCAGCTTACGACGCTCCAGCAGCTCGTGCGGTACTGGCAGAACGATTACGACTGGCGCAAGATGGAGGCGCGGCTGAATGCCTTGCCGCAATTCGTCACCGAGATCGACGGCGTCGACATCCACTTCATTCACATCCGCTCCCGCCACGAGAATGCGCTGCCGATGGTCGTCACGCATGGCTGGCCCGGCTCGATCATCGAGCAGATGAAGATCGTCGGCCCGCTCACCGATCCCACCGCGCATGGCGCGAAGGCCGCGGATGCATTCGACCTGGTGATCCCCTCGCTTCCCGGCCACGGCTTCTCCGGCAAGCCGACGGAGCTCGGCTGGGATCCCCAGCGCATTGCGCGCGTCTGGATCGTGCTGATGGAGCGCCTCGGCTACAACCGCTACGTGGCGCAGGGCGGCGATTGGGGCAATGCCGTCACCGAGCAGATGGCGGTGATCGCACCGCCGGAGCTGCTCGGCATTCACACCAACATGCCCGCCACCGTTCCCGACGACATCGCCAAGGCGCTTCAGCCCGGCGGGACGCGGCCGTCAAACCTCTCGGCCGACGAGCGCATTGCCTACGACCAGCTCGACGATTTCTACAAGCACGGCCTCGGCTACGCCATCGAGATGTCGAATCGGCCGCAGACGCTCTATGGCCTCGTCGACTCGCCGGCCGGTCTTGCATCCTGGATGCTCGATCACGACGAACGTAGTGCTGCGATGATCGCGCGGGTGTTCGACGGCAAGACCGAAGGCCTGTCGCGGGACGACGTGATCGACAACATCACGCTCTACTGGCTCACCAACACCGCGGTCTCGTCGGCGCGGCTCTACTGGGAGAACAAGCTGGTGTTCTTCGCGCCCAAGCACATCAAGATACCGGTCGCCGTCAGCGTGTTCCCTGACGAGATCTATGCCGCGCCGCGCAGCTGGGCCGAGAAGGCCTATCCGAAGCTGATGCACTACAACCGCCTCGACAAGGGCGGCCACTTCGCGGCCTGGGAGCAGCCCGCGCTGTTCTCTGCGGAAATGCGCACCGCGTTCCGCCCGCTGCGCCAGTCGATCTGAACCGAGCAGGGGACGCGCGCTGCCGTGCGTTCCATTTTCGAACACACATGTCAGGAGTGCCAACAATGAACCGCCCCGTACAGATCTTCACCACCGAGGACATTCGCCTGGAGCGCCGCCTGCCGACATACTGGCGTGTCACCTTCGACATGCCGCCGGTGAACATCTTCGGTCCAAAGCACCTTCCGCTGCTCAACGACATCATCACCGCGATTGAGACCGATCCGGACGTGAAGGTCGTCGTATTCGACAGCGCCGTCGAAGGCTTCTTCATCACGCATTACGACTTCCTGGCGCCGCTTGAGGACTCGCTTCGCGTTCCACCCGGGCCGACCGGCCTGCAGGCGCTGCCCGACATGCTGGTGCGCCTCAGCCGCGCGCCGGTCGTCTCCATTGCCTCGATCCGGGGCCGTGCGACCGGGGTCGGCAGCGAGCTCGCGCTGGCGAGCGACATGCGCTTTGCCAGCCGCGAGAAGGCGATCCTGTCGCAATGGGAGGTCGGCGCGGGACTCGTGCCCGGCGGCGGACCGATGGCCCGGTTGCCGCGGCTGATGGGCCGAGGCCGCGCGCTCGAAGTGTTGCTCGGTGCCGATGACATCCACGGCGATCTCGCCGAGCGTTACGGCTACGTGAACCGTTCGCTGCCGGATGCGGAGCTCGACGGCTTCGTCGAGGCGCTCGCCATGCGCATTGCGTCGTTCGACAAGGAGGCTATCGCCGAGACCAAGCGTCTCGTCGATGTTGCGAGCCTGCCGCCGGATGACGAGATCAAGCCGGAGTGGGACGCGTTCCTGGCCGCGCTCGGCCGTCCTGCCAGCCAGACCCGCATGAAGGCGCTGATGGCGCGCGGCTTCCACCGCGCCGGCGACGTCGAGAACCGGCTGGGCTTCCATGTGGGTCAAATCAGCGGCTAACGGAACCGCTGTGGCTTTCGGCCGGTTGGAGGAGTGACAGGCGGTCGTGCCAATGTCGCTTTCCTCCGCTACCGAGCGCCGGTGCTAAAAACCAACCTGAAAACCAGCAAGGAGAATTGAGATGATCCGCAAGGCAACAGCAGTCTGGAAGGGCACCGGTCGCGACGGCACCGGCCATCTGTCGAGCGAATCCGGCGTGCTCGCCGGGACGCCCTATTCGTTCAAGACCCGCTTCGAGAACGAGAAGGGCACCAATCCCGAGGAGTTGATCGCCGCGGCCCATGCCGGTTGCTTTACCATGGCACTGGCCTTCGGCCTTCAGCTCGCCGGCTTCACGCCGGACGAGCTGTCGACGGAAGCCGCCATCACGCTCGAGCCGGAAGGCAAGGGCTTCAAGATCAGCAAGTCGGCACTGACGCTTCGCGCCAAGGTGCCGAACCTTGACGATGCAGGTTTCGCCAAGATCGCCGGCGAGGCCGAGAAGAACTGTCCGGTGTCGAAGGTGCTCAACGCCGCGATCACGCTCGACGCCAAATTGACCTGATCCAACACAGGGAGCGGTGCCATGCCTCGCCAAGATCTGTCTCGCCAAGATCCGCCTCGTCAAGATCTGCCTCGCCAGCATCAGCCGGATGAAGACAGGTTCCGGGCGATCTTGCCCGAGGACATCGCATGGCAACCGTTCCCTGCGTTCCCGCCGGGCGCGCGGCTGGCGGTGATGGTCGGCCATCCCAGCGAACCCGGACCTTACGTGGTCCGGGTGAAGGTGCCCGGGGGCACGAAACTGATGCCGCACAAGCATCCGGAAGATCGCATCTACACGGTCATGTCGGGTGTGTTCTACATCGGCCTCGGCGAGCGTTTTGATGGCGACCAGGTGAAAGCCTATCCGCCGGGCAGCGTCATCGTGCTGCCCGGCGAGACCTGGCATTTTCACTGGGCGAAGTCAGGGGAATACGTCACACAGGTCTCCGCCATCGGGCCGCTAGGCCTCGAATATCACGATGACCACGATGACCCGCGCTTGCATCCGGCAGCGGACAAGCGCTGACTATCTCGACGAAATCAATGGAGCATCAGATGACGACAGAGCGCGCAGTTTTGGCCGGAGGCTGTTTCTGGGGCATGCAGGATCTGGTCCGCAGGCAACCGGGGGTGATCTCCACCCGTGTCGGTTACACCGGCGGGCATGTGAAGAACGCCACCTATCGCAATCACGAGGGCCACGCCGAGGCGATCGAGATCATCTTCAATCCCGCCAATACGAGCTTCCGGACCATGCTGGAGTTCTTCTTCCAGATCCATGATCCCACCACGCTCAACCGCCAGGGCAATGATCTGGGCACGAGCTACCGCTCGGCAATTTTCTATACCAGTGACGAGCAGAAGAGAGTCGCCGAAGACACGATCGCCGATGTCGAGGCGTCAGGCCTCTGGCCCGGCAAGGTGGTGACCGAGGTTGCGCCCGCAGCGGAGTTCTGGGAAGCCGAGCCGGAGCATCAGGATTATCTCGAGCGCTATCCCGATGGCTACACCTGCCACTTCATCCGGCCCGATTGGAAGCTGCCGCGGCGTGCGGCCGCCGTGGGAGGCTAAGCGGATTGTCGCGTAAGGCCGCCGAGGGCCTTTGACGAGGAGTGCAAATGTGCGAACTCCCCTCATCGTACGATCACGAGAATTCCTCGCGGCTCAATGCGCCTCCGACCGGCGTCGGCAGATCACAGTCACCGCCTTGCGGGCAATCTCCCTCAACTCGGCGCGGCGTGCGCCGGAGCGAGCGCGGATGGCGATGGTCTGCATCGTGGCGGCGGCAAGGATCGCGAGTGCAGCCGGATCGGCCTCGCGATCCAGCTCGCCCTTGTCTTGGGCCAGGCGGAAGCGGGCCTCGAAATCGGCATCGATTGCGCGCAGCCCCGTCGCAACGCTGCTCCGGATCGCCGCATCCTCGGCGACTTCGGTCACCGCGGTACCGACCACGAAGCAGCCACGCGCTGATCCCTTGCCGGAAAAGTAGATCGACAGCGCCGCGTCATAGGCCAGCATCAGCGCTTCGTCCAAGGGATGGTCCCCTGCGAGAGCCTCGCGCGTTGCCGCGAGGCTGATCTCCCAATAGCGCGCCAACGCCTCGAGATAGAGCGCGTGCTTGTTGCCGAACACCGCGTAGAGGCTCGGTGGACTCATGCCGGTCGCGGCCGCGACCTTGTCCAGGGACGTGCCGGAATAGCCCGTCCTCCAGAACGTTTCCGTGGCCCGCTTGAGGGCCGTCTCGGTGTCGTAGGCGGGTGGCCGTCCCCGGCGCGCCGGTCCCGTCTCGCTCTTTTTCCGTGCCATGTCGTCCGAACCTGGTTGCCATGTTCCACACGTATATTTGTATGGATCGTTATAAAAATCAATGGCCGCACGGCTTGATCGCCGCATCGGGGTACAATATTTGTAACGAACGTTAGTAAATGAGATAAGGACGAGGACGATGGGTTTGAACTTTGCGCCAATCGCCGGCTGGCTGGGCGATCGCAGCTTCCGCGGGAGCGAGGCTGCTGCGCCGTTGTTCGGAGCGGATCTTGCCAGGCGGCTGCGCCGGCCCCTGATGCTCGTGGTGCCCGCCGCGGCTGCCGTGTTCGGCGCCTTCATGTATCTGGCGCAGGAACAATATGTCTCGACCGACGATGCATTCGTGCGCGCGGCGAAAGTCACCATCAACGCGCGGGTGTCCGGCCAGGCGGTCGAGATCGCCGTGCGCGACAATGAGCGTGTCCGGCAGGGCCAGGTTCTGTTTCGAATTGACCCGGAGCCCTACCAGATCGCCGCCGATCAAGCCGAGGCCCGGCTCGGCAGCGCGCGGCTCCAGATCGACTCCCTCAAGGCGACCTACCGCCAGCAGCAGGCGGAGTTGCAATCGGCGAAGGACTCGGCTTCGTTCGACGAGCACGAGTTCGACCGCAAGAAGATGCTGGTCGCCTCCGACTTCACGCCGCGCGCGGTCTACGAGCGGGCCGAGACCGATCTCAAGGTCGCGCGCCATCGGATGGCGTCGATCGAACAGCAGATCGCCAATACGGTCGTCGCGCTCAACGGCGACCCCGACATCGATGCCGACCGCCACCCGACGGTCCGCGCGGCCAGGGCGCAGCTCGATCGCGCGCGGCTCGATCTCTCCTACGCCACGGTGAGGGCACCCGACGACGGTATCGTGACCAAGGTCGACGATCTGCAGATCGGTGGCTTCGTCAATGCGGGCGCGCCCACGTTCTCACTGATGTCGAGCCGGGACGTCTGGATCGAGGCGAATTTTCGTGAGACGGGCCTGACCCATATGCGGCCGGGCCAGGAAGCGACGATCGATGTCGACGCCTATCCGGATCGAAAATTCAAGGCGCATATCGTCAGCATGAGCCCCGGCACCGGGTCGGACTTCTCGATCCTGCCACCGGAGAATGCGACCGGGAACTGGGTCAAGGTCGTGCAGCGGCTGCCGGTGCGCCTCGAACTCGACGATCCCGATTCGACCCGGCCACTGTTCTCCGGCATCAGCGTGACGGCGCGGGTCGACACCGGCCATCGTCGCAACTGGCTGCATCTGCTCCAGCCTGCGCTTGCGACGGAGGTCAAATGAGTACGACCCTCCCATCGACCGCGACCGGCGGTCATCATGCAATCTCGGCGGCCGCCCTGATGGCGACCTACATGCAGGCAGTCAACATTTCGATCCCGAACGCCGCGCTGCCGCACATCCAGGCCACGCTCTCGATGGCCAATGACGAGGTCGGCTGGGTGTTCTCCTCGTATATCGCTGCAAGCACCGTAACCATGTCGATCACGCAATGGCTCGCGGGACGCTACGGCCGCAAGGCGGTCTATCAGACAGCCCTTGCCGTCTTCACGCTTGGTCTTGTCCTCGACACACTGGCGACGACGTCGATCCAGTTCGTGCTGGCGCGGATTCTCCAGGGCGCGGCGAGCGGACCACTTGCGCCGCTCTCAATGGCGATTCTGCTCGAGGCGACGACGGCGGCGCGGCAAGCGCGCATGGGCCTGGCATTGACGGTCTGCTCGCTGCTCGGCATCAGCACCGGTCCCGCTCTTGGTGGCTGGCTCAGCGAATATTACGGCTGGCCGTCGATCTTCTATGTCAGCCTGCCCATGACGGCCTTCATCGCTCTGACGATGGCCCTGTTGCTGGGCGAGAAGCGGGCAGAGCGGAGCCAGCCCTTCGATATCTTCGGCCTGACGACCTTCTCCGCCGGCATGATCGGGCTGCAGATGCTGCTGGATCGCGGCGAGCGCCTCGAATGGTTCGCCTCGACGGAGATCTGGGTCGAAGCGATCGCCTCGGTCCTGGGCTTCTATCTCTTCATCGTGCACGTTCTGACGAAGAAGGAACATTTTCTCCGCACGGCCCTGTTCAGGGATCGCAATCTCGTCCTCTCGACGGTGATCTCCTTCGCGCTCGGCTTCGTCCTGCTGCCGACATTGGCGTTGACGTCCCCGATGCTGGAGGAGTTGCTCAACTACCCTGTCGACACCACCGGCTACATGAGCATTCCACGCGGCGTGGCGCTGGTGGGAGCGCTGGTGCTGACGAGCCTGGTTCCGGGACAGGTCGACTACCGTCCGTTCCTCATGGGAGGCATGGCGCTGGTGGTCTATGCCAACTGGCTGATGCTCGGCTATTCGCCGGCGATGGACTGGCGGCCGGTCGTCGAAGCAGGTTTCCTCCAGGGCGCTGGTCTCGGCATGTTGTTGCCGGCGCTGGTGAGGGCCGCGTTCGGAACGCTCGATCCGAAGCTTCGCCCCGAAGGCAGTGCGCTGATCAACCTGTCGCGCCTTTACGGCAGCACCATCGGCATCGCGGTGGTCCAGCTCTTCTTCTATGCCAACACCCAGGCCGTGCATATCGCGCTCGCCAAGCATCTCACGCCTTATCGTGTCGCGGCGAATGTTGCGGGCCCGATCGGGAAGTCAGGTCTCGCCGCCCTCAACGGCATGGTCACGCGCCAGGCGGCCACGGTTGCGGTCATCGATCAGTTCGAGATCCTGATGTTCGCCATGCTCGTCGTGATCCCGCTGGTGTTCTTTCTTCGTAAGCCGCGTCCCGTCGGCTAACGGCGGAGAGTCGTGAAATGTGTCCGCAACCTCGATCGCTTCGTCCGCATCGCGCGGCTAGCAGTCAACAAGGAGTATCACCATGACGACTTCCGATTCACTTCGTTACACGAGGATTCCCACGCATGAGTCCGTGACGATTCCGGCCGTGGGATTTGGCACACTCATTCCCGATCCGCTCGTGACGCGGCAGGCCACCAAGGCTGCATTGGAGGCCGGATTTCGACATCTCGATTGCGCCGAGCGCTATCGCAATGAAGCGGCCGTCGGCGACGCGATGCAGGATGCGTTCAAGGCGGGCACGCTTCGGCGCCAGGACCTATTCGTTACGACGAAGCTATGGAACACCAATCATCGGCCGGAGCGGGTCAGGCCCGCCTTCGACGCCAGTCGCCGGCGGCTGCAACTCGACGAGATCGACTGCTACATCATCCATACCCCCTTCGCCTTTCAACCCGGCGACGAGCAGGACCCGAGGGACGCGAGTGGCCATGTCATCTATGATTCAGGCGTGACGTTGGCGGAGACATGGGGGGCACTGGAGCGCCTCGTCGACGAGGGGCACTGCAAGTCGATCGGACTGTCGGACATCACCTTGGAGAAGCTGCGCGAGATCGTCGAGGTCGCGCGGATCAGGCCTGCCATGGTGCAGGTCGAATCGCATCCGTACCTGCCCGAATGGGACCTGCTCGACTTCTGTCGGGAGCATGGAATTGTGCTGCAGGCGTTTGCCGCGCTGGGACACGCCATGAAGCCGAACCTCCTCGCCGACCCCGTGATCACCGCCATCGCGGAACGCCTGCACAAGACGCCGGCTCAAGTCGCCCTGGCCTGGGCCGTCCAGCGCGGCACGGCTTTCCTGACGACCTCGACCAATCCTCGGAGGATCGAGGAAAACTTCGATATTTCGACGCTGCCTGAAGACGCCATGCGGGAGATGCGGGACCACATCACGACGAATGTCCGCTTCAACACAGTGGTAGAGACCGGCGTGCCCGGATTCATTCCGCGGGCAGGATGAAGCGAGCGGTGTGGTACGAAGACCGAAGGCCTTCGGCCGGCCTCGTCAAGTCCGGAGTTGCGCGATCAAATCGCGCGCGCTGCGGATATCGGCGATGCCGGCGCCCTCGCTGAACGCCCCGCATGCATGTTCGAGAATTGCCAGCGCCTCGGCATTCTGGCCGGCTCCGATCATGAACCGCGCGAGGCTGATCGCACCGCGCAGCTCCCAGAATCGCGCGCCCTGCTGGTTGGCAATGTCCATGGCCTCGCGAAAGCGCGCCTCGGCGCCCCCCGCATGCCGCGGGCTCTTGAGCAACAATTCGCCCTTGATGCGGATCAGTTCCGGCAGATACCACAGCTCCTGCCGGTCGTTGCAGCGGGTCAGGACGTCCTCGATCACGTCGAGGCCACGGTCGACCTGGTGGGCCTCGCCGGAACATGCGGCGAGTTCGCCGAGCAGCGGAAGAAAGCGCGGCAGGAAACGCGCATCGCCGGCGCGATTGAGCTCTTCGCGCAGCAGTGGCAGGCCGGTTGCGACGTCGCCACGCCTTACGACGACCGCCGCGTTGAAGGCCCGTGCCCACAGGCCCCACAGCCGGATGGCGTGGCGCTCGGTGTGTTCGAGCAGCTCGGTGCCGTGGCGCTCCGCGGCCTCGAAATCGCCGGACCAGAAGGCGATCGGGCAGGCGGCTTGCCCCAGCACGCTGCAGAAAGTCAGCGCGTGGCCGTTGGCGCGACCTTCCTCGATGTTTCGGGCGGCGAGCGCCTGGGCCTGATCGGCGAGGCCCTGAAGCCACAGGATGCGGGCCCGGAAATATTGCGTCGATATTCTGAGGTCGAGCGGGAAGATCTTCGGCTTCTCCGCCAGCACGTGCAGCGACGCGTTCACGCGCTCGATGCGCAGCCGTGCGTCGTTCTGATCGCCGAGATAATGCAGCGCCACCGCCATCAGCCGGTCGCCCAGCATGAGGTCGGTCCTGTCCGACGAGTTCGCCGCTGCATTCGCAAACCGGTCGGCGAGCGCGCGGGCCTTGCCGAACTGTCCGTTGTTGAACTGGTCGATGCACAAGCCCCAGAGCGCGCGCAGCCGGAAGTCCTTGTCGTCGAGCCTGTCAGCCAGCTCCAGGGTCGTCTCGAGGATCGGACGCGCCTCGCGGGCGCGGCCCTCGCCGTACATCAGCGACCAGCCGAGCGCCGACAGGAGTTGCATGCGAATGCGATCGTCGCCGCTGTCGCCGAGCGCGGTGAGCGCCGTCTTGGCGCGCTCGCGGCATTCGGCGAACAGGGACAGGCGGACCCACAGCGTGACGGCAGCCGCCGTCAGCGCGATCCCGAGTGCAGCGTCACCGTCGGGCCCGAAGGCCCAGTTCAATGCGGTGCGCACATTGTCCAGCTCCGCGCCATAGATGCTCAGCCATTCCGGCAGCGGCGTCGATGTATCGGCCTCCGCGCGCTCGAAGAAGTCGCGAAAATGCTCTGCATGACGGCGCGCGAACTGACTGGTCTCGCCGAGCTCGTTCAGCTTTCCATGCGCATAGGTGCGTGTGGTGTCGAGCAGGCGATAGCGCAGCGTTCGCGAGCCGGATGGCGAGATCAGCGATTTGGTGACGAGGCTGTCGATCGCCTCCAGCGTTTCGGACGCGCCGAGGCCGTCGCCGGCGGCCACCGCGGCAGCCGCCTCCGGCGCGAAGGCCCCGGCAAAGACCGACAGGCGTCGCAGCGTGGCACTCTCGGCGGGAGGTAGCAGATCGTAGCTCCAGTCGAGCGCCGCGGCGAGCGTCTGGTGTCGTGGCACGGCGGTGCGCCGACCCCGCCACTGCAACGAGAAGCGGCTGTCGAGCAGCGACGCCGTGCCGGCAATACCGTACGCATTGACACGGCCGGCCGCGAGCTCGATCGCAAGCGCAATGCCGTCGAGGCGCCGGCAAATGCTCGCGACGAGCGGCGCTTCTTCCGCACTGAGCTGGAACGGACCCGAGCTCTGCGCAATGCGCTCGACGAAGAGCTGGGCCGCGGGGTAAGTGAGGACCTCGGCGACACCCAGGTCCTCGCGCTCCGGCGGGCAATCCAGCGGGAATAGGCGGAAAATCCTTTCGCCGTCGCTCCGGAACGACTCGCGGCTGGTTGCGAGAACGCGAAGCTGCGGTGCGTCGCGAACGATGCGCTCGACGAGCGGGGCCAACGCATCCAGCACATGCTCGCAGCTGTCGAAGATC